>NZ_QVLS01000001.1 GCF_003417535.1 Hydrogenophaga borbori
CGAGCACAGCATCGAGGTGGTGGGTGCCCAGCTGCGCGCCATGATGCCCTGGATCGCCAAGAACAAGCTGGTCGACCAGAGCCGCAACTGATCGGCAAACGCCGTTCCCGGGCCAGGGCCGTGCGCGGCCCTGGCCCTTTTTTGTTTGTTCGCCCCCACGTACACTGCATAGCTTTCCGGCCGACGAATTTCATTCCAACACACGACATGCACGACGGAAACGACACCGAAGTGGAGCCCCTGAGCGAGGCGCGTCGGCGCCCCAAGGGCATCTACTTCCTGCCCAACATGATCACCCTGGCCGCGCTGTTCGGCGGCTTTTACGCGGTGGTCATGGCCATGAACGGCCGCTACGACCTTGCCACCGTGGGCATCTTCGTGGCCATGGTGCTCGACAGCCTGGACGGCCGTGTGGCCCGGCTGACCCACACGCAGAGCGCCTTCGGCGAGCAGATGGATTCGCTCTCTGACATGGTGTCCTTCGGCGCGGCGCCCGCGCTCATCGCCTACGAATGGAGCCTGCGCGACCTGGGGCGCTGGGGCTGGATCGCCGCCTTCGTCTATTGCGCCTGCGCCGCGCTGCGCCTCGCACGCTTCAATGTCAACACGGGGGTGGTGGACAAGCGCTACTTCCAGGGCCTGCCGTCACCCGCGGCGGCCGCGCTGGTGGCAGGCTTCATCTGGCTCATGCAGGAGGCGGGGGTACCTCCGCAGGACGTGAGCTGGGTGATGTTCGTGCTGACGCTTTACACCGGCCTCACCATGGTGACCAACGTGCCCTTCTACAGCTTCAAGGACCTCAGCCTGAAGAAGAGCGTGCCTTTCGCCGCGCTGGTGTTGGTGGCCCTGGGCATCGCGGTGATCAACATCCACCCGCCCACCGTGCTGTTCCTGCTGTTCGTGCTGTACGGCCTCTCGGGCTACGGGGTGTACCTGTGGCGCAAGTCCAAGGGGCGGCCCACCAGCGTGATCAGCACCTCCACCGACGAGCCCGACGAGCGCGGTCTGCACGACTGATCGGCCATTGAGCCCATCGGCATGCCCTATCGGCCCTCGCGGGCTTTGTGATACATTGCATCGCATGTTTTCCCAAGCCGCCTCGCTGCTACTACTGGCTGTCCTTCACGGGCAGATGCGGTAGCGCGCGAGCGACTCACACCAACGGCCCGTTTGCACCCGCAACGGGCCGTTTGTATTTTGGGGTTGCGGGTTCTGTCGACACGAGAGAGTCCACACCATGCTGAAGCAACCTGCAAGCAAGTACGCCGCCTTCCGGCCCGTCGGCCTCAAGGACCGCACCTGGCCAGACGCCGTGATCCAGAAGGCCCCCGCCTGGCTGAGCACCGATTTGCGCGATGGGAACCAGGCGCTGATCGAGCCCATGGACCTGGAGCGCAAGCTGCGCATGTTCCAGCAGCTCGTGAAGATCGGCTTCAAGGAAATCGAGGTGGGCTTCCCCTCGGCCTCGCAGGTCGAGTTCGACTTCGTGCGCCGCCTGATCGAAGAGAACCTGATCCCCGATGATGTAACGATCCAGGTGCTCACCCAGGCCCGCGAGCCCTTGATCCGCCGCACCTTCGAGGCGTTGCGGGGTGTGCGCGGCGCCATCGTCCACCTCTACAACGCCACCGCGCCCATCATGCGGCGCGTGGTGCTGGGCATGGACGAGGACGCCATCGTGGAACTGGCCGTGGACAACGCGCGCCTGTTCGCCCGCCTGGCGGCCGAGCAGCCGGACACGCGCTGGACTTTCCAGTACTCGCCCGAGATGTTCTCGGGCACCGAACTCGCTTTCTCCAAGCGGGTGGTCGATGCGGTCACCGCGGTCTGGGCGCCCACGCCCGAGCACAAGTGCATCGTCAACCTGCCGTCGACGGTGGAGCACAGCACGCCCAACATCTTTGCCGACATGATCGAGTGGATGCACCGTCATCTGGCGCGGCGCGAGTCCATCGTCCTGTCGGTGCACCCGCACAACGACCGCGGCACCGGCACGGCGGCGGGCGAATTCGCGCTCATGGCCGGGGCCGACCGGCTGGAGGGGTGCTTGTTCGGCAATGGTGAGCGCACGGGCAACCTCGACCTCGTCAACGTTGCGCTCAACCTCTATACGCAGGGCGTGTCGCCCGGGCTGGATTTTTCCGATATCGACGAAATCCGCCGGACCGTGGAGCACTGCAACCAGTTGCCCGTGCACCCGCGCCACCCCTACGTGGGCGACCTGGTTTACACCTCGTTCTCGGGCTCGCACCAGGACGCGATCAAGAAGGCCTTCGCGGCGCGCCGGGCGGACGACATCTGGAACGTGCCTTATCTGCCCATCGATCCCAAGGACCTGGGTCGCAGCTACGAGGCCGTGATCCGCGTGAACAGCCAATCGGGCAAGGGCGGCATCGCTTACCTGCTGGAGTCCGAGTACGGCGTGGAGCTGCCGCGCCGCCTGCAGATCGAGTTCAGTCAGGTGGTGCAGGCCGTGATGGACCTGGATGGCAAAGAGCTCACGGCGAAGGATTTGTGGCAGCTGTTCGAGCGCGAGTACGCGCTGTCGGCGCCTGCGCCCGCCAACGCGACCACCACCGAGCAGGCCGGCGGCAGCGTGCGCGTCACGGCCGACGTGGACTGGGCGGGCGCGGTCGTGCCCGTGCAAGGGCAGGGCAATGGCCCCATCGACGCCTTCGTCAATGCCCTCAACGCGGCCACCGGCCGGTCGGTGCGTGTGCTCGACTACCATGAGCACGCCATCGGCGCCGGTGCCCAGGCGCAGGCCATGGCCTACATGGAACTGCGCGTGGACGAGCGCCACACGGTTTTCGGCGTGGGGCGCGACACGAACATCGTGTCCGCCTCGTTCAAGGCCATCGTCTCGGGCCTGCGGCGCGTGGCGCTCGAGCAGACACAGGAAACGATGGAACGCGTGGCGCCCTGAGGCGCGCTAACACAACAAGGAGTCCCCATGAGCGAACAGCTGATCATTTTCGACACCACTTTGCGCGATGGCGAGCAATCGCCCGGCGCGTCCATGACCAAGGACGAGAAGCTGCGCATCGCGCGCCAGCTCGAGCGCCTGAAAGTCGACGTGATCGAGGCCGGCTTCGCGGCCAGCTCCAACGGGGACTTCGAGTCGGTGAAGGCCATCGCCGACCATATCAAGGACTCCACGGTGTGCTCGCTGGCGCGGGCGAACGACCGCGACATTGCGCGCGCGGCCGAGGCGCTCAAGGGCGCCAACCGCGCGCGCATCCACACCTTTATCGCCACCAGCGCGCTGCACATGGAGAAGAAGCTGCGCATGACGCCCGAGCAGGTGCTGGAACAGGCGAAGCAGTCGGTGCGTTTCGCGCGCAACCTGGTGCAGGACATCGAGTTCAGCCCCGAGGATGGCTACCGCAGCGACGTGGACTTTCTCTGCCGCGTGCTCGAGACCGTGATCAAGGAAGGCGCGACCACGCTCAACATCCCCGATACCGTGGGTTACGCGGTGCCCGAGCTCTATGGCCACTTCATCCGCACCCTGCGAGAGAGGATCCCCAACTCGGACAAGGCGATCTGGAGCGTGCACTGCCACAACGACCTGGGCATGGCCGTGGCCAACTCGCTCGCGGGCGTGAAGATCGGGGGGGCGCGCCAGGTGGAATGCACCATCAACGGCCTGGGCGAGCGCGCGGGCAACTGCTCGCTGGAGGAGATCGTGATGGCGGTGCGCACGCGCCGCGATTACTTCGGCCTCGACGTGGCCATCGACACGACGCAGATCGTGCCCGCCAGCCGCATGGTGAGCCAAACCACCGGCTTCGTGGTGCAGCCCAACAAGGCCGTGGTGGGCGCCAACGCCTTCGCGCACGCCAGCGGCATCCACCAGGACGGCGTGCTCAAGGCGCGCGACACCTACGAGATCATGCGCGCCGAGGACGTAGGCTGGAGCGCCAACAAGATCGTGCTGGGCAAACTCTCGGGCCGCAACGCCTTCAAGCAGCGCCTGCAGGAGCTGGGCATCGAGATGGCGTCCGAGGCCGAGATCAACACGGCCTTCGCCAAGTTCAAGGAACTCGCCGACCGCAAGGCAGAGATCTTCGATGAGGACATCCTGGCCTTGGCGAGCGACGAGAGCGTCACCGCCGAGAAAGAGCAGTACGGCTTCGTCTCGTTGGCCCAGCGCAGTGAGACCGGTGAGCGTCCGCACGCCAGCGTGGTGTTTACGGTCGATGGCAAAGAACTGCGCGGCGACAGCGACGGCAACGGCCCGGTCGATGCCTCGCTGAAGGCGATCGAGCAGCACGTCAAGAGTGGCGCCGAGTTGCTGCTGTATTCGGTGAACGCCATCACCAGCGGCTCCACCGAAAGCCAGGGCGAGGTCACCGTGCGGCTGCAGCACGGTGGCCGCGTGGTGAACGGCGTGGGCGCGGACCCGGACATCGTGGTCGCGTCGGCCAAGGCCTACCTGAGCGCGCTCAACAAGCTGCACAGCAAGGCCGACAGGGTGGCGGCGCAGGGATAAAGTTCAAACGTTTCAAGGACTTGTAGCACTTCCTTATTGATCGGCGGAAATTGACCTCCAAACGGCCGTCTATTCCACCGATCACTTAAGACCACCGTCCAAGCTTTTGATATTGCTGATTTTTTTTTGAATCCCTATACTCCGCCCCAGCGCTGGTCCCGTCTTGCTGGAGTTGAGTCATGTTGTTCCGTCCGATCGCCCTGAAATCGCTGATTGCTGCCATGGCGGTTGCGTTGATCGGGGTGCTCGGGCCGGCGGGTGTGGCGCAAGCGGCCTCCGGTTCCTCGGCCAAGACCAGCAAGGCCGCCAAAGCCCCGGTCAAGAAGGCCAGCAAACCCAAGGTGGCCAGCCGCTCCACCAAGAAGGTGACCAAGAAGGTCACCAAGACCACCAGGGTCACCACCGCCAAGCGCAAGCAGAGCGTCGATTCGCGCAAGCTCACGCTCGTCAAGGCCGCGCCGGCATCCAAGTCCCGTACCGTCAATGTCAAACCCAGTGTGGTCCGTGTGGCCGCGCCACCGGTGGTGTCGGTGGGTCAGCGCCTGGGCCTGCATGGCATGGACGACGCGCTGGACCTGAACTCCAGCGTGGCCCTGGTCGTGGACCAGCAGACCAATGAGGTTCTGTTCTCCAAGAACGATTCGGCCGTGCTGCCCATCGCCTCGCTCACCAAGCTCATGACCGGCCTGGTCGTCGTGGAGGCGGGCCTGAACATGAACGAAATGATCACCATCACCAGCGAGGACGTGGACACCCTCAAGGGAAGCCGTTCGCGCCTGGCCGTGGGCACCCAGCTGACGCGCGGCGAGCTGATGCACCTGGCGCTGATGTCGAGCGAGAACCGCGCGGCGCACGCTCTGGGCCGCACCTATCCCGGCGGCCTCGATGTGTTCGTGCGCCGCATGAACGCCAAGGCCGCCGAGCTGGGCATGCACGACACGCGCTACGTGGAGCCCACGGGGCTGTCCAGTGACAACCGCTCGAGCGCCCGTGATCTGGCCACGCTGGTGTCGACCGCCTATGAGCGTCCCATGCTGCGCGACCTGTCCACGTCGCCCGGCTATGAAGTGGACGTGGGCCGCCGCACCCTGCAATACAACAACTCCAACCGCCTGGTGAAGAACCCCGAGTGGGACATCGGCCTGCAGAAGACGGGCTACATCTCGGAAGCGGGTCGTTGCCTGGTGATGCAGGCCCGCGTGGCCGGACGCCAACTGATCATGGTGTTCCTTGACGCGAGCGGCAAGCTGGGCCGCGTGCAGGACGCCGAGCGCGTGCGCCGCTGGGTGGAGCACCAGGGCGAATTGCTCGCCAGCAAGGTGCGCCCCCAGGGCTGATGCCCAGGCAAGGCCGGCGCGTCAGCGGCCGGCCGGAAAGCCCAGCGCGGCCGAGATCTCGGCCGCCGTGGCCTTGAGGCGGGGCAGCCAGCCTTCGTCGATGCGATCGGCCGGCGCCGAGATCGACAGACCCGCCACCAGCTTGCGCTGGTCGTCGTAGATGCCGGCGGCCATGCAGCGCACGCCCATCTCCAACTCCTCGTTGTCGCGCGCCACGCCCGCCTGGCGGCATTGCGCGAGTTCACGCTCCAGTGCCGGCAACTGCGTGAAGCTGTTGCGTGTATTGCCGGCCAGGCCGGTGCGGGTGGCGTAGGCGCGCACGCGCGTGGGGTCGTCGTCGGCCAGGAAAAGCTTGCCCACCGAGGTGAGGTGCAGCGGCGCACGGCCGCCGATGGCGCGCACCACCTGCATGCCCGAGCGCTCGCTGTAGGCGCGCTCCACATAGACGATCTCGTCGCCCTGGCGCACGCTGAGGTTCACCGGCTGCTGAATCTGTTTGTGCAGCTCGCGCATGGGCCCGAGGGCGGCGTCGCGCACGCTCAGCCGGGCCTTGACCAGGTTGCCCAACTCCAGCAACCGCATGCCCAGCCGGTAGCTGCCCGCCTCGGGTCGGTCGACGAAGCGGCCGATGGTCAGGTCATTGAGGATGCGGTGCGCCGTGGAAGGATGCAGGCCGGTCTTCTCGCTGATTTCCTTCAGCGAGACCGCCTCCTCGCGCGAGGCCAGCACCTCCAGCAGGTTGAACATGCGCTCCAACACCTGAACGGTGGGGGCGGTGGGGGGGGAGTCGGATCGTTTGCTCATGGTCGGATGTGCAAACCCCATCTTACAAGATGAAATCGCCGCACCGCAGCATCGGTGAAAAACCCTGCGGGGGAGTCGAATCAGGCGTTGGCCGCGGTCCAGCGACCGTCCACCAGAACCTCGTGCGGGCGAAAGCCCGCCTTGTAGTTCATCTTGGGGCTCTGCGCGATCCAGTAGCCCAGGTAGACGTGGGGCAGCTCGAGAGCCCGCGCCTGCTCGATCTGCCAGAGCACGCTGTAGGTGCCGTAGCTGCAGCGCTCGTCGGGCTCGTAGAAGGTGTAGACCGCCGAAAGGCCGTCGTTGAGCACGTCGATGATCGAGACCATCTTGAGCCGCGCCGGCCGGTCCTGGGCGTCGGGCTCATGGAACTCCACGAGGCGCGAGTTGACGCGGCTTTGCAGCAGGAACTGGGTGTACTGGTCCACGCTGTCGTGGTCCATGCCGCCGCCCGCGTGGCGGCTGTTCTGGTAGCGCAGGTAGAGCTGGTAGTGCTCGGGCATGAAGCACAGCTTGAGCACGCGGGTGATGAGCCCACCGTGCTGGCGCTGGCTGCGCCGTTGGCTGCGGTTGGGTTGGAAGCGCTCCACCGGTACGCGCAGCGGCACGCAGGCGTTGCAGCCGTCGCAATAGGGGCGGTAGGTGAACATGCCGCTGCGACGAAAGCCGTGCGTGACCAGATCGGAATAGGCGTCGTTGTGGATGAGGTGGCTGGGTGTGGCCACCTGGGAGCGCGCCTGCCGTCCCGCCAGGTAGCTGCAGGGATAGGGCGCGGTGGCGTAGAACTGCAGCGCCTGGAGCGGAAGGTCCTTGAGGTGCGTCACACGCGTTCGTCGCCGATGGAAAGGTGCTCGCGCCAGTATACGGGCCGGAATTCCCAGCGGGGCGCGGGCTGCAGCAGCGCCAGGCGCACGTGCTGCACGAAGGGGGCGCGTGGCATCAGCCGCCCGCCCATGGAGGCCAGGTGGGCGGTGTTCTGCTGGCAATCCACCAGCGTGATGCCGTGCCGGCGGCACAGTGCCATCAGGCCCGCCAGGGCGATCTTGGAGGCGTCGCTGCGCCGGCTGAACATGGATTCGCCAAACACCATGGCGCCGAGGTTGACCACGTACAGGCCGCCGGCCAGCTCGCCGTCGATCCAGGTTTCCACCGAATGGGCCATGCCGGCGCGGTGCAGGCGCGTATAGGCCTGCACCATGGCCGGCAGAATCCAGGTGCCGCTTTGGCCGTCGCGGGGGGTTTGGGCGCAGGCCAGGATCACGCGCTCGAAGTCATGGTCGATGCGCAGCTCCAGCCGCTGCGTATTCAGCAGCTTCTGGATGGTCTTGCGCAGCGAGCGGTGCAGCCGGAACTCGGTCGGCGGCAGCACCATGCGGGGATCGGTGCTCCACCACAGGATGGGCTGGCCCGAGCTGTACCAAGGAAAGATGCCACGCGAATAGGCGGCCACGAGCGTGGGCACGTCCAGCACGCCGCCGGCGGCCAACAGGCCGGGGGCGGGGTCGTGCGGGCCCCAGGCCTGCTCCACCGGCGGGAAGGGCTCCCCCGGCTCCAGCCAGGGCAGCGGTCGGGTCGGTGGCGTCTGGGTCATGGCGCGAGAGGTATTGCCGCTATTGTGCGCGGCGCCCCCGCGGCATCAAGTGCGCGCGGGCAAAACGCGACCGGTCAAGCGTCCCGGCAACAGGCGCCAGGGCAGCCACACGGCCAGCACGCCGATGGCGTCGGCCAGCCAGTCGATCCAATCACCAGAGCGCCAGCCGGCGGCCAACTGCATGAGTTCGATCAGCCCACCCCACAGGATCAGCCCGGCCACCACCGCGCCGGCCTGGCGCGGGTAGGCGAGCAGCCCCAGCAGCGCCAGCCAGGCGAAGCCCACGGCGTGCTGGGCCTTGTCCCAGATGGACATGGCCTGGGGTGGCAGCAATTCGATCGGCACCAGCGAGGCGATGGTGAGGCCGAGCAGGCTGCACCAGAAACCCATCGCGATCAGGCGTTGCATGGCGTGCGTGAAGACGAAGGCGCAAAAACGACAACGGCCTTCGTGAGAAGGCCGTTGTGCGGGTGTTGGGTGGCTCCCCGACCTGGACTCGAACCAGGGACCTGCGGATTAACAGTCCGTCGCTCTACCGACTGAGCTATCAGGGAACAGCCTCAAATTATAGCGTTGTTTTGAAGCGTTTCCGGGCGGGCCCGAAGAAAGTCAGCGTTCGGCCTTGGGGGCCACGCCGAGCAGGTGGTGCAGGCGGGGGCTGGTGGTGGTGTATTGCAGCGGCACACGCTCCTCGGGACGCAGGCGCGCGGCGGCGGCGAAGGCGGCCAGCGTGGCTTCATGGAAGCCGCAGAGGATGAGCTTTTTCTTGCCCGGGTAGGTGTTGATGTCGCCCACCGCGTACAGGCCGGCTTCGCTGGTCTCGAAGCTTTCGGGGTTCACCACGAGTTGCTTGCGCTCCATGGCCAGGCCCCAGTCGGCGATGGGACCCAGCCGCGGCGACAGGCCCAGGGCGACGATCAATTGATCCAGCGCGAGGGCCTGGTTCTGGCCTTGGGGGTCGAGCAACTGCAGGCCCCGCAGGTGCGCGCCCTGAAGGTCCAGCCCCAGGGGTTGGCCGACCACCAGCCTCACGCGGCCCGAGGCGATGGCGTCCCGCATGCGCGCGAGCGCGGCCTCGTCGTCGGATTGCAGCACCTCGCGCCGGTGCAGCAGGCTCAGGCCCGCGGGGGGCTGGGCGCTGTCGAGCAGGCGCAGCGCCCAGTCGATCGCCAGCGCGTCGCCGCCATGCACCACCACGTGCTGGCCGCGCCAGTCGCGGGTGGCGTCGAAGCGGTGGTGCACCTGCAGGCCTTCCAGGGCGTCGATGCCGTCGAGCTTCAGGCGCTTGGGCTGGAAGGCGCCCACGCCCGCGGCGATGAACACCAGGCGCGCGAGGAAACCCTGGCCCGCGCCGGTGCGAACGGCCCAGCGGCCGTCGGCCTCGCGCGCAAGCGCGCTCACCGATTGGTCGAGGTGGAGCCGAGGCTGGAAGGGTTTGACCTGCAGCAGGAGCCGATCAACCAGCTCCCGGCCGCTGCACACGGGCAGGCCGGGGATGTCGTAAATGGGCTTGTCGGGGTAGAGCTCGGCGGGCTGGCCGCCGGCGTGGGGCAGGGCGTCGATCACCTGCGCCCGGATGTCCTGCAGGCCGAGCTGGAAGACCTGCCACAGCCCCACGGGGCCGGCGCCGATGACGAGCGCGTCGGTCTCGATCGGCGCGGCAGGGATCACTGGACAACCTTCGTGCGGCGCGCCGCGGTGCGATCGCCTTCGGGCGGCCGGACGGCGCTCATGGGCTCAGCGGATCAGCTGGTCGAGCTTGCCGGTCTTGTCCTTCCACTCTTCGGCGTCGGGCAGCGCGGCCTTGCGCTTGGTGATGCTCTTCCAGGTGGGCAGGCGGGCCAGCTCGGCGTTGAGCGCCGTCATGTGCAACTGGTCCTTGGGCAGGTCTTCCTCGGCGTAAATGGCGCTCACCGGGCATTCGGGGATGCAGACCGCGCAGTCGATGCACTCGTCGGGGTCGATGGTGAGGAAGTTGGGGCCTTCGCGGAAGCAGTCCACGGGGCAGACATCGACGCAATCGGTGTACTTGCAGCGGATGCAGGCTTCGGTGACGACGTGGGTCATGGTGGCGGATCGGGCAGACGGAAAGCGGCGATTTTACGGTGCCGCACCCGACCGGCCGGGCTTGCCCTTGGTGGCTTCCCGGTCGGTGTCTGTGGGGTTATTCAGCGCACGAGCACGGCGCCGGCCGTGCGGTGGCTGGCGGTGTCCACCAGCACCAGCGAGCCCAGGGCACGCGATTCGGCGAACGGCCGCGTGGCCAGTGGCTCCTGCAGCGCCAGTTCGATGTGGCCGATGGCGTTGGGCGGCAGCTCGCGGGCGTCGTGTTCGGCGAGGGTGTGGATGTCGAGCTGGTGCGCGATGCGCTTGACCTTGGCCTTGACCCAGCGGTGGCCGTGCAGGGCCCAGTAGACGCGGCCCGGCACCAGGGGCTCGTCGTCCAGCCAGGCGACGGTGGCGGCGATCTCGCGGTGTGCGTCGAGCGAGGCGTCCCCATCGTCCACCCCGAGCAACCAGTCGCCGCGTGAGACATCGAGCTCGCGGTCGAGCACGATGCCCGCGCTGTGGCCGGCGACCACCTCGCCGGGCCGGCGCACGTGGTCGAGCACCTGCGCCACCACGGCGGTCTGGCCCCGGGGCGCCACGCGCACGGCCTGGCCCGGGCGCAATTGCCCGGCCGCCACGCGGCCCCAGAACACGCGCCGACCCTGGGAGGTGTCGGACGAGGACGAGAACTTCTCCACCCACTGCACCGGGAAGGCCAGCGGCAGCTCGGCATCGGGTTCCGTCACCGGCAGGTGCTCCAGGATTTCCAGCAGCGTGGGTCCGTGATACCCGCACCAGCCGGCCAGCGCGGCCTCGTCCACCACGTTCCAGCCGTTCAGGGCGGACACCGGCACCACGGCCGTCACGTCGAGCCCGGCCTGCTGGGCAAAGGCGTACAGCGCGGCCTTGATGTGGGTGTAGGCGGTGGCGCCGTCGTCCACCGCGTCGAGCTTGTTCACCGCGAACACCACCGAGGGGACGCGCAGCAGCTTGACCAGCAGGCTGTGGCGGCGCGTCTGCGGCAGCAGCGCCAGGGCGGGGTCGCGCCAGTCGAGCTTGGTGGCGTCGACCAGCACCACGGCGGCGTCGGCGCTGCTGGCGGCGGTGACCATGTTGCGCGTGTACTGCTCGTGGCCCGGGGCGTCGCCGATGATGAACTTGCGCTGCTCGGTGCTGAAGTAGCGGTAGGCCACATCGATGGTGATGCCTTGCTCGCGCTCGGCCGACAGGCCGTCGGTGAGCAGGGCCAGGTCGGTCTGGCCCTGGCGCTGCACGCCGGCCAGGTGGTCCTGCAGCACGGCCTTGCTGTCGACCAGCAGGCGGCCGATGAGCGTGCTCTTGCCGTCGTCGACGCTGCCGCAGGTGATCAGGCGCAGCGCGGCGCGGGTGTCTTGCGAGGTGGCGGTGCTCATCAGAAGTAGCCCTCTTTCTTGCGGCGCTCCATGGAAGCGTCGCTGGTCTTGTCGTCCATGCGGGTGGCGCCGCGCTCGCTGACCTCGGCGGCCAGGGTCTCGATCACGATGTCCTGCGGCGTGGCGGCGGTGCTTTCCACGGGGCAGGTGCAGGTGATGTCGCCCACGGTGCGAAAGCGCACGTCGCGCCGTTCCACCCGCTCGCCGTCGCGCGGCGGGGTGAGTTCGGTCACCGGCACCAGCAGGCCGCGGCGGTCCACCACCTCGCGCGGGTGGGTGTAGTAGAGGGAGGGCAGGCCGATGTCCTCGCGCGCGATGTACTGCCAGACGTCGAGCTCGGTCCAGTTGCTGATGGGGAACACGCGGAAGTGCTCGCCGGGCTGCAGGCGGGTGTTGAACAGGGTCCAGAGCTCGGGGCGCTGGGCCTTGGGCTGCCACTGGCCGAAGCCGTCGCGGTGCGAAAAGATGCGCTCCTTGGCGCGCGCCTTTTCTTCGTCGCGCCGCGCGCCGCCGATCAGCGCGTCGAAGCGGAATTCCTCGATCGCCTCCAGCAGCGTGACCGATTGGTGCACGTTGCGGCTCTCGCCCGGGTGGGCCAGGCGCACGGTGCCGCGCGCCATGGAGTCTTCCACGCGGCGAACGATCAGCTCGGCGCCGAGTTCTTTCGCGCGCTGGTCGCGAAAGTCGGTGACTTCGGGGAAGTTGTGGCCGGTGTCGATCATCAGCAGCGGGTAGGGGATGCGGCCGGCGCCGAAGGCCTTCTCGGCGCACTTGAGCATGACCAGCGAATCCTTGCCGCCCGAGAAGAGCAGGGCGGGGCGCTCGAAGGCGGCGGCCACCTCGCGCAGGATGAAGATGGTTTCCTCTTCCAGCGCGTCCAGGTGGGCGTTGCTGAGCTGGTGGCCGCTGTCGTGCAACAGGGCGGCTTCGATCACGGCGGGGTCTGGGCGGGCGTTCATGCGGGGGTCCGATCGAGAGAGGAGGCGGCGGGCGGCGCGTGCAGCCCGCATTCCTTGGCGCTTTCCTGCTCCCACCACCAGCGGCCGGCGCGGAAGTCCTCGCCCACGCTGATGGCGCGGGTGCAGGGCTCGCAGCCGATGCTGGGGAAGAAGCGGTCGTGAAGTTCGTTGGTGTCCAGGCCGTGCAAGGCGATGAAATGCCACACGTCGCCCCAGGTCCAGTCCACCAGCGGGCTGATCTTCACGCGCTCGGCTTCCTGGATCACTTCGCCGACGTCGGCGCGCGCGTTCGACTGCTCGCGCCTCAGGCCGGTGATCCAGCCGTCGTGCCCGGCCAGGGCGCGCGACAGCGGTTCCATCTTGCGCACGTCGCAGCAGGCCTTGCGCAACTCGATGCTGCGGTACATGGCGTCCTCGCCGTGGCGGCGCACGAAGTGCACCACCGATTCGTGCCTGGGCCGGAACACGCGCACGCTGGTGGCGTAGCGGCGTTCGATCTTGGGGATCATGGCCAGGGTTTCGGCGTGCAGCTTGCCGGTCTCCAGGACGAAGACGCTGGCCTCGATGCCGGCGAGGTGGACCAGGTGGGTGACCACCATGTCCTCGGCGCCCAGGCTGGACGCCTGCGTGAGCCGCGGGTGCGCGGCGGCCTGCTCGCGCAGCAGCGCGATGGCGCGTTCCACCTTGACCGCGAAGTCGGCCGAGGGGCGGTTGTAGAGATCGATGGCGCTCATTGGGGGCCTCAGGCGTTCGCGAAGCGCGGCTGCGGCTGCACCGCGTCGCCCTGGTAGAAGCCGCCGTAGTGCCGCAGCAGGCGCTCGGCGTGCGCCAGGTCCTGGTCGGCCTTGAGTACGGCCTGGCTGAAGCCGCTGCGCTGCATCTGCAGCAGCTGGTCGATCAGCACCTCGCCGGTGGCGCGGATCTCGCCCGTGAAGCCCAGGCGGCGGCGCAGCAGGAAGGCCTGGCTGAAGGCACGGCCGTCGCTGAATTTGGGGAACTGCAGTTCGACCACGCGCACACCGCTCAGGTCGGTCTCGCGCGGGTCGTCGGTATTGGCCAAGACGCGGCGCTCGGCCTCGGCTTCGGGTGCGCTGAAGGTGTCGGCGCGCAACAGCTGGATGCTCATCGTCGGTTCCTGGCTCAGGCGGTGGCGGTGTCCGCCTCGGTGTTCGGGCGCGCGGTGGTGCTGCGCACGACGTTGGCGGCCTGCTTGAACGGCTCGAGGCCGATCCGCCGCAGGGTGGCGATGAAGGGCTCGCCGTCCTCGCGCTGGGCGCGGTAGGTATCGAGCAGGGCCTCGATGACCTCGGGCACCTCGTTGGCCGCGAAGGACGGGCCGATGACCTTGCCCGGCGTGGCCTCGCCCGACAGGCGCTTGCCGTCGGAGCCGCCCAGCGTCACCTGGTACCACTCCTGGCCGTCCTTGTCGACGCCGAGCACGCCGATGTGGCCGCTGTGGTGGTGACCGCAGCTGTTGATGCAGCCGCTCATGTGCAGATCGATCTCGCCGATGTCGTGCAGCTCGTCGAGGTCGGCGTAGCGCGCGAGCACGGCCTGGGCGATGGGCAGCGAGCGCGCGTTGGCGAGGTCGCAGAAATCGCCGCCGGGGCAGGCGATCATGTCGGTGAGCAGGCCGATGTTGGGTTTGGCCAGGCCCAGGCGGCGCGCCTCGCGCCACAGCTCGGGCAACTGGTCGCAGCGCACCCAGGGCAGCAGCAGGTTCTGGGTGTGCGTCACGCGCGCCTCGCCGCCGGAGAAGCGGTCGGCCAGCTCGGCCGCGCGCTCCAGCTGCTCGGCCGTGGCGTCGCCGGGCGACTGGCCCAAGCGCTTGAAGGAGAGCGTGACCGCGCGCAGGTCGGGGTTCTTGTGCGCCACCACGTTGCGGGTGAGCCAGCGGCTGAATTCCAGGTCGTCCTCGGCTGCGGCCTTGAGGATGTGGGCGATCTTGGCATCGGCGCTCTTGCGGTCGCAGGCCAGCGCGGGCGGCGTGAAGAAAGCGCTCACGCGGGCCAGCTCGGCGGCGGTGATGGTGTGCGGCGCGCCGTCCTGCTCGAGGATGTCGCGGTACTCGGCCTCGACCTGATCGGCGAAGGCCTGGCCCTCGGCCTTCACGATGATCTTGATGCGCGCCTTGTACATGTTGTCGCGCCGGCCGAAGCGGTTGTAGGCGCGCACCACGGCTTCCAGGTAATTGAGCATCTGGTCCCAGGGCAGGAACTCGCGCAGCACGGTGCCGATGATGGGCGTGCGGCCCATGCCGCCGCCCACGCGCACCTGGAAACCCAGCTCGCCATCGACGTTGTGCAGCAGGCGCAGGCCCACGTCGTGCCAGGGCGTGGCGGCGCGGTCTTCGCGGGCGCCGGTGATGGCCACCTTGAACTTGCGCGGCAGGAAGGCGAACTCGTGGTGCAGGGTGCTCCACTGGCGCAGGATCTCGGCGAAGGGACGGGGGTCGGCGACCTCGTCCACGGCGATGCCGGCCAGGGCGTCTGAGGTGGTGTTGCGGATGCAGTTGCCGCTGGTCTGGATACCGTGCAGGCCCACGCTGGCGAGCAGCTCCATCACGTCGGCCGAGCGCGCCAGCGGAATCCAGTTGAACTGCACGTTGGAGCGCGTGGTGAAGTGCGCCGTGCGGTCGGGCAGGCTCGGCACGTCGGACAGGCCGGCGTTGGCCTTGGAGATGTCGTTGTCTTCCTTGTGGTCGAACTCGCGCGCCACGCGCGCCAGCACGCGCAACTGCTCGCTGTTGATCTCCCCGTAGGGCACGGCCACGCGCAGCATGGGCGCGAAGCGCTGGATGTACCAGCCGTTCTGCAGGCGCAGCGGCTTGAAGGCGTCGTCGGAGAGGGTGCCGGCCTGCCAGCGCTCCAGCTGGTCGCGGTACTGGGCGGCGCGCTGTTGCACGAACTGGCGGTCGAAGGCGTCGTGGCGGTACATGGATCGGGCGATGGGACCACCGGGGTGGTCGGCAATTCGTGGGGATGCCCGGCACTGTAGAAAGCCGGGCTTATTCGACGAACTACTTTTTTTTCATGCCCGTATATCGGTTTGGAATAAGCAAAGCCCGATGGCCCATGGAGAAAAAATCGGCTATCACAATTTGTCTGAAGTAACATCCCCCAACATGACGAGCGTGGTTCGGGTTCAGGTGATCGGTTTTTCAGACGTGGAACGCCACGCGTTGAACACCGTTTTCCGGCTTTCGCGTGAGCGCGAGGTGTCCTACGGACCCTGGCGGGCGGCCTCGGGTCTGCTGGAAGAAATGCCTCCCGTGCTGCTGGTGGACGGCGACTGCGCCGAAGCCGTGCTGGTGCACGCGCGCGCGCCGCGTCCCGGCCAGCGGCTGATCTGGGTGGGCGAGCAGGCGCCCGAGCACGCCTGGCGGGTCGTGGCGCGGCCCATCGCCTGGGCGCACCTGCTGCACGACCTGGACACCACCTTCGCCGCCACGCAGAGCGATTCCGGCTTCCTGGACTTGGATGTGTCCCAGCCCGCCCCGCTGGACATCGAGCTTGGCGAATTTCCCTCGGCCGAGGTGCGCCGGGCCCTGGTGGTGGGCATCGCGGCGAACGAGTCGGGCTACCTGCGCGAGCGCCTGACGCAGGCGGCCGTGCCCTATATCGACGAGGCACCCAGCACCGAGCGCGCCGCCGAGTGCATGGCGCAGCATCACTATTTGTGCGGCGTGTTCAATCTCGATGACCACCACATCGACGCCTGGGGCCTGATGCAGCTGTTCCGCCAGCGCTACCCCGAGGCCATGACCCTGGCGACCAGCGAGCACGCGCAGCGCTTCGCCGGTCCGCTGACGGGCTGGTGGCACCGGCGGCGCGTGCGCGCGCACACACGCCGCCTGGGCGTTTCGGGCCTGCTGGCGCTGCCGCTGCAGCCGCCGGTGGTGTCGCGTTACCTGGAAATGCTCTGAGCCGGGGCTGAGCGCCGGCCGGCGGCTCAGCCGCGGGTGCGCCGCGCGCGCCGCCAGGCAAAGCGCGCGGGGTCGATGGCGGCGCGCAGTTCGGCGTCGAGGCCCGGCGCTTCGCCGTCCATCTCGGCCGCCAGCCACTGACCGCAGGCTGCGGCGAGCGACAGCCCGCGCGAACCCAGGGCCGTGAGCAGCCAGAGCCCTGGCAGCCGCGGCACGGCCGATGCCGCGTCGCCCGCGCTGTCGCGCGCGGCCCAGGCCGCCGGGTCGGGCGCGGCGCCCACCAGGGGCAGGCGGTCCATGGAGGCGCAGCGCACGCCGGCCCAGCCCAGCAGGCGGCCTTGCGCGAGCTCGTCCTCCAGCCGGTCGGCGGCGGCGGGCGCCAGGGCGCGCAGCCGGGCGGCGTTGTCGCGGTGGGCCGCGTCGCTCGGGGTGGTGTCGGTGTGGCCGCGCGCGTAGGTCGAGCCCATGGCCCAGATCGCCGCCGGCCAGCGCGGGGCCAGCCCGCTGTCGCGGTACTCGGGCACGAAGACGCCGTCGTCGCGCTGCGGGCGCTCGCTCAGCGGCGCGCCGTCCAGCGGGCCCAGGCTCATCTGGCCGAGCACCGGGCCCAGCGGCCAGGCGCCACCCGCCTCGGGTGCCAGATCGCGGCTGCCCAGTGCGGCGGCGATCACGGCGTGCGGCGCGGCGGCGATGGCCCGGCCCGCGGGGTCCAGCGCCTGCCACTGACCGGTCCCGCGCGACAGGCCCGCCACGGGCGTATTCCAGCGGGCGTCCAGCCGCTCGCCGGCCTCGGCCAACCAGGCCCGCACCAAGGCGCCCGGGCGCACCAGCGCGGCGGACTGCCGGCCGGGGGCGTGGGCGCCGCGGTTGTCGATCGTCGCGGCCTGCCAGCCGGCGCCCGGAGTCACCAGGCGCTCCAGCTCGGCCCGCGCGAGGGGCACGCCCAGGGCCGTGAGGCGCGACATCGGCGTGGGCTGGCGCGTGAGGTGCGGGCTCAGCACGCCCACGGGCAGGGCCGAGGCGGCGCGGGCCGGGCCCTCGGCGGCGTCGAGCAGCGTGACGCGCCAACCGCGCCGGCACAGCGCGGCCGTGACCGCCGCGCCCGCCAGGCCGGCGCCGATCACCAGCGCGCGGCGCGTCTCGTCAGGGCTTGGGGCGGGAGGGGGCATGCGCAAAGCAAGAGGCCCGCGCGTGGCGGGCCTGCGGGTGCCGGGGTACCGGGCATCAGGACGCGCTGGGCGGCACGTAGCCGGCGGCCTGGTCGGCGCCTTCGCCGAAGAAGTGCTTTTCCATCTGGCGCGCCAGGTACTGGCGGGCGCGGGCGTCGGCCATGTTGAGCCGGTTCTCGTTGAGCAGCATGGTCTGCTGCTTGAGCCAGGCGGCCCAGGCCTCCTTGCTCACGTTCTCGAAGATCTTCTTGCCCAGTTCGCCGGGGTAGGGCGGGAAATCCAGGCCTTCGGCTTCCTTGCCGAGCTTGATGCATTGAACCATTCGTGCCATCGGTGAATCCTTGTCGTGGGCCCCTCTTTATGCGAGGGAGTTATATCGGATGGAATAAACGATTCGTTCGGTTTCGCGCGCCGCTGCGGCAATATGCACGCCCAGCGGACACGGGCCATCGCGAGGCCCGCACTGTAGCAATCTTTGATCGGCCTCAATCCCGTCAGGGTCGGGCCACGGCGCCGCGACAACGCGACTTTCTACAATAACGACCCGTCTTTCTCCCGGGATCATCTTTCATCATGAGTGCATTCAACGAAGAGCGCGTGCTGAGCGTTCACCACTGGACGGACCGGCTCTTCAGCTTCACCACCACCCGCGACACCTCGCTGCGCTTTTCCAACGGCCACTTCACGATGATCGGTCTGCGGGTGGACGGCAAGCCGCTGCTGCGCGCCTACAGCATCGTCAGCCCCAACTGGGCGGAGCATCTGGAGTTCCTCAGCATCAAGGTGCAGGACGGCCCGCTCACCTCGCGTCTGCAGCACATCCAGCCCGGGGACACCGTCATCGTGGGCCGCAAGCCCACCGGCACCCTGCTCACCGACTACCTGCTGCCGGCCAAGCGCCTGTACCTGCTGGGCACGGGCACCGGTCTGGCGCCGTTCATGAGCATCATCCGCGACCCCGACACCTACGAGCGCTATGAGCAGGTGGTGCTGATCCACGGCGTGCGCCAGGTCAAGGAACTCGCCTACCGCGAGCTCATCACAGAGCAGCTCAAGCAGGACGAATTCCTCGGCGACATGGTCAAACAGAAGCTGCTCTACTACCCCACGGTCACGCGCGAACCCTTCATGCACCAGGGCCGCATCCCGCAACTGCTGGCCGACGGCGTGGTCGCCAAGGACCTGGGCCTGCCCCCGCTGAACCCCGCCGAGGACCGTGTGATGATCTGCGGCAGCCCCGAAATGCTGCGCGACCTCAAGGCCCTGTGCGAGAAGCTGGGCTTCAAGGAAGGCAACACCACCACGCCGGGCGAGTTCGTCATCGAACGCGCCTTCGTGAGCTGAGGTGGGCATGACCCGCTTGCTCGCGCTGCCCGGCCAGCGTCCCCGGCTGGTGCTTGCCCTCATCGCCGCGGTCAGCGTGGCACTGTTGGCCTTCGGCATGTATTTGCAGCACGTGGTGGGGCTGGAGCCTTGCCCCATGTGCATCGTGCAGCGTTACGCCCTGATCCTGGTGGCGGTGCTGGCGGGCGTGGCGGCCTGCCTGCGCTCGCCCGCGGCGCGCGCCACCGGCGTGTCGCTGATGGGCCTGTTCGCGGCCTTCGGCGCCTTCACCGCCGCGCGCCAGAGCTGGCTGCAGTGGAACCCGCCCGAGATCATGGCCTGCGGGCGCGACTTCTTCGGGATGATCGAGGCCTTTCCGCTGGGCCGCGCCATTCCCATGATCTTTCGCGGCAGCGGCGACTGCGCCAAGGTCGACTGGACCTTCCTCGGCCTGACGATCGCGAACTGGTCGTTCCTGTGGTTCGTGGCCTTCGGGGGACTGGCCGTTGGGATGCTGCTGGCGCGCCGCCGCGCGTCGGCCTGAGCGGCGCTCAGGCCAGCTTTTTCACCAGCACCTGGCTGCGCCGGTCCCAGTTGTACTTGCGCTTGCGCGCTTCGGGCAGCCAGTCGGCGCCGACCTGCACGAAGCCGCGCTTGATGAACCAATGCATGGTGCGCGTGGTGAGCACGAAGATGCTCTGCAGCCCCTGGGCGCGCGCACGCGCCTCGATGCGCTTGAGCAGGCGCTCGCCGTCGCCCTGGCTCTGTGACTGCCCCGATACCGTGAGCGCGGCCATCTCGCCGGTGCGTTCCTCGGGGTAGGGATAGAGCGCGGCGCAGCCGAAGATCACGCCGTCGTGCTCGATGATGGTGTAGAGCCCGGCGTCGCGCTCGATCTCGTGGCGGTCGCGCTTGACCAGGGTGCCGTCCTTCTCGTACGGCTCGATCAGCGCGACGATGCCGGCCACGTCGTCGATCGAGGCCTCGCGCACGCTCTCCAGCTTCTCGTCCACCACCATGGTGCCGATGCCGTCGTGCGTGTAGATCTCCAGCAGCAGCGAGCCGTCCACCGCGAAGGGCACGATGTGGCTGCGCTCGACGCCGCCTTCGCAGGCGCGGATGCAGTGCTGCAGGTAGAAGGCGGTGTCGGTCGGCCGCTCGGGCTTGGGCAGGCTGGCGAGCAGGCGCTTGGCGTCGGCCAGGGGCAACTCGGTGTCGATCTCGCTGTCGGGGTTGGCTGCGTCCACGCGGATGCCGGGAATCTCGGTGAGGAAGATCAGCTTGTCCGCCTGCAGCGACATCGCCACGGAGGTGGCCACGTCCTCCATGGTCAGGTTGAAGGCCTCGCCGGTGGGCGAGAAGCCGAAGGGCGAGAGCAGCACCATGGCGCCCATGTCCAGCGAGCGCTGGATGCCGTCGGTGTCGATCTTGCGCACCAGGCCCGAATGCAGGAAGTCCACGCCGTCGATCAGGCCCACGGGCCGCGCGGTGACGAAATTGCCCGAGATCATGCGCACGGTGGCGCCGGCCATGGGCGTGTTGGGCAGGCCCTGGCTGAAGGCAGCCTCGATCTCGTAGCGCAGCTGGCCGGCGGCTTCCTGCGCGCAGTCCAGCGCCACCTCGTCGGTGATGCGCACGCCGTGCGAGTACCTCGCCTCGTGGCCCTTGAGGCGCAGCTGCTCGTTCACCTGTGGCCGGAAACCGTGCACCAGCACGATCTTCACGCCCATGCTCTGGATCAGTGCCAGGTCCTGCGCCAGGTTCTGCAGCTTGCCCGCCGCGATCGCCTCACCCGCGATGCCCACCACCAGGGTATTGCCTCGGTGCTTGTGGATGTATGGCGCGACCGAGCGGAACCACGGGACGAAGGTGAAGTTGAAGACGTTGGACATCAGGGCGGGGGTGGCTGCAGGGGGCGTGGGGGCACCGGATAATCGCGGGTTCGCCGATTTTCACCGAAGTCCCGTTTTGCCCACGCCCGCCCTGCACCTGGAGTTCCCCGAGGCCTTGCCCGTGTCGGCGCGCCGCCACGAGATCGAGGCGGCAGTGCGCGAGCACCAGGTGGTCATCGTCTGCGGCGAGACGGGCTCGGGCAAGACCACGCAACTGCCCAAGATCGCGCTGGCCATGGGGCGCGGGCGCCTCAACGCCCCCCCGGGCCAGCGCGGGCGCCTGATCGGTCACACCCAGCCGCGGCGCATCGCCGCCAGCTCGGTGGCCAAGCGCATCGCCGAGGAACTGAAGACCCCGCTGGGCGAGGTGGTGGGCTACAAGGTGCGGTTCCAGGACCGGCTCTCGCGCGAGGCCTCGGTCAAGCTCATGACCGATGGCATCCTGCTCGCCGAGACGCAGACCGACCCGGACCTGAACGCCTACGACACGATCATCATCGACGAGGCGCACGAGCGCAGCCTCAACATCGACTTCCTGCTCGGCTACCTGCGCCAGCTGCTGCCGCGCCGGCCCGACCTGAAGGTGATCGTCACCTCGGCCACCATCGACGCCGACCGCTTCGCCGAGTACTTCGCGCGGCCGGCCCCGCCGCCGGGCCGCCCCGAGGCGGGGCGAGCCCCCTCGGGGGGCAGCGACGACGCGCAGCGCGCAGCGGGGGGGCCATTGATCAAGGCGCCGGTGCTCATGGTCTCGGGCCGCACCTACCCCGTCGAAGTGCGCTGGCGGCCTTTCGAAGAAAGCCGCGAGTTCGACCTGAACGACGCCATCACCGACGGCGTGGACGAGCTGTGGCGCGGCGGCCAGGGCGGCGACATCCTGGTCTTCCTGCCGGGCGAGCGCGAGATCCGCGAGGCCGCCGACCACCTGCGCAAGCACCTGGCCCACCAGCCGCTGAACCGCCATGCCGAGGTGCTGCCGCTGTTCGCGCGCCTGAGCCAGGCCGAGCAGGACCGCATCTTCCAGCCGCACGGCCAGCGCCGCATCGTGCTGGCCACCAACGTCGCGGAGACCTCGCTCACCGTGCCGGGCATCCGCTACGTCATCGACGCCGGCACCGCGCGCGTCAAGCGCTACAGCTTCCGCCAGAAGGTCGAGCAGCTGCAGATCGAGCCCATCAGCCAGGCAGCGGCCAACCAGCGCGCGGGCCGCTGCGGACGCGTGGCCGACGGCATCTGCATCCGCCTCTATGACGAGGCCGACTTCAACAGCCGCCCCCGCTTCACCGACCCCGAGATCCTGCGCAGCTCGCTCGCCGGCGTGATCCTGCGCATGAAGTCCCTGCACCTGGGGGCGGTGGAAGACTTCGCCTTCGTCGACGCCCCGCAGCGCCGCGCCATCGCCGACGGCTACCAGCTGCTGGCCGAACTCGGCGCGGTGGACGATGACAATCAACTCACGCCCACCGGCCAGTCGCTCGCGCGGCTGCCGCTGGACCCGCGCGTGGGCCGCATGATCCTGGCCGCGCGCGAGCACCAGGCGCTGGACGAGGTGCTGGTCATCGCCGCCGCCCTGAGCGTGCAGGATGTGCGCGACCGGCCCATCGACAAGCAGGCCCAGGCCGACCAGGCGCACGCCAAGTTCGACGACGAGAAGAGCGAATTCACCGGCACGCTCAAGCTCTGGAAGTGGCTGGAGGACAGCCGTGGCGGCCACGGCCAGGCGCACAAGCTCAGCCACCGCCAGTACGAAAACCTGCTGCGCGAGAACTTCATCAATGTGCGCCGCGTGCGCGAGTGGCGCGACACCCACAGCCAGCTGCACACCGTGGTGGGCGAGCAGGGCTGGGAGCCCAACACCACGCCGGCCAGCTACGAGCAGCTGCACAGCGCCATGCTCAGCGGCCTGCTGGGCAACCTGGGCGTCAAGAGCGAAACCGAGGACTGGTACCTGGGCGCGCGCGGCATCAAATTCCACCGCCACCCCGGCGCCCATCTCAGCAAAAGGCCGGGCCGCTGGATCGTCTGTGCCGAACTGGTGGAGACCACGCGCCTGTTCGGGCGCGGCATCGCGGCCATCGAGCCCGCCTGGGTGGAGCGCGTGGGCGCGCACCTGCTCAAGAAGCAGTTGCTGGACCCGCACTGGGAGAAGAAGGCCGCGCGCGTGTCGGCGCTGGAGCGCGCCACGCTCTATGGCCTGGTGATCTACCACAACCGCCGCGCCGACTATGGCCGCATCGATCCGGCCGGCGCGCGCGAGATTTTCATCCGCGAGGCCCTGGTGCAGGGCGAGTGGGACACGAAGCTGCCCTTCCTGGCCGCCAACCAGAAACTGGTGCGCCAGGTGATGGAGCTGGAACACAAGTCGCGCCGCCAGGACGTGCTGGTGGACGACGAGGTCATCTACGCCTGGTACGACGAACAGGTCCCGGCCGAGCTGTGCAACGGCGCCGCTTTCGAACGCTGGTACACCCAGGCGGCGCGAGAGAACCCCAAGCTGCTGTTCCTCACGCGCGAGGACCTCATGCGCCACGAGGCCGCCGGCATCACGGCCCAGGCCTTCCCGCGCACCGTGCGCCTGGGCGGCGTGGACTGCGCGGCGGCCTACCTGCACGAGCCCGGCGATCCGCGCGACGGCCTCTCGGTCACGGTGCCCATCTACGCGCTCAACCAGGTGAGCGAGGAGCGCATCGACTGGCTGGTGCCCGGCATGCTCAAGGACAAGGTGCTGGCCCTGCTCAAGACCCTGCACCAGCGCCCGCGCTCGCGCCTGGTGCCGCTGCCGGCCACGGCCGAGCGCTTCACCGAGGCCTTGTGCGCGCCCGAGGCCTTCGCCCAGGGCAACTTCCTCGACGCGGTGCTCAAGCTGGTGCGCGCGGCGACCCAGCTCGACATCGTGCGCAACGACCTCAAGGCCGACCAGCTGCCGGCTCACCTCTTCATGCACCTGCGCGTGGTGGACGAGCACGGCCGCCAGCTGGGCCAGGGGCGCAGCCTGGCCGCGCTCAAGGCCGAGCTGGGGTCGCAGGCGCGCGGCGCCTTCCAGGCCCTGGCGGCGCTCAAGGCGCCGGCGGCCGCGCCGGTGCCGGCGGGTGTCTCGCCGGGCGCGGCATCGCCGGCCCCGGCGGGCCAGGCCACGCGGGTGGCCAAGGCCGCGCCGCCGGCCGCGCCTTCGGTGGACGCCAGCCAGCGCCACACCCGCTGGGACTTCGGCGAGCTGCCCGAGCTGCTGGAGATCCGCCGCGGCGGCCAGACCCTGATCGGCTTTCCGGCGCTGGTGGACGATGGCGACGCGGTGCGCATCGAGGTCTTCGACGAACCCGAGCTGGCCCAGGCGCGCCACCGGGAAGGCCTGCGCCGCCTGGTGGCGCTGCAGATCAAGGACGCGCTGAAGTACCTGGAGAAAAACATCCCCGGCCTGCAGGCCATGGGCGCGGCGTTCATGGGCGTGGACAAGGAGCGCGGCGGCGGCACCCTGGAGGAGCTGCGCCAGCAACTGCTGGAGCTGGCGCTCGACCGCGCCTTCCTGCAGGAGCCGCTGCCGGCCGACGCCAAGGCCTTCGAGCAGCGCGTGGCCGACGGGCGTGGGCGGCTCAACCTCATCGCCGCTGAGATCGCGCGCTCAGCCGGCGCCATCCTCACCGAATTCGCCGCCGCCCAGCGCAAGCTCAAAGACGCCAAGCCGCCCGCCGACGTGGCCGCCGACGTCGCCCAGCAGCTGCAGCGCCTGGTGGGGCGGCGTTTTCTGGTCGAGACGCCGCACGCGCAGCTGCAGCATTTGCCGCGCTACCTGAAGGCCGTGCAGCTGCGGCTGGACAAGCAGCGCGGCGACCCCGCGCGCGACGCCGCCCGCCTGGCCGAGCTCAAACCCCAGGACCAGCGCTACTGGCGCCTGGTGGCCGAGCGCAAGGGCGTGCAGGACCCGCGCCTGCAGGAGCTGCGCTGGCTGCTGGAGGAGCTGCGCGTGAGCTTCTTCGCCCAGGAGCTGCGCACGCCGCAGCCGGTGAGCCTGAAGCGGCTCGACAAGGCCTGGGCCCAGCTCCAGGCCTGAGGTCCGCCGGTTCCGGCGTTTCACCCACGCGGCGCTCGGGCATGGCCGCCACGAATTGACGGGCGGGGCCTGCTGCGCTTCACTGGCACGGTCATGAGGAGACCGCCCATGGACCGCCGTGATTTCGTCGAATCGTGCGCCGTCGGCGCCGCCGCCCTGAGCGGTGTCCTGGCCCGCACCGCCTGGGCCGCCGACGCCCGGCCGCGCGCCTACGCGCGCACCCTGCTGGTGGACGAGCAGGGCCAGCCGGTCAAGGCCAGCCGCTTGCGCGCCCAGGTCAACTACGTTTTTCATTACCCCTTCGAGGCCACGCCGGTCTTCCTGCTCGATCTGGGCAAGGCCGCGCCGCCCACGACGCTGGCGACCCAGGACAAACAGATCTACGAATGGCCCGGCGGCGTGGGGGCGAGGCGCAGCGTGGTGGCCTTTTCGGCCATCTGCGCGCACCAGTTGGTCTACCCCACGAAGGAGCTGAGCTTCATCAGCTTCCGCAAAGGCCCGGCGGCCAACCCGCAGACGCCCAGCCAGGGCAACGACCTGATCCACTGCTGCGCCGACCACAGCCAGTACGACCCCGCGCGCGGCGCCCAGGTGCTGCGCGGCCCGGCCGAGCAGCCGCTGTGCGCGGTGCTGCTGGAGCACGATGCCCGGAGCGACCAGCTCACCGCCACCGGCACGCTCGGCGGCGAGCTGTTCGAGGCGTTTTTCAAGAAGTACGAAATGAAGCTGAGCCTGGAGATGGGCCCCGGCGTGCGCCAGGCGGCGGCGGGGCGCAGCACGGTGCGCGAGCTGGAGCGCTTCTGCCGCAACCCCATCCGTTGCTGAACACGGTCCCCGCGCGCCACGGCTGCCCCCGAGGGGGCCGATCCGGCCGGGGGCGGCCCGGCGCCGGATCGATCACAGCCGCTGCAGGCGCTCCAGAGCGGCGACCAGGGTCTCGTCCTTCTTGGCGAAGCAGAAGCGGACCACCTTCTGGTCGAAGCCGTCGCCATAGAAGGCCGACAGCGGGATCGCCGCCACGCCGATCTCGGCCGTGAGCCAGCGGCAGAAATCGGCCTCCGGCAGTTCGCGCTCGGGCACGGCCAGGGCGGAGATGTCCACGCACTGGAAGTAGGTGCCTTCGCCCGGCAGCAGTCGGAAACGGGTCTTCGCCAGGCCCTGGCGGAACAGGTCGCGCTTGCGCTGGTAGAAGGCCGGCAGATCGCGGTAGGGCGCGGGGTCGGCCATGTAGGCCGCCAGGGCGTGTTGCATGGGCGTGTTCACCGTGAACACGTTGAACTGGTGCACCTTGCGGAACTCGGCCGTGAGCGGGGCGGGCGCCAGCACGGTGCCCACCTTCCAGCCGGTCACGTGGTAGGTCTTGCCGAAGCTGCTGACGATGAAGGCGCGCGCCGCCAGGCCGGGGTAGCGCGCGGCGCTGTGGTGCGGCAGGCCGTCGAACACCATGTGCTCGTAGACCTCGTCGCTGATGAGCACGATGTCGGTGGGCGCGAGCAGTTCGTCCAGGCGGCGCATCTCGGCGTCCGTCCAGCACATGCCGCTGGGGTTGTGCGGGGTGTTGACGATCAGGGCGCGCGTGCGCGGCGTGATGGCCGCGGCGATGGCGTCGAAGTCGGGGCGGAAGCTGCCCGGCACCAGCGGCACGCGCACCACGCGCCCGCCGGCCAGCTCGATGTTGGGCACGTAGCTGTCGTAGCAGGGTTCCAGCACGATGACCTCGTCGCCCGGGTGCACCACGGCCAGGATGGCGGTGAGGATGGCCTGGGTGGCGCCGGCGGTGACGGTGATCTCGGTGTCCGGGTGGTAGCGGCGGCCGTACAGCGCCTGCACCTTGTCGGCCATGGCCTGGCGCAGCGCGGGCACGCCGGTCATGGGCGGGTACTGGTTGTGGCCGGCGCGCATGGCCCCGTCGACCGCGTCCAGCAGGGCCGGGTCGCAGCCGAAGTCGGGAAAGCCCTGGCCGAGGTTGACCGCGCCGTGCTCGGCCGCCAGCGTGGACATGACGGTGAAGATGGTGGTGCCCACCTGGGGCAGGCGCGAGGCGAGGGCGGGGGTGCGGGGCTGGGTCACGGTGTCCATGGTGTGGGGTTCAGATGTCGTATTCGTCGGGTTCGCCGGCCATGGCGCGCTGGATCAGCTCGCGCGACAGGCGCTCGGACAGCAGCTCGGCAAAGCGCAGAACGAACTGGCGCAGGTAGGTGCCGCGCTTGAAGGCCACGCGGGCGAGGTTGTGGCCGAACAGCGCGCCCGCGGGCCGCGAGACCAGGTCGGGCGTCTGGTTCTCGCCCTTGACCGCCATCTCGGCCACGATGCCCACGCCCATGCCCAGCTTCACGTAGGTCTTGATCACGTCCGAGTCGATGGCCTCGAGCACGATGTTGGGCTGCAGGTGGCGCAGCGCGAAGGCCTGGTCGATGCGCGTGCGCCCGGTGAAGCTGGGGTGGTAGGTGATGAGCGGCAACTGCGCCAGCTCCTCCAGTCCGATGCGCTCGCGCGCGAGCATCGGGTGGTCGAAGGGGAACACCAGCACGTGCTGCCATTCGTAGGCGGGCAGGGTGACGAGCTCGGGGTAGTTCACCAGCGATTCGGTGGCCATGCCGATCTCGGCCACCTCCTCGATCAGCATGCGCGCCACCTGGTCGGGCGAGCCCTGGTGCAGGCTGATGCCGACCTTGGGGTAGGCCTGGCGCAGCGCGGCCACCGGCCCCGGCAGCACGTAGCGCGCCTGGGTGTGGGTGGTGGCGATGGACAAGGTGCCGCTGTCCTGTGCCGAGTACTGCTCGCCGATGCGCTTGAGGTTGTTCACCTCGCGCAGGATGATGTCGATGCTCTTGAGCACCTGCTGGCCCGGCTCGGTGACGCGTTTGATGCGCTTGCCGTGGCGGGCGAAGATCTCGATGCCGAGCTCGTCCTCCAGCTCGATGATGGCCTTGGACACGCCGGGCTGCGAGGTGTGCAGCGCCTTGGCGGCCTCGGTGAGGTTGAGGTTGCGGCGCACCGCCTCCTGCACGAACTTGAACTGGTGCAGGTTCATGCACCCTCCTTCAAGGCCTGTGTGGCCAGCAAGTCGATCAAACGTGGGTCTTCGCCGGCGGTGGGCATGAGCTCGATGGGCACGCCCGGGTGCTCGCGCCGCACGCCCTCCACCAGCCGGGGCAGGTCCTCGCGCGCGTGCCGGCCCATGCCGAAAAACAGTGGCAGCACGCGCAGTCGCGTGGCGCCGGCGCGCACCAGGCCGCGCGCGGCCGTGGGCAGATCGGGCTCGGTGAGCTCCAGGTAGGCGGTGCCGGCCAGCGTGTCGGGCGCGCGTTCGGCGATGCGCCGCGCCACGGCCTCCACCGGCGCGCGCCACTGCGGGTCGCGCGAGCCATGGGCGAAGACGATGACGCCCAGCATGGTCAGCGCTTGAGCACCAGCCACCCGAAGGCGCCCAGCGAGAAGACCGAATAGATGAGCGCCGGCGAGGCCGCCGCCAGCCAGGGCTGCCACTGGTTGAGGTTGCCGATGTAGCCGAACACGTTGTTGAGCAGGAAAAAGCTGATGCCGATCATCACCCCGCCGAACACGTAGCCGGTGATGCTGCCCGAGCGGAAGTGCAGGTAGGCGAAGGGCAGGGCCAGCACCACCATCACGAGACAGGACAGCGGGTAGAACACCTTGCGCCAGAACTCGATCTCATGGCTCTGCGCGGTCTGGCCGTTGGCCTCCAGGTGGCGGATGTAGGCGAACAGGTCGGCCGTGCGCATGCGCTCGGGCTTGAGCAGGGCCACCGACACCATTTCGGTGTTCAGGCTGGTGGGCCAGCGAAAACTCTCCAGGGTGCTGCGCTGCACCTTGGCCGACTGCTGGCCGGCGGCGTCGAACTCGCGCCGCTGCACGTGGCGCAGCGTCCAGCTCTCGTCGTTCTCGATGCGCCCGCTCTGCGCGTGCAGCGTGGACACCAGGAAGCCCTGGTTGTTGAACTCGAAGATGCGCACATTGCCCAGCTCGCCCTGCGGCGACATCGAACCCACGTTGACCGAGAAGTTGCTGTAGGGCTGCTTCTCTTTCAGCCAGGCGCCGGTCTGGCCCAGGCTGATGGCGCCCTGGAAGCGTGCCTTGTGCAGTTGCGCGCCGCGGTCGGCCAAGGGCGCCAGGTAGTCGCCGATGGCGAAGGTCAGCAGCACGAACACCGCGCCCAGCCCCAGCATGGTGCGAAGGGCGCGCCAGGGCCCCAGGCCGCTGGTGCGCAGGATGGTGTACTCCGAGCCCTGGGCCAGGCGCGCGAGCACGAACACCGAACCGATCAGCACCGCGATCGGCAGCAGCTCGTAGATGCGGCTGGGCGTGAGCAGGCCCACGTACAGCAACGCGTCCGGCAGGCCGTAGACGCGCGTCGGGTCGAGCACCGAGGCCTTGCCGATGTCGGGCAATTCGTCGACGAAATCGAAGAAGAAGAACAGCGACAGGAAGGCCAGCAGCACGAAGAACACGGCAGCGAACACCTCGCCATAGATCAGCCGGCGGATGGTTTTCATGCGTCGGCCTCCCGGCGGCGCCAGCCCGTGAGCAGGTCGCGCAGGCTCAGGCCCTGGTGGCGCTTGTAGAACCACACCAGCGTGAGCAGCAGCACGCCGCCGTGCAGGCCCAGCATGAAGGGCAGCAGATCGATCACGCCGCGCGCCACCCAGTTCTGCCCGATGTTGAGCAGGTTGTAATAGAAGACGAAGGCGAACAGCGTGAAGAACAGGTTGCCGCTGCGGCCCGCGCGCGGGTTGCCCACGGTGGTGGCCAAGGCGATCAGCACGAAGTTGAAGGCCGTGATCGCCAGGCCCACGCGCCAGCCCAGCTCGGCCAGGTTGGCGCGGCTGGGGTCCATGATGAGTTCCCAGCTCGGGCGGGCCTTGAGCTCCACGCCCGCCCCGAGGTTGCCGCCCGCCTGGCCGATCTGCGTGCCGTACTCGCCGAAGTCGCTCACGCGCAGGCCGCCGTCGGGCCGCGTCTCGAGCCGCTGGCCGTTGTTGAGCATCAGGAACTGGCGCTCGTCCAGCCATTCGACGCGGCCCGAGCGCGCCGAGGTGATGGTTTCGCTGCCGTTGGGCTCGGTGCTCGAGATGAAGATGTTGCGGCCCTCGGTGCCGTCGGCCGTGTCCTTGTCGATGAAGAACACGCGTCGGCCGCTGGAGGACTCCTGGAATTGCCCCGGCTCCACGCGCTCCAGGTCGCCGCGCCGCTCGAAGCGGTCGCGCAGGTCGTTCACCTGCTGGTTCGCCCAGGGCCAGACGAAGAACACCATCAGCATGATCACCAGCAGCACCGGCCAGGCGAAGCGCAGCAGCGGCCCCAGAAAGCCCCCGAGCGAGCGTCCGCTGGTAAACCAGATGATCATTTCGCTGTCGCGGTACATGCGCGAGAGCGTGAACACGATGGAAATAAACAGCGCCAGGGTGAGCACCGTGGGCATGCGCCCGATGACGGTGTAGCCCAGCACCAGCATGATCTCCTGGGGATCGACGCTGCCCTTGGACGCCGCCCCCAGCGTGCGGATGAGCAGCATGGTGAGCACGATGGTGAAGAGGATCACCAGGGTGGCCCCGAAGCTGCGGGCGAGCTCCTTGCGGATGGACGAATGGAATAACATCGATTGGCTACAGAACGAACCCGAATTATGAACTTCGACCTCAAGACCCTGAGCCCGGCCCAGGCCGCCGAATTCCCCGCCGATGCGCTGCTGGTGCTGGTGCCCGATGCGCTGCCCAAGGGCCAGTCGCCGCTGCACGCGCTGGTGGCCCGGGCGCTCAAGGACGACGACCTGGAAGGCGGCGTGAGCAAGAGCCTGGCCTGCTACCGGCCCGAAGGCATCAAGGCGCCGCGCGTGCTGCTGGTGCGCGCCGGCACGGCCGACGCCGCCGCGCTGCGCAAGGCGGTGGGCGCGGGCGTGGCCCAGCTCAAGGCGCCGGGCGTCACCCGCCTGGCGGTGGTGCTCTCTCTCGTGGCAGTCGACGCCGATGGGCTGCGCGCCGCCGTGCAGGCCTGCGCGGATGCCTCCTACGTGTACACCACCACCAAGCCCAGCGCCAAGCCGCGCGCCCTGGCCAAGGTCACCTTCGGCGTGAGCGACGCCGGCGCCGTGCGTTCGGGCTTCCAGGCCGGCAAGGCCGTGGTGGCGGGTGTGGAGTTCGCCAAGGAATGGGCCAACCGCCCGGCGAACCACGCCACGCCCAGCCGCCTGGCCGACGCCGCGCGCCAGCTCGGCCGCCTGCCCGGTATCAAGACCGAGGTGCTGGGCCCGCGCGAGGTGGAGGCCCTGGGCATGGGCTCGTTCATGGCGGTGGCCCAGGGCTCGGCCGAGCCGCTGCGCTTCATCGTGCTGCGCTACCAGGGCGCCGGCAAGGCCGACGCCCCCGTGGTGCTGGTCGGCAAGGGCATCACCTTCGACACCGGCGGCATCAGCCTGAAGCCGGCGGCCGAGATGGACGAAATGAAGTTCGACATGGGCGGCGCGGCCAGCGTGCTGGGCACCTTCGCCGCCCTGGCCGAGGCCAAGCCGGCCCTCAACGTGGTGGGCCTCATCCCCAGCTGCGAGAACATGCCCGACGGGCGAGCCATCAAGCCCGGTGACGTGGTCAAGAGCATGAGCGGCCAGACCATCGAAATCCTCAACACCGACGCCGAGGGCCGGCTGATCCTGTGCGACGCGCTCACCTACGCCGCGCGCTTCAAGCCGCGCGCGGTGGTCGACATTGCCACGCTCACGGGCGCCTGCGTGATCGCCCTGGGCGCGGTGCGCAGCGGCCTGTTCAGTGCGCGCGACGAGCTGGCCCAGGCCCTGGCCGAGGCCGGCGAGCAGTCGGGCGACCTGTGCTGGCGCCTCCCGCTGGACGACGACTACGCCGAGGGCCTGAAGTCCAACTTCGCCGACGTGGCCAACGTGGCCGGTCGCGCGGGCGGCGCCATCACGGCGGCCAAGTTCCTGCAGCGCTTCGCCACCGAACTGCCCTGGGCGCACCTGGACATCGCCGGCACGGCCTGGCGCGGTGGCGCGGCCAAGGGCGCCACCGGCCGCCCGGTGCCGCTGCTGCTGCAGTACCTGTTGAACGAGGCCGCGCGCCCCGCCGGCCAGGCCAAGGCCAAGGCCAGGGCCAAGGCGCGCAGCGCCAGCCGCTGAAACCGGGTCGCGCCGTGGCCGAGGTGGCCTTCCATTTCAACGCGCCCGACAAGGCCGCTTACGTCTGCCGCCTGCTGCGCAAGGCCTACCTGAAGGGCGCGCGCGTGACCGTGCTGGCGCCCGGCGACCAGATCGACGCCCTGGACCGCGGGCTGTGGCTGCTCGCCCAGGGCGAGTTCGTGCCCCACTGTGTTCAGGCCGACCCCGAGCCCACGCGCCGCCACTCGCCTGTCCACCTGCTCGATCGGCTGGACGAGCGCGCGCCCACCCAGGTGCTGGTCAACCTGGGCGAGGCCGTGCCGGACGGCTACGCGCGCTTCGAGCGCGTGATCGAGGTCGTGGGCCTGAACGACGAGGACCGCGCCTCGGCGCGTCAGCGCTGGCGCCGCTACCAGGCCGACGGCATCGAGCCGCAGCGCCACGACCTGAAGGCCGCTGGCGAGTGAGCCGCGGGCCGCGCGAGGGCTTCAGGAAAACCCTCGAACGGCTCTCCGAACCCTGCTTTAGGCTGCTGTCCCGGCCAAAAGCCGGATCGTTTTGGAGTATCTTTATGCGGTGGAGAAAAAAAGTTCCCTCCGCAAATCAATCCATCCTTATCAAGGAAATCCCATGCAAGTGAACATGAAACTGGCAGTGCTTGCCGCCGCCGTCGCGCTCGCCGCCTGTGGCAAGAAGGAAGAGGCTGCTCCCGCTCCCGCCGCGGCGCCCGCTGCGGCACCCGCCCCGGCCGCACCGCAGGAGGTCGTGGTCAAGATTGGTCACGTCGGCCCCACCAGCGGCGCGATCGCTCACCTGGGTAAGGACAACGAGAACGGCGCCCGCATGGCGATCGAGGAACTGAACGCCGCCGGCCTCACCATCGGTGGCGCCAAGGCCAAGTTCGAGCTGCTGGCCGAAGACGACGCCGCCGATCCCAAGCAGGGCACGGCCGCCGCGCAGAAGCTGGTCGACGCCAAGGTCAACGGCGTCATCGGCCACCTGAACTCCGGCACCACCATCCCCGCCTCGCAGCTCTACAACGACGCGGGCATCCCCCAGATTTCGCCCTCGGCGACCAACCCCAAGTACACCCGCCAGGGCTTCCCGGGCGCGTTCCGCGTGGTGGCCGACGACGTGCACCTGGGCGGCACGCTCGGCAAGTACGCCATCGAAACCCTCAAGGCCAAGAACGTGGCCGTGATCGACGACCGCACGGCCTATGGCCAAGGTGTGGCCGACGAGTTCGAGAAGGGCGTGAAGGCCGCTGGCGGCACCGTGGTGGGCCGCGAGTTCACCAACGACAAGGCGACCGACTTCAACGCCATCCTGACCACCCTGAAGGCCAAGAAACCGGAAGTGGTGTTCTTCGGCGGCATGGACGCCGTGGCCGGCCCCATGCTCAAGCAGATGAAGCAGCTCGGCATCAAGGCCAAGTTCATGGGCGGCGACGGCATCTGCACCTCCGAGCTGCCCAAGCTGGCCGGCGACGGCATCAGCGACGAGCAGGTCTACTGCGCCGAGGCCGGTGGTGTCGAGGGCGAGCAGAAGGCCGGCATGGACAAGTTCCGCGCCGACTTCAAGACCAAGTTCAACGCCGACGTGCAGGTGTACGCCCCGTACGTGTACGACGCCGTCAAGGTCATGGCCAACGCCATGGTCACCGCCGGCTCGGCCGACCCGAAGGTCTACCTGCCCGCGCTCAAGGCCACGAACTACAACGGCGTGACCGGCAAGATCGAGTTCGACGAGAAGGGCGACATCAAGAACGGTGCCCTGACGCTCATGACCTACAAGGGCGGCAACCGCACCACCATCGCCGTGATCCGCTGATCCCCTCAGCCCTCGGCCAGCAAAAAGCCACCGCTCGCGGTGGCTTTTTCTTTGGGCGGGCGGCGCTCAGCCCTTGGCCGCCAGTGCCGCCTCCACGGCCCGGGTCAGGGTGCGGCCCATGGGCTCGGTGGCGCTGGCGAACTGATCGATCACGTGGCCGTCGCGGCCGACGAGGTACTTGTGGAAGTTCCAGCGCGGCGACACGCCGGTGGCCTGGCGCAGCTGCAGGTACAGCGGGTTGGCCTGCGCGCCCGTGACCACGCTCTTGTCGAACATCGGGAAGCGCACGCCGTAGGTGTTGAAGCACAGCTCGGCGATCTGCTTCGCGTCGCCGGTTTCCTGGGCGAAATCGTTCGACGGGAATCCGAGGACCACCAGCCCCTGCTCGCGGTACTTGGCGAACAGCGCCTCCAGGCCTTCGTATTGCTTCGTGAAGCCGCAGTAGCTGGCGGTGTTGACCACCAGCAGCACCTTGCCCGCGTACTGGCACAGGTCCTGTGGCGCGCCGTCCTGCAGGCGGGGGAAGCGGTGGTTCAGCAGGGCGGGGCAGGCGCCCGCCCGGGCGAAGGGGGCGCCCAGCAGGGCCAGCGGGGCGGCAAGGCAGAGGAGGCGGCGTTTCATGCGGGGCATTGTGGGCCGCCGCCCGACGGTCGACAACCGGGCGTCCCAGCGCCCCTGGCGCGAGCCGGGAGAAACCTCAGCGAAGGCCGCCCAGCACCCCCAGCGCGAAGGGCAGGCTCAGCATGCCCAGCAGCGTGGACAGCGTCACCAGTCCGGCCACGTAGGGCCCGTTGTAGCCCATGCGCGCGGCCAGCACGTAGCAGCTCGACGCCGTGGGCACGGCAGAAAAGGTCAGCAGAACGGCGGTCTGCGTGGCATCCAGCCGGAACAGCCGGGCCAGGCCGAAGGCCATCAGCGGCATGGCCAGGTGCTTGATGGCCAGCACCGCCACCGCCAGCGTCTTGGCCGAGGCCATGCTGCCGAATTGCATGCCCGCGCCGGCCGCCATGAGGCCCAGCGCCAGCGAGGCCTGGCCGATGCGGTTGACCGTGGGCGCGAGCCAGTCGGGCAGCGAGAAGCCCAGCAGGTTGGCGAGCAGGCCCGATGCCGTGGCGATGATCAGCGGGTTGCGCAGCAACTCGCGCCCGAAGCCCTTGTTGGCGTGGCGCGCCATGGGCCAGACGGCCCCCACGTTGAAGATGGGCACGCAGCAGCCGATGATCACCGCCACCATCAGCAGCGCCTGCGGGCCCGCGATCCGGTCGGCCAGCGCGAGCAGGATGAAGGAATTGAAGCGAAAGCCCACCTGCGCACTGGCCGCGTGCAGCCGCACGTCGATGCACCGGCCCAGCCAGGGCCAATGCGGCAGCGAGTAGGTGAGGGCGATGGCGCACAGCGCGAGCGACACGGCCGCGCCGACCAGGGCGGAGGCGGCCCCCAGGTCCAGCGGGTTTTTGACGATGCTCTGAAACAGCAGCACCGGGAACAGGAAGTAGTAGACCAGGCTCTCGACCTGTTCCCACACCGGGCGGTTGAGCTTGGTGAAGCGGCACACCAGGTAGCCGCACAGGATGAGCGAGAAATCGGGAAAGAGCAGTTGGGCGAAGTTCACGGCGCGAATCGTAAGGGCGCGACGTGGCCTCAGCGCGACGCCGCCCGCTCGCAGGCCGTCATTTCGGTGACCTTGCCATCGGAGCGCAGCCAGTGGCCCATGGGCTGGCAGCGGCCGTTCACGCACAGCTCGAAGTCGGCGGTGAACTCCGAGCGCGTGAGCGGCAGCCGCCGGGGCGATCGCTCCGTGGGCGTGTAGTGGTACCAGCCGTCGCGCAACCGGGCGTCGGGCGGCGGCTCCATGCCCGCCGCGGAGCCCTTGATGCGCGCGGCGGTGGCCAACAGGCGCGCGGGCGGTCCGCTCACCTCGTAGTCTTCTTCCCAGCGCACCTTTTCGATGCTGTGCACCCACGCCAGGGTGAAGTGCCGGCCCGGCACGAAGACCGCGTGTTGCGGGGCCGCGGCCAGCGCCAGGCACAGCCCCAGCAGGCCCGCTGCCACTTTGTCGCCCGCCTCAGCGCGCGCCGGCCCGGCCCATCGCCGGGCGGCGTGTGCGCCACCAGTGCCAGGCGACGAAGAGCACGATCGCCGCCAGGCCGATCTCGTCGGTGAGCGGCAGGGCGGCCACCAGGAAGCAGGCGGCCACCACCGCCCACAAGCGCTCCCACCACGCCAGCGGCGCGAACAGGAAGCCGATGGCGCCCGCCCCCCACATCGCGATGGCCAGCACCGCCTTGAGGACGACGTAGGCCACGGCGCCCCAGTCGTCGCTCTGCATCATCAGCGCGGGGGAGTACACCGCCATGAAGGGCATGATGAACCCGGCGATGGCCACGCGGATCGCCTGAACGCTGATCTTCAGCCCCGTCTCCCGGGCGATGGGGGCGGCTGCGAAGCAGGCCAGGGCCACCGGTGGGGTGAGGTCGGCCATGATGCCGAAGTAGAAAACGAACATGTGCGAGACGATCAGCGGCACGCCGAGCTCAAGCAGCACCGGCGCGGCGAGCGAGCTGGTGATGATGTAGTTGGGGATGGTCGGAATGCCCATGCCCAGCACGAGGCAGGTGAGCATGGTCAGCAGCAGGGCCAGAAACAGGTTGTCGTGTCCGATGGCGATCACGCGTCCGCCGATTTCGGCCGCCACGCCCGTGAGGTTGATGACCCCGATGATCACGCCCACGAGCGCGCAGGCGATGGCCACCGGCAGCGCGTGGCGTGCCCCATCCACCAGGCTTTGCACGGCCAGCTGGCGGGCATCGCCGCCGCGGCGAAGCGCAAAGCTCAGGGCGACCAACAGCAGCGTGATCACGTAGAAGGTGCCCACCCCGAAGTGGTAGAAGCCCGCCGTGGCCAAGCCCAGCAGCACCCAGGCCAGCACGCGCAGCGCGTTGCCTTTGACGCCGCTGATGACGGCGGCGCCAAAGATCAGGATGACCGTGAGCCCCAGCCCCACCGTGCCCGAGAACAGCGGTGTGTAGCCGGAGAACAGCAGGCCGACCAGGCCGGCCAGTGGCAGCAGGAGATACCAGCGGTCCTTGACGGCGGCCCAGGGGTTGGGGCATTCGTCTTTGGGCAGTCCCAGCAGGCCCTTGCGGCCGGCTTCGAGGTGCACCATCCAGAACGCGGTGCCGAAGTAGAGGATGGCGGGAATCAGGGCGGCCTTGACGATGTCCACGTAGGGCACGTTGATCGTCTCGGCCATGATGAAGGCCACCGCGCCCATCACCGGCGGCATGATCTGCCCGCCCATGCTGGCGGTGGCCTCCACGCCGCCGGCGAAGGCCGGCGAGTAGCCGAAGCGTTTCATCAGCGGAATGGTGAACTGGCCCGTGGTGACCACGTTGGCCACGCCGGAGCCGTTGATGGTGCCCATCAGTCCGGAAGAGATGACCGACACCTTGGCCGGGCCGCCGCGGGTGTGGCCCACCGTGCCCATGGCGAAGTCGTTGAACAGGCGGATCATGCCGGCCTGTTCCAGGAAGGCGCCGAACAGGATGAACAGAAAGATGTAGGTGGACGACACGTAGGTGGGCGTGCCGTAGATGCCCTCGGTGCCGAAGCCGAGTTGGCCGACGACCTGGTCGAGCCCGTAGCCCCGGTGGGCGAGCACGCCCGGCAGGTATTGGCCGAAGAGAGCATAGGCAAGAAACATCGCGCAGATCAGCGGCAGGCCCCAGCCCATGACCCGTCGCGCGGCCTCGAACACCAGTGCGATGGTGACCACACCGACCACCCAGTCCGGTGCGATCAGCTCGCCCGCGCGCGCGGTCAGGTCGGCTTCGTAGACCCAGTGGTACAGCCCGAACAGGAAGCCGACCCCGCCCAGCACCCAGCCCAGCGCTCGGCCGAGCGCGCCCAGTGCCCCCTCGCGCTGTTCGAAGGGCGGGTACAGGGCGAAGATCATCAGCAGGACGAAGCCCACGTGGATGGCCCGAATCACCTGGCTCGACAGGGGGTGGAAGGAGGCCATCCAGATCTGGTAGGCCGAGAAGGCGATGGCCACCCAGAAGATGGCGCCGCGCAAGGGCGCGTGGGTGGGGGTATCGGCGGAGGGTGTCGCGTCGCTCATGAAATCCTCGACTCGGGACGGGCAAGAAAGCACAACGGCCCCGTGCGGGGCCGTGTGTTCAAGGCAGAAGGACTATTTGATGAGGCCCGCTTCCTTGTAGTAGCGCTCGGCGCCCGGGTGCAGGGGAACCGGCATGCCCTTGATGGCATTGGCGGGGTTGATGGCCTTGGCCGCGTTGTGCGCGGCGTGCAGCTTGTCCAGGTTGGCGTAGAGCTGTTTGGCCATCTGGTAGGCCAGTTCATCGGACACGCCCGAATGCGTGACGAGGAAGTTCGGGATCGCCGCCGTGGGCACATCGGCCGCCTGGCCGCCGTAGGTGTTGGCCGGGATGGTGGCCGGCTGATAGGCCGGATCGCCGACCTTCGCGACAACCTCGGCGGGGATCGGCACCACCACGATCTTCACCGCCGTGGCCAGGTCGCGGATGGAGGCCACCCCCAAGCCGGCGGACTGCAGCGTGGCGTCGAGCTGGCGGTTCTTGATGAGCTCGACCGATTCGCCGAACGGCAGGTACTCCACCTTGCCCAGGTCCTGGTAGCTCAGGCCCGCGGCCTTGAAGATGGCGCGGGCGTTGAGTTCGGTGCCCGAGCGCGCGGCGCCCACGGACACACGCTTGCCCTTCAGGTCGGCCAGGGTCTTGATGCCCGAGTCCGCGCTGGCCACGATCTGGATGTAGTTGTTGTAGGTGGCCGAGAGGCCACGCAGCTTGTCGAGCTTCTTCGGGAAGCCGGCCTCGGCGTTGCCGTTCCAGGCGTCGGACACCGCGTCGGCCAGGGAGAAGGCCAGTTCACCGCGGCCGGCCTGCAGCAGGTTGAGGTTTTCGGCCGACGCCTTGGTCACCTGCGCGGTGGCACGCGCGTTCGGAATGTTCTGCCCGTACACCTGCGCCAGCGCCACGCCGAGCGGGTAGTACACGCCGGCCTGGCCACCGGTCAGCACGTTGACGAACTGCTGTTGCGCCAGGGCGGCGCCACTGGCGGCGAGTGCGGCGGCCAGGCTGATGCCCAGGCCGATGTGGCGGATCAGACGCATGTGATGTCTCCTGATGTTGTGGTGGGTGAGGGATGGGCGACCTTAACCCAGGGTTCGGCCCCCGCGCTTCGCGGGAAACGCGTAGGCGGCCCCGGGTTTTCCCCAGGCCGTACCACCCCCAATTCGGGGCGCGCGCCCGTGGCCCACAATGGCGCCCACTGTGGGCACGCGATTTGCGAGCCGCGGTCCTTACCGTTCCTCTGGAGTGAATCGCATGACACAACGCCGTCTCTTCAACCTGGCGTCTTTGGCTGCCGGTCTGGTTTTTGCCGCCGGCCCGGCGCTGTCCCAGGGTTTTCCCAGCAAGCCCGTCACGCTGCAGGTGCCGTTCGCGCCCGGCGGCACCACCGACATCATCGCCCGCGTCATGTCCGAACCGCTGGGCAAGGCACTGGGTCAGAACGTGATCGTGCTCAACCGCGCCGGCGGCGGTGGTGTGGTGGGGGCGCAGGAACTGGCGCGCGCCACGCCCGACGGCCACTACATCGGCGTGGCCACGGTGTCGACCACGGCGGCCAACCCCGCGATCAACCCCAAGATCCCGTACGACACGCTCAACGACTTCACACCCATCATGAACATCGCGGCCACGCCCAACGTGATCGCGGTGCACCCCAGCTTCCCGGCCAAGGACTTCAAGGCCTTTCTCGAAGAGGTGAAAAAGAACCCCGGCAAGTACAGCTACGCCAGCTCGGGCACGGGCGGCATCGGCCACCTGCAGACCGAGCTGTTCAAGAGCCTGACGGGCACCTTCATCACGCACATTCCCTACCGCGGCGCGGGCCCGGCCCTCAACGACACCATCGGCGGCCAGGTGCCGATCATTTTTGACAACCTGCCCTCGGCGCTGCCGCACATCCTGGGCGGGCGCCTGATCGCGCTGGCGGTGGCGGCGCCGCAGCGCGTGGCGGCCCTGCCCAACGTGCCCACCTTCAAGGAAATGGGCCTGGAGCCGGTGAACCGCATGGCCTACTACGGCCTCATCGGTCCCAAGGGCCTGCCGGCCGACGTGGTGAACAAGATCCACGCCGCCGCCGCCGAGGCGCTGAAGGACCCGGCGGTGCGCAAGCGCATCGAGGACACCGGCTCGCTGGTGGTGGGCAACTCGCCGAGCGAGTTCGCGGCGCAGATCAAGGCCGAGTTCGAGGTCTACAAGCAGGTGGTGGCCAAGCAGAAGCTGCGGCTCGACTGATTCGGCGGATGGCCCCCAGCAAGAAGGCCGACGAGCACCCCACGCTGTCGGCCTTCATCGACAGCCTCTGGCTCGAAGAGGGCTTGTCGCGCAACACCCTGGATGCCTACCGCCGCGACCTGGCGCTCTTCGACGCCTGGCTGCGCGGCCAGGGCAAGGCCTTGCCCGAGGCGCTGGAAGCAGACATCCACGGCTACTTCGCCGAGCGCCACGCGCAGACGCGGGCCAGCACCGCGAACCGCCGCCTCACGGTGTTCCGCCGCTACTACCGCTGGGCCCTGCGCGAGCGTTTCATCACCGCCGACCCGACCCTGCGGCTGGCGCCGGCGCGCCAGCCGCTGCGTGTGCCCAAAACCTTGAGCGAAGCCCAGGTGGAAGCCCTGCTGGCCGCGCCGGACGACGACACCCCGCTGGGCCTGCGTGACCGCAGCATGCTGGAGCTGATGTACGCCAGCGGGCTGCGCGTGAGCGAACTGGTCACTCTCAAGACCTGGCATCTGGGCCTGGCCGAGCAGGTGCTGCGCATCACCGGCAAGGGCAACAAGGAGCGGCTGGTGCCTTTCGGCCAGGTGGCGGGCGACTGGCTGCAGCGCTACCTCACCGAAGGCCGGCCGGCGATCCTGGGCGGCCTGGCGAGCGAGGACCTGTTCGTCACCTCGCGCGGCGCGCGTGCCGGCTCGGCCATGACGCGCGTGATGTTCTGGCAGCTGGTCAAGCGCTACGCGCGCGAGGCCGGCATCACCGCGCCGCTGTCGCCGCACACCCTGCGCCACGCCTTCGCCACCCACCTGCTCAACCACGGTGCCGACCTGCGCGCCGTGCAGATGCTGCTGGGCCACGCGGACATTTCCACCACCACCATTTACACCCATGTGGCGCGCGAGCGGCTCAAGACGGTGGTGGCGCAGCACCACCCGCGCGGCTGAGGGCCGTCAGAGCGGCTTGAGGACCAGGCCGATCACCAGTCCCGTCTCGGTCACGGTGATGGGGCCTGGCTGCAGGCCCATGGCCTCCACTGCCTTCAGGTCCTGCGGCTGCAGCTGGTGCAGCACCACTTCGCGCAGCGACTGCTCGGCCAGCGCGGGAGCGTAGGCGTTGAGCATGTCCACCACCTCGGGCCGCAGCGTGGGAAAGCGCAGGCGGCTCAGGTGCAGCTGCTGCGCGCGCAGCGTGCGGTCGCTGGCCTCGTAGCGCAGGGCGAAGTCGACGTCGAAACCGCCCTGGTGCGCGCGGTGGAGGGCCGGGCCGCTGGCCTGTACCGCCATCTCGGCGAGCAGTCGGTTGCGTTGGGGCAGCAGGCGCAGGCGGGGCGTCTGCAGGTCCAGGTTCAGCACGCCGGGCACCGGGTAGCGCAGCGGGAAGCGCTGCGCCAGCGCCTGCTGCATCTGCTCGGTGGAGACGGCGTACCCGGGAGGCTTGTCCTGGTCTGTGTCGGCGTCCGCCGCGCGGGCCGGTGCCGTGGCGCCGAGCGCGGCGGGCAGGCCGGGGAGGGACAGGAGCAGGGTTCGGCGTTGCATGGGCCGTTGGAGGCCCACCCGCCGCGAGGGTTCAGCCGCCCAGCGTGAAGTACACCGTGGCGCCCCGGCCCACCTCGCCCTGGGCCCAGATCTCGCCGCCGTGGCGCTGCACGATGCGCTGCGCGATGCTCAGCCCCAGGCCCGAGCCGCCGTAGTGCTGCTCGTCGTGCAGGCGGAAGAAGGCGCCGAAGAGCTTGTCGGCGTGGACCATATCGAAGCCGCATCCGTTGTCGCGCACGAAGTACACCACCCGCCCGTCCTCCTCCTGCCGGCCGATCTCGATGAGGCCCTGGTCCCGCCCGCGCGTGAACTTCCAGGCGTTGCGCATGAGGTTGTCGATCACGCTGCGGATCAGGGCGTGGTCGGCCTGCACGCGCAGGCCCTCGGCCACCTCGACGCGCATCTCGCGCCCGGGTTCGGCCTCGCGCAGGGCGCGCTCCACCTCGCGCGCCTGCGCGCCCAGGTCCACCTCGGCGCGGTACAGCGGCGCGCGCGACAGCTTGGACAGGCTCAGCAGCGCATCGATGAGTTCGCCCATGCGGTGCGCCGCGTGCGACATGCGATCGAGCATGCGGCGGCCGTCCTCGCCCAGCGCGGCGCCGTGGGTTTCGGCCAGGATCTGTCCCAGGCCCGAAATGGCGCGGATCGGTGAGCGCAGGTCGTGCGCGGCGGTGTGGCTGAAGGCTTCCAGCTCGCGCACGTGCTGGCGCAACTCGGCGGTGCGCTCCAGCACGCGGTCTTCGAGTTCTTCGTTGACGCGCTGCATCGCCAGGCGGGCCTGTTCGCGCTCCGTGACGTCCTGCACCACGCCGCGAACCCGGCCGTCCGGATCGGCCACGGTGTCGAGTTGCAGCCAGCGGTGGCCGCCGTCCATGGCCCGCGCGCGCAGGGTGTGGCGCCGCGGCCCGGGCTGCGCCCAGTCGTCCCCCAGGCGCTCGCGCTCGGCCTCGTCCAGCCGCTCCAACAGGGCCGACAGCGGGTGCTCCCCGGCCGGGTCCAGTCCCAGCCGCTCGGCCGGCGGCCCGCTCAGGCGCAGGCGGTCGGCCGCGGGCAGGCAGTCGATCAGCCCCATGGCCGCGGCGTCCAGCGACTGGCGCAGCAACGCCTGGCTCTCGCTCAGCGCCGATTGCATCGCGTGGCGCTCCAGGGCCATCTGCACGGTGGCGTGCAGCTCGCGTTCGGAGAAGGGCTTGATGAGATAGCCGTAGGGCCGCGTGCGGCGCGCGCGCTCCAGCGTGGTGTCTTCCGAGTACGCGGTGAGGTAGATGATGGGCAGATCGAAGTCGCGGTTGAGCGCGCGGGCCAGCTCGATGCCGTCCATGTCGCCCTTGATGTGGATGTCCATGAGCACCAGGTCGGGCCGCTCGCGCGAGACCAGCGCCAGGCCCTCGGCGCCCGATTCGGCCAGGCCGGTGATGCGGTAGCCCATGTGCTGCAGCCGCTGCTGCAGGTTGAAGGCGACGATGCCTTCGTCTTCCACGATCAGGATCTTCGATGCACTCGCCGCTGCCGTCATGCCTCCGCCTCCAGGTCGAAGCGCAGCGTGAACCGCGTGGGGTTCGCGCGCTGGATGTCCAAGCTGCCGTTGAGCTGTCGCGTGAGCAGCTGCACAAGCTGCAGCCCCAGCGTGGTGGTCTGTTCGAGGTCGAGCGTGCCGGGGATGGCGTGGCCGTCGTTGCTGACGGACAGCTCGATCGTGCGCTCGCCATGCTGCTGCACGGACACCGTGATCTGCCCACCGCGCCCTTGCGTGAAGCCGTGCTTGAGCGCGTTGCTCACCAGCTCGTTGATGACCAGGCCGCAGGGGATGGCCTCGTTGATGGGCAGCTTGACCTCGTGCGCGTCGATGGCGATGGACACCAGGCCCGCCACCGAGCGGTAGGACTCGGTCAGGCTGGGCAGCAGCTCGTCGAGGAAGCGCTGGAAATCGACGCGCGCGAAGTTGCGCGACTGGTACAGCGTCTGGTGGATCAGCGACATCGAGCGGATGCGGTTCTGGCTGTCGCGCAGCACCTCCACCACCTCGTGGTCGGCCAGCTTGAGGGCCTGCAGGTCGAGCAGGCTGTGGATCACCTGCAGGTTGTTCTTCACGCGGTGGTGCACCTCGCGCAGCAGCAGGTCCTTCTGCGTGAGCGCGTCCTGGATGCGCTTTTCGGCCTGTTTGCGTTCCGACAGGTCCAGGATCACCGACAGGATCATGGGCCCCTCGTCGGTTTCCACCGGGTTGATGCCGATTTCCACCGGGAACTCGCTGCCGTCCTTGCGCAGGCCGCTCAGGTCGCGGCCCAGGCCCATGGGGCGCGCACTGGTCTCGGCCAGGAAGCCCTGGCGGTAGTGCGGGTGCGCGGCGCGAAAGCGCTGGGGGATGAGGGCCTCGACGGGTTGGCCGATGAGCTCGCTGGCTTCGTAGCCGAACGTGGTCTCGGCGAGCTGGTTGAGGCGTGTGATCTGGCCGCGCTGGTTCACCACGATCATGGCCACAGGCATGCGGTGGAACGCCTGGCCCAGGTAGTCGTCGAGTTCGATTCGGTTGCCGGGCATGCCAAACGTTCCTCCTCGGTGCATGTTATGTCACCAAACGTATCGGCTCAAGCGGGGCAGAGATTGAGCCCGTCGTGACCCCGCTCATTGCGCAAGGCGTCACGGCGCCGGGCTGTCCCACAAAGGGTTAACCCTTGTCCTTGGATCGGTGGCGCAGCGGGCGATGCCCCGGTGTGGGCGCCGGCCCGGTGGGGCTCAGTCTTCCAGCACGCGCACCTTCACGCCCTTGCCTTTGATGCGGCCGGCGTTCAGCCGGCTGGCCGCCTGCTGCGCGATCCCGCGCTCCACCGCGACATAGGTGGACCAGTCGTTGACGTTGATCTTGCCGACCTGTTCGCGCGTGTAGCCCAGGTCGGCCGTGAGCGCGCCCAGCACGTCGCCGGGGCGGATCTTTTCCTTGCGGCCGCCCTGGATATGCAAGGTGGCCATGGCCGGCAGCAGCGGGCCCTGGCCGGTGGGCACCAGCTCGCTCACGGGAGACCAGTTCGATGCCTGGCCTTGCAGCTGCTCGATGCGGCCCACGCTGCCCATTTCGTCCAGGCTGGCCAGGTTCAGCGCCAGGCCGCTTTCGCCCGCCCGGCCGGTGCGGCCGATGCGGTGGATGTGCACCTCGGGATCGGGCGTCACGTCCACGTTGATGACGGCGGCCAGGCTGGCGATGTCCAGGCCGCGCGCGGCCACGTCGGTGGCCACCAGCACCCGGCAGCTGCCGTTGGCGAAGCGCACCAGCACCTGGTCGCGTTCGCGCTGCTCCAGCTCCCCGAACAGCGCCAGCGCACCGATGCCCTGGGCCCGCAGCACGGCCACCAGGTCGCGGCACTGCGCCTTGGTGTTGCAGAAGGCCAGCGCGCTGGCGGGGCGGAAGTGGGCAAGCAGGCGGCCCACCGTGTCCAGGCGCTGGGTCTCGCTCACTTCGTACCAGCGCTGCTCGATCTGCGCGCCCGCGTGCTGGGCCTCCACCTTCACGGTGACGGGCTCGCGCATGAAGCGCGCGCTGAGCTGGGCGATGCCTTCGGGGTAGGTGGCGGAGAACAGCAGGGTCTGGCGCGCCGCGGGGCACTGCCTGGCGACAGTGGCGATGTCGTCGAAAAAGCCCATGTCGAGCATGCGGTCGGCCTCGTCGAGCACCAGGGTGTTGAGCGCGTCCAGCCGCAGGCTGCCGCGCCCCAGGTGGTCCATGACCCGGCCCGGCGTGCCCACCACGATGTGCGCGCCGTGCTCCAGCGAGGCCAACTGCCCGCGCAGCGGCACGCCGCCGCAGAGCACCACCACCTTCACGTTGTCCGCCGCGCGCGCGAGGCGGCGGACTTCGGTGCTCACTTGGTCGGCCAGCTCGCGCGTGGGACACAGCACCAGCGCCTGCACGGCGAAGCGGCGCGGGTTCAGGTTGGCCAGCAGCGCCAGGGCGAAGGCGGCGGTCTTGCCGCTGCCGGTCTTGGCCTGGGCGATGAGGTCCTTGCCCAGCAGGGCCGGCGGCAGGGCGGCGGCCTGGATCGGCGTCATGGCCGTGTAGCCCAGCTGCTCGAGGTTGGCCAGGGTGGCGGGGGACAGGGGGAGGGCGCTGAACGCGGTCGGGGAAGCGGAAGTCATCCCCGGATTGTCCGGGTTCGCCCCGTTCAGGGTCCGAGCAGGGCGTCCAGCTCGGCCTGGGTGAAGCCCGCCGCCCGTCGGGCGGTGTCGTTGAACGGCGGCCTCAGCCGCGGCGCGGCGTGCTCGCGCGCCAGCACGCGGTAGTGCGCCACCGGCTCCAGCCCGCGCTGCGCGCACAGCCAGGCGTACCAGCGGTTGCCCACGGCCACGTGGCCGATTTCGTCGCGCAGGATGGTGTCCAGGATCTCGACCGCGCGCTGCGCTTCCTGCTTGACCTCGCGCGCCGTCACCTGGCGCAGGCGCGACTGGATCAGCGGCGTGGCGTCCAGGCCGCGCGCCTCCAGGGTGCGCGGCACCAGGGCCATGCGCGCCAGCGGGTCGTGCTGGGTCTTCACGCACATCTCCCACAGGCCGTTGTGGGCGGGGAAGTCGCCGTAGTCGTGGCCCAGTGCCTGCAGCAACTCGCGCAGCAGGCCGAAGTGCGTGGCCTCTTCGTGCGCCACCTGCAGCCACTGGCGGTAGAAGTCCAGCGGCAGGCCGGGGAAGCGCCACAGCGCGTCCAGCGCCAGGTCGATGGCGTTGAACTCGATGTGCGCGATGGCGTGCAGCAGGGCCGCCAGGCCGTCGCGCGTGAAGGGCGAGCGCTGGGCCACGGCCTGCGGCGGCACGAGTTCGGGGCGCGCCGGGCGGCCGGGCAGGGTGGCGCTGGCCAAGGGGGCGATGGGCGCCTGCGCGGCCCAGGCCGCCCCGTCCTGCGCGCCCAGGGCGCGCCAGCGCGCCCACAGCGCCTGCGCCGCCGCCGCCTTGGCCGTGGGATCGGCCGTGCACAGGGCCTCCAGGGCCTGCTCGCGCAGGCTGGCGGGCGTCTTGGCGGGTACGGTGAGGGGCATCCCTACAATTCTAGGTTTCGACACCCGAGCACCCGAGGAGACCGCCGCATGGCTTTGTACGAACTCGATGGCGTGGCGCCGACGATGGCCGATTCGGCCTGGGTCGCGGACAGCGCGCAAGTCATGGGCAACGTGCACCTGCACGAAGACAGCAGCGTCTGGTTCGGCGCGGTGCTGCGCGGCGACACCGAGACCATCACCGTCGGCCAGGGCAGCAATGTGCAGGACGGCACGGTGATGCACGCCGACTACGGCTTCCCGCTGGTGGTGGGCGAGCGCGTGACCATCGGCCACCAGGTGATGCTGCACGGCTGCACCATCGGCGACGAGTCGCTGATCGGCATCGGCGCCACCGTGCTCAATGGCGCGAGGATCGGCAAGAACTGCCTGGTGGGCGCGCGCGCCCTGGTGACCGAGGGCAAGGAATTCCCCGACGGCTCCATGATCCTGGGCAGCCCCGCCAAGGTGGTGCGCCAGCTCACGCCCGAGCAGATCGAGGGCCTGCGCCGCAGCGCGGCCCACTACATCGAGAACGCCCAGCGCTACCGCAAGGGCTTGAAAAAGACCGGCTGAGCGCCACCTGTGCCGCTTTGGTCGAAGGAACCCCGTGTCCGAGCTCCACAAATTCGTGTTTGAAGGCCTGCCGGTGCGCGGCATGCTGGTGCGCATCACCGACGCCTGGCAGGAGATCCTGCAGCGCCGCGCGCAGGCCGGCGGCTACCCCGCGGCCGTGACCGAGCTGCTCGGCGAGATGACGGCCGCGGCCACGCTGATGCAGGCCAACATCAAATTCAACGGCGCCCTGGTCATGCAGATCCATGGCGACGGCCCGGTGAAGCTGGCCGTGGCCGAGGTGCAGCCCGACCTGAGCCTGCGCGCCACCGCGACGGTGGCCGGCGAGGTGGCGGACGACGCGCCCCTGTCGCACATGGTCAACGCCACCAACCAGGGCCGTTGCGCGATCACGCTCGACCCGAAGGACCGCCAGCCCGGCCAGCAGCCCTACCAGGGGGTGGTGCCGCTGTTCGGTGACCGCCGCGAGAAGCTGGAAAAGCTCAGCGAGGTGATCGAGCACTACATGCTGCAGAGCGAGCAACTCGACACCAAGCTGGTGCTGGCGGCGAACGACAAGATGGCCGCCGGCCTGCTGATCCAGCGCCTGCCGCTGCAGGGCGAGGCCAACCTGGCCGGCCAGTCGCAGCAGCGCGACGAGGACCAGATCGGCCGCAACGAGGACTACCAGCGCATCGCGATCCTGGCCAGCAGCCTCAAGCGCGAAGAGCTGCTGGGGCTCGATGCCGACACCATCCTGCACCGCCTGTTCTGGGAAGAGAACCTGCGCCGCTTCGACCCGCTGCTGGCCGGCGCGGGACCCCGCTTCGCCTGCACCTGCTCGCGCGAGCGCGTGGGCGGCATGCTGCGTTCGCTCGGGCGCGAGGAGATCGAGTCCATCCTGGAAGAGCAGGGGCAGGTGGAGGTCAACTGCGATTTCTGCGGCGCGCAATACACCTTCGATCCGGTGGATGCGGCGCAGGTGTTCCTGCAGCCGCTGGCGCAGCCGCCCGGGACCGATCGGCCGCAGTGATCCTCAGCCGCCGCCGCGGCGCGCGAGCAGGGCGCTGAACAGCCGGTGCTCGCAGTCGGGGTCGCTGCAGGCCTCGCAGGCCCAGCGGCCCGAACCGTCGCGCAGCAGGGGGTCGTCGGGCAGCAGCTCGCGGCCCAGGGCGGCCCCCACGGCGCGCAGCGCGGCCTGCAGGCGCCGCGCGCCGTGGCCATAAACCGTCTGGAAGCCGATGCCCGCGCCTTGCAGCTCGCGGCGCAACAGGGTGTCGGTGGCCTCGCGCACGGCGGGGCTGTCGCTGAACCGGCCGCCGGGTTCCCAGGGCAGATCCAGGCCCATCAGCAGCGTCAGGCCGATGCGGCGCTGCGCGGCCAGGGCTTCGGGCCAGAGTCCGCGGTCATTGAAACGAAGCTCGTTGTGGGCCGCCGCCATCAGCGCGGTGGCGTCGGCGATCACGACCCCGGCGATGCCCCGCGCGTCCAGGGCCTCGCGCAATTGGCGCGCCAGCGTGCGCTTGCCGGTGAGCGGCCCGCCGAGCAGTGCCACCGTGAGCATGGGACGGCCAGGGAAGGGCGCCGATCCGCGGCGGATCAGCGCGCGATCTGCACGAAAACCTCGTTGGGCTTGACCATGCCGAGGTCTTGGCGCGCCAACTCCTCGACCATCTCCAGCCCTTCCTGGAGGTCGCGCAGCTCGCTGGCGATCTGCGCGTTGCGCTGCCGCGCCAGCTCGTTCGCCTCCAGCTGGGCGGCCAGGTCGCGGCGCAGCTGCGCCACCTGCGGCACGCTGCCCCGGCCGAACCAGAGCTGCGCGTGCAGCACCAGCAGCAGCGCGACCAGCAGGCCGGGGATCAGGCGGTTGGCCATCGGGGGCGTGGCGGTCAGCGCAGGTTGTAGAAGGCGGCGCGGCCGGGGTACACGGCCACTTCGCCGAGGTCTTCCTCGATGCGCAGCAGCTGGTTGTACTTGGCCATGCGGTCCGAGCGCGAGAGCGAGCCGGTCTTGATCTGGCCGGCGTTGGTGCCCACGGCGATGTCGGCGATGGTGTTGTCCTCGGTCTCGCCGCTGCGGTGGCTGATCACGGCGGTGTAGCCCGCGCGCTTGGCCATCTCGATGGCGGCGAAGGTTTCGGTCAGCGTGCCGATCTGGTTGATCTTGATGAGGATCGAGTTGGCGATGTCCTTGTCGATGCCTTCCTTCAAGATCTTGGTGTTGGTGACGAAGAGGTCGTCGCCCACCAGCTGCACCTGCTGGCCCAGGCGCTCGGTGAGGACCTTCCAGCCGTCCCAGTCGCCCTCGGCCATGCCGTCCTCGATGCTGACGATGGGGTACTTGTCGCACCAGGTGGCCAGCATATGGGTCCACTCCTCGGCGCTGAGCTTCAGGCCCTCGCCGTCGAGCGCGTACTGGCCATCCTTGTAGAACTCGCTCGCGGCGCAGTCCAGGCCCAGCGCGATCTGGTCGCCCGGGGTGTAGCCGGCGGCCGAAATGGCGTCCATCAGCAGTTGCAGCGCGGCCTCGTGGCTCTCGACGTTCGGCGCGAAGCCGCCTTCGTCGCCCACCGCCACGCTCATGCCCTTGTCGTGCAGGATCTTCTTGAGCGCGTGGAACACCTCGGCGCCCCAGCGCAGGGCCTCGCGGAAGTTCGGCGCGCCCACGGGGATGATCATCAGCTCCTGCAGGTCGAGGTTGTTGTTGGCGTGGGCGCCGCCGTTGATGACGTTCATCATGGGCACGGGCATCTGCACCGCGCTCATGCCGCCGAAGTAGCGGTACAGCGGCAGGCCGGCTTCCTCGGCGGCGGCGCGGGCCACGGCCATGGAGACGGCCAGCATGGCGTTGGCGCCCAGGCGGCTCTTGTTCTCGGTGCCATCGAGGTCGATCAGGGTCTTGTCCAGGAAGGCCTGCTCGGAGGCGTCCAGGCCCAGCACGGCCTCGCTGATCTCGGTGTTGATGTGCTCCACCGCCTTGAGCACGCCCTTGCCCAGGTAGCGGCTCTTGTCGCCGTCGCGCAGCTCGATGGCCTCGCGCGAGCCGGTGGACGCGCCCGAGGGCACGGCCGCGCGGCCCATGACGCCGCTCTCCAGCAGCACGTCGCACTCGACGGTGGGGTTGCCGCGGCTGTCCAGCACTTCGCGGCCGACGATGTCAACGATGGCACTCATGAATCAAGGGTCCTCAGGTTCGGAAAGTCAAAGAAAATTGGGCGCGGCTCAGGCGTTGAAGCGGTCCTCGAGGTAGCCGTTCCTTTTGGTCACGGCGTCGAGCGCGAGCAGGGTTTCGAGCAGCGCGGGCATGTGCTTGAGCGGCACGGCGTTCGGGCCGTCGCTCAAGGCCTTGGCCGGGTCGGGGTGGGTTTCCATGAACAGGCCGGACACGCCGACCGCCACGGCGGCGCGCGCCAGCACGGGCACGAACTCGCGCTGGCCGCCCGAGCTGGTGCCTTGCCCGCCGGGCAGCTGCACGCTGTGGGTGGCGTCGAACACCACCGGCGCGCCGGTCTCGCGCATGATGGCCAGGGCCCGCATGTCGGAGACGAGGTTGTTGTAGCCGAAGCTCGCGCCGCGCTCGCAGGCGAGGAAGCTGTCCTCGGGCAGGCCGGCGTCGCGGGCCGCGTCGCGGGCCTTGTCGATCACGTTCTTCATGTCGTGCGGCGCGAGGAACTGGCCCTTCTTGATGTTCACCGGCCGTCCGCTCTGCGCCACGGCGCGGATGAAGTCGGTCTGGCGGCACAGGAAGGCCGGCGTCTGCAGCACGTCGCACACGGCGGCGGCGGGGGCGATGTCGTCCTCGCTGTGCACGTCGGTGATGACGGGCACGCCGAGCTGCGCCTTGACCTTGGCCAGCACCGCCAGGCCCGCCTCGCGGCCAGGGCCGCGGAAGCTCTTGCCGCTGCTGCGGTTGGCCTTGTCGAAGCTGCTCTTGAAGATGAAGGGGATGCCCAGCGAGCCGGTGATCTCCTTCAGCCGCCCGGCCACGTCCATCTGCAGCTGCTCGGACTCGATGACACAGGGGCCGGCGATGAGGAAGAAGGGCTTGTCCAGGCCGACGTCGAAACCGCAGAGCTTCATCGTGGGGCTCTCCGTCGGGGCCTCAGGCCACGGCCCGGGCGGGCCGGCGCTGCGCCTGGTGGGTCAGCGCCGCCTTGATGTAGGCGTTGAACAGCGGGTGGCCGGCCCAGGGCGTGGACTTGAACTCGGGGTGGAATTGCACGCCCATGAACCAGGGGTGCACGGACTGCGGCAGCTCCACGATCTCGGTGAGGTGCTCGCGCTGGGTCAGCGCGGAGATCACCAGCCCGGCCTGGCGCAGCTGGTCGAGGTAGTTCACGTTGGCCTCGTAGCGGTGGCGGTGGCGTTCGGTCACCACGTCGCCGTAGATGCTGTGCGCCAGCGTGCCCTTGGCCACGTCGGAGCTTTGCGCCCCCAGGCGCATGGTGCCGCCGAGGTCGGAGTGGGCGTCGCGCTGCTGGATGCTGCCGTCGGCGTCCTTCCACTCGGTGATGAGGGCGATGACCGGGTGCGGCGTGCCGGGCTCGAACTCGGTGCTGTTGGCGTCCTTCAGGCCGGCCACGTGGCGCGCGTATTCGATGGTGGCCACCTGCATGCCCAGGCAGATGCCCAGGTAGGGCACTTTCTGCTCGCGCGCGAAGCGCGCCGCGCAGATCTTGCCCTCGATGCCGCGCTTGCCGAAGCCGCCAGGGACCAGCACGGCGTCGAAGCGACCCAGCACCTGGGCCACGTTGGCCGGCGTGATGGTCTCGGAATCGACGTACTCGATGGCTACCTTGGCCTGGTTCTTCAGGCCGGCGTGGCGCAGGGCCTCGTTGAGCGACTTGTAGCTGTCGGACAGGTCGACGTACTTGCCGACCATGGCGATGTGCACCGTGCCCTGCGGGTTCTCCACCGCATGCACCAGGTCGTCCCAGCGCTTGAGGTTGGCCGGCGGCGTGTTCAGGCGCAGCTTGTCGCAGATGAGGCCGTCCAGCCCCTGCTCGTGCAGCATGCGCGGCACCTTGTAGATGGTGTCCACGTCCCACATGCTGATCACGCCCCATTCGGGCACGTTGCTGAACAGGCTGATCTTGGCGCGTTCCTCGTCGGGGATGCGGCGGTCGGCGCGGCAGAGCAGTGCGTCGGCCTGGATGCCGATGGCGCGCAGCTCCTTGGCGGTGTGCTGCGTGGGCTTGGTCTTGAGCTCGCCGGCGGCGGCGATCCAGGGCAGGTAGGACAGGTGCAGGAAGGCCGAGCTGTTGGGGCCCAGGCGCAGGCTCATCTGGCGCACGGCTTCCAGGAAGGGCAGGGACTCGATGTCGCCCACGGTGCCGCCGATCTCGACGATGGCCACGTCCACCGCGTCGGGCGTGCCTTCGCCCGAGCCCTTGCGGATGAATTCCTGGATCTCGTTGGTGACGTGCGGGATCACCTGCACGGTCTTGCCGAGGTAGTCGCCGCGGCGCTCCTTCTCCAGCACCGACTGGTAGATCTTGCCGGTGGTGAAGTTGTTGGACTGGCGCATGCGCGTTTCGATGAAACGCTCGTAGTGGCCCAGGTCCAGGTCGGTCTCGGCGCCGTCGTCGGTGACGAACACCTCGCCGTGCTGGAACGGCGACATGGTGCCCGGGTCCACGTTGATGTACGGGTCGAGCTTGATGAGGGTGACTTTGAGGCCGCGCGATTCGAGCAGCGCGGCGAGAGACGCAGAAGCAATGCCCTTGCCCAGGGAGGACACCACACCGCCGGTGACGAACACGTATTTGGTCATGACTCGGGCCAGCCCGGGGGCTGGCTCAGGTGGGAAATTCCGATTATAGGTGGCCCCTCCCGCTCGGCCCGTCCACCGGGGCTTCTCGCGGGGCGCTGCTACATTGCGCCTCCATGAGCGATCTCGCGGGAAAACACATCGTGCTGGGCCTCAGCGGTGGCGTGGCCTGTTACAAGGCCGCCGAATTCTGCCGCGGCCTGGTGAAGGCCGGCGCCACGGTGCAGGTGGTGATGACCGAGGCGGCCGAGCACTTCATCACGCCGGTCACCCTGCAGGCGTTGTCGGGCCGCACGGTCTACGGCTCGCAGTGGGACCCGCGCGAGGGCAACAACATGCCCCACATCAACCTCAGCCGCGAGGCCGATGCCATCGTCATCGCGCCGGCCAGCGCCGACTTCATGGCCAAGCTGCTGCATGGCCGCGCCGACGACCTGCTCTCGCTGCTGTGCCTGGCCCGGCCCCTGGAGCGCGTGCCGCTGATCGTGGCCCCGGCCATGAACCGCGAGATGTACGCCCACCCCGCCACGCAGCGCAACCTGGCGCAGCTGCGCGCCGACGGCACCGTGGTGCTGGGCGTGGGCGCGGGCGAGCAGGCCTGCGGCGAAACCGGCGATGGCCGCATGCTCGAACCGGACGAACTGCTCTATGAGCTGGTGCGTCACTTCCAGCCCAAGGCGCTGGCGGGCCGGCATGTGCTCATCACGGCCGGGCCCACCTTCGAGGCCATCGACCCGGTGCGCGGCCTCACCAACCGCTCCAGCGGCAAGATGGGCTTCGCGCTCGCGCGCGCCGCGCACGAGGCCGGTGCCCAGGTGACGCTGGTGGCCGGCCCGGTGGCCCTGCCCACGCCGCGCGGAGTTCAGCGGGTGGACGTGGTGTCCGCGCAGGACATGCAGCGCGCCGTGCTGGCCAGTGCCGACGCGGCCGACGTCTTCATCGCGGCCGCCGCCGTGGCCGACTGGCGCCCCGCCAGCACCTCCGACCAGAAGATCAAGAAGGACGGCAGCGGCGAAGCGCCCACCCTGGCCTTCGTGGAGAACCCCGACATCCTGGCCGGTGTGGCCGCCAGCCCGCGCGCTCGGGCCGGCGCGCTGTATTGCGTGGGTTTCGCCGCCGAAAGCCACGATCTGCTGGCCCACGCCCAGGCCAAGCGCGCGCGCAAGGGCGTGCCGCTGCTGGTGGGCAACATCGGGCCCGACACCTTCGGCCGCGACGACAACGCGCTGCTGCTGGTGGACGAGGCCGGCAGCACCGAGCTGCCGCGCGCCGGCAAGCTGGCCCTGGCGCGCCAGCTGGTGACCGAGATCGCCCGCCGGCTGCCACGCCGCTGAGCAGCGGCTCCCGCGCCCTTGGCGCTCAGGCCTGGATCGCCGAACGCGCGGTGGGCGCCAGCCTGTGGTGGCGCGCCGGGCGATCGAGCCATGGCGCCAGCGCCGCCTGCGCGTCGCGGTCCCAGGCGCCGCTGCGCTCGAAGGCGTTTAGCGAGGGCAGGTCGGGAAACAGGGCAAAGCCCACCAACACCGGCTTCCCCTCCCGCACGGGCAGGCGAGGAAAATCGTTCGGCGCCTCGTCGGTGACGTACCAGCCGAGGACGTGCGCGCCACCCTTCCGCAGGCACGGCGACAGGGTGTCGCGGCAGAGGCTCAGCAGCGCCGCACCGGCCGTCTCGCGCAGGGGCAGCACGCTGACCCGCAGCAGGCCCGGCGCGGTCGTCTGCCCCGTGGACTGCGGGCGGCGGCGGCCCTGCATCGAGAGGCCCGAGCCCGGCCAAGCCGGGCGCAGCAGCAGCACGTCGTCGGAGTCGACCATGGTGGCGTTGGCCGCGCCGCCGTGCTGTCGCCAGACGGGGCCGCCATAGAACGCCGCCAATCCCCTGGTGCGGCTGTCCCTGTCGGCAAAGCCGCGCAGCCAGACGAAGTGGTCGGGCGCATCGAGGTCGCGGAACTGGCCCATCACGGCCATGGCCAGTGCTTCCTGCGGTTCGACCAGGGCCCGCTCGAACAGCTCGATCAATGTGTCGCGCTGGCCCGGATGAAGGGTGTACCGGCGCAACTCGACCACCTGGCAGTCGAGGCCGAGGGCGGGTGGCGGCGCCGGTTCGGCCGGGGACGGGGCCTCGCGCTCAAAGTCCATGACCCAGTTGACCTCCCAGCTGCGCCCGCCGTCGTCGGAGAAGGCCTGCTGCCAGCGCGCCCGCTCGCTGCCCCAGCGCTGCCAATGGAAGCGCACGCGGACCGTGCGTCCCTCGAACCGGTCCTCGCCCTCGAACAGGCCTTCGCTTCCCTGGAAGCGGCCGACCACCGGGGCGCCGAGCTGCCCCGTCGCGGGGTCGATGCCTCCGCCTTCGTTGGTGACCCAGTAGATGCTCCAGAGGTTGGTCGCCGGGTTGAACAGGCGCAGCGACATGCCCACCCAGCCCGGTTTCCAGGTCGGCGCGACCAGGGTATCGAAGTTGATCACGCCGCCCGGCAGGTGCTGGTTGGTGGTGGAGGCGGTGAAGGTTTCCCATTCGTCGCTGCCCTGCAGGCGCTGTTTCAGGCGCCGCTGGCGGGTGGTCCAGTGGCCGACCAGGAAATCGAAGTCCTGCTTCGCGCTCGTTGCGCCGGGGTCTGGGGTGTTCATGGTGTGCCTGCCTGGTGGTGATGAAGGAAGGGCGATGCTGGCACCACCAATATGACAAGGGGTGTCATGATTGGGCGGCCATGAAAGCCCACCGCCTGTTGTCCATCCTCATGCTGCTGCAGGCCCACGGTCGTTTGACGGCCGGCGCCATCGCGCGCTCGCTCGAGGTGTCCGAGCGCACCGTCCTGCGCGACATCGATCAACTCTCGGCGGCCGGCGTGCCCCTGTGGGGCGAACGGGGCCACCAGGGTGGCTTCCAATTGCAGCCGGGCTGGACGACGCAGCTCACCGGCATGACGGGCGACGAGGCGAACGCCCTGTGGCTGGCCGGCCTGCCGGGGCCGGCGACGGCGCTGGGCCTGGGCGAGGCCGCCGCGTCGGCACGGCTCAAGCTGATGGCCAGCGTGCCGGCGCCCTGGCGCGACCAGGCGGCCTTGGTGGCCGAGCGGCTGCACATCGACCCCCTGGATTGGTACCGGGCCTCCGACACACCGGCGTTCCTGCGGGACGCGGCGCAGGCCGTCTGGAGCGGCAAGCGCCTGCGGGTCGACTACATGAGCTGGCGCGGTCTGTCGCGGCGGGAGCTTGAACCCTTGGGGCTGGTGCTCAAGGCCGGCGCCTGGTACCTCGCGGCACGCGAAAGCCGGCAGACCGCCGTGCGCACCTACCGCCTGGCCAGCGTGCGGGGCCTGGCGGTCCTGGGCAGCGGCTTCCGGCGTCCCCGCGGCTTCGACCTGGCGCGCTACTGGCAGGAGTCGTCGGCGCGGTTCGAGGCCGGGTTGCGGCCGCTGCAGGCCCGGGTGCTGGTGTCGCCCCGGGCGCTGGGCTGGCTGGAGCACGCGCGCCACCGTTTCGCCGAGGTGCCGGTGGCGCCGCAGGACAGGGCGCCCGACGGCTGGCGCTGCGTCCTGTGGGCGCTGGAGTCGGTCGAGCACGGCGCGCGGCAGATCCTGGGCCACGGCGCCGAGGTCGAGGTGGTGGAGCCGGCGGCGCTGCGCGCCGAGGTCGCGCGGCAGGCCGAAGCCATCCGCGCGCGCCACGCCACGCCGCAGGACGGCCTGTCCGCGCCCCGGTGAGCGGTCGCCCCCGGGCCGGGCGGCGTGCCGTTCTCCGTCGGTCTGGCTATGATCTGAAAATAAGCAATAACTGATGGAGACGCCGATGCCCACCCGCCACCTCCCCACCGACCGCCTCACCCGCCGCCACTGGCTGCGCGCCGGTGCCGGCCTGGCACTGGGCGCCGCCGGCCTGGCCGCCGTGCCCGAGGCGCGGCTGTTCGCGCAGCAGGTGCGCGACTTCGTGGTCGGTCCGCCCATGCCCGACATCCCCGCGCAACAGCTGTCCCCGCACGTGTGGATGGTGTTCGCGGAGGACGGATTTCCCACCCCGCAGAACCAGGGGATGATGGCCAACGTGGTATTCGTGGTCACGAAAAAGGGCGTGGTGGTCCTGGATTCGGGCGGCTCGCTGCAGATCGGGCAGATGGCGATCCGCATGATCCGCCGCGTGACCGACCGGCCTGTGGTGGCTGTGTTCAACAGCCACTACCACGGCGACCATTGGCTGGGCAACCACGCCTTCGTCGAGGCCTTCCCGGGCGTGCCCATCCACGCGCTGGCGCACACGCGCGAGCAGATCCTGGGGGCCGAGGGCAATGCCTGGCGCGGCATGATGGAGCGCTGGACCAACCAGGCCACGCTGGGCACGAAGATCGTCGCACCCAACACCGACGTGCGGCCCGGCCAGGTGTTCGACTACGGAGACGTGCAGCTGCGCCTGCACCACCACGGCGTGGCGCACACGCCGTCCGACCTGTGCATGGAGGTGGTGCAGGACCGTCTCACCTACGTCGGCGACATCGCCATGGGCAACCGCATCGCCAACATCGACGACGGCTCCTACGTGGGCACCTTCAAGACCTACGACACGCTCATGAAGGACCTGGGCGAGCAGCTCTGGGTGCCGGGCCACGGCCACGCGAGCCGCGACCTGCTCCAGACCTACGGTGATTTCCTGCGCGGCATTTACGAGCCCTGCCTGAAGGCGGTGAAAGACGGCCTGCCGCTGGACAAGGCCAAGGGCCTGGTGCTGGCCGATCCGCGCGTGGCCGCGCGCGCGGCCAGCATGCAGGGCTTCGACAGCAACATCGGCAAGTACACCAGCCTGGCGTACCTGGAAGCGGAGAAAGAGGCGTTCTGAACGCGCTGGCCGGCCCCGAGGGGCCGGGCCCCAGGGTCATGGCCCGCGCCAGCGGCCTGCGGTGGCGCACACTGGTGCCTCAATACCCCCACCGCGCCGCCCGCCGCCATGAACACCCCCCGCGACCCCGCGCCCGCCGACCCACTCGAGTCCCTGCTGTCGCGCCTGTCGGTCGGCACCAAGTACCTGCGCGAGCCCGCGCCTTCGCCCGACGAGCTGCGGCGCATGGCCGCCGCCGCGCTGCGCGCGCCCGACCACGCGGGCCTGGTGCCTTACCGGTTTGCCGTCGTGCGCGGGGAGGCCCGGCAGCGCCTGGCCGACCTGTTCGAGACCGTGGCCCTGGCGCAGGGGAAACCGGCCGAACAGGCGCGGCGCGACCGTGGGCGCGCCACCGAACCGCCGCTGCTGGTGGCCGTGATCGCGCGCATCGACGCCGGCCACCCGGTGGCCACGGTGCACGAACAGTGGATCGCCCTGGGCGGCGCGCTCGCCAACTTCCTGACGGCCGCTCACGCCCTGGGTTACGGCGGCAAGATGCTCTCGGGCAGCAAGGTGCGCGACCAGGCCGTCATGTCGGCCTTCTGCCGGCCCGGCGAAACCCTGGTCGGCTGGATGGTGCTGGGCACGCCCTTGGGCGTGGGCCGGCCGAAGTTTCACAAGCCTTCGCCGGACGAGCTGCTGGGCGACTGGCCGGGGTGAGGGCGGAGGGCGGCTCGCAATGTCTCGCGCCATTCCCGGCGCTCCTTCCGGGGCGCCTTCGGGCATGCGCTCAATGGCTTGAAAGGAGCCGCGTCCTTGACGCAGACCGGCCCGTGGCCGCGTGGACTAGGATTCGCGGTCCGCGCTCGCGCGCCGGCGCCCGCCAGGGCATGCCGCCTTCCTTTCTCGCAAGGCCGCGCCCTTTGTTCTTGAGCCGCTTCCTCCCTTCATCAGGAAACCACCATGACCCGCCATTCCCTGTTTCACCGCTGTCGCCACGCCCTTGTGCTGGGCCTGGGCCTGGTGGCCGCCGCCGCGCACGCTCAGCAGGTGTTCCGCGTCACCGCCATCCCCGACGAATCGCCCACCGAGCTGGCGCGCAAGGCCGCGCCGCTGGTGAAGTACCTGGAGGGCGCCCTGGGCATGAAGGTGGAATACACGCCGGTGACCGACTACGCCGCCGCCGTCGAGGCGCTGGTGAACAGGAAGGTGGACATGGCCTGGTTCGGCGGCTTCACTTTCGTGCAGGCCAATGTGCGTTCGGGCGGCAAGATCATCCCGCTGGTGCAGCGCGAGGAAGACGAGAAGTTCCGCTCGGTCTTCATCTCCAGCGACCCGGCCGTGAAGTCGCTGGCCGACCTCAAGGGCAAGGACGTGAGCTTCGGTTCGCAGAGCAGCACCTCGGGCCACCTCATGCCGCGCAGCTTCCTGCTGCAGGCCAACATCAACCCCGAGAAGGACTTCGGCCGCGTGGCCTACAGCGGCGCGCACGACGCCACCATCGCCGCCGTGGCCTCGGGCAAGGTGCAGGGCGGGGCGCTGAACATCTCGGTGTGGGAGAAATTCGTGGCCGACAAGAAGGTCGACACGGCCAAGGTGCGCGTGATCTTCACCACCCCGCCGTACTACGACTACAACTGGTCGGTGCACGCCGACATGCCCGCCGCGCAGCGCGAGAAGCTCGCCGCCGCGCTGCTCAAGCTGGACCGCGCCACGCCGCAAGGCAAAGAGGTGCTGGACCTGCAGCGCGCCACCCGTTTCGTGCCCACCAAGGCCGACAACTACAAGGGCATCGAGGCGGCCGCGCGCAGCGCGAACCTGTTGTGAGGGCGCGAGCGGCTCAGCCCCACCAGGGCAGCAGCCGCTTCATCGCCGCCACCTCGCCGCAGTGGTCCGGCCGGTAGCCGGGCAGGGCGGCCAGGCGTTCCTGCCAGGGGCGGCTGCGCAGCCGCTCCAGCAGGCGCTGCAGGGGCGGCTCGTCCAGGGTGTTCTTCAGGCAGACCAGCAGGTAGCGCTCGTCGGTGACGGGCACGAAGCCCAGGCCGGCGCTGCGCGCCGCGTACTCGGTGCCCAGGCCCACGTCGGCGCTGCCGCTGGCCACGGCGTGCGCCACCGCCGCGTGCGAACGCTCCACGCGCTCGTAGCCGTCCACGTCGCCCGACGGCAGGCCGGCCTGGGCCAGCAGCTCGTCCAGCAGCAGGCGTGTGCCCGTCCCCTTGGCGCGGTTCACGAAGCGCGCCTGCAGCCGCGCCACGTCGGCGACGTCGCGCAGGCGCAGCGGGTTGCCGGGCGCCACCACCAGGCCCTGCGTGCGCCGCGCGAAGCCGATGATCTTGTGCAGGCCCGGTTTGAGCAGCGGGCGGTAGGTGCGCGCGGTGAGCGTGTGCGCGTCGGCGAAGGGCTGGGTGTGAAAGCCGGCGATCTTGCAGCGCCCCTCGTTGAGCGCGCGGATGGCGTCCACGCTGCCGCAGAACTGCACGTCCAGGTGCAGGCGCTGGGCTTCCCCCTGGCCGCTGCCGCCAGCGTCGCGCGCCGCGAAGTCCACCAGCTCGGCAAGGGCGTGGTCGTGGCTGGCATAGAGCGTGAGCTGGGGGTGCTCGGTGGCCTCACCGTCGAGCATGAGCGCGAAGGCGCGTTCGAGTTCGGCGCGCAGGTTCTCCATCTGCGGGCCCAGCCGGGCCTGGGCCAGGCGCTCGGCCGCCAGCAGCTTCTCGCCGAAGGGCGTGAGGCGCGCGGCCTGGCCGCGCTCCCAGAAGATCAGGCCCTGGCCGAGATCGGCCTCCCATTCCTTGAGCTGCCCCCACACGTGGCGGTAGGACAGGCCCAGCTCGCGCGCCGCGCCGGAGATGGAGCCTGAGGCCTTCACGGCGTGCAGCACGTCCATCATGGGGTTGCGCAGCAGGGCCGATCCATTGCCGGCGGGCCGCTCGCGCGTGCTCAGTTGGTACGCCAGCTCGATTCGTCGCATGGTCGTCAAGTGTGCATCAAGGTGTCTTATGCACCAACGTTCATACCGCGTCAGTACGTAGCGCGGGCAGGTCTCTGGCTCGCTAAGCTCACCCACATATGAACACCTTTGCCGATAGCGTGGCGACCGCGATCGGGCTGATCCTTTCCGGCGATGCGGGCCTGTGGGCCATCGTGTGGCGGTCGCTGGCGGTCAGCGTCACCGCCACTGGCATTGCCTACGCCCTGGGCCTGTGGCTGGGCGCCTGGCTGGCGGCCGCGCGTTTCGCCGGGCGCGGCGCGGTGCTCACGCTGCTCAATACCGCGCTGGCGGTGCCGGCGGTGGTGGTGGGGCTGGTGGTGTACCTGCTGCTGTCGCGCTCGGGGCCGCTGGGCTTCCTGGGCTGGCTGTTCAACTTCGAGGCCATGGTGGTGGCGCAGGCCGTGCTGGTGCTGCCGCTGGTGACCGCCCTGGTGCGCCAGGCCGTGGAGGACGCCGACCGCAGCCATGGCGAGCAGCTGCGGTCCATGGGCGCGGGCACGCTGATGCGCAGCCTGCTGCTGGCCTGGGACGAGCGCTACGCGCTGCTCACGGTCTTCATCACGGCGTTCGGCCGGGCCATCGCTGAGGTCGGCACCGTGATGATCGTGGGCGGCAACATCGACGGCTTCACGCGCGTCATGACCACCGCCATCGCCCTGGAAACGAGCAAGGGTGACCTGCCGCTGGCGCTGGGCCTGGGCCTGGTGCTGCTGGCCGTGGTGCTGGTGCTCAATGCGCTGGTGTCGCTGGTGCGGCGCTGGCGCGAGCGGCAGGATGGGCTGCTGCCCGTCGGAGCGGCCGCATGAGCGGGGTGCCGCCCTCCGCCATCGCCGAGCCGTGTTTCGAGTTGCGCGGCGCCCAGGTGCGCCTGGGGCCGGCGCCGCGCCCGCCCGCGCTGGACGACGTGAACCTGCGCATCTTGCCCGGTGAGCGCGTGGCCTTCATCGGCGCCAATGGCAGCGGCAAGAGCACGCTGCTGCGCACCCTGCACGGGCTGTTGCCGCTCACGGCGGGCACCCTGCGGGCGCCGGGCGGCCAGCGCGTGGCCATGCTGTTCCAGCGCCCGCACATGCTGCGCATCCGCGCGCTGCACAACGTGGCCCTGGGCCTGTGGTTGCAGGGGCGGCGCTGGGGCGAGGCGCGCGCGCTGGCGCTCACCGCCCTGCGGCGCGTGGGCCTGGTCGAGCTCGCGCAGCGCAACGGCCGTGCGCTCTCGGGCGGGCAGCAGCAGCGCTTGGCGCTGGCGCGCGCCTGGGCCCTGCAACCCGACATCTGGCTGCTCGACGAGCCCACCGCCAGCCTGGACCCGCACGCCAAGCGCGAGGTCGAGCAGCTCATCGCCGAGTTCACCGCCACGCCCGCGCAGGGCCAGCCCACCACGCTGGTGTTCGCGAGCCACAACCTCGGCCAGGTCAAGCGCCTGGCCAGCCGCGTCGTCTACCTGGAGCAGGGCCGAGTGCTCGCCGACCTGCCCGTGCACGATTTTTTCAACGCCGACCTGCTGCGCGCCGTGTGCCCGCACGCCCATTTGTTCGTTCAAGGAGAAAGCTGGTGAAACCTATCCGTTCCATCCTCACCCTGGCCGCCGGCCTGCTGATCGGCGGCGCCGCGCTCGCGCAGAGCATCGTCGTGGCGTCCACCACGTCCACCGAGCAGTCCGGGCTGTTCGGTCACCTCCTGCCGCAGTTCAAGCAGGCCACGGGCATCGACGTGAAGGTGGTGGCCCTGGGCACCGGCCAGGCGATCGATATGGCGCGCCGCGGTGACGCCGACGTGCTCTTCGTGCACGACAAGGTGGCCGAGGAGAAGTTCGTGGCCGAGGGCTTCGCCGCCAAGCGCCAGGAGGTCATGTACAACGACTTCGTTCTCGTGGGCCCCAAGGCCGACCCGGCCAAAACCGCGGGCAAGGACATCGTGGCCGCGCTCAAAAAAGTGGCGGCGGCCAACGCGCCCTTCATTTCGCGCGGCGACAAGAGCGGCACGCACGCGGCCGAGCTGCGCTTCTGGAAGATGACCGGAGGCGACGACAAGGGCAGTGGCTACAAGGAGTGCGGCTGCGGCATGGGCCCGGCGCTCAACATCGGTTCGGGCGCCAACGCCTATGTGCTCACCGACCGCGGCACCTGGCTCAACTTCAAGAACCGGGGCGACCTGACGGTGCTGGTGGAGGGCGATCAGCGCCTGTTCAACCAGTACGGCGTGATGCTGGTGAGCGCGGCCAAGCACCCGCAGGTGAAGACCGCCGAGGGCCAGAAGTTCGTGGACTGGGTGACAGGACCCGCCGGCCAGGCCGCCATCGCCGCCTACAAGATCGGCGGCGAGCAGTTGTTTTTCCCGAACGCCGCGAAGTGAGCCTCGGGCGCTCAGTCGCCCGCTGAGGCCAGTGAGACGGCAGCCTGGTGGTGCGTGAGGAATACGCGCCCGCTCAGGCGCTGCAGGAAGTCGCTGCGCTGCAGCTTGTCCATCACCGGGCCTTTCACTTCCGAGAGGTGCAGCTGCAGGCCGGCGTCGCGCAGGCGCTGGTCGATGGCCTCCAGGCTGTCGAGCGCGCTGGCGTCGATGTCGTTGATGGCCGAGCACTGCAGCACCACGTGGCGCAAGGCCGGGCGCTGCGCCACCGCGGCGTTGATGCGGTCCTCCAGGGCGCGCGCGTTGGCGAAGTACAGGCTCTCGTCCATGCGCAGGGCCAAGACCTGCGGGTGGGTGATGACCTGGTGGCGCAGCACGTTGCGGTAGTGCTCGGTGCCGGGCACCTGGCCCACCTCGGCGATGTGCGGCTGGCTGGTGCGCCACAGGTGCAGGGCCAGCGACACGCCCACGCCGGCCACCAGGCCGCTTTCCACGCCCACCGCGAGCGTGGCCACCAGCGTGGCGAGCACGGCGGTGAAGTCCGCCTTGGAGTAGGTCCAGGTGCGGCGCAGGATGCCGACGTCCACCAGCGACAGCACGGCCACCACGATGGTGGCGGCCAGCGTGGCCTGCGGCAGGTGGAAGAGGGCCGGCGTCAGCAGCAACGAGGCCAGCAGAATGCCGACGGCGGTGTACACGCCGGCGGCGGGCGTCTGCGCGCCTGCGTCGAAGTTCACCACCGAACGCGCGAAGCCGCCAGTGACGGGAAAGCCGCCCGTGAACGCGGCTGAGAGGTTGCTGCCCCCCAGGGCGACCAGCTCCTGATCGGGCTCGATGCGCTGGCGGCGCTTGGCGGCCAGCGTCTGGCCCACCGAGACCGACTCCACGAAGCCCACCACGCTGATCAGCAGCGCGGGCACCAGCAGCGATTGCCACAGCGCCTGGTCCCACAAGGGCAGGGTGAATGGCGGCAGGCCCTGCGGTACCGCGCCCACGAGCTTGACGCCCTGCGCGCCGCCATCGACGGCCCAGGTGAACAGCGTGGCGCCCATGATGGCGGCCACCGGTCCGGCCTTGGCCCCCAGCTCGGCCGCGCGCGGTGGCACGCCCAGGCGGCGCAGCAGCGGCTGCAGGCCGCGCCGCACCCAGAACAGAAACGCCAGGCTGGCCGCGCCGATGCCCAGCGTGAGTCCATGCACATGGCCGCGTTGCGCCCACAGCGCCGCCAGCATCTCCACCAGGTTGTGTCCGCCGGCCGACACCCCCAGCAAGGTTTTGAGCTGGCTCGCCGCGATCAGCAGACCCGACGCCGCGATGAAACCCGCGATGACCGGATGGCTCAGGAAGTGCGCGAGAAAGCCCAGGCGCAGCAGGCCCATGGCCAGCAGGATCAGTCCCGAGAGAAAGGCCAGCGTGATCGCCACCGCCAGGTAGTGGGCGCTACCGGCGGCGGCGTGTTCGCCCACGGCGGCGGCCGTCATCAGCGAGACCACGGCCACCGGTCCGACCGCCAGTACGCGGCTGGTGCCCAGCAGGGCGTAGGCCAGCAGCGGCGCCACGCTGGCGTACAGGCCGACCTCGGGCGGCAGGCCCGCCAGCTGGGCGTAGGCCAGGCTCTGCGGGATCAGCATGAGCGTGACGATCACCGCGGCGACGGCGTCGCGCAGCAGGGTGTCGCGGCCGTACCCGCGGGCCCAATGCCTCATGGGCAGGTCGGGCCACCAATGGCGTGTGGACAGGTTCATGGTCGTGCGTCGGTGTTCAGGCCCGCGCCGGCGGCGGGGGCATTCGGCTCAAGTCGTAACCCGCGGCGGCTGCCGTCTGCAGCACCTCGGCCCAGGGGCGCTGGCCGGCCTGCGACAGCGCCCAGAGTTGGGTGCTGCGCGTGCCGCTGCGGCAGTACGCGAGCACGGGGCCCTCGGCCTGCGCGAGCGCTTCGCCGAAGGCGCGGCCCTGTGCTTCGTCCAGTTGTCCGGACACGACGGGCAGGAACACGAAGCGCAGGCCGGCCGCCTGGGCGGCGCGCGCCATGGTCTCGTGGTCGGGCTGGCCGGGCTGCTCCCCATCGGGCCGGTTGCAGATCAGCGTGGTGAAGCCGGCGGCGGCGGCGGCGGGGAGGTCGCCCGGCGCGATTTGGGGGGCGACGGACAGGGTGGGGGTGAGGCGTTTGAGGTCCATGGTCATCCTTCAGGTCGTTCGGGTCTTCGCGCTCATGCGCTCCAGCCATTCGAACACGACCATGCCCATGAGCATGGCCAGCACGAAGACAAGACCCTTGACCTCGCCCGCGGCCATGGACACCAGCCCCGGTCCGGGGCAAAAGCCCGCCAGGCCCCAGCCCACGCCGAAGAGGAGGCTGCCCAGCACCAGCCGGCGGTCGATTTCCGTGGCCTTGGGCAGGTACATGCCCGAGCCCAGGAAGCTGCGCGTGCGCCGCTTGGCCACCGCGAAGGCCAGCAGCCCCACGGCGATCGCACCCCCCATGACGAAGGCCAGGGAGGGGTCCCAGGCACCGGCCAAGTCCAGGAAGCCCTGCACCTTGCCGGGGTCCGTCATACCCGAGAGCATCAGGCCCAGGCCGAACAACAGGCCGATGAAAAAAGCGGAGAGTTTTTGCATGGTGGCGTCCTCAGATCAGGTGGCGGATGACGAACACGGTGGCGAAGCCGGTGGCCATGAAGGCCAGCGTGGCGACCAGCGAACGCGGCGACAGGCGCGACAGCCCACACACGCCGTGGCCGCTGGTGCAGCCCGAGCCGTAGCGGGTGCCGATGCCCACCAGCAGGCCGGCCAGCACCACCAGGCCGGTGCTGGCGTCGATGCGCGGCGCGCTCAGCCAGCCCGCGGGCGCCAGCCAGACGAACACCAGCGGCGACACCAGCAGGCCCGCGACCAGGGCCAGGCGCCAGCCGATGTCCCCGGCCTTGGGGTTCAGCAAGCCGCCCACGATGCCGCTGATGCCCAGCACGCGGCCATTGAGCAGGATGAAGAGCGCCGAGGCCAGGCCCAGCAGCAGCCCGCCGGCCAGCGAGGCCCAGGGCGTGAAATTGACCCAATCGATCGTCATGGTGGAAAACTCCTTCAGCGGGAACAGAACTGTTGGTACACGGTGCGGATGACGGCCTGCGCGGGCGGGCTGTCGAGGCTGTAGAAAACGTGCTTGCCCTCGCGGCGCGTGAGCACCAGCCCCTCGTCGCGCAGCACCGTGAGCTGCTGGGACAGCGTGGGCTGCGTGATGCCCAGCGCGGCCTCGAGTTCGCCCACGTTGTGTTCGCCCTGGGACAGCTGGCACAGGAGCATCAGGCGGTCGGGGTTGGACAGCACTTTCATGAGGCGGCAGGCCTCGGCGGCGGCCGATTGCATGTCGTCGATGTCGAGCTTGGTGGCGGGCATGGGACACTCCATTCAATGTGCCGTTCATCGGCGGCACGGTCGACACTATATTGACTGATAGATTGTTCGTCAATATATTGTTGTTCACTTATTGAAAGGAGCCTGCCATGTCCGTCGCCACCGCCGTCCGGCCCCAGGTCCAGGGACTGTTCGACCCCGCCACCTGGACCGTCACCTACGTCGTGCACAACGGCCCGGGCACACCCGCGGCCATCATCGACTCTGTGCTGGACTACGACCCCAAGTCAGGCCGAACGCGCACGGCCTCGGCCGACCAGGTGATCGACTATGTGCGCGCCAACCGCCTCACGGTCGAATGGATCCTGGAAACACACGCGCACGCCGATCACCTGTCGGCCGCGCCCTACCTGAAGAAGCACCTGGGTGGGCGCATCGGCATCGGTGGGCGCATCACGCAGGTGCAGAAAGTGTTCAAGGCCGTGTTCCATCTGGAGCCCGAGTTCCGCCTCGACGGCTCGCAGTTCGACCACCTCTTCCAGGAGGGAGAGCGCTTCCGCATCGGTGAACTGGAGGCCGAGGTGCTCTACGTGCCCGGCCACACGCCTGCCTGCGCGGCCTACCACGTGGGCGACGCGGTGTTCGTGGGCGACACGATGTTCATGCCCGACGTGGGTACCGCGCGCTGCGACTTTCCCGGTGGCGACGCCAAAACGCTGTACGCCTCGGTGCGGCGCCTGCTCTCGCTGCCGGGCGACACGCGCCTGTTCATGTGCCACGACTACCCGCCCAACGGCCGCGACGTGCGCTTCGAAACCACGGTGGCCGAACAGCGCGCGAAGAACATTCACGTGCACGACGGCGTGAGCGAGGCCCAGTTCGTCGAGATGCGCACGAAGCGCGATGCCACGCTGGACATGCCGACACTGATCCTGCCGTCGGTGCAGGTCAACATCCGCGCGGGCGAGTTGCCGCCGCCCGAGGCCAACGGGGTGTCGTACCTGAAGATTCCGGTGAACGCGCTGTGAGTCAGCGCGCGGCGGCGAAGGCCTCGGTCAGCGCATCGGCCAGCACCCGCACGCGCGCCGGCATGAGCCGCTGCGTGGGCATCAGCAGGTGGATGGGCATGTCGGGCGGGCGCAGCCGCGGCAGCAATTCCACCAGCGCGCCGCTGGCCAGCTCGTCCTCCACCATGTAGTCGGGCAATTGCGTGAGGCCCAGGCCCAGCGAGGCCGCGCGGGCCATGGCCTCGCCGTCGTTGATGCGCAGCGCGTGCTCGGGGTGCAGCGTGCGCGTCTCGCCGTTCACCCGGAACTGCAAGGGCCGGTTGCGTCCGCTGGAGTGCTGGCGGTAGACGATGAAGCGGTGACGGGCGAGGTCCTCATAGCGGCGCGGGCGGCCCGCGCGGTCCAGGTAGGACGGCGCGGCGCACAGGATCATCGATTGCTTGGCGAAGCGGCGCGCCACCAGGCTCGAGTCATCAAGCTCGCCCACGCGCACGCTGGCGTCCAGGCCGCCTTGCACCAGGTCCGCGTAGGCGTCGGAGAGCTGGATGTCGAGCACCAGGCCAGGGTGGCGTTCGGCGAGTTGCGCCAGCACTGGCAGCAGCTTGCGCCGTCCGAAGGCGATGGGCAGGTCCAGCCGCAGCGTGCCGCTGGGGCGCGCGCGGCGGCCATCGGCTTCCTCCTGCAGTTCCTGCAGTTCGCTCAGCACGCGCTGACAGCGCGCGAACAGGCGTTCTCCGTCGTCGGTGAGGCTCACCTTGCGCGTGGTGCGGTGGAGCAGGCGTACCCCCAACGAGGCTTCCAGCCGCGCCACGGCCTTGGCCAGCGTGGAGGGCGCCTGCCCCATGTCGCGCGCGGCGGCGGCGAAGCTCTGGCGGCGCGCCACCTCGGAGAACGCGATGAGGGCCTGTGCCCCTGCAATGCTGCTCATGGTGGATTGACGAAGTTGGTTCGGCAATGAAACGGCTCTGAAGCGTATTCCATCGTCAATAACTTCGCCAGACACTGCGCGCCGAACGGGCCGTGGTGGTCCGTCAAACCGGGACGAAAGGAGTCCAGCATGTACGTGATCGATCAGTCCATCCCCGAAGCCACCCCCATCGCGGGCGTGGCGCACGCCACCTGGGCCAGCGCCAGCGACGGCCTGACACAGCTCTCCGTGTGGCGCCAGACCCTGGCGCCTGGTGCCGCCACGCCGCCGCACAGCCACGCCTGCGACGAGGTGGTGCTGTGTCACGCGGGCGCGGGCGAGCTGCACATCGACGGCGAGGTCCAGCGCTTCGGCGCTGGCCAGAGCGTGGTGTTGCCGCGCGAGAAGCTGCACCAACTGTTCAGCGTGGGCGCCACGCCCCTGGAGCTGACGGGCGTGTTCGGGCAGACGCCGGTGCCCGTGCGCCTGCCCGACGGTCAGGCGCTGGAGCTGCCCTGGCGGAGCTGACGTGGCCCATGGACAAAAAAAATGCCGGCGCGATGCCGGCATTTTTGTGGGGGGCGTGAAATTACTTCTGGCTCAGCACCCAGGCCGCAAGCTTCTTGGCCTCGGCCTCGCTCACCTGGGGGTTGGCGGGCATGGGAATCGCGCCCCAAACGCCCGAGCCGCCTTTCATGATCTTGGTGGCCAGCATGTCGACGGCCTTGGCGTCGCTGCCGTACTTCTTGGCCACGTCTTTGTACGCAGGGCCGACCAGTTTCTTGTCCACCGAGTGGCAGGCCATGCAGTTCTTGGCCTTGGCCAGGGCCTCGTCGGCCATGGCGGGGGCCGCCAGGGTGGTCATGGCGGCCATAATCAGAAGCGCACGTTTCATGGGGTGTCCTTTGGAATGTCAGGGGCGAACGGGGCAAATTCTATCGACTGGGTTGGCCGAGCCCCTGTTATCGGATTTTCTTTGCCGGAATTTACCGGTCATTTACCGGAGGCTGAGATGTATTTGCTGGGTCTGGGCATCGCGCTCTTGCTGATGAAATACCTGGAATTCGGCCCGGTCGCCGAATGGTCGTGGTGGGTCGTGCTGGCCCCGTTCGCGCTGGCGGCGGCCTGGTGGGCCTGGGCCGACTTCTCGGGCTACACCAGGCGCAAGGCCGTGGAGAAGATGGACCAGAAGAAACGCGACCGCCTCGACAAGCAGCGCGAGGCCTTGGGCATCAAGACGGGCAGGCGCCGCTGAAGCAGCGCCTGCCATCCGTGCCGGCTCAGAAGTTGTCGAGCACCGCGCCCTTGCTGGCGCTGGCCGCGTTGAACGCAAACTTGGCCTGCACGCCGCGCGTGTAGCGCGGGGCCGGCGCTTTCCAGTTGGCGCGGCGTTTCGCCAGCTCGGCCTCGGCCACGTTGAGTTCCAGCACCAGCTGGTGGGCGTCGATGGTGATGGAGTCGCCCTCGTGCACCAGCGCAATGTTGCCGCCCGCGGCGGCCTCGGGCGCCACGTGGCCCACCACCATGCCCCAGGTGCCGCCGCTGAAGCGACCGTCGGTGATCAGGCCCACGCTTTCGCCCAGGCCGGCACCGATCAGCGCGCCCGTGGGCGCCAGCATCTCGGGCATGCCGGGGCCGCCCTTGGGGCCCAGGTAGCGCAACACCATCACATCGCCGGCCTTGATCTTGCCGTCCAGGATGGCCTGCAGCGCGGACTGCTCGTCGTCGAACACGCGCGCCGGGCCGGTGATCACGGGGTTCTTCAGGCCGGTGATCTTGGCCACCGCGCCCTCGGGCGAGAGGTTGCCCTTGAGGATGGCCAGGTGGCCCTGGGCGTACATGGGGTTGCTGATCGGCCGGATCACGTCCTGGTCCTTGCGCGGCTCGTCGGGCACGTCCTTCAGCACCTCGGCGATGGTCTGGCCGCTGATGGTCAGGCAGTCGCCGTGCAGCAGACCGGCCTTGAGCAGGACCTTCATCACCTGCGGGATGCCGCCGGCGTTGTGCAGGTCCACCGCGAGGTACTTGCCGCTGGGCTTGAGGTCGCACAGCACCGGCGTGCGCTGGCGGATGCGTTCGAAGTCGTCGATGGACCACTCCACACCGGCCGCGTGCGCGATGGCCAGGAAGTGCAGCACCGCGTTGGTGGAACCGCCGGTGGCCATGATCACGGCCACGGCGTTCTCGATCGCCTTCTTGGTGACGATGTCGCGCGGCTTGATGTCCTTCTTGATGGCTTCGATGAGCACCTTGGCCGATTCCTTGGCCGAGTTCTGCTTCTCGTCGTGGGGGTTGGCCATGGTGGACGAATAGGGCAGGGAAATGCCCAGGGCCTCGAAGGCCGAGCTCATGGTGTTGGCGGTGTACATGCCGCCGCAGGAGCCGGTGCCGGGGATGGCGTGCTGCTCGATGTCCTTGAGTTCCTGGTCGCTGATCTTGCCGGCCGCGTTCTGGCCCACGGCCTCGAACACGCTGACGATGTTGAGGTCCTGGCCCTTCCACTTGCCCGGCAGGATGGTGCCGCCGTAGACATAGATGGCCGGCACGTTGGCGCGCAGCATGCCCATGAGGCCGCCGGGCATGTTCTTGTCGCAGCCGCCGACGACGACCACGCCGTCCATCCACTGGCCCTGCACGCAGGTCTCGATGCAGTCGGCGATGACCTCGCGGCTGACCAGCGAGTACTTCATGCCTTCGGTGCCCATGGCCATGCCGTCCGAGATGGTGGGCGTGCCGAAGATCTGCGGATTGCCTCCGGCTTCCACGATGCCCTGCACGGCCGCGTCGGCGAGCTTTTGCAGGCCGCTGTTGCAGGGGGTGATGGTGCTGTGCCCGTTGGCCACGCCCACCATGGGCTTGCCGAAGTCGCCTTCCTTGTAGCCCATGCCGTAGTACATGGAGCGGTTGGGCGCGCGCGATTTGCCCTGGGTGATGTTGTCGCTGCGCAGAACCTGTCGGGGGGTCTTGTCGGCCATGTCGTCTCTCTCGGGTCTCGTGGGAAGGAGGGGAAAGCTTCGCAGTATGCGCCAGCGCCGCAGGGGCATCCAATCGGATCGGCTGGGTTCATTGATATGCTGGGCTTATGAACAAAGGCCAAAATCCACAGCGCAGCGAATGGCGTCAATGGCGCCAGTTCGCGGTGCTGGCCGAGGAGCTGCACTTCGGCCGCGCGGCGGCGCGGCTGCACCTCACGCAGCCCGCGCTGACGCAGGCCATCGCCTCGCTGGAGGCGGCGCTGGGGGTTCGCCTGTTCGAGCGCAGCCGCCGCCAAGTGGCCCTAAGCGCGGCGGGTGAGGCCCTGCTGCCCGAGGTGCGCGAGCTGCTGCGCCGCGCGCAGGCGCTGCCCGCGCTGGCGCGCTCGGCGGCGCAGGGCGAAAGCGGGCGGCTGCGCATTGCCTTTGTCTCCACCGTGGGCTTCAGCCTGCTGCCACCCTGGGTGCGGGCGTTTCGCGAGCGCTGGCCGGGGGTGGCGCTGGAGCTGATCGAGGCCACGGGCGACGTGCAGCGCGATCTCATCGCCAGCGGCGACGTGGACGCGGGCTTCGTGCTGCATGCGCCAGGCGACAGCGCACCGGGCCTGCAGCACCGGGCCCTGGTGACGGAGCCGCTGGTGTTGGCCTTGCCCGAGGCGCACCCGCTGGCGGCGCGAACGCGCCTGTCGCTCGCGGCGGTGGCGGACGAGCCGCTGGTGATGTTCCCGCGCCGCATCCTGCCCGAGGTGTTCGACGAACTCATGCGCCTGTACCGCACCGCCGGGCGCGAGCCGAACGTGGCGCAGGAGGCGATCCAGATGCAGACCATCGTGAACCTGGTGTCGGCCGGGCTGGGCCTGGCCTGGGTGCCGCAAAGCGTGCGGCAATTCCAGCGGCCCGGTGTGGTGTACCGCCCCGTGGGCCTGCCGCGCGGCCAGGCCGTGCCGCAGTGCGAGACCAGCCTGGTCTGGCGCGACGCCGCGCTCAGCCCGGCGCTGCAGCGCTTCATCGATGCCGGGCGTTCACAATAGCCGCATGCTGCAACACCCCCAGATCGACCCCGTGGCCCTGCAGATCGGGCCGCTCGCCATCCATTGGTACGGCCTGACCTACCTCGCGGCCTTCGCGCTGTTCTTCTGGCTCGGCCGCCTGCGCCTTCGCCACGAGCCGTACGCCAGCATCACCCAGCCGCGCCCCTGGGAAACGCGCGACGTGGAGGACATCCTGTTTCTTGGCGTGCTGGGCGTGGTGGCGGGGGGGCGCCTTGGCTACTGCCTGTTCTACCAGCCGGCCTACTACCTGCAGCACCCATTGGAGGTGTTCTACGTGTGGCAGGGCGGCATGAGCTTTCACGGCGGGCTCATCGGCGTGATGCTGGCCATGGTCTGGTACGCGCGCAGCCGCGGCCGGCCCTTCTTTCAGGTGATGGACTTCGTCGCGCCCTGCGTGCCCACGGGCCTCGCGGCCGGTCGCGTGGGCAACTTCATCAACGGTGAGCTGTGGGGCCGCGTGGCCGATCCCTCGCTGCCCTGGGGCATGGTGTTCCGCGGCGCGGGCGGCCTGCCGCGCCACCCCTCGCAGGTCTACCAGTTCCTGCTGGAGGGGGTGCTGCTCTTCGTGCTGCTGTGGCTCTATGCGCGCCGGCCGCGCCAGACGGGCCAGGTCTCCGGCCTGTTCCTGCTGGGCTACGGCGTGTTCCGCTTCATCGCCGAGTTCTTCCGCGAACCCGATGCCTACCTGGGCCTGTTGGCTCTGGGCCTGAGCATGGGCCAGTGGCTGTGCGTGCCCATGATCATCGGCGGCATCGGCTTGTGGTGGTGGAGCGGGCGGCGCGGCGCGACGGCCTGATCGGGGCAGGGGCCGGCGTGGCGTTCGATCGGTTGCTGCGGCAGGCCTAGGGGTACGGTGCGGCCACCGGCCGGTCGACGCCGGCGATGGAGATGGAGGGCGTCATGGGCGACTTGCACCTGTGGGCGCTGGCGCTTGCCGACGGCGATCTCATGGGTGCCGCTTCCTCAGCGGCCCGTACTGCGTGGCCATGGGCTTGAGTTCGTTCCGCAAGGCCGCCTTCTCCGGCTGGGACCAGCCCCGGGTGAGGGCCTTCGCCGCTTCGGCCACGGTTTGGAACAGCCATGGGGGAACCAGGGGCACAGCGTGTTCGGGGGACGGGGGGCTGGCCACTTCGGCGAAGCGCTGGCGCAGCCAGCCCAGCAGCAGGTAGGCGTGCGCCAGCGCGCTGAGCCGGTCGCCCGACAGTTGTTCGAGTTGGTTGCGGGCGATGGCCCGCTCGGGGCAGAGCGGCAGGTAGTGGCCGAGCACGAGCCAATCGGCCGGCGACAGCGGCTCCTGCGGTTCGTCTGAGTTTTCCCGGTTCGCGCAGGCACTGAGGAACAGCAGCCAGTTGGCCCAGGGGTCGCGGTTGTCCTGGGCCAAACTCAACAGCGTGACCCGCCCCCACCACGACAGCAGCGCGGGCAGCCCCCGGGGCCGAAGCATGGACGGCGACTCTTCAAGGCGCTCGCGAAAGGCCCTGAACATGTAGTACGCCCAAAGAGAGGCATTGGGGCGCCGGCGCAAATGGTCGATCAGCGCGTTGGCATTGGCTGCCGCCAGCGAGCGGTGCAAGGTGTCAGCGAGTTCGTCGAACACCATGCGGTGATCCAGGTGCGGCAGGAGGTGCACCAATTGATCGGCTTGCCGTTCAAGGGGCAGCTCGGGGTTGTCCGCGAAGAACTGGTCCAGGTCGAAAAGCAGGGGCATCGACAGCCAGAGGCCGGGCAAAGGCAGGCGCAGCACGGCGAGGCGGGTCGCGGGCGGGCAGCGCGCGAAGAGTTCCTGGACCGTCACCGACGGATCGTGCAGCGCCTGCGCGGGCTGGAGCCATTCGGGTGGACACAAGAGCGCCAGCGTGTGCCGCAAGGCCACGCTGTGCGAGGCGAACAGGGCCAGGCAAGGGGCATGCACCGCGCTGTCGGACTGGGGAGGCACGCTGTTGTCGTCGGGGGACAGCAGGCCCAGCGCGGCCTTCGTCACCCATACCCAGCGGGCGAGTGCCGTCCAGTCGGGGTCCAGCGGGTCCGTGCAGCGGTGCATCAGCTGGGTGAACGCCGCCACCGTGTGGTCGAGCAGGCGATGGCGCACCTGCGGCCATTCGGCGTGCGAGCACGTGCCGCGCGGCGGCGCGGCCTGAGGTCGGCGCAGGGCAAGGTAGCGCGTGAGGTCGGCGATGAACTGCAGCGCCGCGCAGGGCGATTCGATGCCTTGCGCCCTGTCCAGCAAGGCGTCGGCCGCGCGCAGGGGCATGTGCTCGGGCGACGGGTGATGACTCAGAAGCCAAGGGCGAATGAAGCCGTACCGCTGCATCGCCCGCAGCGCCGCCCGCTGGAAGGCGGCATCGTTCACCCGCTCGGGGTCGTCAAGGCAGGCGCACAGATGAACCAGGGCCCTGGTCAGTGCCGGGTGCTGGTCGCTCGCCATCAGCGCCGTGGTGCACTGGCGAACAAAGCGCGCCACCTCGCGGTGCTGGTTCGGCTCCAGCGACCCGATGCTTTGTCGGATGGCGGCTGGACCGTTCTCTCGATCGAGGAGAAAGCTGCCATGGATGTTCACCACGACGCCCAGGTGGGCCAGCGCATCGCACACCACGCCGGGCACGGACAGGCTCCAGTCGGGATGGAGGAGGGCCTGGTGGACATAGTCCACCAGGCGGTCCAGCGCCGGTGGGGCAAGGGCTCGTTGGGCGACCAGCAGCGCATGGTGGTGTTGGTCGAACAGGATGGCGACGCCCAGCGGGGTGAGCTTGTCGCGGATGGCGTCGACCGCAGACGGGTTCGCGGGCGGGTGCCAGTGGACGAGCACGGCCTCGATCGCCGGTCCGTACCGACCGTAGAAGTCGGCGCGCTCTGCCTTGAGCATGTCCCTCAGCACCCGCTCGAAGGCGGCGGCCGCGTGGGTGGACTTCAGCCGCAGCAAAGGGGCGCCGGGGTGTCTGAGCAGCCACTTGAGCACGACCCGCCGGTTCTTGGCATGGGGGCAGGCGTCGAGCACCGCTTGCGCGCGGGGGTGTTCGCCGAGCGCCAGCAAGGCCGCGACCACCGAGGCCAGCACGCGGCCACTGATCGGTGGCCGCAAGCTCAGGCCTGGCCGCTGCGCCATGTCCGGCGCACCGTCGCGCTGGACATTCGGCGTCCGGGCCGGCAGGAGGAAGGCGTGCCACAGCGCGTCGTCTTGCACCAGCGACAGGCACAGCGCGCTCGGCCAGCCGAACAGCACGAACAGGTCCATCAGCGCGGTGGCGGCCCGGTGGGCGTGGCGCACGCGCTGTGGCACGCCGCACGACGCCATCGCGTTCAGGCGGTGGTTGAACCCCTGTTCGATCGCCTGGCGCTTGTCGCCGTCTTTGGGGTGGCCGCGCGGCGCCAGGGCGGGGTGCGTCCAGTGGTCCGGTACCGGGACGTCGGTGGGGGGCTCAGGCGGGCGCTGGGGCGGTTGTGGTGGGGTAAGGGCGCTGGACTGGAGGGCCTCGGGGCGTGTGCCGGTGGAGAGGCTGCGGGCACGGGTCTTGGTGAGGGCATGGGGGCCGGAGGCGGGGCGCATGGCGGGCTGAACCTTCGTGTGGCGTGCCGTCCGGCACGGGCGCGGGTTCGTCGCGGGCGGGGGTTGGGGGTTCCCGCTGGCGAGGCGCCGTCATGGCTGCGTGGTGGGGCGGTGGGGCGGTGGGGCGGATCGAAGCGATGCCGCAGAATGGGCGGCGCTGGCGCAGCCGCTGCCGCCACGAGAGGAGAGCAAGCCATGATCACCCCCGAAAGCTTCAACCAGCGCAGCGCCGGCAAACTGCCCGGCCACCTGGGTCTCGTTGTCACCCACGTCGCCTCGGGCGAGGTGCGTGCCGAACTGCCGGTGCGCGAGGCCCTGATGGCGCCCAATGGCTTCCTGCACGCGGGCAGCCTGGTCACGTTGGCCGACACCTCGGCCGGCTGCGGTTGTCTGGCCAGCCTGCCGCCCGGCGCCAACGGTTTCACCACGGTGGAACTCAAGTCCAACCACCTGGGCACGGCACTGGAAGGCACGCTGGACTGCGTGGCCAAGGCCGCGCACCTGGGCCGGACCACCCAGGTGTGGGACGCCACCGTGACCCACCGCGAGACCGGCAAGACCCTGGCGCTGTTCCGCTGCACGCAGATGGTGCTGTACCCCAAGGCCGGTGGCTGAGCCGCCGCCGGTCGGTGGCACGGGTTTTCCCCGTGCCGGGGCGCCGTTCCCGACTGGAAGAATTAGCTGTAATTACCAGTGATTACCCATGCGCGTGGTGCTCAACTCCCTGCACGATGAAGCGGCCTCGCAACTGCGCGAGCGCATTTTCTCGGGTGAGCTTGCGCCTGGCAGTTACCTGGACGAACCCGCCCTGTGCGCGGCCCTGGGCATTTCGCGCACGCCGCTGCGCGAGGCGCTCAAGGTGCTCACCGCCGAGGGGCTGCTGCGCCACGAGCCGCGCCGCGGCTGCTTCGTGGCCGAGGTCACCGAACGCGACCTCGACGAGATCTTTCCCGTGATCGCTCTGCTGGAGGGCCGCTGCGCGTTCGAGGCCGCGGGCAACGCCAGCGACGCCGAACTCGCCGCGCTGGAGCAGTTGCACGACAAGCTCCAGCGCGCCGCGCGCGCCAAGCGCATCAACGAGTACTACGCCGTCAACTACGCCATCCACGAAGCCATCATCGCGCTGGCCGACAACCGCTGGCTGGCCCAGGTCATCGGCGACCTGCGCAAGATCCTCAAGCTGGCGCGGCAGCAGCAGCTGCGCGCGCCGGGCCGGCTGGAGCAGAGCCTGTCGGAGCACCTGGCCGTGTTCGCCGCGCTCAAGGCGCGCGACGCCGAAGGCGCCGAGGCGGCCATGCGCACCCACCTCACGCGCCAGCGCGTGGCGCTGCGCGAGCTGGCGCGGCAGCAGAAGTCGAGGTTGAGCGCATGAGCCTGGGCCGGCCCTTGCAAGGCCTTCGGTCCGCGGCGCGGCGCGCGCAGCGTGGGGGCATCCGCCTCGACCCCCCGCAGTGGATCGCCGAGCGCGTCTCGCGCCTTCGCCCGGCCGTTTCGGCCGCGCCGGCCCCCGCGCCGCGCTCCACCGCCGAGCGCCTCGGCGCGCGCCTGCGCCAGGAAGGCGAGGCCCTGGCGCCGCGCGCCTTGCGCCGCCTGCTGAACGACATCAAGGCGGTGGTGGACCCCATGGTCAGCGAGGTGGAGGGTGGACGGCGGGCGCAGGCCCTGATCGACTGGTACGGCAAGGCCGAGCCCGCCCAGCGCCGCGACCTGTGGCTGCTCATGAGCGAGCACTTCATGGCCGACCCGCAGAAGGTCAAGCGGGCCCAGTCGGAGTACCAGGCGGCCGTGGGAACGCCCGACGAGGCCGCCGCCGAGGTGCGCTACCGGCGCGCCACGGTGTCGCCGCGCCGGCGCATCCTGCAGCGCTTCAGCGCCAACCCCCAGGGCATACCCTTCCTGGTGGCGCTGCGCGCCGAACTGCAGCCCGCGCTGCGCCAGGAGCCGCGCCTGCAGGCGCTGGACGTGGAGATGGAGTACATGTTCTCCACCTGGTTCGACGTCGGCTTCCTGGAGCTGCGCCGCATCAGCTGGGATTCGCCGGCCTCGTTGATCGAAAAGCTCATCCGCTACGAGGCGGTGCACGACGTGCGCGGCTGGGCCGACATGAAGAACCGGCTGGACAGCGACCGCCGCTGCTACGGCTTCTTCCACCCGCGCCTGCCGGGCGAGCCGCTGATCTTCGTGGAGGTGGCGCTGATGAACGACATCGCCGGCAGCATCACGCCGCTGCTGGACGAGTCGGCCGCGCCGGCCGACCTCTCGCGCGCCACCACCGCCATCTTCTATTCCATCAGCAGCACCCAGGTTGGCCTGCGCGGCGTGAGCTTCGGCGACTCGCTGATCAAGCGCGTGGTGGAGACGCTGAAAGAGGAATTCCCGCGCCTGCGCACCTTCGCCACCCTGTCGCCCATTCCGGGCCTGCGCGCCTGGCTGTCCCGGCAGGCCCCGTCCGCGCTGCTCGCCGCCTGGGAGCGCTGGACGGAACTCGACGAGAAGGCGCCCGAGCGCCAGGCCCTGCTCGCCTGGGCCGCGCGCTACCTGGGCCAGGAACTGCGCGACGGCGAGCCGCTGGACCCGGTGGCGCGCTTCCACCTGGGCAACGGCGCGCGGATCGAGCGCATCCATTGGGGTGGCGATCCCTCGGCCAAGGGCAACAAGCAGTCCTTCGGCCTGATGGTGAACTACCTGTACGACCTGCGGCGCCTGGACAAGCACAGGGCCATGCTGGCAGCGGGAAAAGTCCCGATAGGCGGGGCCGTCGAGGCCCTGTACCGTTGACGCGGACCTGGGCGCCAGGTCGCGTCGGCTTCATAACCACCAAGGAGACCACATGAACCAGCCCATCCAACGGCGCGCGCTGCTGCGCGCCGCCGCCGCGAGCGCCGTGCTCGGCCCCATCGGCAGCCAGGTCGCGCGCGCGCAATCGACCTGGCCTTCGCGCCCGGTGACCATGGTCGTGCCGTTCCCGGCCGGCGGCGGCACCGACGCCTTCGCGCGCCCGATGGCGGCCTCGTTCGCGCGCCTGTCGGGCAAGGCGCTGGTCATCGACAACCGCGGCGGCGCCGGCGGCACCGTGGGTGCCAGCATCGCGGCCAAGGCCGCGCCCGACGGATACACCCTGTTCATGGGCGCCGTGCACCACTCCATCGCGCCCAGCATGTACCCCAAGCTGGACTACAACATCGAGACCGACCTGGTGCCGCTGATCCTGGTGGCCAGCGTGCCGCAGGTGGTGGTGGTGAACCCGAAGAACATCACCGCACCCGACTTCAAGGCCTTTCTGGCGCAGGTCAAGGCCAATCCGGGCAAGCTCAACTACGCCTCGGCCGGCAGCGGCACCTCGCACCACCTGGCGGGCGAGCTGTTCAAGCAGCAGACCAACACCTTCATCACGCACATTCCCTACCGGGGCGCCGGCCCGGCGCTGGCCGACCTGATCGCGGGCAACGTGGACCTCATGTTCGACGGCCTGGGCTCCTCGGCCGGCCACATCAAGGGCGGGCGCATCAAACCCATGATGGTGTCGGGCGCCAAGCGCAACCCGGCCTTCCCCGACGTGCCCTGCGCGGCCGAGGTGGGCCTGCCCCAGTACAACGTGACCACCTGGTACGGCGTGTGGGCGCCCAAGGGCACGCCGGCCGACGCACAGGCGCGCGCGATCGAGGAGATCCGCAAGGCCTGCAGCACCGACGAGGCCAAGGGCGTGTGGGCCGCCCAGGGCGCGGAGTTCCCCGACATCACCGGCCCGGCCTTCGGCCAGTTCGTCAGCACCGAGGTGCGCAAGTGGGCCCAGGTGGTCAAGGCCTCGGGCGCCAAGCTGGAGTGATGGATTGCCCGCCGACGGACTGCACCTGGCCATCGACGGCGCCATCGCGCGCCTGACCCTGCGCCGCCCGGCGAAGTTCAATGCCATGTCGCGCGCGATGTGGCGCGAGCTCGCCGAGGCCCTGGCCGCCGTGGCCGCGCGCGCCGAGGTGCGCGCGCTGGTCGTGGCGGGCGAGGGCGGCCACTTCTGCGCGGGCGGCGACATCGCCGAGTACCCTGGCTTTCGCTTCGACGAGGCCAGCCTGCGCGACTTCCACGAGCGCGAGGTCTGGGGCGGGCTGTCCGCGCTGCTGGCGTGCGACAAGCCGGTCATCGCGATGATCGACGGCCATTGCATGGGCGCGGGCGTGGAGATCGCCTGCTGTTGCGACATCCGCGTGGCCAGCGCCTCGGCCCGCTTCGGCGCGCCCATCGCGCGCCTGGGCTTTCCCATGGCCCCGCGCGAGGCCGAGCTGGTGGCGCGCGAGGCCGGCCTGGCCAGCGCGCGCGAGATGCTGTTGCAGGCGGCCGTGCTGGACGCGCCCACCATGCTCTCGCGCGGTTTCCTGCACGCCGTGGTGCCCGACGCCCTGCTGGCCGAGGAGGTGCTGGCGCGCGCGCGGCGCATGGCCACGCTCTCGCCCGCGGCCGCGCGGCTGAACAAGCGCACCCTGCGCGCCCTGGCCGGCGGCGCGCGCGCCGACGCGCTGCTCGACAGCGCCTACGATTACGCCGGTCACGCCGAGCACCGGGAAGGCATCGCCGCCTTTCTCGACAAGCGAACGCCCGCTTTCTGAGTCCCTCCATGAACCCGCAGAACCACAACCTCTACGCCGCGCTTCGCGCGGCCTTCCCCGCCGACCTGGACACCACCGCCGTGGAGGTGGTGGGTGGCGCCAGCGACGGCCTGCGCTACAGCTGGCGCGACCTCGACCGCGCCAGTGCCATGCTGGCCAACCTGATCGACGGCCTGGGGCTGCCGGCGCGCTCGCGCATCGCGGTGCAGGTGGAGAAGTCGGTGGAGAACCTCATCCTCTACCTGGCGGTGCTGCGCAGCGGCCATGTGTACCTGCCGCTCAACACCGCCTACCAGTCCGGCGAGATCGAGTACTTCGTGGGCAATGCCGAGCCCGCCGTGGTGGTGTGCAGCCCGGCCAACTTCGGCTGGGTCAGCAAGATCGCGTTCAAGGCCGGCACGCGCCACGTGTTCACGCTCGGCGAAGACCGCGGCGGCACGCTGCTGGAGCGCGCCTCGCACCACGCCGACACCCACGCCGTGGCGCACAGCGGGCCCGACGACCTCGCGGTCATCATTTACACCAGCGGCACCACGGGGCGCAGCAAGGGCGCCATGCTCACGCACGGCAACATGCTGAGCAACGCGCGCGTGCTGCAGTCGTACTGGGGCTGGCAGCGGGGCGACGTGCTGATCCACGCGCTGCCCATCTTCCATGTGCATGGCCTGTTCGTGGCTATCCACGGTGCGCTCATCAATGGCAGCGCCATGCTGTGGCTCAACAGGTTCGATCCCAAGGCCGTCATCGGCCTGCTGCCGCGCGCCACCGTGTTCATGGGCGTGCCCACGCTGTACACGCGCATGCTGGCCGAGCCCTCGCTCACGCGCGAACGGGTGGCGGGCATGCGCCTGTTCGTCTCGGGCTCGGCGCCGCTGCTGATCGAGACCTTCAACGAATGGAGGGAGCGCACGGGCCACACCATCCTGGAGCGCTACGGCATGAGTGAGACCATCATGCTCACCTCCAACCCCTACGCGCCCGACGAGCGCCACAACGGCGAGCGCGAGCGCCGGGGCGGCACGGTGGGCTTCCCGCTGCCGGGCGTGAGTCTGCGCGTGGTGGACGAGGCGGGCCGTCCGGTGGAAACGGGCGAGATCGGCGGCATTCAGGTGCGCGGGCCCAACGTGTTCGCGGGCTACTGGCGCATGCCCGAGAAGACGGCCGAGGAGTTCACCACCGACGGCTACTTCAAGACGGGCGACGTGGGCCGCATCGACGAGCGCGGCTACGTGACCATCGTGGGGCGCAGCAAGGACCTGATCATCTCGGGCGGCTACAACGTCTACCCGGCCGAGATCGAGGGCGCGCTGAACGAGATGCCCGGCGTGGCCGAGAGTGCGGTGGTGGGCGTGCCGCACCCCGACTTCGGCGAGGTGGGCGTGGCCATCGTGATTCCCCGCCCGGAAGGCGCGCCGGACCCCGAGGTGCTGATCGGGGCGCTGAAGGCGCGGCTGGCGAACTTCAAGATTCCCAAGCGCTGCTTCGTGGTGAGCGAGCTGCCGCGCAACACCATGGGCAAGGTGCAGAAAAACCTGCTGCGCGAACAGTACAAGGGACTGTTCGCGTGAAAGCGAGGGGGGCGGGCGCCCGGGCGGCGTTCGCGCCTGGCTTACCGCAGCACCAGCACCGGCGTGTGCGAATGCGTCAGCACCTGCTGCGTCTCGCTGCCGAGCAGCAGCCGCTTGATGCCGCGCCGCCCGTGCGAGGCCATCACGATCAGGTCGCACTTCTGCTTCTTGGCCGTGGCGATGATGGCTTCCGCGATCAGGTCGCCCTTGGCCGTGACCGGCTTGACCTTCACCTCCATCAGCTGCCCGGCCGCCTTGACCGCGTTCACCGCGTCCATGGCTTCGGTCTGCCACTGCTTCTCGATGCGGGCCACCTCGGAGGCCGCCAGGGTCACGCCGCCTTCGAAGTAGGTCTGCGGGTAGCGCGGCACCACCTTCAGGGCCACCACTTCGGCGCCGGTCAGGTCCGCCAGAGACAGGGCGTGCTCCACGGCCTTCTGGGACAGCTTGGAGCCATCGGTGGCGACGAGGATTCGCTTGTACATGGTTCTTCTCCTCAGGGAATGATGGAACGGAGCCCCAGGCTACTCCCGGGCGGCGCGGCCCGGCTTGACCTGCGTCAAGGGGATGGCGCAGCCTTTGCGAGTACCCTACGCCCCCATGAGTTCCGCCACCTGGTCGAGCGAGCACCGGGGCCCCCTCACGGTCACCGATGACTTCGCCGTGCTCGACGACCCCGTCGAGCAGGCCGCGTTCACCCAGCCGGTGGACGGGGTGGACGCGCAGCGCGAGTCGGTGCTGGTGGTGCAGGGCATGACCTGCGCAGCCTGCGCCGACACCATCGAATCCGCGCTGGACGGCGTGCCCGGCGTGGATCTGGTCCGCGTGCACGCCGGCACGCGCCGCCTGCAGCTGCGCTGGGACCCCGCCCGGGTGCGCCTGTCCGAACTGGCCCGGCGCGTGGGCGACCGAGGCTACCGGCTGCTGCCGCTGCAGCAGGCCCTGTCCATCGACGAGCGCCTGCGTGAAACCCGCCAGGCCCTGTGGCGCCTGTTCGTCGCCGGCTTCTGCATGATGCAGGTGATGATGTACGCGTGGCCCGCCTATGTGGCCGCGCCGGGCGACATCCCGCCCGACATCGAACAGCTGCTGCGCTGGGCCAGCTGGGTCATCAGCCTGCCGGTGGTGTTCTTCGCCAGCGGCCCCTTCTTCGAGCGCGCCTGGGCCGATCTCAAGGCCCGCCGCATCGGCATGGACACGCCGGTGTCCGTGGGCATCCTGGTCACCTTTCTCGCCAGCTCGGCCGCCACCTTCGACCCCAGCGGCCCCTGGGGGCACGAGGTCTGGTTCGACTCGCTCACCATGTTCGTGTTCTTCCTGCTCGGCGGGCGCTACCTGGAGGCGCGCCTGCGCCAGCGCACGGCCGGCGCGCTGGACGCGTTGATCAACCGCCTGCCCGCCACCTGCGAGCGCGAGCGCGCCGACGGCGCGCGCGAAACCGTCTCGGTGCGCCGGCTGGCGGCCGGCGACGTGGTCTGGGTGCGCGCCGGCGAGGCTTTTCCCGGCGACGGCGTGCTGCTCGATGCGCGCGCCTCGGTCGACGAGGCCCTGCTGACCGGCGAGGCGCGCCCGCAGACGCGGCGCTGCGGCGATGCCCTGGTGGCCGGCAGTCTCAACCTCGCCGGGCCGGTGCGCCTGCGGCTCGACCGCGTGGGCGTGGACACGCGCTACGCCCAGATCGTGCGGCTGATGGAGCGCGCCGCCACCGACAAGCCGCGTCTGGCCGTGCTGGCCGACCGCATCGCCGGGCCTTTCCTGGTGCTGGTGATGCTGGCCGCCGCGGCCGCCGCCTTTGCCTGGTGGCAGGTCGATCCCTCGCGCGCCCTGGCCATCGCCGTGGCCGTGCTCATCGTCACCTGCCCCTGCGCGCTGTCGCTGGCCACGCCGGCGGCCATGCTGGCCTCGGCCGGCGTGCTGGCGCGCCGCGGCGTGCTGGTGCGCCGCCTGCAGGCGCTGGAGTCCATGGCCTCGGTGAACGCGGTGGTGTTCGACAAAACCGGCACGTTGACGCGCGAGCACCTGATGCTGCGCGAGGTGCTGCTGCGCAGCGGCGCCGACCGTGCCCAGGTGCTGGCGCTCGCGGCCGCGCTGGCGCGCGATTCGCTGCACCCGGTGGCGCGCGCCGTCGCGGCGGCGGCCCCGCCGGCCGACGAGCCCCTGTTCGATTGGCACGAGGAACCGGGGCAGGGCATTTCCGCGCGCCTGGCCAACGGGCGCTGGCTCAAGCTCGGTTCGCCCCTGTTCACCGGCGCCATGCCCGAGCACGATGCCGAGGGTCCGCGCACCTACCTGGTCGATGAGCACGGCTGGCTGGCCACCATCACCCTCAGCGAGGGCCTGCGCGAGGACGCGCGCGTGGCGGTGCAGCGCCTGCGCGCCCTGGGCATGCAGACCTGGCTGCTGTCGGGCGACCGCGCCTCCCAGGCCCACCGCATTGGCCAGGCCGTGGGCGTGGACCATGTGCTGGCCGAGGCCACGCCCGAGCGCAAGCTGGCCGAGGTTCAGGCCCTGCAGCGCCAAGGCTGGCGCGTCGCCATGGTGGGCGACGGCCTGAACGACGGCCCGGTGCTGGCCTGGGCCGACGCTTCCTTCGCGCTCGGCCGCGCCGCGCCGCTGGCGCAGGCGCGCAGCGACGCCGTGGTGCAGGGCGGGCGCGTGATGGACGTGGTGGACAGCCTGCTGCAGGCCCGGCGCACGCGGCGCGTGGTGCGCCAGAACCTGGCCTGGGCGGCGCTCTACAACGCGGTCTGCGTGCCGCTGGCGCTGATCGGCTGGATGCCGCCCTGGCTGGCCGGCCTGGGCATGGCCGCCAGCTCGCTGCTGGTCATCGGCAACGCGTGGCGCCTGAGCCGCCCCGACCCTGAACCGAAAGGCTGAGCCGCCATGGATGTCCTGTACCTGCTGATCCCGCTGTCGGTCCTCATCGTCTTTGGCGTCATCGGTGTGTTCTGGTGGGCGCTGCAGTCGGGCCAGTTCGATGGCGTCGAGCGCGAAGGCGAACGCATCCTCCACGAGGAATGACACCGGCTTGACCTAAGTCAAGCCGGTCCGGCCGCCGGACCGGGACACTCCCGGTGCAACATCGAGAGGAGTATCTGCATGGCCGTCAACCACAAGGCATCCGCCGACCCCACGGTCTACAACGACAAGGTGGTCAGGCAGTTCGCCCTGGCCACCGTTTTCTGGGGCGTGGTGGGCATGCTCGTCGGCGTGATCATCGCCGCGCAGCTCACCTGGCCGGCCCTCAACCTGGGCATCGAATGGCTCAGCTACGGCCGCTTGCGACCGCTGCACACCAACGCGGTCATCTTCGCCTTCGGCGGCTGCGGCCTGTTCGCCGCCAGCTACTACGTGGTGCAGCGCACCAGCCAGGTCCGGCTGTTCTCCGACGGCCTGGCCGCTTTCACCTTCTGGGGCTGGCAGGTGGTCATCGTGCTGGCGGCCATCACGCTGCCCCTGGGCATGACGCAGGGCAAGGAGTACGCCGAGCTCGAGTGGCCGATCGACATCCTGATCGCGCTGGTGTGGGTGGCCTATGCGGTGGTGTTCTTCGGCACCATCGGCCTGCGCAAGGTGCGCCACATCTACGTCGCCAACTGGTTCTTCGGTGGGTTCATCCTGGCCGTGGCGCTGCTGCACATCGTCAACAGCGCTGCCTTGCCGGTGAGCCTCACCAAGAGCTACTCGGCCTACGCGGGCGTGCAGGACGCCATGGTGCAGTGGTGGTACGGCCACAACGCCGTGGGCTTCTTCCTCACGGCCGGCTTCCTCGGGATGATGTACTACTTCATCCCCAAGCAGGCCGAGCGCCCGGTGTATTCGTACCGGCTGTCCATCGTGCACTTCTGGGCGCTGATCTTCACCTACATGTGGGCGGGGCCGCACCACCTGCACTACACCGCGCTGCCCGACTGGGCGCAGTCCGTGGGCATGGTGTTCTCGCTCATCCTGCTGGCGCCCAGCTGGGGCGGCATGATCAACGGCATCATGACGCTGTCGGGCGCCTGGCACAAACTGCGCGACGACCCGATCCTGCGCTTCCTGATCGTCTCGCTCTCGTTCTACGGCATGTCGACCTTCGAGGGGCCGATGATGTCCATCAAGACGGTGAACGCGCTGTCGCACTACACCGACTGGACCATCGGTCACGTGCACTCGGGCGCCCTGGGCTGGGTCGGCCTGGTGACCATGGGCTCCATGTACTACCTGATCCCGCGCCTGTACGGCCAGAAGAAGATGTATTCGGTGCCCGCGATCGAGCTGCACTTCTGGATCGCCACCATCGGCATCGTGCTCTACATCGCCGCCATGTGGATCGCTGGCGTGATGCAGGGCCTGATGTGGCGCGCCGTCAACCCCGATGGCAGCCTGACCTACACCTTCGTCGAATCGGTCAAGGCCACCTTCCCGTTCTACGTGATCCGTCTGGCCGGGGGCGTGCTGTACCTGGCCGGCATGTGCGTGATGCTCTGGAACACGGTGATGACGGCGCGCAACGGCCGCATCGAGCCGGTGAGCATTCCGGCCGCCCAACCCGCCCACGCCTGAGGTGAATCGCATGTCGCAACAAGACAAACCCACCGGCTTCACGCACGAGCGCATCGAGACCAGCAACTTCCTGATGATCGTGCTGATCGTCCTGGTGGTCTCGGTCGGCGGCCTGGTCGAAATCGTGCCGCTGTTCTTCCAGAAATCCACCACGCAGCCGGTGGAAGGGCTCAAGCCCTACACCGCCTTGCAGCTCGCGGGCCGCGACGTTTACGTGAAAGAGGGCTGCTACAACTGCCACTCGCAGATGATCCGCCCCTTCCAGGCCGAGACCCTGCGCTACGGCCACTACTCGGTGGCCGGCGAGTTCGTCTACGACCGCCCGTTCCAGTGGGGCAGCAAGCGCACCGGCCCCGACCTGGCACGCGTGGGCGGCCGCTACAGCGACGAATGGCACCGCATCCACCTGAACAACCCGCGCGACGTGGTGCCCGAGTCCAACATGCCGGCCTACAGCTGGCTGGAGAAGAAACCCGTCGATGCCGCTGGCCTGCCTGCGCGCATGAAGGCGCTGCGCACCCTGGGCGCTCCCTACAGCGACGAGGAGATCACCGCCTCCAGCGAGGCGGCGAAGGGCAAGACCGAGATGGACGCGCTCATCGCCTACCTGCAGGTGCTGGGCACCGCTTTGAAATAGCGAGAGGCTGCCATGGACATCAACACCCTGCGTTCCATCGTCACCGTCATCAGCCTGCTGGTCTTCCTGGGCATCGTGGTCTGGGCCTGGTCGCGCCGCAACCGCGAGCGCTTCGACGAGGCCGCCCGCCTGCCGTTCCAGGACGAATGAGCCACCCCCACACACGGGAACCATCATGAGCGATTTCACCAGCGACTTCTGGTCTATATACGTCGGCGCCATCACCGTGGTCAGCATCCTGGCCTGCGGCGTGTTGCTGTGGGTGGCCGGCACCACCAAGGTCAAGCCGGGCCAGGACAACACCACCGGCCACGTGTGGGACGGCGACCTGCGCGAACTCAACAACCCCCTGCCGCGCTGGTGGGTCTGGCTGTTCGTCATCACCATCGTTTTCGCCCTGGCCTATGGCCTTCTGTACCCCATGTACGGCCGCTACGCGGGCGTGCTGGGCTGGACCTCCAGCGGCCAGCACACCGTCGAGGTGCAGCGCCACCAGGAAGCCATCGCGCCGCTGTACGCGCAGTTCCACGACCAGCCGCCCGAGCGCCTGGCCGGCGACGCGCAGGCCATGGCGATCGGCGAGCGCCTGTTCATGAACCAGTGCGCCCAGTGCCATGGCTCGGACGCGCGTGGCTCCAAGGGCTTCCCCAACCTCACCGACAGCGACTGGCTGCACGGCGGCGAACCCGCGGCCATCGAGACCACCATCACCCAGGGCCGCCACGGCGTGATGCCGCCCATGGCCGCGGCCGTGGGCAACGCCGATGACGTGCGCAACGTCGCCCATTACGTGCTCAGCCTGTCCAACAGCCCGCACGACCGCGTGCGCGCCTCGCAGGGCCGCACCAAGTTCGCCGCCTGCGCGGCCTGCCACGGCATGGACGGCAAGGGCAACACCGCGCTGGGCGCGCCCAACCTCACCGACGGCGTGTGGCTGCACGGCTGGGGCGAGGAGGCCATCGTGCGCGCCATCACCAACGGCATCGACAACCGCATGCCGGCGCAGAACCAGCTGCTCAACGCCGACCAGATTCGCGTGCTGACGGCCTACGTGTGGGGCCTGTCGAACCGGCCCGCCAAACCCTGAGGACCCGGCGGCGGCCCGCGCGCCGGGCCCGCCAGACGACATGAAGACCATTCCGATCCAGCCCGCGCCGCCCGGCGACGACGAGGAAATCGTCGTTTCGCTCTATGCCGCGCAGGAGAAGATTCAGCCGCGCTCGGTCACTGGCGTGTTCGCGCGCTGGCGCTGGTTCTTCGTGTGGGCCACGCAGCTGGTGTTCTACGGCCTGGCCTGGCTGCCCTGGAACGGCCGCCAGGCCGTGCTGTTCGACCTGGAGGCGCGGCGCTTCTACCTGTTCGACCTGATCCTGTATCCGCAGGACTTTATCTACCTCACCGGGCTGCTGGTCATCTCGGCGCTGGCGCTGTTCCTGTTCACGGCGGTGGCCGGGCGCCTGTGGTGCGGCTTCACCTGCCCGCAGACGGTGTACACCGAAATCTTCATGTGGATCGAGCGCCGGGTCGAGGGCGATCGCTCCGCCCGGCTGCGCCTGGACGCCGCGCCCATGAGCGCGGCCAAGTTCGGCAAGCGCGCGCTCAAGCACGGGCTGTGGGGCGCGCTGGCGCTGTGGACGGGCTTCACCTTCGTTGGCTACTTCACGCCGATCCGTGAGCTCGCGGGGTTGGTGGCCAGCCTCTCGCTCGGGCCCTGGCAAACCTTCTGGATCCTGTTCTACGGCCTGGCCACCTACGGCAACGCGGGCTTCCTGCGCGAGCAGGTGTGCAAGTACATGTGCCCCTACGCGCGCTTCCAGAGCGCCATGTTCGACCGCGACACGATGATCGTCACCTACGACGAGGGGCGCGGCGAGCCGCGTGGCGCGCGCAGCCGCAAGGCCGACCCCAAGGCCCTCGGCCTGGGCAGTTGCGTGGATTGCACCCTGTGCGTGCAGGTCTGCCCCACCGGCATCGACATCCGAAAAGGCCTGCAGTACGAGTGCATCAGCTGCGCGGCCTGCGTGGACGTGTGCGATGAGGTGATGGACAAGGTCGGTTACCCGCGCGGCCTGATCCGCTTTGCCACGCAGAACGGTGTCGCCAAGGGCTGGAACCGCGCGCAGATGCTGCGCCGCGCCCTGCGCCCGCGCGTGCTGGTCTACAGCGGCGTGTTGCTGGCCGTGTCGCTGGCGGTGCTGGGCAGCCTGTGGCTGCGCACGCCGCTCAAGGTGGACGTGATCCGCGACCGCGGCGCGCTGGCGCGCGAGGTGGAACAAGGCCGCGTCGAGAACGTCTACCGGCTGCAGATCATGAACGCCACCGAGGTGGCGCAGACCTACGAGCTGCGCGTGGAAGGCCTGCCGGGCATCGCCCTGGCGTCCGGCGATCGTGTGGAGGTGGCGCCCGCCGAGGTGCGCGCCGTCGCCGCGCGGGTCCAGGTGCCGCCCGGCGCGGCCGCGAGCGGCTCGCACCCCATCCAGTTCGAGGTGCGCGCCGCCCAGGACGAGCGCGTGCGGGTGCGTGAGAAGAGCACCTTTCTCGTTCCCCGATAACGCTTCCGCAGGAGACCCCATGAACCCCGATCCGATGAGCACCGACGCGCCCGAGCCCTGGTGGCGCGTGGGCCCCATGTGGCTGGTGGTGGGCGGGCCGCTGGTGGTGGTGGTGGCGGCCATCGGCACCGCCGTCATTGCCATCGAGGGCGCCGACCCGGTGCTCGACAAGGCCGCCTACCAGGCCACGCTGGAGCAGGCGCGCCGCCTGCAGGGCGCGCAGCGCGACGAGGCCCTGATCGGCCTTCAGCCCGCGCACCAGGCGCGCAACCACGCGGCCTCGCCCGTGGTCCGCGAGGGTGGCCACTGACATGGGCCGCCGCTGGATGTGGGTGGGCTGGCCGTCCTTCCTGATGGCCGGCGTGCTGGAGATGCTGGTGTTCGCGGTGGTGGACCCGGGCGAATTGCACTGGCAGGGTGTCGCGCTCGACTGGTCGCGCCCCGCCGTCTACACGGTGGCCTTCTTCGTGTTCTGGGCGGTGACGGCGGTCGCTTGCAGCCTGAGCCTGTGGCTGGCCCTGCCACCGCAGGACGCGCTCAGGAGCAGGTCTGCGGATTGACGATGCGCCGCAGCGCCTCGGTGTCCTTGATGTGCACGTAGCGCTGCTTGACGTCGATGATGCCGTCGTCGACGAACTTGGAGAAGGTGCGGCTCACCGTCTCCAGCTTCATGCCCAGGTAGCTGCCGATCTCCTCGCGCGTCATGCGCAGGTTGAACTCGGACGGCGAGAAGCCACGCGCCTGCAGGCGCTGCACCAGGTTGAGCAGGAAGGCCGCCAGCCGCTCCTCGGCGCGCATGCTGCCCAGCAGCAGCATCACGCTGTGGTCGCGCACGATCTCGCGGCTCATGATGCGGTGCACGTGGTGTTGCAGCGGGGTGAACTGGCGCGACAGTTCTTCGACCTGGTTGAAGGGCATGACGCAGACCTCGGCGTCTTCCAGCGCCACCGCGTCGCAGGCGTGGTGGTCGCTCACGATGCCGTCCAGGCCGATGATCTCGCCCGCCATCTGGAAACCCGTGACCTGGTCGCGCCCGTCGGCGGTGGTCACGCAGGTCTTGAAGAAGCCCGAGCGCACGGCGTAGAGCGAGGTGAAGCGATCGCCGACGGAGAACAGGGCTTCGCCGCGCTTGACGCGCTTGCGGGAGGAAATCAGTGTGTCGAGCTGGCCCATTTCCTCCGCGCTCAGGCCCATGGGCAGGCAGAGTTCGCGAAGGTTGCAGCTTGAGCAAGCCACTTTGATGCGTTGCGCGTCCATGTGCGTCGTTCCTGAGTGCATGACAGGGAGCGAGCATACCCCTTTGGGTCCGGGATCACAGGGCCGCTTGACCAGGATCAAGGCGTCTGGACACGCCAGCCGGCACAGTGGGGCCATGCCAGAAGGACCCGCCGTGAGCCATGTGATCCCCGATGAACTGCTGCGTCGCTTTGACGTTCCGGGGCCGCGCTATACCTCTTACCCCACGGCCGACCGCTTCGTGGAGGCCTTCACCGAGCAGGACTACCGCCTGGCGCTGGGACAGCGGCGGGCCGGGTCGATGGCACTGCCCCTGTCACTGTATGTGCACATCCCGTTCTGCGAATCGGTGTGTTACTACTGCGCTTGCAACAAAGTTATTACAAAGCACCATTCGCGCGGCGCCGAGTACCTGCGCCACCTCTCGCGCGAGCTGGACCTGCAGATCGAGCACCTGGGCGCGGGCCAGTCGGTGTCCCAGTTGCACCTGGGCGGCGGCACGCCCACCTTCCTGAGCGATGCCGAGCTGGAAGACCTGATGGCCATGCTGCGGCGCCACTTCGCGCTCGCGCCGGGCGGCGAGTACTCCATCGAGGTGGACCCGCGCACCGTGAGCGCCGAGCGCCTGCGCGCGCTGCACCGCCTGGGTTTCAACCGCCTGAGCTTCGGTGTCCAGGACTTCGATCCCGCCGTGCAGAAGGCCGTGCACCGCGTGCAGCCGGCCGAGCAGGTGTTCGCGCTGGTCGACGCGGCGCGGCAGATCGGCTTCGAGTCGGTCAATGTGGACCTGATCTACGGCCTGCCGCTGCAGACGCCCGAATCCTTCCGGCGCACGCTGGCGCAGCTGCAGGCCCTGCGGCCGGACCGCGTGGCGCTGTACGCCTACGCGCACCTGCCGGCGCGCTTCAAGCCGCAGCGGCGCATCGTGGCGGCCGAGCTGCCGGGCGCGGCCGACAAGCTGGCGATGCTCTCGGCGTCGCTGGACATCCTGCGCGCGGCGGGCTACGTTTACGTCGGCATGGACCACTTCGCCCTTCCCGACGACGCCCTGGCCGTGGCCAAGCGCCAGGGCCGGCTGCACCGCAACTTCCAGGGCTACAGCACCCAGCCCGATTGCGACCTCATCGCGCTCGGTGTGTCGGCCATCGGCCGGGTAGGCGCCACCTACAGCCAGAACGCCAAGACCCTGGACGAGTACGTGGACCTGCTCGACCAGGGCCGCCTGCCCATCGTGCGCGGCCTGGCGCTCACGCGCGACGATGTGCTGCGCCGTGCGGTGATCATGTCCCTGATGTGCCAGGGCGAACTGCAGTTCGAGGCCATCGACCTGGGCCACCTGATCGACAGCCGCCGTTACTTCGCCAATGAGCTGCGCGCGCTCGAGCCCTTCGTGGACGAGGGCTTGGTCACCCTGGACGAGCAGGGCGTGCAAGTGACCGAAACCGGCTGGTACCTGGTGCGCGCGATCGCCATGGTGTTCGACCGCCACCTGCAGGCCGACCAGGACCGCGCGCGGTTTTCAAGGATTCTCTGAGCGCGCCGATGTCCGGTTCCCTGTTGATCACGGCGCTGCTCATGGGCCTGGTGGGGGGGCCGCACTGCATTGCCATGTGCGGCGCGGCCTGCGCGGGCATCGGCCGGGCGGCCGGCGAGCGCGGCACGCGCGCGCTGCTGGCGTTCCAGCTCAGCCGCGTCGCTGGCTACGCCAGCGTGGGGGCGCTGGCGGCGGGCTCGGTGCAGGGGCTGGCCTGGCTGGGGGCGCATACGCAGGTGATCCGGCCGCTGTGGACCATGTTCCACGTCGCGGCCCTGCTGCTGGGCGCCTGGCTGCTCTGGCGGGCGCGCCAGCCGGCGTGGATCGACGGCGTGGGCCAGGGCATCTGGCGCCGCGCGAAACCCGCCATCGCGCGACTGGGCCCGCGCGCGCCCTGGGTGCTGGGCTTCGGCTGGGCGCTCATGCCCTGCGGCCTGCTGTATTCGGCGCTGCTGGTGGCCTCGCTCTCGGCGGACGCGGTTCAGGGCGCGGCGGTGATGGCGCTGTTCGCCATCGGCTCGTCGGTGTCGCTGTTCGCGGGGCCCTGGCTGCTGCTGCGCCTGCGCGAGGCGCGCTCGGGCGCCTGGGGCATCCGTCTGGCGGGGCTGGCGCTGCTGCTGGCCTCGGGCTGGGCTCTGTGGATGGGCATCACCCAACCCACGGGGCTTTGGTGCCTGTGAGCGCGCCAGCCACGGGCAGCGGTCGTTGAGCGTCAGGTCGTGGCACGACCAGGGAGCGTGGCCAGCACCAGGCCCAACACAGCGATACCGAAAGCCAGCAGTTGCAGGGCGCTGAGGCGCTCACCCATGAAGACCACGCCAATGAGCGCCGCGCTGATCGGCAGCATCACGGTGAACACGCCGGCCTGCGAGGCGGGCACGGTCTTGAGCCCGGTCATCCACAGCCACACCGTCCACACGCTGGCCGCCAGCGCATAGAACACCAGCAGGCCCCAGGTGGGCAGGGCCACGGCGCCGAAGTCGAAGCGCAGTGCGGCCCACACGCCCAGAGGCGTGACCAGCGCCAGGCCCCACAGGTTGATGATGGCCGAGATGCGCTTGGGGCCCAGGCCCTCGGTGAGGCGCTTGCCGATGACGACGTAAGACGCCTCGCACACCACCGCTGCGAACACGAGCAGGTTGCCCAGCAGGGCCTGGCCACCGCCCGCGGCCGGGCCGGCCCCCTTGTCGAGCGAGAACAGGCCGATGCCCAAGGCCGCGCAGGCGATGCCCGCCGCGCTGCGCGCGCCGATGCGCTCGCGCAGGAAGATGGCGCTGAGCACCGCCACCACGGCGGGGATGGAGGACATCACCACGCCCGCAGCCACCGCGGTGGTCAGGCTCACACCGTAGAGCATGCAGATGGAGAACAGGAAATTGCCCAGGAAGGACTCGAGAAAGAGCAGGGCGCGCGTGCGCGGGCTCAGGGGCGGCTCGTCGGCGGGCTTGCGCAGCCAGCGCCACATGGCCAGGGCGCCGATGCCGAAGCGCAGCCAGGCCAGCAGGAACACCGGAAACACCAGTACCAGGGGCTTGGACAGCGCCACATAGCTGCCCACGAGCGCCATGCTCAGGGCCAGGCAAGCGTAGGCCGTGGCACGGTGAAGGGAGGTCACGGGAACGGCGCGGCTGGCGGCGGGTGGGCGAGGGTCGGGTTGGGACGGGTGGCCCGCATCATGCCTCAGCCTCCGGCGTGGGTTTCGGGATGAGGAATTTGTTTTTCACATCGAGAAAATGTCGAATGCTGCGTCGCGGAAAAATTTCTCGATATGGGAGATGAAATTCCGTATTGAAAAATTTATCAAAAACTCCATTGATTCAAAAGGAGAAAATTTTTGTCTTGTATAAGACATAAGAGGCGGTTTAGGTCTTCTACAAGACTTAGAGTCATGTCCAACGGCACCGCCTTTGCCGCGAACGCCGCCCCGGTACCCATCAACCCCCAAGGAGTGTCCCCATGCCCCAGTCCCTCACCGAACAGCTCAGCCGCTCGCAACAGATCGAAGCCCTGGAGAAAGACTGGGCCACGAACCCGCGCTGGAAAGGCGTCAAGCGCGGCTACAGCGCCACCGACGTGGTGCGCCTGCGCGGCAGCATGCACATTGAGCACACCCTGGCCAAGCGCGGCGCGGAAAAGCTCTGGGAAAAAATCAACGGTGGCGCCAAGAAGGGCTACGTGAACGCCTTCGGCGCGATCTCCGCCGGCCAGGCCATGCAGCAGGCCAAGGCCGGACTGGAGGCGGTCTACCTGTCGGGCTGGCAGGTGGCGGCCGACGGCAACACCAGCGAAACCATGTACCCGGACCAGTCGCTCTACGCCTACGACTCGGTGCCCACCATGGTCCGCCGCATCAACAACACCTTCAAGCGCGCCGATGAGATCCAGTGGGGCCGCGGCATCGAGCCGGGCAGCAAAGAATTCATCGACTACTTCCTGCCCATCGTGGCCGACGCGGAAGCCGGCTTCGGCGGCGTGCTCAACGCCTTCGAGCTGATGAAGAACATGATCGCGGCCGGCGCCGCAGGCGTGCACTTCGAGGACCAACTGGCCGCCGTGAAGAAGTGCGGCCACATGGGCGGCAAGGTGCTGGTGCCCACGCAGGAAGCCATCGAAAAGCTGATCGCCGCGCGCTTCGCGGCCGACGTGATGGGCGTGTCCACCATCGTGCTGGCCCGCACAGACGCCGAGGCGGCCAACCTCATCACCAGCGACCACGACGCCAACGACAAGCCCTTCCTCACCGGCGAGCGCACCCAGGAAGGCTTCTACCGCGTGAAGAATGGCCTGGAGCAGGCCATCAGCCGCGGCGTGGCTTACGCGCCCTACGCCGACCTGGTGTGGTGCGAGACCGGCACGCCCGACCTGGGCTTTGCCCGCGAGTTCGCGCAGGCCGTGCACGCCAAGAGCCCGGGCAAGCTGCTGAGCTACAACTGCTCGCCCTCGTTCAACTGGAAGAAGAACCTGGACGACAAGACCATCGCCCGCTTCCAGGACGAGCTCTCGGCGCTGGGCTACAAGTACCAGTTCATCACCCTGGCCGGCATCCACATCAACTGGTTCAACACCTTCCAGTTCGCCCACGCCTACGCCCGCGGCGAGGGCATGAAGCACTACACCGAGATGGTGCAGGAGCCCGAATTCAAGGCGCGCGAGCAGGGCTACACCTTCGTGTCGCACCAGCAGGAGGTGGGCGCGGGCTACTTCGACGACGTGACGACGGTGATCCAGGGTGGGTCGTCGAGCGTGAAGGCGCTGACGGGCTCGACCGAGGAAGAGCAGTTCCACTGAGCTGAATCCATCCGGACACGAGGAGACAGGGCCGCCCTTCGGGGCGGCTTTTTTTTGGGGTGGTCGCTCGCGTGGCGGTTCGATCCGCCGGCCGCTCAATGTTGCAGGCGCTCGGCGATGCGGTTCATCTGTTCGATCTCGGACCGCTGAGCTTTGGCGATCGACTCGCACAGGGCCAGCAACTCCGGATCCGCCAGCCTCGCTTCCCGGCACATGAGGATGGCGCCGGAGTGGTGCGGCACCATGGACGCGATGAACTGGTGGTCGCCGACAGCGACCTGCCAGCGCGTGGCGAAGAAGGCGCCGGCTGTGAGCAAGGCGAAGACCAGGTGCAGGGCGATGTTGAGCGGCCGGTTCGACAACATGGCGGGCATGGTTGCCAGCATGAAAATGCCCATGGGCGCCCACATCGTGACCGCCATGTAGAGCATGTTGATGTTGTTGCGGTAGTCCGCGCCGGTGTCGATCATGGAGAACATGACGAGGTACATGACGACCAGTCCCAAGGCCATGTTGATCCAGAACCTCAGGTACGGTCGTCCGTGGACTTCCTGGGGGGCATGCCGTGCGTCGGGGGCGGGCGATTTTGCTGTCTGCATGGGTCGATCCTTTGGTGTCAGGGGCTCGGCCGCGGCCGTGTCTCCACGCGTGCGATGAAGGCGCCCATGAGCGCCGCGCATTCGGCCGCGTGCGTTTCCAGAAGGAAATGAGGGCCATCGAGGATGTGCGCCGCCATGCGCGGCAGGTCCTTCATCCACGAGAGGGTTTCCTGGAGATCGAAGAAGGCGTCGTGTCGGCCCCACAGCATCAGCGCCGGCGGTTGCCAGCGGGCGAGCCAGTCGGCGATGTCTGCGAAGCGCGCGACGTGGTGGCGGTAGTCCAGCACCAGCTGGCGCTGCGTCGCCAGCCGGCCGGGCAGGTTCATGGTTCGCCAGTCCCGTTCCCACCGTTGCGGGTCAATGCGCGCCGCCAGATCGTCCGGTATGCCCGCCACGTATTGGTCGCGCGTTCCCTTGAAGCTCAGGTGGGCGGTCGCCTCGGCTTCCCGTTCGGGTGAGGGGTCCCTCCAATAGGCCCGGGTGGCCGACCACTGCGGCCCCAGGCCGCTCTCATGGGCGTTGGCGTTCTGGACGATGAGTCCACGGATGCGGTCCGGTGCGCGCGTGGCGAGGTGAAGTCCGACCGCCGCGCCGTGGTCGTGCAGGTAGAGGTGGAAGGAGGCGACGCCGAGCCGAGCCAAAAGTTCGTCGACGATGTCCGCCAGGCGCGAGAAGGAGGCGGGCTCGATGGGCGGGGAGCGGCCGAAGCCGGGGAGATCGGGGGCGATCACGAAGCAGTCGCGCGCGAGCGGGGCGATCACGTGCCGGAACGATTCGGACGAGCTCGGGAAGCCGTGGATCAGCAGCAGGGCCGGTCGGCCCCGGTCGCCGCTCAGGCGGACCGCCACGTCGGTGCCCTGGACCCGAAGAAGGGTGATGGGATTCATGGGACGTCTGGCCGGCAAACGCCGTGCCTTGTCCGCCGGCGGCCGGGGACGGGCAGGTGCCTTTGTGGGACAATCGTGGTTTCGGTCCACCAGCAAGAGCGAGAAAGGCACGTCGGTTATGACACCGCGAACTCAGGCGTTTTTCTTCGCGGCCCTTTGAGGCCAGCAGTTCGCGCCTGCCCGATTCCTTTTCCTCTTCCCCCATGAAAGCGCGGCCCCAGCCGCGCTTTTTTGTTTTCCGGATACCCACCATGCCCCAGATCACGCTCCCCGACGGTTCGCAACGCAGCTTTCCCGCGCCGGTGACGGTGGCCGACGTCGCCGCCTCCATCGGCAGCGGCCTGGCCAAGGCCGCGCTGGGCGGCAAGGTGGACGGCCGGCTGGTGGACACCAGCTACACCATCGATCGCGACGCCTCGCTCGCGATCGTCACGGCCAAAGACGCCGACGGCCTGGAGATGATCCGCCACTCCACCGCCCACCTGCTGGCCTACGCCGTGAAAGAGCTGTACCCCGAGGCGCAGGTCACCATCGGCCCGGTCATCGAGAACGGCTTCTACTACGACTTCTCGTACAAGCGTCCCTTCACGCCCGACGACCTGGCCGCCATCGAGAAGCGCATGGCCGAACTCGCCAGCAAGGACGAGAAGGTCGAGCGCCGCGTATTGCCGCGCGATGAGGCCGTGGCCCACTTCAAGGCCATGGGCGAGCACTACAAGGCCGAGATCATTGCCAGCATCCCGGCCAACGAGGACGTGAGCCTCTACCGCGAAGGTGGTTTCGAAGACCTCTGCCGCGGCCCGCACGTCCCCAGCACGGGCAAGCTCAAGCACTTCAAGCTCATGAAGGTGGCCGGTGCCTACTGGCGCGGGGACCACCGCAACGAGATGCTGCAGCGCATCTACGGCACGGCCTGGTCCACCAAGGAAGAGCTGCAGCAATACCTGACGATGCTGGAGGAGGCCGAGAAGCGCGATCACCGCAAGCTGGGCCGCGAGCTGGACCTGTTCCACCTGGACGAGCACAGCCCCGGCACGGTGTTTTGGCATCCCAAGGGCTGGGTCGTCTGGCAGGAGGTGGAGCAGTACATGCGCCGCGTCTACCGCGACAACGGCTACCTGGAGGTCAAGGGCCCGCAGATCCTGGACAAGGCGCTGTGGGAAAAGACCGGCCACTGGGACAAGTACCGCGAGAACATGTTCACCACGGAGTCGGAAAAGCGCGACTACGCGCTCAAGCCGATGAACTGCCCCGGCCACATCCTCATCTACAAGCAGGGCATCAAGAGCTACCGCGACCTGCCGCTGCGCTTCGGTGAATTCGGCAACTGCCACCGCAACGAGCCCACGGGGGGGTTGCACGGCATCATGCGCGTGCGCGCGTTCACGCAGGACGACGGCCACATCTTCTGTACCGAAGACATGATCCAGGCCGAGGTCGCCGCCTTCACGACGCTGCTGCAGAAGGTCTACAAGGACTTTGGTTTCACCGAGATCCTCTACAAGCTGTCGACGCGCCCCGAGAAGCGCATCGGCAGCGAGGAGAGCTGGGACAAGGCCGAGGCCGCCCTGGCCCAGGGCCTGCGCGCCTCGGGCTGCGAATTCGAGTACCTGCCGGGCGAGGGCGCCTTCTATGGCCCGAAGATCGAGTACACGCTGAAGGACGCCCTGGGACGGCAGTGGCAGTGCGGCACGATGCAGGTCGACCCGAACATGCCCGAGCGCCTGGACGCCGAATACGTGGCCGAGGATGGCTCCCGGCAGCGCCCCATCATGCTGCACCGCGCCATCGTCGGCAGCCTGGAGCGTTTCATCGGCATCCTGATCGAACAGCACGCCGGCGCGCTGCCCACCTGGCTGGCGCCGGTGCAGGTGGCGGTGCTCAACATCACCGACGCGCAGGCCGATTACTGTCGCGAAATCGCGAAATCACTGCAGAATCAAGGGCTTAGAGTCGAAACGGACCTGCGCAACGAGAAAATAACGTATAAAATACGGGAGCACGCGTTGCAAAAGCTGCCTTTCATTGCCGTTGTGGGCGACAAGGAAAAGGCCGCTGGCGCCGTGGCGGTGCGGGCCCGGGGCAACAAAGACCTGGGCGTGATGTCGCTGGAGGCCTTCTCCCAGCTCGTCGCGACATCGGTTTCATCCAAGGCTTGAACGCCCTCGGGCATGGCCCGGTGAAGCCGCCGCATCACCGGGCGCCCATGGTGCGAGCAGCCCCGCGGCCGACAGGCCGTTTTTGATTCATCGGCCCACTTGAAGGAAACGCACCATCGCTACCAACTTTCGCGACCGCCGCCAGCGTGAAGAACGCGCGCACCGCCTGAACCGGGAAATCATGGCCCCCGAGGTTCGCCTCAACGGCCCGAACAACGAGCCCCTGGGCATCGTGAGCTTGCAGGAAGCCCTTCGGATGGCTGGCGAGCTCGACGTCGATCTCGTGGAGATCGCCGCCACCGCGAATCCGCCGGTGTGCCGCCTGATGGATTACGGCAAGTTCAAGTACCAGGAACAGAAGAAGGCGGCCGAAGCGAAAGCCAAGCAGACGGTCATCGAAATCAAGGAAGTCAAGTTCCGCCCGGGTACCGACGACGGCGACTACAACATCAAGATGCGCAACATCCGCCGGTTCCTGGACGACGGCGACAAGTGCAAGATCACGCTGCGCTTCCGTGGCCGCGAGATCACGCACCAGGAACTCGGTCTGGCGCTGCTGAACCGCATCCGCGACGAGTTGGGCGACCTGATCATCGTGGAGCAGTTCCCGAAGCTGGAAGGGCGCCAGATGATCATGATGATCGCGCCGAGCCGCAAGAAGGTGGCGGCGAAGCCCGCAGCCGAAGCGGCAGCGCCGGCGGCCAGCCCCACGGCGGCCTGAGCCGCCGGGGTTTTCTGAAGGATTGAGCGGGCAGGGTTGGTCCCCTGCCGGCTTGAGGCACCAGCCGCAAGGCCGGTGCCGAAAGGAAGGCCCGAAAGGGCCTTACCAAAAGTGGCTCGGGGCCCATCAAGACCGTGGCTGGTTGCCGCGGCGCCTCGCGAGCACAAATCAAAAGGAGCATTTCCATGCCCAAAATGAAGACCAAGAGCAGCGCGAAGAAGCGTTTTCGTGTTCGTCCCGGTGGTACCGTCAAGCGCGGTCAAGCCTTCAAGCGTCACATCCTGACCAAGAAGTCCACCAAGAACAAGCGCCACCTGCGCGGGGCCGTCAACGTCCATGAGACCAACATGGGTCACATGGCGCAGATGCTGCCGTTCGCTGGCCTGTAATCAAGACGAACAAGGAGAAGCACTATGCCTCGCGTCAAACGTGGTGTCACGGCTCGCGCCCGCCATAAAAAAGTCCTGGCTCTGGCCAAAGGTTTCCGCGGCCGCCGCGGCAACGTCTTCCGCATCGCCAAACAGGCGGTGATGAAGGCGGGCCAATACGCCTACCGCGATCGCCGCACCAAGAAGCGTGTGTTCCGCCAGCTGTGGATCGCGCGTATCAACGCCGGTGCTCGCGCTTGCGGCCTGACGTACAGCCAGTTCGCCAACGGTCTGAAGAAGGCCCAGATCGAGATCGACCGCAAGGTCCTCGCCGACCTGGCCGTCAACGATCCGGCGGCTTTTGGCAGCATCGTGGAGCAGGTCAAAGCCAAGCTGGCCACCGCTTGATTCCCGGCCGGGCGCGCAGGCGCCCGCTGCCGTTCTAAGGGGTTGAGGCTTGAGGGGTGACCCGCCGGCTTCAACCCTTTTTTCATTGCATCGGACACGCATCGAATGAACGAGTTGGACAACCTGGCCGAGGCAGCACGCGCCGAGTTCGCGCAGGCCGCCACGCCGGCCGACCTGGAGAACGCCAAGGCGCGCTACCTGGGCAAGTCGGGCCGCATCACCGAGTTGATGAAGGGCATGGCCGCCCTGTCGGTGGACGAGAAGAAGACGCGCGGTGCTGCGATCAACCTGGCCAAGCAAGCCATTGAGAGCGCGCTGAGCCAGCGGCGCCAGGCCCTGGCCGATGCGGAGCTGGACGCTCAGCTCAAGGCCGAGGCGCTGGACGTGAGCCTGCCGGGCCGCCAGCGTGGCGCGGGAGGGCTGCACCCGGTGAGCCTCACGCTGGAGCGCATCGAGGCCATCTTCGGGTCCATGGGTTTCGAGGTGGCCGAGGGGCCCGAGATCGAATCCGACTGGTTCAACTTCACGGCCCTCAACACGCCGGAAGACCACCCAGCGCGCTCCATGCACGACACGTTCTACGTGGAAGGCGGCTCGGCGAAGGCGCCCAATCTGCTGCGCACGCACACCAGCCCCATGCAGATCCGCCACGCGGTGCAGCACGTCAAGCGCCACCGCGCGGCCCTGGACGCCGGCCAGGGCATGCCCGAGATCCGCGTCATCGCGCCGGGCCGCACCTACCGCGTGGACAGCGACGCCACCCACTCGCCCATGTTCCACCAGTGCGAGGGCCTGTGGATCGGTGAGAACGTGAGCTTCAAGGACCTCAAGGTTGTCTTCACCGACTTCTGCCGTACCTTTTTCGAGAGCGGCGACCTGGTGCTGCGCTTTCGCCCCAGCTTCTTTCCGTTCACCGAGCCGAGCGCGGAGATCGACATCCAGTTCCAGAGCGGCCCGCTGGCCGGGCGCTGGCTCGAGGTGGCGGGCTCCGGCCAGGTGCACCCGAACGTCGTGCGCAACATGGGCCTCGACCCCGAGCGCTACATCGGCTTTGCCTTCGGCATGGGACCCGACCGCCTGACCATGCTGCGCTACGGCGTCAATGACCTGCGCCTGTTCTTCGACGGCGACGTGCGTTTCCTCAGCCAGTTCCGATAAGCGACCACCATGCAATTCCCCGAATCCTGGCTGCGCAGCTTCTGCAACCCGCCGCTGACGAGCCAGCAACTTGCCGACACCCTCACCATGGCTGGACTCGAGGTCGAAGAGCTGCGCCCGGTGGCGCCGCCGTTCACCCGGGTCGTGGTGGGCGAGATCAAGTCCGCCGTGCAACACCCCAACGCCGATCGCCTGCGGGTGTGCGAGGTGGACGTGGGGCAGGGCGCGCCGCTCAACATCGTTTGCGGCGCGCCGAACGCGCGCGTGGGCATCAAGGTGCCCTGCGCGCTGGTGGGCGCCGAGCTGCCCCCCGGCGAGGACGGCAAGCCCTTCGCCATCAAGCTCGGCAAGCTGCGCGGCGTGGAAAGCCAAGGCATGCTGTGCTCGGCGCGCGAGCTGCAGCTGTCCGATAGCCACGAAGGCCTGCTCGAACTCGCCGCCGATGCTGTGGTGGGGCGTGACATCCGCGAGCAGCTGGCGCTGGACGACATGCTGTTCACCCTGAAGCTCACGCCCAACCTGGCGCACTGCCTGAGCGTGTACGGCATCGCGCGCGAAGTGGCGGCCATCACCGGCGCGCCGCTGCAGGCGCCCAGCTTCTCGGCCGCGCCGGTGTCGCTGGACGACCGGCTGCCGGTGCGCATCGAGGCGCCCGACCTGTGCGGCCGCTTCAGCGGCCGCGTGGTGCGTGGCGTGAACACCCAGGCGCAGACGCCGGCCTGGATGGTCGATCGCCTGGCGCGCTGCGGACAGCGCAGCGTCACCGCGCTGGTGGACATCTCCAACTACGTGATGTTCGAGCTCGGCCGCCCCTCGCACATCTTCGATCTCGACAAGATCCATGGCGGGCTGCAGGTGCGCTGGGGTCGCGAGGGTGAAACGCTCAAGCTGCTCAACGGCAACACCATCGCCGTGGACGCCGGCGTGGGCGTGATCGCCGACGACCAGGCGGTCGAGTCGTTGGCGGGCATCATGGGCGGCGACGCCACCGCAGTGTCCGACGACACCGAGAACATCTACATCGAGGCCGCCTTCTGGTGGCCCAAGGCGGTGGCCGGCCGTTCGCGCCGCTACAACTTCAGCACGGACGCCGGCCACCGCTTCGAGCGGGGCGTCGATCCGTCCACCACGGTCGAACACATCGAGCGCATCACGCAGCTTGTGCTGGAGATTTGCGGCGGCCAGGCCGGTCCCATGGACGATCGGGTGGCGCGCCTGCCCGAGGCCAAGCCCGTCACCCTGCGCGTGGCGCGCGCGGCCAAGGTCATCGGCATGCCGCTCACGCAGGCGCAGTGCGTGGGTGCGCTGCGCCGCCTGGGTCTGGCCTTGCACGAGGGCGAGGGCACGGTCACCGTGACGCCGCCACCGTACCGCTTCGATCTGCAGATCGAGGAGGACCTGATCGAAGAAGTGGTGCGCCTCGTGGGCTACGAGCAGCTGCCCACCACGCCTCCGCTGGCGCCGATCACCGCCAAGCTGCGTCCCGAGGCGCGCCGCGGCGCTTTCGCCGTACGCCGCCAGCTCGCGCAACTGGGTTACCAGGAGACGATCAACTTCAGCTTCGTGGAAGAGCGCTGGGAGCGCGAGCTCGCGGGCAACGCCGACCCCATCCAGTTGCTCAACCCGATCGCCAGCCAGATGAGCGTGATGCGCTCCTCGCTGATCGGCAGCCTGGTGGCGGTGTGCAAGTTCAACCTCGACCGCCGCGCCGAGCGCGTGCGCCTGTTCGAGATCGGTCGCGTGTTCCGCAAGGACGCGGGCGTGGCCGACAGCGACACCACCGTGGCCGGCTTCGACCAGCCCATGCGCGTGGCCGGCCTGGCGGGTGGGCCGCTGAACGCCTTGCAGTGGGGCGAGAGCGATCGTGGAGCCGATTTCTTCGACGCCAAGGGCGATGTGGAGGCCTTGCTGGCGCCGCGCCGCGCCGAGTTCCGCGCCGCCGAGCACCCAGCGATGCACCCGGGCCGCTGCGCGGCCGTGTGGTTGGATGGCCGCTGCATTGGCCACGTGGGCGAATTGCATCCGCGCTGGCGCCAGGCATACGAATTGCCCCAGGCGCCGGTGCTGTTCGAACTGGAACTCGACGCCGTGCTGGCCTGGCCGGTGCCGACCTTCCGCGCGGTCAGCCGCCACCAGCCGGTGCAGCGCGACCTGGCGCTGGTGGTCGACGAAACCGTGTCGCACGACGCCGTGATGGCCGCCATCCGCGCCGCCAGCAATCCCTGGCTGCAGGACGCCGTGCTGTTCGACGTCTACCGACCGAAGAAGGGCGCCACGGTGCCCGGCCTGGCCGAGCATGAGAAGAGCCTGGCCGTGCGCCTCGTCATGAACCGTGAGGACGCTACACTGGCCGACGAACAAATCGAAGCCGCCGTGCAGCAGACGCTCGCGTCCCTGCAGCAGCGCGTGAAAGCCCGTCTGCGCGCTTGAGCCCCGACACCGACAAGAAGGAGTACCCGATGGAACTGGCCGTCGAAAGCCTGGAAACCCCCGCCCTCACCAAGGCGCAGCTCGCCGAGCTGCTGTTCGACCAGATCGGCCTGAACAAGCGGGAATCCAAGGACATGATCGACGCCTTCTTCGATCTCATCACCGAGAGCCTGGTCAATGGCACGGACGTGAAGATCTCGGGCTTCGGCAACTTCCAGATCCGCACCAAGGCGGCCCGCCCGGGCCGCAACCCCCGCACCGGCGAACCGGTGGCCATCCAGGCCCGGCGGGTTGTCACTTTCCACGCCAGCCCCAAGCTCAAGGAGCAGGTGCAGGCGGCGGTCATCGGCGGCTGAACGGCGCTGTCGCGCGGCCCGATAGGGGTCGCTTACAACATTTCGCACGAAAAGCCCCGGGGTAGTCCCCGGGGTTTCCTTACTTAGAGTAAATTCAAGCTTCGGTTTCTACCGCCTTGATTTACATGGAAAAATCGCTGCCCCCCATTCCAGCGAAGCGCTACTTCACTATTGGTGAGGTGGGCGAGCTGTGTGGCGTCAAGCCGCATGTGCTGCGCTACTGGGAGCAGGAGTTCACGCAGCTTCGCCCCATGAAGCGCCGGGGCAACCGGCGCTACTACCAGCACCATGAGGTGCTGATGATCCGCCGCATCCGCGAGCTGCTGTACGACCAGGGCTTCACCATCAGCGGCGCGCGCAACAAGCTGCAGGAGCTGGCCCAGGCCGAGCGCGAGAAGCGCCGCCAGGACGATGACGATCCGATCGACGTGATCGACCTGGACGCCGTCATCCACGACGACGACACCACCGTGGTGTCGGCGGTGGTGTCGCCCGCCGCACCGGCGGCATCGGCCGAACCCACGCTGCTGAGCGACATGCGCCGCGAACTGCTCGAGATTCGTGAGTTGCTTCGGCTATCGGCCTGAGAGCGCGCTTTTTTGCCGGCTATAATGCGAGGCTTGTCGGCGTGTAGCGCAGCCTGGTAGCGCACTTGCATGGGGTGCAAGGGGTCGCGAGTTCGAATCCCGCCACGCCGACCATTTATGCAAAAGCCCGTCATCGCGAGATGACGGGCTTTTTCTTTTGCCTCGGGTGCCCGCGCTTCAGCGCAGCACCTCCAGCAGGCGGTCCAGTCCGCCACTGTCGATGGACACCATGGCCTGTTCGCGCACGGCGGGCTTGGCGTGGTAGGCCACGGACAGGCCGGCCACGCCCATCATGGGCAGGTCGTTGGCGCCGTCGCCCATGGCAATGCATTCCGAGGGCTCGATGCCCAGCAGCGAGGCGACCTCGAGCAGGGTGCGCCGCTTCTCGGCGCCGTCGCATATGTCGCCCCAGGTCTGGTCGACCATGCGGCCCGTGAGTTCGCCGCAGTTCGCGCCGCTGGCGATTTCCAGCACGTTGGCGCGCACGAAGTCGATGCCCAGCGTGTCGCGCACACGGTAGGCGAAGTAGGTGAAGCCGCCGGAGACCAGCAGCACCTTGAGCCCGGCGGCCTGGCTGGCGCGCACGAGTTCGGCCGCGCCGGGGTTGATGCGCAGGCGCTCGACCAGCACCTGCTCCATGTCGGCCACGGTCACGCCCTTGAGCAGGGCCACGCGGCGGCGCAGGCTGTCCTTGTAGTCGGCGATCTCGCCACGCATCGCGGCCTCGGTGATGGCGGCGACCTCCGCCTTCTTGCCGACCACGTCGGCGATCTCGTCCACGCACTCGATGCTGATGAGCGTGGAATCCATGTCGAAGGCGATGAGCTTGAAGTCGCGGAGCTTGAGCGGCGGCGTGAAGCCGCGCACGGTGAGACCGGGGGAGATGGCAGTGGCAGGGGCAGTCATGCGGTTTCGGTGGTGGTCTTTTGGGGTTGGCCCAGGGCGCGCAGCACGTCGCGCACGAGTTGCACGCGGTCTTTCACCTCGGGCAGCGCGCGCTCGATGCGCAGCTTCTCGTTGCCCGCAAGTTTGATGTGCTTGTGCTTCTGGATGAGCTCGACGATGCGCATCGGCTCGATCGGCGGGTTGGGTTTGAAGGTGATGTTGACCACGCCCGGCGCCGCGTCGACCTTGGCCACGCCGTAGGGCGCGCTCAGCACGCGCAGGCGGTGCACGTCGATGAGGGTCTGCGTCTGCGCCGGCGGCTTGCCGAAGCGGTCGACGATTTCCTCTAGCAGGGCATCGACCTGCTCGGCGCTGCGGGCGGTGGCCAGCTTCTTGTAGAAGCTCAGGCGCAGGTGCACGTCGCCGCAATAGTCGTTGGGCAGCAGGGCAGGGGCGTGCAGGTTGATGTCGGTGGTGACGGATAAGGGCGCCAGCAGGTCGGGTTCGCGGCCGGCCTTGAGCGCCTTCACGGCCTCCGAGAGCATCTCGTTGTAGAGCTGGAAGCCCACCTCCAGCATGTTGCCGCTCTGGTTCTCGCCGAGCACCTCGCCAGCGCCACGGATCTCCAGGTCGTGCATGGCCAGGTAGAAACCGCTGCCCAGCTCCTCCATCTGCTGGATGGCGTCCAGCCGCTGCGCGGCCTGCTTGGTGAGGCCCTCGATCTCGGGCACCAGCAGGTAGGCGTAGGCCTGGTGGTGGCTGCGGCCCACGCGGCCGCGCAGCTGGTGCAGCTGCGCCAGGCCGAACTTGTCGGCGCGGCTCATGACGATGGTGTTGGCTGTGGGCACGTCGATGCCGGTCTCGATGATGGTGGAGCACAGCAAGAGGTTGTAGCGCTGCGCGACGAAGTCGCGCATCACGCGCTCCAGCTCGCGCTCGGGCATCTGGCCGTGCGCGACGGCGATGCGCGCCTCGGGCAGGATCTCTTCCAGTTTGGCCTTGCGGTTCTCGATGGTTTCGACCTCGTTGTGCAGGAAGTAGACCTGGCCGCCGCGCTTGAGCTCGCGCAGCACGGCCTCGCGGATGACGCCGTTGCCTTCGTTGCGAACGAAGGTCTTGATGGCCAGGCGGCGCTGCGGGGCGGTGGCGATCACACTGAGGTCGCGCAGGCCCTCGAGCGCCATGCCCAGGGTGCGTGGAATGGGGGTGGCGGTGAGCGTCAGCACGTCGACTTCGGCCCGCAGCTGCTTCATGGCCTCTTTGTGGCGCACGCCGAAGCGGTGCTCCTCGTCGATGATGAGCAGGCCCAGGTTCTTGAACTGGGCTTTCTCGCTCAGCAGCTTGTGCGTGCCAACGACGATGTCCACCGAGCCGTCGGCGATGCCCTTCATGGCCGCCGTGATTTCCTTCTGTGACCGGAAGCGGCTCATCTCGGCGATCTTCACTGGCCACTTGCTGAAGCGGTCCACCAGGGTCTGGTAGTGCTGTTCTGCCAGCAGCGTGGTGGGCGCGAGGAAGGCCACCTGCTTGCCGCCGGTCACGGCCACGAAGGCCGCTCGCAGCGCCACCTCGGTCTTGCCGAAGCCCACGTCGCCGCAGACCAGGCGGTCCATGGGCCGCGGGCTGATCATGTCCTGCACCACGGCGTGGATGGCGGCGCGCTGGTCGGCGGTTTCCTCGAAACCGAAGTCGTTGGCGAAGGCCTCGTAGTCCTGCGGTGAATACCGGAAGGCGTGGCCCTGGCGCGCGGCGCGGCGCGCGTAGATGTTGAGCAGCTCGGCGGCGGCGTCGCGCACCTGTTCGGCGGCCTTGCGCTTGGCTTTCTCCCACTGGCCGCTGCCCAGCTTGTGCAGCGGCGCCTCATCGGCGCTCACGCCGGTGTAGCGGCCGATGAGGCCGAGCTGGCTCACGGGCACGTAGAGCACGGCCTTGTCGGCGTATTCCAGGTGCAGGAACTCCTGCAGCGCGGGCGTGCCGTCGGCGTTCTTCTCGCCCATGTCCAGGTTGATGAGCCCGCGGTAGCGGCCGATGCCGTGCGCCGCATGCACCACGGGATCGCCCACGTTGAGCTCGGACAGGTCCTTGATGAGCGCGTCGACGTCGCTCACCTGCTCCTGCTTGCGGCGCCGACGGGTGGTGGGGCCGGCGGCGAACAGCTCGGTCTCGGTGACGAAGTCGATGCCGGCTTCCAGCCAGGCGAAGCCGGTGGCCAGGGCAGCGGTGGCGATGCCCGCCTTTTCCTCGCTGGCCTGGAATTCGGCCAGGCTGTCGAAGGCGGGCGGGTTCAGGCCGCTGGCGCGCAGGAAGTCGAGCAGGCTTTCGCGCCGGCCGTCGCTTTCGGCCAGGATCAGCGCGCGTTGCGGGCTGGCGCGCAGGTGGGCCTGCAGCTTGGCCAGCGGTTCGTCGGCGCCGCGCACCACGGCCAGATCGGGCAGTGCCTGGGCGAAAGCGCTGTCGCTCACGTCGCTGGCGCCCGGGCGCATCACCACCTGGGCGTGTGCCTTGGCCCGGGTGAAGAACTGCTCGGCGTTGAGGAAGAGGGCGTCGGGCGGCAGGATGGGGCGGTCGGGATCGCCCTGCAGCAGGCGGTGGCGCTCGCGCGTGTCTTGCCAGAAGCGCTGGAAGGCGGGCTCCAGTTCGCCATGCAGCACCAGGGTTGCGGCCTCGCCGAGGTAGTCGAACACCGTGGCGGTGTCCTCGAAGAACAGCGGCAGGTAGTACTCGATGCCGGCGGTGGCCACGCCGTTGCCCATGTCCTTGTACAGGCGGCTCTTGGTCGGGTCGCCTTCGAGCAGTTCGCGCCAGCGGCTGCGAAAGCGCGCGCGCGCCGCGTCGTCCATGGGGAACTCGCGGCCGGGCAGCAGGCGCACCTCGTTCACCGGGTACAGGCTGCGCTGGCTGTCGGGGTCGAAGGTGCGGATGCTGTCGATCTCGTCGTCGAACAGGTCCACGCGGTAGGGCACCGGGCTGCCCATGGGGAAAAGGTCGATGAGGCCGCCGCGCACGGCGTACTCGCCGGGGCTCACCACCTGCGTGACGTGCTGGTAACCCGCGAGCGTGAGCTGGCCCTTGAGCCGCGCCTCGTCCAGCGACTGCTTGACCTTGAAGTGAAAGGTGTAGCCCGCCAGGAAGGACGGTGGCGCGAGCCGGTAGAGCGCCGTGGTGGCCGGCACCAGCACCACGTCGGCGCCGCCGTCCTGCGCGCGCTGGGAGATGCGCCACAGCGTGGCCAGGCGCTCGCTGATGAGATCCTGGTGAGGCGAGAAGGTGTCGTAGGGCAGGGTTTCCCAATCGGGAAACAGCGTGGTGCGCAGATCGGGCGCGAAGAAGGCGAGCTCGTCGATCAGGCGCCGGGCGTCGTTCGCGTCGGCCGTGACGATGGCGGTGAGCCGGCCGTCGCGCTGTTCGCGCTCGGCCAGGCGGGCCAGCCACAGCGCGTCGGCCGAGCCGCCGGGGTGGGGTAGGGTGTGGCGCTTGCCGGGGCTCAGCGCGGGCAGGGTGAGGGACATGCGGTCGGTACCAACAATGCAAATACCCCCGGTCGGATCGGGCCGGGGGTGTGGGTGAATTCTAGAATGGCGCCGCCCATGAGCGCCGCTTCCCCTTTTCCCGCCCCACCGTCCTTGCCCCGCTGCCATGCGTTGCTGCCTTGCGCGGGCACCGGTTCGCGCGCGGGCGCGCCACTGCCTAAGCAATACCAGCCCGTCGCGGGACGGCCCCTGGTGCAGCACACCCTGGCTGCGTTGCGCGGCGTGCCGCGGCTGGATCGGATCGTGGTGGTGCTGGCGCCCGACGATGCGCACTGGCCCGCCGATATCGACGGCGTGCAGGCCCTGCGCCGCGGCGGGGCCACGCGCGCCGAAACCGTGTTCAACGGCCTGCGGGCCCTGCGCGAAGCCGGCGTGCCCGATACCGACTGGGTGCTGGTGCACGACGCCGCGCGCTGCCTGGTCACGCCCGAGGAGGTGACGGCGCTGATCGAGGCCTGCGCTGGCGACCCGGTGGGCGGCCTTCTGGCGCTGCCCTTGCCCGACACGCTGAAGGACGAGGTGGACGGCCGTGTGGCCCGCACCATCGAGCGCCGCCACAAGTGGCTGGCCCAGACGCCGCAGATGTTCCGCCTGGGCGAGTTGCTGGACGCGCTGTCGGAGGCCCGGGCCACCGGCTTCGAGGGCATCACCGACGAGGCCAGCGCCATCGAGCGCACCGGGCGGCGCCCGCGCCTGGTGGAAGGGCGCGCCAGCAACATCAAGGTCACGTACCCGCACGACTTCGCCTTGGCCGAAGCCATCCTGAGGAGCCGCACATGAACGCCATCCGCATCGGCGAAGGTTGGGATATCCACCGCCTGGTCACCGGCCGCCCACTGGTGTTGGGGGGCATCACCGTGCCGCACACGCATGGCCTGCTGGGGCATTCCGACGCCGACGCGCTGCTGCACGCCATCACCGACGCGCTGCTCGGCGCCGCCGCGCTGGGCGATATCGGCCGCCACTTTCCCGACACCGACGAGCGCTTCCGCGGTGCCGACTCGGGCGCGCTGCTGGCCGAGGCCGCGCGGCGCGTGCGCGCCGAAGGCTACGAGATCGGCAACGTCGACAGCACGGTGGTGGCTCAGGCGCCCAAGCTGGCGCCGCACATCCCGGCCATGGTCGAGCGCATCGCCGCCTTGCTCGACCTGGCGGTGGACCAGGTGAACGTGAAGGCCAAGACGGCCGAGAAGATGGGGCCGGTGGGGCAGGGCGAGGCCATCGAGGCCCGCGCCGTGGCCTTGTTGCTCAAGGTCTGAGCGGCAGGTGCCCGGCAGCGCTCAGCCCGGCGAGCGGCGCAGCTTCATGTGCGCCGCCAGGCCACCCGTGCTGCTGTTGGCCAGTGCGAAGCGCCCGCCCATGCGCGTGATGGCGCGCTCCACGATGGCCAGACCCAGGCCCGTGCCGGTGGCGTCGGAGCGCGCGGCGTCGCCGCGGAAGAACGGCTGAGTCAACTGCTCCAGCATTTCGGGCCGCACGCCGCGGCCGTGGTCGCGCAGCTTGACCAGCACCGAGTCGTCCTTGGCCTTGGCGGCGATGTCGATTTGCACCACCCCGCTGTCGGGGTCGCGGCCGTAGCGCGAGGCGTTTTCCAGCAGGTTGCTAAACACGCGTTGCAGCTCCACCGGGTCGCCCAGCACGAACAGCGCGGGCTCGATGCGGGTCTTGATGACCGTCTTGGGGTCGTCGCCGAGCGCGAACAGCGCGGTCTCGATCACCTCGTTGAGATTGACCTCCTCCGGCTTCATGTGGTCGGGCCGCGCGTAGTCGAGGAACTTGTCGATGATGGCGTTGACCTGCTCGATGTCGGCCGACATGTGCTCGCGCGCCATCGGATCGGCCACGCTCATTTCGGTTTCCAGCCGCAGGCGCGCCAGCGGCGTGCGCAGGTCGTGTGAGATACCGGCGAGCATGAGCGCCCGGTCCTGCTCGATCTTGGACAGGCGCTGCGCCATGCGGTTGAAGCCGATGTTGACCTCGCGAATCTCGCTGGTGGCCACGGTCTCGTTGAGCTGGCTGGCGTTGAAGTCGCCCTCGCGCACGCGGCTGGCGGCGAAGGAGAGCTTCTTCAAGGGCCGGTTGATCAGGCGCGCGATGAGCGCGGCGCCAGCGAGCGAGAGCAGGGCGGCCGTGCCCAGCCAGATCAGCCAAGTGGTGCCCGCCACCGGGCCGATGCGGGAGGGGTCGGTCAACAGCCAGTACGGGTCGCCGTCGATCGAGAAGCCGATCCACAGCCCCGCCTGGTGATTGACCTCTCGCGCCACCACCGTGTCAGGCCCCAGGCGGGCCTTCAACTGCCCGGCCACGTTGCGGCTGAGCAGGTCGGTGTCGTAGAGCTGGAAGGTGTCGTTGGGCTCGCGCGGTGCGATGCGAAGGCCTTCCTCGGACGCCAGGGTCTTGATGAGTGAGACGCGCGCGATGGAGTCCGAGTGGATCAGCGCCGCACGGCTCAGGTTCACCAGCGAAGCGAGCTGCTGCGCGCTTTGCAGGGCGCGCGGCTCGTATTCCAGCGCGCGGAAGGTTTGCAGCCACGCGATGATGCAGCCCGTGAGCAGCAAGGTGAGAAAGAAGAACGTGCGCCAGAACAGGCTCACGCCGCGCGTGGGCCGCACCTCCAGCGGGGCTGGGGCGGTTTCCAGCGCGGTGGGTTCGGTCTCGAACGGTACGCGTGATTCGCTGTCCATCAGGTGTTGCCGTCCGGCACAAACACGTAGCCCACGCCCCATACCGTCTGCAGGTAGCGCGGCGAGGACGCGTCGTCCTCGATCAGCTTGCGCAGGCGCGAGACCTGCACATCCAGGCTGCGGTCGAAGGGCTCGAACTCGCGTCCGCGCGCCAGCTGGGCCAGCTTCTCGCGCGACAGCGGTTGGCGCGGATGGCGTACCAGGGCTTTCAGCATGGCGAATTCGCCGGTGGTCAGCGGCAGGTCGTTGCCGTCCTTGCGCAGCGTGCGCAGGCTCAGGTCGAATTCGTAGGGGCCGAACTTCACCACTTCGGCATCTTGCGAGGGCGCGCCGGGGACCTCGGCTGGCGGACGGCGGCGCAGCACGGCGTGGATGCGAGCCAGCAGTTCCCGCGGATTGAACGGTTTGCCGAGGTAGTCGTCGGCGCCGACCTCCAGGCCCACGATGCGGTCCACGTCCTCGCTCTTGGCGGTCAGCATGATGATGGGCGTGCGGTCGCCGTTGGCGCGCAGGCGGCGGCAGATCGACAGCCCGTCCTCGCCGGGCATCATCAGATCAAGCACGATGATGTCCACGGCGTCGCGCTGCAAGACCCGATTCAGGGCCTTGCCGTCTTCGGCCAGCATCACTTCGAAGCCTTCCTGCATCAGGTAGCGGCGCAGCAGGTCGCGGATGCGCACGTCGTCATCGACGACGAGAACCTTGTTGGGGCGGGGGTGGTTCTGTGGCATGGGAGCAACTTCCGATAAATGTAACAAAGCCGATTTTGGCAGCGGCAAGTGCTTGTCAACGCTCGTTTTTTGGTTTTTTGACAGGCTGTTACAGATGTTGCCCCACATGCCATTCGCTTGACCCGGGCCTCACTCGCACAATCGGACTTCTGTTCATACTCCTCCACACCATGAAGTCCGTTTGGATGGGAACCATTGCCTGCTTGACCGCGTGTCTGGCGTACGCCAATCCGGAGCGTCCGCGCGACGCCGGCATGATCGGCGCCGACGCTGCGACGGTGACGGTGGTGCCCATCTCAATCGATGGCGGCGAGGCGCGTGCGCCCATGCGGCTGCGTGACGCGCTGCGCCAACCTTTTGACGACATGGACGACGGCGGCAAGCCTTTCCGGCTGTCCGTGGAGGAGCGCCAGCGCCTGCGCGAGCAGCTCAGGGTGCAACCGCCCTTCGAGTCCCATCGCCAGCCCTGAACAAAACCCAGCACACATGCCCATGCCCTATCTGCCCGCCCGTTCGGCGGCTGCGGTTCGCCGCGCCGCTTCCGCTCTCAGCCTCATCGCCGCCGTGGCCGCTTCGCCGGTCGCGTTGGCGCAGGCGCCTGAGGTGCCCGCCAATGTGGTGAGCCTCTCCGCCAGTGGCCACCTGGAAGTGCCGCAGGACTGGCTCACCGTGGTGTTGAGCACCACCCGCGAGGGCAGCGATGCCGCCACCGTGCAGAATCAGCTCAAGGTGGCTGTGGATGCCGCACTGGCGATCGCTCAGCCGCAGGCCAAGCCTCAGCAACTGGAGGTGCGCACTGGCAATCTGCGCCTCTATCCGCGTTATGGCAGCAATGGCCGCATCAGCGGTTGGCAGGGCCAGGCCGAGGTGGTGATCGAGGGCCGAGACATCGCCAACGTGAGCGCGGTGGCCGGTCGCGTGCAGACCCTCACCGTTTCCAGCATGGGCTTCTCCCTTTCGCGCGAGGCGCGCCAGGCGCTTGAGTCCCAGGTGCAGGCCCAGGCCATCGAGCGTTTTCGCGCGCGCGCCAGTGAAATCGCCAAGGGCTTCGGCTTCAGCGGCTACACGCTGCGCGATGTATCGGTGAGTTCGACCGACATGCCCGAGCGACCCATGCCGCGCATGATGGCCATGGAGGCCAAGGCGGCCGCGAGCGACGCCGCCATTCCGGTGGCCGCCGGCACCAGTACCGTGAGCATCACGGTGTCTGGCGCCATCCAAATGCGTTGAGGCCTTACTGGGCGGCCCAGCCGCCGTCCATGTTCCAGGCCACGCCGCGCACGTTGCCGGCGGCGGGCGAGCAGAAGAACACCGCCAGTTCGCCCAGCTCCTCGGGCGTGGTGAATTGCATCGAGGGCTCCTTCTCGCCCAGCAGCAGCTTGGTGGCTTCCGCATTCGACAGCTTCAGTGCGGCGGCCTTCGCGTCCACCTGCTTCTGCACCAGCGGCGTCAGCACCCAACCCGGGCAGATGGCGTTGCAGGTGACGCCCGAGGTGGCGGTCTCCAGGGCCGTCACCTTGGTCAGGCCCACGATGCCGTGCTTGGCCGCCACATACGCCGACTTCTCCGCCGACCCCACCAGCCCATGCACCGAAGCCACGTTGATGATGCGTCCCCAGTTGGCCTTGAGCATGGCCGGCAGGGCCAGGCGCGAGGTATGGAAGGCACTGGACAAGTTGATGGCGATCACCGCGTCCCAGCGTTCGACCGGGAAGTCCTGCACCTTGGCGACGTGCTGGATGCCCGCGTTGTTCACGAGGATGTCCACCTGGCCGAAGGTCTTGGCCGCATAGGCCATCATGTCCTCGATCTCCGCGGGCTTGCTCATGTCGGCACCGTGGAAGCCGACCTGGGTGCCCAGCGCCGCCACCTCGGCCTGCGGACCGGCGCTGTCCCCGAAACCATTGAGCACGACGTTGGCGCCCTGGCGCGCGAGGGCCTTGGCGATGCCGAGGCCGATGCCGCTGGTGGATCCGGTGACGAGTGCGGTTTTCCCGGTGAGCATGGGTTACTCCAGTTCCATTACGATTGGTTCGACGTGCTGCCATGCATTATGGATGGCGGACGCCAGCCCCGAGCCGCACCATGACCGAACCCCAACTCCAGCACACCGTCGTCGGTGGGGCCGCGGCCCGTGAAGGCGGCCCGCGCTGCATGGCCTGGTGGGACTGGCGCAGCACCGGCGGGCGCGACGATCACGTGGTCGTCTGCGTGCATGGTCTGTCGCGCCAGGGGCGCGACTTCGACACCCTGGCGCGCGCGCTGCAACCCTTCTGCCGCGTGGTCGCGGTGGATGTGGCGGGGCGCGGGCACAGCGATTGGCTGGCCGACCCCATGGCCTACCAGGTGCCCACCTACGTGGCCGACCTTGCCGTGCTGCTGCAGCAGTTGCGCGCGCAGCGGCCCGGCGTACGAATCGACTGGGTTGGCACCAGCATGGGAGGACTCATCGGCATGGGCGTGGCGGCGCAGCCGCTGCTGGCGCCCACCCGCCTGGTGCTCAACGATGTGGGGCCCGTGGTGCAGTGGGAAGCGCTCATGCGCATCGGCACCTACCTGGGCCTGGACCCCGACTTCGACTCCGCTCAGGCCGCGAGCGACTACCTGGCCAGCATTTCCCAGGGCTTCGGCCCCCACACGCCCGAACAATGGCGGGCCCTGTCCCTGCCGATGCTGCGCGAGCGCGGCGGGCGCGTGCGCCTGCACTACGACCCGGCCATCGCCGTGCCGTTCAAGGCCATGACGCAGGGCGTGGAAACGCAGGTGCTGCGTGAGGCGGTGCGCGCCGGCGAGGCCGCGCTGTGGGACCTGTACGACGCGATCGCTGCGCCCACCCTGGTGTTGCGCGGCGAGGACTCGGACCTGCTCAGCATGGACACCGTGCGGGCCATGCAGGCCCGCGGGCCGCGCCCGCGCTGCGTGAGCTTCGCTGGCGTGGGTCACGCGCCCACGCTGGTGGCCGACGACCAGGTGCGCGCCGTGCTCGATTTCCTGCTCTCGCCATGAAGCGGGCCAACCCCTCGTTGGACGACGCGGCGCCAGCCACGGCCGCGATCGTGGCCGCCACCGCCGCAGGCCTGCCGCAGCAGGCCAATGCGCTGGCGCGCGCCCGCGCCTTTGCCGAGCCCCTGTTGGAAGGCGAATGCCTGGACACGGGTGAGAACACCTGGACACACGCCGAGGCGGTGGCACGCATCCTGGCCGACATCGGTGGGTCCGAGGCCATGCAGTCGGTGGTGTACCTGGTGTATGCCTGCCAGCACCTGAACCGGCCGCAGGAAGTCATCGCCAAGGCCTTCGGCGAGCAGCACGCCGCGCTGGCGCTGGAGACCACCAAGCTCGTCCAGCTGCAGCGGCAGGCGCGCCTGAAGGCGGCGGAGAAGCTCGCGCGCAAGCAGGAGGAGCGCATGGCCGCGCAAGACGCAGGCCAGCCCGCGCCAGGTTTGTCCAAGGCACCGGTGTCCGAGCTCGCGGCCAGCCAGACCGAGAACGTGCGCAAGATGCTGCTGGCCTTTTCACGCGACCTGCGCGTGGTGATGCTGCGCCTGGCGTCGCGTTTGCAGACGCTGCGCTATTTCGCCTCCATCAAGGGCGATCCGGGCGAACTGCTGGCCAGCGAATCCCTGCATGTGTTCGCGCCGCTGGCCAACCGTCTGGGCATCTGGCAGATCAAGTGGGAGATGGAAGACCTGGCCTTCCGCTTCCTGGAGCCGCAGACCTACAAGAACGTGGCCAAGCTGCTCGACGAAAAACGCGCCGAGCGCGAGGCGCACGTCGAGCAGGTGCGCGAGGACCTGCAGCGCGCGCTGCTGGCCCAGGGCATCGCCGCCATGGTGCAGGGCCGGCCCAAGCACATCTACAGCATCGTCAAGAAGATGCGGGGCAAGGCGCTGGACTTCGAGCAGGTGTTTGACATCCGGGCCTTGCGCGTGATCGTGCTCGAAACCGCCGATTGCTACGCCGTGCTGTCCTTCGTGCACGAGCACTTCACGCCGGTGGCGGATGAGTTCGACGACTACATCGCCAAGCCCAAACCGAACGGCTACCAGTCGTTGCACACGGTGGTGCGCGACGCCCAGGGGCGGGCCTTCGAGATCCAGATCCGTACCCAGGCCATGCACGATCACGCCGAGCACGGCGTGGCCGCGCACTGGGCCTACAAGGAAGCGGGTGCCAAAGGCTACTCGGGCGTGACGGCCAACTCCGAGTACGACGCCAAGATCGCCGTGCTGCGCCAACTGCTGGCCTGGGAGCGCGATCTCAGCGGCACCGCCCAGGGCCTGTTCGACGACCGCATCTACGTGCTCACGCCGAATGCCGCCATCGTCGAATTGCCGCAAGGCGCCACGCCGGTCGACTTTGCCTACACCGTGCACACCGACCTGGGCCACCACTGCCGCGGTGCGAAGGTCGATGGCGCCATGGTGCCGCTGAACACGGCGCTGCAGAACGGTCAGACGGTGGAGATCGTGTCCGTGAAGGACGGCGGCCCTTCGCGTGACTGGCTCAATCCCGAGCTGGGTTATCTGGTGAGCCACCGCGCCAAGAGCAAGGTGCGCGCCTGGTTCAACGCCCAGGCACTGGCCGAGACCATCGCGCGCGGGCGCGAGGCGGTGGAAAAGCTGCTGCAGCGCGAAGGCCGCACGGCGCTCAAGTTCGAGGACCTGGCCATTGAAATGGGCCTGGGTTCCGCCGACGAGCTCTTCGAGCTGGTCGGCAAGGACGAGCTGTCGCTGCGCTCGATCGAGACCCAGTTGCGCCCGCCCGAACCCGAGGCCGCGCCCGAGCCCAGCAGCTGGGTGCGCAAGCCCCGTCGCGGCCAGCAAAGCCCCAAGGGCGACGTGCTGGTGGTGGGCGTGGGCTCGCTGATGACCCAGCTCGCCAAGTGCTGCCGGCCGGCGCCGCCCGACGAGATTCGCGGCTTCGTCACGCGAGGCAAGGGCGTGAGCATTCACCGTGCCGACTGCACCGATTTCGCGCACCTGGTGCGCAAGAGCCCGGACCGCGTGATCGAGGTCGATTGGACCGGTCGCGACGATGCGCGCGGCGGCGCGCAGGCGGTGTATCCGGTCGACGTGGCCATCGAGGCCGTCGACCGTCAGGGCCTGCTGCGCGACATCTCCGACGTCTTCGCCCGCGAGAAGATGAACGTGATCGGGGTGCAGACCCAGTCCGTCCGGGGCGTGGCCTGGATGACCTTCACCATCGAGGTGGCAGACGCCCGCCAGGTGGCGCGCGCCATGGCCGTGGTGGGGGACGTGAACGGCGTGCGCATGGTGCGCCGCAAATAGTGCGGCCAGGAACTGCTATACTGCGAGGCTTCGATTCGTTCGAAGGCGCGTAGCTCAGCTGGTTAGAGCACCACCTTGACATGGTGGGGGTCAGGGGTTCGAGTCCCTTCGCGCCTACCAACTTTCCCAAAGGGCCTGTTGCCACCGCGACAGGCCCTTTGTCTTGGCCATGAGGCGGAGTGGATTGCACAGGGAAAACCATGCCCGGTGCCCCCCCGCCGGTTCCTAGAATGCCGGGATGGCGACCAAATCCAAGACCGAAGCAGCGGGTGCGCGTGGCGTGCGCGTCATCAAGAAGTACCCCAACCGCCGGCTGTACGACACCGACACCTCGTCGTACATCACCCTGGCCGAGGTCAAGGCCTTGGTGATGGGCAACGAGTCCTTCGTGGTGCGTGACGCCAAAACCAACGAAGACCTCACCCGCAGCATCCTGCTGCAGATCATCCTGGAAGAGGAAACGGCCGGCGCGCCCATCTTCACCGAACAGGTGCTGGCGAACATCATCCGTTTCTACGGCCACGCCATGCAGGACTTCATGGGGTCTTACCTGGAAAAGAACATCCAGATCTTCATGGATCTGCAGCAGAAGATGGCGGAGCAGGGTGGTGGCGGGCTCAACCCCGAGGCCTGGAAGCAGTTCATGAACCTGCAGTCGCCCATGATGCAGGGCATGATGGGCACTTACCTGGAGCAGTCGCGCACCGCCTTCACGCAGATGCAGGAACAGATGCAGAAAAACAGCGAGCAGATGCTCGCCGCGCTGGGTCTCAAACGCTGAATGGCCTGAACGCTCGGGCGGGGTCTGAGACAATCCCGCCTCTATGAGTGAATCCACCGCAACCGCCCCGGGCGCCGTGCCCAAGGTGGGCTTCGTCAGCCTGGGCTGCCCCAAGGCGCTCACCGACGCCGAGCTGATCCTGACCCAGCTCAGCGCCGAGGGCTACCAGACCTCCAAGTCCTACGACGGCGCTGACCTGGTCATCGTCAACACCTGCGGCTTCATCGACGACGCCGTGAAAGAAAGTCTGGACGCCATCGGCGAGGCCTTGGCCGAAAACGGCCGTGTCATCGTCACCGGCTGCCTGGGTGCGCGCGCGGGCGAGGAGGGCGGCAATCTGGTGCGCCAGATGCACCCCAGCGTGCTGGCCGTCACCGGCCCGCACGCCACGCACGAGGTGATGGAGGCGGTGCATCAGCACCTGCCCAAGCCGCACGACCCCTTCGTGGATCTTGTGCCGCCGCAAGGCATCAAGCTCACGCCGCGCCACTACGCGTACCTCAAGATCAGCGAGGGCTGCAATCACCGCTGCACCTTCTGCATCATTCCGTCGATGCGCGGGGACCTGGTGAGCCGGCCCGTCGGTGACGTGCTGACCGAGGCGCGCAAGCTGTTCGAGGCCGGGGTGAAGGAGTTGCTGGTGGTGAGCCAGGACACCTCGGCCTACGGCGTGGACCTGAAGTACCGCACCGGCTTCTGGGATGGCCGGCCCGTGAAGACGCGCATGCACGACCTGGTGCGCGAATTGGGCGAGCTCGCCAAGCCCTTCGGCGCCTGGGTGCGCCTGCACTATGTTTATCCTTACCCGCACGTGGACGAGATCGTCCCGTTGATGGCCGAGGGCCTGGTGCTTCCTTACCTGGACGTACCCCTGCAGCACAGCCACCCCGACGTGCTGCGCCGCATGAAACGGCCCGCGAGCGGCGAGCGCAACCTGGAGCGCATCGCGCGCTGGCGCGAGATCTGTCCGCAGATCGTCGTGCGCAGTACCTTCATTGCGGGCTTTCCCGGCGAGACCGAGGCGGAATTCGAGCACCTGCTCGATTTCCTGCGCGAGGCGCGCATCGACCGCGCCGGCTGCTTCGCGTATTCGCCGGTGGAGGGTGCCGCCGCCAATGGGTTGGCCGACCCGGTGCCCGAGGCGCTGCGCGAGGAGCGCCGCGCGCGTTTCATGGCCGTGGCCGAGCAGGTGTCGGCCGACAAGCTGCGCGCTCGCATCGGCGCCAGCATGCAGGTGCTGGTGGACAGTGCGCCCGGCCTGGGCAAGAAGGGCGCCTTGGGCCGCAGCTACGCGGACGCGCCCGAAATCGATGGCGTGGTGCGGCTGCTGCCGCCCGAGAAGATCAGCAAGACGCTGAAGGTGGGCGAGTTCACGCGGGCCCGTATTGTTGATACCGATGGCCACGATCTTGTGGCCATGCCCGTTTGATCCGGGGCCGCCGGCCCTGGCCGACGCCACTGCGGCCGTTGGCCAAAGAAAAAGCCTGCAGTCTTGTGGACTGCAGGCCCTTATATGATGGTGCCCAAGAGAGGACTCGAACCTCCACGCCTCTCGGCGCTAGTACCTGAAACTAGTGCGTCTACCAATTCCGCCACCTGGGCATCTCAGGAAACCAGCAGTATAGCAGAGAAATAGTGAGCGATAAAAACAACCTCCTCGCAGAATTTGATGGCGTCGTTTCCGGACACCGCGATGGACACGGTTTCGTGGTCCGCGACGACGGCCAGCCCGACATCTACCTCCCCTCCAACGAAATGCGCGCGGTGCTGCACAAGGACCGTGTGAAGGCCCGCATCGTGCGGCTCGACCGCAAGGGCCGTCCCGAGGGCCGCGTCACCGAAATCATCGAGCGCTCCACGGCGCCCATCATCGGCCGTCTGCTGCAAGAGGGCGGCGTGTGGCTCGTGGCGCCCGAGGACAAGCGCTACGGCCAGGATGTGCTGATTCCCAAAGGTGCCACGGGCTCGGCCAAGCCGGGCCAGGTGGTGGTGGTGGAACTCACCGAGCCGCCTGCGCTGTACGGGCAGCCCGTGGGGCGTGTGAAGGAAGTGCTCGGCGAGATCGACGACCCGGGCATGGAGATCGAGATCGCGGTCCGCAAGTACGGCGTGCCGCACGAGTTCTCGCCGACCGCCACGGCGCAGGCGCGCGCGTTGCCCGACCATGTGCGGCCGAGCGACCTGCGCCACCGGGTGGACCTGCGCGACGTGCCGCTGGTGACCATCGATGGCGAAGACGCGCGCGACTTCGACGACGCGGTGTACTGCGAGCCCGCGAAAGTGGGCAAGGCCAAGGGCTGGCGCCTGCTGGTGGCCATCGCCGACGTGAGCCACTACGTGCAGACCGGTTCGCCCATCGACGTGGACGCTTACGACCGCGCAACCTCGGTCTACTTCCCGCGCCGCGTGATCCCCATGCTGCCCGAGAAGCTGTCCAACGGCCTGTGCTCGCTCAACCCGGGGGTGGAGCGCCTGTGCATGGTGTGCGACATGCTCATCACCGCGCGCGGCGAGATCCACGCCTATCAGTTTTATCCGGCGGTCATGTTCAGCCACGCGCGCCTCACCTACACCGAGGTGGCGGCGATCCTGCAGAACACGCGTGGCCCCGAGGCCATGAACCGCAAGCCGCTGGTGCCTTACCTGCTGAACCTGCACGACGTGTACCGCGCGTTGCTGGCGGCGCGCAACGCGCGCGGCGCGGTGGACTTCGAGACCGTGGAGACGCAAATCGTCTGCGACGAATCGGGCCGCATCGAGCGCATCGTGCCGCGCACGCGCAACGACGCGCACAAGCTGATCGAAGAAGCCATGCTGGCCGCCAACGTCTGCTCGGCCGAGTTCATCGAGCAGGGCAAGCATCCGGGCCTGTTCCGTGTGCACGAAGGTCCCACGCCCGAAAAGCTGGAGGTGCTGCGCAACTACCTCAAGGCCATGGGCGTCAACGCCTCGCTCAGCGACGAGCCCAAGCCCGGCGAGTTCCAGCACATCGCGGAGATCACCAAGGATCGGGCCGAGTCGCAGCAGATCCACACCATGCTGCTGCGTTCCATGCAGCAGGCCATCTACACGCCCATCAACAGCGGCCACTTCGGCCTGGCGTTCGAGGCCTACACCCACTTCACCAGCCCGATCCGTCGCTACCCCGACCTGCTGGTGCACCGCGTGATCAAGGCCATCCTGCACAAGCAGAAGTACCAGCTGCCGGCGCTGCCCACGCCGGGCGAGGCGCACGCCAAGCTCAGCAAGCGCCTGGCCAGCCGCGTGAAGCCACCGGCACCCCATGCGCGCAAGCCCTCGGCCGATACCCTGGGCTGGCAGGCCGCGGGCCTGCACTGCAGCGCCAACGAACGGCGCGCCGACGAGGCCAGCCGCGACGTGGAGGCCTGGCTCAAGTGCAAGTACATGCGCGAGCACCTGGGCGAGGTGTTCGCGGGCGTGGTCAGCGCGGTCACGAGCTTCGGCCTCTTCGTCACCCTGGACGCGATGTACGTCGAGGGCCTGGTGCACATCACCGAGCTGGGGGGCGAGTACTTCCGCTTCGACGAAGCGCGCCAGGAATTGCGTGGCGAGCGCACGGGCATCCGCTACACGCTGGGTTCGCGCGTGCAGGTCCAGGTCAGCCGGGTCGACCTGGACGGCCGCCGCATCGATTTCCGCCTCGTGAGCGGCGAAGACGACGTGGTGCTCAAGGCCATGCGCGACAAGACCGGCGGCGATGCCGCGTCGGCCGGCGCGGGGCGGCGGGAGCGCGGTGCCGCCAAGCCGCGCCCGGGCGCTGAACTCAAGTCCGCGGTGCGCCGCGCGGCCGACAAGAAGTCGGTCGCCAAGCCTTCGCGCGCGGGGCCCTCCAAGTCGAGGCGGGGCAAGCGATGAGCGTCGCGGCGATGAGTACGAAGGGTAGCCTCGGTGGCGCCGGGGGCCGAAAATCGCCGCGCGTCGAACAGGAACGGCCCTTGCGCATCGGCGTGTCGGCGCGGCTCATGCACCACGTGCCGCCCGAGCTGGGCTTTCGCAACAAAAGCCTGCAGTACATCGAGGCCTCGCTGGCGCACTGGATCATGGCGCACGGTGCCGTGGCCTTCATGGTGCCGGCCGTCACGCAGGACACCCAGCTGGCCGCGCGCCACCTGAAGGTTGAACACGTGGTACAGGAGCTCGATGCCCTGGTGCTGCAGGGCGGGGCGGACGTGGCGCCCGAAACCTACGGCCAGGAACCGCTGCGCGAGGAGTGGCGCGGCGACGTGGTGCGTGACCGCTACGAGCTCGCGCTGATGCGCTGCTTCCTGGCGCAGAAGAAGCCCGTGCTGGGGGTGTGCCGCGGCGCGCAGTTGCTCAATGTGGCCTTTGGCGGCACGCTGTTCCAGGACATCGCCACCCAGTGCCCGGCCGCGCACGAGCACGTGGACGTGGAGCTGTACGACCAGTTCGAGCACGACGTCACCTTCATCCAGGGCTCGGCGCTCACCGAGCTCTACCCCAAGTCCACGCAGTTGCGCGTCACCAGCATCCACCACCAGGCGGTGGCGGACCTGGGCAAGGGCATCGTGGTGGAGGCGGTGTCCTCGCTCGACGGCCTGGTCGAGGCGATCCGCTGGACCGGCGAGGCCTACGCGCGCGGCGTGCAGTGGCACCCCGAGTTCCACCACGGCCGCCACGCCCTGGTGGACAGCTCGCCCATCATGCTGGACTTTCTGGAGGCCTCGCGCGCCGAGGCCATGCGCCGCTTCGATGCCGGCCTGGAGCTGGACCCCCGGCCGCCGCGCGCCGGTCTGCGCCTGTCGGCTTGAGGTTCCCGACGGCCTAAACTCGCCGGCATGCGCATCCTCCTGTTCCTGCTCGACACCGTCTTTTTCTTCCTCGTGGCCGCGGCGCTGCTGCGCGCCTGGATGAACCACCTGCGCGTGCCCATGCAGGCGCAGCCCGGGCGCTTCGTGATGGCCATCACCGACTGGCTGGTGCAGCCGCTGCGCCGCCTGTTGCCAGCGGCCATCGCCAAGGGCCGCATCGATGGCGCGAGCCTGGTGGCCGCGGTGCTGCTGTCCCTGCTGCACGCGCTGCTGTGGCTGCTGATCGCCTCGGGCGGCGAGTTGCCCTGGGCGGCGGTGCCGGTGCTGGGCCTGCGCTTTCTGGTGCGCGACCTGCTGCAGGGCCTGATGCTGCTGCTGATCGTCTATGCGATCCTGTCTTGGGTGCAGCCGCACTCGCCCCTCATGGGCCTGCTCGACCGCCTGTCCTCGCCCATCGTGGCGCCCGTGCGGCGCGTGGTTCCGCTGGTGGGTGGGGTCGACCTGTCGGTGCTGGTGGTGATCATCGCCCTGCAGGTGGGGCTGATGCTGCTGGGCTGATTCCCCGAGCGGCTCGCGTCAGAGCGGCCGCACCGCGCGCACCAACCGCCCGGCCGTGAGCGTGTGATCGGCGGGCCAATGGTCCGCCAGCGCGCCGTGTGCGGCGACGGCGCGGCGCACGGCGTCGGCGCCGTGTTCGTGCGGGCGCGCCAAGGCCGCGCCGATCATCCCGGCCAGCACGTCGCCAGTGCCAGCGGTGGCCAGGCGGGCGTCGCCGGTGGCGTTGATCCAGGGCGCGCCGCCGGGCTCGGTCACCACGGTCCCCGACCCCTTGAGCACCGTGACCGCGCCGAATCGCTCGGTGAGCTGGCGCGCGGCGCCCAGCCGGTCGGCCATGACCTCGGCGGTGCTGGTACCCAGCAGGCGGGCGGCTTCCAGCGGGTGGGGCGTGAGCACCGTCAGCCAGCCGCGCGCTGCGCGGCGCTGGGCCAGGCGCTGCAGCGTGGGGTCGCGGGCGAGGGCGTTGAGCCCGTCGGCATCGATCACCAGCCGGGGGCAGACCAGGGCCTGCGGCATCCATTCGCGGATGGCCTCGCCACCGCCGCAGCCCGCGACGAGCACGGGCAGGGCGTGCTCGTCGGCGCCCAGCAGCACGGCGGGCAGGCGGTGCATCAGCTCGGGGGACAGCGGGTCGTGCGAGGGGGCCGGCCCGTTCCCCACCAACGCCAGGTACACGCGCCCCGCGCCCGCGTGCAGGGCGGCCCGCGCCGCCAGCACGGCGGCGCCCGCCATGCCCACGCCGGTGGCGCCGGGCAACTGGCCACCGAGCACACCCACATCCCCATGGCTGCCTTTGTGGGCGGCGTGGGGGCCGACAGCCGGGGCCGCCTGGGAGGGCAGGTGCCCGCCCCACCAGGCGGCGGGCGGCGCCCCATCGGGGGGGGCGCCGAGGTCGTGAAGCCAGACCGCGCCCGCAGCGTCACGCCCGCCGGCTGTGAAGAGCCCGGGCTTGAGCGTCAGCAGGCTCAGGGTCTGGCGCGGGCCGGCGTCGGGGCTGGCACCGGCGCAGTCCACGCCGCTGTCGGCATTCAGCCCACTCGGCAGGTCGACGCACAGCACCGGCGCGCGCTGGCCGCGCACCTCGCGCACGCGCGCGGCCAGCGGGTCCCGGCCCAAGGCGCGGGCGCCGATGCCCAGCAGGGCGTCGATGACCAGATCGGGGCTGTCGGGCGGGGCGGACTGCACCGTGACGCCGGCGGCCAGGGCTTCGCGCAAGGCCCAGGCGGCGTCGGCTGGCAGGCGCTCGAGGTGGGCGTCGTGCGTCACCACGATCTCGCGCCAGCCGGGTGGCGCGGCCTGCAGCAGATGGCGGGCGGCGACCAGGCCGTCGCCGCCGTTGTTGCCGGGGCCGCAGGCCACCCAGAGGCGCCGTGCATGTGGCCGCCAGGCCAGGGCCAGGCGGGCCACCGCCTCGCCGGCGCGGGCCATCAGGGTGTGCGGGGGCAGCGTGGCCGCCAGGGCCTGCTCGATCGCGCGTGTGCCCGCCGTGTCGTGCAGGGGTTCGAGTTGGTCGGCACGAAGGGCTCGCATGGCAGGCATTTCACCACGCGGGCGGGTTTCACAGCCCCAAACGCGAGGGAGCAAAGGTGGTGGCGGGGCCCTCGGCCGAGGGGTGGGCGATGGCGTTGGCGAGATGGCGCGCTGCGCCGCAGGCCATGGCCCAGCCGGCCGCGCCGTGGGCCAGGTTCAACCACAGGCCGGGCAGGCGGCTGGCGCCGATGCAGGGCAGGCCGTCCTCCGACATGACCAGGGCGCCGCGCCAGCTCTGTATCGATGCCTGCGGACCCGAGAAGCGGGCCGCCGCCGGGAACCAGTGCGACATCACCTGGCCCAGCCGGCGCAGGCTGGCCGGGTCGGTGCCGGCGGCGGAACCGCCGAGATCGGCCCCGCCCGAGGCACGCACCCGCTGGCCCAGCCGGGTGATGGCGATGCGCGACTTGAGGTCGAGCACAGCCGAGACGGGCGCGTCCATGGGCTCGCGCAGACCCGCGCTCAGGGAGTGCGACCACAGCACCGTCCAGGGTGTGGGCAGGCCGAGGTTGCCGAGCAGCTCGTCCGCGCCGACGCCGGCGCACAGCACCACGGCGTCGAAGTGCGCGTCGCTGCCGTCCGAGGCGCTCAGCCGCCACCCCAGGCCGTCCGGCCGCAGCCCGGTGACGCCGGTGCGCAAGCGCAAGGCACCCCCCAGGCGCGCGATGCGGTGACGCATGAGCATCGTCCATTCGCGGCAGTTGGCCACCCCGGGGCCGCGCAGGTGCACGGCCGAATGCAGGGGCGCGGTCGGGTTGAGGGCGGGTTCGATGGCGCGCGCCTCGTCGGCCGAGACCGTGCGCAGCTCCAGCCCCAGGCCGCGCAGGCGGTCGATGGCGGGCTGCGCGCCGGCCGCCTCGCGGGCGTCGCTCAGCAGCACCAGCAGGTCGTCGCTGCGGTCATGGTCCAGGTCGAGTTCGGCGGTCAGTTCGATCTGGCGCTGCAGGCCCTGGTCGATCAGGTCGCGCAGTGCCAGCAGGGCGTCGTTGCCGCAGCGGCGCTCCTCGCGCCGCCAGCGCCGCCACCACCGCCAGGCGTCGCGGTCCAGTCCGGCGCGCCAGCGCACGCCCGGGCCAGGGGGCGCCCAGGGGGCGTGCAGCCGGTGCTCGGGGCCCGCCCAGGCCAGCGCCCAGGCGGTGGACACCAGGCCGGCTGGCGCGAAGCTCGCTTCCTCGGCGGGCGTGCCGCGCTTTTCGTACAGGGTCACCGTGTGACCGTCGTTCAGCAGCTCATGGGCGGTGGTCACGCCGCAGACACCTGCGCCCACGATGGCGATGTTCATGCAAAGGGAGGGAAGAGAAGAGGGCGCCCAGACACCGGGTGCTATAATCGACAGGCTTTGCACCAGGGGCTTCTCCTGAAGCCCATCGGCGCAGAGTCAATCGCAAACCGGCCCATCCGGGTGTCGCGTCGGCCAGCGTGGAATTGCTCCACCCGCCACCGCCGCGATCGGGGCCGGATTTTAGACCTAACCTCAGGAAACAACTCATGTCCATTTCCATGCGCGAAATGCTGGAAGCCGGTGTCCATTTTGGTCACCAGACCCGCTTCTGGAACCCCAAGATGGCGCCCTTCATCTTCGGGCACCGCAACAAGATCCACATCGTCAACCTCGAGAAGACGTTGCCGATGTTCCACGATGCGCAGAAGTTCGTGCGCCAGCTGTCGGCCAACCGCGGCACCCTGCTGATGGTGGGCACCAAGCGCCAGTCGCGCGACATCGTGGCCCAGGAAGCGCGCCGCGCCGGCGTGCCCTTCGTCGACCAGCGCTGGCTGGGCGGCATGCTGACCAACTTCAAGACCGTCAAGACCTCCATCAAGCGCCTGAAAGACATGCAGGCCCAGAAGGAAGCCGGCCTGGACAGCATGAGCAAGAAGGAACAGCTCATGTTCAACCGCGAGATGGAAAAGCTCGAGAAGGACATCGGCGGCATCCAGGACATGACCGCGCTGCCCGATGCCATCTTCGTGGTCGACGTGGGCTTCCACAAGATCGCCGTGCTCGAGGCACAGAAGCTGGGCATTCCGCTGGTGGGCGTGGTCGACACCAACCACTCGCCCGTCGGCATCGACTATGTGATTCCCGGCAACGATGACTCGGCCCGCGCCGTGGCCCTGTACGCCCGCGGCATCGCCGACGCCGTGCTGGAAGGCCGCGCCAACGCCGTGTCCGACGTGGCCAAGGCCGTGTCGGCTGAAGGCGGCGACGAGTTCGTCGAAGTGCAGGACGACGCGGCCTGATCCCGTTTCGCGTGCGAACGAGGGGCTCGCGTAGCCCCTTTTTCGTCACCGGAATCCATCATTGACCCGCCGGCGCACCCGACGCGCCGGACCCCAGGAGAACACACATGGCAATCACCGCAAGCATGGTCGCTGAGCTGCGCGCCAAGACCGACGCCCCCATGATGGAGTGCAAGAAAGCCCTCACCGAGGCCGACGGCGACATGGCCAAGGCCGAGGAACTGCTGCGCGTCAAGCTGGGCACCAAGGCTGGCAAGGCCGCCAGCCGCGTGACCGCCGAAGGCGTGGTGGCCGCCGCCGTGCAGGGCAGCACCGGCGCGCTCATCGAAGTCAACTGCGAAACCGACTTCGTGACCAAGAACGACAGCTTCCTGGCCCTGGCCAACGCCGCGGCCAAGCTCATCGCCGAGCACAACCCGGCCGACGTCGACGCCCTGGGCGCCCTGGCCTACAGCCAGGACGGCTTCGGCCCGACGCTGGAAGACGTGCGCAAGGGCCTGATCGGCAAGATCGGCGAGAACATGTCGTTCCGCCGCTTCAAGCGCTACAGCGGCCCGGCCAAGCTGGCCAGCTACCTGCACGGCACTCGCATCGGCGTGGTCGTCGAGTTCGACGGCGACGAAGCCGCCGCCAAGGACGTGGCCATGCACGTGGCCGCCATGAAGCCCGTGGCGCTGACCAGCGCCGACGTGCCGGCCGAGCTGATCGAGCGCGAGCGCTCGGTGGCCACCGCCAAGGCCGCCGAGTCGGGCAAACCCGCCGACATCGCCGCCAAGATGATCGAAGGTTCGGTGCAGAAGTACCTCAAGGAGGTCTCGCTGTTCAACCAGCCTTTCGTCAAGAACGACAAGCAGACCGTGGAGCAGATGCTCAAGGCCGCCAACACCACGGTGAAGTCCTTCACCCTGTTCGTGGTGGGCGAGGGCATCGAGAAGAAGGTCGACGACTTCGCCGCCGAGGTGGCGGCCCAGGTCGCGGCGGCCAAGGGCGCCTGAGCGCCCAGCTCCCTCAGACAACGGGCCGCAAGGCCCGTTGTCATATGTGTTGACCATTTTTCGGCGGCGGGGCGGCCAGTGGCCCCCTGGACCGCCGCTACACTTGGCGGCTGCCCGCGCCGCGAACCGATCCAGAAAGCCTTTCATGCCCGCCTACCAACGGATCCTGCTGAAGCTGTCCGGTGAAGCCCTCATGGGCGATGACGCCTTCGGCATCAACCGCGCCACCATCGTGCGCATCGTCGACGAGATCGCCGAAGTCACCCGCCTGGGGGTGCAGGTGGCCATCGTCATCGGTGGGGGCAACATCTTCCGCGGCGTGGCCGGCGGCTCCGTGGGCATGGACCGCGCCACGGCTGACTACATGGGCATGCTTGCCACGGTCATGAACTCGCTGGCGCTGGCCGACACCATGAACAAGGCCGGCCTGGTGGCCCGCGTGATGTCCGCCATCGGCATCGAGCAGGTCGTCGAGCCCTATGTGCGGCCCAAGGCCCTGCAGTACCTCGAAGAAGGCAAGGTGGTGGTGTTCGCCGCCGGCACCGGCAACCCCTTCTTCACCACCGACACCGCGGCCGCACTGCGCGGCGCCGAGATCGGCGCCGAGATGGTGCTCAAGGCCACCAAGGTCGACGGTGTCTACACCGCCGACCCGAACAAGGACCCAAGCGCCACGCGCTACACCACCATTTCCTTCGACGAGGCCATGGTCAAGAACCTGCAGGTGATGGACGCCACGGCGTTCGCGCTGTGCCGCGACCAGAAGCTGCCCGTCAAGGTGTTTTCCATCTTCAAGCCCGGCGCGCTGCGCAACGTGGTGATGGGCGCCGACGAGGGCACCCTCGTTCACGTCTGAGCGCGTCCGCCCACAGGAGACCCCCAAGATGACCATTGCCGATACCCGCAAGAATGCCGAGCACAAGATGCAGCAGTCCATCGAGGCGTTCAAGAACAGCCTCACCAAGGTCCGCACCGGCCGCGCGAACCCGGCCTTGCTCGACACCGTGCATGTGGACTACTACGGCTCCATGCTGCCCCTGTCGCAGGTGGCCAACCTGTCGCTGCTCGACTCCCGCACCATTGGCGTTGCGCCCTGGGAAAAGGGCATGGGCGCCAAGATCGAGAAGGCGATCCGCGAGTCCGACCTGGGCCTGAACCCCGCCTCGCAGGGCGACCTCATCCGCGTGCCCATGCCGCCCATGACCGAAGAGCGCCGCCGGGAGCTCACCAAGGTGGTGAAGGGCGAGGGCGAGTCCGCCAAGGTCGCCATCCGCAACCTGCGCCGCGACGCCAACGAAGCGCTGAAGAAGCTGCTGAAGGACAAGGAAGTCTCCGAGGACGACGAGCGCCGCGCCCAGGACGACATCCAGAAGCTGACCGATCGCATGATCACCGAGGTGGACAAGCTCGTGGCCAGCAAGGAACAGGACATCATGGCGGTCTGAGCCGCCGGTCCCGTTCGATCGAGGCCGAGGCATGCAGAACACCGTCGCCCAGAACCTGCCGCATCACGTCGCGATCGTGATGGACGGCAATGGCCGCTGGGCACAGAAGCGCTGGCTGCCGCGGGTGGCCGGCCACAAGCAAGGCGTGGACGCGCTGCGCCGCATCGTCGAGGCCAGCGTGCAGCGCGGGATCCGGGTGCTCACCGTGTTCGCGTTTTCGTCCGAGAACTGGAGCCGCCCGGTGGACGAGGTGGCCAGCCTGATGGACCTGCTGGCGGTGGCGCTGTCGCGCGAGGTGCCCCGCCTGGCCGACAGCGGCGTGCGCCTGCATTTCCCCGGCGACCGCTCGCGCCTGTCGCCGCGCCTGGCACAGGGCCTGGCCTCGGCCGAGGCGGCGACGCAAGGCAATGAGCGCCTGGTGCTCAATGTGTGCTTCAACTACGGCGGACGCTGGGACATGGCGCAGGCCGCGCAACGGCTGGCCGAGCGCGGCGAAGCCATCACCGAAGAAAGCCTGTCGGCCGCGATGGCAATGGCCCATGTGCCCGATCCCGACCTCATCATCCGCACCGGTGGTGAGCAGCGCATCAGCAACTTCCTGCTGTGGCAGGCGGCCTACGCCGAGCTGGTGTTCAGCGATTGCCTCTGGCCCGAGTTCGACGCCGCGCAGCTGGACCTGGCCCTGGCCGAGTACGCGCGCCGCGAACGCCGCTTCGGCCAGACCTCCGCGCAGCGCGCCGATGCCGCCGTGACCGCCGACGCCGGAACCCGAGATGCTTAAGCAGCGGGTCATCACGGCGCTGCTGCTGCTTGCCGTCTTCCTGCCCACGCTGCTGTACCCGTCGATCGAGCCCTTCGCCGCCTTCACGCTGGTGTTGATCGGCACGGCGGGCTGGGAATGGGCGCGGCTCAATGGCTGCGGCCAGACCCGCGCGGTGAGCGCCGGACTGGCGCTGGGCGTCGCGGGCCTCGTTTTCTGGCTGCTGGGTGGGGTGGAGCGTCCCTGGCCTAGCCTGTGGCTGGGCCTGTGCGGGGTCTGGGTGCTGCTGGCCCTGGTGCTGCTGCGCGGCGGCACCGAAGCGCTCACCCGCTGCCCGCTCTGGATCCGCCTTTGGCTCGGCCTGTTTCTGATCGCCTGCGCCTGGCTGGCGCTGGTCCAGGCGCGCCTGATCGGCCTGGGCTTCCTGCTGTCCGTGCTGCTGCTCGTGTGGGCGGCGGACATCGCCGCGTATTTCGGCGGCAAGCGCTTCGGGCGCCGCAAGCTCGCGCCCCGCATCAGCCCGGGCAAGAGCTGGGAAGGCGCTATCAGCGGCCTCATCGGCGTGTTGTTGCTCGCCGGCGTCTGGCTGGTGGGCACTCAGCGGGGCTGGCTGGCGCCGGGCCACCTGTACGACACGCTCTGGAGCCTGGGGCCAGCGCTGGCCCTGGTCTCCCTGGTGTTCCTCACGACAATGAGCGTGGTGGGCGACCTGGTCGAGTCCCTGGTCAAGCGCGCGGCCGGCGTCAAGGACTCCAGCGGCCTGCTGCCGGGCCATGGCGGCGTTCTCGACCGCATCGACGCCTTGCTGCCCGTGCTGCCGCTGGCCATGATGCTCGTCTCCTTCTGATCCATGTCCGACGCCCCGCAGTTCATCACCATCCTCGGCTCCACGGGCTCGATCGGGCAGAACACGCTCGACGTGGTCGCGCGCCATCCCGGGCGCTACCGCGTGTTCGCCCTCACCGCCGCGCGCCAGGACGAAGCCCTGTTCGAGCAGTGCCGGGCCTTCCAGCCGCGCGTCGCGGTGCTGGTGGACGCCGCCGCCGCGGCGCGCCTGCGCGAGCGCGTGCGCGAGGCCGGCCTGGCTGTCGAGGTGCGGCAGGGCGCCCAGGCCCTGTGCGAGGTCAGCGAAGCGCCCGAGGTGCACGCCGTGATGGCCGCCATCGTCGGTGCCGCCGGCCTGGCGCCCAGCCTGGCCGCCGCGCGCGCCGGCAAGAAATTGCTGCTGGCCAACAAGGAGGCGCTGGTGGTCGGGGGCGATCTGTTCATGGACACCGTGCGCGCCGGCGGCGCCACGCTGCTGCCCATCGACAGCGAGCACTCGGCGGTGTTCCAGTCGCTGCCCGAGGACCCGGCGAGCTGGGACCGGCGCGTGGACAAGATCGTGCTCACGGCCTCCGGGGGGCCTTTTCGCACCCGCGCGCCCGGCACACTGGCCGAGGTCACGCCCGAGCAGGCCTGCGCCCACCCCAACTGGGTCATGGGCCGAAAGATCTCGGTCGACTCCGCGACCATGATGAACAAGGCGCTGGAGGTCATCGAGGCGCGCTACCTTTTCGGCCTGGCGCCTGAGCGCATCGAGGTGGTGATCCACCCGCAGAGCGTCATCCACTCCATGGTGCAGTACCGCGACGGCTCCATCGTGGCCCAGCTCGGCACGCCCGACATGCGGGTGCCCATCGCCTATGGCCTGGCCTGGCCCGAGCGCATCGCCTCGGGCGCCAGCGCGCTCGACTTCGCCACCCTGGGCACGCTGAGCTTCGAAAGCGCCGACGAGGCGCGTTTCCCCGGCCTGCCACTGGCTTGGTCCGCGCTGCGCGGGCCGGCCGGTACCACCGCGGTGCTCAACGCCGCCAACGAGGAGGCCGTGGCGGCCTTTCTCGACCGGCGGCTGCGCTTCGACCACATCCACGCGGTCAACGATGCAACTTTGCAGCGCGTGAGCCCTTCCAAGCCACAATCGCTGGCCGACCTGCTGGCGCTCGACGAAGAGGCCCGCGCCTGCGCGCGGCAGCAAGTCACCCGTTTGCAGACCTGATCCTTCGCGCCGGCCCGGCCCGTCCCCTGGCGCAGCGAGTCGCCCATGCTCACCGTCATCGCCTTCCTCGTTGCCCTGGGTCTGCTGATCGCGATCCACGAATACGGCCATTACCGCGTGGCCGTGGCCTGCGGCGTCAAGGTGCTGCGCTTTTCGGTGGGCTTCGGCAAGCCTATCCTGCGCTGGCACCGCCCCGGCAAGCCCACGGAATTCGTCCTTGGGGCATTGCCGCTCGGTGGCTACGTGCGCATGCTCGACGAACGCGAGGCGCCGGTAGACCCCGCCGAGCGCCACCTGGCCTTCAACACCCAGCCGCTGCGCTCGCGCGCGGCCATCGTCGCCGCCGGCCCGCTGGCCAACCTGCTGCTGGCCACCTTCATCTATTCGGTGATCAATTGGGTGGGCATCGAGGAGCCGCAGCCCGTGCTGTCGGCGCCGGCCGCCGGAACCGTGGCCGAGCGCGCCGGCCTGCGCGGTGGCGAATGGGTGCTGCGCGCCAGCGAGACCAACGACGGCTCCGATGGCCTGGCGGCGGGCGAGGGCGTCGCCTCCTTCGAGGACCTGCGCTGGCGCATCACCCAGGCGGCGCTGGATGGCCAGGACCTCACCCTGTGGGTGGCCACCGCGCCCGAGGCGCCTGCGCGCCCGGTGACGCTGGCACTCGCTGGCCTGGACGTGCGCGAGGCGGATGCCGCCCTGTTCCGCCGCATCGGCATCACCTCGCCGCACACCGCGCCGCGCGTGGGACAGGTCTTCGACGGCGGCGCGGCGCAGGCCGCCGGCCTGCGCGACGGCGATCTGGTGCGCCGCATCGACGGCCGGCCGGTGCGCGACGGCCAGGAACTGCGCCGCCTGATCCGCGAGGCGGTGGGCCCGCAGGGCCAGCCCAAACCCCAGCGCTGGGACATCGACCGCGGCGGCCAGGCGCTCAGCCTGGCGGTGGCGCCACGCCCGCAGCAGCAGGGCGGCCAGTGGATCGCGCGGGTGGAGGCCTACGTGGGCGACGCCCCGGCGATGCTGACCGTGCGCCATGGCCCCGTCGACGGCCTGGTGCGCGGCGTGCAAAGAACCTGGGAAATGTCCTGGCTCACCCTCAAGATGATGGGGCGCATGCTGATTGGCGAGGCCTCGCTGAGCAACCTCAGCGGCCCCCTGACCATCGCCGACTATGCCGGCAAGTCGGCCAGCCTGGGCCTGACCTCCTACCTTCTGTTCCTGGCCCTCATCAGCGTGAGCCTGGGCGTGCTCAACCTGCTGCCGCTGCCGGTCCTCGATGGGGGGCACCTCATGTATTATCTTTGGGAGGCGCTCACGGGCCGAAGCGTGTCGGACGCATGGATGGAGCGCCTGCAGCGTGGTGGTGTCGTGGTGCTCATGGCGCTCATGTCCGTTGCCCTGTTCAACGATGTCGTCCGCCTCGCCGGCTGAACATTTCCTTCGCATGAATCAAACCAAACGAGGTCTTCGCGGCCTGAGTCTTTCTGCGCTCGCGATGGGCCTGCTGGCCGCCTTGCCGGCATGGGCGGTCGATCCCTTCACCCTGCGCGACATCCGCGTCGAGGGCTTGCAGCGGGTCGAACCGGGTACGGTCTTCGCGTCGCTGCCGTTTCGCATCGGCGATCAGTACAACGACGACAAGGGCAGTGCGGCTATCCGCTCGCTCTTCGGCCTTGGCCTGTTCAGTGACGTGCGGCTGCAGATCAGCAACGACGTGCTGGTCGTCATCGTGGAAGAGCGGCCCACCGTGGCCGGCCTGAGCTTTTCGGGCATCAAGGAATTCAGCGACGAGGTGCTGCGCGGCGTGCTGCGCGACATCGGCCTGACCGACGGCCGGCCCTTTGACAAGGCCCTGGCCGACCGCGCCGAGCAGGAGCTCAAGCGCCAGTACATCAACCGCAGCTTCTACGGCGCCGAGGTGGTGACCACCGTCACACCGACCGAACGCAACCGCGTCAACCTGAACTTCAGCGTGACCGAAGGCGAGATCGCCAAGATCACCGAGATCCGCATCGTCGGCAACCAGGCATTCTCCGAGTCGACCCTGCGTGGCCTGTTCGATCTCGACACGGGCAACTGGCTGAGCTGGTACACCAAGAGCGACCGCTACTCGCGCGCCAAGCTCAACGCCGACATCGAGACGCTGCGCTCCTACTACCTCAGCCGCGGCTTCATCGACTTCCGCATCGACTCCACGCAGGTCGCGATCTCGCCCGACAAGCAGAGCATGTCGGTCACCATCAACATCACTGAAGGGGACCGCTACGTGGTGTCCTCGGTGGCGCTGCAAGGCGATTACCTCGACCGCGAGGACGAATTCAAGTCGCTCGTCACGCTCAGGCCCGGCGAGGCCTACAACGTCGAGGACGTCACCAACACCACCAAGGCGTTCACCGAGTACTTTGGCGCCTTCGGTTACGCCTTCGCCCAGGTCGAGGCCACGCCCGACATCGACCGCGTCAACAAGCGCGTGGCGTTCACGCTGCGCGCCACGCCGCAGCGCCGTGTGTACGTGCGCCGCATCCACGTCGAGGGCAACAACCGCACGCGCGACGAGATCATCCGGCGCGAGTTCCGGCAGTTCGAAGCCGCCTGGTACGACAGCGATCGCATCCGCCTCTCGCGCGACCGCATCGACCGCCTGGGCTTCTTCACCTCGGTCGACCTGAACACCGAGCCTGTGCCCGGCTCGCCCGACCAGGTGGACCTCACCGTCACCGTGGTCGAAAAGCCCACGGGCAACCTGACCCTGGGCGCGGGCTACTCGCAGGAAGAGAAGCTCTCCATCATCGCGGGCATTCGCCAGGAGAACGTGTTCGGCACCGGCAACTACCTGGGCCTGGACATCAACACCAGCAAGTTCAACCGCCAGCTGGTGGTGAGCACGGTCGACCCGTACTTCACCAAGGACGGCGTCTCGCGGGCTTTCGACGCCTACTACCGCACCACGCGCCCCTACGACAACCAGGACGGCGACTACCGCCTGGTCACCAAAGGCCTGAGCGTGCGCTTCGGTGTGCCCTTCACCGAGGTCGACACCGTGTTCTTCGGCGCCGGCGTGGAGCAGACCACCATCGAGCCGGGCAACTTCCTGCCGACGGCCTACGAGGACTACGCCGCGCAGTTCGGCCGCACCAGCAACACCCTGCCATTGACCCTGGGCTGGACGCGCGACAGCCGCGACAGCGCGCTGGTGCCCACCAAGGGCCGGCTGATGCGCGTCAACGGCGAGATGAGCCTGTCGGGCGACGCGCGCTACGCCAAGACCAACCTGCAGTTCCAGCAGTACTACCCGCTGTCGCGCCAGTACACCCTGGCCTTCAACGCCGAGCTGGGCTACGGCAAGGGCCTCGGTGGCCGCCCGTACCCGGTCTTCAAGAATTTCTTCGGCGGCGGCCTGGGTTCGGTGCGCGGCTTCGAGGGTGGCACCCTGGGCCCGACCTCCCCGGTGATCAATTCCCCCAACGGTTCCGTCATCAACATTGGCGGCAATCGCAGCATTGCGCTCAATACCGAATTCATCATGCCTTTTCCCGGCGCGGGCAACGACCGCACCCTGCGCATGTTTGGCTTCTTTGACGTCGGCAACGTTTTTGGCGACAACGACACCCGTCCCAATGCCCGCGACCTGCGCGCTTCCGTCGGTCTTGGCGTGAGTTGGCTGTCGCCGATCGGCCCTTTGCGTATTGCATTCGCTAACCCCGTTCGCAAGTTCGAGGGCGATAGAATCCAGAGATTCCAGTTTCAGATCGGAACGTCCTTTTGATGAACACCCCAATTCGCCTGTTCGCACGGCAATTCGCCCTGGCGGTGTCGCTGGCGCTGGCCATGGTCGGCGGTGCCGCGGCGCAGGACGCCAAGGCCGGTGCCAAGGTTGGCGCCGTCAACGTCGAGCGCATCCTGCGCGACTCCTCCACGGCCAAGGCCGTCTCGGCCAAGCTGGAGCAGGATTTCTCCAAGCGTGAGCGCGACCTGCGTGCCTCCGCCGACCAGCTCCGCCAAGCCGTCGAGAAGTTCGAGCGCGAATCGCCCACGCTGCCCGAGAGCCAGCGCACCCCGCGCCAGCGACAGCTGGTCGAGCAGGAGCGCGACCTGCAGCGCCGCCAGCGCGACTTCCAGGAAGAGCTCAACCTGCGCCGCAACGAGGCCCTGCAGCAGGTCGTCGAAAAGCTCAACCGCGTGATCCGCACGATCGCCGAGGCCGAAAAGTACGACCTGATCGTGCAAGAAGCCTATTACGTGAGCCCGCGCGTGGACATCACCGATCGCGTGATGTCCCAGCTCGACGGCAAGTAAGCCGCGGCCGTGGCAGCACCGCTGGGCGCCATCGTCGATGCCCTCGGTGGCAGCCTGGTCGGTGACGCCGCCTTTCTCGTTCAGCGGCTTGCGCCGCTGAACAGCGCCCGACCCGATGAGCTGGCCTTCGTGGCCAGCGCGCGCTACGCCACCCAGATCGCGGCGTCCCAGGCGGGCGCCCTCATCGTGCCGCCCGCGCTCGAGGCCACCACGGCCGATCGCGCCGCGCGCATCGTCACCGACGACCCTTATCTCTATTTCGCGCGCCTGACCCAGTGGTGGCGCGAACGGCACGAGCCGGCGCGTGCGCCGCGGATCGATCCACTCGCCAGTGTGCACCCCGACGCGGTGCTGGGGCCAGGCGTCGATGTCGGGCCGTTCGTGGTGATCGCCGAAGGCGCCCGGGTTGGCGCTGGCGCGCGCATCGGCGCCCACGCGGTGATCGGCCGCGACGCGGCGGTGGGCGAGGGCAGCGTGCTGCACCCTCGCGTCACGCTGGGCGAGCGCTGCTCCGTGGGCGATCGCTGCATCCTGCACAGCGGCGTGGTGATCGGCGCCGACGGCTTCGGCTTCGCGCCGCACCAGGGGCAGTGGATCAAGATCGAGCAGCTGGGCGCGGTGCGCATCGGCCATGGGGTGGAGATCGGTGCCAACACCTGCATCGACCGCGGCGCGCTCGACGACACCGTGATCGAGGACGGTGTCAAGCTCGACAACCTGATCCAGATCGGCCACAACGTGCGCGTGGGCGCGCACACGGCCATGGCCGGTTGCGTGGGCGTGGCCGGCAGTGCCGATATCGGCGCGCGTTGCACCATCGGCGGCGGCGCCGTGGTGCTGGGTCACCTCAAGCTGGCCGACGGCGTCAACATCTCGGCGGCCTCGGTGGTCACGCGCTCCATCCTGCAGCCCGGCCACTACACCGGCATGTTCCCCATCGACGACAATGCCGCCTGGGAAAAGAACGCTGCTTCGCTCAAGCAGCTCAACCGCCTGCGCGAACGGCTCAAGGCCGTGGAACAAGCGATCGCGCGGGCCCAGACCAGAACGGACGACGCCTGATGGACATCCACCAGATCCTCAAACTCCTGCCCCACCGCTACCCCTTTCTGCTCGTGGATCGCGTGATCTCGATCGACAAGGGCCAGCGCATCCAGGCGCTCAAGAACGTCACCATCAATGAGCCGTTCTTCACCGGCCACTTCCCCCACCGGCCCGTGATGCCGGGCGTGCTCATGCTCGAAGCGATGGCGCAGACGGCCGCGTTGCTGACCTTCGACACCATGGGCGTGGCACCCGACGACAAGACGGTCTACTACTTCGCCGGGATCGACGGCGCGCGCTTCAAGCGCCCCGTGGAGCCAGGCGACCAGCTCGTGATGGACGTGAGCCTGGAACGCGCCAAGGCCGGCATCTACAAGTTCAAGGGTGTCACCCGCGTGGGCAATGAGGTGGCCTGCGAGGCCGAACTCATGTGCACCATGCGCACGGTTGCCTGACGGCGGGGCGCGACGCATGAGCACCGCACGGCCGCCCGAAAGGGCTCGCACCGCAGCGCGTGGCGCGGAGGTCTGCCAATGACGCGTATCCACCCCACGGCGATCGTCGATCCCGCGGCCTCGCTCGACAGCACGGTCGAGGTCGGTCCGTACACCGTGATCGGTCCGCACGTGAAGATCGGCGCCGGCACCACGGTCGGCCCGCACTGCGTGATCGAGGGCCACACCACCATCGGCCGGGACAACCGCATCTTCCAGTTCAACTCGCTTGGCGCGATCCCGCAGGACAAGAAGTACGCGGGCGAGCCCTGCGAGCTGGTGATCGGCGACCGCAACACCATTCGCGAGTTCTGCACCTTCAACATCGGCTCGCCCGGTGACAAGGGCCTCACGCGCCTGGGTGACGACAACTGGATCATGGCCTACGTGCACCTCGCGCACGACTGCATGGTGGGCAACAAAACCATCTTCGCCAACAACTCGCAACTCGCGGGGCACGTGCACGTGGGCGATTGGGCGATCCTTGGCGGCTTCACCGTGGTTCACCAGTTCGTGCGCATCGGCGCGCACGCCATGACGGCCATGTGCTCCGCGCTGCTCGCCGACGTGCCACCGTTCGTGATGACGCAGGGCCAGCCCGCCAGTGCGCGCTCGATGAATTTCGAGGGCTTGCGCCGGCGCGGCTTTTCGGCCGAGCGCATCGCCGCCGTCAAGGCCATGCACAAGGCGCTCTACCGCGAGGATCGGACGCTTGAGCAGGCCATGGCGCGCATCGACGCGCTGCGCCTTGAAAAGCCCGAGGCCGGCGAAGACGTGGATCTGATGCTGGGCTTCCTGCGCGGCACCTCGCCGCAGCGCGGCATCGTTCGCTGAAGAGGGGTCTCGCGTGAGCGCATCGCCACGTTTCGCCCTGGTGGCAGGCGAGGCCTCGGGCGACCTGCTCGCGGGTCTGCTGCTCGGTGGCCTGCGCCAGCGCTGGCCGGGGCTCACGGGCGTGGGCATCGGCGGTCCGCAGATGGTCGCCCAGGGTTTCGACGCCTGGTGGCCCAGCGAGCGGCTGGCCGTGCGCGGCTATGTCGAGGTGCTGCGGCACTACCGCGAAATCGTGGGCATACGCCACCAGCTGCGGCAGCGCCTGCTGCAAGGCGAGCGGCCCGACGTGTTCATCGGCGTGGACGCGCCCGACTTCAATCTCGAACTCGAAGCGAACCTCAAGGCGGCGGGCGTGCGCACGGTGCATTTCGTCTGCCCCTCGATCTGGGCCTGGCGGCCCGAGCGCGTGCGCAAGATCCAGGCGAGCGCCGACCACGTGCTGTGCATCTTTCCGTTCGAGCCCGCGCTGCTGGCCGAGCACGGCATCGCCGCCACCTATGTGGGGCATCCTGTGGCCAATGTGGTGCCCTTGGAGCCCGATCGCCAGGCCGCGCGCCGCCAGCTCGGCTTGCCCGAGGACGCAGAGGTGGTGGCGCTGTTGCCGGGCAGCCGTGGCTCCGAGGTCGACTACCTCGCGCACCGCTTCTTCGAGGCCGCGCGGCTGATGCAACAGGCGCGCCAGGGGCTGCGCTTCGTGCTGCCCGCCGTGCCGGCGCAGCGCGAGCGCATCGGGCGCGTGGCCCGCGAGGCCGGCGTGGCGGACCTGGTACAGCTGGTGCCGGGCCAGTCGCATGCCGTGCTGGCCGCCTGCGACGCCACGCTGATCGCCAGCGGCACCGCCACGCTGGAGGCCGCGCTGTTCAAGCGGCCCATGGTCATTGCGTACAACATGAACTGGCTGTCCTGGCAGATCATGCGTCGCCAGCGCCTGCAGCCTTGGGTGGGCCTGCCCAACATCCTGTGCCAGGACTTCGTCGTGCCCGAACTGCTGCAGGAAGAGGCCTCGCCCCAGCGCCTGGCTCAGGCCGTGCTCGACTGGCTCGATGCGCCCGAGCGCGTGCGCGCGCTGCAGGCCCGTTTCACCCAACTGCACCACGAGCTGCGCCGCGACACCGCGGCGCTGGCCACCGATGCGATCGAAGCGCTTCTTGCTCGCTGAACAGGCCACGCTGGTGTGGGACACGCCCGGCCTGCACGCCGGCGTGGACGAGGCCGGCCGCGGTCCGCTCGCGGGTCCGGTGGTGGCGGCCGCGGTCATCCTCGACGAACTGCAGCCCGTTGCGGGCCTGACCGACTCCAAGCAGCTCAGCGCCGCACGGCGCGAGCGCCTGTACGACGAGATCCGCGCCAAGGCCCTGTGCTGCAGCGTGGCCCAGGCCTCGGTGGAGGAGATCGACACGCTCAACATCCTGCAGGCCACCCTGCTGGCCATGCAGCGGGCGGTCGCCGGGCTGCGCCTGAAGCCGGCAAAGGTGCTGGTGGACGGCAACCGCCTGCCACCGCTGGACGTGCTGGCCGAGGCCATCGTGCAAGGCGACGCCAAGGTGCAGGCCATCTCGGCCGCTTCCATCCTCGCCAAGGTCACGCGCGACCGCCTGCTCGACGAGCTGCACCTGCGGCATCCGCACTACGGCTTCAACCAGCACAAGGGCTACGGCACCGCGCAGCACCTCGAGGCCTTGCGCCGACACGGCCCCTTGCCCGAACACCGGCGTTCCTTTGCGCCCGTGGCCCAGGCCCACGCGGCGCGCGGGAGCGCCGCGTGGCCGCACGACGGCCTGGGCACCGCCATGCCCGACGCGCGGGCCAGGCCATGACCGCGACGCCGCAGGACATCCAGTCGCGCGACAACCCGCTCGTGAAAGAGCTGCGCGCGCTGGCGCAGGACAACACCGCCTATCGCCAGCGCGGACGGGTCTGGCTGGACGGCGACCACCTCTGCCGCGCGCTGCTGGCGCGCGGCCAGCGGCCGTCCATCGCGGTCTTCAGCGCCTCCGGCTGGCCGCGCGCCGACGCCGAACTGGTGGCTGCCGCGCCACGCGTGGTGCGGCTGCCCGACGCCGTCATGGCCAGCGTGAGTGGCCTGGAGTCGCCTCCCGCCATGGGCTTCGTGGCCGATCTGCCCGATGTGGCGGGGCTGCTGCCCGACGCGCCTACCGTGGTGCTCGACCGTCTGCAGGACGCCGGCAACGTGGGCTCGGTGCTGCGCAGCGCGGCCGCCTTCGGCTTCACGCAGGTGGCCGCGCTCAAAGGCACGGCCGCGCTGTGGTCGCCCAAGGTGCTGCGCGCGGGCATGGGCGCGCATTTCGCCCTGCGCCTGGTCGAGGGCCTGGTGCCCGAGGCGCTGTCGTCCCTGTCGGTGCCGCTGCTGGTCACCAGCTCGCACCAGGGCGATTGGTTGCATCAGGCCACCTTGCCCTGGCCCTGCGCCTGGGTCATGGGCCACGAAGGGCAGGGCGTGGGCGAGGCGCTCATGGCGCGCGCCAGCCGCTTCGTGCGCATCGCGCAACCCGGTGGCGAGGAGTCGCTCAACGTCGCCGCAGCGGCCGCCATCTGCCTGCACGCGAGCGCGGCCGGGCGTTTCAAGGACGCCTGCGACTGAGGCCTGCGGGTGTCCTGGCTGCTGCGCCGCAACACGGCGGCGCGCTATAATTCGACGGTTTAACTGCAATCGGCGCCATGCCCCGCGCGCCGCGGCTCCACACCCCAGGATTTCGCCCACCCAGCGCCCCCCGGCCGGTGGACGCGAAGCCTGCGCGGCACCCGCCGACCGCGCGCGACGGCCAGCCCACCCCTTTTCTGGAGATCCCTGTGCTGCCCGTCCACCCGAAAGCCCTTCTCGCGCTCGCTGATGGAACGGTCTTTGAAGGCATCTCCATCGGCGCCACCGGCCAGACGGTGGGCGAGGTGGTGTTCAACACCGCGATCACCGGCTACCAGGAGATCCTCACCGATCCCAGCTATTGCCGCCAGATCGTCACGCTGACCTATCCCCACATCGGCAACACCGGCGTCAATCGCGAAGACGTGGAAGCCACGCGTGTCCACGCCGCCGGCCTCATCATCAAGGACCTGCCGCTGCTGGCCTCCAACTTCCGTTGCGAGGAGACCCTGTCCGACTACCTGCGCCGCGAGAACACCGTGGCGATCGCCGACCTGGACACGCGCGCGCTCACGCGCCGCCTGCGCACCCACGGCGCGCAGAACGGCTGCATCGTGGCGCTGGCGGCGGGCGAGGCCCTCACCGACGCGCACCGCGCCGCCGCCATTGCCGCCGCGAAGGCCGCGCCCAACATGGCGGGGCAGGACCTGGCCAAGGTGGTGTCCGTCGACAAGCCCTACGCCTGGTCCGAGACCGAGTGGACGCTGGGCCAGGGCTACGGCGAACTCGGCCAAGCCGCCTTCCACGTCGTCGCCTACGACTTCGGCGTCAAGCACAACATCCTGCGCATGCTGGCCTCGCGCGGCTGCCGCGTGACCGTGGTGCCCGCGCAAACGCCCGCGGCCGAGGTCTTCAAGCTCCAGCCCGACGGCGTGTTCCTCTCCAACGGCCCCGGCGACCCGGAGCCCTGCGACTACGCCATCGCCGCCGCGCGCGAGATCATCGAGGCCGGTATGCCCACCTTCGGCATCTGCCTGGGCCACCAGATCATGGCCCTGGCCAGCGGCGCCAAGACCTTCAAGATGAAGTTCGGCCACCATGGCGCGAACCACCCGGTGAAAGACCTGGACGACGGCCGCGTGTCCATCACCAGCCAGAACCACGGCTTCGCCGTCGACGAGAAGACCCTGCCCGCCAACCTGCGCCCCACGCACGTGAGCCTGTTCGACGGCACGCTGCAGGGCCTGGCCCGCACCGACCAGCCGGCCTTCTGCTTCCAGGGCCACCCCGAGGCCTCGCCCGGTCCGCACGACATCGGCTACCTGTTCGACCGCTTCGTCGCGCTCATGAAGGAGCGCGCGGCGGTCGCCGCCTGAGAAGGCCCGAATGAAGCTGTTCAGCTTTCCCGCGGCTGCCATCGAGAAGGCCATCGCCAAGCGCCAGCTCACGCTGCCGCCACCGCACAAGGAGTGGTTCGCGCAGCGCTGGGCGCAGAAGCCCTACCGCAAGGCCTTTCTCGACCAGAAGGCCGTGCCGCTGGTGACGCTGCTGGCCAAATGCAAGACGTGGGACGACGAGACCTTCAACAGCGAAATGGCCGCGTGGGACGCGCGCTTCCACGAGGCCGAGGCCGAGGTCCTGCGCCCCCTGGTGCAGGGTGACGGCCTGTTGCAGCTGATGCAGAAGGCCATCCCCGCCGAGCGCGCGCAGGCGCTGCTGAACAAACTAGACCAACGCGCGGACCAATAACCCGCGAGCGACACAAGATGCCCAAGAGAACAGACATCCAGACCGTGCTGATCATCGGCGCCGGTCCCATCATCATCGGCCAGGCCTGCGAGTTCGATTACTCCGGCGTGCAGGCCTGCAAGGCCCTGCGTGAAGAGGGCTACCGCGTGGTGCTGATCAACAGCAACCCCGCCACCATCATGACCGACCCGGCCACGGCCGACGTCACCTACATCGAGCCCATCACCTGGCAGACGGTCGAGAAGATCATCGCCAAGGAGCGCCCCAAGACGGCCGGCGGCTTCGCCATCCTGCCCACCATGGGCGGCCAGACCGCGCTCAACTGCGCGCTGGACCTCTGGCGCCACGGGGTGCTGGCCAAGTACGGCGTCGAACTGATCGGCGCCACGCCCGAAGCCATCGACAAGGCCGAGGACCGCCTGAAGTTCAAGGACGCGATGACGCGCATCGGCCTGGGCTCGGCGCGCTCGGGCATCGCCCACACGCTGGAAGAGGCCTGGGGCGTGCAGAAGACCGTGGGCTTCCCGGTCGTCATCCGCCCCAGCTTCACGCTGGGTGGCACGGGCGGCGGCATCGCCTACAACCCCGAAGAGTTCGAGACCATCTGCAAGCGCGGCATCGAGGCATCGCCCACCAACGAGCTGCTGATCGAAGAGTCGCTGCTCGGCTGGAAAGAGTACGAGATGGAGGTCGTGCGCGACAAGGCCGACAACTGCATCATCGTCTGCTCGATCGAGAACCTGGACCCGATGGGCGTGCACACCGGCGACTCCATCACCGTGGCGCCCGCTCAGACGCTGACCGACAAGGAGTACCAGATCCTGCGCAACGCCTCGCTGGCGGTGCTGCGCGAGATCGGCGTGGACACCGGTGGCTCCAACGTGCAGTTCTCGATCAACCCGAAAGACGGTCGCATGGTCGTCATCGAGATGAACCCGCGCGTCTCGCGTTCCTCCGCGCTGGCTTCCAAGGCCACGGGCTTTCCCATCGCCAAGGTCGCGGCCAAGCTGGCCGTGGGCTACACGCTCGACGAGCTGCGCAACGAGATCACCGGCGGCGCCACGCCCGCGAGCTTCGAGCCCTCGATCGACTACGTGGTCACCAAGATCCCGCGCTTTGCCTTCGAGAAGTTCAAGGACGCCGACGACCGCCTGACCACGCAGATGAAGTCCGTGGGCGAGGTCATGGCCATGGGCCGCACCTTCCAGGAAAGCTTCCAGAAGGCCCTGCGCGGCCTGGAGGTCGGTGTCGACGGCATGAACGAGAAGACGCAGGACCGCGAGACGCTCGAGAAGGAACTCGGCGAGCCCGGCCCCGAGCGCATCTGGTACGTGGGCGACGCCTTCGCCGCCGGCTGGACGGTCGACGAGGTGCACCAGTTCACCAAGATCGACAAGTGGTTCCTCGTGCAGATCGAGGAGATCGTCAAGCTCGAACTCGCCATGGACGCGCTGACCGCGCAGAAGGGCGAGGGCGCGCTGGCCTCGCTGGACGTGGCCACGCTGCGGGGCCTGAAGAAGAAGGGCTTCTCCGATCGCCGCCTGGCCAAGCTGCTCAAGACCAGCGACACCGCCGTGCGCGCGCGCCGCCGCGAGCTGGGCGTGCGCCCGGTCTACAAGCGCGTGGACACCTGCGCCGCCGAATTCGCCACCACCACGGCCTACCTGTACTCCACCTACGAAGGCCATGGCCAGGCCGAGTGCGAGGCCGAACCCACCGGCAACAAGAAGATCATGGTGCTGGGCGGCGGTCCGAACCGCATCGGCCAGGGCATCGAGTTCGACTACTGCTGCGTGCATGCCGCGCTCGCCATGCGCGAGGACGGCTACGAGACCATCATGGTCAACTGCAACCCCGAGACCGTGTCGACCGACTACGACACCAGCGACCGCCTCTACTTCGAGCCGCTCACGCTGGAAGACGTGCTGGAGATCGTCGACAAGGAAAAGCCGGCCGGCGTGATCGTGCAGTACGGCGGCCAGACGCCGCTCAAGCTCGCGCTGGGCCTGGAGGCCGCGGGCGTGCCCATCATCGGCACCTCGCCCGACATGATCGACGCCGCCGAAGACCGCGAGCGCTTCCAGAAGCTGCTGCACGAGCTCAAGCTGCGCCAGCCGCCCAACGCCACCGCGCGCACCGAGACCGAGGCGCTCGAGAAGGCCGCCGCGCTGGGTTACCCGCTGGTGGTGCGCCCGAGCTATGTGCTCGGCGGCCGCGCCATGGAAATCGTGCACGAGCAGCGCGACCTCGAGCGCTACATGCGCGAGGCCGTGAAGGTCAGCAACGACTCCCCGGTGCTGCTCGACCGCTTCCTCAACGACGCCATCGAATGCGACGTGGACGCGGTGCGCGACGCCACCGGCCGCGTGTTCATCGGCGGCGTGATGGAGCACATCGAACAGGCCGGCGTGCACAGCGGAGACTCCGCCTGCTCGCTGCCGCCGTACTACCTGAGCAAGGCCACGGTGGACGAGCTCAAGCGCCAGACCGCGGCCATGGCCCAGGGCCTGAACGTGGTGGGTCTGATGAACGTGCAGTTTGCGATCCAGGAAATCGAAGAGGGTGGCCAGAAGAAGGACGTGATCTACGTGCTGGAAGTGAACCCGCGCGCCTCGCGCACGGTGCCCTTCGTCTCCAAGGCCACGGGCATCCAGCTGGCCAAGGTGGCCGCGCGTTGCATGGCCGGCCAGTCGCTCGACTCGCAGGGCATCGGTGAAGAGGTGGAGCCGCCGTACTTCAGCGTGAAGGAGGCGGTGTTCCCCTTCGTCAAGTTCCCGGGCGTGGACACCATCCTCGGCCCGGAGATGAAGTCCACCGGCGAGGTCATGGGCGTGGGCAAAACCTTTGGCGAAGCCTTCGTGAAGAGCCAGATCGGCGCGGGCACCAGGCTGCCCACGGCGGGCAAGGCCTTCCTGACGGTGAAAAACAGCGACAAGCCGCGCGCCGTGGATGTGGCGCGCCAGCTCGTGGAGCTGGGCTTCGAACTGATCGCCACGCGCGGCACGGCGGCGGCCATCGAGGCCGCCGGCCTGGCGGTGCAGACGGTCAACAAGGTCACCGAAGGCCGCCCGCACATCGTGGACATGATCAAGAACGGCGACATCGCGCTGGTGATCAACACGGTGGAAGAGCGCCGCAACGCCATCGCCGACTCGCGCGCGATCCGCACCTCGGCGCTGCTGGCCCGCGTGACGACCTTCACCACCATCGCGGGCGCCGAGGCGGCCGTCGAGGGCATGAAGTTCCTGAGCAGCCTGGACGTGATTTCCGTGCAGGACATGCACGCGCAACTGGTGTAACACCCCCGCCGCACTTCGCGCGACCCCCAAGGGGGCGGCACCTGCGGCCTGATGAAGCCAGTGACCGTATGTCCTCGGCGCGGTGGTCGTGCAGGCAGGCCGTCTTCTTGCTCACCTTGGTGGGGCTCGCCGCTGCGGGTTTGCGCCAAGGCCGGGCCCGCGCCAAAGGCCTACAGTGCGGGCCATGCCAGCCGCCGCACCCGTTTCCCCCAGCGCCAGCGCCCGGCGCTGGAGCACCGAGGCCGTGCCGCCCGAGCGGCGGCTCGACTATTGGGTCGGCGCCATCTGTGAAGCCTTCCTGGAGATGGACTGCAGCTCGCGCGAGGCGCGGCACTTCGACGGCCGGCTGGTGAGCGTGGCCTCGGGCGCCTTGTCCTTCAACCAGGTCGAGGCCAGCACGCAAGATGTCTACCGAACGCGCGCGGCCATCGCGCGCGGCGCGCAGCAGCCCTTCTACCTGATCACGCACCGCCGCACGCCGTGGCACGTGGTGCAGGGCGGCCAGCGCGTGGGCCTGCGCCCCGGCGATGCGGTGCTGGTCGATTCGGCGCGCACCTACGAGCTGCACTACCCCCGTGCGGTGGAGGTGGTGTCCATCCAGTTGCCGCGTGCCTGGGTGGGGCAATGGCTGCGGCAGCTCGACCATCCCGTGGCGCGCGTGGCCTGGCGCGACCGGGGCTGGGGCCAGGCGCTGTCGGCCTGGAGCCTGCAGTTCGCGCACGAGCCCGAGCTGGCCTCGCTGGTGCCCGAGCACCTGCTGGCCGATCAGCTCGGCGCGATGCTGTCGGCCGCGCTGGAGCCCGCGGTGGCGCCCACGCATGCGGGCCGTGATCTGGCCGTGCGCGCCGAGGCGCTGATGCGCGATCGCCTGGACACCGCCGGCCTGCAAGCGAGCGACGTGGCGCTGGCGCTGGGCGTGTCGCTGCGCACCCTGCACCGCGCCTTCGCGGCGTGCAGCGCCACGTTCGCCGACACCCTGCGCGGCCTGCGCCTGCGGCGCGCCGCCGAGCTGCTGGCCCAGCCCCGATTGGCGGGCGTGAGCGTGGCGGAGATCGGCCGGCGCTGCGGCTACGCCGACGCCTCTCACTTTGTGCGCGAGTTCCAGCGCCGGCACGCGCAGACCCCGGCGCGCTGGCGCCGCGACCGGCTCGCCCACTGAAGTCCGCATGCCGCGTGGCACGCGCAGGCCATCGGCGTGGCGCGCACAGGCCATCGCGTCAAGCGCGCCACGCCTACGCTGCGCGCAGCGCTCGGCGGATCGGGCGCCTTCCTTCAGGAGACCTGCATGGCCGATACCTATGTCCTCGTTCACGGTGCCTGGCACACCGGTGAACTTTTCCAACCTGTGGCCCAGGCCTTGCGCGAGCGCGGGCATGTGGTGCACACGCCCACGCTCGCGGGCAATCGCCCCGGCGACGACCGCGCCACCAGCGGCCTCACCGAAGCCGCCGACTCGCTCGCCGCCTACCTTGAGCAGCACGACCTGAACAACGTGCGCCTGGTGGGCCACAGCTACGGCGGCATGGTCATCAGCCAGGTCGCGGCGCGGCTGCCGCAGCGCATCGCGCGGCTGGTGTACTGGGTGGCCTTCGTGCCGCTGGACGGCGAATGCCTGAACGACATGGTGCCGCCCCACTACAAGGCGCTGTTCGATCAGATCGCCGCCGCCAACCACAACGCCGTGATGCTGCCGTTCCCCATTTGGCGCGAGGCCTTCATCAACGACGCCGACGCCGCGCTGGCGCGGAGCACCTACGACCAGCTCAACCCCCAGCCCTACCGCACCTTCACCGAACCCGCGCGCCTGGGCACGCAGCTGGCCGCGCTGCCCATGGGCAAGAGCTACCTGCTGTGCACCGACGACACCGCCATGCCGCACAGCCTGCCGTGGCACCCGCGCCTGTCGGAACGGCTGGGCCTGTACCGCCTGGTGTCCACGCCCGGCAGCCACGAGCTGTGCTTCACCAACCCGGTCCTGCTGGCCGAAAAGATCGAGCAGGCCGGGCGGGATTGACCCCCGTGCCGGTCGCGGCATAATGCTTTTCACGACACCGCCGAGCGGCAACGCCCGGCGGTTTGCTTTTGTGGAGAGAAAGATATGGCCACCATCCCCATCACCAAGCGCGGCGCCGAAAAGCTCAAGGAAGAGCTGCACCGCCTCAAGACCGTCGACCGCCCCGCGGTCATCAACGCCATCGCCGAGGCACGCGCCCAGGGCGACCTGAGCGAGAACGCCGAGTACGACGCCGCCAAGGACCGCCAGGGCTTCATCGAAGGCCGCATCGCCGAGATCGAGGGCAAGCTGTCGACGGCGCAGATCATCGACCCCTCGGCCCTGAACGCGGGCGGCAAGGTGGTGTTCGGCGCCACCGTGGAACTCGAAGACGAGGACAGCGGCTCGGCCGTCACTTACCAGATCGTGGGCGAGGACGAGGCCGACCTGAAGGAAGGCTTGATCAACATCGGCAGCCCGATCGCGCGCGCGCTGATCGGCAAGGAAGAGGGCGACACCGCCGAGGTGCAGGCACCCGGCGGCTTGCGCCGCTACGAAATCGTGGCCGTGCGCTACGCCTGAGCGCGCGGACCATGCGCCTGCAACGCCCCGCGCTGATGCTGGCCGCCCTCTGGTGGGGCGGCATCACGGCCTTGAGCTTTCTGGCCGTGCCCACGCTGTTCGCTTCGTTGGGCAACCCGGCTGTGGCCGGGCCGGTGGCGGCGAAGCTGTTCTCGTTGCAATGCCAGGCGGGCCTGGTCATCGGCCTGGTGCTGCTGATCCTGGTGCGCCAGGGGGGGCCGTCGCCGATGGCCCGCACCGCGCTGGCCCTGATCTGCGTGGCCATGGCCCTGGCCGTGCTGCAGGAGTACGGGGTGGCGCAGAAGATCGTGAGCGCGCGCGCCAGCGGCGGCGACCTCAAGCTCTGGCACGGCGTGGGCAGCGCGCTGGTGTTGGGCCAGTGGCTGTGCAGCGGCGCCCTGCTGTGGTGCCTGGGCCGGCCCCGGCCCGTCGGGGGCGATCAGCCGGCCTGAACGCCGGCCTGGCGCTCGGCCGAGTCGAGCGTGTTCACCATCAGCATGGTGATGGTCATGGGCCCGACGCCACCGGGCACGGGCGTGATCCAGCCGGCCACGTCCTTGACCCCGTCGAAGTCCACGTCGCCGCAGAGCTTGCCGGCCTCGTTGCGGTTCATGCCCACGTCGATCACCACGGCGCCCGGCTTGACCATGTCGGCCGTGAGCACATTGCGCTTGCCCACGGCGGCCACCACCACGTCGGCCTGGCGCGTGAAGGCCGCCAGGTCCTTCGTGCCGCTGTGGCAGACGGTGACGGTGGCGTTGGCCTGCAGCAGCATCAGCGCCATGGGCTTGCCCACGATGTTGCTGCGCCCGATCACCACCGCGTGCTTGCCGCGCAGCTCGTAGCCGATGTGCTCCAGCATCTTCATGCAGCCATGCGGCGTGCAGGGCCAGAAACCGGGCAGGCCGGTCATCAGCGCGCCGGCGCTGGCCACGTGAAAACCGTCCACGTCCTTGGCGGGGGAGATGGCCTCGATCACCTTCTGCGCGTCGATGTGCGCGGGCAGCGGCAGTTGCACCAGGATGCCGTGGATGGTGGGGTCGTTGTTCATCGCCTGCACGCGCGCCAGCAGCTCGGCCTCGCTCAGCGTGGCAGGCCAGGTTTCCAGCACCGAGTGCATGCCGGTGTCCTCGCAGGCCTTGACCTTGTTGCGCACGTAGACCTGCGAGGCCGGGTTGTCGCCGACCAGGATGACGGCCAGGCCGGGCGTGAGGCCGCGGTTGCGCAGGGCCTGCACGCGTTGCGCCACGTCGGCGCGGAGTTGGCGGGAGAGGGCGTTGCCGTCGATGAGCTGGGCGGTCATGGCTGCAAGAGAGTGAAGGCTGGGAAAACGAAACGCCCGCCAAGGTGGCGGGCGTTGGTGGGAGGCTGTGGGGTCAGGCTTTCGCGGGCGTCTGGCCCAGGGCGATCTTGAGCAGGTCGGCCACCGTGTTGGCGCCGAGCTTTTCCATGATGTTGGCGCGGTGCGCCTCCACCGTCTTGATGCTGATGCCCAGGTCGTCGGCGATCTGCTTGTTCAGGCGGCCGGCGACGATGCGCTCGAGCACCTGCGATTCGCGGCCGGTGAGCTTGGAGAGCAGGGCGTCGCGGCTGGCGGCCTGCTGATGGGTGGTGAAGGCCTCGCGCGCGTGTTCCAGCATGCGCTCGACCAGGGCCACCAGCTGGTCTTCCTTGAAGGGCTTCTGGATGAAGTCCAGCGCGCCCTTTTTCATGGATTCGACCGCCATGGGCACGTCGCCGTGGCCGGTGATGAAGACGATGGGCAAGGGGGACTGGCGCTCGACCAGGCGGTCCTGCAGCTCCATGCCGGTCATGCCGCCCATGCGGATGTCGGCGATGAGGCAGGCCACTTCGCGGGCGTCGTACCGGGAGAGGAAGGCCTCCGCCGATTCAAAACAGCGAACCCGGAAGTCCTTGCCCTCGAGCAGCCACTGGAGGGAATCGCGCACGGCCTCGTCGTCATCGACGACATAGACGGTGCCCTTTTTGGGGATCAGGCTCATCTCGCTCTCTCGGTGTCCGTCAGTGGTTCGTTGGCGGCAGTGTCCGACGAACCCTGGGGTTGAAGTCGCGGCGCGACGGGGATCCAGAAGCTGAAACAGCACCCCGTCACCTCGGTGCCATTGTAGAGGTTCTCCATCCGCATCCGGCCGTGGTGCGACTCGACGATGCTGCGGCACAGCTTGAGGCCGATGCCCATGCCCTCGCTCTTGGTGCTGTAGAAGGCCTCGTAGATGCGCTCGATCATTTCGTCGGGCACGCCTTTGCCCGAGTCGCGCACCTCGAACTCGACCACGCCCTCGCCGTCGAGCTGGCGCGGCGCCACGCGCAGTTCGACCAGGCGTTCGCCCAGCGGGCGGCCCGCCTGCACGATGGACTCGCCCGCGTTCTTGAGCAGGTTGATGAGCACCTGCTCGATCAGGATCGGGTCCACCATCAGCGCCGGCAGGCGCGCGGCCACGTAGGGCGTGAGCCGCACCTGCTGGCGGCGCAGCTCGATGTCGGCCAGCTCGATGGCGTTGTTCACCATCTGGGCCACGTCCGACAGCGTGGGGTTGGGCTCGCTGCGTTTCACGAAGGCGCGGATGCGCTGGATGATCTGGCCCGCGCGTTGGGCCTGGCGCGCGGTCTTGTCCAGCGCCACCAGCATTTCCTCGGGTGAGATGCGCTGCTCCTGCAGGCGCGAAATGATGCCGGTGCAATAGTTGCTGATGGCGGTGAGCGGCTGGTTCAGCTCGTGCGCCACGCTGGAGGCCATCTCGCCCATGGTGATGAGGCGGCTGGCGGTCTGGGCACGCTCGGTCTGGCGCGCGGCCTGTTCCTCGGCGGCGCGCCGCGGCGTGATGTCGCTGGCGATCACCATCTGCGCCAGGCGCCCGTCCACCCAGGTGAGGTAGCGCGTGCGCACCTCCAGCCAGCGGTCGAGTTCCTGCACGAAGACCTCGGCGTTCTCCACGCCGGCGTCGGTGAGCGTGCCGGTGGGCATGCCGGCGAAGGCATCGACCGGGTCGGCGTCGTCCATGCTGGGCTGGGGCTGGTTGCCCGCCAGGTCCACCAGGTGGCGGTGGCCCTGGCCGCGCGTGCCGAACCACAGCCGGTACATCTTGTTGGCGAACAGCAGCTCCTCGCTGCCCAGCGGCGCCACGGACACGGCCGAGTCCAGCGACTCCAGCACGGTGGTGAAACGCTCGTAGGAGGCCGACAGCTCCTCGCGGATGCGCTTGGGCTCGGTGATGTCGGTCATGGAGGTCATCCAGCCGGTCTGGTGTCCCTTCGGGTCGATCAGCGGCGAGACGTACATGCGCGCGTCGAACACCGTGCCGTTGCGCCGGCGCACGCGCACCTCGAAGCCGCCGGGCGTGGAGCGGCCGTTGAGCTCGTCTTCCAGTCGCGCGTGCAACAGCTCGTGGTCCTCCTCGGGCCAATAGGGAAAGGGCGCGGTGCGGCCCACCAGCTCGGCCTCGGTCCAGCCCGTCATGGAGCAGAACGCGGGGTTGACGTAGGTGATGCGGCCCTGCATGTCCAGCGCGCGCATGCCGGTGAGCATGGAGTTCTCCATGGCGCGGCGGAAATTGGTCTCGGCCACCAGGGCCTGCTGGGCCTGCACGCGCCGGCGCGTGTGGCGCCAGGTGCCGATCAGCATCCACACCGTGAGCGCCGACAGCGCGCCGATGACCCCGACAAAGCCCGAACCCACGATGTCCTGCGAGGTGCGGTAGCCCTGGGCCTTGAGGATCAGGCCGTTGCCCACGGGCGAGACCGGCACCTCGTGCTCCAGCGAGGGCGTGGACCAGGGCAGGAAGGACAGCACCGGCTCGGCCGTTTGCAGGCTGCCGGCCAGCACGGTGCCGCTGTCGTCCAGCAGGGCCACGGCGTAGCGCGCCATGATCTCCGGCGGCATGCCGAAGCGCATCAGGCCGTCCACGGAGTACTCGCCCATCACCGTGCCGGCGAAGCGGCCCTGTTCGGACAGCGGCACGTGCAGCATCAGGCGCGCGCTGCGCGGGTCGTTGTCGGCGAGCGGGCGCGAGTAGATCGGTTGGCGCAGGTCGCGCGCGAGGTCGAAGCTGCCGTCGGTCTCGGACGGCGAGAGCGAGCTGCCCACGCTGCGCATGAGTGCGACGGGCGCACTGGGCGAGGTGTAGCCCGACAAGACGCGGCGGCGGCTGTCCACCCAGGTGATGGCCAGCAGCTCGGGAAACTGGCTCACCAGGGTCTCGGCCTGGAAGGCGAACTCCTCCGTGTCCAGCGCCTGGTTGTCGATCTCGCGGGCCAGGCGCATCAATTGCTCCTGGCGTTCCAGCAGCCGCAGCCGCAGGCGCTGCTGGGCGTACTCGACGTCGCGCGTGACGGCCTCGCGCTCGCGGTCGATCTCCTCGAAGCGCAGGTAGGCGATGGCCACCACGATGGCGGCCAGGAACAGCAGCACCGCCAGCAGCGGGCCGAGCGTGGCGAAGCGGTCCTGCCGCGACGGTGGCAGCCGGCGCCACCAGCGTTTCCACCACGGCGGGGTGGTGGCAGGGGGGGTATGTGACATGGCCGCAGGAGTCTACGTGAGAGGAAATGGTGTCATGGCCGGTCCCCGTCTTGAATTTCATATAAAGAAATCAATAGGCGCATATTGAAATGCCCGGGCCGCTGTGGAAGAATTCGAGACTTCACCGAACGGGCTCCTTAAGCTCGCCTTCACACATCAGGAGACAGCGATGTCAGCGAACGACACGAACAGCGGCGCGGGCGCCGTGGACCACGACGTCCAGGAGACGCGGGAATGGATGGAGGCGCTGGCCGCCGTCATCGAGAAAGAAGGCCCCGAGCGCGCGCACTTCCTGTTGGAACAGCTCCTCGAAGAGGCCCGCCAGCACAGTGTGAACATGCCGTTCTCGGCCACCACGGGCTACGTCAACACCATCGAGCCCGGTGAAGAGGCCCGCAACCCGGGCAACCTGGAGCTTGAAGGCCGGCTGCGCGCCTACATGCGCTGGAACGCCATGGCCATGGTCGTGAAGGCCAACCGCCTGGACCCGGCCGACGGTGGCGACCTGGGTGGCCACATCAGCTCTTTCCAGTCGCTCGCGCACATGTTCGCGGTCGGCTTCAACCACTTCTGGCACGCCGACGACACCGACAACGGCGGCAAGCACGGCGGCGATCTGCTCTACATCCAGGGCCACAGCGCGCCCGGCATCTACGCCCGCGCCTTCATGGAAGGCCGCCTGAGCGAGGAGCACCTGCTCAATTTCCGCCAGGAGGTGGACGGCAAGGGTCTGTCCAGCTACCCGCACCCCAAGCTCATGCCCGGGTTCTGGCAGTTCCCCACCGTGTCCATGGGACTGGGGCCGCTCATGGCGATCTACCAGGCGCGTTTCCTCAAGTACCTGCACGCGCGCGGCATCGCCGACACCTCCCAGCGCAAGGTCTGGGTGTTCTGTGGCGACGGCGAGATGGACGAGCCCGAGAGCCTGGGCGCCATCGGCCTGGCGGCGCGCGAAAAGCTCGACAACCTGGTCTTCGTCGTCAACTGCAACCTGCAGCGCCTGGACGGCCCGGTGCGCGGCAACGGCAAGATCATCCAGGAGCTGGAAGGCGAGTTCCGCGGCTCGGGCTGGAACGTCATCAAGCTGCTGTGGGGCAGCGAGTGGGACGCCCTGCTGGCGCGCGACAAGGACGGCGCGCTGCGCAAGGTCATGATGGACACGCTGGACGGCGACTACCAGGCCTTCAAGGCCAACGACGGCGCCTTCGTGCGCAAGAACTTCTTCGGCCGCGACCCGCGCACGCTGGAGCTGGTGTCCAAGATGAGCGACGACGACATCTGGGCGCTGCGCCGCGGCGGCCACGATGCCCAGAAGGTGTACGCCGCCTTCCACCGCGCCTTCCACCACGAGGGCCAGCCCACGGTGCTGCTGGTCAAGACGGTCAAGGGCTATGGCATGGGCAAGGCCGGCGAGGGCAAGAACACCGCCCACCAGACCAAGAAGCTGTCGGACGATGACATCCGCTACATGCGCGACCGCTTCAACATCCCGATCCCGGACAGCGAGCTGCCCAAGATCCCGTTCTACAAGCCGGCCGATGACACGCCGGAGATGAAGTACCTGCACGACCGCCGCAAGGCCCTGGGCGGCTACCTGCCGCACCGCCGCGCCAAGAGCAGCGAGAGCTTCACCGTGCCGGCGCTGGAGACCTTCAAGGCGGTGCTGGAGCCCACGGCCGAAGGCCGCGAGATCAGCACCACCCAGGCCTATGTGCGTTTTCTGACGCAGCTGCTGCGCGACCAGGCCCTGGGCCCGCGCGTGGTGCCCATCCTCGTGGACGAGGCGCGCACCTTCGGCATGGAGGGCCTGTTCCGCCAGATCGGCATCTACAACCCCAAGGGCCAGCTGTACACCCCGGTCGACAAAGACCAGGTCATGTACTACAAGGAAGACAAGGCCGGCCAGATCCTGCAGGAAGGCATCAACGAAGCCGGCGGCATGGCCAGCTGGATCGCCGCGGCCACCTCGTACTCGACGAACAACCGCATCATGGTGCCGTTCTACGTGTACTACTCGATGTTCGGTTTCCAGCGCATCGGCGACCTGGCCTGGGCGGCGGGCGACATGCAGGCGCGCGGCTTCCTGCTGGGTGGCACCTCGGGGCGCACCACGCTCAACGGCGAGGGCCTGCAGCACGAGGATGGCCACAGCCACATCATGGCGGGCACCATTCCCAACTGCGTGAGCTACGACCCGACCTTCGCGCACGAGGTGGCGGTGATCATGCACCACGGTCTCAAGCGCATGGTGGAGCGCCAGGAAAACGTCTTCTATTACCTGACGCTGCTCAACGAGAACTACCCCATGCCCGGCCTGCAGCCTGGCACCGAGGAGCAGATCATCAAGGGCATGTACCTGTGCAAGCAGGCGCCCGCGCTCAAGAAGGACGCGCCCACGGTGCAGTTGCTGGGCAGCGGCACCATCCTGCGCGAGGCGTTCGCCGCGCAGGAGCTGCTGGAGAAGGACTGGGGCGTGGCCGCCGGCATCTGGAGCTGCCCGAGCTTCAACGAGCTGACGCGCGACGGCCAGGACGTGGAGCGCTGGAACCTGCTGCACCCCACCGAGAAGCCGCGCACGGCCTTCGTGACCGAGCAGCTCGCCAAGACCACGGGCCCGGTGATTGCCTCCACCGACTACATGAAGAACTACGCGGAGCAGATCCGTCCCTTCGTGCCCAAGGACCGCACCTACAAGGTGCTGGGCACCGACGGCTTCGGCCGCAGCGACTTCCGCAGCAAGCTGCGCGAGCACTTCGAGGTCAACCGCCACTACATCGTGCTGGCCGCGCTGAAGGCGCTGGCCGACGAGGGCAAGCTGCCGGCGGCCAAGGTGGCCGAGGCGATCAAGAAGTACGGCATCAAGGCCGACAAGATCAACCCGCTCCACGCCTGAGCACCGGAGACCGACATGGCAAGTATTGAAGTGAAGGTCCCGGACATCGGGGATTTCGACGAAGTGGCGGTGATCGAGCTGCTGGTCAAGCCCGGCGACGCCGTGAAGGCCGAGCAGTCGCTCATCACGGTGGAAAGCGACAAGGCCTCGATGGAGATTCCGTCCTCGCACGCGGGGGTGGTGAAGGAGCTGAAGGTCCAGCTCGGCGACAAGGTGAAGCAGGGCTCGGTGGTGGTGCTGCTGGAGGCCGATGCCGCCGCCGCGCCGGCGCCCGCCGCGGCCGCACCGGCGCCGGTCGCAGCCGCACCGGCGCCCGCTGCCTCGCCCGCGCAGCCGCCGGCCGCCGCGCCCGCCGCAGCGGCGCCTGCCGGCCCGGTCGAGGTGCGCGTGCCCGACATCGGCGACTTCAAGGACGTCGCGGTGATCGAGGTGCTGGTCAAACCCGGCGACGCGGTCAAGGTCGAGCAGTCGCTCATCACCGTGGAGAGCGACAAGGCCTCGATGGAGATTCCATCGTCATCGGCCGGCGTGCTCAAGGAGCTCAAGGTCAAGGTGGGCGACAAGCTCAACATCGGCGATCTGATCGCGGTGCTGGAAGGTTCGGCCGCCACGGGCGCGCCCGCGCAGGCGCCGGCCCCCGCGCCGGCCGCCGCCGCTCCCGCCCCGACCCAGGCGCCCAGCCCGGCGCCCGCCGCGGCGGCGCCCTCGGCCGCGCCCTCGGCCGCGCCGGCCCAGGCGCCCGCGCACAACCCCACCGTGCCGCCTGTGGGCCTGCCACACGCCTCGCCCTCGGTGCGCAAGTTCGCGCGTGAGCTGGGCGTGCCGCTGGCCGAGGTCAAGGGCAACGGCCCCAAAGGCCGCATCACGCTCGAGGACGTGCAGAACTTCACCAAGGCCGTGATGGCCGGCAGCGCGCAGACGCAGGCCCAGGCCGCCAAGGCCCCGGCCGGTGGCGGCGGCGTGGGCATGGACCTGCTGCCCTGGCCCAAGGTCGACTTCACGAAGTTCGGCCCGGTCGAGCGCAAGGACCTCTCGCGCATCAAGAAGATCAGCGGCGCCAACCTGCACCGCAACTGGGTGATGATCCCGCACGTCACCAACAACGACGAGGCGGACATCACCGAGCTGGAGGCCTTCCGCGTGGCCACCAACAAGGAGAACGAGAAGTCCGGCGTGAAGGTCACCATGCTGGCCTTCGTGATCAAGGCGGTGGTCTCGGCACTGAAGAAATTCCCCGAGTTCAACGCCAGCCTCGACGGCGACACCCTGGTCTACAAGCAGTACTTCCACATCGGCTTCGCGGCCGACACGCCCAATGGCCTGGTGGTGCCCGTGCTGAGGGACGCCGACAAGAAGGGCATCCTGCAGATCAGCCAGGAAATGGGCGATCTGGCCAAGAAGGCGCGCGACGGCAAGATGGGCCCGGCCGACATGACCGGGGGCTGTTTCTCCATCAGCTCGCTCGGCGGCATTGGCGGCACGCACTTCACGCCCATCATCAACGCGCCCGAGGTGGCCATCCTCGGCCTGTCCAAGAGCCAGATGAAGCCGGTGTGGGACGGCCAGCAGTTCGTGCCGCGCCTGACGCTGCCGCTGTCGCTGTCGTACGACCACCGCGTCATCGACGGCGCGGCCGCCGCGCGTTTCAACGCGTACCTGGGCCAGGTGCTGGCGGACTTCCGCCGCGTGCTGCTGTAAGGAGACCGACATGCCTCTCATGGACATCAAGGTCCCGGACATCGGCGACTTCAAGGACGTCGCGGTCATCGAGGTGCTGGTGAAACCCGGCGACACCATCAAGCTCGAGCAATCGCTCATCACCGTGGAGAGCGACAAGGCCTCGATGGAGATCCCGTCCTCGGCGGCCGGCGTGCTCAAGGAGCTCAAGGTCAAGATCGGCGACAAGCTCAACGTCGGCGACCTGCTCGCGGTGATCGATGGCGAGGGCGCGGCCAGCGCGCCGGCGCCCTCGGTGTCGCCGGCACCCGCGCCCGCGGCGCCCGCCGCGCCCGCCGCGCCCGCCGCGCCCGCCGCGCCCGCCGCGGCCGGCCCCGCGCCGGCCCCGCGCGCGGCCACGCCCGCCGCCCCGGCCTACGCCGGTGCCGCCGACCTGGAGTGCGACGTCGTCGTGCTGGGCGGCGGCCCCGGTGGCTACTCGGCCGCCTTCCGCGCGGCCGACCTCGGCCTGAAGGTGGTGCTGGTGGAGCGCTACGCCACGCTGGGCGGTGTCTGCCTGAACGTGGGTTGCATCCCGTCCAAGGCGCTGCTGCACGTGGCTGCGGTCATGGACGAGGTGAACCACCTGGCCGGCTATGGCATCGAGTACGGCCGCCCCGTGGTCAACATCGAGAAGCTGCGCGGCCACAAAGACAAGGTGATCGGCAAGCTCACCGGTGGTCTGTCGTCCATGGCCAAGATGCGCAAGGTCACCGTGCTGCGCGGTTATGGCAGCTTCGTCGGCCCCCATCACCTGGGCGTGGAACTCACCGAGGGCGCGGGCCAGGACAAGACCGGCAAGAAGCAGGTGGTGGCCTTCCAGAAAGCCATCATCGCGGCCGGCTCCCAGGCCGTGCGCCTGCCCTTCATGCCCGAGGACCCGCGCGTGGTCGACAGCACCGGCGCGCTGGCCCTGGCCGGCGTGCCCAAGCGCATGCTGATCCTGGGCGGCGGCATCATCGGCCTGGAGATGGGCACGGTCTACAGCACCCTGGGTGCGCGCCTGGACGTGGTGGAGATGCTCGACGGCCTGATGCAGGGCGCCGACCGCGACCTGGTGAAGGTCTGGCAGAAGATGAACGCGCCGCGCTTCGACAACATCATGTTGAAGACCAAGACGGTGGCGGCCAAGGCCACGCCGGCGGGCATCGAGGTGAGCTTCGAGGGCGAGAACGCGCCCGCGCCGCAGACCTACGACCTGGTGCTGCAGGCCGTGGGCCGCAGCCCCAATGGCAAGAAGATCGGCGCCGACGCGGCGGGCGTGGCCGTCACCGAGCGCGGCTTCATCGACGTCGACATCCAGATGCGCACCAACGTGCCGCACATCTTCGCCATCGGCGACATCGTGGGCCAGCCCATGCTGGCGCACAAGGCGGTGCACGAGGGCCATGTGGCGGCCGAGGTGATCGCGGGCGAGCTGCAGGGCAAGGCCGACCTGGCCGCTGCCGCCTTCAATGCGCGCGTCATCCCCAGCGTGGCCTACACCGACCCCGAGGTGGCCTGGGTGGGTCTCACCGAGGACCAGGCCAAGGCGCAGGGCATCAAGGTGAAGAAGGGCCTGTTCCCCTGGACCGCCTCGGGCCGCGCCATCGCCAACGGCCGCGACGAAGGTTTCACCAAGCTGCTGTTCGACGATTCGCCCGAGGCGCACGGCCACGGACGCATCCTGGGCGGTGGCATCGTGGGCACGCACGCGGGCGACATGATCGGCGAGATCGCACTGGCCATCGAGATGGGCGCGGACGCGGTGGACATCGGCAAGACCATCCATCCACACCCCACGCTGGGCGAGAGCATCGGCCTGGCGGCCGAGGTGGCGCACGGCAGCTGCACGGACGTGCCCCCGCCGCGGCGCTGAGCCGGCCCGCTGCGAACAAAAAGCCCCCGGCCGCTGAACCGCCGGGGGCTTTTTTTTGGGGCGGAGGCAATTCAAGCGCAAGGAGCGGAGTGTCCTGGCCGGCGGGGCTTCCTACACTGGACCCATGCCAAGCGCCGCCCTTCAGGACCCCGCCGCGCCCCACGACTGGGTGGGCATCGAAGCGTCGCTCGACGCCCATGGCCACGCCGTGCTGCCCGGCCTGCTGACGGCGGCGCAGTGCGAGGCCCTCGCGGCGCTTTACCCGCACCAGGAGGGCTTCCGCTCGCGGGTGGTCATGGCGCGGCACGGCTTCGGGCGCGGCGAGTACAAGTACTTCGCCTACCCGCTGCCGCCCCTGTTGCAGGAGCTGCGCCACGCCCTGTATCCCCGGCTGGCGCCCATCGCCAACCGCTGGAGCCACCAACTGAGCCTGGCCACGCGCTACCCGGACAGGCTGGACAGCTTTCTGCGGCGCTGCCACGCGGCCGGCCAGACGCGGCCGACGCCGCTGATCCTGCGGTACGGCGAGGGCGACCACAACTGCCTGCACCAGGACCTGTATGGCGAGCTGGTCTTCCCGCTGCAGGTGGCCATCCTGCTGTCGCGGCCCGGTCGGGACTTCGAGGGCGGCGAATTCGTCATGACCGAGCGATCGGGCGAGGGCCAGCGCGCGGAGGTTGTCCCGCTGGACCAGGGCGACGCGGTGGTGTTCACCGTCCATCAGCGGCCGGCCTCGGGCCGGCGCGGCGTGCGCCGGCTGGCCATGCGGCACGGCGTCGGCCGCGTCCACGCGGGCCTGCGGCACACGGTGGGCCTCATCTTCCACGACGCGGGCTGAGCATGGAAACGATGGATCTGTTCGAGCCGGGCGAGCGCCAGCAGCGCCTGGGGCCCGGCGCCTGGCTGCTGCACGGCTTCGCGCTGCCGTGCGTGCCGCAGCTGCTGGCCGCCATCGCGGCCATCGAGGCGGTGTCGCCGTTCCGTCACCTGGTGACGCCAGGCGGTTTCACCATGTCGGTGGCGATGACGAATGCCGGCGAGCTGGGCTGGACCAGCGACCGCCGGGGTTACCGGTACAGCGCCATCGATCCCGAGCGCGGCACGCCCTGGCCGGCCATGCCGCCGGCCTTCGCCGGCCTGGCGAACGAAGCGGCGGCCGCGGTGGGCTTCGAGGGCTTCGCGCCCGACGCCTGCCTGGTCAACCGCTACGCGCCCGGCGCGCGGCTGTCGCTGCACCAGGACCGCGATGAGCGCGACCATTCGGCGCCCATCGTGTCGGTCTCGCTGGGCCTGCCGGCCACGTTTCTGTGGGGCGGCCAGGCGCGCACCGACCCGACGCTCAAGCTGCCGCTGCGCCACGGGGACGTGGTGGTGTGGGGCGGCCCCGATCGGCTGCGCTTCCACGGCGTGTCACCGCTCAAGGATGGGGCCCACGCCGTGCTGGGCCCGCAGCGCATCAACCTCACTTTCCGCCGGGCAGGATGAACATGAACGCCAGCATCACCGTCGCCTACCGCACCGAGGACGAGCGCTGGGCCGCGGTGCAGGCCCGCGAGGCCGCCGCCGATGGGCACTTCGTCTATGCCGTGCGCACCACCGGCGTGTACGGCCCGCCCAGCTCGGCGGCGCGGCGGCCCCGGCGCGAGAACGTGGCCTTCTTCGATTCGGCCGACGCCGCCGAGGCGGCGGGCTACCGACCCAGCCGCCGCGCCCAGGGCGACCAGACCCGCGCGGCGGCCGCGCGGGCCGAGCGGGTGGCGCGCGCCTGCCGGCTCATCGAGGCCGCGCAGACGCCGCCCTCGCTGGACGGCCTGGCGGCCGAGCTCGGCATGAGCCCCTTTCACTTCCACCGCCTGTTCAAGGCGGAGACGGGCTTGACGCCCAAGGCCTATGGCTCGGCCTACCGCGCCCGCCGGCTGCGCGAGGAACTGGCCGCGCCCCAGGCGTCCATCACCGACGCCATCTACGGCGCGGGCTTCAACTCCAACAGCCGCTTCTACGAGGCCGCCGACCAGTTGCTGGGCATGCGGGCGCGCGACTACCGGGCCGGCGGCGCCGGGGCGCAGATCCGTTTCGCGGTGGGGCAGTGCTCGCTGGGCGCCATCCTGGTGGCCCAGAGCCAGCGCGGCGTCTGCGCCATCCTGCTGGGTGACGACCCGGAGGCACTGGTGCGCGAGCTGCAGGACCAGTTCCCCCGGGCCCGGCTCATCGGCGGCGACGCCGCGTTCGAGCGCTGGATCGCCGAGGTCGTGGGCTTCATCGAAGCGCCCGCGATCGGTCTGCGGCTGCCGCTGGACGTGCGGGGCACGGCCTTTCAGGAGCGCGTCTGGCGCGCCCTGCGCGAGATCCCGCCGGGCACGACCGCGAGCTACACCGAGATCGCCGAGCGCATCGGCTCGCCCCGGGCGGTGCGCGCCGTGGCGCAGGCCTGCGGCGCGAACCGCCTGGCCGTGGCCATTCCCTGCCACCGCGTGGTGCGGCGCGATGGCGACCTGGCCGGCTACCGCTGGGGCGTGGACCGCAAACGCGAGCTGCTGCGCCGCGAGGCCCAGGCGTGACCGGGCCGCGCGCCACGGCGCCTGTCGACGCGGCCGTCGACCGCCTGGACTGGGCCGCCCTCGCGGCGCAGCTGGACAGCGAGGGCCACGCCCTGTTGCCCGGCTGGCTGGGCGCCGACGCGGCGCGCGGCCTGGCGCAGCGGCTCGCCGCCGCGGCCACCGCCCGCGTGCCGCTGGCCGCCCTCGGCCTGGGGCGCGGCGAGGCGCTGGGCATGGACGGGCCCCTGCCGGCGCCGCTGGAGGCCTGGCGCGCCGCGCTCTACCTGCCCCTGGCGGGCATCGCCAACCGGTGGAACGAGACCCTGGGCCTCGATGGCCGCTACCCGGCGGCGCTGGACGACCGTCTGTTGGGCCCGCGGCGGGCGGGGCCGGCGCGGTGGCCGTGCTGTCTCAGCCGGCTCGGGGCCGGCGACGAGGTGCTGCTGCACCCGGGCCCGGCAGGCGACGCCGGGTTGCCGCTGCGGCTCGTCGTGCTGCTGTCGCAGCCCGGCCAGGACTTCGAGGGCGGCGACTTCGTGATGACCGAGCAGCGCCCGCGCATGCAGTCGCGCCCGCTGGTGCTGCCGCTGCGCTTGGGCGACGCGGCCATCATCGCCACGGACCAGCGCCCGTTCCAGGGCAGCCGGGGCCACTACCGGGTGCGGATGCGGCACGCCATCGGCCGCGTGCGCCGGGGCGAGCGCATCGGCCTGGCGCTGGACTTCCCCGCCGCCCCCTGAGGCCACGGGGCGGCGATGCGCGCCTCAGTGCACCGTGGCCCCGCCGGCCTCAGGGCTGGCTGGGGGCGGCCCCTTCGGGCACGCGGCGCGCGCCATTGAAGCGCTTGTTCCAGTAGGCCACGCGCATGTCCTCCACCCGCACCTGGGCGCCGGCGCGCGGCGAGTGCACGAACTTGCCGTCGCCGATGTAGATGCCCACGTGGCTGAAGGAGCGGCGCAGGGTGTTGAAGAACACCAGGTCGCCGGGTTGCAGTTCGCTGCGCTCGATGGGCTGGGTGGCGGCGGCCTGCTCGTCGGAGCGGCGCGGCAGCAGCTTGCCCATGGACTGCTCGTACACGGCGCGCACGAAGCCGCTGCAGTCGAAGCCGGTGTCGAAGGAGTTGCCGCCGTAGCGGTAGGGCACGCCCAGGAAGGCCAGGGCGTTGATCACCAGGCTGGAGGCCTGTTGGCTGGCGGTGGCGCCGGCCTGCTGAACCTGCTCGCCCAGGCGGCTGATGAAGCCCTTTTCGGCGAGCATGGACTCCATGTTTTCCCAGCTCCCGCTGGGCGGCGTGGCCTGTGCCACGGCCGAACAGCCAAGAAGGAGGAGGGGGAGCCAGCGGCGCATGGGCGTGGAGGGTAGTGGCTGCCACCTCTCCCGTCAACTGAAAAAAGCCTTGTAACTGCTTGATTCAGGCCGATTTTGTTGCTTTGGTATTCGTTGGCAAGCTCACCATCATGGGCTGGCCGGGCTGGGTGCAGCCGCTGTCGCAGCAGCGGCCGGGCTGGCGGTTGCGCGTGATGGCGCGCGCCGGATCGGCGCTCAGGCCGCGCTCGAGCAGGCGTTCCACCAGGTCGACCTTGTCGCCCACCGGGTAGTGGCGCCAGATTTCCTGCTTCATGGCGGCCGGCGAGCCGCCGCCGTGCAGGCTGATGACGCTGTACCAGCCGCCCTGGTAGCCGGCGGTGAGGTCTTCGATGAAGCGCGCGGCCTGGATGCGCTGCTCGTAGGGCACGTCCGGGCTGGCGCGCAGCACGTCGGACAGCCGGCCCGCCGTCTCGGGGTTGTGGTCCTCGTCGGGGCCGGGCAGGGTGACGATGAGGCCGCCGCTCACCGTGTGCGCGAGGCGGTGCATGTCGTAGATCTTGGTGGCCAGCAGCAGCTTGCCGATGTTGGCGAACACCGGGTCGGGCATGAAGACCTCGGCGTGTTCGTCGCGCCGTCCGTAGACGCTGGCCGCCACGCCGCAGGCGTAGAAGCCTTCCACGATGGTGATCAGCTCCACCATCTGTTCGCGCAGGTGGCTTTCGGCGCCGGGGTCGAAGCCGTTGGCCTCGCACATCAGCGCGCCGGCGCCGATCAGCAGGTCGCCGAAGCCCGCGCGGGCGGCGATGCAGGTCTGTCGGTGGTGGGTGGCGTAGCTGTAGGTGAGGTGGCCCGAGTGGTCCCACTCGCCGGCCAGGAATACGCGCTCCCAGGGCACGAAGACGCGGTCGAACAGGCACACGCCGGTGCTCTGGCCGAAGCGGCGCGAGAAGAGGGCGTCGCCGTGCTCCAGCCGTTCGCCGGGGCGGCCCGCGGGCCGGGCCACGATGGTCAGGCCTTCGGCGTCCACCGGCACGGCGCAGCAGACGGCGAAGTCGGCGTCGGCCTCGCCCATGTTGCGGCAGGGCATGACCAGCAGCTCGTGCATGTAGGGCGCGCCCGTGACGATGGCCTTGGTGCCGCTGATGACGATGCCCCTGGCGTTGCGCTCGACGATGTGCACGTAGGTGTCGGGGTTGGCTTGCTGGTGCGGACGGCGGCTGCGGTCGCCCTTGGCGTCGGTCATGGCCACGCCCAGGGTCAGGTCCTGGTCCTGCACGCGGTGCAGGTAGGCCAGGAAGCGATCGCCGCGTTCACGCCCGCCGCTGGCGTCGTCCAGCCGGGCGCTGAGCTGGGCGATGGCGTGCAGCGCGTCGTGGGTGAGGTAGCGCTGGGCGCAACCGGTTTCCTGGCAGATCAGCCGCACCGCCTCCAGCTTGTTCAGCAGGTCGCCCGCGCTGGTGGACAGATGGGTCATGCGGTTCACCGTGCGCCCGCTGGTGTGCTGCGTGGCCGTCATCAGCGGCGCGTACTTCGGCTGGTGGGCGAAGTCGTAGGTCAGGGCCACGGCGTTGATGCCGGGCCGCAGCGCCGGGTCGTCGGCCACGCTGTCCACCCAGCGCCCGTCCACGCTCACCCGGGGACGGTAGCGCCGCAGCGACTCGCGGTAGTCGGCGCCGGTCATCAGCGCTGGCGGGGGGGCCATGGTGTTCATGCGTTTGTCTCCTGTGTATGGGCCGGCTTTGCCGTTGAATTTTGATGGCGGCGCTCAAAAGATTAAACAGCGTTCAATTCTTTGACAAGAGTTCATGAAATAAAACCGAGTTCGACTCCCTCGCTACACTGCGCGCCATGAACGTGCACCTCGATGAGCTTCGTCCCCTGCCCAGCGCGGCCGACCAGGCCGAGGCCCAGCGCCAGCTGGAGTTGCGCCAGCAGCGGCAGCTGGCCATGTCGGACACGCGGCGGGCCCATGTGCTGGACGCGGCGCGCCGCGTCTTCGCCGACAAGGGCGTGGAGGGCGCCAGCATTCGCGAGATCGCGCGCGAGGCGGGCTACACCGCCGGGGCGCTCTACAGCTACTTCGACAGCAAGGAGGCGATCTACGGCGCGCTCCTGGCCGAGTCGCTGGACCGCTTGCTGGCCGAGGTGCAGGCCGCGCGCGCGCCCAAGGGCCAGCCGGGCCAGGCCCTGGCGGCCAAGGCCCAGGCCTGGTTCGGCTTCTACGCCAGCCACCCGCGCGACCTGGACCTGGGCTTCTACCTGGTCAATGGCCTGGCCCCGCATGGCCTGACGCACGAGCTGGACCGCGCGCTCAACGAGCGGCTGCTGGAGGCCCTGCGCCCCTGCGAACAGGCGCTGGAGGACCTGGGCCTGCCGCCCGACGCCGCGGCGCGCGAGAATGCCGCCCTGTTCGCCCACGGCATGGGGCTGCTGCTGCTCAAGCACACCGGCCGCATCCGGCTGTTCGGCCAGGCCGCGGAGGCGCTGTTCGCGCAGTACGTGGACCGCCTGGTCGAGCGCTTCGACCCCGCCGCGCCCGGCCGCACCCTGCCGCAGCGCGATCTGTTCGCCGATTGACCCTTTTCCCGCTCGCCATGCTGCTCGACGCCGACGACTCCCAACTGGTGCTGGTGGACTACCAGTCCCGCCTCATGCCCGCCATCCACGAAGGCCCGCTGGTGCTGGCCAACGCCCTGCGCCTGGCGCAGATGGCCCAGGCCCTGGACGTGCCCGCCTGGGGCACCGAGCAGAACCCCGACAAGCTGGGCCCCAACCCGCCCGAGCTGCGCGCCCTGTGCCGTCGCACCCTGGCCAAGATGCACTTCAGCGCCGTGGCCGACGGCCTGGCCGACTGGCTGCGCCCGCCCGCGCGCCCGCAGGGCGGCAACGTGCGCAGCCTGCCCAAGCACCTGCAGAAGGAACGCGCCCAGGCGCCGCGCGAGGCCGAGCGGCCCAGCATCGTCATCGCCGGTTGCGAGGCCCACGTCTGCCTCATGCAGACCGCGCTGGAGCTGCTGGAGCAGGAGTTCGAGGTCTGGGTGGTGACGGACGCCTGCGGCTCGCGCACCGAGCGCAACCGCGACGCCGCCTTCGACCGCCTGGCCGGCGCCGGCGCCGAGCTGCTGACCACCGAGATGGTGGCCTTCGAGTGGCTGCGCACGGCCGAGCACCCCGACTTCAAGGCGGTGCAGGGGCTGATCAAGTAAAGCCCGCGCGACCGGACGCTGGCGCGCGGGCCGAGTGGCCCGGCGGGCCAGGCCGGTGGCCGCGCGCTCAGTCCAGGATGTCCAGGCGCTGCGGGCGCCAGGTGTAGCGCAGGGCCTTGAGCGGGGGCTCGCAGCGCGGCTTCATCGCGCCGGCGTCGAGCAGGCCCCAGTCCTGCCGATGGGCCTTGCCCAGCACGCGCAGCCGGTGCATGTCGAAGCAGGCCAGGTCCAGCGAGTCGGGCACCAGCAGGACGCGGCTGGGGTCCTCCTGCATCCAGCGCCAGGCGTTGCGCTCTTGCTCGGCCACCGGGGCCAGGACGCTGAAATGGGTCAGCGGCCGGCGCGAGAACAGCAGGAATTGCTCCTTGAATTGCAGCAGACCGACCTCGTGCCGGGCGTCCACGGCGCGCTCGAGCTCGAGCATCACGGCCTTGGGCGTGCGGTGGGCGTCCATCGCGGGCCAGACCCAGCAGGACAGCGCGAACCAGCACAGCAGCGAGACCGCGGCCAGCGAAGCCAGCGCGTCGCGGCGCCAGGTGGCGGCGGCCAGGGCCAGCACGCCCACGCCCATGCCCAGCACGGGCAGGGCGATCTCGGCCAGCACGTCGCCATAGTCGTCGACCTTGGGCCCCAGCAAGGCGGGGTGCAGCCAGGCCACCGCGCCCAGCCCGGCCAGGCCCAGGCCCAGCAGCACCACCACCCCCCGCAGCGCCAGGGCCGAGGCGCGCGTGCCGCCTTCGTCGAGCGCCCGCTGCCAGAGCGCGCCCGCCACCAGGCAGAGCATGGGCAGCGCCGGCAGGATGTAGACCACCCGCTTGCCCCGGCTCAGCGAGAAGAAGACCAGCACCATCAGCGCCCAGGCGAAGAGCACGCGGGCGGTGCGGTCCTCCCGGAGCAGGCGGCCCAGGCGCCGCCACTGCGTGAGCATCAGCACCAGCAAGGGCAGCCAGACGGAAGGGATGGCCACCGTGAACAGGTAATGCCAGGCGTTGATGTGGCCCCAGGGGTTGGCGTAGCGGCCAGCGGTCTGGTGGAACAGGATGTTGTCGCGGTAGGCGCGCAGGGCGTCGCTGCCGGAGGCCGCGACCGTCCACAGCATGGGCCCCAGCCACAGGGCCAGCGTGCCCAGCAGCACCAGCAGCCCCAGCCAGCTCCTGGCGCCCCAGACCTTGCCCGAGGTGCCCGGGCCGCTGCGCGGGGTCCAGAGCGCGAAGGGGATGAGCATGAGCGCTGGCAGAAAGCCCACGCCCTTGGTCATGATGCCCAGTGCCATGGCCGCGAAGGCCCCGCAGTACCAGGCCCAGGACGGGCCCAGCAGGAAGTGCCTCAGCAGGCCGTAGCAACCGAGGGTGATCCAGAACGTCACCAGCGCGTCGAGCTGCGCCGATTTGGCCTGCATGAAGAACTGGGGCGTGAACAGCAGGATGAGCAGCGCGTACCGGGCGACGTCGCGTCCCCAGAGGCGGCGGCCGATGTCGTGCACCAGCCAGAGGGTGCCCAGCCCGGCCAGCGCGCTGGGCAGCAGGAAGGCCACCTTCAGCTGGCCGGTGGCCAGGTAGAACAAGGCCACCAGCCACATGAAGACGGGTGGCTTGTCGGGGTAGGGCTCGCCGCCGCGCATGGGGAACAGCCACTGGCCGGACTCGACCATCTCGCGCGCGATCTGTGCGAAGCGCGGCTCGTCGGCCGGCCAGGGCGAGCGCAGGCCGATGCCGGCCGCCAGCACGACGAGCGCGGCCAGCAGGATGAACGCGACGGGCCAGGCCCATCCGCCGTCGGTGGGGCGGTCGGCCTGGGTCATTGCGGCTGGGCCTCGCCCCGCAGGCGCTCCAGGCGCTGCCTGAAGCCGTGGCGGTACAGGTACACGCCCAGCGCCGTGGAGGCGGCCAACGTGGCCAGGCTGATCCACAGGTGCGCGCTGTTGTGCAGGGCCAGGCCCGAGCCCGCGTAGGCGAACAGCAGCATCTGCGGCAGATAGCCCAGCAGGCTGCCCACGACGATGGGCCGCAGGTCCAGCCCCGACAGCCCGGCGACGATGTTGGTGGCCAGGTTGCTGCCCACCGGCAACAGGCGCAGGATGCAGACCCACTTCCAGGTGTCCTCGGCCATGAGCTGGCGCAGCGCTTCGACCCGCCGCGGGTACTGGCGGCGCAGCCAGCCGCCGGCGGCGTAGCGCGCCACGACCATGGTCAGCAGGGCGCCGAGTCCGGTGATGAGGGTGCTGACCAGCGCGCCCTGCCATCCCCCGAGCAGGTAGCCGCTGCTGAAGGCCAGCACCTGGCGTGGGCCGCCCAGGGCCGTGTAGACGACCCCGATGGCCACGAAGGCCGGCCAGGCGATGCCCCAGTGGTAGAGGAACAGCGCGTGCAGCAGCTCCTTCTCCGTGAAGGCGCCCAGCCAGCCCTCGTGCAGCGCCACGAAGGCCAGGCTGAGCGCGGCGGTGAGCAGCAGCGGCTTGGCGAAAAAGCTGAATTCGGTCTTCACGGCGTGGGCTCGCCAACGACCTCTTTGGACGACAGGGTGGGGTGCTGGCTGCGCAGCATCAGCCAGCGCACGCCGAGCATGTCGATGATGCCGACCCACACCCGGTTCCAGGCGGTGTACTTGGACACGCCGGTGCGCCGCGGGCGGTGGTTGACCGGCACCACGGCGATCCGCCCGTCGATGCGCTGCACGAGCGCGGGCAGGAAGCGGTGCATGTGGTCGAAGTACGGCAGGCGCTGCCAGGTCTGCCGCGGGATCAGCTTGAGGCCGCAGCCGGTGTCGGGCACGCCATCGTCCAGCACGCGCCGGCGCACGCCATTGGCGATGCGCGACTGCAGGCGCTTCCAGCGCGTGTCCCGGCGGTTGCGCCGGTAGCCGGCGATGCAGAAGTCGGGGCCGGCCGCGCTCAGCCGACGGGCTTCGGCGATCAGGGCGGGGATGTCGGCGGGGTCGTTTTGGCCGTCCCCGTCGATGGTGACGAGGTAGCGCCCCTGGGCGTGCTGCGCCGCCGTGGCCAGTGCGGTGCTCTGGCCGCAGCTGCGGGCGTGGCGCAGCAGCTGGCCGCGCACCCCACGCTGGCGGCATTGCTCCAGGAATTCGGCGCCGGTGTGGTCGGTGCTGCCGTCGTCGACCAGCACCACCTCGAACGCGTAGTCGGCGCCCAGGGCGGCGGCGATTTCCCGCACCAGGGGACCGATGTTGCCGGCCTCGTTCTTGGCCGGTATCAGGACGGAGACTTCAAGGGCAGGGGGGTAGGACATGGCGGCATCGGTGGCAACGGGGATCGGGGAAAGCGGCGGTTCGCTGTCGGCGGGCGTCCACGGCCACAGCCGGCGCACGGACAAGGCGCAGGCCGCGGCAATGGCCGCGCCAGCGATCACATCCAGGGGGAAGTGAACGCCCAGGGCCACGCGGCTCCAGGCGATGAGCAGGCCGGCGAGCAGGAAGAGCGCGCCGACCGCGCGCCGGGGCGCGGCCAGCAGGCCGGCGAACCCGAAGGCCAGGCCGACGGTGGCGTGGCGGCTGGGGAAGGCCGGCGAGTTGCCATGCTCCAGCCACTGGGTGCCGATGCCCAGCGCCGCCGGCCGCGCCTGCGGCCACAGGCTGTGCAGGCCCCTGGCGATCAGCCAGGCGGCGCCCATGGCCAGCAGCATCTGCCAGGCGGTGCGCCGCCAGGGCTCGCCCAGGCCGAGCAGGACGGCGACCGAGAGAAAGGCGATCAGGGGAAGGGTCTGGCTGGCGACGCGCGCGAGCAGCACCAGCGCGGAGGGGGCGGAAGGGGAGAGGTTCCACAGCGGCATCAGCCACTGGTTGATGGCGTCCATGGCACGTCCTGGCGGGGGCGGTGATCACGGCCGGCATCAGAACGGCGCAGGATTAAGCGGACGTTAGGCGCCGGCCCGGGCAGCGCGGGTTAGTCCCGTCAGCCCCACGCAAGCCAGCTCTCCATAATTAAGAATTCAGAAGCGGCCGCCAGCCGGGGCCGGCCGCACCAGGAGACACGCATGGGATACGCCGATTTCCACCGCCGCTCGGTCGAGGACCCCGAGGGCTTCTGGGCCGAGCAGGCCCGCCTGATCGACTGGCACACGCCCTTCACCCGCGTCTGCAACAACGACAAGCCGCCGTTCACGCGCTGGTTCGAGGGCGGCCGCACCAACCTCTGCCACAACGCGGTGGACCGGCACCTGAAGGAGCGCGCGAAGCAGAACGCGCTGATCTTCGTGTCCACCGAGACCGACGTGGAGCGGATCTACAGCTTCGAGGCGCTGCACGCCGAGGTGCAGCGCATGGCCGCCGTGCTGCTCGCCCAGGGCGTGAAGCAGGGTGACCGCGTGCTCATCTACATGCCCATGATTCCCGAGGCCGCCTTCGCCATGCTGGCCTGCGCGCGCATCGGCGCCATCCACTCGGTGGTGTTCGGCGGCTTCGCCAGCCATTCGCTGGCCAGCCGCATCGACGACGCCACGCCGGTGGCCATCGTCAGCGCCGACGCCGGCTCGCGCGGCGGCAAGGTGGTGCCCTACAAGCCGTTGCTGGACGAGGCCATCGCCCTGGCCAGGCACAAACCCGCCTCGGTGCTGCTGGTGGACCGCGGCCTGGCGCCCATGGAGCGGGTGGCCGGGCGCGACCACGACTACGCCGCCCTGCGCGAACAGCACCTGAACGCGCAGGTGCCCTGCACCTGGCTCGACGCCACGGACATCAGCTACACCATCTACACCAGCGGGACCACGGGCAAGCCCAAGGGCGTGCAGCGCGACGTGGGCGGCTACGCGGTGGCCCTGGCGGCCAGCATCCAGCACATCTTCATGGGGCAGCCGGGCGAGACGTATTTCTCCACCAGCGACATTGGCTGGGTGGTGGGCCACAGCTACATCGTCTACGGGCCGCTGATCGCGGGCATGGCGACCATCATGTACGAGGGCCTGCCGATCCGCCCCGACGGTGGCATCTGGTGGAAGCTGGTCGAGAAGTACAAGGTGACGGTGATGTTCAGCGCGCCCACGGCGGTGCGTGTGCTCAAGAAGCAGGACCCGGCCTACCTCAAGCAATACGACCTCTCCAGCCTCAAGGCCCTGTTCCTGGCCGGCGAGCCGCTGGACGAGCCCACGGCGCGCTGGATCGCCGACGGCCTGGGCGTGCCCATCATCGACAACTACTGGCAGACCGAGTCGGGATGGCCGATCCTGACCGTGGCCAACGGCGTGGAGAGGCAGCCCAGCAAGTTCGGCAGCCCGGGCGTGCCCATGTACGGCTACCGCGTGAAACTGCTGCACGAGTCCACCGGCGAGGAGCTGACCGGCGCCGATCAGAAGGGCGTGGTGGTGATCGAAGGCCCCACGCCGCCGGGCTTCATGCAGACGGTGTGGCGCGACGACGCGCGTTTCGTCAACACCTACTGGAAGAGCATCCCGGGCCAGCTGGTCTATTCGACCTTCGACTGGGGCATCCGAGACCAGGACGGCTACTACTACATCCTGGGCCGCACGGACGACGTGATCAACGTCGCCGGCCACCGCCTGGGCACGCGCGAAATCGAGGAGAGCATCGCCAGCCACGCCAACGTGGCCGAAGTGGCGGTGGTGGGCGTGGCCGATTCGCTCAAGGGCCAGGTGGCCATGGCCTTCGTGGTGGCCAAGGACGCCTCGGCGCTGGGCGATGCCCAGGCCCAGCTTCGGCTGGAAGGCGAGATCATGAAGCTGGTGGACGCGCAGCTGGGCGCGGTGGCGCGGCCGGCGCGGGTGCGTTTCGTCTCGTTGCTGCCCAAGACGCGCAGCGGCAAGCTGCTGCGCCGCGCGATCCAGGCCGTGTGCGAAGGCCGCGACCCGGGCGACCTGACCACCATGGACGATCCCGGCGCGCTGCAGCAGATCAAGGACCTGGTGGGCGCCGCCTGATTGTCCCGCGGCCGGCGGCCGCCCGTTCAGGCGGTCGCGGGCCCGGCCAGGGTGGCCAGCAGGTGGTCGCGGTAGCGCTCCATGGGCCTGGAGAAGTAGGCCGTGCGGCGCCAGAACAGGCCCAGGGGCGTGACCCAGGGGCCCTGCGGCGAGGCCACCGTGGCCAGGCCCGCGCCCATGGGCGAGGCCAGCGTGTCCACCGTCATGGCGCTCAGCAGGTCGGTCTTGCGGATCAGCGTGGCGAACAGGCCGGGCGAGGCATCGGCCTCCACCATCAGGCGCGGCTTGTCCAGGCCGGCCTGCGCGAACAGGGCCTCGACCCAGGTGCGCGTCATGATGCCGCGCGGCGGCAGCAGCCAGGGCTGCTGGCGCAGGTCGTCCAGGGTGCCCGGGCGGCGCAGCAGCCAGTGCCCCTTGCGCGCCACGATGTGCGTTTCCTGCCGCCACAGCGGCAGGCAGGACAGCCCGTCCGGCACCGGCTCGGGGATGGCGGCGAGCGCGAAGTCCAGCTCGCCGGCCTGAAGCGCGCGCAGCAGGCCGCCGCTGAGCTGCACGCTGACGAAGAAGCGCAGCGGGTCGTCGCCGCCCAGTAGCTGCGCCAGCACCGGCGCCAGCTTGGTGTCCAGGATGGTGGGCACCGCGCCCACGCGCAGCTGCCCCGACTGGCCGGTCTTGAGGTCGGCGATCTCCATGCGCGTGTCGTCGACCAGCCGAGCGAGCGAGCGGCCACGCTCGTGCAGCAGACGGCCGGCGGCTGTGAGGGCCACGCCGCGCGGCAGGCGCTCCAGCAGGCGCACGCCCAGTTCGGTTTCCAGCCGGCGCACCGACTTGGACAGCGCCGGCTGGGTCAGGCCCAGGGCGTCGGCCGCCGCGTGCAGGTTGCCGTGCTCGGCGATGCGGGCGAAGGCCTGGAGGTCCTTGAGTTGCATGGGGCAAGCCTGGGCGGCGCTGTTCTGCGATTCCAAAACGTTATCAGAAAACCCCTGCTTCGCGATCCATTCGGGGGAGGGCGCTTCCACAATGGCCCGGCGACAGTGCCCATGAACAACGACAGGAGACAAGCCATGCCCCCCGCCTCGATCCCGTTGCGCTTCCGCTGCCTGCTGCTGGCGGTGGCCGCGCTGGCCAGCACCGGCGCCGCCGCCCAGGCCGACGCCGGCTACCCCAACCGGCCGCTGCGTGTGGTGGTGCCGTACCCGCCCGGCGGCAACACCGACGACATGACCCGCGAGGTGATGAAGGAGCTGTCGGCGCGCCTGGGCCAGACCATCGTGGTGGACAACAAGCCTGGGGCCAACAGCATCATCGGCACCGAGTCCGTGGCCAAGTCGGCGCCCGACGGCTACACCCTGGGCGTGGTGATCGGCGCCTACGCCATCAACCAGTCGCTCTACAAGAAGCTGCCCTACACGCCGCAGTCGCTGGTGCCGGTGTCGCTGATGACGCGCACGGCCCTGGTGCTGGTGGCCGCGCCGCAGATGCCGGGCGCCTTCAAGGACTTCGTCGCCCTGGGCCAGAAGGGCCAGCCGCCACTGAGCTACGCCACCAGCGGCAAGGGCGGGGTCAACCACATCCTGGGCGAGCGCTTCGCTGTCGCCACCGGCCTGCGCGGCGCCTTCGACGTGGCCTACAAGGGCTCGAACGAGGCGCGTGGCGACCTGCTGACCGGCCGCGTGCAGTTCAGCTTCGACGCCATTCCCACCATGGAGCCGCACATCGCCAAGGGCGCGGTGCACGCCCTGGCGGTGACCAGCCACCAGCGCTCGCCGCAGCTGCCCAACGTGCCCACCATCGGCGAGCTGGGCCACCCGGAGCTGGTGACCTACGCCTGGGCCGGCCTGCTGGCGCCGGCGGGCACGCCACCCGCCATCGTGGACAAGCTGTCGCGCGAGATCGCCCAGGTGATGAAGAACCCCGAGTTCCAGCAGCGGCTGGCGCGCAAGGGTTCCGAGGGCATCGGCGGCACGCCGGCCGAGTTCGGTGCCTTCCTGCGCGAGGAGGTCGACACCGCCGGCCAGATCGTGCGCCGCCTGGGATTGAGCGCCGACTGATGAACCGCACCGCTTCCAAGACCGTCACCATCGGCGGCGCCTGTGCCTTCGTCGGCGACAGCATCCTCGGGCCGCGCCAGCTGGTGGCGGTGCCGGGCATGCAGTACCTGGTGTTCGATTACCTGGCCGAGATGACGCTGTCCAGCTTCGCCCACACCCGCCAGGGCGACCCGGCGGCCGGCTGGGCCAGCGAGTTCGTCGAGCTCACGCTGCGCGAGATCCTGCCGGCCTGCCAGCAGCGCGGCATCCGCCTGGTGGCCAACGCGGGCGGCCTGAACCCCGCCGGCTGCGCCCAGGCCATCGAGCGGCTGCAGCGCGAGCTGGGGACGCAACTGAAGGTGGCCTGCGTCGAGGGCGACGACTGCCTGGACCTGATGCCCGGGCTGCGCGCGGCGGGCGTGGCGGACTTCTACACCGGCGAGGCCATGCCGGCCGAACTGGTCAGCGCCAACGCCTACCTGGGCGCGCTGCCCATCGCGCGGGCCCTGGCGATGGGCGCGGACATCGTGGTCACCGGGCGCATCGTCGACAGCGCGACCACGCTGGGCGTGCTGATGCACGAGTACGGCTGGACACCCGACGACCACGACGCCCTGGCCATGGGCTCGCTGGCGGGCCACATCCTGGAGTGCGGGCCGCAGGCCACGGGCGGCATCCACACCGACTGGCACACCGTGCCCGATTGGGAAAACATCGGCTACCCCGTCATCGAATGCCACGGCGCCGACCACTTCGTGGTGAGCAAGCCCGCCGGCACCGGCGGCCTGGTCACGCGCGGCACGGTCAGCGAGCAGATCCTGTACGAGGTGGGCGACCCGGCCCGCTACCGCTTGCCCGACGTCTGCTGCGATTTCACCGGCGTCACCGTCACCGAAGCCGGTCCCGACCGCGTGGTGGTGCGTGGCGCGCGCGGTCGGGCACCCGGCCCGCACTACAAGCTGTCCGCCGCCTACCTCGACGGCTACCGCTGCGTGGCGCAGCTGCCGGTGTTCGGCATCGACGCGGTGCGCAAGGCGCGCCGCACCGGCGAGGCGCTGCTTGGCCGGGCCCGCGCCATGGCGCTGGCGCGCGGCCTGGGCGATTTCGAGAAAGTGGCCGTGGGCGTGGTGGGCGCGGAGGACGGCTACGGTCCGCGCGCGCGCGCCTTTGACCTGCGCGAGGCGATCGCGCGCGTGGCGGCGACGCACCCGCGCCGCGAGGCCCTGGAGCTGTTCTCGCGCGAGGCGCGCGTGCCCGGCGTGTCCTTCGCGCCCGGCACCACCACCGGCAGCGCGCTCATGTTCAACAGCCGGCCCGTGGTGGAGCCGCGTTACCGCCTGTTCACCTGCCTGGTGGACAAGGCGCGGCTGGCGCCGCCGCGCGTGACGCTGGGCGCGCAGTGCGTGAGCGTGCCCATTCCCGCCGGTGCTCCGCAGGCCGCGGCGCCCGCCGTGGCCCCGCGCGCCGACGCCGCGACCGCGCGCGGGCCCGGACCCGGCGGGCGCCGCGTGCCGCTGGTGCGCCTGGCCTGGGGCCGCTCGGGCGACAAGGGCAACACCTCCAACATCGCCGTCATCGCGCGCCGGCCGGCCTTTCTGCCTTTCATCGAGGCGGCGCTGAGCGCCGAGGCGGTGAAGGCCTACCTGGCCCACCTGGTCGAGGGTGCCGTGGTGCGCCACGCGGTGCCCGGCCTGCACGCCCTGAACTTCGTGCTGGACGGCGCGCTGGACGGCGGTGGCCCCAGCTCGCTGCGTCCCGACCCCATGGGCAAGGGCATGGCCCAGCAGCTGCTGGAGTTCGACATCCCCGTGCCCGACGACCTGGACGTCTGAGGCCGGCGAACGCTTCCCACCCCGCCCGGCACCGCCCGGGCCCCACAGAGGACACATCGCATGCTGGAACTTCACTATGGCCCGGGCACCTGCTCGTTCGTGGTCCACGCCGGCCTGGAAACCATCCGGGCGGCGATCGGCCAGGACTTCGCGGCGCACGCCGTGCGCCTGCACAAGGGCGAGCACCTGAGCGCCGCGCACCTGGCGCTCAACCCCCTGGGCCAGGTGCCCGTGCTGGTGGCCGAGGGCCGGCCGCTGACCCAGGTGCTGGCCATCGCCGATTACCTGGACCGCCGCTTCCCCCAGGTGGGCCTGCTGCCCACCGACCCCTGGGCGCGCGCGCAGGCGATGTCGCAGCTGGCCTTCATGAACAACACCGCGCACCCCACCTTTGCCCACGTCTTCAAGCCCCACCTGTTCGCCGAGGACGGGGCCGCGCACGCCGAGCTCAAGCGCTTCAACACGAAGCGTTTCCGCGATCACCTGGAGCGCATCCAGGGCTGGGTGGCGCAGGCCACGCCGTTCTGGTTCGGCGAGCGGCCGTCCTTTCACGACGCCTACGCGCTCACCCTGCTGCGCTGGGGCGGCTACGCGGGCATCGACCCGCAGGGCCTGCCGGCGCTGTGGGCGCACGCGCAGCGCGTGGCCGCATCGGCGCCGGTGGCCGCGGCCATGGCGCGCGAGAAGCTGGAACTCAACGTTTACCGCGCCGCGGCCTGAGGGAGCCCCACCATGGACTTTGCAAGCTATTCGTCGCTTCGGTTCGCGCGCCGGGGCCGCGTGCTGGAGATCACCATGAACCGGCCCGACAAGCTCAACGCCATCGACGAGCGCATGCACGCCGAGCTGGCGCGCGTCTTCGTCGAGGCCTCGGGCGACCCGGACAGCGACGTGGTGGTGCTCGGTGGCGCGGGCCGCGCCTTCTCGGCCGGCGGCGACATCGACTGGATGCAGAAGATGATCGACGAGCCGGGCGCCTTCGAGACCACCGCCCGCGAGGGCAAGCAGATCGTCTACTCTCTGCTCGACTGCGAGAAGCCGCTGGTGGCCAAGCTCAACGGCCACGCCACCGGCCTGGGCGCCACCATCGCGCTGTTCTGCGACGTGGTGTTCGCCGCCGAGACCGCCAGGATCGGCGACCCGCACGTCAGCGTGGGCTTCGTGGCGGGCGACGGCGGCGCGGTGATCTGGCCGCAGCTCATCGGCTACGCGCGCGCCAAGGAGTACCTGATGACCGGCGACCTGATGAGCGCCGCCGAGGCCGCGCGCATGGGGCTCATCAACCACGCCGTGCCGGCGGCCGAGCTGGACGCGCGCGTGGCGCAGTTCGCCGATCGGCTGGCCGGCGGCGCGGTCAAGGCCATCCGCTGGAGCAAGATGGCCGTGAACATCGGGCTCAAGCAACTGGCCCATTCGATCATGGACGCCTCGCTCGCCTACGAGGCCCTGTCCAACCGCAGCCAGGACCACCAGGAGGCGGTGAACGCCTTCCGCGAGAAGCGCGCACCGGTGTTCACCGGGCGCTGAGTCCGCGATGGCCAGTCCCGACCACGAGCCCCCGTCGCCCGCGCAGCTGCAGGGGCTGAGCGTGAGCGCGCTCATCGATCGGCGGGCGCTGCAGCGGCCCTCGGCCATCGCCCTGTCCGCGCGCGCCGCCGCCGGGCACCGCGAGCGCCTGAGCTATGCGCAGCTCGCGCGCTGGCAGCGCCGCGTGGGCGAGGGCCTGGCCCGCCTGGGCGTGGCGCGCGGCGACCGCGTGGCCGTCTACCTGGACAACGACGCCGGCCGCGAGGCGGTGCTCACGGCGCTGGGCTGCTGGGCCATTGGTGCGGTGGTGGTGCCGCTCAGCACCCGCGGGTCCGACGGGCAACTGGCCCAGGCCCTGGCGCTGGTGCGGCCCCGCCTGGTGGTGGGCCTGGCCGCCAGCGCGCCGCGCCTCGCGGCGGCCAGCGAGCTTCCCCTGGCGCTGCTGGACGGACCCCAACCCGCCTGGCCGGCGACGCTGGACGGGCCGGCCCCGGGGCCGGCCGAGGCGGCCGGCCCGTCCGTGTCCCCCACCGAACCCGCCTGCCTGCTGTTCACCTCGGGCACCACGGCCCAGGCCAAGGCGGTGGTGCACACGCACCGCAGCCTGCTGCACGCGGGCCTGGCCATGGGCGCCGCCGTGGGGCTGGTGGCGGGCGACCTCTACCAGGGCGCGTTTCCCTTCTTCACGAGTTCCTGCCTGAACCTGGGCTGCATGTCCTCCTGGGTGCACGGCGCGGGTTTCGTCATGGAACACCACCTGGACAGCGCGCAGCGCCTGGCCCTGGCCGACGCCGAAGGCACCACCGTCTACCACGGCGTGCCCTCGGTGATCCAGCTCATGCTGGCCGAGGCCGAGCGCGGCGCCGAGGGCCTGCGGCGCGTGCGGCGCCTGGCCTACGGCGGCGCGGCCATGCCGGCGCCCCTCATCGGGCGCGCGGCGGTCCGCTGGCCCTGGATGGAGCAGGTGCACGTCTGGGGCATGACCGAGAGCGGCCCGGCCGGGGCCTACCTGCCGCCGCACTGGCTGCCGGCCAAGGCCGGCCTCATGGGCCAGGCCATGCCGCACTGCGAGCTGCGCGTGGTGGACGGGGCGGGGCGGCCGGTCGGCCCCGGCACCCCGGGCGAGCTGCTGTTCCGCGGCCCCAGCCTGGCGGCCGGCTATTTCGAGGACCCCGAGGCCACCGCGCTCGCCTTCCGCGACGGCTGGCTGCACACCGGCGACCTGGTGGTGGCCGACGGCGACGGGCTGCTGCGCTTCATCGACCGCGTGAAGGACGTGATCAACCGCGGCGGCCTGAAAGTGTCCTCGGCCGCCGTTGAGGCCGCGCTGCTGCGCTTCCCGGGCATCGCGGACGTGGCCGTCGTGGCGGTACCCGACGAACGGCTGGGCGAGGAGGTGGCCGCCTGCGTCGTTCCGGCGCCGGGCCACACCCTGGACACGCAGACCCTGGGCGAGTGGTGCCGCGCCCACCTGGCTCGCCACGAGGTGCCGCGCCGCTGGGCGGTGATGCCGGCGCTGCCGCGCAACCCCATGGGCAAGGTGCTCAAGCGGGAACTGCGCCAGGCGCTGGCGGACGGGGGCGGCTGAGCCTCGCCCGCCGGGACCCTGGCGGCTGGCTAGGCGGGGGCCGGGGCCTGGGTCTATCATCCATGCTTATATTTCCAACCAAGCGCGGATGCCATGGCCGACATGATCGCCAGTGATGCCCAGGTCGAGAAAGGGCGGGTCTTCGAACTCGCCGCCGAGCTCTTCGGCGTGCTCTCCACCCCCATGCGGCTGCGCATCCTCAGCGCCTTGTGCGACCAGGAAAAGTCGGTCTCCCAGCTGCTGCGCGAGATCGACACCACCCAGCCCAACCTGTCGCAGCACCTGAACCTCCTCTACCGCTCGGGCGTGCTCGCCAAGCGCAAGGACGGTACGCAGGTGTTCTACCGCGTGCAGAGCGAGAAGGCCGTGATGCTGTGCCGCACCGTCTGCACCCAGATCGCGATCGAGATGGACGAGCCGGCCTCGGTGCCGGCGTCCGAGCGGCTGTCGCCGCGCGTGGCGCCCTGAGCACGCCCGCCGGTCACGCCCGCTTCACCACCCGTCACAGTATCGGCGTGGGCTTTGGCCCATGATCGCCCCCTTGGCGCGGGGCGGTGGCACAATGCCGTTCGCAGTCAGGTCCTTCCCATCACTGTCGCATCCGCCAACCGGTCCAGCCGTGTCGCGGAAGGTTGTCTTAACCAGCTAATGTCTTCCCGAGGAAGACGGAGGTCAGCGGATCCATGAGCGATACCCCATCGAACGCGGGCAACATCTACGTTGCCTATCAGGGCAACTCGTATCTCTTCGGCGGCAACGCGCCGTACGTGGAAGAGATGTACGAGAACTACCTCGCCAACCCCACGAGCGTGCCGGACAACTGGCGCGAGTACTTCGACGCCCTGCAGAACGTGCCCGCGGTCGACGGCAGCAACGCCAAGGACGTCCCGCACCTGCCGGTCGTCAATGCCTTCGCCGAGCGCGCCAAGCAGGGCGGCACCACCGTGGTGGTGGCCTCCGGCGCCGATTCCGAGCTGGCCCGCAAGCGCACCGCCGTGCAGCAGCTCATCGCGGCCTACCGCAACGTCGGCGCCCGCTGGGCCGACCTGGACCCGCTCAAGCGCGCCGAGCGCCCCCACATTCCCGAGCTCGAGCCCTCGTTCTACGGCTTCACCGACGCCGATTACGAGACGGTGTTCAACACCAGCAACACCTTCTTCGGCCGCGACTCCATGTCGCTGCGCGACCTGCTGAACGCGCTGCGCGAAACCTACTGCGGCTCCATCGGCGCCGAGTACAACTACATCACCGACCAGAACCAGAAGCGCTGGTGGCAGGAAAAGCTGGAAGCCACGCGCACCCGCCCGGCCTACAACGCCGAGAAGAAGAAGCACATCCTGGAGCGCCTGACGGCCGCCGAGGGCCTGGAGCGCTTCCTTCACACCAAGTACGTCGGCCAGAAGCGCTTCTCGCTCGAAGGTGGCGAGAGCTTCATCGCCTCCATGGACGAGCTGGTGCAGCAGGCCGGCCAGGCCGGCATCCAGGAAATCGTCATCGGCATGGCCCACCGCGGCCGCCTCAACGTGCTGGTCAACACCCTGGGCAAGATGCCCAAGGACCTGTTCGCCGAGTTCGACCACACCGCGCCCGAGGACCTGCCCGCCGGTGACGTGAAGTACCACCAGGGTTTCAGCTCCGACGTCGCCACCCCCGGTGGCCCGGTGCATCTCTCGCTGGCCTTCAACCCCTCGCACCTGGAGATCGTCAACCCGGTGGTCGAGGGCTCGGTGCGCGCCCGCATGGACCGCCGCGGCGACCCCCTGGGCAAGCAGGTGCTGCCCGTGCTGGTGCATGGCGACGCCGCCTTCGCCGGCCAGGGCGTGGTCATGGAAACCCTGGCGCTGGCCGAGACGCGTGGCTATTCCACCGGCGGCACGGTGCACCTGGTCATCAACAACCAGATCGGCTTCACCACCTCCGACCCGCGCGACAGCCGCTCCACCCTGTACTGCTCGGACATCGTGAAGATGATCGAGTCGCCCGTGCTGCACGTGAACGGCGACGACCCCGAGGCCGTGGTGTTCGCCACCCAGCTCGCGCTCGAGTTCCGCCTGGCCTTCCAGAAGGACGTGGTGGTCGACATCGTCTGCTTCCGCAAGCTGGGCCACAACGAGCAGGACACCCCCAGCCTGACCCAGCCGCTGATGTACAAGAAGATCGCGGCCCACCCCGGCACGCGCAAGCTGTACGCCGACCGCCTCGCGGCCCAGGGCCTGGGCGAGACGCTGGGCGACGACATGGTCAAGACCTACCGCGCCGCGCTCGACGAGGGCCGCCACACGGTGGACCCAGTGCTCACCAACTTCAAGAGCAAGTACGCGGTCGACTGGAGCCCCTACCTGGGCAAGAAGTGGAGCGACAGCGCCGACACCGCGATCCCGCTGACCGAGTGGAACCGCCTGGCCGAGCGCATCACCACCATCCCCGACACCGTGACGCCGCACCAGCTGGTGAAGAAGGTCTACGGCGACCGCGCGGCCATGGCCCGCGGCGATATCCCGGTGGACTGGGGCATGGGCGAGCACATGGCCTTTGCCTCGCTGGTGGCCAGCGGCTTCCCGGTGCGCCTGTCCGGCGAGGACTGCGGCCGCGGCACCTTCACCCACCGCCACGCGGTCGTGCACGACCAGAACCGCGAGAAGTACGACGAGGGCACCTACATCCCGCTGCAGAACGTGGCCGAGAACCAGGCCCCGTTCGTGGTGATCGACTCCATCCTCTCGGAAGAGGCGGTGCTGGGCTTCGAGTATGGCTACGCGTCGAACGACCCGAACACCCTGGTGGTGTGGGAAGCGCAGTTCGGCGACTTTGCCAACGGCGCGCAGGTGGTGATCGACCAGTTCATCGCCTCCGGCGAAGTGAAATGGGGCCGCGTCAACGGCATCACCCTGATGCTGCCGCACGGCTACGAAGGCCAGGGCCCCGAGCACAGCTCGGCCCGCCTGGAGCGCTTCATGCAGCTGGCGGCCGACACCAACATGCAGGTGGTGCAGCCGACCACGGCCAGCCAGATCTTCCACGTGCTGCGCCGCCAGATGGTGCGCCCGCTGCGCAAGCCGCTGATCCTGTTCACGCCCAAGAGCCTGCTGCGCAACAAGGACGCCACGTCGCCGCTGTCCGAGTTCACCAAGGGCGGCTTCCAGACCGTCATCCCCGAGCAGAACGCCGAGGTGGTGAAGAAGGCCGAGAAGGTCAAGCGCGTGATCGCGTGCTCGGGCAAGGTCTACTACGACCTGGTCAAGAAGCGCGAGGAGAAGGGCAGCGAGGACGTGGCCATCATCCGCGTCGAGCAGCTCTACCCCTTCCCGCACAAGGCGTTCGCCGCCGAGCTCAAGCGCTTCCCGAACGCGGCCGACATCGTGTGGTGCCAGGACGAGCCGCAGAACCAGGGCGCCTGGTTCTTCGTGCAGCACTACATCCACGAGAACATGCTCGAGGGCCAGAAGCTGGGCTACGCCGGTCGCGCGGCCTCGGCCTCGCCGGCGGTGGGCTACGCCCACCTGCACCAGGAGCAGCAGAAGCAGCTGATCGACGCCGCCTTCGGCAAGCTCAAGGGCTTCATCCTCACCAAGTAAAGACAGTCTGTCGGGTGCGTGGCCTCGCGGTCGCGCCGCCAGGCGCCCGACGCTTCCCCTATAGAACGAACGCACGGAACAGAACATGGCAATCGTTGAAGTCAAAGTCCCGCAGTTGTCCGAATCGGTGGCCGAGGCCACGCTGCTGCAGTGGAAAAAGAAGGTCGGTGAGGCGGTGTCCGCCGACGAAATCCTGATCGAGATCGAGACCGACAAGGTGGTGCTGGAGACCCCGGCTCCCGCTGGCGGCGTGCTCACCGAAATCCTGCAGGCCGACGGCGCCACCGTCGTCGCCGACCAGGTGATCGCGCGCATCGACACCGCCGCCGTGGCCGGCGCCGCCGCGCCGGCGGCTGCCCCTGCGGCCGCCGCGCCCGCACCGGCCCCCGCCGCCGCCGCCGCCGTGTCGAGCAGCAAGGCCGGCGTGGCCATGCCCGCCGCCGCCAAACTCATGGCGGACAACAACCTGGCCGCGGGATCCGTGGCCGGCACCGGCAAGGACGGCCGCGTCACCAAGGGCGACGTGCTGGCCGCCGTGGCCGCACCCAAGGTCGCCGCGCCGGTGGCCATCCCCACGGGCGCGCCCACCAAGGCCTTGCCGCAGGTGCCGGTGGCCGCTCCCAACCTGGGTGAGCGTCCGGAAGAGCGCGTGCCCATGACGCGCCTGCGCGCCCGCATCGCGGAGCGCCTGCTGCAGTCGCAGTCCACCAACGCCATCCTCACGACCTTCAACGAGGTCAACATGGCCCCGGTGATGGAAATGCGCAAGAAGTTCCAGGAGAAGTTCGAGAAGGAGCACGGCGTCAAGCTGGGCTTCATGAGCTTCTTCGTCAAGGCCGCTGTGCACGCGCTCAAGAAGTACCCGGTGCTCAACGCCTCGGTCGACGGCAACGACATCGTCTACCACGGCTACTTCGACATCGGCATCGCCGTCGGTTCGCCGCGCGGCCTGGTGGTGCCCATCCTGCGCAACGCCGACCAGATGAGCTTCGCCGACGTCGAGAAGAAGATCGCCGAGTTCGGCCAGAAGGCCAAGGACGGCAAGCTGGGCATCGAGGAAATGTCCGGCGGCACCTTCTCCATCAGCAACGGCGGCGTCTTCGGCTCCATGCTGTCCACGCCCATCATCAACCCGCCGCAGTCGGCCATCCTGGGCGTGCACGCCACCAAGGACCGCGCCGTGGTGGAGAACGGCCAGATCGTGATCCGGCCGATCAACTACCTCGCCATGTCGTACGACCACCGCATCATCGATGGCCGCGAGGCCGTGCTGGGCCTGGTCGCCATGAAGGAAGCGCTGGAAGACCCCGCGCGCCTGCTGTTCGACATCTGAGGACCGCACGATGAGCCAGCAATTCGACGTCATCGTCATCGGCGGCGGCCCCGGGGGCTACATCGCGGCCATCCGCGCCGCGCAACTGGGCTTCAAGGTGGCCTGCATCGACGAGTGGAAAAACGCCAAGGGCGGTGCCGCCCTGGGCGGCACCTGCACCAACGTGGGCTGCATCCCCTCCAAGGCGCTGCTGCAGTCGTCCGAGCACTACGAGCACGCCGGCAAGCACTTCGCCGAGCACGGCATCGAGGTCAAGGGCCTGAGCCTGGACGTGGGCCAGATGCTCAAGCGCAAGGACCAGGTGGTCGAGCAGAACAACAAGGGCATCGAGTTCCTTTTCAAGAAGAACAAGGTGGCCTTCTTCCACGGCCGCGGCTCGTTCGTGAAGGCGGTCGAGGGGGGCTACGAGATCAAGGCCGGCGAGGAGAGCCTCGTCGGCAAGCAGGTCATCGTCGCCACCGGCTCCAATGCGCGCGCGCTGCCCGGCGCGCCCTTCGACGAGGAGAACATCCTTTCGAACGACGGCGCCCTGCGCGTGGGCGCGGTGCCCAAGAAGCTGGGCCTGATCGGCTCGGGTGTCATCGGCCTGGAAATGGGCTCCGTCTGGCGCCGCCTGGGCGCCGAGGTGACCATCCTCGAAGGCCTGCCCACATTCCTGGGCGCGGTGGACGAGCAGATCGCCAAGGAAGCCAAGAAGGCCTTCGACAAGCAGGGCCTGAAGATCGAGCTGGGCGTGAAGGTCGGCGAGGTCAAGTCCGGCAAGAAGGGTGTGTCCATCGCCTACGCCAACGCCAAGGGCGAGGCGCAGACGCTGGAGGTGGACAAGCTGATCGTCTCCATCGGCCGCGTGCCCAACACCATCGGCCTCAACGCCGAGGGCGTGGGTCTGCAGCTCGACGAGCGCGGCGCCATCGTGGTCGATGGCGACTGCCGCACCAACCTGCCGGGCGTCTGGGCCGTCGGTGACGTGGTGCGCGGCCCCATGCTCGCGCACAAGGCCGAGGAAGAGGGCGTGGCGGTGGCCGAGCGCATCGCGGGCCAGCACGGGCACGTGAACTTCAACACCATCCCCTGGGTGATCTACACCAGCCCCGAGATCGCCTGGGTGGGCGAGACCGAGCAGCAGCTCAAGGCCCGCGGCGCCGCCTACAAGGCCGGCACCTTCCCCTTCATGGCCAACGGCCGCGCGCGCGCGCTGGGCGACACCACTGGCATGGTGAAGTTCCTGGCCGATGCCGCGACCGACGAGATCCTGGGCGTGCACATCGTGGGCCCCATGGCCAGCGAGCTCATCTCGGAAGCCGTGGTGGCGATGGAGTTCAAGGCCAGCAGCGAGGACATCGCGCGCATCTGCCACGCGCACCCCTCGCTGTCCGAGGCGACGAAGGAAGCCGCGCTGGCCGTCGACAAGCGCACGCTGAACTTCTGACACCGCCTTGAGCGTCCGCAGCGCCTACGAGGCCGCGCTCAAGGAGCGCGGCTACACGCCCGACCCGGCCCAACTTCGGGCCGTGGACGCGCTGGAGCGCTGCGCGCAGGAGTGGACCCAGTACAAGCAGAAGCGCTCGAACGCGCTGAAGAAGCTCATCAACCGGCCGGACGTCCCGCGCGGCGTGTACATGTTCGGCGGGGTGGGGCGCGGCAAGAGCTTCCTCATGGACTGCTTCTTCCACGCCGTGCCGCTCAAGCGCAAGACGCGGCTGCACTTCCACGAGTTCATGCGCGAGGTGCACCGCGAACTGCGCGACCTGCAGGGCACGCAGAACCCGCTGGACGTGCTGGGCGAGCGCATCTCCCGGCGCTACAAGCTGATCTGCTTCGACGAGTTCCACGTCGCCGACGTGACGGACGCCATGATCCTGCACCGCCTGCTGGACTCGCTGTTCCGCAACGGCGTGGGCTTCGTCACCACCTCGAACTTCCACCCCGACCAGCTGTACCCGCAGGGCTTGCACCGCGACCGCATCCTGCCGGCGATCGAGCTGCTGAAGGAGCGGCTGGAGGTGGTGAACGTGGACAACGGCACCGACTACCGCCAGCGCACGCTGACGCACATCGCGCTGTACCACACGCCGCTGGGCCCCGAGGCCGACGCGGCGATGGAAGCCACCTTCAACCAGCTCGCGGAGGTGGGCGACCAGAGCCCGGTGATGGGCATCGAGTCGCGCCAGATCCAGGCCCTGCGCCGCGCGGGCGGGGTGATCTGGTTCGACTTTCGCACCCTGTGCGGCGGACCGCGCTCGCAGAACGACTACCTCGAGATCGCGAGCCAGTTCCACACGGTGCTGCTGTCCAACGTGCCGCAGATGTCGGTGCGCATGGCCTCGGAGGCGCGGCGCTTCACCTGGCTGGTGGACGTGCTCTACGACCGGCGCTGCAAGCTCGTGCTGTCGGCGGCCGTGCCGCCCGAGGCGCTGTACCTCGAAGGTCCCCTGTCGCACGAATTCCCGCGCACGGTGTCGCGCCTGACGGAAATGCAGTCGCAGGAGTACCTGGCCCTGCCGCACCGGGTGGTGGACACGGCGCTGACCTGAGCGCGGCGCTCAGATCAAGGGGTCGAGCTTGACGACCACCAGCGAGAGGTTGTCTCCCGTCCCCCGCGCCCGGGTGCGCGCCTTCTGGATCAGGAACTCACAGGCCTCGCGCGGCGAGAGCATGGCGATGGTGCTGGCCAGCTCCTCGGGCGAAAAGTAGTGCCAGATGCCGTCGCTGCAGGCCATCAGCGCGTCGCCCGCGTTCAGCTTGGGCACCGCGTGCAGGTCGATCGGCGGGTCGTTCTCGGTGCCCAGGCAACCCATCAGGATGTTGGCGTGCGGGTGGTCCAGGGCTTCCTGTTCGGTGATCTCGCCCTGGTTGACCAGGGTCTGCACGTAGGAGTGGTCCGTCGTGCGGTGCAGCAGCTTGCCCTGGCGGAAGTGGTAAACCCGGGAGTCGCCGGCGTGCACCCAGTGGCTCTCGCCGTTGGGCAGCAGCAAGAAGGCCGCGATGGTGCTGTGCGGCTCCTGCTCGGCCGACACCGCCGTCAGCTTGATCACCATGTGCGACTCGTTGACGATCTGCTTGAGCAGGGCCCGTGGGTCGTCGGTTTCGGGGTCGAAGCGGTTGAACAGCTGGCGTGCCGTGAGCATCACCTGGTCCGAGGCCTTGCGGCCGCCGCTGCGCCCGCCCATGCCGTCGGCCAGCACGGCCAGCAGGCAGTTGGGGATGCGCGTGTGCTGCATCAGTTCGACCTGGTCCTGCTGGTAGTCGCGGTCACCCTTGTGGATGCCGGTCGATGCCAGGATGCGATAGCCTTTGCTCATATGGATTCGATCGGTTGGAGCGGCGGGGGCGCGGTGGTCGCAATGGTATCCACTAATCCCCGTCCGGCCGGCCGGACGGGGGAGGCCCGCGTGCGCCTCGCACGGCGGCCCGATGAGGCCCGCCTCGCGGCGCGCTGCGCGCAGGCGTTCGCATGAGCGAACTCGGCGCCCGCGTGGCACAGGCACTCGCGCCCGGTGGCGCGCTGGCCCGGGCCTGGCCCGGCTGGACCGCGCGAGCGGCGCAGGCCGCCATGGCGCAGGCGGTGGCGCAGGCCATCGAGGGCGGGGGCGCGCTGCTGGTCGAGGCCCCGGCGGGCAGCGGCAAGACCCTGGCTTACCTGCTGCCCTGGCTGCTGTCGGGCCGGCGCGCGCTGGTCTCCACCAGTACCCACGTGCTGCAGCGCCAATTGGCCGAGCGCGACCTGCCGCGCCTGGCCAGCGCCACCGGCCAGCCGGTGCGCGTGGCCCTGCTCAAGGGCCGCGGACGCTACGTCTGCCTGGCGCGCCTGCAGGCGGCGGTGGAGCAGGGCCCGCGCGCGGGCGCGCCGGCCGAACACGCCTGGTTGCGTGAACTGCTGGCCTGGGCGGAGCGCGGCGGCGATGGCGACCTCGACCAGGTCGCCGGCACCGACGCCATCGCCGGCCTGCACGGGCGCATCACCTCCACCAGCGAGAACTGCGCGCGCCAGGCCTGCGCGCGCTGGGCCGATTGCCACGTGGAGCGCGCGCGCCGCGCCGCGCTGGCGGCCGACGTGGTGGTCATCAACCACCACCTGTGGCTGGCCGAGCTGCAGCGCCACCACCTGGGTCGCCCGCGCCTGCTGCCGGAGGTGGACGTGGTGGTGTTCGACGAGGCGCATGCCCTGCACGCGCTGCGCGCGCAACTGGGCGCCGAGGCCTTCGACCAGGCGGCGCTGCAGCGCCTGTGGGCCGATCTCGCCGCGCTGGCCGACGGCCCGCTGCGCGGCCTGCAGGCGTGGCGGCTGCTCGCGCACGACGGGCAATCGGCCACGCGCGCGCTGGCCCAGGCGCTGGCGGCGCTGCCGCCGCGCGAGGGCCGGCAGGCCTGGCCTCTGGGCGATCGACTGGCGCCCTGGCGGCTGGCCCACGCCGTCGCCGCGGCGCAGGCCGCGCTCACGGCCAGCGGCGAGGCCGATCCGCGCCCGCGCCGCCTGTTGGAGCGCACCCGCTCGATGGCGCAGGTGCTGCACACGCTGCTGAGCAGCGAGGACCCGTCGGCGGTCTGGCTTGATTGGCGTTCGCCCGGAGACTGGACCTGCCTGCGGCCGGCGGCGCAGGGCCAGGATGTGGCCGCGCTGGCCCTGGCCACCGCGGCGCCGCTGGGCGCGCGCAGCGTGGTGCACGCCTCGGCCACGCTCGGTCTGGACGACGCACTGGGCTGGCACCGCCAGGCCCTGGCGGTGGATGCCGCCTGGTCGCCGCGCGCGCTGCGCCTGGTGGCGGACGACCAAGACCCCAGCGCCGCCGCGCTGTTTGTGCCCGAGGACCTGCCCGAGCCCGCCGAGGCCACGCACGCGCAGGCCCTGGCCGAGCGCATCGTGCCCTGGATCGCGCGGCTGGGCGGCCGCTGCCTGGTGCTGGCCACCACGCGGCGCGCGGCGCAGCGGATCGCGCAGGCCCTTCAGGCGCGCGCCCGGCCGGACTGGCGGGTGTTGCTGGTGGGCGAGCGCCCCACGCACGCCGCGCTGGAGGCCCTGCGCCGCGCGGGCGGCGCGGCGCCCACGGTGGTGGTGGCCAGCGGCGCGCTGTGGCAGGGCATCGACGTGCCGGGCGAGGCCCTGCAGCTGCTGGTGATCGACAAGCTGCCGTTTGCGCCGCCCGACGACCCCTGGCTGCGGCAGCGCCTGGCGCGCGCCCAGGCGCTGGGCGCCGACCCGTTCAGCGAGGTGCAGCTGGCCGACGCGGCGATGGCCCTGCGACAGGGGGTGGGGCGACTGATCCGCCGCGCGGGCGATCGGGGCCTGATCGTGATCGGCGACGTGCGCCTGCGCCGGCGCGCCTACGGCCCGGCGCTGCTGGCGGCGCTGCCGCCCAGCCGCTGGCTGGACACGGAGGCGGAGGTGGACGCGTGGCTGGGCGAACTGGCGGCGCTCACCAGAGCTTCCACCACGGATCGCTCGACTTCTTGAAGCCGTGCTCGACGTACTCGCTGTTCGGGTAGCTCGCGCGCATCACCCGCGCGGCGTCGTCGCGCAGCTGGGTCATGCCCAGGGCGTCGTAGGACTGCACGAGGATGTACAGCGCCTCTTCGAGCGCGGGCGCGTCGGTGTAATCGGTCAGCGCCGACTGCGCGCGGTTGATGGCCGCCAGGTAGGCGCCCCGGCCGAAGTAGTAGCGCGCCACGTGCACCTCGTACTGCGCGAGCGAGTTCACGATGTAGCGCATGCGCGCCACCGCGTCCGGCGTGTAGCGCGACTGGGGAAAGCGCGTGCTCAGCTCGCGGAAGGCCTCGTAGGATTCCTTGGCCGCCTTCTGGTCGCGCTCGGACAGGTCCTGGCGCGCCAGCGAGCCGAAGAGACCCAGGTTGTCATTGAAGTTGACCAGACCCTTGAGGTAGAGCGCGTAGTCGAACGCGGGGCTGGCCGGGTGCAGGCGCATGAAGCGGTCCAGCGTGGCCAGGGCCTGCGCGGGCTCGTCGCCGCGGTACTGGGTGTAGGCCTTGTCGAGCTGGGCCTGCTGCGCCAGCGGCGTACCGGCGGCGCGGCCTTCGAGCTTTTCGAACAGGGTGACGGCGCGCGCGTAGTTGCCGGCGTCGCGCTCGTCCGTGGCCTCGCTGTAGAGGCGGTTGGGGCTCCAGCCAATGGTCTCATCGACCGGGGTCGTGCTGCAGCCCTGCAGCAGCAGCGCCAGGGCGACGGCGGCCAGGGACGGGGCCGATAATCCACGGCTCAACTTCAAGGGCATGGCGCTGGAACAGGACTCGTTGAACGAAGCGGACAGTATATCGGCCGGGGGTGTGGCGCCCGAGGGCGAGCCCTGGGACGAACAGGCCGAGCAGCGCCGCCACGAGGTCCCCGCCGGGCTGCATGGCTGGCGGCTGGACCGCGCGCTGGCCGCGCTGGTGCCCGAGTTCTCCCGCTCCTACCTGCAGCAGCTGCTGGCCGACGGCGGCGTGCTCTGGCGCGAGCGCGCCTGCACCAAGGCTGCCACGCGCGTGTCGGCGGGCGACACGGTGGTGGTCGCGCTGCGGCCCACGCCGCAGGCGCGCGCCTTTGTGGCCGAGCCCATGGCGCTGGACCGGGTGTTCGAGGACGAGCACCTGCTGGTCATCGACAAGCCCGCCGGGCTGGTGGTGCACCCGGCGGCCGGGCATTGGGGCGGCACGCTGCTCAACGGCCTGCTCGCGCACCACCCGGGCGCCGCCGCGTTGCCGCGCGCGGGCATCGTGCACCGGCTCGACAAGGACACCTCGGGCCTGATGATGGTCGCCAAGTCGCGCCCCGCCATGCAGGCGCTGGTGAGCGCCATCGCTGCCCGCGAAGTGGGGCGCCAGTACCTGGCCATCGCGCACGGCGCCTGGCGGCACGAGGGCCTGCGCACGGTGCGCGAACCGATCGGCCGCGACCCCCGCAACCGCCTGCGCATGGCGGTGGTGGGCGAGGGCGCGGGCAAGCCGGCGCAGAGCGACTTCCTCGCCCTCGACCGCTGCGGCGAGGCCATGCTGGTGGCCTGCAAGCTGCACACCGGGCGCACGCACCAGATCCGCGTGCACATGGCCTGGCTGGGCCATCCGCTGGTGGGCGACACGCTGTACGGCGGCCGGCCGCTCTGGGGCCTGCAGCGGCAGGCGCTGCACGCGGCGTCGCTGCGCCTGTCGCACCCGGTTTCCGGGGTGCCGCTGGCCTTCTGGCGCGACCCGCCCGAGGACCTGACCGCCGCCTTGGCCGCCGGGGGGCTCCGGTACAATCCGCCCCCTGCCGGCCAGGGCCTGATCGACTGATCCGCCCGCATCGGCGGACGCCCCTTTCGCGGCCCGTGCCGCGGCCCATGCCCGGGACCTCTTCCCCGGCCCCGCCCACCCAGAGCCCATTCTTCGCGGCCCCGGCGCCGAGCGACCAAGACCATCATGAACACCACGGATGCCAAGCGTGTCCTCGAGACGGCCCTCATCTGTGCCGCGCAGCCGATGACGCTGCGCGAACTCTCGGTGCTGTTCGACGGCGAACTCGCCAATGACACCCTCAAGACCCTGCTGGGCGAGCTGCAGCTCGAATGGACCGGGCGCGGCGTGGAGCTGGTGCCCGTGGCCAGCGGCTGGCGCTTCCAGAGCCGGCCCGAGATGCGCCACTACCTGGACCGCCTGCACCCCGAGAAGCCGCCGCGCTACTCGCGCGCCACGCTGGAGACGCTGGCCATCATCGCCTACCGCCAGCCCGTGACGCGCGGCGACATGGAGGACATCCGGGGGGTCACCATCAACTCGCTGATCCTCAAGCAGCTGGAGGACCGCGGCTGGGTCGAGGTGATCGGCCACCGCGAGACCGTGGGCCGTCCGGCGCTGTTCGCCACCACCCGCCAGTTTCTCGACGACCTGGGCCTGAGCTCGCTCGACCAGCTGCCGCCGCTGGAGGCCAGCGGGGTGCAGGAGTCCTCGCTGGGCTCGCTCGATTTCGAGAGCCTGGCGGCGCAGCTGCCGGTCGAGGCGGGCGAGGGCGGCGATGCCGCTGGCGATGCCGCTGGCGATGCCGCGGCCGAGCCGCCCGCCGAACGCTCGGCCGACGAGACCGCCACCCTGGCCGAGGGCAAACCGCCCGCGGCCGAAGAACCCGCCCCTGAGGACGATTCCGATGAGCCCGGCCACCCCACGCAAACCCCGGCCTGATCGGCCCAGCGCCAGCAAGCCCCGGTCCGATCGGCCGCGCGCCAGCCAGCCGCGCACCGACGCGGCGCGCGTCGACAAGCCGCGCACCGAGCGCCCGCGGCGCGCGGACGCACCCGCGGCCGACGCCGACGCCCTGCGCTTCGACGAGGTCGTCAGCGGCGCCTTCGACGAGGCCCAATCGCAGGCCCCCGAGGCGCCCGCCGAGCCGGCCAAGCGCGTGCTCGCGCCCGAGGCCGAATCGCCCAAGCTGCACAAGGTGCTGGCCCAGGCCGGCCTGGGTTCGCGGCTCGAGATGGAGCAACTCATCGTGCAGGGCCGCCTCTCGGTCAACGGCCAGCCCGCCCACATCGGCCAGCGCATCCAGCACGGCGACCAGATCCGCCTGGACGGCAAGCCCCTGCGCGTGCGCCTGCAGCCGCCGGCGCCGCGCGTGCTGGCCTACCACAAGCCCGCCGGCGAGGTCGTCACCCACGACGACCCGCAGAACCGCCCCACGGTGTTTCGCCGCCTGCCGCGCCTGTACCAGGGCAAGTGGCAGTCGGTGGGGCGGCTCGACCTCAACACCGAGGGCCTGCTGCTGTTCACCAACGCCGGCGAACTGGCCAACCGCCTGATGCACCCGCGCTTCGGCCTGCAGCGCGAGTACGCCGTGCGCGTGCTCGGCGCCATCTCCAACGAAGAGCGGCAGCGCCTGCTGGACGGCGTCCAGCTGGAAGACGGCATGGCGCAGTTCCAGTCCATCGAGGACGGCGGCGGCGAGGGCGCCAACTGCTGGTACCGCGTCACCATCGGCGAAGGCCGCAACCGCGAGGTGCGCCGGCTGTTCGAAGCCGTCGGCCATGCCGTGAGCCGGCTCATCCGCATCCGCTACGGGGCCGTGGTGCTGCCGCGCGGCCTGCCGCGCGGGGCCTGGATCGAACTGGGCGAGCGCGACGTGCAGCGCCTGGGCCAGGCGGCCGGCCTGGCCGATGCCACGCCCCGGGGCTCGCGCGGCGACGCCCCGGCCCCGGTCAGCGCGCGCCGCCGCCAGGGGCCGGGTCCCAAATCGCCGCCGCCCAAGCCGTCCGCGCCGCGCCGCGCCGAGGGCGCCGCGGCCCGCGGTCGAAGCAGCGGCGGCCCGCCCGATCCGATGAAGACCAGCCAGGGCTACATCGGCCACGACGCGGTGCAGCGCCAGCGCCGCCAGGGCGGCAAAGCCCCGGGCAAAGGCATCGGCAAACCCCCCCGTCCACAGGGGCGCCGCCCCAGGGGCTGACACTTCCGCCATGTAGAATGGCGGGCTTTGCGGACCACGGGTCCGCTGCTCCGATCGCTCTCAAAACTTCAGGAAACCCATGGCCATCGAACGCACCCTCTCGATCATCAAACCCGACGCCGTCGCCAAGAACGTCATCGGCCAGATTTACGCCCGTTTCGAGGCCGCTGGCCTGAAGGTCGTGGCCGCCAAGATGGCCCACCTGTCGCGCCGCGAAGCCGAGCAGTTCTACGCCGTGCACAGCGCGCGCCCCTTCTTCAAGGACCTGGTCGAGTTCATGATCAGCGGCCCGGTGATGATCCAGGTGCTCGAAGGCGAGGGCGCCATCCTCAAGAACCGCGACCTGATGGGTGCCACCGACCCGAAGAAGGCCGCCGCCGGCACCATCCGCGCCGATTTCGCCGACAGCATCGACGCCAACGCGGTGCACGGCTCCGACGCGCCCGAGACGGCCGCCGTGGAAGTGGGTTTCTTCTTCCCCGGCATGAACGTCTACTCGCGTTGATCATGTCATGACGGTCAACCTGCTCGACTTCGATCTCGAGGGGCTGGCCGCCTTCTGCGAAGGGCTGGGCGAAAAGCGCTTCCGCGCCGTCCAGCTCTTTCGCTGGATCCACCAGCGCGGTGCGTCCGATTTCTCCCAGATGACCGACCTCGCGCGCAGCCTGCGCGAGAAGCTGCCCGGCGTGGCGCGCGTCGAAGGCCTGCGCGTGCTCTCGCGCCAGGACTCGGCCGACGGCACCATCAAGTGGCTGTTCGACGTCGGTGACGGCAACGCCGTCGAGACCGTGTTCATCCCCGAGGACGACCGCGGGACGCTGTGCGTGTCCTCGCAGGCGGGCTGCGCCGTGGGCTGCCGTTTCTGCTCCACCGGGCACCAGGGCTTCTCGCGCAACCTCACCACCGGCGAGATCCTGGCCCAGCTCTGGCACGCCGAGTTCTTCCTGCGCGTGTTTCTCAACCGCCCCGGGGAACGCGTGATCACCAACGTGGTCATGATGGGCATGGGAGAGCCGCTGCAGAACTACCACGCGCTGGTGCCCGCGCTCAAGACCATGCTCGACGACCACGCCTATGGCCTGTCGCGCCGGCGCGTGACCGTCTCCACCTCGGGCGTGGTGCCCATGATCGACCGCCTGGCGCAGGACTGCCCGGTGGCCTTGGCCGTCTCGCTGCACGCGCCCTTCGATCCGCTGCGCGACGACCTGGTGCCGCTGAACCGCAAGTACCCCATCGCCGAACTGCTCGACGCCTGCCTGCGCTACCTGCCGGCCGCGCCGCGCGACTTCATCACCTTCGAGTACTGCATGCTCGACGGCGTGAACGACCAGCCCGAGCACGCGCAGGCCCTGCTCAAGCTGCTGCGCGGGCACGCCGGCCGCGGCGTGCCGGCCAAGCTCAACCTCATTCCCTTCAACCCCTTCCCCGATTCGGGCCTGCGCTGCTCGCCGCGCGCCGCGGTGCAGCGCTTCGGCCAGGCGCTCAACGAAGGGGGCATCGTCACCACGATCCGCAAGACGCGCGGCGACGACATCGACGCCGCCTGCGGCCAGCTCGCCGGCGACGTGCTGGATCGCACCGACGCCGCGCGCCGCATGGCGCGCCGCCGCGAATCGGTGCAGCCCATCCGTTTGATGACCAAGGAAAAGGAAAGGCAGGCATGACCCCCTTCGCGAACCGACCGCCGCGCAGCCGCACCGTCCAAGCCCTGTGGCTCCTGTCCATGGTGCTGGCGCTGGCGTGGTTGGCCGGTTGCGCCTCCTCGCAGGCGCCGCGCGTGTCGGCTTCGCCCACGCCGGGCGTGGAGCCCATCACCGCCTCCGACGAGCCGCCCGCGGTGCGCCGCGCGCGCATCCGCTACGAGCTGGCCGCCAGCTACTACGAGCAGGGCCAGACCACCGTCGCGCTCGACGAGATCAAGCTCTCGCTGCAGGCCGATCCGAACTACGCGCCGGCCTACATCCTGCGCGGCCTGGTCTACATGCGCCTGAACGACGTGGCGCTGGCCGAGGAGAGCTTTCGCCGCGCGCTGCAGATCAACCCGCGCGACGCGCAGGCCCTGCACAGCTACGGCCTGTTCGCCTGTGAGCAGGCCCGCTACGTGCAGGCCGACGAGATGTTCAACCAGGCCCTGGCCGTGCCCACCTACGGCGGGCGCGCGCGCACCTGGCTGGTTCAGGGCGTCTGCCAGATTCGCGCGGGCAAGCTGCAGGACGCCGAGGCTACGCTCGCGCGCGCCTACGAGTTCGACCCGAGCAACCCGATCGCCGCCTACAACCTGGCCAGCCTCAAGCACCGCCGGGGCGACAGCCAGGGGGCCCAGTTCATCATCCGCCGCGTCAACAACTCCGAACTCGCCAACGCCGAAACGCTGTGGCTCGGCGTGAAGGTCGAGCGCCAGCTCAACAACGACGTGGCGGCGGCGCAGCTCGCCCAGCAGCTGGGCCGGCGTTTTCCACAGTCGCCCCAATGGGCGGCGTACCAACGGGGGGCATTCAATGAGTGAGTTGGGGGAGCAGACCCTCGAATCGGCACCGGCGGCGAGCCGGCCGGTGCGTTTGAGCGAGGCCCGCGAGGCCGCGGGACTGCATATCGCGGCACTGGCCGCCGCGCTCAAGGTGCCTGTGCGCAAGCTCGAGGCCCTGGAGGCCGGCCGCTACGAGGAACTGCCCGACCTGACCTTCGCGCGCGCCCTGGCCTCCAGCGCCTGCCGCCAGCTGCGGATCGATCCGGCGCCGGTGCTGGAGCAGATACCGCTGAACCCCAAGCCCGCGCTGCGCGACAGCGACAGCACCATCAACGCGCCCTTCAAGCCCGCGAGCGAGGCGCCCGCCGCCAGCCCGCTGACCTGGCTGTCGCGCCCCGCGCTGCTGGGCGCCATCGCCCTGCTGCTGGCGGCGCTGGTGGTCATGTTCCTGCCCGACATGGAGCCCGCGGACGTGGCGCAGGGCACGCCCGACACCGCCCAGGAGGCCGCCGCGCCTGCGGCCCCCGCCGCCGCGCCGGGGCTGCCGATCTTCCAGCCGTCCGAGGCCACGCCGGGCGCGCCCAGCGCGCCCGCGGGCGAAGAAACCACCGGCCCGGCCGACACCGGGGCGGCCTCGCCGCCGCCGGCCCATTCGCCCACGGCCCCGGGCGCGGCGCCCAGCGCAGCCGCCGCAGCACCCGTCGTCGTCCCCGAGGCGCCGGCCGCGGCCACGCCCCCTGGCGGCGCCGTGCTGCAGATCGAGGCCCGCGACGAGTCCTGGGCCGAAGTGGTGAACGGCACCGGCACCGTGGTGCTGCAGCGGCTGCTGCAGCGCGGCGAGCGCGTCGAGTTCTCGGCCGCCCCGCCGTACGCGGTGACCATCGGCAAGGCCAGCGCGGTGCAGGTCAAGCTGCGCGGCCGCGCCTTCGACGCCGCCGGCGTCGCGCGCAACGACGTCGCGCGCTTCGACGCCAAGTGAGCTTCCGCATGTCCGACGGCCCGATTCCCCTGCCCGAAGCCCCGCGCCGGCGCACCCGCCAGGGCGTGGTGCGCTGGGGCGATCACGGCGTGTCCATCGGCGGCGACGCCCCGGTGCGTGTGCAGTCGATGACCAACACCGACACGGCCGACGCCATCGCCACCGCCATCCAGGTGAAGGAGCTGGCCCAGGCCGGCTCCGAGCTCGTGCGCATCACCGTCAACAACGACGAGGCCGCGAAGGCCGTGCCGCACATCCGCGAGCAGCTCGACCGCATGGGCATCGCGGTGCCCCTGATCGGCGACTTCCACTACAACGGCCACCGCCTGCTCAGCGACCACCCGGCCTGCGCCGAGGCCTTGTCCAAGTACCGCATCAACCCCGGCAACGTGGGGCGCGGCGAGAAAGGCGACCGCCAGTTCGCGCAGATGGTCGAGATCGCCGCGCGCCACGGCAAGCACGTCCGCATCGGCGTGAATTGGGGCAGCCTGGACCAGGACCTGCTCGCGCGCCTCATGGACGACAACCACGCGCGCGCCAAGCCCTGGGACGCCAAGCAGGTGATGTACGAGGCGCTCATCACCTCGGCCATCTCGTCCGCCGAACGCGCCGAGGCCATCGGCCTGCCGGGCGAGAACATCGTGCTGTCCTGCAAGGTCAGCGCGGTGCAGGACCTCATCGCCGTCTACCAGGCGCTGGCGCAGCGCTGCGACTACCCCCTGCACCTGGGCCTCACCGAGGCCGGCATGGGCACCAAGGGCGCGGTGGCCTCCACCGCCGCGCTGTCGGTGCTGCTGCAGCAGGGCATCGGCGACACCATCCGCATCTCGCTCACGCCGCAGCCCGGCGAGGCGCGCACGCAGGAGGTGGTGGTCGGCCTGGAGATCCTGCAGGCCCTGGGCCTGCGCAGCTTCGTGCCCAGCGTGACCGCCTGCCCCGGCTGCGGCCGCACCACCAGCACCACGTTCCAGGAACTGGCCAAGCAGATCGACGATTACCTGCGGGCCTCGATGCCGGTCTGGCGCGAGCGCTATCCGGGTGTCGAGGGGCTGAAGGTTGCGGTCATGGGCTGCATCGTCAACGGACCGGGCGAAAGCAAGCACGCCGACATCGGCATCAGCCTGCCCGGCACCGGCGAGGCGCCGGCCGCGCCGGTGTTCATCGACGGCCAGAAAGCCGTCACGCTGCGCGGTGAGGGCATCGCGCGCGAGTTCCAGACCATCGTCGAAAACTACATCGAGAAGCGGTTCGGCGTGTTGCACGCCTGACCGCCCTTTTTTCCATGGCCGAGAAACTGGTTGCCGTCAAAGGCATGAACGACATCGCCCCTCCGCAGTCGGCGCACTGGGAGTGGCTGGAAGATACGCTGCGCGCGCTCATGGCGGGCTACGGCTACCGCAACCTGCGCACGCCCATCGTGGAGCCCACGGCGCTGTTCGTGCGGGGCCTGGGCGAGGTGACCGACATCGTCGAGAAGGAGATGTACTCCTTCGAGGACCGGCTCAATGGCGAGCAACTCACGCTGCGGCCCGAGAACACCGCCGGCGTGGTGCGCGCCGCCCTGGAGCATTCCATGCTCTACGACGGCCCCAAGCGCCTGTACTACATGGGCCCCATGTTCCGGCACGAGCGCCCGCAGCGTGGCCGCTACCGCCAGTTCCACCAGTTCGGCGCCGAGGCCCTGGGCTTCGCCGGCCCCGACGTCGACGTCGAACTCATCGTGCTGGCCAGCGACCTGTGGGCCACGCTGGGCCTCACGGGCATCGAGCTCGAGATCAACAGCCTGGGCCAGCCCGCCGAACGCCTGGCGCACCGCCAGGCGCTGATCGCCTACCTGGAGTCGCACGCCGAACAGCTCGACGAGGACGCCAAGCGCCGCCTGCACAGCAACCCGCTGCGCATCCTGGACACCAAGAACCCCGCCATGCAGGCGCTGGTGAACGCGGCGCCTAGGCTCATGGACCACCTGGGTGCCGAATCGCTCGCGCACTTCGGGCGCGTGAAGGCCCTGCTGGAGGCGCATGGCATCGCCTACCGCGTCAATCCGCGCCTGGTGCGCGGCATGGACTACTACAACCTGACGGTGTTCGAGTTCGTCACCACCCAGCTCGGCTCGCAGGGCACGGTGTGCGCGGGCGGCCGCTACGACGGCCTGTTCGAGCAGATCGGCGGCAAGCCCACGCCTGCCGTGGGCTGGGCCCTGGGCATGGAGCGCATCCTGGAGCTGCTGAAAGAGCAGGGCCGCCTGCCCGAAGCGCCGGTGCCCGACGCCTACGCCGTGGTGCCCGACGCCGCCGAGCTGCCGCGCGTCATGCCGCTGCTGCGCGCCCTGCGCCAGGCCGGCGCCCGCGTGCAGATGCACGCCGCCGGTGCCGAGGGCATGGGCAGCATGAAATCGCAGTTCAAGAAGGCCGACGCCAGCGGCGCACGCTTCGCGCTCATCTTTGGAGCCGAGGAAATCGCCTTGGGCCAGGTGGCGCTCAAGCCCCTGCGCGGCGAGCGCGAGCAGGCGGCGGGGCAGGTGATGCTGCCCCTGGCCGATCCCGGCGCCATCGCTGCCCGCCTTCGCGCGCGCTGAGCGGGTCGCCCGCCTACCTACAATCCAGCACTTTCGCGAACGACGAGTCCCATGGCCAAACACCTCGACCTCGAAGAGCAGGAACAGCTCGACCAGATCAAACACTTCTGGGCCAAGTACGGCAACGCCATCAGCTGGCTGCTCATCGTGGTGTTCGGCGGTTTCGCCGCCTACAACGGCTGGAACTGGTGGCAGCGCAACCAGGCGGCCAAGGCGGCGGTGCTCTATGAAGAGGTCGACCGCGCCGTGCAGTCCAAGGACCTGGACCGCGTGGGCCGCGTGCTGGCCGACATGCGCGCCGATTTCGCCCGCACCACCTTCTCCGCCCAGGCCGGCCTGCTGGCCGGCAAGGCGCTGTTCGATGGCGGCCAGCTCGACAAGGCGCGCGAAGCCCTGCAGGCCGTGTTGAACGAGAGCAAGGACGAGGGCCTGCAGGCCGTCGCCCGCCTGCGCCTGGCCTCGGTGGAGCTGCAGGCCGGCAAGCCCGACGCCGCCCTGCAGGTGCTGCAGGCCAAGGTGCCGGCGCCCTTCGAGCCGCTGCTGGCCGACCGCCGTGGCGACGTGCTGCTGGCGCAGGGCAAGACCGACGAGGCCAAGGCCCAGTACGAGGCCGCCTGGAAGGCACTGGATGCCGGCAATGAGGTGCGTCGCCTGGTGGCGGTGAAGCTGGCCTCGCTGGGCGTGGCCGTGGACGCGGGGGCCAAGCCATGAAGCGCCTGGGCACCGCCAGTTTCTGCCTCGTGGCCGCGCTCACGCTCGCGGCCTGCTCCTCCGGGCCCAAGAAGCCGCAGCCGGCGGATCTGGGCCCCGCCACCCAGCTGATGGGCACGCGCCAGATCTGGACCGCCAACGTGGGCGAGGGCGGCCCGGGCTTCGTGCCCGTGCACGCGGGCGGCCGCGTGTTCGCGGCCGGGGCCACCGGCGTGGTGGCCGCCATCGACGCCAACAGCGGCGCCGACGCCTGGCGCGTGGACCTGCGCACCCGCCTGGCCACGGGCGTGGGCAGCGACGGCCAGACCGCCGCCGTCGTCACCGCCGCCAACGTGCTCGTGGCCATCGTCGACGGCGAGGCGCGCTGGCGCGTGCGCCTGCCGGCGCGTTCCTTCACGCCGCCGCTGGTGGCCGGCGGCCGGGTGTTCGTGCTCACCGCCGATCGCAGCGTGGTGGCCTTCGATGCCGCCAATGGCGCGCGCCTGTGGAACCAGACCCGCACCGGCGACCCGCTCACGCTGAACCAGCCGGGCGCGCTCGCGGCCGTGGGCGACACCCTGGTGGCCGGTGTGTCCGGCCGCCTGGTCGGCCTCAATCCCGACAACGGCACGGTGCGCTGGGAAGCGCCCGTGGCCACGGCGCGCGGCACCAACGAAGTCGAGCGCCTGGTCGACGTGCTGGCGCCCGTCAGCCGCATCGGCACCAACATCTGCGTGCGCGCCTACAGCGCCGCGGTGGGCTGCCTGGACGGCGTGCGCGGCTCGGTGATCTGGACCAAACCGGCGCAGGGCGTGGTGGGTGTGCACGGCGACGACCGCCTGCTGTTCGGCACCGAAAGCAACGGCACCCTGCTGGCCTGGCGGCGCGACAGCGGCGAACAGGCCTGGAGTTCCGAGCGCCTGAAGTACCGCCAACTCAGCGCCCCGCTGGCCCTGGGCCGCGTGATCGCGCTGGGTGACGGCACCGGTCTGGTGCACGTGCTGTCGCGCGAGGACGGCAGTGAAATGGCCCGCCTGAGCACCGACGGCTCGGCCATCGTATCGCCGCCCGTGCTGGCAGGCGACGCGCTGGTGGTCATGACAGCGCGCGGCGGCCTGTACGCCTGGCGCCCGCAATAAGGCCCGTGCTCCGTCCATGAAACCCGTCGTCGCGCTCGTGGGCCGCCCCAACGTGGGCAAGTCCACCCTGTTCAACCGCCTCACGGGCACACGCGACGCCATCGTGGCCGACCTGGCCGGCCTCACGCGCGACCGCCACTACGGCAATGGCCGCCTGGGCAAACGTGAGTACATCATCGTCGACACCGGCGGCTTCGAGCCCGACGCCGGCGAGGGCAGCATCTACCGTGAAATGGCGCAGCAGACGCGCCAGGCCGTGGCCGAAAGCGACGTGGTGCTCTTCGTGGTCGATGCGCGCGCTGGCCTGAGCGCGCAGGACCACGACATCGCCAACTACCTGCGCCGCCTGGGCAAGCCCTGCGTGCTGGTGGCCAACAAGGCCGAGGGCATGACCCAGGGCGCCCAGCTGGTGGAGTTCTTCGAACTCGGCCTGGGCGAGGTGCTGCCCGTGTCGGGCGCGCACGGGCAGGGCGTTCGCTCCATGATCGAGACCGCCCTCGACCAGGTCCCCGGCCTGGCCGAGGACGAAGAGGGCGAGGCCGAGGACAACACCGGCACCATCCGCCTGACCGTGGCGGGCCGCCCCAACGTCGGCAAATCCACGCTGATCAATGCCTGGCTTGGCGAGGAGCGCCTGGTCGCTTTCGACATGCCCGGCACCACGCGCGACGCCATCAGCGTGCCCTTCGAACGCAATGGCCAACGCTTCGAGCTGGTCGACACGGCCGGCCTGCGCCGCAAGGGCCGCGTGTTCGAGGCGATCGAGAAGTTCTCCGTCATCAAGACGCTCCAGGCCATCGAGAACGCCAACGTCGTGCTGCTGCTGCTCGATGCCACCCAGGGCGTGACCGACCAGGACGCCCACATCGCGGGCTACATCCTGGAGAGTGGCCGCGCCGTGGTGGTGGCCATCAACAAATGGGACGCGATCGACAGCTACCAGCGCGAGCAGCTGGAGCGCCAGATCGAAAACCGCCTGGCGTTCCTCAAGTTCGCCGCGCTGCACCGCATTTCAGCGAAGAAGCGCCAGGGCCTGGCGCCGCTGTGGGCTTCCATCGCCCAGGCGCACGCCTCGGCCATGCGCAAGATGCCCACCCCGGTGCTGACCCGCCTGCTGCAGGAGGCGGTGGCCTTCCAGGCGCCGTCGCGTGGCGGCCAGGCCCGGCCCAAGATGCGCTACGCCCACCAGGGCGGCATGAACCCCCCGGTGATCGTCATCCACGGCAACTCGCTGGACCGGGTGCCCGACGCCTACCGGCGCTTCCTGGAGGGGCGTTTCCGCAAGGCCTTCGACCTCGTCGGCACCCCGCTGCGCATCGAGTTCAGGACCTCGAGCAACCCTTTCAAGGCCGAATGACCGAGGCACAAATAATGGCCCAGTGAGGCGCAGGGCATGCCCGTGTGGTATGTTTCCACCCTCCAAAACCAGCCGAACACGGAGCATATCGTGAGCAACAACAAAGGCCAGCTCTTGCAAGACCCGTTCCTGAACCAATTGCGCCGGGAACACGTCCCTGTCTCGATCTACCTGGTCAACGGCATCAAGCTGCAGGGCCAGATCGAGTCCTTCGACCAATACGTCGTGCTGTTGCGCAACACCGTGACGCAAATGGTCTACAAGCACGCCATCTCGACCATCGTTCCCGGTCGTCCCGTGCAGTTCTCGGCCAACAACCCCGACGATTCCAACGCCGCCTGAGTCCGCCGCTGCGAGACACGCGCAACCCGAGCCGCCAGGCACGTCCTGACGGCCGGGTGGGCAACGCAGGGCGCGTTGCCCCACCGATTTGACATCTCCCACCGCCCCCCTTCCGAACGCCACACCATCGGTCATCCTGGTGGGGGTTGATTTCGGGCTTCCCCATTTCGATGCCGACCTGCAGGAGCTGGGCCAGCTGGCCGAGACCGCGGGTTACCGCGTGGCCGACCGCGTCAGCTGCAAGCGCCGTGCGCCCGATCCGGCCCTGTTCGTGGGCTCGGGCAAGGCCGACGAGATCAAGATGCTGGTGCAGTCCACCGGCGCCAGCGAGGTGCTGTTCGACCAGGCGCTGAGCCCGGCCCAGCAGCGCAACCTCGAGCGCCACATGGGCTGTCCCGTCAACGACCGCACCCTGCTGATCCTGGAGATCTTCGCGCAGCGCGCGCGCAGCCATGAGGGCAAGCTGCAGGTCGAACTCGCGCGGCTGCAATACCTGTCGACCCGGCTGGTCCGGCGCTGGTCGCACCTGGAGCGCCAGAGCGGCGGCATCGGCATGCGCGGCGGCCCGGGCGAGACGCAGATCGAGCTCGACCGCCGCATGATCGGCGAGGCCATCAAGCGCACCAAGGAGCGCCTGGAAAAGGTCAAGAAGCAGCGCGCCACGCAGCGCCGCCAGCGCCAGCGCCGCGAGGCCTTCACCATCTCCCTGGTGGGGTACACCAACGCCGGCAAGAGCTCGATCTTCAATGCCCTGGTGAAGGCCCGTACCTATGCCGCCGACCAGCTCTTCGCCACGCTGGACACCACCACGCGCCAGCTCTACCTGGGCGAGGCCGGGCGCACGGTGTCGCTGTCCGACACCGTGGGCTTCATCCGCGAGCTGCCGCACGGCCTGGTGGAGGCCTTCGCCGCCACTTTGCAGGAGGCCGCCGACGCCGACCTGCTGTTGCATGTGGTCGACGCCTCCAACCCCGACCACCCCGAGCAGATCGCCGCCGTGCAGCGTGTGCTCGGCGAAATCGGGGCGGCCGAGGTGCCGCAGTTGCTGGTTTTCAACAAGATCGACGCCATGGACCCGGCGAACCGGCCGCTGCGCGCGCTGGACGCGATGGAGGTCGATGGGCAGAGCGTGCCGCGCGTCTTCGTGAGCGCGCTCTCGGGCGAGGGCCTGGCCGAACTGCGGTCCTGGCTGGCGGCCGAGGTGGCGCGCCGCCACGGCGCGCCGGCCGAACAAGACCCCATGCGGCCCGCCGAAGCGGCCGACCCGCTGGTTTGATTGGGCACAATGTGAACTCCGAGTCGATAACAGGAACAACACCGAGCATGGATGTGAACCTTGGGACCCCGCAGGCCGCGCGCGACGCCGCGCCGGCCCGTCCGCGTGGCTGGCGCCGCTGGCTGGGCGTGTTCAACCTCAATGACCCGCGCTGGGGTCGCGAGGACGGTGAGCAAAACGGCCGCGAGGACGATCCGCGATCGCCCCAGCGTCCGCGCGGGCAGGGCCCCAACCAGGGCCCGCCCGATCTGGACGAACTCTGGCGCGACTTCAACCGCAAGCTCGGCGGCCTGCTGGGCAACCGCCGGCCCGGCGGCCCTGGCGGCCCCACGGGCGGCGGCAACGGCGGCGGTCAGGGGTTCAACCCCAACCCCAAGGCCGCCGGCGTGGGCGTGGGCCTCATCGTCGGCATCGCGTTGCTCATCTGGCTGGGCACAGGCTTCTTCATCGTGCAAGAAGGCCAGCAGGCCGTCATCACGCAGTTCGGCCGTTACCACAGCACCGTGGGCGCCGGCTTCAACTGGCGCCTGCCGTACCCCGTGCAACGCCACGAGACCGTGTTCGTGACGCAGCTGCGCTCGGTCGACGTGGGTCGCGACAACATCGTGCCGGCCACGGGCCTGCGCGAGTCGTCCATGCTCACCGAGGACGAGAACATCGTCGACATCAAGTTCGTTGTGCAGTACCGCCTGAGCGACGCGCGCGCCTTCCTCTTCGAAAGCCGCGACCCCGATCTGGCCGTGCTCAAGGCCGCCGAGACCGCCGTGCGCGAGGTGGTGGGCAAGATGAAGATGGACGCCGTGCTGGCCGAGGAACGCGACCAGATCGCGCCTCGCGTGCGCAGCCTCATGCAGACCATTCTCGACCGCTACAAGGTGGGCATCGACGTGGTGGCCGTGAACCTGCAGCAGGGCGGCGTGCGCCCGCCTGAGCAGGTGCAGGCGGCCTTCGACGACGTGCTGCGCGCCGGACAGGAGCGCGAGCGCGCCAAGAACGAGGCCGAGGCCTACGCCAACGACGTGGTGCCGCGCGCCCGAGGCACGGCCTCGCGACTGAAGGAAGAGGCCGAGGGTTACAAGGCGCGCATCTCCGCCCAGGCGCAAGGCGATTCGCAGCGCTTCAAGTCGCTGCTGGCCGAGTACCAGAAAGCGCCGCAGGTCACGCGCGACCGCCTCTACATCGACACCATGCAGCAGATCTACGGCAACGTGACCAAGGTGCTGGTTGACACGAAAAACGGCGGCTCCAACCTGCTGTACCTGCCGCTCGACCGCCTGATGCAGTCCGCGGGCGCCATGCCGCCGAGCGCGCCCGCCAATGCCCTGCCGAGCACGTCCTCGCCGGCCACCACGGCGGTGCCGACCGAGCGCTCCGGCGATGGCGCCCGCTCGCGCGAGCGCGAAAGCCGCTGATCCAGGGAGCCAGAACATGAACAAACTCGGTTTCGTCATCACCTCCCTCATCGTGCTGCTGGCCGTGGCCAGCTCCATGCTGTTCGTCGTCGACCAGCGCCAGTTCGGCGTGGTGTATCAGCTCGGTCAGATCAAGCAGGTCGTGACCGAGCCCGGCCTGAACTTCAAGCTGCCGCCGCCGTTTCAGAACGTCACCTACATCGACAAGCGCCTGCTCACGCTCGAGAGCCAGGACAGCGAGCCGACCCTCACCGCCGAGAAGCAGCGCGTGGTGATCGACTGGTACGTGCGCTGGCGCATCAGCGACCCGCAGGCCTACATCCGCAACGTGGGCACGAACGAGCGCGCGGGCGCCCTGCAGCTCAACCGCGTGGTACGCAACGCGTTCCAGCAGGAAGTCAACAAGCGCACCCTGCGCGAACTGCTCGCCACGCACCGCGAGGAGCTCATGCGCGAAGTGCAGCGCGGCGTGGTGGCGGCGGTGCAGAGCGCCAACCAGCCCTGGGGCATGGAGGTGGTGGACGTGCGCATCAACCGCGTCGACTACGCCGAGTCCATCGTGTCTTCCGTCTACCAGCGCATGGAGGCCGAACGCAAGCGCGTGGCCAACGAGCTGCGCTCCACCGGCTACGCCGAGGGCGAGGCGATCCGCGCCGACGCCGACCGCCAGCGCGAGGTGATCGTGGCCGAGGCCTACCGCGACGCCCAGCGCATCAAGGGCGAGGGCGACGCCGCCGCCGCGGCCTCGTTCGCCGAGGCCTTTGGCCGCGACCCGGCCTTCGCGCAGTTCTACCGCAGCCTGGAGGCCTACAAGGCCAGCTTCACGGGCCGCAACGACGTGATGGTGGTCGATCCCTCGACCGACTTCTTCCGGGCGCTGCGCAGCCCGAGCGCGGCGACGCAGCGCTGAACATGAACGGCGGTGGCAGCGACGCCTGGTGGCTGGCGCTGGGACTCGTCCTGGTGTTCGAGGGCTTGCTCCCGCTGCTGTCTCCCGGCGGCTGGCGCCGCGTTTTTACGCAGATGCTCTCGCTGCGCGACGGGCAAATCCGCTTCTTCGGGCTCATCAGCGTGGCCGCGGGCCTGCTGATTGCGGGCCTGTTCGCCTGAGCCCAGGCCGGTGCCTGCCGGGGCCCCGCATGGGTCCCGGTAGAATCCGGTTTTTAACAGCGCCTGAAAACGCCATGTCCGCCTGGGTCCTCCCGGATCACATCGCCGATGTCCTGCCGTCCGAGGCCCGGCACATCGAAGAGCTCCGCCGAAGCCTGCTCGATACCGCCCGCGCCCACGGCTACGAGCTGGTGATGCCGCCGTTGCTCGAGCACATCGAGTCGCTGCTCACCGGTACCGGTGAATCGCTCGATCTGCACACCTTCAAGCTCGTGGACCAGCTCAGCGGCCGCACGCTGGGCCTGCGCGCCGACAGCACGCCCCAGGTGGCGCGCATCGACGCGCACCTGCTCAACCGTCAGGGCGTGGCGCGTCTGTGCTACTGCGGCCCCGTGGTGCACACGCGCATGGAGCGCCCGGCGTCCAGCCGCGAGCCGCTGCAGTTTGGCGCCGAGATCTATGGCCACGCCGGGCTGGAGGCCGATCTGGAAGCGCTGGAGCTGGCCCAGGCCTGCCTGCGCGGCGCCGGCCTGCGCGAGCTGCAGGTCGATCTGGCCGACGTGCGCATCATCGACGCCGTGCTGGATCCGCTGAAGCTGCCCGCCGCCCGGGTGGCCTTGCTGCACGCGGCCCTCACCGCCAAGGACGTGGCCGAGCTGCGCCTGCTCTCCAAGGCCCTGCCCGCGGCCGTGCAGCGCGACCTGAGCGCGCTGGCCACGCTGTTCGGCGATGCCGCGGTGCTGGCCGAGGCGCGCCGCGTGCTCACGCCGTCGCCGGCCTTGCACGCCGCGCTGGACCAGCTGCAGTGGCTGGCCGAGCACGTGCAGGGCATGGCGGTCTCGTTCGACCTGTCCGACCTGCGCGGCTACGCCTACTACACCGGTGTGCGTTTCGCCGTCTTCGCGCGCGACGCGCGCGGCCCGGCCGCCGACATCGCGCGCGGCGGCCGCTACGACGAGGTGGGGGCCGTGTTCGGGCGCAAGCGCCCGGCCGTCGGCTTCAGCCTCGACCTCAAGGAACTCGTCGCCTGCGTGGCCCCGCGCCCCCTGGTGGCCGCCATTCGCGCTCCCTGGGGCATGGACGCCGGCCTGCGCCAGGCGGTGGCCCTCCTGCGCGCCCAGGGCCACACCGTGGTCTGTGCCCTGCCGGGGCACGAGCACGAGGTCGATGAGTTCCTGTGTGACCGCGAGCTGGTGCCCGACACCGGCCGCCCGGACGGCTGGACCGTCCGGCCTCTTTGACTGGAAACCGAGATGAGCAACAAGGACCGCGCCGCAACCCCCGGGCGCAACGTGGTGGTGGTCGGCACCCAGTGGGGCGACGAAGGCAAGGGCAAGCTGGTCGACTGGCTGACCGAAACCGCGCAGGGCGTGGTGCGTTTCCAGGGCGGCCACAACGCGGGCCACACCCTCGTCATCAACGGCGTGAAGACGGCGCTGCACCTCATTCCCAGCGGCATCATGCGCGCGGGCGTCAAGTGCTACATCGGCAACGGCGTGGTGCTCTCGGTCGGCAAGCTGTTCGAGGAAATTGCGGGGCTGGAGAAGGCGGGCGTCGAGGTGCGTTCGCGCCTGCGGGTGAGCGAGGCCTGCCCGCTGATCCTGCCCTTCCACGCCGCGGTCGACATCGCGCGCGAGGCCGCCAAGGTCAAGGCCGGCACCGAGAAGATCGGCACCACGGGCCGCGGCATCGGCCCGGCTTACGAAGACAAGATCGCGCGCCGCGCGCTGCGTGTGCAGGACCTGAAGTACCCCGAGCGCTTCGCCGCCAAGCTGCGCGAACTGCTGGACCTGCACAACCACGTGCTCACCACCTACCTGCATTCGGCCGACATGGCCTGGGACGACAAGATCGCGCCCTACATGAAGGACGGCGCCATCCAGTTCGAGCGCGTCTACGCCGAGGCCATGGCCCAGGCCGAGCAGCTCAAGCCCATGATCGCCGACGTCTCGCGCGAGCTCAACGAAGCGCACCAGGCCGGCGCCAACCTGCTGTTCGAGGGCGCGCAGGGCACGCTGCTCGACATCGACCACGGCACCTACCCCTTCGTCACTTCCAGCAACTGCGTGGCCGGCAACGCCGCGGCCGGCGCGGGCGTGGGCCCGCAGCTGCTGCACTATGTGCTGGGCATCACCAAGGCCTATTGCACGCGCGTGGGCGGCGGCCCGTTCCCCACCGAACTCGACTGGGAAACGGAAGGCACGCCGGGCTGGCACATGGCCACCGTCGGCGCCGAAAAGGGCGTCACCACCGGCCGCTCGCGCCGCTGCGGCTGGTTCGACGCCGCGCTGCTCAAGCGATCGGCCCAGGTGAACGGACTGTCGGGCCTGTGCATCACCAAGCTCGACGTACTCGACGGCCTGACCGAGCTGCAGCTGTGCACGGGCTACGAGCTCGACGGTGAGCGCATCGACATCCTGCCCATGGGCGCCGACGAGATCGCGCGCTGCCGCCCGATCTACGAGACCATCCCCGGCTGGACGGAGTCCTCCGTGGGCGTCACGCGCTTCGAGGACCTGCCCGCGAACGCGCGCCACTACCTCAAGCGCATCCAGGAGACCACCGGCGTGCCGATCCACGTGGTGTCCACCAGCCCCGACCGCGACCACACCATCCTGCTGCAGCACCCCTTCCAGGGGTGAGCACGGGTAAGCCCGGGTAGGGCGTTCGCCCGCCCCACGACACACTGTTCCGACCCTCCCAGCCTGGAGTCCGCACGCATGCTCACCGAAGACGGCAAACACCTCTACGTCTCCTACGACGAGTACCACAACCTCATCGAAAAGCTGGCGCTCAAGGTGTACCAGTCGGGCTGGGAGTTCGACACCATCCTGTGCCTGGCGCGCGGCGGCATGCGCCCGGGCGACATCCTCTCGCGCATCTTCGACAAGCCGCTGGCCATCATGTCCACCAGTTCCTACCGCGCCGAGGCCGGCACGGTGCAGGGCAAGCTCGACATCGCGCGCTACATCACCACGCCCAAGGGCGAAATCGCCGGCAAGGTGCTGCTGGTCGACGACCTCGCCGACTCGGGTCACACGCTCAAGGTGGTGATCGACCTGCTCAAGAACAACTACTCACCCATCACCGAGCTGCGCAGCGCGGTGATCTGGACCAAGCAGCTGTCCACCTTCACGCCCGACTATTCGGTGGAGTACCTGCCCACCAACCCGTGGATCCACCAGCCCTTCGAGGGCTACGACAGCCTGCGCCCCGCGCAGCTGCTGGAAAAGTGGAAGCTCTGAGCGAATGAGCCGCGAGCGCCTGTCCACCCAGCTCATCCACCACCCTTACAAGCCCCCCGAGGGCTTCGAGGCTGTCGCGCCTGGCGTGCACAAGGCCTCCACCGTCATTTTCCCGAACGTGCACGCCTTGCGCACGTACGACTGGAAGGACAAGAGCGGCTACACCTACGGCCTGCACGGCACGCCCACCACCTTCACGCTGGAGGAGCGCATCGCCACCCTGGAGGGCGGCGCGCACTGCGTGCTGGCGCCCAGCGGCCTGGCCGCCGTGGCCCTGGTGGACATGGCCTTCCTGCGCACGGGCGACGAACTGCTGATCCCGGACAACGCCTACGGGCCGGGCAAAACCTTCGCCGAGGGCGAACTGGCGGCCTGGGGCATCCCGCACCGCTTCTACGACCCCATGAGCCCGGCCGATCTGGCCGCGAAGATCTCGCCGGCCACCCGTCTGGTCTGGTTGGAGGCGCCCGGGTCCATCACCCTGGAGTTCCCCGACATTCCCGCGCTGGTGGCCGTGGTGCGCCAGGCCAGCGAAGGCCGTGAGAGGCCCATCGTCACCGCGCTGGACAACACCTGGGGCGCGGGCATCGCATTTGCCGCCTTCGATCTGGGGGTGGACCTGTCCGTACAGGCGCTCACCAAGTACCCCAGCGGCGGCGCCGACGTGCTCATGGGTTCGGTGGTCACGCGCGACGAGGCCCTGCATCGCACCGTTCTGCTGTGCCACATGCGCCTGGGCCTGGGCGTGGCCGGCAACGACGCCGAACTCGTGCTGCGCGGCCTGCCCAGCATCGAGCTGCGCTACCGCGCCCAGGACGCCGCCACGCGCGAGCTGGCGCACTGGATGCAGGGCCAGCCCGGCGTGGCGCAGGTCTTCCATCCGGCGCTGGCGGGCTCGCCCGGCCATGGCACCTGGCAACGCGATGCCCGGGCGGCCGGCTGCCTGTTCAGCGCGGCCTTCGACGCGTCCATTCCCCAGGAGCGCATCGACGCCTTCTGCGACAGCCTGCGCGTGTTCAAGCTGGGCTGGAGCTGGGCCGGTCCCATCAGCCTGTGCGCACCGTACCGCATGAGCGCCATCCGGACATTGGGTTGGCCTCACGCGGGGGGTCTGGTACGCTTTGCCATCGGTCTGGAACACGTCGAAGACCTGCGGGCCGACCTGGCGCAGGCCTTGCCCCGCTTGCAGTCCTGACCCCCTTCAACCCGACGAAAGCGCGATTTGGCTACACCCAACTACGGTTACGAGAAACGGCAGCGTGAGCTGGCCAAGAAGCAGAAGAAGGAAGAGAAACTGCGCGCCAAGGCCGCGCGCAAGACCAGCGAGCACCCGGACGGTGCCGACCAGCCCGATGGCGAGGCGACCGGTGCGCCGAGCGATGCCGGGCAGGGCGATGGTGGCGCCGGCGGCGCCAACTGAACGTCTCAGCCGGCCTGTGGGGCCGGTGCCGTTTCGCTGTCGATGAGGCGGCGCGCGGCCGCGCGCATCGCCGCCATCGACCGGTCGGCGGGCTCGCAGGGCAGGGCCTCGGCGAAGCGGCGGAAGTTGCGCGAGGTCGAGGCCGCGTAGGTGGGGTCGTAGTGCTGGGCCAGCAGATCGCGCACCATGTCCGGCGTGCGCCCCGCGCGCACCAGCCCGATCCAGCCGTTGACCACCTCGCCGCCCCGCACCGCGCGCAGGGCCTGCAGGCGCCCGATCAGCAGTTCGGGGTCGCGCACGAAGTAGTCGTAGTCCTCGAGCAGCAAGGCGACGCGTTCCTCGTCGCTCAGGCGCAGGGAGATGCACTCGCTGGCGCGCAGGGCGTCCATCAGTCCATCGGGCACGCGCAGGTTGCCCACCTTCTTGCTTTCGCTTTCGGCGTACACCGGCCGCCCGGGGTCGAAGCGGCGCAGCGCGTCCCACAGCAAGGAATCGAAGCCCTTCTGGCTGGGCTGTGGCTGGCCGGGCAGGTGGCCCAGCACCGAGCTTCGGTGGCAGGCCAGGCCCTCCAGGTCGAGCACCTGCGCACCCTCGGCCGCCAGCGCGTGCAGCAGCCGCGTCTTGCCGCTGCCCGTGGGGCCGCAGACGACGCGGTAGCGCAAGCCCGCGGCCAGGCGGGGCAGGTCGTCCACCAGCGCGGCGCGCCAGGCCTTGTAGCCGCCGTCGATGAGCGTGACCTGGAAACCGATGGCGCCCAGGATGGTGGCCAGGGCGCCGCTGCGGTTGCCGCCGCGCCAGCAGTAGACCAGCGGGCGCCAGCCCTTGGGCTTGTCGAGCACCTCGCGCTCGATATGGGCGGCGATGTTGCGCGCGGCGAGCGCCGCGCCGCGCTTCTTGGCCTCGAAGGCGCTCACCTGTTTGTACATGGTGCCGATGTCGATGCGCTCGGCGTTGTCCAGCGTGGGCCAGTTCAGGGCGCCGGGCACGTGGTCGAGCGCGTGCTCGTCCTCGGTGCGGGCGTCGATGATCGTGTCGAATTCGGCGAGGCGGCGCAGGGCGTCGCCCGCGCTCAGGGTGGCAACGGGCATGGGCCCGATTATCCCGCCGTGACCAGTTTGCGCAGTTCAGGCCAGACCGTGTCGCGCATGGTGGGCTGGGCCTTCTCGTTCGGGTGGATGCGGTCGCTCTGGAACAGCGCCAGCGGGTCGGCGCCGTCGGCCACGCCCTTGAGGAAGAAGGGCACCAGCGCGGCCTTTTCCTGCCGCGCCACGGCGGCGAACAGTTCGCGGAATTCCTGTCCGTACTTCGCGCCGTAGTTGGGCGGCATCTCCATGCCCAGCAGCAGCACGCGCGCGCCGGCGGCCTTGGCGGCGCGCGCCATGGCGGCGAGGTTGTCGCGCGTCATGCTCAGCGGCAGGCCTCGCAGGGCGTCGTTGCCGCCCAGTTCGATGACCACGACCGAGGGCCGGTGCTGCTGGAGCAGCGCCGGCAGGCGCGAACGCCCGCCCGAGGTGGTGTCGCCGCTGACGCTGGCATTGACCACCCGCGCCGGAACCTTTTCGGCCTTGAGCCGCTCTTCGGTGAGCGCGACCCAGCCGCTGCCCCGGCGCAGGCCGTACTCGGCGCTGAGCGAATCGCCCACCACCAGCACCACGGGCTCGGCCTTGCCCTGGGCGCGCAGCGCGCCCGCCTGGCCGAGCGCCCACGCCGCCACCAGGCTCAGGCTAAAGTGGCGGCGGTTCGTCTTCAGGGAATGCTTCATGTCCGATGTGATGATTGCGGTCAGCCATGTGTTCAAGTCGGTGTCCGACTCGACGGGCACGCTGACCATTCTGCGCGATATCGATTTCAGCCTGCGCCGCGCCGAAACCGTGGCCATCGTGGGCGCCTCGGGCTCGGGCAAAAGCACCTTGCTGTCGATCATCGCGGGCTTGGATACCCCGACGCAGGGAACGGTTCACATCGATGGCGTCGATCTGTTCGCCATGGACGAGGACCGCCGCGCCGCGCTGCGCGCCGAGAAAGTGGGTTTCGTGTTCCAGAGCTTCCAGCTGCTGGCCAACCTGACGGCATTGGAGAACGTGATGCTGCCGCTGGAGTTGGCTGGGCGGCGCGATGCCCGCGCCGCCGCCACGCAGATGCTGCAGCGCGTGGGCCTGGGCGAGCGGCTCAACCACTACCCCAAGGTGCTGTCGGGCGGCGAGCAGCAGCGCGTGGCCCTGGCGCGGGCCTTCGTGGTGCGCCCGGCCGTGCTGCTGGCCGACGAGCCCACGGGCAGCCTGGACTTCGCCACCGGTGCCAGCGTGATGGAGCTGATGTTCGAGCTCAACCGCGAGCAGCACACCACGCTGGTGCTGGTCACGCACGACCGCGGCATCGCCGAGCGCTGCGAGCGCCGCATCACCATCAGCGCGGGCCAGGTGGCCGACATCAGCGCCGGCGTCGCGGCCTGAGGCGCCGCGCGCGGGCTGGCGGGGCCGCCGGGGCCGGGGGCCGATAATCGCGGCCATGTCCGCTCCGCCCAAAGCCCCGTCCGCCACCAAAGTCCTGTTCGGTTTCCACGCGGTCGGCGTGCGCCTGAAGACCGCGCCGCAGAGCCTGGTCGAGGTCTACGTGGACAGCTCGCGGCGCGACGCGCGCATGCGCCAGTTCCTCGACCGCGCCAAGGAAGCCGGTGTGCGCCTGATCGAGGCCGACGCCTTGCGCATCGCCAAGCTCGCGGGCAGCCACGGCCACCAGGGCGTGGCCGCGCGCGTGCTGCCCGTCGAACAGGCCCGCTCGCTCGACGATCTGCTGGACCAGGTGGACGGCGTGGGCCAGGCACCGTTGCTGCTGGTGCTCGACGGCGTCACCGATCCCCACAACCTGGGCGCCTGCCTGCGCGTGGCCGATGGCGCCGGCGCGCACGCCGTGGTGGCGCCCAAGGACCATGCGGTGGGCCTGAACGCCACCGTGGCCAAGGTGGCCAGCGGCGCGGCCGAGACCATGCCGTACTTCATGGTGACCAACCTGGCGCGCACGCTCAATGAGCTCAAGGAACGCAACATCTGGGTCATCGGCACCAGCGACGACGCGCCCCAATCGGTCTACGAGGTTGACCTACGGGGCCCGGTGGCCCTGGTGCTGGGCGCCGAAGGCCCGGGCATGCGCCAGCTCACGCGCAAGACCTGCGACGAGCTGGTGCACATCCCCATGCGCGGGGCGGTCGAGAGCCTGAACGTTTCCGTGGCCAGCGGCATCTGCCTCTACGAGGCCCTGCGCCAGCGCGGCTGATCCCCCCATGGACGAAGAGCTCCGCGCCTGGGTCCGCTCGGCGCGGCGCATCGCCGTGCTCAGCGGGGCGGGCATGAGCGCCGAATCGGGCGTGCCCACCTTCCGCGACGCGCTCACCGGCCTGTGGGCGCGCTTCGATCCGCGCCAGCTCGCCACCGAGGCGGCTTTCCGCCGCCAGCCACAGCTGGTGTGGGACTGGTACGTCGAACGCCGCGTGGCCGTCGAGCGGGTGCGCCCCAATGCCGGACACGCGGCCATCGCTGACTTCCAGCGCCGCCACCCCGGCCGCCTCACGGTGATCACCCAGAACGTCGATGGCCTGCACCAGCGCGCCGGCAGCCCGGGCGTGCTGGCCCTGCACGGCAACCTCGCCCAGGACCGCTGGCTCGACGCGCCGCGCGGTTGCTGTCGCGAGGACGCCATCGCGCCGGGCCATCCGCCGCGCTGCCCGGTGTGCGGGAACCTGCGCCGCCCCGACGTCGTGTGGTTCGGCGAGAGGCTGCCGCAGGCCGAACTCGAGGCCGCGCAGGCGGCGGCCGAGGCCTGCGAGCTGCTGCTGGTGGTTGGCACCTCGGGTGAGGTCTACCCGGCCGCCGGCCTGGCCTCGCTGGCGCGCCACGCGGGCGCGCGGGTGCTGATCGTGAACCCCGAGGCCTCGGCGCTCGATGGCGTGGCGACGCGCCGCCTGCGCGCGACAGCGGCCCGCGCCCTGCCGGCCCTGCTGGACGGGCACTGAGCGCAAGAAAAAAGCCCCGCGGCGAGGGCCGCGGGGCTTGGTCTGGATGCCGTGTCGCTCAGCGCGGCACGATCGCGTAGGACGGGTCGTTCTTGAAGTCCGGGTCCAGGTTGGGCGTGAACTGCACCCAGCGGGCCTGTGCGGTCGAGGCGTTGGTCGCGCCGGCGTTCTTCGCCGCCGCCAGCATGCCGCGCGCCACGGCCGCGTAGCCGCCGGCCCAGTCGGGGTAGGCCGGGTCGTTGGGCTGGGCGGTGGTGCCGCAGGTGGCGGTGCCGTAGTTCAGCTTGTAGAAGTCGGCCCAGGTGTTGACGTACGAGCTGCCGTTCATGGTCTGCAGCCAGTAGCCCGCGGCGCGGCTGGTGCAGAAGCCGGCCGTTTGGGAGGTGGCCAGGAAGCGGTCGATCTGCATGCGGCCCACGCTGTTGAGCACGGCGCTGGCGTTCGGCACGTTGTTCTCGGCCAGCCAGCTCATCACGGTGGCGAAGAAGTCCGACTCGTACGACGGCGACTGGTTGTTGTTGTACTGCGAGATCAGCGCGCCCATGGGCGAGAACAGCGGACCCGATTTGCCCGGGCCGTAGGTGTCCAGGAACCAGGCCATGTTGTTCGACAGCATGGTGTCGAAGTAGCCGTTCATGGGGTGGTTGTCCGGCGTGGCGAAGGCCGCCTCGGCGATGGAGCGCGCGCCCCAGGTCTGGCCGCGCACCTGCTCGGGCATCAACAGGCCCTTGCCCTGCTGGCGGTAGTACGGGTCGTTGGCGGCGACGTTCCAGGCGGCCCAGAACATCATTTCGTCGAGGTAGAAGGCGTCGCCGGTGACCAGGTAGGGGACGTACGAGTACGACCCCTGGTGCGCGATGTCCGGCGTCCAGACGCTGGACGTGCTGGCGGTGGGCACGGCGGGGCTGGAGGAGCCGTAGCGCAGCGCGATGCCTGGGTACTTGACGACGCTGATGGGCTGGTCGGTGGCTTCGTCGCGGTAGTGCACGGGAGCGCTGGCGGCGGCGTCGGCGTTGGCCAGCATGGAGGCGCGGGCGCGGTCGTCCTGGCTGACCAGGTACATCGCCGTCCAGCGCGGCACCGGGGCGATCTCCGCGCGGCCGCCGGTGCCGGGCATGTTGGTGGTCAGCATGGCCGTGCCCATGGGGCCGGTGTTGGTCTTGGCCAGGTTGCTCGCCTCGGCGGCCAGCACGGTTTCGGGAATCGTCAGGCCCAGGTTGTAGTTCCAGGTGGCACGGCTATCCAGGAAATAGCGCATGTTGTGGCGCAGGCGAACGTTCGGCGCGGCGCCGTTGTTCCACACCACCTTGTGCCAGCGCGCGTGGTGGTGGTGCGTGAACGAGGGCTGTGACAGCAAGGTCTGGCCGTTGGCCGTGACGGTCAGCGAATAGCTCAAGTCGGACGGCGAGGCCTTGAGCGCCCAGTTGTTCTCCATCACCACGTCGGTGCGGATCTGGCCGCTCTGGTACAGGCGGGTGTGCAGGCGCGCCACCAGGTGCGGGTGGGCCGCGCCGGTGGCTTGGTTGACCATGGGCGCGACCACGGTGAATTCGCTGGCAACCGGGCCGTACAGGCGGCGGTTGGTGCCGCTGGCGATCTGCTGCTTGAGCTGCTGCTGCGGGTTGGCCACCAGGGTGGTGCCATCGGCGAGCTTGGCCGTGACCTGCAGGTTCCAGGCCGGGTCGGCCGGTACCGAGACGCTGGGGCTGGTCTTGGCGGCGGGGTAGAAGTTGATCAGGCGCGCGGTGTTGGCCGGCAGGCTGGGCACGCTGGCGCTGAGCACGGCGAAACGCACGGAGCCGTTGGCGTGGGTGGACACCTCGTCCATCTGCACGGGCACGGTGTTGCCGGCGCTGTCCTGGGCGCTGAGGCCCTGGCTGGTGGAGAGGTCGCCGCTGCGGAAAGGCTGGCCGAAGGTGATGGGCAGGTTGGTCTGGGCGCTGCCGGACGTCACCTCCACGCAGGTGATGGCGCCCGCGGCGCAGGCCAGGCCGCCGATGCCGGCCGCCGGAGCGGGGGCAGGTGCCGGAGCGGGGGCAGGCGCCGGAGCGGGAGCAGGCGCCGGAGCGGGAGCAGGCGCCGGAGCGGGGGCAGGCGCCGGAGCGGGGGCAGGCGCCGGAGCGGGGGCAGGCGCCGGAGCGGGAGCAGGCGCCGGAGCGGGAGCAGGTGCCGGAGCGGGGGCAGGCGCCGGAGCGGGAGCAGGCGCCGGAGCGGGAGCAGGTGCCGGAGCGGGAGCAGGCGCCGGAGCGGGAGCAGGTGCCGGAGCGGGCGACTTGATCGATTCCCAGAATTTCTTGAAGCTGTTCCAGGACCAGCCACGGGCCGCCGCCGCGTCCATCTCGGCTTGGGTGGGCGAACCGCCGTTGGCGGGCGGCGGGGGCGCCGCGCTGGCCGTGTTGTCCACGGGGGCCGCGGAGGCGCCTTCGCTACCCCCCCCGCCACCACCACAGGCGGCCAGGGCCACGCAGGTGAACAGGGCCGCCAGTACCGGGCGGGACAACTGCCGTTTCTGGCGGGGATTAACCAATTCGATTTCCATGATGTTTGGCGTTCGCAATGAGTTGAATTGAAAGTTCCGACGCCCGGCGAATTTCAGCCAAAAGCGTTAATACGAATGTTTGGGGTTCTGCAGTCCGACCGTGAAGTGCCTCACGTTTTTGGCCCCATTGCCTTGTTTCTCGACGCCACTGCGAATGACTTTAGGGGGGGTGAAAGCGTGAAAAGCGGCACAGTTGATCGGCTGTTCAAAATCGGCGATGTGCGGAAGTGCGCGGAAACGCACGGCTTTTTTGGCCGACGAACGGTATTCTTCGTACAAAAAGACACAAATTGACCCACCACTTCATCGGTGTACCGAATAGGTAGTAGGCGCCGGATGGGAGGCTGATTCGAGCGAATCAGAGGGGTGCGATATCGCGAAATACCGTCAATGAATTATTGACGGCGAATGGCCATTGATCGCCGTGTCAATTGGTAACTCATTCGGCCCTGTGCGCGGGCCGAATGGGAATTCCCTGTCACCGATTGTTGAAAATCGGTGACGAATTGTGAATTCAGGGGAGCAGCGCGCCCGGTGTCGAATGGCCCGCGCGCGATTGGCCATTGAAATCGCTGGAAATGCCTGTGGTGGCGGAGCCATCCAGCGCGGCCTGCCGCCATTGCCATTGCAGGGCCCGGGCCGCCGCCGGGTCCAGCCACCGGGCCAGCGGGGCGGCGTCGCGCTCGTCCACCACGCTGCGGTCGCGCCGCCAACTGCCGCCGTCGACGAGATTGGCCTGCAGGCGGGCACTGGAGCCCGCCCGCACGGTGATGCCGGCCGTATTGATGAGCGTGTTGTGCGCCACCCGCACGTCCACGCCCCGGTTCACGTCCACGCCCGCGTCGTTGCAATGTGCGACCACGTTGTTGGCGGCGAGGCCGCCGCGGTGCTCGAACGACCGGCAGGTGCCGTCGCGGCACACCTGGGGGTCGGTGCCACCGCCGCCCACCGAAATGCCGACGCGCTCGCCGGGTTGCGAAATGCCCTGGGGCGTGCAGATCACCAGGTTGCGTTCGATTCGGATGTCCTCGCTCGCGCCCTTGGCAAATAGGCCATAGGCCACGCGGTTGCCCTGGGTTTTCACGAAATTGGCGACGTGGTTGTCGTGCACGCGCCAGCGGTGGGCGCCGACCAGGTCGAGCATGACCACCGGTTGGGCGGTGTCGCGCGGGGTGGTGTTGCTCAGGGTGTTCCAGGCCAGCTCGCCCGCGTCGGGCCAGTCGCCGTCCTGGCCATTGACCTTGATGGGGGCATTGAAGTCGCTGAGCCGGTTGTTGCGGATGCTCACCCGCGCGCCGCGCCCGATCACGTGGAAGGCGTGCTCGCAATCGCCGTGGCGTGCGCAGGTGCCGCGGATGTCCAGGTTCTCGAACACCCAGTGCGGACGGTCGACGCGGATGCCGTCCACCTGGGTGAAGGCGAACCACACGGTGCCCGGTCGCTCGGCGCGCAGGGCGATGGGGGCGTCGGCCCGGCCGTCCTGGCCCAGGCGCAGGGGGGTGTCGAAGGGGTAGAGGCCCGGCGCCACCACGATCTGCGTGCCGGGCGTGGCCCGCAGCAGGGCGTCGCGGATGGCCTGCGGGGTGTCGACCGCCCAGCGGGTGGAGAGGCCGGCCGGCAGGGGCAAAGAATCGGGGCGCTGGCCCTTGCCCAGGTCAGGCAGGGGGCCCGCGGGCGGCTCGGGTTCCACCCGCGAGCGCAGGGCGTGCAAGGGCGGCAGCAGCCAGCGCTCCAGCCGGGGGTGGCCCTGCAGCCGGCGTTCGGTGTAGCGGATCAGTTCGTTGGGGCTGCGACTCGTGGCCTGCTCCCAGACGGCCCGGCCCCGTTCGGTGCCGGCCAGCCAGGCCAGCGGCGCCAATGCCAACAGCAACAGCAGGCCAAGCGCCAGCGCGAACAGCTTCACGCGGCGTCGCCCATACGGGGGAGGGTACGACGAAAGTGCCATATTCGTTCGCTATCATGCCGCGTCCCCGCCATGGGGGACGCCGAACAAGGGATTCGCAATGAAAGTGACGGTGGTGGGAACGGGCTACGTGGGGCTGGTCAGCGGCGCCTGCCTGGCCGAGGTGGGCAACGACGTGCTCTGCCTGGACGTGAACCCTGAGAAGATCCGCATTCTCGAGTCGGGCGGCATCCCGATCTACGAGCCGGGCCTCAAGGAGATGGTGGCACGCAACGTGGCCGCCGGCCGCCTGCATTTCACCACCGACGTGGCGCGCGCCGTGAACCACGGCACCATCCAGTTCATTGCCGTCGGCACGCCGCCCGACGAGGATGGATCGGCCGACATGCAGTATGTGCTGGCCGCGGCGCGCAGCATCGGCCGCCTGATGACGGACTACAAGGTGGTGGTGGACAAGAGCACCGTGCCCGTGGGCACCGCCGACAAGGTGCATGCCGCCATCGCCGACGAACTGGCCCAGCGCGGCGTGAGCACGCCCTACGCCGTGGTCTCCAACCCCGAGTTCCTGAAAGAGGGCGCGGCGGTGGACGACTTCATGAAGCCCGACCGCATCGTGGTGGGCGGCAGCGACGAGCAGGCCATCTTCCTCATGCGCGCGCTCTACGCGCCGTTCCAGCGCAACCGCGAGCGCCTGCTGGTGACCGACGTGCGCAGCGCGGAACTCATCAAGTACGCGGCCAACGCCATGCTGGCCACGCGCATCAGTTTCATGAACGAGCTGGCCAACCTGGCCGAGAAGCTGGGCGCCGACATCGAGATGGTGCGCCAGGGCATCGGCTCCGACCCCCGCATCGGCTACCACTTCCTGTACCCCGGCGCGGGTTACGGCGGCTCCTGCTTCCCCAAGGACGTGAAGGCGTTGATCAAGACCGCCGCCAGCGACGCCGACCTGAACCTGCAGGTGCTGAGCGCCGTTGAAGCCGCCAACGACGCGCAGAAGCAGGTGCTGGCGCGCAAGCTCAAGCAGCGCCTGGGCGCCGACCTCAAAGGCCGCCACATCGCGCTCTGGGGCCTGGCCTTCAAGCCCAACACCGACGACATGCGCGAGGCGCCCAGCCTGAGCTTCATCGAGGAGGTGCTGGCCGCCGGCGCCACCGTCACGGCCTACGATCCGGCCGCCATGCCCGAGGCGCAGCGCATCCTGGGCGACGAGCCGCGCGTGCGTTACGCCCAGACGCCCAACGAGACCCTGGAGGGCGCCGACGCCCTGGTCATCGTGACCGAATGGAAGGAGTTCCGCAGCCCGGACTTCGACCTGATCAAGGAACGCCTGAAGCAGCCGCTGATCGTGGATGGCCGCAACCTCTACGACCCGGTGTTCGTGCGCCGCATGGGCTTCGACTACCTGGCGATCGGGCGCTGAGGCTCAGACCCAGCCCAGCGCGCCCAGCACCCCGCCCGCGCCGATCAGCCACAGCAGGTGCAGCCGGGTGCGCCAGACGATCAGTGCGGTCACCGCCGTCAGCAGCCACAGCCGCCAGTCGCGCGCCGGCTGGTCGTGCGCTGCGGTGAGCACCCAGCCAGTGGCGATGAGCAGCGCGATCACGATGGGCGCCATGCCCGCCTTGAAGGCGCGCACCCCGCGCCGCTCGCGGTGGCGGTGCGCCCAGCGGGTGGCCGTGTAGGTGAGCACCGAGGACGGCAGCAGGATCGCCACCATCGTCACCCCCGTGCCGAACAGCCCCAGCGCCCAGGCGCGCCAGCCCGCCGAGGGCCCGCCCGCCGCGTTGATGCCGATGTTGAAACCCAGCAGCGCGATGAACAGCACGTTGGGCCCGGGCGCGGCCTGCGACAGCGCGATCGAGGCGGTGAACTGCGCGTCGCCGAGCCAGCCGTTCTGCACCACCAGGTAGCGGTGCATATCGGGTGCCACGGTGATGGCCCCGCCGACGGCCAGCAGGGAGAGCGTAAGGAAGTGGGTGAACAGGTCCAGCCAGTCCACGGCCAGGGGCAGGGTGGTCATGGCCTCATCCCCCCGTGCGGCCCAGTTGGCGCCAGGCCCAGGCGCAGGCCAGCGTGCCCAGGCCCAGCAGCACCCAGGCCAGCGGCCAGCGCAGCAAGGCGATGGCGGCGAAGGTGCAGGCGGCGAAGCCCATGCACACGCCCAGCCCCATGACGTTGCCGCGCAGCGCCGCCACCAGCTTCAGGCCCGTGGCGGTGATCAGCCCGGCCGCCACCGCGCCCATGCCGCGCAGCGCGGCCTGCGCCTGTGGCAGCGTGGCGAGCTGGCTGTAGAGCACGGCCAACAGCAGCAGCAGGGCGAGCGGCGCCACCAGCATGCCGGCCAGCGCCGACAGCGCGCCCGGCAGACCGAAGTGCCGCCCGCCGATCATCAGGGCCAGGTTCACCACATTGGGGCCCGGCATGATCTGCGCGACCGCCCAGTCCTCGACGAACTGGTCGCGCGTGAGCCAGCGGCGTTTTTCCACCAGCTCGCGCTGCACCACGGCCAGCACGCCGCCAAAGCCCTGCAGGGCCAGCCAGGTGAAGGCGGTGAAGAGTTCGGCGCGCGAGCGCGGCCGCAGGGGGGCTTCGTCGGGCCCCGGCTCAGGCATCGCGGGCCAGCATGCGGCGCACCATGTCGGCGGTGAGGGGCTTGGTGACGTAGCCCTGGATCACCGGCAGCTCGGCGGCGCGCTGGCGGTCCTGCGGCGCGTCGGACGAGGTGAGCATCAGCAGCACGGTGGCCGGCTTGCCGCTCAGCAGATCGGTGGCCTGGTGCGCGACCTCGAAACCGTCGAGCACGGGCATGTTGATGTCCAGGAAGATGCAGGTGGGCAGCGCGAGCGGGTCGTCGCGCAGGAAGTTCAAGGCGTCCACGCCGTTGTCGAAGACCCGCACCTCGCCGGTGAAGCCGGCGCGGCGGATCATGATCTCGTGGTACACGTTGTCGGCGTCGCTGTCGTCGATCAGGATGAAACGCGCGGGGGCTGCCATGTGTGGGGGTCCTCAGGCGCGACCCGCCGGTGGCAGGTGCAGGGTGAAGCGGCTGCCGGCGTCGGTGGACGACTCGAGCGTCAGGCGGCCTTGGTGGAGTTCGGCGATGCGCTGGCAGATCGGCAGGCCCAGGCCGGTGCCGTCGTAGCGGCGGCGGTTGTGCAGGCGGTTGAACAGGCCAAAGATGCGGCCCTGGTGCTCCTGCGCGATGCCCACGCCGTTGTCGCTCACGTGGATCTGGTCGAGTTCGCCGCTGCGCGAGGCGCCCACGGTCACCACCGGCGGAATGCCGGGGCGCGTGAACTTGAGCGCGTTGCTCACCAGGTTGTGCAGGGCCACGCGCAGCAGGCCGGCGTCGGCCATGACCACCGGCAGGGCCGTGTTGATCTCGATGCGGCCCTGGCAGCGCTGCAGCACCGGTGCCAGGTCTTGCGTGACGTGTTGCGCCAGGGCGGCCGGGTCCACCGGCTCGATGCGCAGCGGGTGGGTGTCGAGCTGGGCGAACTCGACCAGGTCGTCGAGCAGGCGGCCGATGCGCCGGCCCCCTTCGCGCACGAAGCCCAGGTAGCGCTGCGCGGCCGGCATCAGCTCGGCCTGGTGGTCCTCCACCAGCAGCGAGCTGAAGTTGTTGATGGTGTTGACCGGCTCGCGCAGGTCGTGCGAGAGCATGTAGATGAAGCGCTGCTGCTCCACCGTCTTGCGCTCCAGCAGCGCGACGGTGCGGTTGAGCCGGACCTCGTTGCGCTTGAGCGTCTCGACGTCTTGCGCGCCCTGCTCCAGCAGGGTGGCCGACAGCGCGGCCAGGTGGCGCAGTCCGTCCACCTGGGGGGCGGACAGCCGCCGGGGCCGAACGTCCATGACGCAGACCGTGCCCAGGGCCAGGCCGTCGGCCGTGACGATGGGCGCGCCCGCGTAGAAACCCAGATCGGGCTGCTCGCGCAGCAGGGGGTGGTGCTGCACGCGCGGGTCGTGGCGCACGTCTTCGATCACCAGCACCTCGCCGGGCGTCTGGATAGCGATGGCGCAGAAGCTCCAGTCGCGCGGGGTTTCGCTCAGGGGCAGGCCGATGCGGGCCTTGAACCACTGCCGCTCGGCGTCCACCAGCGAGACCAGGGCGATGGGGGTGTCGCACAGGGTCTGGGCCAGGGCGGCGATGCCGTCGTAGGCCCGGTCGGGCAGGGTGTCGAGCACGCCCAGCGCGCGCAACCGCGCGAGGCGCGGGCCTTCTGGGGCGGGCGGCGGAGAGGGCTGCATCGGGGGCTGGGAGCGAGCAAAACCCTGATTTGTAACACGCTGGCCCGCCGCCGGTTGTCCGCCGGGCGGCTGGACAGGGTGTGATATTCCTCACATCCCCACCTTGGGGGATGCGAGATTGCGGGGCCGCCTCAGACCGACATGCCGCCGCTGACCTCGATCACTGCGCCGTTGACATAGCTGGCGTCGTCGCTGGCCAGGAAGGCGTAGACGCTGGCGATCTCCTCGGGCCGGCCCAGGCGGTGCAGGGGCACGCGCTGGCGCATTTCGTCCAGCACCTTGTCGGGGATGGTGGCGAGGATGGGCGTTTCGATGAATCCCGGTGCGACGGCGTTGACGCGGATGCCCTTGGGCCCCAGCTCGCGCGCCCAGGTCTTGGTGAAGCCAATGACGCCGAACTTGCTGGCGGCGTAGTTGGTCTGGCCGTAGTTGCCGTACAGGCCCACCACCGACGAGGCATTGAGGATCACGCCATGGCCCTGGCGCACCATGGCGTCGGCCACTGCCTGGGCGCAGTGGAAGACGCCGCGCAGATTGACGTCGATGACGCGATCGAACTGCTCGATCGTCATCTTCTGCAGGCGCGCGTCCTGCGTGATGCCGGCGTTGTTGACGAGCACGTCGATGCGGCCGTGGCGCGACAGCACCTTGGCCACCACCCCGTCCACTTGCGCGCGCTCGGTCACGTCCAGCGCGTGGCCCTCGGCCTGGGCCCCCAGGGCCTGGCAGCGGCGCACGGCCGCGTCCACGGCCTCTGGCTTGAGGTCGGCGACGACGACGGTGGCGCCCTCGCGAGCGAAGGTTTCGGCGGTGGCCAGGCCAATGCCCTGGGCGGCACCGGTGATGAGGCAGACCTTGTTCGACAGTCGGGACATCGTTCGGGGGTTCAGTACTGGGGTTGGAAGCGGCGGATGGCGTCGCGCGCCGCGCCGTCGAGCAGGAAGCCGCGGCCGAAGCGGCGCGCCAGCACGTCGCAGCGGCGCTCGAAGGCCTCGATGCCCTGGCCGTAGATGAATTGCAGCGCGCCCCCCGTCCAGGCCGGGAAGCCGATGCCGAAGATGGAGCCGATGTTGGCGTCGTGCGCGCTGGTGAGCACGCCCTCGGCCAGGCAGCGCGCGGTCTCCACCGACTGGCGGTAGAGCAGGCGGTCCTTCACGTCCTGCAGATCCCAGGGCAGCTTGGGATCCTCGAACAGGCCCTTGAGCTCCACCCACAGGCGCTTGCGCTGGCCCGTCGGGTATTCGTAGAAGCCACCACCCGACGCGCGACCCGCGCGCCGCAGGGTCTTGACCATGCGCTCGACCAGCAGCTCGCCGGCGCCGGGTTCGTAGACCTTGCCTTCGGCCTTGAAGTCGGCGCGCGTCTGGTCGAGTACGTGCACCGAGAGGGCGAGCGAGGTTTCGTCGAGCACGGCCAGCGGGCCCACGGGCATGCCGGCCTGCACCGCGGCGTTCTCGATCACCGGCGCGGGAATGCCTTCGCCCAGCATGGCTGCGCCTTCCATCACGTAGGTGCCGAAGGTGCGGCTGGTGTAGAAGCCGCGCGCGTCGTTCACCACGATGGGCAGCTTGCCCAGCGCCAGCACGTAGTCGTAGGCGCGCGCGATGGTCTCGTCGTCGGTGCGCTGACCGCGGATGATCTCCACCAGCTTCATCTTGTCCACCGGGCTGAAGAAGTGGATGCCGACGAACTTTTCGGGACGCCGGCAGGCCTTGGCCAGGCTGGAGATGGGCAGGGTGGAGGTGTTGCTGGCAAAGAAGCCGCCGGGCGCCAGCTGCTCTTCGGCCTCGCGCGTGATCTGTGCCTTGACCTCGCGGTTCTCGTACACGGCCTCGATGATCAGGTCACAGCCCTTGAGGTCCTTGGGGTGGTCGGTGGGCAGGATGCGGTCGAGCAGGCCAAGCTGCTCTTGCACGCTCATGAGCCCCTTGTCGACGCGCATCTGCGTGAGTCGCTGGCTGTAGGCCTTGCCGATGTCGGCGGTCTCCAGGTTCACGTCCTCCAGCACGGTGTTGATGCCGCGGCTGGCCTGGGCATAGGCGATGCCCGCGCCCATCATGCCGGCGCCCAGGATGCCCACCTTGCGCGGCGTGAAGCGCGGATAGTCCTTCGGACGCGAACCGCCGCCGCGCACGGCGTTCATGTCGAAGAAGAAGGTGTTGATCATGTTCTTCGCCACCGGGCTCACGATGAGCTGGGCGAGGTAACGGCTCTCGATGCGCAGCGCCGTGTCGTAGTCGACCATCGCGCCTTCCACCATGGCGGCCAGCGCGGCCTCGGGGGCGGGGTACAGGCCCTGGGTTTTCTGCCGCAGCAGGGCCGGCGCCACGCTGAGCATGCCGGCCACCTTGGGGTTGCTCGGCGTGCCGCCGGGCATCTTGTAGTCCTTGGCGTCCCAGGGGTGCTGGGCCGTCGGGTGGGCGCCGATGAAGGCCTCGGCCGCGGCGCGCAGGCTCAGCGCGTCGGGTGCGAGCTCGTGCACCAGGCCCAGCTCCAGCGCCTCGCGCGGACTGAACAGGCGGCTTTCCAGGATGAAGGGTTGGGCACCCTGCAGGCCCAGCAGGCGCGTCATCTTGGTGATGCCGGTGGCGCCCGGGATCAGGCCCAGCGTGATCTCGGGCAGGCCGAGCTGGATCTTGGGGTGGTCGATGGCGATGCGGTGGTGCCCCACCAGCGCCACCTCCCAGCCGCCGCCCAGGGCGGCGCCGTTGATGCAGCTCACCACCGGCACGCCCAGGGTTTCCAGCGTGCGGAAATTCTTTTTGGTCTGCTCGATCTCGGCGTAGACCTGGCGCGCGTCGCTGGCCTTCAGGCGCATCGTGCCCTTCAGGTCGGCGCCGGCGAAGAAGGTGCTCTTGGCCGAGGCCAGGATGATGCCCTTGATGAGCGCCTTGTCGCGCACCACCAGGCCCGTGACCGTGGTGAGGTCGCGCTGCCAGTCGGTGCACATGGTGTTCACCGGCGAGCCGGGCTCGTCGAAGGTGATGGTGGCGATGCCGTCGTGCAGCTCGTAGCGGATCGTTTTCATTCGTTCAGACCCGTTCGATGATGGTGGCGATGCCCATGCCCCCGCCCACGCACAGCGTGGCCAGGCCGCGCTTGAGGCCGCGGCGCTCCAGCTCGTCGAGCAGGGTGCCCAGGATCATGGCGCCGGTGGCGCCCAGTGGGTGGCCCAGGGCGATGGCGCCGCCGTTGACGTTGACCTTTTCGTGCGGCACGCCCATCTCGCGCATGAATTTCATCGGCACGGCGGCGAAGGCCTCGTTCACCTCGAAGAGGTCGATGTCGTCCACCGTCAGGCCAGCCTTCTCCAGGGCCTTGCGGCTGGCGGGCATGGGGCCGGTGAGCATGATGGTCGGGTCCGCGCCCGACAGGGCCGCCGCGACGATGCGTCCGCGCGGCGTCAGGCCGTGCGCGCGGCCCGCCGCCTCGCTGCCGATCAGCACGGCCGCCGCGCCGTCGACGATGCCCGAGGAATTGCCGGCGTGGTGCACGTGCTCGATGCGCTCGACCTGCGGGTAGCGCTGCAGGGCCACGGCATCGAAGCCCATCTGGCCGAGCTGTTCGAAGGCCGGCTTGAGCGCGCCCAGGCCTTCCAGGGTGGTGTGGGGCTTGATGAACTCGTCCTCGCCCAGCACGGTCTGGCCCAGCATGTCCGTCACGGGCACCACGGAGCGGTCGAAGCGGCCTTCGCCGCGCGCGCTGGCCGCGCGGCGCTGCGACTCGAGGGCGAAGGCGTCCACGTCCTCGCGGCGAAAGCCTTCGATGGTGGCGATCAGGTCGGCGCCGATGCCCTGGGGCACGAACATCGTCGCGCTGTTGGTGGCGGGGTCCTGGGCCCAGGCGCCGCCGTCCGAGCCGATGGGCACGCGGCTCATGCTCTCCACGCCGCCGGCCACGACCAGCTCTTCCCAGCCGCTGCGCACCTTCATGGCGGCCAGGTTCACCGCTTCCAGGCCCGAGGCGCAGAAGCGGTTGAGCTGCACGCCCGAGCAGCGCCAGTCCCAGCCGGCCTTGAGCGCGGCCACCTTGGCGATCACCGAGCCCTGCTCACCGATGGGCGAAACCACACCCATGACCACGTCGTCCACCGCGGCGGTGTCCAGGTCGTGCCGCCGCTGCAGCGCGCTCAGCGTGCCGGCCAGCAGATCGATCGGCTTGACCTCGTGCAGGCTGCCGTCCTTCTTGCCCTTGCCACGGGGCGTCCGGATGGCGTCGAAGATGAAGGCTTCGCTCATTGTCATGACCTCCGCGCAGCGGGCTGCGGTGCGAGCGCCTTCGGAATGGCCGGGCGGCGCTCATGGTTTGTCCCCGGTGGTGACCGATACCTCGGCCCAGTATATTGACTTTCGCCAAGCACTTGCTTGCCAAAAATCCCCCAACCGTCCAGTCGGTGACAGCATGATCGAACGCACCCTCTTCAACAGCGACCACCAGGCCTTCGCCGACGCCTTCCAGCGCTTCGTCGACAAGGAGATCGCGCCCTTCCACGAGGCCTGGGAGGAGCAAGGCTACGTGGACCGCGAGGTCTGGCGAAAGGCCGGGGCCAACGGCTTCCTGTGTCCGTCCATGCCCGAGGCCTATGGCGGCGCGGGCGCCGACCGGCTCTACTCGGTGGTGCAGATGGAGGCGCTGGCGCGCGGCGGCTTCAGCGGCATCGGCTTCGGGCTGCACAGCGAGATCGTGGCGCCTTACATCCTGCACTACGGCACCGAGGCGCAGAAGCAGAGGTACCTGCCGCGGCTGGCCAGCGGCGAAATGGTGGGCGCCATCGCCATGAGCGAGCCCGCGGCCGGCAGCGACCTGCAGGGCATCCAGAGCACGGCCCTGGTGCAGCCCGACGGCAGCTACCGCCTCAACGGCAGCAAGACTTTCATCACCAACGGCTGGCACGCCGACCTGGTGATCGTCGTCGCCAAGACCGATCCTTCGGCCGGCGCCAAAGGCACCACGCTGCTGTTGGTGGAGCGCGGTATGCCCGGTTTCGACAAGGGCAAGCGCCTGAAGAAGCTGGGCCTGAAGGCGCAGGACACCTCCGAGCTGTTCTTCCACAACGTGGCGGTACCGGCCGAAAACGTGCTTGGCGGGCCGGACTTTCTGGGGCGGGGCTTCGTCTGCCTGATGGAGCAACTGCCCTGGGAGCGGCTGCAGATCGCCATCGGCGCGGTGGCGGCGGCCCAGGCCGCCATCGACTGGACCGTGCAGTACGTGAAGGAGCGCAAGGCGTTTGGTGCCACGGTGGCGGCCTTCCAGAACACGCGCTACACCCTGGCCGAGCTGCAGACCGAGGTGCAGGTGGCGCGCGTGTTCGTGGACAAGTGCTGCGAGCTCGTCAACGAGAACCGACTCGACTCGGCCACCGCCAGCATGGCCAAGTACTGGTGCTCCGACCTGCAATGCAAGGTGATGGACGAGTGCGTGCAGTTGCACGGTGGCTACGGTTTCATGTGGGAATACCCCATAACGCGCGCCTACGCCGACGCGCGCGTGCAGCGCATCTATGGCGGCACCAACGAGATCATGAAGGAGCTGATCTCCCGGCAGATGGGCCTGGGGGGGCGCTGACGGCGCGCGGTCCCCCACCGGTCATGTCAAGCCGCTGGCATGGGTGTAGGCTGTGGCTCGGCACGGTGGTTGCTGGAGCGCTTGGCCATGAAAAACGCCGACATCAAGCAGTTGGCCCTGATGTGCGAACTGATCGATACGCAAAGCCTCAGCGAGGCAGCGGCCCGCCTGGGCATGACGCCGTCGGCCGCCAGCCAGTCCCTCAGCCGATTGCGCGCCGCGTTCGCGGAAGAGGTGTATGTGCGGCACGGCAATGCCTACCGGCTCACGTCCCACGGCGAGCGTGTGATCGGGGGCATTCGGACCATCGTCAAGCGCTGGCACGAGAGCCTGCAGGCCGTGCAGGGCTTCGACCCGTCCGAGAGCGCACTGCGGTTCAACGTGGCCTGCGTGGGCCACTCGGCCTTGCCCGATTTCGTGCGCCTGCAGGCCGATCTGCGCGAACAGGCGCCGCAGGCGCGGCTGGATCTGCAGGTGCCCCTGTACAACGCGGTCGACTTCCAGCTGCTGCGCGCGGGCCGGCTCGATGTGCTCTGCGCCAGCGCCCCGCCGCCGCTGGATGCGCGGGACATGCGCCATGAACTGCTCTGTTCGCACGCATTGACGCACGTGCTGCTGAGCAAGTCGCACCCTCGCGTGGGTGAGCGCATCAGCCTGGCGCAGTACCTGGCCGAGGAGCACCTGGTGGCGCACTACCGCAACCTCGACGCCACCTCGCGCAGCCCGCTGGACGCGGCCTTGCAGGCGCGGGGCGAGGTTCTGCGCCGCTCGACCTACGTGCAGTCCCTGTGGACCTGCCTGCAGTTGGTGTCGCGGGGCGACTTTCTCATGACGATGTCGGCCGACGGTGCCCGCGTGGTGGTGGCGCTGCTGAGCCAGGTGCGCAGCCTGCCGTTGCCCCCCGACTTTCCGGCGGTGCGCAGCGAGCTCTACATGATCTGGCATGAGCGAACCGATAGCAGCCGTCCTCACCAATGGCTGCGAGAACGCCTGCGGATGGTGTCGCGGGCCGCGGGCCGGTCGATGGAGGTGCCTGGGTGAATACCGAACGTCTCGGTGCGTCGCGCGTTGCGCGCGCCATCAACACGGCAGACATGCGCCAGATCGCGCTGATGGTGGCCTTGCTGGACGCGCAGAGCCTGAGCCAGGCCGCGGAGCGCATGGGCCTCACGCCGCCGGCGGCCAGCCAGTCGCTGCAGCGACTGCGCGAGTTCTTCGGCGACGAGCTCGTGCGGCGCCAGGGCATGGACTACGTGGCCACGCCCCTGGGGCAGGGCGTGCTGGCGTCCTTCCGGGAAATGGTGCATCTGTGGCAGGACGTCACCTCGGGCGCGCCCTTCGATCCCGCCAGCGGCGAGGCGCACCTGCGGGTCATGAGCGCCGAGGGCTTCACGCGGATCGACCTGAACGCCTGCTACAGCGCCATCGTCACCCTGGCGCCGCATGTGCGGCTCGACGTGCGCGAGCCCGACGCAGCCACGGGGGGCTATGCGGGGCTGCAAACCGCGAGCGCCGATGTCTTGCTGACCGCATGGCCGCCTCCCGAGGACGCACCGGATTTGCACGCCGAGCAATTGCCGGTGACCACGGCCACCCATTGCTGCCTCAGCGTGGCGCATCCGCGCATCGGCGACAGCTTGAGCCTGCAGCAATACCTGGCCGAGCACCACTTGTTGGCCTCGGTGACGATGCGCGTCACCGAGGCCGGCGGGCTGCCCATAGACCGCTGGCTCAAGAGCGTTGGCCTGCCCCCGCGGTCGTGCAGTGTGGTCTATCCCATCGATCGTCTGGCCCACATCTTGTCCACGACGGATCGCTTGGCTACGGTGGCGCCCATCGATGGAGCCGATCTGCGCCGACGCGCTCCGGGACTGAGGCTATTGCCCTTGCCGCCCGAACTGCCCCGGTCCTGGCGCCCGAACTACATGGTGTGGCACCACCGCACCCACCAAAGCCCGCCCCACCGCTGGCTGCGGGACCGATTGCGGGAACACGTGGCGCCGGATCCTGTGGTGGCGGCCTAGAAGCCGGCGCATGGAACGGCTGCTGTCAGCGCATGAGGCGGTAGAGCTCGTGCACGCGCAGCACGGCGATGGCCGGGCCTCGGGTCCTGACCATGAGGTCAAAGCACTCGAAGAACAATTGGCGCAGGGCTTCGGCGTCGGTGAGGGAGATCAGCGCCGCGTAGAGCGCTTGGTCCGAGGCCTCCAGGTAGTTCACGTAGTGGCCTACCGTCTGGACGACGATGCCGCGCGCGCGTTCCATGGCGTCGGCGGGAGATTCGTGCGGCGGGGTCGCTGGGCGGGGCGCTGTCTGCCAACGCGCCATCAGCATGTCGAGCATGGAAGCGGTCAGTTGCGACTCGGCAAAGGCGGCATGGCTCATGGTGGCTCCTGGATTCCAACGGCGGCCGGCAACCTGGTGGGCGGCGACTGGCCCCGGCTCGGCATGGACGCGAATCTAGGTGGCCCCCGTCACCCTGTCGATTTCGAAGTTCGCAAGGACGATTTAGCAGCGCTAAAAACCGGCCAGAACCGGCCCTATGAGGCCGTCAAAGTACTGCGCGGGCAGTAGGTCCGCGCCATTCGCCTGTGCCTCAGGTGCCGCTCAGGCTCAGAATCAACCCCTCGGGGGTATTTGGCGGGGCGGCGTGATCGGCCACCACCCAGGCGCGGCGGGGGTGCTCGGCGACCTCGGTCAGGCAGTCGGCCAGAAAACGGGCCGATGGGGCGTCCAGCGCGGCGAACGGCTGGTCGATGAGCGTGACGGGCGCGCCCGCCGCCAGCGCGGCGGTGAGCCAGACCTTGCGCCGGCTGCCCGTGGACAGCATGTACAGCGGCTTGTGCAGGTGCTCGGCCAGGCCGAAGCCGTCCACGAGATCGGCCAGGGCGGCGTCGCTCAGGCCCGGCCAATGCGCGCTCACGCCCTCCAGGTAGCCAGCGGCGGGCAGGGCGTCGTGGGCTTCGGTCTGGGGGTCGATCCAGAACACCTGGCGGCGGTAGGCCACCGGGTCCTCGTCGGCCCAGTGCCCAGCCGCCCACAGCCGCCCAGCCTGGGGCGTCTGGGCACCCGCGAGCAGCGACAGCAGGGTGCTTTTGCCACAGCCGTCGTCGCCGGTGACCCAGGTGAGGCCGGGGCCGAGTGCCAGCGAGAAGCCGTCGAACAGCGGCCGGCCGCCGGGCCAGGCGAAGCGCAGGTGTTCGGCGCGCAGCAGCGGGGTCATCTTGGGTCAGTAGGGCAGGCGCAGCCGCTGGCCCTGGTGAACGATGACCGCGCTGCGCGGGCCGATCGACTCCAGCTTGAGCCCCGGCACGATGTCCTGGCCTTCCTGCACCACCTGGCCGTCGACGATGAGCATGCGCAGCTTGGGGTTGTCGGCGTAGGTGCTGCCGCTGAGCTTGAGCGGCGGCAGGGCCGCCCGCGCGGCTGGGCCGAGCTCGTTCACGCGTGGCAGGTGGGTGTCGCCGCTGACGGTGGGAGCGGGCGTTGGCGCGGGCGTGGCCGGGGGCGGCGGCACGGGCGGGGTGGGTGGGCGCACCGGCGCGGCGGACGGAGCGGGCGGTGGCGGTTGCGGCGCCAGGATGGGCTGCACGGGCGCGGCCGGCGCCGGGGCAGGGGCCACGCCCATGCGGGGCGGCGGTGCCGGCGGCGGCTCGGGTTGGAACGCCGGTGCCGACGAGGGGGCCTGGGTCACCGGGCCGGGGGGCGGCGCCGAAGCGCCGTCGCGCATCAGCCACCAGGCGATGCCGGCGATGGCGGCCGCCAGCACACCGAGGCCGATCCACAGCGGGCCGCGCGAGGGCCGCGCGCCTCGCGCCGCCGGCGGTTCGGTGGTTCGCGAGGGCGGCACCTGGGTGTGCAGGCCCGGCACGCGACCGCGTTCGCGTTCGGCGTCGGCGCGGCGCAGGGCGTCGAGGATGTAGGACATCGGTGGCTCAGGAGCGCGGCAGCAGCCGGGGCTCATCCACCCCGCTGGCCAGGTTGATCTGCATGAAGGTCACCGGGCCCGCCGGGCCACCGGCGTCGATGCCCTGCGCGCGCTGGAAGGCCAGCAGGCGCGCCGCCAGGTCCTGGCCCGAGGCGGGCACCCGGCCGCTGGCCTGCAAGGCCGCGATGCGCTCGCCGAGCCAGCGGCCAGCCGGGCCGTCGCGGCCATCGGCCAGGCGGCCGGTGTGGCCGGGGGGCAGTCGCCACAGCGTGGCGTAGTCGCCGCGCCAGGCCTCGGCCAGTTCGGTCAGGGGCACGCGCCAGCGGCGCTCGCCGCGGGCCAGTACGGCGCTGTCCTCGCCCAGGGCGGTGAGCAGCAGCCGGCCGCTGTCGCCGCCGGGCAGGCGCAGGTTCAGGATGCCGGGGCGATCGAGCTGGCGCAGGCCATGCACGGTCATGCGTGTGGTGCGGTAGCACTGCAGCCCGCCAGCCAGGGCGTGTTCGCAGGGGTCGCCACCGTCGGCGAGCGCGGCGCCCCACAGTGGGGCCAGTTCGCGCCAGGCCTCGGCCTCATTGGCCAGCAGGGCATCGCCCGCGGGCCAGCCGGGGGTGGGGGCGGGATCGCGGGTCGTGGCGGGGTCGGGCGGGGCCGTGGGGCTGGTGGCGGGGTGGTCGGTGACGGCAGGGGCGACCGCGGCGGCGGCCACGGGAGCGGCCACTGGGGTGGCGGGCCCGGCGGCGGCCGGCGTGCCCGACCGCTGCAGCCAGAACCACAGCACCGCGGCGGCGACCAAGGCGCCCACGACGGCGCCGGCCAATGCGCCCAGGCCCGCGGTGCCCAGGCCGGCGGGTCGCGCGGCACCCATCGGACGGGCGCGCCGAGGCGGTGGTGGGGAGCCAGCGCTCTCGAACACCTCGCCGGCGGCCTTGTCGACCACCGGGCGCTCGACGCGGTTCTGCCCATTCGCGTAGGCGCCGAGCAGGGCGCGGTCGCACAGCAGGTTGATGCGGCGCGGCACACCGCGCGACAGCTCATGGATGCGCTCGATGGCGGCCGGGGAGAACGGCAGTGGGCCCTTGAGGCCAGCCACCTGCAGGCGGTGCTGGATGTACTGGCGCGTCTCGGCGGCGTCCAGGGCGTCGAGGTGGAAGCGCGCGATCACGCGCTGGGCCAACTGCTCCAGTTCGGGCCGCGCCACGATGCCGCGCAGCTCGGGCTGGCCAATGAGAATGATCTGCAGCAGCTTGCGCTCGCTGGTTTCCAGGTTGGTGAGCAGGCGCAGTTGCTCCAGTACGTGGGGCGTGAGGTTCTGCGCCTCGTCGATGATGAGCAGGTTTCGCTCGCCACGCGCGTGGCTGGCCAGCAGGAATTCGTTGAGCGGATCGAGGTGGTCGTGCACCGTGGCCGGGCCCAGGCCTTCGTGCTTGACCTCGATGCGGAACTCGCGGCAGATGGACTTGAGCAGGTCCGCGACCGTCAAGCGCGGATTGAAGATGTACGCGACGTTGCAGTTGTCGGGTACCTGCTCCAGGAAGCAGCGGCAGATGGTGGTCTTGCCGGCGCCGATCTCGCCGCTGAGCAGCACGAAGCCGCCACCGCCCCGCACGCCATAGAGCAGATGAGCGAGCGCTTCACGGTGGCGCTCGCTCATGAACAGGTAGCGGGGGTCGGGCGCGATCGAAAACGGGTCGCTCTGGAGCCCGAAAAACTCGGCGTACATGCCCCGAGCATACCGGGGCCCCCCGGGGCGGGCAAACCGCCCACCGGGGTTGGGCGCGACCTTAGGCCGCGAGCTGCATCGACGGCTTGGTGCCGGACGACGACGCCTTGGCCGCGCCGTTGGCGGCGCACTCGACGTCACCCGAAAGCTGGCCGCCTTCCTCGATGACGATCTTGCCGTAGCGGATGCGGCCGGTGACCTTGCCCGTGGCGTGGATCACCAGCTTCTGGCGCACCGTGAGGTTGCCGTCGATGGTGCCGTAGATCTCGGCCAGGTCGACCTCGCAAGAGCCCTTGAAGGCGCCTTGCTGCGCGATCTGGATCACGCGCGAGTCCATGGTCGCCTCGACCGTGCCCTCGACCACCAGCGTGTCGCAGTCGGTGATCTCCACGCCCTTGAGCTTGATGTTCGGCCCGACGGTGAGCTTGCTGCCGCCTTCGGGGGTGGTGGGCGTGGCGCTGGTGCTGGGTTTCACTTCGGTCTCCTGGGCGGCCACCGGGGCGCTGGTGCTGGCGGAGGTTTGTGATTGACCGTAAGCCGTGTTGCGCGGTGTGGCCATGCCGCCGCTGCCCAGAGGGCGGGAAGGCTCGTTGTCGCGTTTGCCGAAGTGCAGTGCCATGGGTTTCTCCTGAGGTGTAGTGGGCAGAAGTCCCCATGCTAGGGAGCATGGCCCTTACATTCGCGCCTGTCCCGTAAGAGCTGTGTCGAGATGAACGGACGACCAGCGGTTCTCAGCGGTTGGTACGCCGGCGATCCTCCATCTCGCGGATCAGCGCTCGGGCTTCATCGCCTTCTGGAATGGGTCGGCCGCTGTCGCGCCACTGCACGGCGGCCTTGAAGCCCTGGTCTTGCGCATAGCGGCGGAACCACAGGCCTTCGGGGTTGTGGCGCGTGATGCCGTCGAACAGCGTGGCCAAGGATTGCGTCTGCTCCAGTCCCATGGTGAGCAGCACCTGGTTGACCACCATCTTGTGCATGGCCAGGTGCGAGCGCGGCACGCCCGCGATGCGCTCGGCCAGGGCCAAGGCGCGCGTCTCCAGCTGGTCGAGCGGCACGGCTTCGTTGGCCAGGCCCCAATCGGCGGCGGTGCGGCCATCGATCAGGTCACCGGTGAACATGAGCTGCTTGGCGCGCGTGGGCCCCAGGCGGTAGGTCCACATGGCCGTGGTGGGGCAGCCCCACACGCGCGTGGGCATGTAGCCGATGCGCGCGTCCTCGGCCATCACCAGCAGGTCGCAGCACAAGGCGATGTCGCTGCCGCCGGCCACGGCCGCGCCATGGACCTTGGCGATGGTGGGCTTGGGGCTGCGCCACAGGCTCATGAAGTCCTCGGTGTTGCGCTTCATGAAGGCGTAGTCGTCGAGGGGGTCCCAGGGGTGGCGCTCCTGCTGACAGGGGTGGTCGATGTCGCCTTCGCCGAAGTGAGAGAGGTCGTAGCCGCCGCAGAAGCCCTTGCCCGCTCCCTCGACCAGGATGACATGCACGTCGTCGTTGGCGTTGGCCCATTCCACCGCCGCGCGGAGCTCGCGCGGAGTGTCGTCGTTGATGGCATTGAGTCGTTCAGGGCGGTTGAGCAGCAGGCGCGCCACGCGCGGGTTCCTGGGATCCTGGTCGATGCGCAGGGTGTTGAAGTTCGGCATGGCTGTCTCCTTCGTTGGTGTGAAAACCATCTTATCGACGGGTGGTTGTGGCGCGGAGTCGCGGAGGCGATACAGTTGCGTGCGCAACTAAATGGGTGAACCGTTCATGGACCAGATAACCGAAGAACACGTTCCGGTGCTCATCGCCGGTGGCGGCCCGGTGGGCCTCACGCTGGCCGCGCTGCTGTCGCGCCAGGGCATCCGCAGCCAGGTGATCGAGGCCGACGAGGGCTATTGCACCGGCAGCCGCGCCATCTGCATCTCGCGCCGCTCGCAGGAGATCCTGGGCTGGGTGGGCGCCGACGCGCCGCTGGTGGCCAAGGGCCTGGGCTGGACCGCCGGTCGCAGCCATTTCCGCCAGAGCGAGGTGTTGCGTTTCGAGATGCCCAGCGAGCCCACGCAGCGCTTCGCGCCCATGGTGAACATCCAGCAGTTCTATGTCGAGGAATACGCGCACCGCGCCATCGACGAAGGGGGCGTCGATGGCACGACCGTGCGCTGGGGCGAGCGTGTGCAGCGCGTTCAGGCGCGCGAGCGCGACGTGCTGGTCGACATCGAGTCGCCGCGCGGCTACCGGCGCGTGCGCGCCGACTGGCTGCTGGCCTGCGACGGTGGGCGCAGCGCCGTGCGCGAGCAGCTGAACCTGCAGTTGGAGGGCACGCAATACGAGGGCCGCTACGTCATCGTCGACATCCGCCAGAAGACGCAGCGCCCGGTGGAGCGCCTGGCCTGGTTCGACCCGCCGTCCAACCCTGGCTCCACCATCCTCATGCACCGCCAGCCCGACGACGTCTGGCGCATCGACTACCAGATCCGCGACGACGAAGACCCGGCCGAGGCGGTCAAGCCGGAGAACGTATTGCCACGCGTGCGCAGCCACCTCGAGATGATCGGCGAGACCGAGCCCTGGGAGCCGCTGTGGATCTCGATCTACAACGCCAAGTGCCTCACGCTGCCCAGCTACCGCCATGGCCGTGTGTTCTTCGCGGGCGACGCCGCCCACCTGGTGCCCATCTTCGGCGTGCGCGGGCTCAACTCCGGCCTCGACGACGCCGGCAACCTGGCCTGGAAGCTGGCCCGCGTGGTGCGCGGCACTTCGCCCGAGGCGCTGCTCGACAGCTACAGCGTGGAGCGCGTGCATGCCACGCGCGAGAACATCGCCTATGGCGCCAAGAGCACCGAATTCATGGCGCCGCCCGATTTCGCCTTTCGCCTGATGCGCGAGGCCGCGCTGCGCCTCGCGCTGGACGACGAGGCCGTTCGCCCCTTGATCAACCCACGCCAGTCCTCGGCCATCCAGTACCTGGGCTCGCCGCTCAACGCTGGCGAGTCTGGCGAATGGGCGAGCGCGCAGGCCATGCCCGGCGCCCCCGCGCCAGAGGCCTTGCTGCGCGACGCGCACGGCCACGCCTTTCACCTCAGCAGCCGTTTCGGTCGTGGCTTCGTGGCGCTGGTGTTCAACGGCCCACCCGAGGGCGGCTTGCCGCGCGACGTGGAGGCCCTGCCCATCCACCCCACAGCCGACCCGCACGGCCAGGCCTGGCGGCGCTATGGTCTGCCGGCCGGTACCGAGCCCGCCCTGGTGCTGGTGCGTCCCGACGGCTACGTGATGGGCCGCTGGCGCGGCTTGGACACCGCGCCATTGCGTGCGGCCCTGCAATCCTCTGGAGTCCTCGAATGACCGATGCCGATCTCGACACGAGCTATACCGCGCTGTGCCGCGCCCTGGGCGAGGTGGGTGAACAGCAGGCCCCGCTGCTGCTGGCCATGCTGAGCCTGTCGCTGCTGGGCCGGCTGGACAGCGCCGCGCAGGCCCTGCCCCTGATCGAGCGGGCGCGCGAACGCTGCCTGCAGGAGCCTTTGCATGGACGCTGACGCCAAGCCGCTGCCGCTGGAGCAGCAACTGAGCTGGCGCCTGCACCGCCTGGGCAAGCTCACCGATGCCGCGACCGCCGCCGCCTACGCGGGCGAATTGGGCCTGGGCGTGGCCGAAGCGCGCGCCCTGGCCGCGATCGGCGCCTTCGAACCGCTGTCGGTGAACGACCTGGCCGCGCACGCCCACCTGGACAAGGCGCAGGCCAGCCGCGCCGCGCAGATGCTGGTGGAGCGCGGCAGCGTCATCAAGGCGCCCAGCGAGACCGACGCGCGCGCCGTGGTCTTGCGCCTGTCGCGCCCGGGGCGTGCACTGCACGCGCGCGCGCTGCGCCTGATCGACCGCCGCAACCGCGAAATCATGGGCTGCCTGGGGGCGGCCGAGCGGCGGCAGTTGCTCGGCTTGGTGGACCGGCTGATCGCGCACGCGGTGCCGCGCCGCCCGGGGGGCTCCGGAGGCGATACACCTTGATACGCGCATCGTCGCTATAACGCCCCTCATGAAACGCAACCCTTTTGCTCCCACGGATTTCGGTGCCGATTCGCTTGAAGTGCGGGTGTCCGAGTTGTTGGTGGCCACGTCCGACCAGACCGACGCGGAATTGGACGCGGCCATCGGCGAGGTGCTGCGCCTGCTTCGCGAGCGCCTGCAGATGGACGTGGTCTTCGTCTCCGAATTCGTCAATGGCCGGCGCGTGTTCCGCCAGGTGGCCCAAGCGCCCGGCGTGGGCGTGATCGCCGAAGGCGAGGGCGCGTGGCTGGAGGAGAGCTGGTGCCAGCGCGTGGTCGACGGCCGACTGCCGCAGTACATCGCCGACGCGAAGCGCGATCCCGCCGCATCGCCGCTGCTCAAGGACCTGCCGTTTCCCATCGGCACCCACATCAGCACGCCGCTGGTGCTGTCCAGCGGCGAGGTCTACGGCACGCTGTGCTGCTTCAGCTTCGAGGCCCATGGCCGGCCCAACCCCGAGGACCTGGCCAAACTCAAGCTCACCGCGCGGCTGGCCGCGCAGCGGCTGGAGACCCGGCGCCAGGCACGGCCGATGCCGGCCAGCGTGCCCGACTGGACGCTCAAGTCCCGCTAGGCGGGATGGCCCGCGGGCAGCGGGAAAAGGGGGGCGCCGGTAAAATCGTGTCCTTCGCCCCGCTGCGCCCGCCATGGGTTCGCGCCCACCCATGAACGCTCCCATCGACGTCTCCCTCTTCGCGCGCAACGCCAAGCCGCTCACCAGCTACCGGCCCTACTGGGCCAAGCGCTTAGGCACCGCGCCCTTCCTGCCCATGAGCCGGGCCGAGATGGACGCGCTCGGCTGGGACAGCTGCGACGTCATCATCGTCACCGGCGACGCCTACGTGGACCACCCCAGCTTCGGCATGGCGGTCATCGGCCGCGTGCTCGAGGCGCAGGGCTTTCGCGTGGGCATCATCGCCCAGCCCGACTGGCAGAGTGCCGAGCCTTTCAAGGCCCTCGGCAAACCGAACCTGTTCTGGGGCGTGACGGCCGGCAACATGGATTCCATGATCAACCGGTACACCGCCGACCGGAAGATCCGCAGCGACGACGCCTACACGCCCGGCGATGCGGGCGGCAAGCGCCCCGATCGCGCCGCCATCGTCTACAGCCAACGCTGCCGCGAGGCGTACAAGGATGTGCCCATCGTGCTCGGTGGCATCGAAGGCAGCCTGCGCCGTATCGCGCATTACGACTACTGGAGCGACAAGGTGCGCCGCTCGGTGGTGGTGGACAGCAAGTGCGATCTGCTGCTCTATGGCAACGCCGAACGCGCGCTGGTCGAGGTGGCGCACCGGCTCGCGGCGCGCGAGCCCATCGAGCGCATCACCGACGTGCGGGGCACGGCCTTCGTGCGCCGCCCGGGGGATCCGTCGGCCGAGGGCTGGTTCGAGATCGATTCCAGCGAGGTGGACCAGCCCGGTCCGGTAGACGCGCACATCAACCCTTACCAGACCACGAGCGAGCAGGCGCAGTCGGCGGGCCAATCGTGCGCGAAGGACGAGGCCGCGCAAGCGCCGGCGACGCAGGGCGCCTCGATCCAACCGCTGAACTTCGTGCCCAACCCCGCGCTGCAGGGCAAGGCCAAGCGCCCGCCGCGCGATCGCAGCGTGATCCGCCTGCCCAGCTACGAACAGGTCAAGAGCGACGCCGTGCTCTACGCCCACGCCAACCGCGTGCTGCACGTGGAGGCCAACCCGGGCAACGCGCGCGCCCTGGTGCAGGCGCACGGCGAGGGGGCGACCGCGCGCGATGTCTGGATCAACCCGCCGCCCATTCCGCTGACCACGGCCGAGATGGACCACGTGTTCGACCTGCCGTACGCGCGCAGCCCGCACCCGGCCTATGCCGACGCGCAGGGCCGCCACGACGGTGAAACCAAGATCCCGGCGTGGGAGATGATCCGCTTCAGCGTGAACATCATGCGCGGCTGCTTCGGTGGCTGCACCTTCTGCTCCATCACCGAGCACGAGGGCCGCATCATCCAGAGCCGCTCCCAGGCCTCCATCCTGAAAGAGGTCGAGGAGATCCGCGACAAGGTCGAGGGCTTCACCGGCGTCATCAGCGACCTCGGCGGCCCCACGGCCAACATGTACCGCCTGGGCTGCGCCAGCCCCGAGATCGAGGCCGCCTGCCGCAAGCCCAGCTGCGTCTATCCCGGCATCTGCCAGAACCTCACGACCGACCACGGGCCGCTGGTGCGCATCTACCGCCGCGCGCGGGCGCTGCCGGGCATCAAGAAGATCCTCATCGGCTCGGGCCTGCGCTACGACCTCGCGATCAAGAGCCCCGAGTACGTGAAGGAACTGGTGCAGCACCATGTGGGTGGCTACCTGAAGATCGCGCCCGAGCATACCGAGACCGGCCCGCTGTCGAAGATGATGAAGCCCGGCATCGGCAGCTACGACCGCTTCAAGCAGATGTTCGAGAAGTACAGCGAGGAAGCGGGCAAGAAGCAATTCCTCATCCCGTACTTCATCGCCGCGCACCCGGGCACCAGCGACGAGGACATGATGAACCTCGCGCTGTGGCTCAAGAAGAATGGCTTTCGCGCCGACCAGGTGCAGACCTTCTACCCCAGCCCCATGGCCACCGCCACGGCCATGTACCACTCGGGCCTGAACCCGCTCAAGGGCATTCACCGCGACGAACGCGGCGAGCGCGTGGACATCGTGCGCGGCGAGAAGCGCCGCCGCCTGCACAAGGCCTTCCTGCGCTACCACGACCCCAACAACTGGCCGCTGCTGCGCGAGGCGCTCAAGGCCATGGGCCGCGCCGACCTCATCGGCAACGGCAAGCACCACCTCATCCCCACGTTCCAGCCGCTCACCGACGGCGGCTACCAGAGCGCGCGGCGCAAGAACAGCACGCCCACCGCCCGCGCGCCAGCCGCGGCGCCCGCGCCGCGCAAGGGGCAGATGCTGACGCAGCACACCGGCCTGCCGCCGCGCGCCGGCATCGGCGCGGCGCGGCGGCCCAAGCCACGCTGAAGGCGCTCAGGCGTTCAGGCGCCGCCGCCGGCGAACAGCGGCCAGGCCACCCAGACCAGCAGGGCGACCACGTTGAACACGGCGCAGGCCACGAAGGTCTGCTGGAAGGGCCTGTCGTCCAGGCGGTGTCGAAGCGACTGCCGGGCCAGCCAGGCCGCTGGCCAGCCGCCCAGCGCGGCCGCCGCGTGCAGCAGTGCCAGGGGCCAGGGCGCACCGCCCTCCGTCATCACGTGCTGGTCGCGCCAGTACAGGAAGAAGGTGGCGATGTTCACCAGCACCACACCGGTGAGCACCACCCAGGGAAGGCGGCCGGCGGCGACGCCGATGAGCCACAGCAGCAGCCAGCCGCCCAGCAGGCCCAGGGCCACCCGGGTCTGGCGGCGCTGCGCGCGTTCCTCGCGCCAGCGCTGGGCCTTGGACGTGCCGGCCGGCGCCAGCACCAGCTCGGGCGCCGGCCCGCTGGGGGCGCCGGCCTCGCGCAGCGGCGGCGGGGGCGGCAACTTGATCGACAGCGCGCGCGGCCCCTTGCCGCCGACCACGATCTCCTCATACACCACCGCCGTGCCCGGCACGATGGGGTGTGGGCCTTCGTAGTCGCGCAGGTGGAAGTACACCTCGGCGGCGGTGTCGGGACTGCGGATGAAACCGGACGCGCGCTCGGCGTCCCAGTGGACGATGGTGCCTTGCTTCCTCATGGCCTCAGGCCAGCGTGTGCATCGGGATGTCGCGCTCGACCGCCAGCCGATCCAGTTGCGCGCGCGTGCGACCCGCCAGAAAGCGCGCGATGGCTTCGTGCGTGGCGGGTGCGAACAGGGTCTTCATCCGCTGGCCGTCGGCCACGCCCGCCGCCTCGCACAGCGCGGCGGCGAAGTGCGGCTCCAGCGCGGCCACGGCCACGCGCCCGTCCTTGCAGGGGTAGACGCGGTAGCCCGCGTGGGCGCCACCCACCGCCCCCGTCGGCTGGGTCAGGCCCCAGCTGCGCGGCAGCGCGAGCCAGGCGGCGGCGTCGGACAGGGCCACCTCATGGGCGCTGCCGCGCCCCGTGGAGCGCAGCAGCAGCACGGCCTTGAGCACCGCCTCGGCGGCCATCAGCGCGCCGCCCATGTCGGCGAACAGCGTGGCCGGCAGGTCCAGGCCGGTCACCAGGCCGGCGTCGGCCAGGTAGGTGAGGTCGTGGCCAGGCTCCTCGGCGCGTTCGCCGGGCGCGCCCACGATGCTCACCATGGCCAGCGCCGGGTAGCGCTTGCGCAGCGCCGGCCACGACAGGCCCAGCTTGGCCAGGGCCGAGGGGCGGAACGAGGTCAGCAGCACGTCGGTGCGCAGCAGCTGCTTGTGCAGCGCGGCCTGGCCGGCCTCGGTCTTGAGGTCGGCGGTCAGCCGCTTCACGCCCTCGTGCATGCGCGCGTAGGCCGGGGGGTTGTACTGGCCCATGGGGTCGCCGCTGGTGCCCTCGCGCGCGGGCGGTTCCAGCTTGGTGCAGGCCGCGCCCAGGGCGCGCAGCCGCATGAGGGCGGCTGGACCGGGCAGATTGAGCGCGAGGCTGAGCACGCGCACGCCGCGCAGGGGCTGAGGGCTTCGGGTGGTGGGCATAGAACAGTGGCCGCAGGTCGGTTGACGGTGCGGCCACTGTAACGCCGGCGATGGCCCGACCCCGAGGCACCGCGGCACCGGCTGGGCCGGGCCGCGCAGGCGTCGCCCCTGGAGGGGGCTCGCGAAGCCCGGCGGGCGTGGGGTCTACTTCTGGCCGAAGTCTAGCGGCAGGCCCACGTAGTTTTCCGCGAGCGAGCGCGACATGGCCTCGGAGTTCACCAGGTACTCCAGCTCGGCTTCCTGCACCTTCTGGCCAAAGCCGCCGGTGTCGGGGAAGCGGTGCATCAGCGAGGTGAGCCACCAGCTGAAGCGCTCGGCGCGCCACACGCGCGCCAGCGCGCGCTGCGAGTAGTGGTCGATGCCGGCGTCGCTTTTCTCGCGGTAGTGCTCGATGAAGGCGGTGGAGAGGTACTTCACGTCGCTGGCCGCCAGGTTCAGGCCCTTGGCGCCCGTGGGCGGCACGATGTGCGCGGCGTCGCCCGCCAGGAACAGGCGGCCGAAGCGCATGGGCTCGGCGACGAAGCTGCGCAGCGGTGCGATGCTCTTTTCGATGCTGGGGCCGGTGACGATGGCCTCGGCCATGGCCGGGTCGAGGCGGCGGCGCAGCTCGTCCCAGAAGCGGTCGTCGCTCCACTGCTCGACCTTGTCGTCGATGGGGCACTGCACGTAGTAGCGGCTGCGCGTGAGGCTGCGCATGGAGCACAGGCCGAAGCCGCGCTCGCTGTTGGCGTACACCACCGCGTGCGGCGACACCGGCGGCACGTCGGCCAGCACGCCGATCCAGCCGAAGGGGTAAACCTTCTCGTATTCGGTGATCGAGTCCTGCACGCTGGCGCGGCAGACGCCGTGAAAGCCATCGCAGCCGGCAATGAAGTCGCACTGCAGTTCGTGCGTCTGGCCGTCTTTCTCGTAGCGTACGCTGGGCTTGGCGCCGTCGAAGCCGTGGACGCTGACGTTGGCGGCGTTGTAGACGGTGGGCAGGCCGGCGGCCTGGCGCGCGTCCATCAGGTCGCGCGTGATCTCGGTCTGCCCGTAGGCCGTGACCACCTTGCCTTGGGTGAGGCCAGTCACGTCGATCGGGTGGCGCGTGTTCTTGTAGACCAGCTCGATGCTGTGGTGCACGGTGCCTTCCTTGGCCACGCGCTCGCCCACGCCGGCCTCGTGCAGCAGGTCGACCATGATCTGCTCCAGGATGCCGGCGCGGATGCGGCCCAGCACGTAGTCGGGGCTCTGGCGTTCGATGATGACGTTGTCGATGCCGGCCTTGTGCAGCAGCTGGCCGAGCAACAGCCCCGAGGGGCCGGCGCCGATGATGGCGACCTGAGTTCGCATGGGTCTTGTCTCCGGGGAACGGGCGAAACCCGCAGGCTAGGGCGCCGCTGCGCCCGCCACAAGCACCGCTGGCGGGCATTGCGCGATCATCGCGCGCTTTGTGCGATCATCGCGCACTTCCTGGAGCGCCCCGCCATGCCCGACCCGACCATCGCCAAGGCCGACTTCATCGAGGGCATGGCCAAGGGCCTGGCCGTGCTCGAGAGTTTCGACACCGAGCGCCAGCGCTTGAACGCCACGCAGGCGGCCGAGCGCGCCGGCCTCACGCGCGCGGCCGCGCGGCGGCACCTGCTCACCCTGGCCCACCTGGGCTACCTGGACACCGACGGCAGCCACTACTGGCTCTCGCCCAAGGTGCTGCGCTTTTCGGGCAGCTACCTGTCTTCGGCGCGCCTGCCGCGCCTGGTGCAGCCCACGCTGAACCGCCTGGCCTCGGCCACGCGCGAGTCGTTTTCGGCGGTGGTGCTGGACGGCGACGAGGTGGTGATCGTGGCGCGCAGCGCCGCACCGGGCGCGCCGCGCCTTATGCCCTATGGCCTGCACCTGGGCTCGCGCATGCCGGCGCACGCCACCTCCACCGGGCGGGTGCTGCTGGCGGCGCTGCCGCGCACAGCCTTCACGTCCTGGCTCAAGGGCCGGTCGCTGCCGCGCCTGACGCCGCGCACCACGGACGAGCCCAAGGCCTTCCGCGCGGTGATCGACACCGTGCGCCGCGACGACTTCGCGATCGCGAGCGAGGAGCACGAAATCGGCGTGATTGCGCTCGCCGTGCCGTTGCGCAACATGAAAGGCGAGACCCTGGCCGCGCTCAACGTGGTGGTGTCGCCGGGCCGCATGGACGCAGCCGGCCTGCGGCGCGAGCTGCTGCCGGTGCTCATGGACGCCGCGCGCGAGCTGCGGCCGCTGCTCTAGGCGGCGGGCTCAGACCCCCAGGTGCTGCTCCAGCAGCCCCGGCTGCGCCAGCAGCGCCTCGGTGCTGCCCTCGAACACCACCTCGCCCTTGACCAGGATCAGGTTGCGGTCGGTGATCTGGGTCACGTGTTTCCAGTTCTTGTCGACGATGACGCTGCTGATGCCGCTGTCGCGGATCAGGCCGCAGATGCGCCAGATCTCGCGCGCGATCAGCGGCGCCAGGCCTTCGGTGGCCTCGTCGAGGATGAGCAGGTCCGGATTGGTCATCAGCGCGCGGCCGATGGTGAGCATCTGCTGCTCGCCGCCGCTGAGCTGCTGGCCGCCGTGGCCCAGGCGCTCGGCCAGGCGCGGGAAGGTCTCGAGCACGCGCTCGTAGGTCCACTCGCGCTGGCCCCGGCTGCCCGGCCGCGCCGCCATCACCAGGTTTTCCTTCACGCTCAGGTTGCCGAAGATGCCGCGCCCTTCGGGCACGTAGGCGATGCCTTCGCGCGCCACGGCGTAGGGCGTGGCGCCGGTCATGTTCCGGCCCTTCACCTGCACGGTGCCGCCGCTGGGCTTGACGATGCCCATCAGCGACTTGAGCAGCGTGGTCTTGCCCATGCCGTTGCGGCCCATCAGGCCGATGGTCTGGCCCGCACCCACGTGGAAATCCACGCCGCGCAGGATGTGGCTCTGCCCATAGTGGGTGTGCAGGCCCTTGGCTTCAATCAGCGCCGTCATCAGTGTTCCTCGCCCAGGTAGGCGGCCTGCACGCCGGCGTCGTTGCGGATCTGCTCGGGCGTGCCGCTGGCGATCACCTGGCCGTTGACCATGACGGTGAGCACCTCGGCCAGTGCGAACACGGCGTCCATGTCGTGTTCCACCAGCATGATGGCGTGCTCGCCCTTGAGGCGCTGCAGCAGCGCCACCATGGACTCGGCCTCGGCGGCGCCCATGCCGGCCAGGGGCTCGTCGAGCAGCAGCACCGTGGGCTCGGTGGCCAGGGTCATGGCGATCTCCAGCTGGCGCTGCTCGCCGTGGCTGATGGCTGCCGCGACGCTGCTCGCGCGCGCGGTGAGGCCCGCGAGTTCCAGCGCGCGCTCGCAGCGCTGGTTCGCGTTCGTCAGCCGGCTGGCGGCGCTGAACCAGTGCAGCGGGTTGAAGGCCGCGTGCCGCTCGCGCGACTGCGCGGCGAGGCGCACGTTGTCCCACACCGTGAAGGGCAGGAAGATGTTGGTCTTCTGGTAGCTGCGGCCCAGGCCCTGGCGGGCGATGCGTTCTGGCGATCGCCCGGTGATGTTCTCGCCGTTGAGCCGGATCTGCCCGCTGCTGGGCGGCAGGTCGCCCGAGAGCAGGTTGGTCAGCGTGGACTTGCCCGCGCCGTTGGGTCCGATGACCGCGTGGATGCGGCCGCGGTGCAGATCGACCGATACATCGCTCACGGCGGCCAGGCCGCCGAAGCGCTTGGTGAGGTTCTTCGCGGAGAGCAGCGGATCGCTCATGACTTCCCCCCGCGCTGGGTGAAGCGCTCGACCAGGCCCAGCAGGCCGCGCGGCGCCACGATCACCACCAGCACGATGAAGCCGCCCATGAGCAACTGCCAGTGCTTGGTCAGGTCTTTGAAGACGTGCATCACGTACTCGAAGGCGAAGGCGCCGACGATGGCGCCCGCGAAATTGCCCATGCCGCCCAGGATGACCATCATGATCGCGTGCGCGCTCATGTGGAAGCCCATGAGCTCGGGGTTCACGAAGCCGGTCTGCGCGGCCCACAGGTAGCCCGCCACACCGGCCAGTGCGCCGGCCAGCGTGAAGGCCGTGAGCTTGTAGCCGAAGGTTCCGTAGCCCACGGCGCGCATGCGGTGCTCGTTCACGCGGATGCCCGCCAGCACGCGGCCGAAAGGCGAAAACAGCAGGCGGCGCAGCGCGAAGTACAGCGCCAGCAGCACCGCCAGCGTGAAGTAGTAGAAGACCAGCTTGTTGTCGAGATCGATGCCCAGGGCAGTGGCGTCGGGACGGAAGGTGACGTAGATGCCGTCCGAGCCGCCCAGGGCCTTGTTGTCGAAGAACAGGAAATAGACCATCTGCGCGAAGGCCATGGTCACCATGATGAAGTAGATGCCGTGGGTGCGCACCACGAAGAAGCCGATGACCAGCGCGGCCAGGCCGGCGGCGGCGGCGGCCAGCGGCAGCGACCACCACAGCGCGATGGGCGCGTCCTGTGGCGTGACAAAGGCCAGCGCGTAGCCGGCCAGGCCGAAGAAGGCCGCGTGGCCGAGCGAGACCAGGCCGGTCACGCCCTGCAGCAGGTCCAGGCTCATCGCGAAGATGGCCAGGATCATCATCTGCGAGAGCATGCCGAGGTAGAAGTCGCCGCCCTCCACGGGCAGCAGCGGGAAGGCCGCCAGCGCGATCGCGCCCAGGGCGAGCACGAACTGGATGCTGCGCGGCAGTTTTTCGAGTTGGGCCTTGGCGGTGCTCATTGCTTGAAGAGCCCTTCGGGTTTGTAGAGCAGCACGAGGGCCATGAGCATGTAGACGGCCATGCCGGCGATCTGCGGCACCAGCACCTTGCCGAAGGTGTCGACCAGGCCCACCAGCAGCGCGGCCACGAGCGCGCCGCGCACCGAGCCGATGCCGCCGATGACCACGACCACGAAACACATGATGAGCACCGAGCTGCCCATGCCCGGGTACACGCTGGCGATGGGCGAGGCGATCATGCCGGCGATGGCGGCCAGGCCCACGCCCAACGCGAACACCACGCCATGAATGAGCCGGATGTTCACGCCCAGCGACTCGGCCATCTCGCGGTTGAAGGCGCCGGCGCGGATCTTCATGCCCAGGCGGGTCTTGCTGATGAGCAGGTACAGCCCCACCGCCAGCAGCAGGCAGATGCCCGACATCACCAGGCGGTAGACGGGGTAGGAGAGGGTGTCGGTCAAGGGGATGGACCAGTTCAGCACTTCGGGCACCTGCACGGCGTGCACGTCGTCGCCCCAGAAGATGGAGCGCATCTCCTCGAAGATGTAGATCAGGCCGAAGGTGAGCAGCACCTGGTCGAGGTGGTCGCGGTGATAGAAGTGGCGGAACAGCAGCCACTCCAGCAGCCAGCCGAAGATGACCGCGAGCACCGTGCCCAGCACGATGGCCAGCGTGAGGCTGCCCAGCTGCGAGCTGAGGTACCACGCGAGGTAGGCGCCGATCATGTAGAAGCTGCCGTGCGCGAGGTTGACCACGCCCATGATGCCGAAAATCAGCGTGAGGCCGGCGGCCAGCATGAACAGCAGCAGCCCGTACTGGACGCTGTTGAGGAGCTGGATGAGGAAGTTGGCGAAGTCCATGGGGTGCAGACGTCAAACCGGCGCCGCTAGGGCGCCGGCTTGCAGGAGGGAGGACGCAAGCTTCAGGCCATGCGGCAGCCGGTGGCCGGATCGGCCACGGCCTTGGCGGCGATGCCGATCACCTTGTTCTCGCCGTTTTCCACGCGGCGCAGGTACATGTCCTGGATCGGGTTGTGCGCCGGGCTCATCTTCCACTTGCCGCGCGGGCTGTCGATCTCGGCGCCGCGCATGGCCGCGTACAGGGCCTGCTTGTTGTTCAGGTCGCCCTTGACGGCGTTGGCGCCCTTGACCATGAGCAGGCCGGTGTCGTAGCCCTGGACGGCGTAGACGTCGGGCTGCAGCTTGAAGGCCTTGGCGTAGTCGAGGCGGAATTTCTTGTTGCGCGGCGTGTCCAGCGAGTCGCTGTAGTGCATGGTGGTGAGCACGCCGTTGGCGGCGTCACCGGCGGCGTCGAGCACGCCTTCGGTGAGGAAGCCCGAGCCCCAGAGCTGGATGTTCTTGCTCAGGCCGGCCGCATGGTAGTCGCGCAGGAACTTGGCCGCGCCGCCGCCGGCGAAGAAGCAGGCCACGGCGTCGGGCTTGATGGCGGCGATCTCGGTCAGCAGGGCCTGGAACTCCACGTTGGGGAAGGGCAGACTCAGCTTCTTGACGATCTGGCCGCCCGCCTCGGTGTAGCTCTTTTCGAAACCTTCGAAGGCCTCGTCGCCGGCGGCGTAGGCCCAGGAGATCCACACGGCCTTCTTGTGGCCTTTCTCCATCATGGGCTTGCCCAGGGCCAGCGTGGGCTGGCTGTTGGTGAAGGAGGTGCGGAACACGTTGGGCGCGCACTGAGCGCGCGTGGCGATGTGCACGCCGGCGTTGGGGATGAGGTTGAGCACGCCGGACTCGCGCGCCACCTTGTGGATGCCCATCTGCACACCCGAGTGCACGGTGCCGATCAGCACGTCGACCTTGTCGCGCTGCACCAGGCGGGTGGCGTTCTCGATGCCCTTGGCGGGGTTGGACTCGTCGTCGACCTTGAAGAATTCGATCTCGCGCCCGCCGAGCTTGCCGCCTTGTTCGTTGACGGCCATGCGAAAGCCGTTCTCGATGGCCACGCCGAGCTGCGCGAAGGTGCCGGTGTAGGGCAGCATGAAGCCCACGCGCACCTTGTCGGACTGGGCGCGCGCGATCTGCGGCAGCAGCAGGCCGGTGGACGCGGCGCCAATGACGGCGGCACTGCGGGTCAGAACGAGGCGGCGGGTGGTCATCTGGGGTCTCCTGGGGTTGTGGTCAGACTGCGGCTCACTGTAGGTGGGGGCATGGGGCTTGGCGATCCAGAATTACCCTAGCCGCTTGAAGCCTGAATGATTGAATTCCAAACAGTTTTGATCTTCAGGACACCTCGCTGGGCGCGAGCGCCAGCGCCAGCCAGTCGCGGCACCAGGCCGCGCCGGCCGCCTCGGGGGCGGTCTCGGTCGAGGCATCGAGCGTGCAGGGCTCGCCCACGCGCACCGCGCCCAGGTCGCGCAGGCGCTCATCGAACTGGCGCCCGCCGTTGGCGAACGTCATGGGGTATTGCGCGCTGTCGCCCAGGGCGATGACGCCGAAGCGCACATGACCCAGGTAGCGCGGCTGCGCGTCGAGCGAGGCGCAGAAGGCCTGGGCGTTGTCGGGCACGTCACCGGAGCCATAAGTGGATGTGCATATGACGTAAAGTGCATCTTGCTCGAAGACGCTGGGGTCCAGCCCGTCCATCATCCGCACCTCGATGGCGCCGATCATGTCGGCACACTCCATCTCGATGGCCCGCGCGACGGAGGTGGCCGTGTCGGTCATGGTGCCCACGAGGATGAGCAGCTTGGCGGGGGGCATCGGGGGCATGACACGCACTTTAGTGCATGTTCCGAGGGAGAGGCACCGGGTTAACCCGTAGCGGGGACGGCTGGGCGTGCCGTTTGCCAGCGGCGGGCATCCGGCCCACTGGCCGCGACGAAGATCGTGCCCGAGGAGCTGGTGCCGCTGCGGCCCGTGGGGCGCCTAGCGATCAACCGCAACCCCGACAACTTCTTCGCCGAAACCGGGCAGGTGGCGTTTGGCACCGCGAACGTGGTGCCGGGCATCGACTTCTCCAGCGACCCGCTGCTGGCCGGGCGCATCCATTCGTACGTGGACACGCAGAGTCACCGCGGCCGCGTGTCCTACGAGCCCAACTCGCTCGGCGGCGGCTGCCCCTTCCAGGCCGGCCCAACCCGAAGTGAGGCAATCGCCCGCGCTCGGGGTGGACCTGGAGGCCACGGCCTCGCTGGAGAACCACCCGGGCGTCCTGTTCGGCGCGCTCGCCTGGCCGCACGGCGAGGAGGGCGTGGCCACGCTGGCGCCAGATGGCCACACGATGACCCGCCGCAGGTGTGCGGCTCAGTGCTTGGCCAGCAGTTCGGACGCCCGATAGCCCGGCGCCACCCCCTGCACCAGCACCGTGGCGCCGTCCGCGTTTTGCGTGCGCAGCGGCAGGATGGCCTGATAGGCATCGGACTGGTACCAGGCGCGCGCCTGGTCCATCGACGGAAACTCGATCACCACGAGGTGTCCGGGGAAGGGGCCTTCCATGACCACCGGGTTGTCGCCATGCACCAGGAAGCGGCCGCCGTGCGCGTCCAGCGTGTCGGTGATTTCCTGGATGTAGGTGACGATGTCGGGGCCCCACTCGACATGGCGCAGGTGAGCGATGGCGTAGGCACTCATGGCGGATCTCCGGGCGGATGGTGGGTGGGCCTCGGGAGCTTCCCTTGGCCTGCCTTCATCTTCCCCTGGGGTGTTCCGGCTGGCGATGACCTGTGAGGTCATGCCCTCGGTCCGGGTCGGGTCAGACCGCCTCGCGGACCGCCTCGCCCAGCGGCAGACAGGCCACCAGCCCGGCCGGTGTGCGGACCTGCAAGGCCAGGAAGTCGCCGAACTGCACGAGGCGCGCGATCGGCGCTGGCGCAGCGGCCTCGCTCGGCCCGGCAGGCGCAAAAGCGGCTGACGCGGCCATCGCCCGGGGACTCGACACCTGCAACACGGCGACCAGCCCCGCTGGATCGCGCTGCGCCAGCGCCCACTGGCACAGCGCCAGCAGGCAGTCGGTGTCCTCGTCCGAGGACCGCGCCGGTGCCGCCGGCCGGCGCAAGCGCTGCAACAGGCGGTGCAGTTGCTGGCGCGAGGCCGCCTCGCTGCGTCCGGTCAGGCGCCCCAGCTCGGCGTGGCTGAAGTCGAATACCTCGACCAGCAGGACGGCCGCGGCCTCGTTCGCCGGCAATGTGTGGACCACATGCCGCAAGGCCTGCTCGACCCGTTGCGCCTGTTCGGCCAGTGCCTGTGGCGCTTCGCTCTCGACGGCTGCCAGGCCGCCGTCACCTGCCCGCTCCAGCAGGGCGTGGTAGCGCTGACGCCGTCGCCAGGCGTCGATGCACAGGTGGCGCAACACGGTGACCAGCCAGGCCTCCCGGCCACCGGCATCGGGCGGCAGGCCACCCTGCGCGGTGCGCAGCCAGGTGTCCTGCACCAGGTCTTCGGCTTCATCGCCGTGCGCCAGCCAATGCCGCGCCAGCGCGACCAGGCGGCGGCGCAGCGCTTCATCGTCGATCAGGGGATGGGAGTCGGCCGGAGGTGTCACGAAAAAACCCGCTCGTTCGTTTACCGGATGAAGCTAACACACAGGAGCGATTCCCATGCTTTCCCCGGACACCGACACGCCCACCCGCCCCGCCAACGCCCAGGACAGCGCCTTCCTGGAGGAGAAGGCCTTTCGCGCCCGCACCGTGCTGGTGTTCGGCACCATCAGCGATGCGCTGGCCGCGGAGACGGTGCGCAAGCTGCTGGCCCTGGACGCCGAGGCGCGCGCGCCCATCACCCTGGTCGTCTCTTCGCCGGGCGGCCACCTCGAATCGGGTGACGCCATCCACGACGTGGTGCGTTTCGTGGCCTCGCCGGTCCACATGGTCGGCACGGGCTGGGTGGGCAGCGCCGCCACCCACCTCTATCTGGGCGCGGCCCGCGAGCGCCGCGTCTGCCTGCCCCAGACGCGCTTCCTGATCCACCAGCCCAGCGGCGGCGCGGGCGGTGCCGCCAGTGACATGGCGATCCAGGCCCAGGAAATCCTCAAGGCCCGAGAGCGCATCGCCGAGGTCATTGCGCGCGAAACCGGCCAGCCCCTCGAGCGGGTGCGCCAGGACATCGAGCGCGACCGCTGGATGCCGGCGCAGGAAGCCGTCGCCTATGGCCTGGCGTCGCGCGTGATCCGGCGGCGCGAGGAATTGGGGCTCTGAGCTTGGAGACGGCGTTTTGGCCTGCCCGGAGGGACTCGAACCCCCGACCTGCTGCTTAGAAGGCAGCTGCTCTATCCAGTTGAGCTACGGGCAGTGCGGTGCGGGTGCCGCTGGAAAAAAGGCCCACGGGGGTGGGCCTTCGTTCTTGGTGTGAAATGGTCGGAGCGGCGGGATTCGAACTCGCGACCCTCTGCTCCCAAAGCAGATGCGCTACCAGGCTGCGCTACGCTCCGACAAGGCGCGGATTCTAACCGCAGGCACAACTGGGCTTTCCTCTGATGGCTCGCCAGGCGGCTTAGGCCGCTGGCACGCGCCCGCGCCGCAGGACCGCCAGCAGGCCAGTGCCGAGCAGCGCGCACGCCAGGGAGAAGGCGGCAAAGGGCAGGGCCAGGCTGTCGAACTGGTTGACCACGAACACCCCGGTGGCGCCCAGCGCCATCTGGCCGAAGCCCGCCATGGCGGCAGAGACCCCGGCGGCGTGCGGCGCGACGCTGGTGGCCCCGGTCAGTGCCAAGGGCAGGCAGGCGCCGCTGGCCAGCGCGTAGATCAGCATGGGCCCGACGAGCCGGGCCACCGTCAGTTGCTCGGCCAGCAGCAGTGTGAGTGCCAGGCCGACGATCGCCAACACGCTGGCGAGCAGCAAGGCGCCGTCCAGCCCCAGCCGATGCGCTGCGCGCGAGGCGAGCAGGCCTCCAGCCACGATCGGAACACCCAGCAGCAATTGGCAGAAGCCGTAGGCCGCCGGGCTCATGCCCAAGCCGCCGATGAGCAGCGGTGGCGCCACGGACAGAAAAACCATGAGGCCCACGCCGAGCAGGCCCATGTTGGCAACGTAGGCTACGTAGGTGGGGCTGCGCAGCAAGGCGGCATGCCGGCGGGCCACGGCCCGCGTGCCATCGGCCAGGCGGCGCTGAGGCGGCAGTGTTTCGGCCAGGCGCATCCATTGCCAGACGAACATGGCTGCGCCGTAAGCGGTGCAGAAGAAAAATACCGCACGCCAGCCCCAGCCGCTGACCAGCAGCCCAGCCACCAGTGGCGCCAACGCCGGCACCACGGCCAAGGCCAGCGTCACGCGCGTCATGGCGTGGACGGCCGCTGGCCCCTGGTAGGCGTCACGCACCGCGGCGCGCGGCACCACCAGCGCGGCACAACCACCCAGAGACTGGCAGATGCGGGCCGCGATCAACCCAGGCATGTCCTGCGCCAACGCCGCGCCCAGGCTGCCGCCCACGAACATCGCCGTCGAGGCCAGCAGCACCGGGCGGCGGCCCAGTCGGTCGGACAGCGGACCCAGCACCAGCTGCGCGAGGGCATAGCCCAGCAGGTAGAGCGACAGGGTGAGCTGCACCATGGAATGCGGCGCCTCGAAGCTGGCACCAATGGCCGGCAGGGCCGGCACGATGACATTCAGGCCCAGAGGGGCGATCGCCGTCACACAGAAGAGCAGGCCGAGCGGCGCCGCGGCCGGGGCCGCGGCGGGATCAGGCCGCATGGGTCGGGTTCACACCGAGCGCGGCAGAGACCCCATCCGCACCCCGGTTCACGGCTTCGCGCGCGACCGACAGCAGCCGGCCATTGCGGATGAAGCCATGCGGCACGCCTTCATGCACCTGCAAGCCCACCGCCACGCCCCGCGCCACCAGCCGCTCGCGCAGCCGGCGTGAATCGTCGAGAAGGGGATCCAGGCTGGCTGCGTGCAACTGAACGGGCGGCAGGTCGTCGAGCCGGGCGTCGAGCGGCGCGGCGCGCCAGTCGGTGCGCTGCTGCTCGTTGGCGAGGTAGTGGCTGCGGATCCAGTCGATCTGACCGATCGACAGGCCGAAGGCCCCCGAGCCCAGGCGCCGCCAGGAATCGGTGTCGGTCTCCCAGGAGAAGACGCCGTAGTAGAGCAGCAGGAACTTCAGCGGCGAGGCCCCGGCATCGCGCAGCGCACAGGCCGCCGCCAGCGCCAGGTTGGCGCCAGCGGAGTCGCCGCCAGCGGCCAGGGCATCGCCCTGCACGCCGTGGGCCGTGCCATTCGCCGCAAAGTGGCGGATGACCGCCACCGCTTCGTCGAACTGCACCGGAAAACGCGACTCGGGTGAGCGCCGGTAGTCCACGTTGATCGCGGCAACGCCGCTGCGGCGCACCATCTCGCGCATCATGCCGCGCCATTCGTCGACACGGCCGAGTGCGAAACCACCGCCGTGGAAATACACCAGCGCGGGTACCGGCGCCCGCGCGCCGTCGGGCCGATAGACCAGGCAGCGGATCAGACCGTGCGGACCTGGCACCATCACCTCGGTCTCGTCTTGCAGCGCTTGGCTGTTTTCGCACAGGTAGGCGCCGATCGCGTCGTAGGCCGCTCTCGACTCGGCCAGCGGCGCCTGCTCCAGCACCGGCGCCACCAGTCCGCGCGCGCGCAGCGCCGCGCCGAGGACGGCCACCTCGGGGTGAACCCAGGGATCGGTTTCGTCGCTCACACCGTCACGCCCATGAACTCCGTGCCGATCTTCTGGTAGCGGTGGATCACGTCCATGCCGAAGCGTTCGACCATCATCTTGCTGTCCTCGGGACCGACCGCGATGTCGTTGAAGTCCTCGTCGCCCTGGCCCGTGATGAGCACCAGCAGCAGTGCGTCCTCGTCGTCCATGTTGGTGAAGTCGCGGCACACGCCGGGCGGCACGGCGATCATGTCGTAGGGTTTGAGGACGGTCTCGTGCTCACCCCTGTCGCCCCAGCGGATGCGAAAACGCCCGGTCAGGCACATGAAGGTCTCGTGCGTCTTGAAGTGCGCGTGCAGCAGCGGCTTGTCCCCCGGTGGGCAGCGGGCGATGATCACCGACAGACCCTTTTCGCCCGCGATGGCGGGCTTCTGCGCCATCGGGCCGCCTTGGCCTTCGGGGGCCATCAGCAGATACAGGGTCTTGGCGGCCATCAGCTCGTAGGCTTCGCGCGGAATGCCGGTCTCGCTCTGGTGCATCGCGCTCTGCGGCTGCAAGGTGTCGAAGCGGGCGATGCGCGACTCCATCTGCTCGGGCGATACCGACACGGTTGTCATGGTGCTCAATGGGAAATCCTCCAGGTTCAGCGGATGAAGGCCGTGGCCATCCACGGCATGGCAATCACCATCAGCGCCACGGCCAGCATGACGGCGGCGAAAGGCAGCGTCCCCATGAAGATGTCGTTTAGCGAGATGGTCTTGTCGTTGATCGAGGCCTTGACGATGAACACGGCCATGCCGAATGGCGGCGTGAGCAGTCCGATCTCGACCACGATCACGGTGATCACGCCCAGCCACACCACGTCGACCTGGAAGGCCTGGAAAACGGGCAGAAACAGCGGGACGCAGATCAGCAGGATGGACGCGGAGTCCATCAAGGTGCCCAGGATGAGCAGCACCAGCAGGTAGACCACCATCAGCGCCGCGAAGCCCAGGCCGGCAGCCTGGATCTCCTGCGCGAGGTACATCGGCAGCCCCGACACCGACAGCATGCGCGAATACACGTTGGCCGCGATGATCAGCAGGATCAGTGAGGAAGTGACGTGGCCGGTCTCGGTGAGCAGCCGCCACAGGCCCTTGGCGCTGAGCCGCTTCTTGGCCAGGGCGATCACCAGCGCGCCAAGCGCGCCCACCGCGCCCGATTCGGTGGCCGTGAAAACGCCGCCGTACAGGCCACCGAGCACCAGGACGATCAGGAGCACGATAGGCAGAACCATGCCCATCATCTGGCCCGTGCCCAGGCGCTCCCGGATCACGGCCTGCGGGCCGTTGCCGAACCGCTCGGGCTGGCGGCGCGCGCGCCACCAGATCAGCGCCGCGTAGGCCACCGCCAACACGATGCCCGGGATGATGCCGGCGAGGAACAGATCGCCGACCGAGGTGTTGGTCACCAGGCCGTAGATGATGAAAAGCACGCTGGGCGGGATCAGCATGCCCAGCACGGAACTGCCCGCCACCACGCCCACCGCGAAACGCTTGTCGTAGCCGTAGCGGATCATCTCCGGCACCGCCAGCTTGCTGAACACCGTGGCCGCCGCCACGCTTACCCCGGTGATGGCCGCGAAGATGGCGTTGGCCATCACCGTGGCGATCCCCAGATTGCCCGGCAGGCGCCGGAACGCCTGGTGGGCCACCGCGAAGCTGTCCTTGCCCAGGTCCGCGATCATCACCAACAGACCCATCAGGACGAACAGCGGTATCACACCGAAGACGTAGGCCTCGATCGAGTCCGTGGCGGCAAAGGCCAGCATGGTGCCGGCCAGTTCGAGGTTGTCGCGGATCAGCCAGATCCCGGCGAAGGACACGACGATCATCACGATCGGCACGTGCATGCCGCTGTAGACCAGCAGCACCAGGAACAGGATGGACCACAGGCCGATGGCGGTGCCGCTCATGTCCACTCCTTGCGCATGGCCGCCAGGTGCTTCCAGGCGATCAGCAGGAATTGCAGCAGCATGGCGGCGCAGCCCGCGATCATGATGGCGCGCACCGGCCACTTGGGCAGAGAGAACACCGCCGGGTTGCCATAGGCGTCGCCGCTGGCGAGCGCGCGCTGCAGAAACGGTACCGTGGCGTACAGGATGACGCCGAAGGTCACGGCTCCCAGCACGTGGAAGAAGACCTGCAGCGCGTGGTAGGCCCGTGGCGACCGCCTCTCCAGCAGGCGCAGCAGGGCGTCGGCCTGAATGATGCGTCCGGCGCGCAGGGTGTCGGCGAACTGCAGGAAGACGATCGCCGCAATCGAGGCGATGACCATTTCGGTCACGCCGGTCAAGGGGCGGTTGAAGGCGAAGCGCCCGATCACATCGGCATTGACCACGATCATGATGAAGGCAATGAGCACGGTGCCCGCGGCATTGAGCGCCGAACAGAGCCAGCCGAGCCAGCGCTCGACCGTGCCATCCGCTTCGATGGTGTCGGGCGCGGACGGATCGTCCGCCTCCCCGTGAAGGTCCAACTGGGCCACGGCGCGCTCAGGGTCGGGTCCAGTCGCGCGCCGGCTGGGCGCCCGCCTTGCGCAGGCCGTCCACATAGGTGCGCAGCACCTCGCGCGCGGGCAGACCCTTGGCTTCCAGCGGAGCGGCCCAGCGCTCGGCGATGTTGGGCAGCGTGTTGGCCCATTTCGCCTTTTCTTCCGCACTGAACTCCACCACCGTGGCGCCGTGCTTGGTCATGAGCTGGAGGGCGGCATCGGTCTCGCGCTCGATGCGGGCAACCATGGATTCCTGGTGCGCGTCCGAGGCGCGCTGGATGGCCTGGCGCACCTCGGCCGGCAGGCGGTCCCAGCTGCTTTTGTTGAAGACGATGTCAAATGCATTGATGGCGCCGAACCCGGTCTTGATGATCTGCGGGGCCACCTCGTACATCTTGCCAGCGGCCGACAACATGGCCGAGTTGATGGCGGCCTCATAGACGCCTGTCTTGATGTCGTTGTAGGCCGTGCCCATCGTGGCCGCCACCGGCGTGGCGCCGGTGCCCTCGAGCCAGAGGGTGTTGGACGCGGCGGCCGCGATCTTCATGCCCTTGACGTCGCTCACGCTCTTCACCGGCTTGCTCGCGATCAGCAGGTAGCTGTCGAAGGAATAGCTGGTCAGGTAGACCAGGTTGAGGTTCGCCCAGGACTTCTGCATCGCCGGCATGGTCTTCTGCATGTCGTGCAGCACTCGGGTGGCAATGCGCGGGTCGTTGGTGGCGAAGGGAGCGGCCGACACCACGTTCTGCAGCGGCAGGCGGGCGGGCTCGAACAGGTGCACCACATGGCCCATGTCCGCGATGCCCGTGGATACCGCATCGAGCATGTTCGGCATGGTGGCCAGCGTGCCACCCACCGCCACGTTCCAGTCCACCCGGTGCCTGGAGCCGGCTTTCTCCAGCTCCTTGTTGACATTGGGCAGGAAGGTTTTGATCTGCTCATCGGTCCAGGCAAAGGTCGCCGGATAGCCCGAGGCAAAGGTGAGCTTGTGGGTGACGGTCTGCGACTGGGCGGCACCCGTCGACACGAGCAAAGCCAGGCCCAAGGCCCCAACGAGGGATTGAATCTTCACGCTGTCTCCTAGTGTTTTGATAGCGGGGTGCGCCAACCCCGAGCCGACGTTAAGCGCTGTGACCAGGGCGCGCAACCGCATCGCCGCCAATACCGACATTGCCGCCATCAATGGCGCGCAAGGCGATCTCATCCTGCGCCGGATCGAAGCGGAACCCAGGCACGCGGGCGTGCTGGTAGAAGCCCGAGTCCTGCACGACCAGGCTTAGCATGGTGGTCGGGCCGCGGTTGTGATGCGAATGCGGTTGCCCCGCGGGCGTGACCATCACGCCCCAGGGTGCCCAGTCGAGGCGTTGTCCACCCACGAACGAGCTGCAGCTTTCACCCTGCAGGCTGAGCGTGATGGCCGCGCCGTTGTGGCAATGCGTGCGCTGGTCCCGCCCCGCTTCCAGCGTATTGATGTTGGCGATGAAGAACGGCGTGGTGAGGTGCTGCGCCTGCAGGGAGTCGCGGGTGAAGATCACCGCGCGACCCACGGCCTCTTGCCGTTCCGCCAGTTGGTCCAGCCGCTCCATCTCGCTGGCCTGCGCCGCGGCGGTGTAGTGCACGGCACTGGGCTTGTCTTCCAGCAGCGCGCGCACGCCCAGCCAGCGCCACAGCGGCTCGTCGCTCACGCAGAAAAGCAATGCGTTCTGCTGCGCCACATGCCGGATGCCGGCCGCCGCGGGCAGAACAAGCACGTCGCCCTCCTGCCAGGTGATGTCTTCATTGCCCGCGAACGAGCGGCCCCTGCCGCGCAGCACCTGGCAAATGCTGGCCAGTGCCGGCCCTTCCTGCTCTAAGGGGTCGCCGGGGCTGAGCTGCAGGTACCGCGCGAGCATGGTGTGCGTGGTGGCGGGGAACGGCAGCCCCAGTGCCGCCGCGCGGTCCAGCGCCACGGCGCGGCTGCGCCGCACCCCGTCCGGCGACAGCACCAGGCGGCGCTCGGCCTCGAAGGTCTGGGCCACGTCCGGTGGTGTGTGGTCCTGGAAGTGGTTGACGGGAATGTGGTACCGGGCCCGTTCGGTTGCGCGGTGCATGTGGCTAGCTGGCCGCCTTGTAGATGCCCGCCTCGATCAGGCGTTGCACGCCTTTGGGGGATATCTCTGCGGCCGGCGCGTTGCCGCCGATCATGCCGAGCAAGAGGCCTTCGGGTTCCCCCAAGGGCGCTTCGACGCATTCGAACCGCCGTTGCACGCCCACGGGCAAGGCGATGAAGTCCAGCGGCTCCAGCAGCACGTGGGCATCGCCCTCGGCGCCTTCCCATTCCACTTTCCAGCGGCCCTTCATCGCCATGAAGGTCTCCACCGTGTCGTGGGTGTGCATCAGAACGCCCTTGCCCGGCGCGGCCTGGATAAACGACACACCGAAGCCCGCGGTGAGGTGGGAGACCTTGGCGCGCGCCTTGTCGCCAAAGGGTGAGAACTGGCCTTCGCCACGTGGTTGCTCAAAGCCCAGCACGTTCAGAAAGGCCCGCCGGCATTCAGGCAATTGCATATCAGGCAGTCCTTCCTCGCAGCGAGAAAGCTCGGAGAAACGGGCCACGCAACGCTGCATGTCCTGGTGCGTGGGGCGGACGGTGTCGATGCTCATGGGGTGCCTTCTCTATATAGTCGGTCGCAGGGAGCGGTGAATTCCCATTGCATCACCCGAGCGCGGCCTGGGACAAGCAAGCACATGCAATGCGCACATTGATGACCGATATGGAGACCCGCGGATGAATCGCAACCACATCAACCTGCTCGTCTGCCTGGACGCGTTATTGAGCGAGCGCTCGGTGACGCGTGCTGCGCAGAAGTTGGAGATGAGCCAGCCGGGTATGAGCAACGCCTTGTCCCGCCTGCGCCAGTTGACTGGCGACCCTTTGCTGATCCGAACGCCTCAGGGCTTCAAGCTCACCGAGCGGGCGGAAACGTTGATCGACAAGGTGCGGGCGAGCCTGTCGCTGGTCGATGAGATCTTCGGCAACGAAGCGCCACTTGATCCTCAGCAGGCGGCCGGCAGCGTCACCCTCGCGGCCCCGGACTCGGTGGGTATCGCGCTCATGCCGATGCTGGCGGGCGCCTTGGCCGCCACGGCGCCGCAGGTGACGCTGGACTTTCGGCTACCGGACGCGGAACGCCTGCGCGACTGGCTGGCCGAAGGCGAGTGCGACATCGCGGTGGGACATTTTCCGAATTTGCCCTCGGATCTGCGCTGCACCGAGCTGTTCACGCAGACCTTGTCGTGCATCCGTTCGAATCGCGCGCAGGCCGCGGGGCCGATCGAGCTGCAGGACTACCTGGATGCCACGCATGTGGTGTTCGGATCGCCTTTCTCGCCGCGTTCGACCATGGAGGCCACTATCGATGCTGCGTTGGGTGCGCAAGGGCATACCCGGCGGCGCATGGTGCGCGTGTCCTCGCTGCCGCCCATGGCCCACATCGTCGCGGCCAGCACGCACCTGGCCGTGTTGCCGACCTGGATGGCCACGCACTACGCGTCCTTCCTTCCGATCGAGGTGCACCCCTTGCCCTTCGAGGTAGACCCCGTGCGCTGCAGCATGGTGTGGCATGACCGCACGCACCGGCAAGGCCTGCAGTCCTTCGTGCGCGAGCAGCTGCGGGCCGTGACGCAAGCGCTGCTGGAGCCAACGCCGCCGGCAACCGGGTCGCTGCTGAGAGACGGGATCCGGGCGTAGCGCAGGAGGGCAGCGCCTGCGAGCCAGGCACGCCGTGCGCCGCTGCGCTGCCTTCAGCGCTTCTCGTACTGCGTCTTGCCGAACAGGATGTCGCGCGACTTGTCGTCGGTGAGTGGTTTGCGCGCGTCGGCCAGCACGGCCACGCCGCGCTGCACCGCCGGGCGCGCGGCGATGCGGTCGAACCAGTCCTTCAGGCGCGGGTAGTCGGCCCAGGCGATGCCCTGGTTCTGCCAGCTGCGCAGCCAGGGAAAGATGGCGATGTCGGCGATGGTGTATTGCTTGCCGGCGATCCAGGGCTGGCCCTTGAGCTGGCGGTCCATCACGCCGTACAGGCGCTTGGCCTCGTTGGTGTAGCGGTTGACGGCGTAGTCGATCTTCTCGGGTGCGTAGAGGCGGAAGTGGTGCGCCTGGCCCAGCATGGGGCCGACGCCGCCCATCTGGAACATCAGCCACTCCAGCACCTGGAAGCGCTCGCGGTCGCCCTTGGGCAGGAAACGGCCGAACTTGCTCGCCAGGTAGACCAGGATGGCGCCCGACTCGAACAGGCTGATGGGCTGGCCGCCCGGGCCGTTGGGGTCGACGATGGCCGGGATCTTGTTGTTCGGGCTGATGGCCAGGAAGTCGGGCTTGAACTGGTCGCCCGCGCCGATGTTGACCGCGTGCACCTGCCAGTCCCGGCCCAGTCGCTGGCCGCACTCCTCCAACATGATGTGAACCTTGTGCCCGTTGGGCGTGGGCCAGGAGTGGACGTCGATCATCAGCTTCCTCGTGTGATGGGCATCTCGACCTCGCCGGGCACGGCCATGTGCTTGGCGAGTTCGAGTTTGGCGATGGATTGGCGATGGACCTCATCGGGCCCGTCGGCCAGGCGCAGGGTGCGCTGGTTGGCGTAACTGTAGGCCAAGGGAAAGTCCCCACTGACGCCACCGCCTCCATGGGCCTGGATCGCCATGTCGATTACCTCGCAGGCCATGTTGGGCGCCACCACCTTGATCATGGCGATCTCGGCCTTGGCGACCTTGTTGCCCACGGTGTCCATCATGTAGGCGGCCTTGAGCGTGAGCAGGCGCGCCATCTCGATGCGGCAGCGCGCGTCGGCGATGCGCTCGTGCCAGACCGACTGCGCCGACACCGGCTTGCCGAAGGCCACGCGGCTGTTGAGGCGCTGGCACATGAGCTCCAGCGCCCGCTCGGCGGCGCCGATGGAGCGCATGCAATGGTGGATGCGGCCCGGGCCCAGGCGGCCTTGCGCGATTTCGAAGCCGCGGCCCTCGCCGAGCAGGATGTTGCCGGCCGGCACGCGCACGTTCTTGAGCACCACCTCCATGTGGCCGTGCGGCGCGTCGTCGTAACCGAACACCGAGAGCGGTCGCACCACGGTGATGCCGGGCGCGTTCGAGGGCACCACGATCATGCTCTGCTGCGAGTGGCGCGGCGCGTCCGGGCTGGTCTTGCCCATCACGATGTAGACCGCGCAACGCGGATCGCCCGCGCCCGAGGACCACCACTTGCGGCCGTTGATGACGTAGTGGTCGCCGTCTCGCTCGATGCGGCACTGGATGTTGGTGGCGTCGCTGGAGGCCACCTCGGGCTCGGTCATGAGGAAGGCCGAGCGGAACTCGCCCTTGAGCAGTGGCTCCAGCCACTGGTCCTTCAGGGCCTCGGAGGCGTAGCGCTCCAGCGTCTCCATGTTGCCGGTGTCGGGCGCCGAGCAATTGAAGACCTCGGGCGCCCAGGGCACGCGGCCCATGATCTCGCACAGCGGCGCGTACTCCAGATTGGACAGGCCCTCGGGCGCGCGCGGGCTGCGCGGCAGGAAGAGGTTCCACAGCCCGGCCTTGCGGGCCTTGGGCTTGAGCTCCTCGATGATCTTGGTGGGCACCCAGGCGTTGCCCTTGGCCCGGTTGGCCTCGATCTCCTGGAAGAAGCGCGCCTCGTTGGGGTAGATGTGCTCGTCCATGAAGGCGAGCAGCCGTTCGCGCAGGCCCTTGACCTTGTCGCTGTAGTCGAATTCCATGGTTTCTCCTGGTGTGTGGGGCGGGGCGGCTCAGCCGCCGTTGGCGAAGCGCCAGGCCATCTCGGCCATGGGACGTGCGCCCGCGGCCGACTTCACGGCCTGAGCGCTGGACGCGGTGCCGGCCTCGACGCGCTTGGCGATGCCTTGCAGGATCGCGGCGAGGCGGAACATGTTGTAGGCGAGGTAGAAGGCCCAGTCGGCCCGCAGTTGCTCGGGCGTGGCGAAGCCGGTGCGCTCGCAGTAGCGGGCGATGTAGTCCTGCTCGCTGGGGATGCCCAGTGCCGGCAGGTCCAGGCCCTGGATGCCTCGGAACAGGCCCGGCGGGATGTGCCAGGACATGCAGTGGTAGCTGAAGTCGGCCAGCGGGTGGCCGAGCGTGGACAGTTCCCAGTCGAGCACCGCGAGGATGCGCGGCTCGCTCGGGTGGAACATCAGGTTGTCGAGCCGGTAGTCGCCGTGCACCACCGAGACCAGGGTCTCGTCGCGCGCCATCGCGGGGATGTTCTTCGGCAGCCAGTCGATCAGGCGCTCCATCTCGGGGATGGCCTGGGTGATGGAGGCCTGGTACTGCTTGCTCCAGCGGCCGATCTGGCGCTCGAAGTAGTTGCCGGGCTTGCCGTAGTCGGCCAGGCCGATGGCCGTGGGCCTCACCGAATGCAACGCGGCCAGCACGCGGTTCATCTCGTCGTAGATGGCGCCGCGCTCGGCGTTGCCGAGGCCGGGCAGCGACTGGTCCCAGAGCACGCGGCCGTCCACACACTCCATCACGTAGAAGGCGCGGCCGATGACCGATTCGTCTTCGCACAGCGCGTGCATGCGCGCCACCGGCACACCGGTGCCGGCCAGCGCGCTCATCACGCGGAACTCGCGCTCGATGGCGTGGGCCGAGGGCAGCAGCTTGGCCACCGGGCCGGGCTTGGCGCGCATCACGTACGCGCGCGCGGGCGTGATCAGCTTGTAGGTGGGGTTGGACTGGCCGCCCTTGAACATCTCGACCGTGAGCGGGCCCACGAAGCCCTCCAGCCGCGGGGCCAGCCAGCGCTCCAGCGCGGCGGCGTCGAAGGCGTGCTGGTCGGACACCGGCCGCGTGCCGGTGAAGTTCTGTGCGTCGTTCATGCGGCGGTGGTCGGCTGGTGGGAAAGGGTCAGCTGTCGGCTTCGGCGATGCGCATCAGCGCGGCCCGGTTGCGGATCACGAGGCCCCCCTGCTCGATGCGGATGGCGTCCTCGCGCTCCATGGACTTGAGTTCCTGGTTCACGCGCTGGCGCGAGGCACCCAGCAGCTGCGCCAGCTCCTCCTGCGCCAGTTGCAGACCGATGCGCGTCTCGTTGCCGTCGTTCAGGCAGGGCACGCCGTAGCTGCGCACCAGGTGCAGCAGCTGCTTGGCCAGCCGCGCGCGCAAGGGCAGGGTGTTGAGGTCCTCCACCAGCCCGAACAGGGTGCGGATGCGCCGCGCCTGCAGGCGCATCAGTGCCTCGTACAGCTCCACGTGCGAGGACAGGATCTTCTGGAAATCGTTGCGGGCCACGCACAGCAGCGTGGTCGCGCCATGCGCATAGGCGTCGTGCGTGCGCTGGTCGCCGTCGAACATCGCCACGTCGCCGAACCACACACCCGGCTCCACGTAGGTCAGCGTGATCTGCTTGCCCGACAGCGAGGTCGAACTCACGCGCACCGCTCCCTTGGCCACGGCCGTCCATTCGGACGGCGGCTCGCCGCGCGCGACGATCAGGTCGGCGTCCTTGAATCGCTTGACGTAGGCGCATCGAAGGATGTCGTGACGCAGGGAAGGTGAGAGGGTGTTGAACCAGCGACCGCTGTTGATCGCCTCGCGTTCTTCCATTGTCAGAATGGGCTCGTCCATGGTCTGTCGTTTGAGTGACTGGAGGGGGCTGGCCTGTCGCGCCGGGGACCGGCCCCGCCGAGCCGGTGCGGCCGGGTGCGGGTCAGCGGTACTGGGCGGTCCGCTTCTCCAGGAAGGCCGCGATGCCCTCGCCGCCGTTGGGGTGGTGCAGGTTGCGCACGAAGTGCTCGCGCTCGGCCGCCAGGTGCGTGTGCAGCGGGTTCGTGTCCGCGTCGTTGACGAGTTCCTTGATGCTGGCCAGGGCGTTCGGCGCGCGCCCGTTCAGCTTCTCGGCCAGCGCCAGGGCTTCGCCCAGCGCGGCGCCGGCGTCGGTGAGCGTGTTGAGCACGCCGAGCTGCTGCAGCCGCTCGGGCGCGATGCGCTCGCCGGCCATCAGCAATTGCATCACCGTGGCGCGCGGCAAGGCGCGCGCCAGCGCCCAGCTGCCGCCGCCGTCGGGCGAGATGGCGACGTTGCTGTACGCCATGACGAAGACCGCGTCGCGCGCGGCGACGATGAAGTCGCAGGCCAGCGTGAGCGAGAAGCCCGCGCCCGCGCAGGCGCCCTCGACGGCCGCGATCACCGGCTTGGGGAAGGCGCGGATGGTCTCGATCCAGTTGTGCAGGCCCGAGATGGTTTCGGCCTGCACCTCGGGTGGCTGCTGCCGGTTGCCCTGCAGGCGCTGCAGGTTGCCGCCCGCGCAGAAGTGGCGGCCTTCGCCCACGATGACCACGCTGCGCACGTCGGCGCTGCTCTCGGCCACGTTGAGCGCTTCCACCCCGGCCGCGTACATCTCGGGACCGAGCGCGTTGCGGTGCTCGGGGTTGCTGATGGTGAGCACCATGGTGGCGCCCACGCTGTGGCTCTTCAGGCTGGCGCTCATGTCAGATTTCCTCGTGCGTGAGGCTCAGGCCCAGCGCGCCGCGGCGGCGCAGCCAGGGCGAGGGGCGGTAGCGCGGATCGCCGTACACCGTCTGCAGGTTGAAGAGGATCTCGAGCACGTTGGTGGGGCCGATGCGGTCGCCCATGGCCAGCGGGCCCATCGGGTAGCCCAGGCCCAGGGTGACGGCCACGTCCAGGTCGGCCGGCGAACAGATGCCTTGCTGGCACATGTCGGCGGCGATGTTGACGATGGTGGCCACCACGCGCTGCGTGACGAAGCCGCCGCTGTCGCGCACCACGCTCACGGCCTTGCCGTCGCGGGCGAACAGGGCGTGCGCGGCGTCGCGCATGTCGGGGCGGGTGGCGGGGTTGGTGGCGAGCACGCGGCGCCTGGTGGCGCCGTCCTCCAGCATCATGTCGATGCCCAGGGTGCGCGTGGCGTCCAGGCGCTCCACGGCGGCCAGGGTGGTCACGTCCATGCCCAGCGGCGCCACCAGGATCAGGGCCTGTTCGCTGGGCGCGGCGCCGGTCTCGATGCGGGCGTCCAGGTTCTTGAGCAACTGGTACAGCTCCTGGCGGCGCGCGGCCTTGGGCGAGACCCACACCGGCGGCAGCGTGTCCACGGCCGGCACGGGCGGCTCGGGCGGCACCTGCGCCGCGCCGTCCACGTAGCGGTAGAAGCCGTCCCCCACCTTCTTGCCCACCACGCCGCCGGCCAGGCGCTGCGCGGTGATCACGCTCGGGCGGTAGCGCGGTTCCTCGTAGTACTGGTGGTAGATGGACTCCATCACCGGGTGCGACACGTCCAGGGCGGTGAGGTCCATCAGCTCGAAGGGCCCGAGGCGGAAACCCATCTGGTCTTTCAGGATGCGGTCCATGGTGGCGAAGTCGGTGACCCGCTCGCCCGCCACGCGCAGGGCCTCGGTGCCGTAGCCGCGGCCCGCGTGGTTGACGATGAAGCCCGGCGTGTCCTGCGCGCTCACGGGCGTGTGGCCGTAGGCGCGGGTGAAGCCGGCCAGGCGCTCGCAGACGGCGGGGTCGGTCTTGAGGCCGGCGATGACCTCCACCACCTTCATCAGCGGTACCGGATTGAAAAAGTGGTAACCCGCGAAGCGCGCCGGATGCTGGAGCGCGGCGGCGATGGCGGTGACCGACAGCGAGGAGGTGTTGCTGACCAGCACCGCGTCGGCGGCCACGACGTCCTCCAGTTGCTTGAAGACGGATTGCTTGACGTCCAGCCGCTCCACGATGGCCTCGATCACGAGGTCGCAAGCCGCGAGGTCCTGCAGGGACTCGGCCACCCGCAGGCGCTGCACGCAGGCGTCGCGCGTGGCGGCGTCGAGCTTGCCTTTGCCCTGCAGGGTGTCCCAGGTCTTGGCGAGGGCGTCGCGCGCGCCGGCGGCGGCGCCGGCCTGGGCGTCGAACAGCCAGACCTCGGCGCCGGCCTGCGCGGCCATCTGGGCGATGCCGCGGCCCATGGCGCCGGTGCCCACGACCGCCGCACGTTTAAAAAAGGATTGCATATGTGTGTTGTATTTCGGTTGATAGCCAGTTTGCCTATGACAAAATGTTTCAACCTTCTGGAGGGAAATCCGACGTGCGCCAGATCTGGACAGCCTGCATTTTGCTATCAACCGCCGTGAGCAGTCCGGCGGTCACGCTCGGGCGCCACAGTGGGGCGGCGCTGATCGGCCAGCCACTCGATGTGCAGTTCCAGGTGATGCTGGCCCCCGGCGAGGACATCGCCACCCAGTGTCTCCAGGCCGACGTCTTCTACGGCGACGTCCAGGTCACGCCGAACTTCGTCACCGTCACCCCGCGCGCCGCGCCCGGCGAACTCACGGGCATCGCCCGCGTCGTCGCCAGCCTGCCGGTCAACGAACCCATCGTCACCCTGTCGGTGCGCGCCGGCTGCGGCCTGCCGTTCACCCGCCGTTATGTGTTGCTCGCCGATCTGGTGAGCGAACCGGCGGTGGCGGCGGCTCCCGCGCCCCGCGCCGTCGACGCGATGCCCTTGCCCGCGGCTCCCATGCCGGCGCCGGCCCCGGCGCCCCAGGTGGCGGCGCCGCCCGCACGGGCCGCCACGCCTGAGCGCGCCCCCGCGCCCGTGGTGCGCGAGCGCCCGCGGGCCCCCATCAAGCCGTCCAAGGTGCCCGTGGCGCCGCGCCCGAAGCCAGCGGCGGCGCCCGCGCCGGCCGCTTCCGCCGCGGCGGCACCAGCCCCCACGCCCGTACCCAGCGCCAAGGACGGCGCCGCCAAGGCACCGGCCGGTGCGCCGCGCCTGCGGCTCGACCCCCCCGACCTGAGCGCGGGCACCTCACCCAACGCCGCGCCCGAGGCTGCGGCCGCGGCGCCCGCCGAACCCAGTCCGCTGGAAGCCGCGCTGGCGGCGGCCAACGAGGAGTCGCGCCGCAACGCCGAGCGCCTGGCCGCTCTGGAGGCCGACATGGCCCGCTTCCGCGAGTCGCAGCAGCGCGATCAGGCGCGCGTGGCCGAACTGAGCGCGCAGCTTGCGCAGGCCCAGGAGCAGCGCTACGCCAACTGGCTCGTCTTCTTGCTCGGCGGTTTGCTGCTGGTGTCCCTGGCGGCGCTGGTCGCCCTGGTGCGCCGCCAGCGGCAAGACACCCCCATCGCCTCCGACGCGTCGCGCGCCTGGTGGACCGACGGCCCGGACGAAGAGGGCGAGGCCCAGCCGCGCGCCTCGCGCCATGCGGCGTTGCAGCCCAGCGCGCCGGTGCCACTCGACGCCGTGGACGTTGACCTGGACGTGGATTCCACGCCCGCGCCCCTGCAGGCGGCGCCGCGCCGCACACCGGGCTTTGGCGCCACGGTGCCGCCCCAGGACCGGCGCGACTTCGCGCCCAGCGCGATGAACGTCTCGCGCTCCGTGGCCGCCGAGGAACTGTTCGACGTGCAGCAACAGGCCGACTTCTTCGTCTCGCTCGGTGAGGACGACCAGGCCATCGCGGTGCTGCGCAACCACCTGGCCGAGAGCCACGAGCCCAGCCCGCTGGCCTACCTTGACCTGTTCCGCCTGTACCACCGCCTGGGCCGCCGCGACGAATACGGGGCGCTGCGCGAGGAGTTCAACCGCGTGTTCAACGCCGGCGCGCCGCCCTTCGACCGCTACGCCGACAAAGGCCGCGGTCTGGACGCCTACGAGTCGGCCTTTGGGCGCATCCAGGCGCTGTGGCCGCAGCCGCGCGTGCTGGACCTCATCGAGCGCAGCCTGTTCCGTGATGCGGAGGAGGGCGACACCGAGGTGTTCGACCTGGAGGCCTACCGCGAGCTGCTGATGCTGCACGCGATCGCCAAGGACATCGTTCAGCGCGAATCGCAGACGCTGCCGCCGCAGGAGTTCCGCAATACTTCCATGCAGCCGCTCAAGGCGGTGTCGCGCAACGCGCCGCTCACGGTCACGGGTGATGACCCGCAGCGCCGCACCGTGCCGATGGACCTGCACGTGATCCCGCCCGCCTCGGCCCGCCAGGGGCTGGACGTGAACCTGGAAGACCTGGAGGCCGAGTCGCAGTTCGAGGCCTCGCTGCCCGAGGTGGACGTGCCGGTGGAGCCCACCGCCGGGCGCGGTGGTGCGCTGCGCAGTGGCGAGAGCAGCCTGATCGATTTCGAGATCGTGGACAACGACCCCCGCCCCAACGAGGTGCGCGCCCCGCGCGACGAGGGCGACAGCGAGGGCGGAGAGCGCCGCTCCTGAGCGGTGACCTCTCCGCTCCAAGCAGGCCGGGTCACATGACCCGGCTTTTTTTCAGCGGCGCACCTGCAGCGCCCCGGGGTTGACGATGTTCGTCGGCGTGCCCCGGATGAAATTCACCACGTTGTCGAAAGCCGCGCTGAAGTACATCTCGTAGCTGTCCTGTTCCACGTAGCCGATGTGCGGGGTGCAGATGCAGTTCTCCAGCCGCAGCAGCGCGTGGCCCTGCAGGATGGGTTCCGACTCGAACACGTCCACGGCCGCCATGCCGGGGCGGCCCCGGTTGAGCGCGGTGATCAAGGCGTCGGGCTCGATGAGCTCCGCGCGCGAGGTGTTCACCAGCAGCGAGGTCGGTTTCATGCGCAGCAGGTCGTCGAGCTTGACGCAGCCCAGGCTGCGTTCGCCCAGCCGCAGGTGCAGGCTGAGCACGTCGCAGCATTCGAAGAAGCCCTCCTTGGAGGTGGCCACGTCGTAGCCGTCGTCCACGGCGCGCGCACGGGCTTCCTCGGAGCCCCACACCACCACGCGCATGCCGAAGGCGCGGCCGTAGCCGGCCACCAGCTGGCCGATGCGGCCGTAGCTCCACACGCCCAGGGTTTTGTCGCGCAACACCATGCCCACGCCGAAGTTGGGCGGCATGGCGGAGGACTTGAGCCCCGACTGCTGCCAGGCGCCGTGCTTGAGGTTGGCGACGTACTGCGGGATGCGGCGCATGGCCGCGAGCACCAGCGCCCAGGTGAGCTCGGCCGTGGACACGGGCGAGCCCACACCCTCGGCCACCGCGATGCCGCGCTCGGTGCAGGCGCCGACGTCGACGTGGCTGCCCACGCGCCCGGTCTGGGCGATGAGTTTGAGGCGGGGCAGCTTGTCGACGAGCTGGCGGGTGATGGGGGTGCGTTCGCGGATCAGCACGAGCACGTCGGCGTCGCGCAGGCGGATGGACAGCTGGCCGACACCCTTGACGGTGTTGGTGAAGACCTTGGCGGGGTAGGGCTCGAGCTTCTCGGCGCAATGCAGCTTGCGCACGGCGTCCTGATAGTCGTCGAGGATCACGATGTTCATGCCGCCTATTGTGCCCGGCCCCTTTGTGGTGACCGGGCAGCGGCGCGCTCAGGCCACCCGGCGTTGCAGCGTGGCGGGCGCGGCGCCGTCGAGCGCCGCGAGGCGGTCCAGCTCACGGCAGACCTCGTCGATGCGGCCCGCGAGCGCGACGCGGCCGTCGTGTGCGTGCGAGGCGTTGGCCGCCGAGCGGCCCAGCCAGCCCGCGCGCGCAAAGCGGCGCACGGCGGGGGTGGCGGGCGGCGTGGGCCTGGGGGTCGCGCGCGTGTGCGGCTCGGGCAACCAGCAGTCGATCAGTTGCAGGGGCTTGCGCCAGCTGTTCGATGCAAAGGAGTGGAAGAACAGTCCCATGTGAAACACCTCGTCAAGGGGTTGAACACAGGCAGGATTGATCTGGAATGCCGTCGCTGCGGGGTTGCGTGAGCGGCCGGTGGCCGCTTCAGGCAACGCCCGCCACCCGCAGTGGCGGCGCCGACCCCTCGGGTCAGTTCTGGAAGTTGTTGCGGATCAGGCCCACGGCCAAGCCCTCGATTTCGAAGGGTTCACCGGGTTCGACCACGATGGTGGGGTAGTCGGGGTTTTCGGCGTGCAGTTCGATGTGGTCGCGCAGGCGCATGTAGCGCTTGACGGTGACGTCGTCGCCCAGGCGGGCCACCACGATCTGGCCGTTGCGCGCCTCGCGCGTGGAGGCCACGGCGAGCAGGTCGCCGTCAAGGATGCCGGCGTCGCGCATGGACATGCCGCGCACGCGCAGCAGGTAGTCGGGGGTGCGCTGGAACAGGCTGGGCTCGACGCTGTAGGTCTGGTCGACGTGCTCCTGCGCGAGGATGGGCGAGCCCGCCGCGACGCGGCCGATGAGGGGCAGCACCAGCTGCGCCAGACCGGGCAGCGGCAGGGAGAGCTGGCTGTCGCGGGCCGCATGGATACTCTGCAGGTCGGCCCGGCGCAGGCGGATGCCGCGCGAGGTGCCGCTGACCAGTTCGATGACGCCCTTGCGCGCCAGGGCCTGCAGGTGCTCTTCGGCCGCGTTGGCCGACTTGAAGCCCAGTTCGGCCGCGATTTCGGCGCGCGTGGGCGGTGCCCCGGTGCGCGCGATGGCGGTCTGGATCAGCGCCAGGATCTGCTGCTGGCGGGCGGTGAGCTTGGGAGCGGCTTGGGTGTCGAGCATGGAACCTCGCATCAAGGGCTGGTGGGCCGGAACTGGGCACTGTCTGGGCATCCAGTATCTGTATTTTTAACCAGTTATTTGGAGAAGGCAAGTGGGTGAGGGCACAAAGGCCACGCGGATCGTCGTGCTGGGCATGGGCGGGACCATCGCCGGCCGGGCCGAGCGCGCGGGCGACAACGTGGGCTACGACGCGGGGGCGGTGCCGGTCGAGGACCTGGCGGCCGGCCTGCCCGCGCTGCGCGGGCGGGACATGGCCTTCGAACAGGTGGCGCAGATCAACAGCAAGGACATGCGCCTGGCCGATCTGCAGCGGCTGGTGGGGCGGGCGGGCCGGCACCTGGCCGACCCCGCCGTGCAAGGGCTGGTGGTCACGCACGGCACCGACACCATCGAGGAGACCGCGTACCTGCTGCAGACGCTGCTGGCGCCGGCCAAGCCCCTGGTGTTGACCTGCGCCATGCGCCCGGCCACGGCGGTGTCGCCCGACGGCCCGCAGAACCTCAGCGATGCCGTGGCCGTGGCCACCGAGCCGGGCGCGCGCGGCGTGCTGGTGGTGTGCGCGGGGCGGGTGCACGGCCCTCTTGAAGTGGCCAAGCAGCACCCGTACCGCACCGACCCTTTCGATTCCGGCGACGCCGGCGTGATCGCGCTGGTGGAGGAGGGGCGCGTGCGGCGCTTTCGCGATTGGCCCGCGGCGGCGCGCCACGCGGCGCGGCTGCAGGCCTTCCTGCGTGCGACCGCGATGCCGCGCGTGGCCTGGCTGAGCAGCCACGCCGACGCGGCGGCCTGGCCGGTGCACGCACTGCTGGCCGCGCCGCCCGCGGCGCGGGTGCAGGGCATCGTGGTGTCGGGCACGGGCAATGCGTCGCTGCACGCCGAACTCGAGGCCGCGCTGCGCGAGGCCGAGGCGGGCGGCGTGCGCGTGGTCATCGCCAACCGCAACGGCGCGCCGCCGGTGCCGTACCCCCAGCAGCCCTTCGCCGACATCGACGGCCTGTCGCCGCCCAAGGCGCGCTGGGCGCTGGCGCTCGAGTTGCTGGACGCCTGAGGGTGGACGCCTTCGCCGCGCTGGGCGCCCATCCCTGGGCCTACCCCATGCTGGAGGTGGCGCACCTCGTGGGCGTCGCCTTGCTGCTGGGCAATCTGCTGCTGCTGGAGGCGCGCGTGTGGGGCCTGGGCGCGGCACTGCCGGTGCAGCCACTGGCGCGCTTGAGCCTCGGGCTGGCCGTGCTGGGATTCGGTCTGGCGGCGGCCAGTGGCCTGACCATGTTCGCCACCATGCCGTCGGAACTGTTGGGCAACCGGGTGTTCACAGCCAAGATGGCGCTGATCGCGCTGGCGGCGTGCAACGCGGGCTGGTTCCATGGCCGCCGCTCGCTGCAGCGCCTGGATGGCACGGCGCGCGCCCTGCTGGGCGTGTCCACGCTGCTGTGGCTGACGGTGCTTACCTGTGGCCGCTGGATCGGCTACGTCTGAAGGAGTGCAGGACGATGGACAGACGAACCCTGTTGCAGGCCGGCGCCCTGGCGCTGGGGGGCGTGGCCGGTGCCGCGCGCGCGCACCATGGCTGGAGCAGCTTCGACCAGAGCCGCCCCCTCTACCTGGAGGGCAAGGCCGTGCAGGTGGCGTGGCGCAACCCGCACGCCGAACTGGTGCTGGAAGTGCCCGAGAACCTGGCCGTGCCCGCGGGTCTGGCGAGCCGGTCGCTGCCGGCGCAGTCGGCCGGCGTGGACGGTGCCGCGCTGCTGGCGCGCGCCACGGTGCCGCGCCGGCGGGACCGGCGCTGGCAGATCGAACTCGCGCCCATTTTTCGCCTGAACCAGTGGCAGGTACCCGAGCTGAAGGTGGGCGACAGCATGGCCATGGTGGGCTTCGCCTTCGAGGGCGAGCGCGGCGAGCCGGTGCTGCGCGTGGAGTACCTGTTCGTCAGCGACAAGGCCTACGGCTTGCGCTCCAGCCCGGTCTGAGCCGCGCCGGCGCGGCTCACAGCGTGGCCAGCATGGCGCCCACGGTCAGCGCCATGGCGACCGTGGCGATCCAGCCGAGCACGCGCAGCCGCGGGCCGATGACGTGCGGGCCCATCGTCGAGGGCTGGGCGGCCAGCAGCATCATCACGGCCATGATGGGCACGGCGATCACGCCGTTGATCACCGCCGACCAGAACAGCGCCCGGACGGGGTCCATCGACGTGAAGCACAGCAGCACGCCGCCCACGGTGGCGGTGGCGATCACGCCATAGAAGCCGCGGCCTTCCCCCTTGTCCAGGCGTGCGCTCAGGCTGCCCGACCAGCCCGCCGCCTCGGCCACGGCGTAGCCGGCGGAGCCCGCGAGCACCGGCACCGCCAGCAGTCCGGTGCCGATGATCCCCAGGCTGAACAGCATGAAGGTGAATGGCCCGGCCACGGGCCGCAGGGCCTCCGCCGCCTGGGCCGAGGTCTGGACGTCGGTGATGCCCGCGGCGTGCAGCGTGGCCGCCGTGCTCAGGATGATGAAGAAGGCGATCAGGTTGGAGAACACCATGCCGATGCTGGTGTCGATCTTGATGCGCCGAAGGTGGCGGCGCACGTCCTGTCGGGTCTGGGGCGGCTGGCCGCTGGCGTCTTCCATTTCCTGCGCCGCCTGCCAGAAGAAGAGGTAGGGACTGATGGTGGTGCCGAACACCGCGACCACCATCAGGAGCACGTCGTGGCCGAGGGCGAGAGGCGGGCGCACGATCTGCCGGGCCACGGTCCACCAGTCCAGGTGCACCGTGAACACCACGGCCACATAGGACAGCAGCGCCAGCGTCAGCCACTTCAGCCAGCGCACGTAGGTCTGGTAGGGCAGGAAGACCTGCAGCACCAGGCAGAGCAGGCCGAACGTCACCGCGTACACGTGGGCCGACCCGCCCACCAGCAGGCGCAGCGCCTCCGCCATGGCCGCGATGTCCGCGGCCAGGTTGAGCGTGTTGGCCACCAGCAGCAGGCCGACCACGGCCAGCAGCACCCAGCGCGGAAAACCCGCCCGGATGTTGGCGGCCAGGCCCCGCCGCGTGACGTGTCCGATGCGCGCGCTGACGATCTGGATCGCGATCATGAGCGGCAGGGTGAAGACCACCGTCCACAGCATGGAGAAGCCGAACTGCGCGCCGGCTTGGGAGTAGGTGGCGATGCCGCTGGGATCGTCGTCGGCGGCACCGGTGATCAGGCCGGGTCCGAGCTTGCGCAGACCGCGCCGCAGGCCGAATGGACGGATCGCTTTCATGAGGCTCCCTGCCCGTTGGGCCCCGAGGCGGCCGGGGCGAGGCGCGGATCGTGGCCCGGCCGGCCATTGCGCGTCAATGGCCCCAGGCCGTTGGCCGGTGGAGAAAAACCCGGTTCGGGCTTACCAGTCCACCCGCAGTCCCAGGCTGCCGTTGAGCCCACCCCGGTGCCGCGCCGCGCCGCCCAGGGACCAGGCGCTGCCCACTTCCCCATAGAGGCTGATGCCGGTGGACAAGGCCAGCGTGGCGCCAGCGGCCAGTTCGGCGCTGGCGCCGCCCGTGCCCGTGGCCACGTCCGCGGAGCCGGCGGGTCCGATGAAGCGCGCCACATCCCTGCCTGGGCTGCTGCGGTACAGGTTCACGCGACCGTACGGTCGCAGCACGCCCGCGGCGGTCGACACCTCGCCCTTGACCCGCAGACCCAGCCGGGCCGCCCAGCTGCCATGGGGCTGTTGCTGCACGTCGGCGCCGGCGATGCTCACGCCGTCGAGCGCCATGCGCTGGTGCACCAGTTGCAGCTGCGGCTCCAGTTCCCAGCCCGCCGCGAGTGGGTAGCCCCGCCCGACTTCCACCGAGGCCAGGAGGCTGTCGCCCTTGCCATGGCTGGCCGGCGCGGTCAGCGGCGACACGCTGTAGCGGTGGCGGGCGCCCTGCAGCACCGTGTCCAGGTAGAAGCCGTTGGCACGCCGGTAGGTCGCATAGACGCCCAGGTACTGGCTGCGCAGCGCATTGCTGCCCAGCGCCTGTTCCGCGATGCCGCCAGCCAGGCCCCGCAGCCGCATGTCGCCGTCGAGCTGACCCACGTACAGGCCCGCGCGCCAGCCCGGCCGGGCCCACAGGTCGATGCCGGCCTGCAGACCGTGGAGCCGGCCCCGGCTGCGCGGGCTCACGTCGCCGCGCTGGCTCACGCGGCGTTCGGCGCTGATGATCCGCGCCCAGGTCTGCCGTTCGGCGGTGGCGCCATCGCCGACGCGCAGGTGCAGGTTGCCCACCATCACGGCATTGCCCAGGCGCAGCTGCTCAGGCAGCGCGGCGAACAGTGGTACCTCCACGCGGTAGGCGGGCGTGGCGGCCCCCGCGACCGCGCTGGACCGCAGAAACCAACTTTCCCCGGCGCCGTTGGCGTCGGCCGCGTACAGGCGGTACTCGTAGGCGCCGGCGTCGACGTGCTCGCCGGCCAGGCGGAACGCGTCCCTGGTGGTCTGGGCGGTGGTGGTGGCGCCGTTGAGCGCGCTGATGACTTCGATGCCGTCGCCCGTGGTCAGCGCGCCCAGGCCGCCCAGGTTGGTGATGTGCAAGGTGGTGGTGCCGCTGGCGCTGGCGCCGGCGCCATCGAGCACCAGCCGGTCGCTGAGGCTGCCGCTGTGGCCCAGCGCGGTGCCCATCCTCAGCGTGCCGTTCTGGCCGACATAGGCGCCGTTGACGGTCAGCCGGCTGCCGGGGACGGCGCCCAGCAGCGAGACCGTGCCCGCGTTGTCCAGGCTGGCCACCGCCTGGTCCAGGCCCGCCGTGTCGAGCGTGGCGCCGGCCGCCACGGTGTGCGCGGAGTGGGCGCTGAAGGCGCCGGCGGCGCTGGCACGCAAGGTGCCGCCCGCCACGCGGGTGGCACCCGTGTAGGTGCTCAGGCCGCCCAGCGTCAGCGTGCCCAGGCCCAGCTTGTTGAAGTCCGCCGCGCCGGTGAAGGCCGTGCCGACGCCGACGGCGTGGTTGTTCGTGTCGATCCACACGCCCTCGGCGCCACCCGACAGCGTGGCGAAACCTTGCAGAAAATCGGCCTCGTTCAGGGTCGCGCGCAGGATGCCGCCGTTGAGGTTGAGCGTGGCGGTGCCACTGCCCCGGATCACCACGTTCGTTTCGAGCACGCCGCGCCCGCTCGCGTCGCCGAGCAGGCTCAGCGTGCCGCTGGAGCCGGCCTGGACGGCGATCTGGGTGCGCGGCGCCAGCACCGTGCCGCGGTCCTCGATGGTCAATTCGCCGATGCCCTCGTAGCCCACGTTCAACTGCGCCGAAAAGTCCAGGCTGGACGCGCGGGCGCTGATGGCGTCGCGGCCCGTGACCGTGACCAGGCCGTTGCCGCCCGCTTCGTAGCCGATGTAGACGGTGTGGCCGCTGACCGCGCCACCCGCTTCAACGGTGAGATCACCCGGGTCCGAAAAACCCACGTAGAGGTTGTCGCCAAGGCTCCAGGTCGAGACCCGGCCGTTGCCGTCGCTGCCGGAGACGGTGACCGTGCCGCTGGAGACGCCCGGGCCCACGCCGGTGGTGCCACCGATGGCGCCCTGGACGCTGCGCACCAGGCCTCCGTTTTCGATGAGCAGCGAGCCCACGCCGGCATTGCCCACGGTGAGCGTGCTGGTGTTGATCCAGGTGGAGGCGTTGCCATGGGCATCCACGCCCGAGACGGTGGCCGAGGCCGTGCCGCCGCCAAAGGCGATGTTGCCGTGCGCGTTGCTGACCAGACCGCCGTTGAGGATCGAGAGCGACGCCGTGCCGCCCGCCCCGACGGCCAGATCGCCCGGCATGGTCCAGCTCGACACGTTGCCGCTGCCGTCGCTGCCCGTGACGATCACCGTGCCCGTGCCCCCGGTGTAGCCCAGCGCGCCGTTCCCGCTGCTGGCCGTGCCGCCGTCTTCGATGGTCAGGGTGCCGACGCCGGTGTCGCCGACGTAGATCTCGCCGGCCTCGACCCAGTGCGGCGACGGGACCGGCAAGGGGCCCGGGTTCACGTCGCCCACGCCGGTGACGGACTGCGCGACCGCCACGCGGGTGCCCAGCGTTGCCCACACCAGGGCCATGGCCGCCAGGGACAGGCGCGAGCGCCGGTGGGGAATGAACGCGTGTTGCTGGCCCATTGGTTTGTCATCGGTCCATGCTGGCGCAACTTGATGGCCTTCTGGCCCGTGCCTTGGCCGTCGCCGATCGCGCGGCTGCGCCGACCAAGAAAAATGCCCCGCGGTTGCGGGGCATTGTGCTGGGGCTCAGGCGGGGGGGCGCTCAGGAACCGAGCGCCTGCAGGGCGCGCGCGGTGATCTCGTCCACGCTGCCCAGGCCGCTGATGGCGCGGTACTTGGGCGCGGCCGCCGGTTCGGCCTTGGCCCACTGGCTGTAGTAGTCCACCAGCGGGCGCGTCTGCGCGCTGTAGACCTCCAGGCGCTTCTTGACGGTGTCTTCCTTGTCGTCGTCGCGCTGGATCAGCGGCTCGCCGGTCACGTCGTCTTTGCCGTCCACCTTGGGCGGGTTGAACTTGACGTGGTAGGTGCGGCCCGATGCGGGGTGCGAGCGGCGCCCGCTCATGCGCTCGATGATGGCGTCGAAGGGCACGTCGATCTCGAGCACATAGTCGAGCTTGACGCCCGCCGCCTTCATGGCGTCGGCCTGCGGAATCGTGCGCGGAAAGCCGTCGAAGAGAAAACCGTTGGCGCAGTCGGGCTGGGCGATGCGCTCCTTGACGAGATTGATGATGAGGTCGTCGCTCACCAGGGCGCCGGCTTCCATCACGGCCTTGGCCTGCAGGCCCAGCGGCGTGCCGGCCTTGACGGCGGCGCGCAGCATGTCGCCGGTGGAGATTTGCGGAATGCGGTACTTCTCGCAGATAAACGCGGCCTGCGTCCCTTTGCCCGCCCCCGGTGGGCCCAACAGAATCAATCTCATCGCTTTCCTTTTGTCAGAGTTTCAACCGCGTCGCCGCTGCCCCCTCGCGCGGCGGCCCCAGGGCGTGCCGCCGGGGTAACCGACGGAGGATAGCACGCGACCCTTGACAAGCCCTTGCCGCGCACCAGGCCGGTGCGGGGCTCAGGCCGCGCCGATCAAGGCGCGCACGCGGGCCAGGTCTTGCGGGGTGTCGACGCCGGGGCCGGGCGCGTGCGCCGTGAGGTGCACCGCGATGCGCTCGCCATGCCACAGCGCGCGCAGCTGCTCGAGCGACTCCAGACGTTCCGTGGGCGCCGCGGGCAGGGTGGGGAAGCGCCGCAGGAAAGCGGCCCGGTAGGCGTAGATGCCGACGTGGCGCAGCGGCGCGGGCGAAGGCAGGTCGTCCCCGGCCATGCCGTCGCGCCACCAAGGAATGGGCGCACGGCTGAAGTACTGGGCGGTGCCGCGCGCGTCGGTCACCACCTTCACCACGTTCGGGTCCAGCCAATCGGCGCGCCGCTCGATGGCGTGCGCGGCCGTGCTCATGGCGCAGTCGGTGCGCGCCTGCAGTTCGGCGGCCACGGCATCGATCAATGCGGGCTCGATCAGGGGTTCGTCGCCCTGCACATTGACCACCACCTCGTCGTCGGCCAGCCCCAGCGCCGCGCAGGCCTCGGCGAGGCGGTCGCTGCCGCTGGGGTGGTCGGCGCGCGTGGCCAGCGCGGCGACGCCGTGCTGCGCGCAGGCGGCCAGGATGCGCGAATCGTCGGCCGCCACCACGCAGCGCGTGGCGCCACTCAGGGCCGCGCGGCGCGCCACGCGCACCACCATGGGCAGCCCGCCGATGTCGGCGAGGGGTTTGTCCGGCAGGCGGCTGGACGCCAGGCGCGCCGGGATCAGCACGGTGAAGCCCTGGGCCACGCTCAGTCCTGCGGCGCGGCGGGCTTGGGCGGGCGGGCGGCCTCCTCTTCGCTCAGGGGCCGCGCCTCGTGCTCCAGCAGGATGGGGATGCCGTCGCGGATCGGGTAGGCCAGCCGGGCGCTGCGCGAGAGCAGTTCCTGGCGCTCGCGGTTGAGCACGAGCGGGCCCTTGGTGACCGGGCAGACCAGCAGTTCGAGGAGTTTGGAATCCATCCGGTGATGATAGGCGCGCCGGGGGGCGCTCAGGCCGGCGGCGGGCCGAGCCGTTCGTCCACGGCCGCGAAGAAGGCCGGGTCGATGTCGAGCACCAGTGGCACGGCCCAGAGGTCGGGGCGTGCGCTGGTGGACAGCTTCACCAGGTCTTTCTCGGTGCACAGCACCGGGCCCGGCGCGCCGCGCAGGGCCTGCTCGAGGCTGGCGGCGCCGGCGTGGTCCGCCAGCGCGAGGGTGGCGGACAACCGCAGGCCGCGCGCGCGCAGCATGTCGAAGAAGGCTTCGGGCCGCGCGATCCCGGCCACGGCGGTGAGCGCCTGGCCCCGCAGGGACTCCAGCGCCAGCCTGTCGCCGCGCGCGTTCACGGCGCGCGGCGCGAGCGAGCGCCGCGCGCCAAAGGCCGGCAGGCCGCCGGCCAGTGGCGCGGGGGGTGGGCCGCCATCGCGTGCCTGCTGAAGCACCAGCTGAGGCGCGCGCGGGGCATCGGTGGACGGCCAAGGCTCGCGCAGCAGGCCGGCGGGCAGCAGCCAGCCATTGCCCAGTCCGCGGTCGTCGAACACCGCCACGCGCAGGTCGCTGCCCAGGGGCCAGTGCTGCAGGCCGTCGTCGCAGACGATCAGATTCACCTCGGGGTGGGTGCGCAGCAGGGCCTGCGCGGCCTCGGCGCGCGCGCGGGCCACCCACACCGGCGCGCCGGTCGCACGGCGAATCAGCAGGGGCTCGTCGCCGCTGAGTGCGGCGTCGGCGTCGGCGGGCACGGCCTGGGGCGCTGCGCCCGCGCGGCCGTGTCCGCGCGAGACCACCCCCGGCCGCCAGCCGCGCCGCTGCAGGTGCTCGACCAGGGCGATGGTGGTGGGGGTTTTGCCGGCGCCGCCGACGATCACGTTGCCGACCACGATCACCGGCACCGGCAGGCGCGCGGGCTGGTGGCGCCCCGACCGGTACGCCGATCGGCGCCAGGCCAGCAGCCCGCCATAGAGCCAGGCCAGCGGCAGCAGCGCGCGCGCGGCCGGCCCTCGGCGCAGGCTCAGCGCCCGCCAGCAGGCCTCGAGGCGGGCCCGGACCGTCATGGGCTTGTCAGGGGCGCTTGCGCGCCGGCGCGGCGCTGGCGCTCTGCTGCGTGGCGAAAGTGATCTGCACAAGGCCCGCGCGGCGGGCGGCGTCCATCACGTTGATCACCGACTGGTGGGCGGCGGCGGCGTCGGCGCTGATCACCACCACGGTGTCGCGCCCGTCTTCCACGCTGGACTGCAGGGCGCTGGCGATGAGTTCGACACTGGTGCCTTCGAGCACCGTGCGGTTGACTGCGTAGCGGCCGTCGGCGCCCACGGTCACCAGCACCTCCTTGGGGTTCTGCTTGGGGGCCTCGGCGTCCGCCACCGGCAGGTTCACCTTGAGCTCGGTGAACTTGCTGTAGGTCGTCGTGAGCACCAGGAAGATGACGACGACCAGCAGGATGTCGATGAACGGGATCAGGTTGATCTCGGGTTCGTCGCGGTGACCGCGCGGGCGGAAGTTCATGGCTTGCGCACGCTGAGCAGGTGGCGGGCGAAACGCTCGGTGGACACCTCCATCGCCAGGAGGTACTCGTCCACGCGGGCGCGGAAGTAGCGCCAGAAGATCAGCGCCGGGATCGCGATGATCAGGCCGAAGGCGGTGTTGTAGAGCGCGATGGAGATGCCGTGCGCGAGCTGCGCCGGGTTGCCGCCGCCGGCCGAGATGCCCATGCCGTCGCCGGCCTGCGAGCCGAAGATCTCGATCATGCCGATGACCGTGCCCAGCAGCCCCAGCAGCGGCGCGGCCGAGGCGATGGTGGCCAGCGCGCCCAGGTAGCGTTGCAGTTTCGCGGCGGCGTGGCGGCCCGCGCCTTCCAGGTTGGCGCGCAGGTCCTCGGCCGTGGCCTTGGGGTTGGCATTGAAGGTGCGAAAGCCCGTGGCCAGCACCGCGCCGAGCACCGAGTTCTGTTCGAGCTGGGTCACCACGTCGGGGCCGGGGATGCCGTTGCGCGAGACCATGATGGCTTCGTCGAGCAGCTTGGGGGGCACGATGCGGCTGGCCTTGAGGCTCACGAAGCGCTCGATGACGAGGGCCAGACCGAGCACGGAACACACGATCAGGGGCCAGATCGGCCATCCGGCCGCTTGTATGATGGACAACAACTCAGGGCTCCGGTCTAGGGCGCGCTGGCGGCGCCGGGCAACAGCGCCGGATTATGGCCCAGCCCTCCGCGCGCTTGCCTTCCATCGAACGATGCGCGCGCCCTCTGCCGTGACGGCCGGACGCGCCCCCTGAAGTCCACACCGCCTGTGGACATCTTTGTGAAGAACCCGGCGGACAAGCCCCACAACCCCAGCGTTTGCGCGCTTTTCGACAGATTGATGAAAATTTGGGCAGTACAAAGTGCTTTGGAATCAAGGCACTGCGCGCCAAGCCTTGGTCTGTCGGGCTTTGGCGACATCAACCCCAGTATTGGTGCGGCTTGTGGACACGTTTGACCCTTTCGAGCCAGCAATGAAGCCACTGCGCATGGCCGACGGCCCAGGCGGCGCGCGTTTCTGGGCGGTTGGCGCGCTGGTACGAGCGGTGGCGGACGCCTTGGCTTCGCGCTTCAATCCCGTCGCGGTCCAGGGGGAGATTTCGGGCTTCTCGCGCGCGGCCAGCGGGCATTGCTACTTCTCGCTCAAGGACGACGCTGGCCAGCTGCGCTGCGCCATGTTCCGCCGTGCGGCCGAACAGGTGGGCTTCCCCGTGCGCGACGGCCAGCGCGTGCAGGTGCAGGGCCGGCTGGACGTCTACGGCCCGCGCGGCGACCTGCAGCTGATTGTGGAGAGCCTGCGCCTGGCCGGGCAGGGCAGCCTGTACGAGCAGTTCCTGCAGCTGAAGGCCGCGCTGCAGGCCGAGGGCCTGTTCGACGCCGAACGCAAGCGGTCGCTGCCCACCCAGCCGCGGCACATTGGCGTGGTCACCTCGCTGGGCGCGGCCGCCCTGCGCGACGTGGCCACCGCCTTGCGCCGGCGCGTGCCGCACATCCCGGTGACGGTGTTTCCCGCCTCGGTGCAGGGGGCGCAGGCCCCGGCCGAGCTGGTGGCCGCGCTGGCCGCGGCGGCGGCGCACCAAGGCCCGCGCGGCGCCTGCGACGTGCTGCTGCTGGTGCGCGGCGGCGGCTCGCTCGAAGACCTCTGGGCGTTCAACGACGCGGCCGTGGTGCGCGCGGTGGCGGCCTCGCCCGTGCCCGTGGTGGTGGGCGTGGGGCACGAGACCGATTTCAGCCTGGCCGACTTCGCCGCCGACCTGCGCGCGCCCACGCCCACCGCGGCGGCCGAGCTCTGCGCGCCCGACCGGCGCCAGCGCGAGCTCGAACTGGAGCGCCTGCAGGGCCTGCTGCGCCAGGGCGTGCAGGACGCGCTCGATGGTCGCGCGCAGCGGCTCGACCGGCTCGCGGCCCACCTGGGCCGGCCTTCGGCGCGCCTGGCGCAGGCGGGCGAGCAGCTGGCGCGCTGGCAGGGGCGGCTGCACAAGGGCATGGCGCTCGCGGTGCAGCGCCAGCATTGGCGGCTCGACGAACTGCAGGCCCGCCTGCCGCCCGCCCTCAAGCGCGGCCTGGACGCGCGCGCGCAGCGCCTGCGGCGTGCCGAGGACTCGCTGGCCCTGCTCGATCCGCGCCTGGTGCTGCAGCGCGGCTACGCCTATCTCACCGATCCGCAAGGCCAGGCCATCACCCGCGTGGCACAGGCTTTGCCGGGGACCGAGGTGCAGGCCACGCTGGCCGACGGCGTGCTGCCGCTGCGCGTGCGCGGGCCTGGCGCATAGGCCGCGCATAACCCCGCGGGCGATGCCGTCACCGGCGCTGCCTACAATCCGCCCCGACCCCACCCACAACCCATCAAAAAGAGGACGCACATGGAACACACCCTGCCCCCGCTGCCCTATGGCCTGGACGACCTGGCCCCGAACTACAGCCGCGAGACGCTGGAGTACCACCACGGCAAGCACCACAACGCCTATGTGGTGAACCTCAACAACCTGCAAAAGGGCACCGAGTTCGAGAGCATGGACCTCGAGTCCATCGTCAAGAAGTCCAGCGGCGGCATCTACAACAACGCCGCCCAGATCTGGAACCACACCTTCTTCTGGAACTGCATGAAGCCCAACGGCGGCGGCGAGCCTTCGGGCGCGCTGGCCGATGCCATCAAGGCCAAGTGGGGCAGCTACGCCGCCTTCAAGGAAGCCTTCACCAAGAGCGCCGTGGGCAACTTCGGCTCGGGCTGGACCTGGCTGGTGAAGAAGGCCGACGGCAGCGTGGACATCGTCAACACCGGTGCCGCCGGCACGCCGCTGACCACCGCCGACAAGGCCCTGCTGACCGTGGACGTGTGGGAGCACGCCTACTACATCGACTACCGCAACGCGCGTCCCAAGTTCGTCGAGACCTTCCTCGACAAGCTGGTGAACTGGTCCTTCGCCGAGAAGAACTTCGCCTGATCGGCATGCGCCAGGCACAAGGGCTCGAGGGGCGACCTTCGGGCCCTTTTTGCTGCCCGGCCCGCCCGGCGCGTGCAAATTTCTTCGTGCCTGTTTTGTATTGTGGGAGTTCGATCCCAAAATCAAAGGTTTGGCGCTTGCGCTGAAAGCACAATCACGGGATACGGATCACCGTATCCGCGCGACCTGTCCGCCTGCCGGTCGGCCAGCGCCGCACCCAACAACCTCCGGAGATAAGCCATGAGCAGCCAGCAACCCACCATCATCTACACCCTGACGGACGAGGCGCCCCTGCTGGCCACCAGTGCGTTCCTGCCCATCATCCGCACCTTCGCGGCGCCGGCGGGCATCAACGTCGAGACCAGCGACATCTCGGTGGCCGGCCGCATCCTGGGCCAGTTCCCCGAGCTGCTGACCGAAGAGCAGCGCGTGCCCGACAACCTCAGCGCGCTGGGCAAGCTCACCCTCAAGCCCGAGGCCAACATCATCAAGCTGCCCAACATCAGCGCCTCGGTGGCCCAACTCAAGGCCGCCATCAAGGAGCTGCAGGACAAGGGCTACAAGATCCCCGACTTCCCCGAGAACCCGAAGACGGACGAAGAGAAGGACATCCGCGCGCGCTACAACAAGTGCACCGGCAGCGCCGTGAACCCCGTGCTGCGCGAGGGCAACTCGGACCGCCGCGCGCCCAAGGCGGTGAAGGAATACGCCCGCAAGAACCCGCACAGCATGGCGGAGTGGAGCCAGGCCTCGCGCTCGCATGTGTCCCACATGCACCACGGCGACTTCTACCACGGCGAGAAGTCCATGACGCTGGACAAGGCGCGCGACGTCAAGATGGAGCTGATCACCAAGAGCGGCAAGACCGTCGTGCTCAAGCCCAAGGTCTCGCTGCAGGACCGCGAGGTCATCGACTCCATGTTCATGAGCAAGAAGGCCCTGTTGGCCTTTTATGAGCAGCAGATCGAGGACGCGCACAAGACCGGCGTGATGTTCTCGCTGCACGTGAAGGCGACCATGATGAAGGTCTCGCATCCGATCGTGTTCGGCCACTGCGTGAAGATCTTCTACAAGGAAGCTTTCGAGAAGCACGGCAAGCTGTTCGACGAGCTGGGCATCAACGTCAACAACGGCATGGTCGATCTGTACAACAAGATCGCCACGCTGCCGCAGAGCAAGCAGGATGAGATCAAGCGCGACCTGCACGCCTGCCAGGAGCACCGCCCCGAACTGGCCATGGTGGACTCGGCCAAGGGCATCACCAACTTCCATTCGCCCAACGACGTGATCGTGGACGCCTCCATGCCCGCGATGATCCGCGCCGGCGGCAAGATGTACGGTGCCGACGGCCGCCTGAAGGAAGTCAAGGCCGTGATGCCGGAGAGCACCTTCGCCCGCATCTACCAGGAGATGATCAACTTCTGCAAGTGGCACGGCGCCTTCGATCCCAAGACCATGGGCACCGTGCCCAACGTGGGCCTCATGGCGCAGCAGGCCGAGGAATACGGCTCGCACGACAAGACCTTCGAGATCCCCGAGGACGGCGTGGCCAACATCACCGACCTGGCCACCGGCGAGGTGCTGATGAGCCAGAACGTGGAGCAGGGCGACATCTGGCGCATGTGCCAGGTGAAGGACGCCGCCATCCGCGACTGGGTCAAGCTGGCCGTGAACCGCGCCCGCAATTCCGGTATGCCCGTGGTGTTCTGGCTCGACCAGTACCGCCCGCACGAGGCGCAGCTGATCACCAAGGTCAAGATGTACCTGCACGAGCACAACACGGCCGGCCTGGACATCCAGATCATGAGCCAGGTGCGCGCCATGCGCTACACGCTGGAGCGCGTCATCCGCGGCCTGGACACGATCAGCGCCACCGGCAACATCCTGCGCGACTACCTGACCGACCTGTTCCCCATCATGGAGCTGGGCACCAGCGCCAAGATGCTGTCCATCGTGCCGCTGATGGCCGGCGGCGGCATGTACGAGACGGGCGCCGGCGGCTCGGCGCCCAAGCACGTGCAGCAGCTGGTGGAAGAGAACCACCTGCGCTGGGATTCGCTGGGCGAGTTCCTGGCCCTGGCGGTGAGCTTCGAGGATCTCGGCATCAAGAACAACAACGCCCGCGCCAAGCTGCTGGCCAAGACCCTGGATGCGGCCACCGGCCAGCTGCTGGACAACAACAAGAACCCCAGCCCCAAGACCGGCCAGCTCGACAACCGCGGCAGCCAGTTCTACCTGGCGATGTACTGGGCCAAGGAACTGGCCGCGCAGACCGAGGACAAGGAAATGGCGGAGAAGTTCGCCCCCCTGGCCAAGGCCCTGGCGGACAACGAGCAGGCCATCGTCAAGGAACTGGCCGAGGTGCAGGGCAAGCCGGTCGACATTGGCGGCTACTACAAGCCCGACTTCAAAAAGCTGGAGACCGTGATGCGGCCCAGCGCCACCTTCAACAAGGTGCTGGCCTCGATGAAGGCCTGAGCCCGGGCGGGCCGCCCGCCGCCAGGGGCCCGAAGGAAAAGGCCGCCGGATCCGGCGGCCTTTTTATTTGCCGAAGGCCTGTCCGCTCAAGCGCGCACCGGCCTGGATGCCGCGCTTCTTGAACCAGCCCTGGTGCATCTCCAGCACGTAGCGCACCGGCTTGTCCGAGCAGTGCGAGTCTAGGCTCTGCGGCTGCATGTCCGCCAGGTTGACGATGGTGCCGTCGTCGTCCACGAAGGCCGCGGTCAGCGGCAGCAGGGTGTTCTTCATCCAGAAGCACTGGGTGGCGGCCTGCTCGAACACGAAGAGCATGCCTTCGTTGGCCGGCATCTCCCGGCGGAACATGAGGCCGATGGTGCGCGCCTGCGGCGTGGCGGCCACCTGCGCGTGGATGAGGTGCATGTTGGCCGACAGGCTGATGCGGGGCAGGTTGAGCTGCGGGCCGTCCTGGGACCAGGCCGGGCCCGAGGCCAGCAGGCACAGGCCAAGCAGTCGGGTGAACAGGGCTTTCATGCGGCGTGTGGGGGCGGTGACGAGGGGCTTGCATTGTCTGCCATCGGGGCAGGGCGGGCCAGAGCGCCCGGCGAAAGGCCAGCGTCTAGAATTTCCGGTCCCCCTCTCTCATTCGCCACCCGGAACGTTCCCCGACATGACCCAGCACATCAAGGTGCCGCCACAAGGCCAGAAGATCACCGTCCGAGCCGACCTGTCGCTGCAAGTGCCTGATGAGCCGATCGTGCCGTACATCGAGGGCGACGGCGTCGGCGTGGACGTCACGCCAGTGATGCTCAAGGTGGTCGACGCAGCGGTGGCCCGGGCCTATGGCGGGCGCCGCAAGATCCACTGGATGGAGGTCTACGCGGGCGACAAAGCGGTGAAGGTCTATGGCCCCGGGGTCTGGCTGCCCGAGGAGACCGTGGCCGCGCTCAAGGAGTGCGTGGTCTCCATCAAGGGCCCGCTGACCACGCCGGTGGGCGGGGGCATCCGCTCGCTCAACGTGACCCTGCGCCAGGAGCTGGACCTGTACGTCTGCCTGCGCCCGGTGCGCTATTTCAAGGGCGTGCCCTCGCCGCTGAAGGAGCCCGAGAAGACCAACATGGTCATCTTTCGCGAGAACTCGGAAGACATCTACGCCGGCATCGAATACGAGGCCCGCTCGGACAAGGCGCAAAAGCTCATCCGCTTCCTGCAGGACGAGATGGGCGAGACCACGATCCGCTTTCCCGAGAGCTCGGCCATCGGCGTCAAGCCGGTGTCCATCGAGGGCACCGAGCGCCTGGTGCGCCAGGCGATCCAGTACGCCATCGACCACGACAAGCCCAGCGTGACGCTCGTGCACAAGGGCAACATCATGAAGTTCACCGAAGGGGGCTTTCGCGAGTGGGGCTACGCGCTGGCCCAGCGCGAATTCGGCGCGACGCCGATCGACGGGGGTCCCTGGTGCCGCCTGCAGAACCCGAAGACCGGCCGCGACATCGTCGTCAAGGACGTCATCGCCGATGCCTTCCTGCAGCAGATCCTGCTGCGCCCGGCCGAGTACGCGGTGGTCGCCACGCTCAACCTCAACGGCGACTACATCTCCGACGCGGTGGCCGCGCAGGTCGGCGGCATCGGCATCGCGCCCGGCGCGAACATGAGCGACTCCGTGGCCTGCTTCGAGGCCACGCACGGCACGGCGCCCAAGTACGCCGGCAAGGACTACGTGAACCCGGGTTCCATGATCCTGTCGGCCGAGATGATGCTGCGCCACATGGGCTGGAAGGAAGCCGCCGACCTGCTCATCGCCTCGATGGAAAAGGCCATCCTGTCCAAGAAGGTCACCTACGACTTCGCCCGCCTCATGGACGGCGCCTCGCAGGTGAGCTGCTCAGGCTTCGGCCAGGTGATGATCGACCAGATGGAGTGAGCGGTGCGGCTCAGCGCGGCGGGCCCTCGGGCAGCAGCCGCCGCAAGCCGGCGCCAACCGCCGCGCGGATGCGCGGGCTGTGCAGGCAGGCCGCGCCCACCAGGCCCAGCGTGGACCCGACCACCGTGTCCATCAGTCGGGCCTGCATCAGCGGCTGCGGCGCCGCCACGAAACCCTGTCCCGCTTCCGCCAGCAGCAGCGCCAGCGGCGTGATGAAGACGGCCGCCAGCCCGTAGTGGCGCACCACCAGGGTCTCGATCACCAGGGTCAGCGCCGTGACCACGGCGGCCACGGTCCATGGCCCCAGTGGCAGTTGGACGATGCCGAGGAACACCAGCAGGCCGAGCGCGGTGCCGAGGGTGCGCTGCACCTGCCGCGTCCAGGCCGCGCGCAGCGAGGCGCCCTGGATGATGGCCAGGCAGCTCACCGGTACCCAGTAGGGCCGGTCCAGCTGCAGGGCGTGCGCCGCCACCAGCGACAGGCCGACGAAGCCGCCGATCATCACCGAGTCCACCACCACGTGGTCGAAGCCCGGCTGCGCGGGCGCGCTCGGCGCCGGCACGCCGTGCCGGCTCACGATGTGCAGGCTGTAGAAGAAGGCGATGGCGACGGCCAGCACCGTGCCCAGCGCCACGGCCCCCACCTGGAGGATGGCGTCGCGCCCATGCACGGGGCTGTAGGCACCGATCGCCGCGGCCATGACGAAGAACAGGCTGCCGGGCGGGGGCGCCGCGTAGAAGCGGCAGACCATGGTGACGAGCACGGTGATGAGCATGAGCAAGGGCACCACCAGCGGCGGGACCAGGTGCCCCAGCAGGCCCAGCGCGTAGCTGCAGCCCATGCCGAAGGCGCAGGCCATCAGCCAGGCCATGCGGTGCGCCAGCCGCGTGGCGGGCAGGTGCAGGAAGACCAGACCGCCCAGCGAGCCGGCCAGACCCAGGCCCAGCTCACCATAGGCTGCGCCGATGAAGATCGGCAGGCCACTGGCGAGCGCGGCGGCCACCGGCATTTCCCAGGGCCGGTCGCTGCGGTTCACGCGCGCCAGCTGGCGCCATTCGTTGAGCAGAAAGGGCTTCAGGGCCATGGGTTCCCCGTCGGCGGCCGTGCCAGCGCGGCCGCCACGCGCGCGCGCAGGGCCGGCAGCACCTCGTCTTCAAACCAGGGGTTGTCGCGCAGCCAGCGGTTGTTGCGCGGGCTGGGGTGGGGCAGGGGCAGCAGCCCCGGGCCGCCGTCGCGCCAGGCGCGCACCGTCTCGGTCAGCGTGGCGCGGGCCGCCGGCCCCAGGTGCCAGGCCTGTGCGTGGCGGCCGACCGCCAGCACCAGTTCCACCCGCGGGAGCTGAGCCAGCAAGGCGGCGCGCCAGGCCGGGGCGCATTCCGGGCGGGGCGGCAGGTCACCGCCCGGGCCGGTGCCGGGGTAGCACAGGCCCATGGGCAACAGGGCCACGGCGCTTGGGTCGTAAAAGGTGCGGGTGTCCACGCCCATCCAGTCGCGCAGGCGCTTGCCGCTCGCGTCGTCGAAGGGAATGCCGCTGAGGTTCACGCGCCGCCCCGGCGCCTGGCCCGCGACCAGGACGCGGGCCGTGGCGCCCAGCTGCAGCACGGGGCGTGGCGGGTGCGGCAGCCGCTCCGCGCAGAGCCGGCACTGGCGCACCTCGCCCAGCAGGCGTTCGAGGGCGCTGGCGGAAGGAGAGGATGGGGTGCGCGAAGCCATGGCGGACCGGAAGGCGCCCATTGTCGCGCCCTGGCGACGGTGGGCGCGCCGGTGGGGCGTGGCCGAGCGCGCGGGCGCGCGCATCGCGCGGCGGTGCCGCCGCCAGTGGCGTCAAGGGGCACTGGGGCGGGTGGAAGAAACACCCCGCGCGGGCGGGCGGGGGCGTTTCGGCGAGGCGCGAACCGGTGTCAGCGCTGCTGCTGGGACGGGTCGCCGCGCTGACCGCCCTGACCACCCTGTTGACCGCCTTGCTGGTGGCGCGGGCCGTCCTCGGCGCGCTGCTGCTCCTGCTTGCGCGGGCTGGGGCTGTCGTCCGGGCGCGGCTGGCCGGCCTGGTTGCGGTTCTGACTCGGGTTCTGGGGATTCTGGTTCTGCTGCTGGGACGGGTTCTGTTGCGCCTCCTGCTGCTTCTGTCCCGCGCTGGGTTTTTGCTGGTTCGGGTTCTGGTTCTGCTGGTTCGGCATGTCGATCTCCTGGGGTTGATGAAGCCGTCGCCAACGCGGCGCCGACACGCAGCGATTGGCAATCCCCGTGCCCATCGCCTGCGCCGGCGACACGGCACGCGGCTTGCCCGCTGCGGTGTCTTTGCAGGAGGTCCGATATGCCCAAGCCCCCTTCACCGCGCCGTGGCGCGGCGGTGCCCCGCGCCGCACCGCGACAGTCCGTCAACACCGGCCAACCACCGCTGACGCCGGGCGCCGGTCCCCGCCCGCGGCACGAGGCACTCGAATTGCCTCACGAGCGCGACGAAGGCCTGCGCGCCACTCGGGCCGAGCCCGATCCCGTGATCGAGCAGGCCGGGCGGGACCTTGAGTCCGGCCAGGTGGACACCGACCTGCGCGCCACACCAGGCCTGGACGCACGGCGCCGCGAGGCGCTGCTGCGCCGGGGTGGCTGAGGCCCCGGTCGGCCGCCGGCCGGCTGGGCATGGCACTTGCCGGGGGTTGGCAGGCCGGCACGAGACGCCGGCGCCCTCATTTCCACAGCAAGGAGCATGTGATGGCACAGCAGGAACGCGGCCGCCCCCCGGGCGGCCAGGCCCAGGGGTCGGACCAGCACCCGTACGGCGGCCGGGGCGGCTATGGGCGCACGCCCGGCCCGGCGGAGCGGGAGGACGAGCGGCGCGCCCGGCCCCCGTCCCCACCGGGCGCCGGCCGTGGCCCGGCCGGCACGCCGAATCCCGAGGGCCCATCGAACGGAACACGGGACAGCGCTTCCGGCGACCGGCGCGGGCGCTGAACACTCGGCGGGCCCGCCTCCGTGGGCCCATTGGCCGGCCCCCGCGCCGGCCTTTTTTCGGGGCCGGCCTCAGCCGTGCCGGCGGCGCTTGTCCACCGGCTCGATGCGCAGCAGTTGCCGGTATTTGGTGACGGTGCGCCGCGCCACCACCAGGCCCTGGGCGGTGAGCTGGCGCGTGATGTCGGCGTCCGACAGCGGGCGCGCCGGGTTCTCGGCCTGGATGATGTCGCCGATCAGCCCGCGGATGGCGGTGCCCGAGCAGGCGTTGCCGGCCGCGCTGACCATGGGCCGCGAGAAGAAGTACTTCAACTCGAACACGCCCAGCGGCGTGGCCATGTGCTTGTTGTTCGTCACGCGCGAGACGGTGGACTCGTGCACGCCGACTTCCTCGGCGATCTCGCGCAGCACCAGCGGCTTCATGGCCATGGGGCCGAACTCGAGGAAGTGGCGCTGGCGCCGCACGATGGCCTGCGCCACGTCGAGGATGGTGGAGAAGCGCTGCTCCACATTGCGCAGGGTCCAGCGCGCGTCCTGCAGCTGCTCGCCGAGCGCGCCGCTGCTGCGGCTGCGGTGGCGCTGGTACAGCTCGGCGTAGACCTGGTTCAAGCGCACGCGCGGCACCACGGCGGGGTTGAGCTGCACCGACCACTGGCCGCGCTGGCGGCGCACGATCACGTCCGGCACGATGTAGTCGACGCGCGAATCGCCGACGCGCCAGCCGGGCCGCGGGTCCAGGTGGCGGATGCGGTCGACCACCGCTTCCACGCGGCGCAGGGGCTCGCGCAGCGTGGCGGCCAGGCCGGGCACGTCGCGCGCGGCCAGCGCCTGCAGGTGCTCGCCCACGATGCGCTCGGCCAGCGCCCGGCAGGGGCCGTCCTCCATCTGCCGCACCTGCAGCAGCAGGCATTCGCCTACGCCGCGGGCGGCCACGCCGACGGGCTCCAGCGACTGCACCAGCCGCAGCGCGACCAGCATCTCGGCTGGGGCCGCGGGCGGCGCGCAGGGCACCAGGCCGGCGATCTCCTCCAGCGGCGTGCGCAGGTAGCCGTCGTCGTCCAGCGACTCCACCACCGCGCGCGCCAGGGTCAGGTCGCGCGGCGTCAGCGCCATCACGTTGAGCTGGCCGTGCAGGTGCATGGCCAGCGTGGTGGCGCTGGCGGTGAGGTCCATGGCCGTGGCGTCGCCGTCGCCGGTGGGGCGCAGTGGCGAGCCGCCGTCGTTGATCCACAGCTCGCGGTCGTCGGTGCCACCGATCGGCCCGCTGTCCCACGCTTCGTTGGAGGCCTTGACCTGGGGTGCGGTGCCGTCGTCGCCGTCCGGGGTCTCGGGGGTCGCGGTGGCCGGGTCGCTGTCGTCCTCGCTTTCCAGGAAAGGGTTGTCGCCCAGCTTCTGGCGCACCAGCGCCGCGAAGTCCAGCGAGGACATCTGCAGCAGCTGCACGGCGCGCTGCAGGCGCGGTGACAGCGTCTGTGTGGGCGTGGGGGCCTGCAATGGCCGGATCTCGTTGCGCAGCGCGAGTCCCATGGAACCTCCTCTGGTGTGTGGGGCGCCGCCCGCCGGCGCCTGAAGCGCCTGTGTCGCAAGGCCTGTGCCGCCGCTGGCCGACGGGCGGTTGGTCGACCCGCAAGCCGCGCCCTGCCTGGTGTTGCGGGGGCGGGAAGGGGCGATCGAGTGGCCCGCTGGGCGGTGGCGCTGGGAAGAATCTGCCGCCCCGGGCGCGCGAATTGCCGCAAAAGCTGCCGCCCGCTCGATCGCGCGCTCGACCGCCCGCTCAATCAGGCGCTTCGTCCTGCAGCCAGGCGGCGCGTCGCTCGGCCAGTTCTGTCTCGAGGAAGGACCGCTGGTCTCCGGCCAGGCGGGGCCACACGTGGTGCCGCTGCCAGGCGGCGTGCGTGTGCAGCGCCTGCGCCAGCGCGCGCGCCTCGCGTTCGGTGTGCGCCAGGTCGCTCACGCGGGAGGCCAGGCGCTCCACGCGGGCCTGCAGGTCGGCGAGCTGCGATTCGGTCTCGCCGCGCAGGGCCGGGGCGGGCAGGCGCGGCAGCACCTCGTCTTGCTCGAAGCCCACGATGGCGCGCACGCGGCCGCCGATGCGACCCAGTCGCGCGCCCAGGTCGGTGGGGCCGGTGCCGGCGTCCACCAGCCGCTCGTATTCGGCGAACAGGCGCGCGAGGCGGTCGAACTCCTGTTCCAGGGCGGGCAGGGGCGAGGGGGTGGCGGTGGGGGTGGCGTCCATGGCCAGGGCAGGCAAACGGCGCACCCGAGGCGCACCCGGGCGGGCGCGCCTTTTGCCCGCGACCGTCAGAAGAACAAGAGAACCCTTTTCGCCATGGCTCTGCGCGTTCGCCTGATCCTGTTGGTCCTGGCCGTGTTGCTGCCCGCTGTCGGGGCGGCGGCCTGGGCCGCGCTGGCCGCCTGGCGCTCGGGCCAGGCCGCGCTCGAGCGGCAGGCCAGCGAGGACGCGCGCGCCCTGAGCCGCGCGATCGACCGCGAGTTCACCCGCTACGCCGCCATCGCGCGCGCGCTGGCGGCCTCGCCGCTGCTGGACCACGCGCCGCGCCTGAGCGAGCCGGAGCGCGCCGCCTTCGACCGGGGCGTTCGCCGAGCGATCGATGGCTCGCCGGTGTCGGTGGAGCTGCTCAGTGCGTCGGTGCGCTGGCTGGACACCCGCCTGCCGGTGGGCGCGCCACCGAGCCGCCGCCCTTCCGGAACCCCCGCGCTGGTCGCCTCGTCCGGCGTGCGCGCGCTGGAGCGGGGCGAGGGCCTGGCCTGGGTGGAGCCGGTGTTTCGCCAGGGGCCGGGCCCGGCAATGAACCTGCGCCTGGTGGTGCCGCCGGCCGAACTGCAGCGGCTCATGGACCAGCGCTCCCTGCGCGAGGGTTGGGGGAGGCAGCTGCTCGATCCGCGCGGGCGGGTGGTGGCGCGCCGCCCGGCGCCGGTCGCGGCCGAGGCCGAGCGCGCGCTCGACGGCCTGATCCGCGAGAGCCTGGCGGGCCGGGGCGAGGGCCGCTTCGCGCTGCGCACGCCCGCGGGCGTGCCGCTGCGCGTCCACTTCAGCCGCACGCCGCAGGGTTGGACCGCGCTCACCACCGTGCCGCGCGCACCGCCCCCGCCTGCCTTCGCCGGCGGGGGCGGTGGCACCCTGCTGGCCACGCTCGCGCTGCTGGCCCTGGCGGTGGCCGGGGCCGCGTGGGTGGCGCGCGCCGAGCTGCACCGCCAATTGGCCGAAGCCGTGGAACGCGCGCGCCAGGCCGAGCGCGGGGCCGCCAGCCGCGAGCGGGTGGAGGCGCTGGGGCGCCTGACGGGGCGCGTGGCGCACGAGTTCAATAACCTGCTCGGCGTGATCAGCAACAGCGCCTACCTGATTCAACGCCAGGCCACGCAGCCGGCGCTGGCCATGCCGGTGGCCGCCACGCTGCGCGCGGTGGAGGCCGCGAGCCGGCTCACGCAGCAACTGCTGCGTTTCGGCGGGCGCCCGCGCGCGCGGCCCCGCACGCTCTCGCTGAGCGAGTGGCTGCCCGAGCGGCGCGACCTGCTGGGCGTGGTGCTGGGCCGGCGCGTCGAGCTGCACATCGAGGTGCCCGACGAGGAACTGAACGTCCGCGTCGACCCCGACGAGCTGGAGCTTGCGCTGGTCAACCTCGCGCTGAACGCGCGCGACACGCTGTCCGAGGGGGGGCGGGTGTGGGTGGGGGCCGAGCGCGCGAGCGCGGCGCTGTCGGCGGACCTGCCGGACGGCCGCTACCTGAGCATCGCGCTGCGCGACAGCGGCCCGGGCCTGGAGGCCGCGCGGAGCCGGCGCGTGTTCGAGCCCTTCTTCATGGCCCAGGAATCGACACCGGAGTCTGGCCTCGGGCTGAGCCAGGTGCGTGGCCTGTGCGCGCAGGCGGGCGGCAAGGCCGTGCGGCGCCAGCGGCCAGGGCAGGGCAGCGAGGTCGTGCTGGTGCTGCCCGCGGTGGCGGCCGAGGCGCCGGACGAGGTGCCGCCGAGGACCGCGGCGGGCGGTGACGGGCTGGCGCCGCTGCGCGCCCGCGTGCTGCTGGCCGAGGACAACGACGCGCTCGGCGACGTGACGGTGGCGCTCATTGAAAGCATGGGCGCGCGCGTGGAGCGCGCCGCGCACGCCGCCCAGGCGCTGGAGCGGCTGGAGCGCGGCCCCGCCGTGGACGTGCTGCTGACCGACCTGGCCATGCCCGGCGCACTCGACGGCCTGGACCTGGCGCGCACCGTGCGCCGGCGCTGGCCCGGCGTGCGCGTGGTGCTGATCAGCGCGCAGGGCGACGCGCTGGCCGAGGTGGAGAACTTCCCCGTGCTGCGCAAGCCCTGTGCCCCGGCGGTGTTGTTGGCGGCACTGCGGCCGGCGTCGGCGGATGGCTGGCCGGCCGCACCGGGGGCGGGCACGCCATGTGCCCCATGAGCGTGTCGCGCACCGCGACTGCGCGCGTGACCTTGTTCAACCCCTTCGAGGACACACCACCATGGACCAGAAAGCACTGATCAACTGCCTGAACGACCTGATCGAAACCTGCAAGGACGGCGAGTTCGGCTTCCGCAGCACGGGCGAGCACCTGCACATCGCCGACCTGCAGCGCCTGTTCCTGGCGCGCGCCGAGGAATGCAGCCAGGCCGCCTCTGAACTGCAGGCGCTGGTGCTGCAGCTGGGCGGCAACGCGCAGGAGCGCGGTTCGGTTGCCGGGGCCGCGCACCGCGGCTGGGTCGCGGTCAAGGGCACGCTCGCCGGCTACAGCGACGTCGCCATGCTCGAGGAAGCCGAGCGCGGCGAGGACGTGGCCATCGAGCGCTACCGCGAGGCCCTGGCCAAGGAACTGCCGCCCGATGTGCGCGTGGTGGTCGAGCGCCAGTACGAAGGCGCCAAGCGCAACCACACGCAGGTGAGGGCGCTGCGCGACCAGGCCCGGGCGATGGCGGAGTGAGTCGTCCGATCGCGGCCCGCGCTGCGCGGGCCGCCCGCGCCGGGCAGCCCGTTCAGTGCCGCGCGTTCAGTGCCGCGCCGGTGGCTCGCCCGCGTATTCCTTGAGCCGGTTGTAGAGCGTCTTCAGGCTGATGCCCAGCACGGCGGCCGTGCGCTCCTTCTGCTGTTGGCAGTCGTTCAGCGTGGCCTCGATCAGCAGGCGCTCGGCCTGCGCCATCGACACGCCGACCGGCAGCGTGATGGCGGACGCCCCTGGGCCGGACAGGGCGGGGGCCGCTTCGGCGGCGGGCAGGGGCAGCCACTGCGCGTCGATGGACTCGCCGTCGGCCATGACATAGGCGCGGTGCACGGCATTGCGCAGCTCGCGCACGTTGCCGGGCCAGGGGTAGGCCGCGAGCTGGCGCAGGGCCGAGGCGTCGAAGCGCCGGACCCGGCCTTCGCGGCGCGAGATGTCCTCCAGGAAGTGCCGCGCGAGCAGGGGCACGTCGTCCAGGCGCTCGCGCAGCGGCGGCAGTTCGATGGGGAAGACCGCCAGGCGGTAGAGCAGGTCCTCGCGCAGCTTGCCCTGGGCCACGGCCTCGTGCGGGACGCGGTTGGTGGCGGCGATGATGCGCACGTCGGTCTGCAGGCTCTGCGTGGAGCCCACGCGCATGAAGCGGTGGGTTTCCAGCACGCGCAGCAGCTTGACCTGCAGGTCCAGCGGCATCTCGGTGATCTCGTCGAGGAACAGGGTGCCGCCACAGGCGCGCTCGAAGAAGCCCAGGTGCTGGCGGTCGGCGCCGGTGAAGCTGCCTTTCTCGTGGCCGAAGATCTCGCTTTCCATGAGGTGGGGCGAGATGGCGCCGCAGTTCACCGCGAGGAAGGGGCCGGCGTGGCGGCGGCTGAAGCCGTGCACGGTCTGCGCCACCAGTTCCTTGCCGCTGCCGCTTTCGCCGGTGATCAGCACCGTGACCGAGGTGGGCGCGACGCGGTGGATCTGCTCGTAGACGCGGCGCATGGCGGGGCTCTGGCCCCACAACAGGCCGAAGCGGCCGCCGTCGGCGGCGGGGTCGCGCGGCGCGGGGACCGGCGCCGCCGCGGCCTCGCCGGCGGCCCGGGCACCGCAGCGCGTGAGCACGCGCTGCAGCTGCTGCATGGCGATGGGCTTGACCAGGTAGTCGGCCGCGCCGCGGCGCATGGCTTCGATGGACGAGTCCAGGCTCGCGTGGCCGGTGACGAGCACGATGTCGGAGTCGTTGATCAGCTGAGGGTCGGAGAACAGATCGAGGCCGTTGCCATCGGGCAGCTGCAGGTCGAGCAGCACCAGGTCCGGTGGCTGCAGGGCGATCTGGCGGCGCGCGTCGCGCAGGGTGTGGGCGACGGCCACCGAGAAGCGGTCGGCGCGCACGAGTTCGCGCAGCGTGGTGGCGGAGTCGGTGTCGTCATCGACGATCAGCACATGGTTCATTCGTGGCGTTCTCCCTGGTGGTCTTGGCTGTCACGGGACTGGACCGGCCATCATGGGCGCCGCAGGGGCCAGCGTCTGTTTCGATATGTGTGCGCGCCGGGCACGTGGCTTGCCCCCTGCGGCCTGGTCCCCGGCGGAAACCGGCCATGACACGCGAGCGGCCGACGGACGGTCGGGCCGGCGCGGGCGGCCATCGGGGGCCCGACCCGCTCAATCGCCCCGCGGCGCGCGCTGCCCGCGCCGGCGCGCGGACACGCAGGTGAACTCGGCGCCGATGAGAAAGACCTGGGCGCAGAAGTACACCCACATCAGCAGCGCCACCAGCGAGGCCGCCGCGCCAAAGGCGGAGAGCACGGCGCTGCCGCCGATGTACCAGCCCAGCGCGGTCTTGCCGAGCGAGAACAGCAGGGCCGCCACGGCCGCGCCCAGCCAGATGTCGCGCCAGGGCAGGCTCAGGCGCGGCATGCCTTTGTAGAGCGCGGCGAACACGGCGGTCATGAGCGCCAGGCTGAGGGCGAAGTTGAAGGCCTCGGCCAGCCCCGGCAGTCCGGGCGCGAGCCAGGCCGGCCACCACCAGGTGGTGGCCGCGGCCAGCGCCGCGCTCAGCGCGATGGAGCCCATCAGCAGCAGGCCGCAGGCCAGGATGGCCACGACGGCGAGCGCCCGCGCGCGCAGGCCCACCCACCAGGGCGGCGGCGGCAAGGATTCGCTGCGCCAGATGCGGTCCAGCGCCGACTGCAGCTCGGCCAGCACGGTGGTGGCGCCGAACAGCAGGGCGGCCCCACCGGCCAGGCCCGCCCACCCCGCCTCGGGCCGGTGCAGGGCTTGCAGCACCGATTGCACCGAGCGCGCAGAGGCTTCGCCGATGAGCGGCGCGAGGCGGTGCGTGAGTTCGCCGGTGGCCGCCCGCTCGCCGAAGAACAGGCCGGCCACCGAGACCGCGATCAGCAGCAACGGGGCGGCGGAGAACAGCGCGTAATAGGCGATGGCCGCACCCATGCTGGTGGCGCCGTCGTCGCGCCAGGCGGCGTAGACCTCGCGCAGGAAGGACCAGGCGGCGCGCATCGCCGGCCTCACGGCGCGGCGGCCGTGGCCGCAGGCCTGCGCTGGTGGTCGAGCAGGTGGCTGATCTGCAGCGGGCTCACGGGTTTGGTCAGGTGCAGGTCGAAGCCGGCCTCCAGCGCGAGCTCGCGGTCGTGCAGCTGGCTCCAGCCGGTGACGGCCACCAGCAGCGTGTTCCCGCCCCCGGGCGAGCGGCGGATCTCGCGCGCCACCTGGTGGCCGGTGCGCCCGGGCATGCCGATGTCGAGCAGGCAGACGTCGGGGCGCTCCTCGCGCCACCGGGCCACGGCCTCGTCTCCGTCGTAGGCCATGTGCACTTCGTGGCCGTCGGCGTGCAGCAGGGCGGCCAGGGTGTCGGAGGCGTCGCGGTTGTCGTCGGCGATGAGCACGCGCAGGCGCCGCCGCTCGCGCGTGGCCGGCTCGTCGCCCCCGGCCGGCGCCGGCACAGAGGCCTGGCCCGCCGGCAGGCGGACGGTGAACACGCTGCCCTGGCCGACGCCGTCGCTGGCGGCCGTGAGCGTGCCGCCGTGCAGCTCCACCAGCCCCTTGGACATGGCCAGGCCGATGCCCAGCCCGCCGCTGGTGCGCTCGCCCGCGTGGTGCAGCTGGGCGAACATGCGGAAGGCCTCGGGGATGGAGTCGGGCGGGATGCCGATGCCGTTGTCGCGCACTTCGATGACGATGGCGTCGCCGCGCTGGCCGGCGTGCAACTCGATGGTGCCGCCCGGGTCGGTGTACTTGGCGGCGTTGGTGAGCAGGTTGCCCACCACCTGCGCCAGGCGCAGGGGGTCGGCGTCGAACACGGTGGGCCGCTCGTCGACGAAGCTCAGCAGCTGGTGGCCCTTGGCGTCGATCAGCGGGCGGGCCGTTTCCACCGCCGAGGCCAGCACGCCAGCCAGGTCGGTCGGCGAGCGGCGCAGGGCCAGCGCGCCGCGCGTGATGCGCGAGACGTCGAGCAGATCGTCCAGCAGCAGGGCCATGTGCGAGACCTGGCGGTCGATGACCTCGCAGCTCCAGCGTTTCTGCTCCTCGCTGGCGTGTGGCGACATGGCCAGCAGCGTGGCCTGGCGGATCGGCGCGAGCGGGTTGCGCAGCTCGTGCGCGAGCGTGGCCAGGAACTCGTCCTTGCGGCGGTCGCTGTCGCGCAGCAGCTGTTCGTTGCGCATGCGCTCGGAGATGTCGGTGAACCACACGCCCAGGCCGTCGGGAATGGGCGAGGCGATGCAGTGCAGCCAGCGCGGCTCGGCGCCCGCGTGGTCGACGGCGTCGAACTCGCAGGTGTGGGCCGATTCGATGGCGGTGACGCAGTAGCTGAAGGCGGGGTGGCCCATCCAGCGGCAGCTGGCGTTCTGCAGCACGCGCTGGCCCACCACCTCGCCCGGCGCGCAGTCCAGCGCCTGCGCGGCCGCGCGGTTGAGGTAGACCCACAGAAAGTCGACGATGCGCTCGCCCTGCCGCACGGGTCGCAGGATGACGAAGGGCGCGCCGGAAGACGTGAGCACGGCCTCGAAGCGCCCCTGCGTGGCGAGCAGCTCGTCCCGGGTGTGCGCGCGTTCGGTGAACATGGCGGCCTTGCGGGCGCAGATGTCGGCCAGGCGGTGCTCGCGCTCGGTGGCTGGGCGCGATTCGTCCAGGTGCACGGTGATGGCCCCCAGCACCTGGCCCTGGGAGCTGATCAGGGGCGTGCTGTGGACCGCGCGGATCGCCTGGGTCTCGAAGAAGTCGCGGCAGGCCTTGAAGGTCTCGCTGGCGCGGGTGTCTTCCACCACCACGCGCGCGCCCTGGCGGCAGGCCTCGGCGCAGGCGCCGGTGCTCAGGCCCTCGGCCATGGCGAGCGCGGCATCGTCGAAGCCCAGGCTGGCCTCGACGCGCAGGCCGTCCGCGCCGGGCTCACACAGCGCGACCATGCCACGGCGCGCGCCGTGGAAGTGCACCAGGGCGGCCAGGATCATGCGCAGCTGCCGCGCGAGCTGCGGCGTCTCCAGCAGTTGCGTGCTCAGTTCGTGCAGGTGGTTCAGGTCATCGACCTGCTGGCTGAGCTGTTCGCGCGCGGCCTCCAGCTGGGCGTCGACCCGTTTGCGCTCGGTGACGTCCACGCAGGCGCCGCGCAGGCGCACCGCGCGCTGGCCGCGCCAGACGACGTGCACGCGCAGCAGCAGCTGCCGGGGCGGCGCGCCGTCGGCCGAGGGCACGCTCAGTTCGCGCTCGTAGTAGGCCGCGCCCTCTTTCAATCGCCGCTTGATGTGCTCGCGGCTGTCGGCCAGCAGGTGGGGCGGGATGCGCGCGGTCCAGTCGTCCAGGGGCACGGCCCCATTCGACACCGGCGCCCCGGCCAGCCGGGCCAGCACGGCCGAGGCCCGCACGGTCCGCTCCACGAGGTCGATGTCGAACACGCCGATGCCCGTCCCCTCGATGGCCATGGAGAGCCGGTCTTCCGCCAGGGCCGCACGCGCCCGCGTGATGCGCAGCGACCCCCCCAGGCCGACCAACAGCCCGCCCAGCAGCAGGTAGAGCGCCAGTCGCATCGGGTCGGCGCCGTTGGGGCTGGTCCAGGCGTCCAGCGCGGCCAGGGGCCAGCCGGTGCCGATGGCCCCGGCCAGCAGCAAGAGCACGCCGGGCCCCGGGCCCAGCGCGGCGGCCGCCACGGCAGCCGCCGGCAGGTAGAACACGAAGGGCCGCAGAGCGCCCACCGACGGCCACAGCAGCCAATGGAGCGCGCCGGCCAGCAGGGCGATCACCAGGGCGATGGCATACCGTTGCGCATTCGACATTTCCTTACCGTAGCGCCATTGGTTCATGGTGTCCGTATCCAGAAGAAAGCGTGGGCGCCCGGTCATCGGTGCCGGCGCCGGGAAAGGAACGTTCGCGGCGGCCTCCGGCTCCATGCGAAAAGGACGTTGCGATGGAACGCACCACCCCGACCCTCTCCCTGTGGCAACGCGCCCTGCGCCAGATGGCCGGTCTGCTGGCGAGGCCGGGACGCGACACGGCGGCCCGGGTGGCGCCACCGGGCGACGCGGACTGGGCGGCCCGCTCGGCGGTGGGCGAGGAAGACCCCGGCGCCAGCGTGGATCTGCTCGACACCCGGCCGCCGTCGCCGGAGGCGATCAGGGCGGGTGGGCCGCCGCGCGGCTGAGGCGACCGCGCGCCGGCGGCGGGGGCTCGGTCGGGCCGGGCACCGGCGGCGCGGGCGGCGGATCGCCCATCGGCGGCGGCACGGGATCGGTGAGGGGCGGTGGCGCAGGGGGCTGCACGGGTTGAGGAGGCGGTGTGGGCGGCATGGTGAGGCCGGGCCGGCAAAGGGCGTGCCCGGTGGCGGGGGCGCCCTGGGCGCGCCGCTTGCCAGCGGGCGGCACCTCCCGCCCTCAACCCCTTTGGAAAGGACCTCCCCATGAACCAAGTCAGTGAAGTGATGACCCGTGGCGTGCGCACCCTGTCGCCGCAAGACACCCTGCGCCTGGCCGCCCAGGCCATGGAAGAGATGGAAATCGGCTCCCTCCCCGTGTGCGATGGCCAGCGCCTGCTCGGCATGGTGACCGACCGCGACCTCGTGGTGCGTGGCGTGGCCCAGGGGCTGGCGCCCGAGCGCACCACCCTGAGCGAGGTGATGAGCCCGCATGTGCAGTGGTGCTACGAGGACCAGTCCATCGAAGAAGCCGCCCAGCTGATGTGCGACGCGCAAATCCGCCGCCTGCCGGTGGTGGACCACGACAAGCGCCTGGTGGGCCTGCTGTCCTTGGGCGACGTGGCGGTGAAGGCCGGCCCCGGCGACGCCGCCCAGGCCCTGCGGGACATCTCGCGGCCCGCACAGCCGGAGCGCGGCGGCCTGTCGCAGGCCAGTGGCCCGGCGGGCGGCGGCGCCGACGCCGCCGGGCGACGCTCATGAACCTTTGGAGGCGCTGCCCCTGGGCGGGGGCAGTTCCTTCGCCATCGTCAGGTGGCGCCGCAGGCCGGGCAGGCCGCGCGAAGCGAAGGCCTTGACGTCCGGGTCGTCGGCCCGGGCGGCGGCCTTGTCGAACAGCTTGATGGTGTCTTCGTGGGCATCGATGCCGAACGCCTCGACGTAGCGGCGGTGAAAGGTATCGCCCTGCGAGGTGGACAGCAGCTTGAGCCGGCCGCGCTGCAGCATGGAGGCCTCGCGCGGTAGTTCCACGCCCTTGGCGCGGGCCAGGGTGGCGAGCTCTTCGGCCAGTCGGGTGTGTTCGTCCACCATGGTCTGCGCGAAGCGCTGGACCTGCGGGTCGCTGGCTTTCTGCACGGCCAGGCGGCTGGCCTCGATCTCGGCGTGGCCGTTCTGCGCGGCCTGTTCCATGAAGCCGCTGTCGGCCCGGCTGGCGCGCGCGTCGGCCGGCGGCGGGCTGGGCGAGGCGCCCGTCTGCGCCCAGGACGGCAGCGAGAGCAGGGGCAGCGTGGCGAGTGCGATGGCGCGGCGGCGATGAAGTCGGGTCATGGCGGAATCTCCGGTGAACGAAAGGGCCCCGCGGGCGGCAAGCCGGGTGCCTGTGCCACGGCGCTTCCGCCACGGCGGCGGCCGGGCACAGACCTTGCCGCCCCACCGGCGCGGGCCCTTCCCCCCCGCGATGCAGGAGTCCCCATGAAAAAGTCCCGTGCCGCTGTCGATCTGCCCGCCACGCTGGAGCGCTCCTCCCCCAAGGCCCAGCGCACCTACGCCAAAACCCTGCTCAGCGCCGAGCAGCAATACGGCCCGGGCGAGCGCGCCAGCCGAACCGCCTTCGCCACGCTCAAGCGCGGCTTTGAAAAGGTGGACGACCGCTGGGTGGCCAAGCGGCGCAAGGGCCCCTCGGACCCGCGATCGGCCGGCCCACGCTCGGCTGCCCGCCGCAACCGGGGCGAGACCTACGGGGGCGTCGACGGCATCGGCCACACCCGGGCCGAGCTGTACCGTCGCGCCGCCGCCCTGGGCATCCGGGGCCGCTCCACCATGCGCAAGGCCGAACTGGCCAAAGCGATCGGCGACCAGCAAAAACCCTGAGCCGCGCCAGCGGCGCCAGCGCCCAATGGGCGGAATTGGGCCGGTTTTGCGTGCGCTGCTTGGCGCCTAGGCTGCACGGCCTGATCGCACAATAGCCCCTGGCGGTATCCGTTGCCCGGCCAATGGGCTGTGTCCCGGATGCCATCGGGGGCGCGGTGCGCTCGCTAGAATGAATTTCATGGCTTCGCAGATACCCAAGAAACCAGAGACCCCGGCGGCCCCGCCCGCGACGGGCAGCGACGATGCGGTCGTGCTGGAACGGCGCACCCAACGCGTCCAGCCGCCCCAGATGTACCAGGTGGTGCTGCTCAACGACGACTTCACCCCCATGGAATTCGTCGTGCAGGTCATCCAGGAGTACTTCAGCAAAGACCGTGAAACGGCCACCCAGATCATGCTGAAGATTCACCTGGAGGGAAAAGGGGTTTGCGGCGTGTATTCGCGCGACGTGGCCAGCACCAAGGTAGATCAGGTGCTGCAGGCCGCCCGCTCGGCGGGTCACCCCTTGCAATGCTTGAGCGAACCTGTTGAATAAGCGTTCAAGCTCCCCATCTAGACCCTACATTCGTCTCAGGACGCGTATTCCGACCCCCAGCACAAAGGACGTGCCACATGATTGCCCAGGAACTTGAAGTCAGCTTGCACATGGCCTTCGTTGAGGCCAGGCAGCAGCGGCACGAATTCATCACGGTGGAACACCTGCTGCTGGCCCTGCTCGACAACCCCAGCGCCGCCGAGGTCTTGCGCGCCTGCTCGGCCAACATCGACGACCTGCGCAAGTCCTTGACCAACTTCATCAAGGACAACACCCCGCAGGTGGCCGGCACCGACGAGGTCGACACCCAGCCCACCCTGGGTTTCCAGCGCGTGATCCAGCGCGCCATCATGCACGTGCAGTCCACCGGCAACGGCAAGAAGGAAGTCACCGGCGCCAATGTGCTCGTGGCCATCTTCGGCGAAAAGGACTCGCACGCCGTGTACTACCTGCACCAGCAGGGCGTCACCCGCCTGGACGTGGTGAATTTCATCGCCCACGGCATCCGCAAGAGCGACCCGCCCGAGCCGACCAAGTCGAACGAGAGCGCCGCCGAGAACGAAGAGGCCACCGAAGCCAAGGGCAACGAGAAGGCCTCGCCGCTGGAGCAGTTCACCCAGAACCTGAACCAGATGGCCAAGGACGGCAAGATCGACCCGCTCATCGGCCGCGAGTACGAGGTCGAGCGCGTCATCCAGATCCTGTGCCGCCGCCGCAAGAACAACCCGCTGCTGGTGGGTGAGGCCGGCGTGGGCAAGACGGCCATCGCCGAGGGCCTGGCCTGGCGCATCACCCAGGGCGACGTGCCGGAGATCCTGGCCGAGTCCAACGTGTACTCGCTGGACATGGGCGCGCTGCTGGCCGGCACCAAGTACCGCGGCGATTTCGAGCAGCGCCTCAAAGGCGTGCTCAAGTCGCTCAAGGACAAGCCCAACGCGATCCTGTTCATCGACGAGATCCACACCCTGATCGGGGCCGGCGCGGCCTCGGGCGGCACGCTGGACGCGTCCAACCTGCTCAAGCCGGCGCTGTCCAGCGGCCAGCTCAAGTGCATCGGCGCGACCACCTTCGCCGAGTACCGCGGCATCTTCGAGAAGGACGCGGCCCTGTCGCGGCGCTTCCAGAAGGTCGACGTGGTCGAGCCCACGGTCGAGCAGACGGTGGACATCCTCAAGGGCCTGAAATCGCGCTTCGAGGAGCACCACAACGTCAAGTACGCCGTGGCGGCCCTGCAGGCCGCGGCCGAGCTGTCCGCCAAGTACATCAACGACCGCCACCTGCCCGACAAGGCCATCGACGTGATCGACGAGGCCGGCGCGGCGCAGCGCATCCTGCCGGCGTCCAAGCGCAAGAAAACCATCTCCAAGAGCGAGGTCGAGGAGATCGTGGCCAAGATCGCGCGCATCCCGCCCGCGAACGTGTCCAACGACGACCGCGGCAAGCTGCAGACGCTGGAGCGCGACCTCAAGAGCGTGGTGTTCGGCCAGGACAAGGCGCTGGAGGTGCTCGCCGCCAGCGTGAAGATGGCGCGCTCGGGCCTGGGCAAGGCGGACAAGCCGATCGGCGCCTTCCTGTTCAGCGGTCCCACCGGCGTGGGCAAGACCGAAGCGGCCAAGCAGCTCGCCTACATCATGGGCATCGAGCTGATCCGCTTCGACATGTCCGAGTACATGGAGCGCCACGCGGTGAGCCGACTGATCGGCGCGCCTCCGGGCTACGTGGGCTTCGACCAGGGCGGCCTGCTGACCGAGGCCATCACCAAGAAGCCGCACTGCGTGCTGCTGCTTGACGAGATCGAGAAGGCGCACCCGGACATCTTCAACGTGCTGCTGCAAGTGATGGACCACGGCACGCTGACCGACAACAACGGACGCAAGGCCGACTTCCGCAACGTGATCATCATCATGACCACCAACGCGGGGGCCGAGACCATGAACAAGGCCACCATCGGCTTCACCAACCCGCGCGCCGCGGGCGACGAGATGGCCGACATCAAGCGCCTGTTCACGCCCGAGTTCCGCAACCGCCTGGACGCCATCGTGAACTTCAAGGCGCTGGACGAGCAGATCATCCTGCGCGTGGTCGACAAGTTCCTGCTCCAGCTGGAAACGCAGCTCGCCGAGAAGAAGGTGGAAGTGACCTTCACCGACACGCTGCGCCAGCACCTGGCCAAGAAGGGCTTCGATCCGCTGATGGGCGCGCGCCCGATGCAGCGCCTGATCCAGGACACGATCCGCCGTGCGCTGGCCGACGAGCTGCTGTTCGGCCGCCTCACCGAAGGTGGTCGACTCACCGTGGACCTGGTCACCAAGACCGGCGAAGACGGCAAGGAAACGCAGGAAGTCGATCTGGACATCCAGCCGCTGCCGAAGAAGGAAGGCAAGGCCAAGCCGGAGGAGGCGACGGAGGTCTGAACCCGGCCGGTGCCAGGCACCTGCATTGCCTCAGATGCCCCGCGGAAGCGGGGCATTTTTTTTGGTTACGTTTCCGTCATCGGTGAGGTGACGGGTGCACCGCCATCTCATGCATTGGAGGTCTAGACTGCGCGTCCGGCGTCAGTCTTCAACGAACGCATTCAGGAGATGACATGTCCATTCCTGATCCCCTGTCCAGCGACGCGCGCGCGCATCTGCGCACCCAGTTGCACCACCGCCGCGAACAGCTCATTGCCCGCTTGCACCGGCGTGATCTGTCCGCCCTGGAAACCGACGACACCCTTGAAGCCGTCGATCGCATCGACAGCGCGATGGCGGGCCTCGACGAGCCCACGCCGGGCTGTTGCGTGTGGTGCGCGCAGCCCATTGCCCTGACCCGGCGCACCCTGATACCGCATGCGACGCTGTGCACGGCGTGTGCGCTGATGGGGGAGGGCCGGCGTCGCGGCGAGCGTTCCGGGCCCTCGTCGATCTGGGGCGAAGAGCTGCTGGCGGAGCTGGGGTAGCGCGCCTCCATTGGGCTCAGCCGGCGCGCGCCGGGCGCGCTGGCCGGCGGCAGGGGTCAGCGCTTGCCGCCCAGCAGCCCGCCCAGCACCCCGCGCAGAATCTGCCGCCCCAGGCCGCTGGCCACGGTGCGGGCGGCGGTCTTGGCCATGGTCTGCACCAGGCCGTCGTACTGGCCGCCGCGCGGGCCGGTGCGGCCGAACAGCACCTCGTTGATGACGCTCTTCTCCTCGGCGGCCGGCGCGTCCTTGGCCGCGCCGGGGATGCGCGGGGTCTTGACGGCGGGCTTGCCCCCGGCTGCCTCGGCCGCTTCCTCGCTGCCACCGCCGGCGCGCCCGCGGAAAATTTCGAACGCGCTCTCGCGGTCCACCAGCTTCTCGTACGTGCCGGCCACCAGCGAGTCCTGGATCAGGGCGCGCCGCTGCTCGGGCGTGATGGGGCCGATCTGGCTGCCGGGCGGCACCACGTAGGCGCGCTCGGTTTCGCAGGGGCGGCCCTTGGTGTCGAGGAAGCTCACCAGGGCCTCGCCCACCGCGAGTTCGGTGATGGCGGCCTCGATGTCCAAGCCGGCCTTGGGCCGCATGGTCTGGGCGGTGGACTTCACCGCCTTCTGGTCGCGCGGCGTGAAGGCGCGCAGCGCGTGCTGCACGCGGTTGCCGAGCTGGCCGAGCACGCTGTCGGGGATGTCCAGCGGGTTCTGCGTCACGAAGTACACGCCCACGCCCTTGGAGCGCACCAGGCGCACCACGAGCTCGATGCGCTCGACCAGGACCTTGGGCGCTTCGTCGAACAGCAGGTGCGCCTCGTCGAAGAAGAACACCAGCTTGGGCTTGTCGGGGTCGCCGATCTCGGGCAGGGTCTCGAACAGTTCCGAGAGCATCCACAGCAGGAAGGTGGCGTACAGGCGCGGCGCGTTGAGCAGCCTGTCGGCCGCGAGGATGTTGATCACCCCCTTGCCGTCCACGGTCTGCATGAAGTCGGCGATGTCGAGCATGGGCTCGCCGAAGAACTTGTCGCCCCCCTGCGATTCGACCTGCATCAGCCCGCGCTGGATGGCGCCGATGGAGGCGGCGCTGATGTTGCCGTACTCGGTGGTGAACTGCTTGGCGTTGTCGCCCACGTGCTGCAGCATGGCCCGCAGGTCCTTCATGTCGAGCAGCAGCAGGCCGTTGTCGTCGGCGATCTTGAAGATCAGGTTCAACACGCCGGACTGCGTGTCGTTCAGGTTCAGCATGCGCGCCAGCAGCAGCGGGCCCATGTCGCTGATGGTGGCGCGCACGGGGTGGCCCTGTTCGCCGAACACGTCCCACAGGGTGGTGGGGCATTCGGTGGGCTGGGGCAGTTCGATGCCGCGCTCGGCCAGCACGCCGGCCATCTTCTCGCCGATCTTGCCGGTCTGGCTGATGCCGCACAGGTCGCCCTTGACGTCGGCCATGAACACCGGCACGCCAATGCGCGAGAAGCCTTCGGCCATGGCCTGCAGCGTCACCGTCTTGCCCGTGCCGGTGGCGCCGGTGATGAGGCCGTGGCGGTTGGCCAGGCCGGGCAGCAGCTGGCAGGTGGTGTGGGCGTTCTTGGCGATCAGCAGGGGGTCGGCCATGGCGGGGTCCTGAGGGGGTGGGCGGGGCGCAAAGGGACGGGAAGGGGCGCAATCGTAAAATCGCGGGCTCATTAGATCAAAGCCAGCAGGCATTTCGAGGACTTCCCATGGCCGGACACAGCAAATGGGCGAACATCCAGCACCGCAAGGGGCGCCAGGACGAGAAGCGGGGGAAGATCTGGACCCGCGTGATCCGTGAAATCACGGTGGCCGCGCGCAGCGGCGGCGGCGACCCCGCCATGAACCCGCGCCTGCGCCTGGCCATCGAGAAGGCCAAGGCGGCCAACATGCCGGCCGACCGCATCAAGTACAACGTGGACAAGGCCTCGGGCACGCTGGAAGGCCTGTCGCTGGAGGAGATCCGCTACGAGGGCTATGGCATCGGCGGCGCGGCGGTGATCCTGGACACCATGACCGACAACCGCGTGCGCACCGTGGCCGAGGTGCGCCATGCCTTCAGCAAGTACGGCGGCAACCTGGGCACCGAAGGCTCGGTGGCCTTCCAGTTCAAGCACTGCGGCCAACTCATCTTCGCGCCCGGCACCTCGGAAGACGCGGTGATGGAGGTGGCGCTGGAGGCCGGCGCCGAGGACGTCATCACCGACGAGGACGGCGCCATCGAGGTGCTGACCGCGCCCGGCGACTTCGAGGCCGTGAAGGACGCGCTCGAAGCCAAGGGCCTCAAGCCCGAGATCGCCGAGGTGACCATGCGCGCCGAAAACACCGTGGCCCTGGCCGGCGAAGACGCCGCGCGCATGCAGAAGCTGCTGGACATCCTGGAAGACCTGGACGACGTGCAGAACGTCTACCACAACGCTGAAATCTCGGAATGAAGGTTCTTGTCATCGGCGGCGGCGGCCGCGAACACGCGCTCGCCTGGCGCCTGAAGCAGTCCGAGGGTGTGGACCAGGTGGTCGTGGCCCCCGGCAACGCCGGCACCGCGCGCGACCCGCAGCTCACCAACCTGCCCATCACCGACAAGGTGGCGCTGCGCGAATGGGTGCAGGCCAATGGGGTGGCGCTCACCGTGGTGGGCCCCGAGGCGCCGCTGGCGGCGGGCGTGGTGGACGAGTTCCGCGCGCACGGCCTGGCCATCTTCGGCCCCACGCAGAAGGCCGCGCAGCTGGAAAGCTCCAAGGCCTTCAGCAAGGCCTTCATGCAGCGCCACGGCATCCCCACGGCCGAGTACCAGGCCTTCACCGATCCGGTCCAGGCCCACGCCTACGTCGACGCAAAGGGCGCGCCCATCGTCGTCAAGGCCGACGGCCTGGCGGCCGGCAAGGGCGTGGTGGTGGCCATGACGGCGGCCGAGGCGCACGAGGCCATCGACTTCATGCTGTTGGACAACAAGCTCGGCGTGGCCCACAACGAAGGCGGCGCGCGCGTGGTCATCGAAGAGTTCCTGCAGGGCGAGGAAGCCAGCTTCATCGTGCTGTGCGACGGCGAGCACGCCCTGGCGCTGGCCACCAGCCAGGACCACAAGCGCCTGAAGGACGCCGACCAGGGTCCCAATACCGGCGGCATGGGGGCGTACTCGCCCGCGCCGGTGGTCACGCCGGCCGTGCACCGGCGGGCCATGGACGAGGTGATCCTGCCCACGCTGCGCGGCATGAAGGCCGACGGCATCCCCTACACCGGCTTTCTCTATGCGGGCCTCATGATCACGCCCGACGGTGCGGTCAAGACCCTGGAGTTCAACTGCCGCATGGGCGACCCCGAAACGCAGCCCATCATGATGCGGCTGCGCAGCAACTTCGCGCAGGTGCTGCTGGCCGCCACGCGCGGCGAACTCGATCGCGTGCAACTCGATTGGGACCCGCGTGTCGCGCTGGGCGTGGTAATGGCCGCGGCCGGATACCCGCTGGACCCGCGCAAGGGCGACGCCATCACCGGCCTGCCCGCCGACGAGGCCGACCGCATGGTGTTCCACGCCGGCACCGCGCAGGACGGTGCGGCGGTGCGGGTCTCTGGCGGGCGCGTGCTGTGCGTCACCGCACTGGCCGACTCGGTCGCGCAGGCGCAGCGCCGCGCCTATGAGGTGGTCGATGCGATCGCCTTCGACGGCATGCAATGCCGCCGCGACATCGGCTTTCGCGCGCTTTGATCGCCCCGGATCCGCACGGGCCCGTCCCGCTGCCGCCACCCCACGCGGTGCGCTTTCGCGCCTCCCGCCTGGCGCACCTGCTGCTGCGCCTGGCGGGCTGGCGCGTCGTCGAGGACGGCTTCCCGGCCCGCCAGGGCGTGGCCATCGTCTACCCGCACACCAGCAACTGGGATTTCGTGGTGGGCGTGTTGGCCAAATGGGCCATCGGCATTCCGGTGCGCTTTTGGGGCAAGGACACGCTGTTCGACGTGCCGCTGTTCGGCCGTTGGCTGCGCTGGCTCGGCGGCATCCCCATCGAGCGCCGTTCGCCGCGCGGCGCCGTGGGCGCCATGGTGCACACCATGCGCGAGGCCGTGGCGCGCGACGAACTGCTGTGGCTGGCGCTGTCGCCCGAGGGCACGCGACGGCGCACGCCGGGCTGGCGCAGCGGCTTCTACCGCGTGGCGCTGGACGCCGACGTGCCGCTGGCGCTGGTGGCCCTGGATTACAGTCGCCGGGAGGTGAGGGTGTGTGGCTTTCTGCGCCTGAGCGGCGACGCCGCGCGCGACTACGCCTGCCTGGCCGAGGCCTTCGCCGGGGTGCGTGGCCTGCGCCCCGCGCAGGCCAGCCCGGTGCAAGCCCTGCCCAAGCCTGATACGGTGTGAGCATGTCCGACAACCCGATCGCCAACGTCCGCGAATACCTCGTCGATCTGCAGGAGCGGATCACCTCCACCGTGGCCCTGGTCGACGGCGGCCAGTTCGTGGTGGACCGCTGGAAGAAAAAGCCCGGCGAGAAGCTCCAGGGCAGCGGCATCACCCAGATTCTGGAAGACGGCCCGGTGTTCGAGCGCGCGGGCTGCGGCTTCTCTCACGTGCGCGGGCGCCAGCTGCCGCCCTCGGCCACGCAGCACCGGCCCGAGCTGGCCGGCGCACCGTTCGAGGCCATGGGCGTGTCGCTGGTCTTTCACCCGCGCAACCCCTACGTGCCGACGGTGCACATGAACGTGCGCATGATCGCCGCCACGCCCAAGGGCGGCGCGCCCGTGTGCTGGTTTGGCGGCGGCATGGACCTCACGCCGTACTATGGTTTCGAGGACGACGCGCGGCATTTCCACCGCGCCTGCAAGGCCGCGCTCGACCCCTTCGGCGTCGACAAATACCCGCGCTTCAAGCGCTGGTGCGACGAGTACTTCTACCTGAAGCACCGCGATGAGCAGCGCGGCGTCGGCGGCGTCTTCTTCGACGACTTCTCCGAGCTCGGCTTCGACGGCAGCTTCGCCATGATGAGCTCGGTGGGCGACGCCTTCCTCGACGCCTACCTGCCCATCGTCGACCAGCGCAAGAACACCGCCTATGGCGAGCGCGAGCGCAGCTTCCAGCTCTACCGGCGCGGCCGCTACGTGGAGTTCAACCTGGTGTGGGACCGGGGCACGCACTTTGGCCTGCAGTCCGGCGGGCGCAGCGAGTCCATCCTGTTGTCCATGCCGCCGCTGGTGAGCTGGGCCTACAACCGCCAGACGAAGAAGGGCACGCCCGAGGACCGGCTCTACCGCGACTTCCTGGTGCGCCGGGACTGGGTCTGATGGCCGGTTCCGGTGCTCCGCTCCAGCGCGTCGGCATGTTCGGCGGCGCCTTCGATCCGCCGCACACCGCGCACCGTGCGCTGGCGCTGGCGGCGCTGGAGCAGCTCCGGCTGGACGCGTTGCACGTGATGCCCACCGGCCAGGCCTGGCACAAGGCGCGCACGCTGTCGCCGGCGCACCACCGCATCGCCATGTGCGAGCGCGCCTTCGGCGACCTGCCTCGGGCGCGCATCGACCGCCGCGAGACCGAGCGCCTGGGCCCCAGCTACACCGCCGACACGCTGGCGGAACTGCGCGCCGAGTATCCGCAGGCCACGCTGTACCTGGTGCTCGGCGCCGACCAGTTGCTCGCCTTCAAGTCCTGGGTGCGCTGGGAAGAGGTGCTGTCGCTGGCCACCCTGGCGGTGGCCAACCGGCCCACCGACATCGGCGCCCAGGCCCTGCGCGGCGATGCGCCGCTCATCGACCTCAGCCGCGTGGATCTGCCTTTCGTGCCGCTGCGCATGCCACTGCAGCACATCAGCGCCACCGCGCTGCGCGCCAAACTCGCCGCCGACCCGGCCGAGGGACCGCCGCTGGACCTGTTGGTCCCGGACGCGGTCGCAAGCTATATTTCACAGCACCACCTTTACCAGACCGCTTCATGACCAGCGAATCCGCCGCGAAGAAAGACATCCAGAAACTGCAAAGGGCCATCGTCGATGGCCTGGAGGACGTCAAGGGCCAGGACATCGTGGTCTTCAACACCGAGGAACTCTCGCCGCTGTTTGAGCGCGTGATCGTCGCCAGCGGTACCTCCAACCGGCAGACCAAGGCCCTGGCCGCCAGCGTGCGCGACGCGGTGCGCGAGGCCGGCTTCGACAAGCCGCGCATCGAGGGCGAGGACAACGGCGAATGGATCATCGTGGACTGCGGCCCGGCCGTGGCGCATGTGATGCAGCCCGCGATCCGCCAGTACTACCGGCTCGAGGAAATCTGGGGCGCCAAGCCCGTGCGCCTGACGTCGGCCGCGAAGAAGGCCGCCGCGGCGAAGAAGCCCGCCAAGCCGGCCGCTGAGCGCGCCGCCGAGGCCAAGCCGGTGTCGGCCAAGGCCGTGGCGCGCAAGGCCGCGGCCAAGGGCGCGAGCCGTGGCGCCACCCCGGCGGGCAAGGCCGCCCCGGCCAAGAAGGCGCCGGCCAAGAAAGCCGCGCCCAGCCGGGCCCCCGCCGCCAAGAAGGCGGCGCCCGCCAAGCCGCGCGCCGGCATGGCCAAGGTGGTGGTCAATGCCCCGGCGGCGAAGAAGAAGGCCTCGCCCAAGGCCGCCCCCTCGGCGGCCCGCAAGCCGGCCAGGCCCGCCGCCAAGAAGAAGGCATGAAGCTCGTGATCGTCGCGGTCGGGCAGAAGGTGCCCGACTGGGCCCAGACCGCCTACGACGATTACGCCAAACGCTTTCCCCCCGAGCTGCGCGTCGAGCTCAAGGCGGTCAAGACCGAGCCGCGCGGCTCCAAGACCACCGAGACCCTGTGGGCCGCCGAGCGCCAGCGCATCGAGGCGGCCATCCCGCGCGGGGCGCGCGTGGTCGCGCTCGACGAGCGCGGCACGCCGCTCACCACCCAGGCACTGGCCCAGCAGCTGCGGCAGTGGCAGCTGGGCGGGGACGACGTGGCCCTGGTGATCGGCGGGCCCGACGGCCTGGACCCGGCCTTTCGCGAGGCCGCGCACCAGCGCATCCGGCTGTCCGACCTGACCCTGCCGCACGCCATGGTGCGCGTGCTGCTCATCGAGCAGCTCTACCGGGCCTGGTCCATCAACGCGAACCACCCCTACCACCGCGAATGAAGCAACCAGGCCCCGGCGGCGAACCCTTTGTCTATCTGGCCTCCCAGAGCCCGCGCCGGCGCGAGCTGCTCACGCAGTGGGGCGTGCGCCACGAACCGCTGCTGCCCGACGCGGACGAGGACGCCGAGTCGCTGGAGGCCGCGCGGCCGAACGAGGCCCCCGCGCGTTATGTGCAGCGCGTCACCGCGCTCAAGCTGGAGGCCGCGCTCGCGCGCCTGAAGCGCCGCGGCCTGCCGCCGGCGCCCGTGCTGTGCGCCGACACCACCGTGGCCCTGGGCCGGCGCATCCTGGGCAAACCCGCCGACGCCGCCGAGGCACGGCGCATGCTGGCCGACCTGTCCGGCCGCACGCACCGCGTGCTCACGGCCGTGGCCGTGGGCCGGGGCGCGCGGCGCTGGGCCGCGCTCTCGACTTCCCTGGTGAGCTTCGACACGCTCACGCCGACGCAAATCCGCCGCTATGTCGAGGGCGGCGAGCCCATGGGCAAGGCCGGCGCCTACGCCATCCAGGGCCACGCGGGCCTGTGGGTGAGCCGCATCGCCGGCAGCCACACAGGCATCGTGGGCCTGCCCGCCTTTGAAACCGCCGGGCTGCTGCGCGCGGCCGGCCTTCCCATCCTCTGACGGGGCACAAGCCATGAACCAGGACATCCTGATCAACTGGTCTCCGCAGGAGACGCGCGTGGCGGTGGTGGAGCAGGGCGCCGTGCAGGAGGTGCACATCGAGCGCACGCTGGAGCGTGGGCTGGTGGGCAACATCTACCTGGGCAAGGTCTCGCGCGTGCTGCCGGGCATGCAGTCGGCCTTCCTGGACATCGGCCTGGACCGCGCGGCCTTCCTGCACGTGGCCGACCTGATGCCCAATATCCAGGCCAAGCACGCCACGCCGCGCGCGCCGGCCGACGCCGAACCGGCGCCAGTTGCGGGCGGTGCCGCGCCGGCCGCCGCGCCCAAGGTGCTGGCGCCCAACCCGGTGCTGCCGATCGAGAAGCAGATCTTCGAAGGCCAGGCCCTGATGGTGCAGGTGCTCAAGGACCCGATCGGCACCAAGGGCGCGCGGCTGACGGCCCAGATCAGCATCGCGGGCCGACTGCTGGTGTTCCTGCCGCAGGACAACCACATCGGCGTGTCGCAGAAGATCCCCGCCGCCCAGCGCGAGGCCTTGCGCCAGCGCCTGCTGGCCCTCACCGCCACCGCCGACGGCAGCCCGGCGGGCGGCTTCATCCTGCGCACCAACGCCGAAGACGCCGACGACGAGGAACTGGCCGACGACGTCGCCTATCTGCGCAAGACCTGGCTGCGCATCAAGGAGGCCGCGCTGCGCCAGCCGCCGGCCTCTCTGCTGCACGAGGACCTGAACCTCATGCAGCGGGTGCTGCGCGACCTGTCGGGCGCCGGCACGCAGTCCATCCGCATCGACTCGCGCGAGCAGTTCGGCCTGATGCAGGGCTTCGCTGGCGAGTTCATGCCCGACACGGTGGCCAAGCTGCAGCACTACAGCGGCGAACGGCCAATCTTCGATCTGTTCAACGTGGACGAGGAGATCGTGCGCGCCCTGGGCCGGCGGGTGGAGCTCAAGTCGGGCGGCTACCTGGTCATCGACCAGACCGAGGCCCTGACCACGGTGGACGTGAACACCGGCGGCTTCGTGGGCGCGCGCAACTTCGACGACACGGTGTTCCGCACCAACCTGGAGGCCGCGCAGGCCATCGCGCGCCAGCTGCGGCTGCGCAACCTGGGCGGCATCGTCATCGTGGACTTCATCGACATGACGCGCGACGACCACCGAGAGGCGGTGCTGGCCGAGTTCCGCAAGCAGCTCGCGCGCGACCGGGTCAAGACCATGACCGGTGGCTTTTCGCAGTTGGGCCTGGTGGAGATGACGCGCAAGCGCACGCGCGAATCGTTGGCCCACATGCTCAGCGAGCCCTGCGAGGCCTGCGGCGGCAAGGGCGCGGTGAAGACGCCGCGCAGCGTGTGCTACGACATCCTGCGCGAGATCCTGCGCGAGGCCCGCGCCTTCAACCCGCGCGAGTTCCGCGTGGTGGCCTCGCCCAAGGTGGTGGAGCTGTTCCTCGACGAGGAGCGCGCGCACCTGGCGGGCCTGTCGGAGTTCATCGGCAAGCCGATCTCGCTGCAGAGCGAGAGCTCGATGACGCAGGAGCAGTACGACATCGTCCTGATGTGAGCCTTCAGCCGCCCGCCGCCGGCCAGTAGTGGTTGTCCGGCAGCGCACGCGCCCCGAAGATGGCCTGCCCGACCCGCACCACGGTGGCGCCTTCTTCGATCGCGATCTCGAAATCGCCCGACATGCCCATGGACAGCGCCTCCAGGTCGATGCCCGCGGGCGCGTCCTGGCGCAGCCGATCGCGCAGTTCGCGCAGCAACACGAAGCAGCGCCGCACACGCTGCGCCTCGGACGACAACAGCGCCAGCGTCATCAGGCCGCGCACGCGCAGCGCCGCGAAGGCCGGCAGGGCCCGCAGGAAGGCCGGCACCTCATCGGGCGCCAGGCCGTACTTGCTGGCCTCGCCCGAGGTGTTGACCTGCACGAACACGTCCAGCGAACGGCCTTCCAGTTGCAGGCGGCGGTCCAGCGCCTCGGCCACGCGCAGGCTGTCCAGGGCCTGGAACTCGCTGGCGAAGCGCGCCACCAGCTTGGCCTTGTTGGTCTGCAGGTGGCCGATGACGGACCAGCGCAGACCGGCCAGGTCCTGCGTGCGCTCCCACTTGCCCAGGGCCTCCTGCACCTTGTTCTCGCCCAGCAGGCGGCAGCCCACCGCGTGGGCCAGGCGCACGCGTTCCACGGGCTGGGTCTTGCTGACGGGCAGCAGGCGCACCTCGGCGGGGTCGCGCCCCACGCGCCGGCAGGCCGCGGCGATGCGCGCCTGCACCTCGTCGAGGTGGCGGCGCAGGTCGGCCTCCGTCAGGGCCTGGGGGTAGCGGCCGTGCCGGTCGTGCCGGGTGGGGGTGGCGGGCGTTGGCGTCGTCATCAGGGCCTCGCTGCCTTGTCCGCCAGCGCCGTGCGCGCCGGCCGCCCCGGCCAGTGGCCGTGCAGCGCCGCGTGCGCGGCCAGTCCGATCACCAGTCCCCAGAAGGCGCCGCCGATGCCGAACAGGCTGATGTTGGCGGCCGCCGCCAGGAAGGTGATCAGCGAGGCCTCGCGCGTGCGGGCGTCGGCCAGGGCGCCGGCCAGGCTGGCGCCAATGGTGCCCAGCAGCGCCAGGCCCGCCAGCGTGGTGATGAAGGTGGCCGGCAAGGCCATGAATGCGGCGGCCAGCGTCACCCCGAACACGCCCACCAGCACATAGAACAGGCCCGCGGCGATGCCGGCGATCCAGCGCTTGGACGGGTCTTCGTGCGCCTCGCGGCCGGTGCAGATGGCCGCCGTGATCGCCGCGAGGTTGAAGGCGTGCGAGCCGAAGGGCGCCATCAGCAGCGAACCCAGCCCGGTGGCGCCCACGATGGGATCGGCGCGGCTCTTGAAGCCGTCGTTGCGCAGCACCAGCATGCCCGGCATGTACTGGCCGGTGAGGGTGATCAGGAACAGCGGCAGCGCCACGCTGAGCAGGGCGTTGAGCGTGAACTCGGGCGGCGTGAACACCGGCGCGGCGAAGCGCAGCGCCAGCCCCGAGAGATCGACGCGGTTCTGCGCCAGCAGGAAAGCCAATCCCAGGGCCAGGATGCCCACCACGGCGTAGCGCGCTGTGATCCGCTTGAGCAGCACATAGGCCACGATCAGCAGGCCGGCCAGCGTGGGGTCCACGCTCAGGCCGCCCAGGGCCTTGATGCCAAAGGGCAGCAGGATGCCGGCGAGCAGGCCGGCGGCCACCCCGGGCGGGATCAGGCGGATGAGCCGCTCGAACCAGCCCGACAGGCCCAGCACCACGAAGGCGGCGGCCGACACCAGGTAGGCCGCGATGGCCTGCGGGTAGGGCGTGGTGGCCAGGGCTGTCACCAGGAAGGCCGCGGCCGGCGTGGACCAGGCGGTGATGATGGGCTCGCGCGAGCGCCAGCTCAGCAGCAGGCCGGTCACGCCCACGCCGATGGACACCGACCAGACCCAGGAGGCCGTCTGGGCCGCGCTCAGTCCCGCCACCTGGGCGGCCTGAAACACCAGGATGAAGGTGCCGCCATAGTTGACGATGACCGAGACCAGCCCGGCGACGACCGGGTGGGGCAGGTCGCTCCAGCGAAGGGGCGTGGGGGAGGGGGTGGAAGGCATGGGGGTGTTGTAGAGTGAAAATGGTCGGATATCTCCGGCCATTTTTCTGACGTTACCCAGACCAATTGTTCAAACACGCCCTGCTCGAATCGGTCAAGGCCGGCGTCGCCGATCCGGCGCGGGCCGCCTTGCCCCTGCACGCGCGCGTGCAGCGCGCCGTGCGCCAGCTCATCCTCGACGGCGCGCTGGAGGCCGGCCGGCCTTTGCCGGCCTCGCGCGCGCTGGCCCGGTCGCTGGGGGTGTCGCGCGACACGGTCGAGGCCGCGTACGGCCAGCTGCACGCGGAAGGCTTCATCGAGCGGCGCGTGGGCCGCGGCAGCGCCGTGTCGGCGCGGGCCCGGGGCCTGGGGGCGCGCGCTCCCGCGGGGCGCCCATCCGCCCACCCGGGGGAGGCGCGCCTGAGCCGGCGCGGCGCCGCCCTGTTCCAGGGCGGTGGCGTGCGGGACTTTGTCGCGCCGCGTGCCTTCGCGCCCGGCGTGCCGGAGGTCCGGGCCTTTCCGCTGGCCACCTGGGAGCGGCTGGAGCGCCAGGTGCTGAAGGCGCACGGTGCGGCGGCCCTGCTGCACAGCCCCCCGCAGGGCATGGAGGCGCTGCGCCGGGCCATCGCGGCCTACGTGAATCTGGAGCGCGGCGCGCGCGCCACGCCCGAGCGCGTGCTGGTGCTGACCAGCTCCCAGCAGGCGCTGAGCCTGTGCGCCACCGTGCTGCTGGACGCCGGCGAGCGCATCGTCGTCGAGGACCCCATGTACCACGGCGCGCGCAAGGCCTTCGAGGCCGCCGGCCTGGCCTGCGTGCCGGTGCCGCTGGACGCCGAGGGCATGCGGGTGGACCTGCTGCAGCAGGCGGCGCCGCTGGCGCGGGCGGTGTTCCTGACGCCGTCCCACCAGTTCCCGAGCGGGGCCACGCTGTCGCTGGACCGGCGGCTGGCCGCCATCGAATGGGCGCGCCAGCAGCAGGCCTGGATCATCGAGGACGACTACGACAGCGAATTCCACTACGCCGGCCGGCCCACGGCCTGCGTGCAGGGGCTCGATCCGCACGAGCGCACCGTCTACATCGGCACCTTCACCAAGTCGTTGTTCCCGGGGCTACGCATCGGCTACATGGTGCTGCCGCCGCCGCTGGTGGCTCCCATGACGGTGGCGCGCACGCTGCTGGACGGGCACAGCGCGCCGATCCCGCAGCTCACGCTGGCCCGCTTCATCGAAGGCGGCCACTTCGGCGCGCACGTGCGCACCATGCGCGCCGTCTACGCCGAGCGGCGCGACGCGCTGGCGCGCCTGGTGCGCCAGCACCTGGCCGGCCTGGTGGAGCCCCGGGTGCCGGACGGCGGCCTGCAGATGCCCTGCGTGCTGGTCTGCGGCGTCCCCGAGCGCGAGGCCGTGGACGCGGCCCGCCGCGCGGGCATCGACCTGCTCGGGTTGACGGCCTTGCACGCCTCGCCCGGCGGGCACGAGGCGGGCTTCCTCATGGGCTTCGCGGCCCACGCGCCGGGCGAACTGGAGGTCGCCGTGCGGCGGCTCGCCAGGGTGCTGCGCGCGCTGGCGCGCTGAGGGCAGGGGCGATCGATCGCGCCCGGCGCGGGCCTCAGGCCGCGCGGGCAGGGGCGTGGTCCCGCACCGGGCCCACGCGCGCCTCGATGGCCTGCTGCAGCTCACGCCGCAGGCCGAGCAGGAAGCCGGCCTCCGCCACCACGAACAGCGGGCCGATGACCAGGCCCACCAGGTCGTCCACGAAGGCAGGCTTGCGCCCCTCGTAGTAGTGGCCGACGAACTGGATCACCCAGCCCACGACGAACAGGCCCACGCCCACCGTGAGCCACACGGCCGTGGCCTGCGCCGCCACCGCCTGCGCGAACCAGAGCGACAGGGCCATCAGCGCCGCCATCACCGCGCCCAGGCGCAGGTCCAGCTTGAGGTAGTACAGCACCGTGAGCAGCGTGACCGCCGTGGCGGGCGACAGCGCCACCGCGCCCCACTGCGCCAGCAACGGCCGCGCCAGCAGCACGGCCACGGCCAGCACGATCATGGGGATACCGACGAAATGGGTGAGGATGTTGCGGCGGTCGCGGTGGTAGGCCGCGTACTGCGTGAGCTGTTCGCTGAGGTTGCGCATGGCGGGTCTCCGGCCGGGGCGGGCGTGTTGTGCCGCGCTTGTACACCCACGCGCCGCGGCGCTCAATCCGGGGTGACCTGGGGTGGGCTGGCCTGGGCGTCGGCGCCCGCCGTGCCCAGCCCTTGCGCGTGCAACCGCGCGTACACGCCGTCGGCCGCCAGCAGATCGGCGTGTCGTCCCTGTTCCACGATGCGGCCCTCGGCCAGCACGATCACGCGGTCGGCGTGCTCGATGGTGGACAGCCGGTGCGCGATGACCAGGGTGGTGCGGCCCTTCATCAGGCGCGACAGCGCGTCCTGCACCAGGCGCTCGGACTCGTTGTCCAGCGCCGACGTCGCCTCGTCCAGGATCAGCACCGGCGAGTCCTTGTAGATGGCGCGCGCGATGGCCAGGCGCTGGCGCTGGCCGCCCGAGAGCTCGGTGGCGTTGTGGCCCACGTTGGTGTGCATGCCCTGCGGCAGCCGCTCCAGCAGCTCGCCCAGATTGGCCGAGAGCAGGGCGGCGTGCACGCGGGCTTCGTCGAGTTCGTCGTCGGTCGCGCCCAGGGCCACGTTGGCGGCCAGGCTGTCGTTGAGCATCACCACGTCCTGGCTCACCAGCGCGAACTGGCGGCGCAGGCTGGCCAGGTCCCAGTCGGGCAGCGGCACGCCGTCCAGCGTGACCACCCCGCGCTCGACTTCCACGAAGCGCGGCAGCAGGTTGATGAGCGTGGTCTTGCCCGAGCCCGAGGGGCCGACGAAGGCCACCACTTCGCCGGGGCGGATGTCCAGCTCGATGCCGCGCAGCGCCAGGCCGGCCTCGGCCGCGTCGGCGCCGTCGGCCTTGGGCGGGTAGCGCACCCACACGCCGCGCAGCGCGATGGCGCCTTGCACGCGCTCGGCCACGTGCGAGCCGCCGGTCTGTTCGGGCGTGTGTTCGATGAGCTCGATGCCGCGCTCCAGCGCCGCCAGGCCGCGCGTGATGGGCGAGGCGATCTCGGCCAGGTGCCGGATCGGGGCGATCAGCATCAGCATGGCGGTGACGAAGGCGACGAAGTTGCCCACCGTGACGCCGGTGGTGCTGCTCTGCCACAGCGCCACCGCGATCACCGCCGACAGCGCGGCCGAGGCCAGCAGCTGGGTGAAGGGCGTCATGGCGGCCATGGCGATGGTGCTCTTGAGCGCCAGGCGGCGCAGCGCCACGCTCAGCTGGTCGAAGCGCTCGGCCTGGCGGCGCTGCGCGCCGTGCAGGCGCACCACGCGGTGGGCCAGGGCGTTTTCCTCCACCACGTAGGCCAGCTCGTCGGTGGCCTGCTGGCTGGCGCGCGTGAGGCGGTACAGGCGCTTGGAGAGCACGCGCATGATCCAGGCCAGGCCGGGAAACACCGCGATCACGATCAGCGTGAGCTTCCAGTTCAGGTAGAGCAGGTAGCCCATCAGCGCCAGCAGCGTGAGGCTGTCGCGAGCGAGGGTGAGCAGGGACGACACCAGCATCTGCGAGCCGGTCTGCACCTCATAGACCAGGGTGTTGGACAGCTTGCTCGCGCTCTGGCGCGAGAACAGCGCCAGCTGGGCCGCGTTGAGCTTGGCGAACATGGCGCGGCGCAGGTTGAGCATGCCCACGTTGGCCGTGTACGACAGGGCGTACTGCGCCACGAAGGAGGCGATGCCGCGCACGCCGAACAGGCCCATGAAGGCCAGCGGCACCATCCACAGCGGAATGCGGCCGTCGTTGAAGCCCTCGTCGAGCAGGGTCTTGAGCAAGGCGGGGATCAGGGGCTCGGTCAGCGCGCCGATCACGGTGGCCAGCGCGGCGAAGACGATGCCGGTCTTCGCGTCCCGGAAATAGGGCCAGACGCGCAGCAGCCGCTGGCGCAGCGGGCCGGAGGGGAGGGCAGCGGACGGGTCGGAGGGGTTCAAATCGGGGCGGATGGTGGGGAACCAATGGGCGCGATCGCGGTCCAGCAGGCCGCGAGGGCACACATCTTGTCACGGCTTGCCTGCGGGCGTCCGGTATTATCGGCCGCTACTTACAAGGGCACCGGGCCTCGCGTCCCGCACTGCCCGACAATCCCAACACCATGCACCAACCGCCCCGACTCCATCCCTCCACCGGGATGCCGCGCCGGCATGCCCTGGGCCTTCTCTCCGCTTCCACCCTGCTGGGCTGGCCCGCCGCGGGCGCGCTGGCGCAGTTCCGGGTCGAGGTCACCGGCGTTGGCCTCACCCGCTTTCCCTTCTCGGCCGTGAGCTTCCGCGGCAACGACGCCGCGAGCGAGAACATCGCCGCCATCGTGCGCGCCGACCTGGAGCGCTCCGGCCAGTTCGTGGCGGTGCCGCCGCTGTCGGGCGCGCTCGACGAAACCTCCCGCCCCGACCTGGCCCCCTGGCGCGAGCGCGGTGCCGACTCCCTGCTCACCGGCAGCGTCACCCGCCTGGCCGACGGCCGTTTCGACGTGCGCTTCCGCCTCTGGGACGTGGTGCGCGCGCAGGACCTGGGCGGCATGAGCCACCCCAGCACGCCCAACAACCTGCGCCTGGCCGCCCACAAGATCGCCGACTACGTCTACGAGAAGATCACCGGCGAGAAAGGCGTGTTCTCCACCCGCATCGCCTACGTCACCAAGGCGGGCAGCACGCACCGCCTGTGGGTGGCCGACGCCGACGGCGAGAACGCCCAGGCGGCCTTCACCAGCAACGAGCCCATCATCTCCCCGAGCTGGGCGCCCAATGGCGCGCAGCTGGCCTATGTCTCGTTCGAGAAGCGCAAGGCCGAGATCGTCTCGCACGAGGTCGCCACCGGGCGCCGCCGCGTGCTCGCGAGCTTTCGCGGCTCCAACAGCGCGCCGGCCTGGTCGCCCGACGGCAAGACCGTGGTGGCCGCGCTCACCCTCTCCGGCAACGCCCAGCTCTACGCGGTCGACGCCAACGGTGGCGAGCCGCGCCGCCTCACGCAAAGCGGCAGCGGCAGCATCGACACCGAACCGGTGTTCAGCGCCGACGGCAAGCAGATCTACTTCGTGAGCGACCGAGGCGGCTCGCCGCAGATCTACCGCATGCCCGCGCAGGGCGGCAGCGCCCAGCGCGTCACCTTCACCGGCAACTACAACATCTCGCCTGCGCTCAGCCCCGACGGCCGCTGGCTGGCCTTCATCTCGCGCATCAACGGCGCCTTCCGCCTGCACGTGATGGAGCTGTCCAGCGGCACCGTCACTGCGCTCACCGACACCAGCGGCGACGAGAGCCCCAGCTTCGCGCCCAACAGCCGCATGATCATCTACGCCACCCGCGACAAGGGGGGCGACGCGCTCATGACCACCACCGTGGATGGCCGCATCAAGACCCGCCTGGCCGGCGCGCAGGGCGATATCCGGGAACCCGAATGGGGACCCTTCCTTCGTTGAACCCGCGCCGATCGATCCTCCCGTCCCGATTGTTTCCTCATCAACAACGCACTTCAGGAACCGCCATGTCCCGTACCACCCCCTTCCGACGCCTCAGCGGCCTGCTCGCCGCGCTGATCGCCGCCGCCGTGCTCGCGGCCTGCGGTTCCAACGTCCGCCTGGATGAGCCGCCGGTGGAAGACCGCTCGGGCACGGCCGCGGGCGGAGCGGCTGGCGCGGGCGGGCAGGGCAGCGGCGTCGACCCGCGCGGCGTGGCCGGTGTGCAGGTGCCGTCCAGCACCAGCGCCCAACCCGCGCAGATGCAGCGCATCATCTACTTCGACTACGACAGCTTCGAGGTCAAGCCCGACGCCACGGCCCTGCTCGAGGCCAACGCGCGTTACCTCAACGCCAACCGCAGCGTGCGCGTGCAGCTGGAGGGCCACACCGACGAGCGCGGCGGCCGCGAATACAACCTGGCCCTGGGCCAGAAACGCGCCGAGGCCGTGCGCCGCGCGCTTTCGCTGCTGGGCGTGCAGGACAGCCAGATGGAAGCCGTGAGCTTCGGTGAAGAGAAGCCCGCGCAGACCGGCAGCGACGAAACCGCCTGGTCCAAGAACCGCCGCGTCGAGCTCACCTACCGTTGAGCCAAGGAATGAGCATCGCGCGCTGGAAACCCACGCTGGCCACGGGAGCCCTGCTGCTGGGCGGCCTGTGGGCGCCGTCCGCGTACGCCCTGTTCGGTGACGACGAGGCGCGCCAGGCCATCATCGAACTGCGCCGCCAGGTCGACGCCAACCGCCAGGCCGCCGATGCGGCCGCCGCGCAGCAGCGCGAGGGCGACGCGACCATCAAGCGCAGCATGCTCGAACTGGCCAACCAGATCGAGCAGCTGCGCGGCGAGATCGCCCGCCTGCGCGGGCAGAACGAGCAGCTCGCGCGCGAGGTGTCCGAGCTGCAGCGCGCGCAGAAGGACGTGCAGGCCGGCATCGACGAGCGCCTGCGCCAGGTCGAGCCGGTGAAGGTCGAGCTCGACGGCCGCAGCTTCACGGCGCAACCGGCCGAGAAGGCCGAGTTCGAAGCCGCCATGGCCACCCTGCGCAAGTCCGACTTCGCGGGCGCCACGGTCGCCTACACCGCCTTCCTGCGGCGTTACCCCACCAGCGGCTACACCCCGGTGGCGCTGTACTGGCTGGGCAACGCACAGTACGCCGCGCGCGCCTACAAGGACGCTGTGGAGTCGCATCAGCGCCTGGTGCGCGAATTCCCCGACCACCCACGCACGCCTGAGGCCATGCTGGCCCTGGCCAACAGCCAGGTCGAGCTGAAGGACACCAAAGGCGCGCGCAGAACGCTGGAAGACCTGGTGAAGCAGCACCCGCAGAGCGAGGCCGCTGGCGCGGCCAAGGAACGCCTGGCCCGACTGAAGTGAGGGACCATGGGGCCGCCCCTACAATCGCGGCCCTATGGACGAACTCGCCACCCTGCAATCCCTGAACCAGACCGTGCTGTGGGCCGCCTTCGGCGTGGCCGCGGTGTTCGGTTTCATCGCCCAGCGCACCCATTTCTGCACCATGGGCGCGATCAGCGACATCGTGAACATGGGCGACTGGACCCGCATGCGCATGTGGGTCATGGCCGTGGGTGTGGCGGCCATCGGCTTCTACGGCATGGGCTGGCTGGGCTGGATCGACACCAGCCAATCGCTCTACACCGGCAGCCGCTTCCTCTGGCTCTCGGCCCTGGTCGGGGGCTCCCTGTTCGGCTTCGGCATGGTGCTGGCCTCGGGCTGCGGCAGCAAGACGTTGGTGCGCATCGGCGCCGGCAGCCTGAAGTCGCTGGTGGTGTTCTTCGTCATGGGCCTGGCCGCGTTCATGACGCTGCGCGGCATCTTCGGCGTGGTGCGCGTCAACACCGTCGACCGCGTGAGCCTGGAACTGCCATCGGGCTCGGCGCTGCCCACCTGGGTGGCCAAGGCCCTGGGCATGGAGCCGGGCCTGGCGGGCCTGCTCAGCGCCTTGGTCATCGGCGTCGTGCTCATCGCCTGGTGCCTGCGCAGCGCGGATTTCCGCACCGGCAACAACCTGCTCGCGGGCGCCGGCATCGGCCTCACCATCGTGGGCATGTGGTGGGTGAGCGGCCATCTGGGCTTCCTGCCGGAGCACCCGGAAACGCTGGAGCCCGTCTACACGGGCAGCAACAGCGGCCGCATGGAGGCCCTGACCTTCACCGCGCCCATGGCCTACGTGCTCGACTGGTTCATCTTCTTCAGCGACAAGAGCAAGGTCTTGACCTTCGGCGTCGTCACTGTATTCGGCGTGGTCGCGGGCTCCTTTCTCTGCGCGCTCATCGAGCGCAGCTTCCGCTGGGAAGGTTTTCGCGACACACGCGATACCGCGCTGCACCTGGTGGGCGCGGCGCTCATGGGCGTGGGGGGCGTCACGGCCCTGGGTTGCACCGTGGGCCAAGGGCTATCCGGCCTGTCCACGCTCAGCCTGCTGAGTGCCGTCGCGGTCGCGGGCATCGTGGGCGGCGCGGTGCTGGGCTTCAAATTCCAGATGTGGCTGCTGGAGCGCGCGGGGTGAATCCGCTTGACGCCGAGCGCTTCGAGCGCCGCTTCGGCGGGCTGCGGCGGCTCTACGGCGTGCAAGGCGCGCAGCGCATCTTCGACGCGCATTGCGTGGTGGCGGGCCTGGGGGGCGTGGGCTCCTGGGCGGCCGAGGCGCTGGCGCGCAGCGGCGTGCGCCGCCTCACACTGATCGACCTCGACCACGTCGCCGAGTCCAACATCAACCGCCAGGTGCATGCGTTGGACGCCACGCTGGGTCAGGCCAAGATCGAGGCCTTGCGGGACCGCCTCCTGGGCTTTCATCCGGGCATCGAGCTGGACCTGGTGGACGACTTCGTGACACCCGAGAACTGGCCTGGCCTGCTGCAGGGCCAGCGACCCGACGGCCTCATCGATGCCTGTGACCAGGTGCGCGCCAAGACGGCGATGGCCGCCTGGGCCCGCGCCGAGCGGGTGCCCTTCGTGGCGGTGGGCGCGGCCGGCGGCAAGCGCCGCGCGGAAGCGGTGCAGTTGGCGGATCTGGCCGAGGTCACGCACGACCCCTTGCTCGCACAGTTGCGCTACCGCCTGCGCAAGCACCACGGTGGCGCGCGCCAGGGTCGCATGGGAACGGTCTGCGTGTTCAGCCGCGAAGCGGTGGCGCCGCCGGACCCTTCGTGTGGGCTCGATGGCGGCGATGGATCATTGAACTGCCACGGCTTCGGCTCGGTGGTCACGGTCACCGCGACCTTCGGCTTGTGCGCCGCGGGCTGGCTGCTCGAGACCCTGGCGAACGCATCGCAAGAAAAAAGCGATCGGCCTTCAGAGAGCCATCGAAACCACGCTATAATCTGAGGCTTCGCAGCAAGCGATACGCAAGCGGCGAAGAGAGTGGGACGTTAGCTCAGTTGGTAGAGCAGCGGACTTTTAATCCGTTGGTCGGCAGTTCGAGCCTGCCACGTCCTACCACCAACAGGAAGGCCCTGGTCGTGAGACCAGGGCCTTTTTCTTTGTGTCGCGCGATGACCTGCTGTGGTGCCGCGAGGGCCGCGGCGCCGGGGCCTCACTTCTTGAACATGCCCCAGATCACCAGGATCACGATCGCGCCGACCACGGAGGCGATGAAGCCCGCCGCCTGGCCCGGGGCGTACCAACCCATGGCGGCGCCGAGGTAGCTCGCCAGGAAGGAGCCGGCGATGCCGAGCACGGCGGTCATGATCCAGCCCATGCTGTCATTGCCGGGCTTGAGCATGCGGGCCACGAAGCCGGCGACGAGACCGATGAGGATGGTGCCGAGAATGGACATCATGGTGTGAGCCTCCTGTGGGATGTTGAATGGGCCGCCTCTCGACGGCCCGCACCCACTGTAGCGCGCTTCGCTTGCGCGCGGCTCAGGCCTGCTGCGCCTGTTCGATGGCCTCGCTGAGCTCCAGCCAGCGCGCCTCGACGGTCCCGTTCTCGGCTTCCACCACCTTCAGGCGCTTGCCCAGTTCGGCCAGCTTCGCCGGTTCGGGCGCGGCGAGCAGCTCGGCTTCCAGGCGCTCGCGCTCCTGGGCCAATGCGGCCATGCGCTGTTCCACCTGGGCCAGTTCCTTCTTGATCGGACGCAGCCGCTCGGTGAGGGCTTTCTGCCGCTGCGCGTCCGCGCGGCGGTCCTCCGCCGGCGCGGCCACGGGGGCCGGGGCGGGGGCCTCGGCGCGCGCGGCGGCGCGTTGCGCCTCGCGCGCCTGCCGGGCCATCTCGATGAGGTGGCGCTGGTAGTCGTCGAGGTCGCCGTCGAAAGGCTGTAGGGCACCGCGCGAGACCAGCCAGAACTCGTCGCACACGGCGCGCAGCAGGGCGCGGTCGTGGCTCACCAGCATGACCGTGCCCTCGAACTCGTTGAGCGCGATGGACAGGGCCTCGCGCGTGGCGAGATCGAGGTGGTTGGTGGGTTCGTCGAGCAGCAGCAGGTTGGGGCGCTGCCAGACGATCATGCACAGCACCAGCCGCGCCTTCTCGCCGCCGCTCATGCTGCCCACGGCCTGGAAGACCTGGTCGCCGGTGAACTGGAACATGCCGAGGAAGTTGCGCAGGTCCTGCTCGCGCGTGGGCTGGCCGCTCAGGCGGCCTTGCGCGCTGCACTCCTTCACCAGCCGCACCATGTGCTCCAGCGGGTTGTCGCGCGGGCTCAGCACGTCCAGTTCCTGCTGCGCGAAGTAGCCGATGTTGAGGCCCTTGCCTTCGGTCACCGTGCCCGCGAGGGGGGCGAGCGTGCGCGCGATGGTCTTGACCACCGTGGACTTGCCCTGGCCGTTGGCGCCCAGGATGCCAATGCGCTGGCCAGCCATCACCGAGCGCTGGATGCCGCGCACGATGGTGATCGGCTCGCCGCCATCGCCGGGGTAGCCCACGTCCACGCCGTCCAGCACCAGCATGGGGTTGGGCAGGCTGGCCGGCTCGCTGAACTCGAAGCTGAACTCGGCGTCGGCCAGCACCGGGGCGATGCGCTCCATGCGCTCCAGCGCCTTCACGCGGCTTTGGGCCTGCTTGGCCTTGCTGGCCTTGGCCTTGAAGCGGTCGATGAATTTCTGCAGGTGCGCGATCTTGTCCTGCTGGCGCGAGAACGCGGCCTGCTGCAGGGCCATCTGCTCGGCGCGCATGTCCTCGAAGCGGCTGTAGTTGCCGCCGTAGCGCTTGAGCTGGGCGTGTTCGATGTGCACGGTCACGTTGGTCACCGCGTCGAGGAACTCGCGGTCGTGGCTGATGACGAGCAGCGTGCCGGGGTAGCGCGCCAGCCAGGCCTCCAGCCAGACCAGGGCGTCCAGGTCCAGGTGGTTGGTGGGTTCGTCGAGCAGCAGCAGCTCGCTCGGGCACATGAGCGCGCGCGCCAGCTGCAGGCGCATGCGCCAGCCGCCAGAGAAGCTGTTGACCGGGCGATCGAGCTGGTTGGTCTGGAAGCCCAGCCCCAGGATGAGCGCCTGCGCGCGCGCGGTGGCGTCGTGCGCGCCGGCGTCGTTGAGCGCCATGTAGGCGTGGGCCATGCGCTCGCCGTCGCCGCTGGCCTCGGCCTCGGCCACCTCGCGCTCGGCCGCGAGCAGGGTGGTGTCGCCTTCGACCACGAAGCGCGTGGCGTCGAGTTCGGTCTCGGGCATGTCCTGCGCGACCTGGGCCAGGCGCCATTGCGCGGGCACGCTGAACTCGCCCTTGTCTTCGTGCAGGTTGCCGTCAAGCAGTCGGAACAGGCTGGACTTGCCGGCGCCGTTGCGGCCCACCAGGCCCACTTTTTCGCCGGGGTTGATGGTGAGCGAGGCGCGGTCGAGCAGCACCTTGGTGCCGCGGCGCAGCACCACATCGCGGACGACGATCATGCGGCCTCCAGTGCGTCGCGGGTGAGCAGCAGCACCTGGTCGTCGCCCGCGCTGGTGCTCAGCCAGACCGGGTTGAGCGCGGGGAAGGCGGCTTCGAAGTGCGCGCGTTCGTGGCCGATCTCCAGCACCAGCACGCCGTGCGGGCTCAGGCGCGCGGGCGCGTCGCGCAGCAGCGCGCGCACGAAGTCCATGCCGTCGGCGCCGCCGGCCAGCGCCAGCGCGGGCTCGGCGCGGAACTCGGGTGGCAGCTCGGCCATGCTGCGCGCGTTCACGTAGGGCGGGTTGCAGAGGATCAGGTCCCAGGGGCCGGGGCAGGCCGCGAGGCCGTCGCTCGCCACGAGCGCGATGCGGTCCGCCAGGCCATGCCGGTCGACGTTGATGCGCGCGACCTGCAGCGCCTCGGGCGACAGGTCGGCGCCGGTCACACGCACTTCGGGCCAGGCCAGGGCGGCCAGCACGGCCAGGCTGCCGTTGCCGGTGCACAGGTCCAGCACACGCACGGTGTCGTCGCTCAGCCAGGGGTCGATGCCGCCGTCGGCGATGAGTTCGGCGATGAAGCTGCGCGGCACGATGGCGCGGCGGTCCACATAGAAGGGCACGCCCTGCAGCCAGGCCTCTTGCGTGAGGTAGGCGGCGGGCTCGCGCGTGGCGATGCGCCGCTCGATCAAGGCATCGACGGCGGCGGCCGCGTCGGCGTCCACGGTGTCGGCGGCGTGCGCGTCGAGGTCGGTGTCGAGCGGCAGGCCCAGGCGCCACAGCACGAGCCAGGCGGCCTCGTCGCGGACGTTGGTGGTGCCTTGGCCATAGGCCAGCGGGGCGCTGGCCAGGCGGGCTTCGGCCCGGGCCATCAGTTCTTGCAGGTTCACGGTGGGTATCAGGCGGTCTGCTGCGCCTGCGCGTGCAGGTGCTGCAGCGTGCGGCCGTAGATCGCGGTGAGGGGTTCGATGTCGGCGAGCTTCACGTGCTCGTTGACCTTGTGGATGGTGGCGTTGGGTGGGCCGAGCTCGATCACCTGCGGGCACACGGCCGCAATGAAGCGGCCGTCGCTGGTGCCGCCGGTGGTGGAGAGCTCGGTCTCGAGGCCGGTTTCCTCGCGGATGGCGGTGCGCACGGCGTCGACCAGCGTGCCCGGGGTGGTGAGGAAGGGCCGCCCGCCCAGGGTCCAGGCGAGCTCGTGTTCGCTGCCCGCGCGCAGGCCATGGCGCGCCAGAATGTCGACCACCTGCGCCTGCAGCGACTCGGGCGTGCGCTCGGTGCTGAAGCGGAAGTTGAAGTCGATCACCACCGTGCCGGGGATGACGTTGCTTGCGCCGGTGCCGCCATGGATGTTGCTGATCTGCCAGCTGGTGGGCGGGAAGAAGTCATTGCCGCGGTCCCATTCGGTGGCGGCCAGCTCGGCCAGCGCGGGCGCGGCCATGTGGATGGGGTTCTTCGCCAGGTGCGGGTAGGCGATGTGGCCCTGGATGCCCTTGACCGTGAGCTTGCCGCTGAGCGTGCCGCGCCGGCCGTTCTTGATCATGTCGCCGGTGCGCTGGACCGAGGTGGGCTCGCCCACGATGCACCAGTCCAGGCGCTCGCCACGCGCCTTCACGGCATTGCAGACCACCACCGTGCCGTCCAGCGCGGGGCCTTCCTCGTCGCTGGTGAGCAGGAAGGCGATGTCGATGGCGGGGTCGGGCCGCTCGGCGAGGAAGCGCTCGCAGGCCACGACCATGGCGGCGATCGAGGTCTTCATGTCGCTCGCGCCGCGGCCGTACAGCGCGCCGTCGCGGTGGCTGGGCACGAAGGGGTCGCTGGCCCAGGCCTCCAGCGGTCCGGTGGGCACCACGTCGGTGTGGCCGGCGAACACCAGCGTGGGCCGCTGGCCGCTGCCGCGCCGTGCCCAGAGGTTGCTGACACGGAAGTCGTCGGGGCCGCTGTCCAGGCGCTCACACTGGAAGCCGATGGCGCGCAGGCGCGCCGCGATCAGCTCGAGGCAGCCCGCGTCGCGCGGGGTGACGGAGGGCAGGGCGATGAGCGCCTCGGCGAGGCGCAGGGTATCGGTCATCAGAATTTGACGTCGAGCGTGAACTCGGTGAAGGACGGCGCGTCGCTGGCTTCTTCTTCGGCCGCCTCGTAGCCACTGGCGCGGCTGTGTTCGAAATCGTTCTGCAGGCGCCAGAGCAGGTTGTTGGGGGAGTCGGCGTGGGCCAGGCCTTCCTCTCGCGTGACGAGGCCTTCGTGGATGAGGCGCGCCAGGTCCTGCTCGAAGGTCTGCGAGCCCTCGGCGAGCGACTTCTCCATCGCCTCGCGCACGCCCGAGAAGTCGGCCTTCTGGATCAGGTCGGCGATCAGCGCGGTGTTGAGCAGCACCTCCATGGCCGGCACGCGGGCGTTGCCCTGCTGGGTGCGCAGCAGGCGCTGCGAGACGATGGCGCGCAACGCGGCGGCCAGGTCGCCCAGCATGGTGGGGCGAACCTCCACGGGGTAGAAGCTCAGGATGCGGTTGAGCGCCTGGTAGCTGTTGTTGGCGTGCAGCGTGGCCAGCACCAGGTGGCCCGACTGCGCGTAGGCCAGCGCGGCCGACATGGTCTCGCGGTCGCGGATCTCTCCGATGAGGATGACGTCGGGCGCCTGGCGCAGCGCGTTCTTCAGCGCCACCTGCAGCGAGGCGGTGTCGGGCCCGATCTCGCGCTGGTTCACCACCGACTTGCGGTTGCGGTAGGTGTACTCGATCGGGTCTTCCACCGTGAGGATGTGGCCGCTGACGCGCTCGTTGCGGTGGTCGATCATGGCGGCAAGCGTGGTGCTCTTGCCCGCGCCGGTGGCGCCCACCATCAGGATCAGGCCGCGCTTTTCCATGACCAGGTCGGCCAGCACCGGCGCGACGTTGAGCGTGTCCAGCGCGGGAATGTCGCCCGGCACGAAGCGCACCACCACCGCGATGGAGCCGCGCTGGCGCAGGGCGCTGACGCGGAAGTTGCCCAGGCCGTCGAGCGGCACGCCCATGTTGAGCTCGCCGGTCTCCAGCAGCTCTTCCATGCGCGTGGCGGGGACGATCTCGGCCAGCAGGTTGCGCGGGGCCTCGGGCGGCAGCACCTGGCTGTTGATGGGGATGACCTGGCCGTTGATCTTGATCATCGCCGGCGCGTGCGCCGTGAGGTACACGTCGGAGGCGCGTTTCTCGGCCATCAGGCGCAGGATGCGCTCCATCGTTCCGCTGCTCATGCCGTCTCCCTCGCTCGTGGTGGGGTGGGTCGAATTCAGTCGCGCAACAGGTCGTTCAGGCTGGTCTTGGCGCGGGTCTGCGCATCCACCGTCTTGACGATGACCGCCGCGTAGGTGGTGTAGGCCTTGCCGTCGGCGGTCTGCTTGGGCAGGCCGCCGCTGATGACCACGCTGCCGGCGGGCACGCGGCCGTACAGGATTTCGCCGGTGTCGCGCTTGAAGATGGGCGTGCTCTGGCCGATGTACACGCCCATGCCCAGCACCGAGTTCTCTTCGACGATGACGCCTTCCACGACTTCGGAGCGCGCGCCGATGAAGCAGTTGTCCTCGATGATGGTCGGGTTGGCCTGCAGGGGCTCGAGCACGCCGCCCAGGCCCACGCCGCCGGAGAGGTGCACGTTCTTGCCGACCTGGGCGCAGCTGCCCACGGTGGCCCAGGTGTCGACCATGGTGCCTTCGTCCACATAGGCGCCGATGTTCACGTAGCTGGGCATGAGGATCGCGCCCTTGGCGATGAAACTGCCGCGGCGGGCCACGGCCGGTGGCACCACGCGCACGCCGGTGGCCTTCATTTCGTCTTCGCTCAGGTGGGCGAACTTGGTCTGCACCTTGTCGAAGAAGCCCAGGTCGCCGGCGCGCATGATCTCGTTGTCCTTCAGGCGGAAGGACAGCAGCACGGCTTTCTTGATCCACTGGTTCACCGTCCACTGGCCCACGCCCTGGCGCGTGGCCACGCGCAGGCGGCCCTTGTTGAGTTCGGCGATCACGTGCTCGACCGCATCGCTCACCTCCTTTGGCGCGGCCGACGGCGAGAGCGTGGCGCGGTTGTCCCAGGCGGTGTCGATGATGGCTTGCAGTTGTTGGCTCATGGAAGTGCTGCGTTGAGGTTCAGGGTTTCAAGGAAAGCGGGGGGCCGGGGCCGGCGGCATCAGCCGCCGCGGCAAAAGGCGACGATGCGTTGCGCGGCCTCGAGGCATTCGTCGACGCCGGCCACCAGGGCCAGGCGCACCCGGCCGGCGCCGGGGTTGTCGCCTTGCACGGTGCGCGCGAGGTAGCTGCCGGGCAGGGCGGTCACATTGTATTGAGCGAGCAGCTCGCGGGCGAAGGCCTCGTCGGCGCCCAGGCCCGGGGTGTGCGAGGCGAAGCGCTGGGGCACCCCGGCCCACAGGTAGAAGGACGCGTCTGGCAGCGCCACGTCCAGCACCTCGGCCAGCAGCGGGGTGACCTGGGCGAACTTCTCACGGTACAGGCGGCGGTTCTCCACCACATGCGCCTCGTCGTTCCAGGCGGCGATGCTGGCGGCCTGCACCACCGGGCTCATGGCGCCACCGTGGTAGGTGCGGTAGAGCAGGAAGGGCTTGATGAGCGCGGCGTCGCCCGCCACGAAGCCGCTGCGCAGCCCCGGCACGTTGCTGCGCTTGGACAGGCTGGTGAAGGCGATCAGGCGGCGGAAGTCGCTGCGGCCCAGCTGCGCGGCGGCCTGCAGGCCGCCCAGCGGCGCCTCGTCGCGGAAGTAGATCTCGCTGTAGCACTCGTCGGAGGCGATGACGAAGCCATGGCGGTCGCTGAGCTCGAACAGGCGGCGCCACTCGTCCAGCGGCATGACCGCGCCGGCCGGGTTGCCGGGCGAGCAGACGAAGATGAGCTGGGTGCGGGCCCAGACCTCATCGGGCACGCTGTCCCAGTGCACCGCGAAGTTGCGCTCGGCCACGCTGGGCACGTAGTGCGGCTGCGCGCCCGCGAGCAGGGTCGCGCCTTCGTAGATTTGGTAGAAGGGATTGGGGCAGAGCACCGTGGCGCCGGGCCGGGTGGGGTCGACCACCACCTGGGCGAAGGCGAACAGCGCCTCGCGCGAGCCGTTGACGGGCAGCAGCTGTGTGGCCGGGTCCAGCGCCACGCCATAGCGGCGCTGCACCCAGCCGGCGCAGGCCTCGCGCAGCGCCGGGGTGCCGGCGGTGGCGGGGTAGTTGGACAGGCCCTCGTCCAGCGCGTCGGCCAGGGCGCGCTTGAGGAAGTCGGGGGCGGCGTGCTTGGGTTCGCCGATGCCCAGGCTGATGGGGCGGTGGGCGGGCGAGGGCGTGATGCCCGCGAAGAGCTGGCGCAGCCGCTCGAAGGGGTAGGGCTGCAGCCGCTGGAGCAGGGGGTTCATGGCCGGGGATTATCGGGGGTGCGGGGCATACCCCCGGGCCGTCCCCGGCCCTCAGGCGCGCTGCGCGCGCAGGGTGCGCCCGCGCAGGTGCTGGTAGATCTGGTCCAGCGACAGCAGCACCGTGAGCATCACCGTGGTGGCGATCACCAGCAGCGGCAGGCGAAAGGCCGAGATGAAGCCCGCGCCCTGCGGGATGGCGGCGCGTTCGCTGGTGGTGCAGACGAACTCGGCGGCGGCCATGCCGGTGTAGTGCATGGCGCAGACGGCGATGCCCATCACCACCGAGGCCGCCAGGCGGCGCGCCAGGGTCTTGCTGTTGAAGGCCAGCCAGAGCGCGGCGGTGGCGGCCACCACGGCGATCAGCATGGACGTGGCCACCAGGGCCATGTCCCAGGAAATAAAGCCGTAGATCTTCAGGCCGAACATGCCCAGGTAGTGCATGACGACCACGCTCATGCCCAGCAGGAAACCGGCGCTCAGCAGCCGCGTGAAGCTCTCGGGCCGGCGCGCGGCGAAGGCCACCGAGCCGGCCGTGGCCAGGACCGCGGCCACCAGCGAGGTGATGGTTTCCAGCATGGAGTAGCTGCTGCCCACGTCCATTTGCAGGGCCAGCATGCCGATGAAGTGCATGGACCACACGCCCACGCCACCCAGGGCGATGCCCACGGTGAACACGCTGTTCCAGTCCAGGGCGCCGCGGCGGTCGCGCAGGCGCGTGGCGGCGCTCAGGGCCACGAAGGAGCCGATGACGGCGAAGGCGAACGACAGGGCGATGAGGCTGGGGTCCCAGGCGGTGTTGACGATGGTGTTCATGGGCGGGCGAAAAGTGATGACTTGGTTCTCAGAAAGGGTGCCAACGATTCTGTTGGCATGCTTCCAGTGAAACAAGCTGTTACCCGGATCTCCAGGCGGAGGGCGTTAAAACGTCCCGTTAAAAACCGCACCCCGCCGCCGTTCAGGGCCCCAATAGCCCCGCAGGTATCATCCCGCGATGGTCCGCCCGCCGGACCGCCGCCTCCCGCCAACGCCGCCTCACCCGGACCGCCGTGCGCCTCAATTCCATCAAGCTTTCCGGCTTCAAGTCCTTCGCCGAACCCACCAACTTCATGCTGCCCGGCCAACTCGTGGGCGTGGTGGGTCCCAACGGCTGCGGCAAGTCCAACATCATGGACGCGGTGCGCTGGGTGCTGGGCGAATCCAAGGCCTCCGAGCTGCGTGGCGAGTCCATGCAGGACGTGATCTTCAACGGCACCACCAGCCGCAAGCAGGCCAGCCGCGCCAGCGTGGAGCTGGTGTTCGACAACAGCGACCACCGCGCTGGCGGCCAATGGGGCCAGTTCACCGAGATCGCCGTCAAGCGCGTGCTGACGCGCGACGGCACCAGCAGCTACTACATCAACAACCAGCCCGTGCGCCGGCGCGACGTGCAGGACGTGTTCCTGGGCACGGGCCTGGGTCCGCGCGCCTACGCCATCATCGGCCAGGGCACCATCAGCCGCATCATCGAGAGCAAGCCCGAGGAGCTGCGCCTGTTCCTGGAGGAGGCCGCGGGTGTCTCCAAGTACAAGGAGCGCCGCCGCGAGACCGCGCACCGCCTGGCCGATACGCGCGAGAACCTGACGCGGGTGGAAGACATCCTGCGCGAACTCAACGCCAACCTCGACAAGCTGGAGAAGCAGGCCGAGGTGGCGGCCCAGTACCACGCGCTGAACGCCAGCGCCACGCTCAAGCAGCACCAGCTGTGGTTCCTCAAGCGCGCCGACGCCGAGGCCGAGCAGGCCCGCGTGCAGAAGGACGCCGCCCAGGCCGCGACCGACCTGGAGTCGCGCACCGCCGACCTGCGCCGCGTGGAAAGCGAGCTGGAGACCATTCGCCAGGCCCACTACGCGGCGGGCGACCAGGTGAACCAGGCGCAGGGCAAGCTCTACGAGGCCAGTGCCGAGGTCGGCAAGCTGGAGGCCGAGATCCGCTTCGTGGTGGAAGGCCGCCAGCGCGTGGAGCAGCGCCTGGCGCAGCTGAAGGAGCAGATCGCCTCCTGGTCCACGCGCAGCCAGGACGCCGCCGTGGAGCTGGAGCAACTGGCCGAGAACATCGTCGGTGCCGAAGAGCAGTCCGTGGTGCTGGCCGCCCAGGGCGAGGAGCAGGCCGGCGCGCTGCCCGCGCTGGACGACGCGCTGCGCGCCGCCCAGGCCCGTTCCGCCGAGCAGCGCACGGCGGTCAACCAGGTGCAGCAGCAGATCCAGGTGCTGGCGGCCGAGCAGCGCAGCATCGAAGAACAGACGCGCGGCTTGAGCCAGCGCCGCGAGCGCCTGGCCGCCGACAGGAACGCCCTGGCCGCGCCCGACGAGGCGCGCGTCAGCGCGGCCCAGCAGGCCATGGCCACGGCCCAGGTCCTGGCCGAGGAAACCGACGCCCGCCTGCACGAGCTGCAGGACAGCGTGCCCCAGCTCGACGACGCGCGCCGCCAGGCGCAGGCGGCGGTGAACGCCGAATCCGCGAAACAGGCCGACCTGAGCGCGCGCCTGGAGGCCCTGAAGGCCTTGCAGGAAAAGGTGCGCACCGACGGCAAGCTCAAGCCCTGGCTGAGCAAGCACGGGCTCGACGGCCTGCAGGGGCTGTGGAGCCGCATCCACGTGGAGGCGGGCTGGGAGAACGCCCTGGAGGCCGCCCTGCGCGAGCGCCTGGGCGCGCTGGAGGTGTCGCGCCTGGAGATGGTGCGCGCCTTCGCCAGCGACGCGCCGCCCACCCGGCTGGCCTTCTACCAGCCCCCGCCGGCCGGCGCCACGAACGAGGGCAACGGCGCGCTCAAGCCCCTGGCCAGCTGGCTGCGCCTGAACGACGCCGCCCAGCAGGCGCTGCTGGGCGACTGGCTGCGCGGCTGCTACAGCGCCGCCACGCTGGACGAGGCCCTGGCCCTGCGCGGCCAGTTGCAGCCCGGCGAGACCCTCTATGTCGCCAGCGGCCACGCCGTCAGCGCCCACAGCGTGAGCTTCTATGCGCCCGACAACGAGCAGGCCGGCCTGCTGGCGCGCGCGCAGGAGATCGAGAACCTGGACAAGCAGCTCAAGGCCCAGGCCCTGATCGCCGAGCAGGCGCGCTCGGCCCTGGTGCGCGCCGACGCCGCCTTCACCGACGCCTCGCAGCGCCTGGTGGTGGCGCGCCGCGAGGCCGCCGAGGCGCAGAGCCGCTCGCACGAGCTGCAGGTGGAGGCGATGCGCCTGACCCAGCAGGCCGAGCAGACGCGCGCGCGCAGCGAGCAGATCAACGCCGACCTCGCCGAGGTCGACGCCCAGCTCGAAGCCCTGCAGGAGCGCCGCGTGACCGCCGAGGCGCGCTTCGAGGAACTGGACATGCAACTGGCCGACAGCCAGGAGCGCCACGCCCAGCTCGACGACGCCGTGATCGAGGCCGAGCGCAAGCTCAGCCACGCGCGCGAGCAGCAGCGCGCGCTGGAGCGCCAGGCGCAGGAGGCCACCTTCTCGCTGCGCAGCCTGCAGGCGCGCCAGGCCGAGCTGCAGCGCTCCATCGACACCGCCGGCCAGCAGGAACAGTCGCTGGCCGACGAGCAGCGGCGCGCGCAGGACGAGCTCTCGCGCCTGACCGACGCCGCCGCGCAGGCCGGCCTGCAGTCCGCGCTGGCCGCCAAGACCGAGCGCGAACAGGCCCTGGCCGCGCTGCGCAGCCAGTACGACGACCTCACCATGAAGCTGCGCGCCAGCGACGAGCGCCGCCTGCAGTTGGAGCGCGAGCTGGAGCCGCTGCGCAGCCGCATCACCGACTTCCAGCTCAAGGAGCAGGCCGCGCGCCTGGGCGTGGAGCAGTACAGCCAGATGCTCGACGAGGCCGAGGCCGACCGCGCGGCCATCGCGCAAAGCATCACCGAAGGCAATGTGCGCCTGGCCGGCCTGCAGGGCGAAATCGACCGCTTGCACCGCGACATCCAGGCCCTGGGCGCGGTCAACCTGGCCGCGCTGGACGAACTCACCGCCGCGCGCGAGCGCAAGACCTTCCTGGACGCGCAGACCGCCGACCTGAACGAAGCCATCACCACGCTGGAAGACGCGATCAAGAAGATCGACAACGAAACGCGCGAACTGCTGGGCTCCACCTTCGAGACCGTCAACGCGCACTTCGGCCGCATGTTCCCCGAGCTGTTCGGCGGCGGCAACGCCAAACTCATGATGACCGGCGAAGAGATCCTGGACGCCGGCGTGCAAGTGATGGCCCAGCCGCCCGGCAAGAAGAACCAGACCATTCACCTGCTGTCCGGCGGCGAGAAAGCGCTCACCGCCATTGCCCTGGTGTTCGCCATCTTCCAGCTCAACCCCGCGCCGTTCTGCCTGCTCGACGAGGTGGACGCACCGCTGGACGACGCCAACACCGAGCGCTACGCCAAGCTGGTGAGCGCCATGGCCAAGGAGACGCAGTTCCTCTTCATCAGCCACAACAAGATCGCGATGGAGATGGCCCAGCAGCTCATCGGCGTGACCATGCAGGAGCAGGGTGTCTCGCGCATCGTGGCGGTGGACATGGAGTCGGCCGCCGGGATGATGGAAGCCACTTGAGGAGCCCCGTGCCATGAGCAGCCTGCAGATCGGACTGGTCATCGTCGGCGGCCTGGTGCTGGCGGCGGTGGTGGCCTACAACGCCTGGATCACGCGCCAGAGCGCGCCGCGCACGGCGCGCGAGCGCCTGGCGCCGGGCGAGGCGCTCGAACCCGCCCTGGGGCCCCAGGGCGACCCGCTGGCGGAGCGGCGCGAGCCGGGTTTCGGCGACGCCGTGCCGGACGGCGAGCGTGAGGCGGCGCCGACCGAGGCGCCGCGCGAGGGCCTGGGCGGCGAGGCCGCCGGCACCGGTGACGAGGGGCCGATCGAGCCCACCCTGGCCCCGCTGCCCGAGCGCCGCCCCGGCCCCGCGCTGGACGCGCTGATCGACGTCATCGCGCCGCTGGCGCTGGAGCATGAGGTGTCGGGCGAGGCCGTGCTGGCGGCGCTGCCCGCCACGCGGCGCGTGGGCAGCAAGCCCTTCGCGGTGGAAGGCCTCAATACGCAGAGTGGCGAATGGGAGGTGGCGCGGCCGCACCAGCGCTACCGGGCGCTGCAGGCCGGTGTGCAGCTGGCCAACCGCGCCGGCCCGCTCAACGACATCGAGTTCTCCGAGTTCGTGGTGAAGGCCCAGGCCTTCGCCGACGCCGTGGGCGCCAGCCCCGACTTCCCCGACATGCGGGCCGAGGTGGCGCGCGCGCGCGAGCTCGACGCCTTCGCCAGCGGCCACGACGCCCAGCTCGGCTTCACCCTGCGCGCGCGCCGCGCGGCCTGGAGCCCGGGCTATGTCTCGCAGCACGCGGGGCGCCTGGGCTTCGTGGCGGGCACGCTGCCCGGTCGCATGGTGCTGCCGGCCAGCCAGCCGGGCCAGCCGCCGCTGCTGGCCCTGGCCTACGACTCCCAGGCCGCCATGGCCGACGACCCCGAGCAGAGTGCGCTGCGCGAGATCACGCTCTCGCTGGAGGTCACGCATGTGGCGCGGGGCGAGTTGCCCTTCGCGCGCCTGCGCCAGGCCGCCCAGGCCCTGGCCGAGGCCATGGACGGCGTGGTCACCGACGACACCGGCGCGCCGCTGCCGGCCGAGGCCATGGACCAGATCGGCTCGGACCTGGAAGGCCTGTACGACGCGCTCGACGAACGCGACCTCGCCGCCGGCTCGCCGCAGGCGCGCCGCTTGTTCTCATAGACCCCATGACCGCCGATATGTTTGCCGAGTCGACGCCCCCCGCGTCGGCCGCCGAGCGGGCCGCCGAGCTGCGCGCGCTGCTGCACCACCACGCCCACCTCTACTACACGCTGGACGCGCCCAAGATCCCCGACGCCGAGTACGACCGCCTGTTTCAGGAGCTGCAGGCGATCGAGGCGCGGCACCCCGAACTGCTGACGCCCGACTCGCCCACGCAGCGGGTGGGCGGTGCCGTGCTGAAGGAACTGGCGCCCGTGCGCCACGCGGTGCCCATGCTCAGCATCCGCACCGAGACCGACACCGAGGCCAGCGGCGCCGCCGCCTTCGACGCGCGCGTGCGCCGCGAGCTGGGCCTGGCCGAGTCCGATCCGCCCGTGGAGTACCTGGCCGAACTCAAGTTCGACGGTCTGGCCATGAGCCTTCGCTACGAGCGCGGCGTGCTGGTGCGCGCCGCCACGCGCGGCGACGGCGAGACCGGCGAGGACGTGACGCACAACGTGCGCACCATCAAGCAGATTCCCTTGAAGCTCCCCGACGGCGTGCCCGAGGTGCTGGAGGTGCGCGGCGAGGTCTACATGCGCCGCGACCAGTTCGAGGCCCTGAACGAGCGCCAGCGCGAGAAGATCGCCCAGGGTGCCAAGGGCGAAAAAACCTTCGTGAACCCGCGCAACGCCGCCGCCGGCGCCGTGCGCCAGCTCGACTCGCGCATCGCGCGCGAGCGGCCCCTGAGCTTCTTCGCCTATTCCTGGGGCGAGGTGCTCGGCGATCGGCACCCGCCCGCCAGCCAGTACGACTGGCTCATGCGCCTGAAGGCCTGGGGCTTCCCCGTGGCCGAGCAGACGGCCGTGTGCCGCGGCGCCGACGAGCTGGTGGCTTTCCACCGGCGCATCGGCGAGCAGCGCGACGCGCTGCCCTACGACATCGATGGCGTGGTCTACAAGGTCAACAGCCTGGAGACGCAGAAGCGCCTGGGCTTCGTGACCCGCGAGCCGCGCTGGGCCGTGGCGCACAAGTACCCGGCGCAGGAGCAGCTCACCACGGTGCAGGCCATCGACGTGCAGGTGGGCCGCACCGGCAAGCTCACGCCCGTGGCCAAGCTCGCGCCGGTGTTCGTGGGCGGCGTCACCGTCACCAACGCCACCCTGCACAACGAAATGGAGGCGCGTCGCAAGGACGTGCGCGTGGGCGACACGGTCATCGTGCGCCGTGCGGGCGACGTGATCCCCGAGGTGGTGTCGGTGCTGCTGGACAAGCGCGAGGGCGACCCGCCGGTGTTCACCATGCCCAGCCACTGCCCCGTCTGCGGCAGCCTGGCCGTGCGCGAGGAGGGCGAGGCCGACCACCGCTGCACCGGCGGCCTGTTCTGCGCCGCCCAGCGCAAGCAGGCCATCCTGCACTACGCGCAGCGCCGCGCGGTCGACATCGAGGGCCTGGGCGACAAGCTGGTCGAGCAACTGGTGGACAGCGGGCTTATCAAGACCCTGCCGGACCTGTACAAACTCGGCCTCGCCGCGCTCGCGGGCCTGGAGCGCATGGCCGAAAAGTCGGCGCAGAACGTGCTGGACGCCTTGAACAAGCGCCGCGAGACCACGCTGCCGCGCCTGCTGTTCGGCCTGGGCATCCGCCACGTGGGCGAGGCCACGGCCAAGGACCTCGCGCGCCACTTCGGCGGGCTGGACCGCATCATGGACGCCAGCGTGGACGAGCTGCTGCAGGTCAACGACGTGGGCCCGGTGGTGGCGCAGAGCATCCGCACCTTCTTCGAGCAGCCGCACAACCGCGAGGTGGTGGAACAGCTGCGCGCGGCCGGCGTGCACTGGCCCGAGAACGAGGGCGAGCGCAACACCCCGCAGCCCCTGCTGGGCAAAACCTTCGTGCTCACGGGCAGCTTTCCCACGCTCAAGCGCGAGGACGCCAAGGCCATGCTCGAGGCGGCCGGCGCCAAGGTGGCCGGCTCGGTGAGCAAGAAGACCGACTATGTGGTGGCGGGCGAAGAAGCCGGCAGCAAGCTGGACAAGGCCCGCGAGCTGGGCGTGGCGGTGATCGACGAGGCGGCGATGCTGGCACTGCTGGCCACGCCGGCACAGGACCCGCCTACGGCTTGAACCGGTAGTGGTCCCGGTTGAGCACCGCCGCGATGGCCGTGACCTCTTCGGGAAACAGCTGCAGGTTCAGCCGCGTGCTGCAGTTCTCCACCATGCCGCGCAACAGGGCGGCGTTGTTGATGCGGCCCTGGGGGCGGTAGATGGCGCTGCCGTCGCCGCCCACCTGCTTCATATGGCATTGGGCGCATTGGTTGTCTGCCAGGAGTTTTTCGCCCAGCGCGAGGTCGGCGTCTTTGAAGATGGCGGCGCCCTGGGCATGGGCGAGCGCCGGCAGCGCGAGGGCAAGGGCAGGGAGCAGGGACTTCATGGCGTCGTTCCGTGGGGTCGATCGGCGGACCTTCGCCCATGGCGCCGCCCGCGTCAAGCCGCGGCGGTCCTCGGCGCTTCAGGGGCCCGCCAGGCGCCAACTCAGCGTGAGGCCGGCGCGCCAGCGCTTGCGGGGGTTGTCCAGCGGTGTGTCGCCCGTGGGCTTGGACGCGCTGATGTCCACGCTGTAGCGCTGGTGGTCGCTCAGGCGCAGGCCCAGGCTCACCGAACGCAGCGTCTGCGGCAGGGGCGTGCCCTGGTCGGCATAGACGCGCGCGGCCTCCCACAGCAGGTAGGGCTGCCATTGCCGTAGCCAGGCGCCGTCCATGGTGAAGGCCTTGTTGAGCTCCAGGCCCAGGCCCCAGCCCGAATCGCCCACCGCTTCGCCGCTGGCGTAGCCGCGCCCGAAGCGGCCACCGCCGAACGAGGTTTTTTCGCTGCTGGGCAGCGGGTCCGCGCTGGCTTGCAGCGCCAGGGACACCACCGTGCCGAAGCCATTGGCGAAGCGGTTGGCCTGCGAGGCCTCGGCCTGCAGCCGCGTGAAGCCCAGCTCGATCGGGCTGGGGCCCGACAGGCCGGGCAGGTTGCTGAGCAGGCCGGCGCGCGCGCCCAGGCCCTTGAGGCCGTGCGACAGCGTGAGGCTGGCCTGGCGGCTGCGCTCGGGCAGCTGGCTCGCATAGGCCATCTGCCCTTGCAGCACGCGCACGCGCGAATCGTCGGTGAGGTAAGCCCCATTGGCGGGGTTGCTCGTGGTGTCCTGCGTGTCCACGCCGTACAGGCCGAGGCCGATCGTGAGGCTGGCACTGCGCGACAGCCGCAGCGGGTAGCTCGCGCCGATCTCGGCGCGCCGCACGCGGGTCTCGCGCGGCAAGGGCCCTTCGATGCCGAGCTGTTCGTTCGGGTCGCCGCGGTAGCGCGACAGCGTGCCCTTGAGGGACCAGCCCTGGCCGCCGACGAACTGCAGGTAGTGCAGGGCGTTGTAGTGGTCGTGGCGGGCCGATGACACCAGCGTGGACGCACCGATCTGGCTGCCCGGGGCCAGCAGGTCGTTCACCGAGCCCGTGAGCACCGCGCGCGGGTGCGGTTGGCGCGCCTCCAGGCCCACGGCCAGGTCGTAGGGCTTGCGCCGCACCTTGAGCGTGAGCGTGCTCGCGCCGTCGGTGCTGGTGGGCAGGCGCACCTCGGCTTGCAGCGTGATGCCGGGCAGGCGGCCCAGCAGCTCGGTGACGCGCTCGAAGGTCTCGCGGCGCAGGGGCTTGTCGGCGCGCAGCCGCTCGGCGATCTCGCGCAGCTTGGGCTCGGCGCGCCCCGCGTCGCCTTCGAGGCGCACGTCCTGCACGTGGCCTTCCACCGCCACCACGCGCACCACGCCGTCGCGGAAGTCCTGCGCCGGCACGAAAAAGAACGACAGCGCGTAGCCGCGCCGCTGATAAATGGCCGTGGCGCGTTGGCTGGTTTCGATCAGTTGCGCCACGGTGATGGGCTGCCCGGCCAGCGGCGCGAAAAGCGCGGCCACCTCGTCGAAGGGCAGGGACCGGACGCCTTCGATGCTGAAGCGGCGCGGCGTCAGTCCGCGGTTCAGGATGTCGGCGCCCGGCGGGGCCGGGGGCTTGACGTCGATCCGCACCTCCGCGTCCGGCGGCGTGGGCCGTTGCGGGCGCGGCAAGCTGTCGAGGGGGTTGCCCAGGGGCGCGGCGCTCTGCGCGCCCGCGCCCGTGGCGGCCCACCCCGTCAGCCAGGCCAGCAGAAGCCGTCGGGCGTGTGGCCGGGGCATGCGGCGTCTGCCTCAGCGACCGAGCAGGCCACCCACGGTGTTGAGCACGGGCGCCAGCGCACCGCCGGTGCCTCCCGTGCTGCCCGTGAGGCTGCCCACGGTGTTGGTCACCGGCGCCAGCACACCACCGGTTCCGCCTGTGAGGGTGGTCACCGTGTTCGTCACCGGTGCCAGCACGCCACCTGTGCCGCTGGTGCCGCCCAGGGCCGTGCCCAGGCCGCTCACCAGATCGCCGGTGGGGGTGACCACCTGGCCCAGGCTGTTCGTCAGGGGCTGCGAGCCGTCGCCCTGCAAACCGGTGCCGAGTGACTGCGTCGCATCGCCCACGTCCACCACCAGGTTGCCAATGGGCGTGTCGAGGTCGGTGCTGTCGTTCACGCGGCCCGCCAGGCCGCTGGCGGCGGCGGTGATGGGCACGATGAGTGTGCTGACGCCACTGCCCACCCGCTCGACCGGGTTGTCGCCGGGCGCCGAAGGATCGTCCACCGCCTGGCCCACGTGGCCCGCGGTGCGCGTGGTGTTGCCGAGGATGCTGTTTCCCTCCGGCGACAAGGGCAGTTGCGCGTTCCGTTCGCTCAGCACGCGGGTGGCCGGGTTGAGCACGCCATCGCCCAGTGCCGCGCCCAGACCCGTGCCCTGGCCCACGGCCTGGGTGGCGCTCACGGCGGTGTTCGCCGCGCCTTCCAGCGCGGGGGTGGTGCGCTCCAGCAACTGACCTGCTGAGCCACGGGTCGTCTGCGTTTCCACGCCCTGGCCCGCGCGGCGCACCAACTGGCCCGCCCGGTCCACCTGCTGGCTCGCGGGGTCGCTCAGGGGACTCAGGGCGGCGGTGGCTGGGTTCTGGCCCAGGCCGCGCACCGCGTCGCCCGCGCTGGACACCGCTTGGCCCGTCTGGCCCACGGCACCGCCGACGCCCGCGGCCGTGATGCCGAGCGGGTTGTCCACGGTGCCCAGCTGGCCGAGGCCATTGGACAGGGCGCCGCCCAGCGCGCCCACCGCGCCACCGGTGTGGGCGACCACGCCATCGACGCCTTGGGCGGAGGCATTGCCGACCACGGGCGCCAGCGCGCCGGACAGCGGGCCGCCCAGGCCCGAGACGGCCCGCCCGGCGTCGGTTATGGTGTTGCCTTGCTCGCGGACCACCCCGGCCAATGGTGAGGTGGCGCTGGCCGGGGTGTCCGACCCGCCGCCCGAGCCCCCGCCGCCGGAGGCCACGCCGCCGCCACTGCCCGCCGAATTGAGCGAGCCGGTGCCCGAACAGCCCCCCAAGGCCAGCAATGCGACGGTCAATGCGGTCAGCCCGGCGCGGGATGGGAAACGTGAACCTTGTTGAGTCCTGCTCATGGAATCCTCCTGGAGAAGAAATGGAACGCTTGCACATGGCTCGGGCCAAAACCCGGGGAGTCCCAAGGCTTCATCGGTGGCCCTTGCGGCTCAATTAATTGCTGGCGTCTCGCGGAATTCAATGCACCCCGGTCAGACCTGCCTTTCGCTATCGCCGACTCCCGGGGTGCAGTCTAGCCGGGCCCCGGCCCAGAAGGACGGGGGCCGTTGGAGGGGGATTTTTCTCCAATTGATGATGAAATATGGGCTGTCGAAACCTTTCGGTGCAGGGGAAACTGGATTCCTTGTTGAGAATGAAATCCTTCCGTCCTGAAATTCCAATGGTTGGCTTGGATTTAAATAATTGGCATGCTGCCGGTCATTGATTCGGATAGGCCGACGAATTGCGCAATTCCACACACCCAGCGGGCCTCGGCCCAATGGCCTCGTTGCTTGTTCACCATCGCCATGAGCATTCACCCTATTCTGAAAATGGGCGATCCGCGCCTGCTGCGCCACGCCCAGCCCGTCACCGCCTTCGACACGCCCGAACTGCACCGGTTGGTGGCCGACCTGAAGGACACCATGGCCGCCGCCAACGGCGCGGGCCTGGCGGCGCCGCAGATCGGCGTCGACCTGCAGGTCGTCATCTTCGGCAGCGGCGCGCCCAACCCTCGCTACCCGGACGCGCCGGTGGTCCCGCGCACCACGCTGGTCAATCCGGTCATCACGCCCCTGGGCGACGAGCAGGAAGAGGGCTGGGAAGGCTGCCTGTCGGTGCCCGGGCTGCGCGGCGTGGTGCCGCGCTGGCGGCGCATCCGCTACCAGGGCTTCGACGAATTCGGGCAGGCGATCGTGCGCGAGGCCGAGGGCTTTCATGCGCGCGTGGTGCAGCACGAATGCGACCACCTCTGGGGCATGCTGTACCCCATGCGGGTGCGCGACTTCCGCCGCTTCGGCTTCACCGAGGTGCTGTTCCCGGGGCTGGACGCCAGCGACGACGACTGAGGGCGGCCTGGGCGCGCGCAGGCGCCACCCACGGCGCAAACGCTGTTACGCCATTGAAATGATTTGAAATGTTCAGGCCTGAGCTTCGACTAGAGTCTCGGCGCCAAGAACAACACTCAGGGGGGCATCCCCTTTCGCACCATGAAGCGACTGCTCGTGGCGCTGGTCGCTGGCGCCCTGCTGGGCGCGTGCAGCGTGAGCCGGCCACCGACCGAAGTACCCGTCGACCTGCCCGAGCGCTGGGTGGCGCCGCCGCTGGCGCACCAGGGCAGCGCCCAGGCCCTGGGCGACTGGTGGGCCCGTTTCGACGACCCGGTGCTCAGCGACTGGATCGCGCGCGCCCAGCGCCACAGCCCCGACATCGCGTCCGCCCGGGCCCAGGTGTTCGCGGCGCGCGCCGCGCTGGCCGGGGCCGAGGCGCAGGGCCGCCCCCAGGCGAATGCGGTGGCCATCGCCAGCCGGGGCCGCACCGACGTGAACACGCCGCTGGGCACCACGCTGAGCGGGGGGGTACAGGCCTCCTGGGCCGTGGGCCTGTGGGGCGAGGGCCAGGGGCGCGTGGACAGCGCGCAGGCCCAGCAGGACGCCGCCGGCGCACGCTGGCACGAGGCCCGCGTGCTGGTGGCGTCCGAGGTGGCGCAGCTCTATTTCGGCCAGCGCCTGTGCCGCGAACAACTGGCCGTGGCGCTGAACGACCGCGACTCGCGCCGCGTCACGGCCGACAGCAACGACGTGACCGAGCGCGCCGGCCTCACCGCGCCCGCCGTGGCGGCGCTGGCGCGCGCCAGCGCCGCCGAGGGCGTGGCGCGCTGGCGCAGCCAGGAGGCCCTGTGCGAGCGCCAGGTGAAGTCCATCGCCGCCATCACCGCCCAGCCCGAAGCGGACGTGCGCGCCCAGCTCGGCGGCGCGCCCGACCTCAAGGCCTGGCTCGCCTCCGGCCGGGTCGAGCGGCTGCTGGGCGTGAACGCCGTGCCGGCCGACGTGCTGCGCCAGCGCCCCGACGTGTACCGCGCCCAGCGTGAGCTGGTGGCCGCCAGCGAGGACGTGGGCGTGGCCCGCGCCGCGCTGCGCCCGGGCCTCACGCTGCAGGGCAGCGTGCTGCGCAACCACTTCTCGGGCGGCGGCCTGGACTTCACCGCCAATTCCTGGTCCATCGGCCCCATCACCCTGAGCCTGCCGCTGCTGGGGCGCGGCGCCCTGCACGCCAGCGCGGACAGCGCCCAGGCCCGCTACGAGGCCGCCGCCATGGCCTACGCGCGCACGCTGCGCCAGGCCGTGGCCGAGGTGGAGCAGTCGCTGGTCACGCTCTCGGGCCTGAGCGAGCGCCTGGCCGCCACCGAAACCGCGGTGGCCGGCTACAGCCGCTCCTTCGAAGCCACCGAAGCGCGCTACCGCGTGGGCTTCGCCAACCTCAACGAGCTGGAAGAGGCGCGCCGCCTCAAGCTCAACGCCGACAGCAGCGCCGTGGCCCTGCAGCAGGAGCGCCTGGACGCCTGGCTGCAGCTCTACGTCGCCCTGGGGGGCGGCTTCGATCCCGCCGCGATCCCCGCCACCTACCCCGGTGATGCCCTGAATCCCAACGCTTCGAACGACGCCCGATGAACGCCACCTCCACCCCCCGGCGCCGCTGGTTCTGGCCCCTGGCCGCGCTGGCCCTGCTCATCCTCGCACTGGCCGCCTGGCTGTTGCTGCGCCCATCCGCCGATGCCCCGGCCGCCAGCCCGCAGGGCGCCGGCGGCGCCAGCGCACCGGCCGCGGGCGACCAGCCCCGGCCCGCGCTCACCGTCACGGTGGCCCAGCCGCAGCGCGAGTCGATGCCCATCCGCCTGCAGGCCAACGGCAACATCGCCGCCTGGCAGGAGGCCAGCGTGGGCGCCGAGGTGAACGGCCTGCGCCTGTCCACGGTGAACGTGAACGTGGGCGACGCCGTGCGCAAGGGCCAGGTGCTGGCCGAGTTCGTGCGCGAGACCACCCAGGCCGACACCCTGCAGGCGCGCGCCAGCCTGATGCAGGCCGAGGCCAGTTACCAGAACGCCAAGGCCGACGCCGAGCGCGCGCGCGCCATCGAGAACACCGGCGCGCTGTCGAAGTCGCAGGTGGCGCAGTACCTCACGCAGGAGAAGGTGGCGTTGGCGCAATGGGAGGCCGCCAAGGCCGCGCTCGGCGCCACCGAGGTGCGCCTGGGCAACACCCGCGTGCTGGCGCCCGACGACGGCGTGATCTCCGCCCGCGCGGCCACCGTGGGCGCCGTGGTGGGCGCGGGCCAGGAGCTGTTCCGCCTGGTGCGCCAGGGCCGCCTGGAGTGGCGCGGCGAGGTCACGCCCAGCGAGGTGGACCGCGTGAAGATCGGCCAGTCCGTGGCGGTGACGGCCGCCACCGGCCGCGAGGTGCAGGGCAAGGTGCGCGCCATCGCGCCCAGCGCCGACCCGCAGACGCGCAACATCCTGGTCTTCGTCGACCTGCCGCGCCATGCCGAGCTCAAGGCCGGCACCTTCGCGCACGGTGCCTTCGACCTGGGGCAGAGCGAGGCGTTGACGGTGCCCAGCCAGTCGGTGGTGGTGCGCGACGGCAGCAACTACGTCTTTGCCATCGACGCGCAGAGCCGCGCCAGCCAGCTCAAGGTGCGCACCGGCCGCCGCGTGGGCGAGCGCGTGGAAGTGCTCGAAGGCCTGCAGGCCGAGGCATCCGTGGCGGTGCAGGGCGCGGGCTTCCTCAACGAAGGTGATCTGGTGAAAGTGGTGCAGTGACATGAATGTCTCCGCCTGGTCCATCCGCAACCCCATTCCGGCGGCGATGCTGTTCGTCATGCTGACGCTGGCGGGCCTGTTCTCCTTCAAGCAGATGAAGGTGCAGAACTTCCCGGACCTGGACCTGCCCACCATCACCGTGGTGGCGGCCCTGCCGGGCGCTTCGCCCAACCAGCTCGAGAACGACGTCGCGCGCATCATCGAAAACAGCCTGGCCTCGCTGCAAGGACTCAAGCACATCTACACCAAGGTGCAGGACGGCACGGTCTCGCTCACCGTGGAGTTCCGCATCGAGAAGGACACGCAGCAGGCGCTGGACGACGTGCGCTCGGCCGTGGCCAAGGTGCGCAGCGAACTGCCCACCGACCTGCGCGACCCCATCGTCAACAAGGTGGAGCTGGCCGGCGGGGCGGTGCTGGCCTTCACGGTCGCGTCCGACAAGATGGACGCCGAGGCCTTGTCCTGGTTCGTCGACAACGACGTCTCCAAGCTCCTGCTGTCGGTGCCAGGCGTGGGCGCGGTCAACCGCGTGGGCGGCGTGGACCGCGAGGTGCAGGTGCTGCTGGACCCGCTCAAGCTGCAGGCGCTCGGCACCACGGCCACCGACGTGTCGCGCCAGCTGGCGCGCGTGCAGATCGAAAGCGCGGGCGGCCGCGTGGACCTGGGCGGCAGCCAACAGCCGCTGCGCACGCTGTCGCAACTGGCCTCGGCCGAAGCACTGGCCGGCATGCAGGTGGCGCTGAGCGACGGCCGCTACATCCGCCTGGACCAGATCGCCGAGGTGCGCGACACCGTGGCCGACCCCACGGCCGCCGCCTTCCTGGACGGCAAGCCCGTGGTGGGCTTCGAAGTGGCGCGCAGCCGCGGCGCCGGCGAGATCGAGGTGGGCGACGGCGTGCGCGCCAAGCTGGAGCAGCTGCGCGCCGCCCGGCCCGACCTGCACATCACCGAGTCCTTCGACTTCGTCACGCCGGTGAAAGAGGAGTTCGACGCCTCCATGACCCTGCTGTACGAAGGCGCCCTGCTGGCGGTGCTGGTGGTCTGGCTGTTCCTGCGCGATTTCCGCGCCACCGTGGTGTCGGCCGTGGCGCTGCCGCTGTCGGCCATCCCGGCCTTCATCGGCATGTACGCCATGGGCTTCACCATCAACGTGGTGACGCTGCTCGCCATGTCGCTGGTGATCGGCATCCTCGTGGACGACGCCATCGTGGAGGTCGAGAACATCGTGCGCCACATGCGCATGGGCAAGACGCCCTACCAGGCCGCCATGGAGGCGGCCGACGAGATCGGCCTGGCCGTCATCGCCACCACCTTCACGCTGATCGCGGTGTTCCTGCCCACGGCCTTCATGGCGGGCATCCCGGGCAAGTTCTTCAAGCAGTTCGGCTGGACCGCCGCGCTGGCGGTGTTCGCCTCGCTGGTGGTCGCGCGCGCGCTCACGCCCATGATGGCGGCCTACCTGCTCAAGCCCGTGGTGATGGCCAAGGAGATGCCGCGCTGGGCGGCCTCCAACGCCCTCACGCGCGGCCTCTGGCGCTGGGCGCACAACCAGGACGAGCCGGCCTGGGTGGACACCTACCAGAACTGGGCGCGCTGGTGCATCCGCCACCGCTGGCTCACCAGCCTGGGTGCCGGTCTGTTCTTCATCGGCTCGCTGATGCTGATCCCGCTGTTGCCGCAGGGCTTCGTGCCGCCCGACGACAACTCGCAGACCCAGGTCTTCCTGGAGCTGCCGCCCGGCGCCACGCTGGAGCAGACCGTGGCCACGGCCGAGCGCGCGCGTCAGCTGGTGGCGGCGGTGCCGCACGTGCGCTCGGTCTACACCACCATCGGCTCGGGCACGGCCGGCACCGATCCGTTCGCGCCGCAGGGCGCGGCGGAGTCGCGCAAGGCCGCGCTCACCATCCAGCTCGATCCGCGTGGCCAGCGCCCGCGCAAGCAGGGCATCGAAAACCAGATCCGCGACGCCATGTCCAACCTGCCCGGCGTGCGCAGCAAGGTGGGCCTGGGGGGCTCGGGCGAGAAGTACGTTCTGACCCTGACCGGCAGCGACGCGCACGCCATGACCACCGCCGCGCGGGCGGTCGAGCGCGACCTGCGCACCGTGCGCGGCGTGGGCAGCATCCAGTCCACCGCCGCGCTGGTGCGCACCGAGATCATCGTCACGCCCGACCTGGCGCGCGCCGCCGAGCTCGGCGTGACCAGCTCGGCCATCGCCGAGACGCTGCGCATCGCCACGGTGGGCGACTACGACAACCTGCTGCCCAAGATGAACCTGCCGCAGCGGCAGATCCCCATCGTGGTCAAGCTCGACGTCGGCGCGCGCCACGACCTGGACGTGCTGCGCCGCCTGGCCGTGCCCGGCGCCAAGGGGCCGGTGATGCTGGGCCAGGTGGCCTCGCTCGAGTTCGGCGGCGGCCCGGCGGTGATCGACCGCTACGACCGCTCGCGCAACATCAACTTCGAGGTCGAGCTCGCGGGCATCGCGCTGGGCGACATGAAGGCGGCGGTGGACAAGCTGCCCAGCCTGCGCAACCTGCCGCCGGGGGTGTCGGTGCTGGAGGTGGGCGACGCCGAGGTGCAGGGCGAGCTGTTCGCCAGCTTCGGCCTGGCCATGCTCACCGGTGTGCTGTGCATCTACATCGTGCTGGTGCTGCTGTTCAAGGCCTTCCTGCACCCCATGACCATCCTGGCGGCGCTGCCGCTGTCGCTGGGCGGGGCCTTCGTGGCGCTGCTGATCGCCAACAAGAGCTTCTCCATGCCCTCGCTGATCGGCCTGATCATGCTGATGGGCGTGGCGACGAAGAACTCCATCCTGCTGGTGGAATACGCCATCGAGGCGCGGCGCGCGCACGGCCTGTCGCGGCTGGACGCCATCCTGGACGCCTGCCACAAGCGCGCTCGGCCGATCGTGATGACCACGATCGCCATGGGCGCGGGCATGCTGCCCATCGCGGTCGGCTGGGGCGAGGCGGACGGCAGCTTCCGCTCGCCGATGGCGGTGGCGGTGATCGGCGGACTCATCACCTCGACCTTCCTGAGCCTGCTGGTGATCCCGGCGGTGTTCACCATCGTCGACGACGTGGCGCTGTGGTTCGCGAAGCTGTTCCACCGGCGCGACGCGTCGATGCCGCCGGCCACGCCGCCCGGCGCGGCCCACCCGCCGGCGGCGGAGCACCCGGGGTCCTGAAGGCGCCTGGCGCGGGCGGGGCATGGGCCGAGCACAATAGGCGCCCATGCGCCTGCGCCACATCGAGGTCTTCAACGCCGTCATGCTCACCGGCAGCGTGAGCGCGGCGGCCCGCATGATCAACGTCACCCAGCCGGCGGTGAGCCGCACGCTGCAGCACGCCGAACTGCAGCTCGGCTTTCCGCTGTTCCAGCGCGCCGGCGGGCGCCTGGTGCCCACCACCGAGGCCCAGACGCTGTACCCGCACATCGAGCGCCTGTTCGCCCAGCTCGACGAGGTGCAGCGCCTGGCCACCAGCCTGAAGGCCGGCCGCACCCACGGCGAGCTGCGCGTGCTCACCGTGCTGGGTCTGAGCTACGAGGTGCTGCCGCGCGCCATGCGCCTGTTCCGCGAACGGCACCCCGACGTGCTGGTGCACCACCAGGCCCTGCACTCGGTGCAGATCGTCTCCGCCCTGGCCCTGCAGGAGGCCGACGTGGGCTACGTGTTCAACCCCGGCTCGCACCCGGCCCTGGTGCAGGAGCGCCTGGGCGAGCGGCGCGTGATGGTGGTGGCGCCCAAGGGCCTGCTGCCGCCGCGCGTGCTCAAGGCCGGCGGCATCGGCTGGTCGCAGCTGGCGCGGCTGCCCGTGATCGCCCTGGACGGCCAGGACCCGCTGGGTGTGCAGCTCTCGCACGCCATGCGCGACCACGGCGTGGACCTGCGCCCGATCATGACCGTGCAGACCTACCACGTGGCGCTGGCGCTGGCCCAGCACGGCGTGGGCGTGGCCCTGGTGGAGGGCTGCACGGCGACCTCGGCCGATCGCACGCGCGTGGATGTGCTGCCCTTCGAGCCGGCCATGCTCACCGCCGTGCACATGCTGCGGCCCACCGCGCGGCCGCATTCGGTGGTGGCGCGCGCCTTCACGCGCTGTTTTCAGCAGGCCTTGCAGCAGATCGGATGAGCGCGGCGGCCGTGCGCGGCCGCTCCGCCACACCTTGCAGCTGGCGCGACAGCCGCCGCGCGCTGCCGGCGGCCAGGGTGAAGCCCAGGGCGCCATGTCCGGCGTTGAACAGCACATTGGCGGGCGCGCCGCCCACCCGGCCCACGATGGGGACGCCCGTGGGCGTGGCGGGGCGCAGGCCGGCCCAGGGGCGGGTCTCGGTGCCGGCGCAGGCCAGCGGGAAGACCTCGCGCGCGGCACGCCGCAGCTGCTCGACGCGGCGGGTCTCGATGCGCGTGTCGTGGCCGGCCAGCTCGGCCAGCCCGGCCACGCGCAGGCGCTGGCCCAGTCGCGCGAACACCAGTTTGCGCTGCGCGTCGGTCACGCTCACGTTCGGTGCCAGGCCGCTGCCGACCGGCGCGTCCAGCGTGAGGCTGTAGCCCTTGAGCGGGTAGACCGGCAGGCTCACCCCGAGCCGGCGCGCGAACGCGGTCACGCCGGTGCCCAGAGCGGCAACGAAGCCGTCGGCCTCGATCCAGTCGTTGCCCGCCTGCACCGCGACCAGGCGATCGCCCTCGCGCCGCAGCGCACCCAGGGGCGCGCCGAGCACGAAGCGCACGCCGCGCGCCTGCAGGGCGCCGTGCAGGGCGTCGCACAGGCGGGCGCAGTCGGCCGCGCATTCGCCCGGCGTGTGGATGCCGCCCACGTAGCGCGCCGCGCTGCCGGCCAGTGCCGGTTCGACGCGCAGGCAGTCGGCGAGCGACAGCGCGTGCTGCTCGGCGCCGCCCAGGGCGCGCTGCAGATCGAGCTGGTGGCGCGCCGCCGCGAACGAGGCCTCGCTGCCGTACATCACCAGCTTGCCGCTGGTGGTGAAGTCGCAGTGGGCCTGCGTGTCGGCCAGCAGCTGCTGCAGGACCTCGCGGCTTTCCTCCGCCAGGGCCAGCAGCGTGCCGGTGCTGCGGGCGGACACCTCCGCGCGGCAGGCGGCCAGGAAGCGCAGGCCCCAGGCCCACTGCGCCGGGTCCAGGCGCAGGCGCAGCGAGAAGGGCGATTCGCGCGAGAGCAGCAGCTTGGGCAGCTGCGCCCAGATCGAGGGATCGGCCAGCGGCTGCACGTAGGCGTAGCTCAGCTGCGCGCCGTTGCCGAAGCTGGCGCCTTGACCGGGGCGATGCGCGTCGATGACGGTGACGTCGAAGCCGTCGCGCTGCAATTGCCAGGCGGTGGCCAGGCCGACGATGCCGGCGCCCAGCACGGCCACGCGGCGCGCGGCGGGCGGGTTCAGGGACAGGGCAGGGGGGTTGTGCATGGTGGGCCGCACTGTAGGCAGGCGCCTGGCGCCTGTGAAATGCAGACCGAGGCATCGCCCATGACCGGAACTCATGGACAGGGCGGCGAGGCATAACCTGAAGGCATGGCCCGGGCCGATAAAAGCATGTGGACAGCGGCGGACGCTTGCCTAGACTGGCGCATTCCCCCCACCGCTCCCCCAGCCGCCCATGCAATCCAGCCACGTTTTCCACCGCCAGCTGCTCCAGGACATGCCCGTCGCCGTCAGTGGCAAAGGCATCACGCTCACCGACAGCCAGGGCAAAACCTACCTCGACGCCTCCGGCGGCGCGGCCGTCTCCTGCCTCGGCCATGGCCACCCGGACGTGATCGCGGCCATGCACGCGCAACTCGACCAGCTGGCCTACGCGCACACCAGCTTCTTCACCACGGCCGTGGCCGAGGAACTGGCCGATACCCTGATCGACACCGCGCCCCAGGGCATGAGCAACGTGTACTTCGTGAGCGGCGGCTCCGAGGCCGTGGAGGCCGCGCTCAAGATGGCGCGCCAGTACTTCGTGGAGATCGGCCAGCCGCAGCGCGAGCACTTCATCGCGCGCCGTCAGAGCTACCACGGCAACACCCTGGGCGCGCTGGCCGTGGGTGGCAACGCCTGGCGCCGCGAGCAGTTCAAGCCGCTGCTGATCGAGGTCGAGCACGTCTCGCCCTGCTACGAGTACCGCGACAAGCGCGCCGACGAGACCGCCGAGCAGTACGGCCAGCGCCTGGTGGCCGAGCTGGAGGCCGCCATCGAACGCCTGGGTGGCGACAAGGTCATCGCCTTCGTGGCCGAGACGGTGGGCGGCGCCACGGCCGGTGTGCTCACGCCGGTGCCGGGCTACTTCAAGGGCGTGCGCGAGCTGTGCGACCGCCACGGCATCCTGCTCATCCTGGACGAGGTGATGTGCGGCATGGGCCGCACCGGCACGCTGCACGCGTGCGAGCAGGAAGGCGTGGTGCCCGATCTGCTCACCATCGCCAAGGGCCTGGGCGGGGGGTACCAGCCCATCGGCGCGGTGCTGGCGCAAAACCGCATCGTCGAGACCTTCCGCAAGGGCAGCGGCCTGTTCCAGCACGGCCACACCTACCTGGGGCATGCCGTGGCCTGCGCGGCCGCGCTGGCGGTGCAGCGCGTGATCCAGCGCGACGGCCTGCTGGCCCAGGTGCGCGAGCGCGGCGCGCAGCTGCAGGCGCTGTTCCAGGACGCCTTCGGCGAGCACCCGCACGTGGGCGACGTGCGCGGCCGCGGCCTGTTCTGGGGCGTGGAGCTGGTGGCCGACCGCGCCAGCAAGCAATGGTTCGACCCCGAACTCAAGCTGCACGCGCGCCTCAAGCGCGCCGCCATGGCCGAGGGCCTGATGGTCTATCCGGCCGGCGGCTCGGTGGACGGCCGCTGCGGCGACCACATCCTGCTGGCGCCCCCTTTCATCAGCACCCCCGACGAGCTGGCCCAGATCGTGCATCGCCTGCGCACGGCGATCGACAAGACGCTGGCCGGGGTGCCCAAGCTGGCCACCGCCTGACGCCATGCCCGCTCTGCATGGCGTCACGGGGTAAACCCCGTGACGTCGCGGCGGGGGCGGGCCGGGCGATTGCATTAGCATTCCCGGCCTGCGCGCGACCGTTCCACAAGAGCATCACGCCTTTCCACAACCAGTGACCCGCAGGAGAACCACCATGAAGAAACTCACCGCCTGTCTCAGCGCCGTGGCCGCATCGGCCGCGATGATGGCGCCCGCCGCCCCCGCCTTCGCCCAACAGAAGTTCATGACCATCGGCACCGGTGGCGTGACCGGCGTGTACTACGCCGCGGGCGGCGCCATCTGCCGCCTGGTGAACAAGGACCGCGCCAAGCACGGCTTCCGCTGCACGGTGGAATCCACGGGTGGCTCCGTCGCCAACATCAACACCATCAAGGCCGGTGACCTCGACTTCGGCGTGGCGCAGTCCGACTGGAACCACCACGCCTACAAGGGCACCAGCACGTTCCAGAAGGACGGCGCTTTCAGCGATCTGCGCTCCGTCTTCTCGCTGCACCCCGAGCCCTTCACCGTGCTCGCCCGCGCCGACGCCAACGTCAAGAACTTCAGCGAACTCAAGGGCAAACGCGTGAACGTGGGCAACCCCGGTTCCGGCACCCGCGCGTCCATGGAGCAGCTGCTGACGGCCATGAACTGGAAGCTCAGCGACTTCGGTCTGGCGGCCGAGCTCAAGGCCGACGAGCACGGCGCCGCGCTGTGCGACAACAAAATCGACGCCTTCTTCTACGGCGTAGGCCACCCGAGCGCCAACATCCAGGACCCGGTGACCACCTGTGGCGCCAAGCTGGTGAACATCTCCGGCCCGGCCGTGGACAAGCTGGTGGCCGAGTTCCCGTTCTACGCCAAGGCCGTGATCCCCGGCGGCCTGTACAAGGGCAATGACCAGGACACCAACACCTACGGTGTGTTGGCGACCTTCGTGACCTCGGCCAAGGCCTCGGACGATCAGGTCTACACCCTGGTGAAGGCGGTGTTCGACAACTTCGACGAGTTCAAGAAGCTGCACCCGGCCTTTGCCAACCTGAAGGCCGAGAACATGGTCAAGGATGGCCTGAGTGCGCCGCTGCACCCCGGTGCCGCCAAGTACTACAAGGAAAAGGGCTGGATCAAGTAATCTGCTGATCCGTTGCCGCTGAGCACCCCATGTGCGGCCCGCCGCTCATGGGGTGTTCTGCATTGAGGGCCCCTGAGCATCCACCTCATCCATCATGAATAAAGCCGACAACATCGCCGACGTGGACGTCAACCAGCTGGTGAAGGACAACGACGCCGGAGGCCGAGACGCGGGGCCTCTGGTCAACCGCCTGATCCTGGTCGTGGCCGTGGCCTGGTCGCTGTTCCAACTCTGGATCGCCTCGCCGCTGCCCTTCAGCCTGGGCGTCTTTCTGCTCAACGACACCGAGAGCCGGGCCATCCACCTGGCGTTCGCGGTGTTCCTGGCCTACCTGGCCTACCCCGCGTCCAAGCGTTCGCCGCGCGATCGCGTGCCCGTCGGCGATTGGGTGTTCGCGTTGGTGGCCGCGTTTTGTGCGGGCTACCTGTTTCTCTTCTACCGCGAGTTGGCCGGTCGTCCGGGCCAGCCGAACACGCTCGATGTCTGGTCATCGGTGATCGGCGTGCTGCTGCTGCTGGAGGCCACGCGCCGCGTGCTGGGCCTTCCCATGGTGGTGGTGGCCGTCGTGTTCCTGGTCTACACCTTTGCCGGTCCGTACATGCCGGACATGCTGGCGCACCGCGGCGCTTCGCTGGACCGCGCGGCATCGCATTTCTGGCTCACCACCGAAGGCGTGTTCGGGGTGGCGCTGGGCGTCTCCAGCGGCTTCATCTTTTTGTTTGTGCTGTTCGGCTCGCTGCTCGACAAAGCCGGGGCGGGCAACTACTTCATCAAGAGCGCGTTTGCCCTGCTGGGCCACATGCGCGGCGGTCCGGCCAAGGCGGCCGTCGTCTCGTCGGCGGCCACGGGCCTCATCTCCGGCTCGTCCATCGCCAACGTCGTGACCACCGGCACCTTCACGATTCCGCTGATGAAGCGCGTGGGCTACCGAGGCGATCAGGCTGGCGCCGTGGAAGTGTCGAGTTCCGTGAACGGCCAGATCATGCCGCCCGTGATGGGGGCGGCCGCTTTCCTGATGGTGGAGTACGTGGGCATTCCCTACGTACAGGTCATGAAGCACGCCTTCCTGCCGGCGATCATTTCCTACATCGCGCTCTTCTATATCGTTCACCTCGAGGCGCTGAAGGCCGGCATGCAAGGCCTGCCGCGCCGGACACAGGCCTCGGCGTCCCAGCGGTTGCTGTCTTTCCTGATGACGGTCACCGGGTTCATCGTGATCGCGGGCGTCACGTACTACGTCATCGGTTTCATCAAGTCGATGCTCGGAGCGGCCGCCGTGCCCGTGATCGGTGTCGGGCTGTTGCTGGCCTACCTGGGCCTGCTGTGGGTGAGCTCGCGCCAGCCCGAACTGGCGATCGACGACCCCAATGCGCCGGTGTTCGAACTGCCGGAAACAGGCCCCACCGTGCGCTCAGGCCTGCACTATCTGCTGGCCGTCGTGGTGCTGGTGTGGTGCCTGATGGTGGAGCAGCTCTCGCCGGCGCTGTCGGCGTTCTGGGCCACCATGTTCATGGTCTTCGTCATGCTCACGCAAAAGCCCCTGCTGGGCCTGATGCGGGGAGAGGGAAACCCCCTGTCGCATGTGAAGGCCGGCGTGAACGATCTGGTCGACGGTCTGGCCACGGGCGCGCGGAACATGATCGGCATCGGCGTGGCCACGGCCGCGGCCGGCATCATCGTCGGCACCGTCTCGCTCACGGGCGTGGGCCTGGTGATGACGGAAATCGTCGAGATCCTGTCCGGCGGCAACCTCATGCTGATGCTGGTTCTGGTGGCCGTGATCAGCCTGATCCTTGGCATGGGCCTGCCGACCACGGCCAACTACATCGTGGTCTCCACGCTGATGGCGCCCGTGATCGTCGAACTGGGCGCCCAAAGCGGGCTGATCGTGCCCCTGATCGCCGTTCACCTGTTCGTTTTCTACTTTGGCCTCATGGCGGACGTCACACCCCCGGTGGGTTTGGCCTCGTTCGCGGCCGCCGCCATCGCCAAGTACGACCCCATCAAGGTGGGCATCACGGCCTTCTACTACAGCATGCGCACGGCGATCCTGCCGTTCCTGTTCATCTTCAACACGCAATTGCTGCTGATCGGTCTGGACGGGCCGTTTCATTTGATCTTGACCATCGCCGTCGCCATCGTGGCGATGCTGGTGTTCGCGGCAGCGACGCAGGGCTACTTCCTGACCAAGACGCGGTGGTACGAGACCTTGGCCCTGTTGCTGGTGTGCTTCACGCTGTTCCGCCCGGGCTTCTGGATGGACCTTGTCCATCCGCCCTTCGACGAAATCAAAGGCGAGGCCATGACCGCGGCCATTGAACAGGCGCCGCCCAACACCGGCAAGCGCGTGTGGGTGGAAGGCCTGAACCTCAATGGCGACGAGGTGCGCAAGGGCGTGCTGCTCCCCTTGGGCCCCGCGGGCACGGCCAAGGAGCGGCTGGCCAGCGCCGGACTGACGGTGATGGCCGATGCCAACGGCTTGATGGTGGCCGCTGTCAAGTTCGGCAGCCCGGCCGAAAAACTCGGCATCGAACAGAGCTTTCACATCACCTCCCTGGAAGTGCCCGCTGCCCGCCCGGCGAAAGAGTGGCTGTATGTCCCGGCGCTGGCGCTGCTGGCCTTGGTCATGTGGCTGCAGATGGGGCGCCTGCGGCGCGAGAAAGCCGGCGTGGCCGCAGCCTCGGCATGAGCGCGCCCCGCATTGCTCTGATCCATGCGCTGGCCCATTCGGTCGCGCCCATCAACGAAGCGATGGCGCGCGACTGGCCCGAGGCCATTCGCATGAACCTGCTCGACGACAGCCTCTCGGCCGACCTGGCGCGCGAGGGCAGGGGGCTGGACGCCGCCATGCACACGCGCTTCGAGACGCTCACGGCCTACGCCGAGTCCACGGGCGCGCATGGCATCCTGTTCACCTGCTCGGCCTTCGGCCCCTGCATCGAGGCGGCGGCCGCGCGCCGGCCGCACCTGCCGGTGCTCAAGCCCAACGAGGCCATGGTCGATGAGGCCGTGGCCGAGGCCGCGCGGCTGGGGGGACCCATCGGCCTGCTGGCCACCTTCGGCCCCACGCTGCAGTCCATGCCGCCGGAGTTCCCGGCCGGCGTGCCGCTGCGCACCGCGCTGGCCGAGGGCGCGCTGCAGGCGCTGAACGCGGGCGACACCGCCCGCCACGACGCGCTCGCGGTCGAAGCGGCGAAGCGGCTGCAGGCCGAGGGCTGCGCGCTCATCGCGCTGGCCCAGTTCAGCCTGGCCCGCTCGGCGCCGGCGGTGCAGGCGGCCACCGGGCTGCCGGTGCTCACCACCCCGGGCAGTGCCATCCGGGCGCTGCGCCGGCGCCTGGCGGCCTGATCCGCGGTCGGTCGAGGCCCGTCCAACAGCTACAATCGCGGGTTTCCGTGAGTGGGCTACCCGCCCCGCCGGGCCTCAATCCGGCGGCGCCAGACACCCTCCCGGCGCGCGGGTGGCGAAATTGGTAGACGCACCAGGTTTAGGTCCTGACGCCAGCAATGGTGTGGGGGTTCGAGTCCCCCCCCGCGCACCAGCCCCACGGAACCCCGCTATGCCCCGCGTCGGCCCGAACGGCCGGCCTTCCCTTGGAGAACACCATGACCGTGAACGTTGAAACCCTGGAGAAGCTCGAGCGCAAGATCACGCTCACGCTGCCCGCCGACGTCATCCAGAACGAAGTCGCCGCGCGCCTCAAGCGCATCGCCCGCGACGTCAAGATGGACGGCTTTCGCCCCGGCAAGGTGCCGATGAACGTCGTGGCCCAGCGCTATGGCTACTCGGTGCACTACGAGGTCATGAACGACAAGGTGGGCGAGGCTTTCGCCAGCGCCGCCAACGAAGCGCAGCTGCGCGTGGCCGGCCAGCCCCGCATCACTGAGAAGGAAGGCGCGCCCGAGGGCCAGCTGGCCTTCGACGCGGTGTTCGAGGTCTACCCCGAGGTGAAGATCGGCGACCTGGCCGGCGCCAAGGTCGAGAAGCTGGCCGCCGAGGTGGACGATGCCGCCATCGACCGCACCCTGGACATCCTGCGCAAGCAGCGCCGCACCTTCGCGCAGCGCGCGCAGGACCAGGCCGCCCAGGACAGCGACCGCGTCACCATCGACTTCGAAGGCAAGATCGACGGCGAACCCTTCGAGGGCGGCAAGGCCGAGGCCTTCCAGTTCATCGTCGGCGACGGCCAGATGCTCAAGGAATTCGAAGACGCCGTGCGCGGCATGAAGAGCGGCGAGAGCAAGACCTTCCCGCTGGCCTTCCCCGAGGACTACCACGGCAAGGACGTGGCCGGCAAGACGGCCGACTTCCTGGTCACGGTGAAGAAGATCGAGCAGGCGAACCTGCCCGCGGTCGACGAGGCCCTGGCCAAGTCGCTGGGCGTGGCCGACGGCAGCGTCGAGGGCCTGCGCGCCGACATCCGCAAGAACCTGGAGCGTGAGGTCAAGTTCCGCCTGCAGGCCCGCAACAAGGCCGCCGTGATGGACGCCCTGGTGGGCGTGGCCGAGCTGGACCTGCCCAAGTCCGTGGTGCAGGCCGAGCTCGACCGCCTGGTCGAGGGCGCCCGCGCCGACCTCAAGCAGCGCGGCATCAAGGACGCCGACAAGGCCCCCATCCCCGACGAGCTGTTCCGCCCGCAGGCCGAGCGCCGCGTGCGCCTGGGCCTGGTGGTGGCCGAGCTGGTGAAGGTCAACGAGCTGCACGCCAAGCCCGAGCAGATCAAGGCCCACATCGACGAGCTGGCCGCTTCCTACGAAAAGCCCGCCGACGTGGTGCGCTGGTACCAGGGCGACAACCGCCGCCTGGCCGAGGTCGAAGCCATCGTGATCGAGAACAACGTCACCGACTTCGTGCTCGCCAAGGCCCAGGTCAGCGACAAGACCGTGAGCTTTGACGAGCTGATGGCCCAGGCCTGATCGCCGGCACTCTGGCGCACGGAAGAGGGCGGAGCGATCCGCCCCTTTTTTTTGCCGCTGAACCCCCCATCTGAGCCCTTGCGTCCCCCTCGAACGAACCATGGCCCTACCGCCTGAAGTGGGGTGGCCGGGTTGGTTACAGTTGGGCCATTGCTTTGAACCTGTACGGACTCACTCGGAGACCCTCATGAGCGCTATGGATATCCAAGGCCTGGGCATGGTGCCCATGGTCATCGAACAATCGGGCCGCGGCGAACGCGCCTACGACATCTACTCGCGCCTGCTCAAGGAGCGCGTGGTGTTCCTCGTCGGTCCGGTCAACGACCAGTCGGCCAACCTCATCGTGGCCCAGCTGCTGTTCCTGGAGAGCGAGAACCCGGACAAGGACATCTCGTTCTACATCAACTCGCCCGGAGGCTCGGTCAGCGCCGGCATGGCGATCTTCGACACCATGAATTTCATCAAGCCCGACGTGTCGACACTGTGCGTGGGCATGGCCGCGAGCATGGGCGCCTTCCTGCTGGCCGCTGGCACCAAGGGCAAGCGCTTCAGCCTGCCCAATTCCAAGATCATGATCCACCAGCCGCTGGGCGGCGCCCAGGGCCAGGCCACCGAGATCGAGATCCACGCGCGCGAAATCCTCAAGACCCGCGAGCAGCTCAACCGCATCCTGGCCGAGCGCACCGGCCAGCCGCTGGAGAAGATCGAGCGCGACACCGAGCGCGACTACTTCCTCTCGGCCGCCGAGTCGGCCGACTACGGCCTGATCGACAAGGTCATCGAAAAGCGTCCCACGGCGGGCTGACGCCGCCGGGAGAAGGGCGGCCAAACACGGTTTTTGCGGCCCTTTTTCCGGATTTGGCCCCGTCGGACCATCCACTATCATTGAACACCGTTTTTCCCTGACACCGAACCATGGCCGACAAGAAAGCCGCCTCCAGCGAAAAAGCGCTGTACTGCTCGTTCTGTGGCAAGAGCCAGCACGAGGTGAAGAAGCTGATCGCCGGGCCCTCGGTGTTCATCTGCGACGAGTGCATCGACCTCTGCAACGACATCATCCGTGACGAGTTGCCGGGCATCGAATCGGTGAAGGCGTCCTCGGACGACCTGCCCACGCCGGCCCAGCTCAAGAGCAACCTCGACAACTACGTGATCGGCCAGGACGCTGCCAAGCGCGCGCTGGCCGTGGCCGTCTACAACCACTACAAGCGCCTGCGCCACAAGCAGGGCTCGCGCAAGGACGAGGTGGAGCTGGCCAAGAGCAACATCCTGCTCATCGGCCCCACGGGCTCGGGCAAGACCCTGCTGGCCCAGACCATGGCCCGCATGCTCAACGTGCCCTTCGTCATGGCCGACGCCACCACCTTGACCGAAGCCGGCTATGTGGGCGAGGACGTCGAGAACATCGTCGCCAAGCTGCTGCAGAGCTGCAACTACGACATCGAGCGCGCCCAGCAGGGCATCGTCTACATCGACGAGATCGACAAGATCACGCGCAAGTCCGACAACCCGTCCATCACCCGCGACGTGTCGGGCGAGGGCGTGCAGCAGGCCCTGCTCAAGCTCATCGAAGGCACCATGGCCAGCGTGCCGCCGCAAGGCGGGCGCAAGCACCCCAACCAGGACTTCCTGCAGGTCGACACCACCAACATCCTGTTCATCTGCGGTGGTGCGTTCGCGGGCCTGGAGAAGATCATCGAGAACCGCACCGAGGCCTCGGGCATCGGTTTCTCTGCCGCCGTGCGCAGCAAGAAGCAGCGCAGCCTCACCGAGGTGTTCAAGGAAGTCGAGCCGGAAGACCTGATCAAGTTCGGCCTCATTCCCGAGTTGGTGGGCCGCGTGCCCGTCATCGCCGCCCTGGCCGAGTTGAGCGAGGACGCGCTGGTGGACATCCTCACCCAGCCGCGCAACGCCGTCGTCAAGCAGTTTTCCAAGCTGCTGTCGATGGAGGGCGCCGAACTGGAGGTGCGGCCCGCCGCGCTCAAGGCCATCGCCCGCAAGGCGCTGGCGCGCAAAACCGGCGCGCGGGGCCTGCGCTCCATCCTTGAAAACGCCTTGATCGACACCATGTTCGAGCTCCCTGGCCTGAGCAACGTGGAAAAGGTCGTGGTGGACGAATCCACCATCGACGAGAACAAGCCGCCGCTGCTGGTGTACCGCGAGGCCGCCAAGCAGGCGTGAACGACAGGCATGCGAAGCCCCACCTGGCTCCGCATGACCGCCCGGGCCGCGGTTGACACCGCCCACCAGAGCCCCAACCACTGAGTCACCGAGGTTCAGATGTCCGGACAAACCCCTCTGCCCAGCACCCCCGTGGAACTCCCGCTGCTGCCCCTGCGCGACGTGGTGGTGTTCCCCCACATGGTGATCCCGCTGTTCGTCGGCCGACCCAAGAGCATCAAAGCCCTGGAAGCGGCGATGGAGGCCGAGCGCCGCATCATGCTGGTGGCCCAGAAGGCCGCGGCCAAGGACGAGCCCTCGCCCGAGGACATGTTCGAGATGGGCTGCGTCGCCACCATCCTGCAGATGCTCAAGCTGCCCGACGGCACCGTGAAGGTGCTGGTGGAGGGCGTGCAGCGCGCCAAGGTGCTGTCCATCAACGACGGCGAGACGCACTTCATGGCCAACGTGTCGCCCATCGACCCGGCGAACGAGCGCGCCGAGGCGGCGGCCAACGAACTGGAGGCGCTGCGCCGCGCGGTGATGCAGCAGTTCGACCAGTACGTCAAGCTGAACAAGAAGATCCCGTCGGAAATCCTCACGTCCATTTCCAGCATCGATGACCCCGGCCGCCTGGCCGACACCATCGCGGCCCACCTGCCGCTCAAGCTGGAGTCCAAGCAGGTGGTGCTGGATCTGGATCCGGTCATCAAGCGCCTGGAGAACCTGTTCGAGCAACTCGAGCGCGAGGTCGACATCCTCAACGTCGACAAGAAGATCCGCGGGCGCGTCAAGCGCCAGATGGAGAAGAACCAGCGCGACTTCTACCTCAACGAGCAGGTCAAGGCGATCCAGAAGGAACTCGGCGAAGGCGAAGAGGGCGCCGACATCGAGGAGATCGAGAAGAAGATCAAGGCCGCCCGCATGCCCGCCGAGGCACGCAAGAAGGCCGAGGGCGAGCTGAAGAAGCTCAAGCTCATGTCGCCCATGTCGGCCGAGGCCACCGTGGTGCGCAACTACATCGACGTGCTGGTCGGCCTGCCCTGGAGCAAGAAGACCAAGATCAGGCACGACCTGGCGCACGCCGAGGCCGTGCTCAACGAAGACCACTACGGCCTGGAGCGGGTGAAGGACCGCATCCTCGAGTACCTCGCGGTGCAGCAGCGCGTCGACAAGGTCAAGGCGCCCATCCTGTGCCTCGTGGGCCCGCCGGGCGTGGGCAAGACCTCGCTGGGGCAGTCGGTGGCCAAGGCCACCGGCCGCAAGTACGTGCGCATGGCCCTGGGTGGCATGCGCGACGAGGCCGAGATCCGAGGCCACCGCCGCACCTACATCGGCGCCATGCCGGGCAAGGTGCTGCAAAGCCTCACCAAGGTCGGCACGCGCAACCCGCTGTTCCTGCTCGACGAGATCGACAAGCTCGGCACCGACTTCCGTGGCGACCCGTCCAGCGCGCTGCTGGAGGTCCTCGACCCCGAGCAGAACCACACCTTCGGCGACCACTACGTCGAGGTCGACTACGACCTGTCCGACGTGATGTTCGTGGCGACCTCCAACTCGATGAACATCCCGCCGGCGCTGCTGGACCGCATGGAGGTCATCCGCCTCTCGGGCTACACCGAGGACGAGAAGACCAACATCGCCATGCGTTATCTGCTGCCCAAGCAGATCAAGAACAACGGCATCAAGGACGGCGAGGTCGAGGTGCGCGAGGACGCGGTGCGCGACATCGTTCGCTACTACACCCGCGAGGCCGGCGTGCGTTCGCTGGAGCGCGAGCTCTCCAAGATCTGCCGCAAGGTGGTCAAGGGCCTCCTGCTCAAGAAGTTCACGCCCACGGTGATGGTCACGGCCGATAACCTCAGTGAGTTCCTGGGCGTGCGCAAGTACACCTACGGCCGCGCCGAGCAGCAGAACCAGGTCGGCCAGGTCGTGGGTCTGGCCTGGACGGAAGTTGGTGGCGATCTGCTCACCATCGAAGTGGCCATCATGCCCGGCAAGGGCGCCACCACGCGCACCGGCTCGCTGGGCGACGTGATGAAGGAGTCCGTGGAGGCCGCGCGCACCGTGGTGCGCAGCCGCGCCCGCGTGCTGGGCATCAAGGATGAGATGTTCGACAAGCGCGACATCCACATCCACGTGCCCGACGGCGCCACGCCCAAGGACGGCCCGAGCGCGGGTGCGGCGATGACCACCGCGCTGGTGTCGGCGCTCACCGGCATTCCTGTGCGCGCCGACGTGGCGATGACGGGCGAGATCACGCTGCGCGGCGAGGTCACGGCCATCGGCGGCCTGAAGGAAAAGCTGCTGGCCGCGCTGCGTGGCGGCATCAAGACCGTGGTGATTCCGGAAGAGAACGTGAAGGACCTCGCCGAGATTCCCGACAACGTGAAGGAAGGCCTGAAGATCGTTCCGGTGAAATGGATCGACAAGGTGCTGTCCATCGCGTTGGAACGCCAGCCCGTGCCGCTGACGGACGAAGAAGTCGCGGCCCAACTCGCGGCGGCCTCGGTGCGCGCGGCCACGGGCGAAACCGACGCGGTGAAACACTGAAAAAAATCGAGGCCCCTTGAAGGGACCTCGATTTTTGCGCTATACTTCTAGCTTCTGCAGAACGCAAGAACTGCTAGAAAATGCGGGAATAGCTCAGTTGGTAGAGCGCAACCTTGCCAAGGTTGAGGTCGCGAGTTCGAACCTCGTTTCCCGCTCCAGATTCGCAAAAAGGGAAGCTCGGCTTCCCTTTTTTATCGGGCCCGCTCCGGCGCGTTAGCAAAGCGGTTATGCAACGGATTGCAAATCCGTCTAGGGCGGTTCGACTCCGCCACGCGCCTCCAAAAATCCTTATAAATCAATAAGTTACAGGGCCTTCATGGCCCTTTCTTTTTGCTTTTTGGGGTGTTTTGGACGCTTTGCCACCCCGATTTGAGTAGCACGCGACCCATAGACGGACTGGTTTGGTCGTCTAGCTGAGTGACTCGGCTAGACGGACTACCAGTCCGTGCGGGCCGCTTTGCCACCGGCGAGGGAAGCGCAAGCGGTAGCTTCAATGACGTTCTCAGAATGACGTTATGGTTGGGTGTCCGTGTCCGATGCCATGCCTTGCGTCTGATCGAGTTGTTGCAGGATGGTGTCTACTCGCTGTGTCCACTCAGCTCGACTGGAGTTCACCAGTCCTTTCGCGTTCGTCATATGACGCAGGATCGTCATGGCGGCCTCGACTAACGCTGGCGTCGGGATCACCAACTCGCATGCCACTTGGTGCACTTCTGTGGGCGGAGTCGTATTCGCATCGAGTTCGACTGCCTTGTGGAACACCACTCGCGACATGGGAAAACCAACTGCGAGCTGAGAGATGCCCTCTGCAAAGATCGCGGGGGTGGAGGCGGTCCGCACTATCTTCACTGGTCTTTGGGGATTGCTCGGCGCGGCTGCCTGTGTTGTCTCGCCTATCTTTGTCTTCGTACTCATAAGTCTTTCTCGATGTGAGCAACGCACTCAGGTGTCTTGGTGCGTGTGATGAAGCCGCTGTTGTCTACGAACTCGTTGTCGAGTGAGATTCCAGCAAAGGGGCGGCTTCCCTCGCTAAGCGTGGCGTTGAAGTGCAGTGTCGCCGCTGGACGGAATATCGATTCCCAATGCGAGGAAGTCACTTCCAATGTCTCGGGGACGGGGTGCGCAGATGCAAACTCGACCACTAGATGCGAAGGGAGGTTCTCGCTGAAAAACGAAACACTCGAAGACTCCTCGTCGAAGCGGGGAACCAAGCGGTGCTCAGCGGATGGCCTGTACGTCTTCTGCAGCATGGTCACAAGCGACTCGAAGCAGACGCTAAGGCCAGTGTCAAAAGCATGACTGAGATCGAACAGGGTGTTGAGCGACAGGCGCCCATAGCTAGGATCTTCAAGTCTCGAGACAACTGCTTGCGACGTGTTCAGTTGATCGGCCAGTTCTTTTTGGGACCAACCTCGTTGCACACGTAGTGCTCTGATCTGGTGAGCCACTGCGGTAGTGACCTCCGCTCGGACATAGGCATCGCGTGCGGCGCGACTAGTCTTCATTCGAAGGAAAGTCTTCTCCAAGGACTTGGAGAGATACTGTTGATGCGCTTCCGTCTTTAACTTGCGCAATCCTTTTGTGCGCAGACTTGAACGCACCTGCGGGAGAGTAGACCCGCCCTTTGTGATAGCAGATAAGGACGATGACGAAGCTCTCTCCACCTTCCGCAAAGTAGCCAAGGGCGCGGGTTGCGCGGTTGTTCGCCTTGTAGCGGATTTCATATATCGGATCCTCGTTCACAAGCTTCTTGGCTTGTGGTGACTGCCATTGCTCTCGTTCGGTTACTGCCAGATGAGCTACAGCCCTCGAAAACGCCTCGCGAGCGTAGTCGTCGTAGCTGTTGACCTCAGCCTGGACATCGTTGCGGCCACTGGGGGACACGTACACATCGAACCGCCAAAGCAGCATATCAAATTTGCGATGACCAGATTGTAGGAGTGGATACGTGGCGTCAGCTATGAGCCATGTGGTCTACGAAGCGTGTGCGCTGATGCTCGTTGCCGTGCATCAACTCTATGAAGGCTCATTGCGTCGCCAAATATATCTGTCAGCCATCTCCGATCTGCGTGTTTTGCATTATGGAATGCGGGTAGCGCAACGAGTAGCGGACAAAATTGTCCGGAAAATTCGTTTTCTGACAACAACTTAGCTGGGATGTGTTGGATTGCAAATCCGTCTAGGGCGGTTCGACTCCGCCACGCGCCTCCAGACGATTCGATGAAAAAAGCACCTGTGCAGGTTTCTGCCAGGTGCTTTTTTGTTGGCGCTGTCACCGCCGCAGATGGGTAACAGCGCCTTTGTGTTGGCTCTGCCGTGCGCCGTGGACTGAGTGGCCTTACAGGGCCTTACAGGGCCTTACAGGGCCTTAGGGGGCCTTAGGCCGGCGCCGCGGCAGCCAGCGCGCGCTCCCAGTGCAGGCGGCCCATGGGAACCGCTTGGCGAACGAATGCGCCCGTGAGGGCGCGCTGCCGTGCGGCCGCGGCGTCCGGCAGCCTGTGGGCCGCGCTGGCCATGCGGCCCACCGCCCAGGCCAGCAGGGTGTGGGCCATGCCATGCAACAGATCGTCGGCACTGTCCAGCAGCCGCGCGCTGTCTTGCCTGGCGTGTTCCAGCCAGTCCCGAAGGTGCGTGCGCGACGCATCGACGAAGTCGCGCAGCGGATCGCCGCTGGCCAGCTCGGCGCTCAGGGCGTCGAGCAGTTCGAAGGCGGTGGTGCCGCCATCGGCCAGCAGCTTGCGCTGCGCGAGGTCGATCGCCTGGATCTCGTTGGTGCCCTCGTAGATCATGGCAATGCGCGCATCGCGCACGGTTTGTTCGATGCCGTATTCGTGCACGTAGCCGTAGCCGCCCCACACGCCCAGCGCGGCGGCCGGACCATGGAAGCCTTGGTGCGTACAGAAGGCCTTGACGATGGGGGTGAGCAGGGCCGCGAAGCGCTTCTCGCGCTCGCGCACGGCACCGTCGCCGTGGTGTTCGGCCAGGTCCAGGGCCAGCGCGGCGCGGTAGGCGAGCACGCGCTGGGACTGCGCCATCACCTCCAGGCGGTCGAGCAGCAGGCGAACCGCCGGGTGCTCGGCGATGGCGCGTCCCATCTGCACCCGTTCCGCGGCGTAGCGGCGCGCGTTCTGGGCGGCCATTTCCTGGTGCCCCAGGCCTTGCAGGCCCACGTGCAGGCGCGCCGAATTCATCATCAGGAACATCGCGGCCAGACCGCGGTGCGGTTCGCCGATGAGCCAGCCGGTGGCGCCTTCGTAGCGCATGGCGCAGGTGGCGCTGGCCTTGATGCCCATCTTCTTTTCCACGCCGTCGCAGAACAGCGTGTTGCGCGAACCGTCGGGCAGCACCTTGGGCACCAGGGCGAGCGACAGGCCCTTGGTGCCCGCCGGCGCATCGGGCAGGCGGCACAGCACCAGGTGCACGATGTTGTCGGTGAGGTCGTGTTCGCCGCCGCTGATGAAGATCTTGTTGCCGCTGATGCGCAGGCTGCCGTCGGCTTGCGGTTCGGCGCGCGTGCGCAGCAGGCCCAGGTCGCTGCCGGCCTGGGGCTCGGTGAGCGCCATGGCCGCGAGCCATTCGCCGCTGACGATCCTGGGCAGGTAACGGGCCTTCAAGGCCTCGCTGGCGTGGGCCTTGATCGTCTCGTAGGCGCCGTGCAGCAGGTCCGGGTACATGTTCCAGCCGTGGTTGCAGGCGTCGAGCATCTCGCGCAGCGCGGCGTCCAGCAGCAGCGGCAGGCCCTGGCCGCCCCATTCGGGCGTGCAGGGCAGGGCCGGCCAGCCGCCCGCCACGAAGGCCTGGTAGGCCGCGGGAAACCCTTGGGGCGTGCGCACGCGGCCCTCGGTGTCGCGCACGCAGCCTTCGACGTCGCCGACGGCGTTGAGCGGCTGCAGCACCTCGCTCGCGAAGCGCGCAGCCTCCTGCAGCACGGCGTCGGCGGTGTCGAGGTCGAGGTCGGCGAAGGCCGCGCAGGCCTTCCAGTGGGTGGGCGCGTCGAGCACGTGCTCAAGCACGAAGCGCATGTGGTCCAGGGGGGCTTCGTAGGTCCAGCTCATTCGCAAACTCCGGGGGGCGCGCCACGGCCGGTGCCCTCGGGGGGGCGGCCGGGCGGGGGTTACTGCTTCTTCGCGCCGAGGTAGGTGTCGATGACGCGCGGGTCCACCGCGAGCTGCGCGGCCGGGCCCGCGAGCACCACGTCGCCGGTTTCCAGCACGTGGCCTTCGTCGGCCACGTTCAGGGCCGCGCGCGCGTTCTGCTCGACCAGCAGGATGCTCACGCCGCGCTCGCGCAGCGTCTCGATGATGCGGAAGATGTCGCGCACGATCAGGGGTGCCAGGCCCAGGCTGGGCTCGTCGAGCATCAGCAGCTTGGGCTGGCCCATGAGCGCGCGGCCGATGGCCAGCATCTGGCGCTCCCCCCCCGACAGCGTGCCGGCCGCCTGTGCGCGGCGTTCCTTCATGCGCGGGAACAGCTCGTAGACCTGCTCCAGGCCATCGCGCCAGCGCGGCAGGCGCTGCTTCATCGGGCGCCAGCCGCCGAGCACGAGGTTGTCTTCCACGCTCATGGTGCCGAACAGCTCGCGCCGCTCGGGCACCAGGGCCAGGCCGGCCATCACGCGTTCTTCCAGCGTCAGGCGCGTGATGTCCTGGCCCGCGAAGCGCACCGCGCCGCGCAGCGGCAGCAGGCCCATCAGGGCGCCCAACAGCGTGGACTTGCCGGCGCCGTTGGGCCCGATCACCGTGACCACCTGGCCCGCGCGCACCGGCAGGTGGATGCCGTGCAGCACCTCGGCCTTGCCGTAGCCCGCGTGCAGGTCTTTCACTTCAAGCAGCAGCTGCGCCATGTCAATGCTCCGTTCCGAGGTAGGCCGCGCGCACCTTTTCGCTGGCCTGGATCTCGGCCGGCGTGCCTTCCAGCAGCGGCGTGCCGAATTCCATCACCAGGATGCGGTCGGTCAGGTTCATCACGAAGTCCATGTCGTGCTCCACCAGCAGCAGGCTCAGGCCCTCGGCCTTGAGCTGGCGCAGCACCTCGGCCAGGGCCTGTTTCTCGCGGTGGCGCAGGCCGGCGGCGGGCTCGTCGAGCAGCAGCAGGGCGGGGTCGCTGGCCAGGGCTCGCGCGATCTCCACCAGCCGCTGGGGGCCCAGGGCGAGGTTGCCGGCGAGTTCGTGCAGGTGGTCGCCCAGGCCCACGCGGCGCAGCTGGCGCTCGGCCTCGGCGAGGGCGCGCGCTTCCTCGGCGCGGTCGGTGCGCAGCATGGCGGCCAGGGTGCCGCTGCCCGTGCGCAGATAGGTGCCCAGGGCCACGTTCTCCAGCACGGTCATGTCGGGCACCAGCTTGACGTGCTGGAAGGTGCGCGACAGGCCGCGGCGCGCGATCTCGCGCGCACCCTTGCCGTCCACGCGTTCGCCGCGCAGCCAGACCTCGCCGCTGGTGAGCGGCAGCACGCCCGAGACCAGGTTGAAGGTGGTGGACTTGCCCGCGCCGTTCGGGCCGATGAGGCCGAAGATTTCGCCGGCACGCAGTGTGAAGCCGACGCCGTTGACGGCGACCAGGCCGCCGAAGGTGCGGCGCGCGTCCTTCACCTCAAGCAGCACGCTGCCGGCGGTGGGCTTGTCGCGCGCGGGCAGCGGCTCGGGTGCGTCCGCCGGAATGGCGCGGCGCCGCCGCGCCGGCAGCAGGCGCTCGATCGACGGCCACAGGCCGTTGGGCGCGAACTTGAGCACCAGCACCAGCACCACGCCGAAGACGATGATCTCGTAGCTGCCCGAGGTACCGAGCAGCGCCGGCAGCCAGGTCTGCAGCTGGTCTTCGGCCAGCTTGACCAGGGCCGCGCCCGTGAAGGCGCCCCACACATGGCCCACGCCACCGAGCACGGCCATGAAGAGGTACTCGATGCCGAACTTGATGCCGAAGGGCGAGGGGTTGACGCTGCGCTGCATGTGCGCGAACAGCCAGCCGGAGATCGAGGCCAGGATGGCGGCGATCACGAACATCAGCAGCTTGTGGCGGAAGGTGGAGGCGCCCATGGCCTCGGGCATGGTCTTGCCGCCGCCGCGGTGCACGTCGAGCGCGCGCATGATGCGACCGGGGCGCGAGTCGAGCAGTCGGGTGATGGCGATGGCCGCGGCGATGGCCACGAGCCAGATCAGGAGGTAGATGCGCCGCTCTTCCTGCAGGCTGATGCCGAAGAACTGGATGGCGGGCACGCCCAGCAGGCCGTCGTATTTGCCCAGGGCGTCGAGGTTGCCCATGGTGTAGAACAGGGCCAGGCTCCAGCAGATGGTGGCCAGCGGCAGGTAGTGGCCCGACATGCGCAGCGTGACCCAACCCAGCACCAGGGCCACGGCCACGGTGACGGCCAGGCCCGCGAGCAGGCCGAGCCAGGGCGACAGGCCCAGCTTCACGCTGAGGTAGGCGCTGGCGTAGGCCCCCAGGCCGGCGAAGGCCGCCTGGCCGAAGGAGGTGAGGCCGCCGATGCCGGTGAGCAGCACCAGGCCGAGCGCGACGAGCCCGAACAGGCCCACGTAGTTGAGCTTGGTGATCCAGTAGTCGGGCACCGGCAGGAAAGGCACGGCGACCATGATCACGGTGAAGGCCAGCAGGCCGTAGCGACGGATGTCCATCTCAATGCTCCTCGTCATGCGGGTCGACGAAGGAGCGCCACAGCAGCACCGGCAGGATGGCGGTGAACACGATCACTTCCTTGAATGCACTGGCCCAGAAGGAGCCGAAGGCCTCGACCAGGCCCACGCCGAGCGCGCCCGCGAGCGCGAGCGGGAAGCTCGTGAGACCGGCGAAGACGGCGGCCACGAAGCCCTTGAGGCCGATGAGGAAGCCGCTGTCGAAGAACACGGTGGTGGTGGGGCCGATGAGCAGTCCCGAAAGCGCGCCGATGAAGGCCGCCAGCGTGAAGCTCAGCGAGCCGGCGGCGTCGGTGGAGATGCCCATGAGCCGCGCGCCCGTTTGGTTGACGGAGGTGGCGCGCAGCGCCTTGCCGGTGAGCGTGCGATCGAACAGCACGAACAGCGCGACGATGAGCGCGACCGAGGCGCCGAGAATGATGATGGCCTGCCCGCTGAGCGTGACCGGTCCGAGGCTCAGGCGCTCGTCCCAGAACGGCGGGTTGCGGAAGCCTTCGGCACCGAAGAACACCAGGCCCAGACCGGTGAGCGCGAAGTGCACTCCGACCGAGACGATGAGCAGCACCAGCACGCTGGCGCTGGCCAGCGAGCGGTAGGCCAGTCGGTACACCAGCGGGCCCATGGGCGTGACCAGGGCCAGCGTGAGCAGGGCCTGCACGATCATGGGGGGCTGTTTCGGCACCAGCCAGGCGGTGAGGGCGCAGGCCACCAGTGGCAGCGCCGCGCTGCGCAGGGCCAGGCGCGCCCAGCGCGCCAGCGGCCAGGCCTCGCGCCAGGCGCGCACGGCGTCCAGCACGAGCACCAGCGCCACCATGAGCAGCAGCAGCCAGACCGTGCCGGGCAGGGCGCCGGTCTGGAACAGCGCCATGGTCAGCGCCGCGAAGGCGACGAACTCGCCCTGCGGAATGAAGACGATGCGGGTGACCGCGAACACCAGGACGAGGGCGATCGCCACCAGCGCGTAGATCGCACCGTTGATGACGCCGTCGACGCCGAGGATCGCAGCAATGCTCAGGTCCATGGGTTGCGGTCTCCCGTCATGTTCATCTCTTGTCTTTAAACGCCCGCCGGCTGCGCGTGTGAGCACGCAACCCAGGGTGCCGCGGAACCGGCTTGGCCGGGCCGCAGGCACCGCCCCTTGAAGGGTCGCGCGAAGCGCGGCGGGGTGGACCTTATTGTTCGAGTTTCCAATCGCCGTTGACGACCTTCATCACCACGCCCGATCCGGTCTTGAAGCCCCAGTGGTCGGTGGCGGTGAAGTCGATGATGCCGTGCGTGACGGGCATGGCGGGCGCGTCTTCCAGCGCGGCCTTGAGCGCGGCGCGGAACTCGGGCGTGCCCGGCTTGCCCTTCTTGGCCGCCACGGGCACCAGCTTGTCCAGCAGCAGGTAGGCGTCGTACGAGTGCGCGCCGAACTGGTTGCGGGTGCCGGCGCCGTAGATCTTTTCGTACTCGGCGTTGAACTTCACGCCCAGCGCCTTGCTGGGGTGGCTGTCAGGGAGCTGTTCGGCCACCACCACCGGGCCGGTGGTGACGAAGGTGCCTTCGACGGCCTTGCCGCCGACGCGCATGAGGTCGCGCGTGGCGGCCGCGTGCGTCTGGTAGAACTTGCCCTTGTAGCCGCGCTCGATCAGGCCCAGCTGCGGCATGGCGGCGCCGCTGCCCGAGGCCACGACCACCATGGCGTCGGGGTTGGCCGAGGCGAGCTTGAGCGCCTGACCGGTCACGGTGGTGTCGGAGCGCGCGAAGCGCTCGACGCCGGAGAGCTTGATGCCGGCCTTCTCCAGCAGCGGCGTCAGGGCCTGCAGCCATTGCTCGCCGTAGGCGTCGGTGTAGCCCAGGAAGCCCACGCTCTTGACGCCTTGCTTCTTCATGTGCTCGACCATGGCCTCGGCCATCACGCCGTTGCTCTGCGGCATGCGGAAGCTCCAGGCGTCCTTGCCGGGCGGCAGGCCGATGGGCGAGAGCGCCAGGTGCGGCGTGCCCGATTCGGTGGCCACGTCGGCCATGGGGATGGCCACCGGCGTGGCACCGGAACCCACGATCACGTCCACCTTGTCCTGGTTGACGAAGCGGCGCGCGTTCTGCACGCCCTTGGTGGGGTCGGTGGCGTCGTCCAGGATGATGACGTTGACCTTCTCGCCGCCGACGGTGGCCGGCCACATCTTCACGCCGTTGGCCATGGGAATGCCCAGGCCCGAGGCCGGTCCGGTGAGCGGCACGCTCACGCCGACGGTGAGGTCGGCCCAGGCGGCGCTGGCCAGGGTGGCGGCCACGGCCGTGGCCAGGGTGGTCTTCAGCAGTTGTTTCATGCGTTGTCTCCGTTGGTGTTGCGTGTGCTCGTGGCCCGCACCCGCGAGGGCTTGAAAGGGGTTCAGGTGGCCGAGGGGTTCTCGATCAGCAGGGCGATGCCCTGGCCGCCGCCGATGCAGGCCGAGGCCACGCCCCAGCGCGCGCCGATGTCGCGCAGCTGGCGCGCGCAGGTGATGGTGAGGCGCACGCCGGTGGCCGCCAGCGGGTGGCCCAGCGCGATGGCGCCGCCGTGTACGTTGAGTTTGTCCTCGTCGAGGCCGAGCTCGCGCGACACCGCCACGGTCTGCGCGCCCTGCGCCTCGTTGATCTCGAAGCGCGCCACGTCGTTGAGCGACAGACCCGCGCGCTCCAGCAGCAGGCGGATGGCGGGCGCGGGACCGATGCCCATGATCTCGGGCGGCACGCCCACCACGGCGGCGGCGGCCAAGCGCGCCAGCGCGGGCTTGCCATGGGCTTTCAGGCCCGCGCCGTTGGTGACCACGGCGGCCGCGGCCGCGTCGGTCAGGGCCGAGCTGTTGCCGCCGGTCTGCACGCCGTCCTTGAACACGGTGCGCAGCTTGGCCAGCACCTCGGGCGGGGTGGGGCGCGGGTGCGTGTCGCGGTCGGCGACGCTGGCCTTGCCCGAGAGGCGGATGCCGCGCGGGCGGTAGCCCTCGCGCTCGAAGCTCTCATGGCCCACGGGCACGATCTCGCCGTCGAACCAGCCGGCGGCCTGCGCGGCCACGGCGCGCTCGAAGGAGCGCGAGGCGAAGGCGTCCACCGCCTCGCGGGTGATGCCGTAGCGCTGCGCCAGGTTCTCGGCCGTGCGGATCATGCTGATGTCGGCCGCCGGGTCGGTGAGGGCCTCCCACATGTAGTCCTTGAAACCGATGGGCGCGCCCAGGCGGAAACCGCCGCGGTGGTCGAAGGCGGCGATGGGGTTGCGCGTCATCGACTCGGTGCCCACCAGCAGCACGTTCTGCGCGATGCCGGCGCCGATCTGCTCACCGGCCTGGCGAAACAGCTCGAAACCGGTGCCGCAGATGCGCTGCGCCATGAGCGCGGGCACCTCCACCGGCACGCCGGCGTACAGGCCGATGTGGCGCGGCACGTAGAACTGGTCGAAGCCGCCCGGTGCCATGTTGCCCGCGAGCACGGAGTCGATGGACTCGGGCGACACGCCGGTGCGCCTGAGCACCTCGCGCGCGACCTTGATGCCCAGGTCGATGGGGTTGGCGTCGGCGAAGGCGCCCTGGTAGTCCACCATGGGCGTGCGCACGCCATCGAGGATGTAGACGTCGTTGAAAAGCTGGCTCTGTCCGCGGCTCATCGGGAAACTTTCGAGGAAGGGGCTGGGCGAATGACGCCCGGGGCATCGGCGTACAGGGCCGCCACGCGCTCGGCGCGGCGCTGCAACACCGCGCGCTGGTTGAGGTAGCCCTTGTCGGTGATCTCGCCGGCGTCGGCGTTGGGCGGCTCGTCGAGCACCGCGGCGCGCGCGGGCGATTGCGAGGAGCCGCCGCCTTCGGCGCGCAGCGCCGCCAGGCCCTGGGCGATGTGCCCGTGCAGCGTCTCGCGCGGCAACTGCATCGCGGCGGCGGTGGGGAACACCAGGACGCCGATCTCGTCGCGGTCGTGGCCGGTGATGACCACGTCCTGCGCGTGCGGCGCCAGGGCCGAGACCACGCGCAGGCGCAGCGTGCCCACCGAGACCCAGGTGCCGGTGGTGAGCTTGAAGTCCTCGGCCACGCGGCCATTGAAGACCACGCCCTGTTCGGGACGCTGGGCGTCGGCCAGGAAACCGGCGTCGCCGATGCGGTAGTAGCCCTCTTCGTCGAAGGCCTGGGCGCTCAGCTCGGGCGCGTGGCGGTAGCCGGGGAAGATGTTCACGCCGTGGATGCGCAGTTCCAGCTTCTCGCCGTTGGGCACGAATTTGAGCGACACGCCGGGCAGCACGCCGCCGATGACGCCCGCGCGCTCCATGCGCCAGTGCGCGCTGGTCACCGCCGGCGCGGTCTCGGTGGAGCCCCAGGAGGTGGTGAGCCAGATCTCGCGGCCCAGCACGCGCTTCGCCAGGGCCTGCAGCCGTTCCCAGCTGGCTTGCGGCAGCGCGGCGCCGGCGTAGAAGACCACGCGCAGGCGTTCCAGCACGCGCCGCGCCAGCGCCTCGTCGGCCTCCAGCAGGGGCATGGCCATGTCGAAGCCGCGCGGCACGTTGAACCAGATGGTGGGCTGCACCTCGGCCAGGTTGGCCACGGTCTTGTCCACCAGGCCGGGCGCGGGCCGGCCCTCGTCGATGACCAGGGTGCCGCCGTGGCACATCACCATGTGCAGGTTGTGGTTGCCGCCGAAGGTGTGGCTCCAGGGCAGCCAGTCCACCAGCACGGGTTTCTCGCGCTCCAGGAAGCGCCAGGCCTGCGCAATCATGCGCTGGTTGGCGCACAGCATGCGGTGGGTGTTGATGACCACCTTGGGCGTGCCGGTGGAGCCCGAGGTCAGCAGGTACTTGGCCGTGGTGTCGGGCGTGATGGCCTCGAAGGCCGCGCGCACCGCGGGCGTTTCGGGCGTGGTCAGCAGGCGCTCGAAGGCGATGGCGCCGGGCAGGGCGTCGGCGCCATGGCTCAGCACCACGGGCACGTCCAGGCCGCTGCTGGCGATGGCCGGGCCATAGACCGCGGCATCCGAGGCATAGACCAGGGCCGGCTGCAGCGTGCGCAGGATGCCGTGCACCTTGTCGTGGTCCTTGGTGAGGCGGCAGTAGGCGCTGGAGACGGTGCAGCTGGCGCGGCCGATGTGCTGCGTGGCCAGCACCAGCAGCAGGTGGTCGATGGCGTTGTCCGACAGCACCACCACGGGCGCGTCGGGGGCCAGGTCCATGTCCAGCAGGGCCTGGGCCACGCGGCCCACCTGGGCGCGCAGTTCGGCCCAGCTCAGGCGGCGCCAGCCGGTGGGGGTGCGTTCGGCCAGCGCGGGCGCGTCGGGCGTGCGCGCGGCCCAGTCTTCCAGCCATTCGCCGATGCAGCGCGCGTAGTCCCCCAGGGGTTCGGGCGAGCGCAGGACGAAGCTGCCGTCGGCCCGGTGCTCCACCGTGGCGGCGGGTGGGGCCAGCCACGCCGGGTCGTTCAGCCAGTCGAGAGGATTGTTCATGTCTCCATACAGATATGTATGTTTCATAACGAATCCTAGCGAGGGTTTCTACTGGGTCGGTACAGGGTTTATCCCTATCTCCATACATTTCTGTATGGAAGATTCCCGGGGCGTCCCCGATAGAATTTCCGCGTGAGTTCCGGTGCCGCTTCTTCCGCCAGCCCCGCGCGCAAGTCCCGTGGGGCGAGCGAGGCCGCGCGCGCCCCGCTCACGCCCGACACCTGGATCGAGGCCGCCACCGGGGTGCTGGTGGACCAGGGCATCGACCACGTGCGGGTGGACCTGCTGGCGCAGCACCTGGGCGTCACGCGCGGCAGCTTCTACTGGCATTTCAAAGACCGTGAGGACCTGCTGCGCCGTGTGCTGCAGGCCTGGCGCGAAACGGCCACCGAGAACCTCACGGTGCGCCTGGAGTCGGCGAACGAAGACCCGATGGAGCAGTTGCGCGGTGTGCTGTCGCTGCCGTTCCGGGGCCGGGCGGCGGCGCGTGCCGCGCGCATCGAGCTGGCAATCCGCGCCTGGGCCCGGCGCGACCAGATGGCGCGCTTCGCGGTCGACGAGGCGGATTCGAGCCGCATCGGCTACATCGCACAGCTGTTCTCGGCCCTGGGTTTTCCTGTGGTGGAGGCGCGCTCGCGGGCCTTCCTGCTGTACAGCTACGTGGTGTCGGAGTCGCTGATGCCTTCGCTGAGCACCCCGGCGCAGAAAGACGACCGGCGCCGCTTCGCCGAACGCCTGTTCACGCAGAAGCTGGGCGCAGCGGGCTGATGTCCGCCGGCCAGCAGGCCCGCGCCTCGGCCCCGGCGGTTGCCGGCCTAGCGCCGGAACAGCCGGTGCACCTGCTCCCGTATCCACATCTGCGCCGGGTCGTTGGCCGTGCTGCTGTGCCACACCAGGCGCACTTCGTAGTCGGGCGAGCTGTCGTGCGGCAACTCCCACACGCGCATGTCGTGGCGCCGGCTCAGGTTGTCGGCGTACATCTGCGGCACGATGGTGAGCAGATCGGTGCTGAGCGCCAGATCGGGCAGGGCGCCGAAGTGGCGCGCGCGCAGCACGATGCGGTCCGACAGGTTCAGTCGCACCAGCATCTTCTCCACGCTGCCATGGAAGGTGGCCGTGGGCGAGGCCACCACCAGCGGGGCGCTGGCCAGCTGTTCGGGCGTGAGCCGCCCGCTGGCGCGACCCGCGGACGGGCGCCAGCCGCCGGAGCTCATGGCCACGTAGTGTTCGCGAAACAGCAGGTCGGCGCGGATGCCGCGGTGGCGCGGGTTCAGGATACCGATGGCGAAGTCGATCTCGCGTGCCTCCAGCGCGCCGGCCAGGTCTTCGGCGGCCACGGCGACGTTGGACAGTCGGGCGCGCGGCGCCTGCTCGCGCAGCGCGGCGGCCAGCGGAGGCATGAACATCATCTCGCCCAGGTCGGACAAGGAGGTCTTCCAGTGCACCTCGCTGCGCGCCGGGTCGAAGGCCTCGTGCACGCTCATGGTCGATTCGAGGCGCTGGAGCAGTTCGGTGACCTCGGGGGCGATGCGCTCGCACACGCGCGTGGGTTTCAGGCCGCCGGGGGTGCGCACGAAGAGCTCGTCGCCGAGGTGGCCGCGCAGGCGGGCGAGGGCGCTGCTGGTGGCGGACTGCGACAGCGACAGCGCCTTGCCCGCCGCCGTGACCGAACCGGTGCGGTGGATGGCGGCGAGCACACGAAGCAGGTTCAGGTCGAGCTGGCGGAAGTTCATGGTCCCGGGTCGGGTGGTTGGGCGGTGCGTGGCCGCGCAACGGCGCACGACCGGGATGATATCCACGGCATGGATAGACACCATCGACAAATTCGGTTGGACAGATGGGGCCCGCGCGCCTACATTCCCGCCCCAACGCCGGATCCCACGGTCCGCCGCCGCGCGCGTGCGCTCCCGTCCGATGCGCGCCCCGCTTTCATAGCCCGATTTCCATACCAAGGAGACAAACGATGAAATCCCCCCGCAAGACCGTCCTTCGCGTGGCCGCGCTGTCGGCGCTGGTGTGCGGCGCCCTCGGCGCCCTGAGTGCGCAGGCCCAGGACAAGCCCGTCGAACTCAAGTTCGCGCACTGGCTGCCGGGCACGCACCCGCTGTCCAAGCTCGGCTTCGAACCCTGGGCCAAGTCGGTGGAAGCGGCCTCCAAAGGCTCGATCAAGGTGATGCTGTTCCCCGCGCAGCAGCTGGGCAAGGCCGCTGACCACTACGACATGGCGCGCGACGGCATCGCGCAGATGACCTGGGTGAACCCCGGCTACCAGGCCGGCCGCTTCCCGCTCATCGCGGCCGGCGAACTGCCCTTCCTGCTCGGCAAGCCCGGCCCGGCCTCGGCCGCGCTGGACCAGTGGTACCGCAAGTACTCGGACAAGGAAATGAAGGACGTGAAGTTCTGCTTCGCGCACGTGCACGTGGGAACCTTCCACTCCAAGAACCCCATCACCGAACCTGGCCAGCTCAAGGGCCTGAAGATCCGCTCGGCCAACGGCACCGTGGCGCAGACCATGAGCCTGCTGGGTGCCACCAACGTGCAGGTCTCGGCGCCCGAGTCGCGCGACGCGATCCAGAAAGGCCTGGCCGACGCCATCACCTTCCCCTGGGGTTCCATCATTTCCTTCGGCATCGACAAGGCGGTGAAGTACCACAGCGACATGCGCTTCTACGCCTCCGACTTCGTCTGGGTGATGAACAAGCCCTGGTACGACGGCCTGGCCGCCGGCCAGAAGAAGGTCATCGATGACCACTGCAACAACGAATGGGCCGGCAAGGTCGGCGCCAGCTGGGGCGACGAAGAGGACAGCGGCCGAGAGAAGCTCGAGAAGACCGCCGGCCACACGCTGGTGAAGATCTCGCCCGCGCAGATGGATGCCTGGAAGAAGGCCGTGCAGCCGATCTACGCCGATTGGGTGAAGGCCGCCAGCGCCACCGGCGTCAACGGCCAGGCCGCGCTCGATGAGCTGCGCAAGGAGCTGGCCGCCCGCGGGGGCGCGAACTGATGAAGCGGCTGCTGTCGGTGGTCGAGACGCTGGCCGCGCTCTCGCTGCTCGTCATCGCGCTGCTGACGGCGGGCAACGTGCTCGTGCGCTACACCTTCGGCTGGCAGGTTCCCGACTGGTTCGACGGCACGCAGATGCTGCTGGGCATCGCGATGTTCTGGGGCATCGCGCTGGCCACCTGGTACGGCAACCACATCGCGGTCGACCTGCTGTGGGAGGCCCTGGGCCCGCGCGGCAAGCGCGTCATCGACGTGCTGGCCACCGCCGTGACCCTGGCGTTCCTGGTGCCGCTGGCCTGGATGGTCTGGGTCAAGGTGGGCGGCACGGGCAGCCAGGGCACCATGGACCTGCGTCTGCCGCTCAAGTGGTTCTACAGCGCGGCCGCTGTGGGCGCCACCGTGGCCGCCGTGCTGGCCGCGGTGCGCCTGGGGCTGCTGCCCTTTGGCCGCGAGGCGCACGCCGAGGCCGTTGACGAGATCACCGCAGAGGGCGTTCATGGATCGTGACCTGGTGGCCCTGCTGGGCTTCGTCGGCATGTTCGCGCTGATGGCGCTGCGCGTGCCCATCGGCGTGGCCATGGGCATTGCGGGCGTGGCGGGCTTCGCCGCGCTCAGCGGCCTCACGCCCGGCCTGAACCTGCTGGCCAATGTGCCGCTGTCGGTGCTGACCGACTACAACCTCATCGTCATCCCGATGTTCATCCTGATGGGGGCCTTCGCCTCGCATTCGGGCATGAGCGCCGAGCTGTTCGCGGCCGGCCGCGCCTGGCTGCACCACCGCCGCGGTGGCCTGGCGCTGGCCTCGGTGGCGGCCTGTGGCGGCTTCTCGGCCATCAATGGTTCGTCGGTGGCCACGGCCGCCACGATGACGCAGGTGGCGCTGCCCGAGATGCGCCGCGCCGGCTACGAGCCCGGCATTTCGGCCGGCCTCATCGCGGCCGGCGGCACGCTGGGCATCATGATCCCGCCCTCGGTGATCCTGGTGCTCTACGGCATCATGACCGAGGTGGACATCACCGCGCTGTTCGCGGCCGGGGTGATACCGGGCCTGATGGCGGTGATCTTCTACTCGCTGGTGGTGGCCATCATCGCCCGCGTGAAGCCCGAGTGGATGCCGCGGGGCGAGCGCCACGGCTGGGCCGAGCGATTCGCCAGCCTCAGGCCGCTGTGGGCCGTGGTCGTGCTCTTCGTGTTCGTGCTCGGCGGCATCTACGGCGGCCTGTTCACGGTGCAGGAGGCGGCGGGCGTGGGCGCCACGGGCACGCTGGTGATCGGCATGGCGCGCGGGCGCCTGCGCTGGCCGCAGATCAAGGAGGCGCTGATCAGCGCGCTGCGCGTGTCCTCGGCCATCATGACCATCGTCGTCGGCGCCTACCTGTTCGGCTACTTCCTCACCATCACCCAGTTCACCCAGAACGCGGTGGAATTCCTGGTGAACCTGCCGATCGGGCCCTATGGCGTGCTGGCGCTCATCATGCTGGGCTACCTGGTCCTGGGCGCGGTGATGGACGAACTGGCCATGCTGCTGCTCACGGTGCCCATCGTGTTTCCCGCGATGGTGCACCTGGGCTTCGACCCGGTCTGGTTCGGCGTGATCGTGGTGATGGCGGTGACCTTCGGCATGATCTGCCCGCCCGTGGGCATGAACGTGTTCGTCATCAATTCCATTGCGCGCGACCTGTCGCTGGGACACATCTACCGGGGCACCATGCCGTTCATCGCGGCGGACGTGGTCCGGCTGTTCATCCTCTGCGCCTTCCCCTCGCTCTCGCTCTGGCTGCCCGGCCTGCTGGCCTAGGCGGGGCCTTCCCGCGATCCGGCGCCCCCCCGGCCCCACGGCCGGTGGGGCCGTTCGCGTTCACCTGCGACAATCGCGCCCCTGGCCCCTGCCTCGATGGTGAAATTGGTAGACACAGCGGACTTAAACTCCGCCGCTTGCCCGCAAGGGGGCGTACCGGTTCGACCCCGGTTCGAGGCACCAGGCGCTTTCCGCGCGGGGGCCTAGGTTTTTTCCGGACAGCCCGGTAGAGTGAGTTTCCATGAGCAGCCGATACGACGCCCCTTTTGAAATCCACGTGCACGGTGACGTGCCCCTGCGCGAGGACGTGGTGTTCGAGCAGATCCAGGAGGCCCTCAAGCCCCTGTGGCAGTACGCGGGCGGCCGCTCGCTCGCGGCGGTGGCCGAGAGCAGCTACGAGGACGAGCCTGGCATCCGCTTCGACGCCGAGTCGCACACCCTGCAGATTTGCTGGACGGTCAATGGCGACGAGGACTTCCGCCAGGCCGTCGAGGACGCCTGCATGGGCCTGAACGAAATCGCCTCGGCCGGCGCGCCGCTGGAGGTGTCTTTCTACGACACCGAGTTCGACGAGGAAGACGAGAACAACGAGGAAGAGGCGCGCGACGATTTCGTCATGTGCTTCGTCGGTCCCACGCCCGCGGCCATCATGCAGGTGCAGCGCGACCTGCTGGTGCAGGACGTGGTGCAGGTGATGGAGCGCCACTTCGACGCCTCCGAGCTGGGTGACGTGGTGGCCTCGATCGACAAGCTGTTCAACCAGCGCTTCGACGCCCTCGTCAGCTCCATGCAGCTGGGCAAGCCGCCGCGCGGCCACGGCCCCTCGGGCCACGGCGGACCGCGCAAACCGCGGCACCTGCACTGATGCTCGCCAGCGCCCTGAACCCTGGCGTGCGCAAGCGCGAGGTGTTCGGCTGGGCGATGTACGACTTCGCCAACTCCGGCTACACCACGGTGGTGCTCACCGCCGTGTTCGCGGCCTATTTCGTCGGTGGGGTGGCCGGCGGTGCCCATTGGGCCACCTTCGCCTGGACCGCCGCGCTCAGCCTGTCCAACCTGATCGTGATGTTCACCGTCCCTGCCATGGGCGCCTGGGCCGACCGGCACGCCGCCAAGAAGCGCCTGCTGATGCTCACCACCCTGGGCTGCGTGGCCGCCACGGCGGGCCTAGCCCTGGTGCAGCCCGGCGCGGTGGCGCTGGGCGTGGTGCTCATCGTGCTGTCCAACGTCTGTTACGCCTGGGGCGAGTCGTTCATCGCGTCCTTCCTGCCCGAGATCGCCCGGCCGGAGGCCATGGGCCGGGTGAGCGGCTGGGGCTGGAGCCTGGGCTACGTGGGCGGCATGCTCACGCTGGGCCTGTGCCTGGCCTATGTGCTGTGGGCCCAGGCCCAGGGGCAGAAGGCGGGCCAGTTCGTGCCCGTCACCATGATCGTCACCGCCGCCATCTTCGGACTGGCCTCGCTGGTCACGCTGTCGCTGCTGCGCGAGCGCGCCCAGCCCCAGGCCGGGCGCGAGGGCGGCTGGCGCGCCTCGCTGCGCCGGCTGCGCGCCACCTTCCAGCAGGCGCGCCATTACCGCGACTTCATGTGGCTGCTGGCCTGCACGGCGGCTTACCAGGGGGGCGTGGCCGTGGCCGTGGCGCTGGCGGCGATCTACGCCGAGCAGGTCATCGGTTTCGCGCAGCAGGAAACCATGGCGCTGATCTTTGTGCTCAACATCGCGGCCATGGCGGGGGCCTTCGCCTTCGGTTACGGGCAAGACCGCCTGGGCCACAAGCTCGCGCTGAGCCTCACCCTGCTGGGCTGGATCGCCACCTGCGTGATCGCCGCGCTCAGCACCACCAAAGGCATGTTCTGGTACGCCGCCGCCATCGCGGGCCTGTGCATGGGCTCCAGCCAGTCGGCCGGACGCGCCATGGCCGGCATGCTGGCGCCGCCCGCGCAGCTGGCCGAGTTCTTCGGGCTGTGGACCTTCGCCGTGCGCGTGGCCAGCATCGTGGGGCCGCTCAGCTACGGCGCCATCACCTGGATGACCGGTGGCAACCAGCGCCTGGCCATCGTGTCCACCGCCTTGCTGTTCGCGCTGGGGCTGCTGCTGCTGCTGCCGGTGAACATGCGGCGCGGGCGCGAGGCCGCGCTCACCGCGCCGAGCACCGCTCAGCTCTGAGGCGACCGCACCTCGGCCGGCAGGTCCAGCCACTGCCGCGTGGCGCGCCGCAGCGCCTCGGGATGGCCGGTGCAGCGCCACGTTGGCGAGGGCCGGGCCTCGCCCTTTCCCGGTTCGGCGCCCGGCAGCAGGTGCCGCGCGCGGCGCGCCACCGCTTCGGCCGGATCGATCAGTGCGATCGGCCCCTCGCTGGCGGCCAGCCAGGCCTCGCGCACCAGCGGGTAGTGGGTGCAGCCCAGCACCAGGGTGTCGATGGCCGGGGCGTCGTCCAGCAGCGCCCGCAGGTGGCGGTGGCACAGGGCCCGTGCGAGCGTTTCGTCGCCGCGTTCGATGGCATCGGCCAGGCCGTCGGCCGCGCGCTCGTGCACGCTGGGCCTGCCGGCCGCGTCCGCCAGGCAGGCCGAGCGCAGGGCCTGGTAGCGCGCGCTGTTCAGCGTGGCGCGCGTGGCGACCACGCCCACGCGGCCGCTGCGCGTGGCGGCCAGGGCCGGGCGCAGGGCGGGCTCGATGCCCACGATGGGCAGGTCAGGGTGTTCTTGCCGCAGCGCGTCGATCGCCACGGCGGTGGCCGTGTTGCAGGCCAGCACCAGCAGGTCCAGGGACTCGTGGGCCCGCCAGTCGCGCACCAGGGCGGCGACGCGCCCCCGCAGCGCCTCGGCGGGCCGCTCGCCATAGGGCGCCCAGGCGTTGTCGGCCAGGTAGCTCAGGTGGGCGCCCGGCAGCGCGGCGCGAAGGGCGCGCCAGACGCTCAACCCGCCGACGCCGCTGTCGAAGACACCGACAGCGGTGACGGGACCAGCGCTCAAGCGGTGGCCAGCGCGATGCCCTTGAACTCGCCCGAGGCGATGCGCTGGCTCCACTCGGCCGGGCCGGTGATGTGCGCGCTGGTGCCGCCGGCGTCCACGGCCACGGTCACGGGCATGTCGACCACGTCGAACTCGTAGATGGCTTCCATGCCGAGGTCTTCGAAGCCCACCACCTTGGCCGTCTTGATGGCCTTGGACACGAGGTAGGCCGCGCCGCCCACGGCCATGAGGTAGGCGCTCTTGTGCTGTTTGATTGCCTCGATGGCGACCGGGCCGCGCTCGGCCTTGCCGATCATGGCGATCAGGCCGGTCTTCTCCAGCATCATGCCGGTGAACTTGTCCATGCGCGTGGCGGTGGTGGGGCCCGCGGGGCCCACGGCCTCGTCGCGCACCGGGTCCACCGGGCCCACGTAGTAGATGACGCGGTTGCTGAAGTCCACCGGCAGCTTCTCGCCCTTGGCCAGCATGTCCTGGATGCGCTTGTGCGCGGCGTCGCGGCCGGTGAGCATCTTGCCGTTGAGCAGCAAGGTCTGGCCGGGCTTCCAGCTGGCCACTTCTTCCTTGGTGAGGGTGTCCAGGTTGACGCGCGTGCTCTTGTTGTAGTCGGGCGCCCAATGCACGTCGGGCCACAGGTCCAGGCTGGGGGCGTCCAGGTAGGCGGGGCCGCTGCCGTCGAGCACGAAGTGCGCGTGGCGCGTGGCCGCGCAGTTGGGGATCATGGCCACGGGCTTGCTGGCCGCGTGGGTGGGGTACATGGCGATCTTCACGTCGAGCACGGTGGTGAGGCCGCCCAGGCCCTGCGCGCCGATGCCCAGGGCGTTGACCTTCTCGTGCAGCTCCAGGCGCAGCTCTTCCACCTGCGTCAGCTTCTCGCCCTTGGCGGCCTTGGTCTGCAGCTCGTACATGTCGAGGTCTTCCATGAGCGACTGCTTGGCCATCAGCATGGCCTTTTCGGCCGTGCCGCCGATGCCGATGCCCAGCATGCCCGGCGGGCACCAGCCCGCGCCCATGGTGGGCACGGTCTTGAGCACCCAGTCCACCAGCGAGTCGCTGGGGTTGAGCATCACGAACTTGCTCTTGTTCTCGCTGCCGCCGCCCTTGGCGGCGACGGTCACGTCGACGGTATTGCCCGGAACGATCTCGGTGAAGATGACCGCGGGCGTGTTGTCCTTGGTGTTCTTGCGCGCGAACTGCGGGTCGGCCACCACGCTGGCGCGCAGGGTGTTGTCGGGGTGGTTGTAGCCGCGGCGCACGCCTTCGTTGATGGCGTCGTCCAGGCTGCCGCTGAAGCCCTCGAGCCGCACGTCCATGCCGATCTTGAGGAAGACGTTCACGATGCCGGTGTCCTGGCAGATCGGCCGGTGCCCGGTGGCGCTCATGCGGCTGTTGGTGAGGATCTGCGCGATGGCGTCCTTGGCCGCGGGGCTCTGCTCGCGCTGGTAGGCGCGGGCCAGGTGGGCGATGTAGTCGGCGGGGTGGTAGTAGCTGATGTACTGCAGCGCACCGGCGATCGATTCGATGAGGTCGTCGGCCTTGATGGTGGTGGGCATGGTCGGTCGTGGGCTGGGGGGTGGATAACCTTGGGATTATCCCTCTGCGGAAATGGGCCCGCAGGCAGGGGGCCGGGCCGGCCCCTGGCGCTGGCTGACATACCGCCCATGCACCCACTGGCCCCCTCGGCGACCCGGTGCCGCGGACCGACCTCGTCCTGGCGCTGGCGCGCATCTGGTACACGGCCGAGACGGGCGCGATCGGTTCCAAAGCACACGCGGCCGACTGCCTGCCGCGCCGCCGCCTCAGGTCCGCCGCCGCCAGAACAATGACACCGAGGCCAGGTAGCGAAGCATCTTCATGAGCGACGACCGGCCTTCCGCGGTGGCGAAGGAATAGAACATCACGATCAGCAACAACCAGGGCATGTAGTAGATCCACAGCTGCGCCCACCAGCCCGGCATGAAGCGAAAGACCGAGTCCAGCAGCAACAGGGGCAGCAGAAGCAGGGCGATCAGATTGAGCGCCAGGGTCGCGATCCGGGTGACCACCGTGGCCGGGCGGTCGTGGTCCTTGTGGATCGCCACCTCGGCAATGGCGCCGTGCAGCACGGCGCCCGCCACTTCGGGCAGCTGATCGCCTGTTTGCGAGTAGATGATGTCCAGCTCGATGGAGTCCTTGGGGTTGAGCCGGTCAAAGTCGAGGCGGATGCTGGCCTCATTCGGTACGGGCAAGGCTCTCCAGCCCGACGACTCGCTGCGCCGCTCGGACATGGCGAGGATGGCCAGGGCATTCTTCAGTTGGAGCGTCAGGGGTGTCGCCACGAGGTTGCTGGCGATCTGGTGCGGCCCCTTGGCCACGAAGCGGACCCGCAGCCGGCTGGCCTCCTGAACCTCCACCCCGTTCACCGTGATGTTGAGCGATTGGGCCGTGGACGAGCTGTCGACAAAGATCTCGTCCGAGATGACCTCCCAATGCAGCTCCTTCGTGCGGATGGAGCGCACGTAGAAGTAGTACGAGATGAGCGCCGAGGCGATGACGCCGAGGATGAATGCGCCCAGTGTGCTGCCGAGGTAATACTCGATGCCGGCGATGAAGGGGCGATTCGGGTCGTAAGGCCGGCGGCTGATGTCAAGGCTGTACTTCAGGCTGGCGGGGTCCTTCGCGCCCAGCTCGTCCGCCGGGATCAGCACGAAGTGCTCAGGCGCCTGGGACGCCTGGAAGGTGAACACCGCGGAGCGGTCTTGGCGGCTGACATCGTCCTGCCAGGCGATGACCTGATTCTTGTCGTCCAGCAGCACCAGCATCGGGTCGAAGTCGTTGGACGAGGCGCGGATGGTGTACCAGTCCTTGCTGTCCTTGACGGTCGGCACCGAGAACCAGTGCGCGGGTTGGGACTGGAACGGTGTGGCCGGGTTGAGCCCCTGCCCGTCGCTCTTCTTGACGTCGGCCCGAACGGCGCGCGGCAAGGGGGGAACGAGCGCCGGCGCATGGGCATCGATCACCCACAGGCTATAGGGCACAGGGGTTTGCGAAGCGTCCCCGCCCACCATGATTTCCAGGCGGTCTCCGGCGCTCACCGTCACTGACAGCTGCTGGGTGGCGAGCCGCGACGGGTGGGGCTGAGCGGTTTTCAGCAACTGCCCGTTCTGCAGGACCGCGAGCACCAGGCGGCGCGTGTCGGAATGCGCCGAGATGTTCAGTTCGCCCTGGGTATCGGCGGTGAACACATGCCTGACGTGGTGGGGCAGCCGAACGTCCGCCACCGCGTTTTGCGAGAGGAATGCCGTCGACCCTCCGTGGATCTGCCCGTTGTGCAGTTTTCCGGCCACGACGGGAATCGGGTCCGCGTGGGCGGCGGGGTCCGCGGCCACCGACAGCTTGGCGAGCATGAGCATGGTCAGGGCGATCGCCAGCACGACAACGCAGGGCAAACCGGAGGTGATGCGCATGGTGGGCCTTGAATAGTGCAGGGTCGGGATGGGTCAGCGCCGCGCTTTTGCCTGGCGCCGCCAGTACTGGAACTCGTCCTCGTGGAACTCGATGTCGAGTTCCTGCATGCGTTGCTGAAGCCGCTCCTGCAGCTGGGCCACCGTCTGGTTGTAGACCAGGGGGCCGATCTCTTCGAGGAAGAAGTTCAGCAGCGCGCCGGCACCGATGTTGCCGATGCGCTGGTCGAGCGCTTCCTGGAAGTAGCGTTCGATGGAGGCGATGGCCTGCGCGCGTTCGTCGCGGGAGAGTTCGATGGGCATGGCGTGGCGTGGCGTGGTCGATGCAGGGTCAGTAGACGGCGAAGCGCCCGGTCCATTTCCGCTCGTAGTCCATCTTGGCGAAGTGCCCCGCCATGAAGTCGATGAAGGCGCGGACCTTGGCCGAGAGGTGCTTGCGGCTGGGGTAGGCGAGGTTGATGGTGAGGTGGGGCAGGTCCCAGTCCTCCAGCACCGGCACCAGGCGGCCGGCCACGATGTCGTCGTAGACGATGTAGCTGGGCTGGATCAGGATGCCCATGCCGTCGAGCGCGGCGGCGCGCACGATCTGGCCGTCGTTGGTCTCCAGCAGGCCCTTGATCTGGATGGTTTTCTGTTCGCCCGTGGCCACCTGGGTGAAGCGCAGTTCGTTCGGTGTGTTGGCGTGCAGGTAGACCAGCAGCTTGTGCTGCTGCAGGTCGTCGAGCCCCTTGGGAAAGCCGTGCCGGGCCAGGTAGCCCGGCGAGGCGGCCAGCACGCGGCGCGTTTCGCCCAGGCGGCGGATGGTGATGTTGCTGTCGGGCTCGTACTCGCGCGTGCGGATGGCCACGTCGATGTTGTTGTCGATGATGTCCAGGTAGCGGTTGGCCGCCTCCACGTGCACGCTCACATGGGGGTAGCGCTCGGTGAACTCGCGCAGCAGCGGCGCGATGTGGTGCATGGAAAAACTCAGCGAGGCCGTCACGCGCAGCAGGCCCGTGGGGTTGAGCGCCGCGGCGTTCACGTCGGACTCGGCGTCGCGCAGGTCGCTCAGGATGTTGCGCGCGCGCTGGAAGAACTCCTGTCCGGTGTCGGTGAGGTACAGGCGGCGTGTGTTGCGCTCCACCAGGCGCACGCCCAGGCGCTCCTCCAGCGCCGCCAGGTGGCGGCTGGCGCTGGCGTTGCTCAGGTTCAGGGCTTCGGCCGCGCGCGACAGGCTGCCGGTCTCGGCCACCTGCACGAACAGTTCGATCTCGGTCCAGCGGTCCATCGGCTCTCTCGTCGTCTCCGGGTTGTCCCTTGGTTTCTTTCGCTCGCCGGAAAAGTCTTTTGTTTCCCTGGCATTGGTTTTCCATTTCGGGCCGCCTACATTCTGCCGCCACGGTGGCCCCGCGGCACCCAACCGGAGAGACGACGGTGAGGAACCTCAACCAGGACAACATCACCCAGGCGGTCATCGCCCGCCTGGCCCAGACGCCCGACCCGCGCCTCAAGCAGGTGCTGACCAGCCTGGTGCAGCACCTGCACGCCTTCGCCCGGGAGGTGAAGCTGACCGAGGCCGAATGGGCCTATGGCATCGACTTCCTCACCCGCGTGGGCCACACCTGCGACGAGCAGCGCCAGGAGTTCATCCTGCTGTCGGACACGCTGGGCCTGTCGATGCTGACGGTGGCGCTGAACAACCACAAACCCCCGGGCTGCACCGAGGCCACGGTGTTCGGGCCTTTCCACGTGGAAGGCGCTCCCGAGGTGCCGCACGGCGCCGACGTGGCCAACGGCGCGCCCGGCCGGCCCTGCGAGGTGTCGGGCCGCGTGCGCGGCCTGGGTGGCGAGCCGGTGGCGGGCGCGGTCATCGACGTCTGGCAGGCCGACGCCGACGGCCTGTACGACGTGCAGCGCGAGGGCCTGGCCGAGCCGCAGGGCCGGGCGGTGCTGCGCAGCGACGCCGAGGGGCGCTTTCACTTCCGCAGCGTGGTGGCCGAGCCCTACCCCATCCCCAACGACGGTCCGGTGGGCGAGATGCTCACGGCCACCAAGCGCCACCCCTGGCGGCCCGCGCACCTGCATTTCCGCCTGCAGGCGCCCGGCTACGAGACCCTGGTGACGCACGTCTTTCGCGACGGCGACCCCTACCTCGATTCCGACGCCGTGTTCGGCGTGCGCAGTTCCCTGGTGGCTGATTGGGTGGAACAACCCGACGGCCGCGTGACCCTGGATTTCGATTTCGTGTTGAACCCGTCCCGCTGATTTCGCCCCCCCTGAGACACAACGAGGAGACAAGACCATGACGATCAAGAAACGCGCTTTCGTGGCCAGTGCCCTGGCCGCCGCCCTGATGGCCGCGGGCCTCGCCCCGGCCCACGCGGCGCAGACCTTCAAGCTCACCATCGCGTCCAGCCACCCCACCTCGCTGCCCTGGGTGGGGTTGATGAGCACGCTCTTCGTGCCCGAGGTGAACAAGCGCGTGGAGGCCCTGGGCAAGGGCTACAAGATCGAATGGAAAGAGGCCTACGGTGGCCAGCTCTACAAGATGAACGCCACGCTCACCAGCGTGGGCCAGGGCATCGCCGACATCGGCTGGGTGTTCGCCAACCTCGAAGCGGCCAAGATGCCGCTGACCCAGTACGCCACCGTCACACCCTTCGCCACCGGCGACGTGCGCACCCTGCTGCAGGTGGCCAACGAGCTGAACGAAAAAATCCCCGCGCTCAAGGCCGAGTGGGACCGCAACAATCTGGTGTTCCTGGGCGCCTCCGGCGTGGACACCTACCACCTGTTCACCAAGAGCCCCATCAGCACCTACGCCGATCTCAACGGCAAGAAGATCTCCGCGCCCGGCGCGCTGGGCCTGTGGCTCAAGGGCTCGGGCGCGGTGCCGGTGGACGGCTCGCTCACCAGCTACTACACCGACATCCAGACCGGCGTGAGCGAGGGCACCATCTCCATCGCCACCGGCATCCTGCCCAGCAAGGTGTACGAGGTGGCGCCCTATGTCACCACGGTGGACATCGGCGCGCTCTACAACGGCGGCATGGCCATCAACAAGGACACCTTCAACGGCCTGCCGCCCGAGGTGCAGAAGATCATCAAGGACGTTGGCCTGGAGTACTCGCGCGTGCTGGGCGACACGCTCATGCAGCGCTACGAGGCCGCGCTCAAGGCCATCGGCGAGCAGGGCGCCAAGCAGGCCGTGCCGGTGAAGATCGCGCCCATGGCCCCCGGCGAGCGCGAGAAGTGGGCCAAGACCATGCCCAACATCGCGGGCGACTGGGTCAAGGCCAATGCCTCGCGCGGCCCGGCCGCGCAGATCGTGAAGACCTACCTGGAGGAACTGCGCAAGCGCGGCGCCAAGCCCCTGCGCGACTGGGACAAGGAACTCTGATCGCCCTTCATGAGCTACGAAGCCAACACCAACCTGGAAGAGGCGCCGGTCCCGACGGCGCCGTCCAGCCCTTTCGGGCACGTGGTCGACGCGCTCAACGGTCTGGGCTCGATCGTCATCGCGCTCGTCATGGTGCTGATGTGCGCCGACGTGTTCATGCGCAACGCCTTCAACCACCCCCTCGACGGCGTGGCCGAGATGGTCGCGGCCTCGATCATCGTGATCGTGTTCCTGCAACTGCCGGCCACGCTGCGCCATGGCCGCATGAGCCGCGCCGACCTGTTCATCGACCCCTTCGTGGCCCGGCGGCCCAAGGCGGGCAAGCGCCTGCGGGCGGTGTTCTCGCTCGCGGGCGTCTTTGCCAGCGGCGTGATCGCCTACGCCACCTGGCCGCTGTTCCAGCGCGCCTGGGCGAACAATGAGTTCTTCGGCGTCGAGGGCGTGTTCACCTTCCCCACCTGGCCGATGCGCATCGTGGTGTTCGTGGGCGCGGCGCTGGCGGCGCTGCAGTACGCGCTGCTGGCCTGGCAGGACTGGCGCGAGAGCGCCGCCGCCGAGGCGAAAGGGGGCCGGCCGTGAGCGATCTGGTCCTGGGCTTCCTCGCCATCGGCGGCATGCTCGCCCTCATCATCCTGGGCATGCACATCGGCGTGGCGCTCGTCGTCAGCTCCTTCGTCACGGTCTGGCTGATGCGCTCGCCCGAGATCGCCGCACGCTTCGTCGGTGCGGCGGCCAACGACGCGATCCGCGACTACCTCTTCGGCGTGGTGCCGCTGTTCGTGCTCATGGGCATGTTCGTGAGCGTGAGCGGGGTAGGGCGCGACACCTTCGACGTGTTCCAGTGGTTGCTGCGCAAGCTGCGCGGCGGCCTGGGCCTGGCCACGGTGGGCGCCAACGCGGTGTTCGCGGCCATCACCGGCATCTCCATCGCCTCGGCCTCGGTGTTCACCAAGGTGGCCGTGCCCGAAATGATGCGCCACGGCTATACGCCGCGCTTTTCGGTGGGCGTGGTCGCGGGCTCGTCCATCCTGGGCATGCTGATCCCGCCTTCGCTGCTCATGATCATCTACGGCGTGATCGCCGAGGAGTCCATCGGCCGCATGTTCCTGGCCGGCGTGCTGCCCGGCCTGCTGCTGGCCCTGCTGTTCTGCGGGCTGATCGTCGGCATGGCCTACCTGCGCCCCGCCAGCATCTACAGTGCGGGCGCGCCGGCTCCGGCGGCCGAGCAGGACACCGAGACCCTGCACAGCGCCGCGGTGAAGTTCCTGCCCATCCTGCTGCTCATCGTGCTGGTGCTGGGGGGGCTGTACAGCGGCTTCTTCACGCCCACCGAGGCCGGTGCCGTGGGTGCGGCGGGCGCCTTCGTGATCGCCATCGCCCGCCGCCGCCTGACCTGGCGCAAGCTGTGGAACGTGCTCACCGAAACGGGCTATGTGTCGGTGTCGGTGCTGTTTCTCATCGTGGCGGCCTCGCTCTACAGCCGCATGCTCGCGCTCACCGGCATGCCGGCGGCCATCACCACCGGCATCACCGACATGGGCCTGGGCCCCTGGGGCTTCCTGGCGGCCTACCTGCTCATCGTCATCGCGCTGGGCTGCATCATCGATTCGGTCTCGATCATGCTGATCATGCTGCCCATCGTGCTGCCCATCGCCACCAGCTTCGGCATGGACCTGATCTGGTTCGGCGTGCTCACCGTCCTGGCGGTGGAGATCGGTCTGCTCACGCCGCCTTTCGGCGTGTCGGTCTACACGGTCAAGAGCGCGCTCAACAACCCCGCGATCTCCATCAAGGACATCTTCGCCGGCGCCTTTCCCTTCGTGCTGGTGATGGTGCTGTCCCTGGTCATCCTCGCCATCTTCCCCAGCCTGTCCACCTGGCTGGCGCGCATGTGAACCCATGATCTACGTCTTCCACCTTCTCGACAAACCCGGCGGCCTCGAACTGCGCCAGCGCATGCGCCCCGAACACAAGGCCTACCTGGGCGCCATGGCCGAGCGCATCGCCTTCGCCGGCCCCCTGTTGGCCGACGACGGCGCCACCATGGTGGGCAGCGTGCTGGCCATCGACTTCGACAGCCGCGAGGCCGCGCTGCAATGGCAGGCGCAGGAGCCGTTCACGCGGGCCGGGCTGTACGCCAGCGTGTCGGTCCATGCGTTCCAGAACCTGTGGCCTCAGAAGGCCGGATTCCCGCCCAAAGCCTGAGCCGACACATGCCCGTGGTCAAACACATCGTGATGTGGAACATCCTCGGCGACAGCGCGGAGGAGAAGGCCAGCAACACACAGCGCCTGAAGGCCGCCTTCGAGGGCATGCGCGGGCGCATCCCGGGCCTGCTCGCGCTGGAGATCGGCGTGGACGTGAGCCGCGTGGATTACGCCTGTGACGTGGTGCTCTATTCCGAGTTCGAGACAGCACAAGCCCTGGCCGACTACGCTTCGCACCCCGAGCACCTGCGCGTGCGCCAGGCGCTCGAAGGCCTGCGCATCGCGCGCCACCAGGTCGACTACTTCCCCAACTGATGCCCGAACCGAAAGGACCCTTCTCCGTGACCCCCCTGGACAACGCCGCCCTCGACACCCTGTTCCTGAAGGCGCGCACCGCCAACGGCTTCCTCGACAAGCCCGTGCCCGAGGCGCTGCTCAAGCAGGTGTACGAGCTGGCCGCGCTCGGCCCCACCTCCATGAACACCCAGCCCACGCGCTACGTGTTCCTGAACTCGAAGGCAGCGCGCGAGCGCCTGCTGCCGGCCATGCTGCCGGGCAACCTGGACAAGACGCGCACCGCGCCGGTGACCGTGATCGTGGCCACCGACACCCGGTTCTACGAGTACATGCCCCAGGTCTGGCACCGCGAGGGCGCCAAGGAGAACTTCGAGGCCAACGCGGCCCTGGCCGCCGGCACCGCCACGCGCAATGGCACCCTCGGCGGCGCCTACTTCATCGTCGCGGCGCGCGCCCTGGGCCTGGACTGCGGTCCCATGAGCGGTTTCGACATCGGCAAGGTCGACGCCGAGTTCTTCCCCGATGGCCGCTGGAAGACCAATTTCCTGATCAACCTCGGCTACGGCGACGACAGCCTGCTGTTCAAGCGCAATGCGCGCCTCAGTTTCGACGAGGCCTGCCGCGTGCTCTGAGCGGGCCGAGCGACGGACACAAAAAAGCGCGGCCGGGCCGCGCTTTTTTTCATGCCGGGACGGGGCCGGGCGCCGCTCACTGCACCTTGGCCTTGTCGCGCAGGTCCTGCTGGTACTTCTGCATCTTCTGCTGCGCCAGTTGTTGCGCGATCTGCGGCTTGAGATCTTCCAGCTTGGGGATCTCCGCGTCGCGGATGTCGTCCACGCGGATCACGTGCCAGCCGAACTGGCTCTGCACCGGCGCGTCGGCCAGCTGGCCCTTTTCCAGTTTGAGCAGGGCCTGCGAGAACTCGGGCACGTAGTTCGCCGCGGGCGCCCAGTCCAGGTCGCCGCCGTTGGCGCCGGAGCCCGGGTCCTTCGACTGCTTCTTGGCGATGTCTTCGAACTTGGCGCCTTTCTTCAGGCTGGCGATGATGGCCTTGGCCTCGTCTTCCTTCTCGACCAGGATGTGGCGGGCCTTGTACTCCTTGCCGGCGCTGGCGGCCGCGAATTTGTCGTACTCGGCCTTGATCTCCTCGTCGGTCACCGGGTGCTTCTTCTGGTAGTCGGCGAAGAGGGCGCGGATCATGATGGTCTGGCGCGCCAGCTCCATCTGGTTCTTGAACTCGGTGGTGTTGGCCACGCCCTTCTTCTGCGCTTCCTGCATGAAGATCTCGCGCAGCACCACCTCTTCCTTGATCTGCGCGCGCACGGCGTCGTCCACCGGCCGGCCCGTGGCCTCGATCTGCTGCACCAGCGCGTCGACGCGCGCCGTGGGCACGGGCTTGCCATTGACGATGGCCACGTTCTGCGCGGCCGCCCAGGGAGCGGTGGTGATCAGCGCCGCCGCGGTCAGTGCCGTGAGGGTGACTTTCATGGAAATCCTCGGAGTTGGAGAAAAAGGGGTTGGAGCCGACGCGCCCGCGCGGGTTCGCGGGGGATGTGACAGAAGGTAGCCGGGGGCCGTGTCAGCGCTGGATCTCGATGGCCAGGGCGTGCAGCCCGGCGTCGGTGAAATGACGCAGGGCATCATACACAAGGCGATGCTGCGCTACCCGGCCCAGTCCGGCGAAGGCGGGCGCCGCGATGCGCACCCGGAAGTGCGTGCCGTAGCCCAGGCCATTGGCGCCCGAGTGGCCCGCGTGCGCGGCGCTTTCGTCGATGACTTCCAGGGCGCTGGGCGCGAGGGTGTCGCGCAGCCGCGCCTCGATGGCGGCAGCGGTGGGGGCGGTGGGGACGCTGGGGCTCATGGGGGGTCAGGTTTCGGAGCGGGGCTCGTCGTCCTTGATGTGGCGCGCGATGTACAGGCCCTGCGCGACGATGAAGAGCACCGGGAAGATGTAGCCCCAGAGCTTGAAGTTCACCCATTGCTCGGTGGTCTGATAGGCGGCGAACCAGGCGTTGATGGCGGCCATGAACAGGAAGTAGCCGATCCAGGCCACCGTCAGGCGCGCCCACACGGGCTGGGGCAGGGTGAGCTGGCTGCCCAGCAGCATCTGCAGGAAGTTCTTCTTCCAGCCCCACAGCGCGGCGCCCAGCACCACGGCCATGCCCGCGTAGAGCACCGTGGGCTTCCATTTGATGAAGCGCTCGTCCTGCAGCACCAGGGTGAGCACGCCGAACACCAGCACCAGCACCAGCGTGATCTTGTGGATGTTCTGCAGCTTGCGGTCGATGGCGTAGACGATGCCGCATTGCGCCACGGTGGCGGCCATGAGCACCCCGGTGGCGAGGTAGATGCCCTGCATCTTGTAGGCGGCGAAGAAGAGCAGGATGGGGAAGAAGTCGATCAGCAGTCGCATGGGTGCGATTATCCGTGGAGCCCGCGCCAGGGAACCGCGGCGGGGCCGGGCGGCTCTGATGTCCGGCCGCCGCCTGGCGGCCATTCCCGTTCGTCGTCTGGAGATTTCATGAGCCCGCAAGAACAGCAAGCCATCCTCACCATCGCCCTCATGGCCGCCCTGGCCGACGGCGCCAAGGCCGACGCCGAGCGCGAGAGCATCCGCGGCATTGCCGAATCCCTGGGCGGGGAGGGCGGGGCCGCCGGCCTGGCCCGGGTGTACCAGGACGTGCTGCTCAAGCGGGTGGACCTGGCGGCCTGCGTGGACCGGCTGGGCGACCCGGGCCAGCGGGAGCTGGCCTACGAAATGGCGGTCTGCGTGTGCGACGCCGACGGCGCCCGCTCCCCGGCCGAAACGGCGTTCCTGGCCGACCTGAAGGCGCGGCTGCGGCCGGATGCGGCCGAATCGGCGGCGTTCGAGAAGGCAGAGGCCGAGCTGGTGGACGTGGCCGCCAGCGTGGTGCCCGTGGCGGTGGCTGCCGCCGCGGCCCCGGCCGCCAGCGAGCGGCGCGGGCCCGACGGGGCGGCGCTGGACAAGTCCATCCTGAACTACGCGCTGCTCAACGGCGCGTTGGAGCTGCTGCCGCAGTCCTGGGCCTCGATGGCCATCATTCCGCTGCAGGTCAAGATGGTCTACGAGATCGGCAAGGCGCACGGCGTGGAGCTGGACCAGGGCCACATCCGCGAGTTCATCGCGGCGGTGGGCGTGGGCCTGACCTCGCAGTACCTGGAGCAGTTCGGCCGCAAGCTCATCGGCGGCCTGCTGGGCAAGGCCGCGGGGCGCGCGCTGGGCGGGGTGGGCCGCGCGGCCACCGGCATGGCGTTCTCCTTCGCCACCACCTATGCGCTGGGACAGGTGGCCAAGCGCTACTACGCGGGCGGGCGCCAGATGAGCACGGACCTGCTCAAGCAGAGCTTCCAGGACCTGCTGGGCCCGGCCAAGCAGATGCAGGCGCAGTACCTGCCGCAGATCCAGCAGAAGGCCGCCACCCTGGACGCGGGGCAGGTGATGGCGATGGTGCGCGGGCGCTGAGCGCGCCGCTCAGGCGGGCGCCGGCGCGCCCTCGCGCATGACCGCCGCCGCGATGTCCAGCGAGCGCAGGCGCAGCGCCGGGTCGAACACGTCGCTGACGAGGATGAACTCGTCGGCCTCGGTCAGGTCGGCCAGGCGCTGCAGGCCCGCGCGCACCGAATCGGGGCTGCCGATGACGGCGGCGGCCAGGAAATCGCCGATGCCCTGGCGCTCGTGCGGGGCCAGCGAGGCCACGAAGCCTTCGACCGGCGGCGGCAGCTGCCCGCGCTTGCCGGTCAGGATGCCCAGCACCCGCTGGTAGGTGCTGCTGGCCAGGTACTCCGCCTCCTCGTCGGTCGGCGCGGCGATCAGCGGCACGCCGATGGCGGCGTAGGGCTTGGACAGGGTCTCGGAGGGCTGGAACTCGGCGCGGTAGACCTGCAGCGCCTGCAGCAGCAGGCGCGGCGCGAAGTGCGAGGCGAAGGCAAAGGGCAGGCCACGCTGCGCCGCCAGCCGGGCCGAGAACAGGCTGGAGCCCAGCAGCCAGATCGGCACGTTCGTGTTCTGCCCCGGCACGGCCACCACGCGCTGGCCCGGCTGCACCGGGCCCAGGAAGGCGGCCAGCTCGGCCACCTCGCGCGGGAAATCGGCTTCGGTCTCCACGCGGTCGCGCCGCAGCGCGCGCATGGTCAGGCCGTCGGTGCCGGGCGCGCGGCCCAGGCCCAGGTCGATGCGGCCCGGGTACAGCTCGGCCAGGGTGCCGAAGGCCTCGGCCACCACCAGCGGCGCATGGTTGGGCAGCATCACGCCGCCCGAGCCCACGCGGATGCGCTGCGTCGCGCCCGCGATGTGGCCCACCAGCACGGCCGTGGCCGAGCTGGCGATGCCGCTCATGTTGTGGTGCTCGGCCAGCCAGTAGCGCGTGAAGCCCAGGCGCTCCACGTGCTGGGCGGTCTGGCGCGCGATGGCCAGGGCGTCGGCCACGCTGCCGCCTTCGCGCACGGCGACGAGGTCGAGCATGGACAGTCGGATGTCGGCGAGGTTCGGCATCGGCTCACTTCTCCTGCAGGTCGATGGCGGCCGAGTTCATGCAGTAGCGCAGGCCGGTGGGCGCGGGACCGTCCTCGAACACATGGCCCAGGTGGGCGCCGCACTGGCTGCACACGGTTTCGGTGCGCACCATGCCGTGGCTGCGGTCGCTGATCTCGGTGATGGCGCCGGGGACGGCCTTCCAGAAGCTGGGCCAGCCGCAGCCGGCGTCGAACTTGGTGCCGGCGTCGAACAGGTGGTTGCCGCAGCAGACGCAGTGGTAGCTGCCATCGGCCCACACCTCTTCGTACTTGCCGGTGAAGGGGCGCTCGGTGTAGGCCCGGCGCGTGACCTCGAAGGCGCCGGGCTCGGCGCCCTTGGCGGCGAGGATCTCGCGCCACTCGGCTTCGGTTTTCTTGATGGGGAAGTCCATGTCGGCGGTCCTTTCAGGAGGAGCAGCTGATTTCGATGTGCTGCGCCCAGTCGGGGGGGAAGGCGGCGAGGTCGTCCTCGCCGGTTCGTTCGTCGAACGGGGCCGCCAAGGCTTTCAGCAGCCGGTCGACCTCGCTGAAATCGCCTTGCTGGGCGCGTTCGATGGCGGTCTGCGCCAGGTGGTTGCGCAGCACGATGCGGGGATTGACGCGGTGCATGGCGGCCGCGGTGGCGGCGCCGTCGAAGCCGGGCTGGGCGCGCAGGCGCGCCTGCCAGCGAGCCGCCCAGGCGTCAAAGGCCTCGCGCTGCAGGAAGAGGTCGCGCACGGGGTCCAGTCGGCCCTCGGCGGCGTCGCCCAGGCGGCGGAACAGGATGGTGAAGTCCACCGCGTCCTTCGCCATGAGCTGCATGAGCGATTCGACCAGCTCGGCGTCGCCGTCCCGCGTGTCTGCCAGGCCCAGCTTGGCGCCCATGCGGCGCGTGAGCGCGGCGGGGAACAGGGCCTTGTAGGGCTCCAGCGCGTCGAGCGCCTGTTGCTGCTCGTCCATCAGCGGCAACAGGGCCTGGCCCAGGCAGAAGAGGTTCCAGTAGGCCACGTTGGGCTGGCGGTGGTAGGCGTAGCGCCCGCCATGGTCGCTGTGGTTGCAGATGTGCGCCGGGTTGAAGGCGTCCATGAACTGGAAGGGGCCGTAGTCGATGGTGAGGCCCAGAATGCTCATGTTGTCGGTGTTCATCACGCCGTGGCAGAAGCCCACGGCCTGCCATTGGGCCATCAGCTCGGCGGTGCGTGCGCTCACGGCCTGCAGCAGCCGGGCGTAGGCGTTGCCATGGCCGTCGCGGCATTCGGGGTACCAGCTGTCGATGACGAAGTCGGCCAGGCGGCGCAGCTCGGCGGTGTGGCCGTTGGCCGAAAAGTGCTCGAAGTGCCCGAAGCGGATGAAGCTGGGCGCCACGCGCGCCACCACGGCCGCGGTTTCCACCGTCTCGCGGACCACCGGCTGCGGCGAGCCGGTGAGGCTGAGCGCGCGGGTGGTCGGTATGCCCAGGCCGTGCATGGCCTCGCTGCACAGGTACTCGCGGATCGAGCTGCGCAACACGGCGCGGCCGTCGCCCATGCGCGAGTAGCGCGTGAGGCCGGCGCCCTTGAGCTGCACCTCCATCGGCCCCTGGGGCGTGTCCAGCTCGCCGAGCAGGATGGCCCGGCCATCGCCGAGCTGGCCGGCCCAGACGCCGAACTGGTGTCCGCTGTAGACCGTGGCCAGCGGCCGCGTGCCCTCGACGGGCAGCGAGCCCGCCAGCGCCCGCACGGCATCGGCCTGGCGCAGGCGCTGCGGGTCCAGCCCCAGGGCGGCGGCCAGCGGGGCGTTCAGGCCGATCGGGTGGGGGTCGGGCAGCGGGGTGGGCTGCACCTCGGTGAAAAAGGCCGGCCCCAGGTCGGCGAAGCGGTGGCGCCAGGGCCGGGCGAGGTCCAGCGCCGCGGGCGCGGCGAGCGCGGTGTCGTTCATGCGGTGAATTGTCCCCGCAGGGGGTATTCCGGCGTGGCACCAGGGCCATGGCGGATTGCCAGCGCCGGGCCGCGCTTGATAATGGGCGCCGGTTATGCGCCGGCCTCACGCCGGCGCCAGGGGGAATAACAACCATGAAGAAAAACGATGCGGACTGACGCCCAGGCCATCTTGTTCGTGGACGACGAAGCCGTGTCCCGGCAGTGGTTCTCTCGCTGCTTCGGCGACGAATTCGAGATATCCACCGCCGCCAGCGTGGACGACGCGCTGGCCATCCTCACCGAGCGCGGGGAGTCCTTCGCCGCGCTCATCACCGACTACCGCATGCCCGAGCAGGACGGCATGAAGCTGCTGTGCTTCGTGCGGCGCGAGCACCGCCACCTGGTGCGCCTGCTGGTCACGGCCTACGCCGAAAAGGACGTCGCCATCGCGGCGGTCAACCAGGGCCAGGTGATGCGCATCCTGGAAAAGCCCCTGGAGGACGAGCCCACGCGCGAGGCCCTGCGCGAGGCCCTGTCGCTCTACCGGCACCAGGCGCTGGAGCGTGCGCTCAATGAGGGCCGCGCCGCCGCGCTGCGCGAAACCCTGGGCTTCCTGGCGCATGAGCTCAACACGCCGCTGGCCACCGTGCGCGGCAGCGTGGCGGCGGTGCTGGAGCGCCACCGCCCGCCGGAGCCGGGCGACGCCCCGGGCACGGTGCGCTTCGAGGGCCTGGGCCCGCAAGAGCTGCTGGCGGCGCTGCAGCGCGCCGAGCGGCGGGCGCTGTACTGCCAGTCGCTGGTGGCCACCTTCGTGCAATCGGCGCGCGACGCCTACCCGGGCGCGGCCCCGCAGACCGTGAGCGCGGCCAGCCTGCTGGGCTCGCTGGTCGACGAGTACCCCTTCGAAGACCGCGAACGCCATTGGGTGAGCACCGAACTGCGGCAGGACTTCCGCCTGCCCGGGCGGCGCGACCTGCTGTACCTGGTGCTGTGCACCCTGACCAAGAACGCCATCCTGGCGCTGCGCGACACGGCCGACCCGCGCCTGCGCATCGAAGTGGACTGCGCGCCGGGCCCGGGCGCGCCGCGCGCCTGGATCCGCTTCATCGACAACGGCCCCGGCATTGCGCCCGAGGTGTTGGCGCGCCTCACGCGCGAGCCCGTCACCACGCGCGCGGCCACCGGCGGCAACGGCATGGGCCTGATGTTCTGCCAGCGCGTGATGCAGGCCGCCGGCGGTGCCATCCGCCTGCAGTCCGCGCTGGGCCAAGGCACCACGGTGGAGCTGGCCTTCGAGCGCGGCGTGCAGCCGGCGGCCGGCGCGGCCTGAGCGCGCCGCCAGGGCCGTCCCCCGAAAGGGTGTTGCCTCCGGGACAACCCCGTCCGCCGGGCGTTGCGCGCCGGGCTAGCATGGCCGCCACGATTCCAACCACTTCGGAGACCGACTCATGCTGGGCCAGATGCAGAGCCAACCGCTGCTGATTTCCAACCTCATCGTGCACGCCGAGCGGCACCACGGCGCCACCGACATCGTGTCGCGCCGGGTCGAGGGCGACATCCACCGCACCAACTGGCGGGAGGTCGCGCGCCGCTCGCGCCAGGTGGCCAACGCCCTGGACGCGCTGGCCCTGGGCTTCGGCGACCGCGTGGCCACGCTGGCCTGGAACGGTTATCGCCATCTGGAACTGTATTTCGGCGTCAGCGGCACCGGCCGCGTGCTGCACACCCTCAACCCGCGGCTGCACCCCGAGCAACTGGTGTGGATCGTCAACCACGCCGAAGACAAGGCCCTGTGCTTCGACATGAGCTTTCTGCCGCTGGTCAAGGCGGTGTGGAGCAAGTGCCCCACGGTGAAGCATTGGATCGCCCTGTGCGATGCGTCCGCCTTGCCCGCCGACAGCGGCATTCCCGGCCTGCAGAGCTACGAGGCCTGGATCGGCGCGCAGAAAGACAGCTACGCCTGGCCCGAGTTCGACGAGAACACCGCCTCCAGCATGTGCTACACGAGCGGCACCACCGGCAACCCCAAGGCCGCGCTGTACTCGCACCGCTCCACCACGCTGCATGCCTATGGGGCAGCCATGCCCGACGCCATGGGCTGCTCGGCGCGGGACAGCATCCTGCCCGTGGTGCCCATGTTCCACGTCAACGCCTGGGGCCTGCCGTACTCCGCGGCGGCCGTGGGCTGCAAGCTGGTGTTCCCCGGGCCGGCGCTGGACGGCAAGTCGGTCTACGAACTCATCGAGGCCGAGGGCGTGACCATGGCCGCCGGCGTGCCCACGGTCTGGCAGATGCTGCTGGCGCACCTGCAGCAGAACCAGCTGAAGTTCAGCACCCTCAAGCGCACGGTGATCGGCGGCTCGGCCTGTCCGCCGGCCATGATCAGCGCCTTCAACGACCTGTACGGCGTCGACGTGCTGCACGCCTGGGGCATGACCGAGATGTCGCCGCTGGGCACGGTGTGCACGCTCAAGAACGCCCAGCTCGCGCTGCCGGGCGACGAGCAGCTCAAGGTGCGGCTCAAGCAGGGCCGCACCATTTTCGGCGTGGACATGAAGATCGTGAACGAGGCCGGCGACGAGCTGCCCTGGGACGGCAAGAGCTATGGCGACCTGCTGGTGCGCGGCCCATGGATCATCGCCAGCTACTTCAAGGGCGAGGGCGGCGACCCGCTGCGCTACGACGCCCAGGGCCACGGCTGGTTCCCCACCGGCGACGTGGCCACCATCGACGCCGACGGCTTCATGCAGATCACCGACCGCAGCAAGGACGTGATCAAGTCCGGCGGCGAGTGGATCAGCTCCATCGACGTGGAGAACATCGCCATGGCCCACCCGGCCGTGGCCATGGCCGCCTGCATCGGCATGAAGCACCCCAAGTGGGACGAACGGCCCATCGTGGTGGTGGTGAAGAAGCCCGGCGCCGAGGTCACGCGTGAAGAATTGCTGAAGTTTTACGAGGGCCGCATCGCCAAGTGGCAGGTGCCGGACGACGTGGTCTTCGTCGACGCCATCCCGCTGGGCGCCACCGGCAAGATGCAGAAGATGGTGCTGCGCCAGCAGCTCCACGACTACGTGCTCCCGGGGGTGTGAGGGTGGGCCCGCGCCGCCCCGCAACGGTGCAGGGGGGCGGGCGTGGGTGTCGCCCAGGGGATAGGGGTCCGGGCAATCCCTGAAGCGCCCCCGCGCCCTCGCGCCTTACGCTGCTCGGGTTTGTGGTTCAACACCCTCATCAAGGAGACAAGGCATGAAATCGAGCATGAAGGCCCTGGCCGCGGCGGCTCTGCTGGTGGCGTCCGGCGCGTCTTTCGCCCAGGCGGGCGAAACCGTCAAGATGGTGCGCATCGACCCCTTGACCGGCCTGCTGGGGCCGGTGGGCGTGAGCCAGTTCAAGGGCTACCAGTTCTTCGCCGAGAAATTCAGCGGCAAGGGCAACCCGGCCGGCGTCAAGTTCGAGATCACCGCGATCGACAACAAGCTCAGCCCGGCGGAGAGCCTGAACGCCTTGAAGGCCGCCATCGATCAGGGCGCGCGCTACATCATCCAGGGCAATGGCTCCTCGGTCGCGTTGGCGTTGTCCGACGCGGTGGAAAAGCACAACGCGCGCAACCCCGGCAAGGAGGTGCTCTACCTCAACGACTCGGCGGTGGACCCTGACCTCACCAACAGCAAGTGCAGCTACTGGCACTTCCGCTTCGACGCCGACACCTCCATGAAGATGGAGGCCATGTCCAGCTTCATCGCCACGCAGCCGGACATCAAGAAGATCTACCTGCTCAACCAGAACTACTCGCACGGCCACCAGGTCGTGAAGTACGCCAAGGAAACCATCGGCCGCAAGCGCCCCGATATCCAGTTCGTGGGCGAGGACCTGCACCCGCTGGCGCAGACGCGCGACTTCGCCCCCTACATCGCCAAGATCAAGGCGGCGGGCGCCGATACCGTGATCACCGGCAACTGGGGCTCCGACCTGTCGCTGCTCATCAAGGCCGCCAACGAGAACGGCTACAACGGCAAGTTCTTCACCTACTACGCGGGCGTCACCGGCACGCCCACCGCGCTGGGCACCAACGGTGCCGGCCGCGTCTACCAGATCGCCTACAACCACTACAACATGGGTGGCCAGATGGCCAAGTGGATGACGGAGTTCAACCAGAAGTACAACGACGACTTCTACACCGGCTCCACCATCCGCGTGTACGAGATGCTGGGCGCGGCCATGGCCAAGGCCAAGTCCACCGACCCGGTGAAGGTGGCCGCCGCCCTGGAAGGCCTCACGGTCAAGAGCTTCAACGGCGAGGTGCAGATGCGCAAGACCGACCACCAGCTGCAGCAGCCGCTCTACATGTCGGTGTGGCAGAAGGCCGACGCCAAGTACCCTTACAGCCCCGAGAAAACCGGCATGACGCTGGCGCCCGTGGCGGAGTACCCGAACTACGTGTCGAGCACCCCGACGAGCTGCCAGATGAAGCGCCCGGGATGAGGACCATCCCCGCCGCGCTTCGCGCGACCCCCTCAAGGGGGCGGCACCTGCGGCCTGGCAAAGCCGGTTCCGCGGTGCCTCTGGGGTAAGTCACTGCACTCCGGAGAAGCCCGAAACGGGAAGCCGTCTCGGGCTTTTTTCAGTTCAACGATGAGGTAGGAATGGAGTTTTTCATCATCTCGATGCTGAACGGGCTCAGCTACGGGCTGCTGCTGTTCATGCTCAGCTCGGGGCTCACGCTGATCTTCAGCATGATGGGCGTGCTCAATTTCGCGCACGCCAGCTTCTACATGCTGGGCGCCTACGTGGGCTACCAGGTGGCGCAGTTCGTGGGCTTCTGGCCGGCGCTGGTGGTCGCGCCCATCGTGGTGGGCCTGCTGGGCGCGGCCTTCGAACGCCAGTGTCTGCGCAAGGTGCACAAGTACGGCCATGTGCCCGAGCTGCTGGTGACCTTCGGCCTGTCCTACGTCATCGTCGAGCTGGTCCAGCTCATCTGGGGCCGCATCGCGGTGGAGTTTCGCCCGCCCGAGCAGCTGCAGGGCCCGGTCTTCACCCTCATCAACCATTCCGTGGACGGGCTGCGCCTGGTCTGGGGCGCGGCCGCGCCCGAGCTGTGCAGCGCCGCCGACGCCGCGGTGCGCGTGGTCTGCTCCCCGTTCCCCGCCACGCGCGGCTTCATGATGCTGGTGGCGGTGGTGATGCTGCTGTCGGTCTGGCTGCTGCTCACGCGCACGCGCATCGGGCTGGTGATCCAGGCCGCGCTCACGCACCCGCAGGCGGTGGAGTCGCTGGGCCACAACGTGCCGCGCGTGTTCATGCTGGTCTTCGGTGCCGGCTCGGCGCTCGCCGGCCTGGCCGGGGTCATCGGCGGCAGCACCTTCCTGACCGAGCCGGCCATGGCCGCCACCGTGGGCTCGGTGATCTTCGTGGTGGTGGTGGTGGGCGGCATGGGCTCGCTGTCGGGCGCCTTCGTCGCTTCGCTGCTCATCGGTGTGATCCAGACCTTCGCCGTCGCCTTCGAGTACTCGTTGCTCACGCTGTTCGAGCAGATCGGCGTGCCGCTGTCGGAGGGACTGCGCAACAACTCCTACATCCGGCTCACGCTGTCGCAGGTGGCGCCCATCCTGCCGTACCTGTTCCTGGTGCTGATCCTGATCTTCCGCCCGCGTGGCCTGCTGGGCAAACGCGAGACATGAACATGAATACACCCCCGCCGCGCTTTGCGCGACCCCCTCAAGGGGGCGTTACCAGCGGCCCGGCAAAGCCGGTTCCGCGGTACCTCCCGGTTCGACCTGGGCATGCGTCGCGCATGGCCATCTGGGGCGGCTTCGCCCTGCTGCTGATCGTGGCGCCACTGATCTGGGGCAGCGGCCTGGGCCTGACGGTGCTCTCGCAGATGGGCATCGCCATCATCGCCTGCCTGTCCTACAACATGCTGTTGGGGCAGGGCGGCATGCTCAGCTTCGGGCACGCCGTGTACACCGGCCTGGGCTCCTTCATGGCCATCCACGCGCTCAACCGCGTCACCGAGGGCGCGATGCACTTGCCCGTCTCGCTCATTCCCCTGGTGGGCGGCGTGGCGGGCCTGGGTTTCGCGGTGCTGTTCGGCTACGTCACCACGCGCAAGTCCGGCACCACCTTCGCCATGATCACCCTGGGCCTGGGCGAGCTGGTGTTCGCGCTCTCGCTCATGATCCCCGAGTTCTTCGGCGGCGAGGGCGGCGTGTCGGGCGACCGCATGGCCGGCGAACCCTTCATGGGCATCACCTTCGGGCCGCAGCGGCAGGTCTACTACCTGATCGCGCTCTACACCTTCGTCTGCGTGGCCGCCATGTACGCCTTCACGCGCACGCCGTTGGGCCGCATGCTCAACGCCGTGCGCGACAACCCCGAGCGGGTGGAGTTCGTGGGCTACGACACGCAGAAGGTGCGCTACCTGGCTTTCATCATCGCGGGCTTCTTCGCGGGCATCTCGGGCGGCCTGGGCGCACTGAACTTCGAGATCGTCACGGCCGAGGTGGTGGGCGCGGCGCGCTCGGGCGCCTACCTGCTGTTCACCTTCCTGGGCGGTGCCACCTTCTTCTTCGGTCCCATCATCGGCGGCGTGCTGATGGTGCTGGCGCTGATCCTGCTGTCCGAGCTCACCAAGGCCTGGCTGCTGTACCTGGGGCTGATCTTCCTGTTCATGGTGATGTACGCGCCCGGAGGCATCGCCAGCCTGATCATGATGAACGTGCGCGTGGCCGTCCATGGCCGCCTGCGCGAGCTCAGCGGCAGCTATGTGGCATTGATCGCCTCGGCGGTGGTGATGTTGCTGGGCGCGGCGGCCATCATCGAGATGGTCTACCACCTGCAGCTCAGCACCACGCTGGGCGACGAGCTGAACTTCCTGGGCCTGACGCTGCACGCGCGCGGCTGGGCCAGCTGGCTGGGCGCGCTGGCGCTGGCGTTCGGCGGCTTCGGCCTCTTCGAGTGGGCGCGGCGCCGCTTCGTGCGCCGCTGGGGCGCCATCCAGGAGGACATCGAAAACCAGATCAAGCAGAGGGAGGCGCAGTGAGCGGCACCACATCCACCCCGGCGCTGGAGCTCAGGGAGCTGCGCAAGAGCTTCGGCAAGACCGAAATCATCCGCGGCGTGAACCTGTCGGTGAAGGCGGGCGAGCGCGTGGGCATCATCGGACCGAACGGCGCGGGCAAGTCCACGCTGTTCAACCTCATCAGCGGACGCTTCGCGCCCACCAGCGGCCAGGTGCTGCTCAACGGCCAGCGCATCGACGGCAAGCGGCCTTTCGAGATCAACCGCGCGGGCCTGTCGCGCAGCTTCCAGATCACCAACATCTTCCCCAAGCTCAGCGTGTTCGAGAACCTGCGCTGCGGGGTGCTGTGGAGCCTGGGCTACCGCTACACCTTCCTGAAGTTCCTGGCCAACCTGACCGACGCCAACCAGCGCGCCGAGCAGCTGCTGCACATGATCCAGCTCGACCGCAAGCGCGACGTGCTGGCCATGAACCTCACCTACGCCGAGCAGCGCGCGCTGGAGATCGGCATCACCATTGCAGGGGGCGCCAACGTGATCCTGCTCGACGAGCCCACCGCCGGCATGAGCAAGAGCGAGACCGGCCGCTTCATCGGCCTGATCAAGGACGTCACCGAGGGCAAGACCCTGCTGACCGTGGAGCACGACATGGGCGTGGTGTTCGGCCTGGCCGACCGCATCGCCGTGGTGGTGTACGGCGAGGTGCTGGCCTTCGACACGCCCGAGGCGGTGCGCGCCAACGAACGCGTGCAGGAGGCCTACCTGGGCTCGCACGTGGCCGAGACGCAGGGAGCGGGGCACTGATGCTGAAGATCCAGAACCTTCATGCCTACTACGGCAAAAGCCACGTGCTGCACGGCGTGGACTTCGAGGTGCGCAGCGGCGAGATCGTCGCGCTGCTGGGCCGCAACGGCTCGGGCCGCTCCACCACGGCCAAGGCCATCATGGGCCTGGTGGACTGCGAGGGCAGCGTGCGGTGGAAGAACCAGGAGATCGTGGGCCGCAAGGCCTACGAGGTGGCCCACCTGGGCCTGGGCTACGTGCCCGAGAGCCGCGACATCTTTCCCACGCTCACCGTGCACCAGAACCTGTTGCTGGGGCAAAAGGGCGCCGGCAAGGGCTCGCGCTGGGGCTTCGACGACATGTACGCCATGTTCCCGCGCCTGAAGGAGCGCCAGCACACCGAGGCCGGCGTGCTCTCGGGCGGCGAGCAGCAGATGCTGACCCTGTGCCGCACCCTGATGGGCGACCCGGACCTGATCATCATCGACGAACCCACCGAGGGCCTGGCGCCCAAGATCGTGGAGCTGGTGGCCGAGTACCTGCAGAAGCTCAAGGCGCGCGGCATCTCGGTGCTGCTGATCGAGCAGAAGCTCACCATCGCCATGAGCATTTCCGACCGCGCGCTGGTGATGGGGCATGGCAGCATCGTCTTCGACGGCACGCCGCAGCAGCTCAAGGCCGACCCGGCGGTGCGCAAGGAGTGGCTGGAGGTCTAGCCCCGCGGCAAGCGACCGCTACCGAGGTCGGGGCCCGGTACAAAGGCCCGATGGCGGCCAGGCCGCCGGCCGCGACGGCGTTCAGGCGAGGGGGGGCACGCGCTCGGCGCGCACGCCGCAGTACTGCCACAGCGCCCGCTCGGTGGCCTCCAGCAGCTCGCGCAGTTCGCGCGTCCAAGCCTCGCCACCGGGCCGCTGGCCTTCCAGCCACCCCGCGTAGCGTTCGCGCGCGCGGGCATGCAGGGCCTGGGCGCCCACCTCGCCGGCCAGGCCCACCAGCGCATGCAGCGCGGCCGACACGCCTTCCCGGTCGTCCGAGGTGGCCGCCTGCTCCAGCGATTGAACGTGGCGCCGCAGGTCCAGCAAGGCGCGCGGCAGCAGGTCGTCGAGCAGGCCGAGGCGACGGAAGTTCTCGATGCGCGTGGTGCTGAGCAGGTCGGCCGCCGGCGCCGGCGGCGGCGACGCGGGCGCGGTGCTGCGCCCCTGCAGCGCGGCGCTCAGCGCGCGCTGCAGCGCCGCGGGGTCGATGGGCTTGCCCAGCACGCCCTGCATGCCGGCCTGGCGCGCACGGGCCTGCACGGCCGCCGAGTCGTTGGCGGTGAGCGCCAGCACGGGCACGCGGCCGGCGTCGCCGGGCAGGGCGCGCAGGCGCCGCGTGGCGGCGATGCCGTCGAGCCCCGGCATGTTGATGTCCATGAGGATGGCGTCGGGCAATTGGCCCGCCTGCAGCATGTCCAGCGCCTGCTGGCCGTGCTCGGCCTCCATCACCGTGAGGCCCAGCTCGCCCACCAGGGCGCGCGCGATGGTGCGGTTGAGTGGCTGGTCGTCCACGATCAGCACGCTGCGGCCGGCCAGGGCCACGCTGGCCGGGGCCACCGTGGTGACCGGCGCGCCGGCGGGCGCCAGCGGGAAGCGCAGCGTGAACTCCGTGAAATGGCCCCACTCCGAGCGGCACTCGATGTCGCCACCCAGGCCGCGCATGACGCGGCGACAGAAGGACAGGCCCAGGCCGGTGCCCTCGGCCTTGCCCAGGGTCTGGAACTCCTGGAACAGCTTGCTCGCCAGCCGGGGATCGATGCCCGGCCCGGTGTCGCGCACCGCGATCCGTGGCACGGGTTCGCTCGACACCTGGATGTTTACGGTCATCTGCGGATGCAAGGGCAGGTAGTACAGCGCATTGCGCAACAGGTTGAAGACGACCAGCTGGATGGCCGTTGCCTCGCCGCGAAAGCCGAAGTCCTTCTCGATGCGCAGGCGCACGCAATCGCGCGCCTGTTGGGATTCGTAGGCGTAGCCCGCCACGGCATCGCGCACGCATTGCGCGGCCGACAGCCAGACAAACTCCGACGATTGCGGCTGGCGATCGCCCATCTGCTGCAGCGTGATGGTGATGGACTGCAGGCCTCGTTGGACCGCCATCAGCCCCTGTTCAGCGGCGAGGCCGGCGTCGGAGCCGGCCGAGACCTGGCCGCTGATGCGGCGCAGCGCATGTTGCACCTGCGCCAATGGCGTGCGCACCTCGTGCGCGATGGAGCCCGCCAGTCCCGTGTAGACCTGTCGCAAACGCTCGTGCTCGGCGCGCTTCTGGCCCGCGTGGGACAGCGCGCCGGCCACCACCACCAGGATGGAGGTGAGCGCGGCCACCGCGATGGCCGAGGGAATGGGCGAGGTGGGTTCTATGTAGAGGTAGGCGCCAGCCGCCAGCGCATAGCCCCCGACCAGCATGACCACCGCGTTGCGCCAGTCGGCCAACAGGATGATGAGCACCGTGCCCATGACCATGTTCACCACCGACAGGGCGCCGCCCTGATTCATCATGGAGGTGAAGGTCATCAGAAAGGACAGGCAATAAAAAACGACGAGGTAGGAATACCCGATGTAGACCCCTCGAAGGCGCTCGGGCCACCAGCGACGCAGGGCCAGACCGATGCACAGCACCACGGCCACCACGCGCCACGCGACGTCGTCGTAGCGCGGCGGAACGATGGAGGTGAGGCGCAGGAGGTAGAGCACGGGAAAGGCCACCGCACCCACACCACCAATCCATTGCAGCAGCGATTGGCTCTCGTGGTGGATGCGGTAGCGTTCGAATAGCCGCTCCAGGCTGGCAAGCATTGGCGTGGTCCCCTACCGGTCCTCGACGGCCGGATCGCGGGGACTCTAGCAGTTTGTTCCAGCGGCGGTTCAGGCCGCCAGCGCGAACTCCCGCACATCCGTCAGCTCGCTCAGGTCGACCTTGAGCGCGCGTGCCACGGCGTGCACATCACCATGCACGAGTGCGCATTCCTTGCCATTGAAAACCGTTGTGGTGTGGATCTGGAAGCCGAAGCGCCGGTAGAGGCGCATCAGGCGCATGTGGCAGGAGCCGTGCAGATGCCGCACTTTCACCGTCTGCACCAGTTCCGCGAAAGCCAGCGACATGCAGGCGGGCAGCAGATCGCCGCGGCGGTGGTCGGGCGACATGATCAGACGCCCGGCTTCCCAGCTGTCGGGACCGATCAGTTCGGTTCCTGCGCTGGCGTGGCCCCAAAAGCGTTCCGTCACGGTGACGTTGTGGCAGGTGGGGATGAACCGGATGGTGCCGATCGGCTCGCTGCCGCGCATCAGGGCCATGACCACGCCGAGCTCATCCTTTCGCGCTTCCATGGAGGCCAAGGCGGGGTCGATTTCGTATTCGGTCTGGGTATCGGCCAGTTCGCGCAGGTGCGCCACCATCAGCCGCTGCGTGCGCGTGTGCAGCACCATGGCGCTCAGCGGCTCTGGCGCCTGCCAGGGCGCAGCACCGGGTGCGGACCAGGGGACCACGGCTTGCCCGAAGGCGTGTCCGTTGGTCGGGGAAGATGCGATGGTGGTCAGGGTCTGAATCATGTCCATGAGGGTTCTCCAAACGAAAGGCGACGAACGGGGGCGGCGAGGTGTGCCAAAGTTGGCACTTTGAGATTGTCAATGGCCCTTGTCTCACGTGACGCGCCGAGAAACCCCGGTGTCGCGTGGGTCCTACGCTGATGGGCGGCGCGCGCGCTGCTCCGGCTTTTGAAGCGGGCAGCGGCAAAGCGCGGGCCGATTAGCACAGCCGTATTCGTTTTGGCGGTGCGGGGTGCCCTGCGTAGCGAGAAGGTGCGCCCGGGCGTTTTGTCCCGACCGCGACAAACCCGTTTGGCGCCCCCGGAGGGTCTTTCTAGAATGCCAAAATCGAACGATCGTTCTTTTCCCAACACCGCCATCGAAGGAACCCACATGACGGCTGAGTACAAGGTCCAAGGAGACATCGCCCTCATCACGCTGAACAACCCGCCGGTCAACGGTCTGGGCCTGGCCACCCGCCTGGGCATCACGACCGGGCTGGAGCAGGCCCAGGCCGATCCGGCCGTCAAGGCCATCGTGCTCACCGGCGCGGGCAAGGCCTTTTCGGGCGGCGCGGACATCAAGGAGTTCGGCACGCCCAAGGCACTGGCCGAACCCAACCTGCTGAGCGTGATCCTGGCGGTGGAGAACTGCAGCAAGCCCGTGGTGGCCGCGATCCACAGCGTGGCCATGGGCGGCGGGCTGGAGCTCTCGCTGGGCTGCCATTACCGCATCGCCGCGCCGGGCGCCAACATCGCGCTGCCCGAGGTGAAGCTGGGCCTGATCCCCGGCGCCGGTGGCACGCAGCGCCTGCCGCGCGTGCTGGGCGTGGAGGCCGCGCTCAACATGATCGTGAGCGGCGAGCCGGTGAAGAGCGAGATGCTGGCGCAACTGCCGGGCCAGAAGCTGTTCGACAAGCTGGCCAGCAGCCCCGACACCCTGCTGGAAGAAGCCTTCGCCCTGGCCAGGGAAGTGGCCGCCAAGCACGCCGACGGCAGCCCGCTGCCCCTGGTGCGCCACCTGCCCTGCAAGCACAAGGACGGCGACGCCTACTTCCAGTTCGCGCGCAACATGGTCAAGGGCATGGCCAAGAACTTCCCCGCGCCGGCCAAGTGCGTGGACGCGGTCGAGGCCGCGACCCAGCAGAAGTTCGATCAGGGCATGGCCACCGAACGCGAGATGTTCATCAACCTGATGTGGACGCCCGAGTGCCGCGCCCTGCGCCACCTCTTCATGGCCGAGCGCGCCGCCAGCAAGATCCCCGACGTGCCGGAGGACACGCCCCAGCGCAAGATCGAGAAGGTGGCCGTCATCGGCGCCGGCACCATGGGCGGCGGCATCTCCATGAACTTCCTCAACGCGGGCATTCCCGTGACCATTCTGGAGATGAAGCAGGAGGCCCTGGACCGCGGCGTGGGCGTGATGCGCGGCAACTACGAGGCCCAGGTGAAGAAGGGCAAGCTCAAGCAGGACAAGCTCGACCAGCGCATGGGCCTGCTCAAGACCACGGTGGACTACGCGGACATCCAGGACGCCGACCTCGTGATCGAGGCGGTGTTCGAGGACATCGGCGTCAAGGAGGCGGTGTTCAAGAAGCTCGACGAGGTGATGAAGCCCGGCGCGATCCTGGCGTCCAACACCTCCACGCTGGACCTGAACAAGATCGCCGCCTTCACGAAGCGCCCGCAGGACGTGGTGGGCCTGCACTTCTTCAGCCCGGCCAACGTGATGAAGCTGCTGGAAGTGGTGCGCGGCGACAAGACCGGCAAGGACGTGATGGCCACCGTGATGGCCGTCGCCAAGAAGATCAAGAAGACGGCGGTGGTGTCCGGCGTCTGCGACGGCTTCATCGGCAACCGCATGATCGAGCAGTACGGCCGCCAGGGCGGTTTCCTGCTCGATGAGGGCTGCACGCCCGCGCAGGTGGACCGCGCGATCGAGAAGTTCGGCTTCGCCATGGGGCCCTTCCGCATGGGCGACCTGGCGGGCAACGACATCGGTTGGGCGATCCGCAAGCGCCGCTACCAGGAAAAGCCCGACATGAAGTACAGCAAGACCGCCGACCTGCTGTGCGAGAAAGGCCGCTTCGGCCAGAAGGTGGGCAAGGGCTGGTACGACTACAAGCCGGGCAAGCGCGACGCCATCCCGAACGCCGAGGTCGAGCAGATGATCGTGGAGCACCGCCAGGCGCTGGGCATCACGCCGCGCAAGATTTCCGACGAGGAGATCGTGCAGCGCCTGGTGTTCTCGCTGGTGAACGAGGCCGCGCACATCCTCGAAGAGGGCATCGCCAACAAGGCCAGCGACATCGACGTGGTCTACATCTTCGGCTACGGCTTCCCGGTGCACCGCGGCGGCCCGCTGAAGTACGCCGACGAGGTGGGCCTGTTCAACGTGATGCAGGCCATGAAGCGCTTCCAGAAGAACCCGCTCGACGACGCGGCCTTCTGGCAGCCCGCGCCGCTCATTCAGCGGCTGGTCGCCGAAGGCAAGAATTTCAACGGCTGATGGCCCGCACCGAATCAGGAGATACCACATGAGCAACGCCGTCATCGTTTCCACCGCCCGCACGCCGCTGACCAAGAGCTGGAAGGGCGCCTTCAACATGACCCACGGCGCCACCCTGGGGGGCCACGCCGTTCGCGCCGCGCTGGAGCGCGCGGGCGTGGAGGGCGCGGCCGTCGAGGACGTGATCATGGGCTGCGCCAACCCCGAGGGCGCCACCGGCGCCAACATCGCGCGCCAGATCGCGCTGATGGCCGACCTGCCCGTGAGCGTGTCGGGCATGACCGTCAACCGCTTCTGTTCCTCGGGCCTGCAGACCATCGCCATGGCCGCCCAGCGCGTGATCGCCGGCGAGGGCGATGTCTACGTGGCGGGCGGGGTGGAGAGCATCTCCTGCGTGCAGCAGGAGATGAACCTGCACATGCTGCGCGACCTCGATCTGGACCGCAAGAAGCCCGAGATCTACTGGAGCATGCTGCAGACCGCCGAGCAGGTGGCCAAGCGCTACAACATCTCGCGCGACGCCATGGACGAGTACGGCGCCGCCAGCCAGCAAAAGGCCTGCGCGGCCCAGGCGGCCGGCAAGTTCAACGACGAGATCGCCCCCATCACCGTGACCGCCGGCGTGGCCGACAAGACGATGGGCCTGATCACCAAGAAGGTGACCGTGGGCGCCGACGAAGGCCTGCGCGAGGGCACGACGAAGGAGGGCATCAGCGGCATCAAGCCGGCGCTGCCCGGGGGCGTGGTCACCGCCGGCAACGCCAGCCAGTTCAGCGACGGCGCGGGCGCCTGCGTGGTGGTGAGCGAGCAGTACGCCGCTTCGCACAACCTCAAGCCCATCGGCCGCTTCCTGGGCTTTGCCGTGGCCGGCTGCGAGCCCGACGAGATGGGCATCGGCCCGGTCTTCGCCGTGCCCAAGGTGCTCAAGAAGCTGGGCCTGAAGGTCAGCGACATCGACCTGTGGGAGCTCAACGAGGCCTTCGCGGTGCAGGTGATCTACTGCCGCGACAAGCTGGGCATTCCGGCCGACCGCCTGAACGTCAATGGTGGCGCCATCGCCGTGGGCCACCCCTACGGCGTGTCGGGCCAGCGCCTGACCGGCCACGCGCTGATCGAAGGCAAGCGCCGGGGCGCCAAGCGCGTCTGCGTCACCATGTGCATCGGCGGCGGCATGGGTGCCGCCGGCGTGTTCGAGGTCCTGTAAGCGCGCGCGCCGCCATGGACGCCGCCGGCGTGAGCCCCGAGGTGTTCCTGGCCATGGGACGCGAGCTGCTCGCGCAGCAGCCGTTCTCGCGCCTGATCGGTGCCGAGCTTGCCGCGCTCGCGCCCGGGCGCTGCGAGCTGCAGGTGCCGATCGGCGAGGCGGTGAAGCAGCAGAACGGCTTCGTGCACGGCGGCGTGGTGAGCTACGCCGCCGACAACGCACTCACCTACGCGGGTGGCACGGCCATGCGCGTGCCCGTGGTCACGAGCGAATTCAAGATCAACTACCTGAGGCCCGCGGTGGGCGAGCGCCTGATCGCGCGCGCCGAGGCGGTGCACACCGGCCGCAACCAGGCCGTGTGCCGCTGCGACGTGTTCGTGCTGCGGGACGGCGAGGAAAAGCTGTGCGCCGTGGCGCAGGGCACCATCGCCGCCTTGCCACCCAGAACCTGACGAGAGACCTGTCATGAGCCTTCGCCCCACCGTCGATTTCCTGCTCAACGACTGGCTGGGGGTCGAGGCGCTGAACCAGCGCGAGCGCTTCGCCGACCACAGCCGCGAGACCTTCGACGCCGTGCTCGACACCTGCGAGCGCATCGCGCGCGAAAAGTACGCGCCCTTCAACCGCACGGTGGACACGCAGGAGCCGCACTTCGACGGCGAGCGCGTGGTGCTGCCGCAGGCCACGCACGACGCGCACCAGGCCTATGCCGAGAGCGGCATGCTCAGCGCCGCGCAGGACTATCGCCTGGGCGGCATGCAGCTGCCCTACACGGTGGAGGCGGCGGCCAACGCCTTCTTCGCCATGGCCTCGGTCAGCATCGGCAGCGGCATGCTCACCGTGGGCAACGCCAACCTGTTGATGGCGCACGGCAGCGAGGCGCAGCGGCGCGTGTTCGCGCTCAACGAGTTCGCGGGCCGCTGGTCCGGCACCATGTGCCTGAGCGAACCGCAGGCCGGCTCCAGCCTGAGCGACGTGGCCACGCGCGCCGTGCCCGACGGCGAGGGCTTCATGGACGACCCGCTGGGGCCGCGCTTTCGGCTCAAGGGCAACAAGATGTGGATCTCGGCCGGCGAGCACGAGCTGACCGAGAACATCGTTCACCTGGTGCTGGCCAAGATCCCCGGGCCGGACGGCAAGCTGCCGCCGGGGGTGAAGGGCATCTCGCTGTTCGTGGTGCCCAAGAAGCTGGTGGACGCCAGCGCGCAACTCACCGGCGAGCGCAACGACGTGGCCCTGGCCGGCCTGAACCACAAGTGCGGCTGGCGCGGTACCACCAACACCTTGCTCAATTTCGGCGAAGGCAAGTTCCCCGTGCGGGGCGCGGCCGGCGCCATCGGCTACCTGGTCGGCCAGCCCGGCGAGGGCCTGCGCTGCATGTTCCACATGATGAACGAGGCGCGCATCGGCGTGGGCATGGCGGCCACCATGCTGGGCATGGCGGGCTACCACGCCAGCCTGGACTACGCGAAGAACCGCCCGCAGGGCCGCCCCGTGGGGCCGGAGGGCAAGGACCCGAGCCGGCCGCAGAGCCGCATCATCGAACACGCCGACGTCAAGCGCATGCTGCTGGCGCAGAAGAGCTACTGCGAGGGCGCGCTGGCGCTGGAGCTGTACTGCGCGCGCCTGGTGGATGAGCAGCACACCGGCGCGCCCGAGGCCGCCGACGAGGCGCGCCTGCTGCTGGAGGTGCTCACGCCCATCGCCAAGAGCTGGCCCAGCGAGTGGTGCCTGGAGGCCAACAGCCTGGCCATCCAGGTGCACGGCGGCTACGGCTACACGCGCGATTTCCCGGTGGAGCAGTACTGGCGCGACAACCGCCTGAACATGATCCACGAGGGCACGCACGGCATCCAGGCCATGGACCTGCTGGGCCGCAAGGTGCTGATGGAAAACGGCCGCGGCCTGCAGCTGCTGGCCCAGCGCGTCAACGCCACCATTCAGCGCGCCATCCACACGCCGGAGCTGGCGGCCCACGCCAACGCCCTGGGCCAGGCCCTGGCGCAAGTGGGCGCGGCCACCAAGGCCGCCTGGGCCACCGCCAACCCGGCCGAGGCCCTGGCCAACGCCGTGCCCTACCTGCAGGCCTTCGGCCACACGGTGCTGGCCTGGATCTGGCTGGACGTGGCCCTGGCCGCGCTGGCCGCACCCGACAGCCCCGCGCGCACCGGCCGCCTGGGCGCCATGCGCTTCTTCTTCCACTACGAGCTGCCCAAGACCGGCGCCTGGCTCGCCGTGGTGAGCCGGCGCGACCCGACCTGCGCCGAGCTGCCGGAAGAGGCGTTCTGAGCCCGGCGCGGGGGCCGGCGCGCCGGCGCCGCCCGGGCGACACACAGGCGCCGCGCCACGGTCCACAATGACCCGGTTTCCGCCACCCCGAACAACACACGAGGCAGACCAGACATGACCCGCACCATCTCCCAACTCTTCGACCTCAAGGGCCGCACCGCCCTCATCACCGGCGGCTCGCGCGGCCTGGGCCTGCAGATGGCGCACGCGCTCGGCGAGGCCGGCGCGCGCGTGCTGATCAGCTCGCGCAAGGCCAAGGACCTGGAGGAGGCCTGCGCGGAACTCACGGCCGCCGGCATCGCCGCCGAATGGGTGGCCGCCGACGGCCAGAGCGAGGACGAGTGCCGCCGGCTGGTCGACGAGACGATGCGCCGCCTGGGCCACATCGACATCCTGGTGAACAACGCGGGCGCGGCCTGGGGCGCGCCGGCCGAGGACCACCCGGTGGACGCCTGGGACAAGGTCATGGACCTCAACGTGCGCAGCTACTTCATCCTGGCCCAGGAAGTCGCGCGCCGCAGCATGATCCCGCGCAAGGGCGGCAGCATCATCAACACGGCCTCCATCGCCGGCCTGGGCGGCAACCCGCGCGGCATGAAGACCATCGCCTACAACACCTCCAAGGGCGCGGTCATCAACTTCACGCGCGCGCTGGCGGCCGAGTGGGGCGACCATGGCATCCGCGTCAACGCCATCTGCCCGGGCTTCTTTCCCAGCAAGATGACCCAGGGCACGCTCAAGGCCATGGGCGAGGACAAGCTGGCCGCGCACGCGCCGCTGGGCCGCCTGGGCGACGACGAGGACCTGAAGGGCCTGACCGTGCTGTACGCCAGCGACGCCGGCAAGCACATCACCGGCCAATGGCTGGCCGTGGACGGCGGTGTCTCGATCATCACGGGCGGTTGATGGAATTCTCGGTACGCATTCCCTTTGTCGATCTGCTCGGCTTTCGCCTCGAGCGCATGGAGGGCGGCGAGGCCCAGATGGCCTACGACCCCGCGCCCGAGCACCTGAATTCCTTCGACGTGGTGCATGGCGGCGTCGGCATGACCCTGCTGGACGTGGTGATGGCGCACGCCGCGCGTTCCTTGCAGACCGACATGGGCTGCGTCACCATCGAAATGAAAACCAGCTTCGTGCGCGCCGCCAAGGGCCCGCTGGTGGCGCGCGGCCTGGTGCTGCACCGAACCGCCACCATGGCCTTCACCGAGGGCCGCGTGCTCGACGCCAGCGGCAAGCTGTGCAGCCATGCCACGGGCACCTTCAAGTTCGTGCCGCGCCTGCCCACGGGGGCGGGCCGCGTGAACCCGCTCAACCGCATCCCCACCGACTGACCCACCGGGAGACCCTCATGCCCACCAACCGCCAGATCCTGCTCGACAACCGCCCCAAGGGCGAGGCCACCGTCGACAACTTCAAGCTCGTCAGCACCGAGACGCCCCCGCTCAAGGACGGCCAGGTGCTGGTGCGGCACCACTTCCTCAGCCTGGACCCCTACATGCGCGGCCGCATGAACGACAGCAAGAGCTACGCCGCCTCCCAGCCCCTGGGCGAGGTGATGATCGGCGGCACCGTGGGCGTGGTGGCCGAATCGAAGCACCCCAGGTACGCCGTCGGCGACCAGGTGGTGGGCATGGGCGGCTGGCAGGAGTACAGCGTGGTCGATGCCGAGCAGCCCGGCGCGCTGCGCAAGGTGGACACCACCCACGTGCCGCTGAGCCATTACCTGGGCGCCGTGGGCATGCCCGGCGTGACGGCCTGGTACGGCCTGGTGAAGATCATCAACCCCAAGGCCGGCGACACCGTGGTGGTGAGCGCGGCCACGGGCGCCGTGGGCAGCGCCTTCGGTGCGCTGGCCAAGGCGCGCGGCTGCCGCGCGGTGGGCATCGCGGGCGGGCCCGAGAAATGCAGGTACGCCGTGGAAGAACTGGGCTTCGACGCCTGCATCGACTACCGCCTGCACAAGGACATGTACTCGCTGGCCAAAGCGCTCAAGGAGGCCTGCCCGAATGGCATCGATGGCTACTTCGAGAACGTGGGCGGCATGGTCCTGGACGCCGTGCTGCTGCGCATGAACGCCTTCGGCCGCATCGCGGTGTGCGGCATGATCGCCGGCTACGACGGCCAGCCGCTGCCGCTGGCCAACCCGGCGCTCATCCTGGTCAACCGGCTCAAGGTGGAAGGCTTCATCGTCAGCGAGCACATGGAGGTCTGGCCCGAGGCGCTCAAGGAACTGGGCACCCTGGTGGGCAGCGGCAAGCTGCGCCCGCGCGAGACCGTCGCGCAGGGCATCGCCTCGGCGCCCGAGGCCTTCCTGGGCCTGCTCAAGGGCAAGAACTTCGGCAAGCAGCTGGTCAAGCTGGTTTGAGGCGGCCATGGACGCGGCGCCGGCGCGCGGTGAGGAGTTTCGCGAGGACCTGCGCGGCCCCGGCTCGCGCACCGCGCAGGCGCGCCGCCTGCTCACGCCCGAGGAGCTGGCGCCGCTGACGCGCCTGTCCACGCCGCGTTCTCTGCTGGCCATCGCGCAGACCCTCGGGCTGATCGCGGGCGCGGTGGCCCTGGGCATGGCCAGCTGGCCCAGCGCCTGGCTGCTGCTGTGCGTGCCGGTGATCGGCATCGCCCAGCACGGCCTGTTCATCCTGGCGCACGAGGCCACGCACTACCGCCTGTTCAGCGCCCGCTGGGCCAACGACGGCCTGGGCCGCCTCATGGGCATCGTGGCCGGCCTGTCGATGTGCACGTACCGCGTGACGCACCGGCTGCACCACAACCACCTCTACACCGACGACGACCCCGACACCGCCATCCACGGCGGCTACCCGCGCGGGCGCGCCTACCTGTGGCGCAAGCTGGGCCAGGACCTGCTGGGCCTGAACGCCTGGAAAACCTACGCCTATTTCTTCGGCGCACCCGCCATCAACGACGACACGCGCCGCGAGATCCGCCCGCTGGACGACACCTCGCCCGCGCTGCGCGCCGCCGCCCGGCGCGACCGCTGGTACGTGGTGGCCTTTCACCTCGGTGCGCCGCTGCTCGCGCTGGGCCTGGGCGGGCCACGCGGCCTGCTGATGTATGCCGTGCTGTGGCTGCTGCCGCTGCTGACGGTGCTGCAACCCATCCTGCGCCTGCGCGCCATCTGCGAGCACGGCGCGGTGGGAGACCTGGGCTCGCCGCTCACCGCGGCGCGCTGCAACCGCACCTGGGGTTCGCCGCTGAACTGGCTGGCGCGCGCGCTGCTCTTCCCGCACCATGTGAACCACCACCTCGAGCACCACCTCTACCCGGCGGTGCCTCACTACCACCTGCCGCGACTGCACGCCCTGCTGCGCGAGAAGGGCGCGCTCGACGCGGCCGAGGTGCGCGATGTCCGCCAGACCTGGTCCCTGATCTTTGCCGCGAGAAAGGCCCGACATGCTGTCCACGCATGAAGTCTTCAACCAGCCCGCGCCGCTGGTGGACCTCAACCTTTTCGACACCAACCGCGCGCTGCAGGCCGCGCTGGCCTTCAACGCGCCGGGACTGGACACCACCGGCCTGCGCGCCCTGGGCGCCACCGTGGGCAGCGCGGGGATGCAGGCCCATGCGCGCCTGGCCAACGTATTCACGCCGCAGCTCAAGACGCACAGCCGCGTGGGCGAGCGCATCGACCAGGTGGAGTTCCACCCCAGCTACCACGCGCTGATGCGCGAGGCGGTGGGCGCCGGCCTGCACGGCGCCGCCTTTGGCGCCGCGGAACAGGCCCGCGGCAACGCCCACCTGCGCCGCGCCGCCGGCTTCATGCTGTTCACCGAGCTGGAGCCCTCGGTGCTGTGCCCCATTTCCATGAGCTACGCGGTCACGCCCGCGCTGCAGGACAACGCCGCCATCTACCGCGACTGGGCGCCGCAACTCACCAGCCGCGACTACGACCCCGCGCTGAAGGTTTGGCGCGACAAGCCCGGTGCCACCATGGGCATGGGCATGACCGAGAAGCAGGGCGGCTCCGACGTGCGGGCCAACACCACGCGCGCCGAGCCCGCGGGCCGCGACGGCTGGGGACAACGCTTCGCGGTCACCGGCCACAAGTGGTTCTTCTCGGCGCCCATGTGCGACGCCTTCCTCGTTCTCGCGCAGACCGCCAGCGGCCTGTCCTGCCTGTTTCTGCCGCGCGTATTGCCCGACGGCTCGCTCAACGCGGTCCGCATCCAGCGCCTGAAGGACAAGCTGGGCAACAAGGCCAACGCCAGCTCCGAGGTGGAGTTCCTGGGCGCCACGGCCTGGCTGGTGGGCGAAGAAGGGCGCGGCGTGCCGCAGATCCTGGCCATGGGCACCATGACGCGCCTGGACTGCGCGCTGGGCACCAGCGGGCTGATGCGCCAGGCCCTGTCCATCGCGCTCCACCACACCACGCAGCGCAAGGCCTTCGGCAAGTACCTCATCGACCAGCCGCTGATGAAGAACGTGCTGGCCGACCTGGCGCTCGAATCCGAGGCTTCCACCGCACTGGCCCTGCGCCTGGCGCGCGCCTTCGACCGCCAGCACGACCCGCACGAGCAGGTGATGGCCCGCCTGCTGACGCCGGTGGCCAAGTTCTGGATCTGCAAGCGCGGCAGCCACTTCGCGCAGGAGGCCATGGAGTGCCTGGGCGGCAACGGCTACGTGGAGGAGGGCGGTGAGGGCATCATGGCCCGCATCTACCGCGAGATGCCGCTCAACTCCATCTGGGAAGGCGCCGGCAACATCATGGCGCTGGACCTGCTGCGCGCCCTGCGCAAGGCCGACGCCGCGGCCGCGCTGGCGCAGGAGCTGGCGCCCGCCAGGGGCCAGCACGCCGCGCTGGACCACCTGGCCGCGCGCCTGCCGCTGCGCGTGGAAGAAATGGCCACCGAGATGGAAGCCCGCCGCCTGGCGCAGGACGTGGCGCTGGCCGTGCAGGCCGCGCTGCTGGCGCAGACCGCGCCGGCCGCCGTGTTCAACGCCTTCTGCGATTCGCGGCTGGGCGGGCACTGGGGCCACAGCTTCGGTTCGCTGTCCGCCGGCACCGAGGTCGATGCCATCATCGAGCGGGCCATGCCGCGCTGACCCGATGAACGAGCCCACGGCCATGCACGCCACCACCATGCACGACCTGATCCTCCACCACTACCCCATGTCGCCCTTCGCCGAGAAGGCGCGGCTCATGCTCGGCCACAAGGGCCTGGTCTGGCACAGCGTTCACATTCCCGCGGTGATGCCCAAGCCCGACGTGGTGGCCCTCACCGGCGGCTACCGCAAGACGCCGCTGCTGCAGATCGGCGCCGACATCTACTGCGACACCGCCCTCATCGCCGACGTGCTGGAGCACCGCGAGCCCGAGCCCCCGCTGTTCCCGGCGCACGCGCGTGGCCTGTCGCGCACCGTGGCGCAGTGGGCCGATTCCTCCCTGTTCTGGGCCTCCATGGGCTACACGCTCAGCCCCAAGGGCGCGGCGGCGATGTTCGCCAGCCGGCCGGCCGGCGAGGGCCAGGCCTTCGCCAGCGACCGCGCCGCCATGCGCCAGAACATGACGCTGCTGCGCCCCGCCGACGCCACCAGCGCCTACCGCAGCTACCTGCGCCGCCTGGCCAGCATGCTCGACGACCAGCCCTTCCTGCTGGGCGAGGTGCCCTGCATCGCCGACTTCGCGGCCTACCACCCGCTGTGGTTCACACGCACGCTGAACCCGGGCCTCGCCAGCATCCTGGATGCCACCCCCGACGTGCTGGAGTGGATGGACCGCCTGGCCGCCATCGGCCATGGCCGCAGCGAGCGTCTGAGCAGCGCCGATGCCCTGGGCATCGCGCACGCCGCCACGCCCGAGCCCATCGGGCCCGACGTGTCCTTCCAGGACGACCACGGCATTGCGCTGGGCAGCCTTGTCAGCATCGCCGCCGAGGCCTTCGGCACCGAGACGAGCGAAGGCCTGCTGCGCGCGGCCACGCGAACGCGCTACACCATCGAACGCCAGGACGAGCGCGCCGGCACGGTGCACGTGCACTTTCCGCGCGTGGGCTACGTGCTGCGCGAGGTGCGGGCTTGAGCGGCGGCTTGATCTGGCACTGCCAGGCCTTCGACGCACTGAAGCCCCGGGCGCTGTACGACCTGCTGCGCCTGCGCACCGAGGTGTTCGTGATGGAGCAGAACTGCGTGTTCCAGGACATGGACGGCGCCGACCCCGCCTGCCACCACCTGCTGGGCGAACGCGGCGGCGTTCTGCTGGCCTATGCGCGCCTGGTGCCGGCCGGCCTGAAGTTCGCCGAGGCCAGCATCGGCCGCGTGGTGAGCGACCCGTCCACGCGCGGCACCGGCATGGGTCACGCGCTCATGCGCGAGGCGGTGCGGCAGCTGCACGCGCTCTGGGGCGAACAGCCGATCCGCATCGGCGCGCAGGCGCACCTGCAGGGCTTCTACCGCCAGCACGGCTTCGAGACCGAGGGGCCGCCCTACGACGAGGACGGCATCCCGCACGTCGAGATGCTGCGCCGCTGAACACACGAACCAAGGAGACGACACCATGATCCAGGACTTCCACGGCAAGACCGCCGTGCTCACCGGCGCAGGCTCGGGCTTCGGCCTGGAGTGCGCGCGCATCGGTGCCCAGCGCGGCATGAACCTCGTGCTGGTGGATGTGCAGGCCGACGCCCTGGCGCGCGCCGAGGCCGAGATGAAGGCCAGCGGCGCGCGGGTGCTGGCGCGCCGCGTGGACGTGTCCGACGCCGCGCAGATGGAGGCCCTGGCCGACGAGGTTCGGCAGACCTTCGGCGCGCCGCACTTCGTCTTCAACAACGCGGGCGTGGGTTCGGCCGGATTGATCTGGGAGAACTCGGTGCGCGACTGGCAATGGGTGCTGGGCGTGAACGTCTGGGGCGTGGTGCACGGCGTTCGCCTGTTCACGCCCATGATGCTGGCCGCCGCGAAGGCCGACCCGGCCTGGCGCGGCCACATCGTCAACACCGCCAGCATGGCGGGTCTGCTGACGCCGCCCAACATGGGCATCTACAACGTGAGCAAGCACGCGGTGGTGGCGCTCACCGAAACGCTCTACCAGGACCTGCGCCTGGTCAGCGACCAGATCGGCGCCAGCGTGCTGTGCCCCTACTTCGTGCCCACCGGCATCAGCCAGAGCCAGCGCAACAAGCCGGCCGAGCTGGCCGGCGAGCGCCTGACCAAAAGCCAGCTCATCGGCCAGGCCATGACGGACAAGGCCGTGGGGTCGGGCAAGGTGACGGCGCCCGAGGTGGCGCACAAGGTGTTCGAGGCCATCGAAGCCGACCGCTTCTACGTCTTCAGCCACCCGAAGGCCCTGGGCAATGTGCGCTCGCGCATGGAGGCCATCGTGAACGTTCAGAACCCGCCCGATCCCTTCATGGAGCGCCCGGAGGTGGGCGCGCAGCTGCGCGCCGCGCTGCGCGAAGGCTGAGGCCGCGTGGACGCGCCGGCCGCCCGCGGCCATTGCCTGTTCGACACCGCCATCGGCCGCTGCGCCATCGCCTGGGGGCCGGCGGGCATCGTGGCCGTGCAGCTGCCCGAGGCCGACGACGCGGCCACGCGCCGGCGCCTGTTCCGCAACGCGGGCGAGGCACTGCCGGCCGCCGAGCCGCCGCCCCAGGTGCAAGACGCCATCGCGGGCGTGGTGGCCCTGATGGCGGGCGAGCGGCGCGACCTGCTGGAGGTGGCGCTCGACATGGCGCGCGTGAGTGCTTTCCGCCAGCGGGTGTACCAATTCGCGCGCCGCATCCCGCCGGGCCAGACGCGCACCTACGGCGAGGTGGCCCAGGCCCTGGGCGACCCGCCACTGGCGCGCGCCGTGGGTCAGGCCATGGGGGCCAACCCCTTCGCGCCCATCGTGCCCTGCCACCGCGTGATGGCGGCGGGCGGACAGCCGGGCGGCTTCTCGGCGCGCGGCGGTGCCATGACCAAGCTGCGCATGCTGGGCATCGAGGGCGCGCTGGAGCCCGACCTGTTCGATCCGCCGCCGCCCGGGCTCAGTCGCTGAGGGGCGGTCCGGCCAGGCGCTCGGCCAGCGCCAGCGCCGACAGCGGGGCGCAGCCCTCGGCCTTGTTGCTGATGGTCACGTAGGCGTTCTGCCCCGCGCCCGTGATGCCGCGCACCGTGCGCACGATGAGATCGCGCGTGTCTTCGTCCACGTCGTGGATGCGGTCGTAGGGGCTGTACTCGCGCTGCGCGTCTTCGTAGCCGTAGGCGCCGTGCAGGGGGTTGAGGTTCCAGCGGCAGACCAGGGGGCCGGGCCACAGGGCGCGCAGCAACGGCAGCTGGTCCCGCATGCGCGGCATCTTGGCGTGCAGGCCCAGGCAGTAGGTGGCGCCGGCCTCGCGCAACACCTCGGCCAGCGCGGGGGCGATGCGCGGCGACAGCCACTCGGGGTCGCGCACCTCCACCGCGACCACGCCGTCGGGCGTGGCGCCGCGCACGTCCGGCAGGGCCTTGAGCAGGGCGCGCAGGCGCTCCAGCAGCAGCGGCAGGCGCTGCAACTGCGCGAAGGGCAGGGGGCTCAGCTGGAACACCAGCGCGCCGACCTTGTGGCCCAGGCCGGCCAGGGCCGGTTCGATGAACTCGCTCACCGCCACGGCCGGGTCCAGGAACAGCGGGTTGGGCTGGCGGCCCATGCCGTCCTCACCGCGGACCTGGGCGTCGCAGACCAGCGCGGGGGCCTTCACGACGAAGCGGAAATCGCTCGGCACCTGTTCGGCGTAGCGCCGGAACTGCACCTCGGTGAGGGCGCGGTAGAAGCTGCGGTCGATGCAGACACAACGCAGCAGCGGGTGCTGGCCATAGGCGGCCAGGCCTTGTTTGGACAGCGTGGCGTCGGGGTACCCGCGGTCCCAGACCAGGCCAGCCCAGCCCGGGTAGGTCCAGGACGAGGTGCCCAGGCGAAGGCGCGGCGGCAGGGCGGCGGCCAGGGCGCGCAGGGCCTCGCTGTGCCCGGCGGGCAAGACGCCAGCGCCGCCTCGGCGGCGCGCGGGTGGGCCATGGGCGGGCGGCGGTGCGGCGGGCGCTGGCGGCGGCGAGGGCGGCGAGGGCGGTGAGGAGGGCGGTCCGCCGAACAGGTCGTCTTGCATCGGTGCCGTCAAACCGCGTGGAAGCGCCGGCGGTACTCGCCCGGCGTGAGGCCCACGAAACGGATGAACACCTTGCGGAAGGCGCTGGTGTCGCCGTAGCCCACATCCCAGGCGATGCGGTCCACCGGCAGCCGGCCGAACTGCAGCATCTCGCGCGCCCGGCCCACGCGCAGGCGCTGGCAGTACTCGGTGGTGGTCATGCCGGTGGCCTTCTGGAAGCGGCGCAGGAAGGTGCGCTCTTCCAGACCGGCCTGGGCCGCCAGCCTGGGCAGGGCGATGTCTTTCGCGTCGGTGGCCTGCAGCCAGTGCTGCACCTTGAGAACGGCGGCGTCGCCGTGGCGCAGCCGGGGTGAGAAGGCGCTGTAGTAGCGCTGCTCGCGCCCCGGCGGATCGACCAGCAGCGAGCGCGCGGTCTCCACCATCACCGTGGCCCCCAGGGTGCGGTCGATCAGGCGCATGCCCAGGTCGGTCCAGGCCATGGCGCCGCCGGCGGTGAGGATGTCGCCGTCGTCGACGATCAGCTGGTCGGTGTCGAGCCGCACACCGGGGAAGCGGTCCTGGAAGGCCTCGGCGTAGCGCCAGTGGGTGGTGATGGTGCGCCCGACGAGCAGGCCGGTTTCGCCCAGCACAAAGGCGCCCGCGCAGACCGAGGCCAGGGCCACACCGGCCGCGTGCCGCTCGCGCAGCCAGGCGCCGAAGGGCGCCGCCGCTTCGCGCGCCAGCGGCGGGTTCAGGCTGGGGGGCAGCACCAGCACGGCGGGCGTGCCCTCCTGGCCGGGGGCGCTGTCGAACACGCGCGACGGCGGGCCCTGCTCATGCAGCTGCCAGTGGCTCACGCGCAGGGCGTGGGCGGTGCCGCCCACGCGCGGGGTGGCGGTGCGCGAGGCGTAGTCGAAGAGGTCGCTCATGCCCAGCACGGCGGCCTGCTGCGCGCCGGGGTAGAGCACGAGGCCGATTTCGGTGGGGGCGGGGGAGGGCATGTGTCGATTCTGCCCCTTGGAATGTCGATGACGCCACTGTGCGCCGGCGGGCACCCCAGGGATCATTCGTTCGCCCCTTTTCCGGGACGGACGACGCTTGAACCCACGGAGAACCGAATGCCCGCCAGCGCCCTGGTCGTGATCGACCTGCAGAACGAGTATTTCCCCACCGGCCAACTGCCCCTGGTCGGCATCGAGGCGGCCACCGCCAACGCGGCACGCGTGATCGCCAAGGCCCGCGCCCAGGGCGTGCCGGTGGTCCACGTGCGGCACGAGGCCGGTCGGCCCGACGCGCCGGTGTTCAGGCCAGGCACGCCCAACGTGCAGATCCACGCCTCGGTGGCGCCCGCCGAGGGCGAGGCGGTGATCGTCAAGCACTTTCCCAATGCGTTTCGCGAGACGCCGCTGAAGGCGCTGCTGGACGAGCTGGGCGTGCGCGAGCTGGTGATCGTGGGCGCCATGAGCCACATGTGCATCGACGCCGGCACCCGCGCCGCCGCCGATCTGGGCTATGCCGTGACCGTGGTGCACGACGCCTGCGCCACGCGCGACCTGGTGTTTGGCGGGCAGACGGTGCCGGCGGCACAGGTGCACGCCGCTTTCATGGCAGCGCTGGGGGCGTCGTACGCCACGCTCAGCACCACCGAGGCCTTGTTGGCGCGCTGAAGCACGCGTGGCCGGCCGCCGCGGGTCCACGGCTCAGCCCTCGTCGGTATCGGGCCACCAGCGCAGCAGCCAGTGGCGCCGGTGCCGGCGCGGCGCGGTTTCGCGCTGGGGCTCCAGGCCCAGCCGCGTTTCGTCGGGCGGCGGGCGGCGCTTGCGTGCCAGCCAGCGCGGCTGGCGGCGCAGCACCAGGTGGCGCTCGATGGCGTTGTCGATCACCAAGGCCAGGTGGGCGCCGTGCGCGGGCAGGCACAGGTAGTGGTAGATGAGGCCCTCGTTGATCAGTTGCTGCAGCGCCGCCGCGTCGTGCGAGGCGCTGGCCAGCACCACCGACAGGGCCGGCGTGCGGCGTTTGGCGGCCCGCACGAGTTCCAGCGTGCCGCGCGGGTCGCCGCATTGCTGCAGCACCAGCACCGCCGGCTGGCGCTGCGCGAGCAGCGTGAGCGCATCGGCCATGTCCTGGGCCCGCAGCAGGCGGGCAGGCGCCGGGGCCCGGCGCGCGCAGGCCTGGTCGCAGGCGCGCCCCAGCTCGGCGTCGGCCTGCACGAGCAGCACTTCTTCGTGCCGGACGGGCGAGTCGGCGTCGGCGCCCGTGTCCTGGAAATCGCTCCAGGCCAGGCGCGTGAGGCGCGACAGACGGGCCGCGTCCTGCACGTGGCGGAGCAGCCGGGCGTCGTTCCAGGGTTTGCTGATGCAGCGGAACACGTCGCCCTCGTTCAGCGCGAACACCACCGAGGAAAAATCGGCGTAACCCGCGAGCAGCAGGCGCACGGTGTGCGGCGAGGCTTCGCGGGCCTGGCGCAGGAGCTCGGTGCCGCACATGCCAGGCATGCACTGGTCGGACAGCAGCACGTCGAAGCGCTGGGCCCCCAGCAGGGCGAGCGCCTGCGCGCCGTCGCTCGCCACGACCACGTCGAATTCGCCGCGCAGCAGCCAGCGCAGCGAGCGCAACAGCGGCGGTTCGTCGTCCACGCAGAGCACTTTGGGCCGATGCCTGGCTTCGTTCTTCATGCCGTGCCTTGGGAGGAAGGGGCAGGTCGTTCGGCTGCAGCTGGAGCGCCGACGGGCTCAGGCGCGGCATGCTAGGAACGGCGAGCGGCCGACCACATACTGCCGCTGCAGTATTCGGGCCTTCTCCCGTGCCAGCGGCGCATTTCTTGATGGCTGGCAAAGGAACCGGGCGGGGCATCGGCCTGTGGCAAACTCCCGCGCTTCGTGAAGTGAGGCACCCCTTGGGGGGCCACCGGGAGACCCATGCAGAAGATCGTTGCGCGCCTGGCGCAAGACCTGAAGATTCGTGAGCAGCAGGTGCGGGCCACCATCGAACTGCTCGACGGCGGCGCCACGGTGCCCTTCATCGCCCGCTACCGCAAGGAGGCCACCGACGGCCTCGACGACGTGCAGTTGCGCGAGCTCGACGCCCGACTGGCCTACCTGCGCGAGCTGGAAGACCGCCGCGCCACGGTGCTCAAGAGCATCGAGGAGCAGGGCAAGCTCAATGACACCCTGCGCGCGGCCATCGAGGCCGCCGACACCAAGCAGGACCTGGAAGACCTCTACCTGCCTTACAAGCCCAAGCGCCGCACCAAGGGCGCCATCGCGCGCGAGGCGGGCATCGAGCCCCTGGCCGACGCGCTCTGGGCCGACCCTTCGCTGGACCCGGCCACCGCCGCCGCGCCCTACGTGAAGGCCGAAAAGGGCGAGGACGGCAGCGACTTCACCACCGCGGCGGCCGTGCTCGACGGCGTGCGCGACATCCTGTCCGAGCGCTGGGCCGAGGACGCCGCGCTGGTGCAGGCCCTGCGCGAGTGGCTTTGGGCCGAGGGCGAGATCACCAGCCAGCTGGTGGCCGGCAAGGACGAGAACGCGCCCGAGGTGGCCAAATTCCGCGACTACTTCGACCAGCGCGAGCCCATCGGCAAGGTGCCCTCGCACCGCGCGCTGGCCATGTTCCGTGGGCGCGGGCTGGAAATCCTGGACGTGAAGCTGGCCCTGCCCGAGGACGCGCTGCCCGGTCAGCCCAGCCTGGCCGAAGGCCGCATCGCGCGCCACCTGGGCTGGAGCCACCAGGGCCGCCCCGCCGACGACCTGCTGCGCAAATGCGTCGCATGGACCTGGCGCGTGAAGCTGAGCCTGTCCAGCGAGCGCGACCTGTTCGCCCGCCTGCGCGAAGGCGCCGAGGGCGTGGCCATCCAGGTGTTCGGCGCCAACCTGCGCGACCTGCTGCTGGCCGCGCCGGCCGGCCCCAAGGTGGTGATGGGCCTGGACCCGGGCATCCGCACCGGCGTGAAGGTGGCGGTGGTGGACGCCACCGGCAAGCTGGTCGATACCGCGACGGTGTTCCCGCACGAGCCCCGGCGCGACTGGGACGGTGCCCTGCACACCCTGGGCCGCCTGTGCGAGAAACACGGCGTGAGCCTGATCGCCATCGGCAATGGCACCGCCAGCCGCGAGACGGACAAGCTCGCGGCCGATCTGCTCAAGCGCTTCCCGGCCGTGCAGAAGGTGGTGGTGAGCGAGGCCGGCGCCTCGGTCTATTCGGCCAGCGAATACGCCAGCCAGGAAATGCCGGACGTGGACGTGAGCCTGCGCGGCGCCGCCAGCATCGCTCGCCGCCTGCAGGACCCGCTGGCCGAGCTGGTGAAGATCGACCCCAAGAGCATCGGCGTGGGCCAGTACCAGCACGACGTGAACCAGAGCGAGCTGGCGCGCACGCTCGACGCCGTGGTCGAGGATTGCGTGAACGGCGTGGGCGTGGACCTGAACACCGCCAGCGCGCCGCTGCTGTCGCGCGTATCGGGCCTGTCGGCCTCCCAGGCCAAGGCCGTGGTGCGCTGGCGCGAGTCGCACGGCGCCTTCCGCAGCCGCCAGCAACTGCTCGAGGTGAGCGGCCTGGGCGCCAAGACCTTCGAACAGGCGGCCGGTTTCCTGCGCATCCGCGACGGCGACAACCCGCTGGACATGACCGGCGTGCACCCCGAGAGCTACGCCGTGGTTGAAAAAATCATCGCCAGCGTGGGCGAGCCGGTGAACAAGCTCATGGGCCGCGCCGACTGGCAGGGCCGGCTCAAGCCCGAGCAGTTCGCGGTGGACGGCGTGGGCGCCATCACCGTGAAGGACATCCTGAAAGAGCTGGAGAAGCCCGGCCGCGACCCGCGCCCGGACTTCAAGGTGGCGCGCTTCAACGAGGGCGTGGAGGACATCAAGGACCTGCGCGAGGGCATGATCCTGGAGGGCACGGTGAGCAACGTGGCCCAGTTCGGCGCCTTCGTGGACCTGGGCGTGCACCAGGACGGCCTGGTCCATGTGAGCCAGCTGAGTCACAAGTTCGTGAACGACGCGCGCGAGGTCGTCAAGACCGGCGACATCGTGAAGGTCAAGGTGCTGGAGGTCGACACGGCGCGCAAGCGCATCTCGCTGAGCATGAAGCTCGACGCCGCGCCCGCGCGGCGCGAGGGCGGCGGCGCGGGGGCGGGCGCGCCGCGCGGCGGGCGCGAGGGCTTCGCGCGCTATTCGGGCGGGCGGGACACGGTGGCCGCGCCGTCGGCCATGGCCTCGGCTTTCGAGAAGCTGCGCGGCGCCAAGCCGCGCTGAGCGGCGCATCAAGTTCCGCTGCCGCGTGCCGATAGGGCAGGAAGCGACAACTCCGTTGACTGGCGTGCCCTGATCGGGGCACCGCGGAACCGGCTGTGCCGGGCCGCAGGTGCCGCCCCGAGAGGGCGCGCGCAGTGCGGCGGGGGGGTCAATGTCAGTCCGAGGTATTCATCCCCACCGCCCGCCATGGATCTTGAAGCGCTCCTGAACTACCCCGGCGCCTTGCCGGCGATGTCCCGCACCGTCGCCGACCTGATGTCGGAGATGAACAAGGACGACCCGAGCCCCAAGCGGGTGGCCGAGCTGGTGGGGCAAGACCCCTCGCTCACCACCCGGGTGCTGCGCCTGTCCAACTCCTCCTTCTTCCGCGCCAGCCGCAAGATCGGCAGCGCCCAGGAAGCCGTGGCCATGCTGGGCATGACGCACGTGCGCTCGCTGGTCATGGCCGCCGCGCTGGGCTCCAGCTTCAAGAACGTGCCCGGTGTGAACCTGCCGCAGTTCTGGCGCTACAGCCTGCGCGTGGCCGACATCTCCAAATCCCTGGCGGGCCTGCTGCGCCAGCAGGAGTCCAATGCCTATACGGCCGGCCTGATCCACGCCATCGGCGACCTGGTGATGCACATCGCCATGCCCGATGAGATCGCCCCCCTGGACATGGGCACGCCGCCGCTGGACCTGCAGCGCGCCCAGGCCGAACGCAACCGTTTCGACTACACCTACGCCGAGGTCGGCGCGGGCATGGTGGAGCGCTGGAACTTCCCCCCGGCCATCGTGAGCGCGCTGAAGCACCAGACCGCGCCCTTCGACGGCGACGTGTATGACCCGCTGGCCGGCATCCTGCACCTGGCGTCCTGGCGCGCGCGCGCCGAGGAAATCCAGCTCGACGATGGCGGCCTGGCCGCCACCTTCCCGGACATGGTGGGCCTGACCCTGGGACTGGACCTGGGCAGCGTGCTGGGCAAAGACCCGGCCGAGTGGGAGTTCACCGACGCGCTGTCCGCCTTCCTGGATTGATCGCACCCCATGTCGTCGATAGTTCTAAAGAAACGCCTGCCGGTAACGATAAACAAAGCAAACACCCGACGTTCCAGCCGCAAGAGGATCGCCATGCATCTCGAAAAACTGCTCAAGCAGCCTCAGGCCCTTCCGTCCGTACCCAAGGTGGTGCGGCGCCTGATCGAAACCTTCGAGCAGGCCGACGTCGATCCCATGCTGGTGGCCTCGCTGATCGAAGAGGACCCGGTCCTCACGGCCAAGCTGCTCAAGACCGCCAACTCGGCCTTCTTCGGCTTGTCGCGCAACGTGACCAACGCGCGTGAGGCCATGAACATCCTGGGCCTCATCAAGGTGCGCGCGCTGGTGGTGGCCAGCGCCCTGGGCGAGAGCTTCCACATGGTGGGTGGCGTCAACCTCAACCAGTTCTGGCGCTACAGCCTGAACACGGCCAACCTGTCGCGCTACATCGCGCTGCCCATCCGCATCGACGAGAACACCGCCTTCACCGCCGGCCTGATCCACGCCATCGGCGAACTGGTGATGCATGTGGGCATGCCCGAGGCCATGATCGAGCTGGACCGCAACATTCCCATGCTCGACCTCAAACGCGCCAAGGCCGAGCGCAGCCTGTTCGGCTACAGCTACGCCGAGGTGGGCGCGGCGCTGGCGCGCGAATGGAAGTTCCCGCGCCGCATGATCAACGCCATCGAACACCAGACGGCACCCTTCGACAACGACGTGTACGAACCGATCGCCGGCGTCATCCACATCGGCTCCTGGCGCGCCCGCGCCGAAGAGCAGGACCTGCGGGGCGAGCTGCTCATCAACACCTACCCGGACCCGGTGGGCGTGGTGCTGGGCATCGATCCGGACACCGTGGTGGCCGAGCGCATTCCCTCGATTTCCCGCCACCCGGTGGAGGACGAGGCCAAGCCGCGCGTCGAGCCGGCCAGCGATTCCGTGCCCCACTGATGACCGGGGGCCGCGGCGCTCGGTGACAATTCGGGCCCATGCGAGCCCTGCGCCTCTATGCCGGCCCTTCGGCCTTAGACCACCTGCGCGAGCGGGGCCTGCGCCCCTCGGACGTTGGCGTCGTTCCCGCCGCGGCCGGTGGACCCAAGGGCCTCATCCTCGGGCCCATCGACCGCCTGCTGTTCGGCCACTGGCTGGCCGACGCGCCGCAACCCATCCACCTGGTGGGCGCCTCCATCGGCGCCTGGCGCATGGCCACGGCCTGTCTGCCCGACGCGGTGGGCAGTTTCGAGCGGCTCGAGCACGACTACATCCACCAGCACTATGAACTGCCGCCCGGCCAGCGCCGGCCCACGGCACAGCAGGTGAGCGAACAGTTCTCGCTCAATCTTCAATCCTTCTACGGCGGGCGCGTCGAGCCCGTGCTGCAGCACCCGCGCTGGCGGCTGCACGTCGTCACCTCGCGCGGGCGGCGACTGCTCGCGCACGACGGGCGCTGGCGCACGCCCTTGGGTTACCTGAGCGCCTATGCGGCCAATGCCGTGCGCCGCCCGGCGCTCGGCCAGTGGCTGGAGCGGGTGGTGTTCTCGGGGCCGGACGTGGCGGCCGGCACCACCAGCGCCTTGCCCTTCGCCACCCACGATCTGCGCACGCGCCAGATCCCGATGGGACCGCACAACTTCATGCAGGCCCTGCAGGCCAGCTGCTCCATTCCCTTCGTGCTGCGCCCGGTGGTGGATATTCCGGGCGCGCCGCACGGGCCGTACTGGGACGGTGGCATCACCGATTACCACCTGCACCTGCACTACCGGCACGACGCCGCCGCGCCCATCGTGCTGTATCCGCACTTCCAGCGGGCGGTGGTGCCGGGCTGGCTGGACAAGGCCTGGAAGCGCCGCCACCGAAGCAGCCCCGCGCTGGACCACATGCTGGTGGTGGCGCCCGACCCCGACTGGGTGAGGCAGGCCCTGCCGGGCGGCAAGCTGCCCGATCGCAGCGACTTCGGGCGCTACGGGCAGGACCTGGCCGCGCGCGTCAGGGCCTGGGGCGCGGCCGTGAAGGCGGCGCGGCAGCTGGCGGAAGAACTGGGGGAGTGGCTGGCCCGGCCCGACGTCCGCCGGGTCGAACCGCTGTGAGCCCCGCGAGGCCGCGCGGGATAATCCCTGGGTGACTGCACCGTACCTCACCGCCGCGCTCTACAAGTTCGTCGACCTGCCCGACCACGCCGATTGGCGTGAACCGCTCATCGCGCTGTGCCGGGCGCATCAGGTCAAGGGCACGCTGCTCCTGGCGGCCGAGGGCATCAACGGCACCATCGCGGGGCCTGAGGCGGGCGTGCAGGCGGTGCTGGCCTGGCTGCGGCGCGATCCGCGCCTGAGCGACCTGGAGCACAAAGTCTCCTGGTCCGAGCGGCCGCCGTTTCACCGCCTCAAGGTGCGGCTCAAGCGCGAAATCGTGACCCTGCGCGTGCCTGGCTTGCGGCCGCAAGAGCACGCCGGCCGTTACGTGAAGCCCGAGGACTGGAACGCCCTGATCGCCCAGCCGGACGTGCTGCTGATCGACACGCGCAATCACTACGAGGTCAAGATCGGCAGCTTTGAGGGGGCGATCGACCCGGGTATCGGCGCCTTCACGGAGCTGCCCGCCTGGCTGGCGAACCAGCCGGCGCTGCAAGGCCCGGCAAAGCCGCGCGTGGCCATGTTCTGCACCGGTGGCATCCGCTGCGAGAAGTCCACGGCCCTATTGCGCCAGCAAGGGTTTGAGGAGGTGTACCACCTGCAGGGGGGCATCCTGAAGTACCTGGAAACCGTGCCTGAGGCCGAGAGCCGCTGGCGCGGCGAGTGTTTTGTGTTCGATGAGCGGGTGAGTGTGGGCCATGGTTTGAAGCCTGGCGGGCACGCGCTGTGTCGCTCCTGCCGATGGCCGCTCGACGAGACCGACCGCGCCTCGCCGCTCTACGAGGAAGGGGTGAGCTGCCCCCATTGCCACGCCCAGCGCGGTGACGCGGACCGGGAGCGCCTGGCCGAGCGCCAACGCCAGGTCACGCTGGCGCGAGAACGCGGTCTGACCCATATCGGTTCGCCCATTCCCATGGCCGCAGCGCCGACCGGGGCCGAAGGATCCGTTGAGGGCGGGGCGGGTCCGGTGCGGCCTGCCAGCGTTCAGGGTGCCCAGAGCCAGCCGGTGTTGTCTTCGGCGGGTTCCGTCACCCGATAGAACGACGGGGCCTGCACCGTGATTGGCACGCTGTGTGGCCGGCGGTGCAGTTGGCTCAGGCGAAGGCCGCTCGCCGAGCGCTGCAGCCAGGCACCGGCCTGCAGGAGGGCCTGATCAAGGGTTTGAGACGAGGCCGGCCGGCGCCACAGCATGGCGGTGGCGGCCGCCATGGCGAGCTGGCGCTTGGCGCCCGACGAAGGCGCGGTTTGCCAGGCACGCAGGATGAGTTGGTGCGCGTGGGCGACATCGTTGTCGAGCAGGGCGATGGTGGCGTCGGTGGCCAGCACGATGGCGGTGATGCTGCGGTTGTCGCGCCGCGTGTGGCCCCCCAGTGTTTCGCGCAAACCCTGCAGTGCCGTGCGCGAGCGCGTTTGCCAGGCGATGTCGATGGCAAAGAGCCAGGCCTCGTCACGAAACCACAGGCTGCAGTGCGACAGCACCGGCAGGGCTTTCTCCACCAGTCGCCACGCTTCATGGGGCAAGCCGTTCAGCCGCAGGCGCCGCGCCAACAGCCAGTCCCGTGTGGCATTCCAGCGGGTCAGGCCGGTGAGGGGGAGGGCATCGAAGCCTTGCAGGCAGGCGCCGAGGCGCGCTTCGTCACCCAGCCGAGCGGCCAGGTCGCCCAGCGCGAGCCGGCACAGGATCCGGGGCGTGAGCCAGGGCGAGCGCTCGGCGAGCTCCTGGGCGCGCGAACACTCGCTCAAGGCGGTGTCGAGGTCGCCATCGGCATGCCGTGTCAGGCCGGAGAGGGCATGCAACAGGGCTTGCAGGCCTTCGCAGCCCGGCGAGACGTTGCTGCCGGCTTCGCTGCTGCGGTGGAAGGCCGGCCCGCCGGACGTCTCGCGCGTGATCTGCCGGTGCAGGTTGGCCAGGCGGTGCCAGCGGCGGATGCCTGCCGAGCCGTCCACCGCGGGCGCGTCGCGCAGGCTGCGCCACCACGCGGGCGGCGCCCAGTCGGCCCCCACCACCGCCATCAGGTGTTCGGCCGTCGCCCCGGCCCGCACCGCTTGAGGCGTGGTGGCGACGTGATCGAAGTGGGTCAAGGCACGGTCCACCAGATGGGCCACGCGGCGCGAGTCGCCAGCGGTCCATTCGTACACAGCCAGGCACAGGTCCGCCCAGCCTTCGTGGTGAGGGGCGTTCGAGCGGGAGGCCCGCCGCCGCAGCTCCAAGGCTTCCTGAGGTGTGCGCGGGTCACCACGCCAAGCGCTTTCCATGAGGATGTCGGCCTCGGCGTCCAGGCCGCGCTCGACCAGCGACCGGCACCACAGCGCGGGCAGGTGGAGGCTGGCGGGCCCCATCAGCGGTGGTGGGTGGCCAACCAAGGCGGCCAGCCGCTCCCAGCGGCGCTCCACCTCGCCCGGCGAGGTGGACAGCAGGATCTGGCGCAGGCGCATGGCCAGGGCGGCTGACCCGGCGGCTTGCCAGGCCGCTTTGAATGGCGAATCGGCGCTTGCGCTGACGCGCGTGCGCCAGTCGGGGGCCGAAATCTCGATGTCCATGGTGAACGCCGGACGAACCGTCTCCGCCTCGGTCGCCGGCGCTGCGTCCTTGTCCCGGGCGTCCGTCAACCGCAGGCGGCTTTGCGCGCGCACGGCGTCGTCGACCACGGTGGTGGTTTGGTCGGTGTCCAGCGGCTGCACCCCATGCGCTTGCAGCGACAACACGCCGAAGCCCGCCAGGGCGACGGGCATCCAGGTGGGCAGATCCAGTTCATCGTCCAGGCGGGTGAGTGGCCAGCGCACCGCCAGCAGGGCGGCGCCCCGCGAAGTGTGACCGGGGGCCACGCGGCGGTGCCGCACTTCGCCCACCACGCGGTAGCCCACCCGATGCACGGTGTGCACAGGGCACTCGAAACCAGGCGCGTCGCTCAGGGCTTTGCGCACCTTGAGCACGGCCTGGGCGATGACGGAGTCGGTCACACAGCGGCGCTGCCAGACCTGTTCCAACAGCTCTTCCTTGGCGACCACCCGGCCATGGTTCTTGAGCAAGTAGAGCAACAGGTCGAAGGCACGCCGCTCAAGGGGGCGCAGCACGCCGTCGCAGGTCAGTTCCCGGTGGTCGGAACGCAGCACGAACGGTCCGAAGGTGAATTCGTCGCCTCCGGAGGGGTGGCCGACCGGCGGAGGGGCGGCCGGGGCGCCTGTGAACTGGACAAGCGAAACCGGGGCAGCCCTGACGCGCCCCACTGCGCTGTGCTTTCGCATTTTGGCTTTTCCTCACCTGAAAAGCCGATTACAGCACTCCAAAAGTCGTCATTTTTCCGTAATTGAGAATACAAAAGGGCTAGGAAATAAGTCGACCGACCATCCTGCCAATCAGACCGTTAGCGACGCTTCGAGCATGGCGCGGTAGTCCTGCGGCGAGGCCAGCCGGGGATTGGTCTTGTGGCAATGGTCGGCCAGGGCGCCTTCGATCACCCGATCGAACAGCGAGCGGTCCACGCCCATGGCGGCGAGGCCATTGGGCAGGCCCAGCCGCGCGCTCATGCCGGCCACGGCCTGGGGCACTTCGGCGCCGGCGGCCAGGCCCATGGCCTGGGCCATGCGGTCCAGGCGCTGCTCGCGCCGCATGCTGTCGGCCTCGGCATTGAAGCGGATCACGGCGGGCAGAAAGACGGCGTTGAGTGTGCCGTGGTGCAGGCGCGGGTTGATGCCGCCCAGGCTGTGGCTGAGGCTGTGCACGCAGCCCAGGCCCTTCTGGAAGGCCATGGCGCCTTGCATGCTGGCGCTCATCATGTGCAGGCGGGCTTCGCGGTCACTGCCGTCGCGGGTGGCGCGTTCGATGTGGGCCCAGCCGCGGCGCAGGCCATCGAGCGCAATGCCGTCGGCCGGCGGGTTGAAGGCCGCGCTCATGAAGGTTTCCATGCAATGCGCGATGGCGTCCATGCCGGTGGCGGCGGTGAGCAGGGGCGGCAGACCCAGGGTGAGTTCGGGGTCGAGCAGCGCGGTGCGGGGGACGAGGTGCCAGCTGTGAAAACCCAGCTTGCGGCCGTCGTCGACGATGAGGATGGCACCGCGCGCGACCTCGCTGCCGGTGCCGGCGGTGGTGGGCACGGCGATCAGGGGGGGCACGGCGGCGCCGATCTTGGGCGAGCCGCCTTCGATGGTGGCGTAGGTTTTGAGCGGCCCTTCGTGCGCGGCGGCAATGGCCACGCCTTTCGCGCAGTCGATGGCGCTGCCGCCGCCGAGCGCGATCAGGCCATCGCAGCGTTCGCGGCGGTAGATCTCGACCGCGGCCCGGACCGCGGCCTCGGTGGGATTGGAAGGGGTCTGGTCGAACACCGCGGCGGGCGTGCCCTGCAGCGCGGCCTGCAGTCTGTCGAGCAGGCCGGCGGCGCGCACGCCGGCGTCGGTGACGACCAGCGGACGGCGCATGCCCACGCGCTCGCACTCGGCGGGCAACTGCGACAAGGCCCCGTAGTCGATGAGGATGTTTGTCACGTAGAGGATCTGGGCCACGTCTGTCTCCGGTTATGGTTCGGGGAAGCGAAAACTATACGGACGCGATGCGCCAGCGCGGTCGCCGAGCCGACAAGCCCACCCATGTCCCACCCTTCGAACCCGCGCTCGCGCTTGACGCCGGCGATGCGCGGCGTGATCGACCGCATCGCGCGCGCCGGCCATCCGCCGTTCCACGCGCTCACGCCCGAGCAGGCGCGCCAGGCCTATGCCGCTGGCGCCGGCGTGCTCGAGATGTCACCACCGGCGATCGCCCGCGTGCAGGACCTGCGCATTCCCACGCGCGACGGCGCCGAGCTGCCCGCGCGGCTGTTCGCACCGAGCGAGGCGGATGGCCTGCCGGTGCTGCTGTATTTCCATGGCGGCGGTTTCACCATCGGCAGCGTGGCCACGCACGAGCCCTTGTGCCGCGCGTTGGCGCACCAGGCGGGCTGCGCGGTGTTGTCGGTGGACTACCGGCTCGCGCCCGAGCACAAGTTCCCCGTCGCGGTGAACGACGCCTGGGACAGCCTGGCCTGGCTGCGCGGCCGGGCGGGCGCCCTGGGGCTGGACGCCGGGCGCATCGCCGTGGGAGGCGACAGCGCGGGCGGCACCCTGGCCATCGTGACCGCGCTGCAGGCGCGCGATGCGGGCTGGCCATTGGCGCTGCAACTGCTCTTCTATCCGGGCTGCGCGGGCCACCAGGACACGCCCTCGCACCACACCTACGCGCAAGGCTTCATCCTGGACGAGCCGACCATCCGCTATTTCTTTGGCCACTACCTGCGCACCCCGGCCGACCGCGACGATTGGCGCTTCGCCCCGCTGGACGGACGTGACGGGCATGGCGAGCCGAAGGACCTGGACGGCGTGGCCCCGGTGTGGATGGGCCTGGCCGAGTGCGATCCGCTGGTCGACGAGGGACTGGCCTTCTGCGACCGGCTGCGCCTGGCTGGTGTGCCGGTCGACTTGGACATCTACGCGGGCGTGGTGCACAACTTCGTGCAGTTCGGCCGCGCCATTCCCGAGGCGCGCACCGCCCACCGGCACGCCGCGAACGCTTTGAAAACCGCTTTTGGAGACGACTGACATGGGCCGACTGACACGGGACGATTTCCGCTTTTTCCACCGCCTGCGCGTGCGCTGGGCCGAGGTGGACATGCAGAAGATCGTGTTCAACGCGCATTACCTGATGTACTTCGACACTGCCATCAGCGACTACTGGCGCGCGCTGGCGCTGCCGTACGAAGAGTCGATGCACTCGCTGGCGGGCGATCTGTATGTGGTGAAGGCCACGGTGGAGTACCACGCCTCGGCGCGCGCGGACGAGCAGATCGACGTGGCCATGAAATGCGGCCGCGTGGGCACCAGTTCCATGGCCTTCACGGGCGCGATCTTCCGCGGCGACGAACACCTCATCACGGGCGAGATCGTCTACGTCTTCGCCGACCCGGCCACGCAGCGTTCGCGGCCCGTGCCCGATTCGCTGCGCGCCATCCTGCTGGGCCACGAGGCGGGCGAGGACATGGTGGACCTGCGCGTGGGCGGTTGGGCCGAGCTCGGCGACGGCGCGAGCCAGCTGCGAGCCGAGGTCTTCGTGCGCGAGCAGGGCATTCCGCTCGAGCTGGAAATGGACGCGGCCGACGCGGACGCGGTGCACGCCGTGGCGCGCAACCGCCTGGGCCGCGTGGTGGCCACGGGCCGGCTGCTGCGCGGCGATGCACCCGGTGTGTCGAAGATCGGCCGCATGGCCGTGCACCGCGTGCTGCGCGGCGGCAGCCTGGGCCGGCGCGTGCTCTTCGCGCTGATGGACGCGGCGCGCGCGCGGGGCGACCGCGAGGTGCAGCTGCACGCGCAGCGCAGCGCCGTGGGCTTCTACGCGCGACTGGGCTTTGCGCCCTTGGGCGAGGCGTTCGAGGAAGCCGGCATCCCGCACCAGACCATGGTCAAGACACTCTGATCCGCTCGCGCCGGTGCGCCCGCTCGCTCAGCGCGGGCGTGGCCGAGGCGCCGTCGTGGGTCCATTCGTCGATGCGCAGTTCGCCGTCGGCACCCCAGCGCAGGACGGTGGAGCAACGCGTGCCATAGGCGTGGTCCGGCCAATGGACGAAGGGGCTGGACAGCACGCGCTCCACGGCGTCGGGCACGCCGGTGCGCGGCAGTTCAGCGTCGGACGCGAGCGTGGTGTCGATGAGCGCACCACCCAGCGGTGGGGGCGTTTCGTCGCCGGCGTGCAGGGCCTCGCCCAGGGCCTGGGCGAGCCGGCGCGCCTTGGGCCAGGGGGTGTTCAAGGTGGCGTTGGACAAGGTGTGCACGCCCGGGCCGATGGCCCGCCAGTGGCGCTCGGGCGCTTGCTCGGCGTGGGGCGCGTCGGGGTGGCGGTTGCCGATCCAGGCCCACTCGCCGCGCCGCAGATCACCCACCACGAGGTTGAAGCCGGCGTAGGCGGCGGGGTCCAGGGTGTCGATGAAGCCGGTGCTGTCGGCACCGCTCTGCAGCCAGCGCGCCACCAGTTCGCCGCGGCTGCGGCCGCGCCGCTCGGCGCCGGGCTGGCGCACGTTGGTGAGCCAGGCGATGCGCCCTGCCGGGCTCAGGCCGAGCCAGGTGCCACCCTCTCGCAGGTCGCGTCCGCCGATGACCGGGGTGCCGTCGTCCAGGGCCCAGCGGTGCAGGGCGGCCGTGGGCCGTGCCCAGTACTCGTCGCGGTTGGCCGCCACCAGCAGGGGCACGCCGGGCGCGGCATCGATCGCGAAGGCGATCAGGCACATGCCTAGATGTCTTCCAGCAGGGGGTAGGGCAGGGGCAGGAGCTGCAGCTTGGCCTCGCCCGCGCGCAGCGGTGCGCCGTCGGCGGAGCCCGTCTGCATGGACACGATGGCGTTCCAGCCACCTTGTGGGTTCGGCGCGGCCTGCACGACGGTGCCCGTGGGCTGTTCGGCGTCGCTGGCGTGGAAGACGTCCTGGCCCGACTGCAGCGGCGCGTCGGCCTGCACCAGGTAGGCGCGGCGCTTGAGCGTGCCGCGGAACTGGCTGCGCGCCACGACCTCCTGGCCCGGGTAGCAGCCCTTCTTGAAGTTCACGCCGCCAACGGATTCGTAGTTGAGCATTTGCGGCACGAAGGCCTCGACCACGGCTTGGCCGAGGGTGGCCACGCCGCTCATCACTTCCAGCCAGTCCCATTGGGCCTCGCTGAGCGCCGCGCCGGCTGGCGCGGTCCCGGCCGGCCCCACCCACAGGGCGCGCGGCGCGCCGGCGCCGGGGTACAGGCGGACCGCGCTGGTGTCGCCGTCGGCCAGATGGGTCCAGGGCGCGGCGCCGAGTCCGGCGGGCACGGCCTGGCCGGCCAGGCCGTGCAGCGCGAACCCGTCGCTGGCATCGCGCAGCTTCACTTTGGCGCGCAGCACGAACATCTGCAGGCGCTTGAGCGTGGGTGGCAGCAGGTCGCGGCGGCAGACCAGCAGGATGCGGTCGTGCGCGCGCTTGAAGGCGATGAAGCTGGCCAGCATGCGGCCCTTGGCGGTGCACAGGGCCGCCAGGCGGGCCTCGCTGACGCCGAGCAGGGCGAAATCCTGCGTGAGCTGGCTGTGGAGGAAGGCGGCGGCTTCGTCGCCCTCGGCGGCGATGACGCCGAGCGAGCCGAGCGGGGCCACGCCGTTCAGGGGGATGAGGGGGGAGGGCTGGGACATGCGCGCTGAATTATCATGGCCCGTCTGTCGCGCCGTCGCCGCCCGGCGCGTTCTCCCTGTCTCCAGCACGCCTTCATGCGCCTGTTCAAGTATTTGGTGGTTTACCCCCTGTTGCTCCTGGGCCTGGCCACCATGGCGGCCCACTGGTGGGTCCACCATCCCCTGAGCCTGCCGGCCACGGTCAGCGACAGTGCGCCGCTCGAGTTCGAGATCCCGGCGGGCAGTTCCGCGCGCGCGGCGGCCAACCGCATCGAAGCCGCCGGGGTAAACGCGTCGGCCGAGCTGCTGTACGCCTGGTTCCGCCTCTCGGGCGAGTCGCGCGACATCAAGGCCGGCGTGTACGAGATCGCTCCCGGCACCACGCCGCGCAGCCTGCTGGGCAAGCTGGTGCGCGGCGAGCAGGCCATGACCCATGCGCTGATCGTCGAGGGCTGGACCTCCAGCCAGGCCATCGATGCCCTGCGCCGTTCGCCCGATCTGCGCCAGGACCTGGAAGGCCTGAACCTGGCCCAGGTGATGGAGCGCATCGGCCGGCCCGGGGTGCACCCCGAGGGCCGCTTCTTCCCCGACACCTACCGCGTCGCCAAGCACACGCCGGTGTCCGCCGTGCTGCGCCAGGCCGCGCGCGCCATGGACGAGCGACTGGCCCAGGCCTGGGCCCAGCGCGATCCGAACGGGCCGCTGCAGTCGCCCGAGCAGGCGCTGATCCTGGCCAGCATCATCGAGAAGGAAACCGGCATGCCAGCCGATCGGGACCGCATCGCCGGCGTGTTCAGCAACCGGCTGCGCATCGGCATGCGCCTGCAGACCGATCCGAGCGTCATCTACGGCCTGGGCAATGCGTTCAACGGCAACCTGCGCCGCCAGCACCTGGACACCGATTCACCCTACAACACCTACACGCGCGCCGGCCTGCCGCCCACGCCCATCGCGCTGCCGGGAGAGGCCTCGCTGATGGCCGCGGTGCGGCCCGCGCGCACCAACGCCATGTACTTCGTCTCGCGCGGCGACGGCTCCAGCCAGTTCAGCGCCACGCTGGACGAGCACAACGCCGCCGTGCGGCGCTTCATCCTGCGCCGCTGATGTCCCACGCTTCCACCGGTCTTTTCATCAGCTTCGAGGGCATCGACGGTGCCGGCAAGTCCACGCACATCGACATGCTCGCCAAGGCCTTCGACGCCGCCGGCCGGCGCGTCGTGCTCACGCGCGAGCCGGGCGGCACACCCTTGGCCGAGAAGCTGCGCACCCTGGTGCTAAACGACGCCATGGACCCGCTGAGCGAGTCGCTGCTGATGTTCGCCGCGCGGCGCGACCACCTGCGCCAGGTCATCGAACCCGCCCTGGCGCGCGGCGAGGTGGTGCTGTGCGACCGTTTCACCGACGCCACCTTCGCCTACCAGGGCCATGGGCGCGGCTTCGACCTGGCCGTGTTGGGCCAGCTGGAACGCTGGGTGCAGGCGCGCGAGCAGGGCGGCCTGCGCCAGCCCGACCTCACCCTGTGGTTCGACCTGCCGGCCGCCGTGGCGGCCGAGCGCCTGGCCGGTGCCCGCCTGCCCGATCGCTTCGAGTCCCAGCCCCAGGCCTTCTTCGAGCGCGTCAGCGCGGGCTATGCCGCGCGCGCCCAGGCCGAGCCCGCGCGTTTCGTGCGCATCGACGCCAACCAGCCGCGCGAGCGTGTGGCGGCGATCGTGCGCGATGCCTTCCAGCGGCGCGGTTGGCTGCCCCCCGCATGAAGACCTCCACGCTCCATCGCTGCGCAGGTCGCTGCCCCCCGAGGGGGCTGATCCCGCCTGGGGCGGCCCTGCGCCGGACCGCATGAGCGATACCGCCCTGGCCCCCTGGCTGCAACGCCAGCTGCGCACCCTGCTGGGCTGGCGCGCCCACGCGGTGCTGCTGTCCGGGCCGTCCGGCCTGGGCCAGTACGAGCTGGGCCTGGCCCTGGCCCGCGCCTGGTTATGCGAGCGGCCCCAGCCGCACGGCGCCTGCGGACAGTGTCCGAGCTGCCACGCCATCGACGTGCGCACCCACGCCGACCTGTGCGCGCTGCTGCCCGAAACCCTGAGCCTGGAGCTGGGCTGGCCGCTGGACGAGTCCACCCAGCGCGAGCTCGACGACAAGAAACGCAAGCCCAGCAAAGCCATTCGCGTGGAGGCCGCGCGCCAGGCCGTGGCCTTCACCCAGACCACCAGTGCGCGCGGCGGCACCCAGGTGGTGCTGGTCTACCCGGCCGAGCGGCTCAACGTCGAGGCCGCCAACACCCTGCTCAAGACCCTGGAAGAGCCCAGCCCCAGCGTGCGCTTCGTGCTGGCCACCGAGGCCGCGCACCTGCTGCTGCCCACCATCCGCAGCCGCTGCCAGACGCACACCCTGCAATGGCCCGCCGAGGCGGAGGCCTTGCCCTGGCTGCAGGCCACCGGCGAGGTGACGCCGACCGCCGCCGAGGCGTGGTGGCGCGCGTCCGGTGGCCGGCCCGACGAGGCCTTGGCGCTGTCGCGGCGTGGTTTCACGCCCGAGCAATGGGCCGGCCTGCCGCAGGCCCTGGCGCGCGGCGACTGGAAGGTGCTGGGCGAGCAGACGCCCGCGGCCCAGCTCGACGTGCTGCAAAAGCTCTGCCACGACCTCATGGCGCGCGCGGCCGGCGCCGCGCCGCGCTTCTTCCCGGCCGAGCAACTGCCGCCGCCGCCGCCCTGGCGCGTGCTGGCGCGCTGGTCCGACGAACTCGCGCAGGCGGCCCGCAGCGTGGAGCACCCTTATCAGGCCGGCTTGCTGCAGGAGGCCTGGGCCGCGCGGGCGCGTCAGGCCCTGGCGACCGCTCGTCGCTGAGCGGCGACCGGCCATGGCGCCGCGCTGAAAACTGCACGACCGCCGCGCTCTGTTATCGACCTTTCGACCCGGCCCTTGCCCGTAAACTCCACCGCATGAGCACCAACCCAGCCACCGCCGGCGCCGCAGCGCGGCCCAGCGTGATCCAGCTCTCGATCAAGGAGAAGGCCGCGCTGTACGCCGCCTACATTCCCTTGTTCGCCGATGGCGGCATCTTCATTCCTTCGTCGCGCGAGTACCGGTTGGGCGATGACGTCTACGTCCTGCTGAGCCTGCCCGACGACCCGCAGCGCTACCCGGTGGCCGGCAAGGTGGCCTGGGTCACGCCGGCCAAGGCCCAGGGCGGGCGCACCCAAGGCGTGGGCATCCGCTTCCCGGCGGATGAAAAATCGAAGCAGCTCAAGCTCAAGATCGAGGAGGTGCTGGGCGCCAATGTGAACTCCGATCGTCAGACGCAGACGCTCTGAGCCGGGCCCGCTCCCCCAGCGCCTCGCCGCCACCGGCCGTGAGGCGCTGTGTTTTTGGGGGATCATTGGCAGATGTTCACCGACTCGCATTGCCACCTGAATTTCCCTGAGCTGCGCGAGCAGCTCCCCGCCATCCTGGACGCCATGGCGGCCGCCCAGGTCGGTCGCGCCCTGTGCATCTGCACCACGATGGAAGAGTTCGACGAGGTCCATGCCCTGGCGCGCGACCACGCCCACCTCTGGGCCACGGTGGGCGTGCACCCCGACAACGAAGGCGTGCGCGAACCCTCCCTGCAGGACCTGCTGGATGGCGCGGCGCGGCCCAAGGTGGTGGGCATCGGCGAGACCGGCCTGGACTACTACCGCCTGGGGCAGCGGACCCTGGCCGACATGGAGTGGCAGCGCGAGCGCTTTCGCGTGCACATCCGCGCCGCGCGCCAGACCGGGCTGCCGCTGGTGATCCACACCCGCAGCGCGTCAGACGACACGCTGGACATCCTGCGCGAGGAGGGCGGTTTTGGCCCTGGCGACGGGCGCGCCCCGGCCCGGGGCGTGTTCCACTGCTTCACGGAAACCGCCGAGGTCGCCCGCGCCGCGCTGGACCTGGATTTCTACATCTCCTTCTCGGGCATCCTGACCTTCCGCAACGCCGCCGACCTGCGCGAGACCGCGCGCCTGGTGCCGCTGGAGCGCCTGCTGATCGAAACCGACAGCCCCTACCTGGCCCCCGTGCCGCACCGCGGCAAGGTGAACACGCCGGCCCTGGTGCCGCACGTGGCGGCGCAGGTGGCTGAGCTCAAAGGCCTGCCCGTGGAGGCCGTGGCCGAGGCCACCGGCCGCAATTTCGAGCGCCTGTTCGACCGCGTCACGGCGCCCTGAATCCCAGAAATTACTTGAGAAAAATGAAAAAGCGCTTTGTTTTAAAAGGTCTAATGGCCTTGCTTGTTCTCAGTCCCGCTGCCTGGGCCAGTTCGTACGACGACTTCTTCACCGCGATCAAGCGCAACGACCCGGACACCCTGGCCAGCCTCGCTGCGCGCGGCTTCGACCTCAATACGCTGGACCCCAACGGCCAGCACCCGCTGTACCTGGCGCTGCGGGACGAGTCCGACCGCGCCGCGGCGTACCTGCTCAGCCGGCCCGAACTGAAGGTGGAGGTCCGCAACGCCAAGGACGAGTCGCCGCTGATGATGGCCGCGCTCAAGGGCAAGCTGGACCTGGCGCGCCGCCTCATCGAGCGCCAGGCCGAGGTGAACAAGCCCGGCTGGGCGCCCTTGCACTACGCCGCTACCCACCCCAGCGAGCGCGCCGTGCCCATGGTGCACCTGCTGCTGGAGCACCACGCCTACATCGACGCCCAGTCGCCCAATGGCAGCACGCCGTTGATGATGGCCGCGCTCTATGGCCACCCTCAGGTGGTGCGCTTGTTGCTGGATTCGGGCGCCGATCCCCTGTTGAAGAACGAGCAGGGCCTGAGCGCCATCGACTTCGCCCGTCGGGCGGGGCGGGGCGACACCGCCGAGGCCATCGCTGCGGCCATCCGCGCCAAACAGCCGACCGGTCGCTGGTAAAACCGCCGGCCAGTCAGGCTGGCGTCAGCCATAGGTGTATCCCACATGCCTATGGGGCGGCCATGCGCAGACAATGCGCAAGCTTTTTTTTGCATCCCGAGGAGACAGACGTCGTGAAACCAACGAGCCAGAAGGACTTCGTGTCCGGCCTCATGTTCACCGCCGTGGGCATTGCCTTCGCGGTGGGCGCCACCAACTTCGATATCGGCAGCGCGGCCCGCATGGGGCCGGGCTACTTCCCCCTGTTGCTGGGCATCGTGCTGGCCCTGCTGGGGCTTCTGGTGACCGTGCAGTCGTTTGGCCGTCCCAAGGGCGGCGACGACGGCGCGATCGGCTCCTTCGCCTGGCGGCCGCTGGTGTTCATCCTGCTGGCCAACCTGGTCTTCGGCGTGCTGCTGGTGGGCCTGCCCTCGATCGGCCTGCCGCCCTTCGGCCTGATCGTGGCGATCTACGCGCTGGTCATCGTCGCGGGTTACGCGCGCCCCAACCACAAGGTCAAGGAATCGATCGTGCTGGCCACCGTGCTTGCGGTGGGCAGCTACGGCGCTTTCGTCTACGCCCTCAATCTGCAGTTCCCGGTTCTGCCGTGGTTCCTGGGCCACTGATCACGGAGACAACAACACCATGGAACTGTTCGAACACCTCTCACTGGGCTTCAGCGTTGCCTTCACCGGGCAGAACCTGCTGTACGCCTTCGTCGGCTGCCTGCTGGGCACGCTCATCGGCGTGCTGCCGGGCCTGGGCCCGGTGGCCACCATCGCCATGCTGCTGCCCGTCACCTACGGCCTGGAGCCGGTGTCGGCGCTGATCATGCTGGCCGGCATCTACTACGGCGCGCAGTACGGCGGCTCCACCACCGCCATCCTGGTCAACCTGCCGGGTGAGTCATCCTCGGTGGTGACCGTGCTGGATGGCTACCAGATGGCGCGCAAGGGCAGGGCAGGGCCCGCCCTGGCGGCCGCCGGCATCGGCTCGTTCTTCGCCGGTTGCGTGGGCACCCTGGTGCTGGCGGGCTTCGCGCCGCCGCTCACCGAAATCGCCCTGAGCTTCGGCCCGGCCGAGTACTTCTCGCTCATGGTGCTGGGCCTGATCGGCGCGGTGGTGCTGGCCTCGGGCTCGCTGGTCAAGGCGCTGGCCATGATCGTGCTGGGCCTGCTGATCGGCCTGATCGGCACCGACATCAACTCCGGCGTGGCGCGCTTCTCGTTCGACGTGCCCGAGCTCACCGACGGTGTGAGCTTCGTGGTGATCGCGATGGGCATCTTCGGCTACGGCGAGATCATCTCCAACCTGTCGCAGGACGAATCCGAGCGCGAGGTCTTCGTCGGCAAGGTCAAGGGCATCATGCCCACGGCCGAGGACTTCAAGCGCATGTTCCCGGCCATGGTCCGGGGCACGGCCCTGGGTTCGGCGCTGGGCATCCTGCCGGGCGGCGGCGCGCTGCTGTCCTCCTTCGCGGCCTATACCATCGAGAAGAAGACCAAGCTCAAGCCCGGTGAAGTGCCTTTCGGCCAGGGCAACATCCGCGGCGTGGCCGCGCCCGAATCGGCCAACAACGCCGGCTCGCAGACCTCCTTCATCCCGCTGCTGACCCTGGGCATTCCGCCCAACGCCGTGATGGCGCTGATGGTGGGTGCCATGACCATCCACAACATCCAGCCTGGCCCGCAGGTGATGACCAGCAACCCGGACCTGTTCTGGGGCCTGATCGCTTCGATGTGGATCGGCAACGCCATGCTGATCATCCTGAACCTGCCCCTGATCGGCATGTGGATCAAGCTGCTGACCGTGCCCTACCGCTGGCTGTACCCGGCCATCGTGCTGTTCTGCGCCGTGGGTGTGTACTCGACCAACAACAACAGCTTCGACATCTGGATGGTCGCGCTGTTCGGCCTGATCGGCTACATCTTCATCAAGCTCGGTTGCGAGGCCGCGCCGCTGCTGCTGGGCCTGATCCTGGGCCCGATGATGGAGGAGTACCTGCGCCGCGCGCTGCTCATTTCCCGTGGCGACTGGGGCGTGTTCGTCACGCGGCCCATCTCCGCCTCGCTGCTGGTCGCCGCCTTGCTGCTGCTGGTGATCGTGCTGCTGCCGGCGGTGAAGAAGAAGAGGGAAGAGGCCTTCGTGGAGGAGTGATCCCCTCCCTCCCAGAAAAAACCCAGTCCGCGGACTGGGTTTTTTTATGGCGATGGGGGAGGGGCGGTCGCTCAATCAAGCCCTTTCGCCACGCCGCTGCCTGGCCATCGCGATATGCGTCTCGAGTTGGTGAATGACCGGGTTTTCATCGCTCTTGAGGAGGGACGACAGTCCCGCCGCCACGGTCAGATCCAGGCTTTTGGCAAACGGCGAGTACTGCAATGAGCCGCAAAGACTGTTCAGTTCGGACAGCTTTTTCTTGAGCGTCTCAGGTTGATGTCGGAAGTGAAAACTCAATCCATCGTCGACGATGGTCCGAATGATGAATAGCTTGGCTTCATAGAGGCGCCGTCCGGCCATTGCCTCAGGCGGCAGCTGATAGACATGGTCTCGCGCCATTTTGCTCACGCGATCGATGAAGTCCCTGTCGGCATTGCTCTGCTGCAGTCCCATCTGATCGACAGCAGCCGCCACGGCCGCATGCGCTTGCATGGCCTCCACCTGATAGCCGCGCAGAGGTGCGTGGCCCCTCAGTTGAATGTTGTCCACCGTGCCGCTGCCGTACTCTTTGCCCACCGTCTCCGAAAGAAGGTGGTTGGCCAATTGCCGTTGTTTGCGAATGGTTGCTTTGGCGCCCGCGCTGCCCAAGATCGCCAGAAATTTGGTGGTGGAAAAATGCTTCTGATAAATAACGGTCTGGCCTTCGCTATTCGTTTTTGCTCGCAGGTGATGAGAGCCGGCGAAATTTTGCTTCAGGCTGAATGTCTGCGCGATTTGGTTAAGCGGCGCCGTCGACGCAACGGATGTTTTGTTCCAGGACATGATGTATCGGTCCAATCGATGGCAAGGACTCAGGCCTTCAGGGCCAGCGTATCCAGGGGTTGAGCGCAGGTCAGCGGTGAGCCGTCCAGGTTCAAAGGCCGAGCCACGATGTCTCGCCAAGCCCGGGCCTGTGTGGTGACGCGATTGAGCAGCGCCGTCAGCCCATCAATCTGCATCGGATCGATCGGCCAAGACGCCAGCAATTCGTAGCGGTGCTCCGGGCCCATGCCGATCCGTGGCAGCTCAAAAGCCGAGGCACAGCGGACGAGCAAGTCGTTGAAGACGGCCCGGGTGTCGGCCTGGGTGATCTGGCCCAGCTTCGTGCGCAACACCAAGCGGCCACTCTCGGGGTCGTGCTCAACGTCCAGCAGGGATTCGTCTTCCAGTACGACGATCCAGGCGTCCCCATCCTCATTCTGTTCGCGGACCACGGCCCAGACCGTGGACAGCTCGGCGGCCCGCTGAAGACAGTCTTCGATGATGTCGGCGTCCATTCGGTGTCCTTTCCAAGGTTCGGCGGCCAACCCTGGGGCGGGTGAACCGTTGGGCGTTCTGTGATGAAGCCATGAGCGTGGTTCCGTCGTTAGATTCCACGATGTATATTATGTTAATAATAGCTGCGCAGGCCGCACAAGCCAGGTGGGGCTGACGAAACTACCGCGCCCGGCCCAACCGCAGCGCATTGGCAATCACCGAGGCCGAGCTCAGGCTCATGGCCAGCGCCGCGATCATGGGCGACAGCAGCCAGCCGGTGAAGGGGTACAGCAGGCCGGCGGCGATCGGGATGCCGATGGCGTTGTAGAGGAAGGCGAACATCAGGTTCTGCCGCATGTTGGTCACGGTCGCGTGCGACAGACCGGTGGCGATGGCAATGCCGCGCAGGTCGCCCTTCACCAGGGTGAGCTGGGCGCTGTTCATCGCCACGTCCGTGCCGGTGCCCATGGCCACGCCGACGTCGGCCCGCGCCAGGGCCGGCGCATCGTTGATGCCGTCGCCGGCCATGGCCACGATCCGTCCCTCGCGCTGCAGGCGCTCCACCAACGACAGTTTGTCCTGCGGCGTGACCTCGCCGTGCACCTCGGCGATGCCCAGCTTCTCGCCCACCGCGCGCGCCGTGGTCAGTCCGTCGCCCGTGGCCATGACGATGCGCAGCCCCGCGGCCTTCAGCGAGGCCAGGGCCTGCGGCGTGCTCGCCTTCACCGGATCGGACACGGCCAGCAGGCCCGCCGCGCGGCCGTCCACGCCCAGGTACATGACGCTGGCGCCCTGCGCGCGCAAGGGCTCGGCGTGCGGCAGCAGGTCGTCGACGGCCACGCCCTGCGCCTGCATCCAGGCCGTGTTGCCCAGCGCCAGCGCCCGCCCACCCACCCGCCCCGTCACACCGATGCCGGAGCCTGAGTCAAAGCGCTCCGGCGCGTCCAGCGCCAGGCCGCGCGCGCGGGCCGCCGAGACGATGGCGTCGGCCAGCGGGTGTTCGCTGCCCTGGTCCAGGCTGGCGGCCAGCTGCAGCACCTCGTCTGGCGTGTACCCCGGGGTCGGCACGGCCTGCTCGAAGGCCGGCCTCCCTTCGGTCAGCGTGCCGGTCTTGTCGATGATGAGGGTGTCGACCCTGCGCAGGTTCTCGATGGCCGCGGCGTCACGGAACAGCACGCCGCGCTTGGCGCCCTGCCCCGTGGCCACCATGATGGACATGGGTGTGGCCAGGCCCAGCGCACACGGGCAGGCGATGATGAGCACAGCCACGGCGTTGATGAAGCCATAGGTCCAGCGCGGCTCCGGACCGAAGACGCCCCAGGCCAGCAGGGTCAGCACGGCGATGGCGGCCACCGCAACCACGAAGCGGCCCGCCACGTGGTCGGCCAGGCTCTGCATCGGTGCTTTGGAGCGCTGGGCCTGGGCCACCATCTGCACGATCTGCGACAGCACGGTGGATGCGCCCACCTTCTCGGCGCGCATCACCAGCGCGCCGCTGGTATTGAGGGTGGCGCCGATCAGGGCCGCGCCCACGCCCTTGGTCACGGGCAGTGGCTCGCCAGTGAGCATGGACTCGTCCACGCCGCTGCGGCCTTCGACCACCACACCATCCACCGGCACCTTCTCGCCGGGACGCACGCGCAGCCGGTCGCCCACGTGCACGTGTTCGATGGGGATGTCCTCCTCCGACCCATCGGCCCGGATGCGGCGGGCGGTCTTGGGGCTGAGCCCCAGCAGCGACTTGATCGCTGCCGAGGTCTGCGAGCGGGCCTTGAGCTCCAGCACCTGGCCCAGCAGCGTCAGCGAGATGATGACCACCGCCGCTTCGTAGTACACGCCGACGCGGCCCATGGCCCGGAACGAATCCGGGAACAGCCCCGGCGCCACGGTGGCCACCAGGCTGTAGACGAAGGCCGCACCGGTGCCCAGGGAGATCAGGGTCCACATGTTGGGGCTGCGCTGGACGATGGACGACCAGCCCCGCCGGAAAAAGGGCGCGCCCGCCCACAGCACTACCGGCAGCGAGAGCACCAGTTCGACCCAGCTCTGCAGCGCCATATCCAGGCCCAGCCAGCGGTGGCCCAGCATGGCCAGCGCGGTGACGACCACCGTGAGCGGCAGGGTCCACCAGAAGCGGCGCTGGAAGTCGTCCAGCTCGGGGTTGCCCTCCTCCAGGCTGGGCATCAGCGGCTCCAGCGTCATGCCGCAGATGGGGCAGGTGCCGGGGTGGTCCTGGCGCACCTCGGGGTGCATGGGGCAGGTGTAGACGGTGCCGGCCGGCGCGGGCGCCTGCGGCGCCGCGGCCTGCCCATGCGCATGCCCGTGGTGGTCGTGGTTCATGGCCTCTCCTGGTCAATCCGTCTGACACAAACGTCATGGCGCGGACGCCCTCGCGTCATGCCCCGGGGCTTACCTTCCACCGCGCACCCCCGTGCCCTGGTCCGCCTCCGCGCACCGGGAATCTCCAAGGAGTCCCCATGAACGCTCGTTTCCTCGTGCTCGCCCTGTCCCTCAGCGCCGCTTCGGCCTTCGCGGGTGATGCCGCCCGGGCCACCGCCAAGGAAATGGTCCCGCTGAAGAACGGCGAAGTCCTCTACGTTTTCGAAGACGGCCGCATGGCCCGAGAAAACCAGTACGGGCGCGCCGTGTACCTGAAGGCGGGCGAAACCCTGCAGACGGCCGACGGCCGCACGATCACGGCCAACAGCAACGAGGTCGCTCGCCTGAACCACCTGCTGCAGAAGGGGCACACCAACTGAGGTCCAGCGCCGCATCGGCATCCCTCAGGCCTGCCGGGGAAAGCTCAGGGTGACGTGGATGCGGCCGTGCTCGCACTGCACATCCACTTCGCCCCGGTGGCTGGACATGATGGCCCGGGTGATGGGCAGGCCCAGCCCCACGCCCTCGCCTTCCAGCCGCTGGCGCCCCTGGCTCAGGCGGAAGAAGCGGTCGAACATCGCCCGCCGCTGATCGGCCGACAGCGGCTCGCCCGTGTTGCTCACCCGCAGCTGCGCCCAGCGCTCGGTGAGCACCATCCGCAGGTCAACCTGGTCCCCGGGCGGCGCGTGGCGCACGGCGTTGGACAGCAGGTTGCCGATCGCGCGGCGCACCATCAGCCGGTCGCCGCGCACCCTCGCCTCGCCGCTCAGGCTGAAGCGCACGCCCTTCTCGTCGGCCACGGCCTCGTAGAAATCGATCAGCGAACGCGCTTCGGCGCACAGGTCCACGTCTTCCACGCTCGGCAGGCTGGCCACGTTCTCCGTCTTGGCCAGGTAGAGCATGTCGGACACGGTCTTGGCCAGCCGCTGCAGCTCTTCCGAAATGACTTCCAGGCTGGCGCGGTACTCGTCGCCGCCGCGCGGCACCGCCAGCGTCACCTGGGCATTGGTCAGCAGGTTGCTCAGCGGTGTCCTCAACTCGTGCGCCAGGTCGGTGGAGAAGGCGCTCAGGCGATCGAAGTCGCGCTGCAGGCGGTCGAGCATGTCGTTGATGGAGCCGGCCAGGCCGCGCATCTCGATCGGCAGGCTGGCCACCGGCATGCGCTCGGTGAAATCCTGGGCGTTCACGCGCTCGGCCCGGTGCTTCATGGCCAGCAGGGGCTTGAGGCCGCGCCGCACGGCCACCGCACCCAGCAGCGTGCCCGCTGCGATGGCCAGCAGGATGCAGATCAGCAGCTTGCGCTGCAGCAGCGCCAGGAAGTGGCGGTGGTGGTGGGTGTCGACGGCGGCGAAGACCTGGAGGTCGGTGTCCCTGCTCCAGCTCAGCGGCAGGGTGAAGAACTCGCCGTAGTAGCTCATGTCGCCGTCCGACCAGGACAGGCCCTCGCTCGCGTCGCGCAAGGCCGCGGGCGGCTCGACGTCGCCGAGGCGAACCATCTCGTTGTCGGCCGCGACGATCCGCAGCAGCAGGCCTTCGTGCCCACGCAGGGCGGCGTTGAGGCGGGCCGCCAGGTCGGGCAGGTCCGCGCTGCGCTCGGCGATGCCCCGGATCAGGGTCAGCTTGTCGCGCAGCAGCGCCTGGTCCAGCTCGACGAAGTGCGCCGCCGTTTCGCGGTGGACCACATAGCCCAATCCCGAGAACACCGCGCCGACCACCAGCGCGAACAGCGCCGTCAGGCGAAACGTGAGCGACACCGCCGACGCCTCAGGCCGCTTCATGGGGGTCTTCGAGCACGTAGCCCATGCCGCGCACGGTCCGCAGCAGCTTCAGGTCGAAGCCGTCGTCGATCTTGGCGCGCAGGCGGCGCACGGCCACGTCGATCACGTTGCTGTCGCTGTCGAAGTTGATGTCCCAGACCATGGAGGCGATGAGCGTGCGCGGCAGCACCTCGCCGTGCCGGCGCATGAACAGCTCCAGCAGGCCGAATTCCTTGGCGGTGAGGTCCACGCGCTGGCCCTTGCGCGTGACGCGCCGGCGCACCAGGTCGAGGTGGAGGTCGGCCACCTGCAGCGAGGTGGCGTCCTGCACCGCCGCGCCGCGCCGCAGGATGGACTTCACGCGCGCCAGCAGCTCGGAGAACGAGAACGGCTTGACGAGGTAGTCGTCCGCGCCGAGCTCGAGGCCCTTGACCCGGTCTTCCACGCTGTCGCGTGCCGTGAGGAAGAGCACCGGCACGCGCGGGTTCTTGCGGCGCAGCGATTGCAGCAGCGACCAGCCATCGATGCCGGGCAGCATCACATCCAGGATGAGCAGGTCGTAGCCGCCTTCGGTGGCTTCGTGCAGGCCGTCGACGCCGTTGCGCGCGAGTTCGACGAAGTAGCCCGCCTCGCGCAGGCCCTGGCGCAGGTATTCGCCCGTGTGGGCCTCGTCTTCAACGATCAGAATCTTCATGGTCGACAGGGTTGAAACGAGTGTGCCATGCGGGTCGCGAAATTCCCCAACATGACAAATCTGTAATGGGGTCGACAGACCGCTGTTCCCGCCCGGGCCAAAGAATCCACCCGCCGATCCCATCCATCAAAGGAGTCGTTGAGTGAAGCATCCATTCAGCCAGCGCGGGCCCAGGGCTCTGGTGTCCGTGGTGGTCCTGGCCACGGCGGCCGTGGCCAGCGCCCAGCCGGCGGTCGAGCAGTCTTCGGACTGGAAGGCGGCCAACGAGGCCGTCGGGCAATTCCAGCGCGGGCACGCGGACCTGCTCAAGTGGGAGGCGACCCATGGGGCGACAGACGCCCCGGACCCCGCCGCCGCTGGCTTCCCCGTGCCCTCCCTGGAAGCGGCCACGCGCCTGGCCTGGCGACCGCACCTGGAACTGCAGAAGCTGCTGCCCCGGCTGGGCGAGGACAACGTGGCGCGCATCGCCCAGGGCCGCTGGCACGAGGTGGACGCGCGCCACCAGCGCCGCATCGACGGCGTGGGCGAGGTCTTCGAGGTGGCCGCCGAGGCGCGCCGCGCCTGGCTGCGCGCGGTGGCGGACCGGCAGGCCGCGCGACTGCAGCGCGCCTCGCTGGAGGCGGCAGAGGCCGCCGCCGAGCTGGGCCGGCGCATGGTGAAGGTGGGCAATTGGAGCGCCTACCAGCAAAGCCGCGTCGAGCTGGGCCTGGCCACCGAACGGCGCGCGCTGCAGCAGGCCGCCGTGGCCGCGCGGCAGTCGGAGCGCGCCTTGCTCCACACCCTCCAGCTCAACGGCGTGCACGAACGCCTGGCGCTGCCCGACACCCTGCCGGACCTGCCCCGACAAACGCCGTCCCCCGCTGAACTGAGCGCCCGACTGGCCGACCTCAGAGCCCAGTTGCCCCGCGTGGAGCAGTGGAAGGCCGAGGCCAACTTCGGGCAGGCGCTCGCCTCGCGCGACGCCACCCTGGCCGTGGCGCGCGGACTGCGCGACGACGTCATGGCCCAGCGCCAGCTGATCGTGGACGAAAGCGTGCTGCAGTACAACGGCATGCTCAAAAGCGTGTGGGAGCTGCTCACCGAGGTGCAGGCCCATGCGCAATCGCAGCGCGAGACCATCGCCGCCGTACGCGACTACTGGCTCGCCGACACCGACCTGATGTGGGTGCTGCAGGGCGGCGAACCCACGGCCTTCGTCGTGCCCGGTGGCGCCGCCGCCGGCGATGCCTCCGCGGCCGGTCATTGACCCCCCCTTGAAGCGCAACATGAACAACCGTCGTCAATTCTTCGCCGGCGCCGCCGCCACCATGGCCGGCCTGGGCGTTGCCCGCTCGGCGCTCGCCGCGTTGCCCGAGCCCATCATCCAGACCTCCGTCGACACCGCACCGCCGCTGGTGCCCAACACCGGCCGCCCCTACAACCCCGTGGTCACGCTCAACGGCTGGAGCCTGCCCTGGCGCATGAACAACGGCGTCAAGGAGTTCCACCTGGTCGCCGAGCCCGTGGTGCGCGAGATGTCGCCCGGCTTCAAGGTCAACATGTGGGGCTACAACGGCCAGAGCCCGGGGCCGACCATCGAAGTCGTCGAGGGCGACCGCGTGCGCATTTTCGTCACCAACAAGCTGCCCGAGCACACCACCATCCACTGGCACGGCCAGCGCCTGCCCAATGGCATGGATGGTGTGGGTGGCCTCACGCAGCCCCACATTCCGGCGGGCAAGACCTTCGTCTACGAGTTCGAGGCCCGCCGGCCCGGCACCTTCATGTACCACCCGCACGCCGACGAGATGGTGCAGATGGCCATGGGCATGATGGGCTTCTGGGTCACTCACCCCAAGGCCAGGCACCCGCACATCAGCGAGGTCGACCGCGACTTCTGCTTCCTGCTCAACGCCTTCGACGTCGAGCCCGGCAGCCGAACGCCCAAGGTCAACACCATGACCGACTTCAACATCTGGGGCTGGAACAGCCGCATCTTCCCGGGCATCGACACGCTCAACGTGCGCTTGAACGACCGCGTGCGCATCCGCGTGGGCAACCTCACCATGACCAACCACCCCATCCACCTGCACGGCCATGAGTTCCAGGTGACCGGCACCGACGGCGGCCCCACCCCGACCGCCACCCGCTGGTACGAGGTGACCACCGACGTGGCCGTGGGCCAGATGCGCCAGATCGAGCTGATCGCCGACGAGGAAGGCGATTGGGCCTTCCACTGCCACAAGAGCCACCACACCATGAACGCCATGGGCCACGCGGTGCCCACCATGATCGGCGTGGACCACCGCGGCCTGGTGAACAAGCTGCAGCGCGTGGTGCCCGACTACATGGTGATGGGCGAGCGCGGCATGGCCGACATGGGCGAGATGCAGATGCCCCTCCCGGACAACACCGCGCCCATGATGACCGGCACCGGTCAGTTCGGCCCCATCGAGATGGGCGGCATGTTCAGCGTGTTCAAGGTCCGCAAGGACCAGAAGCCCGGCGACTACAAGGACCCCGGTCCCTACCCGTTTCCGCAGGGCACCGTCGCTCATGAATGGACCGGCGCCACGCCCGCGGCCCCGCGCGCGGCCACGCCCCCGGGTCAGGCCGACGCCACGGTGGTGAAGCCGGGGCACGGCCAGCACCACTGAGCCCTTGGGCGGATCTGCCCTCTTGTCCCCTGTTTGCCGTTCAACACCACTGGAGCCTTTCATGACGTTTCGCACCGCGGCCCTGCTGCTTTCCCTGGCCTCGACCACCGGCCTGGCGTTTGCCCATGGCAACGAAGACCACAAGCCCGCCGGGCCGGTCAGGATGGAGCAGAAGCCCTGGGGCATCGCCGGCGAGGCCAAGGCCGTGACCCGCACCATCGAGATCGGCATGACCGATGCCATGCGCTTCACGCCCGACAGGCTCGAGGTGCGCCAAGGGGAGACCATCCGTTTCGTGCACAACAACGCCGGCAAGGTGATGCACGAGTTCGTGCTGGGCACCAAGAAGGACCTCGACGAGCACGCGGCCCTGATGAAGAAGTTCCCCGGCATGGAGCACGACGAGCCCTACATGTCGCACGTGGCCCCCGGCCAGCGCGGCGAGATCGTCTGGCGGTTCAACCGCGCCGGCGAATTCGACTTCGCCTGCCTGCTGCCCGGCCACTACGAGGCCGGCATGGTCGGCAAGATCAAGGTCGTGGCCCAGTGAGCCGGCGGCTGTCCGATTCCCCTTTCAGGAGCACCCCCATGAAGAAGATCGTCCCTGCCCTCGCGTCGGGCGCCCTCGCCGCCCTGCTCTCGCTCGCCCCGCCCGCGTTCGCGCAGGGCATGGACCACGGCAGGATGGGCTCGGGCGCCACGATGGGCATGCAGCAGAACCACCCGCTGGTGGAGGGCGAGGTTCGCCGCGTCGACAAGGAGAACGGCAAGATCACCCTGCGCCACGGCGAGATCAAGAACATGGACATGCCGCCCATGACCATGGTCTTCGTCGTGCGCGACAAGGCCATGCTGGACGGCATCGCCGTGGGCGACAAGGTGCAGTTCACCGCCGTGCAGGACAAGGGCCAGATGGTGGTCGAGTCCATCAAGCCACTCAAGCCTTGAAGCCGCGCCGAGGCCCGTCGCCACCACGGGCCTCGGCGGCCACCGCTCAGGCCGGGGCGTAGCCGGCGTCGGCCAGGGCCTCGGCCAGCACCGCGCGGTCCTCATGGCTCTTGACCACGACCCTGCGCTGCGCCATGTCGACCTCGACGGCGCAGGCGGGGTCGGCTTGTTTCAGCGCCCGGTTGACGCGGGCCGCGCAGTGGCCGCAGGTCATGGAGGGCAGTTGGAATTCGTGCACGACAATCTCCGTGAAAGTGGATGGAGGTTTCACGGTAGGCCTTGCCACCGTGGCAAGGTCAAGCGGCGCGGCCCGTCGTGCACAGGCTTGACCTTGACACCATGTCAGGCCTGAGCATTGGGTTTCCACGTCAATTCATCTGGAAGACCGCCATGAACTCCCTTGCGCCGCCCCTGACCGAGTACCGCCTGCCCATCGAGGGCATGACCTGCGCCTCCTGCGTGGGCCGGGTCGAGAAGGCCCTGAAAGCCGTGCCCGGCGTGAGCGAGGTCAGCGTCAACCTCGCCACCGAGACCGCCTCGGTCAGTGCCGCCGCACCGGCGGCCGCCAGCCAGCTGGTCGCGGCCGTCGAGAAGGCCGGCTACCAGGTGGCCGCGCAACAGTTTGAATTCGAGATCGAGGGCATGACCTGTGCCTCCTGCGTGGGCCGGGTCGAAAAGGCCCTGAAGGCCGTGCCCGGCGTGAGCGAGGCCGAGGTCAACCTGGCGACCGAGCGCGCCAGCGTGCGCGCCACCGGCGCCACGGCGGCGCAGTTGATGGCGGCCGTCGAAAAGGCCGGCTACGCCGCCCTGCCCCACGACGATCAGGCGTCGGCCGCGCCCGGCGCCCACAAGGGCGGTGGCGAACCCTGGTGGCCCGTGGCCCTGGCCGCCCTGCTGTCGCTGCCGCTGGTGCTGCCCATGGTGGCCATGCTGTCCGGCAGCGACTGGACGCTCAATGGCTGGCTGCAGCTGGCCCTGGCCACGCCGGTGCAGTTCTGGTTGGGCGCGCGCTTCTACCGCGCCGGCTGGAAGGCCGTGCGCGCGGGCACCGGCAATATGGACCTGCTGGTGGCCCTGGGCACCAGCGCGGGCTATGGCCTGAGCGTCTACCTGCTGCTGCGCCACCAGGGGCATGGCGCGCCGCACCTGTATTTCGAGGCCTCGGCGGTGGTCATCACCCTGGTGCTGCTGGGCAAATGGCTGGAAGCGCGCGCCAAGCGCCAGACCACGGCCGCCATCGCGGCGCTCAACGCGCTCAAGCCCGAGATCGCGCGCGTGCGCACGCCCCAGGGCGACGTGGACCTGCCGCTGGCCCGCGTGAAGGTGGGCGACGTGGTGATCGTGCGCCCCGGCGAGCGGGTGCCGGTGGACGGCACCGTGCTCAGCGGCGCGAGCCAGGTGGACGAGTCCCTCATCACGGGCGAGAGCCTGCCGATCGCCAAGCACCCCGGTGACAAGGTGACCGGCGGCGCGGTCAACGCCGAAGGCCTGCTGGAGGTCCAGACCACCGCCGTCGGCGCCGAATCCACGCTGTCGCGCATCGTGCGCATGGTGGAGTCGGCCCAGGCGAAGAAGGCGCCCATCCAGCGCATCGTGGACCGCGTGAGCGCGGTGTTCGTGCCGGTGGTGCTGTTGCTGTCGCTGATCACGCTGGTCGGCTGGGGCGTGCTCGCGGGCGACTGGGAGCGCGCCATCCTCAACGCGGTGGCGGTGCTGGTGATTGCCTGCCCCTGCGCGTTGGGCCTGGCCACGCCCACGGCCATCATGGCCGGCACCGGGGTGGCCGCGCGCCAGGGCATCCTGATCAAGGACGCCGAGGCGCTGGAGGTGGCGCACCGCGTGGACACCGTGGCCTTCGACAAGACCGGCACCCTGACCGAGGGCCGGCCCCAGCTGGTGTCCGCCCTGGCCGCGCCGGGCCAGGAAGACCGCCTGATCCCCTGGAGCCTGGCGCTGCAGGCCGGCAGCGAACACCCGCTGGCGCGGGCCGTGCTGGAGTCGCCCCAGGCCGCCGGCCTGACGCCGCGGCCGGCCAGCCAGGTGAGCGCGGTGCCCGGCCGTGGCATGTCGGCCGAGGTCGATGGCCACGCGCTGCGCCTGGGCAGCCCGCGCTTCATGCAGGAGCTGGGCGTGGACACCTCGGCCCTGGCCGCGCAGGCGCAGCGCCTGCAGGACGAGGGCCGCACCGTGTCCTGGCTGGCTGATGTGACGCAGGCGCCGCGCCTGGTCGGCCTGCTGGCCTTCGGCGACGCGCCCAAGGCCAGCGCCGCCCGCGCCGTGGAACGCCTGCACGGCATGGGCGTGCGCACGGTCATGCTCACCGGCGACAACCGCGGCAGCGCGGCGGCCGTGGGCCAGCGCCTGGGCATCGGCCGCATCGAGGCCGAGGTGCTGCCCGCCGACAAGGCCGGCATCGTCGGCCAGCTCAAGCAGGGCGGGCATGCGGTGGCCATGGTGGGCGACGGCATCAACGACGCCCCGGCGCTGGCCTCGGCCGACGTGGGCATCGCCATGTCCACCGGCACCGACGTGGCCATGCACGCGGCCGGCATCACGCTGATGCGCGGCGACCCGGCCCTGGTGGCCGACGCCATCGACATCTCGCGCCGCACCTACCGCAAGATCCGCCAGAACCTGTTCTGGGCCTTCGCCTACAACGTGATCGGCATCCCGCTGGCGGCGGCCGGCCTGCTCAACCCGATGGTGGCGGGCGCCGCCATGGCCCTGAGCAGCGTGAGCGTGGTGAGCAACGCCCTGCTGCTGCGCGGCTGGCGGCGCTGAAACCGTGAGGGTGCCCGATGCCCTCGGGCGTGGGCCGGATCAAGACCTTGAAAGGGATGGCCCTCAGGACCCGAGCCACTCCAGCAGGCTCAGCACGCGCGGCCCGGTGCCGGTGTCGAAGCCCTGGATGCCCAGGGTCTTGAGCACGCCGCGGCCGGCGTCGGCCTGGTCCATGGCGCGCAGTTCGGCCTGCACGGCCTGCAGCTGCTCGGCCGTCAGGCGCGGGCCGGCGACCATGGGGGAGTACGGCTGCATCACGCTGCGGTGCAGCACGCGCAGGCCGGCCTTGTCCAGCGAGCGCGCCACGCCCGAATAGGAAGCCACGCCGCCCACGTCGGCCAGCTTGTGCTCCAGGTAGAACTGCACCGCGCCCTGCTCGCGCACGAACTGCACCTTCTCAGCCTTGAGCGGGATGCCCCGGTCGCGCAGCTCGGCATTGCAAAAGCGCGACATATACGACACCTGCTCCGGCAGCACCCAGCGCTTGCCTTTGGCTTCCTCAAGGTTTTGCAGGGGCGAATCCTTGCGGGTGACGATCAGGCACTGGCCTTCGGGCTTGGCGCTGGCGACGAAACGGTATCCGTTGTCGCGCATGGCGCGCGCCGGGTAGTCGCTGGGCCGGGCCAGCGCCAGGTCGAAACGCTTGGCCTTCAGGCCATCTGCGAGCAGCGCGAATTCGCGCGCGAACACCACCGTCACCTTGCCCTTCAGCGCCCGGCCCAGGGCCTCGGCCAGGCCGGCGTACTTGGCGGTGGCGCGCGCGTGGTCCAGCCCGCCCGAGGTGCCTTCGCTGACCGCCAGCGTGTACTCCGGTTCCGCGGCCCGCGCCGCGCCGGCCATCAACAGGGGAAGCACAAGGGCGATGAGTCGGGTATGCAGTGGCATGGTGGCGGCGCGGCGGCCAGATACCCTGGCCGGTTCAGCATATTGGAATGAACGAATGTATCGCCGATGGCGCGGGCGGCGGGTTCCGTTCATGGCGGGGAAACCGCCGTCTGGCTTGCATCTTGCTGACGTCCCGCAGGCGCCACCGGCCCCGGGAAACCACGCCCTCTTTGGAGCCAGCCCCCCAGAAGCTCAGACCTACAATCCCGCCTACTTCGCACCGCCCGGATGGCCCGGGCGGGCGGCAACCGAGAGATGTCTCATGAAGCACCTTGCCCTGTATTCCGCCCTCGCCGGCGCCCTGGCCCTGTCGGCCTGCGGCAAGAAGGAAGAGGCCCCCGCCCCGGCAGCCGCTCCCGCGCCCGCCGCCGCGCCGGCTGCAGCGCCCGCTCCGGCCGCCCTGCCCGAGCTCAAGGTCGCCATCGACCCGACCTACGAACCCTTCACCTTCAAGACCGCCGACGGCAAGCCCACCGGCTTCGACGTCGACATCGCTGACGCCCTGTGCAAGGAAATCAAGCGCCAGTGCGTCTACGTCGAACAGGTCTGGGACAGCATGATCCCCGGCCTGCAGGCCAAGAAGTACGACGCGATCATCAGCTCCATGTCCATCACCGAGGAGCGCCTGAAGGTCGTGGACTTCACCGACAAGTACTACTTCACCCCCAGCCGCATCGTCGTCAAGAACGGCACCGCCTACACCGAGCCCGCCTCGCTCAAGGGCAAGAAGCTGGGCGTGCTCAAGGGCAGCACGCAAGAGAAGTACGCCCTGGGCGAGCTCAAGCCCGCGGGCGTGAGCATCGTTCCCTACGAGGCCCAGGACCAGGTCTACCTGGACATCAAGTCCGGCCGCCTCGACGGCACCGTGGCCGATCAGGTGGAGGTCAACGGCGGCTTCCTGCGCAAGCCCGAGGGCAAGGACTACGGCTTCGTGGGCCCCGTGCTGGACGATCCCAAGTACTACGGCACCGGCGTGGGCGTGGCCCTGCGCAAGGACGACACCGCGCTCAAGGATGAGTTGAACGCCGCCATCAAGACGATCCGCTCCAACGGCGTCTACGAGACGATCGCCAAGAAGTACTTCGACTTCGACGTCTACGGCAAGTAAGCGGTCAGCCCACCGAGCGCGGTTTGTCCGGCTACTACCAGTCCATCCTGCAAGGCGCCCTGCTCACGGTGGGCGTCTCACTGGCCGCCCTCGTGGTGGCCATTTTCTTGGGCCTGGCGGGCGCGGCGGCCAAGCTGTCGGGCCGCCGCGCGCTCGTGTGGCTGGCCACCGCCTACACCACCCTGGTGCGCGGCGTGCCCGAACTCGTGCTGATGCTGCTCATCTTCTATGGCGGCACCATCGGCCTGAACCACCTGCTCGAGGCCCTGGGCAGCCGCCGCTCGGTGGACATCAACCCCTTCGCGGCGGGCGTGCTGACCATCGGCTTCATCTACGGCGCCTACATGACGGAGACCTTCCGCGGCGCCATCCTGGCCATCCCGCGCGGGCAGATGGAAGCGGCCTGGGCCTTCGGCATGGGCCGCGTGCGCACCTTCGTGCGCATCACCGCGCCGCAGATGGTGCGCTACGCCATCCCGGGCTTCACCAACAACTGGCTGGTGCTCATCAAGGCCACGGCCCTGGTCAGCCTGATCGGCCTGCACGAGATGACCTACCTGGCCAAGCAGGCCAGCGCGGCCACGCGCGAGCCCTTCACCTTCTTCCTGTTCGCGGCGGCGCTGTTCCTCATCTACACCACGGTCTCGCTGTGGGCGCTGCGCTGGGTGAACCGGCGCTTCAGCCTGGGCGTCAAGCGGCTGACCCACTGACACCATGCGCTGGGAAGTCATCTTCGAACCGGCCCACCTCGCCATGTATGGCCAGGGCGTGCTGACCACGTTGAGCCTGCTGCTGTCCTGCCTGGCCATCGGCGGCGTGCTGGCCGTGGTGTTTGCCCTGGCGCTCACCCACGGGCCGGCGCCGCTGCGCTGGCTGGTCGGCGCGTACACCTACGTGATCCGCGGCACGCCACTGCTGATCCAGATGTACATGATCTATTACGGCCTGGCCCAGCTCGAGTGGATCCAGGCGCGCTGGGACGACATCTGGCCCTGGACGATGTTCAAGGACGCGTTCTTCTGCGCCCTGCTCGCCTTCGCCCTCAACACCGCCGGCTACACGGCCGAAATGCTCGCAGGTTCCATCCGCGAGACGGCGCCGGGCGAGATCGAGGCCGCGCAGGCCATGGGCATGGGCCGCTGGCAGGCGCTGCGCCGCATCGTGCTGCCCAGCGCCATGCGGCGCACCCTGCCGGCCTACAGCAACGAGGTGGTGATGATGCTGCACGGCACCAGCCTGGCCAGTGCGGTGCCGGCCATGCTGGACGTGACCGCCGCCGCCAGCCGCATCTACTCCGACTACTACCTGCCTTTCGAGGCCTACATCTTCGCCGCCGGCATCTACCTCACCATCACCTTCACCCTGGTGGGCCTGTTCAAGCTCGGCGAGCGGCATTTCCTCGCGCACCTGGCGCCGCGCACGCACTGACGGGGAACGCATGGAACGGACCGAACACCCCCTGCTGAGTCCCAGCCTGGGCCACCAGAAGCACCTGGTGTCGTTCCGCTATGGCGCCGAAGACGCCCGGCCCAAGGTCTATCTGCAGGCCAGCCTGCACGCCGAGGAGCTGCCCGGCATGCTGGTGGCGCACCACCTGCGCCCCCAGCTGGAGGCCGCCGAACGCGAGGGCCGCCTGCGCGGCCAGGTGGTGCTGGTGCCGGCGGCCAACCCCATCGGCCTGACGCAGCGGCTCAACCACCGCGCCATGGGCCGTTTCGAATTCGGCACGGCGCAGAACTTCAACCGCCACTACCCGAACCTGGCGGACGCGCTGTTCGACGAGTTGCGCGACCGCCTGGGCCCCGACCCGCAGGCCAACGTGGCCCTGGTGCGCGCCGCCGCCACCCGCTGGCTGCGCGACTGGCGGCCCGCCACCGAGCTGGACAGCCTGCGCCGCCAGCTCTTCCTGCTGGCGCACGACGCCGACGTGGTGCTGGACCTGCACTGCGACTGGGAAGCCGCGCTGCACCTGTACGCCGAGGAGGCCTGCTGGGCCCCGCTGGCGCCGCTGGCCTGGCTGCTGGGCTGCCGCGCCGTGCTGCTGGCGCGCGATTCGGGCGGCGAGCCCTTCGACGAAACCCTCTCGGGCCTGTGGTGGCGCCTGGCCGAGCGCCTGCGCGCGCAGGGCATCCACCATCCGCTGCCCCAGGCCTGCGCCAGCGCCACGGTGGAGCTGCGCGGCGAGGCCGACGTCTCGCACGACAACGCGCGGATCGACGCCAAGGCCCTGATGGACTACCTGCTGCACCTGCGCGTGATCGACGGGCCCGCCCCCACCATCCCCCGGCCCAGTTGCGAGGCCACGCCGCTGGCCGGCTCCGAGACCCTGCACAGCCCGGTGGCCGGCGTGGTGGCCTTCTGCGTGCGCCCGGGCGATGCCCTGGCCGTCGGCGAGGTGGTGGCCGAGGTCATCGACCCCACCGCGCCTGGCGCCTCGCGCGTGCACAGAATCACCGCTGGTGTGGCGGGCGTGCTCTACGCGGCCATCGGCGAGCGCTACGTCGTCGCCGGCGGCGAGATCGGCAAGATCGCCGGCGCCACCCCGTTCCGCACCGGCCACCTGCTCGGTGCCTGACCCTGCCCCGTTCCCATGAATGCCCCCACCCCCTCTTCCACGCCGCTGCTGGCCGTGCATGACATCCACAAGCGCTTCGGCGCCAACGAGGTGCTCAAGGGCGTGTCGCTCGAGGCGCGCGCGGGCGACGTCATCAGCCTGATCGGCAGTTCGGGCTCGGGCAAGAGCACGCTGCTGCGCTGCATCAACCTGCTCGAAAAGCCCAACGCGGGGCGCATCGTGCTCGGCGGCGAGGAACTCAAGCTCGCGCCCGACCGCCACGGCGAGCTGCACGCCACCGACCCGAAGCAGCTGCAGCGCCTGCGCACGCGCCTGGCCATGGTGTTCCAGCACTTCAACCTGTGGGCGCACATGACGGTGCTGCAGAACATCATCGAGGCGCCGGTGCACGTGCTGGGCGTGCCGCGCGACCAGGCGGTGCAGACGGCGCGCAAGTACCTGGAGCGCGTGGGCCTGAGCGGTGTGGAAGACCGCTACCCCGCGCACATGAGCGGCGGCCAGCAGCAGCGCGTGGCGATCGCGCGCGCGCTGGCGGTGGAGCCGGCGGTGATGCTGTTCGACGAGCCCACCTCCGCGCTCGACCCGGAGCTGGTGGGTGAGGTGCTGCGCGTGATGCGCCTGCTGGCCGAGGAAGGCCGCACCATGCTCGTGGTCACCCACGAGATGGGCTTCGCGCGCGAGGTGTCCTCGCACCTCATCTTCCTGCACAAGGGCTGCATCGAGGAACAGGGCGTGCCGCGCGAGGTGCTCGCGAGCCCGAAGAGCGAACGGCTCGCCCAGTTCCTCAAGGGCAACCTGAAGTAATCAGGGCGTCAGCGACAGCTCGCTCGCCCACTTGGGTGGCTTCAGGCTCAGGGTGCGGTGCTTGTTGGCCAGCCAGGTCGCGCTCATGTCGCGGTAGCGGCTGGAGAACACGTTGCCGCTCTGCCCCGTCTGGTAGATGAAGAGCGAGCGGTCGAGGTCGGCCAGGTCGTAGATGGCGCGCAGGCTGGCCGCGTGGCGGTTGGCGAAGGGCGCGTCGGCCTTGTCCAGGTGGTACTGGCCCACGTTCACCGTGAAGGGGTCGCCGCCGGTGGGCTCGCGCACCTCGAAGAAGCGGGCCAGCGGCTTCACGTTGGACAGGGGCCGGTGCACCGAGAGCGCCGGGTGCGCCTCGCCCCAGCGCCAGGCGGCCACGTCGGCGCCATACTGGGCCGACAGCCTGTCCAGCGCGCGCGACAGCGCCTCGCCCGCCGCGTGCGGACAACCCTGCACGCCGCACCAGGCGCGGTTGTCGCTCTCCAGAAAGCCCTCCACCGCCTGGCGGAACAGGCGCTTGCCGTACAGGGACTCGAAGCGCTCCTTGCCCAGGCGCTGGCCGATCACGCCGCGCGTGAACTCGTCGACCCAGGCGCTGTAGATCAGCGGTGCGGGCGAGTCGGCCCGCATCACACCGTCGAAGCCCTGCAGCGCGGCGCGCGCGGCCTCGGCCAGGGGGTGGGTGGACGGCGCCTTCAGCAGGTGCGGCAGCAGGCGCAGCGTGGCCTCGGCGCGCTGGTCGCCCTGGATGGCGCGCATGCTCGCCACGTCGTGCTTGGGCGTGGCCTCCAGCAGCGTCTCGATGCGCTGTTGGCGGTACGGCGGCGCCCAGTCCTGGGTAAGGAAATGCGGGTAGTCCGGCGCGTGGATGCGCTGGTTGGCGGTGGCGATCCAGCCGCGCGCGCCATCGTCCTGCGGCGTGTCGGCGTACGGCAGCCAGCCGGTCCAGTCGTAGCGCGGCTCCCAGCCGGGTGCCGGGGCCACGCCGCGGATGTCGTTGTCGGCCGCGCGCAGCGGCACGCGCCCGGCCGCCTTGTAGGCGATGCGCCCGGTGCGGTCGGCCATCACGATGTTCTGCATGGGCGCGCGGAAGGTGGAGAACGCGGCCAGCAGTTGCTCCACGCTCTGCGCGCGGTTGGAGGCCAGCGTGGCGGACACGTTGTCTTCGTCGTCGAGCCCGGTCCAGCGCAGCGCCAGCACGAAGCGCGTGGTGTCGAGCACCTTGCCGTGCTGGGCCTGGGCGTCGCTCAGCACCGGGCCGTGGCGCGTGGCGCGCACCAGGTGCGTGACGTCGGCCTGCCCTTTCACGCGGATGGTCTCGGCGCGCACTGTGAACCGCTCCCAGGCGGGTTCGGCGCTGGCCGAGGGCACGCGGTACTCGCCGGGGTTGGCCGGGTTGATCTGTTCCAGGTAGAGGTCCTGCACGTCGGGCCCGGTGTTGGTGAAACCCCAGGCCACGCCGGCCGTGCGGCCCAGCACCACGAAGGGCGTGCCCGGCAGGGTGGCGCCGATCACGTCCATGCCCTTGAGGCCGCCCGCGTCGGGCGCCTGCAGCCGCGCGAAGTACCAGATGGCGGGCGCGCTCAGGCCCAGGTGCGGGTCGTTCGCCAGCAGCGGCTGGCCGCTCTGGGTGCGCGAGCCGGCCACCACCCAGTTGTTCGAGCCCTTGTTTTCGTTGAAGCCGAAGCCATCGGTCCAGTCGCGCAGGTCCAGCGCGACGCGCTCGCGCCAGCCAGCCTGCGGGGCCGCCGGGGCCTGTGAAGTGGCGGTGCCATTGGCCTTGTTGAACACGCCCAGTTCGCGGTACAGCCGGCCCAGGTCGGCGCTCGCGGCGGGCGCCTCGCCCGGGTACGGCGGGAACAGCTCCCACAGCGCGGGCGTGTCCAGCACCTGCAGCGCCGTCAGCCGGGCGAACTCGTTGCCCCAGTTCCCGCCCAGGTCCAGCGCCATCATGATCGACCAGCCCACGCTGTCGGCCGGGTCCCACCAGGCGCCGCGCAGGGCCTCCTCGCGCGGGTTCACGCCCAGCAGCAGGAACTCGGGCGTGAGCGCCTGTTCGCTGCTGGCAAAAAAGGCGTTGATGCCGGCGCTGTAGGCCTCCACCGCGGCCTTGACGTCCGGCGGCAGCTTGGCCAGCTGGCGCTGCGCCACCTGGCGAATGCCGAGGGTGCGCATGAGCTTGTCGGTCTCCAGTGTGGCCGGGCCCAGGAACTCGGACAGCGTGCCGCGCATGACCGCGCGGTTGAAGGCCAGCTGCCAGCCGCGCTCCTGGGCGTGCACGTAGCCCAGCGCCATCCAGGCGTCGCGCGGGTTCTGGGCCAGGATGTGGGTGACGTCGCTGCCGTCGCGGTTGACCTGCACCGGTGCGCCCAGGCCGCTGACCTGCAGCTGCCCGTCGGTGCGCGGCAGGGTCTGGCGGGCGTACCACAGGCCCAGGGCGGCGGCCAGCACGAGCAGCAGACCGATGAGGGTGGCGAGGCGGCGGATCCAGCGCATGGTGTTTGTCTCACGGACTTCTTATGAGGAGCCGCGAGGATATACCCCTACGGGGTATTCAAGATGGAGGGGTGCGCGCTGGTGTCGATGAACCTTCGGACAGATCGCTCAAACAAACGCCATTTGGTCCGGACAATCTGCCGAACTGAACTTCCGCCCTACTTGAGAAAGCAACCAATCGTTATGGCGCTTCAAATCAACACTGCCCCTGCGTCTGGTGAGATGTCCCACCCAAGGGCGCGCTTCCGCACGGAGGACGTCACTCTTTGCCAACTGCGCGGAGACAAGGACATCGCCTCAGTAATGGCGCTGCGCCAGGAGATCGATTTGTCGGCCTATGTCACCCCGGATGGGGGCTTCTATTCACTCGAAAAAAAAGGGATGAGTGCGGGGTCGTCGTCGCATTCGATCTCGGCGATCGGCGCATCGGGACTATCCGAATGGTTCCGATGGGCTATGGGCTGACCCTGACTGAACAGCTGCTGCAGCCACTGGGTTCAAGCGCAGCAGTGGTTACGCCTGCCGATTGGGAGGTAGGGCGCTTGGTGTTGGCACCCGAGTTCCGCAGCGATGTCGATGCCTTGCGCCATTGCATGCGGTTGGCGCTGCTGCATGCTTCTTCCGGAGCCCGCATTGATGCGCTTTGGGCGGCCTGTACGCATTCGCTGAGTCGCCTGTACCGCCGGTTCGGCCTGTCGCCAATGGCAAGAGATATCTCCTTACCATGTACGAAAAAAGTTTATACGATCATACGCGGGACGGCGGGTGACGTAGAGACGACGCTGAGAGGGTCCAGCTGAGTCCAACAGCACGACGTCGACATGGTTTGAAAGAGCGACACGGTGCCCGACATGGCTTCTTGGTTCGAGCGGTTGTTTGGTCATTTCAGGACATATCACCAGCCCAGCCCGCTCTTGCTGCGGTACATGATCGTTTTCGGGCTTGTTGGGTTTCCGCTCATGTATCTGGTGCGCTTCGTACGTCCGTCGTCTGGTTTTGACGATTTCGCGCTGCGAGCGCTTGTCATGTCCCTGCTGCTGCTGCTTGCCATCCGGAACCACTGGCCCGAACGATTGCGGGCCTGCTACCTCCATGCCTGTTATGTGACGATGACAATCGCGTTGCCTTTCGCCCTGGTCTTCACTTCGCTCAAGAATGGCGGCGGGACAGCGGCCATAGGCAACACGTTCATGGCCGTGTTTCTACTGATGCTGTTGGCCGACTGGCGCAACTTCATCATCATGCTGGTCACGGGATCCGGCGCCGCCGCAGGCTTGTATGCGCTGACAGACCCGAACCCCCAAGTCCCACTCGACTACGTGTTCCGGCTCCCTGTGCTCTTGGTGAGCGTAGTGGGCGGCAACCTCTTCAAGTTCGCCCTGGAGCAAGCCACTGCAGAGCGCGTGCGTCAGGCGTACGCCTCACTGGCGGGTTCTATCGCGCATGAAATGCGCAACCCCATGGCGCAGGTGCGACACAGCCTGGAAAGGATTGGACAAGTGCTACCCGTTTCACGACTTCAGGAGAAAGTCCAAATCGTCTCGCGTCTCGACGTCGAACGGCTGCATCGGCATGTCGCCATGGGTGAACTGGCGGTTCAGCGGGGATTGCAGGTCATTGCAATGACGCTTGACGAGGTGAATGACAAGCCACTCGACCCGCAACAGTTCGCCCTCCTCTCAGCCGCGCAGGTGTGCGTCAAGGCTGTGGAGGAGTACGGCTATGACAACGACCAGCAGCGTGCGAAAGTCAATTTGCAACTGCATAACGATTTCTTCTTTCTGGGAAGTGAGACCACCCTATTGTTCGTGCTCTTCAACCTGATGAAGAACGCGTTGTATTACCTGCCGATTTGTCCAGATGCACGGCTGCAGATCACAGTGACCGACTGCCAGATCGGCGTGCGCGACGATGGCCCTGGCATGACGTCCGATGTCCTGAAAAGCCTGTTCGAACCGTTCCGATCCGTGGGCAAGATCGGGGGGACCGGGCTGGGCTTGGCCTACTGCAGACGTGCGATGCGTGCGTTCGGTGGCGACATACGTTGTGAGTCAGTTGTCGGCAGCCATACGGAGTTCACGCTCATGTTTCCGCCATTGAGTCCCACAGCGATCGGGATGAGACGCACGGCGCTAATGGATCAGGCTCGCGAGCAATGGGCGGGCTGGCGTTTCCTGGTGGTAGACGATGACGGCCTTTTGCGCACATCCACTGGCTTGCTCTTGCAGTCATTGGATCTGACCGTAGACGACGCAGCCGACGGCCTGCAAGCGCTAGACGCGCTGAAGGCGCAGCGCTACGACGGCATAGTGATGGACCTAAACATGCCGGGCATGAACGGCTATGAACTTGCCGAACGTGTGCGTCGCGGGGAAGTGCCGGTCAATCAACATAGCTGCCTCATCGCATGCACGAGCGAGCCCGGCTTTCTCACGCGATTGAAGGCAGAGAACGCGGGTTTTGACGGCCTTGTGAGCAAGCCTGTGGACGATGTCGTGCTGCTATCCGCGATAACCCAGGCCGTGCGAACAAGCAAGCACAAGCACTGGAGCGTAACTGCTTGGCTCAGTGGACATCGCGTGCTGCTGGTCGACGACAGCTCCTGGAATCGAGCGGCTGTTGCGGAGTATCTCCGGCATGCCGGCGCCCTAGTGATCGAGGTTGACAGTGGGCCTGCCGCATTGTCTGAACTTAATCACCACAACGAATGGCATGCCGTCATTCTGGACATTCAGATGCCGGGTATGAGCGGGATAGAACTGGCGCGCGCCATTCGAGCCTTGGACAGCCACTTGAAGACGCTTCCTATTCTGGCGACTACTGCGTATGCGTCCGACGACATCGTTGCCGAAGGGCGGGCTGTCGGAGTCGGGGGCTTTCTGATCAAGCCAGTGGAGGCACCACAACTCTGCCAACATCTGCGTACGCTGATGACCGAGCGCACCGCTTCGCCAGAGGTCGTTGCTGTTGCCGACGCGGCCCTGTCCGCCTCTACCCTGCTAGACGCACGTCGGCTGGAGGGCTTCCAGCGCATTGGCATGGTTGAAGAGTTGTTGAAGGACTACTTGCCTCGAATCGATTTGCTGGTCGAACGCCTGACTGCCGCTGCGAAAGAGCGTGATCTGCAACAGTCGACGGATGTGTTGCATTCGCTGATGGGCATGAGCGGAGAGGCTGGCGCGAAAGCGCTGCACCTGTTCAGCCGTGGCATCTACATTCCCCTTCTGGAGCGCCAGCAATGGCCTCAGGACGCTGACTGGCTGGCCAAGCTATGGAATCTCACGCAGCTCACCAGCCGCGAACTGCGGGATTGGGTTGAGAAGCGCCGGTCGACGATCGCTGAGTGAGAAGTGATGCCGGGAACTCGGCCCAGCGGGCTGAGCGCCCTCAGCGCGCGCTGGCGGCGGCGCTGCGGGCGAGCGCCATGCTGCCGTCCATGAGCTTGAAGCTCACGGTGGGGGCGCTGAAATCGGAGAAGGGCGCGCCCAGGGAGATCTCGCCGTCGCTGTACAGCACGCAGTCCTGGCGGCGCAGCTGCACCACCGATTCGCTGCCCGCGAAGCGCACCCAGGTGCCATAGCTGCTCACGTCTTCCAGCACGTAGTTGCCGGAGACCATGCCGATGGTGGCGTGCATGCGCGAGACGCGCGGGTCGCTCACGACGAAGCTGGCCTCGGGCACGCGGCCGATGCGCAGCGGCAGGTCGCTGGAATTGAAGGTGCGCGTGGCGTCCAGCCAGGCGAGCTCGATGCCCGCGAAATCGGAGTCGTCCTTGGGCGTGATGGCGTGCAGGTCGGCCGGCACCGTGAGGAACTCGGACTGCATGTCCGCCTGCCACTCGATGCGGAACACCTCGCAGGTATCGACCTTGCCCTTGATGCGCATGGCGCCCAGGCTGCGGTTGCGCACCAGCGAGCGCGGCCCGAGCGACTGGATGACGGTGTCGCTGGCGAAGATCTGTTCCGGGCCGGCCAGGTCGCTCAGGCGCGAGGCCAGGTTCACCGCGTCGCCGAAGCAGTCGCCGTCCACCCACACCACCGAGCCGCGCGCCAGGCCGATCTGCATCAGCAGCTTGAGGTGGGCCGGCCACTGCTGCACACGTTTGGCGTGCTCCTGCTGGATCTGCACCATGGAATCCACCGCGGCGCGGTTGTCGGCGAAGGCCATCAGCACCCCGTCGCCCAGCATCTTGACCACGGTGCCGCCGTTCGCCTGGCCGCGTGCGCCAATCCACTGCGTCAGCTTGGTGACCGCCTTGGTGGCCCGGTCGTTGCCCAGTGTCTCGAACACGGACGTGCTACCGGTGAGGTCGACGAAGGCAATCGTGAGTTCGGGCATGGGGCTGGGAAAACCTGCGGGCGATTAGAGCATGGCGGTTCTCGCAGACCGTTACATCCTCAACCGATGCAAGTGGCGTTTGTGCGCCCCGAAAGGCCGACCGGCCTGTGGCCGCCAGCCAACAATGAGTGCAAAAGAATTACTAAATTGAGGTAATTCATGAAACTCCCGCGCTAAGCACATGATTTGCTGTTGTTTTTTTTGCCGTATCAAGACTTGCACGATTGCATCGACATGCGTCAGGTCGTATTCTGGCCAGCCCTCCCATGTGATGGAACTCTCACGGTCATGCGTTGGTTCAAGCCCAGTCTCCGCAACAGCATCTCGGCCCTGCTAGGGCCGAGCGCGCGCGCGGACGACGAAGACGAGCTGGAGCCGGTGCGTGAGGCCATGCTGGCCGTGCTGGGTGAGGAAGGCGCTCGCCTGAACCCTTCGCTCAAGCGCCGGCTGAAGTTCATGCACGACGCGCACAGCCTGTGGTACGCGCGCGGCGAACTGGTGGCGGTGCTCAGCCGCGTGCACGGCGAGGCGCTGGCGGTGCACCGCGTGCAAAGCCTCTCGCCGGTGTTCCAGGGCCTGGTGCCCAAGGCCCTGATCGACGCCTCGCGCATCCGGCGGGTGTAAGCCCCCTCGCCGCGTTCCGCGTGTCCCCCTCAAGGGAGCGGCACCGACGGCCCGGTGAGGCCGGTGCCGTGGTGCCCACGGGGTTCAATGCCCGTGACCGTGATGGTCGTGCGGCTCATGTCCCCAGAAGATCAGCGCGTCGCGTCCCTCCACCACCAGATCGACCGTGCGGCCCACGGGCAGCAGCACCTTGGTGGGGACGTGGCCGAACGGCAGCCCGGTGTAGATGGGCGTCTTGGTCTTCGAGCGCAGCCATTGCGTCACGGTCTTGAGCGAGAAGCCCCGGTCGTAGCCCGGCACCGGCTTGAAGCGGTTGAACGCCCCCAGCAGCACGGCCTTCTGCGCGTCCAGCACGCCCGCCAGCAGCAGTTGGGTGAGCTGGCGCTCCAGGCGGTACGGGTGCTCGCCCACGTCTTCCAGGAACAGCACCCCGCCTTTCACGGCCGGCAGGTAGGGCGTGCCGACCAGCGAACAGAGCACGCTCAGGTTGCCGCCCCACAGCGTGGCCTCGCGCACGTGCCGCTTCGGCCTGGCGGCGTGGGCCGGGGCGTCGGCCGCCGGCAGCGTCCAGCCCGAGCCCTCGGCCGAACCATCGAGCAGGTCGCCGAAACAGGCCAGCATGATCTCGTCGGGCTCGACCTCCGGGCCGAAGTCCTCGCCCAGCGCCGGGCCGGCCCAGGTGGTGGCACCGGTCTTGGCCAGCAGCGCCAGCTGCAGCGCGGTGAAGTCGCTCAGGCCGACGAAGCGCGTGCCCTTGTCGATCGCCTTGGCGAGGGCCTTGTAGGGCAGATCGGGCAGGAGGCGGGTGAGCCCATAGCCCCCGCGCGAGATCAGGGCCACGTCGGCACCGCTGGCCGCCGCGCGGCCGATGGCGGCCAGCCGCGTGGCGTCGTCGCCCGCGAAACGCATGTGGGCGCGCAGGGCGTCGGCGTCGATCTCGACCTCGTGGCCCAGGGCCTTGAGGCGCTGCACGCCACGGCGGAAGGCGGCCTTGTCGCGCACGGCGCTGGCGGGAGAGTAGATGTAGATGTGGCTCATGGGTTCGGGGATGAGAAATGGGCGAGCGCCGCGCGCGCGATGGGCCCGCCGTGTTCTTGCACGAAGTGGCCGGCCTGGGGCAGCAGCAGGGGCTCGGGGCAGCCTCGGATCTGCTCGCGCAGCGCGCGCATGACGGGCTCGCCGAGCACCGGGTCTTGCTGGCCGATGGCCATGAGGCTGCGCCCCTGCCACTGCTCGCGCCAGAAGCGGCGCGCCTCGCGGCTGACGGCGGCGCCGTCGCTGTCGGGGAACTCGGGGACCATGGGCGGGAAGGCGCGCAGCGCCGCGCGGTGGCCCTTGTCGGGGAACGGCGCGTCGTAAGCGGCGCACTCGGCTTCGCTCATCTGCGGGTTGCCGCGCGCGAACAGGCGGCTCACCGAGAAATCGGGCTTGCTGGCGCACATCTCGCGCCAGGCCAGGAAGCCGGGCGACAGCGGCGTGTCGCCCGTGGCCAGGGTGGTGTTCATCACCAGCAGGCCGCCGTAGCGCCCCGGTGCGGCCGGCGGCAGGGTCAGGCCCAGCAGACCGCCCCAGTCCTGCACGACCAGCACCACGTCGCGCAGGTCCAGCCGCTCGACGAATTCCAGCAGCACCTGGCGGTGCCAGGTGAAGCGGTGGGCCGCGTCCTTCTTGGGCTTGTCGCTCTTGCCGAAGCCGATGAGGTCGGGCGCCACCACGCGGTGGCCGGCCGCCAGGAACACCGGCAGCATGTGGCGGTAGAGGTAGCTCCAGGCCGGGTTGCCGTGCAGGCACAGCCAGGTCAGCGGGGCATCGCGCGGGCCTTCGTCGAGGTAGTGCAGGCGCAGCCCCTCCAGCGCGGGCAGGTCGCTCAGGTACCGGGGCGCCCAGGGGTAGCCGGGCAGGTCCTCGAACGCGGCATCGGGCGTGCGCAGCGCGTCCTCGCGCAGGGGGTGGGGGTTCATCCGCCGCTCCTTGAAGAAAGTGCGCAGCAACTCGGCGCCCTGCTCGGCCAGCACGCCACCCCGCACCTGGGTCTGGTGGTTCAGTGGCGTCTGGGCGAACAGGTCGATCACGGAGCCGGCCGCGCCGGTCTTGGGGTCGCTCGCGCCAAAGACCACGCGGTCCAGCCGCGCGTGCAGCATGGCCCCGCTGCACATGGCGCAGGGCTCCAGCGTCACGTAGAGCGTGCAGCCATCGAGCCGGTAGTTGGCCAGGCGCCGCGCGCCCTCGCGCAGGGCGAGCATCTCGGCGTGCGCGCTCGGGTCGTGCGTGGCGATGGGGGCATTGCGGCCGGTGGCGATCACCTGGCCCTCTTTCACCAGGACCGCGCCCACCGGCACCTCGCCGGCCTGGGCGGCGGCGCGGGCTTCGTCGAGCGCCAGGCGCATGAAGGCTTCGTCGCGGTCCGGGCTCGGCGTCATGCGGGCGAGTGTAGGCGAGCGCGCCGACTGCTCCTTGGAGCCTCCCGCGCTCTGGCATGATCCTGGGTTGCCCAGGGAAAACCCCCAATAAATGACCGCCCCCCGCGCGAGCGGCCGGCAGTGGGAGCTCGACGCGCTGCGCGGCCTCATGCTGGTCCTCATGACCCTCACCCACATGCCGACCGGTTTCTCGCCGGTGCTGAGCCAGCCGTTCGGCTTCGTCTCGGCGGCGGAGGGCTTCGTCTTTCTGTCGGCGCTGCTGGCCGGGCGCGTGTACGGGGCGCGCGCCGAGCGGCAGAGCTTCGCCGAACTGCGCGCCGGCCTGTGGCGGCGCGCGGGTCGCCTGTACCTGTGCCAGCTGGCCCTGTTGCTGCTGGCCTTCACCCTGATCGCCTGGCTGGGGGTGGTGCGCCACCAGGGTGGCGTCACCGGCCTGCTGGAGTACTTCTTCATCGCCCCCGCCAGCGCCGTGGGCGCGGCCCTGGTGCTGCTGCACAACCCGCCGCTGCTGGACGTGCTGCCGCTCTACATCCTGTTCATGCTGATCACGCCCTGGCTGCTGGCGCATGGCCGGCGCCACGGTTGGCGCGGCCTGCTGTGCGCCAGCCTGCTGCTGTGGCTGGCCGAGCAATGGGGCCTGGGCGCGGCCCTGCACGGTCTGGCCGCGTCGGCCGGCTGGCCCGTGCCCTACAAGGACATGGGGGCCTTCCATCTCTTCGCCTGGCAGCTGCTGTGGGTGGGCGGCCTGTGCCTGGGCTCGCGCCGCCGGCCCTGGCCGCGCATGCGCTGGTGGCTGTGGGGGCCGGCGCTGCTGCTGGCCGGCAGCACCCTGCTCTGGCGCCACATGGTGGGTCAGGACCCGATGCCCGGCGTGCCGGCGGTGGCCGCGCTGTTCGACAAGTGGTCCCTGGGTCCGCTGCGCCTGCTCAATGGCGCGGCCTTGGTCGCCCTGCTGCTGGCCAGCGCACCCCTGTGGCGGGCGCTGCCCCGCCCGCGCCCGCTGGAGCTGCTGGGCCGTCAGTCGCTGCCGGTGTTCTGCGCCCACCTGGTGATCGTGCTGTTCACCCTGGCCTTCTTCGGCTCGGTCGAGACCCTGCGCCCCTGGCGCACCGACGCCCTGCTGCTGGCCGCCGCCTTCGCCGGCCTGTTCGCGGTGGCCCTGGCGGCGCAGTGGCGCGACCAGGGCGGCCGCCTGCGCCCGCGCCTGGCCAGCGCGCTGCGCTGAGCGGCCGGGAACCCGACGCGCGCCAGCCGGTCCCGCCTGTGGGCGGTGGCCGGGTTGAGCCGCGCCTTGGAGCGGGCGCGCCACCGGCGTGCGCCGGCGCGGGTCGGTGTCAGAGCTTCAGGCGCGCCGCGATGAGCTCGCGCCAGATGCCGTAACCCGTGGCGTTGAGGTGCAGTCGGTCGGCGCCGAACAGGTCGGGTCGCGGCCGCCCGGTCTCGTCCAGCATGGCGCTGTACACGTCGATGAAATCGAGCTGCGGGTGGCCTTCGGTGTAGGCCTTGACGAGCCGGTTGGTGGTCTGGATCGCGGGCAGCAGCGCCTCGCGCGCCGGGCTGGGCTTGATCGAGACGAAGGCGATGCGCGTGTTCGGCGCCGCCTGCAGCACCTGCTGCACGAAACGCTCGTAGCGCAGCAGCACCTCGGCCGGTGTGGCGCCTTCGTCCAGGTCGTTCTCGCCGGCGTAGAGCACCACCTGGCGCGCCTGGTAGGGCAGCACCAGCCGGTCGACGAAGGCCACGCAGTCGGCCAGGCGCGAGCCGCCGAAGCCGCGCTTGATCACCACCGGCTGCTGTTGAAAGGCCGCTTCCAGCTTGTCCCACAGGCGGATGGAGGAACTGCCGACGAACAGCACGCCACCGGGCGGGGGGCGGGCCAGCCGGTCCTGTTCGGCAAAGGCCTGCAGGCTGCTGCGCCAGCGCAGCTCGGCTGCCGTGACGTCGAACGGGGTGGGGTTGGGCGTGGCCCGTGGGGCCGGCACGGCACTGGCCGGCGGCGGCAGGTTCACCAGCCGCTCGACGGCGCTGGTGGTGGCGAAGCCGGCGGGCGTGGCGGCTGGCGAGGCGGGCGTGGCGCCTTGTGCCCAGGCCAGCGGGGCCAGCGCGGCGCCGAGCGCGCACACGGCCAGCCGACGAAACATCGCGGAGCGGTCGTTCATGTGTCGGGGGTGCCGAGCTTGAGCCGGCGCATCCAGCCCGCCAGGGCCTGCGCCTGCTCGCCGCCCTGCTCGTACAGGCGCAGCATCGCCGCGTGGGATTCGCGGCGGTGCTGGTTGAGCTTGACCTTGCAGCGAAGTTCCAGCACCCGCAGTTCCATGGCGTGGATGCCCTTCATCATGTTTTGCTGGAAGTCCTCGGGCAGGCCGCGCCACTGCTCGGCGTAGGCCGGGTCGTGGTCGTGGATGAGGTGCTTGAGCAGGCGGTCTTTGTCCTCGAAGGACTCGATGAAACCCACCTGCACGCGCGCCTGCACCGTCAGGTAATTCCAGGTCGGCACGCGCTGAAGGTCGGGGTAGACGCGCGGCGTGAGGTACGCCTGCGGGCCATTGAACACCACCAGCGCCTGGGGTCGGGCGCGCAGGTGCTCGGCCTGCGGATTGGGCTTCGCCACATGACCGAGCAGGGTGAGGCCGCCGCCCTCTTCCACCACGTGCAGCGGCAGCGGCGTGACGAAGGGAAAGCCCTCGTCGTCGGTGGAGATGAGCTGCGCGAAGGGGTGCGCTCGCATCAGCTCGAGCGCGATCGCGGGGTCCTTGGCGGCGAATTGGGGCGGAAGGTACATGGGGTGGGTGGGCGGGGGGCGGGCCCAGGCCCGGTCCATCCGCGGATTGTTTCATATGCAATCGGCACCGCCGCCCGGTGTGTTGCCGCTGTCACGGGGGGAAACCATGATCGGCGCAAACACCCGCCGCTGCCGGAGCCCGCCATGCCGAACCCGTTCAAGTCCCTGTCGCTGACCCTGTTCGCCGGTGTGCTTCTGTGCCTGGCCTTCGCCGTCGCCGCCTGGCGCACGGGCCGGCTGGCCTGGTGGGGCGCCGAAGGCCTGGCCGTGGTGGCGCTGGTCGGCGCCTTGCGCTTGCGCCGCCGCTCCCGTCGCGTGGACCCGGAGCGCTGGGCCAGCTTCTGAGCGGAGGCCGCCGCCGAGAACCTGCGGGTGCAGACGGCCAGTTGGCGGCGGTGATCAGCGTGTTCAGGTGCCGCTGAACACGCCGCCGTAGCGCTTGCGCAGCTCATTCTTCTGCACCTTGCCCGTGCCACCCACGGGCAGCGCGTCGAGGAAAACCACGTCCTCCGGCACCCACCACTTGGCCACGCGCTCGGCCAGGAACGCCAGGATCTCGGGCTTCTCCAGCGCGGCGCCGGGCTTGCGCACCAGCAGCAGCAGGGGGCGTTCGTCCCACTTGGGGTGCTTGATGCCGATGACCGCGGCCTGCGCCACCGCCGGGTGGCCGGCGGCGGCGTTTTCCAGGTCGATGGAGCTGATCCACTCGCCGCCGCTCTTGATCACATCCTTGGTGCGGTCGCGGATGGTCATCACGCCGTCGGGCGCGATGGTGGCGATGTCGCCGGTGGGGAACCAGCCGTCCACCAGGGCCGTGCGATCGGCCTTGTGGTAGCGCTCCACGATCCACTGCCCGCGCACCATCAGCTCACCCTGGGAGGCGCCGTCGCGCGGCAGCGTCGCGCCCTGCTCGTCCACCACCTTGATCTCGATGCCCGAGACCACCTTGCCCTGGCGCGCCACGATGGCGTGGCGCTCCTCGGCTGGGCGCTCCCAGTCGGCGGCGCTCAGGTTGCTGAGCGTGGCGATGGCGGCCGTTTCCGTCATGCCCCAGCCGTGGCGCACTTCCACGCCATAGACATCGTTGAACTTCTCGATCAGCGCGCGCGGCATGGCCGAGCCGCCCACGCAGGTGCGTCGCATGGTGGAAAAGCGCAGGCCGCCCTGCTCCACGTGCTGCAGCAGGCCCATCCAGATGGTGGGCACGCCGGCGCTGATGGTCACCTTCTCGGCCTCCATCAGTTCGTACAGGCTGGCGCCGTCCAGGCGCGGGCCAGGCAGCACGATGCGCGCGCCCGCCACCATGGCAGCGTACGGAATGCACCAGGCGTTGATGTGGAACATGGGCACCACCGGCAGGACACTCTCGCGCGTGGACAGGCCCAGCACGTCGGGCAGGCAGGCCGTGGTGGCGTTGAGCACGATGGAGCGGTGCGAATACAGCACGCCCTTGGGGTTGCCGGTGGTGCCCGAGGTATAGCAAAGCACCGCGCCGGTCTTTTCATCGAACTCCGGCCAGTCGAAGGTGTCGGGCTGGCCGGCGATCAGGTCCTCGTAGGCCAGCGGCGTCGCCGCCGCCGGGCTCGGCGTGTCAGGCAAGCGCTCGCGCTCGCTCAGGCAGACCCAGGCCAGCACCCGCGGGCACTTCGCCGCGATGGCCTGCACCAGCGGCGCGAAGGTGCTGTCGAACAGCACCACGCGGTCCTCGGCGTGGTTGAGGATGTAGACCAGCTGCTCGGGGTGCAGGCGCGGATTGCAGGTGTGCATCACCATGCCGCTGCCCGAGACGGCGAAGTAGGCCTCCAGGTGGCGGTGGTTGTTCCAGGCGATGGAGGCGACCGCGTCCCCCGGCTGCAGGCCCAGCCCGCGCAAGGCGTTGGCGAGCTGGCGCGCGCGCCGCGCGGTCTGGGCGATGCCGAAGCGCACCGTGGGGCCGTGCGTCTCGCGCGACACCACCTCTTGGGTGGCGTGCTGGGCGGCGGCGTGTTCCAACAGGCCCGAGATCAGCAGCGGGCGGTCCATCATCAGGCCGGGTTTGAGCATGGGGGTCTTGTCTCCGTAGGCTGGCCCCGGGCGTGCGGTGCGCCCGGGTGGTGAGGGGTGGTGCCGCTCAGCTGTCCGCCGTGAACCCGATGGACTTGACGATCGGCCCCCAGATTTTGATGTCGCGTTGCAGCGCGGCGGCCAATTCCGAGGGCGTCGAAGGGCTGGACTCCATGCCCGCGCTGTGCAGGGTCTCGATCACCTCGGGCGCCTTGAGCGCCTCGTGCAGTGCCGCGTTGAGGCGGCGCACCGCCTCGTCGGGCGCCTTGGCGGGCAGGTAGAAGCCATACCACTCGTCGAAGACCAGGTCCTTGAAGCCCTGCTCCGCCAGCGTGGGCACCTGCGGCGAAAAGCGGCTGCGCCTGGCGCCCGAGCTGGCCAGCAGGCGCAGCTTGCTGTTGGGCGTCATGTGGCTGAGGAAGGTGCCCAGCGGCGAGCACAGCGCGGGCAGGCTGCCGCCGATGAGGTCCTGCAGCGCCGGCGTGGAGCCCCGGTAACCCACGTGCGTGACCTCCACGCCCGCCGCGCGACCCAGCGTCACGGCGGTGAAGTGCAGCGTGGAGCCGGTGGCCGGCGAGCCGATGTTGGCCTTGCCCGGGTTCGCCTTGAACCAGGCCATGAGGCCGGGGATGTCCTTCACGCTGTCCGGCACGCCAGGGCCCACGGCGATGCCGTAGTCGAAGCGGGCGCCCAGGCTCACCGGCGTCACGTCGGCCGCCGGGTCGTAGGGCAGCTTCTTGTAGGTGAAGGGGTAGACACCCAGCATGGACATGGGCGTGAGCAGCAGCTGGCTGCCGTCGGCCGGCGCGCCCTTGAGCGCGGTCACGCCGAGCTGACCGCCCGCGCCGGCGCGGTTTTCCACCACCACGGCCTTGGCATGGCCGGCCTGCACCAGCTTCTCGCCCACCTTGCGGGCCAGGGTGTCGGGCGTGGTGCCGGCGGGGAAGCCAACGAAGATGCGCACGGTGTCGGCGGCCTGCGCGCGGGCCAGGGGGGTGGCGCCCAGCAGCAGGCCGGCGCCGGCGGCACCGAGGAGGTGGCGGCGGTGAAGGGGCATGGGTTTGTCTCCGGTTGGATGGGCTTATTTTGTCAACCTAGGTTGACGTAATGGATTCTCAAACCGTCAACCGGACGCGTCAACCCGCCCTGGTCGCTTCGGCGCCAGGGCTTTCCCTAGTCGCCCGTCAATCGCTTTCAGGCGCGGCCCGTTCCGGCCAGGGCAAGGCCAGGATGCGGCGCAGCTCCTCCACGTTGTCCTGGCCGATGTGGCGGGCCAGTTCTTCTTCCATGCGCACGAAGGCGGCGGCCGCCTCCTCGGACATGCGCCAGCCCTTCTGCGAGAAGCGCAGCAGCTTGACGCGACCGTCCTCCTCGCTTGGCACGAACTCCACCAGCCCCAGACGCTCGGCCTCCAGCGCAAGCTTGTGCACCGCCTGGCGCGACACGCCCAGTCGCCGCGCCAGTTCCGACAGCCCCAGCGGGCGCCCGCCCAACTGCGCGAACAGGCGGTTCATGGCGGTGGTCAGCTGCGGGTAGCCCTCCAGGTGCGCCCCCTGCACCACGCGCGCTTCCATCCAGTCGGACCGGGCCATCAGCAGGTGGCGCAGCAACTGCTTGTGCGGGGTGGTGGGCGGGGTCTTGGGCATGGGGCTCCTCGGGGCTCGGCGGGTGAGCTTGGCAGAGCCGCTTCATTTGTCAATCAGAATTGACAAACAGAACGGCCTTCAGCCAAACGCCCGGGGAGATTGTCCACACCCCATGCCTCAGCCGCTTCCAAGCTCGCGGCGATCGGCCCGGCCTTGCGCCTGCGCGGGCCGGTGGGATGATGGCGACCCCCGGTCCCGCCCAACCGCGATGGCCAGCTTCGTTTACCACCCCGCCTTCCAGAGCCTGCTGCTGCCGGCCCTCCTGAGCCTGGCCTGCCTGGGCGCGTTGCGCGCGGGGTGGGGCCAGGCGCGCGGGCCCTGGGTCTCGCTGGGCGCAGCGCTGGGCCTGGTGCTGGCCCTGGCGGCCTGGCCCGGCCTGAACTGGCCGGCCACCACCCAGGCGCACAAGCTCCCCTGGGTGGTGCTGGCGAGCTTGCTGGCCATGGTGCCGGCCCTGGCCAGCGCGCGCGCCGCCGCCCGCCACCATCCGCTGCGGCCCTGGCTGCTGGCGGCGCTGGTGTGGGGGGCCGCCTCGGCCTGGCTGCTGGGAATGGGCGCGCCGCTGCGCCTGCTGCTGGCGGCCGGCGGCGGCGCGCTGGCGCTGGGCGTGTCGGCCTGGTCCACCGAAGCGCCGGGCGCTGAGCCCACGGCGGCGGCCGGCTCGGCCGGGGCCTTGGCGGTGCTGCTGCTGGGCCTGGTGGGCATGGCGGTCGTGGCGGGCTCGCTGTTGCTCGCGCAGCTGGCGCTGATGGCGGCCGTCGCCACCGCCGTGCTGGGCCTGTGGGCCTGGATCGGGCCACGCGCGGGGGTGCGCGTGGGCGCCGCCGCACTGATGCCCCTGGCCAGCTCCGCCCTGGTCCTGCTCTGCCTCAACCTGCTCAGCGGGCAGGTGCCGGCGGGCGTACCGGCCCTGCTGCTGCTCGCGCTCACGGCGCCCTGGTGGCTGGCCCGCCGGGCCGGGGCCGCGCGGCACTGGCGCTGGCGGCCGCTGGTGGTGGCGCTGCTGGCGGCCATTCCCGTGCTGGCCGCGCTGGGCTGGCAGACCATGTGGCCGGGCGATGCGGGCGCCGGCGCGGCCGGCGAGGACCCCTACTACACGCCGCGCTGGTGAACGGTGCCCGCGCCGCCATCGGGGCCGGCCCTGGGTAGGCGTTCGGCGATCCCGATGAGATGATGGCCGCATGCCGTCCAGCCCCCGGTCCGCGCGCCCCGCCCCAGCCCCCAACGATCCCGGCTCGGCCGCGCTGTCGGACGTGCCGGCCGACTGGCCAGCCCTGTGGGAGCAGGTGCTGGCGGCGCGCGAGGGCCGCGCGGTGCCGGCGTCCCGGCGCGCCACGCTGGCCTGGCGGGCGGACGGCGGCTGGTGCATCCGGGGCCCGGTGAGCGCCCGCGCCGCCGCCCTTTTCGATCTTTACAAACCCTTGCTCGACGCGCGCGCCGCCCGGGGCTCGCCCTGGGTGGTGGCCCAGATGGGCCAGAGCCTGGACGGCTTCGTGGCCACGGCGACGGGCGACTCCTACTACGTGAACGGGGCGCACAGCCTGGTGCACCTGCACCGCCTGCGCGCGCTCTGCGACGCGGTGCTGGTGGGCGCCGGCACCGTGGCCATCGACAACCCCCAGCTCACCACGCGCCGCGTGCCCGGTCCGAACCCGGTGCGCGTGCTGCTGGACCCCGAGGCCCGGCTCGACGGCACGTCGCGCGCGCTGCGCGATGGCCAGTCCCCCACGCTGTGGCTGTGCGACGCGCGCCACGCGGCCCGGGCGCACGAGCGCCTGGGCCGCGGCGCGCCCGGCGCCGAGGTGCTGCCCGTGGCCGGACTGAGCACGGGGTCCGACGAAGCGCGCGGCCACGACGCGCAGCGCCTGCTCGCCGCCCTGGCCGAACGCGGCCTGCGCGTGCTCTTCGTGGAAGGTGGCGGCGTCACGGTGTCGCGCTTCTTCGCGGCCGGCGCCCTGCAACGGCTGCACCTGTCGGTGGCGCCCGTGCTGGTGGGCGACGGCCGACGCGGCCTGCGCGTGCCCGCGCGCGAGGTGATGGCGGAATGCCCCCGCCCGCCCGCGCGCCTGGTGGTGCTGGGCGACGACATGCTCTGGGATCTGGACCTCGCCGCGCTGGGCTGAGCGCTACGCCGGCACCGCCAGCAGCTCCAGGTGCCCCACGCGCACGCGTCCCGTGGCCGCCAGCGCCAGGCGGCGCTGCCGCCACGCCGCCACCCGCGCCGCCTGCGAGGGGGCCTGCTCGGCGGCGGCTTGCGCCATGCCGTCGATCAGCGCGCGCTGCAGGGCCAGGCCGTCGCGCCCGATGCGCCAGTCGCTGCGTGCGAGCCGCACGCGGTAGCCCTTCTGGCGCAGGCACGCGGCCAGCCGCGGCACCGCCCGCGCGCCCAGCGCGGGGCCGAAGCCCTTGTCGCCTTGTTGGTGGGCGGCGAAGAGGCGCTGGATGGCGCCATCGTCCGCGTCCGCCGGACCCCAGTGGTGGTGGCCGTCCACGCTGAGCGACAGCAGCAGCGGCACGCGGGCCGCCGACGCCAGCGCGGCCAGTTGCTCCAGCCAGTCGGCCCCCACCAGATCGAGCAGGGCCGAAGCCGTGACCAGGTGGGCCGCGCGCCAGGGCAGCGTGGGCAGATCGCGCGCGAGGTCGGCACGCCGGCGCACGACCTCCACGCCGCCACCCCGCCATCGCAGCCGCTCGCCGGCGATCGTGTCGAAACCGGGCCACGACGCCCATTGCCGCAGCAGCGCGGCGTCGTGGTCGACCACCAGCCACTGCTGCGCCCCACCCAGGCGCGGCGCCAGCCAGCGCAGGTTGGCGCCCGTGCCGCAGCCGAGGTCGATCACGCGCCAGGGGCCGGTGGCGGGCCGGCGCGCGAGCAGGGGCGGCAGCAGCCGCGCGGCGGCCGTGTCGCGCGCGGCAGCGTCGAAGGGTTCGCGCAGCGCGAGCCAGCCGGCATCGAAACGCGCGCCGCGGGTTTTCACGGCGCCAGCCCCTGCACGCGGTCGAGCACGGACTCGAAGCGCGCGGCCTGCTGGTCCCAGGACGGCAAGGCCCGCGCGGCCTGTCGCGCGGCCTCGGCCCAGCGTTGGCGCAGGGCCCGATCGGCCATGGCCGTGGCCAGCGCGGCCCGCCAGGCGCCCGCGTCGCCGGGCGGCACCAGCAGGCCCGCCCCCGCCGGCACGGTGTGCGCGAGCGCGCCCGCGCGGCTGGCCACGATGGGCAGGCCGTGCGCCAGGGCCTCGTTGACGACCATGCCGAAGCCCTCGTGCAGCGAGGCCAGCACGAACAGGTCGGCGCTGGCGTAGCGCGCCTGCAGCGCCTCGGCGCTCAGCTCGCCGTGCCAGTGCACCCGCCCCGCCAGCGGGCCGCCCGCGGTGCGCGCGTGCAGCGCGGCGGCCAGCGCCGGGTCGCGCGCGGCGCTGCCCACGCAGTGCAGGGTCCAGTCGAGCGCCAGCAGGCCGGACAGCGCGTCCAGCAGCACGGCATGCGCCTTGCGCGGGGTGAGCGTGGCGACGCAGAGCAACTGCAGCCCGCCGCCTTGCGCGCCGGCATGGCCCGACTCGCCCGGGACGGCCACGGCATCGTTGCCCGGTTCCACCACCGTGATGCGGTCCGGCGGCACGCCCAGCTCGGCCACGTCCCGCGCGGTCTGCCCGCTCACCGCCACCACCCAGCGGGCGTGCCGCAGGGCCGCGCTTTCGCGCTCGCGCAGCGCCTGGGCGGCGGCCGCGTCCAGGCCGGTTTCCAGGTGCAGCGGGTGGTGCACCAGCGCCAGCCAGCGCAGCCGCCGCGCGTGCGGCGCCACCACCTCGCCCAGGGCGCCGAAGGCCAGGCCATCGGCCACCACGCACTCGCCATCGGGCAGAGCGGCGATGGCGCGGCGCGCTTCGGCCAGGCTGGCCTCGTCGGGCCGGGGCCAGGCGCCGTCGAGGCGCAGCCACTCGACCGATGCGCCGCGCGCGCGCAGCGACTCGACCAGCCGCCGGTCGTACCGGTAGCCACCGGTGAGCGTGCGCCAGTCGCCCGGGATCAGCAGCCGGCAGTGGCGCGCGGCGGGCATGCGCGGAGGCCCTCAGGCGGCGGGCAGCGCCGCCTCGTACGAGGCCCTGGCCACATGCGATTCGTTCAGCGTCACGCGCATCGCCGTCAGCCCGCCCGTGGCGCTGCCCGGCACCGCGTGCGGGCCCAGCGCGCCTGCGGCAATGCGCGCCGCCAGCCGCTCGAACAGGGCGTGCGCCAGGAACTCGGTGGTGGTGTTGCGGCCGGCGAACTCGGGCGCCTCGTCGAGGTTGCGGAAGTTCAGCCGCGCCAGCTCTTCGCGCAGCAGCTGCGTGGCCAGGCCGATGTCGACCACCAGGCCATCCGGGTCCAGCGCCGGGCGGCGCAGGGCCAGGTCCACCACGTAGGTGGCGCCATGCAAGGCCTGCGCGGGGCCAAAGACCGCGCCGCGGAAGCTGTGCGCGATCATGAAATGGTCTCGGACGGTGAGCGTGAACATGCGGTGGGGTCGGGGGTGGGGGTCAGTCGGGGTAGTCGATGCGCTGGCACAGGGTCTCGCTGTCGCCGCCGGCCAGGCGCGTCAGCACCTGGGGCAGCTCGTCGAAGCGCGCCCGGTGGGTGATGAGTCGGTCCAGCACCGGGTCGGTCAGCAGGGACAGCGCCAGCCCCAGCCGGCGCGCGTGGTTCCAGCGCGCGCGCTGCGCGGTGGCCACCTGCCCCACCTGGGAGCTGCGCAGCGTGAGCCGCTGCGCGTGAAACCCCTGGCCCAGCGGCAGCGGCACCGCGCGGGTGCCGTACCAGCTCAGCTCCAGCACCGTGGCCTCGAAGCCGGCCAGGCCCAGGGCGGTGGCCAGGCCGTCGGGCTGGCCGCTGGCGTGGATGACCAGATCGGCCTCGGGCCGAGCGGCCCCGGGCAGGGCGAAGCCGGCGCCGAGCGCGCGCGCCACCTCGGCGCGCGCGGGCGCGGTGTCCACCACCTGCACCTCGCAGCCTGGCAGGCGCGCCGCCAGCCAGGCCACCAGCAGGCCGAGGGTGCCGCCACCCACCACGCTGATGCGATCGCCCACGCGCGGCGCGGCGTCCCACAGGGCGTTGATGGCGGTCTCCAGGTTGGCCGCGAGCACCGCGCGCGCGGGCGGCACGCCCTCGGGCAGCGGCGCCACGGCGCTGGCGGGCACCTGGTAGAGCGTCTGGTGAGGGTGCAGGCAGAACACGGCGCGGCCCCGCAGGTGCGCCGGGCCGGCCTCGACCACGCCCACGCTCACGTAGCCGTACTTCACCGGCGCCGGAAACTCGCCGACCTGGAAAGGCGCGCGCATGCGCCGGGCCTCGCTGGCGGGCACCTCGCCGCGGAACACCAGGGTCTCGGTGCCCCGGCTCACGCCGCTGTGCAGGGCGCGCACGCGCACCTCGCCTTCGCTCAGGGCGGGCAGGGCCTGCGCGCGGATCTCGGCGCGCGAGGGCCCGGTGATCCAGCAGGCCTGGGCTGTGGCGGTGTGGACGGTGGTGGGGTTCAAGGGGTCGGGCGGACGGGTTCGGCCGGATCGAGCCAGGGGGCGGGGAAACAGGGCTTGCGCGCGCAGGCCAAGACGAGGAACCTCAGGGTTCGCCAGCCATCTTAGAGGCCCCCTCGCGCCAACGCCATGAACCCCGCCGCCGCGACCCTCGCCCCGCCGGCCCCGGACCCGGCCCTGCGGCAGCAGGCCGCCCGCGCCCTGGCCGGCGCGGGGCTGGCGTTGCTGCTGGCGGCCGGTGGCCTGGGCCTGTGGGGTGGCCTGGGCCTGGACTACCCGCTCAAGGCCCTGCTGGCCTACGCCCTGGGCGCCGCGCTGGTGTGGCGCGGCCTGGCCCTGGGCGGCCACCCGCACCGCCGCTTCGGTGCGGCCAACCGCGTCACGCTGGGCCGCCTGGCCGGCATGGCGCTGGTGGCCGCGCTGCTGGGCGAGGCCGTGCCCGCCGCCCCGCCCTCGGCCCAGCCGGTCGGTGGCTGGGCGCTGATCGCCCTGGCGACCACGGTCGCGCTGCTGGACGCGCTGGACGGCGCCCTCGCCCGCCGCCAGGGCCTGGCCAGCCCCTTCGGCGCGCGCTTCGACATGGAGACCGACGCGGCCTTCCTGCTGGCGCTCAGCGCCCTGGTCTGGCAGGCCGGCCAGGCGGGGCCCTGGGTGCTGGCCTCGGGCCTGATGCGCTACGCCTTCGTGGCCGCCGCCGCGTGCTGGCCTTGGCTGGGCGGACCGCTGCGGCCCAGCGTGCGCCGCCAGGCGGTGTGCGTGGCGCAGATCACCGCGCTCATCGTCTGCCTGGGGCCCAGCGTGCCGGCGCCACTGGCCTCGGCGCTGGCGGCGGCGGCCCTGCTGCTGCTCGCGGCCTCGTTCAGCACCGACATCGTCGACCTGGCGCGCCAGCGCGCCGCCGCCCCGGAGACCCGCGCATGAACCCCGCCCCCCTCGCCCCTCTGGTCCCCCGCCCGCGCCGCCGCCTGCTGGCCGCCGGCGCCGCCCTGGCCGCTGCGCTGCTGCTCCCGCCCACCGCCGCAATGGCCCAGGCCGCCCGCTACGAGCTCGACCCCGACCACATCACCATCGCCTTCCTGGTCGAGCACATCGGCTATGCCAAGGTGCTGGGCCTGTTCCGCTCCGCGCGCGGCAGCTACCGCTTCGACGAGGCCAGCGGGGCACTGACGGACGTGCGCATCGAGGTGGAGACCGCCAGCGTGTTCACCAACCAGCGCAAGCGCGACGAGCACCTCAAGGGCCCGGACTTCCTCAACAGCGGCGAATTCCCGCGCATGGTCTTCACCGCCAGTGGCGCCAGGCGCACCGGCGAGCGCCAGTTCGAGATCGCCGGCCAACTGGAGCTGTTGGGCAAGGCCCTGCCGCTCACCCTGCAGGCCACCTGGAACAAGAGCGCCGAGTCGCCCCTGGGCGGGCCGGGCCGCAAGCCCTACACCATGGGCGTGTCGGCGCGCGGCAGCTTCAAGCGCAGCGCCTACGGCATGAACTACGCGGTGGCCAACGGCTGGGTGGGCGACGAGGTGCCGCTGATCATCGAGTTCGAGGCGGTGCGCCAGTGAAGGCCCGGCCCGGTCGGCGGCGCGCGCCACCGGCCGGTCGGGCGTTCGCGCGCGCCGGGCGATCAGGCCAGGGCGGGCGCCGAGAGATAGGCCTCACCCTCGGCCAGCAGGCGGTTGAAGTGGGCCTGCACCGCGTCCAGCAGGGCCGCGTCGCGGCCGGCGTCCAGCCCGGCGAAGGCCTGGCCGTGGTACTCGCCCCGCCAGCACAGCACCCCGCGCAGCGAACCTTCCCGCGCATGGATCTCGCGGATCGTGCGGCACTCGCCGTCCTCCAGGGCATTGGGGTGGTGCAGCGCGTACCACACGGCCAGCGCCGCGCCGAAGGCCAGGCCCGACGCCGGCACGCCGTGGGCCAGGGCCATGGCCAGGCTGCCGAAGACCCGCTCGTCGCGCTGCAGCTTGCGCAGCGGGTCGCGGCCCACGCGCGCGCAGGGGTCCTTGAAGGCGTGGGCGCAGCGGCGGCGGAAGGTGTGCACGAATTCCGGCAGGTGCGGCCCCAGCGCGGGAAACGCGGCCCTGAGCGCGGGGGCGAGCTCCACGTCCAGCAGGTGGTCCATCAGGGCCTGCACCCGCACATCGCCCATGGCGTGGCCGATGGTGGGGTAGCCCAGCAGGGCCGCGTACCAGGCAATGATGGCGTGCGTGCCGTTCCACAGCCGGTTCTTGAGCGCCTGGACCTCGCCGATGTCGTCCACGGTGTCGATCTGGCGCAGGTGCTCCAGCAGCTCGCCCCCCCGCTGCGCGTACAGCGGCATGTCGGTTTCGCTGTTGAACAGAATCAGGTGCAGCGGCGCCAGGGCGCTGGCCGGGGCGCCGGCGTCGCGCAGGGTGCTGACGATGGGCGAGATCGCCTCGGCCTGGTCGTCGCCGATGCCATAGTCCGGCGCCGCCGTCTCCAGCGCGGCCTCGCGCACGGCGGCGACGTTCTTCTCGTACAGGTCGTGCTTGATGCGCAGCTGGCGCAGCAGCGCCTCCTCGGACAGCTTGGAGACGATGCGCGTGACCACCGTTTCGCAGAAGTGCGTGCGTTCCAGCGCCTGCTCGGCCTGGCGCGCCGGCAGCCGCTCGCGCAGGGCGCCGGCCACCTGCTCCTGCACGAAGCGCGCACCGCCCACCTTGTTCAGCACCACCAGCACCGTCAGCGAGCGGCCGTGCGCGGCGAAGCGCTCCGCCAGGCCCCGGGCGATCACCGGGGCCTGCGCCGCCATGGCCTGTTCGGGCAGGCACAGGGCCACGATCTCGCAGTCGCGGTACATGCCGGCGACGGCGGCGTCGTCGGCCGCGTCCACCAGGCGCATGCGCTGGATGGTCTGGTCAAAGGCCAGGCTGCCGTAGCGCACGCTGTACTTGCCGAAGGCGTTGACGGCGTCGCGCAGCAGCGCGTTGCCGGTGGAGGCGATGATCTCGCCCGGCCGGGTGTAGCCGTCCCAGTGCGAGAACACCTGCGCCAGGTAGCCGCCGCCCATGGCGCCGAAGCCGTGGATGCCGGCCTTGAGCTGGTTGACCGCCTGAGGGAAGGGCTCGGTGAGGGCCGGCATGGGCAGCCTGGGCGTGCAGGCCGCCAGCTCCTGCAGGAAGCCGCGCAGGCTGGCGTAGCGCGCGAAGGCCCGCTCGGCCACCTCCGGCCGCGGCGGCTTGATGTCCTCGACCAGGATGGCCAGGCCGCCGGCGTCGGCCGCGGAGCGCAGGCCGTTCTCGGAGTCCTCCAACATCAGGCAACGCTCGGGCGGGCTGTTCAGGGCCTCGGCGGCGCGCAGGAAGATCTCCGGGTGCGGCTTGCCCTGCTTCACCTCGTCGCCGCAGACGCAGAGGTCGAAGTACTTGAAGATGTTCGCGTTGATGAGGTATTCCTCGGCGATGGCGCGCCGGCTGGAGGTGGCCACCGCCATCTTCAGCCCCGACTTGCGCAGGCGCTCCAGCACCGGCAGCAGCCCGGGCTTGACCGGCACGCCGTGCGTGCGCACATGCTGCAGTTCCAGCTCGTCGGCGCGGCGGCGGATGTCGGCGTACGGAAACGCCGCTCCATAGTGCTGTTTGGCAAGTTCTTCAGCCTTGGTGGCGCTCAGGCCCAGCGAGCCCACGAGCACCTCCTCGGTGAAAGGCTTGCCGAACAGTTCTTCGGCGGCCTGCGACAGGGTGCGGAACCTCAGTCGCTCTGTGTCGAACATGGTCCCATCCATATCGAAAATGGCGGTATCGATCGTCTTGTTCTTGAATTGAAGCATCCAGGTCCTTTCTGCTGTCTGGGGGCGGGAAAAAAAACCGGCCATTGTGAAGCAAGCGGGAAGGCAGCCCCATGACGGTCGCCACCGCGGGCCGAGCCGCACTGGCGTTTGTGCTGCTCAATACCTTGCTGACCTTCGAGAACCGCTGGCCCGGCCTGGGCGTGCGTTTCATGCCGCGCCTGTCCTTCGAGCTCTGCCTGGGCCTGGCGCTGCTGGCGGCCTGGGTGGCCTGGCGCGGCGCCCCCACGGCGCGCGCGACCCAAGCGCTGGCGCTGGGCGCCATGGCCCTGGCGGCGGCGCGCTACGCCGACGTGACCGCGCCCGCCATGTTGGGCCGGCCGGTCAACCTCTACTGGGACGGCCGGTTCGCGCTCGATCTGGTGGAGCTGGCGGCGCGGTCCTGGCCGGCGTGGCAGCTGGCCGTCGCGGCGCTGGCCGTGGCGCTGGGCGCGGCCCTGCTGCTGGCGCTGGCGCGCTGGGCCATCGGCGCGCTGTCGCAGGCGCTGAGCGCCTGGCCGGCGCTGCGGCGCGGCAGCCTGCTGTCGGTCACCGCGCTGAGCCTGTGCTTCGCCGCCTATGCGCCCGGCCAGCGCGACACGCGCTGGTTCTTCTCGCTGCCGCTCGCGCCCACGCTGTGGAACCAGGCCACGCTGTTCGCCCAGGTGCTGGGGCCTGGGGGCGGCGAGGCCGCGCTGGGCACCGGTCCGGCCTTCGACACCGACCTGCAATCGCTGCAAGGCGTGGGCGGCCCGGCCGACGTGCTGCTGCTGTTCGCGGAGTCCTACGGCGCCGTCGCACTGGACGACGCGGCCCTGTCGCGCGCGCTGGCGCCGGCGCGCGAGCGACTGCAGGCCGCCATCGACGCCAGCGGGCGGCGCGTGCTGTCGGCCCGCGTGCGCGCGGCCACCTTCGGCGGCGCCTCGTGGCTGTCGCACGCCAGCCTGCTGTCGGGCCTGGCCATCACCGACCCGGCACGCCACAACCTGCTGATGACCAGCCAGCGGCCGACGCTGGTGAGCCACTTCGCGCGGCACGGCTACCGAACGGTGGGCTGGATGCCCGGCATCAAGCGCCCCTGGCCCGAGGGCGCCTTCTACGGCTTCGAGCGCTTCGCCGACGACGCCCACCTGGGCTACCGCGGCCCGGACATCGGCTACTGGCGCATCCCCGACCAGGTGGCCATGGCGCTGCTGCACGCACAGGAGCTGAGCGCGCCGCCGGCCACGCGCCGGCCGGTGTTCGCGGTGTTCCCCACGGTCAGCACGCACGCGCCGTTCCAGCCGCTGCCGGCGCTGCTGGACGATCCGCTGCGCGGCCCGCCCACGGGCCCCGCGGGCGTGTCGGCCGGCGCGGGCTATCCCGAGGGCCTGCGCTACCAGTTCCGGTGGCTGGCGCGCCACCTCGAGCGCACGGCCGGCCAGCGACTGGTGCTGATCGTCGTCGGCGACCACCAGCCGCCCGGTGGCGTGGCGGGGCGGGACGCCCCTTGGGACGTGCCGGTGCACCTCATCACCAGCGACGCCACGCTGGCCCGGCGGTTCCAGGCCCTGGGCTTCACGCCCGGCCTGCAGCCGCAGGGACCGGCGCTGGGCGCGATGCACGACCTGACGCGCTGGCTGCTGCTGGCCTTCGATGGCCGGGCCGAGCCCCACTGAATCCACCCAAACGGACAAGCCATGCCGCACCGATGCATGCCCCCTCTGGCCTTGCCGGCCCTGCCCTTGCTGCTGGCCGCCTGCGCCGCGCCGCCGCCCGCCAGCGACACCCTGGGCATCGCCTTCGTGCGGGTGCCGGCGGGCGAGTTCTCAATGGGCAGCGACGAGCCGGCGTCCAGGCTCGCGGCCAGCTACCCCGGCCTGGAGCCGTCCCGCTTCGAGGGCCTGTCCGACGAAGCGCCGGTGCACCGCGTGCGCATCACCCGGCCTTTCGAGATGGCCCGCCACGAAGTCACGGTGGGCCAGTTCCGCGCCTTCCTCCAGCGCTCGGGCCATGTGCCCGAATCCATCGCCGACGGCACCGGGGGGTATGGCTACAACCCCGCCTACGACCCCGCCACCACCCCCCGGCGCGACGCCTTCGAGGGCCGTTCGCCGCGCTACTCCTGGCAGAACCCCGGCTTCGCGCAAGGCGACGACCACCCCGTGGTCAACGTCACCTGGAACGACGCCACCGCCCTGGCCCGCTGGCTGACGCAACAGGAGGGCCGGACCTACCGCCTGCCCACCGAGGCCGAATGGGAATACGCCTGCCGCGCCGGCGGCACGGGCCGCTACCAGCACGGCGACGACCCGGCGGGCCTGGTCCGCGTGGGCAACACCTTCGACGCAGACGCCGCCGCGAACTGGCCCGCCTGGCGCGCGCGCGCCCTGCCCGGCCACGACGGCCACGCCTTCACCGCCCCCGTGGGCCGCTACGCCCCCAACGCCTTCGGCCTGTACGACCTGCACGGCAATGTGTGGGAATGGGTGTCGGACTGGTACGGCGAGGACTACTACGCGCGCTCCCCCACCGACGACCCCCAGGGCCCGGCCGATGGCAGCGTCAAGGTGCGGCGCGGTGGCTCCTGGCACACCTGGCCGCTGTACGCGCGCTGCGGGTTCCGCAACTGGAACACCGTGCAGACGCGGTACACGCTGGTGGGGATTCGCCTGGTGAGGGAGCCGAAGCGCTGAGCCGGGCCTCAGGCCCCCGCCGCCGCCTGCAGCGCCGCGTCGTACGCCGCCCGCTCGAACACGAACGGCCCGAAGCCGCCGTAGTCCCAGTGCCCGGCGGCCGAGCCCGCGCGCCGGTGCGGTTGCTCGAACCCCGACCAGATGACCCGGACGGGCCCCACGGTGACGGTGGCCAGCAGCGGCCAGCAGCCCGGTTCGCCACAGGCGCATTCGAGCAGGGCCCGCTTGTCGTCGGCGTCGGCCGCCCCTTGCCGCAGCGCGGCCCATTGCCGCGCGGGCGGCACCGGCCACACGTAGGCCGCCGCCAGGCCCGGGTGCCCTTCGGCCTGGGCCATGGGCTGCTCGTACCGGCGCACGGCCTCGATCAGGCTTTCGCCGTCGATCAGCAGCTCCAGCGCCGCGTGGCGCGAGCCGTCGTCGAGCGTGACCGTGGTTTGGCGGGTGGTGAGTTGGTTCATGCGGGGGTGCCGGGCCTGGCCAAACAGGGCCCGTAAGTTCTGGCCGAGGGCGGCCATCCTAGTCGAGACCCCGGTCCGCCACCCGTCGCCCCGGCCGCGGGCGACGGCCCCGCTACCGCACCCGCCAGGCGTACACGTCACCCGAGCGGGCGTTCGCCGGCAGCCTGCGCAGCCAGTCGCGCATCGCCTCGGCCCCATCCCCTGCCGGCCGCAGCAGGCGCTGCCGTTCGCCCAGGGAGACCGCGTAGCGGTAGCCCCCCTCCCCGGCCAAGGCCTCCAGCCGATCGATGCAGCCCAGCGCCACCTCGCGCACCGCCGGCACGAACTCGAAGGACAGGGCCGGCAGCGGCTGGCTCAGGCCCAGCAGCACCTCCAGTTCGAAGCCTTCCACGTCGATCTTCACGAAGTCCGGCAGGCCGTAGCGCGCGATGAGCGCGTCCAGGGTGCCCACCTCGACCCGCGGCCCGGGCGTCCAGCGCACGCCCCGGAACGACGGCGCCGCGCCGGCCCGTGCGACGAAGTGAGGCGAGAGCGTGGCCACCGTGGGCGTGCGCGGGCTGGCCATCAGCCGCGCCTGGCCCGCCGCGCGACCCAGGGCCTGTTCGAGCACGGCCACCGATCCGTCGCCGGCGAAACGCCGGCGCAGCCGCCGCGCGAAATCCGGCTGCGGCTCCAGCGCCACCACGCGCGCGCCCAGCGAGCGGAACGCCGCCACGCGGTTGCCCAGGTGCGCGCCGACGTCGAAGGCCAGGCCGCCCGCCGGCACGAAGCGGCGGTAGAAGCGCCGCAGCTGCGCGCCACGCCAGGGAATGGCGCGGTAGATCAGCAGGGAGCGCAGCAGGCCGAGGGTGGCGGGCCAGTTCATGGGCGGGCGTCCACTCCGTCGCGCCGATAGGCCAGCACCTTGAGGCTGCGCTGCGCCGACACGTCCTGGAACGCCGCCGGGTTGGCCACGCGCTCCACGAAGGCCAGCCCCGGCGCATTCAACTCCACCGCCTCGCGCAGGAACGCCACGCCCAGCTCCGGCGCGTTCAGGCACAGCAGCGCTTGCCCGCCCGGAGCCAGCAGCGACGGCAGGCGCCGGGCCAGTCGGGCGTAGTCCTTGGTGGCGACGAAGCTGCCCTTCTGAAAACTGGGCGGGTCGCAGATGACGAGGTCGTATGGCCCGCCGCGCGTGAGCTTGCCCCAGGAGCTGAAGATGTCGTGGGCCAGGAACCGGGCGCCGGCCTGCAAGCCGTTCAGCCCGTGGTTGGCGCGGCCCGTGGCCAGCGCGCCGGCGGCCATGTCCACGTTGACCACCTCGCTGGCCCCGGCCTGCAGCGCGACCACCGAGAAGGCGCAGGTGTAGGCGAACAGGTTTAGCACGCGGTCGCCGCCTTGCACGCGCTCGCGCACCCAGCGCCGGCCCTCGGCCATGTCCAGGAACAGGCCGTGGTTCTGGCCGCGCAGCAGGTGCACGAGGTAGCGCGCGCCGGCCTCGGTGACCACGTGCGGCTCGGGCAGGGACCCGGCCATGAGGCGCGTGGTGGCGCCGTGGCCGCGGCACTGATACACCCAGCTCAGGGGGGCGTCGGTGAGTTCGCGCCAGCGCGCGGCCAGGGCCTCGCCCACGGCGGCCAGCGCGGCCTCGTCGAGCGCTTGGAAGGACGTGAGCAGCAGCGCGGGCGGGAAGGCGTCCAGCGCCAGGTGTTCGCAGCCGGGGTGGAGGCCGCCCCGGCCATGGAAGACGCGCTGGGCGTCGAGGGGAAGGGCCATCGTCGCGATGGCGTCGAGCAGGGCTTGCATGGGGCGGCATTCTGGGGCCGGCATCGGCCGGGGGGCGCCAGCGCGTGGTGCCGGCCGGGCCATCCAAGCCGCGGCCTGCTCCGTATAAAGGGCATGTCCGCCCCACAGCCCACGCCCGACCGCCGCTGGCAATGGAGCAATGTCCTGTGGACGCAGCTCGCCTGGTTCGCCGCCGTGCTCGGGGCGGCCCATGGCGTGCCCGCGTGGGGGACACTGCCCGCGCTGGCCGTGCTGCTGTGGCACCTGCGGCGGGCCCCGCGGCCGCGGTCCGAGGCCGTGCTCATGCTGCTGGCCGCCGGGCTGGGCACCTTCGCCGACACCCTGGTGCTGCACCAGGGCGTGCTGGCCTTCGCCAGCGGCCAGTGGAGCGCCGCCCTGCCGCCCCCTTGGATGAGCGCGCTCTGGGCCGTCTTCGCCACCTCGCTCAATGTGACCTTGCGTTGGCTGCATGGCCGCCCCCTGCTGGCCGCTGCGCTGGGCGCCGTGGCCGGGCCACTGGCCTTTCTGTCGGGCGCGCGCCTGGGGGCGGCCCAGTTGCTCGAGCCCGGGGTCGCCATGGCCCTGCTGTCGCTGCAGTGGGCGCTGGTGCTGCCCGTGCTGGCCCTGTGCGCGCGCCGGCTTGACGGGGTGGCGGCCCCCGCCCCGTCGGCCGGCACAACCCGCACGCCTTAGCGCGCCGGCTCCCTGGCTGGGGCTTCGTGGGCGGGCGGCTGCGGCGCCGCGTCGGGCCCCGACTCCGGCCAGCGCTGCGGCACGCGCCGCACCTTCTTGAGGTCATAGCCCAGCGCCTGCAGGCGGGCCATGGCCTGTTCATGGTCCTGCGGCGCGATCTGCGGCGTGCGCGCCATCAACCAGGCGTAGTCGCGATCGGACCGGGCGATCAGCGTGCGCTGCCCGTCCGGGGACAGCTCGGCGATGACGTATTCGGCCTGGAACGGCCACAGGAACTGCATGTCCCACACCGCGTTGCCGGTGCCGGGGCGCACCGTACCCACGGGGTGCATGGTGCTCACGGGTGCGTCAAAACCGCCGTGGCGGTAGCGAAACCGGGTGGCGATCCTGCCGTCCTCGCGCAAGGCGTAAGTTTCCACCGCGTTGAAGGCCGCGCGTTCGGGCCAGGTGGGCACGTGCGCGATGACGTACCAATCGCCCATGAAGCGGGCCAGATCGACCTGGCCCGCGGTCGGGATCGAGGGCATGCGCGCAGCGGGCGGGCCGCCGCGGCTGGCGCAGGCGGCCAGGGCGGCGGCCGCGCACGCGAGGGCGGCCCGCAGGCGCCAGCGCGGATGGGTGGGGTTCTTGTCCATGGTGGTGGGGATGGCGTTCGGCGGGCAGTTGTCGGATGTACGCAGCCAGCGGCCCCACGGATCACCGCGCCCCCCGGCAAATACTGTTCATGGATGTGAACAAGGCCTGGCCGGCCTTCGAGGGCACCCATAGCATGGACCGATTGCAAGCCATTGGATCAGCGACCACCATGCAACGGCCAGTTTTGAACGAAGTATTGACAACGCCCTATACCGACGAATTCGATGTGGTCGTGGCCGGCGGCGGGGCCTCCGGATTGATCGCCGCGGTATCGGCCAGCCGCCTGGGCGCGCGCACGCTGTTGCTTGAACACGCCAATTGCCTCGGCGGCACCGCGACCTACGGCATGGTGGCCCAGTGGATCGGCTTCTACAACCGCGATACCCGCGTGGTGGGCGGTATAGCCAAAGAACTGGCCGACCGGGTGGTGGCGCTCGGCGGCAGCGAGGGATTCAAGCAATACCTCATGGCGGAAGCCAGCGAGCATCCGATCCCCATCGTGCATTTCGCGTTCAACCCGGAAGTCGTGAAAATCGCCGCCGATGCCCTCGCGGCATCGACGCCGTTGCAGGTGCGTTTCCATACCCGGGTCGTCGCCCCGATCGTGGCGAATCGGCGCGTCACGGGCGTGGTAGTCGAAGACATTTCCGGGCGCAGCGCCATCCGCGCGCGCATGGTGATTGACGCCACCGGCGACGCCGCCGTCGCCTTCGGCGCGGGCGTGGCCATGGCGCCGTCCGAATGCTCCGATGCCGCGAATGTCCAGCCGTGCACGTTGATGTTTCGCCTGTCGAATGTCGATGTGGCCAGCTTTCGCGCCATTCCACGCGCACGCAAACGGGAATTGGCCCTGCAAGGCATTCGCGAAGGACGGATCTTCTGGGAAAGCCTGTCCTTTTGCAGCACCCCGGGCAACACGGACGCCATTTGCCTGATGAGCCGGGTCTCCGGGATCGATGCGACCCAGGCGGGCGATCTCAGCCGCGCCGAAGTCGAAGGGCGGCAGCAGATCGGCTCCATCCTGTCGTTTCTCAAAGAGCATGTGGCGGGTTTCCAGCAGGCGACGCTGGCCGCCATCGCCGGGCACGTCGGCGTGCGCGAAACGCGCCGGATGGCCGGCCGCTACACGCTCACTCAGGAGGACATCCTGTCGTTCAGGCACTTCCCGGATTCGATCGCGCTGGGCGCCGGGCCGATGGATATCCACGAAGCCGGCGGCACCGGGATATCGCTCCATGTGCCGGCCCGCCCCTTCGAAATTCCCATGCGTTGCCTCATGCCGGCGTCGATGTCCGGCCTGGTGGTCACGGGCAGGGCGATTTCCGCGACCCGGCAGGCCAACGGTGGCGCGCGGCATATGGCCACGGCCATGGCATTGGGCGAAGCGGCGGGCGTCATGGCCGCCCTGGAAGCGGCGAGCGGCGCCGACCCGAACGCGGACGCCGTGCGCGGCGTCATCCAGGCCCGCGGCGGCTTTGCCAGCGCCACGCACGCCACCGAGACATTCGCCAGCCAATGAATTTGCCTACCCCACAGGAGACCACCATGCTCAGCCGACGCGAATTGTTGATATCCGCCACCGCCCTCGCCGCCACCGGCGTTGGCCGGGCGCAAACCTATCCGTCCAGGCCCATCACGATGATCGTGCCCTTTTCGCCGGGCGGTGCGGCGGACATCACCGCCCGGGCGATTTCCACGGGGCTGGCCGAGGTGCTCGGTCAGCCGGTGGTCGTGGACAACAAGCCTGGCGCCAGCGGGATCATCGGCGCGGAAGCCGTGCTGGCGCGGCCCGCCGACGGGCATACCCTGTTGCTCGCGTCGAATTCCGTCACCACGGGCAAATGGCTGTACCCCCGCATTTCCTTTGACGTGCTGAAGGACTTTCGTGGCATCGGCATGGCCTTGAAAAGCCCCTACATGGCGGTTGTCGCCGACAGCTTCCGGGGCCATGGCATCCAGGACCTGGTGCGATGGGTCAACGAGCGGCCCGGCTCGATCAACTACGCCACCGCCGGCAGTGGCACCGGCCCGCACCTGTTCGGCGAGATCTTCCAGCGCCAGACGGGGACCTCCATGGTGGGCGTGCCCTACAAGGGATCGGCGCCCGCCCTTGCCGCCGTGCTGAGCGGCGAGGTGTCTGTCTACTTCGACATTCTGATGTCATCCAAGGGCTTGCTCGCCAGTGGCCGCCTGAAGTCGCTGGCGGTATCGCGCGCCGAACGCCTGGCGCAGTTTCCGGCCGTGGCGACATTCGCAGAACAAGGCATCGCGGGCCTGGAGCTCTACTCATGGTTCGGGGTGGTGGCCAAGGCCGGCACGCCCGGGCCGATCGTCCAGCGCTTGAATGAGGCGCTGAACCAGATCGTTCAGGACCGCCGGTTTTCGGCCCGCGCCGTGGAGCTGGGCGCGACCTCGGTGGGCGGTTCGGCCGAGGCGTTCCAAGCGGTCATCGAAAGGGACACGGCCCTGTGGGGCCAGGTCATCCGGGAAAAGAACATCCGGCTGGAATGACATGTCGCCAGGCCGTGACGGCGCCGGCGGGGCCCGGCGCAACGACAACATGGACCTCCCCGTGGCCGATCTGGTCGTCGTCGGCTCGGGCGCCGCGGGGCTCACGGCGGCCATCGTCGCCAAGCGCCGGGGAATGCGCGTGGTGGTGCTGGAAAAGGACGCCCTGGTCGGCGGCACCACGGCGGTTTCCGGCGGTGTGCTGTGGGTGCCGCTCACGGCCAGGGGGCGCCAGCAGAACCCGCAGGATTCGCCGGCGGCCGTGCGCGAGTACCTTCGCCACGAAATGGCCGATCGTTATGCGTCGGACGCGGTGGAGCTGTTCCTGGAGAAGGGGCCGGAAATGGTCGACTTCCTCGAGCGCGAGACCGATGTGAGGTTCTGTTCGACGCTGTACCCCGACTACCACCCCGAGGCGCCGGGAGGCAGCCTGCTCGGGCGCGCCCTCGTGGCCGCTCCGTTCGACACCCGGCGGCTGCGACACGAGCGCCGCCGCTTGCGTCCACCCTTGAAGACGATCACCTTCATGGGAATGATGTTCAACTCATCGAACGCCGACCTGAAGCACTTTTTCAAGGCCACCCGATCGCTCGCCTCGTTCTTGTATGTCGCCAGACGCCTGGTGTCGCATGGCGTCGATCTGCTGCGGTACGGCAGCGCGGTGCAGGTCACCGGTGGCAACGCCTTGGCTGGCGCCTTGTTCAAGGCGGCGGCCATCGACCTCGGGATCCCGGTGCTCACCCAGGCCGAGGTGACGGACCTGGTCCGGGACGGGCACGGCATCACAGGCGTGTCAGGAACGTTCCGAGGCAAACCCTTTCGACTGATGGCACCGCGCGGGGTGGTGCTGGCCTGCGGCGGGTTTTCGCACGACCAGGCGCTCACGGCCTCGCGGTTCCCGAAAGCGCTGGCCGCTCGAAAGCCCCTGTCCGCCACCCCACCGTCCGTCACGGGAGACGGTATCCGCCTGGCCTTGTCCGCCGGGGGATGCCTGGCAGCGCCTCTGCCGCAACCGGCCGCCTGGATGCCCCTGTCCATCGTGCCCTGGGGGCGCTCTGGACCCGCGGTCTTTCCCCATTTGCTCGATCGCTACAAGCCCGGGGTCATCGCGGTGCTGCGCAGCGGCCGGCGCTTCACCAACGAGGCCAACGCCTACCACGACGTGTGCACGGCGGCCCTGCGCGAGGCATCCGACGGCTCCGAGCCCGCGATGTGGCTCATCTGTGACAGCCGCGCGCTGGCGCGCTATGGCCTCGGTTTCGTCAAGCCGGCGCCGCTGCCGTTTCGCCAGCACCTGAGAAGTGGCTACCTGTGCATGGCCAACACCTTGTTGGAGCTGGGCGAGAGACTCGGCATTGACGGCGGTGAGCTGGGCAAGACCGTCGAGCATTTCAACCGAGAGGCGGCGGCCGGAAGGGACCCCCAGTTCGGGCGTGGTTCGACCGCCTTCAACCGCTTTCTGGGCGACCCGGATTGGAAGCCCAATCCCTGCGTCGCCCCCCTGGAACGCCCGCCCTTCTTTGGCCTGAAGGTGCTGGTGGGCGACCTGAGCACGTTTGACGGATTGCGGGCCGACCTGAAGGGCCGAGTGCTCGCGCGGGATGGCACCGCCGTGAACGGTCTGTATGTGGTCGGGGCAGACCGCGTGAACATGATGGGTGGCGCCTACCCTGGCCCAGGCATCAACCACGGCCCGCACATGACGATGGCATACCACCTGGCCAGCACCATCGGGCAGAATGGGTTTTCCGCCAGTTAGGGAGTTGCCGTGCCGCGCCATCCGCCGAGTTCCCCGACAGGCAGCGGTGCGGTGAAGTCGGCGCACAGGACCCTGGACCTGCTGGAGATCCTGGCCAATTCGGACCGCTCGCTGACCCACGCCGAACTGGCGTCGCGCGCGGCGATCCCCAAGAGCAGCCTGAGCCAACTGCTCAGGACACTGCAAAGCCGCGACTACGTTCAATCGCTCGGCCCCAATGGCCCCTACCGCCTGGGCGCCTCGGCGGTGAACCTGATCCGCCATGGGCTGCACATCCAACGCCTGGTGGCGCAGGCCCGGCCGCACATGGAGACGCTGGCGCTCGAGGCCCGGTACTCGTGTGGGCTGAACATCCTGCGCGGCGACATCGTCGAGCGGGTGCTGGGGGTCACGGCCGCCGATGCCCAGGGCTATGCCATGCACGAGGGGGTGCGCGCGCCGCTGTACGCCAGCTCGTCCGGCAAGCTGTTTCTGGCGCACATGGCCAGCGAGGACGTGGAGTCCTATCTGGCGCGGGTGCAACTGCGGCCCATCACCAGCCGGTCACTGCACTCCAGCAAGGAACTGCGGCGCCAGATCCGGCTGGCGCGCGAAGAAGGCGTTGCCTATTCCAAGGACGAGTTCACCAACGGCATCGTCGGCGTCTCGGTGCCGATCCTGAGTGCCCACTGGCGGATGACCGCCTCCTTGGGGCTGGCGGTGCCTTCCAGGGAATTCGACGCCCGCAAGGACGCCCTGCTGGTGATTCTGCGAAAGGCGGCCCACGGCATCTTCACCCAGGTATCGGCGGCCTGAGGCGGACCGCGCTCACCGCGCCCACGCCCGCACGGTCTCCACGATCAACTCCGAGACCTCGCCCATCACCGCGTCCTCCAGCAGGCCGGCGCGGCACCACAGGTAGATGGGGCGCGGCGTGGGCGGGCCGGACATGGGCAGTTCCACCAGGCCGAAGCGCGCCGCCAGGCGGCGCAGCGGAAAGCGCGGCAACACCGCCAGGTGCTGGCCCTGGGCCAGCATGTCCAGCAGCATGGCGGCGTCGCCCAGCACGGTGATCTCGACGCGCAGGCGCTGCACGCCCACGGCCTCCAGCTTGCCGCGCACGTCCTGGTCGAAGGGCGAGGCCGTGCCCAGGCTGATCCAGGCGCGGTCGTCCACGTCCTCGGCGCCCAGTTCGGCCTTGCCCGCCAGCGGGTGCCGGCGCGCGCAGAACACGCCCAGTTCGTCGTCGGCCAGCAGCTGGCGCACGATGCCCGGCGGCGGGTGCTCCAGCCAGGACGGCGCGATCACGAAGTCGTGCCCGCCGTCGATGAGCTGCTCCAGCAACAGATGGGGCCGGTCGTTCTGCAGCGCCAGTGCCAGATCGGGGAACTGCCGCAGCAGCACCGGCGCCAGCTCGCCCATCACCGCCGCGCCGATCACCGGGCCGATGCCCAGGCGCACCTGGTGGCGGATGCCGCCCCGGTGGCGGGCGGTGACCTCGGCCGCGTCCTTCAAACGGCGCGCGATGGCACGGCCCTCGCGCGCCAGCATCTCGCCCAGCGGCGTGCTGCGCACCCCGTAGCGGCTGCGCTCGAACAAGCGCCCGCCGGCCTGCATCTCCAGCGTCTGCATGTTGTGCGTCAGCGTGGGCTGGGTCAGGTGCAGGTGGCGGCTGGCTTGGGTGATGGACCCCTTCTCCAGGATCGCGGCGAGCTGCACCAGGTGCCTTGGGTCCATAGGAATTTTTATATTTGGCGAGCAATTTTCAATTTTACGGATGCGATCGCCGCCCCTAAGCTCCGCAGAGGCCCCATCGAGGCGTGCCATGGTGAGGCACGCCCGGGGCAATGCCAACCACCCCTATCAGGAGACAGACCGATGACTTTTTCCCGCCTGCTTCGCGCGCTCGCCCATGCCGGGCTCTTTGCCCTGGCCGCTGGCGCCGTCCATGCGCAAAGCTGGCCAGGCAAGCCGGTCCGCCTGCTGGTGGGCTCGCCGCCCGGCGGCCCGTCCGACATCACGGCACGCACCTTCGCCGACCAGCTGGGCAAGCGCATCGGCCAGCCGGTGGTGGTGGAGAACCGGCCTGGCGCCGGCAACAACCTCGCCGCCGCGGCCGCCGCGCGCGCCGAGCCCGACGGGACCACCCTGGTGCTGAGCCCGGACACGGTGCTCACGGTCAACCCGCTCGTCTACACCAGCGGCGACTTCAACGCCGCGCGCGACCTGGTGAACATTTCGGTCGTCGCCAGCTTCTCGCAGATGCTGGTCTGCAACACCGCCGCGGGCGTGCGCAGCGTGGCCGAGCTGGTCGCCAAGGCCAAGGGCGGCACCTCCCTGATGTACGCCTCGGGCGGCCCCGGCGTGCCCGGCCACCTGGCCAGCGAAATGCTGCTGGAGCAGACCAAGGTGCGCATGGAACACGTGCCCTACCGGGGCCCGGCGCCGGCCACGCAGGCCGTGTTGGGCGGCGAGGTGGCCTGCGGCTTCCTGGCCACGCCCACGGTGCTGCCGCACGTCAAGAGCGGTCGCCTGGTGGCGCTGGCGGTGTCGTCCGAAGCGCCCTCCTCGCTGGCGCCGGACGTGCCCACGCTGGCCAAGGCGCTCAACCAGCCCGGCCTGGACGTGAGCTTCCGCCTGGTGCTGCAGGCCGCCAAGGCCACGCCGCCGGCGGTGGTGGCCGAGATCGAGAAGCACGCGGCCGAGATCATGAAACAGGCGGATGTGCGCGAACGCCTGAAGAACTACGACCTGACCGCCGTGGGCAGCACCAGCGCGCAGGCCCAACAGGTGCTGACCGCCGAAATGAAGCGCTGGGAGCCGGTGGTCAAGCGGCTGGGGCTGAAGGCGGAGTGAGGCCGCACGGGCCAGTCCCCCGGGCGCGCGCGGGCCTGGGCCACCGGGCGGGCCTGGCGCGAGGGGCGCACCGCCGCCGACGACCGCGTCCACCCACGCTGGCGCTAAGCTGGCGCGCATGACAGAACTGGTCTACCCCGCCGCCGTGGTCTTGCTGGGCTACGTGGTGCTGGGCATCACGGGCTTCGGCTCGGCGCTGATCGTCGTGCCGCTGCTGGCCTGGCGCTGGCCCCTGCCCGAGGTGGTGGCGCTCACGCTGCTGATGGACGTGCCCGCGTCGCTGCTGCACAGCGGCCTGAACCTGCGCCAGGTCGATTTCGGCGAACTGCGCCGTTTGCTGCCCGGCATGGCCGCCGGCACCCTGGCCGGCCTGTGGCTGAGCGGGGTACTGGACGCCCGCTGGCCTTTGCTTGCGCTGGGCCTCTACGTGGCCACCGTGGGCATCAACGCGCTGCGCCCGCGCCTGGCCGCGCCGCGGCCCCTGGCCGCACCCTGGGCCCATGGCATGGGCTTCGGCATCGGGCTGGTGGAAATGCTGTTCGGCACGGCGGGCCCCCTGGCCGTGGCCTGGCTCAGCCGCCGGCTGCGGGACGTGCACGCCCTGCGCGCCAGCACCCCGGTGATCATCGTGGCCGGCGCCGCCACGGTTCTGCTGGGCATGGCCTGGGTCGGTCGCCTGTCGAGCGGTGCACTGTGGTGGCGCTGGGCCGGCCTGATCGGCCTGGCCCTGCTCGGCGTGCTGATGGGCAACCGCCTGGCCCGCCACGTACCGGCGCCGAGGCTTCGCCAGCTCATCTGCGGCCTGCTGGTGATCAGCGGGCTGATGCTGGTGCGCCACGCCTGGACCCAGGCCTGAAGGGCGCCGGGTGGCGGGACGGTTGTCCGAGGGAAGTTATTTGAATGAAATCAAATGACTTTCCTTGGTTTCTCATGTTTTTCATGAGAAACCAACTGGCGACGGATCACTCCCACTCGATCGTCGCCGGCGGCTTGGAGCTCACGTCGTAGGTCACGCGGTTGATGCCGCGCACCTCGTTGATGATGCGGCCCGACACGCGCTTGAGCAGGCTGTAGGGCAGCTCGGCCCAGTCGGCGGTCATGAAGTCGCTGGTCTGCACCGCGCGCAGGGCCACCACATAGTCGTAGGTGCGGCCGTCGCCCATGACACCCACGCTCTTGACCGGCAGGAACACCGTGAAGGCCTGGCTGGTCAGGTCGTACCAGCTCTTGCCGGAATGCGGCTCGATCGTGGAGCGCAGCTCCTCGATGAAGATGGCGTCGGCGCGTCGCAGCAGGTCGGCGTAGTCCTTCTTCACCTCACCAAGGATGCGCACGCCCAGGCCCGGCCCCGGGAAGGGGTGGCGGTAGACCATGTCGTGCGGCAGTCCCAGGGCCACGCCGAGTTCGCGCACCTCGTCCTTGAACAAATCGCGCAGCGGCTCGAGCAGTTTGAGGCCCAGCTGTTCGGGCAGGCCGCCCACGTTGTGGTGGCTCTTGATGGTGACGGCCTTCTTGCTCTTGGCGCCACCAGACTCGATCACATCCGGGTAAATGGTGCCTTGTGCCAACCACTTGGCGCCTTTTGTTGAAGCACCGCTTGAGGTGAGCTTGGCGGCCTCGGCCTTGAAGACGTCAACGAACAGGCGGCCGATGATCTTGCGCTTTTGCTCGGGGTCGCTCACGCCGGCCAGTTCGCCGAGGAAAAGCTCGCTGGCGTCCACGCGCACCACCTTGGCGTGCAGCTTGCCGGCGAACATCTCCATCACCATGTCGCCCTCGTTCAGGCGCAGCAGGCCGTGGTCGACGAAGACGCAGGTGAGCTGGTCGCCGATGGCGCGGTGGATGAGCGCGGCCGCCACGGAGGAATCCACCCCGCCGGACAGGCCCAGGATCACCTCCTCGTCGCCCACCTGCTCGCGGATTTTCTCCACCGCCTCGGCGATGTGGTCGCGCATCACCCAGTCGGGGCTGGTGCCGCAGATCTCCAGCACGAAGCGCTCGAGCAGGGCGCGGCCCTGCACGGTGTGCGTGACCTCGGGGTGGAACTGCACGCCATAGAAGCGGCGCGCCTCGTCGGCCATGCCGGCGATGGGGCAGCTGGGCGTGCTGGCCATGAGCTTGAAGCCGGGCGGCAGCTCGGTCACCTTGTCGCCGTGGCTCATCCACACCTTGAGCATGCCGTGGCCTTCGGGCGTGGTGAAGTCGGCGATGTCCTTCAGCAGCGCGGTGTGGCCGCGCGCGCGCACCTCGGCGTAGCCGAACTCGCGGGTGTGGGAGCCCTCGACCTTGCCGCCCAGCTGCTGCGCCATGGTCTGCATGCCGTAGCAGATGCCCAGCACCGGGACACCCAGTTCGTAGACGGCCTCGGGCGCCTTGTCGTCCACCTCGTACACGCTGGCGTGGCTGCCCGAGAGCACCACGCCCTTCAGGCGCCCGTCGGCGGCGAACCCGCGCACCCAGTCGCTGCTGACGTCGCAGGGGTGCACCTCGCAGTAGACGTGCGCCTCGCGGATGCGGCGCGCGATGAGCTGGGTGACCTGGGAGCCGAAGTCGAGGATGAGGATCTTGTCGTGCTGCATGGTGGTCGGTGAACGTCAAAAAAAGAGACGGGCCGTCTCGAAAGACGACCCGTTGAGCAGGAGGCTCCCCCTTCCAGGGCACCGCGGAACTGGCCTTGCCAGGCCGCAGGTGCCGCCCCCTTGGGGGTGACGCCGCAGGCGGCGGCGCGGGGGATCAATCGGCTCGGTAGTTGGGCGCTTCCTTGGTGATCTGCACGTCGTGCACGTGGCTTTCGCGCATGCCGGCGGCCGTGATCTGCACGAACTCGGCGCGCTCCTTCATCTCCTGGATGGTGGCGCAGCCGCAGTAGCCCATGCTGGCGCGCACGCCGCCCGCGAGCTGGAACAGGATGGACACCACCGAGCCCTTGTAGGGCACGCGGCCTTCGATGCCCTCGGGCACCAGCTTGTCGGCGTTGGGGTTGCCCGTGCTGCTTTCCTGGAAGTAGCGGTCGGCACTGCCCTGCTGCATGGCGCCGATCGAGCCCATGCCGCGGTAGCTCTTGTAGCTGCGGCCCTGGTAGAGGATGACCTCGCCCGGCGCCTCTTCGGTGCCGGCGAACATGCCGCCCATCATCACGGTGCTGGCGCCGGCCGCGATGGCCTTGGCGATGTCGCCGCTGTAGCGGATGCCGCCGTCGGCGATGAGCGGGATGCCGCTGCCGCGCAGTGCGGTGGCGACGCTGTCCACGGCCATGATCTGCGGCACACCCACGCCGGCCACGATGCGGGTGGTGCAGATGGAGCCCGGGCCGATGCCGACCTTGACCGCGTCGGCGCCGGCCTCGGCCAGCGCCAGCGCGGCCGCGCCGGTGGCGATGTTGCCGCCCACCACGTCCACCTGCGGGTAGTTCTGTTTGACCCAGCGCACGCGCTCGATCACGCCGCGGCTGTGGCCGTGCGCGGTGTCCACCACGATGGCGTCGACACCGGCCCTGACCAGGGCCTCGACACGCTCCTCGGTGCCCTCGCCCACGCCCACCGCCGCGCCCACGCGCAGGCGGCCGGCCGCGTCGCGCGCGGCGTTGGGGAAGTTGAGCTGCTTGGTGATGTCCTTGACCGTGATCAGGCCCTTGAGCTCGAAGGCCTCGTTGACGACCAGCAGGCGCTCGAGCTTGTGCTTGTTGAGCAGGGCCTTGGCCTCTTCCGGCGTGGTGCCCTCGGGCACGGTGATCAGGCGCTCGCGCGGGGTCATGATCTCGCGCACCGGCAGCTCGTAGCGGGTCTCGAAGCGCAGGTCGCGCCCGGTGACGATGCCCACCACCTTGCCCGCGTCCACCACGGGGAAGCCGGAGACGCCCAGTTCGTCGGAGAGCTTCATCACCTGGCGCACCGTGGTGTCGGGCGCAATCACCACCGGATCGCGCAGCACGCCGCTTTCGTAGCGCTTGACCTTGGCGACCTGGGCGGCCTGCTCGGTGGCCGTGAGGTTCTTGTGGATGATGCCCATGCCGCCTTCCTGGGCGATGGCGATCGCCAGGCGGGCCTCGGTGACGGTGTCCATGGCGGCGGACACGAGCGGCAGGTTGAGCTGGATGTTGCGGGAGAAACGGGTGGCCAGCGAGGTGTCCTTGGGCAGGACCTGGGAGTACGCGGGCACCAGCAAAACGTCGTCGAAGGTGAGCGCGTTGCCGAGGAGGCGCATGAGGGAGACTCCAAAAAGCGGATTGTAAACGTGGCCCCCTGGTCGTCCGTCCGGCGCCGGGCCGGTGCCGTCCGTTGCCTGAGGGCATCGCTTCGGCGGCCGCGGGGGGCCGGGCGCGGCACCCCGGACATACACTGGCCGAATGCCGAACACCCCCTTCGCTCCCCTCGCCCTGCGCTCGCTGGCCGCCCTGGCACTCACCGCCGCGATGGCGGCGCCGGCCCTGGCCCAGTGGCAATGGATCGACAACGCCGGCCGCAAGGTCTACAGCGACACCGCGCCGCCGGCCGGCACGCCCGACAAGAACATCCTCAAGCGCCCCGCCGCCGCCGCCGGGCCCATGTCCGCGTCACCGGCCCACCCGCCGGTGCCCGCCGCCGCCTCGTCGTCCTCCCCGGGCGATGCCGCCGCGCCGCCCGCGCCCCAGGCCCCGGGCGTCGACAAGGAACTCGAGGCGCGCAAGAAGGAGGCGGAGGCCGCCGAGGCCGCGAAGAAAAAGCAGGAGGCCGAGAAACTGGCGCGCGCCCGGGCCGAGAACTGCCAGCGCGCCAAGACCGCCAAGACCACGCTCGATTCGGGCCAGCGCCTGGCCACCACCAACGCCAAGGGCGAGCGCGAGATCATGGACGACGCGCGCCGGGCCAGCGAGGCCCAGCGCCTGCAGCAGATCATCGCCAGCGACTGCGGGCCGCTGCCGCAGTAGCGGTCTCAGTACCCGGCCTTGCTGTTCGGCCGGCGTTTCGAGAACAGACCGGTACCGCGCGCGCCCTGCCCCGCGAAGCGCTCGCGCCGCGCCACCTTGGGGTCCACGCGCAAGGCGCGCAGCAGCTCCAGGCGGTCGCCCTCGCGCAAGGGCTGGTCGGGCTCGCAGCGGCGGCCCCAGACGGCCAGACTCAAGCCATCTCCCAGCGAGGCCGTTTCGGGGAACCGCAGGGGCCAGCCCGCCACGCGCAAGGCGTCCCGGGCGCTGGCGCCGTCGGGCAGGTCCACCTCGGCCTGGTGCACCGTGCGCGGCGCGCTGGCGTACAGCAGGGTCACGCGCATGGCTCAGGCGGTGCCGTAGACCTGGTCGGCGCGCTTGACGAAGGCGTCCACCAGGTTGCCCGCGATGCGGTCGAACACCGGCCCCACCACCGCGGCCAGGGCGGCGCTGGAGAAGCCGTAGCGCAGGGTGAACTCGACCTTGCAGGCGCGCTGCGAGCCGTCGCCCAGGGGCAGGAACTTCCAGACCCCGTCGAGCTGGGAGAAGGGGCCATCGACCAGCGCCATGTGGACCTCGCGGTCCGGCACATGGGTGTTGCGGGTGGTGAAGCCCTGCTGCAGGCCGCCAATGGACATGCCCACGCGGGCCACCATGCCCTCGGGCGTGCGCTCGATCACGTCGGCGCGGTCGCACCAGGGCAGGAACTGGGGGTAGTGCTGCACATCGGTGACCAGCGCGAACATCTCATGGGCGCTGTGCCACAGCAGCACGGACTTGTGAATGGTTTTCATACAATCGCCGGTCCCGCGCGGGCACCGCGCCCGCGGGCGCCGCGACAGGGCCTCGGCGATTCTAGTGTCGCCCCCGCCCTTGCCGCCCGGGCTTTCGCCCCCACCTCCCACCCATGTCCACCACCAGCCAACACCAGCCCAGCGACAGCCGCATCGCCGACAACAAGAAGGCGCTATTCAACTACGCCATCGAGGAACGCTTCGAGGCGGGCATGGTGCTGCAGGGCTGGGAAGTGAAAGCCCTGCGCGAAGGCAAGGTGCAGCTCACCGACGGCTACGTGGTCATCCGCGACGGCGAGCTCTTCCTGATCGGCTGCCAGATCAACCCCCTGCGCACCGCCAGCACGCACGTGAGCGCCGAGTCCGCGCGCACCAAGAAGCTGCTGCTGCACAAGGCGCAGATCCACCGCCTGATCGGCAAGGTCGAACAAAAGGGCTTCGCCCTGGTGCCGCTGAACCTGCACTGGAAAGGCGGCCGCGTGAAGTGCGAGATCGCCCTGGGCAAGGGCAAGGGCGAGCACGACAAGCGCAACACCATCAAGGACCGCGAGGGCAAACGTGAGGTGGAGCGGGCGATGAAAGAGCAAAAGCGCTGATTTTTTCGGCGCGCGGGAATAAACCGCCCCCGCCCGGCGTTGACTCCAGTGCAGGACGCCCCGTCCTGCGCCACCATCCACCCGGAGAACACGCCATGAAATCGCTGATGTCCCTTGCCCTGGCCACCGCCCTGCTCGGCGGCTGCGCCTCGATGCTTGCCCCCGCCGCACCGGCCAAGATGGCCGACGGCGTGCTCGTCGGCCCCAACCAGATGACGCTCTACACCTTCGACCGCGACGCGGCGGGCAGCGGCAAATCGGTCTGCAACGGGCCCTGCGCCACCAACTGGCCGCCTTTCATGGCCGGCGCCAGCGACAAGGCCGCGGGCGACTACAGCATCGTCACCCGCGACGACGGCGCCAAGCAATGGGCCTTCAAGGGCAAGCCCCTGTACTACTGGGTGCGCGACACCAAGCCGGGCGACAAGACCGGCGACGGTTTCAACAACGTCTGGCGCGCCGCCAAGCCCTGAGGCCGCCCGAGCACGGGTCGCCGTCGCCCATGAACCCGCCCGAGCTGATCGCACAGATTCCCGCGCTGCGCCGCTACGCGCGGGCCCTCACCGGCGACGCCTGGGCCGCCGACGACCTGGTGCAGGACACGCTGGAGCGCGCCTGCGGCAAGTGGCGGCTGTGGGCCGTGGGCACCGACCTGCGGGCCTGGCTGTTCACGCTCATGCACAACCTGCACGTGAGCGGCGTGCGACAGCAGCTGAGGCGCTCCGCCGCCTTCACGCCGGTTGACGTGGACGCGGCGGCAGACGAGCTGGCCGCCCCCGACGCCGCGCAAGACCTGGCGCTGGACCTGCAGCGCTGCCTGCTGCAACTGCCCGAGGAGCAGCGCGCCGTGCTGCTGCTGGTGAGCCTGGAGGACATGAGCTACGAGCAGGTGGCCCGCATCACCGACACCCCCATCGGCACGGTCATGTCGCGCCTGTCGCGCGCCCGCGCGCGCCTGCAGGCCTTGCTGGACGCGCCGGCCCGGGGCGTGGCCAGCGCCCCGCCTTCCCCGCACCTGAAGCGGCTGAAATGACGCCGCCCCCGCCGCCATGGACAAGCCCCCTTTCCCTCCCCCGCTGAGCGACGCCGAGATCAACGCCCTGCTCGACGGCCAGCTCGGCGAGGCCGAGCGCGCCGCCCTCGACCATCGCCTGGCGCACGACGCCGCCGCGCGCGCGCGCCTGGACGCCTGGCGGGCGCAACGCGAGGCGATCCGCGGCCTGCACCGCGCCCTGCTCGACGAACCGCTGCCGCCCGCCCTGCTGGACGCCGCCCAGCGCGTGGGCGAGGCCCGCCAGCGCGGCGAGCGCTGGTGGCGCTGGGGCGGCATGGCCGCCGGCGTGCTGCTGGCCTTTGGCGCGGGCTGGCTGGCGCACGGCCAGTGGCGCGCACCGGCCGAGACCCGGCTGGCCGCGCGAGGCCCGGCCGCCGCCCTGCCCGCCTTCGCGCACGACGCGGCCCTGGCGCACGCCGTCTATTCGCCCGAGAAGCGCCACCCCGTGGAAGTGGCCGCCGCCGAGCAGGAACACCTGGTGCAGTGGCTCTCCCGCCGCACCGGCCGGCCTTTGAAGGTGCCCGACCTGCAGGCCCAGGGCTACGCGCTGGTGGGCGGACGGCTGCTGCCCGGCGAGGCCGGCGCGCGCGCCCAGTTCATGTTCCAGAACGCCGGGGGCCAGCGCGTGACCCTGTACCTGGGGGCGGTGGACCCGGCCTCGGCGGCCACGCCCGCCGGCCGCGAAACCGCCTTCCGCTTCGCGCCGGACGGCCCGGTGCCGGGCTTCTACTGGGTGGACCAGGGCTTCGGTTACGCGCTCAGCGGCCCGCTGCCGCGCGAGGCGCTGATGGCGCTGGCCGAGGCCGTGTACCACCAGCTTTGACGCCGCCGGCTGTATCGCCGCCGGCGAAACGCACCCCTCGGGGGGCCGCGCCCCGCGCAGCGGCGCAGCGTGGGGTGTCAGTTGTTCTGCGCCAGCTGCTCCAGGATCGCCGGGTTCTCCAGCGTGGAGATGTCCTGCGTGATCGCTTCGCCCTTGGCGACCGCGCGCAGCAGGCGGCGCATGATCTTGCCGCTGCGCGTCTTGGGCAGGTTGTCGCCGAAGCGGATGTCCTTGGGCTTGGCGATCGGCCCGATCTCCTTGCCCACCCAGTCGCGCAGTTCCTTGGCGATGGCCTTGGCCTCGTCGCCCGTGGGGCGGGCGCGCTTGAGCACCACGAAGGCCACGATGGCCTCGCCGGTCAGGTCGTCGGGGCGGCCGACCACGGCGGCCTCGGCCACCATGTCCGTCTTGGCCACCAGGGCCGACTCGATCTCCATGGTGCCCATGCGGTGACCCGAGACGTTGAGCACGTCGTCGATGCGGCCCGTGATGCGGAAGTAGCCGCGGTCGGCGCTGCGCACCGCGCCGTCACCCGCCAGGTAGTAGCCCTTGAGCTCCGGCGGGAAGTAGCTCTTCTTGAAGCGCTCGGGGTCGCCCCAGATGGTGCGGATCATCGAGGGCCAGGGCTTCTTGATGACCAGAATGCCGCCCGCGCCGTTGGGCACGTCGTGGCCCGCCTCGTCCACGATGGCCGCGTCGATGCCCGGCAGCGGCAGCGTGCAGGAGCCTGGCACCAGCGGCGTGGCGCCCGGCAGCGGGGTGATCACGTGGCCGCCGGTCTCGGTCTGCCAGAAGGTGTCCACGATGGGGCAGCGCTCATGGCCGACGTTCCGGAAGTACCACATCCAGGCCTCGGGGTTGATCGGCTCGCCCACCGAGCCCAGCAGGCGCAGGCTGTCCAGGTTCCAGTTCTTCGGGTGCACCTTCTCGTCGCCTTCGGCCGCCTTGATGAGCGAGCGGATCGCCGTGGGCGCGGTGTAGAAGATGCTGACCTTGTGCTTCTCGATCATCTGCCAGAAGCGCCCCGCGTGCGGGTAGGTGGGCACGCCCTCGAACACCAGCTGCGTGGCGCCGGCGGCCAGGGGGCCATAGGCCACGTAGGTGTGGCCGGTGATCCAGCCGATGTCGGCCGTGCACCAGAACAGGTCTTCGGGCCGCAGGTCGAAGGTCCAGAGCATGGTAAGCCGCGCCCACAGCAGGAAGCCCGCGGTGCTGTGCTGCACGCCCTTGGGCTTGCCCGTGGAGCCGGAGGTGTAGAGCACGAACAGCGGATGCTCGGCGCCGACGAACACCGGCGGGCAGTCGGTCCCCTGGCCGGCGATGGCCTCGGCCCAGGTGATGTCGCGGCCCGCCACCATGTGGCAGGCCGTGGGGGTGCGCTGCAGGGTGATGACGGTCTTGATTGACTCGCAGCCGCCCATGGCGATGCCTTCGTCGACGATGGCCTTGAGCGGCAGTTCCTTGCCGCCGCGCATCTGGTAGTTGGCGGTGACGACGGCCACTGCGCCGGCGTCCTGGATGCGCTCCTGCAGGGCCTTGGCCGAGAAGCCGCCGAACACCACGCTGTGCGTGGCGCCGATGCGCGCGCAGGCCTGCATGGCCACCACGCCCTCGATGGTCATGGGCATGTAGATGATGACGCGGTCGCCCGTCTTGACGCCCCGGGCCTTGAGCGCGTTGGCGAACTGCGAGACCTTGGCCAGCAGCTCCTTGTAGGTGACCCGGGTCACCGCGCCGTCGTCGGCCTCGAAGACGATCGCCGTCTTGTTCTCCACCGGCGTGCCCATGTGGCGATCCAGGCAGTTGTGGGAGGCGTTGAGCTCTCCGTCCTGGAACCACTTGTAGAAGGGCTTGTCGCTGGCGTCCAGGGTCTGGGTGAAGGGCTTGTGCCAAGCCAGGTGTTCCTTGGCCAGGCGGGCCCAGAAGGCCTCGGGGTCCTTGTCGGCCTCGGCGCACAGGGCTTCATAGGCCTTCATGCCCGAGACGCGGGCGGCGGCGACGGTGGCGGCGCTGGGTTCGAACACCCGGTTCTCGACCAGGACGGATTCGATCGACGACGAAGGCGATGACATGGCGGGTGTCTCCTCGACTGTTGTGCTGGAAAACGGGGCCGGCGGCACTGTGCGCAAAGGCACTTACGGCCAACTGACACGGGACGAGGCTTCTACAATAACCGACGCCTGCGGCTGCCCATTCGGTGCGCCGCTTTTTTTGGCCCCGACACACCATGACCGACCCCCTCAAAGCCGCCCGCCCGATCCGGCCCCTGCCCAACCTGATCTTCGCCAGCCGCTGGCTGCAGCTGCCGCTGTACATCGGCCTGATCGCCGCGCAGGCCATCTACGTCTACCACTTCTGGGTGGAACTGGTGCACCTCATCGAAGCCGCCTTCGGCAGCGAGATCGCCCTGCAGAAGCTGGTCAGCAGCATCGGCTACAAAAGCGACGTGGTGCCGACCAGCCTGAACGAGACCATCATCATGCTGGTGGTGCTGGCGCTGATCGACGTGGTGATGATCTCCAACCTGCTGATCATGGTGATCGTGGGCGGCTACGAGACCTTCGTCAGCCGCATGAACCTGGAAGACCACCCCGACCAGCCGGAGTGGCTGAGCCATGTGAACGCCAGCGTGCTGAAGGTCAAGCTGGCCACGGCCATCATCGGCATCAGCTCCATCCACCTGCTCAAGACCTTCATCAACGCCGGCAACTACGAGGTGAAGGTGCTGATGTGGCAAACGCTCATCCACATCGCCTTCCTGTTCAGCGCCCTGGCCATCGCGCTGGCCGACCGGCTGATGTCCGCGCCCTCGCAGGACCACTGAGCCTGGCGCGCGGCGCGCCCCCTCATCAGTGCAGGGCCCGGTAGATCGCGTCGGCCAGATCGGCCGAGATGCCTTCCACCGTGGCCAGGTCCTCCACGCTGGCCGAGGCGACGCCGCGCACCCCTCCGAAGCGCTGCAGCAGCCGCGCGCGCTTCTTGGGGCCCACGCCCGGGATGTCTTCGAGCTGGCTCGCCCCCACCCGCACCTTGGCGCGCTGCGCGCGCATGCCGGTGATGGCGAAACGGTGCGCCTCGTCGCGAATCTGCGCGATCAGCATCAGCGCCGCCGAGTCGTGCCCCAGGTAGACCTTGGCGCGGCCGTCGGCGAAGACCAGCTCCTCCAGGCCCACCTTGCGGCCCTCGCCCTTTTCCACCCCGACGATGCTGCCCAGGTCCAGCCCGAGCTGCTGGAACACCTCGCGCGCCACGCCCACCTGGCCCTTGCCGCCGTCGATGAGCACGATGTCCGGCAGCCGCGGACCGGTGGCCGGCATGTCCTTGCCCGAGTCCTTGGGGGCTGAGGGGACGGCCGGCGCGTCCTCCACCGCCGGGGGCAGCGGCTCGGCCTCGCCATCGGGCCCGGCGGCCACGGCCACCTCCGTGCCCGGCGGCAGCGCCGCCTCGCCCGCCTCGGCCTTCAGCGCCTCCGCGATGCGGCCGTAGCGGCGCGTCAGCACCTGGCGCATGGCGGCATAGTCGTCGCCGGGCGTGATGCCATCGATGTTGTAGCGCCGGTACTGGCTGTTCTGCAGCTTGTGGCCCTCGAACACGACGCAGGAGGCCTGCGTGGATTCGCCCGCCGTGTGCGAAATGTCGAAGCACTCGATGCGCAGCGCCTCCAGATCGTCATCCGGCAGTTGCAGGGCCTCGGCCAGGGCGCGGGTGCGGGCCTGCTGGCTGCCCTCCTCGGCCAGCAGCCGCGCCAGCGCGATGCCCGCGTTCTTCTGCGCCATCTCCAACCAGGCGCGGCGGTGCTCGCGGGGCTGGTGCACCGCGTGCACCTTCTGGCCGGTCTGCTCGCTCAGCGCGTCCAGCAGCGGCCGGCCCACGGGCTGGCTGGTCACCAGCACCGGCGGCATGGGCGCGCCCAGGTAGTGCTGGGCGATGAAGGCCTCCAGCACGCGCCGCGCGGCGCGCTCGCCGGGCTCCACTGCCTCGGCGGCGGACGGCCCGACGGCCTCGGCCCCGTCGGCTTCGGCCTGCGCCATCTGCTCCTCGATCGCGCTGGCATCGTCCAGGTGGGCTGGAAAGTACGGCCGGTCGCCCAGGTGGCGACCGCCGCGCACCATGGCCAGGTTCACGCAGGCGCGCCCGCCCAGCACCTTCACGGCCAGGATGTCCACGTCCTGGTCGCCGCCCACCTCCATGCTCTGCTGGTGCAGCACGCGCGAGAGCGCCGTCATCTGGTTGCGGATCTCGGCCGCCTGCTCGAACTCCAGCTTCTCGCTGTGCGCCAGCATGCGCCGCTCCAGCGTCTGCAGCACCTGCTGCGTTTCGCCGCGCAGGAAACGCTCGGCGTTGGCCACGTCGCTCAGGTACTCGGCCTGGTGGATCAGGTCCACGCAGGGGCCGCTGCAGCGCTTGATCTGGTACAGCAGGCAGGGCCGCGTGCGGTTGGCAAAGACCGTGTCTTCGCAGGTGCGCAGCTTGAAGACCTTTTGCAGCAGCTGGATGGACTCCTTCACCGCCCAGGCGCTGGGGTAAGGGCCGTAGTAGCTGTGGCGCTTGTCCACCGCGCCACGGTAGTAGGCCATGCGCGGGAACAGCGTGGAGGCGCTGGGCGCGCGGCCGGTGAGCGGGCGCAGCGCCTCGCGCGTGCCGGTGATCTTGAGGTAGGGGTAGCTCTTGTCGTCGCGGAACAGGATGTTGAACCGCGGGTTGAGCGTCTTGATGAGGTTGTTCTCGAGCAGCAGGGCCTCGGCCTCGCTGCGCACCACGGTGGTCTCCAGCCGCACGATGCGGCTCACCATGTGGCCGATTCGCGTGCCGTCGTGGTTCTTCTGGAAGTAGCTGGAAACGCGCTTCTTCAGGTTGCGCGCCTTGCCCACGTAGAGCAGCTGGCCCTGGGCGTCGAAGTAGCGGTAGACCCCCGGCAGCGCGGGCAGCGCCGCGACCTCACCCAGCAGTTGTTCGGAATGCGCCTCGGACATGGGGCGTATTGTCGCGCCCCGCCGCTGCCCGTCCGGGCCTCAGGGCCGGGCGCGCGGCAGCAGCGCACCCAGGCCGCGCCGCAGGGTGTCGGCCACACGCCGGAACACCGCGCGATAGGCCTCGCGCCGCTGCTCGCCGATCTGCCCCAGCGCCCAGGTCGCCAGCAGCACGCCGGCCAGCAGGGCGGCGTAGCCCGCCCAGCCCGAGGCCGACACCCCCGCCGCTCGCGCCAGCACCAACAGGCTGAAGTGGATGAGGTAGAAGCTGAAGGTGCGGTCGGCCAGCCAACGGATCAGACGACCGGCGCGGTCTGGGAAGTTCCAGCCGGCCCCCGCGCAGCCCACCACGAAGCCGGCGAACAGCAGGCCCGTGACGTAGTCGGACAGCACGTGCTCGGTGGAGCCCGGCTCGAAGGGCCACGGCGCCCCAGCCGCGATGGCGGCGTACAGGGCGCGCGAGGCCCCATCCGTGGCCTGCCGGGCACCCGACAGCAAGAAGACCGCGTACGCCAGGGCGCAGACCAGCATCAAGGCGCGCGCCGGCCAGGGCCCCAGGCGCAGGGCGCCCAGGTGGCGACAGAGGAACACGCCCAGACACCACACCGGCAAGAGCATCAGCACGGCCGGCCCCATGAAACCCAGCACCAGCACCAGCAGGGGCCAGCGCCACCAGCCGCGCGCGTAGACGAACACGCCGAACAGCGCGTAGTACCAGACCTCGTAGGCCAGCGACCAGTACGGCTCCATGCTGAAGGGCTGCCAGGAGCCGAACCAGCCCTCGCCCAGGAACAGCCAGTGGTAGGGCGGCACCAGCGCGGCCTTGGGGTACTGCCAGGCATAGCCGGCATAGCCCTCCGGGTTCAGACCCAGGCCGATGCGGTCGAGCAGCAGCGCCAGCAGCACCGCGGGAATGGCCACCGAGTAGATGCGCGAGACCCGCGCGAGCGCATAGTGCCCGGCGCTGCCGTGGCGCGACAGCGTGCTGTGTGCGATGACGAAGCCCGAGATGACGAAGAAGGCGATCACCGCGTCGTCGGCCGAGCGGTGCCAGGTCAGCGAGAGCGCCGCGGGCGCCAGCCCCAGCACCACCGAATGGCCCACGTAGACCGCCAGCGCGGCCACCACGCGGCAGAGGTCGAGCCAGATCGAGAGCGAGGGAGAGAGGGGGGCCAAAGCTAGTATCCGCGCCAGCCGGCCCAGGTGCGCCACGCCTTGGCCTTCATGGCGTCGCGCCCGGGGTTCACGCCCACCGGGCCCGGCCCCAGGCCCACGTGCCGCAGCACCTTGCGCGCGCGCTGGTTGAAGTTGAGCGCGTCGCGCCAGTCGACGGTCTGCGGCGTGTTGAAGATGATGGACATGGAGATGGACACGTCGTCGGCGCCGTTGTGCACGTGGTGGCCGGCCACGAAGGGGATGTGCAGCGCCTGCCCGGGCTCGAACCAGTAGCGTGTGCTGATGCCGTCCTTCTCGGGCGTCCAGGGCAGCTGGGTGCTCACGTAGGAAACGTAGTTTTCACGGTCGGGCGAGGTCACCACGCGATCATCCCAGGGATCGGACACGGTGACCCACTTGCTGCCGCGAAACTGCAGCAGGAAGGTGGAGTAGCGGTCGATGTGGAAGGGCGTCACGCTGTTGGGCGAGGCGATGAACAGGTAGAGCTTGGGCGAGATCGCCTTGTCGCCCACGCCGCGTTCCCACATGAGGGACTCGACGTCGTGGATCATGTCCTGGTAGAGCTCGGCGAAGCTGGGGTCCGCCTGCGGCGAGTTCACCATGATGTAGGCGTCGGACTCGCGGATGGTTTCGATGGTTTCCTCGATCGAGCGGTCCAGCGGCTTCTGGCGGAAGGTCTTCTCGAAGTTGTCCCCGGTGTCCAGGCGCCGGGTGGCGAACATCACCTGCCCCTGAGGCAAGCGCGGAATGACCTTGGCCAGGTTTTCCATGGACAGGGCGGGATGCCCCATCAAGCGGTGGCCGCAGGCAAAAGAACCCCGGTCGAGCAAAGAAGCGTCGACGCCCTCATCAAAGCAGCGCAGCATGCCGAATCCTCCTGCGGCGCACCGGCCGCATTCCCGTTCAAGCTATGCCCCCATCGCATCCGCGCCTCTGGCGACGCGTGTTTGTGCGGCATTCTGCTCGCCGGCCCAGACCGTGCCAAGGGGCAGCCGTCCGGCTTCCTTCAGAATGCCGGATTTCGCACACATCCAAGGCCGCCCTTGAACTCCACGCGCAAGAAATTCGGTTTCCAGCTGATCTTCAGCAATGCGGAAGTCGCCGGGCAGCTGATCCTGAGCATGGTGCTGGCCCGCCTGCTCGACCCGGACGACATCGGCGTGTACTCCATGAGCGCCGTGCTGGTGGCCGTGGCCCACCTGTTCCGCGACTTCGGCGTCACGGCCTTCATCAAGCGGCAGAAGGAACTGAGCGAAGACACCCTGCGCTCCGCCCTGGGCGTGGTGATGTGCACGTCGTGGACGATGGCGCTGGTCATGTTCCTGAGCGCGCCGCTGTGGTCGGCCTTCTTCAACGAACCGCGGGTGGAGCACGTGGTGCAGGTGCTGGCCATGGGTTTCGTGCTCATCCCCTTCGGCGCCCTGCCCGGCGCCATCCTGGTGCGCAACATGGAGGTCGTGCGCACCGCCAAGGCCGGGCTGATCGCGCTCGGCGTCTACTTCGTGGTCTCCGTGGTTTTGGCGCTGCAAGGCTTCGGCCACATGACCATGGCCTGGGCCAACCTGATCAACATCGCCACCCACGTCACGGCGGTGCGGCTGCTGTCCACCACGAAAACCCCCTGGATCCCCGGTCTCAAGCACTGGGGCCGCGTGGCCAACTTCGGCGTCGGCGCCATGATCACCTCGGCCATGACGGCGATCGACAACGCCATTCCCGACATCGCCCTGGGCCGGCTCAGCACGCCCACCAACGTGGGCTTCTTCAGCAAGGCCAACTCCACCATCAACATCGCCAGCAGCGGCGTGATGCCCGCGGTGAACTACTTCGCCCTGCCCTACATGGCCCGCCTGCACCACGGCCAGGGCGACATCGCGGCCGAGGTCTGCCGCGTCACCTCCTACCTGGCCACGCTGCTGCTGCCGGCCATGGCCATGACGGCGCTGCTGGCCAACGAGGTGATCTTCCTGCTCTATGGCGCCAAGTGGCTGCCCAGCGCCGTGGCCGTGCCCTGGCTGTGCGTGTCGGCGGGCCTGGGCGTGCTGTTCTCCTTCGTGCCGGCGGCGCTCATGGGCATCGGCAAGCCCTATGTGGCTGGGCTGCCCATGGTGTTGCTGCTGTGCCTGAAGGCGGTGTTCATCCTTCTGCTGTTCAACGGCTCGCTGCAGAGCTTCGCCGAGGCCATGGTGGTCGCGCAGGTGCTGACCGTGCCCATGGGCCTGTGGATCCAGTACCGCTACCTGGGCATCGCCCCCGGGCGCTGGCTGGCCATGGCCGCCCGGGTGGTCGGTCTCACGCTGGTGCTGCTCGGCAGCATGCTGGCGCTCAAGTGGGCCTTGCCCCCCCTGCCCGCCTGGGCCACCGTGCTGGCGCTGGGCCTGCCGGCGGCGATCGGCTGGGCCGTGCTGCTGCGGCTGTTTGGCCTGCCCTTGTACGGGGAGCTGCGCACGCTGTTCGTGCGCTGGCGCCAGCGCGGGGCCTGAGCGCGGCGCGGGTTCGCGGCGGGCGAGGTTTCAGCCTCGCAGGCGCTTGACCTGGCTCAGCACCCAGAACGCGGCCGATCGGCCCACCAGGCAACCCCGGCGCAGCGATTGCGCGAACTCGCGCGCCGCCACGGTCGGGTCGCCCGACCAGTAGTGGGTGTAACCGTGGTCGAAATGCGCGCGGCCCAGGCGGTAGCGGTAGTGCAGCGCTGGCAGGCGATGGCCGTCGGGGTCGCTCAGGCCCCAGCGCTCGCGGGCGCGCTCGAGCAGCTCCGCAAGGTGGTTGCGCTCGATCATCCGGTGCATGGCGCTGGCCGGGTGGATGCGGTAGATCGCCATCACCGACGAGAAGCCCTGGATGTGCGCATGGCGCGAGCAGCGCAACCAGAAGTCGTAGTCCTCGCCTCGCTCCATGCTTTCGTCGAAACCGCCGGCCTGGCGGTAGACCTCGCGCCGCATGAGCGGCGTGATCATGCCCAGGGTGCAGCCCATCAGGATGCGCGTGTACATCCAGCCGCTCCACTCGGGGTTGGTGCGCGCCAGGGCCTGTTCGTCGGGGTAGTGCTCGGACGGGTCGGGCCAGGTGCCGTCGGGGCCGGGCCGCCAGCGGTGGATCTCGGCGAACACGATGCCGACCTCGGGGTGGGCTTCGAGGTAGTCCACCTGCACCTTCAGCTTGCCGGGCACCCAGAGGTCGTCCGCGTCGATGAAGGCGAGGTAGCGCCCGCGCGCCTGTTCCATGCCAAGGTTGCGCGCGCGCGAGACGCCGCCGCGCGGGCCTTCGATCACGCGCACGCGGGGGTCGATGCGTTCCAACGCGGCGTAGTCGCCGTCGCTGGAACCGTCGTTGATGACGATCAGCTCCAGGTCGCGGTAGGACTGCGAGAGCACGCTGTCGATGGCGGCGTGGATGTAGCGCATGGCGTTCCACGCCGGCATGATCACCGAGACCATCGGCGCGGCATCGCGCTGCACAGGCTCGCTCACGCCACCCCCCTGTCGGGCGCCGCGCGCGCAAGGCGCGCCTGCTCGCGCTGGTGCTCATTCAGGCGCTGGCGCAAATGCACCTGCAGCACCGCCATCAGCATGACCATGAAGTAGGCCATTTCCAGATAGGCCACGCTCACGCTGGCGCCGCCCACCAGATACGCCATGACGGCCAGCATGAGCATGTCGCCCAGGTCGCGCGCCCACACGTAGTCGGGCCCCAGCCGCGTGGCCATGCGCTTGACGGAGAAGCGGTTCAGCAGCGGCAGGGAGAAGATCAAGAGGTAGAGGAACAGCCCGAGGAAGCCCAGATCGCCCATGACCTCGAAGTACACGCTGTGCGCGGCCTTGGCCCGCACGAATTCGGGCTCGGGCAAGTTGAGGAAGTCGAGCAGGCTGGGGGCGGTCTTGAAATGGTCCCACACGTACTGCACCTGCACCGCGTGGAAGCCGCCGCCGAAGAAGGGGTGCTCCAGCGCCAGGGCCGAGCTGATCTTCCACGCGTGCACGCGGCCCATGAAGGAGTCGTCCTCCTTGGCCTCGCCGATGGTCTCCAGACGGGCCACCACCGAGTCGGGCACGAACTGCGACAGCAGCAGGCCCATGGCCAGCACAATGAACAGCGTGCGCCAGCGGTGGCGCGAGGTGAGGATGAGCCAGAAGGCCACCACCGCCAGCGCCACGAAACCGCCACGCGAGCCGCCGCCCATGATGGCCAGAACGATGAGCACGAACACGCTCAGAAAACCCCAGCGCGCGAAGCGGTGCACCGAGTGCAGGTAAAGGTAATAGGCGATCGGCAGCACCATCGCCAGCGCGGTCGACAGGTGGTTGCGGTCGTACAGCATGCTGCCGGCCGGGCCGAACATGTTGTGCGAGCCGCCCGAGACCACGGTTTTCAGGCCCTCGATCACGCCGTGCAGGCCCAGGCCGAACACCACCACCAACAGGATGGCGTGAAAGTGCATGCGCGTCTGCACGAACATCGGCATGAGCATGCTGAAGACCAGCCCCTTCATCAGCAGGTCGAAGTACTTGAAGTTGTTGTCGTTGCCGGCGTAGCCCGTGAGCCAGGAGACCGTGGCATGCAGCAGGAACACCAGGTACAGGACCACGGCCCAGTTGAATCGGTACTGGCTCCAGTCCACGCGGCGCAGCACCACCAGCAGCAAGGTGATGCCGGCGAAGATGAAGTTCACGCGCGCACTGGCCATGAAGCCGAACAGGAAGCCCGTGGGGATCATGGCGGACGTCCAGCCCCACAGCATGTAGGCATTGAACGGGCGCACGAAGGCCAGCGGGATCAGGGCCAGCATGGCCAGGGCAAAGAGCAGATCACGCACCGCGACGCTCCCCAGGCCGGCCGCTCGTGCTTCCCTTGCGCTGGCGCTTGCCATCGCCGGCATCGGTCGGCGGATGCAGCTCATGCACTCGGTACTGGAAGTAGCCGAGGTCGTTGGGTGTGGGCCGCTTCGGGTCGGCCTTGTAGATGCGCCAGCAGACGTAGGTCATGCAGGCCACGTCGAACATGAAGATGAGGGCTTCCATGGCGGTTCGCTTCAGTTCGCGGGGATCGTGCGGCCAATCATCTTGAGTTCGATGTTCAGCGGCCTCGGGTTCGGATTGACGGGCCCCTTGTTGCGAAGGATCACCAGCTCGGTCTCGTGCGCGTGGTGATTGGCGGGCGTGGGGATGCGCGCGACCTCCTCGAACTGGGGGCTGGCCATCAGGTGCTCGAAGCGGCGCATGGCCTCCAGGTCGGTCCAGAACCCCGGTTGCATCACCACGTAGTGCACGCCTTGATCGTTGAGCAGCTGGCCGAGTTCCGCTTCGCTCAGGGATTTTTCCTCGACACCGAGCTCACGCCGCACGGACAGGCGCAGCAGGATTTTGTCGGCGCGCAGCACGCTCAGGTCGCGCCGGTCCTCGCGCGCGCGCAGGTTGAAGATGAAGGAGCCGTCGCGGTAGCCGGAGAACAGCACCACGCTGTGGCGCGGCGCCAGGCGCGCGATCTGGTCGACCACGCGCGCATAGCCATCCACGTACGGCACGGGCCGCCACCAGAAGGTGATGGCACCGGTGGACAGCACCAGGGCCAGCAGTGCCGCCTGGCCGCTGAGCACCGGCAGGGCGTCCTGAACCGCCCACACGGCCACGAAGGCCAGGGGCAGCAGCAGGAACACGCTGTGGCGCGCTTCCTTGAGGTCGATCAGGGAAAAGAACACATAGCCCACCACGAACCAGCTCAGCCACAAACCCCACCAGGGCAGCGCGGCACGCTGGCGCCAGGCACGCCACACGCCCCACAGCGCCACGGCCAGCAGAGGCCAGCCCATCTGCGAAGGCAGTTGCTGCAGGTACCACAGCCAGCCCTGCACGCTCCAGCGCGGTGCCACGGCGTCGGCCACGCCGGCGACGGACTGCAGATTGGCCTGGCCGAATTTCAGGGTCATCACGACCACCGGCATCAGGGCGGCCAATGTCAGCGCGGCGATCGCCCAGTGCCGCCCCCGCCGCAACAGGCCCAGGCCCTGGTCGCGCGCCAACACGGCGAGGTAGACCAGGCCCACGAAGCCGACGGTGAGCTTGGTGTTCATGGCCAGCACCAGCAGTGCCGCGCTCAGGCCGAGCCAGCCGATGCGCCCGCTGCGCCGGTGCTCCACGAATGCCACCACGCTCCAGACCAGGAAGGCGTAGGCTGGCACCTCGGTCATCACCTGCCGGCCCCAGAGCGCGATCTCGGGCAGCAGCACCATGAGCAGCGCGAAGGCCAGCGCCGGCAGCGGCGCCAGCCAGCTGCGCCCCAGCCGCCAGCAGCCCAGGCCAAAGGCGAAGTAATGCAGGAAGACCACCAGCAGCGCGACCTCGTGCGACACGCCGAACAGCAGGTAGAACGGCGCGGTCAGCGCATAGAGCAGTGGCGGATAGAAAAGGATGGTGAGCGCCGGGTACTGCGCGTAGTAGTGGTAGGCGTAGCCCACCGGGTCTTGCCAGGGCCGGTCGCGCAGCAGGTCGGCCACGAAGGCACTGTTGAGCGCGTGGCGCGCCGCGTCGCTCCACCAGAAGGCACCGCCACGCGGCGACTGCCAGTAGAGCAGCGCCAGCACCGCGACCAGCACGGCGCTGACGAGCCACCATGAACTACGCCGCTTCATGCCCTTGACCTCGCGCCGCGAGAGGGGCCCGCCCGATCACCGACCGGAACAGCTCGAGTTGCCCGCGGGTGGTGTCCTCCCACGAGAAGCGCTCCGCGTGCCGTCGCACGGCCTCGCGCGCGGGCGGCGTCAGCATGAGCGCGCGCCAGGCCTCGGCCAGCGAGGCGGCGTCGCGCTCGCGCATGAGCCGGCCGGCGTCCGGCGTGCTCACCACCTCGGGCGTGCCCCAGATGTTGGTGGCGATGACGGGCGTGCCGCAGGCCATGGCTTCGAGCAAGACGTTGGCCCAGCCTTCGCGGCTGCTGCACAGCGTGAGCACGTCGGCCGCGGCGTACCACCACTTCAGCTCGGCCTGCGGCACCACGCCCGCGAAGCGCACGCGATCGGCCACGCCCAGGCGCACGGCCAGGGCCTCCAGCGTCGACCGGTCCGGGCCGGAGCCGGCGATCAGCAGGGTGACGTCCGGCAGCTGCGTGAGCGCCTCGATGGCGATGTGGTGGCCCTTGCGCTCGATCAGCAGGCCGACGGAGAGCAGGTAGCGCCCGTCCACCGGCAGGCCCAGGCGTTCGCGCGCCGCCGCGCGCGGCTCGGGCACGAAGCGCTCCAGGTCCACGCCGTTGCGCAGGGTGTGCAGCTTGGATGCCTCTCCCCCCAGGTCGCGCAGCGTGTCCATGAGCGCCTGGCAGACGCCGATGGAGCCGCTGGCGCGCGCCGCCGTGTCCAGGATCAGGCGGCGCGGGTAGGCGTATTGCGGGATGAGGTTGAGGTCGGTGCCGCGCGCCGTCACCACGAAGGGCTTGCCCAGCCACTTCGCCAACAGGCCGGCGGCGACGCCGTCGGGGTAGTAATAGTGGGCGTCGATGAGGTCGAAATCGAAGCCCTCGCGCTGCAGGCGCCTGAGCAGCGGCAGCGCCGCCAGCGCCATGGCCCAGGGCGCGAGGTTCATGCCCACCTTGGGCAACAGCAGGTAGCGCGGGTGGAACACCTCCAGGCCATTGCGCTCCTCGCGCCGGGGGGTCGCAGCGAACTGGGCGTACTCGCCAAAGCGCTTGGCGGTGGACGGGAACCAGGGCACGGGCGCCACGACCTTGGCCTGCACCTCGCCGCTTTTCACCAGCTCGCGCAACCGCGTCTCCACGAAGATGCCGTGGATGGGCCGCACGCCGCTCGGGAACAGCGAGGAGAAGAGCAGCACCTTCATGGGTTTCATGCGGCCGCCCCGCGGGTTTGTGTCGCCTGGGCCGCCTGGGCCAGCGCCACCGCGCGGCGCGCATTGCCGGTCCAGGTGAGCTCCAGCCGGTCGATGGTGTTGGCGGAGCCCTCGCCCAGCCGCTCGCGCAGCTCCGCGTCGCGGCACACGCGGGTGAGCGCTGCTTCCAGCGCGCCGCGGCCCTGTTCCTCGAACAGCAGTGCGTTGAGCCCGTGCGTGAGCACCTCCATGAGGTTGGGCGTGGCGGGTGCCACCACCGCCTTGCCCAGCGCCAGGTACTCCATGAGCTTGAGCGGCGAGGCGTAGGGCGTGACGGCCGGCTGCAGCGCGATGTCGAAGGCCGCCACGTGCGCGGGCACGGCGTCGCGGTGCACCACGCCGGTGAAAGTGACCCGGTCGGACAGGCCCAGGCGCGCCGCCTGCGCCTCCAGCGCGCCGCGCACCGGGCCATCGCCCACCATCAGCAGGTGGGCCTCGGGCGGCGCGTCGGGCGTGGCCATCCAGTCGATGATGCGGTCCACGCCGTGCCACTCGCGCACGAAGCCGGTGAAGCCCAGCACCAGGCGGCCCTGCAGCCCGAGCTGGCGTTTGGCCTCGTCGCGGCCCGGCGCCTGCGCGAAGTGCGAGCGGTTGATGCCATTGGGCACCACATGGATGCGTTCGGCCGGCACGCCGTAGGCCTTCACGTGGTCCGCCAGCACGGCCGTCACCGGCAGCACGGCATCGGCGCCGCGCCAGGCCATGCCCTCGGCCCAGCGCGCCAGGCGCCGCAGCGACAGGCCGCCGCTGTGCTGCTCGCGCTCGTGCACCAGCGGGGCGTTGACCTCGAGCAGCAGGGGCAGGCCGAGCTTGCGCTTGGCCATGACGCCGGCCAGCAGGAACAGGTTGTAGCGTTCGTAGATCACGTCGGGCTGGAACTCGCGCGCGGCGGCCACCAGTTTGCGGTAGGCCACGGCGCTGTAGCTGATTTCCATCAACTCATAGAGCGCGCGCGGCAGCACGGCCTTGAGGCGGTGCACCCAGCCCACACCACCGCCCATGCGGCCCTCGTCGCCGCCGCTGGCGGGCGCGACGATGCGCACCTCGTGGCCGAGGCCGCGCAGGGCCTCGATCATTTCCTCGATGTGCACGGCCTGGCCGTCTTTGCTGGCGGTGCGGTGGTGGTACAGGATGCGCATGGCGGGTTCAGGCGACCTGCAGGCGCGGCGCCTCGGCGCGCGCGAACAGCGCGGCGTAGGCGTCGACCATGCGGTCGATGGAGTAGTGCAGCTCGGCGCGCTCGCGCGCGGCGCGGGCCAGGCCCTGGGCAAAGGGAGCGTCGTCGTGCAGCCGGTTCAGGGCCCGGGCCATGGCGGCCTCGTCGTCCGAGGGCACCAGCAGGCCGCTGACGCCGTCCTCGAACACGTCGGGGGTGCCGCCCACGGCCGTGGCGAGCACGGGGCGGGCGCTGGCCATGGCCTCCTGCAGCGTGCACGAGGTGCCTTCGGCCTGCGAGGGCAGCACGAACACGTCGAGGGCGCGCAGGATGGCGGCGACGTCGCTGCGTGCGCCCGGCAGCCAGGCCAGGGCGCGCAGGCCGGCCTCGTCGAGCACGCGCTCGACCTCGGCGCGCAGGCCGCCCTCCCCCACGATGACCAGCCGAGCGCGAGCGGCCAGCTCTGGCCGCTCGCGCAGCCAGCGCACGAAGGCGCGCGCCAGCAGCGGCTGGTTCTTCACCGTCATGAGCCGGCCCACGGTGCCCACCAGCCAGTGGCGGCCGGGCTCGAAGGGGCAGCCCTCGATGGCCGGCGCGGGGCCGGGCGAAAAGCGGCGCGTGTCCACCCCGTTACCGATCAGGTGGCGCTTGGCCGCCGGCACGCCGACGGCCTCGCCGAGGTAGCGGTCCAGATCGGCCGAGACGGACACGAAGCGGCTCACGAAGGGCGCGTAGGCGCGGCGCAGCCAGCGGTACTTGGCGCTCAGGCCCTGGGGGTCGTGCGCGTCCCAGCCATGCTCGACGTGCACACGCCAGGGCACGCCCGCGGCCCAGGCCACCGGCACCACCTCGAGCGGGGCCAGGTTGCAGCTGTGCAGCACGTCGGGGCGGATCTCGCGCAACAGCCGCCAGATGGCGGGGTACTGCTTGAGCGCGTGGCCCGGCGGCTTGTCGAGCGCGATGAAGCGCACGCCCTCGCGCTCCACGCGCTGGCGGAAGTCGCTCACCGTGGTGAGCGAGAGCACCACGTGCTCGAAGCGCTCGGCCGGCAGCCGGTTGATGAGCTGCACGATGACGTTTTCCAGCCCACCGATGTCGAATCGGTAGACCACGTGCAGCACCCGCAGCCGGCGCGCCCCAGCGCTCATCGGCACGCCTCCGCGCTTTGCGCTGCGGTGCGAACGCCTTCGGGCGGCCGTGCGGCGTTCACGGTTTGTCCTCCGGGCTCAGTTCGTGCCGGCGCAGGAAGGCCTCGAACATCACCAGCATCCACAGCGGCGTGGCGTGGTCGCTGGTGCCGCGCTGGTGCTCGTCCACCAGGCGCTGGAGCTGGCGCTCCTGGAAATAGCCCGAGTCGCGCAGGCGATCGCCCAGCACGGCTTCTTTCACGCGGCCGGCCAGCGGACCGCGCAGCCAGTCGGCCAGCGGCACCGAGAAGCCCATCTTGGGCCGGTAGAGCACGTCGTGCGGCAGCTTGGGTTCCATGGCGCGCTTGAGCAGGGCCTTGCCTTCGCTGCCATCGATCTTCAGGTGGCTGGGCAAGGTGGCCAGCCACTCGATGAGCTCGTGGTCCATCAGCGGTTCGCGCACCTCCAGCGAGTGCGCCATGCTCGCGCGGTCCACCTTGGTGTTGATGTCGCCGACCAGCCAGGTCTTGTAGTCCAGGTACTGGATCAGGGCCAGCGGATCGTCGGTCTGCGCCTGGTCGGCGTGCTGGGTGAAGACGTCCAACGCGCTGTAGCCGCCCAGGCCCCGCTTGAAGCCCTCGCTGAAGAGCGCGCTGCGCTGGTCGGCGCGCAGGTGGGACATGCTGTGGTGGTAGGCCTCCACGCTGTCCATGGCCAGGGCCTGGAAGGTGGTCTTGGCGCGCAGCGGGCGCGGCGCCCAGTCGGCCTTGGGGTAGATCTGGCCCAGGGGGCCGAAGACCGGCCGGCGCAGGCCCAGCGGCAGGCGGCGTCGCACGGCCTCCTCGCCCAGGTGCAGGCGGTAGCGGCGGTAGCCGCCGAAGCTCTCGTCGCCGCCATCGCCCGACAGGGCCACGGTCACGTGCCGGCGCGCCATCTGGCAGACGCGGTAGGTCGGGATGGCGGAGCTGTCGGCAAAGGGCTCGTCGTAGAGCCAGGCCAGGGTGTCGATGAGGCCGAAGTCGTCGCTGCCCACCACGTCGAGCGTGTGGTTGGTGCGGTAGCGATCGGCCACCATCCTGGCGAAGTCCGACTCGTTGAAGCGGGGGTCGTCGAAGCCGATGGCGCAGGTGTGCACGGGCGATTCGGACAGGCCGGCCATGGTGGCGACCACGGCGCTCGAATCGACGCCGCCCGACAGGAAGGCGCCCAGCGGCACGTCGGCGATCATGCGCAGGCGCACCGACTCGCGCAGGCGCTCGCGCAGCTCGGCCTGGGCGTCGGCGGCGCTGATGGGGTTGTCGGTGGTAAAGCGCACGTCCCAGTAGGACTGGGGCTCGGGGCGCGCCGCGCCACCGCGGCGCAGCGTGAGCGTGTGCGCCGAGGGCAGCTTGTGCGCGCCCTGGTAGATGCAGCGCGGGTCGGCCACGTAGCCGAGCGAGAAGTACTCCTCCACCGCCAGCGGGTCGATGCGGCGCTGGAAGCCAGGGTGCGAGGTGATGGTCTTGAGTTCGGAGCCAAAGACGAAGCTGCCGTCGGGCAGCCAGGCGTAGTGCAGCGGCTTCACGCCCAGGCGGTCGCGCGCCAGGAACAGGGTCTGCTGGTGGCGGTCCCACAGCGCGAAGGCGAACATGCCGCGCAGGCGCTGCACGCAGGCCGGGCCCCAGGCGCGCCAGGCGTTGACGATGACCTCGGTGTCGCTGCGCGTGCGGAACTTCAGGCCGAGCGAGCGCAGCTCGGGCACGAGCTGCTGGAAGTTGTAGATCTCGCCGTTGAAGACGATGGCGATGCTGCCGTCCTCGCTGAACAGCGGCTGGTCGCCGGTGGACAGGTCGATGACCGACAGGCGCCGGTGGCCCAAGGCCAGGCCGGGCTCCAGGTGCAGCCCGTCGCTGTCGGGGCCGCGGTGCGATTGCACGTCGTTGATGCGGCGCATCAGCGCCGGGTCGAAGGGCCGCAGGCCCACGGGGTCGAACAGGCCGGCGATGCCGCACATATCAGGAGCTCTCCGTGGTGGGCAGCCAGGCCGCCAAGCGGTCCAGGTTGGCCTGCCAGCTGAAGTTCTGGACGACGTGTTCGCGCGCCGCCGCGCCCAGGCGCTCGCGGCGCGCCGGATCGGCCAGCCAGGCGAGCACGCCTTGCGCGAAGCAGTCGGCTTCATCACAGCGCCACAGGCCCTGCTCGGCCGTGGCGCCGATGGGCTCGGCGCAGGACGGGACCGTGATCACGGGCTGCCCCATGGCCATGGCCTCCAGGATCTTGTTCTGTATGCCGCGCGCCACGCGCAGGGGCGCCACCACGGCGGCCGCGTGCTGCAGGTAGGGCTCCACCTGGGGCACGGTGCCGGTGACGTGAACCGCGTCGCTGGCGAGGGCCTGCACGGCCGGCGTGGGGTTGCGGCCCACGATCCAGAAGCTGGCCCGGGGCTCGCGCTCGCGGATGCGCGGCAGCACCTCGTTGGCGAACCAGACCACGGCGTCCACGTTGGGCCAGTAGTCCATGGCGCCGGTGAAGACGATGGCGCGCTCATCGGCGGCAAAGGGAGATGGCAGGGCGGGGTCGGGCCGGAAGCGCTCGGCGTCCACGCCGTTGCCGGCGGCTTCCACGCGGTCGCGGCACTCGGGCGCGAGCGAGGCGAAAAGCTCCACCTCCTGCGGCGTGACGAGAAAGCTGCGGCGCGCGGCCAGGGCCATGTCGCGTTCGTGCGCGAGCAGGCGCCGGCCCTCGCGGCGGTACACCCAGGACAGGGGCCAGCGGTGGGCGGGCGCGTACTGCGTCCACTTGGCCGAGTCCACGTCCACCAGGTCCACCAGCATGGGCACCCGCGGCAGCAGCGCCTGGGCGTAGGGCGCCATGGTGGACGAGAACACCACGCTGGCCACGGGCCGGTGCTCGGCCGCCACCTTTTGCACCCAGTGGCGCAGGCCGGCGTGGCGGTAATAGGCCAGCGACTGGGCCTCGCCCGTGAGCAGCGCGCGCGCGCTGGCGAGCTTGCGCCAGCGCGGGTTCAGGCGCGCCACGTACAGGTCGGGGCACAGGGCGCGCAGGGCGTCCAGGTGGGCCTCGTCGGCGGGGTCGTCGATGAAGGTGGCCAGGAAAACGCGGTGGCGCTGCTGCAGGTGGCGCAGCAGGTGGTACGAGCGCACCTTGTCGCCTTTGTCGGGCGGGTAAGGCATGCGGTGGACGAGGTAGAGCAGCGGTGTCATCGCCCTGCCCTCATCCCAGATTCCTGACGATGTGCGGGCCCAGCCAGTTGGCCACCGGCAGCGGCAGGCGCCGCCAGGTCTCGATCATCAGCTTGTACTTGGGGTTGGCCGGGTTGTTCTGGGGGATGCTGTCGCGCTTGTAGAGCCGGTACTCGTAGTGCAGCGGCGTGGGCTCGAAGCCCCAATTGCGCTTGAACGAGAACGGCCCGGTGCCGACCTTGCTGCGGCCGTAGTCGAAGACCTTGAGGCCGCGCGCGCAGGCGCGGCGCATGAGTTCCCAGTACTTGAAGTCGTTGCCGGCCAGGTCGCGCGCGGCGGTGTCGTCGCCCGCGAAGGTGGGCAGCACCTCGTCGCGGAAATAGAAGCTCAGCACGCTGGACAGCGGCTTGCCCTGGTCGTCGGTGACGGTGAGCACCTCGCAGTCGTCGCCGAAGGTGTCGCGCAAGGCCTGGAAGTAGCGCCGCGACAGCGCCGGCGTGCCATGGCGGTGCACGTTGCTGGCGTAGAGCGCGAAGAAGCGGTCCACGCCGGGGTCGATGTGCGAGACCAGGCCGTTCTTGATGCCCTTGCGCACCATGGCGCGCTGCTTGCGCGGAATGGCCAGCATGTTGGCCTCTTCGGTGGGTTCGATGGGCTTGCGGAAGGTGACGTACAGCGCGTCCTGCGCGGGCCAGTCGGGGTGGCGGCGCTGCATGTGGCGCAGCTCCAAATGGTCCACGCCCAGGCGCTGGGCGATGGCCTGGGCCTCGGCCTCCAGCGCGGCGCGGGCCTCGTCGTCCAGCGCGGCCACGCCGCCATAGGCCGCGAACGGCAGGCTGCTCAGCGAATGGCCGAACAGGCGGCTATGTACGCGCGCCAGCGGCAGCACGCCGCGGATCTGGCCGTTCGATTCGGCCCACAGGAAATGGGTGTCGTGGCGCAGCACCTCACGCGTGATGCGCTCCCAGCCCGCGCGGTGGAAGAAGGTGGCCTCGGGGCAGGCCGTCACGAAGGCGTCCCAGCGCGCGGCATCCGCGGCGCGCGAGCCGTCGAGGCGGTGCAGGCTCAGGTTCGTGGTCTCAGGCAAGCGCCACCTCTGCCTGCCGGCGCCCGAGGAAGATCTGGTCCATGCGGCCCCAGGGCAGGTCCTTCAGGAGCCGGCGCAGCTTGGCCTCGTTGCGCTCGAGATTCACATAGTGGCGAAAGCGCGTCTTCAGGTCGATGCCGGGCACGCGCGGCTGCTCGGCGTCGATCTCCCAGGGGTGGAAATAGAAGATGGCGGACTCGCCGTCGCGCCGGTTCACCGATTCGATCATCCAGCGCGACAGGCTGTAGGGCAGCAGGCGGAAGTAGCCGCCACCGCTGGACGGCAGGTTGCGGCTGAAGACCCGCAGCGTGGTGGGCGGCACCTCGATCAGGCCCTCGCGCACAGGGTGCACGAAGCGCGGTGCGTCGGGCGAGCCATAGTGGTCGTGGCGCACCGGGTAGATGCTGGAGCTGTAGCGGTGCCCGGTGTCGGCCAGCACGTCCAGGGCCCAGAGGTTGCCCTCGCCAATGGAGAAGCTCGGCGCACGGTAGCCCAGCACCTCCACGCCGCCGGTGTCTTCCAGCACGCGCCGCGCGCGCACCACGTCTTCGCGGAAGTCGGTGGCGTCCAGGTCGCTCACGCGCTGGTGGCCATAACCGTGGCTGGCAAGCTCGTGGCCCTGCTCGACGATGCGGCGCACCATGGCCGGGTAGCGCTCGGCGATCCAGCCGAGGGTGAAGAAGGTGGCCTGCGCGCCCTCGTCGGCCAGCATCTGCAGGATGCGGTCCACGTTGCGTTCGACGCGGCACTCGACGCTGTCCCAGTCGCTGCGCCGGATGTAGGGCGCCAGGGCGGAGACCTGGAAGTAGTCCTCGACGTCGATGGTGAGGGCATTCAGGCGATCGGTTTTCATCAACATGAGGTGCTCTCCCTGAAAGGGGTCAGCCCGGCGGCGCGTCGCTGGGCGCGCCGCCCTGCGGACCGTTTCCGTTGCGACCCTTGCGGGCGCCCGCGACGATGCGCCGCAGCGAGCTGAGGATTTCCAGGCTGATGCGCTCCTGGCGCAGCACGCTGCGCTCGATGCGCAACAGGCGCGCGCTGAGCTGCTCGGCCGCCACCTGCGTGAGCTGCTCGGACATGCCCTCGACCATGCCGGGGTCGATGTCCAGGTCCAGCGGTTCGACCTGGTCGGTGAGCGTGGGCGGCATGCCGCGCGGGGGAATCTCGGCCAGCGGGCCCCAGCGGCTGGCGTCTTGCTCGGTGCGCGTGGGCGAGGCGGCGGTCTCGGCCCGGGCCTCGTTCACCACGTCCTGGAAGGCTTCCAGCGTGAGGTGCGGCGTCTCGGCCAGGAAGCCCTGCAGCAGCAGCCGGTCCACCAGCAGGTTGATGCGGCGCGGGATGCCTCCCGACTCCTGGTGCAGCAGCGCGAAGATGCCTTCGTCGAAGGTCGGCTTGTCGGTGGCGCCGGCGCACTTGAGGCGGTGCTCCACGTAGCCGCGCGTGTCCTCCTCGTCCAGCGGGCCCAGGTGGCAGCGCGCCGTGACGCGCTGGCGCAGCTGCAGCATGCGCGGGCTTTGCAGGATGTCGCGGAACTCGGGCTGGCCGATCAGGAAGGTCTGCAGCAGCGCCTGGTCGCCGAACTGGAAGTTGGAGAGCATGCGCAGCTCTTCCACCGCCTGGGGCTGCAGGTTCTGTGCCTCGTCGACGATCAGCAGGCAGCGCTTGCCCTGCGAGACCTGGGTGATGAAGTAGGCCTCCAGGGCCATGAGCATGTCGGCCTTGCTGTTGCCCTTGACGGACACGCCGAACGCAGCGCACACGAGCTTGAGCGCGTCCTCGGCGCCCAGCTGTGTGCTGACGAGCTGGGCGGCCACGACCGAGCCGTTCTCCAGGCTGTCGAGCAGGTCGCGCACGATGGTGGTCTTGCCCGCGCCCACCTCGCCCGTGATGACGATGAAGCCTTCGCCGCGCATGACGCCGTACACCAGGTAGGAGCGCGCCCGCCGGTGCGGCTTGCCCGAAAAATAGAAACGCGGGTCCGGGTTGAGCTGGAAAGGCTTGCTCTTGAGCCCGTAGAAGGCTTCGTACATGGATCAGAACCGATGGGAAACCATGGCCTGGATGGCCGTTTCCCGGTAAGGGGTGGTGGCGTCGAAAGACGAGCGGCGCAGCATCACGACACCGGTGGTGCGGGCGCTCAGGCGCGTGGTCAGCGCCAGGGTGATCGAATCGAGGCGGTTGAACAGCGTGGTGCCCACACCCACGTTTTCCTGGCGCTGGAAGGTGACGCTGGCCGCCGAGCGCGGCGAAAGACGGTGCGCGTAGGCCACGCTCCAGCCCTTTTGCAGGATCTCGCTGGCGAAGTTGAAGTCGTCACCGGTGACCAGGCTGTTGTTGAGCTGGTTCGAGCGCGTGCGCTGGATCGCGGCCGTGAGGGCGCCGCGGTTGAGCATCAGCACGAAGGCGAGTTCCTGGATGCGCTGCTCGGTGACGAAGGACGTGAGGTAGCCGGGGAAGTTGGTGGTGTTGCCCGGCAGGCCCAGGCGCTCCAGCTCGCTCTGCACGCGCTGCGCGCGCTGCACCGGGTCGGGGATGCTGCCGCCGTACAGGGCGTCGAGAAGGCCCGACAGGGTGGTGCTGCCGTCGCCCAGTCCCAGCTGGCTGGTGGAGATGTCGCGCGAGTCCGTGAAACGCACCACCGCGCGGCGCATCTGGTACTCGGCCTGCAGGTTGTGGTCGTGACCGAAGAAGCGCTTGTTCGCGCCCATGGCGATGCGCGCGTTCTGCGTCGGCCGCCAGTTGAAGCCGCCGCCCCAGGTGGAGTAGGACTCGGTGTCGGCCGTGAGCACGTTGTTGGATTCGCGGCCGCCCTGCACGTAGACCAGCAGCGTCGGGGTCACCGCGTAGTTCAGTTGGCCGATCACCTGCTGCAGCGTGACCTTGCGACCCAGGCTGTAGTCGAGGTTGCTGCGCGAGGCGTCCAGCGCCCAGCCCAGGCGGGCCACGCCCTCGCTGCTGGCCAGGCGGCCCGAAACGGTGTTCTCGTCGATGTCGGATCGGTTGTCGGCCTGGGTGCGCGACGTGAAGCGGCTGTAGCGCAGCTCGTAGTCGACAGCGTCGTTGAAGCTGCCGCGCAGGTAGGGCGAGATGCGGAACTGCTTGGTCTCCGCCAGGTTCGGGCGCTCGAAATCGCCCACCGGCTGCACATCGAAGGCCGACACGCGGCTGCGGCCGACGTTGCCGTTGAATTCGACGAAGGCGGTGTTGTTCCAGGCGTCGAGCAGCAGGTTGGCGTCCAGGCCCTGCAGGTGGTCCTCCTGCCCCACGCCTTGCGCCTGGTACAGGCCGCTGAGCGAGTAGTCCACGCTGCCGGTCAGGCGCGGCAGATTGAACACGGCCAGCACCGAGGCGCCCAGCTCGGTGGTCCATTCGGACTGGCGGTCGGTGCCGCTGAGCAGGTAGTTGTCGGTGTACCACTGGCGGGCGAACACGCGCGGTTCGATCCACACGCGCGGCGGCGGCCCCTGCGGCGTGATCGACTCCTGCACCTGGGTGGCGGCGCCCGGCACTTCCATCGGCACCTGCGCGCGCGCCGCTCCCGCCAGCGCCAGGGTGGCCAGGGCCACGGCGCTCAGTGGCAGGCGGCACCGGGGGCGCGGGATCGAGGGGGTCGCTATCGGGCGCATGGTCTGCCTCGCTGGCCCTCAGGCCGTGGTGTTCGCCTCGGCCGGCGCTTCCGTGCCGTAGCCGTAGCCATAGCCGTAGGAGTTGCGCTCTTCCTCGCGGACCTGGTTGAGCACCATGAGCTTGATCGGGCAGTTCTCGATCGCCTCCAGCGCGTGGCGCACCTGGGCGCGCTGCGTCTGGCCGGCCTGCACCACCATCACGATCTGGCCCATGTGCGTGGCCAATACACGCGACTCGGTGGTCATCAGCAGCGGCGGCGAATCGAAAATGATGATGCGCTCGGGGTAGCGGTGCCCCATCTCCTCCACCAGCGTGCTCATGGCGTCGCTGGCCAGCAGTTCGGTGGCGCGCGCGTGCGGCGTGCCGCTGGGCAGCAGCGTGAGCTTGTCGATGTTGGTGCGCAGCAGCACCTCGGACATCTCGGTCTCGTTGCCCACCAGCAGGTCCATCAGGCCCCGGCCGGACGGCAGACCCAGGGTCTTCATGACCGAGGGGCGCGAGACGTCGGCGTCGACCAGCAGCACCGTGTGGTCAAGCTCCATGGCAATGCTCACCGCCAGGTTGATGGCGGTGAAGGTCTTTCCCTCGCCCGCCAGCGCACTGGTGATCATGATGCGGTTGCCGTGGGTCACGGGCGCGGCGCCCTTGCCCATGGCGTTGGCCAGCAGCGGGCGCTTGATGACGCGGAACTGCTCGGCCGTGAGGGAGCGCTGGGCCTTGGGGGTGACGAAGCCCGCTTCCGTCAGGGCGTCCAGGTCGAGCTGCACGACCTTGGAGCTGCTCTGCGGACGCAGGGACTGCGTGGGCCTCGGCATGGCCACGGGCGGGCGCGCCGCGGCAGCCGGCGGGGCCTCGGGGGTGTCGGGTATGTCGGCCCCGGCCTGGCGAAGCTGCTCCAGCCGTTGCGCCGCTTTTTCGATCAGACTTGCCATCGCTTCAGGCCCCATTCAAACGGATGATTGGTGAATGGACAGCGCCACCATGCCCAGCGCGAACAGCAGCACCAGCGCGACGATCGCGACGATCACCCGCAGCAAGCTGCGCCCCTGGCGGTGGCGGATCACCTCGTTTCGCACCTGGGTGACCACGCCCAGCAGGGGCAGGTCGACCGCGCTGCGCAGGCCGGCGGCATCGAAGTACACCGGCCGCAGGTTGCTCACCATGAACGCCACCGCCGCCCCAGCCACCAGCGAAAGCAGCAGCACGCCCGGCAGCAGCACCACGCGGTTGGGGGCCACCGGGCGACGCGACACCTGAGGCGGCTCCACCACGCGGAACTGCGCCACGTGCGCGTCGCTTTGCAGCTCGTTGCTCAGGGCCACGGTCTCGCGCCGCGCGACCAGGTCCTCGTAGTTCTTGCGGTGCACGTCGTAGTCGCGGTTGAGCTGGGCCAGCTCGGCCTCGACCTGCGGCGCCACCTTGGCTTGTTCGCGGATGCGGGCGGCGCGGCCTTCGTACTCGGCCACGCGGGCGCGCAGCGAGGCGACCTGCACTTCGGTGGCGGCCACCGTGCGCGACATCTCCTGCATCGCGGGGTTCATGTCGGGCATGGGCCGGCCGGCGGCCTCGGCCTGCTGGGCGCGCTTGCGCAGGGCCTCGACCTCGCGCGCCTTTTGCTGCTCGAGCTCGGCGATCAGCTTGCGGGTGTTCTGCACGTCGGGGTGCTGCTCGGTGAAGCGCTGCAGCAGGCCGTCGAGGTTGCGGCGCAGCACGTCGATGCGGGCGTCGATCTCGGGCGTGGCAAAGGTCTGGGCGGGCAAGGTGGCGGCGGCGTTGCGGGCCGCGGCGCGCGCCTGCTCGAGCTGGGCACGGGCCGCTTCGCGGGCGCTTTCGGCCTCGCGCAACTCCAGCCGCGCCTGGCTCAACGTGGTGCTGATTTCGGCCATGCGGCCGGCCATGTCCACCCCACCCTGGGTCTGCATGTCGATATGGCGCAGACGAAAGTCCTTCAGCCGTGTCTCGGCGTCGGTGAGCTTGGACTCGTAGTTGCGGATCTGCTCCTCGATGAACTTGCGCGCGTTCTGCGCATCGGCCGTGTATGCCCCCGTGCGCGAGGCGATGAAGGTCTTCATCAGCGCGTCCACCACGCGCAGCGCCAGCTGGGGGTTCTGGTCGCGGTACGAGATGGTGTACAGGTTGTCGCGGCCGGTGGACTTGAGCTGGATGTTGCCCATGATGCGGCCGACCAGCGCGTCCCGCTCGGCCTTGCCGGCCAGGGGCACGCCCAGGTCCTCGGACTGCACCAGCTTCTCGATGGTGGGCCGGCTGATGAGTGTGCGGCCCAGCATCGCCACCTGCTGTTCGACGTCGGGCTGGATCGTCAGGCCCGCCATCAGCGGACGCAGGATGGATTGCGTGTCGACGTACACCCGGGCCGATGCCTCGAAGCGGTCGGGGATGAACATCACGGCGGCGGCGCCCAGGAGGGCCACGGCCCATGCCACGGCCACACCGGTGCGGCGGTACAGCCACATGCCGCGCAGCGCGTTGGTGAGTTGGTGGATCAGTTCATGCATGCGGATTGCGGGACGATCGGGGCAAGCGCGATCACCGTCGGGCGACGGTGATCAAACGGAAGGGCCTGGTCAGAACCAGCCTTGGGGAATGATCAGCACATCGCCCGGCAGCATCTCGACGTTGGCCGAGATGTCGCCGCGCTTGACCAGGTCGTCCAGGCGCACGCTGTAGCGCTTGTTGCCCTCGGCGGCGCGCACGATGGTGGCCTTGTTGCCGCTGGCGAATTCGGTCAGGCCGCCGGAGGCGATCAGCACGTCCATCACCGTCATCTTGTGGCGGAACGGCAGGGCCTGGGGCTTGACGGCCTCACCCACCACGCGGACTTGCTCGCTGTGCGAGCCCACGAAGTTGGTGACGATCACGGTCACGACCGGATCGCGCACGTACTTGCCGAGCGCCTTCTCGACGTCGCGGGCGATTTCCTGGGAGGTCTTGCCCTGGGCAAGGAGTTCGTCGACGAGCGGGGCAGAGACCTTGCCGTCCGGCCGCACGGGCACCACGGCCGACAGCTCCGGGTTGCGCCACACGCTGATGGACAGGGTGTCGCCCGGGCCGACGAGGTAGTTGTAGGACGCGGCGGCGGATGCGGTGGGCGGCGCGGGCGGATACGAACCGCCGCTGGCGCAACCAGCCAGGATGGCCGCAGCCGCCAACATGGCCACGCGGAAGCGGATGGACGTATGTTTTTGCATGCTCACGGCCTCCAAAGAAGGGACAAGTGTTAATAAAAGTAAACAGTCGGCGAATATACCCCAGCACCCTATGGTGAACCACCTTCACGCCTCGGGAAGCTCATTCAAACGTGGGACTCCATGCAGTACTGCACGCGCAGTACATCATGGCGACGGAACCGCAGTCAAAGGTCGACACCTGACGAAGCTCCGATACCCCCGGCCGTGCGGTGGCCTGCGCTCTAGAATTCCGGGTCTTCCACCTCTTCCCCAGCCCCCTCATGAGCCTCTTCTCCGCCGTTGAAATGGCCCCCCGCGACCCGATCCTGGGTCTGAACGAGCAATTCGCCGCCGACAGCAACCCCAACAAGGTGAACCTTGGGGTGGGCGTGTATTTCGACGAGAACGGCAAGCTGCCGCTGCTGCAATGCGTGCAGGCGGCCGAGAAGGCCATGATGGACAAGCCTGCGGCGCGCGGCTACCTGCCCATCGACGGCATCGCCGCCTACGACAACGCGGTCAAGGGCTTGGTGTTCGGGGCCGACAGCGAACCCGTCAAAAGCGGCCGCGTGGCCACCGTGCAGGCCCTGGGCGGCACCGGCGGCCTCAAGATCGGCGCCGACTTCCTCAAGCGCCTGAGCCCCTCGGCCAAGGTGCTGATCAGCGACCCGAGCTGGGAAAACCACCGCGCCCTCTTCACCCAGGCCGGCTTCGAGGTCGGCACGTACACCTACTACGACGCGGCCAAGCGCGGCGTGGACTTCGACGGCATGCTGGCCAGCCTGCAGGCCGCCGCGCCCGGCACCATCGCCGTGCTGCACGCCTGCTGCCACAACCCCACCGGCTACGACATCACGCCCGCGCAATGGGACCGCGTGATCGAGGTCGTCAAGGCGCGCGGCCTCACGCCCTTCCTGGACATGGCCTACCAGGGCTTTGGCCACGGCATCGCCGAGGACGGTGCGGTGATCGCCAAGTTCGTGGCCGCCGGCCTGGTGTTCTTCGTCTCCACCTCGTTTTCCAAGAGCTTCAGCCTGTACGGCGAGCGCGTGGGCGCCCTGTCGGTGCTGTGCGCGGACAAGGCCGAAGCCGACCGCGTGCTCTCGCAGCTCAAGATCATGGTCCGCACCAACTACTCCAACCCGCCCATCCATGGCGGCGCGGTGGTGGCGGCCGTACTCACCAACCCCGAGCTGCGTGCGCTGTGGGAGAAAGAGCTGGGCGAGATGCGCGTGCGCATCAAGGCCATGCGCCAGCAACTGGTGGACGGGCTGAAGGCCGCCGGCGTGAAGCAGGACATGGGCTTCATCACCGACCAGATCGGCATGTTCAGCTACTCCGGCCTGACCAAGGACCAGATGGTGCGCCTGCGCAACGAGTTCGGCGTCTACGGCACCGACACCGGCCGCATGTGCGTGGCCGCGCTCAACGGCAAAAACATCGGGCACGTCTGCCAGTCCATCGCCGCGGTGCTCTGAGCGCAGCCTGGCCAGGGGGCGCCCCGCAAGCGCCTTCGCCGGGCCGCAGGCGCCGCCCCTGTCAGGCAAGCGCGCCGGGGCTTACCCCCAGATGACCGATCTCATCGAGATCGCGGCGGCCTGGAAGCCCTCGTTGAAGAACTCAATGGGCTCGTCCGGGTCGACCGCGCCGGCCGCGTAAAGCAGCGGCAGGTAGTGGTCCCAGGTGGGCTGCGACAGCTGGGCCATCTCGCCCTGCGACTGGAACGCCGCCAGGCCGGGGGCGTCTCCCGCCTGGATCAGGCCCGCGATGTGGGTGTCAAAGTCCACCGCCCAGTCGTAGGCCTGGTTGTCGGGCACGTCGCGGCGCATGACGCGCAGGTTGTGCACGATGTTGCCGCTGGCCACGACGAAGACGCCGCGCGAGCGCCAGTCCTTCAATTGGCGGCCGATGGCCAGGTGCTCGGCCGGCGGTCGGCCATAGTCCATGCTGAGCTGAACCACGGGGATGTCGGCCTGCGGAAACATGGGCTTGAGCACCGACCAGGCCCCATGGTCCAGCCCCCACTCCCCTTCGTCGACACCGACCGTGCCCTGCCCCTCGGGCAGCTGCAGCGACTGTGCGATTTCGCGCGCCAGGCCGGGCGCGCCGGGTGCGGGGTACTGCTGGTCGAACAGCGCCTGGGGGAACCCCCCGAAATCGTGGATGGTGCGCGGCCGGTCCATGCCGGTGAGCCACCAGCCATGGGTCAGCCAATGGGCCGAGACGCACAGGATCAGGCGAACGCCGGGGATGCGCTCGCGCAGCTGAGGCCCCAGCGCCTGCCAGGTGCGGCGCCAGTGGTTGTCCTCGATGGTGTTCATGGGGCTGCCGTGACCGACGAAGAGCACGGGCAGGCGATGGGGGGCGTTCATGGACGGAATTGTCGGCCAGCCTGGTGCACAAAGGCGACAGTTGGGGTCTTTGCCCCCGTGTTCTCCCCAGAACAAGGCCATCCGCATCCTGCTACATTGCACTGCAACATTTCACGAAGGCATGAGCCATGCTGTACCAGATCTACGAAACCCAGCGCTCATTCATGGAGCCCTTCACCGACCTGGCCGAAGTCGCCTCGCGGATGTTCAGCAACCCGCAGCTGCCTTTCGCGCAGCTGCCCCTGGCCCAGCGCATCTCGGCCGGCTACGACCTGCTGCACCGTCTGGGCAAGGACTACGAGAAACCCGAGTTCGGCATCCGGACGGTGGACGTGAACGGCGTGAACGTGGCCATCCATGAGCGGGTGGACATCGACAAGCCCTTCTGCGAGCTGCGCCGCTTCAAGCGCTTCACGGACGACCCCAACACCCTGACCGCCCTCAAGGTGCAGCCGGTGGTGCTGGTGGTGGCGCCGCTGTCGGGCCACTACGCCACCCTGCTGCGCGACACGGTTCGCACCCTGCTCAAGGACCACAAGGTCTACATCACCGACTGGAAGAACGCCCGCCTGGTACCGCTGGCCGAGGGCGAGTTCCACCTGGACGACTACATCAACTACGTGCAGGAGTTCATCGGTCACGTGCAGGGCATCTACGGCAACTGCCACGTGATGAGCGTGTGCCAGCCCACGGTGCCGGTGCTGGCCGCGGTGTCGCTGATGGCCAGCCGGGGTGAAAAGGTGCCCCTGTCCATGACCATGATGGGCGGCCCGATCGACGCCCGCAAATCGCCCACGGCGGTGAACAACCTGGCCATGCAGCGCAGCTACGAGTGGTTCGAGAACAACGTCATCTACCGTGTGCCGGAGAAGTTCCCCGGCGCCGGCCGGCGCGTGTACCCGGGCTTCCTGCAGCACAGCGGCTTCGTGGCCATGAACCCGGACCGCCACGCCTCCAGCCACTACGACTACTTCCAGGACCTGGTGAAAGGCGACAACGACAGCGCCGAGGCGCACCGCAAGTTCTACGACGAGTACAACGCCGTGCTCGACATGGACGCCGACTACTACCTCGAAACCATCAGGACCGTGTTCCAGGACTTCGAGCTCGTCAAGGGCACCTGGGACGTGCGCAACGAACGGGGCGAGCTGGAGCGCGTGCGCCCGCAGGACATCCGCGAGGGCGGCCTGCTGACCATCGAGGGCGAGCTCGACGACATTTCGGGCGCCGGCCAGACCGCCGCCGCCCACGGGCTGTGCGCCGGCATCCCCCAAGCGCACCACCTGCACTACGAGGCCAAGGGCGCTGGCCACTACGGCATCTTCAGCGGCCGGCGCTGGCGCGAGATGGTCTACCCGGTGGTCAAGGCCTTCATCGCGGCGCACCAGCCGCCCCAGGCGGTGGCCGCCGGTGTGCGTGCCGCGCCGAAGGCCGCGGCCAAGACCGGCGCTGCCAAACCCGCCGCCAAAGCCCGCGCGAAGCCGGCCGCCAAGGCGGCGCCGACATCCCCCGCGCGCCGCAAGCCGGCCACGGTCTGAGGCCCGGCGGCCCCCGGCCGCCCGACACGGCATGAATCCACTCGCCCGGCGCATCGACGATGCCCTGCCGCAGACGCAGTGCCAGCGCTGCGGCTACCCCGACTGCGCCAGCTACGCCCAGGCCGTGGCCGACGGCGAGGCCGGCATCAACCAGTGCCCGCCCGGCGGCGCCGAAGGCGTCGATCGCCTCGCCGCCATCACCGGCCGCCCCGCCCTGCCCCTGAGCCGCCAGCACGGCATCGAGGGGCCGGTGACCGTGGCCGTGATCGACGAAGACTGGTGCATCGGCTGCACCTTGTGCATCAAGGCCTGCCCCACTGACGCCATCGCGGGCGCGAACAAGCGCATGCACACCGTGGTGGAGCCCTGGTGCACCGGCTGCGAGCTGTGCATTCCCGTCTGCCCGGTGGACTGCATTTCGCTGGAGAACGTGAGCGGCGAGCGCACCGGCTGGGCCGGCTGGTCGGCCGCGCAGGCAACCCTGGCCAAGGCGCGCTACGACGCGCGGCGCGAGCGCCTGGCCCGCGAGACGCGGGAGCACGAGGCCCGGCTGGAAGCCAAGGCCGAGGCCAAGCTCGCCGACCTGCCCGCGGCCTCGGCCATCACCGACCCCGAGGTGCTCGATCGCAAGCGCGCGGTGATCGAGGCCGCGCTGGCCCGCGCGCGGGCAAAACGCCAGCCCGGCGGCTGAGCCGCCCTGGCGCTCCTTGTCCCAACCACGAAGACCGGCCGAGGCACGCCGTCCGCAGCGCCGACGCCCCGTGCCGCCGCCTGATGTGATCGCGCGCTCGTGCCGACGGCACGGGCGTTTCGGATCGCATCGGGGGACGGGGCATGCACAGACACCACCAGGGCGCAGAGCCCGAGGCCGCGTGCCGCCGCGCCAGACGCCGGCTGGGCGTGCTCGCTCTTGTGCGGCTGCTCGCACGCGCATCGAGCGCGGGTTCCTCGGTGCGCACGCCGACATTGGGGGTGGCTTCGGGGAGAACGACAGCCAGTTGGCCAGGGCAGCGCTGGTCTGGATGGTTGAGCAAGCCCAAGCGGCAGGGGTGACGATGCATGCCCCCCATCGACCGTCATCCCGACCCGGTTCTCCACGACAAAAGCAACAGCATTCAGACGGGAGCACCTGCCCCGGGATCGGAAGACAGGCAAGTGCGCTATCGCGACGGCGCGCTCAGTTTGGCAGCGACGCAGGTCAAGGCCCTGATCAGCAGAGGCGCTTTCGTGGCATCGCGCTCGTGCTTGTGGTCGACGCGATACCGGGTGCTGAAATGGAGGGCCTTGTCTTTTGCAACGACAGGGGAACATCAATCTATGCATCGTCGATCGTTGCAAAGGGCAATCGATCGATCATGGCGCTCGGCAGCCCGCGCGCACCGTTGACCGTGCGGGTTATCTGGAGAGGTCATCCGAAGGCCATATGGGGCCAGCATGGAGGAATCGACTGCGAAGGCCCCATCCTTGGTGACCACACCATCCCCGTCGCTGCCCGCATCCCCGATGAAGTCCTGCGCGACATCCGCTCCCAGGCTGGACGGCCTTCTCAGCGCGCCGCGACCGTCTTGTAGACGCCGCAGCCCACGTACAGGGCGTCCACCTTCACCACATAGGACATCTTGGCCTGCACCGCGCCGCTGGCCGGGTTGACGATGTCGTACTCCACCCAGCCCGGGCCCTGTTCGGCCTGGCTCACGATGGCGGCCAGCAGCGCCGCGCCGTCCACGCCGGCGATGTCGTGCACGCGGCTGCCCAGCTTGTCGGGCTTGCCGCCGAAGGCGCGGTAGACGCCCGACGCGTCGAGCGCGAACACGTACATGTCTCGGTCGTGGAAGCCGCGGGCGGGCTCGGTCAGGTCGCGCACGAAGGTCTCGGCCGACACCTGGCGGCGGTGCGTCAGGGCCTTGTCCACCAGGGCCATGGCCTCCTCGGCCGTGCCCTGCTGCAGCATGAAACGGCTCACCGCGCGCGACAGGTGCGCCGCGCGCTGCTCCAGCCGGTTGGCCTGCTGCACGGCCAGCTCCACCATCTGCGCGTTGCGCTGGGTGATCTGGTCGAGCTGGCTCACGGCGGTGCTGATCTCGGCCAGCCCGGTGCTCTGCTCGGCGCTGGAGGCCGAAATCGACGACAGCTTGCCGGCCACGCCGCGCACGCCGTCGACGATGCTTGCCATGCTCTGGCCGGCGTCGCGGATCTGCGCGGCGCCGCTTTCCACCTGCGCGCGCGAGGCCTCGATGAGGGCGCGGATCTCGCGCGCCGAGGCGGCCGAGCGCTGGGCCAGCGAACGCACCTCGCCCGCCACCACGGCGAAACCGCGGCCCTGCTCGCCGGCGCGCGCGGCCTCCACGGCGGCATTGAGCGCAAGGATGTTGGTCTGGAAGGCCAGGCTGTCGATCACGCCGATGATCTCGTTCATCTGCGCGGCGCCTTTCTGGATGCCCTCCACGGTGCCCACCGCCTGGTGCATGGCGCCGGCGCCGCGTTCGGCCACGTCGCGCACCTGCGCGGCCTGGCGGTCCGAGTCGCTGGCCGTCTGCGCGTTCTGCGCCACCGCGCCGGTGAGCTGCTGCACGCTGGCCGCGGTCTGCTCGAGGTTGGCGGCCTGCTGCTCGGTGCGCTCGGCCAGGTCGCGGTTGCCCACGGCCAGGCTGCGGCCGGCGTGCGCCACCAGCGCCGAGTTGCTGCGCACCTCGGCCACCATGCCCGAGAGGCTGCCGATCATGCGGTCGAGCAGGCGCGCCAGGTCGGCCAGCTCGTCGTGGCCGTCCAGCCGCGGGTGCGCACGCAGGTTGCCGCCGGCCGTGTCGGCCATGGCGTCGAGCAGGCGTCGGAAGTCACCGAGGAACGCGGCGCGAAAGGCCATCAGCAGGTAGGCCAGCAGGACGAGGCCGGACGCCGCCACGGGGAGGATGGCGCCGGCGCGGTCCGTGGCAGCCAGCGCCAGCGCGGCCACCAGTGGCCAGGCCGCGGCCAAGGCCAGGCAGGCCAGCTTGCCGCCCAGGCGCCAGCGGCGCATGAGCCACACGCCTGGGCGCATCAGGGGATTCGAAGAGGGGGTCATGGGGCTTGTGCTCCTCTGCCATTGGGCCCACAGGGGCTTGCTGACGACTTTAGAAGGAGCCCGCGCCCGGCAATGGCGAAAACAAACCCCCGAAAGTCGGCCATTTGCGCCGGCCATTTGCGCCGGCGATCACCCGGTCAGCGAAGGGGAAGCAACCACCGCCCTGGCCAGGCCACCCAGCGGCGCCCGCCCGACGGGGCGAGCACCCTCCGTTTTCCTGAACCCACGCCATGCAACGACTCACACCCTCCGGCACCGGCCTCTTCTCCACCGGCCGCACCACGCACACCGGCTCACTCCACCGCGCCAGCCGGCGCCACCTCGTCCCGCCCGAGGTCTTGGGCGTGCTGCGGCGCATGCCCTGGTTTCCCCAGGCCGTCGCCCGCTACCGCTTCCAGGCCTTCGCCGACTGCCTGGCGCACAGCGAGCGCCTGCAGGAAGCCCTCATCAGAGACCTGTGCGCGGATCAGCTGATGGCGCTGGAGCCCGCGGCCGACGGACCTGACACCCTGGACACGCGGACCGAGGAGGACCCGGGCGCCGAACGCATCGCCGGCTTGGGGGTTCACGGCCCGCTGAGCCTCACCATGGCCCATGCGCTGGGTCCCGGCCAGGGCGGGCGCCTGTACCGGGACCACCACGGCTTCGTGGTGCTCTTCACCGTCTGCTACGAAGGACGGCCCATCGCCGTGGCCATGGACGGCAACGACCTGCAGCAGAACGAGGTGATGGACCATGTGCGCGCCTACACCGACCGCCACGACCTGGCCTGCGAAGACCTGCAGGCCGCCGAGTTTCGCGATGTCCAGCGGGCGCTGCCCGGTCCGCTGGACATCGCTCAGCTCTGCTTTCGCTTGATCGATCTGGACAGCCTGGTCAAGGCCTCGCGCGCCAAGCACCAGGCCACCCGCCTGCTGCCGCCGACAGGCCTTGCCAGCCGTGGCGCGGGCGTGCCGGGCCCCGGCCGCCACGCGAACATGGTGCGCTGGGTGGCCAACGCGCAGCTGCGCCGCCCGCCCCTTCCCGCCGAGGGGGAGGACGCCCTGTTCGCGCTCTTTCGCCGATCGCCGGAGCTGATCGAACGGTTCGAATGGCCCCCGGCCTCGCGCCCTGGCTTCGAGGAATGAGGCGCCGCGCCTCAGGCGGGCGTCCCCGCGGCCAGTGCATCGAAGGCGCTGACCACCTCGGGCGGCGCCTGCACCAGCTCGATCAGCACACCCTCGCCCGCGATCGGGAATTCCTCGCTGGCCTTGGGGTGCAGGAAGGCGATGTCGAAACCCGCCGCGCCCTGGCGAATGCCGCCGGGCGCGAAGCGCACGCCGCGCCCCGTGAGCCATTCCACCGCCTTGGGCAGGTCGTCGATCCACAGGCCGATGTGGTTGAGCGGCGTGGCGTGCACCGCCGGCTTCTTGTCGGGGTCCAGCGGCTGCATCAGGTCCACCTCGACCTTGAACGGCCCGCTGCCGATGGCGCAGATGTCCTCGTCCACGTTCTCGCGCTCGCTGCGGAAGGTGCCCGTCAGTTCCAGGCCCAGCATGTCCACCCACAGGGTCTGCAGGCGGTGCTTGTCGGGGCCGCCGATGGCGATCTGTTGCACGCCCAGGACACGGAAGGGACGGGAGGAAGAGGTGCTCATGGTCAATGGATGCCGTGGGTGGCGTGGGCCGCCGGCTCCAGCGACCAGACGGTCGCCGGCGGCAGATTGGCCCAGACGGTGGTGACACGCCGCCAGCGCCAGCCCGGCGGCAATTGATCGAAGGGCCGCACGTGGCGCGCCGCGTAGGTGTACTGCAGCAGGCGGGCGTTGGGCTGGCGCTCCAGCAGCGCCAGCATGGCCTGCACGCAGCGCCTGGCCTCGTCGCGCGGCATGGACAGGAGCGGCAGCGAGGACACCAGCATGAGCGAGCCGGCGGCCGGCAGGGGCAGCGCGTCCAGCCGCGTGGCGCAGGCGTGCAGCACCTCGGCGCGCGGAAAGCGGTGGTGCAGGTGGCGCACCAGGCCGGGGTCGCGTTCGATGATGAAGAAGCGCTCGGGTGGCGGCCCGAGGTCGGCCAGCGCCTGGGTGATGGCGCCGGTGCCGGCGCCGATTTCGAGCAGCAGCTCGGGGCCCACGCGGGACACCTCCGCCGCGATGGCCTGCGCCAGCGCCCGCGAGGCCGGGGCAATGGCCCCCACCCGCCGCGGGTTGCGCACCCAGGCCAATGCAAACGCCAAACCACTCAGCCCCTGACCGCGTCCGTCCGCCATGTGCCGTGCTCCAACAAGCCGTGGAGCCCGCAGGGTAACCCAGCGCGGCAGGCTTGTGGCGTCAGCAGAGGAAACAGCCGGCCGGGCTGGCGCGGACTTCATTCGAACTCGACGATAGCCTGGTCGACGGCCAGGGACTCCCCTTGCTGGGCCAGCACCTTGGCCACCGTGCCGTCGGCGGAGGCGAACAGCACGTTTTCCATCTTCATGGCCTCGATGACGGCCACGCGCTCGCCGGCCTGCACCTTCTGGCCCGGCTGCACGGCCACCTGCACCAGCAGGCCCGGCATGGGCGACAGCACGTACTTGCTCATGTCGGGCGGCGCCTTGAAGGGCATGAGCGCGTGCAGCTCGGCCATGCGCGGCGAGACCACCATGGCCTCGATGCGCGTGCCGTTGTGCTGCACCACCAGCGCCAGCGGGTTGCGCGGCGTGCCGCGCTCCAGCTGGGCCGTGAACGGCTGGCCGTTGCACACGCCGACGGTGCAGATGTCGTTGAGCCGCGATGGGCTCTGGAAGGCGTAGCGCTTCTCGCCCACCATCACCACCGCCGCGCCCACCTGGCCCAGCACCTCGTCCACGTGCACGTTCACGCGGCGGTGCGCGCCGGCCTTGTCGAGCACGATCACCGTGTAGTCGTGCCCCACCTTCACGCCGTAGCCGGGCAGCTGGCCGCTCAGGCCGGCCGCGCGCTCGCGGCTCTTGCGGCGCACGAAGGCCGCCAGCGCCACGAGGAAGTCGGGGTCGTCGTGCGGCACGTCCTCGGCGCGAAAGCCCTGGCCGTAGTGTTCGGCGATGAAGCCGGTATTGAAATCGCCCGCCACGAACTTCGGGTGCGCGAGCAGCGCGGCCTGGAAAGGGATGTTGCTCTGCACACCGCGGATGACGAAGCCGTTGAGCGCCTCGCGCATCTTGTTGATGGCGTCCTGGCGGTCGCGCCCATGCACGATGAGCTTGGCGATCATCGAGTCGTAGTACATGGGGATCTCGCCGCCGTCCTGCACGCCGGTATCCACGCGCACGCCGAAACGGTGCTCCGTGTCGGCCTGCCACATGGTCTGCGGCGGCGCGGCGAAGCGCACCAGGCGGCCCGTGCTGGGCAGGAAGTTGCGGAACGGGTCCTCGGCGTTGATGCGGCACTCGATGGCCCAGCCCTCGCGCTTCACGTCGGCCTGCGCCAGCGGCAGCTGCTCGCCGGCGGCCACGCGGATCATCAGCTCCACCAGGTCCAGCCCGGTGATGCATTCCGTGACCGGGTGCTCCACCTGCAGGCGGGTGTTCATCTCCAGGAAGTAGAAGTCCTGGTCCTTGCCGACCACGAACTCCACCGTGCCCGCGCTCTGGTACTTCACGGCCTTGGCCAGGGCCACGGCCTGCTCGCCCATGGCCCGGCGCGTGGCCTCGCTGATGAAGGGCGACGGCGCCTCCTCGATCACCTTCTGGTGGCGGCGCTGGATGGAGCACTCGCGCTCGTTCAGGTAAATGACGTTGCCGTGCGCGTCGCCCAGCACCTGGATCTCGATGTGGCGCGGCTCCTGGACGAACTTCTCCATGAAGACGCGGTCGTCGCCGAAGCTGTTGCGCGCCTCGTTGCGGCAGCTCGTGAAGCCCTCGAAGCACTCCTTGTCGCTGAAGGCCACGCGCAGGCCCTTGCCGCCGCCGCCGGCGCTGGCCTTGATCATCACCGGGTAGCCGATCTTCTGCGCGATCGCCACCGCCTCCTCGGGCGACTGGATGGGCTCGTTGTGGCCCGGAATGGTGCTCACCTTCGCCTCGTTCGCGAGCTTCTTGGACGCGATCTTGTCGCCCATGGCGGCAATGGAGTAGTGCTTGGGGCCGATGAAGACCAGGCCCTGCTCTTCCACCTGGCGCGCGAAGTCCTCGTTCTCGGACAGGAAGCCATAGCCGGGGTGGATGGCCTCGGCGCCGGTCTGTTTCGCCGCGGCGATGATGGCCTCGCCCAACAGGTAGCTGTCGCGCGACGGCGGCGGGCCCAGGCGCACGGCCTCGTCGGCCAGCTGCACGTGGCGCGCTTCCTTGTCGGCGTCGGAGTACACCGCCACCGTGGCGATGCCCAGCTTCTTGGCCGTGGCGATGACGCGGCAGGCGATCTCGCCGCGGTTGGCGATCAGGATCTTCTTGAACATGTCTTTCTCTCCTCGGGCCTTTAGAGCGGGATGTTCCCGTGCTTGCGCCACGGGTTCTCCAGCTTCTTGTCCTTGAGCATCACCAGCGAGCGGCCGATGCGCTTGCGCGTCTCGTGCGGCAGGATCACGTCGTCGATGAAGCCGCGCGCGCCGGCCACGAAGGGGTTGGCGAAGCGGGCCTTGTACTCGGCCTCGCGCTGCGCGAGCTTGGCGGGGTCCTTCTTCTCCTCGCGGAAGATGATCTCCACCGCCCCCTTGGCGCCCATCACCGCGATCTCGGCGTTGGGCCAGGCGAAGTTCACGTCGCCGCGCAGGTGCTTGGAGGCCATCACGTCATAGGCGCCGCCGTAGGCCTTGCGCGTGATCACGGTGATCTTGGGCACCGTGCACTCGGCGTAGGCATAGAGCAGCTTGGCGCCGTGCTTGATGATGCCGCCGTACTCCTGGCTGGTGCCGGGCATGAAGCCGGGCACGTCGACGAAAGTGACGACGGGGATGTTGAAGCAGTCGCAGAAGCGCACGAAGCGCGCGGCCTTGATGGAGCTCTTGATGTCCAGACAGCCGGCCAGCACCAGCGGCTGGTTGGCCACGATGCCCACGGTCTGGCCGTCCATGCGCGCGAAGCCGATGACGATGTTCTTGGCGTACTCGGGCTGCAGCTCGAAGAAGTCCCCGTCGTCCACGATCTTGAGGATGAGCTCCTTCATGTCGTAGGGCTTGTTGGGGTTGTCGGGCACCAGGGTGTCCAGGCTCAGCTCCATGCGGTCGATCGGATCGCCGCTGGGCCGCACCGGCGCCTTCTCCCTGTTGTTGAGCGGCAGGTAGTTGAACAGGCGGCGCAGCATCAGCAGCGCCTCCACGTCGTTGTCGAAGGCCAGGTCGGCAACGCCGCTGCGCGTGGTGTGGGTGATGGCGCCGCCCAGTTCCTCGGCCGTCACTTCCTCGTGCGTGACGGTCTTCACCACTTCGGGACCCGTGACGAACATGTAGCTGGAGTCCTTCACCATGAAGATGAAGTCCGTCATGGCGGGTGAGTACACCGCGCCGCCCGCGCTGGGCCCCATGATCATGCTGATCTGCGGCACCACGCCGCTGGCCAGCACATTGCGCTGGAACACGTCGGCGTAGCCGCCGAGCGAGGCCACGCCTTCCTGGATGCGCGCGCCGCCCGAGTCGTTGAGGCCGATGACGGGCGCGCCGACCTTCATGGCCTGGTCCATCACCTTGCAGATCTTCTCGGCGTGCGCCTCGGAGAGCGCGCCGCCGAAGACGGTGAAGTCCTGGCTGAAGACGAAGACCAGGCGTCCATTGATCATGCCGTAGCCGGTGACCACGCCGTCGCCGGGAATCTTGTTGTCCGCCATGCCGAAGTCGGTGCAGCGGTGCTCGACGAACATGTCCCATTCCTCGAAGGTGCCCTCGTCGAGCAGCACCTCCAGGCGCTCGCGCGCGCTGAGCTTGCCCTTGGCGTGCTGCGCCTCGATGCGCTTGGCGCCGCCGCCCAGGCGCGCCCGCGCGCGCTTGTCTTCGAGCTGTTGCAGGATGTCTTGCATGGTTCTTCTCCAGAGAATTCAGTCGAACAGCGCGAGCAGCTGCCGCGCCGCGGTGCTGGCGGGCAGGCGGCCATCGAGCACTTGCGTGGTGGTGTCGGCCAGCGCGGCGCGCACCGCCGGGTGTTCGCGAAAGCGCTGCTTGAGGCCGGCGTCGATGCGCTCCCACATCCAGGCCTTGGCCTGGCGCTGGCGGCGCGCGGCGAGCTCGCCGTTGGCGCTCTGCACCTGGCGAAAGCGCTGGACCTCGGCCCAGAAGGCGGCGATGCCCTGGGCCTTGAGCGCCGAGAGCTGCAGCACCGTGGGGTGCCAGTGCGTGGCGTCGTGCGCCGCGTGCTCGGGCCGCCCGTGCTGGCCGAGCAGGCGCAGGGCGGAGGTGATCATCGCGCGCGCCCGCGTCGCGGCGTCGGCGTCGATGTCGGCCTTGTTGATGACCACGAGGTCGGCGATCTCCATCACGCCCTTCTTGATGGCCTGCAGGTCGTCGCCCGCGTTGGGCAGCTGCAGCAGCGCGAAGCAGTCGGTCATGCCGGCCACGGCGGTCTCGCTCTGGCCCACGCCCACGGTCTCGACGATCACCACGTCGTAGCCGGCGGCTTCGCACACCAGCAGGGCCTCGCGCGTTTTCTCGGCCACGCCGCCCAGGGTGCCTCCGCTGGGGCTGGGGCGGATGAAGGCGCGCTCGTCCATGGACAGCCGCTCCATGCGGGTCTTGTCACCCAGGATGGAGCCGCCCGAGACCGTGCTCGACGGGTCGATGGTGAGCACGGCCACGCGCTGGCCCTGCCCGATCAGGTGCAGGCCCAGCGCCTCGATGAAGGTGCTCTTGCCCACGCCGGGCACGCCGGAGAGGCCCAGGCGGAAGGCCCGTCCGGTGCGCGGCAGCAGCGCGGTGAGCAGCTCGTCGCCCTGGGCGCGGTGGTCGGCGCGCGTGGACTCGAGCAGCGTGATGGCCTTGGCCATGGCGCGGCGCTGCGCCATGCCCTGGCCTTGCACGATGGCGTCGAGCAAGGTCTGCGGCGACGCGGCCAGGCTCAAGCCACCGCCTTCTTGATCTGTTCCAGCACGTCCTTGGCGCTGGCCGGGATGGGCGTGCCCGGGCCGTAAATGCCCTTGACGCCGGCCTCGTAGAGGAAGTCGTAGTCCTGGCGCGGAATCACGCCGCCCACGAAGACCACGATGTCGTCGGCGCCCTGCTTGCGCAGCTCGGCGATGATGGCCGGCACCAGGGTCTTGTGGCCGGCCGCCAACGTGCTCACGCCCACGGCGTGCACGTCGTTCTCGATGGCTTGGCGCGCGCACTCCTCGGGCGTCTGGAACAGCGGGCCCATGTCGACGTCGAAGCCCAGGTCGGCGAAGGCCGTGGCCACCACCTTGGCGCCGCGGTCGTGGCCGTCCTGGCCGAGCTTGGCGATCATCACGCGCGGGCGGCGGCCCTGCTGCTCGCCGAAATCGGCGATCTCCTTCTGCAGCTGCGCCCAGCCTTCGGCGCTGTCGTAGGCGGCGGCGTACACGCCGGTCACCTTCTGGGTATCGGCGCGGTGGCGGCCGAAGGCGGTTTCAAGGGCATCACTGACTTCTCCCACGGTGGCGCGCAGGCGCACCGCCTGAATGGACAGATCGAGCAGGTTGCCCTGCCCCGAACCGGCGGCCTCGGTGAGCGCGGCCAGCGCGGCCTTCACCGCGGCATCGTCGCGCGCGGCGCGCACGCGCTTCAGGCGCGCGATCTGCGCCTCGCGCACCTTCACGTTGTCGATGTCGAGGATCTCGACCGCGTCTTCGTTCTTGAGCTTGTACTTGTTGACGCCGACGATGACGTCCTTGCCCGAGTCGATGCGTGCCTGCTTCTCGGCCGCGGCGGCCTCGATCTTGAGCTTGGCCCAGCCGCTGTCCACCGCCTTGGTCATGCCGCCCATGGCGTCGACCTCTTCGATGATGGCCCAGGCCGCGTCGGCCATCTGCTGCGTCAGCGTCTCCATCATGTAGGAGCCGGCCCAGGGATCGACCACGCTGGTGATGTGGGTCTCTTCCTGAATGATCAGTTGGGTGTTGCGCGCGATGCGCGCGCTGAATTCGGTGGGCAGCGCGATGGCTTCGTCGAGCGCGTTGGTGTGCAGGCTCTGCGTGCCGCCGAACACCGCGGCCATGGCCTCGATGGTGGTGCGTACCACGTTGTTGTACGGGTCCTGCTCGGTCAGGCTCCAGCCCGAGGTCTGGCTGTGCGTGCGCAGCATCAGGCTCTTGGGGTTCTTCGCGCCGAAGCCCTTCATGATGCGGCACCACAGCAGGCGGGCCGCGCGCATCTTGGCGATCTCGAGGTAGAAGTTCATGCCCACCGCCCAGAAGAAGGACAGGCGGCCCGCGAAGGCGTCGACATCCAGGCCCTTGGCCATGGCCGTCTTCACATACTCCTTGCCGTCGGCCAGGGTGAAGGCGAGTTCCAGCGCCTGGTTGGCGCCGGCCTCCTGCATGTGGTAGCCCGAGATGCTGATCGAGTTGAACTTCGGCATGTGGCTGGCCGTGTACTCGATGATGTCGCCGATGATCCGCATGCTCGGCTCGGGCGGGTAGATGTAGGTGTTGCGGACCATGAACTCCTTGAGGATGTCGTTCTGGATGGTCCCGCTGAGCTGGTCCTGCGGCACGCCCTGCTCTTCGGCCGCCACCACGTAGCCCGCCAGCACCGGCAGCACCGCGCCGTTCATGGTCATGCTGACGCTGACCTTGTCGAGCGGAATGCCGTCGAACAGGATCTTCATGTCCTCCACGCTGTCGATGGCCACGCCGGCCTTGCCCACGTCGCCCGTCACGCGCGGGTGGTCGCTGTCGTAGCCGCGGTGGGTGGCCAGGTCGAAGGCCACGCTCACGCCCTGCCCGCCGGCCGCCAGGGCCTTGCGGTAGAAGGCGTTCGACTCTTCGGCGGTGGAAAAGCCCGCGTACTGGCGGATGGTCCAGGGCCGCACCGCGTACATGGTGGCCTGCGGGCCGCGAATGAAGGGCTCGAAGCCGGGCAGCGTGTCGGTGTAGGCCAGGCCCTGCAGGTCGGCCGCGGTGTACAGCGGCTTGACGGCGATGCCGTCGGGCGTGGTCCAGGTCAGCGCGTCAAGCTGGCCGCCAGGGGCGGATTTGGCGGCGGCCTTGGTCCAGTCGGACAGCGTGGCGCGCGCGAAGGCGTCGGGGTGTTGGCTCATGGCGGCGGGCGTGGAAAACGGCGGGAGCAAGGCAAGGGCCCAGGTGTTCTGCGGCTCAGGCACCACGGCGAGTGTACATCATTCATAATTATTGATGCAGAATTTCAATGCGCGGATAGAATCGGCGCCTGCATGGACACCGACACCGCCACCCCCACCGCCCCCTCCCTGGCGCCGCGCGCGCTGTACGAGGAAGTGGCCGAACGGCTGCGCCAGCGCATCTTCCAGCGCGAACTGGAGCCGGGCAGCTGGATCGACGAACTCAAGATCGCCGAGGAGTACGGCATCAGCCGCACCCCCCTGCGCGAAGCCCTGAAGGTGCTGGCCGCCGAAGGCCTGGTGACGATGAAGGTGCGCCGCGGCGCCTACGTCACCGAAGTGTCCGAGAAGGACCTGCGCGACGTCTACCACCTGCTGTCGCTGCTCGAATCGGACGCCGCCGGCGAAGTGGCCTCGCGCGGCGACGCCGCCGCGCTGGACGAACTGGCCGCCCTGCACGGCGAACTGGAAGGCGCGGTGCACGAGCGCGACCGCTTCTTCGCCATCAACGAGCGCTTTCATCTGCGCCTGCTGGAGCTGGCCGACAACCGCTGGCGGCTGCAGATGGTGAGCGACCTGCGCAAGGTGATGAAGCTCAACCGCCACCATTCGCTGTTCAAGGCGGGCCGCATCGAGGAGTCGCTGGCCGAGCACCGCGCCGTGATGGCCGCCCTGCGCGGGCGCGACGGCGCGCAGGCCATGCAGCGCATGCGCGAGCACTTCGCCAGCGGACTCGAAGCCGCCACCTGAGGCCGCGGCCGGCGCCCCGCCCGGCTCAGTCCTCGCCGATCTCGCGTGCGATCGCGCGCCGCGTCTCCAGCAGCTGGGGCGCGACCTTCTCCACCAGCCATTCGCGCGGCAGCTTGTAGGCCGGCCCGCCCACGCTCACGCCGTACAGCTCGCCTTCGACGCCGCGCAGGCTGAAGCCCAGGGCGTGGATGTCGGGGTGCCATTCGCCGAACGAACTGCAGTAGCCCAGCCGCGCGTGCTCCTGCGCCGCCGCTTCCAGCCGCGACTGCGTCTGAGGCCAGGCCGCCTCGCCCACCGAGGCGCGGATCTCGTCGTACAGGGCGGCGCGCTGCGCCGGCGGCAGGGCCGATAGGTAGGCGCGGCCGGCGGCCGAGGTGGCGATGGTCATGCGCGAGCCCACGTCCATGCGCGACAGGATCAGCGCCGAGCGCGGCCGCAGGGTATCGATCAGCAGCATGTCCAGGCCGTCGCGCACCGTCAGATGGACGTTGGCGCCCGCCGCCTCGGCCAATTCCGCCAGGTGCAGCCGGGCCCGCTGGCGGAAATCGAAGGTGCGCAGGTAGGCGTTGCCCAGCTGCAAAGTGGCCGGGCCCAGGCTGAAGCGCTCGCTGCCGGCGGTCTGCCGCAGGAAGCCGCTGGACAGCAGCGTGGCCGCCAGGCGCGACACGGTGGCCTTGGGGATGCCGGTGCCCTCGGCCAGCTCGCGGTTGGAGAGCGGCTCATCCGCCTCCGCCACGGCCTTGAGCACCGCCAGCCCCCGCGCCAGCGCGCTGACCTCGTCCTTGCCCGAAGCGACGGCCTCTTCCGGCGCGCCACCCACCGCGCGTTTTTCGAGACGATGTTCCATTTTTTCTTCTCGCCTATATAATTTTGAGACGACGTTCCATTTTAACTAAACCACCCGGAGACACACTTTGAACTGGATCAAGCACACCGCTCTCGCCCTGTCCCTCGGGCTGGCCGCCCTCGCACCGGCCGCCGCCCAGGACTTTCCCAAGGGCCCGGTGAAAATCATCATCCCCTTCCCCCCCGGCGGACCGACCGACACCGTGGGCCGCCTGCTCGGCCAGAAGCTGCAGGAGACCTGGGGCCAGCCGGTGATCATCGACTACAAGCCCGGCGCCGGCACCGTGATCGGCGCCGACTTCGTCGCCAAGTCGGCGCCCGACGGCCAGACCATCGGCATGGTGAACTCCTCGCTGGCCGTGAACCCCACGCTGCGCAAGAAACTGCCCTACGACACGCAGAAGGACCTGGCCGGCGTCACACAGCTCTTCAACATGCAGCTGGCCATCGTGGCCCACCCCAACGCGCCCTTCAACAACCTGCGCGAACTGATCGACTACGCCCGCAAGAACCCCGGCAAGCTGAACTACGGCACGCCCGGCGCCGGCAGCACCACGCACCTGGGCGCCGAGCTGCTCAAGCGCGAGGCCGGCTTCGAGATGCAGCACATCGCCATGAAAGGCAGCGCGCCCGCGCACACCGAACTCATGGGCGGGCGGCTCGACCTGGTGGTCGATCCCTTCCTGTCCATCCTGCCCTACGTGCAGGGCGGCCGCATGAAGATCATCGCCACCATGGGCGACAAGCGCGTGGCGGGCCACGACTACCCCACCGTCGCCGAAACCATCCCCGGCTTCAACGTCGGTGCCCTGCTCGGCTTCGTGGCGCCCGCCGGCACGCCCAAGCCGGTGCTGCAGAAGATCCAGGCCGACACCGCGAAGGCCCTGGCCAGCGCCGACGTGCAAAAGCGCGCCCAGGAATTCGGCCTGCAGGTGGTGGGCTCCACGCCCGAGCAGTTCGATGCCTTCATCGCCTCGGAGATGAAGCGCTGGGGCCGCATCGTCACCGAAGCCAAGATCGAACAGGAATGAATCCGAAGGACACCGCACCGTGAGCTCCCTGCAACTCAAGCCCATCCACCCCGTCTTCGGCGCCGAGGCCAGCGGCCTGGACCTCACCCGCCCGCTCGCGCCCGAAGACGTTCGCGCGATCAACGCGGCCATGAACGAACACGCCGTGCTGGTCTTTCGCGGCCAGCCCCTGTCGGCCCAGCAGCAGCTCGACTTCGCCCGGCACTTCGGCCCGCTCGACATCGGCCTCAAGCGCGTGTTCAAACGCCCCGAGCGCCTGGAGGATGAGCGCCTGATCGACATCTCCAACGTCGACGCGCAGGGCAAGGTCGCGCATCGCGACTCGCCCAAGAACCTCTCCAACTTCGCCAACCAGCTCTGGCACAGCGACAGCTCCTTCATGAACCCGCGCGCGGCCTACTCGATGCTGCATTGCGTGATCACGCCCAGCTGGGGCGGCAACACCGAGTTCGCCGACCTGCGCCACGCCTACGACACGCTGGACGAGCGCACGAAGGCCGAGATCGAAGACCTCCAGGCCGAGCACTTCGCGCTGCACACGCGCATCTTGCTGGGCGACGACGCCTACACCGACGACCAGAAGAAGGAGATCCCGCCGGCGGTCTGGCCGCTGGCGGACACCCACCCGGGCTCGGGCCGCAAGGTGCTGTTCGTGGGCGTGCACGCACGCGAGGTGATCGGCTGGCCGATCGCCGAAGGCCGCATGTACCTGAGCGATCTGCTGGAGCACGCCACGCGGCGCGAGAACGTCTACGTGCACGAATGGATGCCGGGCGACCTGGTGATCTGGGACAACCGCAGCACCCTGCACCGCGGCCGCCGCTACGACATCAGCGAGCGGCGCGAGCTGCGCCGCACCACCATCAACGACACGCCCGAGGCCATGCTGCGGGCGGCCTGAGCGCCGTCCCACCCTGGGCACCGCCGTTCAGGCGGCGAGCGTCTCGGTCTCGTCGCTCACGTGCGCCCGCGCCAGGCGCCACACCTCGCGCGGCGGCAGCGGCTTGAGGCGGTGGTCGCTCCACACCTGGCGCCACTTGCGTGCGCCGCGCAAGCCGTGGCGCAGGCCCAGCATGTGGCGCGCGATGGCGTACCAGGGACAGCCGTCCTCGGCGTGGGCGCGCTCCATGTAGCGCACCATTTCGTCCTCCACGGCGTCGCGGTCCAGGGCGCTGGGTGGCGCGCCGAAGAAGGCCTCGTCCCAGCGGGTGAGCAGCCAGGGGTGGTGGTAGGCCTCGCGGCCCAGCATCACGCCATCCACGTGCTGCAGGTGCTCGGCGATCTGCTCATTGGTGGTGATGCCCCCATTGACCGCGATGGTCAGGCGCGGGAAGTCGCGCTTGAGGCGGTGCGCAAGCCCGTAGCGCAGCGGCGGCACCTCGCGGTTTTCCTTCGGCGACAGGCCCTGCAGCCAGGCGTTGCGCGCGTGCACGATGAAAACCTCGCAGCCCGCCTCGGCCACGGTGCCGACGAAGTCGCGCACGAAGTCGTAGCTCTCGGTCTTGTCGATGCCGATGCGGTGCTTCACCGTCACCGGCAGGGACACCGCGTCGCGCATGGCCTTCACGCCATCGGCCACGGTGTGCGGCTCGGCCATCAGGCAGGCCCCGAAGGCGCCGCGCTGCACGCGCTCGCTGGGGCAGCCGCAGTTGAGGTTGATCTCGTCGTAACCCCATTGCTCGCCCAGGCGGGCGGCCTGGGCGAGCTCGTCCGCCTCGCTGCCACCCAGCTGCAGGGCCACCGGGTGCTCTTCGGCGTTGAAGCGCAGGTGGCGCTGCACGCTGCCGTGCATCAGCGCGCCGGTCGTCACCATCTCGGTGTAGAGCAGCGTGCGCTTCGTCAGCAGGCGGTGCAGGAAGCGGCAGTGGCGGTCCGTCCAGTCCATCATCGGCGCGACGGACAGGCGCCATGGACTGAATGGTGGTGTGGGGGGAATCTTTTCCATCGGAGAACGGTCCATCGGGTGCGGCGGCCCGGCGCGCCTCGCGCGGCCCACAAGGCCTGCACCCGAACCTCTTATTGTCCCATCCCGGCGCCAGCGCGCCGCCATCCCCCCAGGAGCCCACACGACATGAACCCCGCCATCACCCTGGGACCGCTGGTGCTGCCTTGGGGCTTGGGCGCCGTGCTGGCCTCGCTGCTGGTGGCCTGGGCCCTGGGCCGGTGGCTGGGCAGGCGCCAGGGCGTCGATCCGGGCGATGCCTTGTGGGGCGCGCTCTGGGCCGGCGCCCTGCTCGCGCGGATCGCATTCATCGTCGAGTACCGCTCGGCCTACCTGGCCGAGCCGCTCAGCATGCTCGACATCCGCGACGGCGGCTGGAACCCCGTGGCCGGGCTGCTGGGCGCCTGGCTGTATGCCCTCGTCCGCGCCCGCCGGCATGCGCCCCAGACCTGGCCGGCCTTGCGTTCCGCGCTGCTGGCCGGCACGGCCGTCTTCGTCGCCGGCATGGGCGCGCTGAGCGCGCTGCCCGACACCGACCGGCGCCTCCCCGCGCTCACGGTGCGCTCCCTGCAAGGCGCCGAGGTGGACCTGCGGGCCTTCCAGGGCAAGCCCACCGTGATCAACCTCTGGGCCACCTGGTGCCCGCCCTGCGTGCGGGAAATGCCTGTGCTGGCGGCCGCGCAGCGGCAGTCGCCGGACGTGAACGTCGTGTTCCTCAACCAGGGCGAAGCGGCGGACCAGGTGCGGGCCTGGCTGCGGTCGCGCGGCCTGGATCTGGACAACGCGCTCATCGACGAGGCGCGCGCCGCCGGCGCGGCCTTTCAGCAGAAGGCGTTCCCCACCACGCTGTTCTTCGACTCGGACGGGCGCCTGGTGGCCACGCGCATCGGCGAGCTGTCGGCGGCGACGCTGCAGGAGCGGTTGGCGCGCATCCGGCGCTGAGGCCCCCCTCGCCCGCGGGCCGTGGTCCACCGGCGCGGCTCAGCCGCGCGCGATCAGCCGGTCCACGTTGACGATGACCTTCACCTCGCCCGGCGGCAGGCTGGCGGCCACCGCCCAGGCCGGATCGGCCGTGTCGCGCAGCACGGGCTCGCCCAGCGGCAGGCCCTGGCGGCCCACCAGCGCGGCCACGCGGGGTTCGTTGGCCTTCTCGCCCCGGCGCACCACCACGCCCAGCTCGCCGCTGGCCAGCCGCACGTAGCTGCCGGGCGGGTAGAAGCCCACGCTCTTGACGAACAGCGCGCCCAACTGGTCGGGTGCGCGGTGGCCGCCCATGTACAGCTCGCGCGCCACCTGCTGCGACAGCAGCGCGCCGCGGCTTTTGCGCGGGCTGATGCAGGCCACGTACACGTCGGCCATCTGCAGCAGGCGGTGGGTGATGCGGTCGACCCGCTCGCCCTTGGGGTAGCCCGTGCCATCGGGTTTCTCGTGGTGCTGCGCCACCAGGCGGATCCATTCGGCGTCCAGCACGCCCAGCTGGCGCAGCAGGGCCACGCTTTGCTGGGGGTGTTCACGCACCACCTTGCGCTGGGCCGAGCTGAGCGGCCCCGGTTGGCGAGCCATTTCGTCGTGCTCGCGGGTCATGCCGAGGTTCATGGTCAGCGCGGCCAGCACCAGGGCGCGCCGCTGCTTTTCGTCCAGCCCGGCCAGGGGCGCGACCAGGGCGCACAGGCCGGCGGCCAGCAGCGCGTGCGTGGCGCTGTAGGACACGCGCGTGTCAAAGAGCAGCTGCACCAGCACCAGCAGGCTGTTGTCGGCCTGGTCGTGCCAGAGCTGCTCGCCCTGCGACTGCACGCGCAGCACACGTTCGAGGAATTGGTGCGCGCTGGCCCCCTGGTGCAGCAGCGCCGCCAGGGTGGCGTGCAGCTCGGCCCAGGCCTCGGGCACCGACACGCCAGCGTCGCGCGCCGCCACCTCGGCCGGCGAGGCCGACAGCGCCCTCAGCCCGGCGATACGATTGAGCGCCTGGTTGTCCCGCACCATGCGGTCGAGCGAGGCGGTGTAGCCGTAGTTCAGCGCCTGCCAGTCGCTGGCCAGCACCACCGGCGCGTGCAGCAGCAACACGCCACGGTGTTGCTCCGAGGTGATGGTCTCGCCCTTGCGCAGCAGCAGAACGCCCTTGGCGTCCCAGATGTTGACCGGAACGGGTTCGTGCAAGGCAAAGGAATCCAGGGGCAGCGGCCGGTACATAGCCCGCGACTCTAGGCCGGGACCCCCTCGGCCAATCGGTCGAAAACCGGCGGAAAACGGGTGCAGAACGGTCCCTGGCGAGGCGGTTCTGAACACCCGGTTCCCCTGCCCCCTGCCCCATGCCGGCAGGTCTCGCGCCCTGCGCCTCAAGCCTGCGCCGGCAGTGTGACGCGCACCTCCAGCCCCGGGTGGGCGTTGCGGATTTCGCAGCGCCCACCATGCGCCTGCGCCACCAGCCGGCACAGGTAGAGCCCCAGCCCCACCCCACCCGCGTGCCGGGTGCGGGCGCTGTCCGGGCGGTAGAAGGCCTGGGCCAGGTGCGCGATCTGGTCTTCGGGCACGCCCGGGCCATGGTCGCGCACCACGAAGCGCAGCCCCCCACCGTCCACGCGCTCCACGCGCTCCACGCGCAACTCCGGCGGCGTGGCCGCCTCCGCGCCGTGGCGCAGCGCGTTGTCGAGCAGGTTGCGCAGCAGCAGGCGAACCCGCACGCGGTCCAGCAAGACCAGGGGCAAGCCCTCGTCCAGGCGCAGGCCGATGCGCCGCACCTCGGGCCGCGTCGCCGCCAGTTCGGCGATCACCTCGCGCGCCAGCGTGGCCGGCTCGGTGGGCTCCCGGTTGAGGGCCGCGTGGCGGCCCGCCAGGCGCTCGCTTTCCAGCAGGTCGCTGATGAGGCGCGCCATCTCGCCCAGGTCGCGCAGCAGGGCCTCGCGCTGCGGGTTGACCTCGGGCGATTCGGGCAGCAGCTCGGTGTTCAGGCGCGCGCGCGTGAGCGGGCTGCGCAGCTCGTGGCTGATGGCCAGCAGCAGCGCGCGCTGGGCCTGCAGCATCTGCTCGATGTCCTGGCCCATGGTGTTCACCGTCTGCGCGAGCTGGCCCAGCTCGTCGCAGCGGCGCGCGGGCACGGCGATGGGCTGCGAGAAATCGCCCGCGCCGAACCGCATGGCCCCGGCGCGGATGGCGTCGAGCGGACTCAGCAGGCGGCGCACGTACCAGAAGGCCAGCCCGGTGACCACCAGCAGGGCCGCCAGCGCGAAAACGAAGAGGCGCGGGCGGCGTTCGATGGCGGTGTCGTTCAGGCCGAACTCGATCACGTGCCCGTCGGCCGTGCGGCGCTGCACCAGGGCGCGCCAGTTCTCGTCGTCGTTCCAGTCGTCGGCGCCGCTGTCCTTGCGCCAGTGCGGGCGCGGCAGTGCCGGGTGCGAGCGCCACTGCACGACCGGCCCGGTGATGTCGATGGTGACGATGGGCAGGCGCTCCACCAGCGCACGGGCCTTCTCGACATCGGGCCGGCCCTGGGGCGCCACGTCGTTCGCCAGCCGCGTCACGTAGTCCATCAGCAGCGGGCGCCCGGCCTCCTTCCAGCCCAGGGTGAAGGCCTTCTGCGCGCCACCGATGAAGATGAAAGCCACCAGGAAGGCCAGCAGCAGGAACACGCCCAGCAGGCGCAGCTTGAGCGAATGCCGCCAGCGCGGACGGTGGTCGGCGGCCGGCTTCATGGGCGCGGTGCCGGTGCGCGCCGCAGCGCGAGCGAGTAACCCGCGTTGCGCAGGGTCTTGATGCAGTCCAGTGGCTCCAGCTTCTTGCGCAGGCGGCTCACCACGATGTCCACCGCGCGCGTGAGCAGCTCGGCCTCGTGCCCGCGCAGGTGGTTGAGGATGTCGTCGCGGCTGAGCACGCGCCCGGCCTCGCGCGCCAGCAGGTGCAGCAGCTCGAATTCGGTGCCCGTGAGGTCCACCGCCTCGCCCTGGCGCAGCACCTGGCGCCGCGCGGGGTCGATGCTCAGGCCCTCGAAGGCCAGCACGTCGGACGCGGCCGCCGCCACCGTCGGCCGGCGGCGCAGCACGGTCTGCACACGGGCCACCAGCTCGCGCGGCTCGAAGGGTTTGGGCAAATAGTCATCGGCGCCCAACTCCAGGCCGACCACGCGGTCCATCACGTCGCCGCGCGCGGTGAGCATGACGATGGGGATGTCGCTGTCCTTGCGGATGGTGCGGCAGAGCTCGAAGCCGTCCATCTCGGGCAGCATCACGTCCAGGATGGCGGCGTCGAAGCCGCCCCGGCGCAGATGCTCCAGGCCCTCGCTGGGCGTGTGCGCATGCACCAGCGCCAGATCGAACCGCTGGAAGTAGCTCGCCAGGGGGGGGCCGAGCTGGGTGTCGTCGTCGATCAGCAGGATGCGGGGCATTCGCGCATTCTCACACCGCCCACGCGGCCCGCAGGGCGCGGTGGCGCAGGATGAGCCGGCGCACGCGCCGCTGCGCGGGCACATCGAGCGCATCGAAGCGCTCGGCCGCGCCCATGAGCGCGGGCAGCACCGGCACGGCCTGCTGCGGCGCGCGCCGCGACAGGCGCGACCACAGCCACATCGCGTGCTCGCGGTCGAAGCGCGGGCCCCAGACCAGGGCCAGCACCTCGTCGTGCGGGTCGTTCACATCCGCCAGCAGCACGGGGCCGTGCTCGCGCAGCGGGTGGGCGATGGCTTGCAGCGCGGGCGACATGGCGCGCCCCACTCAGCCGCGGTGGAACCAGCCGCGGCGCTTCTCGAGGAACTCGCGCACCTCGGCCTGCTGGGTGGGGTTCAGGCTGTCGTAGAAATCGGCCAGGGCCGTGATGACCTCGGGCGTGGTGAGCTGCAGCGCGCGGGTCTTTTCGTCGAGCAGGTGCAGGGCGCGGGCGCGGTCGAACTTCTCGCCGGCCACCAGGGCCTTCATCTCGGCGCGCGGGCTGGGGGTCTGGCCGATCATGGCGCTGCGCTGCGCGATCAGCTTGTCGGCCAGCAGCTCCAGCTTCTGGCGCTGTTCGGCCGTGAGGTCGAGCTTGCGGGTCACGCGATCGACCGCCTTGCCGCGCCACTCGGCCACGCGCTCGGCCGAGGCCGGGCCCTCGGCCTGGTGGGCGCGGTGGCCGCAGGCCGCCAGGCCGCCCGCGAGCACGGTGACGCTGGTGAGGCCGATGAGGGTTCGCTTGATCCAGGGTTTCATGACGGGTCCTTTCATGGGACGGGGTGGAACGTGGCCGCCATGGTGCGCGGCGCGCGCCGACACCGGGTCTCGTGGCGGTATCGCTTCTTGTCGTTTTGTTTCGGCGGAGAATGGTCCGTCGCCGCGTCCCGCCAGGAAGGACCCTTCATGCCTCGTTTCGCCGCCCTGCTCTGCCTGGGGCTGTTCGCCCACTCGGCCGGTGCCACCGCACCCGCGGCGAAGCCGCCCCACGACCTGCCGGCCGACTGCGCCCGGGCCGAAACGCAGCGCCAACTCACCGCCTGCGCCTACCAGGACTTCGAACACGCGCAGGCGGCCCACGCGGCGGTGCTGCGCGAGCTGTCCGCGCGCCTCGACCCCGCCAGGCGCACCCTGCTGCGCACCGCCCAGAAAGACTGGCTGACCTACCGCACCGCGACCTGCGGGTTCGAGGCCAGCGCGGTGCGCGGCGGCAGCGCCGAACCCATGGTGCGCCTGCACTGCCAGACGCGGCTGACCCGCGAGCGCACCCAGGAATTGCGCCGCCAGCTCAACTGCCCCGAAGGCGACCTGGGCTGCCTGCGCCCGGTGCGCCCTTGAGGCGGCCCGACGGCATGCGCATCCTGCTTGTCCTGGACCACCGCCAACGGTGCCGCCGACGCCGCCCACGACCGCTCGCTGCTGGGCGCGGTGACATCCACCCCGATCGGCCGCGACCTGCTGCTGATCGTTCGGGCCACCGGCCTGCTCAGCGTGTCCATCGCCTGGGCCATGTTCCCCTGTCGCGCTTTCGCCAGGCGGTCGAGGCGCGGCCGGCGGACAGCCCGCCGGCCCACCCACACCAGGACCGGCCGCGGTAGCGGCGGCCGCTCAGGCTTGCCGGGTCAGCTCGGCAAAGCGGCGCAGCACCTGCGCCGCCTGGGGCGTGGGGCCCACCTCGTCCAGGCGCCGCTCCACCTCCTCGCCCAGCTCGCCCTTCAGGCGCTCCAGGTAGCCGCGCATGGCCGTCGCCGAGAACTCCGGGTGGAACTGCACGCCCCAGGCGCGCCGCCCCACGCGGAAGGCCTGGTGGGATTCGATGTCGCTGCGCGCCAGCGGCACCGCGCCCGCCGGCAGGCGCCGCACCGACTGGTAGTGGATGAGTTGCGCGGGGAAGCGGGCCGGCAAGGCCCCCAGCAGGGCATCGTCGCCGGCCTCGGGGCCCAGCCGCACCTCGCGCGTGCCCACCTCCGGCCCCTCGGGCAAGCGGTCCACCTCGCCGCCCAGGGCGTGCGCCAACAGCTGGTGGCCGAAGCAGATGCCCAGCACCGGCAGCTCCGCCGCCACGCAGTCCTTGAGCCAGCGCGCCAGGTGCTCGCTCCAGGGCGCGCGGTCGCTGACCATGGCGTGCGAGCCGCTCACCACCACCCCGCCGAGCGTGCGCGGGTCCGGGTAGTCCGGCGCCTCGCGCGCGTCGGCGTGGCGCAGCGTCACGCCATCGCCCAGGCCGCGCGCGATCCAGTCGGGGAAATCGCCTTCGGCGCGGCTCAGCTCGTCGAAGGTCTGGCCGGCGGCCACCACCAGGATGGGACGCCCGGCGCCCGGGGTGGCGCTCACGCGAACACCTCGGTGTCCACCTCGCGGTTGGACTGCTCGCTGTAGCGGTTGCCGCTCACGGTGTGCTGGTTGATCAGCGCCTCCAGGCGCTGCATCACGTCGGCGCTCAGGCGCACGCCGTCGGCGCGGTTGTTCTCCAGCAGGTGGTCCACATGGCCCGTGCCCGGCAGCGGCAGGATGTGCGGCGCCTTGTGCAGCAGCCAGGCGATGGACAGCTGCGCGGGCGTGCAGCCCACCTCGGCCGCGAGGGCTCGGTAGGCCGGCAGCAGGCGCTGGTTGGCGGCCCAGTGCGCGGGCGTGAAACGCGGCATGGCGCGGCGGATGTCCTTGGCGTCGAACGCCTGCGGGTCGAGGTCGATCGCCAGGAAGCCGCGCGCCGTCGGGCTGAAGGCGACGAAGGCCGCGCCGATCTCGCGGCAGGCATCGAGCACCGCGATCTCGGGGTTGCGCGTCCACAGCGAGTACTCGGTCTGCACCGCGCTGATGGGGTACTCGGCGTGCGCCTTTCGCAGGGTGGCGGCCGAGACCTCGGACAGGCCGACCGCGCGGATCTTGCCCGCGCGCACCAGGTCGCCCAGCGCGCCCACGCTCTCCTCCACCGGCACCTGCTTGTCCCAGCGGTGCAGGTAGTACAGGTCGATCACCTCGGTGCGCAGGCGGCGCAGCGAGGCCTCGCAGGTGGCGCGCAGGGTCTCGGGCCGGCCGTCGATCACACGCACCAGCTGGCCGTCGCCCTTCAGGTCCACGCCCTGCATGCCGCACTTGCTGGCCAGGGTGAAGCGGTGGCGGTGCGGGGCCAGCACCTTGCCGATGAGGGTTTCGCTGGCGCCGAAGCCGTAGAGCGCGGCGGTGTCGAAGTGCGTCACGCCGTCGTCGAGCGCGGCCAGCAGCAGGCGCTCGGCCTGCGCCTCGGGCACGGGCGGACCGTAGGCGTGGCAGATGTTCATGCAGCCCAGGCCGATGGCCGAGACGGTGAAGGGTCCAAGTGGTCGTTGCTGCGGCATGGCGGGTTCAGGTCGGGAAAAAGGGAATGGAAGCGGGCGCGTGCCCGGGCACTGCGGCCTCAGGCTACCAGCTCGTGTCGTAGGCGATGTAACGCTCGATGTATTCGTAGAAGGTCCACTGCTGCGTCGCCCACTGGTAGGTGCGGTCGGGTGGGCAATAGCTCAGCTTCAGGGCGTCGGCCACCAGCGGGTGGACAGGCATCTGCACGCCGCCCATGCCCTCGAAGTCCATGGCCGCGTCCAGGCACAGCTCGGCGCGCTGCGCCTGGCCGCCGATCACGCGGCGGGCCTGATCGGCGACGCGGCGCGCCAGCTCGCGCATCGCGGCGGCCGACATGTGGCCGCGCGTCCAGAACATGTGCTGGTCGCGGAAGTTCGCGACCACGTGGTCGGCGATGCGCACGTCGCAGTGGCCGTCGAACAGGCGCATCAGGTCCAGGTCGTCCTCCAGGCGGCGCTGCAGGTCGGGCATCCTGCGCGCGGACAGGTCCATGTAGGCGGCCACGGCGATCGGACCGCTCAGACCGGTTTCGGCGATTTCGAGCGCCACCAGGTCACCCGTCGGGTAGCGCTTCCAGGTCGGATAGGCCGGGTCGTGGCGCTCGCGCGGTTCGGCGCACTCGAAGGGCCACAGGCAGTTCAGCAGGTAGCTCGGGAAGGTGATGACCGGACAGCCCGGGGGCAGGCGCGCCTCGATCGCCTGCAAGGCCGGGTTGCCGGGCGCCATCTCGTGCTGGCGCAGCAGCAGCGCCACGTTGTGCAGGTCCTCGTCGGCCACCGGCAGCGCCTGGGCATCACCCGGCTGCGCGTGGTTGAGGGCCGCCACGAAGCGGTAGTCGTCGTTCAGGTCGTCCAGGGCGCTGAGCATGCGCGCCAGGTACGGGGTCTGGCAGTTGCCATACACCAACACCGTGCGGGCCTTCGGGCCCTGGGCGCCAAAGCGGAAATCGAGCGGGTGCCGGGGCGCCGGCGGCGCCACGGGAAGAGAGGGAATCGCGGCCATCAGAAGACGCTGGGCGTCGGTCGAAACACAGTCGGCCCGAGGACCGCAGGGCCCTCCGGGTACGGGCCGAGAATGATAAGCGTGCTTGCAAATATGTAACAATCGCCCGCGACCTTTCAGCCAGCCCCAGCCATCCAGGAGGAATCCCAATTGAAGCGCCCCACGGCCTGCCATTCTCCTGAGGTCTTTGCTATCAAATTGTTGGCAACGGCTTTGTTCTGTTCCAGCGCATGGGCCCAGACCGCGCCCAACGCGCCCTTGCAAAGCCAGGTCGAGGAAGCCTTCCGACAGACCCTGCAGTCGCCCGCCGACGGCAACGCCACCGCGCGTTATGCGCGCCTGCTGGAGCAATCGGGCAACCACGAAGGCGCCATCGCCGCGCTCGAGCGCCTGCTGCTGGACCCGAACGCACCGCCCTCCGTGCGCCTGGACCTGGGCGTGCTGTACTACCGCCTCGGCTCCTACGACATGGCCGCCGGCATGCTGCGCCGCGCGCTGGACGACCCGCGCCTGGGACCGGTCGAGCGTGGCCAGGCCGAAACCCTGCTGCGCGACATCGGCAAGCGCACCCAGGTCTCGCGACTGGACGGCAACGTGCTGCTGGGCCTGCGGGCCCAGACCAACCCCAGCTCGCGCACCAGCCGCGACACGGTTCTGGCCGGCGGCATGCCGGTGGCCGTGCCCGACGCGCTCAAGCCGACGTCCGATACCGACCTGCAACTGGGCCTGCGCCTGGACCACCAATACGACCTGGGCCGCCAGAACGAGGCCGCCATCGTCAGCTCGCTCGCCGCGCAGATCGTCAAGTTCAGCTCCTCCTCGGGCAGCACGCTGCAGGTGAACCAGGTCGACCCGTACAACCTGGCCCTGGTCGAGCTCACTTCCGGCCTGCGCTTCAAGCCCTCGCCGAGCGGCCTGCCCGGCCTGAGCATCCGCCCGCACCTGATCGCCGCCACGCTGTCGGCCCAGGGGCACCGCTACCTGAGCAACCACGGCCTGGGCCTGGACGGGGCCTACAGCCTCAATGAGCGCACCCTCGTCGACGGCGGCCTCGAATACCGCGACGTCGACTACGCCACCCGCATCGACGTGCCCGCCGCCAGCGAACTCGGCGGCCCCAGCAAGCTGCTGCGCGTGCGCCTGACGCGCGAGCTCGCACCGGGCCAGTTGCTCAGCGGCGAGCTGCGCGCGTACTGGCAGCGCACCGATCGGCGCTACTACGACAACGACAGCCAGGAAGCGCGCGTGACCTACCTGCGCAGCTACGCCAGCCCGCTCAAGGGCGGCGGCCTGTGGACCACCTCGGTCTGGGGCGGCCTGCAGCGGCGCGCCTACGACGCGGCCGACCCGGCCATCGACCCGAACGTCGCGCGCCGCGACACCGAATGGCGCATCGGCATCGGCCAGACGGTGCCGCTGTCGGCGGCCTGGTCCCTGCTGGTGCAGCTGGAGCACGTGAAGACGGACAGCAAGCTGCCCAACTACGACAGCAAGAACACCTCGCTGTTCGTGGCGGCCGCTTACCGCTTCTGACGCCCGCGCCCACCCACGGCCCCCCTCTCAAGACCGTTTCCCGAGGACCCCGATATGACCCCGCCGATTTCCAAGGACTGGTGGCTCGCCGCTGCCCTGTCGACCGCTGCGCTGCCCACGACCATGGCCCAGGGCCCCGCGGCATCGGCCAACCGCACCGGCGTGGTGACGGCGGTCGCGCCCGGCGGCACCGTCACCGGGAACAACGAAGTGATGGTGGTGGGCAGCAGCGTGCTGCCCGGCCAGCGCCTGCGCACCGACGCCAACGGCCAGCTGCACCTGCTCTTTCTCGACCAGTCGGCCCTGACCCTGGGCCCCGACTCCGAACTCACCATCGACGAATTCCGCTTCGACCCCGCCACCCGCCAGGGCCAGATCCGGCTCGGCCTGGCCAAGGGCGTGGTGCGCGTCGTGGGCGGGCAGATCAGCAAGACCACCGCCACCGTCATCGCCACGCCGCACGGCAAGATCGAACTCCTGGGCGGCATCGCCTTGGTGGACACCAGCAGCGATCGCACGAGCGGCACCTTCCTGTTCGGCCAGCAGATGCGCGCGACCAGCAGCGACGGCAACACCACGACGATCACCCGCGCCGGCTTTGGCGTCGACATGTCGGGCAACGGCGTCGGCACGCCGCAACGCACCGCCACGACCAACCTCAACGCCATGCTCAACCGGTTCGAGTCGCGCCCGACGGGAAATACCGCCAATGGCAACCCGCCGCCGGCCCCCACCGGCCAGCTCCTCTCGACCGGCAGCCTCCCGGGCGGCGCCAGCAATCCGGGCGGCATCCTGGCCAACGACCGCCTGAAAGGCATCGTGGACAACAACGCCGGCAGCAACCCCTCCCTGACCCTGAGGGACCTGCTGGGCTCCTCTCAGGTGCTGCAGGTGTCCTGAACCCCGGCCGCCGGCGCCCTCCACCCTGACCGGCGGCCCACCGCGCCCTGGCGCGAGCGCCGCCCCTCGCCGCCATGCGCGTCCTGTTTGTTTCCAGCTACCCGCACCTGCCGGACGTCACCGGCGGCCTGCAAACCACCACCCACGACCTCTGCCTGGCGATCCGCGAACTGGGGGCCGAGGCCGCCGTGCTGTGCGGACAGGCCGAGGCCGCTGGCGCCGACGCCCCGTTCAGCCGCGACGAGCACCTGGGCTACCCCGTGCTGCGCGCGACGCGGCCCCTGGAGGCCCTGCCCCAGGCCGTGGCCGCCTGGGAGCCCGACGCCATCGTGGTGCAGAGCGGCACCTACCTGAGCTCGCTGGTGCTGGCCAGCCTGGACACCGGCCGGCCCACGGCCGTCTACCTGCACAACGTCGAAACCCACCAGATCGGTGGCCACCTGGTGGCCGACCCTTCGCTGCTCTACCTGGCCAACTCCGACTTCACGGCACGGCGCTGGCGCGCGCTCTACGGCCTGGACTGCGCGGTGATCCCACCCACCGTCTCGGCCCCCGCCTACCGGGCCGAGCGCCAGGGCGACAAGGTGCTGTTCGTCAACCCCACGCCCATCAAGGGCGTGGAGCGCCTGTTCGAGCTGGCCGCGGCCTGTCCCGAGCTGCCCTTCCTGGTGATGGAAAGCTGGCCCCTGAACGCGGCCTGGCGGGCCCATGGCCAGGCGCGCGCGGCGCGGCTGGGCAACGTCGAGTGGCGCGGGCCCAGCGACGGCATGCGCGAGGTGTTCGGCCAGTCGCGCGTGCTGCTCATGCCCTCGGTCTGGGAAGAATCCTTCGGCCGCACCGTGGTGGAGGCCCAGCTCAATGGCCTGCCCGTGCTGGCCAGCCGGCGCGGTGCGCTGCCCGAACTGGTGGGCGACGGCGGCGCCGTGCTGGACCTGGAGGCGCCGCTGGCCGACTGGGCGGCGGCGCTGCGCCACCTGCACGGCCCCGGCGCGGCAGCGCAGCGCGCGGCCGCCCTGCGCCGCGGCGCCGCCCACGTGGCGGGCACCGCGTCCACCGTGGCCCGGCTGCTGGGCCTGCTGCAGCTGCACGCCGCGCGCACGGCGCCGCACGGGCCGGTTGCCGCGCCGCCCGCGGCCCCGCCGCCGCCAATGCCCGCGCACGCCGCCGTGCGCGAGGTGCCACCCCGCCAGCCGCGCCGCGAGGACTGTCTGTTCTACCACTCCACCACGCTGGCCGATGGCGAGGAGGTGGTGGGTGACTGGGACCTGCGGCCCAACACGGCGCAGTACCTGGGCGGCGTGGACTTCAGCGGCCGTTCGGTGCTGGAGATCGGCCCCGCCAGCGGCCACCTGTCCTTCCACATGGAAGCGGCCGGCGCCCAGGTCACCTGCCTGGAGCCGCCCATGTCGCACCTGTGGGACGTGGTGCCCCACGAAGGTTTCGACACGCCGCGGTGGCGCCACGGGTTCACGCGCTCCATCGAAGGCGTGCGCAATTCGTTCTGGTACGTGCACCGGCAACGCCGCTCGCGCGTGCGCCTGATCGAGGCCGATCCCTACGCCCTGCCGGCCGAGCTCGGCGAGTTCGACGTCGGCCTGATGGCCTCGGTGCTGCTGCACTGCCGCCGGCCCTTCGACATGGTGCAGAGCGTGGCGGCGCGCACGCGGCGCACGGTGATCGTCACCGAGCTCTACGACCCGTCGCTCGGTCCGCGCGCGCTGTGCCAGCTGCAGCCGCACCGCGGCGTGCAGCAGGTCGACACCTGGTGGCTGTTCACACCGCAGTTCTTCGTTTCCACGCTGGGCTTGCTGGGCTTCACCGACGCGCGGGTCATCCTGCACGAGCAGAGCCAGCCCTCGCAGAACCGCCAGGTGCCCATGTTCACCGTGGTCTGCGAACGACCGGGGGCCTGAGGGCGTGAGCGGCCAGGAACCGGACGACACACCCGCCGAGGCCGCGCGGTACTGGCAACAGGGCCTGCAGCACCAGCGGCAAGGCGAGCTGGTGCGGGCCGCCGAGGCGCTGCGCATGGCTTGCGTGCTCGACCCCTCGCGGCACGAGGCCGTCTTCGCGCTGGCCTGGGTGCTGCACGACCTGGACCAGCTGCCCGAGGCCGTGGCCTGGGCCGAGCGCGCCCTGCAGGCCGAACGCCAGCCGGGTCGGCTGCTGCAGCTCGGCTGGCTGCGGCAAAAGAGCGGTGATCCCGCGGCTGCGCTGGACCTGTACGAGGAAGCCATCGCCGCCTACGCCTGGGCCGCGCCCGAACAGGTGCGCCTGCACCTGCACCGCGCCCAGTGCCTGGCCGCGCTCGGCCTGCCCCTGCGCGCCGCCGCATGCCTGGCCGAGGGCCTGGAGCGCTGGCCCGCCCACCCCGAGCTGCTGGACGCCCTGATCGAGTGGGAATGCCGGCACGGCCACCTGGAGCGCGCCATCGCCCTGGCGCGCCAGCGGGTGGACGCCGCGCCGGACGACGCCGCCGCCTGGCACCTGCTGGGCGCGCTGCAGCAGCGCGCCGGCGACCTGCGCGGCGCCGACGCCAGCTTCAACGAAGTGCAGCAGCGCGACATGGACCGCTGGGACGCGCTGCTGCGGCGGGCCCAGATCCAATTGCACTGGCGCCGCCCGGTGGACGCCGAGTGGCTGTCGATGCAGGTGCTGGCGCGCCAGCCCGATTGCCTGCCCGCGCAAGCGCTGCTGGGGCAGGCGCAGCTCGATCTGGGCCAGCTGGACGCGGCCCGCCGGCATCTGCTGCAGGCCTTGCGCGCCCAGCCGCGCCACCCCGACGCCTGGCAGGTGCTCGCGCGAGTGCACGCGCAGCGCGGCCGCTGGGCGCTGGCCCGCCGTTGCCTGGCCCGCGCCGGCGGCGCTGGCGCCGACGCGCTCGACGTGCTGCGCCAGCTGGCCTGGCTCGCCAAGGACCAGGGCGATCTGCCCACCGCCGCCGGCGCCGTGCGCGAGTTGCTGCGCCACCGCCCGGAAGACCTCGCGGTGCGCGTGCAGGCCGCCTTCGTGCTCGCGGCCGCGCAAGACCTCGCGGCGGCCGAGCAACAGGCCGAGGCCGCCGTCGCGCAGGACCCGGCCAGCGCGCTGGCCTGGCGCGCGCTGGCGCAGGTGCGCTGCCAGCAGCGGCGCCTGGACGAGGCGCAGTCCGCCGTCGAAACCGCCTTGACCCTGGCGCCTGCGGACCCCGCCACGCTGCGCCAGTTCGGCTGGGTCCTGCTCGACGCGCAGCGCTTCGGCGCGGCGCGGCTGGCTTTCCTGCACGCCAGCGAACTCGACGATCAGAACCCGGTGCCGCTGCGCGAGCTGGCCGAGGCCTGTCTGCGCTCGGGCGAATTCGCGCTGGGCCGGCGGACCGTGGAGCGGCTGCTGTCCTTGCGCCCCGACGAAACGCCGGCGCGCCTGTTGCTCGCGCGCCTGCTCAGCGAAGACCCCCGCTCCACCCCCAGCGACCACCGCCAGGCCGTGACCCTGTGCCGCGAACTCATCGGTGCCCGCGAGCGCGCCAGCGACGCGGCGCGCTCGCTGCTGCGCCTGTACGCCCTGGGCGTGGACGAAGCGGCGCCGGTGCTGGCGCTGCTGCCCCGCGGCGACCGCCGCGCCGCGCTGCGGGAGGCCTTGGCCGAGGCCTCCCACCGCCACGGCCACGGCGCGCTGCTGCGCCTGGCCCAATGGGCCGAGGCGGACTGTCCCGACGACCTCTGGCTCGGCAGCGCCGCGCTGTACGCGCGCTCGCTCAGCGAGCGGTCCACGGCGCAGGACTTGGCCCTGGCCTCGCGCCACGCCTACCGCGCGCTCAAGCTGCGCACGGGCCTGGACCGCCGGGCGCCCGGTGCGCCCGCGCGCCGGCCCGGCTCACGCCCCCGCATCGCCTACCTCGCGGGCCAAGGGCACGAGCGGCTGCTGCGCCGTGTGCTGGCGAACCACGAGGCGCAGGCCGCCGAGGTCCACGTCTTCACGAACCGGCCGATGGCCGGGTTGCCGGCCCACATCCACCAGCGGGCGCTGGACCCGGCCGAACTGGCGCGCCGCTGCGCCGCGCTGCGCATCGATGTGCTGATCGACGCCGGCGGACTGCACCCCTTCGAAGGCCAGTTCGAGGTCCTGCAGGCCCTGGCGCGGCGACCCGCGCCGCTGCAGATCGGCTGGCTGGGCTGCTGGGGCACGGCCGGCGGCCTGTTCGACGCCCTGCTGTGCGACGCCACCTCGGTGCCGCCCACGCACGAAGCGCTGCACGAAGAGGCCCTGTGGCGCCTGGACGGCGGCCAGTGGTGCTGGGACCCGCCGCTGCACGCGCCCGCGATCGCGCCCCCGCCCGCGCAAGCCACCGGCGCACCGACTTTCGGCGTGCTCGCGCGCGGTCTGCGGATCAACGAGGCCAGCCTGCGGGCCTGGGCCCGCGTCCTGCTGGCCACGCCAGGGGCCCGCCTGCGCTTCATCGGCGAACTGGCGCACGACTGGCCGCAGCGCGCCCAGGTGTTGCGTGCCCTGGACGCCCACGGCGTGGCGGCCGCGCGCGTGGCCTTCGACCCGCCCTGCGCCTACGAAGACCTGCTGCGCTGGTGCCAGCGGATCGATCTGGTGCTCGACAGCTTCCCCGGCAACGGGGGCCTCAGCCTGCTGGACCCGCTCTGGATGGGCGTGCCCGTGCTCACGCTGAGCGGCGCCTGGGCCGGCGCCCGCCAGGGCCACTCGCTGCTGGCCGCCCTGGGCCTGCAGGAATGGGTGGCCGACACGCCCGAGGCCTTCGTCGCCACCGCCGTGGCCTTGGCCCAGAACCCCGCCGCGCTGGCCCGACACCGCGCCAGCCTGCGCCAGCGTCTGCTGGACTCGCCGCTCTGCGACGGCCGCCGCCTGGCGCGGCAGATCGAAGCCCTCTGCCAGCAGGCGGTCGACAGCGCCGACCCCGCCGAGTTCGGCGCCGACCCCAAGGCCCGCCAGCGCGCCGAGGCGCGCCGCGCGCTGCGCGCCTGGCTGGACCGCCCCGCCCGGCTGGCGCTGCCCCTGCCCGATGGCGACACGCCGCCCGATCTGTCGGTCATCGTCGTGCTCTACAACCAGGCCGGACTCACCCGCCGCACCCTGCAGGCGCTGGCCGATGAGCGCGGCGTGCGCTTCGAGACCATCGTCATCGACAACGCCTCCGGCGACGAGACCGCCGAGCTGCTCGCGCGCGTCTCGGGCGCGCGCGTGGTGGTCAATGAACACAACCTGGGCTTCCTGCGCGCCGCGAACCAGGGCGCGGCCCTGGCGCGCGGGCGCCACCTGCTGTTCCTCAACAACGACGCCATCGTGCACGCCGGCAGCCTGCGGGCCGCCGTGCGCCGCCTCGACACCGAGCCCGCCATCGGTGCCCTGGGCGGGCGCATCGTGCTCAGCGCGGGCGGGCTGCAGGAGATGGGCAACGTCCTCTTTCGCGACGGCAGCGCCCATGGCGTGGGGCGCGGCGAAGACCCCTTCTGCCCGGCTGCCATGTGCAGCCGCGCCACCGACTATGTCTCCGGCGTCTTCCTGGCCGTGCCGGCGCCGCTGTGGCGCATGCTGGGCGGCTTCGACGAGGCCTTCGCCCCCGCCTACTACGAAGACAGCGACTTCTGCCTGCGCGTGTGGCGCGCGGGCTTTCGCGTGGTGGTCGACCCCGAGGTGCTGGTCGAGCACCTGGAATGGGGCAGCGCCCCCGGCGACGAAGCCGAGCGCCGCATGCGCGAGAACCGCACGCGCTTCCAGGCCCGCCACGCGGACTGGCTGCGCGGCCAGCCCCATCCGCACACGCCGCGCCTGGACGGCGACCGCTGGCGCTCGCCCGAGGACCATCCGCGCCGCCCGCGCGTGCTCATCATCGACAACGAGGTGCCGCACATGCACAAAGGCGGCGGCCTGCCGCGCGCGCGCCTCATGCTGCAGGCCCTGCGCGACTGGCCCGTGAGCTTCTTCCCCCTCTGGCAAACCGAGGACGACTGGCGCGACATCCAGGCCTCGCTGCCCAGCAGCGTGGAGGTGGTGCTGGGCCACGGCATGGCGCGGCTGGAAGCCTTCCTGGAACGCCGCCGCGGCGTCTACGACGTGCTGCTGGTGAGCCGCCCCCCCAACCTGAAGGCGCTGCAGCCGCTGCGCGCGCGCCGGCCCGAGCTCTTTGCCGGCATGCGCCTGGTCTACGACGCCGAGGCCCTGTTCGCGCTGCGCGAGATCGCCGAGGCGGCGGTGCGCGGCCGGCCCATGCCCCGCGCGGCCGCGCAGGCGCACCTGGCGCGCGAGATCGCCCTGGCGCGCGGCGCCAGCGAGGTGCTGGTGGTCTCTGAGCGCGACGCCGCGTGCTTTGCCGCCGCCGGCCACCGCGTGAGCCTGCTGAGCCATGGCATGGCGGTGCGCCCTGAAGTGCCCGGCCCGGCCGCGCGCCAGGGCCTGCTCTTCGTGGGCGCGCTGCACCCCGACACGCCCAACGAGGACGGCTTGCTGTGGTTCATCGAGCAGGTGCTGCCGCGGCTGCGCGAGCGACTGCCGCAGCCGCCCGTGCTGTCCGTGGTCGGCGTCAACCGCTCGCCCCGGCTGGCGCGGCTGGCCGGCGACGACGTGCGCCTGCTGGGTCCGCAAGAGGCACTGGCGCCGCACTACGACGGCGCGCGGGTGTTCATCGCGCCGGTGCGCTTCGCCGGCGGCGTGCCGGCCAAGGTCATCGAGGCCGCGGCCCAGGGCATCCCGGTCGTGGCCTCGGCGCTGCTGGTGCGCCAGCTCGGCTGGATCGCCGGCCGCGATATCCAGTCCGCGCGCGACGCCGAGGCCTTCGCCGCCGGCGTCCTGCGCCTGCTGCGCGACGACGCCCTGTGGCAGCGCCAACAGGCGGCCGCCTGGCAACGCTGCGCCGAGCGCTACGCGCCCGAGCGCTTCGCCCGGGTCCTGCGCCAGGCGCTGCGGGGCCGCCCCGAGGGGCCGGCATGAGCGCCGCCGTGCACCCCCTCGAAACCGCGGCGCTGCGCCGCTGGCGCCGCCTGCGCGCCGAGGGTCGCGGCGCCGACGCCGATGCCGTGCTGTGGGACGCGCTGGCCCAGGAGCCCAACCTGCCCGGCGTGCACGTGGCGCTGGCGCGCCAGCGCTGGCCGGGCCCCGACTACCGGCACTGGCTGGGCTGGTTCCACGGGCACCTGAAGCCGCGCCTCTACCTGGAGATCGGCGTCGAGTTCGGCCATACGCTGAGGCTGGCGCGGCCGGGGACCCAGGCCACCGGCGTCGACCCCGCGCCGCGCGGCGACCCGCTGAGCGGCTGCGAGGCGCCCACGCGCCTGTTCCCCTGCACCAGCGCCGCGTTCTTCGCCGGGCTGCCCGCGGACGACGCATTGGCCACGCAGGGTTTCGACCTCGCGTTCATCGACGGCGACCACGCCTTCGACGCGGTGCTGGACGACTTCATCGGCGCCGAACGCCTGGCCGCGCCGGGCGCCGTGCTGCTGCTGCACGACACCGTGCCGCTGACGGCCGCGACGGCGGGCCGCGAGCGGCGCACCGGCTTTCACACGGGAGACGGCTGGAAGATCGTGCCCTGCCTGCGCGCCCTGCGGCCCGATCTGCGCGTCGTGACGCTGTCCACGGCGCCCACCGGCCTCACGGTGGTGACGGGCCTGGACCCCTCGTCCACGCGGCTGCGGGAGCGGCGCCAGGCCATCCGCGAGAGCTACGCCGCCCTGCCCCCCGATGGCGTGGTCGCCGAGCCCGAGCGCGTGCTGGCGCTGGGCCCCAACGACCCGGCGTGGCTGGCGCGCTGGCTCAGCGCGGGCGACGCGCGATGACGCAGCCGAAGCAGGGGTCCAGCTGGCCGCTGCGCAGGAGCTCCTCTTCGGCGTCCAACAGGGCATCGAGGTAAGGCGCCTCGGCATCGCCGAGGAAGTTCTGCGCGATATCGCTCAGCAGCACGTGCAGCAGCGCGCCACCGTACGGGCGCCAGGCCAGGCGCTCGAAATGGCCCGACAGCAGCGGCAGCAGCTCGGAGGAACGCACCGCCTCGCTCGCGTCCACCGCGATCACCTCCTGCGGCGTGGGCCGGCGCGCGTGGGCCTTGAGGCGGCCGTCCAGCGTCGTGCGCAGGCGCGGCGGCAGCAGCTCCAGCAAGGTATTGAGGTGGCGCACATGGCTTGGCGACCACTGGAAGCGGTCCGGGCCGACGTACTCGTCGAGAAAGAACCAGCCCCCGGGGGGCAGCAGCGTCGCCACGTCCGCGTACAGGCGCTCGATCTCGCTGCAGTGGTGCACCGCCGCCACGCCGAGCACGGCGTCGAAGCTGCCGGGCTCGAAGCCGGGTGCGCCCACGGGCAACCGGTTCATGTCGGCCTGGTGGTAGTCGATCGCCAGTCCCTGGGCCTGGGCGGCCTCGCGCGCGCGCTCCAGCACCCGGCTGGACAGGTCCAGCGCCACCGCGGACTCGGCCCAGCCGGCGCTCACGGTCTCGCGTTCGACATGGCCCTCGCCGCAGGCCAGCACCAGCACGCGGCGCAGTGGCAGCGGGCGCTCGGCCGCGACCCGCTGGAAGAACCACTGCAGCGGGTGCACCGCCGGGTCCCCCGACACCGCCTGAGCGATGCGGGCCTTGACGGTGGACAAATGGGTCCACTGCAGGCCGTGCTCGGTCCAGCTCGCGGGGTCGCCCCAGGCCGCGTCCAACTGGGCCACGGTGCGCGGATCGAATGGGGCGGAAGGGTCGGCGTGCGGCATGGGCGGTGGTGGGGCGATCGCGGTGCGGGTCTCATTGTGGCCTCGGCGGGCCGGCTCGAACGCTTCAGCCCAGTCCCTTGGGGTGGCCGGTCAGGCGGCGCAGGCGCGCGCCGTCCTCGGGGTGCTCCTGCGGGCACAGGATGCCCTGCTCGCCGTGGCGGCGGCCATTCATGTAGCGGTCCAGGCGGTCGAGCATGCGCCGCGGGTGGCGCGCCACCTGGGCCTCGTCCTTCACGAAGACGGCCACGAAATCGCTCCACACGTCGAGCTTCTGGTAGGCCGTGAACGACTCCAGCAAGGCCGGCCGGTACCCCGAGCGCACGGCCCAGCGCACCAGCGCCGCGCCGGCGTCGGGATAAAAGCGCCAGCAGTCCACCGGGTAGCGGTGGAAGTCGCCGTTGGAGGGCGCGTTCAGATAGAAGAGCCCCGACGGCTTGAGCACGCGCAGGATCTCGTTGAAGCTGAGCCAGAACATTTCGACGTGTTCGAAGCACGAGCTGCTGACCACGGCGTCGATGCTCTGGTCGGCGAAGGGCAGCCGGTAGGGGTCGTCCAGCACCACGTCGACGCCGCGACCGGGCGCGAAGTCCACGCCGACGTAGCGGCAGGCGGCGGGCGCCAGCGCGCGCAGCGAGCCGTTCACGTCCTGGGCGCCGATGTCCAGGACCGTGAGCGCCTCGCCCGCGTTCAGGTAGGTGTCGAAAAAGAGGCCGCCGTTGTCAAGGGCACTGGGATGCATGCCCCGATCCTAGCGGCCCCGGCAGGAGCGTCCGGGCTCAGCCCTGGGCCTTGAGCTTCTGCTCCAGGTCGTGCAGCACCTGGTAGCAGGCGAAGACGCGGCCCACGCTGGCGTTGGGCTCGCGGCCTTCGCGGATGGCGGCGAAGAACTCGCGGTCCTGCAGCTCGATGCCGTTCATGCTCACGTCCACCTTGGACACGTCGATCTTCTCGTCCTTGCCGTTGAACAGGTCGTCGTAGCGCGCGATGTAGGTCGCCGTGTCGCCGATGTAGCGGAAGAAGGTGCCCAGCGGACCGTCGTTGTTGAACGAGAGCGAGAGCGTGCAGATGGCGCCGTTGGCGGCCTTGAGCTGGATGCTCATGTCCATGGCGATGCCCAGCACCGGGTGGATCGGGCCCTGGATCGCGTGGGCCAGCACGATGGGGCTGTTGGCCTGGTAGGCGAACAGGTCCACGGTGTGCGCGGCGTGGTGCCACAGCAGGTGGTCGGTCCAGCTGCGGGCCTGGCCCAGCGCGTTGGTGTTGGTGCGGCGGAAGAAATAGGTCTGCACATCCATCTGCTGGATGTTGAACTCGCCGGCCTGGATCTTCTGGTGCACGAACTGGTGGCTGGGGTTGAAGCGGCGCGTGTGGCCGCACATGGCCACCAGGCCGGTCTGCTTCTGCAGGTCCACCACGGCCTGCGCGCCCTTGAGGCTGTCGGCCAGGGGAATCTCCACCTGCACGTGCTTGCCGGCCTTCAGGCAGGCCAGGCTCTGCTCGGCGTGCATCTGCGTGGGCGTGCACAGGATGACGGCGTCCAGCTCCTGGATGGCCAGCGACTCGTTCAGGTCGGTGGTGACGTGGCCGATGCCGTACTTGCTGGCGACTTCCTGCGTCTTGTCGAGCTCGCGCCCGATCAGCGAGATGACCTCGACGCCGTCGATGTTCTTGATGCCGTCCAGGTGCTTGACGCCGAAGGCGCCGGCGCCGGCCAGCGCCACTTTGATGGTCTTGTTGTTGCTCATTTATTGGTTCTCCAGGATCAGGTGGCCCACGGCAGTGTTGCTCGCGGGCACGTGGAAGAAGCGGTGCGCCACCTTCGGGCGCGGCCCGCCGGCGGCATCGGCCATGGCGCCGCGCGCGATCAACCACATCACGAGTTCGATGCCCTCGCTGCCGGCCTCGCGCACGTAGTCGATGTGCGGGATCGCGGCCGCCGCCTCGGGGTCGGTCTCGAGCAGGTCAAGGAAGCGGTTGTCGAAGTCCTTGTTGATGAGGCCGGCGCGTGGGCCCTGCAACTGGTGGCTCATGCCGCCCGTGCCCCAGATGTGCACGTTCAGGTCTTCGTCGTAGCTCTCCACCGCCTTGCGGATGGCCTTGCCCAGGTTGTAGCAGCGCTGGCCGCTCGGCACCGGGTACTGCACCACGTTCACCGCGAAGGGGATCACCGGGCAGGGCCAGGCCTGGGGCTGGCCGCACATCAGCGACAGCGGCACCGTCAGGCCGTGGTCCACGTCCATCTTGTTGACGATGGTGAGGTCGAAGTCCTGCTGGATCACGCTCTGCGCGATGTGCGAGGCCAGCTCGGGGTGGCCCTTGACCACGGGCACCGGGCGCGGGCCCCAGCCCTCGTCGGCGGGCTGGAACTCGGCGGCCGTGCCGATCGCGAAGGTGGGGATGAAGTCCAGGCTGAAGGCGGTGGCGTGGTCGTTGTAGACCAGGAACACCACGTCGGGCTTGTTGTCCTTCATCCACTGCTTGGAGAACTCGTAGCCCTTGAAGAGCGGCTGCCAGTACGGCTCGCCGGTCTTGCCCAGGTCCATGGCCGCGCCGATGGCGGGCACGTGCGAGGTGTAGACGGATGCGGTGATGCGGGCCATGTCAGTGCTTCCCTTGTTTGCCTTGCGAACCCTGGGGCTGGCGGTGCGCCTGCGCATCGCCGTCCTCGCCGATGCGGCGGTTGCCTTCGACCGAGCGGCCGCCGCCGATCATCATGTTGCGGTACTCCTCCTCGGTCATGCCGGTCATGGAGCCCGCCATCTGCTGGAAGCTCTTGCCGTCGGTGGCGCCGATCTTGGCCAGGAAGTAGATGTTGCCGCCCAGGCGGATGCACCAGTTGAGGTCGCGCGCCAGCACGGCCTGCTTCTGCTCTTCCGTCATGGCCCACTCGTCGAGGTAGGCGCGCTCGTCCTTCTTGAAGCGCTCGCGGTTCTCGGCCTTCATCAGGCTCATGCAGAACTGGTTGAGCCAGTAGCCCTTGCGGCTTTGCTCGGCGTCGAAGATGGTCGTGCCGGGCACGTCCTTGTAGGGTTTGTCGAGAGCCATGTCAGACCTCCTCAGGCCAGTAGAGGCGCATCGGGTTGTCGACCAGCAGCTTCTTCTGCAGCTCGGCCGTCGTGGCGATGTGCGGAATGAAATCGACCAGCAGGCCGTCGTCGGGCATGTGGTCCTTGAGGTTGGGGTGCGGCCAGTCGGTGCCCCACAGCACGCGGTCGGGGAAGGTTTCGACGACCTGGCGCGCGAAGGGCACCACGTCGCGGTAGGCGGCCTGCTCGCCGTTCAGGGCCTTGGGCCCGCCCAGGCTGAGGCGCTCGGGGCAGCTCACCTTGCTCCAGACGTTCTCATGCTCGCGCATGAACTTCAGGAAGAGCTGGAACTCCGGGCCGTCGATGGGCTTGCTCACGTCGGGGCGGCCCATGTGGTCCACCACCACGGTGGTGGGCAGCGCGGTGAAAAAGTCCCACAGCTCGGGCAGGTCCACGGCCTCGAAGTAGATGACCACGTGCCAGCCCAGGGCCTTGATGCGACCGGCGATCTCCATCAGCTCGTCCTTGGGCGTGAAGTCCACCAGGCGCTTGACGAAGTTGAAGCGCACGCCGCGCACGCCGCTGGCGTGCAGGTCCTGCAGTTCCTGGTCGCTCACGCTGCGCTTGACCGTGGCCACGCCGCGCGCCCGGCCGCCGCTGCTGCGGCAGGCGTCGGCCATGGCGCGGTTGTCGGCGCCGTGGCAGGTGGCCTGCACGATCACGTTGCGCGAGAAGCCCAGGTGGTCGCGCAGGGCGAACAGCTGCTGCTTGCTGGCGTCGCAGGGGGTGTACTTGCGTTCGGGCGCGTAGGGGAATTCGGCGCCGGGGCCGAACACGTGGCAGTGCGCGTCCACGCTGCCCGGGGGCAGCTGGAAGCGGGGCTTGCTCGGGCCGTCGAACCAGTCGAGCCAGCCGGCGGTCTTGGTGAAATCACCGGTGGTGGGTTTGCTCATGGCGGCCTTTCAATCGATATACCGCAGGCCGGCGGCGGCCAGCGGCTCGCGCATCTTGTACATGTCCAGGCCGAGCACGCCGCTGGCGAGCTTGTCGCGCTTCTCGCCTTCGAAGCTCTCGCGCTTGCGGGCGGCGGCCAGGGTCTCGGCCGCGCGCGCGGCGGGCACGCAGACCACGCCGTCGTCATCGGCCACGATCACGTCGCCCGGCGTGACCAACATGCCGGCGCAGACGATGGGGATGTTCACCGAGCCCAGGGTGGCCTTGATCGTGCCCTTGCTGCTGATGGCCTTGCTCCAGACCGGGAAGTTCATTTCCTTCAGGGTCTTGACGTCGCGCACGCCGGCGTCGATGACCAGGGCGCGCGCGCCGCGGGCCTGGAAGCTGGTGGCCAGCAAGTCACCGAAGTAACCGTCGGTGCACTCGGCGGTGACGGCGGCGACCACGATGTCGCCCGGCTGAATCTGCTCGGCGGCGACGTGCATCATCCAGTTGTCGCCCGGCTGCAGCAGCACGGTGACGGCCGTGCCGCTGACCTGCACGCCGGTCTGGATGGGGCGCATATAGGGTTTCAGCAGGCCCACGCGGCCCATGGCCTCGTGCACGGTGGCCGAGCCCAGCGCGGCCAGGCCGTCGGCGGCCGCCTTGTCGGCGCGCTGGATGTTGCGGTAGACGACGCCTAGTTCGTACATGTCATGGCTCCTGTTTGAATGTGTTGGTGTTCCTGGACGTCGCGGCAAAAGCGCCCGAACAAGATCACAGCCCCTTGGCCTTCAAGCGCGCATCCAGGCGCGGGAAGACGCGCCGCACGTTGCCCTCGTAGATCGCGTGTTTGTCCTCGGCGGACAGGATCTTCGAGGCCTCGATGTAGCGCTTCGTGTCGTCGTAGTAGTGCCCGGACAAGGGGTCGATGCCGCGCACCGCGCCGATCATCTCCGAAGCGAACAGCACGTTCTTGACCGGGATCACGGTATTGAGCAGGTCGATGCCGGGCTGGTGGTACACGCAGGTGTCGAAGAACACGTTGTTCATCAGGTGGGTGTCCAGCAGGGGCTTCTTCATCTCCTGCGCCAGGCCGCGGAAACGGCCCCAGTGGTAGGGCACCGCGCCGCCGCCGTGCGGGATCAGGAACTTCAGCGTCGGGAAGTCCTTGAACAGATCGCCCTGGATGAGCTGCATGAAGGCCGTGGTGTCGGCGTTGAGGTAGTGCGCGCCGGTGGTGTGGAAGCAGGCGTTGCAGCTCGTGCTCACGTGGATCATGGCCGGCAGGTCGTACTCCACCATCTTTTCGTAGATGGGGTACCAGTGCTTGTCGGTCAGCGGCGGGCTGGTCCAGTGGCCACCGGAGGGATCGGGGTTGAGGTTGATGCCGACCGCGCCGTACTCCTTGACGCACTTCTCCAGCTCGGGGATGCAGGTGGCCGGGTCCACGCCAGGGCTTTGCGGCAACATGGCCACGGGCACGAAGTGCTCGGGGAACAGCGTGGAGACGCGGTAGCAGAGCTCGTTGCAGATGGCGGCCCAGGTGCTGGACACGCCGAAATCGCCGATGTGGTGGGCCATGAAGCTGGCGCGCGGGCTGAACAGCGTGATGTCGCTGCCGCGCTCCTTCATGAGCCTGAGCTGGTTGGTCTCGATGGACTCGCGCAGCTCGTCGTCGCTGATCTTCAGGTCGGCGACCTTGGGCATCTGGGCCGGGTCCTTGATGCCCGCGATCTGGGCGTTGCGCCAGTTCTCCAGCGCCTTGGGCGCCGTGGTGTAGTGGCCGTGGCAGTCGATGATCAGGGACATGCGTGGTGCTCCTCTCGGGTGTTCTGGGGGAATCAAACAAATCAGGCGGGCGACATGCCCTGGCGCCGCTTGGCCTCGGCCGCCTCGGGCGAGGTCATGAAGGCCAGCAGCGCGCGCACCGCCTCGGCGCGCGGCGCGTTCACCGGGATGCCGGCGCTGAACACGGTGACGATCTGGATCGGCTCGGGCAGGCCACCCACGATGGCGATGCCCGGCACGTGCAGCAGCTCGCTGAGCTGTTGGAAGCCCAGGGCCACTTCGCCCTTGGCCACCAGCGAGGCCACCGGCACGCCGGGCGGCGCCTGCACGGTCTTGGCGGCCATGGCCTCGGCGATGCCCCAGCGCTCGAAGAGCTTCTGCAACGCCACGCCGCTCGGACCGGTGGAGTAGCTGATCTTGTCCGCCGCCAGCAGCGCGGCCTTCACCGACGCCTCGCTGGACAGATCGGGCGCCGGCGCGCCTTCGCGCACGCAGGCGGCCACGCCGCTGCGCACCAGGTCCACGCGGCCCGCTTGCAGGTGGCCGGCGGCGATGAGCTTGTCGATGGCGTCCGAGGCCAGGATCACCACGTCGAAAGCCTCGCCGGCCGCCACGCGCTTGGCCGCGTCCACGCCGCCCACCGATTCGATGGCCACGGCCTGTCCGGCGCGCGCCGTGTAGGCACCGGTGAGTTCGGCCAGCACCTGGCGGGTGGCCATGGAAGAAATGCCGGTCAGGGGGGCGTTCATGGGCGTCCAGAAGAAAGACGGCCATTGTCGGCAGCCTGGCGCTGTACGAAAACCCATACAGCCGGCTAGCAGCTAGAACAAAATCACATACCTGCTGTGCAACGCCGACCCGGCCCCTTTCCCATGGACCTCAAGCAACTCGAATACTTCGTGCGCGTGGCCGAGCTCGGCAGCTTCACGCGCGCCGCCATCGCGCTGGACGTCGCGCAGCCCGCCCTGTCGCGCCAGGTGCGGCTGCTCGAAGTGGAGTTGCGCCAGAACCTGCTGGTGCGCAACGGCCGGGGCGCCACGCCCACCGAGGCCGGCAAGCTGCTGCTGGCGCACGGGCGCGGCATCCTGCACCAGGTGGAGCGCGCCCGAGAGGAGCTGGGCCGCGTGCGCGGCGCCTTGGCCGGAAGGGTGGCCATCGGGCTGCCGCCGACGCTGGCGCGCACGCTGTCGGTGCCCCTCACGCGGGCCTTCCGCCAGCAGTTGCCCGAGGCCTCGCTGTCCATCACCGAGGGCCTGTCGGCCACCATGCAGGAATGGCTGCTCACCGGCCGGCTGGACATCGCCGTCCTCTACAACGCCCAGCCGGTACCGGAACTGGAGATCCAGCCACTGGCCGAAGAGGACCTGTGGCTGGTGCAGCCACGCCCGCCCGGTCTGCCGGAAGATCCGCCGCCCTCGCCGATCGCGCTGCGCGACCTGGCCGACCTGCCGCTGATCATCCCCAGTCGGCCCAACGCGGTGCGCATGCAGCTGGAGCACGAGCTCGCGGCCATCGGCCTGCGCCCGAAGGTGGCGCTGGAGATCGATGGCGTCTCGGCCATCCTGGACCTGGTGGCCGACGGCGCGGGCGCCGCCCTGCTCTCGCGCAACGCCGTGGCCAGCTCGATCCGGCCCTCGGCCTACCGGCTGCGCGGCATCGATCCCCCCTTGCGCACGCGCCTGAGCCTGGCCACCAGCGCGCAGCGGCCCACCACGCTCACCCAACAGTCCACGCTGGAATTGATCCGCCAGACGCTGGCGGCCACGGCGCCGCGCTGAGCATCGGGCCGATCGCTGAGGCCGATGCGCCCGCGTGCTACGGCTGGAAATTGCACAGCAGCTCCACCAGTTCGGGCTGCTCCTGCTTCTGGTCCAGGCAATGGGTGATCAAGGGCGCCAAGTCCTCGAACGGAGGCAGCGCGCCCATTTTCCTCAGCGCGGTGGACCACCCCTTGAGTTCGCCGGCCCTCCCCTCCTGGATCAGGTACTTGATGGCACCCACGGGATCGAAGGCCCAGAGCCAGGTCTCTTTCCGCACGGGATGGTCGATGTACCGCGATCGAAGCGCATCCATCGCCGAAGGCAGCGGCAGCTGGTCGCGCTCGCGCAATTGCCGGACATAGCCGATCAAATCCATGGTCAGGCCCGCCCTCAACAAGGCGTCGATCTCCTCCAGGGTCGTCTTGCTCTCTTGCGCGATCGCTTCCAAGTGGCGGTTGTACGTGTGGTCCCACAGCTGGCGATGGTCCGTGTTGAGCGCCCGGATCCAGCAAAGCGTCACGGGATCGCCATCCGAGAGGTAGAAGGCGATGCGTCCCGATATGTCCTTCTCTGTCACCGTCATCGAGCGATTGCGCTTGACGACCGCCGGCAAGCACTCTTCGGCCAGCCAACGCCGGTTCAAACCCTCGGCGAGATCGACCAGAAAGCCGTTGCGGCCCACCACGCGCGGGTGCCATTCGATGCAGGTGCGCGGGACATTTTCGCGGTGACCTTCAAGCTCCAGCAAAGCGTGCGGCGGTGTCCCGAAAAGAGAGGGCGGCGGCGTCAGCATCTGCGTGGTGCCAGCGCAGACGTAGTCGGGCGGCAATGGATCGGTCGCATGGCCGCTCGTCCCATCGTCCGAGACGACCACCGATCGCTTGGCGTTGACCGCGAGCGTCTTGCACCGGCTGTCGTGCAGGGACTTCAGCAGGGCGATTTGCCATTCGATCTCGTCGACCTGCAAGCGGCCCAGTTCGCTGTAGCGCCCAGCGGCCTCGCCAACAACGGAATAGCTGAACCCCAGGGTCTGCAAGGCAAGAAACTGTCCTTGGGTGCATCGACTGAGCGCGGCCAGGAAATCGATGAGCACGACAGGATCGACTTCGCCCAGCTGCAGTTCCTGGATGACCGATGTCGGCAACAACCGCGCGAGCAACTCCATGGCCTCGCGGTCCATGCCGGCCACCTGGTTCAGGGTCAGGCACTGGAGAACGCAGCCGCCCTCACGGGCACGCTCCAGAAACCGATGCACCTCATCCGGCGTCAACAGGCCAAAGCGCTCCAGGGTCAAGGACTCGCACTGTGCGGCCGCAGCGACCAAGGCGTCCACCAGCTTCGGGCTGCCGAAACTGTCCGCTTGCGCGGGGTGGAAGCAGCGAACCACGGCAATGTGTTTTGTACCGCCGGCCAAGGCCGCCGCAATGGCGGCCTCCAGCACATAGGCATCACCGTCCTGGAAGTACACGCTCGGACGCCCCCACCGCTCAAGCAGGGGGCTCAGCAGCGCCGCCGCCCTGGCCTGGACGCACCAGTCGATGATGTCGGGCTCGTCGCGTCTATCGTGCTTGTGGTGTTCGTCGGTCAGGAAGGACCGGACCCGTCCGTCCACCGGGTACTGATCGGGCTTCACCGCATCTTTGCGCAATTGCTCGGCGATCCGCGTCACACGCGTCACGGGTTGGCGCGTCGAGGCTGGTGAGCGCGTCCGTTGAATGCCATTGCCAGCTCGTTTCATGTGCCTTGTCGTGTTGAAGAAGGTGCCGCTGCGTAACACCGCCGCCCGCGGCGTTACCGCCAAACCTTCCGCATCACTGGTCGGTTAGAAGCCCAACAGGTGGCTTCATGCCGACTGAAGCTGTCGATCCTCGCGCTTCAGCCCCGCCACACCACCACCGACAGCCCCACCAGCCCCACCAACACGGGCTGGTGCAGCAGGTAGTAGCTCAGGCTCCAGCGCCCCCAGCGCGCCATGAAACGGCCCAGCGCGCCGCCCTGCCCCGAGCCGCCCAGCCAATGGGGGCGCCGCACGAGCACCCAATGCCCGGCGGCCAGGCCCCACCAGACCACGCCCATCCACGGCAGCAGGGGCACGTAGTCCTCGGTGAAGGGCTTGCGGGTGATGAAGCCCAGCGCGTTCCAGCCGCGCTGGTTGAGCAACTCCAGCGCGGGCCATTGCGCCATGGCGGTAGGCGCCAGCCAGGGCAGCGCGATCGCCAGCGCGCCCAGCGGCCACAGCCAGCGCCCCCAGCCGCCGGTGAGCCGCGCCACCACCAGCATCGCCGCGATGCCGTGCAGCACGCCGAAGTAGATGAAACTCTCGGGGAACATGAACCATGAGCCCAGCGTGACCAGCAGCGCCGCGCCCGCCACCTGCGCCCAGCGGCGCCAGAAGCGCGGCCAGCCCTGGCCCTGGCGCAGGGCCACCGACTGCGACAGACCGGCCGTGAACAGGAACAGGCTCACGATGGCCGTGCGCTGCGTGGTCCAGAACGGGTCGCTCAGGAAGGCCTGGTGGATCAGGCCGAAGTGGTTCAGGTCAAAGCAGAAGTGGTAGACCGTCATCCACAGCAGCGCCAGGGCGCGCAGCTGGTCGATGCGGTCGTACCGGGTGCCGTTCATGCGCCCGCCGCGCGCCAGAGGTCCAGCAGGTGCCCCGCCAGGGCCTGGGGCTCGCTCACCATGGGGTCGTGGCCGGTGGCCATTTCGATGAGCCGCCAGCCGGGCTCCTGCCGCACGCGCACACGCGACGGGGCGATGGTGGCCAGGGCCGGCGAGGTGCAGTCGATGAAGCAGCGCGGCACGCGGGCCCAGGCCTCGCCGTCGAAATCCAGCGGCTGCTGGTAGAGCCGGAACGGCTGCGGCGTTTGGCGGCGGTTGACCCAATCGCGGTCGGCGCCCTGCAGGCCGAACAGCGAGGCATCCGGCGGCGGAAAGTGCAGACCGCCGCTGGGCTGGGCGGCGGCGGTGCGCGCGGCCCGGGTCTCTTCGCTGTGGTGGCTGCTCCAGCTGTCGCCGGGGTATGGCAGCGCGGCGTCCAGGTAGACCAGCTGCGCCAGGCAGCCCGGGCGCTCGCGCAGCAGGCGGTCGGCCGCGCCGGTGATGACCATGCCCGCGTAGCTGTGGCCCACCAGCACCACCCGGTCCAGCTCTTCGGCCTCGATCAGGCCCAGCACGTCCTGGATGTGCGTGTGCAGGTCGATGGCCGGGCCCATGAGGTGGGCCCGCTCGCCCAGGCCGGTGAGCGTGAGCGCGTGCGCCTCGGCGCCGGCCGCGCGCAGCAGCGGCAGCACGCGGCGCCAGCACCAGGCGCCGTGCCAGGCGCCATGGACCAGAACGATGGACGTGGGTGCGGACAAAGGCCTTCTCCGGGACAATACGCGGTTCCGCGATTCTGCCCGCCCCCATGCTGCCCCACCAGATCGAGCTGCTCTCCCCCGCCCGCACGGCCGACATCGGCATCGAGGCCGTCAACCACGGCGCCGACGCCGTCTACATTGGCGGGCCCTCGTTCGGCGCGCGCACCTCGGCCGACAACAGCGTGCAGGACATCGCTCGCCTGGCGAAGCACGCGCACCGCTTCGGCAGCCGCATCTACGTCACGGTCAACACCATCCTGCGCGACGACGAGCTGGAGCCCGCGCGCAGGCTCATCCACCAGCTCTACGACGCGGGCACCGACGCGCTCATCATCCAGGACATGGGCCTGCTGGAGATCGACCTGCCGCCCATCCAGCTGCACGCCAGCACGCAGACCGACATCCGCACGGTGGACAAGGCCGTGTTCCTGCAGAACGCGGGCCTGTCCAAGCTGGTGCTGGCGCGCGAGCTCACGCTGCCGCAGATCCGCGCCATCTACGAGGCCCTGGACGAGCAGCGCTGCATCGTCGAGTTCTTCATCCACGGCGCGCTGTGCGTGGCCTACAGCGGGCAGTGCTACGTGAGCCATGCCCACACCGGCCGCAGCGCCAACCGCGGCGACTGCTCGCAGGCCTGCCGCCTGCCTTACGAGGTGAAGGACAGCCAGGGCCGCATCGTGGCGCACGACAAGCACGTGCTCTCGATGAAGGACAACAACCAGAGCGGCAACCTGCGCGCCCTCATCGACGCCGGCGCGCGCAGCTTCAAGATCGAAGGCCGCTACAAGGATCTGGGCTACGTCAAGAACATCACCGCGCACTACCGCCGGCTGTTCGACGAGATCCTGGAGGAGCGCCCCGAGCTGGGCCGCGCCTCCTCGGGGCGCTGCCACTTCAGCTTCACGCCCGACCCCGACCAGAACTTCAACCGCGAGTTCACCGACTACTTCGTCAACGGCCGCCAGGACGACATCGGCGCCTTCGACACGCCCAAGAACCCGGGCCGCCCCATCGGCTTCGTCACGCAGCTGGGCCCGAACTGGGTGGAGCTGCAGTGCGACGACGACACCACGGTCATCCACAACGGCGACGGCCTGTGCTACCTGGACCTGCACCGTGAACTCGTGGGCCTGCAGATCAACCGCGCGGAAGCCACCGGCCAAGCCGGCCGCTTCCGCGTCTTTCCCAAGGACGCCCTGGAGGGCCTGCGCCACCTCAAGCGCGGCACGGTGGTGAACCGCAACCGCGACATGGACTGGGTGCGCGCGCTCGAGAAGAAGTCCGCCGAGCGCCGCATCGGCGTCTGGATGGCCCTCTCCCGCACGGCCGAGGGCCTGCGCCTGGACCTCACCGACGAAGACGGCCATGCCGCCCACGCCGAGCTGGCCTGCGCGCTGGCGCCCGCGCGCGACGCCGCGCAGGCGCACGACAAGCTGCGCGAGGCCCTGGGCCGGCTGGGCGACACGCTGTTCGTGCCCATCGACATCTCGCTCGCCTTCAAGGAACCTTGGTTCGTGCCGGCTTCGCTGCTCAACCCGCTGCGCCGCGAGGCCGTGGCCGCGCTGGAAGCCGCGCGCGCCAAGGCCTTTCGGCGGCTGCCGCGCGGCCAGGCGGTGGAGCCGCCCGCGCCCTACCCCGAGGACACGCTGACCTACCTGGCCAATGTGTTCAACCACCGGGCGCGCGCCTTCTATGAAAAGCACGGCGTGAAGGTGATCGCCAGCGCCTACGAATCGCACGAGGAGACCGGCGAGGTCAGCCTCATGATCACCAAGCACTGCGTGCGCTTCTCGCTCAGCCTGTGCCCCAAACAGGCCAAGGGCGTCACCGGCGTGCAGGGCACGGTGCGCGCCGAGCCGCTGACGATCACCCACAACAATGAGAAGCTCACGCTGCGTTTCGACTGCAAGCCCTGCGAGATGCACGTGGTGGGCCGCATCAAGCCCTCGGTGATGAAGGCCGCGGCGGCCAGTCCCATCACCTTCCACCGCACGCGGCCCAGCGCGCGCGGCGCGCACTGAGTCAGGCGTCCTCGGGCTCCGCCCCCGCGTCGCCGGGGGGGTGCAGCACGGCCAGCAGGCGGTCGAGCATGGCGTACACCTCCGCCACGAACTCGGGGCCGAGATCGGCTTCCAGCTGGCGGTAGACGTCCTCCAGGTCGCCGCTGACGTCCTTGAACATGCCCACGGCGCGCGGCGTGAGCGAGACGTGCTGGCGGCGCTGGTCGCCCTTGAGGCGCTCGCGGCAGACCAGGTCCAGCGCCTCCATGCGGGCCAGCACGCCGGCCAGGCTGGGGCTGGAGATGTGGCAGATGGAACAGATCTCGCGCGGCTCGAGCGTGCCGTAGACGTCGAGCGCGCGCAGGATGCGGAACTGCTGCTCCGTCAGTCCCGTCTTCTTGAGCACGGGCCGAAAGCGGGCGATGAGCCCGCCGCGCGCTTGCAACAACAGCAAGGGCAGGTTGCGGCGCGCGCGGGGAGCGGGCTGGGGAACGGGGCTGGCGGGAGGTGTTCGGGGGCGGGGCAAGGTGTCAGAAGGGGTAGACCTGGGGTTCGGTCTGGATCGTAATCGAGCGCAGCTCGGTGAACTCCGCGATGGCCGCCTTGCCGCCGAAGCGGCCGTACCCGCTGTCCTTGACGCCCCCGAACGGCAGCTGCGGTTCGCTGCGCACGGTGGGCGCGTTGATGTGACACACGCCGCATTCGAGGCGTTGCGCCACCTGCAGGGTGCGCGAGATGTCGCGTCCGAACACGGCGCCGGCCAGGCCGTACCCGGTGTCGTTGGCGACGCGGATCGCCTCCTCCAGGTCGTTCACGCGCACGATCGCGGCGATGGGGCCGAAGGACTCGTCGCCATAGACCTTCATGCCGGGGCGCACGTGGTCCAGCACCAGCGGCGCGATGCGCGCGCCCTGGCGCCGCAGCGGCACCAGCAGCCGCGCGCCCTGCGCCAGGGCGTCCTCCACCAGGTCCGACACCTGCCCGGCGGCGCGTTCACTGATGAGCGCGCCGGCCAGCGCTGGCACCTCGCCGGTGGCGAGCCGCTCGGTTTTGTCCGCCAGGGCCTGCGCGAAGCGATCGGCGATGGCTTCCTCCACCACGATGCGCTCGGTGGACATGCAAATCTGCCCCTGGTTCATGAAAGCGCCGAAGGCGGCGGCGTTCACCGCGGCATCGATGTCGGCGTCGCGCAGCACCACCAGCGGGGACTTGCCGCCCAGCTCCAGCAAGGCGGGCTTGAGGTGCTGGCCGGCCAGCGCGCCGATGAGGCGTCCGGTACGGGTGGAGCCGGTGAAGTTCACGCGCCGCACCGCCGGGTGGGCGATCAGCGCCTCCACCACCTGGGGCGCGATCGCCGGGTCGTGCGCGACGACGTTGACCACGCCGGGCGGAAAACCCGCGTCGTTCAGCAGCTCGCCAATGAGGCGGTGGCTGTCGGGACAGACCTCGGAGGCCTTCATCACCACCGTGTTGCCGCAGGCCAGCGGCACGATGAGCGCGCGCAGGCCCAGCAGCAGGGGCGCGTTCCAGGGGGCGATGCCGAGCACCACGCCGACGGGCACGCGCAGCGTCATCGCCAGGCAGCCGGGCTGGTCGGACGGGATGGTCTCGCCCCCCACCTGCGTGGTGAGCGCGGCCGCCTCGCGCAGCGCGGCGATGCCGCCCTTCACGTTGAACTGCGCCCAGGCCACCGACGTCGCGGTCTCGGCCACCATGCGTTCGACAAAAGCTTCGGCGCGCGCCTGCAGCAGATCGGCCGCCTTGCCGAGCAGTTCGCGCCGCAGGCCCGGTCCGCTGCGCGACCAGGCCACGAAGGCCTGGGCGGCCTTGTCCACGGTGGCCTGTGCCTCGGCGACCGTGCTCCATGGGGTGTTCATTCGGGTGTCTCCTTCAAAGGGGGGCGATGCGGGCGTGCAGCAGCGCGCTGCGGCCCTCATCGAGCGCGCGGATGCAGCGCGCGACGGCGGCGCCGATGTCGCCCGGCTCGCTCAGGCGCTCGCCGTGCGCGCCGGCCGCTTCGGCCACGGCGGCAAAGTCCATGTCCCTCGGCAGCACCGAGGCGAACTCGCCGCTGTGGAAAGCGTGGCCCTTGGGGTACATGCGCAGCGTCGATTCCTTCACCGCGGCCCAGCCGCTGTTGTCGAGCACGACGGTGAAGATGGGCGTGCCGGCTTCGCGCGCCACCGCATAAGTGGAGGTGGGGTTGCTGAAGTAGAAGGTGCCGTCGCCGACGAAGTGCACCACCCGGCGGCCCCGGTGGGCGAGCTTCATGCCCAGCGCCATGCCGGCCGAAAAGCCCAGCCCGCCGCCCGGCAGGCCCAGCAGCGTGCCCGGCCGCTGGCGCGGCACCTGGTCGAACACGGTGAGTGTGTGGCGAATGCCTTCGTTGAGCACGATGTCGTCCTCGCCCAGGGCGCTGTGGATGGCGGCGCACAGGTGCGCGGCGTTGATGGCGCCGGGCTCGCCCGGCGCGCGCGCGGCCTCGGCGACGCGCCGACCGCGCTCGGCGTGCTCGGCCGCCAGCCGGGCCAGGCGCGCGGCGGCGCGCGCCTGGAAGGCCGGCGTGGCCAGGGCCGACACGGCCTCGATGAGGTCGGCCAGGAGCGGCTCGCTGTCGCCCTCCAGCCGCAGGTCGGTGGCGAAGCCCCACATGGGCATGTCGCGCTTGAGCGCGTCCAGGTCGATCTGCGCCCACCAGGCCTTGGGGTTGACGTTCGTGGTCTTGGGTACCCAGGGCACGTCCACGTCCAGCATCAGGCCAACGTCGGCGCGCTCGGCGAACGGCCCGGGCAGGTAGCCGCCGAAGCATGGGCTGTCGCGGCGGATGTTCAGGTGCACGCTGTTGAACTCGCACACGCGCATGCCCACCCGCGTGGCCAGCGCCTCCACGAGGGCCGGCACGCGCGGGTTGCGACCGGCATAGCCGGTGACGAGCAAGGGGTCCTCGCTGGCCACCAGGCGCTCGGCGATGCGGCGGATGTCATCGGGCCGGGCGATGCCCGCGCGCACGGGCGGGTGGCGCGCGGCGGGGAACGGCCGCAGCTCCTGCGGCGGGCACTGCGCGGCCAGCACCTCGCGCGGGAGCATGAGGTACACGGGACCGGGCGGATCGCTCTGCATCACGGCGTGCGCGCGGGCGATGACCTCCTCGGCCATCGACGGCCAGGGCAGCGTGTACTCCCACTTCACGTAGGGCCGCACCACGCTGCCCTGGTCGAAGGGCTCCTGCACGAAATGCACGTAGGTGTCGCGCCCGCCGTCCACGCCGTTGAAGGTGGTGGCCGGCGCGCGGCCGGCCATCAGCAGGATGGGCACGCGCGCGCGGAACAGGTTGTGCAGCCCCATCGCGGCGTTGGCCGTGCCCGCGTCCACGTGCACCAGCACGGCCTGGCCGCGCCCGGTGGCCACCGCGTAACCGCCGGCCATGTGGATCGCGGTGTTCTCGTGCGGGCACAGCACCAGTTCAGGCAGCCGCCGGCCTTCTTCGCGCCAGCGCGCCATCTCTTCGATGAGGGGCGCGTGGTCGGTGCCGAGGTTGCAGAACAGGTACTCGATGCCGCGATCCAGCAGGGCCTGGAGCAGGTGGTGGGCGGCGGTGCGCGCGGCGCCGTGGGGGCTGTCGGGGAGCATGGGGTCCTGTCAGTTGGTCGGGGCGGCCAGGCCGGCGGCGCGCACGGCGGGCGCGAAGGCCTTCTGTTCGGCCTGGATGCGTTGGCGGATGCCTTCGGGGCCCACGAAGTCGCTTTCGTGGCCGAGCTTGGCGAAGGCCTCGCGCGTGGCCGGCACGGCCAGGGCCTTTTCCAGTTCGCCCGACAGGCGCTTGAGCACGCCCGCGGGCGTTCCCGCCGGGGCGTACAGGGCCAACCAGACCTCGTACTCGGTGCCGGGGTAGCCCGCCTCGGCCAGGGTCGGCACGTCGGGCAGGAAGGGCGAGCGCTTCAGCGAGGCCACGGCCAGCGGGCGCAGGCCACCAGACTTGATCTGGCCGCTGAGCGGCGCCAGATCGGCCATCACCATGATGGCGCGGCCGGTGACGAGGTCGGCGATCGCCGGCGTGAAGCCGTTGTAGGGCACGTGGATCATCTTCGCGCCCGCGCTCTGCACCAGCATCTCGGTGCCCACGTGGGCCATCGAGCCCACGCCGTTGCTGGCGTAGGCCAGCGAGCCGTCCTTCATCTTCGGATCGGCGAACAATTCCTTCACCGTCTTGTACGGTTGGGTGCTGGACACCGTGAGGAAAAACGGCAGGCGCGACACCAGCCCGATGGGCGCGAAGTCTTTCAGGGGATCGAACGCCAGCTTGGCCTGGGTAAGCGGCAGCAGGGTCATGGTCGAGCCGCCGGTGAGCAGCAGCGTGTAGCCATCGGGCGCGGCGCGCGCGACGGTGGAGGCGCCGATGACCGTGTTGCCGCCGGGTTTGGCCTCGACGATCACGCTCTGCCCCATCGCGTCGCCCAGCGACTGGGCGACCAGGCGCGCGGCGGCGTCGACGCCGCCACCGGCCGCGTACGGAATGACGATGCGGATGGTCTTGTTGGGGAAGTTGTCCTGCGCGTGGCCGCTCAAGGCCGCGACGCACAGCAGCGCCGCGCCGGCCCATCGGAAGAATGTCATGCCTTGTCTCCTGGATGTTTTTTCCAGCGGACAACGGCGTCCGCCGCAAATCACTCACATGTGAGTGATTTGCGGAGCATAGGCCGTGCGCGTCGGCGCGGCTCTAGGCAATAACCCGCAGTCGTTCAGACGTAGGGCACCGGCTGCGGCGCATGCCGCAGGTGCAGCGACAGGCCGAGCGCCGCCATGTGGTTGCCGTTGCGCCCGAGGATGGTCTCGGCCAGCGGCAGGAACTCCGTCTCTTCCAGCCGCGCGTGCGCGGTGTAGTCCGCCACCAGCCGGCGCACATCGCCGACGTCGAGTTCGCTGTCCTGCCCGCGCGCCACGCGCTTGAGCTCGCGCTCCAGCGAGCGCCACAGCGCCTCCAGCTGACGGTGCTGGGTGGTCAGGTGCTCCACCAGGCGTTGCGCGCGCTCGCGCTCCGGCCCCGGCTCGGCGCTGGCCAGCACGGCGGGAAAGAGTTCGCGCTCCTCGTCGAGGTGGTGCTCGAAGATGGCTTCGCGAAAAAAGGCGAGCGATTCCTCGGCAATGCGCCGGGCCCGCATCGCGGGCTCCAGCAGCGCGGGCAACTCATCGAGCGCGTGCAGCCGGCGCACGATGCCCGCGTGGCATTGCGTGAAGTTGGTCAGGGGCGCTTGATCGGCAGTGGCGGTGCTGTTCATGGCAGGACTCCTGCGGAGGATCGGTGGGCCAATCCAGTCTATGCCGCGCCCGCCACGGCGCCTTGACCCATGTCAAGGCCGCAGGGCTCAGCCGGCCTTGGCTCGCGCGCCGCGCAGGCGCTTGACCACTTCCACCACGCCCACCACCACCGCGCCGGCCGCGATGCCCACCAGCGCGCCGGCCAGGCTGGGCACGAAGGCGCCGAACCAGCCCAGGCTTTCGGCCCAGGTGTCCACGCCGTGCGCCAGCAGCGGCAGGCCGTGCAGCAGGATGCCGCCGCCCACCAGGAACATGGCGGCCGTGCCCAGCACCGACAGCGACTTCATCAGCCAGGGCGCGAAGGCCAGGATGCCGCGACCGATGGCCTGCTTCCAGGCCTGCGCCTGCCGGTTCAGGTGCAGGCCCAGGTCGTCGAGCTTCACGATGCCGGCCACCAGGCCGTACACGCCCGCGGTCATCACCACCGCGATGCCCACCAGCACGCCGATGCGCTGGCCCATGGTGGCACTGGCCACCGTGCCCAGGCTGATGACGATGATTTCGGCCGAGAGAATGAAGTCGGTGCGGATGGCGCCCTTGATCTTGTCCTTCTCGTAGGCCACGAGGTCCACGGCCTGGTCGGCCGCGGCCCTCACCAGCGCCTCGCGGCCCTTCGTGTCCTCGGCCTTGTGTGCGCCCAGCGCGTGGACCAGCTTCTCCACGCCCTCGAAGCACAGGAACAGGCCCCCGAGCATGAGCAGTGGCGTGATGAGCGCGGGCACGAAGGCGCTGATGAGCAGCGCCGCCGGCACCAGGATGGCCTTGTTGAGCAGCGAACCCTTGGCCACGGCCCACACCACGGGCAGCTCGCGGTCGGCTTTCACGCCGGTGACCTGCTGGGCGTTGAGCGCGAGGTCGTCGCCCAGCACGCCCGCCGTCTTCTTGGCCGCGACCTTGGTCATGAGCGAGACGTCGTCGAGCAGCGTGGCGATGTCGTCGATGAGGGCGAGCAGGCTGGTACCGGCCATGGGGGCTCCGCAGGTTCAGGTAGGCGCCGAAGGCCAGACCAGGGGAAACAGGGGGTCGTCCATGGCCGCGCCGGGGGGCAGGCGGGCGTCCAGCCCGGGAAACGGGGGAGAGGTGCGCCAACGGCGCGGCGCGTGCACGCTGTCGTCGCCCAGGTAGCGGGCCGAGAATACGCGGCGGCGCGCGCCCGGGCCGGTGCCGCTGGAGGCGTGCAGCGCGAGCATGTGGAAGGCCACGCAGTCGCCGGGCTCCAGGGCCCAGGCCAGCTGGGGATAGCGCTGCGGCTCCTGCTCCACCGGCGGCAGCTCGGCCAGCGTGCCTTCAGGGAACCACTTGGCCTGCTGATCGCGGAAGGTGCGCGGCATGTACCAGGTGCCGTGGTGCGAGCCGGCCACGAAGCGCAGCGTGCTGGCCAGCGGCACCGGGTCCACCGGGATCCAGAAGCTCACGTTCTGCGCGCCGTCCACGTTGTAGTAGGGCTGGTCCTGGTGCCAGGGCGTGGGCTGGCGCGTGCCGGCTTCCTTGACCAGCAGGTGGTCGTGGTAGAGCCGCACCTGGCGGCTGCCCATGAGCTGGGCCGAGAGGTGCGGCAGCGCGGAGTGGCGCAGCACGTCCGCATAGGCCGGGTTGTCGGTCCAGGTGCAGAAGTCCTCGACGAAGCGGCCCGGGTCGTCGGGTTCGCTGGCCACCAGGGCCAGCGGGCTCAGGTGCGCCAGGTTGTGCTCGATGCCCTCCTCCAGGCGCCGCAGCTCCGCCGGGGTGAAGACGCCGCGCAGCACCACGGCGCCGTCGCGCGCGTAGGCCGCGATCGTGGAAGGGTCTAGTGTGTGGGTGCGTGCCATGCGCCGTGCCTTCATCGGGAACACCGCAGAACCGGCTTTGCCGGGCTGCAGGTGTTGCCCCCTGGGGGGAGGCGCCGCAGGCGCTTCGGGGGGGACATGTTCAGCCCACCCAGCGGCGCGCGTTGCGCCACAGGCGCGTCCAGCCGCTGGGGGCGGACACGTCCTGATCGGTCCAGCTCATGAGCGCGTTGCGGAAGACGCGCTCGGGGTGCGGCATGAGCGCGGTGAAGCGGCCATCGGCGGTGGTGACGGCGGTGAGGCCGGCCGGGCTGCCGTTGGGGTTGTAGGGGTAGCGCTCGGTGGCCTGGCCCTGGCTGTCGACGAAGCGCATGGCGGCGATGGCCTGGGCCGGGTCGCCCCGGTGGCGGAAGTTGGCGTAGCCCTCGCCGTGCGCCACGGCGATGGGCAGGCGCGTGCCGGCCATGCCCTGGAAGAACAGGCTGGGCGAGTCCAGCACCTCCACCTGCGACAGGCGCGCTTCGAAACGCTCGCTGCGGTTGGTGGTGAAGCGCGGCCAGGCCTGGGCCCCGGGAATGATGTCGGCCAGCTCGGCGAACATCTGGCAGCCGTTGCACACGCCCAGGCCGAAGGTGTCGGCTCGCGCGAAGAAGGCCTGGAACTGCTCGGCCAGGCGCGGGTTGAAGGTGATGGAGCGCGCCCAGCCAATGCCCGCGCCCAGCGTGTCGCCATAGCTGAAGCCGCCACAGGCCACCACGCCGCGCACGTCCTTCAGGTCGGCGCGACCGGCCTGCAGGTCGGTCATGTGAACGTCCAGCGCCTCGAAGCCGGCCTGGGTGAAGCACCAGGCCATCTCCACGTGCGAGTTGACGCCCTGCTCGCGCAGGATCGCCACCCGGGGGCGCGAGAGGTTCAGGAAGGGCGCGGCCACGTCGTCGTTGGGGTCGAACGTGAGGTGCGTGTGCAGGCCGGTGTCGGCCGGGTCGCCGGCCGCCGCGTGCTCGGCGTCGGCGCACTCGGGGTTGTCGCGCCGCTGGTTGATCTTCCAGCTCACGCTGTCCCAGACCTGCTGCAGGTCGGACAGCCGGGCACTGAAGACCGCCTTGGTGTCGCGCCAGACCTGCAGCTCGCCCGTGCCGGCGTCCCTGGCGGAACCGGCGGGGCCGCGCGCGGACGCTGGCGGCCACGCCCGGCTCTGCACTTTGCCGATGAAGTGGCTGTGCTTGGACAGGCCGTGCTCGCGCAGCACCTGCATCACCTCGTTGCGCTGTTCGGTGCGCACCTGCAGCACCACGCCCAGCTCTTCGTTGAACAGGGCCCGCAGCGTGAGCTCTTCGCGCCGCGCGCCGACCTGCTGGGCCCAGTTCTTGGCGTCGCCGGTCTCGGCGCGGCTGTCGCTGATGCCGTCGCCCTCGGTGATCAGTTGGTCGATGTTGAGCGCCACGCCCACCCGCCCAGCGAAGGCCATCTCGGCCACGGCGGCCAGCAGGCCACCGTCGCTGCGGTCGTGGTAGGCCAGCACGCGACCCTGCGCGCGCAGGGCGTTCACCGCGTTCACCAGGTTCTTCAGGTCCTGTGGGCTGTCCAGGTCGGGCACCTCGCCACCGGGGTGGCCCAGGGTCTGGGCCAGCACGCTGCCGCCCAGGCGGTGGCGGCCCTTGCCGAGGTCGACCAGCACCAGGGTGGTGTCGTCGATGTCGCGGTTCAGCTGGGGCGTGAAGGTGCCGCGCACGTCGGCCAGCGAGGCGAAGGCGCTGACGATCAGGCTCACCGGCGCGGTGACCTTCTTCGTCTGCCCATCGGCCTGCCACTGGGTGCGCATGGACAGGCTGTCCTTGCCCACGGGGATGGACACGTCCAGCGCGGGGCACAGCTCCATGCCCACGGCCTTCACGGTCTCGTACAGGGTGGCGTCCTCGCCGGGTTCGCCGCAGGCCGCCATCCAGTTGGCGCTGAGCTTCACGCGCGGCAGTTCGATCGGCGCGGCCAGCAGGTTGGTGATGGCCTCGGCCACGGCCATGCGGCCCGAGGCGGCGCCGTTGGTGGCGGCCAGCGGCGTGCGCTCGCCCATGGCCATGGCCTCGCCCGCGAAGCCGGCGTGGTCGGCCAGGGTCACGGCGCAGTCGGCCACGGGCAGCTGCCAGGGGCCGACCATCTGGTCGCGGTGGCTGAAGGCCCCCACCGTGCGGTCGCCAATGGTGACGAGGAAGCGCTTGGAGGCCACCGTGGGGTGGCTCAGCACGTCGATCACGCTCTTCTGCAGGTCGACGCCGGTGAGGTCGAGGGCCGGCGACTGGCGCGCCACGGTCGTCACGTCGCGGTGCATCTTGGGCGGCTTGCCGAGCAGCACGTCCATGGGCATGTCGACCGGGCTGTCCTGGCCTTCGTCCACCAGCTGCAGCTGGCGTTCCTCGGTGGCCACGCCCACCACCGCGAAGGGACAGCGCTCGCGCTCGCAGAAGGCCTGGAACTGTGGCAGAGAGTCGGGCGCGATCGCCAGCACGTAGCGCTCCTGGCTTTCGTTGCTCCAGATCTCCTTGGGCGCCAGACCGCTTTCTTCCAGCGGCACGGCGCGCAGGTCGAAGCGCGCGCCGCGGCCGGCGTCGTGGGTGATTTCGGGGAAGGCGTTGGACAGGCCGCCCGCGCCCACGTCGTGGATGGCGAGGATGGGGTTCTTCTCCCCCTGCGCCCAGCAGTGGTTGATGACCTCCTGCGCGCGCCGCTCGATCTCGGGGTTGCCGCGCTGCACCGAATCGAAGTCGAGCGAGGCGGCGTTGGTGCCGGTGGCCATGGAGCTGGCCGCGCCGCCGCCCATGCCGATCTTCATGCCCGGGCCGCCGAGCTGGATGAGCAGCGTGCCGGCCGGGAACAGCACCTTCTTCGTCAGGCGGGCGTCGATGGTGCCGACGCCGCCGGCGATCATGATGGGCTTGTGGTAGCCGCGCTGCACGCCGTCCACGAGCTGTTCGTACTCGCGGAAGTAACCCAGCAGGTTGGGCCGGCCGAACTCGTTGTTGAAGGCCGCGCCACCCAGCGGGCCCTCGGTCATGATCTGCAGCGGGCTGGCGATGTGCTCGGGCTTGCCGCCCGGCTGGTCGCTCAGACCGCCCCAGAGCTTGCCGACCGTGAAGCCCGTGAGGCCTGCCTTGGGCTTGGCGCCGCGGCCGGTGGCGCCCTCGTCGCGGATCTCGCCGCCGGCGCCGGTCGAGGCGCCCGGGAAAGGCGAGATGGCCGTGGGGTGGTTGTGCGTCTCCACCTTCATGAGCACGTGCTGGGTGATGGGCTCGGCGCGGTAGGCCGGCGCCTGGCCGCCGTCGTAGCGCGCCACGAAACGCTGCACCGCGTGGCCTTCCATCACCGAGGCGTTGTCGGCGTAGGCGATCACCGTGTGCTGCGGGCTGCTCTGGTGGGTGTGGCGGATCATGCCGAACAGGCTCTTGTCCTGCGCCACCCCGTCGATGGTGAACTGGGCGTTGAAGATCTTGTGGCGGCAATGCTCGCTGTTGGCCTGCGCGAACATCATCAACTCCACGTCGGTGGGGTTGCGGCCCAGGCCCTGGAAGGCCTCGATGAGGTACTGAATCTCGTCCTCGGCCAGGGCCAGGCCCCAGTCGGCGTTGGCGCGCTCCAGCGCCGCCCGGCCACCACCCAGCACGTCCACGCGCTCCATGGGCGCGGCCTGCAGCTCGGTGAACAGGGCGTGGGCTTCCTCGCGCGTGGCCACCACGGCCTCTGTCATGCGGTCGTGCAGCAGGCTGGCCACGGCCCAGGTCTGCTCCGGCGTGAGGCTGGGCTTGCCGCCGAGCAGGCCGGGCTTGAGCGCCAGGCGGTACTCGATGAGGCGCTCCACCCGGTGCACCACCAGGCCACAGTTGCGGGCGATGTCGGTGGCCTTGGAGGCCCAGGGCGAGACGGTGCCAAGGCGTGGCATCACCAGCAGGGCCGGCGCGCCCTCGGTCTCGAGCGCCAGGTGGGCGGGCTGCGCGGGCTCGCCGTAGGTGAGCAGCTCGCCCAGGCGCTGCCCGGTGGCGGTGTCGGGCGCGGCGTCGAAGGCCGCCAGGTGCACGAAACGGGCGCTGAGGCCGACGATCCTGTCGTGGATGGCTTGGAGACGGGGGAGGAGCTGCTGGACTTTGAAGTCGCTGATGGCGTGCCCGCCATCAAAAGTGCGCAGGTGCAGGGACATGAAATGGAATCACCCCCGCCGCGCTGCGCGCGACCCCCTCCAGGGGGCGGCACCTGCGGCCCGGCAAAGCCGGTTCCGTGGTGCCTCTTGGTTCGACCCCGGCAAGCGGTGCGGGTCGCGCGAAGCGAAGTGGTTGGCTAAGGCGTTGGGAAGCCTCGAATTCTACCCGCCGCCCCCATGGCGATTGGCCCGGCGGGCGGTGTGCGGGCGGGGTCCGGTGGGATAATTGCGCCCCATGAGCATCACCTACAAGGACGCCGCCGGCATCGAGGGCATGCGCACCGCCTGCCGCCTCGCCTCCGAAGTGCTGGACTACCTCACGCCGCTGATCCAGCCCGGCATGACCACGCTCGAGATCGACCGCCTCGCGGCCGACTACATGAAGCAGCAGGGCACCCGCTCGGCCACCATCGGCTACCAGCCCAGCGGCTACCCGCCCTACCCCGGCCACCTGTGCACCTCCATCAACCAGGTGGTCTGCCACGGCATCCCGAACGAAAAACCGCTCAAGAAGGGCGACATCCTCAACGTCGACGTCACCGTCATCACGCCCGAGGGCTGGTACGGCGACAACAGCCGCATGTTCCTGATCGGCGGCGAGGCCGCCTGCTCGATCCAGGCCCGCCGCCTGTGCCAGGTGACCTTCGAGGCCATGTGGAAGGGCATCGTGCTGGTGCGTCCGGGCGCGCGCCTGGGCGACATCGGCCACGCCATCCAGACCTACGCCGAAGGCAATGGCTTCAGCGTGGTGCGCGAGTTCTGCGGCCACGGCATCGGCCAGCGCTTCCACGAAGAGCCCCAGGTGCTGCACTACGGCCGCCCGGGCACGCTGGAAGAACTCAAGCCCGGCATGACCTTCACCATCGAGCCCATGATCAACGCCGGCCGGCGCGAGATCAAGGAACTGGGCGATGGCTGGACCATCGTCACGCGCGACCGCTCGCTCTCGGCCCAGTGGGAGCACACCGTGCTGGTCACCGAGACCGGCTACGAGGTGCTCACCTGGTCGGCCGGCAACATCGCGCCGCCGGCCTTCGTGAACCCGGCCCCGGCCAGCGTCGCGGCCTGAAGGGGCGTCCCGGTGGACGACCTGGCCAGCCTGCGCCAGCAGTACCGTGAGCACAAGCAGGCGGTGTTCGCCGCCCTGCTGCAGACGGGTGCCTCCACCCGCGGCGTGCGCCAGGCCCTGCACCAGCTCGCCCGCCTGACCGACCAGACCCTGCGCACGCTGTGGCAGCGCGCCGGCTTCGGCCCGCGCTTCGCCCTGGTGGCCGTGGGCGGCTATGGGCGCGGCGAGCTGTTCCCGCATTCCGACGTCGACGTGCTGGTGCTGCTGCCCGAGGGCTGCGAGCCCGACGCCGACGACACCCTCAAGGCCCGCATCGAGGGCTTCATCGGCGCCTGCTGGGACCTCGGCCTGGAAATCGGCTCCAGCGTGCGCACCGTCGACGAGTGCGCCACCGAAGCCGAGAAGGACGTGACCGTCCAGACCTCGCTGCTCGAATGCCGGCTCATCGCCGGCCACCAGGCGGGCTTCCGGCGCCTGGTGGGCCGCCTGGGCGAGGCCATGGACCCCAAGGCCTTCTTCGTGGCCAAGACGCTGGAGATGCGCCAGCGCCACCACAAGTTCGAGAACACGCCCTACGCGCTGGAGCCCAATTGCAAGGAGTCGCCCGGCGGCCTGCGCGACCTGCAGATGATCCTCTGGGTGGCAAAGGCCGCCGGCCTGGGCCGCAGCTGGGACGAGCTCGCCCGCCGCGGCCTGGCCACGCCGCTGGAGGCGCGCCAGATCAAGGCCAACGAGGCCCTGCTGAGCCTGATCCGCGCGCGCCTGCACCTGCTCGCCCACCGCCGCGAAGACCGCCTGGTCTTCGACCTGCAGACCGCCGTGGCCGAGACCTTCGGCTTCAAGCCCCAGCTGCCCGCGCCCGGCGAGACCAACCCGCGCGGCACGCGCCGCGCCAGCGAGGCGCTGATGAAGCGCTACTACTGGGCGGCCAAGGCGGTCGCGCAGCTCAACCAGATCCTGCTGCTCAACATCGAGGAGCGCCTGGGCGACACCGAGCCCGGCGTGATGCGCCTGCGCCCCATCAACGAGCGCTTCTTCGACAAGGCCGGCATGCTGGAGGTGGCCAGCGACAACCTCTACTTCCAGCAGCCGCACGCCATCCTCGAAACCTTTCACATCTACCAGACCACGGTCGGCATCAAGGGCCTGTCGGCGCGCACCCTGCGCGCGCTGTACAACGCGCGCCCGGTGATGAACGCGAAGTTCCGCGCCGACCCGACCAATCGCGCCCTCTTCCTGCGCATCCTGATGGAGCCGCAGGGCATCACGCACGCCATGCGGCTGATGAACCAGACCTCGGTGCTGGGCCGCTACCTCTGGGTGTTCCGCCACATCGTGGGGCAGATGCAGCACGACCTGTTCCACGTCTACACCGTGGACCAGCACATCCTGATGGTGCTGCGCAACATGCGCCGCTTCTTCATCCCCGAGCACTCGCACGAGTACCCCTTCTGCTCGCAGCTCGCGGCCGGCTGGGACAAGCCCTGGCTGCTCTACATCGCCGCCCTCTTCCACGACATCGCCAAGGGCCGCGGCGGCGACCACTCCGAGCTCGGCGCGCACGACGTGCGCAGCTTCTGCCGACAGCACGGCATCCCGCGCGAGGACACGCGCCTGATCGAATTCCTGGTGGCCGAGCACCTCACCATGAGCCGGCTGGCGCAAAAGGCCGATCTGTCCGACCCCGACGTCATCGCCGCCTTCGCGCAGCGCGTGGGCGACGAGCGCCGCCTCACGGCGCTGTACCTGCTCACCGTGGCCGACATCCGCGGCACCAGCCCCAAGGTGTGGAATGCCTGGAAGGGCAAGCTGCTGGAAGACCTGTACCGCTACACGCTGCGCGTGCTGGGCGGGCGCGCGCCCGACCCGGGCGCCGAGATCGAAGGCCGCAAGCGCGAGGCGTTGCAGATGCTCGCGCTGCACGCCCTGCCCCACAACGCGCACAAGGCGCTGTGGGACACGCTGGACGTGAGCTACTTCATGCGCCACCAGGCCGACGAGATCGCCTGGCACACGCGGGTGCTCACGCGCGAGTTGGCCAAGCCCGGGCGCGACCCCAGCCGCGCCATCGTGCGCGCGCGCCTCTCACCGGCCGGCGAAGGCCTGCAGGTGCTGGTGTACGCGGCCGACCAGGCCGACCTGTTCGCGCGCATCTGCGGCTACTTCGACATGTCGCAGTTCAGCATCCTGGACGCGCGCGTGCACACCACCCTGACCGGCCACGCCCTGGACACCTTCCAGGTCATCGTGCCCGAGATGGCCGAGCACTACCGCGAACTGGTGGCCATGGTCGAGGCCCGGCTGCCACAGGTCATCGACGAGCGCGGCCCGCTGCCGCCGCCCACCAAGGGCCGGCTGTCGCGTCGCGTGAAGAGCTTTCCGATCACGCCGCGCGTGGACCTGCGGCCCGACGAAAAGGCCCAGCGCTGGCTGCTGTCGGTCTCGGCCAGCGACCGCGCGGGCCTGCTCTACGGCATCTCGCGCGTGCTGGCGCGCCACGAGATCAGCGTGCAGCTGGCCAAGATCACCACCCTGGGCGAACGCGTGGAGGACACCTTCCTCATCAGCGGGCCCGAGCTGCAGGTGAACAAGCGGCAGATCCAGATCGAGACCGAACTGCTGGAAACGCTCGAAGGCCATTGAGGGCGCCCGCCGCGCCCCCCCGGTGTCAATCCACCCGCAGGCGCGCGCCGTCGCCGCTGGCGTCCAGCACCTCGCCAATCTCGGCCGCCTGCTCGAAGCCGTGGCGGCGGAAGGTGGCCAGCACCTCGTCCACGCTGGCGGCGTCGCAGGCCACCAGCAGGCCGCCGCTGGTCTGGGGGTCGCTCAGCAGGGCCTGCTCGACCGACTGCAGACCCGCGCCCAGGCGCACCTCGTGCCCATAGGCCGCCCAGTTGCGGCCCGAGGCGCCCGTCACCATGCCGGCGCCGGCCAGTTCGCGCACGCCGGGGATCAGCGGCACGCGCGACCAGTCCAGGCGCACGGTCTTGTTCGCGCCGCGCGCCATTTCCATCGCATGGCCCGCGAGGCCGAAGCCGGTCACGTCGGTCAGGGCGTGCACGCCGGGCAGCCTGGCCAGGTCGGGGCCCGGCGTGTTCAGGCGCGTGGTGGTGTCGATCATGGCGGCGTAGCCGGCCGCATCGAGCCGCTCCTTCTTGAGCGCGGCCGACAGCACGCCCACGCCCAGCGGCTTGCCCAGCACCAGGCGGTCGCCGGTCTGGGCGTCGGCGTTGCGCTTGATCCGTGCGGGGTGGACCAGGCCCATGGCCACCAGGCCGTAGATGGGCTCCACCGAATCGATGGTGTGGCCGCCCGCGATGGGGATGCCGGCGGCGCGGCACACGTCCTGCCCGCCCTGCAGGATGCGGCCGATGGTCTCGGTGCTCAGCACGCTGATGGGCATGCCCACCAGCGCGAGTGCCATGATGGGTGTGCCGCCCATGGCGTAGACGTCGCTGATGGCGTTGGTGGCCGCGATGCGCCCGAACTCGTAGGGGTCGTCCACGATGGGCATGAAGAAGTCGGTGGTGGCGATCAGCGCCTGCTCGTCGTTGAGGCGGTACACGGCCGCATCGTCGGCGGTTTCGATGCCCACCAGCAATTCCTGGGGCATGGGCATGCCGGTGCTGCCCTTGAGGATGTCGCTGAGCACGCCGGGGGCGATCTTGCAGCCGCAGCCGCCACCGTGCGACAGGCTGGTGAGGCGGGGTTGGGCGGCGGCGGTGGGGATGGGGGCGTTCACGAAGGGGTCTCCGGTTCGGTGGCCGGCGCGGGTTCGCGCGGGCGGACGTCGTTCAACAGGGCCAGCAGCGCCTGGCGTTCGGCCTCGGGCTCGAACAGCGGCGCGCGTGCGGCGCATTGTGCGGCCAGGCGCGCGAGCCTGCCATCGGCCTCGGCCATGTCCGCACGGCACCCGCGCAGCAGGGCCGCCAGGGCGGGCGCATCGCCCACCGGAAAGTAACCGCCATAGGCCTCGCCCAACATGCCGACGTTGCCGTCGATGCGCGAGGCCAGCACCGGCGTGCCGCCGCGCACCGCCTCCAGCACGGCGTGCGCGCCGCCCTCCAGGCGGCTGGCGTGCACCAGCACGTGCGCGCGCTGCAGGCGGCGCAGCACGTCGGCGTGCGGCAGCGGGCCCAGCCAGCGGTAGTGCGGGCAGGCCGCGGCGGTGGCCCGCGCAGCCGCGCCGAGCGCCGGGTCCAGGGCATCGCCGATGTGGTCGATGCGGATGCCTTCGCCGGGGACGATCAGCCGCGCCGCCTCGAACAGCGTCTGCGGCGATTTCTCGTCGCGCAGGTGGCCCACCATCAGCGCGCGCAGGAAGCGCCGGGGCTTGGGCAGGGGCGCGCGCGCGGGACCCGACTGGAACACCACGCGGCAGCGCTCGCGCAGCGGCGGCGGCAGCGCCAGCGGCCCGCGCTCTTGCAGCACCACCAGGCGGTGCGCGAGTGCCAGCGAGCGGCGGGCGTCGGCGTCGCCCTGGATGTCGCGGTACAGGTCGGTGCCCGTCAGCACCACCACCAGGGGCGCGAGTGGGTGCCCCTTCGCCCAGGCCGCGACGGACGCCGCCGAGCGGCGCGCGTGCAGCGCGATCAGTGCCGCCGGCGTCTCGTGCAGCCTGGCCTCGGGCCATTCGCGCACGACCACCACCCGATAATGCCCCGCGAGCAGGCGCGCCCAACGCCGCGCGGTCTGCCAATTGCCGTTGTTCGCGTCGGCCAGCGACGGCGTGACGATGCACAACAGGGGTTTGTGGATGGTGGCCATCGATCAAGGGATTCTGTCGGAGCCCGGCGACGCCTGCGGCGCGGCGGCCGAGCAGGCCCGCCGGGGTGGTCGGGAAACGCTGGCCGCCCTGCTGCGCCGCACGCGCGCGCGCACCCTGCGCCTGGCCCAGGCCTACGAGGCCGCGCTGGGCCCTGGCCTGCGCGTGCCGCGGTCGCCCGAACTCAACCCGCCGCTGTGGGAGCTGGGCCACCTCGGCTGGTTCGCCGACCGCTGGATCGCGCGCCAGCCCACGCCGCAACGCGAGCGCGGCGCGCGCGCCGACCCCCTGGCGCCGCTGGCGCCGGCGCGCCAGGCCGTGCGCGGCCTCGACGCCGACGCGCTCTACGACAGCAGCGCGGTGCCGCACGACGCCCGCTGGTCGCTGCCCCTGCCCGACCTGGCCACCACCCGCGCCGACCTGCAGGCCAGCCTGGACGACACCCTGGCCTGGCTGGCGCGCGCGCCCGAGACCGACGACGGCCTGTACGCCTTTCGCCTCGCCCTCTTCCACGAGGACATGCACAACGAGGCATGGATCTGCATGGCCCAGGTGCTGGACATCGATCCCGGCGAGGCCGCGCCCTCGCCCCCGGCCGCGCGCGAAGGCACGCTGCACCTGCCCGCCGGGCCCTGGACCCTGGGCTGGCGCGGCCCGGGCTTCGCCTTCGACAACGAATGGCCGGGCCAGACCGTCGAGCTCGCGGCCGTCGACATCGATGCGGCCCCGGTGAGCTGGGCGCGCTACCTGCCCGCCATCGAGGCCGGGGCCGTGCCCGTGCCACGCTTCCTCCAACACAAGGCCGGCGGCTGGTGGCAGCGCGCCCAGGGCCGCTGGCGGGTGCTGGACCCGCAGGCGCCGGTCTGCCACGTCAGCGCCACCGAAGCCCAGGCCTGGTGCGCCTGGACCGGCCGGCGCCTGCCCACCGAAGCCGAATGGGAGCGCGCGGCGCTCAGCGCGCCCGGCTTCGCCTGGGGCCAGGTCTGGGAATGGACCGCTAGCGCCTTCGCCCCCCACCCGGGCTTCGAGCCGCACCCCTACCGCGACTACTCCCAGCCCTGGTTTGACGGCCGGCCCGTGCTCAAGGGCGCCAGCTGGGCCAGCGCGCCGCAGATGCGCCACCCGCGCTACCGCAATTTTTTCGGCGCGCCGCGCAACGACATCCTCGCGGGCTTTCGCAGCGTGGCCCTGCCGGCCGCGCGCTGAACGCGCCCCGGGTGGCGCGGGCCGGCCTTGCGGCCGGGATGGGCGTTCGCGGTCTAATCCGGGCTTCGTCCCCGCACCGGAGCCACCCGTCTTGGAGATCGCCCTCGAACAGCTCAGCGCGCGCCACCCCGCGGCGCGCGCCACCCAGCCCGCCGCCGTGCAGGACCTGAGCCTGCGCGTGGCCGCGGGCGAACAGCTCGCGGTGATTGGCCCGTCGGGCGCTGGCAAGACCACGCTGCTGCAGCTCATGGCCTGCGCCATGCCGCCCAGCGAAGGGCGCCTGAGGCTCGATGGCGCCGATCCCTGGACGCTGCCGCGCGACGAGCTGCGCCGCCTGCGCGGGCGCCTGCTGCTCGCACCGCAGGTCCCGCCGCTGCCGCCGCGCCAGCGCGTGGTCACGGCCGTGCTGGCGGGCCGGCTGCCCGCCATGGGCCTGTGGGCCAGCCTGCGTTCGCTGCTGCGCCCGAGCGACATCCCCGCCGCCTTCGCCGCGCTCGAGCGCTTCGACCTCGGCGACAAGCTCTTCGAGCGCGTGGACCGCCTCTCCGGCGGCGAGCGCCAGCGCGTGGGCCTGGCGCGCACCCTGCTGGCGCCGGCCACCGCCTGGCTGGTGGACGAACCGCTCTCGGCCCTGGACCCGACGCGCGCGCGCCAGGCCATCCGCACCCTCGTCGAGGGCGCGCGCGAGCGCCGCGCCACGCTGGTGGCCACCCTGCACCAGGTGGACGTGGCGCTGGCGCACTTCCCGCGCATCGTGGGCCTGCGCGACGGCCGCCTGGCCTTCGACCTGCCCGCCGCCGAAGTCACGCGCGAACGCCTGGCGCGCCTGTACGACCGGTTCGAACACGAGCTGCAAGGCGGCGCGCCCGCGACCCCATCGCCCGAGCCCGGGGCGGCCGTGCCGCCCATGCTGATGTGCCGCTGAAGCCCGCAATGAACACCGCCCCGGCCCCGCGCGCCGCTCCCACCCGCGACCCGGCCTGGCTGTCGCGGGTGTTCTGGATCGGCGCCGCGCTGGTGATGCTGTGGCCGCTGGGCGTGGCCACCGAGTTCCGGCCCTGGGTGCTGTTCGAGCCCCGCAACCTGCGCGTCTCGGCGCAGTTTCTGGGCAGCTTCCTGCCGCCCGCGCGGGACGGCGAATTCCTCGCGCTGGTGGCGCGAGAGACCTGGCGCACGGTGGCCATTGCCACCGCCGGCATGGCGCTGGCCATGCTGATCGCCGTGCCGCTCACGCTCGCCGCCACGCGCGTGCTCTCGCTGTCCGCCCTGTCGGGGCGCATGGCGCGCGGGCCCTGGGTGGTGCGCCAGGCGGTGCGCTGGTTGCTGATCGTGCTGCGCAGCGTCCCCGAGCTGGTCTGGGCCCTGGTCTTCGTGCGCGTGGTGGGCCTGGGACCCACCGCCGGCGTGCTGGCCATCGCCCTCACCTACGGCGGCATGCTCGGCAAGGTCTACGGCGAGATCCTGGAAAGCGGCGAGCCCCACGCCACGCAGACCCTGCTGCGCAACGGCGCCTCGCGCCTGCAGGCCTTCTGCTACGGCCTGCTGCCCACCAACGCGGCCGAGCTCACCAGCTACACCGTCTACCGCTGGGAATGCGCCATCCGCTCTTCGGTGGTGCTGGGCTTCGTGGGCGCGGGCGGCCTGGGTCAGCAGCTCGACAACTCCATGAAGATGTTCAACGGCGGCGAGGTGGCCACCATGTTGCTGGTTTTCATGGCCCTGGTGGCGCTGGCCGACCGCGTGAGCGCGGGACTGCGAAAGGCGCTCGGATGAATCCCTGGCCGCCCGCCCCGCCCTCCCTGCTCGACCCGCGCGGCAAGGCCCTGTGGTTCCTGCTGGCGCTGGCCGCGCTGGTCGTCGCCAGCTTCTGGTCGCTGGACCTGCAGTGGCGTCAGTTCCTGTCGCTGGACGCGGCGCGCAGCATGGGCCGCTTCCTCGGCGAGTTCTTCCCGCCCGACACCTCGCCCGCGTTCTTGCGCCGCGTGGCCCAGGGCACCTGGGAAACGCTGGCCATGTCAGCCCTGGGCACCGGCCTGGCGGCCGCGGCGGGCCTGGCGCTGGCGCTGCCGGCCAGCCGGCGGCCCGGCGGTGGTGCGTCCTGGGCGCGCGGCCCCACGCGGCTGCTGCTCAATGCGCTGCGCAGCATCCCCGAGCTGGTGTGGGCCGCGCTGCTGCTCATCAGCGCCGGCCTGGGGCCTTTCGCCGGCACCCTGGCCCTGGCCTTCCACACGGCCGGCGTGCTGGGCCGCCTGTTCGCCGAGGCCATCGAGAACGCCCCGCCCGGCCCGGCCGCCGCGCTGCGCGTGCAGGGCGTGGGCGGCGTACGGGTGTTCTGCTACGCCACGCTGCCGCAGGTGCTGCCGCAGCTGCTGAGCTACACCCTCTACCGCTGGGAGAACAACATCCGCGCCGCCGCCGTGCTGGGCGTGGTGGGCGCGGGCGGCCTGGGCCAGATGCTGGCCTTTCACATGGGCCTGTTCCACATGGGCAAGACGGCCACCGTCCTCGGCGCGATGCTGCTGATGGTGGCCCTGGTGGACGCCGCCAGCCACGGGGCCCGGCGGTGGATGACGCGCTGAGCCGCGCGACTACGCAGACGCCTTGTACAACAGCCGCCGGCCGGGTGCGGCGGGCATGGGCAGCAGGAGGGCGTTGCGGACGTGTGGATCGTCGTCGAGCTTGAACAGCAGAGGTCCGACCGACGGGGCCTCGCACGGCGCTGGCGCCCACAGCGCGCCAATCCAGCTCAAGCTCCAACTCGGGCCTGAATCGCGGCGCCGGTCCAGACGGGCAATGCCGGTGAGGTTCGCGACGGGAATCTGGGCCAGCATGTCCAGCAAGGTGGAATCCCACGCCACCAGGGAGGTCTGCGAGACCTTCTTGCCGCGGTAGGAAACGTCGTAGACAAGCAGGTACCAGGGCCGCTCCATCGAGAGCGTGATGGCCTGCCAGTGGCTCTGGCGAGGGGCGACCTGAGAAGGGTGAAAGTGCTGGACGAGGCCGGGGGCGGTGATGAACAAGTGCGAACTCCCAAAATCCCAAAGCCACCCATTTATAGCTCAAATTATCAGTTTAAGCGCATGCAAGGCCAACACTTTTTTGGTGTCTGAACAAGCATCTGAAATACCGCCCTTCCTTGCCCCGCTGGCGGCGAACCTCGTTGCTCTTCGAGCAAAAGGGAACTGGAGCATCAGTGCGCTGGCGGAGCAAGCGCGTGTGAATCGACGAATGATTCGGCTGGTGGAACAGGGGCAGGTCAACGCCTCGCTGAAGACGATAGACAAGTTGGCTCGCGCCCTCGGCGTCACGGCGGGCTCACTGGTAGGAAACCGGCCGCTGGCCCGGCAAGAAGGTGATGCCTTGATCGAGGAAGTTGTGGCGAGGAACCTTGTCTCGGCGAGGAAGGGGCTCAAGCTGACGCAAGAGAAGTTGAGTCAGCAGTCGGGCGTCAACATGCCCGCCATCGCCGACATCGAACGTCAAGCGCGCAACCCCTCTTTGCTCACCCTTGCAAAGCTTGCCGCTTCGCTCGGCTTGTCACTCGAAGCGCTTCTGACCGACTACCGTTCCTAGCAGAACATGCGCCTCAAGGACCGGCGAGGACATCTCCTTGTTCACCTTGGGCGATGCGAATGATCACCGCACCACCAGCCGCAGCACCTTCCCATCGCTGTCGTCCGTCAGCACGTAGAGCCAGCCGTCCGGCCCTTCGCGCACGTCGCGGATGCGCTGGTTCAGCTCGGTCAGCAGGCGCTCCTGGTGCACCACGCGCCCGCCCTCCATCTGCAGGCGCACCAGGTGGCGGAACTTGAGCGAGCCGGTGAAGGCGTTGCCCTGCCAGGCGGCGCCGTAGCGGTCACCGCGCAGGAACACCAGGCCCGAGGGCGCGATGGAAGGCACCCAGTACTGCACCGGCTGCTCCAGGCCCGCGCGGCTGGTCAGGCCGGCACCGATGCGCCCGCCGCCGTAGTTTTCGCCGTAGGTGATGAGGGGCCAGCCGTAGTTCTTGCCGGCCTCGGGACGGTTGAGTTCGTCGCCGCCCTGGGGGCCATGCTCGATGGTCCAGAGCGCGCCGTCCGGCCCCAGGGCCGCGCCCTGGATGTTGCGGTGGCCGAGGGTCCAGATCTCGGGCAGCGCGCGCGCCTGCTGCGTGAACGGGTTGTCGGGGTGCGGCTGGCCGTTGGCCTGCACGCGCACCACCTTGCCGTGGTGGTTGTCCAGGGTCTGCGCGTCGTGCATGCGTTGGTAGCGGTCGCCCAGGGTGAGGAAGAGGCTGCCGTCGTCCGCCTGCACGATGCGGCAGCCGAAGTGCAGCCGGCTGCCCACCTTGGGCTTCTGGCTGAAGACCACGCGCAGGTTCTCGAGCGCGGTGCGGTCGTCCGACAGCCGCGCCGAAGCCATGGCGGTGGAATTGCCCACCAGCCCGGGCTCGCTGTAGCAGAAGTGCACGGTGCGGTTGCGGGCGAAGTCGCGGTCGGTGATGACGTCGAGCAAGCCGCCCTGGCCCACGGCATCGACCTCGGGCAGGCCCTTGAGTGGCGGGCTGAGGCGGCCGTCGGCCTCCACCACCCGCAGGCGCCCGGGGCGCTCGGTCACGAGCAGGCGCCCATCGCCAATGAAGGCCAGGCCCCAGGGGTTCTGCAGGCCGCCGGCCACCACCTCGGGCGTCAGGCGCACCGACGGCTGGGCCAGGGCACAGGCGAAGGCCAGGCCCCCGGCCAGGGCGATGAACAGGGGGCGAAGGCGTCGGATCATGGAGTCTCCCATCGGTGTGAGGTGTTCAAGGCGTGCCCCGATGGAGGCGAGCGCCGGCGCCCGGGTTCCCGTGGGGGCCTGCCCAGGCCCTAACCGAACGGCCGCACGCCGATCAGGAAGCCGTGCGCCCAGAACGCGAACACCGCGTACAGGAGCAGGCCGCCCACCAGCGCGATCGCGTCGTTGGCCTTGCCGGGTCCGAAGGTGTGCGGGGCGCGCAGCAGGCCGGCCGACGCACGGCGCTTGAGCGAGACCCGGTCGGCCACGGCCCAGGCCAGGAAGGCGCCGAACAGCACCACGTCCGCCAGGCCGCCATTGGCCAGCAGGTGGGCCAGCGCCCACAACTTGGTGGCCACCAGCATGGGGTGCTTCGCGGCGCGCTGGATGCGCCCCGGCAGGTAGGCCGACAGCAGCAGCACGAACACCGGCAGCATCAGCACGGCGGCCGCGTGGCGCATGGCCACGGGCGGGGTCCACAGCAGCACCGGGTTCTGCCGCGCGGCGCTGTAGCCGGCCACGATGAGGCCGAAACCGGCCAGGGCCACCAGCGTGTAGAGGCCTTTCCAGGGCCCCTCGCCGATGCGGTGCGCGACCGCGTGCCGCCCGCGCGGCGCGACGATCGACACCGAATGGATGCCAAGAAACAGCACCAGTCCGAGCACAAGCCAGTCCATGGTCGACTCCCGTCGTGGGTGGAACGCAAAGACCGCGATGGTCTCACGGCCCCGGCCGCGCGCGGCGGGCGATCGCCACCTCTTCGGCGACCAACTCGGCCAGCGACTCGGGACCGAAGCGCGTCAGACCGCGGCCGTTGACGAAGAAGGTGGGCGTCTTCTCCACGTAGAGCGCATTGAGGTCTTCCACCTCCTGCTGCAGCAGGGCCGCCATTTCGGGGCGCTGCATGTCCTGCAGGGCACGTTCGATGTCCAGCCCGGCCTGCTTGGCGGCGGCGAAGGCCAGCGAGGGGTTGGGCTGCGCATGATCCGCCCAGGCGGGCTGCGCGTCCAGCACCGCCTCCAGCACGGGCTGGTACAGCCCCTGGCGGCGCGCGGCCTCCAGCAGCTTGACGACGCTGTCCGAGCCCGGATGGAACGGGGCGTAGCGGATCACGAGCTTCACCTCGCTGGGGTACTGCTCCAGCAAGGCCTTGACGAAGGGGTGGAAGGCGCGGCAGGCCTCGCAGGACGGATCGAAGAACTCGACGATCGTCACCGGCGCGCCGGCCGGGCCCAGAACCGGCGAATGCATGCGCTGAAGGCGGGCCGGGTCGGCCCGCTGGGGCGCCGGCGCTTCGGCCGGCGCGCGCTGCTGCCAGGCCCACAGGCCGAGCGCAAAAAAGGTCAGGAGCACGCCCAGCAGGACGGCGGTGGTGAGGGGTCTGGTTTTCATGGGGAATCGGATCGGAACGGGGGCCCTGGCCGGGGCGGCGCGGGCCCGGCGCCGCGCGGGCGGCGAAGGAAGGGAACGTGTGGGATGGCGCGGCGTGCCGCCAGGCGCGGGGCCTCAGGCGGCTTGACGCGGCGCCCCGTGGCGCGCGGCGGGCCAGTTGGGGCGCTCGGGGCGGCTCGGGTGCCCGTCGCTCGGGCGCCAGTGGGCGGCGCTCGGCGCGGCGCCCCGGCAGGCGGGCGGCACCGCGCCGGGTGAAGGCAGCGCCACGCCGTGCGCGTGGCAGGGGTCGCCATCCAGGCCAGCGGACGCCGCGGTCTGGACGGTCTGCGGGGTCACGGCCTCGGGCGCCGCCGCATCGCCGGTGGCGGCGGCCACCGCCACGGCCGCCGAGACCACGCCGTGCCCGCCGTGCGCCAGCGCCGACACCAGCGGCACGCACAGCAGCAGCAAGATCAACAGCCAGCGGCGCACGGACTGGGGCAAACGGTGGCGGCAGCGCTCAGGCCGTGCGCCGCTGTTCCATGGCCAGGCGCACCGCCAGCGCGGCCAGCACCGTGCCCATCACGTAGCGCTGCGCCGCCAGCCAGCGCGGGCTGCGCGCGAACCACAGCGCCAGCGTCGCGGCCGACAGCACGATGCTCAGGTTCACGCAGAAGCTCACCACGATCTGCGTCAGGCCGAGCTGCACGCTCTGCGCGAACACCGAGCCGTGCGCGGGCGAGACGAACTGCGGAAAGATCGACAGGTAGAAGACCGCGATCTTGGGGTTGAGCAGGTTGGTGAAAAAGCCCATGAGAAAGAGCTTGCGCGGCGGGTCGGCCGGCAGGTCCTGCGCCTCGAAGGGCGAGCGCGCGCCCGGCTTGACCGCCTGCCAGGCCAGGTAGAGCAGGTAGGCCGCGCCGGCCCACTTGAGCAGCTCGTAGGCCAGCGGCACCGCCATGAACAGCGCGGTCAGCCCCACGGCCGCCGCGAACATGTGCGCCAGAAAGCCCACGACCACGCCCAGGAGCGAAATCACGCCCGCCCGCCGGCCCTGGCAGAGCGAGCGCGACAGCAGGTACACCATGTTGGGGCCGGGCGTGACGGCCACGAACAGGGCGGCGGCGGCGAACAGCAGCCAGTCGTTCAGGGGAACCAAGGGGCGTCTCCGGTGGGCGGGTGGGGCCGAATGGTAGAGGGTCCGCCGTTTCCGGCGCGGGCGGAGGGAATGGTCCGGCTGACGTGGCAATTTTTCCGGGCTTTAAATTAAATCAATTCCAAGGCATATATCTTGTTATATTTATGGCCATGGAAGACGTTGTCAAAGCGCTCGGTCTGCTGACCCTGGGCACGCGCCTGAAGCGCGTCGGCGAGCGGCTGCAGGCGCAGACGCAGGCCGTCATCGAAGCCGAGGGCGTGGACCTGCCCTCGTCCCACCTGCCGGTGCTGGCCACGCTGCAGCGCCTGGGCCCCCTCACGGTGGGCGACATCGCGCTGGCGCTGGGCGTGAGCCAGCCCGGCGTGACACGGCAGCTGGGCAAGCTGCAGGAAGCCGGCCTGGTGATCGCGCGCCAGTCGGCCGGCGACCTGCGGCTGCGCACCATCGAACTGACCGAGGCCGGCCAGCGCCATGTGGCCCATGCCTGGCGCTACACCTGGCCGGCCATCGAGGCCGCCGTGGCCGAGGCCTGCGCGCCGCACGGCCCCACCCTGCTCGCGCTGCTCCAGGCCCTGGAAGAGGCCCTGGACGCGCAAGACCTGCTTGCGCGCGTGAACCGCCACCCGCGCGCCGCCGCAGAACCCCATGCACCCGCTTGACCGCCCCGTCTGGGCCAGCCTCACCGGCGCGCACGCGCCCCTGTCCGTGGGCGGCGCCCTGGCGCGCCGCTACCGGCCCGACGTCAACCGCTTCGCCGCCACACCCGACGACGGTCCCGAAGCCCTGGCCGCGCTGGCGGCCCTGCTGGCGCCGGGCGAGAGCGCCTTCCTGGCCCAGGTGCCCGCGCTGGTGGTGCCGCCGGGCCTGCGGGTGGCCAAGCAAGGCCTGTGTGTGCAGATGCTGGCCACACGCGCGCTGCGCGACGACGGCGGCCCCGACGCCCTGCTGCGGCTGGGCGAGCCCGACGCGGCCGAGATGCTGGCGCTGGCGACGCTCACCGAGCCCGGACCCTTCCTGCCCCGCACCCATGCGATGGGTGACTTCCTGGGCGTGCGCCGGCCCGGCCGGCTGCTGGCCATGGCCGGCGAGCGCTTCCGCGTGCCGGGCTACGCCGAAGTGAGTGGCGTGTGCACGCACCCCGAGGCGCGCGGCCTGGGCCTGGCGCGGCGCCTGTCGGCGGCGGTGGCGGCGCGCATCCAGGCACGCGGCGAGCAGCCCTTCCTGCACGCCTGGGAAACCAACACGCCGGCGATCGCGCTGTACGAGACGCTGGGTTTTCGGGTACGGACGAAGGTGCACGTGGCGGTGCTGGAGCGCTTGGCCGGCTGAGGCACCGGCCCGCCGAGCCCGCTCGCCTGGCAGCGGCCCGGGGAGCTGCTTTGCAAGGTGTCGGCGCAAGACATCGAGCGCTTCGTGCGCAAGATTGACGCGGCACACGTCGGCAACCGCGTCTGCTGCGACACAACGGCCCCATCGCGCTGGGCGCCCTGCTGCACACGGTTCAGGACGCGTTCTCTCTCAGCCACGCCAACCGCGAGGACCGCCAGGCCAACTGGCTGAAGGTGAAGGCCTGGCTGAAGGACGAGGTCTTCGCCATCAGCCCCCACACGCCGCCAGGCCGCCAGACCCTGGCTCAGCCGAAGCGCGCCGGCGCGTACGGCCGCGGGTCCACCACCGGCGACTCGCCCCCCAGCAGCTCGGCCAGCAGCCGCCCGCTCACCGGCCCCAGCGTGAAGCCCTGGTGCGCGTGGCCGAAGTTGAACCACAGCCCCCGGTGGCGCGGCGCGGCGCCGATGACGGGCAGCATGTCGGCCGTACAGGGACGCGAGCCCATCCAGGGCTGCGCCTCCACGGCCTGCGGCAGATCGAAGAGCTCGCTGGCCAGCGCGTGCGCGCGCGGCACCTGCACCGGCGTGGGCGGTGCGTCGACCCGCGCGAACTCGGCGCCCGTGGTCACGCGCACGCCCTGGCGCATGGGCACGATGACCAGGCCGCCATCGGCGTCGAGCATCGGCAGGCGCGGTGGCTCGCCGCCGCTGTAGTGGCGGTGGTAACCGCGCTTGACGAACAGCGGGTAGCGGTAGCCCAGCGGGCGCAGCAGGCCGTCGGACCAGGGGCCCAGCGCCACCACGGCGTGCGGCGCGTCGATCTCGCCCTCGTCGGTGCGCACCCGCCAGCCCGCGCCCGCCTGGCGCAGCGTGCCGGCGTCGCCGCGCAGCACGCGCCCGCCCGACTGGCCCAGCAGCGCGGCGTAGCGCGCCACGAGTTCGCCCGGGTCGTTCACCGACCAGGGGTCCAGCCAGTGGATGGCGCCGGCCAGGCGCCGGCGCAGCGCCGGCTCGGCCTGCGCGAGCGCCTCGCTGTCGAGCACGGCGTAGCGCACGCCGTACCCGTCGGCCACGCGGCGCGCGTCGGCCACGGCCTGGCGCATCGAGTCGGCCTCGCGGAACGCGTCGCGAAACCCTTCGCGGCGCACCAGGTCCTGCGCGCCCGACCGCTCGATCAGCGCGTGATGCTCGCCCAGGCAGTGTTCGATGAGGCGCGCGTAGGACCGCGCGATGCGCTGGTGGCTCGCGGGGCGCGAGTGCCACCAGTAGCGGCCCAGCGGCCCCGCCAGCGCGGGCAAGGCGCCCAGGTGGTAGTTGACGTCGGCGCCGCGCTTGAGCGCCACGCGCGCGAGCATGGCCCAGTCGCGCGGGAAGGCGTAGGGCTCCACCGCCTCGCGCTGGATAATGCCGGCATTGCCGTAGGAGGTTTCGCGGCCAGGCCCGCGCCGGTCGACCAGGGTGACGGCGTGGCCGCGCTGGCGCAGGTGCAGCGCGGTGCACACGCCGACCATGCCGGCGCCGAGAACGATGACGGGATCTGCCATGAGCGAAGGCGTCGTGAAGAAGCCGGGATTATTCCCGCGCCCCGAGGCCTCGCCCCGCTCAGGACCCCAGCAGGTTCTGCCGCACGCGCAACAGGTGCGCTCGCGTCATCTCCTTCGCGCGCGCTGCGTCGCGGTCGCGCAGCGCGTTCACGATCTCGCGGTGCTCGGCCTGGTAGGCCAGGCGGCGCTCGGGCGTCACGCTCTTCTTCTTGAGCTGGCCCCAGTCGCCCTGGGCGCGCACGGTCTTCATCAGCTCGAACACGTTGGCCACGAAGCTGTTGTGCGCGGCGTCGGCGATGGCCTGGTGCAGCTCGGCGTCCCAATGTTCGAAGGCCTCCAGCGTGGTCGCGCGCTCGGCCTCGTCGCAGCAGCGGTCCATGCGCTGCAGGTCGGCCGCGTTGGCGTTGCGTATGGCCATGTCGATGATGGCCGGCTCCATCGCCAGGCGCGCCTCCATGAGTTCGGCCGGGCTGGTGGTGCGCGACGAGTCCTGCGCGGCGCGGCGCCCCAGGCGCTCGCCGGCTTGCTCGGTGACGTAGGTACCGCTGCCCACGGTCTGCTCGATCAGGCCCTGTTGCTTGAGCGCGAGCAGCGCCTTGCGCACCGTGGTGCGGCTCACACCGTGCTGCTCGGACAGCTCGCGCTCGGTGGGCAGGCGATCGCCCGCGCGCCACTGGCCGCTCTGGACCTGGTCGAGAAGGCTCTGGTGCAACTGGTTGGACAGGCTCATGCGCGGCACTGTACCAAACCAGACCAATTCATCGAGCCGATCGGGCCCAAGGGTATTCCCCCGGTCGATTCATCCTCTGGCGCCCTACCATTGCCGTTCTGGTACCAAATGGTATTTATTGGTATCTTGAATTGAACCATCAGGAGATTTCGTGCGCATCGCCACCTTCGCCCATGAGGGCCAACGCCGTGTCGGCCTCGTGTCGGCCGACGCCCGGTCCGTGACCCCCTTCGACCTGTCGCCCGCCGAGGCCCAGCGCGGCGCCCTCGCCCTGGTCGAGGCCCAGGCCGAGGGCCGGGCCCTGCCGTCCACCCGCGGCGAGCCCATCGCCCTGTCGGCCGTGCGGCTGGAAGCGCCCATCCCCCGGCCGCGGCGCAACCTCTGGTGCGTGGGCCGCAACTACCACGAGCACGCCAAGGAACTGCAGGGCTCGGTCTTCAAGAACAACAACGCCAACCCGGCCCAGTGGCCCATCGTCTTCACCAAGGTGCCGGAGTGCGTGGTCGGCCCCACCGACGCCGTGACCCTGCCCGGCGAGGCCATTTCGTCGCAGATCGACTACGAGGCCGAACTGGCCGTGGTCATCGGCACCGGTGGCAAGAACATCGCCAAGGCCGATGCCATGAAGCACGTCTGGGGCTACACCGCCGTCAACGACGTGACCGCGCGCGACGTGCAGATGCGCCACCAGCAGTGGGACATGGGCAAGAGCTTCGACACCTTCTGCCCCATGGGCCCCTGGATCGTCACGGCCGATGAGCTGGATGGCCAGCACACGCGCGTGCGCTGCTGGGTCAACGGCGAGCAGCGCCAGGACGGCCGCACGGAGGACCTGATCTTCGACATCCCCACGCTGATCGAGACCGTCTCGCGTGGCATCACGCTCTACCCCGGCGACCTGATCGCCACCGGCACGCCGGCCGGCGTGGGCATGGGCCTGAACCCGCCGCAATTCCTGAAGGCCGGCGACGTGGTGCGGGTCGAGATCGACGGCATCGGCTTCATCGAAAACCGCTTTGCCTGAGCCCGCGCCCTTTCCCCACCACCACAGGAGACAGACAGCATGCAACGACGCGACTTCCACCGCCTGCTGGGCGCCTCGGCCCTCGGACTCGGCGGCCTGGGCGGCACCGCCACCGCCTTCGCACAGGACCCGTTCCCGAGCAAGCCCATCACCATGGTGGTGCCCTTCCCGCCCGGCGGCGTGGCCGACGCCGTGGGCCGGCCCGTGGCCGAGGCCATGGCGCGCCACCTGAACCAGTCGGTGGTGGTGGTGAACCGCGGCGGCGCGGGCGGTGCCATCGGCATGGCGCAGGTGGCCAAGGCCCCGGCCGACGGCTACACCGTGCTGATGGCCTTGTCGTCCCTGGTGGTGCTGCCAGAGGCCGACCGCATCCTCAACCGCCCGCCCCAGTTCGAGGTGAACCAGCTGGCGCCCATCGCGCGCATGACGGCCGACCCCACCGTGCTGGTGGTGCGTGCCGACAGCCCCTGGAAGACCTACGCCGAGTTCATCGCCTACGCCAAGGCCAACCCGGGGCGCGTCAGCTTCGGCTCGTCCGGCAACTACGGGACCATGCAGGTGCCGATGGAGCAGCTCAAGGCCGCCACGGGCAGCTTCATGCTGCACGTGCCCTATACCGGCGCGGGCCCGGCCATCGTGGGCCTGCTGGGCGGCCAGGTGGACGCGCTGGCCAGCGGGCCGGCCAGCATCGTGGGCCACATCAAGAGCGGGCGCATGCGCGCGCTGGCGCACTGGGGCGAAGGCCGCCTGGCCCTGCTGCCGGACGTGCCCAGCTTCAAGGAGCTGGGCGTGAACATCGGCTATTCGCAGTGGGCCGGGCTGTTCGCGCCGGCCGGCACGCCGCAGCCGGTGATCGACAAGCTGCGCGAGGCCGCGCGCGCCGCGGCGCGCGACGAGCGCACCATCCAGGTGATGACCACCGCCGGCACGCAGTTCCAGTACCAGGACGCGGCCGAGTTCGACGCCTTCGTGAAGGCCGACGCCGCGGCCATGAAGAGCGTGGTGCAGCGCATCGGCAAGGTGAACTGACGGGGCGATGAACGCTCGCGCAGGCCAAGCCCTTGCTCCCAGGGGGGCGCACGTCCCGTGATCGACGTGCGCCCACGACCGCGACGACACGCCGCCCGCGCCCTAGGCAGCGGCCTGCTGTGCTGCCGCGGCCTGTTGCTGCAGCGCTCCCTGGATGGCCAGGTTGGCCGCGCGCAGCTCGGGCGTGATACGGAAACACGTTCTTTCCCAGGCTGAGCGCTCCCAGGCCTGACCACGCCCTTGATCCTTGCCGAGGATGTACTCCACCGCCGCGCGCACATGGGGATCAGGGTGGTTCTGGAACTGCCTGGCAATACTTCTCTGCGCGTACACGAAGGCCTTGCGCTCGGAATCCAGCTTCAAGGAACCCAGCTCTTCCGTGCCCTTGCTCCGGTTCTTGAGGTAAGCGCGCAGCCCGGCCTGAACCGACCGCTTGTGCGTTGTCAACACGCCACCGTTCTTGCTATAGGCCACGCGCCCATACCGGTCTTCTCGTTTGGGGTCGACAACAAAGTTGATGAATTTTTCGGGATCGGCGACCCGAGCCTCCGGACCCATGGCCCGGTTCTTGTTGCTGAAATCTTTGACGACGTGGCGAATGGCGTTGCTGATGGCACCCATGAATCACTCTCCGTACCCATGAACTGAAGGAGCCGAAGCCGATGGGCTCAGGCATTGGCCTCTCTCAGTGTCACACCATGGCGCAAGGGTTCGACCCCGCACCGGGCCCCATTCGCTAGACCACATGGCCATTCGGCCCCGCCGCGTTCAGCGCCCGCGCGGCGCCACCGCGTCGATGCGCCGCTGCAGACGTTCGGCGCTGGCCGTGTCGCCAGCGGCCTGGGCCGCGCGCTGCTGCACCAGCAGCCAGGCCAGCAGCGGCCGGGCCCAGCCCTGGGCCGAGGCGGTGTCCACCGCCAGCTGCACCAGCGCCGGGCTGGCCTGACCGCGCTGCAGGGCGGCGCCGGCGGCCACCAGTTGCGTCACCGGGTCCGGCACGCCGCGCAGCGCGCCGACCGGGTCGGCCGCCGCGAGCGCGGCGCGGTGCGCGGCCGGCAGGCGCTCGGCGTCACCCGGCCGCAAGCGGTTGGCCAGGTAGCGCGCATAGGCCGCGTCCTCGGGCGTGGCGTCGGCCGCCAGGGCCTCGAAGCCCGCGCAGGGCTCGAACACCAGGGTGGCCGTCCGCAAGGCGCAGCGGTGCAACTCGGCGCGCGCCAGCAGGTCCAGGCGGCCGGTGCGCGCGATGGCGGCGCGCGCCCGCGTGAATTCCACCGCCTCGGTGGCGGTGCGCCCTTCCAGCCAGGCCAGGGCGGCGGCGTCGAGCCCGCTGCGCGCGCTCATCTGCCAGGCCGGGGTGGGCGGTCCGCTGGAACAGGCCGCGAGCGCCAGCGCGAGCAGCAGGGAAACCACGGCCCGGCTCATGGCAGCTTGATCTCCGTGTCGCGCGCGAACGGCCACCTGCGGTTGATGTCGTCGATCAGGCCGTCGATCTTGCGCAGGCTGCTTTCCACGTCGGCGCGCAAGGGGCCCAGGTCGGTGGTGGCCTCGCGCGCGTTGCTGGCCACGCCCTGGGCCTCCACCAGCACGGCGTCCAGCTTCTGCAGGCTACCCCGCGCCTGCTCGAGCAGGCCGTTCATCTGCACCACGGTGGCGCGCACATCGCCCACCACACTGCCCTCGCCGGGCTTGGCGCCCTGGCCGAAAACCTGCCGGTCGGCGTTGGCCACCAGGCTGTCCAGGCGGGTGGCCAGGGCGTCGGCGCGCGCGATCAGCGCGTTGCTGCGCTCGATGGCCTGGCTGAGCTGCTTCGCATCGGCCTCGTTGCCCACCAGCACGCCCATGGCGCCGCGCGGGCCATTGAGCTTCTCGGTGGTGGCGCGCAGGTTGGCCAGCGTGCCTTGCAGCGGCGCGTCCTCGCGCGTGATGGCGTTGAGGTTGTCCAGCAGCGAGCGCGCCGCCGCCGTGATCTGCGGGATCTCGGCCGCCGCGTCGCCGCGCAGCACGGTGCGTTCGGCGCCGTCGGGCAGCGCCGGGTCGTCGAGCACGCCGCTGAAGGCGCGGATGCGCGTGCCGCCCACCAGGCTGCGTTCCATGGTGAAGATGCTGGAGGTGCGCAGCCACTTGGCGTCGCGCTCGCGCACGTCGATCAGGATGCGCGCGTTGCCGTCAGGGGCCAGCTCCACGCGCGTGACGCGGCCGATGGGAAAGCCGGCGAAGGTCATGTCCATGCCCACGGTGACACCCTCGGCATCGTCGGCGATCAGCACCACGCGCTGCGTGGGCTCGAACACACCGCGCGCGAACATCACGTACAGCGCCGAGCCCACCACCAGCAGCAGGGTCAGCGCCATCAGCAGCGCGGCCTTGAACTCCAGACCGCGCACGGGCGGTGGCTCGGGCACCAGGGGTTCCTCGGATGCGGGCGATCGCTCGTGTTCGTTCATGCGTTCAGTAGTAGTTGCCCACCAGGGATCCGATCTCGACCATCAACAGCACGGAGAACAGCCGCGCGAACTCCACCATCTCGCTGCGCGCCACGTAGCGGCCGTGCTCGTCGGGTTCGGCCGCGGCGGCCAGCGGCACCACGGCCACCGCCAGGCTGAAAAACGCGGTCTTGAGCACGAAGATCAGCGAGACCACCGAGTTGAACACGCGCCCGACGTCGTAGGTGTAGGACGGCACCGCCCAGGGCGACAGCCCATGCACCATCAGATAGGTGAGCACCAGGGCCACCACGCCCGACAGCGCGGCCAGCAGCACCACGGCGTGCACGCTGGCCAGGGCACGCGGCAGCAGGGTGCCGGCCAGGCCGGCGATGCCGGGAATGCGCCCGCCCGCGCGCTGGCGCTGGTCCAGCTGGTGGCGCAGCAGTTCGGCGCCCGGCATGGCGTGGCGCAGCGCCACGAACAGGGCCGCGAACAGCGGGATCAGCTCCAGCACCAGGGTGCGCACCAGCACCTCCAGCGCGTACTGCGACAGCCCATAGCTGCCGGCCGTGGCCGTGACGATGCGGATGATGACCAGGCTGATGAGCGCCGACAGCACCAGGAACCAGGGCAGCAGCGGCAGCACCGCCACCACCAGGTGCGACAGCACCGTGCGCGCCCGCCCGCCCGTGTAACTGCTGGGCGAGAGCATCAGCACCATGATCTGCGCGCCCATCTGCAGCGTGTGCCACCAGGCCACCACCTGGGCGCGGCGCAGCCGCGTCTGGCGCCGAAAGCCCTGGTCCACGTTGGAGGTGATGCCACGCATGCGGCGCATGATAGCCAGCGCCGGCGTCGGGCCCGCGTGTCTCAAGCTGAGAAAACCGGGGTCGCGCCGGCGACAACATGGTGAAAACGCCGATGGCCAAGCCGCGGGCGGCCGCTCCAATCGAAGCCTGTTGCCGCCGCCCGTTTACCAGGAGACACCGAGAATGACCACCGCCATCGCACCCGTGGTGCGCCGCCAGACCATCGCCGACGCGCTGCACCGCACCGCCCAGCGCCTGCCCGACAAGCTCGCCATCGCCTGCGGCGACACGCGCTGGAGCTACGCCGACTTCAACGCCCTGGTCACGCGCCTGGCGGCCGGCCTGGCCCAGCTCGGCGTCGAGGAAGGCGACCGCGTGGCCGTGCTGGCGCGCAACTCGCATGGCTTCGCGGCGCTGCGCTTTGCCATCGCGCGCCGGGGCGCGGTGCTGGTGCCCATCAACTTCATGCTCAAGGCCGACGAGGTCGCCTACATCCTTCGCCACGCCGGCGCCAAGACCCTGGCCACCGACAGCGGCCTGGCCGAGCTGGCGCGCGCCGCCGCCGCGCAGGACACCGCCGTGGAGCGCTTCATCTGGCTGCCCAGCGAAGACCCCAGCGAGCCCGACGCCGCCATGCACCGCTTCGACCACCTCGCGGCCTGCGCGGACCCGCTGCCCGAGGTGGGTCTGCAAAGCACCGACCTGGCGCAGATCGTCTACACCAGCGGCACCGAGTCCATGCCCAAAGGCGCCATGCTCACGCACGACGCCGTGCTGTGGCAGTACGTGAGCTGCGTGATCAACGCCGAGATCGCCGAAGCCGACGTCGCCCTGCACGCCCTGCCGCTGTACCACTGCGCCCAGCTCGACGTGTTCTTCGGCCCGGCCATCTACATCGGCAGCAGCAACGTCATCACGGGCAAGCCCGTGCCCGACCACCTGCTGAACCTGCTGGAGAAGCACCGCATCACCAGCTTCTTCGCCCCGCCCACGGTGTGGATCGCCCTGCTGCGCTCGCCGGCCTTCGACGCCGCGCGCCTGACCACCCTGGCCAAGGGCTACTACGGCGCGTCCATCATGCCGGTGGAGGTGCTCAAGGAACTGGCCGCGCGCCTGCCGGCGGTGCGGCTGTGGAACCTGTACGGCCAGACCGAGATCGCGCCGCTGGCCACGATGCTTGGCCCCGAGGACCAGCTGCGCAAGCCCGGCTCCTGCGGCAAGGCGGTGCTCAACGTGGAGACGCGCGTCGTCAACGAACTGATGGAAGACGTCATGCCCGGCGAGGTGGGCGAGGTGGTGCACCGCTCGCCGCACCTGATGCTGGGCTACTTCAACGACGCCGAAAAAACCGCCGCCAGCTTCTCCGGCGACTGGTTCCACAGTGGCGACCTCGCCACCATCGACGCCGAGGGCTACATCACCATCGTCGACCGCAAGAAGGACATGATCAAGACCGGCGGCGAAAACGTGGCCAGCCGCGAGGTCGAGGAAATGATCTACCGCCTGGGCGCGGTGAGCGAGGTCGCGGTGATCGGCCTGCCCGACGCCAAGTGGGTGGAGGCCGTGACGGCGGTGGTGGTGGTCAAGGCCGGCCAGTCGCTCAGCGAGGACGAGGTCATCGCGCACTGCAACGCGAACATGGCCGGCTTCAAGGCGCCCAAGCGCGTGCTGTTCACCGACGCCCTGCCCAAGAATCCCAGCGGCAAGCTGCTCAAGCGCGAGCTGCGGGTGCGCTACGCGACGGGCTGAGCGCGCGCCCGCGCCGGCGCGCGCTCACAGGGTTTCGTGGTGGCCCGCGCTGCCGCGCTTCCAGTAGGCCGAGGCGCGCACGCGCGCCTTGTCCAGGCCATGGCCCTGCACCAGGGCCTGGCGCACGGCGGCCATGCTGGCGGCCTCGCCCGCGGCCCAGGCGAAGCCCTCGCCGGCGGGCAGCGTGAGCGCGGCCACCTCGCGCGCCAGCGCGTCGGCGGCATCGGCCCGGACCCAACGAACCTCGGCCAGCGCCCGCCCCCCGAAGCCGCGGCGGTCGGCTGCATCGGCGGTCTGCGCCACCACCAGCACGCGCGCGCCCTCGGGCAGTTCCTCGAGGCGCCGCGAGATCGCCGGCAAGGCGGTCTCGTCGCCCACCAGCAGGTGCCAATCGAACCCCGTGGGCACCACGAAGGAGCCGCGCGGCCCGCCCACGCCGACCTCGTCGCCCACCCGGGCGCCGGCGGCCCATTCGCTGGCCGCGCCGTCGCCGTGCAGCAGAAACTCGATGTCCAGCCAGCCGGCGGCGGCGTCGAAGGCGCGCGGCGTGTAGTCGCGCATCCGGGGTTTCTCGGCGCCCGGCGGCAGGGCCAGGCCGTCCGGACCGGGCGCGGGCAGCACCAGCGGCGCGCCGGCCCGCGCGGGCAGCATGAGCTTGAGGTGGTCGTCGAAAGAGGCGCTGACGAAATCGCCCAGCCCGTCGCCCGAGAGGCGCAGGCGCAGGAAGTTCGCGCCCAGGCGCCGGATGTCGCTCACCCGCAGGCGGCGCACTTTCAGCGCGTGGCGCACACGCTCCACGCTCAGGGAAGACGGGGTAGAGATGGTCACAAGGGCCTTTTTAGTTGACAATAACAACGATCATTCCCCGAACTGGTTGACCACATCAACCATGTGGACATCATGACCCGCCCCACGACCACCGATGTGACCGACCGGCTGCACGCCGTCATGCACGGCCTTCGCCGCCACCTGCAGCAGGCCCTGCGCGAGGACGCCGAGGGCCTGAACCCGATGGAGGCCCGCTGCCTCAACTACTTCGCGCTCCACGAGGGCCACACCCAGAGCGACCTGGTGCAGCACGCCGGGCGTGACAAGGCGCAGATCGCGCGCCTGGTGAAGGGCCTTCACGAACGCGGCCTGCTGCAGGGCCAGGCCGACCCGGCCGATGGCCGCGTCCAGCGCCTGCGCCTGACCCCCGCCGGCCAGGCCCTGCAGCGCCGCCTGCAGCAGCACCGCGCCCGCTTCGAGAAGGCCCTGACGGCCGGACTCAGCGCGCAGGAGCGCGCCACCCTGCTCGCCCTGCTCGACCGGCTGCAAGACAACCTGCCGGGTGGCTGACCCCTTATCAGCCCTGCGCCAGCGCCCAGGCCACGTGTTCGCGCACCAGCGCGCTGGGGTCCTCGGCGCGCGCCCGCAAGGCCCGCCGCACGGCCTCGTCCCCGGTGGCCCGCAGCGCGTTGCCCAGGCCCACCGCCAGGTTGCGCAGCCAGCGCTCGTGCCCGATGCGGCGGATCGCGCTGCCCTCGGTGCGGCGCAGGAACTCGTCCTCGCCCCAGGCGAACAGCTCGATCAGCGTGGCGCCGCCCAGGCCCTCGCGCGGATCGAAGTCCGGCAGCGGCGAGCGCTGGGCGTACTTGTTCCAGGGGCAGGCCAGCTGGCAGTCGTCGCAGCCATAGATGCGATTGGCCATGGCCGGGCGAAGCTCGACCGGGATGGGCCCGGCGTGCTCGATGGTGAGGTAGCTGATGCAGCGCCGCGCGTCCACGCGGCGCGGACCGGTGATGGCCTGGGTGGGGCAGACGTCGATGCAGGCGCTGCAGCTGCCGCAGTGCTCCGTCACCGGCTCGCAGGGGGGCAGGGCCAGGTCCACGTAGATCTCGCCGAGGAAGAACATGGAGCCCGCCTCGCGGTGCAGCGTCAGCGTGTGCTTGCCGCGCCAGCCGATGCCGCTGCGCGCCGCCAGCTCCACCTCCAGCACGGGGGCGGAGTCGGTGAACACGCGGTGGCCGAATGGGCCGACGGCCCCCGCGAGGCGCTCGGACAGCCGCTGCAGGCGCGATCGCAACACCTTGTGGTAGTCCCGCCCCCGCGCGTAGAGCGAGACGATGGCCTCGCCGGGGCGCTGCAGGCGGGCCCATTCCTGTGCCACCCAGTCGGGTGCCGCGTCGCGCGGCAGGTAGTCCATGCGCGCGGTGATCACGCTCAGCGTGCCGGGCACCAGCTCGGCCGGGCGGGCGCGCTTGAGGCCGTGCGCGGCCATGTAGGCCATCTCACCGTGGCATCCAGCCGACAACCAGGCCATCAATCCCGGTTCTGCGGCGCTCAGATCCACCCCGGCCACCCCGATTTGGGAGAATCCAAGCTGTCGTCCCCAAGCACGCAACTGCGAGACGAGTTGAGCAGCATCCAACACAGCCTTCATGGGGCGCCGATGGTAGCAACGGCGCCCGCCACCTGGCAGGGCCGCTGGGCCCACGAGGCCGACACCCAGGCCTTCGCCCAGCGCCTGGCCCTGTGCCCCGCCGTCGCCCACGCCACCCTGGCCCTGCACGGCGACCTCGGCGCCGGCAAGACCACCTTCGTGCGCCACCTGCTGCGCGCGCTCGGCGTCAGCGGCCGCATCAAGAGCCCCACCTACGCCGTGGTCGAGCCGCACAGCGCCATCGACTGCCCCCTCATGCCGCCGGGCGAGGCGCTGTCCATCTGGCACTTCGACTTCTACCGCTTCAGCGACCCGCGCGAATGGGAAGAAGCGGGCTTTCGGGAACTGTTCGCCAGTCCCGGCCTCAAGCTCGTCGAATGGCCCGAACGCGCCGCGGGCTTCCTGCCCCCCATCGACCTGGACCTGTACATCACGCCCGACCCGATGAACACCGACCCCGAGCACGACGACGCGCGCCAGGTGCGCGCCGAGGCCCGAACCTCCGCCGGCCAGCTGCTGCTGGCCGCAGTCCAATGACGGGACCGATGAATCACCCCCCCCTGCCCCGCCGCAGGCTGCTGCAGGCCGGCACCCTGGTGCTGCTGCTGGGCACCGCGCACCTCGCCCGCGGCGCCAAGGTCGTGGCCGTGCGCATGTGGCCGGCCGAGGACTACACGCGCGTCACCATCGAAAGCGACGCGGTGCTCAAGACCAACTCCTTCATGGTCAACGACCCGCCGCGCCTGGCGGTGGACATCGAGGGCGTGGACCTGCTGCCCGGCCTGCGTGAGCTGGTGGGCCAGCTCAAGTCCGACGACCCCAACATCGCCGGCCTGCGCGTGGCCCAGAACGCGCCCAACGTGGTGCGCCTGGTGATCGACCTCAAGCACCCGATCAAGCCGCAGATCTTCAACCTGCAGCCCGTGGCGGCCTACCAGCACCGCCTGGTGTTCGACCTCTACCCCAGCGCCCCGCCCGACCCGCTGCTGCAGCTGGTGGAGCAGCAGTCCCAGGCCGACAAGGCCGCCAGCGAGCGCGCCGCGCGCCTGCTGGGCAAGGAAACCGAGGGCCTGGCCCGCACCCAGCCCGACCCGCTGGGCGATCTGATCGCGCGCAGCCAGCGCGGCGAGGCGCCGCCGCCCGAAACCCCGGCCGACACCCCGTCCACTCCACCGCCCGTGGCCAAGGCCCCGCTGCCGCCTGGCCCGAGCAAGCAACGCCCCGGTGGGGGCGCCAGGCAGGCCCCCACCGAACGCCTCATCATCGTGGCGCTCGACCCCGGCCACGGCGGTGAAGACCCCGGCGCCATCGGCCCCAAGGGCACGCAGGAAAAGCAGGTGGTGCTGCAGATCGCGCGCAAGCTGCGCGACCGCATCAACGCCACCACCGTCAACGGCAACCCCATGCGCGCCTTCATGACGCGCGACGCCGACTTCTTCGTGCCGCTGCAGATCCGCGTGGCCAAGGCCCAGCGCGTGCGCGCCGACCTGTTCATCAGCATCCACGCCGACGCCTTCTACAACGCCCGGCCTCAGGGCGCCAGCGTCTACGCGCTGAGCACGCGCGGCGCCAGTTCGGCCGCGGCGCGCTGGATCGCCGACAAGGAGAACAAGGCCGACCTGGTGGGAGGCCTGAACGTGCGCGCCAAGGACGCCACCATCCAGCGCGCCTTGCTCGACATGAGCACCACGGCCCAGATCAACGACAGCCGCAAGATCGGCACCAAGCTGCTGGGCGAGGTGGGCCGCCTGGGCAAGCTGCACAAGCCCCAGGTGGAGCACGCCAACTTCGCCGTGCTGCGCGCGCCCGACATCCCCAGCGTGCTGGTGGAAACCGCCTTCATCAGCAACCCCGACGAGGAACGCCGCCTGCGCGACCCGAAGTACCAGGACGACCTGGCCGACGCCCTGCTGCGCGGCATCGTGAAGTACTTCGAGGCCAACCCACCGCTGGCGCGCAACCGCACGATCTGAACGGAGCGGCCAGGCCCGTGGCGACTCGCATCATCGAGGTGCAGGTGAAGCCCAACGCGCGCGTGAGCGAGCTGGTGGACAACGGCGACGGCACCTGGACCGCCCGCCTGAAGTCGCCGCCGGTGGATGGCAAGGCCAACGAGGAGCTGATCGCGCTGGTGGCCAGGCGCTTCGGCTGCGCCAAGGCCGAGGTGGGCATCAAGACGGGCGCGTCGGGAAGGAAGAAGCGCCTGGTCGTTCAAGAGAAATAGACGCCACTGCCGGGCCGAGTGGGCCACCTCGACGCCGCTCGTCGACGCAGGCGACTCATCCTCAAAGCGTGGGATGTTCGCTACAAACTGTTTCCGACAGAATTTTCCGCAGATTTCATGGCGCCACGCTCCCTCCAACCGAGTGGCGCTCCGCGACACGGACTGAATATTCGCTGCTTTCTGTCGCCAACAGAGCCGCAGCGACGCCGACAGTGTGTGATCCCAGGAGAGACATCCATGATGCCTAGTCGCACCGTGTGCGCGTTTGCTTTGTCGTCCATCTTGCTGGTCGGCTGCAGCGCCAGCAAACCCGGGTTCGTGGTTCGTGATTGGTCCACGAATCTGCGCGAACTTGGCATATATCCCATGTTCCCGCCACGCGAAGACGTCTGCGTGGGCGACCTGTTCGTCAGCCCGGTCAGCGCCGACCCACAGAAGCCGCTGTCCGATCCCACGGGATATGTGCCGATCGGATCGTTTCACGCCCATGTGAACATGAAAGCCGAACTGGACCGGCACTACGCTGAACGCAATCGATTCCCCGCCCGCACCGTCGAGACGGCTTCCGGCAACACATCGAGCGGCATGCCAGTGCCATCGGCAGGCTGCAATGGCGGGCGGACCGGTGATCTCTTGAGGCAGGTCGCCTTTCCCTTGTTTGTCCGTGCCCAGGTGAACTCCGCTCAGCTGGGTGCCTACCTGCCGCCGGATGTATATGCCGTCGCGGTCCGCGCTGGCGCGTCGTCCGCGAGAAGCGCCACGGTTTCTGTGTCCGCGGGTGAAAGCTATGGACTTCCAGCAAGGGTCGCGCTTGAACCCTTCGCCAGGCACTGGGTCATGATGTCGCAAGAACCCCAGGCGACGACAAAAATCAATCCGATCGAACTCGCGTGGCTGCGTTTCGCGGCCGCCGGCAACCAGGATGCCTCCCAGCGGCTGGTTGATCTCACGCTGGTGACGGAGCTGTACGTCGTTCGAACATTCGACGTTTCACTTCATGCCTCGGATCAGGCCGGCGCAGCGATCGACGTCGCCCCAGCATCGGGGGCGCCCGCGACACCCACCGCGACGAGCGCTTCGGACGGCGCCAACGGCCCGGCCAACAAAGACACCTCGACACCCGCCAGTGCCTCGTCCGCCGCCCAAGCACTGCGCGATGCTTCGCTGGCGCAGTGGAGATCCGTGCCCAGCCAGCCCGCACCGGGCGTCACCGCCCAGGTGTTGGCCGCCTCCACTGGCGATGTGGCCCTGCGCGCAACCTATGAGCGCCCTATCGCCATTGGCTACCGCGGTATCCGGTGGCGGGTTAACCTTGAAACAGGTGAGATGTCGCGGTCACCCCCACCTGGGGAAGCCAACTTCCATCAGCCGCAGTCCGTACCCAAAACCATCGACCCGGCGCCGAGTCCGGCATCCTAGGCGCGCGAGGTGTCCATGCGACCACCTGATTTCCGGCCCTGGGCGATCACCGCCGCGCTGATGGTCCTTGCCTCGGCCAGCCATGCCTTGCCGCGGTGCCCTCCCCAGACAGCAGCAAGCCTCGGCACCTCCCCGCCCAGCGCCGACGCTGTTGCCGCGGCCCTTGCATCGGCAATCGCCGCTGCCATGAAGCCACCTACCAGCGAAACCTCGTCCATCGCCTTGCGGGGGTATTCGGGCCGGATCGGGTCGGACAGAGGATCGCCGGGCCCATGGGCCCCGCCCAGTGAATTCCCGTTGGTCCTGGGTGACGCCGCGGGTACCCGCGGGCCATTCGGCACTGGCGTGACCCGGCAGGTGTGGCCGGATCGCAGCGAATGGACCACTGGCGCGAGGCCCTCGACCGCCGCGCCCCCCTATGAGCCAGGACGCGTGGCCGAACGGTTGCGCGGCGTGGCAGCGCTCGATCCCTGGTTGACGGCCCGCGTCAGTAGCGACGAAAACCAGTGGTTTCGGGTACTGGGGTCGAGGACCATCAAGGACTCCATTTGGGTGCAAACACCCATAGGCTTGAAAAAGAAGATCGGCGACGCGGGCTGCACCAACTGCCAGACCGGTGGAGGAACCGCGGTGCCCGAGGGCGGACTGGGCGGGGCACCTGGTGGTGAATTGGTGGCGGGCGGCCGCATGCCCGATGGGGCGCCTTGCTGGCGGCCGGCCGAGGATGTCGACTGGCGGATCGATGCCACTCACAACACGACGAACCTCTTGTACGACCCCACAGGCTTTCGCGAAGTCGGCGTTCTTGCATTCAAAAGCGGTGGCATCGAAATCGTCAAACACTGCACGTTTGTTCGCGTGTCGCCAACGTATATCGTGACCGCGGCCCACTGCGTAGCGGCAAGCGACCGTCGGGAAGGCAAAGTGTTGGCGTCCGAACCGCTCATGAACGGATTGCTGGCCCTGATTCCGTCAGACGCCGCGGCACAAGCGAACACGCCACGCTCGCGCGATCTCATGAGGTGTTGGACGCACGCGAATGATTGCGGCTATCACGTCGGCTTTCCGCAAGGAGAGGTCGTATTTCATCCGGACGTGGCCTGGGCAGATGCCAAGGGCATCGGCGCCGCCTTTCCCGTTCCCGACCTTGCCGTCGTCAAGGTGCGTTTTCCTGCCGACACCCCTTCTCGTTTTGCCCGGCTCCCATCCAAGCCATCGGTCCCAGGTTTGATCACCACACTCGGATTCGGGCTCACCGACCGGCGAGAGATTGCGGACGACGGCAACCCCATCGTTGGATGGAGCCACCACGACGGCCCCACCGCCTTGGACGGAGGCTTGGTCTACATAGCACCAACCAAAGGGCGAAGGACCCGAAGCTGCTTCGGTGATTCCGGGGGAGCTGTCTACGGCCATGGGCAGAACGGTTCGCCCAACGAAGCCCCACGCGAGCTGATTGCCATCGTTTCAGGCGCGCAAGGCATGGCGCAGGGCCTACCGCCGGTGGATCAATGCCTGAATGCGCCCCTCGGCCGCGCGCAGACCCTCGCTCCCTTGCGTGCATGGCTTTGCGAAGCGACCCGTCAGGAAGCTCTCGGGTGCAGCTGAACCGTTCTCGGGGTCGCTTGCATTCCCCCATGGGATGAGCAGGTGAAGCCCAGGCGGGGCCTGAGACTCAACAGCTAGCGCACCAGCAGCACCGGCGTGCGGCACAAGGACATCACCTTCGTCGCCACCGACCCCATCACCAGCCCGGCCATCGCGCCATGGCCGTGGGTGCCCATCATGACCAGATCGAACCGGCGCTCGCTGGCGAACTTGGCGATGGTCGATCCGGGGGAACCGACCCGGTGGACAAAGGCGACACCCTGCAAATGCCGATTCAGGAACGTCCGTATCGGCCTGAGCACCGTCTCGGCGTCGTCGCGGTACAGGGCCTGCACCTGCGGCTTGCCCACAAAGGCCGCCGCGCGGTGGGGAATCGCCGGCACGCAATGCAGCACCGTGTAGCGGTGCTGCGGGCCCAGCCATTCGTCGTGGGCCGCGATGAAGGCCAGCAAACGCTTGGTGCAAGCGCTGCCATCGGCCGCGATCAGGATCTTCACGCATGAACCTCCTACCCCGACAACCATAGCAGCTGCGCCGGGCGCCGTCACCCCGGTGGCCCGACACCTTGTCCGGCACGGGGGGCGGGCGGGCCCGGGTCGGGCGCTCGCCGGCGCACCCACTTGATCACCTCGAACCAGACCACGCTCGCCAGGCCACCAGCCACGGCCGCGGCCAGTTCGAGCGGGGCCAGCGGCGCGAAACGCAGCACGCCCGCCGCCCAGGGCAGGTACAGCGCCAGCGCCTGCAGCGCCAGCCCCGCGCCGATGACCCACCACAGCGTGCGGTTCGGGGTGCGCAGGGAGGCCCACAACGAGCCGCTGGCGGAGCGGTTCGACAGGATGAGCGCGAGATTGCCGGTCACCAGCGTTGCGAACGCGAAAGCCCGCGCCTGCTCCTCCGCCATCGACCCACGGGCCCAGGCGAAGGCCAGCAGGACCGCGGCCAGCACGCCCAGGCCTTGCAGCAGCGCGAGCCACAGCGTCGCCCCACCGAACAGCGGCGCCTCGGGCCGCCGAGGGGGGCGCTGCATCACCCGGCGCTCGGCCGGCTCGTTCTCGAACGCCAGGGAACAGGCCGGGTCGATGACCAGTTCGAGCAGCGCGATGTGCATCGGATACAGCAGCGCCGGCCAGCCCAGCAGCCCCGGCAGCAGGGCCATGCCCGCGATCGGCACATGCACCGCGAGGATGTACGACATGGCCTTGCGCAGGTTGTCGAAGATGCGGCGCCCGAGCCGCACCGCGCGCACGATGGCCGCGAAGTTGTCGTCGACCAGCACCAAAGACGCCGACTCGCGCGCCACGTCGGTGCCGCGCCCGCCCATGGCCACGCCGACATGCGCCGCCCGCAGCGCGGGCGCGTCGTTCACGCCGTCGCCGGTCATCGCCACGACCTCGCCGCGTGCCTTGAGCGCCTGGACGATGCGCAGCTTCTGTTCGGGGGCAATGCGCGCGCACACGCTGACCTCGGCCATGCGCTCACGCAAGGCCTGGTCGCTGAGCGTGGCGATCTCATCGCCCGACAGCACGCCCGCGCCGCCGTCGGCCAGGCCGGCCTGGCGGGCGATGGCGCGCGCCGTCACCGGGTAGTCGCCGGTGATCATCACCACACGGATGCCGGCGGCACGGCACTCGGCCACGGCGGCCGGCACCTCGGCCCGCACCGGATCGGCCAGCCCGAGCAAGCCCACGAACTCGAAGTCGAAGCCGTGCTCGTGGGTGGGCAGTTCGTGCCCGGCCACCACACCGCGGGCCGCCGCCAGCACGCGCAGCCCCTGGGCGGCCAGCGCATCGACCGCGGCGGCGATGCGCTGCCTGTCCGCCGGGCCCAGGTGGCACAGGTCGACGACCGCTTCCGGCGCGCCCTTGGCCACCACCGTGCGGGCACCGTCGCTGCCATCGGCCCAGACGTGGGACATGGCGCGCAGCGCCGGCGTCAGGGCATAGGTCTGCACCAAGCGCCAGTCCCGGTGCAGGTGCTCGGTGTGGGCGAGGAAGCGCTGGCCCAGGCGGTGGAAGGCCTTCTCCATCGGGTCGAAGGGATCGATCTCGCTGGCCAGAATCGCCACCTCGACCAGGCCGTGGAAAGCCTCCGGCAGCTCGCCGTCGGCCAGCGGGTCCAGCACCAGGCGCTCGCTGACCGCGGGTCCGCCCGCCACCAGGTGCGTCACCGTCATGCGGTTCTCGGTCAGGGTGCCGGTCTTGTCGGCGCACAACACCGTGGTGGCCCCGAGCGTTTCGATCGCGGTGAGCCGCCGCGTCAGCACGCCCTCCTTCGACAGGCGGCGCGCCCCGAGGGCGGGAAACACGGTCAGCACCACGGGGTACTCCTCGGGCAGCATGGCCATGGCCAGCGCGATGCCGGCGAGCAGCGCCTGCAGCCAGTCGCCCTTGGACGCGCCCAGGATGAGCACCAGCGCCAGGCTGAACAGCAAGGCCAGCAGGGCCAGGCGACGCACCAGCCGGTCCGTCTGCCGCTGCAGCGGGGTCCGCTCGCTGGCCAGCGTGCCCAGCGCCTCGCCAATGCGGCCAATCGCGCTGCGCGCGCCGGTCGCCGCGACGCGCGCCATCGCGTGCCCCTGCACGATCAGCGTGCCGGCGTACACCATCGGCTGGTCGTCGCCACCGGGGGCGGTGCGCGCCGACGCGGGCGCGTCGGGATCGGCCCCTTCTTCGGCACGGGCCTGGCGCTTGCCGACCGGCACGGATTCGCCCGTGAGCAGCGACTCATCGACCTGCACGCTGTCGGCCGTCAGCAGCCAGGCGTCGGCGGGGACGCGGTCGCCCTCGCTGAGCACCAGGAGGTCGCCGCGCACCACCTCGCGGCCCGCGATGCGCTGCGGCTGCCCGTCGCGGATGACCAGCGCGCGCGGGCTGGTGAGCTCGCGCAGCGCCTCGATGGCGCGCTCCGTGCGGCCCTCCTGGTACAGGGTCAGCGCCAGCGTGACGACCACGAAGCCCAGGAGCGTCAGGCCCTCCTGCAGATTGCCGAGCGCCAGGTACAGCAGGCCCGCGGCCAGCAGCAACAGGAACATCGGCTCGCGCAAGGTCTCCCGCGCGATCGCCAGCAGGGTGTGGCGCTCACCGCCCGGCAGCGCGTTGGGGCCCTCCTGTGCCAGGCGCCGGGCCGCCTCGGCCGCGGTCAGCCCGGGGGCTTCGGGCGGGGCGTCTTGCGGACTCGCCGGCCGCTGGTTCATGACGCCCGCTCCTGCGGTGACAGCAGCAGCACCAGACGGTCCAGTCCTTCCTGCGTCCCCTGCAGGCGCCGGGCGCGGTCCTCGTGTCCGTCCAGGTACGCCAGCTGTTCCGTATAGACCATGCGCGCGCCTCGGCCCGCCGCGAAGAACTCCACCGTCACCAGCGATACCGACAGCGGCCTGGCGTCGAGCCGGATGTCATAGCCGAACACGATGCGCCGATCGACCACGATGTCGAAGTACACGCGCTCGATGGTCTGCGTCCGTCCGTCGGCATGCACCACGCGATGCGTCTCGTGCCCCATGGGGCGGAAGTCGAACCGCTGTTCGCTGCCGCACTCGCCGTGGCAGTCGGACCAGAGGCGCCGCGCCTGCGGGTCGGCCCAGGCCTGGAACACCGCGCCGGGCGGCACGGCAAAGCGGCGTTCGATGACGAAGTCGGTGTGGGCACTGGGCGGCGTCGTCATGGGCGGGTCTTTTCTTCGCGTGTCTTGAGATAGGCATCCAGCCGGTCGAACTGCGCGTGCAGCATGGCCTTGTGCCGCTCGACCCAGGCCTGCATGGCGTCAAGCGCCGCCGGGTCGGCCTGGTAGGTCCGCACGCGCCCCGACTTGCGGGAGGCGACGAAACCGCCTTGCTCCAGCACCGCCAGGTGCTTCACCGCCGAAGGCAGTGCGATGCCCAGGGGCTCGGCCAACTCGCTCACCGATGCCGGGCCCGATCCCAGCCGGGCGAGCATGTCGCGGCGGGTTGCATCGGACAGCGCGAAAAACAGGCGGTCCAACTGCGCCGGTTCGATGCGCGTGGGCATCTCAGCGCCCCTGCGGCTCGAAGAAGCGCCGCGCCAGGCCGGCGCGCCCCGGGTAGAACTGGAAGAAAGGCCGCGCCTGATCCACGGTGCGCGCCACCGATGGGCGGTCCATGAGGCGTTCAAAGTACGCCGCCAGGCGGGCGTGGTCCTCAGGCAGCGGCACGTAGGTCACCGCGTAGAACAGGGCTGGCGCCGCCGCGCAATCGGCCATGCTGAAGCCATCGGCGGCCACCCACCGGCGGCCCTGCAGGTGCCTGTCGATCAGCGCGTAAGACTTCAGCAGCGCTTCGCGCGCCTGGGCCACGTTCAGCGGGTCGCGTTGGGCCTCGGGGCGCAACAGGTCGGCCGTGAAGGCCTGCATGGGCGTCATCACGTATTGGTCGAACAGACGGTCCCACAGGCGCACCTCGAGCGCCTGCTCGGGATCGGCGGGGATGAGCGCCCGCCCACTCGGTGCATGGCGGCGCTGCAGGTGCTCGATGATGATGCTGGTCTCGGCCATCACCCGGCCCTGGTCCTCCAGCAGCGGCATCTTGCCGAGCGGCCAGAGCGCCAGGAAGGCCTCGCGCTGCGCGGGATCGCCCAGGTTCAGCAGGCGTTTGTCGACCTCGACGCCCAACTCGTCGAGCGCGATCAGCAGCTTGTGGCAGTAGGAGGACAGCGGGTGGTAGTGCAGCGTCGGGTGGGGCATGGCGGCGTCAATAGTTTCCAAAAAAGGAAAGTATTGACGCGGCAAGCCCGGCCCGTCAAGCCCCGCGCCGCATGCATGGCCAGTGCCTGCCGCGGCCACGGCCACGGCATCAGGCCGCCTGCGGTCGTTTCACCCGGAACCAGGCCGCGTACATCGCCGGCAGCGCCAGCAGCGTGAGCACCGTGGCCACGATCAGGCCGCCCATGATGGCCACGGCCATCGGCCCCCAGAACACGCTGCGCGACAGCGGGATCATGGCCAGCACCGCCGCCGCGGCCGTCAGCACGATGGGCCGCATGCGGCGCACGGCGGCTTCCACGATCGCGTCCCAGGCCGGCACGCCGCGCGCGCGGTCCTGCTCGATCTGGTCGATGAGGATCACCGAGTTGCGCTGGATCATGCCCATCAGCGCGATCACGCCCAGCAACGCCACGAAGCCGAACGGCCGGTTGAGCAGCAGCAGGGCACCGGCCACGCCGGCCATGCCCATGGGGCCGGTCAGGAACACCAGCATCGCGCGGCTGAAGCTCTGCAGCTGCACCATGAGCAGCGTGAACACGATGAACAGCATCAGCGGCACGCCCGCGGCGATGGAGGCCGATCCCTTGCTGCTTTCCTCCACCGCGCCGGCCACCTCGATGCGGTAGCCACCCAGGCCTTCGCTCAGCCAGCGGCGCTGGATCTCCTGCAGCCGGGGCTGCAGCTGCACGGTGACGGTGGCGCCCTGCAGACCCTCCACCACGTCGCTCTGCACGGTGATGGCGTATTCGCGGTTCTCGCGCCACATGACGCCCGGCTCCCAGCCGAAGTTCACGCGCACCACCTGCAGCAGGGGCACGGCCTGCCCGCTGGCGGTGGGCAGGTAGGCGTTGGCCAGGTCGGTGATGGTGTCGCGCTCTTCCAGCGGCTGGCGCAGCACGATGTCGATGAGCTCGTCGCCCTCGCGGTACTGGCCGACGGTGCTGCCCACGAGGATGGTGCGCGCCGCCTGCGCGATGCTGGCGCTGCTCACGCCCAGCGCGCGCGCCTTGGCCTGGTCCACCTCCAGGCGGATCTGCTTGACGGCCTCGTTCCAGTTGTCGTTCACGCCGCGCGCGTTGGGGTTGTGCGCCATCGCGCGCTTGACCTCGTCGGCCAGGCCGCGCAGCACCACCGGATCGTCGCCCACCACGCGGAACTGCACGGGATACGGCACCGGCGGCCCGTTGGGCAGCAGCTTCACGCGGGCACGCACCTCGGGAAACTCGGCGGCCAGCAGCGCCGGCAGGTCGCGGCGGATGCGCTCGCGGGCCTTCAGGCCGCCGGGCAGCACGATGAACTGGGCCACGTTGCTCTGCGGAAAGATCTGGTCCAGCGGCAGGTAAAAGCGCGGCACGCCCGAGCCCACCCAGGTGGTCACGGCCTTCACGCCGGGCTCTTTCAGCAAGCGCTGCTCCACGCGCTCGGCCACCTCGTCCATGGCGCGGATGCTGCTGCCCTCCGGCAGCCAGATGTCGACCAGGATCTCGGGCCGGCTCGAGTCGGGGAAGAACTGCTGCTGCACCTGGCCCATGCCCGCCAGGCCCAGCACGAAGGTGAGGACCGTGGCGCCGATGGTCAGCCAGCGGTGCTCGACGCACCAGTCCACGGCGCGGCGGAAGCGCTGGTAGAAGGGGCCGTCGAACACCTCGTGCGGCTCTGCGTCCACCTTGGGCTTGATCTTCAGCAGCTTCACGCCCAGGTAGGGCACGAACAGCACCGCCACCACCCAGGAAACGAGCAGCGCGATCACCGTGACCGCGAAGATGGCGAAGGTGTATTCGCCCGTCACCGACTGGGCCAGGCCGATGGGCAGGAAGCCCGCGGCCGTGATCAGCGTGCCCGTGAGCATGGGCATGGCGGTGGCGTCCCAGGTGAAGGTCGCCGCGCGCACCATGTCGTAGCCCTCCTCCAGCTTTCGCACCATCATCTCGACGGCGATGATGGCGTCGTCCACCAGCAGGCCCAGGGCGATGATGAGCGAGCCCAGCGAGATCTTGTGCAGGCCGATGCCGTAGTGGTTCATCGCCAGAAAGGTGATCGCCAGCACCAGCGGGATGGTGATGAACACCACCAGGCCGGGCCGCATGTCCAGCACGTAGCGGCGCAGGCCCCGGCCGCCGGGGCGCCGGTGCAGGCCCAGCGCCAGGAAGCTCACCGCGAGCACGATCACCACCGCCTCGATCAGCACCTTCACGAACTCGTTGACCGAGGCCGCCACGGCGGCCGGCTGGTCCTGCACCTGCACCAGGTGCATGCCCGCGGGCAGCGTGGGCCCGATGCCCGCCACCGCCGTCTTCAGCGCCTTGCCCAGGGCGATGATGTCGCCGCCCTTGGCCATGGAAATGCCCAACGCGATGCTGTCCTGGCCGTCGTGCCGCACCAGCACCTCGGGCGGGTCGATGGTGCCGCGCGCGATGTCGGCGATGTCGCCCAGCCGGATCGTGCGCCCGCTGGCGGCCGAGCGGATCGGCATCGCGCGCAGCTCATCCACCGAGTTGAAACCGCCGTCCACGCGCACCTGCACCACGTCCAGTGGCGTCTGCACCGCGCCGGCCGAGGCCACGGCGTTCTGCTGGCCCATCTGGTCGAGCACGGCGTTGAGGTTCAGGCCCAGCGTGGCCAGGCGCTTCTGCGAGACCTCCACATAGATCTTCTGGTCCTGCACGCCGAACAGCTCGACCTTGGCCACATCGTTCACGCGCAGCAACTGCTGCCGCACGGCCTCGGCCACGTCCTTGCGCTCGGCATCGGAAAAGCCCTCGCCCTGCAAGGCGTAGATCACGCCGTAGACGTCGCCGAACTCGTCGTTGAAGAAGGGACCGATCACGCCCTGCGGCAGCTCGCCGCGCATGTCGCCCACCTTCTTGCGCACCGTGTACCAGATGTCCTGCACCTCGCCGGGCGGCGAGGCATCGTCCAGCTGCAGAAGGATCAACGCCTCCCCCGGCTTGGTGTAGCTGCGGATCTTGTCGGCGTAGGGCACTTCCTGCAGGGTGCGCTCGATGCGGTCGGCCACCTGTTCAGCCACCTGCGGCGCGGTGGCGCCGGGCCAGAACACGCGCACCACCATGGCACGGAAGGTGAACGGCGGGTCTTCGTCCTGTCCGAGCTGGAAATAGGAGGCGATGCCGAACAGCATCAGCACCACCATGAGGTAGCGTGTGAAAGCCGGGTGATCCAGCGCCCAGCGCGAGAGGTTGAAGCGCGAGAACGGGCCTGTCTGGCCGGGTGGCGTGTCCTGCATGTTGATTCGCCTGAGGCCTTTATTGCGCCACGAAGCGAACGACCTTCTGGCCCGCGCTGAGCACATGGCCGCCGGTGGCCACCACCTCGTCACCCGGCTCCAGGCCGCCCGCGATCACCACGCGGTTGCCGTCGGCGCCGGCCACCTGCACGGGGCGCGGCTGCACGGTGCCCTTGTCCTCGTCGAACACCCACACCACGCTGCCGCGGCGATCGCCCTCGGCCGACTGCATCACCGCCGTGGTGGGCAGGGTGATGGCGGCCTGACCGGTGTGCGCCGTGGCCAGCGTGACGTAGGCGGTGGCGCCCAGCGGCAGTTTCGCGTCGGCCGGCAGCGCCAGCTTCACCTGGTAGGTGCGCGTGGCCGGATCGGCGCTGGCCGCCACCTCACGCACGGTGGCCTCCAGCTCCTTGCCATCGGCATGGGCCCAGGGCCGAACGCGCGCGCGCGTGCCGGGGCGCACCAGGGCCAGCCGGTCCTCCGGCACGGCGAAGACCACGTCGCGCTCGCCGTCCTGCGCCAGCACCACCACCGGGCTGCCGGCCTGTACCACCTGGCCGGGGTCGGCCGGCACGGCCGTCACCACGCCGGGCGCGTCGGCCAGCAGGCGCGCGTAGCCCGCCTGGTTGCCCTGTACCGCGCTGTGCGCGCGTGCCTGGCGCAAGGAGGCCTCGGCCGCCTCCAGCGCGGCCTGGCGCCGGTCGATCTCGGCCTGGCTCACGAAGCCCTGGGCCAGCAGGCCTTTGAAGCGCTCCAGGTCGGCGCGCGCCAGGTCGCGCTGGGTGAGCGCGGCGGTGGCCGCGGCCTGCGCGGCCTGGCCGGACAGCGCCAGGTCCTGCGCGTCCAGCCGCGCCAGCAGCTGACCCGCCTTCACGCGCTGGCCCACCTCGGCCGGGCGCTCCACCAGTTTGCCGCCGACACGAAACCCCAGGCGCGATTCGACCCGGGCACGAACTTCGCCGGCGTATTCGCTGTTGGCGTTCAGCACCGAGGGGCCCACGGTGAGCAGCTTCACGGAGCGCACCGGCTCGGGCGCCGGCTCGGGCCGGGCGCAGGCGGCCAGCGCGGCGGTGCTGGCCAATACGCAGACAATCAGCGTCGTTTTCATGGAATTCCCCCGCGTTCGGGCCGGATGCGGCGCCGGATATTAATGACTGACCGGTTAGTAACCGAAATTCTAGTGCAAACCCCCCACCCCACCGACACCGCCCATCCCAGCGGGAATACGGGCACGGCCGCACCCGACACGGCGAAGGCGCCCCGCGGCGCCGCGCCACCCGGGGCATCGGCCGCCTTCGGCGCCTCGGTCGAGCACTACGAGAACTTTCCGGTGGCCAGCTGGCTCTGCCCCGCCCCGCTGCGTCCCGCGGTGGCCGCGCTCTACCGCTTCGCGCGCACGGCCGACGACATCGCCGACGAAGGCGAGGCCGACGCCACCACGCGCCTGGCCGAGCTGGCCGCCTACCGCGCGGCGCTGGACGAGGCCCTGGCTGGCCGCCCCGTGCCCCCGCGCTGGCAGGCCGTCTTCGCGCCCCTGGCCGCCGCCGTGCAGCGCCACGCCTGGCCTTCGGACCTGCTGCGCGACCTGATCAGCGCTTTCGAGCAGGACGTGCGCCACACCGCCAGCGGCCACCGCTACGCCGACACGGCCGAGCTGCTCGCCTACTGCCGGCTCTCGGCCAACCCGGTGGGGCGGCTGCTGCTGCACCTGTGGGGCGTGACCGACGCCGCCGCGCTGGAGCGCAGCGACCGCATCTGCAGCGCCCTGCAGCTGATCAACTTCTGGCAGGACCTGGGCGTCGACCTGTCGCGACAGCGCGTGTACCTGCCGGCTGACACGCTGCGCCGCCACGGCGTGGCGGTGGAGGACTTCCTGCCCGGCGCCAGCGCACGCGAACGCGAGCGCCAGGCCGTGGTGGCCGAGCTGTGCGCGCAGGCGCGTGGCCTGATGCAGATGGGCGCGCCGCTGGTGCACCAGGTTGGCGGCCGCGCCGGCTGGGAGCTGCGCCTGGTGGTGCAAGGCGGCCTGCGCGTGCTCGACCGCATCGCCGCCATCCAGCACCGCAGCTGGGCGCAGCGCGTCACCGTGGACAAGAGCGAGCTGCCGCGGCTGCTGTGGCGCGCGCTCTGGATGTGATCCGGGCCAGCGGCAAAGACCCCGCCGACGGATGGTCGTTCGCGGCGGTCACAAGCGGGGCACCGGCGCCGTCTTGGGCCTGAGGACGCCGCTTCGGCCTGCGCCGCGACCGCGGGTCCTCGCCATCCCCAGACACAAAGGACCCATATGAAAGTCGTGATCATCGGAGGCACCGGCCTCATCGGCCAACAGGTCGGCGCGCTGTTGCGCCAGGGCGGGCACGACGTGCTGGCCGCCGCCCCCTCCACCGGCGTCAACACGCTCACCGGAGACGGCCTGCCCGAGGCGCTGCGGGGCGCGCGGGTGGTGGTGGACGTGAGCAACTCGCCCTCGTTCGAGGCAGCGGCGGTCATGCACTTCTTCCAGACCTCCACGCGCCGGGTCCTGAGCGAAGCGACCGCGGCCGGTGTGCGCCACGTCGTGGCGCTGTCCGTCGTCGGCACCGATCGCCTGCGCGAGAGCGGCTATTTCCTCGCCAAGCTGGCGCAGGAACAGCTGATCCGCGACGGCGCCCTGCCCCACACCATCGTGCGCGCCACGCAGTTCCACGAGTTTCTCGGCGCCATCGCCGACGCCGCCACACGGGACGGGCGCGTGCACGCGCCCTCGGCGGGCATCCAGCCGATCGCCGCGTCCGACGTGGCCGCGGCCGTGGCGCGCGCCGCCACGGCCGAGCCCCTGAATGGCCTCACCGAGATCGCCGGCCCCCAGGCCTGGCCCATGGACGAACTGCTGCGGGACCTGCTGCGCCAGCGCGGCGATGGGCGCGAGGTCGTGACGGACGAGGGCGCGGGCTATTTCGGCGCGCCGCTCCAAACCGACTCGCTGCTGCCCGGCCCGGGCGCCTGGCTGGCACCGACCACGCTGCAGGCCTGGCTGGCCGCACGGGCCACGGCGTCGGCCTGAGGCCGCCGCGCGGACAGCACGCGAACAGGGCACGAGACGCCGCCAGGGCCGCACGGCCTTCGCCGCCGCGTCGCCCGCCCGTGGCTCAGTCCTCGCTCAGCGCGGCAAAGCGCTCGGCCAGGTGATCGATCAGGAGCCGCACCGCGGGCAACTGGCCGCGCCGCGAGGCGAACACCGCGTGCACGATCTCGCGCCGCGGTGCCCAGCCCGGCAGCACCGGCACCAGTTCGCCCGGCCCGAACTCGGCCGCCAGCATCATGCGCGGCAACTGCACGATGCCCACGCCCGCCACCGCCGCGGCGCGCAGCGCCAGCATGCCGCGCGTGACGTAGCGCGGCTGGTGCCGCACCTCGGCGCGCGCCCCGTCGGGGCCCTCGAGCACCCACTGATGCACCTCCTGCGGCTGGCCCAGGTCCATGCTCGGAAAACGCGCCAGGTCGCCGGGCCCCTGCGGGTGGCCCAGGCGCTCGATCAGCGCCGGGCTGGCCACCAGGCACTGGCTGCGCTCGGACAGCACGCGCATGGCCAGTTCGCTGTCCTCCAGCGGCGGCGGGCGCACGCGCACGGCCAGGTCGATGCCCTCGGCCACCACGTCCACGCGCCGGTTGGTCTCCTCCAGGTGCAGCTCCACGCGCGGGTGGCGCGCCAGGAAGTCGGCCAGCATGCCGCCCATGCGCGTGGCCAGCAGCGCCACCGGGCAGCTCATGCGAACCACGCCGCGCGGCTCGCCGCGCGCCACGGCGATGGACTCCTCGGCCGCCTCGGCCTCGGTCAGCATGGCGCGGCAGTGCGTGTAGTAACCGCGGCCCGCGTCGGTGACGGAGAAGCTGCGCGTGGAGCGCAGGATCAGCCGCGCGCCCAGGCGCTCTTCCAGCAGCGCGATGCGCCGGCTCAGGCGCGACTTCGGGATGCCCAGGGCGCGACTGGCCGGCGCGAAGCCGCCGTGCTCCACCACCTGGGCGTAGTAGCAGAGGTCGTTGAGATCGGGCAGCTTCATCGTTCCACCTATAGAACATTGCAACCGATTATCGCCATCTACCCAGGGCATCGTTCCACACATATCCTCTCACCATTCCCCGTTCCACCGGGGTGGTGTTCTCAGGAGAAGTCCATGCTCAAGCCGATCCAAGGGGTCTACAGCGCGCCCCGCCCGCACTGGGTGGGCGACGGTTTTCCCGTGCGCTCGCTGTTCAGCTACGGCGACCACGGCGCCCAGCTCAGCCCCTTCCTGCTGCTCGACTACGCCGGCCCGGCGCAATTCCCGCCCAGCGATCGCCCGCGCGGCGTGGGGGTGCACCCGCACCGCGGTTTCGAGACCGTGACCATCGTCTACGACGGCGAGGTGGCGCACCGCGACTCCACCGGCGCGGGCGGCACCATCGGCCCCGGCGACGTGCAGTGGATGACCGCGGCCTCGGGCATCCTGCACGAGGAGTTCCACTCGCCCGCGTTCACGCAGCGCGGGGGCCAGCTGGAGATGGTGCAGCTGTGGGTGAACCTGCCCGCGCGCAGCAAGATGGAGGCGCCCGGGTACCAGAACATCCTGGACGCGCAGATCCCCGGCGTGGACCTGCCCGAGGGCGCGGGCCGCGTGCGCGTGATCGCAGGCGCCTACCGCGGCCACGCCGGCCCGGCGCGCACGCACACGCCCATGGACGTGTGGGACGTGCGACTGAACCAGGGCAAGACCGCGCGCCTGCCGCTGATCAAAGGCCACACCGCCGCGCTGGTGGTGCTGGCGGGCACCGTGCTGGTCAACGGCGAGGCCGTGGCCCGCGAGGCCCAGCTGGTGCAGTTCCAGCGCGACGGTGACGCGCTGGAGATCGAGGCCAACACCGACGCCAAGCTGCTGTTCCTGGGCGGCGAGCCGATCGAGGAACCCGTGGTGGGCCACGGTCCCTTCGTGATGAACACGCGCGAGGAGATCGTGCAGGCCTTCCACGACTTCCAGAGCGGGCGCTTCGGTCGCCTGGCGGCGCCGGCCTGAACACGCCAGCGCAGGGAGCCGGCCATGCAACGCCGGCCCCGCGCGGGCACTGGGGCGACAGGGGGCGATCGGGCCGCCGATGGTAGATTCGGCCATGGCGTATTCGATTGCTCCCAATTCCATAGTGAAAAAGCGAACAGGCCCCGCGGCGTGGCTGCGGACCCTGGCCTTGTCGGCCGCGGCCCTGCTGGCCGCTTGCGGGGGCAATCACTCCGGCACACCCACTGCGACGGCCCTGACCTACGACACCCCAAGGGCGCTGTACGTGGTGGGCGAGTCCATTGCCACCAACCATGCGCGGCTCAGCGGCGGCTCCGCCAGCGCGTTCACCGTTTCGCCGGCCCTGCCCAGCGGGCTGACCCTCGACACGCTCACCGGCGCGATCACCGGCACGCCCACCGCGCTGCAGCGCGAGACCAGCCACACGGTCAGCGCCAGCCACCCCGCGGGCTCGGTCCAGACGCAGCTGCGCCTGACCGTCACGGGACGCGGCGCGTGGACATCCGTCGCGACCGTCCCGACGCCCCGCCACTACGCGACCCTGTCGCGCCTGCCCGATGGCCGCCAGTTGCTGGCGGGCGGTTATGCCCTCGGCGGCCCGTCCTCTGAGGCCGACATCTACGACCCCGCCAGCGGCAGCTGGAGCGCGGCGGCCCCCATGCTCGTCGCGCGCGCGGATCCGGCGGCCGTGGTCCTGGCCGATGGCAGGGTCCTGGTCTTCGGCGGCGATGCCGCCGGCTTCAGCACGCTGGCCAGCGCCGAGCTCTATGACCCGGTGGCCAATACCTGGACGGCCACGGGCAGCATGAACGAGGCGCGCACGCGGCACAGCGCGCGCGTGTTGACCGATGGCAAGGTCCTGGTCGTCGGCGGATTCCGCGGCCCGGCGCCCCTCAGCTTCTCGAGCACGGCCGAGGTGTACGACCCGGCCACCGGCACCTGGACCGTGCTGCCCACCCCCTTGTCTTCCGCCCGGGCGCAGCACGCGGCGCAGCTGCTGCCGGGCGGCACCACGCTGCTGGTCGCGGGCGGCGTCAACAGCGGGGGCTTCGTCACCTCGGCCGAGCTCTACGCGGTGGACGGCAGCGCCACCACGCCGATCGCCTTTGGCGGCAGCGGCAACGTCATGCTGTCGGTGCCATTGGACGACGGCAGCGTGCTCGTGACGAGCGATGCCGGCACGACGGCGTGGCGTTTCGACCCGCACACCTCGACCTGGACCCCGAGCACGCAAAACACCGGCCGGCTCCTGCCCACCATGACGCTGCTGGCCGACGGCCGCGTGCTGCTGGCGGGTGGCGCCGGCCAGACCACCGCCGAGATCTACAACCCGGACCTCAACGTCTGGACCAGCGCCGCCTCCATGGCCCATGTGCGCCAGGCCGCGGTGGCCAGTCGACTGGACAACGGCCAGGTGCTGGTGGTGAGCGGCTCTGTCGCCGGGGTCGAGGTCAACTCGACCGAACGCTACACCCCCTGACGGTGCGCAGGGCCCCGCGCCTGGCGCGTGGGCCCGCCGGCCTCAGCCCAACGAGCGCAGCGGGTGCGCGTGCGCCGGCCAGGGCGAGACGAAGAACGCGGCCACCTGCTCGGGCGTGACGTCCTCGATGCGCGCCGGGTTCCACTTCGGCGCGTGGTCCTTGTCGATGGCGAGCGCGCGCACGCCTTCCACCGTTTCGCTCGCCGCGCCCGGGCGCAGGTGGAAGCAGTGGCGCACCAGGTCGCGCTCCATGCGCAGGTCCTCGGCCAGGCCCACGCGGCGCGCGCGGCGGATCTGCTCCAGCACCACGTGCAGCATCAGCGGCGAGCGCTGGCGCAGCACCTGCAGCGTCTCCTTCGCCCACTCGCTGCCGCTGGCCCCCAGTGCGGCCACCATGGCGGACACCGAGCCCAGGCCGAAGACGGCGTTGACCTCGTCCACCGGCCAGGGCGCGGCGGGCGCCTGCGCCTGCAGGTGGCTTTCCACCCAGCGCTGCACGGCCTCGCCGTTCTCGAAGGGCGTGGCGCCCAGGCTGTCCCAGAGCTTGGGCAGGCGCTGCGATTCGATGTGGCCGTCGGCCAGGCCCGCGCTCAACGCCTCGCGGCCTTGCAGCATCCGGCCCGTGAGGCCCAGGTACTCGCCCAGGTGGCCCGCGCACCGGCTCAGGAAGTAGCCGCCGCCCACGTCGGGGAACAGGCCGATGTTGGTTTCGGGCATCGCCAGCTTGCTGCGCTCGGTCACCACGCGCAGGCTGGCGCCCTGGCTGATGCCCATGCCCCCGCCCATGCAGATGCCGTCCATGAAGGCGATGTAGGGCTTGGGGTAGGTGTGGATCAGGTGGTTGAGCGCGTACTCCTCGGTGAAGAAGTCCTCGAGCTCGGGGTTGCCGGCCAGCGCCGCCTGGTGGAAGAAGCGGATGTCGCCGCCCGCGCAAAAGGCGCCGAAGGGGCCCTCCTTGTTGACGCCGCGGATGGCCACGGCCAGCACCGCGGGGTCCTCGCGCCAGGCCAGCAGCGCGGCCGTGAGCCCGCGGATCATGCCCAGCGACAAGGCGTTCAGCGCCTTGGGACGGTTGAGCGTGATCAGGCCCACGCGGCCCTGCACTTCGGTGATCACGAGCGGTTCGGTCGAAGACATGCGGGTACTCCAGGCGGTGGTTGTTCTTCCTCAGGCGCCACGCGAGTCGCGGGCGTCGCGGGCGTCCAGGGTTTGTATGCGGGGCGTGCCGCTGCGCGAGCGCCAGCCCAGCAGCTCATTGGTGAGCAGCGCGCCGATGACCAGGCTGCCGCCGATCAGCACCTCGGCACCGGGCTCTTCTCCCGCACCCAGCCAGGCGAGCAGGATGCCGAAGATCACCTCCAACAGGGCCAGCAGCGACACCTCGGGCGCCTTGAGGGCGCGCGAGCAGACGACGACCAGCGCGCAGGGAATGGCGAGCTGCACCAGGCCCAGCAGCGCCAGCCAGGCGATGTCGCGGCCCGTGGCATCGAAGGGCAAGGCCATGGGCAGCGTGAACAAGGAAGAGATGAGCCCGCCGAGCAGCACCGAAGGCACGAGATCGATGTGCCGGCCCTGGGACTTGCCACGCTGCATCACCGTCCAGTTGATGGCGCCGGCAATGGGCACGCACAGCGCCACCAGCGAGCCGATCACCAGCGCGCTGGTGTCGATGTCGGGCCGGGCAAAGGCCTGCAGGAACTGGCTGCCGTACATGTAGACGATGCCCAGGCCCGCGACCACGATGGCGGCCCATGTCCGTGGCGCCAGCGTCTGACCGATGGTGAAGCGCGCCAGCAGCGCGGTGAACAGCGGCCCCGCCGCCATGATGACGAGTACGTTGGCCACGGTGGTGAAGGTCAGCGCCAGCATGAAGGCGGTGAACATCACGCTCCAGCACACACCGCTCATCCAGAATGCCCCGGACCCCGGCTGCATGCCCCAGTGGCGCTGCCATGGGCCCTGCCCTGGTTCGTCCTCGAGGCTGCCCGCCGCGCGGTCGGCCGAGCGCCACAGCGGCAGGATCACCAGCAGCGACAGCGCGGTGAAGGCGCTGCGCCAGAAGGTCACCTCGAAGCGAGCGGCCGATTCGAGCTGGCGCGCGACCACGCCGGCGATGGACCACATCAGGGTCACCGCGACCATCAGGAAGACCGCCTGCGTGTGCGTCAGGCGGCTCAGCAGGTGGAAGGGCATGGTCGGCTCAGGCGTCGCGTGACGCGCGCTTGCGCTCGTGCTCTTTGAGGAAGCGCTTGCGCAGGCGGATGCTCTTGGGCGTGATCTCGACCAGTTCGTCGTCCTCGATGAACTCGACGCCGTACTCCAGCGTGAGCTGGATGGGTGGCGTGATCTTGATCGCGTCTTCCTTGCCGCTGACGCGGAAGTTGGTGAGCTGCTTGGTGCGCGTGGCGTTCACCACCAGGTCGTTGTCGCGGCTATGGATGCCGACGATCATGCCTTCGTACACCGGGTCGTTGGCCTTGACGAACATGCGGCCACGGTCGTCGAGCTTGCCCAGGGCGTAGTTGAAGATCTCGCCGTCGTCCATGCTGATCAGCACGCCGTTCTTGCGGCCGGCGACCTCGCCCTTGTGCGGCTCGTAGCCGTCGAAGATGTTGGCGATCAGGCCCGAGCCGCGCGTGAGGTTGAGGAACTCGTTGCTGAAGCCGATCAGGCCACGCGCCGGAATGCGGTACTCCAGGCGCACGCGGCCACGGCCATCGGGTTCCATGTTGATGAGCTCGCCCTTGCGTTCGCCCAGGGCCTGCATCACACCGCCCTGGTGCTGCTCTTCCACGTCGGCCGTCACCAGTTCGATGGGCTCGTAGCGCTCGCCATTGATCTCCTGGAACACCACGCGCGGCTTGCTCACCGCCAGCTCGTAGCCCTCGCGGCGCATGTTCTCGATCAGGATGGTCAGGTGCAGTTCGCCGCGGCCCGAGACCTCGAAGATGCCGTCCTCATCGGTGTCCTTCACGCGCAGGGCCACGTTGCTCTGCAGCTCCTTCTGCAGGCGGTCCCAGATCTGGCGGCTGGTGACGAACTTGCCTTCGCGGCCGGCCAGCGGGCTGGTGTTGACGCAGAAGTTCATGGTCAGCGTGGGCTCGTCGACCTTGAGCATGGGCAGCGGCGCGGGGTTGGCCGGGTCGGTCAGGGTTACGCCGATGCCGATGTCTTCGATGCCGTTGATGAGCACGATGTCGCCGGGGCGGGCCTCGCTGGTCTGCACGCGGTCCAGGCCCTGGAAGGTCAGCACCTGGTTGACGCGGCCCTTGACGCTCTTGCCGTCGGGGCCTTCCATCACCAGCACGTCCATGGACGGCCTGAGCGTGCCGGCGTTGATGCGGCCCACGCCGATGCGGCCCACGAAGCTGGAGTAGTCCAGCGCCGAGATCTGCAGCTGCAGCGGCGCATCGGGGTCGCCTTCGTGCGCGGGCACGTGCTTGAGCACGGTCTCGAACAGGGCCGACATGTCCGGGCCCCATTGCTCACCCGCCGGGCCTTCCTCCAGCGAGGACCAGCCGTTGATGCCGGAGGCGTAGACCACGGGGAAATCGAGTTGCTCGTCGGTGGCGCCGAGCTTGTCGAACAGGTCGAAGGCGGCGTTGATCACCTTGTCGGGATTGGCGCCAGGCTTGTCCACCTTGTTCACCACCACGATGGGCTTGAGGCCCAGGGCCAGCGCCTTCTTGGTCACGAAGCGCGTCTGCGGCATCGGGCCTTCCTGGGCGTCGATCAGCAGCACCACGCCATCGACCATGGACAGCGCGCGCTCGACCTCGCCGCCGAAGTCCGCGTGGCCGGGGGTGTCGACGATGTTGATGTGCATGCCCTTCCAGCTCACGGCGCAGTTCTTGGCCAGGATGGTGATGCCGCGTTCGCGTTCGATGGCGTTGTTGTCCATCACGGTGTCGACGACTTTTTCGTGCTCGGCGAAGGTGCCGGACTGGCGCAGAAGCTGGTCGACCATGGTGGTCTTGCCGTGGTCGACGTGGGCGATGATGGCGATGTTGCGGATGGGTCTGCTCATGGTGCGGGTGCCTCGGTTTCGAGGATTTGCTGGATGTCGGTGGGGCTCAACAGGCGCCCCGGGATGAGTTCGCCGCCCTGGACGTGAGCGGTGCCCAGCAGGACGGTGGGCGTGGGGTCCGCGGGCGAAGGGCCGAAGACGGCCACGCGCTCGCGGTTGGGCCAGTCGCCGCGGCGGCGCACGCCGCTCAGGAAGCGCCCGGCATGCTCGGCGTCGAGCGCGATCCGTTCATGGCCCTCGAGCAGGGCCTCGACCGGCTTCAGGGCGCCCAGCCGCTCGGCTTCGCCCATCGCCTCGAGCGCGTCGAGCGTGACGGCGTCGGCCACGCCGAACGGCCCGGTGGCCACGCGGCGCAGCGCGATCAGGTGACCGCCGCAGCCCAAGGCCTCGCCGATGTCTTCGCCGAGCGTGCGGATGTAGGTGCCCTTGCTGCAGACCACGCGCAGGCGCAGCTGGGGGGCCTCGCCGTGCAGCTGCAGGTCGAGCAGCTCGATCTCGTGGATGCGCACGCGGCGCGGCTCGCGCGCCACGGTTTCACCCTCGCGCGCGTACTCGTACAGGGCCTTGCCATCCTTCTTGAGCGCGCTGTGCATGGGCGGCACCTGGTCGATCTCGCCCATGAAGCGGTCCAGCACCTCCACCACCTGGCCGGCGGAGCACGACACGGGACGGGTGTCGATGACCTCGCCCTCGGCGTCGGCCGTGCGCGTGCGCACGCCCAGTCGCACGGTGGTTTCGTAGGTCTTGTCGGCGTCCAGGTGCAGTTGGCTGAACTTGGTGGCCGCGCCAAAACACAGCGGCAGAACGCCTGTGGCCAGGGGGTCGAGCGTGCCGGTGTGGCCCGCCTTTTCGGCGCGCAGCAGCCACTTGGCCTTCTGCAAGGCCTGGTTGCTGGACAGGCCCAGCGGTTTGTCGAGCAGCAGCACCCCATGCACGGGGCGCCGTTGCACCCTCGTGCGTTGGCGCTGCATGGCTAGTCCTCGTTCTTGGAACGCGAAGCCACCGCCTTGGAAATCAAGGCGTTCATGTCGGCCGCGCGCTCGGTGGTGCGGTCGAACACGAAATGCAGCGTGGGCACGGTGTGGATGTGCAGGCGCTTGAACAGCGCGTTGCGCAGGAAGCCCGCCGCGGCGTTGAGGCCTTCGGCGGTTTCCTCGGGGTTGCCGGTGAGCAAGCTGAAGAACACCTTGGCGTGCGCGTAGTCGGGCGTGACCTCGACCGCGTTGAGCGTGACCATGCCCACGCGCGGGTCCTTCAACTCGCGCGCGATCAGCTCGGCCAGATCGCGCTGGATCTGGTCGGCCACGCGGTAACCGCGGTTGGGAACGGACGAGGCCTTGCGGGGCATGGTGTGTCTCTGGCTGGCTCGGGTGGATTACAGCGTGCGCGCCACTTCCTTGACCTCAAAGAATTCGAGCTGGTCGCCCTCTTTGATGTCGTTGTAGTTGCGCAGCTTGATACCGCACTCGAAGCCTTCCTTGACCTCGCGCACGTCGTCCTTGAGGCGCTTGAGCGACTCCAACTCGCCGGTGTGCACGACCACGTTCTCGCGCAGCAGGCGGTAGTGCGCGCTGCGCGTGACCATGCCCTGCGTGACCATGCAGCCCGCCACCGTGCCGATCTTGGACGCCACGAACACCGTGCGGATCTCGGCCATGCCGATGACCTCTTCGCGCTTCTCCGGCGCGAGCATGCCGGACATGGCGGCTTTCAACTCGTCCACCGCGTCGTAGATGATGTTGTAGTAGCGCAGGTCGACGTCGTTGCCCTCGGCCAGCTTGCGCGCGCCGGCATCGGCGCGCACGTTGAAGCCGATCACCACGGCGCCGGCCGCGATGGCCAGGTTGACGTCGCTTTCGCTGATGCCACCCACGCCCGCGTACACCAGCTGCACCTTCACCTCGTCGGTGGAGAGCTTGAGCAGCGAGGCGGCCAGCGCTTCCTGCGAGCCCTGCACGTCGGCCTTGATGATGATGGGCAAGGTCTTGACCTCGCCGGCGGCCATGTCCGCGAACATGTTCTCCAGCTTGGCGGCCTGCTGCTTGGCCAGCTTGGTGTTGCGGAACTTGCCGGCGCGGTAGGTGGCGATCTCGCGCGCGCGGCGCTCGTCGGCCATCACCATGAACTCGTCGCCCGCCTGCGGCACCTCGGCCAGGCCCTGGATCTCCACCGGAATGGAGGGGCCGGCTTCCTTGGTGGCCTTGCCGTTCTCGTCCAGCATGGCGCGCACGCGGCCCGAGGTCTGGCCCGCCAGCACCACGTCGCCCACCTTGAGCGTGCCGCTCTGCACCAGCACGGTGGCCACGGCGCCGCGGCCCTTGTCCAGGCGCGCCTCGATCACCAGGCCCTTGGCCATGGCGTCCACCGGCGCGGTGAGCTCCAGCACCTCGGCCTGCAGCAGCACCTGCTCGAGCAGGTCGTCGATGCCCATGCCGGTCTTGGCCGACACGGCCACGAAGGGCGACTCGCCGCCGAACTCCTCGGGCACGACCTGCTCGGCCACGAGCTCGGACTTCACGCGCTCGATGTTGGCCTCGGGCTTGTCGGCCTTGGTCATGGCCACCACGATCGGCACCTCGGCCGCCTTGGCGTGCTTGATGGCTTCCTTGGTCTGCGGCATCACGCCGTCGTCGGCGGCGCAGACCAGGATGACGATGTCGGTGGCCTGGGCGCCGCGGGCGCGCATGGCCGTGAAGGCCTCGTGACCCGGGGTATCGAGGAAGGTGACCATGCCGCGCGGCGTGTCGACGTGGTAGGCGCCGATGTGCTGCGTGATGCCGCCCGCCTCGCCCGCCGCTACCTTGCTGCGGCGGATGTAGTCGAGCAGCGAGGTCTTGCCGTGGTCCACGTGGCCCATGACGGTGACCACGGGCGCGCGCGGCTTGGCCTCGGCCTGCTGCTGCGACACCTCTTCGTCGGTGAAGGCCTCGGGGTCGTCCAGCGCGGCCACGACGGCCTTGTGGCCCAGCTCCTCGACCAGGATCATCGCGGTGTCCTGGTCCAGCGACTGGTTGATGGTGACCATCTGGCCCAGCTTCATCAACTGCTTGATCAGCTCGGACGACTTGACCGCCATCTTGTGCGCGAGCTCGGCGACCGTGATGGTCTCGGGCACGTGCACCTCGATCTGCTTGAACTCGGCCGGTGCCTGGAAGCTGCTCTGGCCGTCGCGCGAATCGCGCGAGTCGCCACGGCGGCCACCGCCACGCGGGCCGCTGCGCCAGTTGCCGCGGCCGGAGCTGGTGTCGCCACGGGTCTTGATTTCCTTCTTCTTGGCCGCGTCGTCCTTCCAGGTGGAGGACAGGTTCTCGGACTTGACCTCTTTCTTGCCGGCACCCGCGGCCGCGCCCGCCGCCGCACCGGCGGGGGCCTTGGCGACGGTGCCCGCGGGCTTGTGCAGCGTGCCCTTGAGGCCGGCCTTGGCGTCGGCCGGGGGCTCGGGCTTCTTCGCCACCAGGGTCTTGGCCGGCGCGGCCATCATGGCGCGGATGTTCGCGGCTTCGGCTTCGGCCTTGCGCCGGCGCTCCTGCAGGTCGGCGGCGCGCAGCTCTTCGGCCTTGCGTTCCTCGGCCGCCTTGTCGGCGGCGGCCTTGGCGGCGGCCTCCTTGTCCGGACCTTTGACCTTCACGGCCGTGGTCGCGGGCTTGGCCGGCGCCGCTTCTTCGACCGCCGGTGCCGCGACGGCGGCGGCGGCAGCTGCGGCGGCGGCAGCCGCTTCGCGTTCCTGCTTGGCGGCGGCTTCGGCGGCGGCCTTGGCCTCCTCGGCCTCGCGCGCGGCGCGCTTGGCGGCCAGCTCTTCTTCCTGGCGGCGGATCAGCTCGGCCTGGCGGCGCGCCTCTTCCTCGCGGCGGGCCAGTTCGCCTTCGTCGACCACGGGGGCGGCGGGTGCCGCCGGCTCCTCGGCCACGGCGGGCGCAGCCGTCGGCTCATCGTCGCGCTTGATGAAGGTGCGCTTCTTGCGCACCTCCACCTGGATGGTGCGCGCGCGGCCCATGGCGTCGGCCTGCTTGATCTCGGACGTGGACTTCTTGACCAGCGTGATTTTCTTGCGCTCGCCCCCGGCCGTGCCGTGCGCGGCCTTGAGGTGGCCGAGCAGCTGCTGCTTGTCCGTCTCGGTGATGGGGTCGGACGGCGTGGACTTGCGCACGCCGGCGGCCGCCAGCTGCTCCAGCAGCACGGCGGCGGGCTTGTTCAGTTCGGCGGCGAATTCGGCGACGGTATTACTGGTCATGTGTTCTGTGCTCCGTGGGCCTCCGGGTGATCAAGACTGGGACTGCGTTTCGTCACCGGTGAACCAGTGCGCGCGCGCCTGCATGATCAGCTCGGTGGCTTGCGCTTCCGACTGGCCCGTGATCTCGGTGAGTTCGTCCGTCGCGAGATCGGCCAGGTCGTCGCGGGTGTGGATGCCGGCCTCGGCCAGCTTGGCGATCAGCTCGGGCGTGAGGCCGTTCAGGTCGCGCAGGTCCTGCGAGACTTCCTCGACGCTTTCCTCGCGGGCGATCTCCATGGTCAGCAGCGCGTCCTTGGCGCGGGTGCGCAGCTCGTTGACCGTGTCTTCGTCGAAGGACTCGATCTCCAGCATCTCCTGCAGCGGCACGTAGGCCACTTCTTCGAGGCTGGTGAAACCCTCCTCGATCAGGATGTCGGCGATCTCCTGGTCCACGTCCAACTTGGACATGAACAGCGTGCGGATCGAGCTGGCCTCCTCGGCCTGCTTCTGGGCCGATTCGTCGGCCGTCATGATGTTGATGCGCCAGCCGGTGAGCTCGCTGGCCAGGCGCACGTTCTGCCCGCCGCGGCCGATGGCGATGGCCAGGTTCTCTTCGTCCACCACCACGTCCATGGCGTGGCGCTCTTCGTCGACCACGATGGAGACCACGTTGGCCGGCGCCAGCGCGCCGATCACGAACTGTGCCGGGTCTTCGGACCACAGCACGATGTCCACGCGCTCACCCGCGAGTTCGTTGGTGACCGCATTGACGCGCGAACCGCGCACGCCCACGCAGGTGCCGATGGGATCGATGCGCTTGTCGAAGCTGTGCACGGCGATCTTGGCGCGCGAGCCGGCGTCGCGGGCGCACTTCTTGATCTCCAGCAGGCCCTGCTCGATCTCGGGCACTTCCTGGCGGAACAGCTCGATCATGAACTCGGGTGCCGAGCGCGACAGCAGGATGGGCGCGCCGCGCAGCGTGAGGTCGACCTCCATGATCATGGCGCGCACGCGGTCGCCGGTGCGGAAGTTCTCCTTGGGGATCATCTCGCCGCGCTTGAGGCGGCCTTCCACGCGGCCGCTCTCGACGATGAGGTCGCCCTTGTCCATGCGCTTGACGGTGCCGACGAAGATCTTGTCGCCGCGCGACATGAAATCGTTGAGCAGCATCTCGCGCTCGGCGTCGCGGATCTTCTGCAGGATGACCTGTTTGGCGGCCATGGCGCCGATGCGGCCGATGGGCACGCTTTCCACCGGTTTTTCGATGTAGTCGCCCTCTTCGATGTCGGCGATCTCGTCGCGCGCGTCGGACAGCATTTCCTCGGCGTCGGGGTTCTGCAGGCCGGCCTCGTCAGGCACCACCAGCCAGCGGCGGAAGGTTTCGTAGGCGCCCGTGTCCGGGTCCATCGCCACGCGGATGTCGACCTCGCCCTTGTAGAGCTTCTTGGTGGCCGAGGCCAGCGCCTGCTCGACCGCGCCGAGCACCACGTCGCGCTCGACGTTCTTCTCGCGCGAGATGGCATCGATCAGCATCAACATTTCGCGGTTCATCGTTCAGCCCACCTTTCCAATCCAATACGGTCCGTTGTTATGTTCTGTCGGCCGGCTCGGCGCCCGCCTCGCCGGCAGTGCCCCGGCCCTTGAAGTTAACGATCGGCGCCAGCCGCGCCTGAGCGATTTCGTCGAGCGTGAAGCCCAGCGCCTGCAGCGGTGCGGGCTCGCGCTTCTTGCTCACGCGCTGGCCCGGCTTCACCGGCGGCTCGTCGCTCCAGACGATCTGCCAGCGCCCGTCGGCGGCGCGCTCCAGCGTGCCGCGGAATTTCTTGCGATTGGCCGACACGGCGCCATTGGCGCCCAGCGGCGCCTTGAGCGTGATGTCGATCACCTGGCCTTCGAAGCGCAGGAAGTCGTTCTCATGGCGCAGCGGGCGGTCGATGCCCGGCGAGCCGACTTCCAGGCGCCGGTAGTCCGTGCCCTCGACCTCCAGCGCGTACTGCATCTGGCGGGTGATGCGCTCGCAGTCCTCCACCGTGACGAAGCGCTCGGGCGGGCGGGGCTGGCCGTCGGCGGGAGGCTGCCAGGGCCAGTCCACCGTGACGCGCAGCAGGCCGCCGGCGGACCGTTCCAGGTCCACCAGGTCGAAGCCCAGCGCGGTGACGGTTTGCGCGACGGTGTCTTGCCAGCCCATGGTTGAAATGCATCAGGCCGGCATCGGTTTCCCGCCCGGCCAAAAAAAAAGGGCCGGTAAGTACCCGCCCAATTGGTCGTGAAGCGCGCATTGTAGCGCGCCAAACCTGGCCTAGCAAGCTGCGAGCCAGGCTCAGATGCCCAGCAGCCACTGGATCAGGCTCTTGGCCAGAAAACCCAGCATGCCGAAGGACAGCACCATGAACAGCACGAAGGTGCCGAAGCGCCCGGCCTTGGACTCCCGGGCCAGGTTGAACACGATGAACAGCATGTAGAGGATGAAGGCGCCGATGCCCACGGTCATGCCGAACTGGGCGATCTGCGCCTCGGTAAAGCCCCACAGGGTGCCGGTGGCCATGGCGCCTCAACGCTCCGCGTCGGCCAGCAACTCGCGCCCCGCGTGCCAGCTGGCGTGCGCCAGCCAGGGGATCGCCACCACCAGCCCGAGCATGGCCAGCCCCATGCCCAGGGCCACCAGGGCCGCGATCAGCACCGCCCACAGGGTGAGCGTGAGCGGGTGGCTGGCCACGGCGCGCCAGCTGGCGCCCACGGCGGTGTGCACCGGCACGGGCCGGGCCACCAGCATGGGCAGGGCCACCACGGTGCTGGCATAGACCGGCGCCGCCAGCAGCGCGCCCTGCAGCAGCCAGACCTCGAACAGCCCCGGCTCGGGCGCCAGCACCACGTAACGCAGGAAATCCAGGGGCTTTTCGATCGGCACCGGCGAGGCCAGGGTGATCAGCCCGGCCGAGGTGAGCACCCAGCCGGTGCCGGCCAGGGCCAGCAGCAGGCCGAAGCGCACCAGCCGCCCGTCGCCCGAGCGCCACAGGCCCAGCACCTCGGACAGCGGCGCGCGGCGCCCGGCCGCCAGGGCCTGGCTGACCACGTACAGGCCAGTGGCCAGGATGGGCGCGACGATCAGGAAGCCCGAGAACGCCCCCGCCAGCAACCAGAAGCGGTCGCGCGCCAGGGTCAGCAGCAGCAGGCCGAAGCCGGCGATCAGCGCGCCGTGCAGCAGGCCCGGCAGCGGCTGGGCCCACAGGTCGCGCCAGCCCAGGGCCAGCCAGCGCAGGCAGGAACGGGGGGTGATGGGCGGGATCGTCTCGGCCATGGCGTGCGGGCGATTCTGGGCTGAGGGCGCCGGCGCGGCACTGACCTGGATCAAGCCGCGGCCTGAACCAGCAGGCGCGTATAGGGGTGAGCGGGCGCGGCCAGCACCTGCAGCGCGGGGCCGCGCTCGACGATGGCGCCGTCCTTCATGACGATGACCTCGTGCGCCATGGCGCGGATCACGTCCACGTCGTGCGTGATCAGCAGGAAGCTCAGGCCCCGGTCGCGCTGCAGACGCTGCAGCAGGGCCAGCACCTGTTTCTGCACGGTCACGTCGAGCGCGCTGGTGGGCTCGTCGAGCACCAGCAGCTGCGGCTCCACGATGAGCGCGCGCGCGATGGCCAGGCGCTGGCGCTGGCCGCCGGAGAACTCGTGCGGGTAGCGCTGCAGCCAATCGGCGCCGCGCTGCGGGTCATCGACCAGCCCCACCTCGGCGAGCAGCGCGCTCACGCGCTCCCGGCGCGCGGCGGCCGACAGGTCCGGCCGGTGCACCGCCAGCCCCTCGCCCACGATCTGCTCGATGGTCAGGCGCGGCGAGAGCGAGGAGAACGGGTCCTGGAACACCACCTGCACGCGCTGGCGCAGCTCACGCAGGCGCTTGTCGCGCCTGGCCTCGGCCCACCCGCTGCCGGTCACGTCCAGCCGGCCCTCGAACGGCAGCAGGCCCAGCGCGGCCAGGGCCAGGGTGCTCTTGCCCGAGCCCGATTCGCCGATCACCCCGAGGGTGCCGCCCGCCGGCACGGCCAGGTCGGCGCCCTGCACCGCCGTGAACGCCCCCTTGCGGAACCAGCCTTTGAAGCCTGGCAGGGGCACGGGATAGCTCACGCGCAGGCCCTCGGCGCGCATCACCGGCGCGGCGCCGGCCGGGGGCTCGACCACGGCGCGCTCGGGCTGGCTGGCCAGCAGCTTGCGGGTGTAGGCGTGCTGCGGGCGCTGAAACACCTCGGCCACGCTGCCCTGCTCCACCAGCTGGCCCTTCTCCATCACCGCCACGCGGTCGGCGAAGCGGCGCACCAGGTGCAGGTCGTGCGTGATGAGCAGCACCGCCATGCCGTGCTGGCGCTGCAGGTCCGACAGCAGCGCCAGTATCTGGCCGCGCAGGCTCACATCCAGCGCGGTGGTGGGTTCGTCGGCGATCAGCAGCCTGGGCCGGCTGGCCAGGGCCATGGCGATCATGGCGCGCTGGCGCTGGCCGCCGCTGAGCTGGTGCGGGAAGGCGTCGACCCGGCGCTCGGGCTCGGGAATACCGGTGGACGCCAGCAGCTCCACCGCCCCGGCCCGCGCCTGGCGCGGCGTCAGGCCGCGCTTGAGCTGCAGCACCTCGCCGATCTGGTTGCCCACGCTGTAGAGCGGGTTGAGCGCGGTCATGGGCTCCTGGAAGATGACCGCCACCTCGTCGCCGCGCACCCCGCGCAGCTCGCGCTCGCCCAGGGCCAGCAGGTCGCGCCCGCCCAACAGGGCCCGGCCCGAGACCTCGGCGTTGACCACCAGCCTGAGCAGCGACAGCGCCGACACCGTCTTGCCCGAACCCGACTCACCCACCAGCGCGAGCTTCTCGCCCTCGGCGATGGTGAAGCCGACGCCGTGCACCACCGGCTGGCCGCCGAAGGCGATGCGCAGGTCCTGCACGTCCAGCAGTGCCGGTCGTTCGCTCATCGGTCGGCCTTTCGGGGATCCAGCGCGTCGCGCAGCGCGTCGCCCATGAAGGTGAGCAGCAGCAGGGTGAGCACCAGCACGCCGAAGGTGGACAGCGAGATCCACCAGGCGTCGATGTTGTTCTTGCCCTGGCTCAGCAGTTCGCCCAGCGAGGGCGTGCCGGGCGGTACACCCAGGCCCAGGAAGTCCAGCGAGGTGAGCGCCAGGATGGCCGCGCTCATGCGGAAAGGCAGGAAGGTCACCACCGGCGTCAGACTGTTGGGCAGGATGTGGCGCCACATGATCTGCACATTGCTCAGGCCCATGGCGCGCGCGGCGCGCACGTAGTCGAGCTGGCGGTTGCGCAGGAACTCGGCGCGCACGTAGTCGGACAGGCCCATCCAGCCGAACAGGCTCAGCAGGACCAGCAGCAGGCCCACGCTGGGCGCGAACACAGCCGAGAAAATGATGAGCAGGTACAGCTCGGGCATGGCGCCCCAGATTTCGATGAAACGCTGGAAGGCCAGGTCCGTCTTGCCGCCGAAGAAGCCCTGGATGGCGCCGGTGAGCACGCCCAGCAGCACACCGATGACCGTGAGCGCCAGCGCGAACAGCACGCTCACGCGAAAGCCGTAGATGAGCTGGGCCAGCAGGTCGCGGCCGCGGTCGTCGGTGCCCAGCCAGTTGGCGGCGCTGGGTCCCGAGGGGTTGGGCTTCTCGGCGAAGTAATTGATGGTTTGCGAGCCGTAGGGATTGGGCGCGTAGAGGGCCCAGTTGCCGCCCCGGGTGATCTGCTCGCGGATGAACGGGTCGAGGTAGTCGGCGGCGGTCTGGAAGTCGCCGCCGAACACGGTCTCGGGCAGGTCCTGCACGATGGGGAAATAGGTCTTGCCCTCGTAGCGCACGACCAGCGGCCGGTCGTTGGACAGCACCTCGGCGAACAGGCTGGCCACCACCAATGCGCCAAACAGCAGCAGGCTCCAGTAGCCCAGGCGGTTGCGCCTGAAGCGCTGCCAGGCGCGCCGGCCGGGGCTCAAGGAAACCGCTGCCATCAGTCGAACTTCACGCGCGGGTCCACCCACACGTAGCACAGGTCGGAGATCAGCTTGGTCACCAGGCCGATCAGGGTGAACAGGAACAGCGTGCCCAGCACCACCGGGTAGTCGCGGCGGATCACGCTCTCGTAGCTCAGCAGGCCCAGGCCGTCGAGCGAGAACAGGGTCTCGATGAGCAGCGCGCCGGTGAAGAAGGCCCCGATGAAGGCGGCCGGGAAACCCGTGACGATGGGGATCAGCGCGTTGCGGAACACATGCTTCCACAGCACCTGGCGCTCGCCCAGGCCCTTGGCCCTGGCGGTCATCACGTACTGCTTGCGGATCTCCTCCAGGAAGGCGTTCTTGGTCAGCATCGCGATGACGGCGAAGCTGCCCAGCACCATGGCCGTGACCGGCAGGGTGATGTGCCACAGGTAGTCCACGATGCGCGCGCCCCAGCCCAGCTCGTCCCAGTTGGCCGAGGTGAGGCCGCGCAGCGGGAACCACTGCAGCTGCCCGCCAAAGACCACCAGCAGCGCCACACCCAGTACGAAGCCCGGGATGGCGTAGCCCACGAGCACGATCAGCGTGCTGACCAGGTCGAAGCGCGTGCCGGCGCGCACCGCCTTGGCCACGCCCAGCGGCACGGCCACGCCATAACTGATGAGGAAGGTCCACAGCCCCAGGCTGATGGACACCGGCAGCTTCTCGGCGATGAGTTGGGACACCGGCTTGTTCTGAAAGAAGCTGGTGCCCAGGTCGAAGCGCGCGAAGCGGCCGATCATCTCGACGAAGCGCTGGTGCGCGGGTTTGTCGAAACCATAGAGCGCCTTGATCTGCTCGATGCGCTGCGGGTCCACGCCCTGCCCGCCACGGTACAGGGCACCGCCTTCAGCGCCCGTGCCACCCGCGGCGCGCGCCTCGGCCAGGTACTGCTCCACCGGACCGCCGGGCACGAACTGGATCACCACGAAGGTGATCAGCAGCACGCCGAACAGCGTGGGCAGCATCAGCAGCAGGCGTTTGAGGATGTAGGCCCACATGGCGCGTCAGTCCTGCCGCCGTGGGGCGGCCCACCAGGTGTCGATGGCCCAGGCCTCGCCGGTGGCGTACGGGGGCATTTCGGGCGGGCGCTGCAGGCGCCAGGCGTTGTAGGCCAGGCGGTGCGTGGACGCCGACCACTGCGGAATCAGGATGTGGCTGTGGGCGATCGCGCGGTCCAATGCCCGGCAGGCGGCGAGGAAATCGGGCTGGGTCTTGGCGCCCACCATGCGAGCGATGAGCCGGTCCACCACCGGGTTGGCGATGCCCGCGTAGTTGCCCGAGTCGGGCGTTTTCGCGGCCTCGCTGCCGAACAGGTCGGCGTACTCGGCGCCGGGGTTGGTCGTGCCCTGGAAGGCGATCGAAATGATGTCGAAGTCGAAGGTGCGCAGGCGCTGCTGGTAGAGCGCGAAGTCGACGGGCCGGAAGCGCAGCGTGATGCCGAGCTTTTGCAGGTTGCGGATCCAGGGCGAGACCACGCGCGCGCCGGTTTCGTTGCTGTCGAGGTACTCCAGCACCAGGGGCTCGCCCTGGGCGTTCTTGAGCACGCCGTCCTGCACCGTCCAGCCCGCCTCGCGCAGCAGCGCCTGGGCCTTTCGCAGGTTGCCGCGCAGCGACTGCCCGCCGTCGGTGCGTGGCGGCGCATACATGGGCCCGAACACGGCCGGCGGCAGCTGCGCGCGGCCTGGCTCGAGCAGCGCCAGTTCCTCGGGCGAGGGCGAACCCTGGGCCGCGCACTCGGTGTTGCCGAACAGGCCCCGCACACGCTGGTAAGCGCCATAGAACATCTGCCGGTTCATCCACTCGTAGTCCACCGCCAGGTCCAGGGCCTCGCGCACGCGGATGTCGTCCAGCGGCTTGCGCCGGGTATTGAGCACATAGCTCTGGAAGCCAGTGGGCAGCTTGTGAGGCAGCTCGATCTTGACCAGCTCGCCGCTGTCGAACTTGCGGCCGTTGACGCGGCGCGCCCAGTCACCGGCCGAGAAGAAGCGCATCAGGTCGAACTCGCCCGCCTTGAGCGCCTCCAGTCGCGCCGTGTTGTCCTTGTAGATCTTCACCGAGATGCGGTCGAAGTTGGCCGTGCCGCGGCGCACCGGCAGGTCGCGCGCCCAGTAGCCCGGGTCGCGCACATAGGTGATGTCGCGGCCGAACTTCACCGGTCCGATGGTGTAGGGGCCGCTGCCGATGGGCGGGTCCATCACGACCTTGTCGAAAGTCTTGCGCTGGCCGGTGGCGGGATCGGGCTCATTGCCCCACTGCCGGCTGAAGATGGGTATGGCCCCGACGGTGAGCGGCAGTTCGCGGTTGGGTCGCTTGAAACGGAAGCGCACGGTGCGCTCGCCGAGCACGTCCAGGCCCGCCACATCCGCCAGGATGGTCTTGTAGGCCGGCGAGGTGTAAGGGCCCAACAGGGTGTCGAAACTGAACTTCACGTCGGCGGCCAGCACCGGGTCGCCGTTGTGGAACTTGGCCGTGTCGCGCAGCCGAAACACCACGGACAAGCCGTCGGGCGCGGCCTGCACGTCCTCGGCCAGCAGACCGTAGCCGGAGCCGGTCTCGTCCAGCGCCCCGGTCAGCAGCGAATCGAACATCAGGCCGCTGAGGTAAGCCGGGGCGGTGCCGCGCAAGCTGAACGGGTTGTACTTGTCGAAATTGCTGACGCGCAGGTTGCTCACCAGGCGCAGTTCGCCGCCCTTGGGCGCCTGCGGATTGACGTAATCGAAGTGGGTGAATCCCTCCGGGTACTTCAATTCACCCCAGATCGCATACCCGTGCGCGGCCCACAGCGCCGGCGCCGCCAGGCCCAGGGTCCACGCCACGCCCCAGCGGCACAGCCGGCGCAGCAAGGAAAGGGGCGTAACGTGCATGCGACAATTCTGCGTGATTTTTTCCTGGAGTCCGATCAATGGGTTTTCTCGCTGGCAAGAAGCTGCTCATCACTGGGGTGCTGTCCAACCGTTCCATCGCCTACGGCATCGCCAAGGCCTGCCACGAACAAGGCGCTGAACTGGCCTTCAGCTACGTGGGTGAGCGCTTCAAGGACCGCATCACCGAGTTCGCCGCCGATTTCGGCTCCACGCTGGTCTTCGACTGCGACGTGGGCGACGACGCCCAGATCGAGAAGCTGTTCAGCGATCTGTCTCAGACCTGGCCCACCTTCGATGGTTTCGTGCACGCCATCGGTTTCGCGCCGCGCGAAGCCATCGCGGGCGACTTCCTGGATGGTTTGTCGCGCGAGGCCTTCAAGATCGCGCACGACATCAGCGCCTACAGCTTCCCGGCCATGGCCAAGGCGGCCCTGCCCTACCTCAACCAGCGCGCCGCCCTGCTCACGCTGAGCTACCTGGGCGCCGAACGCTGCGTGCCCAACTACAACACCATGGGCCTGGCCAAGGCCAGCCTGGAGGCCTCGGTGCGCTACCTGGCCGAATCCCTGGGTCCCAAGGGCATGCGCGTCAACGGCGTGAGCGCCGGCCCCATCAAGACCCTGGCCGCCAGCGGCATCAAGGGCTTCGGCAAGCTCATGAACCTGGTGTCCACCGTGTCGCCGCTGCGCCGCAACGTCACCATCGAAGACGTGGGCAATGCCTCGGCCTTCCTGCTGTCCGACCTGTCCTCGGGCATCACGGGCGAGATCATCTACGTCGACGGCGGCTTCAGCCACGTGGTGGGCGACTCGGCCAACGCCGAGGCCTGATCCCCGGGCGTCGGCCACAAAAAAGGCCCTGCAGCGCAGGGCCTTTTTGCTGGATGCGCGCCGGCCGCTCAGGCCTTCACGCAGTCCGCGAAATAGGCCTTGCGCCCGTCCTCGCCCACGGTCTCCACCAGGCCGTGGATGTCGGTCTCGAAACCCGGGCACTCGCGCGCGAACTCGCGGTTGAACTTGAGGTAGTCCACGATCTTGCGGTTGAACACCTCGCCCGGGATCAGCAGCGGGATGCCCGGCGGGTACGGCGTCACCAGGCTGGTGGTGATGCGGCCCTCCAGCTCGTCGATGGGCACGCGCTCGGTGGTGCGCTGGGCGATGTGGGCAAAGGCCTCGCTGGGCTTCATGGCCGGCAGCAGGTCGCTCAGGTACATCTCGGTGGTCAGGCGCGCGATGTCGTACTTGGCGTAGAGCGCATGCACGTGCTGGCACAGGTCGCGCAGGCCCATCTGCTCGTAGCGCGGCTGCTTGGCGCAGAACTCCGGCATGATGCGCCACATCGGCTGGTTCTTCTCATAGTCGTCCTTGAACTGCTGCAGCGCCGTGAGCAGCGTGTTCCAGCGGCCCTTGGTGATGCCGATGGTGAACATGATGAAGAAGCTGTAGAGGCCGGTCTTCTCCACCACCACGCCGTGCTCGGCCAGGAACTTGGTGACGATGGACGCGGGGATGCCGGTTTCGCCGAAGCTGCCGTCCATGTCGAGGCCGGGCGTGACGATGGTGGCCTTGATCGGGTCCAGCATGTTGAAGCCCGGCGCCATATCACCGAAGCCGTGCCAGTCGCGCTCGGTGTGGTGCTCGGCGGCGTCGTCGCGGCGGCGATTGAGCACCCAGTCCTTGGCCTCGCCCACGCCCTCGTCGGCCAGGCGGTCCGGGCCCCAGACCTTGAACCACCAGTCGTCGGCGCCGAAGTCGTCCTCGACCTTGCGCATGGCGCGGCGGAAGTCCAGCGCCTCCAGCAGGCTTTCCTCGACCAGCGCGCGGCCACCAGGCGGCTCCATCATGGCCGCGGCCACGTCGCAGCTCGCGATGATCGCGTACTGCGGGCTGGTGCTGGTGTGCATCAGGTAGGACTCGTTGAACAGGTGCCGGTCGAGCTTGACGTTCTGAGAGTCCTGCACCAGCACATGGCTGGCCTGGCTGATGCCGGCCAGCAGCTTGTGGATGGACTGGGTGGCGTACACCACCGACTCCATGGGCCGCGCGCGCTTCTTGCCCATGGCGTGGTAGTTGCCATAGAAGGGATGGAAGGCCGCGTGCGGCAGCCAGGCTTCGTCGAAGTGCAGGTTGCCGACGTAGCCATCCAGCATCTGCTTGATGGCCTCCGTGTTGTAGAGCACGCCGTCGTAGGTGCTCTGCGTGAGGGTGAGGATGCGCGGCTTGACGGCGGCGGCGTCCACGCCCTTGAGCAGCGGGTTGGCGCGGATCTTGGCCTGGATGGCCTCGATCTCGAACTCGCTCTGCGGGATCGGGCCGATGATGCCGTAGTGGTTGCGCGTGGGCTTGAGGAAGACGGGAACGGCGCCCGTCATGATGATGCTGTGCAGGATGGACTTGTGGCAGTTGCGGTCCACCACCACCACGTCGCCCGGGGCCACCGTGTGGTGCCAGACCATCTTGTTGCTGGTGCTGGTGCCGTTGGTGACGAAGAAGCAGTGGTCGGCGTTGAAGATGCGCGCCGCGTTGCGCTCGCTGGCACCGATGGCGCCGTTGTGGTCGAGCAGCTGGCCCAGCTCCTCGACCGCGTTGCACACGTCCGAGCGCAGCATGTTCTCGCCGAAGAACTGGTGGAACATCTGGCCCACGGGGCTCTTGAGGAAGGCCACGCCACCCGAGTGGCCCGGGCAGTGCCAGGAATAGGAGCCGTCCTCGGCGTAGTCCAGCAGGGCCTTGAAGAACGGCGGCTGAATACCTTCGAGGTAGCTCTTGGCCTCGCGGATGATGTGGCGCGCCACGAACTCGGGCGTGTCCTCGAACATGTGGATGAAGCCGTGCAGTTCGCGCAGCACGTCGTTGGGCAGGTGCCGGCTGGTCTTGGTCTCGCCGTAGATATAGATCGGCACGTCGGCGTTCTTGCGGCGCACCTCTTCGATGAAGGTGCGCAGGTTCAGCACCGCGGGGTCGAGGTCCGGCCCCTGGCTGAACTCCTCGTCGTCGATGGACAGGATGAAGGCGCTGGCGCGGCTTTGCTGCTGCGCGAACTGCGACAGGTCGCCATAGCTCGTGACGCCCACGACCTCCATGCCCTCGCTTTCGATGGCCTGCGCGAGCGCGCGAATGCCCAGGCCCGAGGTGTTCTCGGAGCGGAAATCCTCGTCGATGATGACGATGGGGAAACGGAACTTCATGCGGCTCTCCTGGCGAAGCGCGCAAGTGTACGGAAAACGCATGTCCGTCCGGCCTTGTCGGGCCTGGATTGGCGCAGAATGCGAAGCGGTCCCGACGGGGGACCGCTACACGGAGGACAAGGCACATGGCCGATTCGACCTGGTGGTGGCTGCTGGCGGGCGTGCTCGTGGGCACCGAGCTGCTCACCGGCACGTTCTACTTGCTCATGCTGGCGCTGGGCGCCGCGGCCGGCGCCATCGCCGCGCACCTGGGACTGCCCCTGACGGGACAGCTGGTGGTGGCCGCCCTGGTGGGCGCTGCCGCGGTGGCGGGGTGGCACTGGCACTCGCGCCGCCGGCCCGGCGACCCTTCGGTGCGCAGCCTGCGCAGCGTCAACCTCGACATTGGCGAGGTCATTCACATCGAGCAATGGAACAACGACGGCACGGCCACGGTCAAATACCGCGGCGCCGCCTGGACCGTGATCCAGCGGCCCGGCAACGCGCCCACACCCGGCGCCTACCGCGTCACCGAACTCGTGGGCAACCGCCTGCTCGTCGAGAAGGCCTGAGTCCAGGCCGCCCCGCAACCGCTCCCTAGAAAGAACAAGACCCGACCATGGAAATCGCCATCCTGCTCATCGTCGTCGCCGCGATCTTCGTCACGCGCGCCGTCAAGATCGTGCCCCAGCAGACCGCCTGGGTGATCGAACGCCTGGGCAAGTACCACGCCTCGCTCGCGCCCGGCCTGAACATCATCGTGCCCTTCATCGACAAGGTGGCCTACAAGCACAGCCTGAAGGAAATCCCGCTGGACGTGCCCAGCCAGGTCTGCATCACGCGCGACAACACCCAGCTCCAGGTGGACGGCATCCTCTACTTCCAGGTGACCGACCCCATGCGCGCGAGCTACGGCTCGTCCAATTACATCGTCGCGGTCACGCAGCTGGCGCAGACCTCGCTGCGCTCGGTCATCGGCAAGCTCGAGCTCGACAAGACCTTCGAGGAGCGCGACATGATCAACGCGCAGGTGGTCTCGGCCATCGACGAGGCCGCGCTCAACTGGGGCGTGAAGGTGCTGCGCTACGAGATCAAGGACCTGACGCCGCCGGCCGAGATCCTGCGCGCCATGCAGGCCCAGATCACGGCCGAACGCGAGAAGCGTGCCCTGATCGCCGCCTCCGAAGGCCGCCGGCAGGAGCAGATCAACATCGCCACCGGCGAGCGCGAGGCCTTCATCGCGCGCTCCGAGGGCGAGAAGCAGGCCGAGATCAACAAGGCCCAGGGCGAGGCAGCCGCCATCCTCGCCGTGGCCGAGGCCACGGCTGGCGCGATCCGGCAGGTGGCCGAGGCGATCCGCCAACCTGGAGGCCAGGAGGCCGTGCAGCTGAAGGTGGCCGAGAAGGCCGTCGAGGCCTACGCCAGCGTGGCGGCCGACGCCACCACCACGCTCATCGTGCCCAGCAACATGACCGAGGTCTCGGCACTGATCGGCTCGGCCATGAAGATGGTGCAGGCGGGCAAAACCCCGGGAGCCTGACATGGACGACCTCGCGCACAACGTGCTGGGCGGCGAGCTGCAAGCCTGCTCGTTCGACCCGCTGACCGGCTTCTACCGCGACGGCTGCTGCCACACCGGCGCCGACGACGAAGGCACGCACGTGGTCTGTGCGCGCGTCACGCGCGAGTTCCTCGACTTCTCCAGCCAGCGTGGCAACGACCTCGCCACGCCCCGGCCCGAGCAGCGCTTCGCCGGCCTCAAGGCCGGCGACCGCTGGTGCCTGTGCGTGAGCCGCTGGCTGGAGGCGCTGCAGGCCGGCGTGGCCCCGCCCGTGGTGCTCGAAGCCACGCACCAGAACGCCTTGCAGCACGTCCCGCTCGAGGTGTTGCAGCGCCACGCATGGCGCAAGGCCGAAGACGGCAGCCACACCGGCTAAGGCCCTGCGCGGGTGCGCTACAATCCCGCGCTTCGCGGAGAGGTGGATGAGCGGTTTAAGTCGCACGCCTGGAAAGCGTGTGTGGGTTAATCCCCACCGCGGGTTCGAATCCCGCCCTCTCCGCCACGACAGTAGCGAAAAAGCGTCCTTCGGGGCGCTTTTTTTGTTTTTACACCATTGCTTCTACCATTAGCAGAGTGCTTGCAGAAACACGTTTTTGGGCTTGCCCCCTCTTCGCGAGAAAGCTTCAAGTCCGACACCGAACTGCGCTCTTCAAGTAGATGCCGCCGCTCACCTTGTAATACTGCTTTTCTGGAAATGCTGAGTTTGCGCGTTTTCTCTCAGTCCTTGATGGCAAGCGGTCAGTCGATTGAGCAACCGAAGATGTCCTCGTATTTGTATCGACTGTCCCAGTACGGCGAAGCGCTTCGTATATGGGGGCTTGGCCATAACCCTAGCCCCAAAGGTTTTCGTAGTCCGCAGACCTTGAGGAAGGCGGCCGCGCGGGTCGATTGATTGCGACCGGCAGCGGCATCGCGGAATTAGCACCGACCACAAGGGCCTCGCCTTGCCCAAGGGTCGGCAGAAATGCCGCAGCAGACGCATCTAGATCGCCACAGGCCTTCTCCACGACGTTCCGATCCCGTTCGTTGATGAGTCTGTGGACAATGAACATTCCCATCTGACTGAGCACATCTTCGGGAATGTCCCGCGGCCGCTGGGTGGCCAGCACACAGGTCAGCGAGTACTTCCGGCCTTCCTTGGCAATCAACCCGAAGGCATCCAAATCCGTCCTAGAAAGCTCGTCGCCGACCGACTTATCCAGGAACTGGTGTGCTTCATCGAGAAGCGTCACAATTGGATTGGCCATGAAACGGCCCTGGCGCGCCAAGCCCAGAAGATGCCGTCCAACCGCATTGGCGACCACTTCTCGAGCGTTGTGCTCGAAGGAGAGGAACTCTAGGTTGATACGTAGCACTCGCTGCGCCGGGTCTGCCAGGAAGGCTTCGACGACGCTTGGCAGAGGCTCCAAGCCCGCAGGCGCGAACAGGCACTCCAGGTTAGGCGAGGCAAGCTCGCTCTCGACCCGCGACATGAGCGTCGCACAGGCAGATTGCTCGTTCGCGTTGGTGCCACCCCAGTTTCCGGCCTGTGCGGCGTTGAAACCCGACGGCCAGACGCACTCTTCCCAAATCTGGTTCGAGAGCTGCTCGATGTCGAAGTAGGTGCCCGGACGCCTCAGCGCGAGCCCATGCTGCACGCAAGCTGCCTCGAACGGATGTCGAGGAGTTCCTGTCTTGCGAATCAACCCGTTCGCCGCCAGGCCAGGAACAAGCTGCGCGATCTTTAGGCTCCGCAATGCTTCCTTCAACTTGGGAGCCTGCACTCCTGGACTCGGTCGCAACAAGACGAACAGGTCCGACTCTGTCAATTCCCAGTATGGGAAGCTCAGGAAGCGCCGCGGGTCGTTTTGATCTACCTTGCGGCCACCAAGATGCACATGGGTAATCCGAGGATCGACCTGAGTCTGAAACTCGCCGGTCGCATCGAACAGGATTGCCTTGCCGCCGAGACGAGCAATTTCCTCGACGAGAACGGCCAGAGTCCAGCTCTTGCCACCGCCAGTGGCTCCAAGCACTGCGCAGTGTCTGCCCAATAGCTGACTCGGCGACAGCGACACCAGGGTGTCCCGTGCATGCGGAAACCTAGCAAGGTTGATACGCTTAGCTTCTGGCGTAGTGCCTGCCTCGACGATCTGTTTCACGACCAAGGGATGGGCGGAGAAAATGTGTTGGCCAATGCGCGGCGAGATGGGGATGCCCCGCAACGGGATACCAGTCTCAAGGTCAACAGCCGTCAGGAGCTGGACCACGCCCACGGGGTTCGGCCGTGCGTCTCGCTCATGCGTGGGTTCGACAGTCAAGCGGTCACGCTCCGGCAGCTTGGTCTCAACCAGACGTCCGAGCACTGCGTGCTCTTCACCCTCAATGACGACGAACTCCCCGACCTGGCCGCGCTGCAGTGGGTAACCCGCCATGAGGGTGCTTCCTGGACGCGGAGCAAACGGCAAGTTAACCTCGACCGTCGCCGGCAGAACCGTACAGACGGAACCGACGTAGCGCTGCCTATCGAATGGCGAGACGACAAGACCGCTCATGCCACACCGATGTTGCGCAGTCGAGCTACGTGGCGCTCGAGGTCGGTTTCGGCTGCGAGGTCAGGCACAAAGGGCACCATCTCCTCGAAGCCGCAGTTGAGCAGCGTGATCCGTGCGTCGCCGGCGGCGGCAAGGCTCTGCAACTGGCGCAGATATTTGTTGCTCGCGCACTCGCCAGGCCCGCTGGCCCCTCCATTGTCCCAGGGTGATAGGCTTGGGCTCACCACCACGATCTTCATGGACAGATTGGACCGGATGGCGGACATGATGGGTTCGGCCAGATGGTTGTCGTTGAAGCCGAAGCCTACGACGAGCAGCCCGGTATCCGGCTCGCGTACCGCTGTCTGGAACGCCCCAATCATCTCGAGATAGGGCTGCTCAAATGCCAGCTCGTACTTCGAGTTCCGTGGGTAGATCAATACAGGCTTGCCACCGGCCGTCCACTTTGTAATTTCGCCTGAGGGCTCCTGCCGCTGCCAATCCACGGAACCATGGAGCTTGTACAGGTGGAAGCAATTTGGAATAGGGTCGAAAGACTCGGTGTCGCCCAGGCGGCGCACGGTCTCGTAGCTGAAATGGATCGCATCGAAAGTCGGCGGGACTGTGTGCGAGAAGCCGTCGACCACGACGTAGCGGCCTTGTCTTCCAGCCTCTTCGTAGCAACGGTCGTAGTTGGTAGTGAATACCTTCATGCGCGACTTGCGCTGTGAACGGCGCGCAGCGCGCCGGAGGAATTCCGCGTGGACGGGCAACGGGTGGTTGTGCATGACGAAGTTCGTAGCGCGGATGATGTGTGCCTCAGCGAGAGCTACGAACTTCGTCACCTCTTCCTTGGGCGTCCCTGTCAGAAACGACTCAGCAAGGCGGCAGCGAGACATCAGCGCCTCAATGTCCGCTTTGATGGGAGGATGTCCGACTGAAGCGAGAAGCTGCTGAAAGTTCGTACCCGCGGGGTTCGTCGCCGCAGCCGCCGCATCTTGCTGCATGCTGATTTGGCCCCAGAGGTCTCCCATGGTGGGCGCCTTCGGACCATTGGCAACGGCCGGTTGCACGCAAAGGGATGTTCCCAGGCCAGCAAGCACGACAAGGTTGCTGCAACGCATGATGTCAGAAAGCGCGCGCTTGGCTTCTGCCTTCGCGGGGTCTTCAGGGATAAGTGCAGCTGGGGGAGCGGCACCGGGGGCGGGCGGAAAGAGCGGGGAGACGGTCAGCCACTGACCGTCGGTCTTGGAACTCAGAACTTGCACGACGGGACCTTCCCAAAAAGCAGCCGGGCAGCTAGCTTCGCGTTGTTTGTGTCATATTGTGCAGGAGGCGCGTAGGGAGCCCCTAGGCAGATGAAGTCACCGAAAGCCACTACTCTCTTGAGCCCGCGCGATTGCAGAATTTCTTTACAGCTTCGCTCAATAGCGAAGTGAGACTTCGTAGGCGAGTTGCGATTGGCGGCTCCTAATCCTTTCCAACCGAGCCTCCCTCAGCCTGGAAAAATCATGATCAAAGCAGAGCTCCAAGCACGCATGCGCCGTTTGCTTGAGGGAAGAGCAAAGCCAGAAGACCTTGATAGGCTGTTTCTCGATCAGAGGGAGACCGCGCATGGCATGGAGAGTTTCCGCGAGTTGGGAGACTTTCTTGCTCACCGCGATGAGCGGACCAAAGGCCCTGTCACGCGACGTGTTCGAGACGTATTTACGAGCTTTCGAGTTTGGAGCTTAGGCCTTCGAGGACTCAAGCCATCGTTAGATGACTTGAAAGCTGCGGGTATGGCTAACCTGTCCTTGCTGAACGACGAAGAACTAATGGCTGGGTGCGGCATGCGGCGCGACGCCGTTAAGACAAAGTTTGAAAAAGCATTCCGAAAGCTCGCCGCTGCACGCTCGCTCTCGGCGAGCGACATGCAGATGCTTCAATTTTTGACCAATCGGTTTATTTGGAGACCAGCTTTTACCGACGACGACCTGCTTAAGGATTTTCTTGAGGTTTCCATCCGCAATCAGGTGCTAAGTCCTGAGCAACAAGCGAAACTGATTACAGCGCGAAGCTCATTGATGTTGTATGCCATCACGCGCCTTCACGGCGCTGTCATTAAGGTAGCCGACGGGCATGTGGCGACGCTGTACGCTGGATTCGCAAACGATGATCGTCGGCTAGAGGTCAAAGTCGATTTGGGCTTCGATGGATGGGAGAAACCTGTGCATGCTCCTGTTTGCATGTTCTGGACAAGCCTCACCGCAGCTGAACACTGTGACAAGAGCCTTCTTGATCAAACTGAAACGCCCCAGTGGAATAGCTGGAAGCAACCGATAGAACTTGATGAAGAAGGAAAACTTCGGCCTCTTGTCTAGTCTCCCGATTGCATTCTTCTGGAGAGCGAAGCGTGAATTTTTCCATTCTACTAGTGCAGCCTTCCACCCCTGGGCACATAACCCTAATGATGTCAAGTTTCAACATAGTGCGTAATACGGAAATTGAAACTCACCGTCCGGTCGCTCGCCAAATACCGGCTACACGGGAGCATAAGAGTTCTGGCGAACCATGCGCTATATGTAGCTTCAATGGGTTGAGTGAGTGGACCAGCCACTTCGCGGTGGAGACGGGGGCGCTGCCCTCAACGCGTGCTTGTTCCACATATGGCGTCGCGAGCCCGCTATTGAGATGATTTGCGGAAAAATGCAAGAGAGAAAACGTGGACAACAACCTATTCAGAGTAGTCTTCAGTGCAAGCAGCGTCGGCCGCTTCCATCAGCCTCCCGGAACCCTCCTTCTTCACCCAGACAATCCAACATGGAATGACTTTGGGTTCCAAGTGCGCGCCAAATTGCGCGTGCGTTCCTCGGATGGTCAAAAGACACTTGTCCTCGGCGCGTATGTGATAGCGCTTGAGGGAAACAGCGGGTCGACCGTAGCGTCTTCATTCGCGAAATGGGTCGGGACACTTCCCGACAGTGGTGACGGGGCAGGGCTCGCCGCGCCGCCGGAGGCAAGTGAACCGCGCTTTATGACTCTCCTATCAGACGACAGTACTTACCGTGAGCTCGCTGAGTGGTCCAGCTCTATACAGGAACGGTGGGCGATCCTCTTGGCCGCAAATGACATCAATCAGGCGCGGGTCCAACAGACGATCACACCAACAATTATCGAGCAAGTAACGTCCACAGATGTGTTCACACTTGGAGTGATGCGATCGAGCTCCGCCTACCGCGCATACGCGAAGGGTGCACGATATGTGACGAGCCAACTAACACCATGGATCAGCGACGCGCGAGAGGCGTTTGAAGTCAAAGCGCGCTTGAGCGGCTTTGACGAAAGCCATGAGGCAAGTTTTGAGTTTGGAGGCTCTGTCACCCTAGTCTCTGACAGAGTTCATGTGCTGATTGGAAAGAACGGGACCGGCAAGAGCCAGTTGCTAAATCAGGTGTTGGGATCTTTGGCGCTCAAGGCAGACAGCGGTGACTCGCAGATCTTTTTGGACAAGTCCAATCTCACATTCAGCAAGGATACCGTGTCGGACCGGTCGATCCCGAACGCAGTCTTGGTTTTCTCTGCTGATGATGATGCGCCGTTCCCACGGAGGACTCGCTTGGATACCGCATTGGATTACTCCTACTTCAGCTTTTCAGCGGTACCCACCGAAACCTCTAGCGACTTAGAACGTCATTCTCTGGGGCGGGCTCTGCGCGATCTGCTTCGGGACGACACACGCCTAAACGGCCGAACGCGCTTTGAAATCTTCAAAGACGTTGTGAATCCCGTCTTGCGCTTGTCGGTCCTACACCTACCGATAAAGCGCACATCAAGGCACCTACCAGCAGGGGCCGTGCATGACGCCGGGGGGAACACTTGGTTGTCACTCAGCAACATGCCCGGAGGCGAGCAGCAAAGTTTGTATCTCGGCGCGGCTGTGGATACTGATCGAGATGTCGGGTTAATTGATTCAAGTGGTAGAGAGTTTCCTCCAAGTAGCGGCCAACGTGTCTACCTGCGCTTCGCGGCACAGGCGCTAAGCGTCATTGCGCAAGGCTCACTACTTATATTGGACGAGCCAGAGACGCATCTACACCCGAATTTTGTCTCAGAGTTTATGACGCTTCTGCACCAGATCCTCGAAGCAACGAACTCGATTGCATTAGTAGCGACGCATTCTCCGTATGTTGTACGTGAAGTGCCCAGCGCCTGCGTTCACGTTGTCACCAGAAACCGCAACATCCCCAGTATCACAGGTGTTCATCTTCGCACGCTGGGAGCTAGCGTTAGCTCGATTTCTGATGCGGTGTTCGGAGACCCTACAGCAAAAAAATTTCATCGCATGATCGCGAAGCAGCTCGCAAGACAGGCTGGCAAAGTGTCAGAAGACGAAGAGACCCAAATTGCTTGGGTTATCGATTCGTTTGGTCATGAATTGAACACGGAGATGCTCTCAACTATCCGTTTTCTCCTCACACAGCACTCGGCAGATGAGAGCGAGACAGACGAAGGAAGTGACGATGCGCGCGATTGATTTCCGGCAGATGGTCGGAACGAAGGTTGATGACGCTGCCATCCTGAGCGGTCTGGAAAATGTGCTTGGCCTGCACTGGAAATCGAAGGCCAGAATTCTAGCTGCTTACAAGTCTTACAAGCGTAGAAGGGGCTCGACTGCACTCACCGCGTTGAACTTGAGCCCTTCTCTCGCTGAGCAATTGTCAGACCTATATTCGGGGAAAGCTGCAAAGCATGGGCTGTCATGGATCAAGGTTATTGCAAGTACTGCGGACTTTGGTTACTGTCCTATGTGCGGCTCAGAAACACACAAGACTGTTGAGCATCTTCTGCCGCGTAAACCCTGGGCGGAGTTCTCAATTTTTTCGTTGAACCTCATCCCGAGCTGCGGGAATTGCAATAGCAAGCGTGGCAACCATGCCAATAGCCCGACGGTGAAGCACCGGTTGCTCCATCCGTATTTCGATTCATCGATACTAAGCAAGCGATTGCACATTACTAAGATATCGGGGCCTTACGCCGCACCAAAGTATGAGCCCGCAGTCGTTTCTGGCCTTGCTCCTAGGACAAGGGCCAAGGTGCTGAACCACATACGGAAGAATATTGATCTGATTGTGTATCAACAGTACTGCACAAACCGCTGGTCGGAAATGCAAATGGAGGCCAAGGCCGCAGGCGATGAGGCAGCGTTAAAAAAACGCATCGATTTCAACGCGACAACTGCGCCTCAAATTAGCGGCCCCAACAGTTGGCGAACGGCGTTCTTTTCAGGCTTGGCGAGCGATCCTTCGATTGTCAGCTGGCTGTTCGCGAACCGGCATGCATTCTGACACCCGACGGTCTGCTGCATTTTTTCGTACAGTTTGCTTAACTCGCCAACGCGAAGACGGCGCACAAAGCCGCGTTAAAGACCGCGTCGGTTTTCCGCAGCCAGGGCAGCTGAACGTTGCTAGCCCCTGTTCGGGCCAACGTCGTGGTTGCGCCGAACTACCGCTGACTGCAGGTGAACGTGAGTATGTACGCCTAGGCCTCAAGTCAGCACCGGCTGCTGAGCCAGCGCTCAACGAGGAATGGTGTCGAACCAAAACAGTCGCCACCGCCAATCTGCGTAAATGCCACCACTGACTATTGGCGCAGACCGAGCCGGGGGACGAGGGCTTCTTATTGCCCCCGCCCCTTTCAGAAATCAATCAAATGTGATCGTCTCCTTGAAGGTCGTCAATGCAGCCGGCTGCCCAGGCGCGCCCGGATCAACCAACACCCGTTTGATGTAGCGCACCTTCTGGGTGCCCGGTGTGTGCCAGCTCAACTCGACCACAGTGCGGCCATCCACATCCAGGCCATGCCGGATGAAATTCACGTCCTTGTAGACGCAATCGGGTAAGCAAGACAGGAAGTCACCGGCAACCAGGTCGGCGTACGCGATGATCTCGTTCGCATCAGGTGTGACGACGCAATTGCCACCAGTGTTGGTGAAGCCGTCCGAGCCGCTGAGCACGACAGAGGATTGCCCGAAAGCGTACCGCTGCTGCGCCTGGATGTTATTGATGCACGCGGTGTTGGTGATCGAGCTTGTAGCCGTACGCCCCGCGAAGCTCAGAACCGTCCCCGTCGATACCGTGTCAATGCTCTGGCCAAAGTGGGTCACCGCATCTTGAACGCTCACCAAAGGCCGAGCACCCGCATGCGATGCCAGAAACGCCTGTACGTCAGGGTCGTTCTCAAAGTCTTCGATACGCTGCGAGAAATCGACGCCGAACGCCCCAGCAATCGCCGGCATGCGAATCCCATTCGACGTGTCGTTGTCGGCATCCACCGCCTGAAGGAATCGTGTGGTCCTCTCGAATTCCTGAGCCAGTCAGAAGTAGAGGTTGGGGAACAGTTTGACACGGTACTCGACCGGTGGGATTCGGCCGAGGGACTCATGGGGGCG
>NZ_QVLS01000010.1 GCF_003417535.1 Hydrogenophaga borbori
CGCCGCCGTCAGCGTCGTCTTGCCGTGGTCCACGTGCCCGATCGTGCCAACGTTCACGTGCGGCTTGGTCCGCTCGAATTTTTCCTTAGCCATGTCGATTCCTTAAAAAAGAACAAAGCCCGTGTGAGGGTTTAAGGTCTGCACGCCACTGCTGGATCGTCCCGCACGGGCACAGGACGGCGTGGCGTCGCAGACCGACTGGATCGGCGGGCGGGCGCGCGAAGCCCCCACCCCGTCGAACCGACTTGCTTTTACTTCGCGCGCGCGGCCACGATGGCCTCGGACACGTTGCGCGGCGCTTCCGAGTAGTGCTTGAACTCCATCGTGTACGTGGCACGGCCCTGCGACATCGAGCGCAGCGTGGTGGAGTAGCCGAACATCTCGGACAGCGGCACCTCGGCCTTGATGGCCTTGCCACCACCGACCATGTCCTCCATACCCTGCACCATGCCGCGACGCGACGACAGGTCGCCCATCACGTTGCCGGCGTAGTCCTCGGGCGTCTCGACTTCCACGGCCATCATCGGCTCGAGGATGACGGGGTTGGCCTTCTTGCAGCCTTCCTTGAAGCCGAAGATGGCGGCCATCTTGAAGGCCTGCTCGGACGAGTCCACGTCGTGGTACGAACCGAAATGCAGCGTGACCTTGACGTCCACCACCGGGAAACCCGCCAGCACGCCGGTGTTGAGGGCTTCGATCACGCCCTTTTCCACCGCCGGGATGTACTCGCGCGGCACCACGCCGCCCTTGATGGCGTCCACGAACTCGAAGCCCTTGCCGGCCTCGTTGGGTTCGATCTTGAACACCACGTGGCCGTACTGGCCCTTGCCGCCCGACTGGCGCACGAACTTGCCTTCGGCCTCGTCCACGCTCTTGCGGATGGTCTCGCGGTAGGCCACCTGGGGCTTGCCCACGTTGGCTTCCACGCCGAACTCACGCTTCATGCGGTCGACGATGATCTCCAGGTGCAGCTCGCCCATGCCGGAAATGATGGTCTGGCCCGATTCCTCGTCGGTCTTGACGCGGAACGAGGGGTCTTCCGAGGCCAGGCGCTGCAGCGCGATGCCCATCTTTTCCTGGTCGGCCTTGGTCTTGGGCTCCACAGCCTGCGCAATCACGGGCTCGGGGAAGACCATGCGCTCCAGGGTGATGACGGCATCGGGATCGCACAGCGTCTCACCGGTGGTCACTTCCTTCAGGCCCACGCAGGCGGCGATGTCGCCAGCGCGGATTTCTTCCACTTCCTGGCGGTTGTTGGCGTGCATCTGCACGATCCGGCCGATGCGCTCCTTCTTGCCCTTGACCGGGTTGAAGACGGTGTCGCCCTTCTTCAGCACGCCCGAATAGACGCGCACGAATGTGAGCTGGCCGACGTAAGGGTCGGTCATGAGCTTGAACGCCAGCGCGGACAGCTTCTCGCCGTCGTCGGCCTTGCGGGTCGCGGGCTCTTCCTTCTCGTCGGTACCCGCCACCGGGGGGATGTCCACCGGCGAAGGCAGGAAGTCGATCACGGCGTCGAGCATGCGCTGCACGCCCTTGTTCTTGAAGGCCGTGCCGCACAGCATGGGCTGGATCTCGGTCGAGATGGTGCGCGTGCGCAGGCCCAGCTTGATCTCTTCCTCGGAGAGGTCACCCTCCTCGAGGTACTTGTTCATGAGGTCTTCGCTGGCTTCGGCCGCGGCCTCGACCATCTTCTCGCGCCACTCCTTGGCGGTCTCGACGAGCTCGGCCGGAATGTCGTGGTACTCGAACTTCATGCCCTGCGAGGCCTCGTCCCAGATGATGGCTTTCATCTTGAGCAGGTCGACCACGCCCTTGAAGTTGTCCTCGGCGCCGATCGGAATGACGACCGGCACGGGGTTGGCCTTCAGGCGCAGGCGCATCTGGTCATAGACCTTGAAGAAATTCGCGCCGGTGCGGTCCATCTTGTTGACGAACGCCAGACGCGGCACCTTGTACTTGTTGGCCTGGCGCCAGACGGTTTCCGACTGGGGCTGCACACCGCCCACGGCGCAGTACACCATGCACGCGCCGTCGAGCACGCGCATGGAACGCTCCACCTCGATGGTGAAGTCGACGTGGCCGGGGGTGTCGATGATGTTGAAGCGGTGTTCCGGGTAGGACAGGTCCATGCCCTTCCAGAAGCAGGTGGTGGCGGCGGACGTGATCGTGATGCCGCGCTCCTGCTCCTGCTCCATCCAGTCCATGGTGGCGGCGCCGTCGTGCACTTCACCGATCTTGTGGTTCACGCCGGTATAGAACAGGATGCGCTCGGTCGTCGTGGTCTTGCCAGCGTCGATGTGCGCGGAAATGCCGATGTTGCGGTAACGCTCAAGGGGCGTGGTGCGGGCCATGGAAATACTCCGGAATGGTTCGAGCCCGCCACCCCTGGAAGGGGCCCGCGGGCTCTCGGGTCAGGTTGATCGGAAAGATAAGGTCCGAATCAGAAGCGGAAGTGGCTGAAGGCCTTGTTGGCCTCGGCCATGCGGTGCACTTCGTCGCGGCGCTTCATCGCGCCGCCACGGCCTTCGGTGGCCTCGATCAGCTCGTTGGCCAGGCGCAGGGCCATGGACTTTTCGCTGCGCTTCTTGGCCGCTTCCTTGATCCAGCGCATCGACAGCGCCAGACGGCGCACCGGGCGCACTTCAACGGGCACCTGGTAGTTGGCGCCACCCACGCGGCGGCTCTTCACCTCCACCATGGGTTTGACGTTGTTGATGGCCGTCGAGAAGATTTCGAGCGGGTCCTTGCCCGACTTCTTCTCGATCTGCTCGAACGCACCGTAGATGATGCGCTCGGCCACAGCCTTTTTGCCGCCTTGCATGATCACGTTCATGAACTTGGCGACTTCGACGTTGCCGAACTTCGGGTCCGGCAGGATTTCACGTTTAGGGACTTCGCGACGACGTGGCATGTTTCACCTCTTGCTTCAGTTGATGTCCGGACGTCCTTCTTGATCCAGACACCCCGCAGACCCATCAGGAGCCTGCACTTACTCGGCCTTTGTTCAAGGCCACTACGCCGTTCCGGCTCGTCAAAACCGGGCGGCACCGAATGAGACCGATCAGGCCTTCTTGGGACGCTTGGCGCCGTACTTGGAGCGGGCCTGCTTGCGGTCTTTCACGCCCTGCAGGTCCAGCGAGCCACGCACGATGTGGTAGCGCACGCCGGGAAGGTCTTTCACACGGCCGCCGCGAACCAGCACCACGCTGTGTTCCTGGAGGTTGTGGCCTTCACCGCCGATGTAGGAGATGACCTCGAAGCCGTTGGTCAGGCGGACCTTGGCGACTTTGCGAAGCGCCGAGTTCGGCTTCTTCGGGGTCGTGGTGTACACACGGGTGCACACGCCGCGGCGTTGCGGCGAGTTTTCCATGGCCGGGCTCTTGGATTTGGTCTTTTCGACCTCCCGGCCGTGGCGCACGAGTTGGTTGATGGTTGGCATTGAAAACGTCCCTAAACGTTTGAAAACGACAAAGCCTTTCGGAAAATTCCGAAAAGCCTACTAGTGTAGCACTGGCGCGTCAGCCGCGCCAAGCCTGCCCCCCGCTCCAGGGAGGCAGGTCACTGGATCCAGAGGCGGATCGCGTCCCAGGCACGGCCGAAGATGCCCGCCTCTTCCACGGTCTCCAGCACCGTCAGCGGCACCTCCACGACGGGCTGGCCCGCCGCGGTGGTCACGCGCAGCGTGCCGAGCGGCTGCCCCTTCTGCAGGGGCGCGACGAGGGGGTCCGGGCGCACCACCGTGGACTTCAGGCCCGCGCCCTGGCCGGCCGGCACCGACACCACCACGCCTTCGGCGCGGCCGAGCTTGGCGGTGTCGGCCTTGCCTTTCCAGATGCGCGGCTCGGCCGCCGGCTGGTTGGCCGCCAGCAGGCGCACGGTGTCGAACGCGGTGTATCCCCAGTTGAGCAGCTTCTGCGACTCGGCGGCCCGGGCGTTCTCGCTCGACGCGCCCAGCATCACCGACACCAGACGGCGCTGGCCGGCCGGCCCGTCGCCCAGGCCGGGCACCGGCCGGCGCGCGGTGGCCACCAGGCAGTAGCCCGCCGCGTCGGTGTGGCCGGTTTTCAGTCCGTCGACGGTGGGGTCGCGAAACAGCAGCAGGTTGCGGTTCGTGTCGTTGGTGGCGGGCGTGCCGGGGTAGCGGTAGCGCTGGATGGAGTAGTAGCCGACGTATTGGGGGAAGTCGTTCATCAGCCGCGTGGCCAGCGTGGCCAGGTCGCGCGCGGTGGTGGTGTGGCCCGGGGCCGTGAGGCCCTCGACGTTGCGGTAGCTGGTGGCCGTCATGCCCAGCGCCTTGGCCTGCTGGTTCATGAGCTCCACGAAGCGCTCGACGGAGCCCGCCACGCCCTCGGCCAATGCCACGGTGGCGTCGTTGCCCGACTGCACGATCATGCCCTTGATCAGGTCTTCGACCGGGACCTGCATGCGCGGCTCGATGAACATGCGCGAGCCCGGCATCTTCCAGGCGCGCTCGCTCACGCCGAAGGTTTGCGTGAGCGTGATCTTGCCGGCGCGCAGCGCGTCGAACACCAGGTAGGCCGACATGAGCTTGGTGAGCGAGGCCGGCTCCACCGGCGCATCGGGCTCCTTGCTGGCCAGCACCTGACCGGTGGTCACGTCCAGCAGAAGATAGGAACGCGCCGCAATCTCGGGGGGTTGTGGCATCTGCGCCCAGGCGGGCACCAGCGCGGCCAGCGACAGCGCCAGGCCGGCGATCAGGGAACGAAAACGGGTCATCAACGCAAAGTCCTCAAAAAAATTCGGCGCCACCGCGGCTCAAGGCCGCCAATGGCGCCACACCAGCTCGCGCAGCAGGGGCAACTGGCCATGGAAGAAGTGGCCGCCGCCCGGCACCACCACCACGGGCAAGGACTGCGGGCGAGCCCAGTCCATGACCGCGCTCAGCGGCACCGTGTCGTCAAGCTCGCCGTGAACGACCAGCGTTCGGGCGTGAAGTTCCTGCGGGATCGGCGCCACTTGAAATCGGCTGGCGGCGGTACCGACGAGCACCAGCTCGCGAACGTCGCGCGCGGGGTGCAGGCGCTGCAAGGCCTGGCTGGTGACATAGGAGCCAAAGGAGAAGCCGGCCAGGGCCAGGGGCCCGGCAGGCGCCTCGGACTGCACCACGGCCATCAGGTCGTCGGTCTCGCCGCGCCCCTCGTCGTACTGTCCGCCGCTGCGCCCCACACCGCGGAAGTTGAAACGCACCGCCACCATGCCCGCCAGCACGGCCGCGCGCGCCAAGGTTTGCACCACCTTGTTGGTGAGCGTGCCGCCGTGCAAGGGATGGGGATGGGCGATGACGGCCGTGGCGCGGGCCGCGCCCTCGGGCCGGTCGATGGCGAGCTCGATGGCGCCGGCCGGACCGTCGATCAGACGCGATTCGGTCTGCGCGTTCACCTCAGCGTCCCACGTCGGGAGGCGTCAGCAGCCGCTCGACCACGACGCCGTCGCGCAGATGCGACTCGACGATTTCATCGATGTCGGCCTGATCGACGTAGCTGTACCAGACGGCCTCCGGGTACACCACCGCGATCGGGCCACCCGCGCAGCGGTCAAGACAGCCTGCGCGGTTGACGCGCACGCCCCCCGGACCGAGCAGGCCGAGCGCCTTGGCGCGCGACTTGCAGCGGGCAAAAGCGTCTTCGGCCTTGTGGTCGGCGCAGCAGGCTTCGCCACCCTCGCGCTGATTCAGGCAGAAAAAAATGTGCCGCTGATAGTAGGAAGCGGGAGGGGTAGCGGTGCCATCGGCCATGACGCGATTCTAGGCGGCCGCCTCCTGGCGCCCTGGCGAACGCGCCACGGCCCGCAGCCCGAACAGGATGGCGGCGAAGGGCCACAGCCATCCCAGCCACTGCGACAGGCCATGAAAACGGATGAAACGCCCCTGCTCCCAGACCTCGAGCGACTGCACCATGTAAGGCACCTCGGGTGCGCGATTGAGCAGGGTGAGCACCACCCCCAGACACAGCAGCATCAGGGCGTGGCACAGCCGCCGGGGAAGGGGCAGGCAGGCCAGCCCCACCACCAAGGCCGCGAGCATGCCGACCACAGCCACAGGACTGAGCCAGGCCCAGGCATGGACCGGCCCGTGCGTCAGCGCCGACGACAGCCCCGCGACCAGCGTGGCGCCGCCAAAAAACAGCGGCAGGAACAGCACCCGGCGCCACCCGCCCTTCATGTCGCCGAAGGCCATGAGCAGCGGCGCCAGCAGGCTCAGCGCCACGCAGAATGCCTGCGTCAACAGACTCAGCGGCACCACCGGCTCCGCGCGCGCCGGCAACCAGGCAAGGAACGGGGTGTCGCCCAGCCAGTCGGCCAGCGCCAGCATCAGGCGATCGGCCACCTGCCCCAACCCAAAGGGCACCGCAGCCGGGTACAGCAGGGCCAGCGGCCACAGCGCCAGCAGCACGAGCCCGCCATGCGCCCCGGGCGCGAACCAACCGTCGCGAAAGCGGCCCCAGCGCGCCAGCACGCCCCAGCGGTCCAGCAGCACCATGAGGCCAGCGCCCAGCGCGCCCCCGGTCGAGTTCAGACCGAAGTCCACGTTGGACGGCACACGCCCTGGCAAGAAGGTCTGCAGGCTCTCGACCAGGCCCGACAAGACCACGGCACCGCCAGCCCCCCACCAGAACGCCCCGCGGCGCCAACCCAGCCGAAGGGCGGCCCCCACCATCAAGGCGCCCAGCGGCACATAACCCACGAAATTGGTCCAGAGATCGAAGCCCGTCCAGTACTGCGGCCAGGGCGCCCACAACCAGGACCATGGCTCCACGCCCTGCACACGCCAGCCCGTGAAGGGGTAGAGACTGGCGTAGGCGATCAGGCTGGCGTACAGCACGGCCAGAGGCCAGGCCGATGTCCGAGAGCCCGTGACCATGGCGCCGGCGCTCAAAAGGGCTTGACCACCACCAGCACCACCGCCGCCACCAGCAGCAGCACCGGCGCCTCATTGAACCAGCGGTACCAGACATGGCCGTGCCGCGACGCCCCGCGCTCGAAGCGCCGCAACAAGACACCACAGGCGTGGTGGTAGCCCAGCACCAGCACCACCACGAACAGCTTGGCATGCATCCAGCCATTGCCTGGCCCGCGCCCGATGCCATACCCCAGCCACAACCACAGCCCCAGCGCCAGCGCCGGCACCGCCAGAAGGGTGGTGAACCGCAGCAGCTTGCGCGCCATGAGCAGCAGGCGCGCCCGCTCGGCCACGCTTTCGGGCGGCACCATGGCCAGGTTCACAAAGACGCGCGGGAGGTAAAACAGGCCAGCAAACCAGCTGGCCACGAACACGATGTGGAAGGCTTTGACCCAGAGCATCCGGGCAGTGTAGTTCGCGCGATCCACCACCCTCGCTGCAGGCCAATGGGCAAAAAAAACCCGGCCAGGGGCCGGGTTGGGAAGCCTTTTTGCTGTCACACACTAAGGCACCCGCTCAGGGAGGAAAAGCGGGAGGTACCTCTCGGCACCCGCCTCTACTCTAACTCAAATCCTGGAAATCTCCAACTTCACCCCTGTCAGATTTGACAGTCCATGCAACGGAGACATGATCCGACCGGTCGGTCGCCCGATCGATACAACGGTACCACCGATGCGGCGGCCTGCGGCCGCGGGCAGGAACGGAAATGGAGGGGCCCGCTGGGCGGCTCAGGCCGCCAGGGTCCGCAGTTGCTTCACCGCGGCGTCGAAGCCCGACAACTCGTGCGTGGGCTGCCGCAGAAAGGCGTTGATGGCCTCGCGGCGCTCGATCGCCACATCGGCCACCCGATCGGCGCCCTTTTTGTATTCGCCGACCTTCAGCAACAACTCGATCTCGTCGTACTTCGCCAACAGTTCGCGCACGCGGCCAGCCGCGGCCTTGTGCTGCGGGGACACCAGGGCGCCCATCACGCGAGAAGCCGAGGCCAGCACGTCGATGGCCGGGTAGTGGTTGGCTGCCGCCAGCTTGCGCGACAGCACGATGTGCCCGTCGAGAATGGACCGGGTCTCGTCGGCCACCGGTTCGGTCATGTCGTCGCCCTCCACCAGCACGGTGTAGACCCCACCGGTTTGGGCGGTCACCTAGTCCGAATGACGGTCAAAGCCCTGCCACAGCCGACCGGAGCGGATCTCCCAGGGGTATCCGCACCCGCGGCCGTGGCAAGCCAGCCCAGGCCTGGGGCTCACATCCGCGAGGGCAGCCAGGTCGCCAGCGCGGGCCAGGTGTGGATGGTCCAGGCCAGCAGCAGGATGAGGATCCAGTAGGGCGCCACGCCGCGGAAGATCTCCTGCACCTTGAGCAGCGGGTCGGGCACCGCCGCCTTCACCACGAAGACGCTGATGCCGAACGGCGGCGTGAGCACGCCGGCCTCGATCACCAGGATGCCGATCAAGGCGAACACGATGGGATCGAACCCCATGGACATGGCGATGGGCCAGAAGATCGGCACCGTGAGCAGCATGATGGAGATGCTGTCGATCAGCATGCCGAGCACGAACCACACCACCACCATGAACAGCATGGTGCCCGTGGGACCCAGGCCCCAGGCCTGCAGCAGCGCCTGCACCTCCTGCGGAATGCCGTTGAGCGCGACCAGCTTGCTGAACATGGTGGCCGTGAGCAGCAGCAGCATGATGGGCGTGACCGTGTGGCCGGCCTCGACAAAGGCGCCCCGGATGCCGGCCCAGCGCATGCCCTTGAGCCAGGCCACCACCAGCGCGCCCATGAGGCCCACCGCGCTGCCCTCGGTGGGCGTGAAGTAGCCGAACCAGATGCCGCCCAGCGTGACCACGATGAGCGCCCCCACGTAGGCCGCGCCCAGCACCGCGCCGCGCTCGGCCGGCGCTGCCGCGTCCTCGCTCTCGGGGGCCGCGTCGGGCCGCAGCTTCGCGTAGACGCCGCAGTACAGCGCGTACATCAGGGCCAGCAGCAGGCCCGGCACCACGCCGGCCGCAAACAGCTTGCCCACCGACTGCTCGGTGAGGATGGCCCAGACGATCATGAACACCGATGGCGGGATGAGCAGGCCCAGCACCGAACTGCCCGCGATGCAGCCGGTGGCGAAGCTGCGGCTGTAGCGGTGGTCGCGCATCACCGGGTAGGCCACGTGGCTGAAGGCCGCCGCCGAGGCCACGCCGACGCCGGTCACGGCCGCGAACACCGCGTTGCCGCCCACGGTGGCCACGGCCAGGCGGCCGGGCACGCCGCGCAGGCGCCGATTGACGACGTTGAACAGGTCGGCCGCCGCGCCGGAGTGCGCGATCAACATGCCCATCACCGTGAAGCAGGGGATCACCACCAGGTTGTAGTCCTTGATGCCGGTGATCGCCGTCTGGCCCACCAGGTCCATGGCCGGCCACACCCCGCCGAGCGCGAAGTACAGGCCGAACAGCGCGCTGCCGACGAAGGCGAACACCACCGGCACACCCAGGATGACAAGGGCCACCAGCACGAACAGCGCGGCCCAGGTTTCGAAGAACATGGCGAATCTCCTCTCAATCGGCCGGGGCCGGCTCGCTCGCGCCTCGGCCGCGCCAGGCGTCCACGCACAAGCGCAGGCAGACCAGCACGCCCACGGACCACAGGAGCAAGGTGCCGAAGCGCAGGGGCCAGGCGGGCAGGCGGAACGCGTCGTTGCCGTAGAACTCCGCGCTTCGCCAGCCCTCGATGGCAGGCCCCCAGCCCGAGACCAGGAAGGTGGCGAACACCAGCGCGCCGATCAGCCAGGCGGCGCCCACCAGCGCGCCGGCCGCGCGGGTGGGCAGGCGCTCCAGCAGGAAGGTGACGCGCAGCAACTTGCCGCGCCGCATGGCGCTGGGCGCCTGCAGGAAGGTCAGCAGCACCAGGCCGGCACCGGTCAGCTCGGCCGTGCCCGCGAACGGGTGGTTGAACAGCAACCGGCCCGCCACGTCATAGCCGATGACCAGGGTGAGCAGCGCGAGCAGCACCGCGCCGATGGCGTGCAGCGCCCTCAGCAGCGTGTCGAAGGACGTCTTCACGGTGGCTCAGAGCGGGTAGGCGATGGGGAACTTGTAGCCGGCCTCCTCGAGGAAGCGGACATAGGTCTTGAGGACCTGCGTCGCCGGCTGCCCCTTGGCGTCGAGCTCCTTGGCGGCGCGGCCCGGCAGGTCCTTCACGAGCTCCGCCCAGCGGCGTTTCTCGGCATCGGACAGCGCATGGATCTGCGTGCCCGAACCGCGCAGGCGGGCCTCGATGTCCAGGTCGCGCTGGCGGCTGGCGGCCGCGATCTTCGCGGTCGCCTCTTCGGCCACCTCGTCGATGATGGCCACCACCTCTTTGGGCAGGCGCGCGCGGGTGTTCAGGTTCATGAACGACACGAAGGTGCTGTAGGAGCCGAAGCCGGTCTTGGTCCAGACCTTGGCCACCTCGCGCAGCTTGAAGGCCTCCATGCCAGAGACCATGAACAGGCTGCCGTCGGCCAGGCCGTTCTGCATGGCCTGGTAGTGTTCGCCGATGCCCAGCGTCACGGGCACCGCACCCGTGGGCATGAACAGCGGCGCGTTGGTGCCGGCCATGGCGATGCGCTTGCCCTTGAGCTCGTCCACGCGCTGCCAGTCGAAGCTGGTGGCCACGCCATAGGCCTCGGTCACCATCTGCGCCAGGATGTGCGCGTTGTAGGGCTTGACGCTCTCCTGCAGCGCCGGCACCTCCTTGAGCATGCGCGAGGCCACCTTCTGCTGCAGCACCGGGTCATCGGCGGTGAAGGGCATGTAGGCGCTGTAGTTCAGCAGGCCGGCGCGCGCCTGCTCGAAGCCGATCGGCGACAGGCCGATGTCCAGCGACCCCTTTTGCACGGCCTCCAGCACGCCGTCGACCTTGGCGACGCTGCCGCCCCAGGCCTTGATGAAGCGCAGGTTGTGTCCGGTGCGCGCCTTCACGCGCTGGCTCACCTCGTCGGCGAAGAAGCCGTCGTACACGCTGATGTAGGTCAGGCCGGTGGTGTGTCCGCCACCCATGCGCAGGGTGAAGTTGTCGGCGTGGGCGATCGACGCGGCGAGGGCCAGCGTGGCGGCCAGCAGGGAATGGGCGAATCTCATGGCTTGTCTCCTCGGATGGGGGTCATTCGAAACTGAGGTCGAGCAGCAGGCTCTCGTAGGCCTCGGGGTTGAGCAGGTGCGGGTAGTGGCCACCGGTCTGCAGGCGCACATGGCGCGACCCGGGATAGCGCTCGCGCAGGCGATCGCGCGCCTCGGGCGGGATCAGCGGATCGTCGGCGCAGTCCAGCACCACGATCTGCGACGGCTCCAGGGGCAGCGGCGGACAGGCGCGCGCCTGCGTCACGCCGGCGAAGCGCGAGTGCAGGCTGGCCGGCGACTGGCGCTTGGCCAGCATCACGCGCTGCAGCTGCTGCAGCGGCGACACCGGCGCGCCGGCCACGCGCTCCAGCCAGCTGGCGTGCAGCACCTCGGGCGATACGCTCGCCACCCAGGCGGGATCGAACAGCGGGTTGGCGGCCAGGTCGCTGGCGTCCGTGAAGCCGTTGCCGATGACCAGGCGGCGCACCTGCTGCGGGTACTGCAGGGCAAAAAACTGCGCCCACCAGGCGGCGAAGGACGAGCCCACCACCACGCAGGGTGGCAGACCCAGGTGATCGACCACGGCCTTCAGGCCATCGGACAGGCGCGGGGCCTCGGGCAGCGCCGGGTAGGTCACGGCGATCAGGCGCAGCCGCTCGCCCAGCGACAGCAGGGTGCGAACGAACATCGCGCCATCGCCCACGGAGCCGGGCAGCAGCAGCACCGCCGGCCCCTTGCCGGCGGTGTCGAGCCAGCGCCACTCGACGCCATCGACCTCGAGCGAGGACCAGGCGTAGCGGCTTTCCAGCCGGTCGAGCATCTCCTGCATGGCTCAGTACTTTCCGTCGGCCGACATGAAGCCTTCGGCGATGAGCCGCTCGTGCGCCTCGGGCGAGAACTCGGCCTGCGGCGCGTCGCCGCCGATCACGAACATCAGCCAGTGCGTCTTGTCCGGCTCGCCAAAGCTCACGTTCTCGAACCGGCGCTGCACTCCGGCGGGAAAGGAGATCACGTCGAACGGACCGAGGTCGAAGCTCTCGACCTGACCGTCCACCTCCCACGAGCAGCGCCACTGCCCCGTCATGGGCATGAAGGTCTCGTTGGTGTCGTGGTTGTGCATCATCGGGCCCTTGCCCGGCGCGGCCTCGCAGAAGCCCAGGTTGAAGCCCTCGCTGATCTTGATGTGCGCGGCCTCGGCCGCCTCATCGCCCACGGGGGACACGACCACCGTGCCATCGGATTTTTTCGGCGGCTGGAAGCCGATGATGTTGTAGAGCTTGCGCAGCGCGCTCGGGTGGCGGCTATCGGGCAGGCCGCCGTCGTGGCCGCGGATTTCGCTGAACAGCGCGACGCGCTGGCGCATCTGCTCTCGCGTGACGCGGATGGTGGGGATCTTCTGTTCCATGGTGGGTCTCCTGAAGGAAAGCGGCGCGCAGGCGAAGCGCGGCCGCGCGCGACCTGGTGTCGCACGAAGGGCGCGGCTCGACGCCGCGAAGTGAGGGGGAGGGAAAGGCCGTGTGGCGCGGGCGCGCGCTAGCGGCGCGTGGCGCCACCGGCCGGTGGGGAATGCATGGCTTGTCTCCGTCGTTCTCTGCTGTCCTTGATTAAACTCAAACGAGGCCTTCGATCGCAATTCGCCACACCGATAGCCGCCATCGACAAGACGATCCCAATGAGGCTACGCGACCTGGACCTGAACCTGCTGGTGGCGCTGGACGCGCTGCTGCGCGAGGCGCATGTCACGCGTGCCGCGGCACGGCTGGAGATGAGCCAGTCGTCGATGAGCCTGGCCCTGTCCAAGCTGCGCACGGTGTTCAACGACCCGCTGCTGGTGAAGAGCGGCAGTGGCCTGGTGCTCACCGCGCGCGCGCAGGAGATCGCGCCGCGCCTGGCCGACACGCTGCGCCACGTCGACGCGCTGATGCACGAACGCCGCGACTTCGACCCGTCGCAGGCGCACGACACCGTCACGCTGATCGTCACCGACTACATCGACTTCGTGGTGGTGCCCTCGCTGGTGAAGGAGCTCGCGCGGCGCGCGCCAAACGTGATCCTGCGCATCGTCGGCCCCAACCCGACGCGCTTTGGCGAGATCTTCAGCAGCGGTGAAGTGGACGTGTCCATCACCTACTTCCCCAATCCCCCCGCCAGCCTTCGCGTGCGCCCGCTGTTCCGCGACCGCCTGGTGGGCGTGGCCCGGCGCGGCCACCCACTGCTGTCCGGCGCCATGGACCTGCGGCGCTTCTGCGACCAGGGCCACGTGATCGTCGAGCCCGGCCAGGCCACCATGTACAACGCGCAGATCGAGCAGGCGCTCGAGCGCGCGGGCCGCCCCCGGCGCACGGTGATGTCCAAGCCCACCTTCCTGGGCATTCCCTTCATCATCGAGCAGACCGACCTGATCGCCACCGTGCCCGAGAAGGTCGCCAAGGGGTTCACCCAGTTCACCGACATCGAGATCTTCGAGCCGCCGCTGGACCTGGAGCCGTTCGGGGTCGTGCTGCTGTGGCACGACCGCACGCACAACAACCCGCTGCAGCGCTGGTTCCGCGAATTGGTGATCGAGCTGTTCCAGGGCCCCGAGCACCCCTGATCGCGCCCGTCCCGCAGCGGCGACAATGGCGCCGCGGATACCCCCTCCCATGCCCGCCAACCCACCCATCCCCTTCGACGCGACGCGCTGCCCCCTGTGCGGCGGCGACAACCGCTGCGCGGTGGAGATCGAGAAGGCCACCGGCGAGCCGCAGCCACCGTGCTGGTGTGTGAGCGAGACCTTCAGCCCCGAGCTGCTCGCCCGCATCCCCGAGGCGGCGCGCCGCCAGGCCTGCGTCTGTCAGGCCTGCGTGCGCCAGGCGCTGGCACCCCGCCCATGAGCGAACCGCCCGCACCGCCGCCCTCGCCCCACGGGCTGCCCGCGCTGCGCGAGCGCTACGGGCCGCGCTACCGCTGGCTGCTGCTGCTCGCCGTCATGGTGGGCACCATGGCGTCCATCATGTCGTCCACCGTGGTCAACGTGGCCATTCCCGACATGAGCCAGCACTTCGCGCTGGGCCAGGAGCGCGCGCAATGGGTCAGCTCGGGCTTCATGGCGGCGATGACCGTGTCCATGCTCACCACGCCCTGGCTGCTGGCGCGCTATGGCTACCGCGCCACCTATTCGGGCTGCATGTGGCTGCTGCTGGTGGGCGGCATGGCCGGCGGCCTGGCCAACCACTACCCCCTGGTGCTGGCCGCGCGCGTGGCCGAAGGCCTGGCCGCGGGCGTGGTGCAGCCCATCCCGGCCATCATCATCCTGCGCGCCTTCGACCCCAGCGAGCAGGGCCGCGCCAGCGGCGTCTTCGGCATGGGCGTGGTGCTGGCGCCGGCGCTGGGACCCAGCATCGGCGGCATCCTGGTGGACTGGTTCGGCTGGCGCTCCATCTTCTTCATGGTGGTGCCGTTCTGCATCGCCTCGCTGTGGATGGCGCGCAAGCTCATCCCCACCTCTGCGCCCGGCGGCCAGGCCGCCAACCGCGCGGGCGCCGCGCTCGACTGGCGCGGCCTGCTGCTGGCCGCCGCAGGCACGCTGTGCCTGCTCAATGGCCTGGTGGAACTGCAGGGCGGCACGCCGCTCACCGCGGCCACGCTGCTGCTGACGGCCGGCGCCTTGCTGTTGGTTTTCGTCTGGCTGGCGCGGCGCATGCTGCGGGCGCACCGCCACGCGCACGGGCCCGAGCCGCTGATGAACCTGAGCCTGTTCGCCGACCGCCGCTTCGCCATGGGCAGCCTGGTGGCCTTCATCTACGGCGTGGCGCTGTTCGGCTCCACCTACCTGTTGCCGGTGTACATGCTGATGGGCCTGCAGCTCTCGCCGTCGGTGGTGGGCACGGTGCTGCTGCCCTCGGGCCTGGTGCTGGCGGTGACGATCGCCACCGTCGGCCGCCTGGCCGACCGCCAGCCCACGCACCGCCTGGTCTGCATCGGCCTGGTGCTGCTGGCGGCCTCGTTCGCGCTGATGGTCACGATCCGGCTGGAGCACGCGGCGCGCATCATCCCGCTGCTGGTGCTCTGGGCCATCGTCGGGCGCATCGGGCTGGGCTTCATCCTGCCCTCGCTCAACATCGGCGCCATGCGCGGGCTGGGCCACGCCCACATCCCGCAGGGCGCCAGCGTCATCAACTTCCTGCGCATGCTGGGCGGTGCGGCGGGCGTGAGCCTGTGCGGCATCTTCCTGGAATGGCGGCTGGCCGCGCACGGCGCGCCGCTCGACACCTCACCCACCACGCCGGCGCGCCTCGCGGCCTTCGACGAAACCTTCCTCATGCTCGCGGCCATCTGCGCGCTGGCCCTGCTGGCCGCCGCCCGCCTGAAGCCCCCGGGCCCCGCCGAGCCGCCCTCGCCGCCCGAGCGGCATACTGCCCAGGGCTAGGCCGCCAGCAAAAAGGCAGAATTCGCGCCATGTGCCAACTGCTGGGACTCAACTGCGCCACGCCCACCGACGCGTCGTTCAGCTTCACGGGCTTCTGCGACCGCGGCGGCAAGACCGACCACCACGCCGACGGCTGGGGCATCGCCTTCTTCGAGGGCAAGGGCCTGCGCCTCTTCATCGACCACCGCAGCGCGCACGACTCGCCCATGGCGGCCTTCCTGCAGGGCTACCCGCTCAAGAGCCGCAACATCATCGCCCACGTGCGCAAGGCCACCATCGGTGAAGTGGCATTGGAAAACGCCCACCCCTTCGTGCGCCAGCTCTGGGGCCGCCAGTGGGTGTTCGCGCACAACGGCGACCTCAAGGACTACGAGCCGAACCTGCACAGCCACTTCCGCCCCGTGGGCAGCACCGACAGCGAGCGCGCCTTCTGCTGGCTGATGCAGGAAATGGCCAAGTCGCACGCGTCCCTGCCCAGCGTCGACGAGCTCACCCGCACCCTGCGCGAACTGGTGCCGCAGGTGCGCCGCTTCGGCAGCTTCAACTTCCTGCTCTCCAACGGCGAGGCCCTGTGGGCGCACTGCAGCACCCACCTGCATTGGCTGGTGCGCCAGCACCCGTTCTCGCTGGCCACGCTGAAAGACCGCGACTGGACGGTGAACTTCGCCGAGCTCAACCACCCCGGCGACCGCGCGGCGGTGATCGTGACCACGCCGCTCACCAGCAACGAGGTGTGGACACCCTTCGCTCCCGAAGAACTCAAGGTCTTCGTGGACGGGCTGCCGGTGGGCTGAAGGCGGACTGAGGCCGGGCTAAGGGCAATCCCCAGTCCCGCGCGGCGCGACGGGGAAACCCCCCGGTCTATCATCGCCGGGCCACCACCCCAGCGGGGCCAGCCGCCCCGCCCCTCAGGAGACCCGACATGCAACGACGCCACTTCGTCGCCGGCGGCCTCGCCGCCGCCGCCCTGCCCAGTTTCGCCGCCGCGCAGGGCCTGGAAAAGCCCAAGTGCACCATCGCCGTGGGCGGCAAGAACCTCTTCTATTACCTGCCGCTGACCATCGCCGAGCAGCTGGGCTACTTCAAGGACGAGGGCCTGGACCTGACCATCGTCGACTTCGCCGGCGGCTCGCGCGCCCTGCAGGCCGTGGTCGGCGGCAGCGCCGACGTGGTGTCGGGCGCCTTCGAGCACACGGTGAACATGCAGTTCAAGGGCCAGCCCATGCGCGCCTTCGTGCTGCAGGGCCTGGCGCCGCAGATCGTGCTGGGCGTGAACCCCAAGACCATGGCCAACTTCAAGACCGTGGCCGACCTCAAGGGCAAGAAGATCGGTGTGACGGCGCCGGGCAGCTCCACCAACGTGCTGGTGAACTTCGTGCTGGCCAAGGCCGGCCTCAAGCCCAGCGACGTCAGCATCGTCGGCGTGGGGGCGAGCAACGGCGCCGTGGCCGCCATGCGCGCGGGCCAGATCGACGCCATCAGCAACCTCGACCCGGTCATCACCCTGCTGCAGCGCTCGGGCGACCTGAAGATCGTCTCGGACACGCGCATCGTGAGCGAGGCGGAGAAGGTGTTCGGCGGTCCCATGCCCGCCGGCTGCCTGTACTGCCCGCAGCCCTTCATCGACAAGAACCCCAACACCGTGCAGGCCATGACCAACGCCATGGTGCGCGCCAACAAGTGGATCCAGAAGGCCGGCCCGGGCGACATCATCAAGGTGGTGCCCGAGAGCTACCTGCTCGGCGACCGCGCGGTTTACATCGACGGCTTCCTGGCCGCGCAGAAGGCGCTGTCGCCCGACGGCATGTTCCCCGCCAAGGGCGCCGAGACCGCGTTCCGGGCCCTGGGCAGCGTGGACGCCGCGCTCGCCAAGGCCAAGCTCGACCTGAACGCGGTCTACACCAACAGCTTCGCGCAGAAGGCCAACGCCAAGTACCCGAAGGGATGACATGACCGCCGCGATCGAACTGCAGGGCGTCGCCTGCACCTTCATCAGCAAGGACGCCCCGGGCCAGCGCTACACCGCCGTCGACCAGGTGGACCTGCGGGTCGGCGCGGGCGAGTTCGTGAGCGTGGTGGGCCCCACCGGCTGCGGCAAGAGCACGCTGCTCAACGTCGCGGCCGGCCTGCTGGAGCCGAGCAAGGGCAGCGCGCGCATCTTCGGCGAGCCACTCAAAGGCATCAATGCGCGCGCGGGCTACATGTTCCAGGCCGAGAGCCTGATGCCCTGGCGCACGGCGCTCGAGAACGTGATGGCCGGCCTGCAGTTCCGCGGCGTGGGCGCCGCCCAGGCGCGTGAGCAGGCCGACGGCTGGCTGCGCCGCGTCGGCCTGGGCGGCTTCGGCGACCGCTACCCGCACCAGATGAGCGGCGGCATGCGCAAGCGCGCCAGCCTGGCGCAGACCCTGGTGCTCGACCCCGACATCATCCTCATGGACGAGCCCTTCTCGGCCCTGGACATCCAGACGCGCCAGCTGATGGAGAACGAGGTGCTGCAGCTCTGGGCCGAAAAGAAGAAGGCGGTGCTCTTCATCACCCACGACCTGGACGAAGCCATCGCCATGAGCGACCGCGTGGTGGTGATGTCGGCCGGCCCCGCCAGCCGCCCCATCGGCGACTTCACCATCGACATGCCGCGCCCGCGCGACGTGGCCGAGGTCAAGACCACGCCGCGCTTCCTCGAGCTGCACGCCGCCATCTGGGCCGTGCTGCGCGACGAGGTGCTCAAGGGCTACCAGCAACAACTGCGCAAGGCCGCCTGAGCGCGGCCCTTTACCGCCCCGTCATCGCATGTGGAAGTTCATCAAGCCCCGTCCGGGCAACCTCACCCTGTGGCAGCTGGCGCTGCTCGTGCTCATCTTCGTGTTCTGGCACGTGATGACCACGCCCGGCCTGGTGCCGACCTTCATGTTCGACAACGACCGCCAGGCCGCGTTCTTCTTCGGCGAGCCGCTGAAGATCTTCGCCCGCATCTGGGCCTGGTTCGTCGGCGACGCCGACATCTACGTGCACCTGTGGATCACGCTGGCCGAGACGCTGATGGCCTTCGGCATCGGCGCCGTCACGGGACTGGCGGGCGGGCTGTGGCTGGCGCTCTCGCCCATGGCCTCGGCCATCCTGGAGCCCTACATCAAGGCGCTCAATTCCATGCCACGCATCATCCTGGCGCCCATCTTCGCGGTCTGGTTCGGCCTGGGCATGGGCTCCAAGGTGGCGCTGGGCGTCACGCTGGTGTTCTTCATCGTCTTCTTCAACGTCTACCAGGGCGTGAAGGAGGTGAGCCCGGTGGTGCTGGCCAACGCGCGCATGCTGGGCGCCAGCCAGAAGCAGCTGCTGCGCCACGTCTACCTGCCCAGCGCCACGAGCTGGGTGTTCAGCTCGCTGCACACCAGCGTGGGCCTGGCCTTCGTGGGCGCGGTGGTGGGCGAGTACCTGGGCTCCTCGCAGGGCGTGGGCTACCTCATCCTGCAGGCCGAAGGCCAGTTCGACATCAACACGGTGATGGCGGGCATCCTGGTGCTCACCGCCTTCGCGCTGGTGCTCGACGCGATGGTCGGGCGCATCGAGAAGCGGTTGATGAAGTGGCAGCCCAAGGCCGGGGAGACGGAGAAGCTCTGAGGCATTGAGCCCTCCCGGTGGGGCACGGGATTTGGATCGGACAATCGGCCCCCATGAACGCCACCGGCTCACCCGCCCCGCGCCCTGCGCCCGCCGAGCGCAGGCTGCCCCCGCTGACGGCGGTGCTGGGCTACCGCTGGCGGCGGCCCGGCTGGCTGGTGAACGAACGCCGGCGCCAGGCCTTCGCCTGGTCGATCTCCCTGCTGGTGCACGCGCTGCTGCTGAGCCTGACGTTCGGCGACGGCTTCGGGCTGCCGGGCCTGGAGCTGCCCTGGAAGGAGCGGCGAGCCGAGGTGCCGGCGCTGCGGGTGCGCCTGGTGCCCGCGGCCGCGCCGGCAGCGGCGGCCGACGCAACGCCCGAGCCCTCCGCCGACGCGACCGTGGCCCGCGCACCGACGGCGCCGGCCGCCCGCTCCAAGGTCCGCCCGGCCGCGCCGAAGGCCAAGACCCGGACCGTTCCCGCGCCCACGGCCGCACCCACCGCCGATGCACCGGCACCGGCAACGCCGGCCCCCGCCGGCAGCGCCGACACCGCGGCGCTGGCCATGGTCGACCACGCGGCACTGGAAGCGCGCCAGCGAGAGGCCGAGCAACAGGAGGCCCTGCGCCAGGCGGAGGCGGCGCGCCAGGCCGAGGCCCGGGCACAGGCGCAGCGCCGGCTGGCCGAACGGGAGGCGGCGGCCGCGCGCCGCGAGGCCGAGAGACAGGAGGCCGCCCGCCAGGCAGCGGCGCGCGAGGAGGCGCTGCGCCAGGAAGCCGAGCGGCAGGCGGCGGTCCGCGCCGACATGGCGCGCCTGGAGCTGGAGCGCCAGCAGGCCGAGCGCCTGGCCACGGCCCAGCGCGAAGCGGCTCAGCAGGCCGCGGCCCGCCCGCCGGCCGAACCACTCGATGCCGCGCGGGCCGAGGCCGAGCGGGCCGAGGCCGAGCGCCTTGAAGTCGAGCGCCAGGACGCTTTGAGGCAAGCGGCCGAGCGCGCGCAGGCCGAGCGCGCGGAAGCGACCCGCCAGGAGGCCGAGCGCCAAGCGGCCGAGCAAGAGGCCGCCCGCCAGGCCCTGGCCCAGCGCGAAGCCGAGCAGCGCGACGCGGCCCGAGTCGAAGCCGAGCGCCAAGCGGCCGAGCAAGAGGCCGCCCGCCAGGAAGCCGAACGGCAGGAGGCCGCCCGTCAGCAGGCCCAGGCCGAACGCGAGGCGGCTCTGCGGCAAGAGGCGCAGCAGCGCGAGGCCGCGAGACAAGCCGCCGCCCGGGCCGAGGCGCAGCGCTGGGCCGCTGAGCAGCGCGAAGCCGAGCGGGCAGAGGCCGAGCGAGCGGCAGAGGCCGCGCGACTGGCGGCTGAGCGCCAGGCGGCGGCACAACAGGCCGCCGCGCAGGAAGCCGCCGCCCGGGCGGAAGCGGCCCGCCTCGAAGGCGAACGCCAGGCGGCCGCTCAGCGGGCCGCCGCGCAGGCCGAAGCCGCCCGCCTCGAAGGCGAACGCCAGGCGGCCGCTCAGCAGGCCGCCGCGCAGGCCGAAGCCGCCCGCCTCGAAGGCGAACGCCAGGCGGCCGCTCAGCAGGCCGCGGCGCAACAAGCGGCTCAACAGGCCGCCCAAGCCGAGGCCGCGCGCCTGCAGGCGCAACGGCAGGCCGAGGACGAGGCCCGCGAGGAGCGCCGCCGCGCCATCGGGCGCCAGCTCAACGAAGAGGCCGAGCGCCGCGCGGCGGCCGAGGCCGAGGCGCAGCGCAACCCGTCCGCCAGCGGCCTGCGCCGCGTCCGACTCTTCGGCCGCTACGACCCCAACCGCGACCTGGTCCTCTACGCCGAGGCCTGGGCCAAGCGCATCGAGATGAACATGCCGGTGGAACTGGTGCGCGAGGCGGCCCGGCAGGGCTACACCGACCCGGTGGTGACCGTCGCCATCCGCAGCGACGGCACGATCGAATCGGTCACGGTGGTGCGCACCAGCGGCGTGGCCGCCATCGACGAGGCCATTCCACGCCTGGTGCACGGCATGACGCACACCGCCTTCCCGCCGGCCATGGCCCGCCAGTTCGACGTGATCGAGATCCGCCGCAGCTGGCACTTCGACGTCGCCGTGCGCCTGTACTGAGGCGCGCCGCCACCTCAGGCGCGGCCGGCGTCGAACACCGGGTCGACCTCGACCTGCAGGGCCGTGGCCAGGTGGTTGGTCTTGGCCGCCAGGCCAACGATGGCCATCAGCTCCGCGTGCTGGGCGTCCGTCATGCCCTTGGCGCGCGCCGCCGCCGTGTGCGAGTGCACGCAGTAGCCGCAGCCATTGGCGACGGAGACCGCGATGTAGACCAGTTCCTTGGTCAGCGGGTCCAGCTGCGAGGGCGTGGCCATCAGCCGCTTCACCTCGGCCCAGGTGCCCTCCAGCAGCGCCGGGTCGAAGGCCAGGGCGCGCCACAGGTTGTTGACGAAGTCGGTCTTGCGCGTGGCGCGGATGTCGTCGAAGACGGCCTTCACGCGCGGATCGGCTTCGGGCTCGGCCAAGGGGCGAACGGTGGTCATGGTGCAGGTAACTCCTTCATGGACACGGTCTTTCGGACTGCGCACACTAGCGGCTTTTCACCCGCCCAGGAGCCCGGCATGTCCCTACGCATCAACGACACCGCACCGAACTTCAGCGCCCAGACCACGCAAGGCGTCATCGACTTTCACAGCTGGATCGGCGACCAGTGGGCCATCCTCTTCTCGCACCCCAAGGACTTCACCCCCGTCTGCACCACCGAGCTGGGCTACATGGCCCGCATCGAACCCGAGTTCACCAAGCGCAACACCAAGCTCATCGGCCTGTCGGTGGACCCGGTGGACAGCCACGGCAAGTGGGTCACCGACATCGAGGAGACGCAGGGCGCCACGGTCAAGTACCCCATGATCGGCGACGTCGATCTGAAGGTGGCCAAGCTCTACAACATGCTGCCGGCCGAAGAACCCGGCAGCGCCGAGGGCCGCACCGCCGCCACCAACGCCACCGTGCGCTCGGTCTTCATCATCGGGCCCGACAAGAAGATCAAGCTCATGATGACCTACCCCATGACCACGGGCCGCAACTTCGACGAGATTCTGCGCGCGCTCGATTCGATTCAGCTCACCGCGAAGCACAAGGTGGCGACCCCCGCGAACTGGACCCAGGGGCAGGACGTGATCATCGCGGGCTCGGTGAGCGACGCGGACGCCAAGACCCTGTTCCCCGATGGCTGGAAGGCGCTCAAGCCCTACCTGCGCATCGTCAAGCAGCCGCGCTGAGCGGGGGCGCCTCAGGGCTGGTAGCAGGCGCCCGTGGCGTCGTGGTGGATGGCGATGAGGTCGCCTCCGGCACTGCCCCAGACGTTGCCGCCGGTGAAGATCAGGCAGCCCTCGCCTTTGTAGAGCGCTTGCAGGCGGCGCGCGTCGTTGCCGAAGTAGAACGGAATCCAGCGCTTGCCCGATTCGTAGGAATGCGAGCGGTCGGGCGCACGGTCCATCAAGGTCTGCACCTCGTCCATGCCCATGCCGATCTGGAGCCGGGCGAACCGGCTGCCGGGCCGTGCCTTGCCGGTGATCTCGCCCTGGAAGGAGCCGTCCCGCGAGGTGGCGCTCTGGGTGCCGTCGGCGGCGGGCGTGGTGGACTGGGCCGATGGGCGCGTCGCGGGGGACGAGCAGGCGCCCAGGATGGTGAGGGCGGCGATCAGGACGATTCGATGGAGGTGCATGGGCGACGAGGGCGGGAAGTGAACGGCCCGCCAGTGTGCACAGCGCGGCGGGGGCATACCCCCTGTCGTTCTCTACGCGGGACTGGCCAGCCCCGCCGCGGGCGGCTCCGTCAGCGTGAGCAGGATGTCCGCGTACCAGGCGCAGTTCAGGCCCAGGGATTCGTCGAGCGCCTGGTCGCGGTTGCCCATGTCCAGGCGCGAGGAGTGCACGCCCAACAGCCGCCAGGGCAGCACGCCGGTCGCGGGCACGGGGTCGCGCATGACCACCGGTGCGCCGCTGATGCCACGGTGCGCGCGCCCGTCGGTGAGGAAGGTGCCCTGTCCCTGGAAGCGGATGCCGAAGGGCGAGGCGATGGCGGCGCGGCGCAGCACCGGGAGCTGGTGCACCTCGTCGTGAAAGCCCAGCGGAAAACCCGCGATGAACAGCGTGGCGTCCACGGGCACGGCGTCGAAGTCGTGAACGATGTGCGCGGGCGTGAAGGCGAACAGCACCGCCTCCTTCGGCAAGGCCTCGCGGTCGATTTCGAGCACGGCCACGTCGATGTCGCCGCCGCTGTCCTGCCCCTGACGCCACAGCGCCGTGCCGTCGGCGTACAGCGGCATGGAAAAGCCGGTGCAGCGCGTGAGGTCCTGAAGGTCCAGGTGCAGGGTGATCTCGATGCGGTCCGGTCGGTGTTCGCTGCCCTCGTCGATGAAGACATGGCGGCTGGTCGCGAGGAAGAGGTGTTCGTCGCGCGCGAAGAAGAAGCCGCTGGCGTTGGTGAGCGATTGCTCGCCCTGGAAGGTGCCGACCTTCGGCGTGGCAAGGAACAAGGGGTCCACCGGCGGCGAGGCCGGCGCGGCGGGGGTCTTGGGGGGGGTGTTCATCGCCACAGTGTGAGGGCTTGGCGGCGCCCAGGCCACCGGCCGCGATGGCCAGCCATCGCGTCAGCCCAGCGCCGCCACCAGTGCGTCCACGAACATCGCCGGCACGTCGAAGCCGGTCTGCTGCTGGATCTCCTGGAAACAGGTGGGGCTGGTGACGTTGATCTCGGTCACGCGGTTGCCGATCATGTCCAGGCCCACCAGCAGCAGGCCGCGCGCGGCCAGCGTGGGCGCCATGGCCTCGGCCACGGCGCGGTTCTCATCGGACAGCGGCTGGGCCACGCCCTTGCCGCCGGCCGCCAGGTTGCCGCGCACCTCGCTGCCCTGCGGGATGCGCGCGAGCACGAAGGGCGCCACCTTCCCGCCGATGAGCAGCAGGCGCTTGTCGCCCTCCACGATCTCGGGCAGGTAGCGCTGCACCATCACGCTGGTGGCGCCGCCCTGGTTCAGGGTCTCGATGATGGAGCCCAGGTTCAGGCCGTCCTCGCGCACGCGGAAGATGCCCATGCCACCCATGCCGTCGAGCGGTTTGAGGATGACGTCGCGCTGCTCGGCGTGAAAGGCGCGCACGGCGTCGGCCGAGCGCGTCACCAGGGTGGGCGGCGCGAACTGCGGCCACTCCATCAGCGCGAGTTTTTCGGGGTGGTCGCGCAGCGCGGCGGGCTTGTTGAACACGCGCGTGCCTTCGCGCTCGGCCTGCTCCAGCAGGTGGGTGGCGTAGAAGAACTCGCTGTCGAAGGGCGGGTCCTTGCGCATGAGCACGGCGTCGAAGGTGGCCAGGGCCTCGCGGCCCTCGCCGCTCACGTCGAACCAGTGGTCGAGTTCGCCGGTGAGGCGCAGGTGCCGCACCTGCGCGGTGACACGGCCGCCGCTCACCCATTGCAGGTGGCGCGGCTCGCAGGCCGCGAGCGCGTGGCCGCGGCGCTGCAGCTCGCGCATCATCGCGAAGGTGCTGTCCTTGTAGGTCTTGAAAGCTTCGAGCGGGTCGGCGACGACCAGGATCTTCTTCGTCATGGGCGGAGGTGTTTTTTCGCGAGGCCGTACTGTTGCACAAAGAGCGCGGCGGCGCCGGCCACCACCCCCCAAAAGGCCGAGCCGATGCCGGCTATCACCACGCCGCTGAGCGTGACGAGGAAGGTGATGAGCGCGGCCTCGCGGTGCTCATCGTCCTTGAGCGCGGCGTGCAGCCCGCCGCCGATGCTGCCCAGCAGGGCGATGCCCGCGATGGCCATCACCAGCTCGCGCGGGAAGGCGATCAGCAGGCCCGTGACCAGCGCACCCACCAGGCCGATGGCCACGTACAGCGCGCCGCACACCACCGCGGCGGTGTAGCGCTTGTCTCGGTCGGGGTGGGCCTCGGGGCCCATGCAGATGGCCGCCGTGATGGCCGAGAGGTTGAGCGCGAAGGCGCCGAAGGGCGCCAGCACCAGCGTGGCGATGCCCGTGACGGTGAGGATGCGCGAGATCGGCATGTCGTAGCCCGCCGCGCGGATGGCCGCCACGCCCGGCAGGTTCTGCGAAGCCATGGTGACGATGAACAGCGGCAGCGCCAGGCTGGTGAGCGCCGCCAGGCTGAAGCTCGGCGCGGTGAACACCGGCACCGCCCATTCGAGCCTGAGCGCGCCCGCGTTGAAGCGCCCGCTGGCCAGCACCTGCGCCACGCCCGCGAGCAGCGTGAACACCACCGCGTAGCGCGGCGCCAGGCGGCGCGCCACCAGGTAGACCAGCAGCATCAGCACCACCAGGCCCAGCGCGGTCTGCGCCGCACCGAAGGCCTGCAGGCCAAAGCGCGCCAGAACGCCGGCCAGCAGCGCCGCGGCGATGGCCATGGGGATGCGGTTCATCACCCGCTCGAACCAGCCGGTGGCGCCCGCCAGGGTGATGAGCGCCCCGCAGACCAGGAAGGCGCCGATGGCGTCGGACATCGAGAAGCCGCCGGCCAGGCCCGCGCTGGCCAGCACCGCCGCGCCAGGCGTGCTCCAGGCCACCATCACGGGCTGGCGCAGCAGCAGCGAGGGAATCGCCGAGCACAGGCCCATGCCCAGGCCCAGCGCCCACATCCAGGACGTGATCTGCGCCGGCGTGGCGCCGAAGGCCTGCGCGGCCTGGAAGACGATCGCCACCGAGCTCGTGAAACCCACGAGCACCGCGACGAAGCCGGCGGTGGCGGCGGAAAGGCTGAGGTCCTTGAAGAATCGCATCGCGCGATTCTGCCGGGACAGGCCCGGCGCTGGCGCGGGCCCGACCGGCCGGCGGCCTCAGCCCGCCGGCAGCAGGCGCAGCAGCACCGCCGGATCGTGCGCCCGCGCGACCGTCACCATGGCCGCGAAACAGGCCAGGGCCGCCGCGAAGGCAATGGCCCGGCCCGTGGGCGTGCGCGCCCGCCGCAGGGCCAGCGTGCCGAGCACGATGTAGGCCACGAGCAGGCCCAGCTTGAGTTGCAGCCACGGCGTGGCGAAGGGGTTGAGCCGCAGCGCCGCGAGCAGCAACAGGGCTGCCATCAGCAGGGCGGTGTCGATGAACTGGCTCAGGCGGCGCACCGGCGCGGCCAGCGGCGCGGCCGAGCCCAGCAACACGCCCACGCCGCGCGCGGCGAACAGCCCGCCGCTGCTGAGCGCCAGCGCGACGTGCGCGGCCTTGATCCAGGGGTAGGCCAGCAGCAGGTCCATGGCTCAGGCCCGCCGCAGCACCGCCGCCGCCGGGGGCAGCAGGTCGGCCAAGGTGTGGCCGTCCAGGTGCGAGAGGAAGCGCTGAAGCGCGCCGTCCAGCACGCCCGCCAGCCCGCAACGGCCGGTGAGCGCGCAGCGGCTGTCCTCGCCGAAGCACTCGACGAGCAGGAAGTCCGGCTCCATGCCCCGCACCACCGCGCCGAGGTTGATGTCGGCCGGCGCGCGCGCCAGCCGCATGCCGCCGCCCTTGCCGCGCACGGTTTCGATCCAGCCCTGGCGGCCCAGCAGGTGCGTGACCTTCATGAGGTGGGCCTCGGAAATGCCGTGCGCCTGCGCGACCTCGGCGATGGTGCACAGCCGCCCGGGCTGGCGCGCCACGTACATCAGCAGGCGCAGCGCGTAGTCGGTCAGCGTGGTCAGGCGCATGGTGTCAACCGCCTCAGGGCGTGGCGCCGGCCGGGTTCAGGCCATGGGGCAGGGCCTGGGGGTCGCGGCCCATCTGCCAGCCCATCCACAGGCTCTGGGCGATGCGCCCGGCGAGCGCGCGGGCCTGTACCGCCAGGCGGCGGTTGGGCTGCGCGTCGGCCACTTCCCCGAACAGCGCCAGCCAGCGCTCGAACAGCTCGGCGCTCAGTTCGGGCAGGGCCGCGTGTTTCTGCATGGGGTTGCCCGTGTAGCGCCCGGTGCGCCGCAGCACCGAGGACCAGAAGTCCACCAGCTTGTCGAGGTGGTGGTCCCAATCGTCGATGCGGGCGTTGAAGATGGGCGCCAGGACCGCGTCCTGGCGCACGCGCGCATAGAAGGCGTGCACCAGCACCTTCAGCTCTTCCTCGGTGCACAGATCGGTCGTGGTCATGGGGCGTCCTCGTTGCTGCTGCCGCAGGACAGCGATCAATAAGATCTATTTTATTTCGATCTTATAGGACGGCCAAATCCCTGCTGCCCTCGCGGGCCTCGAAGGCCTCAGATCTCGACCTTGGAGCCCAGCTCCACCACCGCGTTGGCCGGCAGGTGCAGGAAGGCCGCGGCGCCGGCGGCGTTGTGGTGCATGGCGGCGAAGAGCTTCTCGCGCCAGGGCGCCATGCCGCTGCCCAGCGTGGGCGTGACCACGTCGCGCGACAGGAAGTAGCTCGTGGTCATGGGCTCGATCTCGCAGCCGCGCAGGCGCAGCGGCTCCAGCGCGGCGGGCACGTCGGGGTCGTTCTTGAAACCGTAGTGGATGGTGACCGCCCAGCAGTCGTGGCCCAGGGGCTCGACCTCCAGCCGCTCGCTCATGCCGATCCAGGGCACCTGGTGCGAGCGCACGGTCACGAACAGGTTCTGCTCGTGCAGCACCTTGTTGTGCTTGAGGTTGTGCAAGAGCGCGTTGGGCACGATGCCCGGATCGGCCGTGAGGAACACCGCCACGCCGGGCACGCGCAGCGGCGGCTCGACGAACACCGCGTCGAGGAAGCCATTGAGCTCCAGTGCCTCGGCCTGCTGGGCCTTGGACATGAGGCGGCGCCCCTGCTTCCAGGTCATCATCAGCGTGAAGACCGCGCCGCCGATGACCAGCGGGAACCAGCCGCCATGGAACAGCTTGAGCATGTTCGAGCTGAAGAAGGCCAGGTCGATGACGAAGAACAGGCCCGTGGCGCCCACGCACAGCCACAGCGGGTACTTCCAGCCGTAGCGGATGACGAAGAAGGTGAGCGTGGTGGTGATGAGCATGTCCAGCGTGACGGCGATGCCGTAGGCCGAGGCCAGGTTGCTGGAGGACTTGAACATCACCACCGCCAGCACGATGGCGGTGAACAGCGCCCAGTTGACAAAGGGGATGTAGATCTGCCCCGTGTCGCGCACGCTGGTGTGGCGCAGGTTCAGGCGCGGCAGGTAGCCGAGCTGGATGGCCTGCTTGGTCACGCTGAAGGCGCCCGAGATCAGCGCCTGCGAAGCGATCACCGTGGCCGCCGTGGCCAGCACCACCAGCGGCAGCAGCGCCCAGGTGGGCGCCATGCGGAAGAAGGGGTTGCTCACCGCGCCCGGGTCGGCCAGCAGCAGCGCGCCCTGGCCGAAGTAGTTCAGGGTGAGGCAGGGCATGACCACCGAGAACCAGGCCAGGCGGATCGGCTTCTTGCCAAAGTGGCCGAGGTCGGCGTACAGCGCCTCGGCGCCGGTGACGGCCAGCACCACCGCGCCCAGGATGATGAAGCTGGTGCCCGGCTGCTGCCACAGGAAGCGCAGCGCGTGGTGCGGGCTGAGCGCGCCCAGGATTTCGGGGTGGTGCACGATGTGCGAGACGCCCAGCGTGGCCACCGCGAGGAACCACAGCAGCGTGATCGGCCCGAAATAGCGGCCGATGCCGCCGGTGCCGCGCTTCTGCACCCAGAACAGCACCAGCAGCACGAGCAGGGTCAGCGGGATCACGTAGTGCTGCAGCGCGGGCGAAATCACCGTCAGGCCTTCGACCGCCGAGAGCACCGAGATCGCCGGCGTGATGACGCCATCGCCATAGAACAGCGAGGTGCCGAAGATGCCGATCACCATCAGCGCGCGGCGCAGCGCCGGCTTGTCCTTCACCGCATTGGCGGCCAGCGCGAGCATGGCGATGAGGCCGCCCTCGCCCGCGTTGTCGGCGCGCAGCACCAGCACCACGTACTTGAGCGAGACGATGGTCGTCAGCGTCCAGAAGATGATGGACAACACGCCATAGACGTTGCCGTGCGTGAAGGGGACGTGGCCGGACCCGAAGATCTCTTTCACGGCGTACAGCACGCTGGTGCCGATGTCGCCGTACACCACACCGATGGCGCCCAGCGTGAGGGCGGCCAGCGAGGACGGAGCGCGGGAATTCAAGCGAGAAGCCCCGCCGGGTTGCCGCGGGGCGTGAACTCAGAAGAGGCGGATTCTGCGCCCGCCAGACGCAGGGCACCACCGGCTGGGGCGCCTAAAGCCATGGTCTGCGTGGATTTTGTTGCACCGCAACAACCCCGACCGGCCTGTCAGTCGAGGTTTTCGGCCTCGGGGTCGGTGGCTTCCAGCTCGTAGCTCGCCGCCAGCATGGCCAGGCGGCCGATGACGCCGTACATATAGAAGCGGTTGGGCACGCTGGCGCCGGGCTTCACGCCGGGCTGCGGCAGCTGGGCGCTCTGCTCGAAGGCCAGGGGCACGAAGCTGGAGCCCGGGGCGTTGAGGTTCTCGTCCTCGCCGCGGTCGGCGTGGATGCGGTAGAAGCCGCCGACCACGTAGCGGTCCATCATGTAGACCACGGGCTCGGCCACGGCGCTGTTGATGCGCTCGTGCGTGAGCACGCCCTCCTGGATGATCACCTCGCTGACCGCCTGGCCCGCCTGCACCGTGGCCATGCGCGCCTTGGTCTTGGGCGAGAGCTTGTCGATGTCCTTGGCGTCGCGCACCGTCATGATGCCCATGCCGCCCGTGCCGTTGTCGGCCTTGATCACCACGAACGGCTTCTCGTTGATGCCGTATTCCTTGTACTTGCGGCGCACCTTGGTGAGCAGCGCATCGGTGTTGCTGCGCAGGCATTCCAGGCCCGCGTCGGCCTCGAAGTCCACCTGGCCGCATTGCGCGAACAGGGGATTGATGAGCCAGGGGTCCATGCCCAGCAGCTTGCCGAAGCGCTTGGACACTTCCTCGTAGGCCTTGAAGTGCAGGCTCTTGCGCCGCGTGCCCCAGCCCGCGTGCAGCGGCGGCAGCAGGTACTGCTCGTGCAGCTCTTCCAGGATGCCGGGCACGCCCGCGCTCAGGTCGTTATTGAGCAGGATGGTGCAGGGATCGAAGTTCTTCAGGCCCAGGCGGCGCTTGCCGCGCTGCAGGGGCTCCAGCGTGACGTGGCCGCCGTCGGGCAGGTCGATGCGCGTGGGCTCGGTGATCTCGTTCGACAGCGAGCCCAGCCGCACATTGAGCCCGGCCATGTAGAAGATCTTCTGCAGCGTGGCCAGGTTGCTCAGGTAGAAGCTGTCGCGCTGGTTCTCGGGCACCAGCAGCAGGTTCTTGGCCTCGGGGCAGATCTTCTCGATGGCGGCCATGGCGGCCTGCACCGCCAGCGGAATCATCTCGGGCGTGAGGTGGTTCCAGCCGGCGGGAAAGAGGTTGGTGTCCACCGGGGCGAGCTTGAAGCCCGCGTTGCGCACGTCGACCGAGCAGTAGAACGGCGGCGTGTGCTCCATCCATTCCAGCCGGAACCAGCGCTCGATCACCGGCGTGGATTCAAGGATGCGCTGCTCGAGTTCGTTGATCGGGCCGGTGAGGGCGGTGACGAGGTGGGGGACCATGGCGGGGCGGGAGAACCAGGCGGGAGGGCCAGTGTAAATGGGGACGGTGACGGGCATTCCAAGCGCCCGCCGGCGCCCGGCCGGCGGCTCGGGCAAGGCTTCGGCCCGCCCCGGCGAGCGGGCGATGCCAGCCCGCGCCCGAGGGGCCTCAGCCCGACGACCGGAGCGCGGTCACTTCGATCTCGATGCGCATGCGCGGGTCGGCCAGGCCAGCCGAGATCATCATGGCCGCCGGCCGCACCTCGCCGAAGAAGCGGCGCAGCACGGGCCAGGTCTTCGGGAATTCGCCGCCGTCGGGCAGCACGTAGGTCACCCGCACCACGTCGCGCAGGCTGGCGCCGGCCTGCTGCAGCGCGGCCTCGATGTTGCGCAGGCATTGCTCGGTCTGCGCCTCGATGCCGGGCGCGATGTCCATGGTGGCGTAGTCGAAACCGGTGGTGCCTGAGACGAAGACCCAGTCGCCCTGGACCACGGCGCGCGAGTAGCCGATCTCCTGTTCGAAGGTGGAGCCCGATGAGATGAGGGTGCGTGGCATGTCAACGGCCCAGAAAGAGCAGCACCAGGCCGAGCGTGGCCGGTACCGCCTGGATGAACAGGATGCGCTTGCTGGCCGTGGCCGCGCCGTAGAGGCCGGCCACCAGCACGCACAGCAGGAAGAAGACCTTGACCGCGAAGCCCGCCGGCCCCAGCGCCAGGCCCCAGAACAGGCCCGCCGCCAGGAAGCCGTTGTAGAGGCCCTGGTTGGCCGCCAGCGTCTTGGTCTGGGCCGCGAACTCGGGCGTGAGATTGAACGCCTTCATGCCCTTGGGCTTGTCCCACAGGAACATCTCGAGCACGAGGATATAGACGTGCAGCAGGGCCACGAGCAGCACGACGGCGTTGGCGAGGGTGGCAAGCATGGGCGGGGTCTCCGGGGAATCGGACCGGGCGATGCTAACGCGGGCGGGCCTCGCGGCCCCCGAGCGCCAGTTCGCGCAGCGGGTCGCCGCCGTCGATGAACAGGCGCCCGCCGTCCACCAGCGCCGCGCGCAGCCGCTCGATCGCGCGCCGGCCAGCCTCGGGGTGGCGCCCGTCGAGGGCGCCCACGCGAACGGCAAAGGCGATGTCATAGCGCGCTTCGCCGGGCGCGAGCGCGAAGTCCTCCACCGCCACCTCGCGAAACGCCAGGCGCCCCGAGGCCAGCGCCTCGCGCGAGCCCGCGAGGGCCTGCGCGATGGCCTTGGCCGAGCGGTCGATGCCCAGCACGTGCCCCGAAGGCCCCAGGCGCTCGGCCACCGCGCGCGCGGCCACGCCCGGGCCGCAGCCGATCTCCAGCACCCGCAGGCCCGGGCGCAGCGGCAGCGCGTCGACGATCGCGGCGAGCCGTGGCGAGAGCGCGCTCATGCCTTCAGCGCCAGGCCCAGCGCCAACAGCGCCAGCGACGCGGTGCCGAGCGCGCAGCGCACATGGTTCCAGCGCAGCCAGTCGCGCACGTAGCGCGGCCACAGCACCGGCGCCTCGCGCAGGTCGGTGCGCGCCAGGCGGTCGTTGAGCGGCACGTTGCAGGCCATGGTCACGCCCAGCGGGCCGACCAGGTAGGTCAGCGCGCCCGCGCACCAGGCGATCGCCCCGGCGCCGCCCTGCCACAGCGCGCCGATCAGCAGCAGCAGGCACAGCACGGCCGTGCCCAGGAAGGGCAGCAGGAACAGCGGACGGATGATCAGCCGGTTGATGCTTTGCATGGTGCTCATGCCGGCCTCGGCCGGCTGTTCGAGCAGGGCGCGCATGGTCACCAGGGAGAAGGCGTAGAGCAGGCCGGTGACGAGGCCCCCGCCCACGATGGCGGCGATGGCGATCCCTTGCAGCAGCGTGACCATGGGACCGCTCAGGCGCGCGCCGCGGGCGCTTCGAGGGGGGCGTGGAGGTGCGTGCGGCGGTTCAGGCGTTGCGGTGGGGTGCTCATGGACAGCTCCTTTCTGGGGCGGGGGAAACCCAAACGACGGCCGAGACCCCCGGTGGTCGACGCGCCCCGGGTAAACCCCGACGCCTCCGGGCTCAGCGCGCCGCCGCGGCTCGCCCGGTGGGCGTTTCGTTGCCCTCGCGGAACGCGCTCGCGCGCTCGGCTTCCAGCGGCCGGATCTCGAAGCTCAGCCCGAAGGCCAGGCAGGGGTTGCGCGAGGCGATGCGCGCGGCCTCGTCCAGGCTGGCGGCGGTGATGAACCAGTAGCCGCCGATGATCTCCTTGGCCTCGGTGAAGGGGCCGTCGAGCACGCGCTCGCGCGTCACCAGCCGGCAGCCCGTGCCCAGGCGGCTGCCGGCCCGGAGCACACCGGCCGCGGCCTGTTCGTCGAACCAGGCGTAGAAGGCGTCGATGGCGCCCTGGATCTGTTCGGGGGACCGGTCGGCGTCCCATCGGCCTCGGGACAGCAGCAGGAATTCGCTCATGGGCGGTGTCTCCAGACGGGGGGGTCAGTGGGCCAGGTCCGCGCCGGCCGCGGCCAGCAGCTCGCGCAGCACGGAGCGGTGGCAGTGCGACTCGTGCTCGCAGTAGCAGCCCACCGAGAAGTCGCTGCCGTGCGACATCGCCGCCAGCAGCGCGATGGCATGGGCATTCTCGGGCGTGGCCATCTCGGCGCGGTAACGGCGTGTGAACGCGGTCCACTCGGCCGGCGTCTTGGCCTGCTGGGCCTGCTTCATGGTCTGCAGGCTGGGCGCGAGGTTGGGGAACCAGACGTCGTACCAGTCCTGGCGGGCGAACTCGCTCTTGGGCACGCCGCGCGGTGGACGCCGCACCGTGCCGATGCGCAGGCCCTCGTTGTTCGCTCGCGGGCTGCCGAGCCGCACCACCCTGATCGCCATGGCTGTCTCCGGTTCCGTGGACCGGCGACAGCGTAGCCGGTTCAGGCCCGGGCACGCAAACCGCGCCGCGCCTGGGGGGCGGCGCTCAGCCGCGCACCTCGCCCTCGCCCAGCACCACGTACTTGAGCGAGGTCAGGCCTTCCACGCCCACCGGGCCGCGCGCGTGGAATTTGTCGGTGCTGATGCCGATTTCGGCGCCCAGGCCGTACTCGAAGCCGTCCGCGAAGCGGGTGCTGGCGTTCACCATCACGCTGGCCGAATCGACCTCGCGCAAGAAGCGCTGGGCGTGCCCGTGGTCGGTGGTGAGGATGGCGTCGGTGTGGTGGCTGCTGTAGCGGTTGATGTGGGCGATGGCCTCGTCCACCCCGTCCACCAGCTTGATGCTGATGACGGGCGCGAGGTACTCCTCGAACCAGTCCTGCTCGCTGGCGTCCACCAGGGTCGCGCCGGCCACGCCGGCCAGCAGGGCCTTGCTCTCGGGGCAGGCGCGCATCTCCACGCCCTTGGCCGCGAAGACGGCACCGATCTTCGGCAGGAAGTCCTTCGCCACGCCGCGCGCCACCAGCAGGCTTTCGGTGGCGTTGCAGGGGCTGTACTTCTGCGTCTTGGCGTTGTCGGTGACCTTCACCGCGAGCGCGATGTCGCAGGGGTCGTCCACATAGGTGTGGCAGTTGCCGTCCAGGTGCTTGATGACGGGCACCTTGGCCTCGGCGCTGATGCGCTCGATCAGGCCCTTGCCGCCGCGCGGGATGATCACGTCCACGTACTGCGGCATGGCGATGAGCTGGCCCACGGCCGCGCGGTCGGTGGTGGGCACCAGCTGCACCGCGTCGGCCGGCAGGCCGGCGTCGATCAGCGCGCGCTGCACCAGGGCGGCCAGGGCGCGGTTGGAGTCGATGGCCTCGGAGCCGCCGCGCAGGATGGCGGCGTTGCCGCTCTTGATGGCGAGCGAGGCGGCCTCGATCGTCACGTTGGGGCGGCTCTCGTAGATCATGCCGAAGACGCCGATGGGCACGCGCATCTGGCCCACGCGGATGCCGCTGGGCATCTGCCGCATGCCCATCAGCTCGCCGATGATGTCGGGCATGGCGGCGAGCTGCTCGCAGCCCTGGGCGGCGGTCTCGATCACCTTGGGCGTGAGCTTCAGGCGGTCCACCATGGGCTCGGCCAGGCCGTTGGCGCGGGCGCGCTCGAGGTCCTTGGCGTTCTCCAGCGCCAGCGGTTCACCGGCCTCGCGCAGCAGCGCGGCCAGGCGGCGCAGCGCCTGCGCCTTGGCCGCGACGCTGGCCTTGGCCATGAGCCGCGACGCCGCCAGGGCCTGCTGGCCCAGGGTGTGCATGAGTTCGGTGGTGTTGCTGGCGTTCATGGACGGGATTTTCGCACCGGGGGCCGACAACCGCCCGGGCGCCCGCGCCATGCACCCAGGCCGCCGGGGTCATGGGCCTGGGCCGTCCTCGGCGAGGCGCGGCCCGGCGCCCGGCGCCCGGCGCCCTCAATCCTGGGTGATCTTCTCGTCCAGCACCACCTTGCGCCAGCGCTTCGACTCACTGGCCACGAAGGCACCGAAGGCGGCGCCTTGCGCGCCACCGGGCTCCGCGCCCGAGGTCTCGATGCGCGAGGCCACGTGCGGGTCGGCCAGGGCCGCGACCAGGGCGCGCTCCAGCCGCGCCACGATGGGCGCGGGCGTGCCGGCGGGCGCGGCCACGCCGGTCCAGCCGCGCAGGTCGATGCCGGGGTAGCCTGCCTCGGCCAGCGTGGGCAGGCCGGGGAAGGCCTTCTTGCGCTGCGGCGCGGCAATGGCCAGCGCCACCACCCGCCCCGCGTTCAGGCCCTGCTGCGCCGCGGCCGAGCCGGAGAGCACCACGTCCACCGTGCCGCCCGTCAGGTCGGTGACGGCCGCGGCGATGGTGCGGTACGGCACGTGCCGCAGCTCGATGCCGGCGGCCCGCTGCAGCAGCGCCATGCCCAGGTGCGACGGTGTGCCCGCGCCCGCGCTGCCCAGCGTGAGCTGCCCGGGCTGGCGCCTGGCCAGGGCCACCAGCTCGGCCAGGGTCTTCACGCCCAGGCCCTGGCGCGCCAGCAGCACGGGCGACTCGGTGGTCAGCTGGGTCACGGCCACGAAGTCGCGCTGCAGGTCGAAGGGCGTCTTCGCGCGCAGGGCCGGCGTGACCGCCGACTGCAGGTTGATGAGGCCGACGGTGTAGCCGTCCGGCGCCGCCTTGGCGAGGGCCTCCACGCCGATGATCCCCTGGCCGCCGGGGCGGTTGTCCACCACGATGGCCTGGCCGAGCTGGCGGGCGAGCACGTCCTGCAGGGCGCGGATGGCCACGTCGGCGGGCGAGCCCGGGCCGCCGGGCACGATGACGCGGACCGGGCGCGAAGGCCAATCGCTGGCCCAGGCGGATGGAATGCTGGCCAGGCCCAGGGCCGAGGCGGCGATGAAATGGCGGCGTTGCATGCTGGCTGTCTCCTTCAGGCCGCGTAGCGCGCCGGTGGACTGGTGTCCACGGCGGCGAGCATCTTGCGCAGCAGTTGTTGCATCAGTTGGGACTGGGTGTCGCGGTGCCCGGGCGCCTCCCAGAGGTTGTGGGTTTCGCCGGGGTCCTGGTGGTGGTCGTACAGCTCGCCCCAGGACTCGCCCTGGTAAACGCTGAGGCGGTGGCGCTCGGTCAGCAGGCTGCGCACGCAGGCCGGGCGCTGGAAGCCCTGGCGCGTGCGGCTGTCCTGGTACTCGATCAGCAGCGCGTCCCACCCGCGGCCCCGGCCGTCGAGGCAGTCGAGCAGGGAGCGGCCCTGCAGCCCGCCGTAGGCCTCGACGGCCGCGCGCGCCAGCACGCTGGGCGCAATGTCGATGGTGGAGGCGAGCGCCTGGCTGACCGCCGGCTCGCCCTGTCGCGGATCGCACCAGATGAAGGGCACGCGCGTGATGCCGCGCGAAGCCAGCGCGCCCTTGAGCATCAGGTTGAAGTCGCCCAGGTAGTCGCCATGGTCCGAGGTGAAGACGATCACCGTGTCCTCGCGCTGGCCACTGTCGTCGAGCGCGCGCACGATGTCGCCGACCGCGTCGTCGATCATGGCGATCATGCCGGCGCTCAGCGCCATCGCCTCACGGATCTCGCGCTCGGTGGCGAAGAACGCGTCGTGCGGGCCCTGGCGCTGGCGGCTGCCGTCCAGGAAGCGCTCGCGGCACCAGGCGATCGGCGGCGGCGGGTTGTGGTGCGCCTCGTAGGGCAGCCGCAGCACGAAGTCCGCCGGGTCGTACAGTCCCCAATAGCGGCCGGGCGGGGTGAAGGGGTGGTGCGGGTCGGGGAAGGACACGAAGGCGAAGAAGGGCTGTTCCTGCCCGCGCGTGCCGCGCAGGAAGTCGACCGCGCGGTCGCGGATGTAGCTCGTCGGGTAGAAGGCCTCGGGGATCGCGGTGCGGTGGGCCTGCGGGCACACGTAGCCGTGCGGCAACTGGCTCGAACGATCGCGCAGCCGATCGGCCTCTGGCAGGTGGCGGCGCAGCCACTGCAGGTAATGGCCACCCGCCTGGTCGCCATGGAAGGTCACCAGGTCGACCTCGTCGTAGCCGTAGTACGGCGTGCGCAACGGGTGGCGCTCCAGGCCCGCGTAGTGGCCCGGCTGTTCCTGCGTGTAGTCGCCGCCGTCGTCTTTCCAGGCGTCGACGGCGGGCGCCGCCGCGCCGCCTTCGGCCGGCCGGTCCGTCATGGGCTGCACATGGCTCTTGCCGATGCTGGCCGTGCGGTAGCCGGCGCGCCGCAGCTGTTCGACGAAGGTGGTGGCGCGCACCGACAGCGCCGCGCCGTTGACGCGCAGCCCGTGCGCCGAGGGGTAACGCCCCGTGAGCAGCGAGGCGCGGTTGGGCATGCACACCGGGCTGGCGGCATGGAAGCGCTCGAAGCGCGTGCCGCGTGCGGCCAGCGCGTCGATGTGCGGCGTGCGCAGCACCGGGTGGCCGTAGCAGCCCAGGTGGTCGGCGCGGTGCTGGTCGGTGACGATGACCAGGAAATTGGGCCGGCGCATGGGCTCAGAAGTTGTGGCGGATGCCCAGTGCCAGGGCGCGCACGTCGTCGCCGCTGCCGGCGGTGACCGGGGCCAGCGCCAGCGTGTTCGCGGCCGTGCCCTGGTTGTTCAGGCGCAGCAGACGGCCGTACAGCGTGGTGCGCTTGCTCAGCCGGTAGTCGTAGCCCACCGCCATGGCCTGGGCGTCGTTCGGGCTGTTGCGCAGGTCGCGGCGGTTGAGCTCGGCCATCCAGCGGTGCGGGCCCAGGTCGTAGGCCGCGCCCAGCACGGTGTGCGCCGCGCGGCGCGCGCCGGGGGCGGTGCTGTCCGACACCAGGTAGGCGGCCGACAAGGTGAGGCCGCCGATCGCGTAGCTGCCGTTCAGGCCCTGGGTCTAGTTGTGGAAGGGCGTGGCCGCGGCGCTGCCGCTGTCCAGGCGCTGGGCCGCGTAGCCGATGAAGTAGCGCTCGCCGCGGTAGCTGGCGCCGAAGGCCAGGATGCCGCCCACACCGGCGGCGCCTTCGTCCGGCGCCACCGCGACGTCCACGCGCAGCCCCTTGGCCCGGGGGCCGCCGCCGTAGCGGTAGCGCAGCAGGTTGGACTGGCGCATCGCCAGGCCCACCGTGCGCGCGGCCGCGGGCTGGCCGTCCACGCTGCCCGCGAGCTGCACCGGCGCCCAGTTCGCGTTCATACCGAACGGCACGGTGGCCAGCAGGTTGAAAAACAGCGGCGTGTACTGGCGCCCGGCCTCGACGGTGCCCCACGGACCCTGCAGGCCCACGAAGGACTGGCGGCCAAAACCGCCGCCCAGGGGGATGGTGCCGTTGTCCATGGTGAGGCCCATCTCCAGAACGAAGTGGGCCGACAGCCCCCCGCCCAGGTCCTCCCGGCCGCGAAAGCCCAGCCGCGAGACCGCGTTGCCGCCTTCGTTCACCACGGTGCGCGAGTCGCTGCCGCGGATGCTGCCGACGTAGAGGTCGGCGATGCCGTAGAGGCCGACGTCCTGGGCCAGGGCGCTCAGGCCCGGGGCGGCCAGAAGGCCCAGCGTCAGGGCCTGGCGGATGGGGTGCTTCACAGTGTCTCCTCTGGGTGATCGGGAGCTCGCACTGTGTCAGCGCGGTGTCCGCGCGGCCAATACTTTGTCATGAGGCCGCCATTGCGTTGCGCAATGGATCGACCGGGTGCCTTGCCGCCAATGGACGTCTTGCTACCCGAATGAGAGCATCAAGAGCGCTTGACGGCCTCGGACAACAGGCGCGCGAGCAGGGACTCGCCCACCAGCATGGCCTCGGACCAGCCGGCCTCGGGCGCCATGGCGATGCGCACGTGCCGCTCCAGCCCCCCCTCGGCGATGGGCAGCGCGATCAGCCCCGGGCGCTGCACGGCGCGGCGCGCGGCGAAGGTCGAGAGAATGGTCGCGCCCACGCCCTGCTCGCACAGCTCCAGCATCGACGACAGGTCCTCGATGCCGCCGAGGATGCGCAGGGACAGGCCCAGGCGCTCGGACGCGTCCATGACCAGGCGGTGCGCCGGCTGCATGGGCGACAGCAGCAGCTCAACCGCCAGCGCGTCCTGAAGCCGCGGCCGGCGCGGCAGCGCGCGCAGCCGCTCGCGCGAGCCCACGAGGGACAAGCGCTCCGAAAAAACCGTGCCCCGCGCGCCCTCGACGGCCGTGGCCGACACCAGCGTGGCCATGTCCAGTTCGCCCTTGTGCAGCAGGCGTTCCAGTTCGGCCGAGTAGCCCACGCGGAGCTGCGGCTGCACGCCCGGCATCGCTTCGCGGATGGCCCCGAACAGCCGCGCGCTGAGCAGGGGCGAGAGGCTGCGCAGCAGGCCGATGCTGAGCACGCCTTCCACCACGCCGGCCTTCTCGCGCGTGGCCGCGGCCGCGTAGTCGATCTGCCGCAGGATGCGCTTGGCGCGTTCGTACAGTTCGGTGCCCGCCGGCGTGAGCGCGGTGCCCACGCGGCCGCGCACCACCAGCTTCACGCCCAGCCCACGCTCCAGGTCGCCCAGGCGCTGGCTCAGCGCGGGCTGCACGATGTGCAGGCGCCGCGAGGCTTCGGTCAGGCTGCCGGCCTCGGCGATGCCGACGAAGTACTTGAGCTGGCGGATGTCCATCGGCGGTCCTTGGTCCGGCGCGGCGCGCCGCGCGTGAGCCTAGCGCAGCGCGAAGCAGGCGATGTCCACGCGGTCCGGGTGGCGCACGCCGCTGCCGACGAAGAGGCGCTCGTTGATCCAGCCCAGCGCGGCCGACGAGGTCTCGAACGCGGGCACGCAGCGGAAGTACACCTGCGAGGGATCGACCGGCTCGCCACGCACCAGCTTCGCCGTCACCGCTGGCGGCGCCACGCGGATCGCCTGGTTGCTGACGTAGATGAGGTCGCCGCCGTCGGTCTCGAGCACGTAGCGCGCGTCCAGCCGCGCCAGCGAGGGCGTCACGATGGCCTGGAAATCGGCCCCGCCCGGCAGCACGCGCCCCGTCCAGCCGTCGCCGCTCACCGTTCCGCCCGTGATGGGAATGACGCGCCGGTTGCCGGCCGGCGTGGGGCCGATCTCGTGCACCGGCCCCACCTGCACGCTGAGCTGCGCAAAAAAGTCGAGCCCCGGGGCGGCCGGGGCGGCGTTGTGCACGCGCTCAGTCATTCGCCTTGAACCCCGTCGCCTTGACCACCTGCGCCCAGCGCGCGGTTTCCGCGGCGATGGTCTTCTCGAACGCCGCGCCGCTCTCGGTCGGCACGTCGAAGCCCTGGGCCTCGAGCTTGCCCTTGTAGCCGGGGTCGGCCTGCGCCTTCACCGCCGCCGCCATGATCGCGTCGGTCACCGCCGGGGGCGTGCCGGCGGGCGCCATCAGGCCGAACCACACCGTGGTGTTCAGGTCACCGTGGCCCAGTTCCGCGAGCGTGGGCACCTGCGGCAGGAAACGCGAGCGCTGGGCGGAGGTGACCGCCAGGGCCTTGAGCTTGCCGCTCTGCACATGCGGCAGGGCGCTCTGCAGCTGCGTGAAGCCCAGCGGCACCTGGCCACCCAGCAGGTCGGTGATCTGCGGTGCCGAGCCCTTGTACGGGATGTGGACCATGGGCACCTTCAGGCGCTCGCTGAACTGAAAGCCCAGGAAATGCGACGGCGTGCCCGGGCTGAACGAGGCGTAGGCGGCCTTGTCCGCGTGGGCCTTGAGCCAGGGGCCCAGATCGGCCAGCCGGTCCACCGGCACCGAGGGGTGCACGACCAGCACCAGCGGGCTCTCCACGCCCTTGGCGATGGGCTTGAAGTCCGATGGCTTCCACGGCAGCGACGGGTAGGCCGAGGGGTTGATGGTGAACATGGCCTGCGTGCTGATCCACAGCGTGTGCCCGTCGGGCGCGGCCTTTCGCACCTGCTCGGCGCTGAGGTTGCCGTTGGCGCCGGCGCGGTTCTCCACCACGAAGGTGCCGCCGGTCTGGCGCGCCAGTTGGTCGCCGAGCGTGCGGGCATAGACGTCCACCGCGCCGCCCGCCGGCGTGCCCACCACCAGCGTCACTGGGCGGGAGGGCCAGGTCTGCGCGGCCAGGGGCATGGCGCCGCCGAGGGCCAGCAGCGGCATCAGCCACTGGCCGAGTCGGCGCAGCGCGGTGGAGGGGCGGGGGGTCATGGCGGGTCTCCGGTGAATTGAGGGGAACCGCGCAATCTAGGCTTGTCAGAATGATTGACAAAGCGAATCGTTCTTGGGGAATCCCCTAGCTGCCATGACCACCACCCCCGCCTTTCTCCACGGACGGCCGCCGTTCGGCCAGCCCCTCAACGCCGCCGGCACCTTCACGCCCGTGGGCGTGTCGCGCGCCTCGCCCGCGGTGGCCGAGGCCACGGCCTGGGCCTTGCAGCGTTTCCTGGTCATCGACGAATGGCAAGACCTGGCCTCGCGCGAGCTTGCCGCGTTCAGCGGCGCGGCGGCAGGCACGGTGGTGCACTGCGCGGCGGCGGGCCTGACGCTGAGCGTGGCGGCGGCCATGGCGGGCACGGACCCGCAGCGCATCGCGCAACTGCCCGACAGCGAGGGCCTGCGCCGCGTGGTGGTGGTGCCCGCGCCGCACCTGATCGACTACGGCCACCCGCTGGCCACCGACATCCGCCTGGCCGGCGGCACGGTGCGCGCCTGCGGCCGGCCCGAGCGCTGCACGGGTGACGACTTGCTGCCCGCGCTGGCGGCGCCCGAGGTGGGCTGCCTGCTGCTGGTGTCCTCGCGCCTCACGCGCGACCCGGCGTTCGACTTCGCCGCCGCGGCCGAGGCCGCGCGCGCGGCCGGCGTGCCCGTGGTCATCGACGGCGCCGCGCAGGACCTGCGCGTGCGCGAGCTGGTGGCGCTGCAGCCGGCCGCCGTGGTGCTGAGCGCGCAGAAGTACCTGGCCGCGCCGACGGCGGGCCTGGTGGTGGGCGAGGCCGGTTTCATCGAGGCGGTGCGCGCGCAGCAAAAGGGCATCGGCCGCGCCATGAAGCCGAGCAAGGAAGCCTTGGTGGGCGTGCTCGCGGCCTTGCACGAGCGGCGCGCGCTGGACCTGGGCGCCTGGTGGCGCGAGCAGGAAGCCAAGGTGCGCCAGGCGGTGGACGCCCTGGGCGGCCTGGCCGGCGTGCAGGCCCTGCGCGTGCCCGACCCGCTGGGCGCGCCCGTCCCCCGCGTGCGGCTGCGCTTCGCGGGCGGCGCCGAGGCGGCGCGCCGCGCCGCGCAGGCGCTGCGGCGGCAGGACCCGCCGGTCTGGGTAATGGAACACGGCGTGGCCGAGGGCGTGCTCACCCTGGAACTGATCGCCCTGCGCGCGGACGAGGTGGACGCCCTGACCGGGGCGCTGCGCCGCGGCCTGGCCTGAGGCCCCGGGCGCTCAGTCCTTCACCGGCTGCAGCGCCTGCAGCAGCGTCGGCAGCAGCTCCGACACCGTGGGGTGAATCGGCATCGAGCGGATGAGGCCGTCCACCGGCTGCTTCAGGCTCATCAGGTCCAGCAGGCCGTGCACGGCCTCGTCGCAGCGGTAGCCCAACAGGCTGGCGCCCAGCAGCTGGCGGGTCTGCGCGTCCACCACCGCCTTCATCAGGCCCTGCGTTTCGCCGGCCTCGCGCGCGCGGCCCACGCGGTGCATGGGCAGGGTGGCCCGCAGCAGCGGCCGCCCGCTCTCGCGCGCCTTCGCCTCGGCCAGGCCCACGCGGCCCAGCGGGGGGTCGGTGTAGAGCGCGTAGGCCTCGACCCGGTCCGACAGCCGGCGCGGGTCCTGGTCGAACAGGTTGGCCACCACCACCTCGTGGTCGTTCCAGGCGGTGTGCGTGAAGGCGCCTCGGCCATTGCATTCGCCCACCGCCCACACGCCTTCCGCGCTGGTGCGGCATTGCTCGTCCACGCGGATGTAACCGCGCGGGTCCGTCTCGATGCCGGCCACGCCAAGGTTCAGCCCCTCGGTGTTGGGCTGGCGCCCCACGGCCAGCAGCACGTGGCTGCCCACCAGGCGCGGCGGCCGGCGCTCGCAGCGCGCGCCCACCGCGATGCCGCTCTGGCGCGGCGCCAGCGCGATGCACTCCGCGCCCAGCTCGAAGCGCACGCCCTCGCGCTCCAGGATCTCCCGGATCGCCTGGGCCACGTCCTCGTCCTCGCGCGGCAGCAGGCGCGCGGACTTCTCCACCACCGTCACCTTGGCGCCGAAGCGGCGCATCACCTGCGCGAACTCCAGGCCGATGTAGCTGCCGCCGATGATCACCAGGTGCCGGGGCAGCGTGTCCAGCCGCAGGATGGAGTGGTTGTCCAGCGTGGGCACGCGGTCGATGCCGTCCAGCGGCGGGCGCGCGGCGCGCGCGCCGACGTTGAGGAAGATGCGCGGCGCCCGCAGCTCGCGCTCGCCCACGCGCAGGCGGCCGGGCGCCACGAAGCGGGCCTCGCCCAGGATCACCTCGACCTTGTCCAGGCCCCGCATCCACTGCTCCACGCCCTCGCGCGACTGGGCCACCACCGCTTCCTTGCGCGCCATCACGCGCGCGAAGTCCACCCGCAGCCGGCCGGTGGCGAAGCCGAACTCCTCGCCGCGCCGCGCCAGGTGGATGGCGCGCGCGCTGGCCACCAGCGTCTTGGTGGGGATGCAGCCGTCGTTCACGCAGGTGCCGCCGAATTCGGCGCGCTCGATGACGGCGGTGCGCAGGCCTTCGCGGTGGCAGCGCGCGGCGATGGCCGGACCGGCCTGGCCGGCGCCGACGACGATGGCATCGAAGGTGTCGATGGGCATGGGCGTCTCCTGTGGCTGTGTTGAGGGCCTCCCCGGCTGGCGTGGCGGCCGGCAAGTCGCGTGCCGGCCGCGCGCCAGCCATTAAGTAGCCGAGAAAGCCCCTGATCGCAAGGCCGTCATTGCCGCCCGCCGGCCGGAAAAACCCTGGCCACAGTGATTTAATGCCTGGTCAATAACTGCCTAGGCAGTTAAATTCCCGCCCTGCCATGACACACCCCTCCCCCTCCCCGGCCGGCGCCACGGCCTTCTACCACCCCGACACCCTGCGCCCGGACGACTCCGTGGGCCGGCTGATGCGGCAGATCCTCGTCGCCAGCGCGAACGAGGTGGAGCGCGAACTCGCCCCCCTGGGCCTGACCGAGGCCCAGTGGATGCCGCTGTTCAAGCTGCACATGGCCATGGCCAGCACCTCGTCCGAGCTGGCGCGCGAATGCCGCATCGACACCGGCGCCACCACGCGCATGATCGACCGGCTCGAAGAGAAGGGCTTCATCCAGCGCGAGCGCTCGGCCGCCGACCGCCGCGTGGTGAAGCTGGAGCTCACGCCCGAAGGGCGCGCCACCGCCGGACACATCCCCACCGCGCTGTGCAAGGTGCAGAACGAGCTGCTGGCCGGCTTCACGCGCGAGGAGTTCGACACGCTGAAGGCGCTGCTGCGGCGCATGCTGGCCAACGCCCAGGCGCTGGCGGCCACGAAGGAGCGCGCATGAACCGTGCTTTCAAGAGCCGCTGGCTGCTCGCGCCCCTGGCCGCCGCCGCGCTCGCGGGCTGCGCCAGCATGCAGGGCACCACGCCGTCCAGCGCGCAGTTGCGCGACGCCGCCTCGCTGGGCCTGAGCGAATCGCGCGCCGCCGCCGAGGTGGCGCCGGTGGAGCCCCAGTGGTGGCGCGCGCTCGGCGATCCGCAGCTCGACCGCCTGGTGGAGCAGGCCCTGCAGGGCAACCCGAACCTGCGCGTGGCGCAGGCGCGCGTGGCCCGGGCCATGGCCGCCGCCGACGGCGTCGACGCCACCAGCGGCCCGCAGCTCAATGGCCAGTTCGACGCCACGCACCAGCGCTTCACCGCCAAGGGCATGGTGCCCCCGCCGCTGGCCGGCAGCGTCGAGGACACCGCCACGCTGCAGCTCAACGGCTCCTGGGAAATCGACTTCTTCGGCAAGCACCGCGCCGCGCTCGACGCCGCCCTGGGCACGGCCCAGGCCGCGCAGGCCGAGGCCGCCGCCGCGCGCACGCTGCTGGCCACCAACGTGGTGCGCGGCTACGTGCAGCTGGCGCGCCTGCAGGACCAGTACGAACTGGCGCAGCGCGCGCTCGCGCAGCGCGAGGGCATGCTGGCCCTGGTCAGGCAGCGCGTGTCGGCCGGGCTGGACGGCGTGCTCGAACAGCGCCAGAGCGAGGGCGCCGTGCCCGAGGCGCGCCAACAGATCGAGGCCATCGGCGAGCAGATGCAGCTCACGCGCCACGCGTTGGCCGCGCTGAGCGGCCAGCCCACGCAGGACCCGGCGCCCCAGGCGCCGCGCCTGGCCGGCCTGCGCCCGCTGCCCGAGCCCCAAGCCATCCCCACCGACCTGCTCGGCCGCCGCCCCGACGTGGCCGCCGCGCGCTGGCGCGTACAGGCCTCGCGCGGCGAGGTGGACAGCGCGCGCGCGCAGTTCTATCCCAACATCAACCTGGTGGCCTATGTCGGCCTGTCCAGCATCGGGCTCGACCAGCTCTTCAGCGGCGGCGCCCGGCAGTGGGGCATCGGCCCGGCCGTGCGGCTGCCGATCTTCGACGGCGGGCGCCTGCGCGCCAACCTGAGCGGCAAGAACGCCGAGCTCGACACCGCCATCGAGAGCTACAACGCCGCCGTCATCGAGGCCGTGCACGAGGTGGCCGACCAGCTCGCCTCCGCGCGCTCGGTGGCCCTGCAGCGCACCCAGCAGCAGCAGGCCCTGCAATCGGCCGAATCGGCCTATTCCATCGCCGAGCAGCGCTACCGCGCCGGCCTGTCCAACCACCTGCAGCTGCTGAGCGCCGAAACCGCCGTGCTGGCCCAGCGCCGCCTCGACGTCGACCTGCGCACGCGCGCCCTGCAGGCCCAGGTGAACCTGGCCCAGGCCCTGGGCGGCGGCTGGCGCGCGTCCACCGAACAACCCTGAAGCCCAACACCCCTCTTTCACCATGAGCACGAACACCGCAACGGCCCCGAACGCCCCCGCCGGCAACCCGCGCCGCAAGAAAGCCCTGCTCGCCATCGCCGCCGTGGTGGTGCTGGGCGGCCTGGCCGCCGGCGCCTACGAGTGGCTGATCGCCAGCCATTACGAAACCACCGACAACGCCTACGTGCAGGGCGACGTGGTGCAGATCACACCGCAGATCGGCGGCACCGTGCAGGCCATCCTGGCCGACGAGACCGACTTCGTGAAAGCCGGCCAGCCCCTGGTCAAACTCGACCCGGCCGACGCCACGCTGGCGCTCGAACAGGCCGAGGCGCAGCTCGCGCAGACCGTGCGCCAGGTGCGCAAGCTCTACGCCGACAACGGCGCCTTCGACGCCCAGGTGGCGGCACGCCAGGCCGACGTGGCCAAGGCCCGCAACGAGGTGGCGCGCGCCGGCGACGACCTGAACCGCCGCCAGTCGCTGGCTGGCAACGGCGCCGTCTCCAAGGAAGAGCTGCAGCACGCCGAGGCCCAGCTCGCGGCCGCGCGCAGCGTGCAGTCGGCCGCCGAGGCCGCCCTGGCCGCCGCGCGCGAACAGCTCGCCAGCAACCGCGCCATGACCGAGGGCACCTCGGTCGAGCAGCACCCGCAGGTGCAGACCGCCGCCGCCAAGGTGCGCGAGGCCTGGCTCGCCACCCAGCGCCTGACGCTGCCCGCGCCGGTGGACGGCTACGTCGCCAAGCGCACCGTGCAGCTCGGCCAGCGCGTGGCCGCCGGCACGCCGCTGATGGCCGTGGTGCCGCTGCAGCAGGTGTGGGTGGACGCGAACTTCAAGGAGGTGCAGCTGCGCCACATCCGCCTCGGCCAGCCCGTCGAGCTCACCGCCGACGTCTACGGCAAGGACGTGCGCTACACCGGCCAGGTGGTGGGCCTGGGCGTGGGCACCGGCTCCACCTTCGCCCTGCTGCCGGCGCAGAACGCCACCGGCAACTGGATCAAGGTGGTGCAGCGCGTGCCGGTGCGCATCGCGCTCGACCCCGGCCAGCTCGACCAGCACCCGCTGCGCGTGGGCCTGTCGATGGAAGCGACGGTGAACGTGCGCCAGCAGGACGGCAAGACCCTGGCCAGCGCGCCCACCGCCGCGCACGCCACCACCCAGGCCTTCGAGCACACCGGCGCCGACGCCGACGCGCTGGTGCGGCGCATCATCCAGGCCAACCTCGGCGCCTCCACCCTCGCCCAGCGCGCGCTCTGACCATGGCCGACACCGCCGCCGCGCCCGGCGCGGCCCCCGCGAAGCCGGGCACGCCGCCCGCGGGCGCGCACCCGCCGCTCGAGGGCAGCGCGCGCCTGTGGGGCACGCTGGCCATCTCGGCGGCCACGTTCATGAACGTGCTCGACACGTCCATCGCCAACGTCTCGCTGCCCGCCATCGCCGGCGACCTGGGCGTCAGCCCCAACCAGGGCACCTGGGTCATCACCAGCTTCGCGGTGGCCAACGCCATCGCCGTGCCACTCACCGGCTGGCTCACGCAACGCCTGGGGCAGGTGCGGCTGATGGTGGCCAGCGTGCTGCTGTTCGTTCTGGCCTCGCTGCTGTGCGGCCTGGCGCCCAACATGCCCACGCTGATCGCGTTCCGCGTGCTGCAGGGTTTCGTGGCCGGCCCCATGATCCCGCTGTCGCAGGCCCTGCTGCTGCAAAGCTACCCGCGTGCGCAGGCCGGCCGCGCCATGGCCGCCTGGGCCATGACCACGCTGGTGGCGCCGGTGATGGGCCCGCTGATGGGCGGCTGGATCACCGACAACATCGCCTGGCCCTGGATCTTCTACATCAACGTGCCGGTGGGCCTGCTGGCGGCCTTCTTCATCTGGCGCATCTACCACCGCCGCGAAAGCGTGGTGCGCAAGCTGCCCATCGACCGCATCGGCCTGGCGCTGCTCATCGTGTGGATCGCCGCCCTGCAGATGGTGCTGGACCTGGGCAAGGAGCACGACTGGTTCGCCTCGCCGCTGATCGTGGGCCTGGCGCTCACGGCCATCGTCGGCTTCGCCTTCTTCATCGCCTGGGAGCTGACCGACGAACACCCGGTGGTGGACCTGAAGCTGTTCAAGGGCCGCAACTTCTGGGCCGGCACCATGGCCGTGTCGGTGGCCTACGGGCTGTTCTTCGGCAACGTCGTGCTGCTGCCGCTGTGGCTGCAGCAGTTCATGGGCTACACCGCCACCGACGCCGGCATGGTGACCGCGCCCGTGGGCCTGCTGGCCATCGTGCTCTCGCCCTTCGTGGGCCGCACCATCGCGAAGGTGGACGCGCGCCGCTACGTGACCTTCTCCTTCGCCGTGTTCGCGGTGGTGATGCTGATGCGCTCGCACTTCTCCACGCAGGCGGACTTCAACACCATCCTCATCCCCACCATCGTGCAGGGCGTGGCGGTGGCCTTCTTCTTCATTCCGCTGAACACGCTCACGCTCTCGGGCCTCACGCCCGACCGCATCCCGGCCGCGGCGGGCCTGTCGAACTTCGTGCGCATCACCTTCGGCGCGGTGGGCACCTCGGTGGCCACCACGGTGTGGGAAAGCCGCGCCGCCCTGCACCATGCGCACCTGGCCGAGGCCATCAACCACGGCAGCCCGGCCGCGCAGGCGGCGCTGTCCGGCCTGGCCAATGGCGGCATGACGCAGCCGCAGGCCCTGGCCGCCATCGACCGGCTGCTGCAGCAACAGGCCTTCACCATGGCCGCCAACGACATCTTCTGGCTGTCGTCCATGCTGTTCCTGGCGCTGATCCCCCTGGTGTGGCTGACGCGCGTGCCCCGGCGCGACGGCGCGCCCTCGGCGGCCGCGGCGGAAGCGGCGGCGGGCGCGCACTGAGCGCGGGCGAGGCCATGCGCCGGCGAGCGGGCTTGGCCCGCCCGCCGCTTGCTGCCATCATCCGGGCCGGCTCTCCCCGCACGTTCCCCAACCGGCCGCCGCGCCGCCAGGAGTGGACCCATGAGCGCAGCACACATCCGCCAGTCCGTGGAACAGCTCGCGAAGCACTTCGCGGACCGCCCGCAGGACGCGCTGTCCCAGGACAAACCGGCCGTGGCCACGCTCGAGTCGGGCCTGCGCTGCAAGGCCGTGGGCCCCAAGGGTGAAACGCTCATCACCGACATGCCGGCGCCCATCGGTGGCGGCGGCAGCGCGCCCACGCCAGGCTGGTACCTGCGGGCCGCGCTCGCGAACTGCGACGCCACCATGATCGCCCTGCGCGCGGCCCAGCTCGGCATCGAGCTGGACCAGCTGGAAGTGACCGTGGGCAGCCGCTCGGACAACCGCGGCCTGCTCGGCGCCGAGGGCGTGGCGGCGGGGCCGCTGGACGTGATGCTCAGCGTGCGCATCGCCGCGCCGGGCGTGCCCGAGGCCACGCTGCGCGAGCTGGTTCACTGGGCCGAGGCCCACTCGCCGGTGGGCGATGCGCTGCGGCGGGCCCTGAACGTGAAGGCCGCTATCCAGGTGGGCTGAGCGGCGCGCCTCAGCCGCGCTCGGCCCGGCGCTGGACGGCGTCTTCGTGCAGCGCTTCGTTCAGCTGGTCCACCACCAGGGCCCAGGGTGCGTCGGCCTTGATCTGTTCGCTCAGGAACTGGCGCTGGGCCTCGTTCCAGTACGGCGCGTCGCACAGGGCCACATCCGCCGCCAGCTGGTGGGCCTGGATGAAGCCCGCGATCTCCCGCTCGCCGGCGTCGAGCCCCAGCTGCAGGAACAGGTTGGTCATCCGGGGGGTGGTCTCGTCCATCGGCAATCTCCTGAGCGCTTGAATGGGGGGATTGTCGGGCACCGCCGGGCCCCGGCCGTGTAGGCCAAGGCCGCGCCTTGTCGTCTCGCGTCAAGGGTCTGGCGCCCGAGGTCATCGCCGGGCGGGCCGCCGCGCCTCACACTGGGGCCCTCCAGACACACACCGAGATCGACATGCTTTCCCGCAGCACCCTGGCCCCGACGATGGACGCCCCGGCGGCGAGCGCCGACCCCACGCGGCCCACCCGCTTTCTCGACACCGAAGGTGGGCGCCTGGCCTATGACGACACCGGTGGCGCGGGCCCCGTGGTGGTCTGCGTGCCCGGCATGGGCGACCTGCGCGGCGAGTACCGCGCGCTGCGCCCCGCCCTGGTGGCCGCGGGCTGCCGCGTGCTCACCCTGGACGTGCGCGGCTTCGGCGAATCCTCCGCCGACTGGTCCGAGCTGTCGGCCCGCGCCGTCGGCCGCGACGTGGTGCGGCTCATCGAGCACCTGCAGGTCGATGCGGCGATCGTGCTGGGCAACTCCTTCGCGGCCGGTGCCGCGCTGTGGGCCGCGCGGCAGGCGCCGCAACGCGTGGACGGCGTGGTGCTGCTCGGCCCCATCGTGCGCGATGCGCCGCCGAATCCGCTGATGCGGGCCGTGCTGCGCATCGGCTTCGCCGGACCCTGGCGCGTGGCCTTCTGGATGGCCTACTGGAACAGCCTGTTCCCGCTGCGCCGCCCGCCAGACCATGCCGAAGCCCAGGCGGCCCTGCGCCGCAACCTGCGCGAACCCGGCCGCATGGCCGCGCTGCGCGCCATGGTGGACCTGTCCAAGGCCGACACCGAGGCGATGCTGCCCAGCAGCCGCGTGCCCGCCCTGGTGGTGATGGGCACGCGCGACCCCGACTTCGCCGACGCCACGGCCGAGGCGCGCTGGCTTGCCCAGGGCATCGGCGCCGAGCTGATGCTCGTCGAGGGCGCGGGGCACTACCCGCACCTGGAATGCGCCGCCCAGGTCGCCCCGCGCGTGCTGGACTTCGTGCGCGCCCGCCTGGCCGCGCGCGCCCGCTGAGCCATGCGCGGGCCCTCAGCGTCGCCGCGGGCCTTCCCGCCGCGCCGCGGCCGGCGTCATGCCGGTCCAGCGCTTGAATGCCCGGTGGAACGGGCTGGGCTCGGCGTAGCCCAGCAGGTAGGCCACCTCGCCCAAGGCCAGGCGATGGTCGGCCAGGTAACGCCAGGCCAGCTCATGCCGGACCCGGTCCACCAGTTCGGAAAACCGCGTGCCCTGCGCCTCGAGTTGCCGCTGCAGGCCGCGCTCGCTGGTGTGCAGGGCGCGCGCGATCTCGCCCAGGCTGGGCGGCCCGTTGGCGATTCGCTCGCCGATCAGTTGGCCCACCTGCGCCACCACGCCGCCGTCCATACCGCCGGGCGCGCGCTCGGCCAGCAGGCGATCGGCGTGCGCCGTGACGATGCGCGAGAGGCCCGGGTCCGAATCGGGCAGCGGCCGGCGCAGCAGGGCGGTGTCGAAGACCAGCGTCGACACCGGTGCGCCGAACCGGGGCGTCACGCCGAACGCCTGCACATAGGGCCGCGCATCGATCGGCGCCGCGTGCGCCACCTCCACCGCCAGCGCGCCCACGCGCTGGCCGAGCATCTGCGAGGCCACGACCGGCAGCGAGGCCAGGGTGAAGTCGCCGGCCTGCCAGCCCGGCACCAGGCCCGGCGCGGCAAAGCCGTGCTCCACCGCCACGCGCGTGCCCTCGTCGATCACGCGAAAGCTCGCCAGGTCATGCACCAGGCGGTTGTAGCGCGCCAGGCGCTGCAGGGCGCTCAGCAGGTCCGGGGCGGTGCGCACGGCGTAGTCGAGCGCGTCGAAGGCGCCAGGGCGGATGCGCGTGGCCGCCCACAGACCAAAGCAGGCATCGCCCGCCAGTTCGGCCGCCGTGTCCCACAGCGCGTTCTCCTGCGCGAGCGGGATGCGCGCGTCGGCATCGCGCAGCACGGCCGGATCGAAGCCCGTGCGCGCCAGCAGCACAGGCAGCTCCACCCCGCGCGCCTGCGCGGCGTCCAGGATGAATCCGCCGATGCGGGCCAGAACGGTGGGCGGGTGCGGTGGCGTGGGCATGGACCCCGCAGTGTCGAACAATTTCTCCCATCACCCCGGCGGGGCGCTCGGACAAATCGCCCCGGTCTGTGGCCGGCGGACAGGCTCCGCCAGAATCCGCCCCTGGCGCCTGAAGGAGCAGCCCCACATGAAGATCGTCCGCGCAAGAGAATTCCGCGCCGAGCGCGCCTGGGGCGCGCTTGACATCGCCTGCATGAACGGCATCACCACCCGCCTGCACTGGACGGACCAGCCCTACCGCTGGCACGTCAACGACGGGCAGGAGGTCTTCGCCGTGCTCGATGGCGTGGTGGACATGCACTACCGCGTCGATGGCGCCGAATCCGTGGCGGTGCTGGAGACGGGCGACGTGTTCTTCGCCGACGTGGGCTGCGAGCACGTGGCGCATCCGCGCGGCGCCGCGCGCATCCTGGTGGTGGAACACGCCGGCTCGGTGTGAGCCCCCAAAGCCGGCACGCCGATTGCCCCCAACCCCCATGAACACCACCGCCCCGGACACCGGCTCCCGCCTGCCCAGCCTGGCCTTCTGGCTGCTGCTGACCCTGGCGGCGGGCGGCGTCGGCGCCATCGCCTCGGCCAGCGCGCCGGCCTTCTACCTCAGCCTGGATCGCCCCGCCTGGGCGCCACCGCCCTGGCTGTTCGGTCCGGTCTGGACGCTGCTCTACGTCCTGATGGGCTTGTCGGCCTGGCTGGTGTGGCGCGCGCGCCGCCTTGACGCGGGCGCGACGCCCTACGTGCTGTTCTTCGCCCAGCTCGTCGCCAACGCGGCGTGGACCTGGCTCTTCTTCGGCTGGCGGCAAGGCCAGTGGGCCTTCATCGAGATCCTGCTCCTCGTCGCGCTCATCGTCGCCACCATGACGGTCTTCGCGCGCATCCGGCCGCTGGCGGCCGTGCTGCTGACGCCTTACCTGGCCTGGGTCTGTTTCGCCGCCGCGCTCAGCTTCTCGGTCTGGCAGCGCAACCCGGGCCTGCTGTAGCGGCGCGCGGGACCGCGCTCAGCGCAGCGGAATCGCCGTGCCGCGGTCCACCGCCACCACCGCCACCGAGTTCTGGGGCGAGCCCTCGATCAGGCGGTCCGAGTAGGTGAGGTACACCAGCGAGTGCCGCTTCGGGTCCACCATGCGCACGATGCGCAGGCGCTTGAAGACCAGGCTGGTTCGCTCGCTGAAGATTTCTTCCTGCGCCTTGATCGGCTTGGGAATGGCGATCGGCCCGACCTGTCGGCAGGCGATGGAGGCCTCGGACTTGTCCTCGGCCAGGCCCAGGGCGCCGCTGATGCCGCCCGTGCGGGCGCGCGAGATGTAGCAGGTCACGCCCTGGACGCCGGGGTCGTCGTGCGCCTCGACCACGATTTTGTGGTCGGGGCCGATGAACTTGAACACGGTGTCGACGGAGCCGATCTCGTCGGCCGCGGCGGCGGTGGCGAGTGGCGCGAGAAGGAGCAGCAGAACAAGGCGTCGCACGCGGGGCTTTCGCAGGGTGGGGGTGCGCCGCATTGTGCGCCGTGCCCATGGCCCGCGTCGATGTGCAACAGCTGAGCCATCGATACGGCGGCGCGCGGCGGCTCCGTACCATCGCGCCGCCGGCCGACTGGGCCCGGGATTCGAGGAGAACAAGAATGAGCTGGTTGCGCATGGACGATGTCCGCGAGCGCGCGCGGCGCTACCTGCCGCGCTTCGTTGCCGATTACGTGGACGGCGGCGCCGAGGACGAGCGCTGCCTGGACCACAACGCCCGCGACCTGGCCGCGCTGCGCCTGGTGCCCCACTGCCTGCGCGACACCCGCGCCGTCGACACCTCGGTGGAGGTCTTCGGGCGCACCTGGAAGCGCCCGCTGGGCGTGGCGCCGGTGGGCTTCAACGGCCTGGTGCGGCCGAATGGCGACGTGCTGCTGGCGCGCGCCGCGGCCTCGCAGGGCCTGCCCTTCGTGCTGTCCACCGCCTCCAACGCGCGCCTGGAGGCGGTGCGCGCCGCCGCGCCCGAGGCCGCGCAGTGGATGCAGCTGTACGTGATGTCCGACCGCGCCATCGCCGAACAGATCGTGCGCCGCGCCGCCGCCGCCGGCTTCGAGGCCTTGGTGCTCACCGTCGACGTGCCCGTGAGCGGGATGCGCGAGCGCGACGTGCGCAACGGCTTCAAGCTGCCCTTTCGCCCCGGCCCGCGCACGCTGTGGGACCTGGCCAGCCACCCGCGCTGGTCCCTGGGCATGGCGCGCCACGGCGCGCCGGGCTTCGTCAACCTGTCGGAAAGCACCGGCGGCGCCGCGTCGGCCCAGGTGCAGGCGGCCCTGCTGGCGCGCGCCATGGACCGCAGCCTGGTGTGGGACAGCCTGGCCTGGCTGCGCCGCCTCTGGCAGGGGCCGCTGCTGATCAAGGGCGTGCTGCACCGGGACGACGCGGCGCGCGCCGCGCGCGAGGGCGTGGACGGCCTCATCGTCTCCAACCACGGCGGGCGCCAGCTGGACGCGGCGCCCTCCACCATCTCGGTGCTGCCGGGCATCGTGCAGGCCGTCGACGGCCGTCTGCCGGTGTTCGTGGACAGCGGGTTCCGTCGCGGCAGCGACGCGGTGAAGGCCTTGTCGCTGGGCGCGCGCGGCGTGTTCGTGGGCCGCCCCGCCGTGTGGGGCCTGGCCGCCGACGGCGAGGCCGGCGCGGCGCGCTCACTGGACCTGATCGGCACCGAGATCGAACGCACGCTGACCCTGATGGGCGCCGCCTCGCTGCGGGACCTGGGCCCCGCCAACCTCAGCCTCCCCTGGAATCCGTCCCCCTTCCAGGCCCTCTGCCCTGGACCCGCCCCCGGCATGTGATACCTGGGTTGGCCAACAAAAGGAAACCCGCGCTCAGCGCGGCTCCCAGCCCGCGTGCGCGAGCGGGTCGCCGTCCAGCAGGCACTGCACCCGCGCGGCCAGGCAGGCGCGGTTGTCGGCCTGCAGCTTGCGAAAGGCGTTGCCCAGGTGGTAACGCACCGTGGGGAACTGCACCTTGAGCTGGCGCGCGATCTCCTTGTCGGGGCAGCCGCTGCTCACCAGCCAGGCCACCTCGGCCTCGCGCCGGCTCAGCTGCGCGGGCTGGCGCATCAGGCGGTCGATCTGGTCGGCCAGGCGCGGCGCCGGCTCCTCGGGTGCCTCGACGCGCGTGCGCGCCAGCGCGGCCGTCACCGCCGGCTCCACCAGCCGCAGCGCCTCGATCTCGTGGCTGGTGAAGTTGCCGCGGTCCTTGTGGCGCCAGATGCGGAAATCGCCCACGCAGGTGTCGCCCGCGTGGAAGTAGACATTCACGCCCCAGTGCATGCGGTCGCGCTGCAGGAAGTCGTTGAAGAACTCCGTGCGCGAGAGCTCGGACTGCGGCATCACCTGCGTGGCCACCGTGGGGCGGCGCCGCTGCATCATGGGCTGGGTCAGCGGGTCGATGAAGCGGTAGTAGTCGTCCCAGGAGCGCAGGTGCTCCAGCGACATGTTCAAGGCCTTGGCGCGCTCGAAGCGGCGCATGCCGGTGTTCCAGGCCATGGAGACGTAGGTGTCGGCGTTCAGCAGCGACAGCATGGGCAGCGCCAGCTGCTCGCGCAGCAGGTCGGCGTCCGTGGCTTCGGCCGCGAGGCACATCACCTGGGACAGGGCTTTGGTCTGGGACGAGGACAGGAACATGGCGCGCGCTCATGCAAGAAGCATGCGCAAGCCTAGCGGCGCCCCGGGCCGGCGTCATCGTGGTTGACCCGAGGGTCGGCCCGCCCACCGACCCGCCGGCCTAGCAATCCTGTTAGGTGCGGCCCGCGGCGGTGCCACGTAGCCTCGGGCCATCGTTGGAGAGTAGGCATGGAACCCATCGGTCAATCCCTGGACGCGCTGCGGCGCGCGCTCGACGCCCGCGAACTGTCGAGCCGCGAGCTGGCGCAGGCCTGCATCGCGCGCACACAGGCCACGCGCGCCCTGAACATCTACGTGGACTTCGACGAGGCCGCGCTGCTGGCGCAGGCCGACGCGGCGGACCGGCGGCTGCGCGCGGGCGAGCGCCTGCCGCTGCTCGGCATCCCCGTGGCGCTGAAGGACAACATCGACGCCCTGGGCTTCGCCTGCGGCGCCGGCACGCGCGCGCTGCACGGCCAGCACCCGCGCCAGGACGCCGCGCTGGTGGCGCGCCTGCGCGGCGCCGGCGCGCTCATCGCCGGCAAGGTCGGCATGCACGAGCTGGCCTTCGGCATCACCAACAACAACGCCGTCACGCAGGCGGTGCACAACCCGCGCGACCCGTCCCGCATCCCCGGCGGCAGCAGCGGCGGCAGCGGCGCGGCGGTGGCGGCGGGCGTGGTGCCGGCGGCCATCGGCACCGACACCGGCGGCTCGGTGCGGGTGCCGGCCGCGCTGTGCGGCGTGGCCGGCCTGCGGCCCACGGTGGGCCGCGTGCCCGGCCAGGGCCTGGCACCGATCTCCAGCACGCGCGACACCGCCGGGCCGCTGGCGCTGAACATCCGCGACTGCGCCACGCTGGACGCGGTGCTCACCGGCACCGACCCCGGGCTGGTGCCCACGCCACTGCGCGGCCTGCGCCTGGGCGTGCCGCGCGAGCGCTTCTGGGACGACCTGCAGCCCGCCGTGCGGGCCTGCGCCGAGCAGGCCCTGCAGGCCCTGGCCGAGGTCGGCGTGGAGCTGGTCGACGTGGCCCTGCCCGGCCTCGGCGAAGCCAATGACGCGGCCGGCTTCCCCATCGCCCTGTACGAATTCGTGCGCGACATGCGCGCCTACCTGGAGACCACGCAGCGCGGCGTGGGCCTGGAGGCGCTGGTGGCCGCCATCGCCAGCCCCGACGTGGCGGCGGCCTGCCAGCCGCTGCTGGCCGGCGGCGCCATCCCACCCGCGCTGTACGAACAGGCGCTGGCCTCGCGCCGGCGCCTGCAGTCCCTCTACGCCGAGGCCTGGCGCGCCGCGCGCGTGCAGGCCCTGGTGTTCCCCACCACGCCGCGCACCGCCGCCCCCATCGGCGAGGACGAGACCGTCGAACTCAACGGCCAGCGCCTGCCGACCTTCCCGACCTTCATCCGCAACACCGACCCCGGCAGCAACGCCAGCCTGCCCGGCGTGACGCTGCCGATCGGCTTCGACGGCCGCCTGCCCATCGGCCTGGCGCTGGACGCGCCCATCGGCGCGGACCGCGCGCTGCTGGCGATCGCGGCGTCGGTCGAGGACCTGTTCCCGCCAGCGCGCCCCATCGCGTCCCCGGCGCCCTGAACGCCCGGGCGCTTCCCCACCCCACCGTCCCATCCCATTCTTCCGAGGAGTTCCCCATGGACCGTCGCGCCCTCCTGCAAGCCACCGCCGGCCTGGCCGCCACCCTGGGCCTGGGCCGCGCGGCCATGGCCGCCAGCCCCCTGACGGTGGCCGTCATGATCCCGCAGAGCGGCCCCGCCGGCCTCTTCGGCCCCACCGCCAAGGCCTGCGCCGAGCTCGCCGCCGAGGTCATCAACGCCCAGGGCGGCGTGCTGGGCCGACCGCTCAAGCTGGCCTTCGGCGACGCCGGCGCCGCGCCGGCCGAGGCCGCGCAGTCGGCACTCAAGCTGTGGCGCGGCGCGGGCGCGGGCGCCGTCATCGGCATGCACGACAGCGCGGTGCGCGGCGCGCTGGTCAACCTCTTCAAGGGCCAGGTACCCTACTTCTACACGCCGGTCTACGAAGGCGGCGAGTGCGCCAAGGGCACCTACATGAACGGCGAGACGCCCTCGCAGCAGCTGGAGCCGGTCATCCCCTGGATCGCCGCCGAGCGCAAGCCCAAGAAGTGGTACCTGATCGGCAACGACTACGTCTGGGGCCGCAACACCAACGCCGCCGCCAAGGGCTACATCCAGAAGACCGGCGCCGAGGTGGTGGGCGACGAGTACCTGCCGTTCACCGTCGACAACTTCGACTCCAGCCTGGCGCGCATCCGCGACAGCGGCGCCGACGCGGTGCTGGTCTCGCTGGTGGGCGGCGCCTCGGTCAGCTTCAACAAGGCCTTCGCCGGGCTGGGCATGAGCGATCGCGCCCTGCGACTGGGCACGCTGATCGAGGAGAACACGCTGGCCGGCATCGGCGCCGCCAACGCGCGCAACCTGTACGCCAGCACCGGCTACTTCGCCAGCTCCACCGCGCCCGCGGCCAAGGCCTTCCTGGACCGCTTCAACCAGCGCTTCAGCGCCCAGGCCCCGGGACTGAGCACGCTCACCGAATCGGTCTACGAAGGCTTCCTGATGCTGCAGGCCATCGCCACCAAGGCCAAGTCGCTGGACGTGGCCAAGATGGACGCCGCCAGCGAGGGCGCGAGCTACCAGGGCCCGCGCGGCACCGTCACAATGCGCGCGCGCCATGTGGAGCAGGACGTGTTCGTCGCCGATGTCACCGACAAGGGGTTTCGCGTCGTCAAGACCTTCCCGCGCATCGGCGCGGGCCAAACCTGCAAGGTCTGACCGCGCATGGACCCGGGCCTGCTGCTGCACCTGCTCAACATCGCCTACGAACTGGCCACGCTGGCGCTGACCACGCTGGGCCTGGCCGTGGTGTTCGGCCTGCTCGGGGTGATGAACATGGCGCACGGCGAGTTCGTGATGCTCGGCGCCTACGCCGTGGTCGCGGTGCAGTCCTGGGGCTGGCCGCTGCTGGCGGCCGCGCCGCTGGCCATGGCGGTCTGCGCGGCGCTGGGCTATGGGGTCGAGCGCTGGCTGATCCGCCCGCTGTACCAGCGCCCCTTCGACACCCTGCTGGCCACCTGGGCGCTGGCCATGCTCATGCGCAAGAGCGTGGAGGCGGTGTTCGGCAAGGGCTACCGCAACGTCGAAAGCGAGCTGGCCATGCCCATGAACCTGGCCGGCCTGCAGTACCCGGCCTACCGGCTGGGGCTGATCGCCTTCAGCGTGGGGGTGATCCTGTTCCTGTTTGTCTGGTACCGGCGCAGCGCCGTGGGGCTGCGCGTGCGGGCCATGGTGGGCAACCCGCTGCTGGCCCAGGCCCTGGGCATCGACACGCGCCGCCTGGCCTCGCAGGCCTTCGTGGCCGGCGTGGTCATGGCCGGGCTTTCGGGCGTGCTGCTGGCGCCGCTGATCCGCATCGAGCCCGGCATCGGCGTGGACTACCTGCTCGACGCCTTCTTCGTGCTCGTGGTGGGCGGCCTGGGTTCGCTGGGCGGCCTGGTCGGCGGCGTGGGCGTCATCGGCGGCACGCAGTCGGTGGTAAGCAGCGTCTCGGGCCAGACCAGCGGCTACGCGGTGGTGCTGGTGCTGTCCATGCTCTTCCTGTGGCTGCGACCGAATGGACTCTTCTCGCGCCGCTGAGGCCGCCCCCACCGCCATGCCGTCGACGACACGCCCGGGCCCGCGCCCGCTGCTGCCCCTGGCCCTGCTCGCGCTGGGCCTGATCGCCGTGCCGGTGCTGGGCGACGGCTTCCTGGCCTACCAGGTCGCGCTGTTCCTGATCTACGGCATCGCCACCCAGGGCGTGGCCCTGTGCTGGGGGCGCCTGGGCTTCCTGCCGCTGGGGCAGTCGCTGTTCTTCGGCCTGGGCGCCTACCTGGCGGGCGGCGCGCTCAAGGCCGCCGAGGCGCAGGCCGCCTGGACCCTGGCCCTGCCGCTGGCGGTGCTGCTGCCCGCGCTGCTGGCCTATGTGCTGGCGCGGCTGGTGTTTGCGCGCAGCCAGCGCAGCGGGCCGTACTTCTCGCTCATCACCCTGGCCGCATCGATGCTGGGCTTCCTGGTGGCGCAGCAGTGGTCCTCGGTCACCGGCGGCTTCAACGGCCTGTCCGGCGTGCCCGACCTGCCCGGCACCGAGCGATTCAGCACGCTCTACTGGGTGGTGGCGGCCGCGGCCCTGGCCAGCACGGCGCTGCTGGGCGCGCTGCTGCGCCGGCCCATCGGCGTGCTGTGGCACGCGATCGCGCAGGACGAGGAGCGCCTGCAGCTGTTCGGCTACGCCACCGACCGCATGAAGGCCGCCGCCTTCGCGCTCGCGGCCGCTCTGGCGGCGCTGGCCGGCGGGCTGTTCGCCGCGCACCAGGGCATCGTCACGCCGGTGGCCATGGGCTTCGTGCTGGCCACCGAGTTCGTCATCTGGGCCGCGGTGGGCGGCAAGCTCAGCCCGCTGGGCGCGCTGCTGGGCGCGGTGGTGGTGGGCTACGCCTCGTCCGAGCTGCGCGACCGCATCGCCTTCTGGGAGGTGCTGGTGGCCCTGGTCTTCATCCTCGTGGTGCGCTACCTGCCCGAGGGCCTGGCCGGCCTGGTGGCGGCGCGGCGCGCGCGCCGGGCCACCGCCGCCCCGGCCGAGGGCCCGCGCACGCCCGCGCCGGCGCGGCGCGCGCCCACGCCGGGGCTGTCGCTCGCCTTCGAGGACCTGTCGGTGGCGCAGAACGGCGTGCGCATCCTCGACGGCCTCTCGCTGGACCTGCAAGGCCCGGGCATCCGCGCGGTGATCGGCCCCAACGGCGCGGGCAAGACCTCCAGCTTCAACGCGCTCACCGGGCGCCTGCCGGTGCGCGGCGGGCGCCTGCGGCTGGGCGGCGAAGACGTCACCGGCTGGCCCACCTGGCGCGTGGCCGCGCAGGGCGTGGGCCGCAAGATGCAGGTGCCGACCGTGTTCCGCGAGCTGAGCGTGCGCGACAACCTGCTGATCGCGGTCTGGGCCGGGCGGCTGTCGGCGCGCGACACGCTGAGCCTGGCGCCGCACCAATGGACCACCCCGTTGCAGGACGAGCTGCTGGCGCGCTTCCCCGCCCTGCTCGATCAGTGGGGGGTGCCGGCCGGCGCGCTGTCGCAGGGCCACCGGCAGGCGCTGGAGTTCCTCATGACCGTGCTGCCCGAGCCCGGCCTGGTGCTGCTGGACGAGCCCTGCGCGGGCCTGTCGAGCGCCGAGACCCGGCACATGGCGGACGCCATCCAGGCGGCGGTGCGGCGCCTGGGCGCGGCCGCGCTGCTGATCGAGCACGACATCGACGCCGTCGCGGCCCTGGCCGACGAGGTTTTTGTGCTGCACCAGGGGCGGCTGCTGGCGCGCGGCAGCCTGCGCGAGGTGCAGGCCGATCCCCAGGTTCGCGCGGTGTACGCGGGAGGGCACAAATGAGCGCGACGGCGGGCGAGGGGCTGCGCTTCGAGGGCGTGGTCTGCGGTTATGGCGACACCATGGTGGTGCGCGGCCTGAGCGGCCGCGTGCGGCCGGGCCAGGTGCTGGGCGTGCTGGGCCGCAACGGCGTGGGCAAGACCACGCTGGTGCGCGCGCTGGCGGGCCAGCTGCCGCTGCGCGAAGGCCGGATCCACTGGCAGGGCCGCGACCTGGCGCGGGTGCCGGCGCACGCCCGCTGGGGCCTGGGCATCGCGCTGGCGCCGCAGGAGAACGTGGTGTTCGGCGACCTGAGCGTGGAGGAGAACCTCTGGCTGCACCGGCGCACGCGTGGCCTGGAGGCCTACGAGGCCTATCTCGACGCCTTTCCCCGCCTGCGGGAGCGCCGGGCCCAGCGCGCCGGCTCGCTCAGCGGGGGCGAGCGCAAGCTGCTGTCCTTCGTGCGCACCCTGGGCGCGGCGGCGGCGCTGAGCGTGCTGGACGAGCCCACCGAGGGCGTGCAGCCCGAGAACATTCAGCGCATGGCGGCCTGCGTGGCCGAGCGCCGCCGCCAGGGCGCGGGCTTTCTCATCGTGGAGCAGAACCTGTCCTTCCTGGAGGCCGTGGCCAACGAGGTGCTGGTGCTGGACCGCGGGGAATGCGTGCTCGAAGGGGCGATGGCGGAGCTGGGGCGCGAGCGGCTGGAGGCGCACTTGACTGTCTGAGGCTCTCTCGGGTTTTTTTGCTTCAGATGCAGCGGATGGGCGAGCCGAGGGCCCGGGGTGCGCTGCGGCGGGCTTCAATGCACAGCCCCTCGCTGCGCGAGGGGTTCGCTGCGGTGCTCGGGTGAGCGGCCCCGCGGCGGAACTCGCTGCGTGGGCTTTGCCCACTCCGCTCAAACAGCCGCCGCCAGTCAGTTCACGAAGCGCGCTGCGCGCGCGGGCCACTCACCCTGCGCTCCTCGCCTGCGCATAGGCGCCCGCCGCAGCGCACCCCGGGCCCTCGGCCAGCGACGTGACTGGCAAACGAAAGGGGAAGAAGGAGGAAGGAAGAGGAAAGCGGACATGCGCTTCCCTTGCAGGCGAACCCAGGTACCACCCGTCAGGGGTGGGCCCAGGGCCTTGGCGGCGCCTATGCGGTGCCGAGAAGCGCAGGGACTGCGGCGGCGCGCGCAGCGCGCTTGGTGAACTGACTCGCGGCGGCTGTCTGAGCGGAGCGCCTGGAGGGCGCGCAGCGAGGGGCGCCGCATTGAAGCCGCCACGGCCCTGGGCCCGCCCCTGACACGCCAACCACCATGGCCGGCCCAATGCAAACAGTCCCTCAAAGCCCGCTCAGATCCCGCATCACCTCCTCGCGCAGCCAGCGGTGGGCCGGCGCGGCGTCCTGGCGGGCGTGCCAGTGCAGCCGCACCTCGAAGCCCGCGATCGGCACCGGCAGCTCCACGGTGCGCAGCCGGCGCTCGCGCGCGTAGAGCTGGGCCACGCGCGAGGGCAGCACCACCACCAGGTCGCTGTCTTCCAGCAGGCTGGGCAGCACCGAAAACTGCGGTACCAATGCCACCACATTGCGCTGCACGCCGCGCTCGGCCAGCGCGCCGTCGACCAGCGCATGGCCCGAGGCCGGCGAGCTCACCATCACATGGCGCGCGCGGCTGAAGGTCTCCAGGTCGATGGACTCGCCCACGCCGGGGTAGTTGTCCGCCATCAGGCAGACGTAGCGCTCATGGAACAGCAGCTGATTGCGCGTGTGCGTGTGCAGGCTGGGCAGGTTGCCAATGGCCAGGTCCAGGGTGCCGCGCGCCAGGTCGTCCTGCAGGCCGCCGGACAGCTGCACGAATTCCACCTGGATGCGCGGCGCGATGGTCTGGAAGCGCCGCAGCAGCGGCGGCGTGAAGAATAGCGAGCCGATGTCCGACAGCGCGATGCGAAACCGCCGCGTGGAGCTGAACGGGTCGAAGGCCGCGTTCGCGTCCAGCGTGCCCTCGATGGCGTGCAGGGCCACACTGAGCTGCTCGTACAGCCGCTCGGCCACCGCCGTGGGCACCAGGCCGGCGCTGCCGCGCGAGAACAGCCGGTCGCCATAGACCTCGCGCAGCCGCGCCAGCGAATGGCTGATGGTGGGCTGCGTGAGGCCCAGGCGTTCGGCGGCCTGGGTCACGCTGCGGGTCTCGTAGATGGCAACGAGGGCCCGGATCAGGTTCAGGTCGAAGCGCGTGGGGTGGTGGTCCATCTTGTCCGTCGATATGTAACAAGGATGCCATGGATAGGTCTTCCGGTGGCCGCTCCCTAGCATCCCGGGATTGTCCGGCGCCCGCGCGCCACCCCTGGAGGCATTCAAGAATGGAGCGATCGTTCGCTGCCGAAGTCCGGTCCCTGCGGCTGGGCGCCGGCGAGACTTTTCACGGCGAGGGCATTCTCGCCGTCACCAAGGCCCTGCTGCAGTCCGGCGTCAGCTACATCGGCGGCTACCAGGGCGCGCCCGTGTCGCACCTGATCGACGTGCTGGGCGACGCGCGCGGCCTGCTCGACGAGCTGGGCGTGTACTTCGAGGCCAGCGCCTCCGAGGCCGGCGCCGCCGCCATGCTGGGCGCGTCCATCCACTACCCGGTGCGCGGCGCCGTCACCTGGAAAAGCACGGTGGGCACCAACGTGGCCTCGGACGCGCTGTCCAACCTGGCCTCGGCCGGCGTCACCGGTGGCGCCCTGGTGATCCTGGGCGAGGACTACGGCGAAGGCTCCAGCATCATCCAGGAGCGCACCCACGCCTTCGCCATGAAGTCGCAGATGTGGCTGCTGGACCCGCGCCCCAACCTGGGCTCCATCGTGGACGCGGTGGAGCGCGGCTTCGAGCTGTCGGAGGCCAGCAGCACACCGGTGCTGCTGCAGTTGCGCATCCGCGCCTGCCACGTGCACGGCAGCTTCGCCTGCAAGGACAACCGCTCGCCGGCGGTGTCCATGCGCCAGCCCATCGAACAGCCCGCCTACGACTACGGCCGCATCAACCTGCCGCCCTCCATCTACCAGCACGAGCGCCAGAAGGTGGAGCAGCGCTGGCCCGCCGCCCTGCGCTACATCCAGGAGGCCGGCCTGAACGAGCGCTTCGACGGCGACCTGTCCGACGTCGGCCTGATCGTGCCGGGCGGCCTGTACAACGGCGTGATCCGCGGCCTGCAGAGCCTGGGCCTGGCCGACGCCTTCGGCGCCTCGCGCCTGCCGATCTACGCGCTCAACGTGGTCTACCCGCTGGTGCCCGACGAGGTGCTGGACTTCTGCCGCGACAAGAAGGCCGTGCTGCTGGTCGAAGAGGGCCAGCCCAACTACATCGAGGACGCGCTGCACGCCGTGCTGCGCAAGGCCGGCGTCGACACGCGCCTGCACGGCAAGGACATCTTCCCCATGGCCGGCGAGTACACCGGCGACGTGATGGTCGAGGCCCTGGCGCGCTTCGTCGAACAGGCCGCGCCCGCCGGCCTCGTCGCCGCGCCCATCGCCGCGATGGCCAAGGCCCTGCGCGAGCACAAGGCCCAGGCCAGCCAGGCCATCGGCGCGCCCGTGCCCACGCGCCCGCCGGGCTTTTGCATCGGCTGCCCCGAGCGGCCGGTGTTCTCGGCCATCAAGCAGATGCAGGAGAAGCTGGGCCAGGTGCACGTGAACGCGGACATCGGCTGCCACACCTTCGGCACCCTGCCGCCCTTCAACGTGGGCAGCACCGTGCTGGGCTACGGCCTGGGCCTGGCCAGCTCATCGGGCGTGGGCCCGCTGCTGCCCAATCGCACCCTCAGCATCATGGGCGACGGGGGCTTCTGGCACAACGGCTTCACCAGCGGCGTGGTCAACGCGGTCTACAACGGCCAGGACTCGGTGCTGGTCATCCTGCAGAACGGCTACACCTCGGCCACGGGCACGCAGGTGATCCCGTCCTCGCCCTCGCAGCCGCTGTCCAAGCCGCTCACGCTGGACATCGAGAAAGCCCTGCATGGCGTGGGCGTGAAGTGGATCCGCAAGGTGGGCAGCTACCACGTGGAAGAGATGCGCGACACGCTGGAAGAGGCCATGTCCACGCCCGAGGGCGGGCTCAAGGTCATCATCGCCGACGGCGAATGCCAGCTGGAGCGCCAGCGCCGCCTCAAGCCGAAGCAGGCCGAACAGCTCAAGCGCGGCGAGCGCGTGGTGCGCACGCGCTTCGGCATCGACGAAGACACCTGCACCGGCGACCACTCCTGCATCCGGCTCTCGGGCTGCCCCTCGCTCACCATCAAGCCCAACCCCAGCCCGCTGCGCACCGACCCGGTGGCCAGCGTCAACAGCGCCTGCGTGGGCTGCGGCCTGTGCGGCGAAAACGCGCACGCCGCCGTGCTCTGCCCGTCTTTCTACAAGGCCGAGGTGGTGCAGAACCCCACGGCGTTCGAACGCTTCATGGCCCGCGTGCGCGGCGCCCTCATCGAAAGGCTGGCGGCATGAGCGCCGCCGGGCCGCTCCCCAGGCGCTCAGCCCTGCAGTGCGCTGCACGAAAGGAAATCCAATGACACAGGCCCTGTGCATCCTCATCGGCGCCATGGGTGGCGAAGGCGGCGGCGTGCTGTCCGACTGGCTGGTCGACGCCGCCATGCAGGCCGGCTTCCCGGTGCAAAGCACCTCGGTGCCCGGCGTGGCCCAGCGCACCGGCGCCACCACCTACTACGTGGAGATCTTTCCCCAGCGCCGCGCCGAACTCGGCGGGCGCGAGCCCGTGCTCTCGCTCACGCCCACGGCGGGCCAGGTGGACCTGATGGTGGCGTCCGAACTGGTGGAGGCCGGCCGCGCCATCCAGAACGGCTACGTGCACCCGGCCAAGACCCTGCTGATCGCCTCCACCCACCGCGAGTACGCGGTGTCCGAGAAGGCCGCCATGGGCGACGGCCGCTTCGACAGCGAGCGCGTGCTGCAGGCCGCGCAGGCCCAGGCCCGCGCCGCCGTGCTGCTGGACATGCGCGCCCTGGCGCAGCAGCACGGCACCGTCATCAACACCGTGCTGTTCGGCGCCATGGCCGGCTCGGGCGTGCTGCCCTTCTCGCGCGAGCAATGCGAGCAGGCCATCGAGCGCTCCGGCAAGGCGGTGCAGGCCAGCCTGCGCGGCTTCGCCGCCGGTTTCGAGGCCGCCTCGGGCCGCGTGCAGGCCAGCACCCAACTGACCGAACGCCTGCAGGGCACCGACCGCCTGCCCGCGCGCGCCCGCGCCTGGCCGGCCGCGCTGCACGAGGTGGTGGCCTCGGGCGTCGAGCTCACCACCCACTACCAGGATGCGCGCTACGCCGAGCAGTACCTGGACGCCGTGGAGCGCCTGCTGGACGCGCAGCGCCGCCTGGGCCAGAGCGACTGGGCCGTGACGCGCGAGGCCGCGCGCTACCTGGCCCTGTGGATGTGCTACGAGGACGTGGTGCGCGTGGCCCAGCTCAAGACCCGGCGCGAGCGCCTGGAGCGCGTGCGCCGCGAGGTGGGCGCCAAGCCCAGCGACGCCCTGCGCACCACCGAGTACCTGAAACCCGGCATCGACGAGATCGCCTCGCTGCTGCCGCCGGTGCTGGCCCGTGCGCTGCTCAAGGCCACCGAGGGCCGCGCCTGGCACCGGGGCCTGCTGGTGCGCACCGACACGCTGCGCGGCTTCCTGGTGCTGTGCGCGCTGCGCTCGTTCAAGGTCTTTCGGCGCCATGGATTCCGCTATGCGCAGGAACAGGCCGCCATCCAGCGCTGGCTCGACGCCATCGAAAGCCACCTGCCCGACCCGGCGGCGGCGCTGGAGATCGCGCTGGCCGGCAACCTGGTGAAGGGCTACGGTGAAACGAACCGGCGCGGGCACCGCAACCTCACGGCCTTGCTCGACGCGGCACAGCCCGGCACCCCGGCGCAGCGGCTGCGCGAGATCCGGCTCGCCGCGCTGGCCGACCCGCAGGGCAAACAGCTCTCGGGCGCGCTGGGCCGGCCGGTGGTGGCGCAGCCCATCCGCATCGTGCGGCGGCCGCAGGCCTGAGGGCGGGCTCCGATACCGCCCCTGCCGCGCGGGTGGACCAGAGGCCATCATTCGGGCGGACCAAACTGTCTGTCCATCCTTCACCACGCCATGGCCCCTCACATCCGCTCTGCAACCACCAACGACGCCGCCGACATCTGCGCCGTGATCCGACGGTCCATCACCGAATGCTGCGTCGACGACCACCAAGGCGACGCCGAGTTGTTGAAAAGCTGGCTTCGCAACAAGACCGTGGCCAGCGTTGAAGCCTGGCTGAGGGACCACGAGGCCCATTGCATCGTGGGCGAGCGGGACGGCGCGGTCCACGGATTCGGCATGTCGCGCGGCGACCAGATTCTGCTCTGCTATGTGACGCCGGAGGCGCGCTTCACCGGCCTTGGCAAGGCCTTGTTGCAAACCCTCGAACGGCGCGCCGCCGCGCAAGGCCTGTCGACGCTTCGCCTGGACAGCACCCGAACCGCGGAAGCCTTCTACCGCCGCAACGGCTTCCTACCGACGGGGCCTGCCGTTCAAGCCTTTGGCTTGCGCGGACAACCCATGTCGAAGGCGGTGCGTTGATCGCCAGGCACCACGCACTGAGGGTCAGCCCTTGCATGGGGTGGCCGGCGGGCGGCTAAGCTCGCACCGCCCTTGGCCTGGCGACCTGCTTCCCATGACCCTGCCCACCGCCCTGACCGCTGCCTGCGCAATGTTCGTGATCGCCCAGCTGGTGGTCGACCGGCTGCAATGGCCGCTGGCGCGGATGATCACCAAGCTGGGGGCCAGCACGTGCTTCGTCGCGCTGGCGATTGCCTTGGGTGCGATGGAATCGCGCTACGGCCAATGGGTGCTGGGCGCGCTGCTGCTGGGCTGGCTGGGGGACGCGCTGCTGCTGGGGCAGCGATCGGCCGCCTTCATGGCCGGGCTGGCGGCCTTCCTGCTGTCGCACGGCTTGTACGCCACGGCTTTTGCGGCCGGCCCGCTCAGCTGGCCGGCCATGGGCGTGGCGCTGCTGCTCGCGGTGGCGGCGGGCTTCGGGGTGCTGCGCTGGCTGCTGCCGCACACGCCGGGCGCGTTCAAGGGGCCGGTGCTGGCCTATGTGGGGGTGATCCTGGCGATGTGCGTGGCGGCCACGGGGCATGCGGTGGCGACGGGGCGCTGGATCGTGCTGCTGGGGGCGGTGCTGTTCGCCATCTCCGACATCGCGGTGGGGCGGGAGCGCTTCGTTCGGTCCTCGCCGACGAACCACCTGTGGGGGTGGCCGACGTACTTTGGGGCGCAGGTGCTGTTGGCGTGGTCGGTCGCAACGCCATGACGCGCACCATCCAGATACCCCGCTCTCAGGCCAAGGGGCAGGCCCGGCAAAGTGCTGCTGGAGTTCTGGATCGGTGGTGTCCCATCCACCCAGGCAAAAGACATCGCCCAGGCCATTGCCATGGCCAAAGGCCACGAGGAGTGAACGCCATGCGAAAAGCCGAACCCGCCAACAAGCGCAAGACCAAAACCAGGCCGTACGACGTGGTGGCGTACCTCAACAGTCCCGAAGACATGGCCGCCTACCTGGACGCCTGGCTCGCCGAAGCACCCGACGACGCTGCCGGCATCGCCCGTGCCAAGGGCGTGCCACAGGTGGCCAAGGATGCGGGCCTTAGCTTCGTGTCGGCCGCGCCCATGGCGGCGGCCCTTCTCCACACCACTAGACTCTCACCTCTGCCGCTGAACCGCGCGCGGCCTGAAGCGCCATGCCACGGCCGGTGCGCGCAACCCACCCCACCGCCACCCCCCCCCATTTGCAGGAGCGCCTGTGTCCAACCCACCCCACAAAGACACGTCCAAGATGAGCTCGACCGAACTCCGCGAATACGCGGAGCGCTTGATGAAACAGGCCGAGGAACAGGCGACGAAGGAATTCGAATCCACGCTCAACTTCCTGTCGGACAAGCTCAGTCTGATGGGCAAGACGAAGAAGGACGCCGTCATCCATCTCATCAAGATGATGAAGTCCCACGAGGCGGAGGAGACGCTGGCCGAGCTGGCGGAAGGCGCGGGCTTCACCAGCCCCCGACGGGCCAAGGAGCGCGGCGATCTGGACAGCGAGGGGAATGCACCGGAGATCGGTGTGACCTACCAATTGCCCACGGGTGAAACCTGGAGCCGCAAGAGCAAGGTGGGGGCGACGAAGCGTGAGTTTGCGGCGTTTGCGAAGACGACGACTTGGGGGGCGATGAAGGTTTGAGGGGGTAAGCGGCTGCTTCTGCAGCGACCGAACTCTGACATCAAGCGGTCGTTCAGCGTGTGCAACGAAGAGCAACTTGAACGGTCTAGAGCGCCCGCAGATCGCCATCAAAGACCGTATTTGCGGGCTACTGGGCTTGCTCAGTAGTGCGGTGGCAATTCGTCGCGCAGACTGCGAAAGACGGGGGCGCCGTCAGCCGTGGGCATCTGGTTGCGCAGCGTGGAGAGCTCAGCGGTGAGGCGATTGATCTGGGCCTGTTGGCGCGCGACGATCTCGTTGAGCGTGTCCAGTAGGTCTTCGGCGAAGCTCGCCTTGATCTCGAGATGGGTGAGGCGGGCATCAGCGTCGGTGGGTTCCATCGGCAGTATTGTCTCGCGTCACGCGGTTGACCAACGCGCTAGGAGGCTTGGGCGGAGCGGCAACCTCCTGGGTCGATGCCCACGCCTCTCCTGCTGGATTTGGGTCCCACATCAGCCGCTTCGGGCTCAGTTCAGTCTCACCTGGCATGGCGGCCATCGGCCAGAAGCGGAAGTTGTCACAGGAGGCGCCATGGCAATCGAGGAGGGCTTGCTTTCACTGCTATTCGACGCCCCAGCGACTGCACTCAGCGAGGTGCTCCGTCGCCACTTCGCACTGAGTCAAGAAGCAGCAGACCGCATCGCAGTGACCTGTCTGTTGTTGTTCATCGTGGGCCTGTGCTTCTTGGCTTGGTTTCTCTACAACCAGTAGGGTCGGGCCTTCCGGAAGCGATGGCTCATCAACTGAGCCAGTCTCAGCTAGCATGACGGTCTTCGGCCATGAGCGGTCATTGGATTTATATACATGCGAGGAGAGACGATGATCAATATGGGGAAGGTGTTTCGCTCAATAATTTTTGTCTCCAGCACCTTTTTACTCACCGGGTGCATAGCAACCTATACACCCCCTCAATCCAATTCGGAGACGGCGCGCTTACGGGTTGCGCAGGCCTCGAGAGGGGTTCAAACGATGGTTTTGGCCGCGCCGGAAGGCTGCTTGGGACCGCATAACAGCGATGGGTTCGGCCAGAAGATTGCGATACTTGAAGGCTCGGTAAAGCATCTGCAAACTCAATCGAGACCTCTGCTAGGCATGCCTTTACCCCCTGTTCTGCCTGGGGACATGGTGGAGACCACGGTGTTGGCCGGAAAGCCATTTTCCCTTGCCGTCAATTTCACTGCCTCGTTTGCTGGCTCCAACGTAATTGGTACGACCGAAACATACTGCATTACCGGTCTTCAGTTCATTCCAGAGGCAGGTGCTGACTATGAGGCGATGTTCAATATCGATGGTCGTAGATGCTCACTATCATTGACAAGACTAGCGCCTCACCTGCCGGCTCCCTCACGTGTACCTGTTCGATCAGAGCCGCTTAAAAGTTGTTCGCGTTGACCCGCATACGCAATCGACGCGTGTCTCGACAGCTGCTTTGGGCACGGTCCAGCTTGAGCTAGCATGGCGCTATCGGCCAGAAGCGGGCATTGAATCCATAGGCCTTGGCTCCTCCATGCGCATTTTCCTTACAGCACTCTTTATTCTCATGTCCATGTCTGTTGAAGCGGGAAGCTACTTCCCGCCTGACTTCAAGGTGTTTGCATTCAAAGAAGGCGATCTTCTCGTGAGCATGAGGGGCGAAGGTAAGTTCGCAGTTAACAAAATCCTGAAAGTGGACCGCCATCAGATGAGAGCAGGCGAGTCGATCCTCATTCAAGGAAAGTTGTTTACGGCGACGGAGGACGACTACCTGCTGATCGTGAGCGCCGCCTATGGCGCCACACAGTTTTCCTCAATGGAGGAAGCGAGTGCTGCGGCGCAGAGCGGAAGTTGGCGAGTCGAGATCGACCACGTTCCAAATCGAGCATCTGGTGCCGCACAGGGGCAGACGCTTGTAGGGAATGCTGGAGTCAAGGAGGCGGAACTCGAAGGCTACAAGCGTTGGCGGCAGGAGTTTCTTGCAGGCCGGGCCGGAGTTTTCTAGCACGACGACTCCACATAGGTCAGCTTTGGGCCCAGAGCGGACTTCGATTCCTACCGCTTCTTCCGGTAGAGGAAGCCAAATCGTTTCTCGTCGGCTACCGCCACAGCGCGAGCATTCGGCTGGGGAAGTTGCAACTCCAACGCCGCCTTGTTGACATCGTCTGGCACTACCAGTCCGTGTTTGATGTCGAGCTCTGCGAGGGCAGCGATGATGTACTCATCGTTGTCCGCATCATCGAGCCATCCAACCACGATGCGGACGCCATCAGGCGTATCTCCTAAAGTCCGTTCCGCAAACTCGATAAGTTCCTGTGCCCCAGCTTCGGAGTTGCTGAAAGTTGCTTCCGCGTAGCCGTTGGATTGCTCAACAGCGACCTGAAGATTGCCTGATAGCACCAATATCGCGATGAGTTTGAGCATTGAGAGGTCCGTCCGCTTCTGGCCGATTGCGGCAGTCTAGCCCTCACCAAGCCAACTGCGAGTCGTCGATCTAGTCGTATCGAGGGCGAACGACCGGAACGTGGCGTAGAGCGCACATTCAGCGCAGCAGATCGACCGGGCGCACCCGCTGCGAAGCGGTCCGCCAGACTCAGAGATTGAGTGACCACGTCCAGTCTCAAGCCGTCGTACAGCCACCCTCGCCTTCGCGACCCGATCTCAAGCCCCCGATGCCACCCGATCCAACATGCTGCCCAAGCCGGCCTCGGCGTCGAGAAGATCGTCCCTCCGCTCCAACAAACCCAGAAGAACCCCAACGATCAACTCTCCATCGGACGGCGGCTGGTTCTCGCGTTGTTCGCGCATCACCGTCAGCGCGGCATTGGCCAGGGCGGAGGCCTTCTCTCGGTACTCGTGCAGCGACTGAAAGCTCGCCTTGATGACATGTCTGGATAGGCTCATCGCTCAACTCCCGGGTGATGTGAAGGGAGTGAGTATTGAGTTGAGCGGTGAACCCGTGGCGGTGTTTGAGGCACACCGCTGACATCCTTTGTGTGAAGACGGAATCACCCACCAAAACAAAGGCCCTGGAAGCTCCCGCCTCCAGGGCCTTTGCCCTCCCCCTCCGCAGTACCCCAATCAGAACGGATAGTGCCGCGGCGTGGTCTGCACCGTGATCCAGCGCAGCTCGGTGAACTCGGCGATGCCGGCCTTGCCACCAAAGCGGCCGATGCCCGAGCCCTTCACCCCACCAAAGGGCATCTGCGCTTCGTCGTGCACCGTGGGCCCGTTGACGTGGCAGATGCCGCTGTCGATCTTGCGGGCCACGTTGTAGGCGCGCGCGATGTCCTTGCCAAAGACGGATGCGCTCAGGCCGTATTCGTTGTCGTTGGCGCAGGCAATGGCTTCCTCGGTGCTCTTCACGCGCACGACGCACTTCACCGGGCCGAAGGTTTCTTCGCGGTAGATGCGCATGTCGGGCGTCACGTGGTCGAGCACGGTGGCGGGCATCAGGGTGTCGGTGCTTTTGCCGCCGCACACCAGCTTGGCGCCCTTGGCCAGGGCGTCGTCGATGAGCTCGTTGCAGAAGTTCACCGTGTTCATGCCGATGACCGAGCCCAGCACCACGGGCTCGGGTTTGCGCGGGTCGCCCACGGGCAGCTTGCTGGCCTTGTCGCCGAACTTCTTCACGAAGGCATCGGCGATCTTGTTGTCCACGATGAGGCGTTCGGTGCTCATGCAGATCTGGCCGCTGTTGGCGAAGGCACCGAAGGCCGCGCCGTTCACCGCGTCGTCGATGTCGGCGTCGTCGAGGATGACCATGGGCGCCTTGCCGCCCAGTTCCAGCACCACGGGCTTGAGGTACTTGGCGCAGGTCATGGCGATGATCTTGCCGACCTTGGTGGAGCCGGTGAAGTTCACGCGCCGCACGGCCGGGTGGGCCACGATGGCTTCCACCACGGCGCCCGCGTCGGCCGGGGCGTTGGTGATGTAGTTCACCACGCCGGGCGGGAAGCCCGCGTCCTGGAAGGCTTCGACGATGAGCTGGTGGGTGCGCGGGCAGTTCTCGCTGCCTTTGAAGACCACGGTGTTGCCGCAGGCCAGGGGCACGCAGATGGCGCGCACGCCCAGGATGATGGGTGCGTTCCAGGGCGCGATGCCGAGCACCACGCCGGCCGGCTGGCGCACGCCCATGGCGAGCGAGCCGGGCACGTCGGAGGGAATCAGCTCGCCCGAGATCTGCGTGGTGAGGCCGGCGGCCTCGCGGATCATGCCGGCGGCGAGCATGCAGTTGAAGCCGGCCCACATGCCGGTGCCGCCGGTTTCGCTGGCCACGGCTTCGATGAACTTCGGCGTCTTGGCTTCGAGCGCGTCGGCGGCTTTCAGCAGCAGGGCGCGGCGTTCGCCGGGGCCGGTTTCGCTCCAGGTCTTGAAGGCCTCGGCGGCGGCTTCAACGGCCATCACGGCATCGGCCGGGCTGGCGGCGGGCGCGCGCGTGGCCACGCTGCCGTCGAGCGGGTTGCGGCGTTCGAAGGTGGCGCCTTTTTCGGCGGTGACCTTCAGGCCGTTGATGAGCATGGACAGGTCGGACATGGGTTCTCCTTGAGCGTGTGCGGTCGTGAGTTGGCGTGTGTGGGGTTCGATCAGGCGGCGACGGCCTTGCGGCGCTGCACGGCGTCGGCGGCGTTGGTGGTGCCCGTGGCCGGGTCTTTGTCGGCGCCCAGGTAGGCCTCGCGGATGACGGTGGAGCGCGCCAGCAATTTCGCGGGTCCGCTGGCGACGATGGCGCCGCGCTCCAGCACGTAGCCGCGGTCGGCCACGGCCAGGGCCTTCTTCACGTTCTGTTCCACCATCAGCACGGTGGTGCCGGCGTCGGCGATGCGGCGCGCGATGCCGAGCAGCTCGTCCACCATCCTGGGCGCCAGGCCCAGCGAGGGCTCGTCGAGCATGAGCAGGCGCGGCGCGCACATCATGGCGCGCGCCACGGCCACCATCTGCTGTTCGCCACCGCTCATGGTGCCGGCCAGCTGGTGGGCGCGCTCGCGCAGCTTGGGAAAGTCGCTGAAGGCCTGTTCGATGCGGCGCGCGCGCTCGGCCTTGGGCACCAGCCAGCCGCCGAGTTCCAGGTTCTCGGTCACGCTCATCTGCGGAAAGAGCTGGCGGCCCTCGGCCACCAAAGCCACGCCGGCCTGCACGATCTCATGCGTTTTTTCGGGCAGCTCTTCGCCGTTCAGCAGCACCGCGCCCTGGCGCGGGATGAGGCCGTTGATGGCCTTGAGCAGCGTGGTCTTGCCGGCGCCGTTGGGGCCCAGCACCACGGTGAGGCCGGGCCGGGCTTCGAGCTTCAAATCGCGCAGCACCAGGAAGGCGCCGTAGCCGGCGCTCAGGCCGTCGATCTTGAGCTGGGCCTGGTTCGCACCACCCAGGCGGAAGGGGTCTTGGCGGTACCACATCATGCGGCGGCCCCTTCGGCTTCGGCGTCGCCCATCTCGTCGCCCAGGTAGGCCTCGATGACCTCGGGGTTTCGGATGACGGCGCGCGGCACGTCGTCGGCGATCTTGCGGCCCTGGTGCAGCACGATGACGCGCTCCACGTGGCGCAGCAGGGTGCTCACGGCGTGTTCGATCCAGACCACGGTAAGGTCCAGCTCGTCGCGCAGGCGGCGGATCAGGCGGGCCATGTCCTCCACCTCGTTCTCGGTGAGGCCGGCGGCCACTTCGTCGAGCAGCAGCAATTGCGGGCGCGTGGCCAGGGCCATGCCGATTTCGAGCAGGCGCTGCTGCGAGGGCGTGATGGCGGCGGCGGGCAGCTCGGCCTGCGCGCCCAGGCCGATGAGGCCGAGGATGCTGTCGGCCGTGCGCAGCACCCAGGGCACGCCGACCTCGTCGCCCCAGAACAGGTACTCGCGCCGGCGCCGGCCGGCGAACTTCAGGCCGAAGGCGATGTTGTCGCGCACCCGCATGTCGCCGAAGGTGCGCGGCGTTTGAAAGGTGCGCGCCAGGCCCCGGGCCGCGAAGCGGTGCGGCGCCTGGCCCGCGAGGGAGCGGCCGTGCAGCGCCAGCCGGCCGCTGGTGGGCTGGGTGACGCCGGAGATGGCGTTGAAGAAGGTCGTCTTGCCGGCCCCGTTGGGGCCGATGATGCCGACCAGCTCGCCGGGCATGAAGCTGGCGCTGACCTGGTCGACGGCGGTGAGGCCGCCGAAGCGCACGGTGATGTCCTGCGCCACCAGCAGGGGCTGGGTCGAGCGCCGGGCCGCCCCAAGCTCGGCCGCGCCCCCTTGGGGGGCAGCGACCCGCGCAGCGGCGGAGCGTGGGGGCTCCATGTTGGCCTCAGTAGACATGGCGCGCCTCCCGCTGCTGCTTCTCGCGCCGCTTGCGGCGCGCGGTCTCGCCACTCAGGTCGTCTTTGGTTTGCTTCCACCAGGCCTTCAGGTCACGCCACCAGCCCTTGAAGGTGTCGGCGCGCACCGAGGCCAGCCCGCCCGGCAGGTAGAGCACCGAGAGAATGAGCAAGAGGCCCAGCGACATCATGTAGACCTGCGGCACCTGCAGGCGCAGGGTTTCGGCCAGCACGCTGAAGACGATGGCCGCGATCAGCGGGCCCCACAGGGTCATGGCGCCGCCGATGAGCGCGATGAGCACGGTCTGGAAGCCGATGAAGGGGTTGAAGACCGTGTGCGGGTCGATGTAGGTCCAGCGCACGCTCATGGCCGCGCCCACGGCGCCGGCGATGGCGGCGGTGAGCGCGAAGCCGGCGGTCTTGACCAGGCGCGTGTTCACGCCCAGGGTCTGGGCGCGCTGCTCGTCGGCGCCGATGCCTTGCATGGCCAGGCCGAAGCGCGTGCGGCGGATCCCGATCGACAGGAACACCGCCAGCACCGCCAGCAGCAGCACGGTGAAGTAGATGGTGTCGCGCTCGGGCACCACCATGAGCACGCGGCCCACGGTGCCGGTGACGCTTTTCTCGAAGTAGCTGATGGCGTGGCGGATGAGTTCCGTCATGCCGAAGGTGAGCACGGCGAAGTAGGTGCCGCGCAGGTGCAGAACGGCCAGGCCCATGACCACCGCCACCACGGCCGCGAGGCCCGCACCGGCCGCGATGGCCACGGGCCAGCTCAAGGTCTCCAGGCCGATGGCGCTGGTGTAGGCGCCGATGCCGAAGAAGGCCGAGGTGGCGAGCGAGAGGTAGCGCGTGCTGCCGCAGAACAGCGCCCAGCTCGAGGACAGCGCGATGTACATCAGGCAGGTGAGCGCCATGGAGATCACGAAGTCGCTGCCGAAGCCGGGCAGGGCCACGGCCCAGCCGGTCAGGCCGAAGAGCACGAGCAGGTCGCGGATGAGGAACTGTCGGGAGGTCATGACGGGTCAGGCCTTTCGCGTCTTGCGCGAGAACAGCCCTTCGGGGCGCAGCAACAGCACGCCGATGAACACGATGTAGCTCAGCAAGGCCTTGAGCGAGGGGTTGGTGAAGTGCATGCCGATGGCTTCGATCACGCCCAGCAGCAGGCCGCCCGCGAGCGCGCCGCCCATGCTGCCGAAGCCGCCGAGGGTGATGACGATGAGCGCCGTCACGGTGTAGGGCTCGCCCATGGACGGGCTGATGGTGTAGGCCATGGACAGCAGGCAGCCGGCCACGCCCGACAGGCCCAGGCCGATGCCGAACATGAGCGGGTGCAGGCGCTTGGTGTCGATGCCCACGAGCATCGCGCCGGTGGGCGACTGCATGAGCGCGCGCACGCCCTTGCCCAGCAGGGTGGTGCGCAGCAGCACGATGAGCGCGCCCGCAAACAGCAGGGCCAGACCGAAGACCAGCAGCTTGTTCACCGCGAACTGCGCCTGCCCGCCAGGCAGGGGAATGGCGAAGGGCTGGGTGAGGTAGTCGTAGCCGCGCAGGTCGCCGCCCCAGATCCAGGAGATGGCGTTCTGCACGAAGAACATCAGGCCGAAGGCGACCATGAGGCCGCGCGCCTCGAACACGTCGAGGTTGGGCGAGGTGGCGGTGAGGCGGCGAAAGCACAGCCAGTGCACGGCCACGCCGATAGCCATGAGCAGCGCGAAGGACACCGGGATCATCCACAGCGGCGAGAGGCCGAAGGTGGCGGCCGCCATCCAGGTGATGAAGGCGCCCACCATCAGGAACTCGCCGTGCGCGATGTTGAGGATGCGCATGAGCCCGTACTGCAGGTTCAGGCCCAGCGCGACGAGCGCGTAGATGCCCCCGGTGATGAGACCGGAGGCGATCAGCTCGATCCAGGCGGAAAACGACATCACTTCCAGGCGGGCTTGTTCGGGTTCAGCTTGGCCGTGGCCACCTGCTGCGGCCACACCACCTCGAACTCACCGTTCTGCCACTGGCCCACGGTGCCGGGCGTGCCCACGTTCTCGCTGCCCTGGAACCTGATGTCGCCGAGGATGGTTTTGTGCGTGGTGTTGGCCACGTAGTCGCGGATGGCCTTGCGGTCCAGGCCGTGCTGCTTGACGGCATTGGTGAGGATCTCCATGCCGGCCCAGCAGGCGCCGCTGGCCCAGCGGTCGGGCTCCTTCTTCTGGCTGGCCACGTGGGCGTCGAAGTAGGCCTTGGCGCCGGGGCTGGTCTTGCTGTTCCAGGAGCCCATGCCCAGCACGCCTTCGGCGCCGGCCGCGGTGATGACGTTCTTGTAGAGCGGGAAGGCCGTGCCCACCGAGGCGTAGAAGAACTTCGGGTTGAAGCCGATCTCCTTGGCCTGGCGGCTGGCGAGGATGGTGTCGGGCGGGTAGGTGAAGCCCACGAACGCGTCGGGGTTCTTGTCCTTGATGGCGCGCAGCGTGGGGCTGAGGTCCTTCACGCCGCCGGGGTAGCTGGTGTCCTGCACCAGGCTGATGCCGCTGCCCTGCAGCGCCACCTTGAGGGCGGCGTAGTTCTCCAGGCCGAACAGGTCGTCCACGTAGATGCAGGCCACGGTCTTGGCGCCGCTGGCCTTGAGCATGTCGACCAGGGCGTCGCACATGGGCTTGGGCTGCTGCAGCAGCAGGAAGAAGTAGGGCAGCTTCAGGTCCACCAGCCGCTTGGACAGCGCGGTGGGCGCCAGGAAGGGGTAACCGAAGCGGTTGGCCAGCGGCGCGACGGCGAAGTTGGCGTTGGAGCCCCAGGGCGGCAGGATGAGGTCGACCTTGTCGCTGCCCATGAGTTTTTCGTAGGTGCGCACCACGGTCTCGACGTCGCTGCGGTCGTCGCTGCTGATGAGCTCGATCTTGCGGCGCACGCCTTTCACGTCCAGGCCGCCGGCGGCGTTCTGCTGCTCGGCCCAGAGCAGGAAGTTGGGCTCCTGGCTGGTCTGGGCGCCGCCCGTCCACGGGCCGGTGCGCGACATGCTGTAGCCCACGCGCACCGGCGCGCTCTGCGCCATCAGCTGCGGGGCGACCGCCATGGCGCCCACGGCGGCGGCGGTCTGCTGGATCATCACTCGGCGGTTGCTCATGGCCATGCTCGTCTCCTGGTGTTGGGGGGTGTCCTCGGACGCGGCCATGGTAGGAAAAGCCCCCGCGCGCCGCTGTACCGTGGGTGCACGGTCCGCTTGACCAATCGCGCATGGCGATGCGGGTTTACCCGCAATGCCACGCCCTCGCGCAGGCGGGGACATCACGCAACAATGGCAGCCCCGCCCCGCCACCCCCCAAGCCCCGTGAGCAAGCCCACCCCGATGAGCACCGACGCCGTGGCGCCCGCCGAGCGCGCGGCGATCTGGCGCGAGTGGGTGTGGACGCACTTCGGCGGCCTGGACTCCGACCTCTACGGCGACACCGACTTCGAGGGCCACATGAGCGCCTCGCAGGCGGGCGACGTGGTGCTGACGCGGCTGGAGGCCAACCGGCACCGTGTGATCAAGAGCGACCGCCAGGCGCGCGCGGGCGAGCGGCCCTACCTCAAGATCGTGGCGCCCTGGCGCGGCAGCGCGGGCGTGCAGCAATCGGGCCGCGAGGCCTGGGTGCGGCCCGGCGGCTGGGCCATCTACGACACCACCGACGCTTACGCCGTGGCCAACCCCGAGCAGGTGGAGCACCTGATCGTGATGCTGCCCAAGGCCCAGCTGGCCGAGCGCGGCCTGGCGCTGGAGCCGCTGATGGCGCGGCAGATCGGCGGCGTCTCGGGCATCGCGCGCGTGGCGCTGGAGACCATGCGCACCACCTACCAGGAGCTGCCCGGCATGAGCGAGTCGGCCGCGCGCGGCGCGGGCGAAGCCATCGTGGAGCTGGTGCGGCTGTCGCTGCTGGAGCTGGCCGGGCGCGGCGACGGGCGCACGCAGCTGGAGGCGTTCCGCGACCGCATCCGCGTGCACATCGGCCGCCACCTGCGCGACCCCGGCCTGTCGCTGGACCACATCGCCAGCGCCATGAACTGCAGCAAGCGCCACCTGCACAAGGCCTTCAGCGCCGAGGACGACACGCTGGCGCAGTACATCCTGCGCCAGCGCCTGCAGGGCTGCATGCGCGAGCTGGGCGACGCGGCCAGCGCCACGCGCACCATCACCGAGATCGCGTTTTCCTGGGGCTTCAACAACACCGCGCACTTCAGCCGCGTGTTCCGCGAGCACACGGGACAGACGCCGTCGGCCTACCGCGAACGGGCCCAGGCCGGCACCACCGGCTGAAGGGCCATCGGTCGAATGGCCGTGGCGCCCGCGGCCAATCGGCGCAGGCGGGAGCGGGCCGGCCGACCTCTCATGGGCTACCCCCCGCCCGTATACCAAGCCCCGTGGCAACCCCCTCGACCTCGCCGCCGTCGACGCGCCCGCCGCGTCGGCGAGGGACCAAGGTCTGGCGGTGCATCGGCGGGTGCTGGCTGCTGCTGAGCCTCTGGTGGCTCTGCCCGGCGGCCCAGGCCCAGCCGGTGTTCGAGGTGCCCACGCAGGCCGCCTCGGTGCCGCTGACCGACGAGCTGGAGTACTTCATCGACGAGACGGGCCGCTGGCGGCCCGAGTCCGGCGAAGCCCCGCCGGGCGGCTGGCGGCCCCTGCGCGAGCGCCGGCTCAACCAGGGCAACTTCGGCTTCGTGCCGCACCCCATCTGGTTCCGGCTGACGCTGCGCTCGGCCCGCCCTATCGAGCGGACCTGGGTGGTCGGCACGCCGCAGCTCGAGTGGGTGGAATGGGTGCAGATGCGCGAAGGCCGAGTGGTCGGGCGGGCCGAGGCCGGGCTGGGCCCCACCCAAGGCACGCGGCCCGACAACCCCGAACCCGCGCGCACGTGCTGCTGGGCGGCTACTTCGGCCTGCTGGCGGGCCTGCTGGCCTACAACGGCTTCCTGGCGCTGCGCCTGCGCGACCCCGCCTATGGCTACTGCATCGCCTTCGGCATTGGCCTGGGCGTTTTCCAGCTCAGCAGCACCGGTTTCGGGCCGAGCTTCCTGTGGTCGCGGCACGCGCGCATGGGCGTGCTGCCTCCCCTCATGGCCGCCATCACCCTCGACCTGCAGCAGCCCCTCTACGCGCTGAGCCTGGCCACCGAAAGCCTGGCGCGCCAGAACACCCAGCCCATGCCATCGCAGGCGCTGACCCAGATGCGCTCGGCCCTGTTCTCCGCCGACGAGCTGATGGCCTCGCTGGCCATGAACGTGCGCCTGGACCGGGAGAACCTGCTGCCCGAGTTCGAGGTGTTCTCGGTGCAGAGCATGCTTGAACGCATCGACGCCCTGTTCGCCACGCGCGCGCAGCAGGCCGGCCTGCGCTGGCGTGTGCCGCCCAGCTGGCGCCGGCCGTGCATTGAGCAGGCGTTTCGGCGCTGCCGTTTCAGCGCGGCGCGCAGGCGCGCGCCACCTTCATCGCCAGCTGGTGCAGGGCCTGCCAGGGCTCGGCGGGCCAGTCGGGGAACTTCAGGCCCTTGACGATGCCGTCCACGGTGTGGGCGTCGTCCAGCCAGCGCGCCAGCTGCGCCGTGCCCAGCGTGGGCAGCACGCGCTCGACCAGCTTTTCCTTCACGCCCCAGACGCGGCTTTCGCGCAGGGCGATGGGCAGCGGGCGGCCGTCGTCCACCGCGCCGCGCACGCGGTTGAGCGTGCGGATGTCCTCGGCCAGCGCCCAGTGCACCAGCACGGGCGCCTCGCCCTCCGCCTGCAAACCGTCGAGCATGCGCTGCACACGCGCCACCTGGCCGGCCAGCACGGCCTCGGCCAGCTTGAAGGCGTCGAAGCGCGCCACGTTGAGCACGGCCGACTCGACCTGCTCGAAGCCCAGCTCGCCCTGTGGGTGCAGCAGCGCGAGCTTCTGGATCTCCTGGTGCGCGGCCAGCAGGTTGCCTTCCACGCGGTCGGCGAAGAAGGCCAGGGTGCGCTGGCCTTCCTCGCCCGCGGCCACGCGCTGGCCCTGGGCCTGCAGGCGCGTGGCGATCCACTGCGGCAGGGCCTTGCGGTCCACCGGGTCGACGCGCACGGTCACGCCGTGGGCGTCGAGCGCGGCGAACCAGGCGCTCTTCTGCGTGGCCATGTCCAGGCGCGGCAGCACCACCAGGGTGAGCGTGCTGTCATTGCCGTCGGCGGACTCGGCCAGCTGCTGCAGGGCGGCCGAGCCGTCTTTGCCGGGCTTGCCCGAGGGCACGCGCACCTCGACGATCTGCTTGTCGGCGAACAGGCTCAACGAGGCGCCACTGGCCAGCACGGCCGACCAGTCGGCGTGCGCGCCGGCCATGGTGTGCACGGTGCGCTCGGTGTGGCCCTGGGCGCGCGCGGCGGCGCGGATGGCGTCGCCCGCTTCCTGGATCAGCAGCGGCTCGTCGCCGTGCAGGGTGTAGAGGCTGCGCAGGCCCTTCTGGAGCTGGGCCTGGAGCTGGTTCGCGGCGAGCTGCATGCCGTCAGAGCTGGCGCACCGACGCGAGGCGGCGGATCACCTGCTGCGCGATGTCGGTGGTCATGTCGCGGTAGAGCATCTGTTCTTCGGCGTCCTTGGCGAGCACCACGGTTTCGTTGAAGCTCAGGTCGCGTTCGAGCAGCAGCTCGCTGTCGTCGATCAGCATGCGATCTTCGCGCGTGCGCAGGTTGAAGCGGAAGCGCACGCGCAGCTGCAGTTCGCGCACCTGGCCGGCGGCCGTCTGGCCCACGACCACGCGCTCGCGCTGGTCCACCTGGGCGGTGAGGATCACCGGCGGCAGCGGGTTGCCGTCCACACGCAGTCCGTTGACCTGCATCTCGCGGCGCAGCTGCACGGTCACGTAGCCGGCCACGCCGGTGAGCTGCACGGCATCGAACGCGAAGTGCGGCGCCTCGCGCAGCTTGAAGCCGCAGGCCGGCAAGGCCAGGGCCGCCGCACCGCCGAGCAGGAGACGCCTGTTCATGGTCACACCACCACGTTGACGAGGCGGCCCGGCACCACCACGACCTTCTTGGGCGCGGCGCCGGCCGCCTGCTTGACGAAGGCCTCGCTGGCGAGCGCGGCGGCCTCGATGGCGGCCTTGTCGGCACTGGCCGGCACGGTGACGCTGCCGCGGTGCTTGCCATTGATCTGCAGCACCAGTTCGATCTGATCGCGCTGCAGCGCGGACGCGTCGGCCTGCGGCCAGGGCGCGTCCAGCAGCTCGCCGGCCTGCGCGGCGTAGCCGAGCTCGTTCCAGAGCGTGTGCGCGATGTGCGGCGTGGCCGGGTACAGGCAGCGCAGCAGGATGCCGAAGCCCTCGGCGGCGGCGGCCTCGTCGCCCGCGCCCTCGGGCGTGAAGCCCTCCAGCGCATTGAGCATCTTCATGGCGCCCGAGACCACGGTGTTGTATTGCATGCGCTGGTAGTCGTAGTCCACCTGCTTGAGCACGGTGTGGATCTCCAGTCGCAGCGCCTTGGCGGCCTGGGACAGCGTGGCCTGGCCCACGCCCGCGGCCAGCGCGCCCTGCGACGCACCGGATGGGCCCTGCGCCCGGCGCTTGTGGCCGTAGCCCCAGACCCGGCGCAGGAAGCGGTAGCTGCCCTCCACCGCGGCGTCGTTCCACTCCAGCGTGGCCTCGGGCGGCGCGGTGAACATGGTGTACAGGCGCGCGGTGTCGGCGCCGTACTTCTCGATCAGGTCCTGCGGGTCGACGCCGTTGTTCTTGGACTTGGACATGGTGCCCACGCCCTCGTAGTCGATGGGCGTGCCCACGGGCAGGTCACCGACGGCGTTCTTCAGCTTCGCGCCGACGATCTTGCCGCCCTCGTCGAGCACGTTGTCCACGTCGTGCGGCCAGAAGTACTCCTTGGCGCCCTTGTCGGTGCGGCGGCTGTAGATGTGGTTGAGCACCATGCCCTGCGTGAGCAGGTGGGTGAAGGGCTCGTCCACCGTGACCAGGCCGAGGTCGCGCATGACCTTGGTCCAGAAGCGCGCGTACAGCAGGTGCAGGATGGCGTGCTCGATGCCGCCGATGTACTGGTCCATGCCGCTGCCGCCGGTGGCCAGCTTCTGGTCGCGCATCCAGTAGGCCGTGCCCTCGGCCACCATGCGCTCGCTGTTCTTCGGGTCGCAGTAGCGCATGAAGTACCAGGACGAGTCCACGAAGGTGTCCATGGTGTCGGTCTCGCGCCGCGCCGCCGCGCCGCACACCGGGCAGACCACGCCGGCGTGGAAGCCCTGGTGGTGGTTGAGCGGGTTGCCACTGCCATCGGGCACGCAGTCCTCGGGCAGGACCACGGGCAGGTCTTTCTCGGGCACGGGCACGGCGCCGTGTTCGGGGCAGTGAATGATGGGGATGGGCGTGCCCCAGTAGCGCTGGCGGCTGATGCCCCAGTCGCGCAGGCGCCAGGTGGTTTTCTTCTCGCCCAGGCCCTGGGCGGCCAGCGCCTCGGCGACCTTGTCGACGGCGGCCTGGTAGCCCAGGCCATCGAGGAAGCCGCTGTTGACGCAGACGCCGCGCTGCTTGTCGCCGTACCACTCCTGCCAGGCGTCGGCGCTGAAGGTTTCGCCTTCGACCGCCACCACCTGCGGGATCGCCAGGCCGTACTTCCTGGCGAAGGCGAAGTCGCGCTCATCGTGGGCGGGCACGCCCATGACGGCGCCGTCGCCGTAGCCCATGAGCACGTAGTTGCCGACCCACACCGGCACGGCCGCGCCGGTGATGGGGTGGGTGACGCTCAGGCCGGTGGGCAGACCTTCCTTGTCTTTCAGCGCCAGCTCGGCCTCGGTGGTGCCGCCCTTCTTGCATTCCTCGATGAAGGCGGCGAGCGCCGGGTCGCTGGCGGCCGCGTGCGTGGCCAGCGGGTGCTCGGGCGCCACGGCGCAGAAGGTGACGCCCATGATGGTGTCCGCGCGCGTGGTGAAGACGTAGAGGCGGCCGTCGCCGATGAGGGCGCCGCTGGCGTCCTGGATCTGGTGCGGAAAGGCGAAGCGCAGGCCCTCGCTCCTGCCGATCCAGTTCTCCTGCATCAGGCGCACCTTGTCGGGCCAGCCACTGAGCGTGGCCTTGGGGTTGCCGATCTGCACGTGGTCGAGCAGCTCGCCCGCGTACGAGGTGATGTTGAGGTAGTAGCCCGGGATCTCGCGCTTCTCGACCAGCGCGCCGGTGCGCCAGCCGCGGCCGTCGATGACCTGTTCGTTGGCGAGCACGGTGTGGTCCACCGGGTCCCAGTTCACCACCTGGGTCTTGCGGTAGGCGATGCCCTTTTCCAGCATCTTGAGGAACAGCCACTGGTTCCAGTGGTAGTAGTCGGGCGAGCAGGTGGCGACCTCGCGGCTCCAGTCGATGGCCAGGCCCATGGCCTGCATCTGCCGCTTCATGTAGGCGATGTTGTCGTAGGTCCACTTCGCGGGCGGCACCTTGTTCTTGATCGCCGCGTTCTCGGCCGGCAGGCCGAAGGCGTCCCAGCCCATGGGCATGAGGACGTTGTAGCCCTTCATGCGCAGCTGGCGCGTGAGCATGTCGTTGATCGTGTAGTTGCGCACGTGGCCCATGTGCAGCTTGCCGCTCGGGTAGGGCAGCATGGAGCAGGCATAGAACTTGGGCTTGCCGGCGTCTTCGGTGACGCGGTAGGCGTCGCGGGCGGTCCAGTGGGCCTGCGCGGCGCGCTCGACGTCTTGGTGGGCGTATTTGTCTTGCATGGGAACGGGGAAGACCAGGGAAGCCGGACGGGCGCGGCTCGCCCGTGGGAGCGGGGATTTTAGGCCGCGCGCCCGGCGGGCGCCGCCGGCGCGCGCCCTCGTCGGTGAACCGCCACCGGCCGGCTAGGTCTGGCGCAGCCCCAGCACGTCGAACATGTCGAACAGCCCGGCGCGGCGGCCGGCGAGGAAGCGCACCGCGCGCAGGCTGCCCTGGGCGTAGGTGCTGCGGCTGGCGGACTTGTGCGTGATCTCGATGCGCTCGCCGGTGCCCGCGAACAGCACGGTGTGGTCGCCCACGATGTCACCGCCGCGGATGGTGGCGAAGCCAATGCTGGACGGGTCGCGCTCGCCGGTGACGCCCTCGCGCGCGTAGACCGCGCAGTCCTTGAGGTCGCGGCCCAGGGCATCGGCGATGACCTCGCCCATCTTGAGCGCGGTGCCGCTGGGCGCGTCCACCTTGTGGCGGTGGTGGGCCTCGATGATCTCGATGTCGTAGCCGGTGGACAGGGCCTTGGCCGCCATTTCCAGCAGCTTGAGCGTGACGTTCACGCCCACGCTCATGTTGGGCGCCATCACGATGGCGATGCGCTGGGACGCCTCGGCGATGCGGGCCTTCTGCGCCTCGCTGAAGCCGGTGGTGCCGATGACCAGGTTGACGCCCTGCGCCACACAGGCGTCCAGGTGGTCCATGGTGCCCTCGGGGCGGGTGAAATCGACCAGGCAGTCGCTGCCCTGCAGGCTCTGGGCGAGATCGGCGGTGATCGGCACACCGGTCGGCTGGCCGGCGTAGGCGCCGGCGTCCTGCCCGATGGCGGGGCTGGCGGCCACGTCGAGCGCGCCGCTGAGCCGGCAGTCGCCGCTGTCGCGCACGGCCTCGATCAGCATGCGGCCCATGCGGCCGCTGGCCCCCGCGACACAGACGCGGTGGGGGGTGGTTGCAACGCTCATCGGCCCGACTCCAGCGGCGGGAAGTTGGTGGTGGCGGGTGCGGGCGCGGCGCTGGCGGGCAGCGGCGGGGCCTGCGGCTTGTTGCGCTCGGCGAAGTCCTTGAGCTGCTGCTCGGTGGCCTCGAGCACGGGCGGCTTGGCCTTTTTGTCGCGGCGTACGTCCAGCGAGGCCACGAACTCGGCCTCGGTGGGCAGCTCGTCGGCCTCGTGGCGCTCGAGCACGCCGTCCTTGAAGAACACGGTCACTCGGCGGCGCAGCGGCTCCTGGCCCCGGCGCTGCAGGGTGAAGACGTAGTCCCAGCGGTCGGCGTGGAACACGCTGGCCAGCAGCGGCGAGCCCAGGATGTCGCGCACCTGTTCGCGCGGCATGCCGGGCTTGAGCGCCTCGACCTGCTCGCGGGTGATCACATTGCCTTGAAGGATGTCGATCTTGTATGGCGTGACCCAGTTGGCCACGCTGCCACAACCGCCCAGCGCCAGCAGGGCAACCAGCGCGAGCGAGATTCGGAACTTGGAGAAGGACATGGCGAAAACCCGGGGTGGGGGCCTGCTGGCCCTGCACTGGCGCGGCCGGCGCAAGGCGGACGATAATCGGTCGGCCATTGTAGTGAGCCCGAAGCGAGCGCCATGTCCAACATCGAAGACCTCAAGAGCACCGGCCTGAAGGCCACGCTGCCGCGCCTGAAGATCCTGGAGGTCTTTCAGAACGCCACGCAGCGCCACATGACGGCCGAGGACGTGTTCCGCGTGCTGCTCGACGAGCGCAGCGACATCGGCCTGGCCACCGTCTACCGCGTGCTGATGCAGTTCGAACAGGCTGGCCTGCTCACGCGCAGCAATTTCGAGTCGGGCAAGGCCGTCTACGAACTCAACGAGGGCCAGCACCACGACCACCTGGTCTGCCTGGACTGCGGGCGCGTCGAGGAATTCTTCGATGCGGAGATCGAGAAGCGCCAGCAGATGGTGGCCAAGTCGCGCGGCTTCGCGCTGCAGGAGCACGCGCTGTCGCTCTACGCGAACTGCACCAAGGGCGACTGCCCGCACCGCGGCGCCGGCAAGGTCCCCGGCGGCCACCGCTAGGCGCGGCGTTCGTCACTCGTCGCGCGACATCGCGGCGCGGTGGCGCTGCACGAACTCCTGGTAGGTGTCGATGCCGCGCAGCTGCAGGATGGTGTTGCGCACGGCGGCCTCCACCAGCACGGCGATGTTGCGCCCCGCCACCACCTGAATCACGGCCTTGCGCACGGGCACGCCCAACACATCCTGGTACAGCGGCTCATAGGGCATACGCTCGTAGTCGCGCTCCATGGTCTCGCGGCGCACCAGGTGCACGATGAGCTGCAGCCGCATCTTGCGGCGCACCGCCGTCTCGCCAAAGATCGCCTTGATGTCGAGCAGGCCGATGCCGCGCACCTCCAGCAGGTTCTGCAGCAGCTCGGGGCAGCGGCCTTCCACGCTGGTCTGGTTGATTCGGTACAGGTCCACCGCGTCGTCGGCCACCAGGCCGTGGCCGCGCGAGATGAGCTCCAGCCCCAGCTCGCTCTTGCCCAGGCCCGATTCGCCCGTGATCAGGACCCCCATGCCCAGGATGTCCATGAACACGCCGTGCATGGTGGCGCGGTCGGCGAAATGGCGCGACAGGTAGGCGCGCAGCACGTCGATCACGAAGGCCGCGGACTCGTGGGTCGCGAACATCGGGATCTGCGCGCGCTCGCACATCGCGAGCAGTTCGTCGGGCGCGGGCTTGTCGTCGGCCACCACCAGCACCGGCGGCTCCAGCGTCACGATGCGCGCCACGCGGCGCTTGTTGTCCTCGGTGCTGGGGCTGGTGAGGTAGGCCACCTCACGCTCGCCGATGACCTGCAGGCGGTAGGGGTGGATGTAGTTGAGGTAGCCGACCAGGTCGGCGCCCGAGCGCGCCGCGCGGATCGCCACCTCGTCGAAGCGGCGCTCGGAGGCCCCCAGGCCGGCGATCCACTGCCACTTCAGCGTGTCCCGGTGGTCCTCGAAGAGGACGTCGGCGCTGACGACGGTGGGTTTCAATGGAGAACGGGGTTCAGGCCGCGGCGTGCGCGGACTGCCAGTTGGAAATCAGCCCGTGCAGCGCACCGGCGTCGGACGAAAACTTCATGCGCTCGCGCAAGGCGCTGTCGCTGAGCAGCTCGGCGATCTCCGACAGGATTTCCAGGTGTTTCTGCGTGGCCGCCTCGGGCACCAGCAGGAAGATCATGAGCTGCACCGGCAACTCGTCCGGGGCGTCGAAGCCAATGGGACTGGCGAGCTGGAACACCGCCGCCAACGGCTGCTTGAGACCCTTGATGCGGCCATGCGGAATGGCCACGCCATGGCCCAGGCCGGTGGACCCCAGGCGTTCGCGCGCGAACAGGCTGTCGGTGATGAGCGCGCGGTTGAGGCCGTGCAGGGTTTCGAACAGCAGGCCCGCTTCCTCGAAGGCGCGCTTTTTGCTGCTGGCGTCGACGGCGACGAGCACCTGCGCGGCGGGCAATATGGCAGACAGTCGGTTCATGGGGGCCCTTTCGGGCGCGGATTATGCGCTTCTGCTTTCCTACGCCTAGATGAAAAGGACAAAAAAGCCGCTTGACAATTCAAGCGGCTTGTTGCAGTGCAGCACGACCGGGAACCCGCTAACGGCGCGGGTTGTGACCGTTTTCACATCAGGCGTTTGACGGCTTCGTGGTTGTGTTCCTGGGTCTTGGTCTTGTAACGCAGCACCTGGCGGTCGAGCTTGTCGGCCAACTCATCGACGGCGGCGTACAGATCGGCATGGGCGCTCTCGGCGAACAGGTCCCGGCCTTTCACGTGGATGTTGCATTCCGCACGCTGCCGCAGGGCCTTTTCCTTGAGGTTGTCCACTTTCAACAGCACCCGGATGTCGACGACCTGGTCGAAGTGTCGGGAAATGCGTTCGAGCTTGCTGGTGACGTAGCCGCGCAGGGCGGGGGTGACCTCGAGGTCGTGACCGTTGATCGTCAGGTTCATGGATGAGCCTCCAATTGCTCCGGGTTGACACAGGCCGCCGGCGGCAGGGCCATCCGGCGACCACGGGATGGCTTGAGACCCACTATGCCGACGATGCCCTGAGCACGCAAGCCGAAACCGTCAGAAATCGTGACTTCCGGATCGCCTTCAGGACCGGCGGTCGGGCCCCTGCTGCGCGCCGTGCAGGCGAAGCCGCCGCGCCACCACCACGCTGGCGCAGCTGGCGACCACGCCGATGAGGCCCGCCACCCAGTAGTGCTCCACCCGACCGGCGGCGTCGCGCACGATGATCAGCCCGCCGACGAGCGAGGCCAGGCCCATGGCGGCCGACTGCACCGCGGCGTTGAGCGCCATGAAGGTGCCACGCAGGCGCGGCTCGGCGGCCGAGGTGATGATGGCCATGCCCGGGATCATGCGGCCCGACATGAGCACGAAGAAGCCGGTGGACACGAGCAGCGCGACCCACAGCGGCGCCGGCGGCAGCAGCGTGGTGGCCATGAGCGGCAGCGCCACGAGCAGGGCCAGGCGGGTGAAGGTGGGCACCTTGCCGTGCCGGTCGGTCATGCGGCCGAACCAGCGCGCCGTCAGCAGGGTGACCGCGCCGCCCACCAGGTACAGCAATGGGATGTCGGCGTCGCCCAAACCCACGTTGGCCTGCATGTAGATGGTGATGAAGGGGATCACCGTGAAGCCCGTGAACATCATGAGCGCCGACATCGCAAAGGCGCGCCAGTGGTTGCGCTCGGCCAGCGCCGAGGCCAGGCCGCGCCAGACCGTGGGCGGGCCGGCCCGCAGGTGGCCGCGCAGCGGCGGCAGGGTCAGGCTGGCGGCGGCCAGGCACACGGCGCACAGCAGCGCGATGGCGATGAAGGTGGCGTGCCAGCCCGCCCAGCCGGCCAGCCACAGGCCCAGCGGCACCCCGGCCACCGTGGAAAACGAGAAGGCGGACATGACGATGCCCATGGCGCGACCGCGCCGCTCGAAAGGCACCACGTCGGCCACGATGGTCTGCGCCAGCGCCGACAGCACGCCGCCGAACACGCCGGCGGCGATGCGCGCGCCCATGAGAAAACCGTAGCCCGGGGCCAGGCCGCAGGCCAGCGTGGCCAGGGCGAACAGGCCATAAAGACCCAGCAGCAGCGTGCGGCGGTCGAAGCGGTCGACGTAGGTGGCCGCGAGCAGGCCCGAGGCACCGGCCGACAGCGTGTAGGCCGACACCAGCAGGCCGAACTGCGCGTCGCTGATGCCGAAGAGCCGCGTGAACTGCGGCCCCAGGGGCATCACGATCATGAAGTCCAGGATGTGGGTGAACTGGATGCCGGCCACGGTGAGCAGCAGCCAGCGTTCGCGCGTGGGACTGAGGGGCGAGGGATCGGTCACGGGCAGCGGTCGAGGCAGGGTGGCCGAGTGTCGCCGATGCCGTGTCGCGGCGCCCATGCGCCCCTGTGCTCCCGCCCATGGACAACGCCCTGGCGGCGCATCGCGCGCGATCAAGGAGGCCCTGCCCACCCAGCCGCCGGCCGAATCGCCGTGATAGCGTAGCGGGCCGAACGACTTCGACAGGAGCCCCGCATGCCCCCCACCCATGGCCCCCTCGCCGCGCCGGTCGCGCGCCGCGCCCGCCTGGCCCTGCAGGCCCCCTCCTCCCGGTCACGCTGAGCACGACCCGCGGGCCCGGCATGTCGCTCGACACCGTCCTCAGCCACAGCATTCCCTTGCGCCACCCCGGCGGGCCCAGGGCCGACGGCTGCGCCCTCGTGCTCATGGGCGGCGGCGCGCGCACCGCCTACCAGGCCGGCGTGCTCAAGGCCGTGGCCGCCATGCTGCCCGAGGGCGGCGCGGCCTTTCCCTTCCGCTGGCTGTTCGGCACCTCGGCCGGCGCCCTCAACGCCAGCTTCCTGGCCTGCCGCGCGGGCGATGGCGCCGCCGCGCTGCCCGCGCTCGGCGAGTTCTGGCTGAAGCTGCGCTCCGACCAGGTCTACCGCCTGGACGCACCCAACTGGGTGCGCGCCAGCCGCGTGCTCGCGGGCTGGACGCTGGCGCGCCAGGTCAAGCGCCACCGCGCCCTGCTCGACACCCTGCCCCTGGTGAACACCCTGCACCGCCACATCGACCTGCAAGGGCTGGAGACGGCGCTGGAGCGCGGCGCGATCGACGTGCTCGGCGTGACCGCGTCGAGCTACTCCACCGGCGAGCACTGGACCTTCTGCCAGACCCGCGCCGACAGCACCGTGCCGGCCTGGCACCGGCCCGGGCGACGCGCCGAGTTCCAGCCCATCACCATCGAACACCTGATGGCCTCCAGCGCCATTCCCTTCCTGTTTCCGGCCGTGCCCCTGTGGGTGAGCGGCCACCGCGAGCACTTCGGCGACGGCTCCATGCGCCAGCTCTCGCCCCTGTCGCCCGCCATCCAGTTCGGCGCGCGCCGCATCCTGGTCGTGGGCGTGGGCCAGCCGCAGCGCGCGGGCCTGGCCGGGCGGCACGACACCGCCGAACTCACGGCGGGCACCATCGCCGGCCACGCCATGGCCAGCGTCTTCCACGACACCCTTCAGGCCGACGTGGAGCAGACCATGCGCGTGAGCCAGACCCTGGCGCGCCTGCCGCCGGAGGTCTCGACCCTTCTGCCCTACCACCCGGTGGAGGTGATGGCCATCCAGCCCAGCGTGTCGCTCGACGAACTCGCGCTCAAGCACGTGAACGAACTGCCCGTGACCACGCGCCACACGCTCATCGGCCTGGGCGCGCTGGACACGCGGCGCGGCGCCAACGCCAGCGCCGCCGCCCTCGCCAGCTACCTGCTGTTCGAGCCCGGCTTCGTGCACGCGCTCATGGCCCTGGGCGAGCACGACGCCTGGCGCCGCCAGGACGAGCTGAAGGCCTTCCTGGCGCCCGCTGGCAGCCCCGCCGCACCAGGCCCGGTGCGATAATCGCGGCCGTTTTTGCACACGGAGCCCTTGATGGACAGCACACCCCCCAGTCGTGTGCTTTCAGCCCTCCCCGCGACCGTCTGAGCAGCGCCCTGACGCTGCGGCCTGGACGGGCGGCTGGCTGAAAGCGCCACCGAACCCGCCGGCCGGATTCCCGGCCACCGCCAGACCGCCACCGACACGCAGGAGCGCGCCATGCTCAATGTCTTCACCCTGGCCAACGGCCGCCTCTTCCAGGAAGAGATCGAGTCCCTGGAAGAGCTCGCCAAGTTCAAGCCCATCTGGGTCGACCTGGAAGACCCCACCCCCGAAGAACGCCGCTGGGTCAAGCAGCATTTCGGCCTGTCCATCCCGGAAGACGCGATGGACGAGGACATCGAGGAGTCGGCGCGCTTCTTCGAGGAGGACAACGGCGAGCTGCACGTGCGCAGCGACTTCCTCATCGACGACGACGAAGACCCGCGCGCGGTGCGCGTGGCCTTCATCCTCAACGAGCACAACGACTCGCTCAAGAGCCGCGGCGTGCTGTTCTCCATCCACGACGAAGACGTGCCCGTGTTCCGCCTGCTGCGCATGCGCGCGCGGCGCATGCCCGGCCTGATCGACGACGCCAAGGACGTGCTGCTGATGCTGTTCGACGCCGACGCCGAGTACTGCGCCGACACGCTGGAGGACATCTACGACGACCTGGAAACGGTGAGCGCCAAGGTGCTCTCCAGCGAGGCCAGCGACTCGGCCCTGGGCGAGGCACTGTCGGCCATCGCGCGCCACGAGGACATGTCGGGCCGCATCCGCCGCAACGTCATGGACACGCGCCGCGCGGTGAGCTTCATGATGCGCAGCCGCCTGCTGAGCGCCGAGCAGTTCGAGGACGCGCGCCAGATCCTGCGCGACCTCGACTCGCTCGACGGCCACACCGCGTTCCTGTTCGACAAGATCAACTTCCTGATGGACGCCACGGTCGGTTTCATCAACATCAACCAGAACAAGATCATCAAGATCTTCTCGGTGGCCAGCGTGTCCCTGCTGCCACCGACGCTGGTGGCCAGCAGCTACGGCATGAACTTCCAGTTCATGCCCGAACTGACCTGGCGCTTCGGTTACCCGCTGGCGATCGGGTTGATGGTGCTGTCGGCCGTGGTGCCGATGCTCTACTTCAGGAAAAGGGGTTGGCTACGCTGACTCGCCGAGCAGGCGCTCGACGATGGCCGCGCTGTAGCGGCTCGCCACCTGCGTGAGGAAGCGCGGGAAGTCCACGTGGGCCGCGTCGTCGGCGCGGTCGGAGATGGTGCGCACCACCGCCAGCGGCACGCCGAAATCCGCGCACACCTGGGCCACGGCCGCGCTCTCCATGTCCACGGCCAGCGCGTCCGGCAGTTCGCGCTGCAGGGCCTCGCTCTCGGCGGTGCGCGAAACGAAGCGGTCGCCCGTCAGGAGCAGGCCCCGGTGCACGCGCGAGTCGCCCAGGCCGAAGGCCTCGACCGCCGCGGCGCCCAGGGCAGCCGGGGCCTCGCGCAGCGTGGCCTCGCAGGCGCGCGCCAGTCGATCGCTCAGGGCCCCGTCGGAAGCGAAGCGCGAGCGCCCGTAGCCCGGCACCTCATGGCGCGGAAAGACCGGCGACGCGTCCATGTCGTGCTGCAGCAGCTCGGCCGCCACCACCACGTCGCCCACCTTCACGCCCGCGCCCAGGCCACCGGCCACGCCCGTCATCACGACCGCGCTGGCGCCGAAGCGCGCGATCAGCAGCGCGGTGGTGGTGGCCGCCGCGGCCTTGCCGATGCCCGAGAGCACCGCCACCACCTCCTGCCCATGCAGGTGGCCGCGCCAGAAACCGCGCCCGGCGAACGCGGTGCGCTGCTCGTCGGGCAGCAGCGCGAGCACGGCCTCGAGCTCCTGCGGCAGGGCGCTGACCAGCGCAAGCGTCATGCCGGCTCAGACCTTCACTTGTCGCGCAGCTCGCGGCGCAGGATCTTGCCCACCGGCGTCTTGGGCAGATCGGTGCGGAACTCGATCACGCGCGGCTGCTTGTAGCCCGTGAGGTTGGCGCGGCAGAACTCGCGCACCTGCTCTTCGGTGAGCGACGGGTCCTTCTTCACGATCACCAGCTTCACGGCTTCGCCGGTCTTGTCGTCCGGCACGCCCACCACGGCGCACTCCAGCACGCCGGGCAGCTGCGCGACCACGTCCTCGACCTCGTTCGGGTAGACGTTGAAACCGCTGACCAGCACCATGTCCTTCTTGCGGTCCACGATCTTGAAGTAGCCGCGCTCGTCCATGATCCCGATGTCGCCACTCTTGAAGAAGCCGTCGGGCGTCATGACCTTGGCGGTCTCATCCGGGCGCTGCCAGTAGCCCGCCATCACCTGCGGGCCGTGGATCGCAATCTCGCCGGGTTGGCCCACGGGCACCTCGCGGCCCTCGTCGTCCAGGCACTTCAGGCGCGTATTGGGCAGGGGCACGCCGATGGTGCCGGTGTACTCGGTGCTGGTGGTGGGGTTGCAGGTGGCCGAGGGGCTGGTTTCGGACAGGCCATAGCCCTCGCAGATCGGGCAGCCGGTTTTCTCGAGCCAGCGCTTGGCCACCGCGCCCTGCACCGCCATGCCGCCGCCCACCGAAACCTTCAGGTGGCTCCAGTCCACGGTGTTGAAGTCGGGGTGATTGGCCAGGCCGTTGAACAGCGTGTTCACCGCGGGAAAGCTGTGGAAGCGGTGCTTGCTCAACTCCTTGAGCACCGCCGGCAGGTCGCGCGGGTTGGGGATGAGGATGGTTTTGCCGCCCACGCGCAGGCTCAGCATCATGTTCACGGTGAACGCGAAGATGTGGTACAGCGGCAGCGCGCACACGCTGGTGGGCTGCTCGCCGGCCGGGACCTTCTTCATCACCGGGTCGTTCCAGGCCTCGGACTGCAGCACGTTGGCGATGATGTTGCGGTGCAGGAGCACCGCGCCTTTGCTCACGCCCGTGGTGCCGCCGGTGTACTGCAGCACGGCCATGTCGTCGGCCTTGATCTCGGGCTTCTTGAACGCGCCGCGCGCGCCGCGCGCGAGGGCGTCGTTGAAGCGCACGGCCTGCGGCAGGTTGAAGGCCGGCACCATCTTCTTGACCTTGCGCACCACGTAGTTCACCAGGCCACCCTTGAGCAAGCCCAGCATGTCGCCCATGGCCGCAAGCACCACGTGCTTCACTGGCGTGGCCGCGATGCACTGTTCCAGCGTGCGGGCGAAGTTCTCGATGATGACGATGGCCTTGGCGCCCGAGTCCTTGAGCTGGTGTTCCAGTTCGCGCGCGGTGTACAGCGGGTTCACGTTCACCACCACCAGGCCCGCGCGCAGGATGCCCGCGACGACCACCGGGTACTGCGGTACGTTGGGCATCATGATCGCCACGCGGTCGCCCTTCACGAGGCCCAGGCCCTGCAGGTAGGCCGCCACGGACTGAGAGGCCGCGTCGGTCTGCGCGAAGCTCACGTCCTTGCCCATGAAGCTGTAGGCGGTCCGATCGCCGAAGCGCCGGAAGCTCTCCTCCATCAGGTGCACCAGCGAGGGGTACTGGTTCACGTCGATGTCGGCGGGCACCCCTTCGGGGTAAGCGGCGAGCCAAGGACGGTCGGCGGTGGCGGTCGGCATGCAGGTCTCCTCTCGTTGTGCGCCCGATGGGCGAGGTCTCACTCCACGGCTTTGGTGATGTCCTCGACGACTTTCTTGGCGTCGCCGAAGACCATCATGGTCTTGTCCATGTAGAACAGTTCGTTGTCCAGGCCCGCATAGCCCGCGGCCATGGAGCGCTTGTTCACGATCACGGTCTTGGCCTTGTAGGCCTCCAGGATGGGCATGCCGTAGATGGGGCTGCCCTTTTGCAGCGCCAGCGGGTTGACCACGTCGTTGGCGCCCAGCACGATGGCCACGTCCGCCTGCCCGAACTCGCCGTTGATGTCCTCCATCTCGAACACCTGGTCGTAGGGCACTTCGGCCTCGGCCAGCAGCACGTTCATGTGGCCCGGCATGCGCCCGGCCACGGGGTGGATGGCGTACTTCACCGTGATGCCCTTGTGCGTGAGCTTCTCGGCCAGCTCCTTCACCGCGTGCTGCGCGCGCGCCACCGCCAGGCCGTAGCCCGGCACGATGACCACGGTTTCGGCGTTGCCCAGGATGAAGGCCACGTCGTCGGCGCTGCCGCTCTTGGCGGTGCGCTGCACGCCGCCGCTGGCCACCGCGCCGGCCTCGCCGCCGAAGCCACCCAGGATGACGCTGATGAACGAGCGGTTCATGGCCTTGCACATGATGTAGCTCAGGATCGCGCCCGAGCTGCCCACCAGCGAGCCGGCGATGATCAGCATGCTGTTGTTCAGGCTGAAGCCGATGCCCGCTGCCGCCCAGCCCGAGTAGCTGTTGAGCATGGACACCACCACCGGCATGTCGGCGCCGCCGATGGGGATGATGATGAGCACGCCCAGGATGAAGCCCAGGGCGATCACCAGCACGATGTCCATCCAGCTCTGCGAGTGCCAGAAGCCGAAGATGAAGAAGGCCGTGGCCAGGCCCAGCAGCAGGTTGAGCTTGTGCTGCCCGGCGAAGGTGACCGGCGCGCCCTGGAACAGGCGGAACTTGTACTTGCCCGAGAGCTTGCCGAAGGCGATGACCGAGCCGCTGAAGGTGACCGCGCCGATGAAGGCGCCCAGGGCCAGCTCGATGCGGTTGCCGCCCGGGATGGGCTCGCCGTGCGCGGCGATGCCGAAGGCCCAGGGCTCGGCCACCACGGCCACCGCGATGCACACCGCCGCCAGGCCGATCATGCTGTGCATGAAGGCCACCAGCTCGGGCATCTTGGTCATCTCGACCTTCTTGGCCATATAGGCGCCGACGCCGCCGCCGACCACCAGGCCGCCGAGCACGTAGACCATACCCTGGGCCTTGCCGCCCGAGAGTTCGACGATGAGCGCGGCGGTGGTGAGCACGGCGATGGCCATGCCCGTCATGCCGAAGACGTTGCCCCGGATGGAGGTGGTGGGGTGCGACAGACCCTTCAGGGCCTGGATGAAGCAGACCGAAGCGATCAGGTACAGCAGGACGACCAGGTTCATGCTCATGCTTTGTCTCCCGCGGCCGGGGCCTTCTTCTCTTTCTTCTTGAACATCTCCAGCATGCGGCGCGTGACCAGGAAGCCGCCGAAGACGTTGACCGCCGCCAGCGCCACGGCCAGCACGCCCATGGTCTTGCCCAGCGGGGTTTCGGTGAGCGCGGCGGCCAGCATGGCGCCCACGATCACGATGGCCGAGATGGCGTTGGTCACGGCCATGAGCGGCGTGTGCAGCGCGGGCGTCACCGTCCACACCACGTGGTAGCCCACGTAGATGGCCAGCACGAAGATGATGAGGTTGATGAGGGTGGGAGAGACGGCGTCCATGGGCGGCTCCTAGGTTTTCTTGATCTCGGTGATGCGGTTGCCTTCACCCAGCAGCACCACGCGCGGCTTCCAGCCCGGCACCGCGCTGTCGGCCACCGGCGAGTAGGTGCAGATGATCAGCAGGTCGCCCACATGGGCCTTGCGCGCGGCCGCGCCGTTGAGCGAGATGGCGCCCGAGCCGCGCGCGGCCTTGATGATGTAGGTGGAGAAACGCTCGCCGTTGTTGACGTTGTAGAGCTCGATCTTCTCGAACTCACGCATGTCGGCGGCGTCCAGCAGGTCTTCGTCGATGCCGCAGGAACCTTCGTAGTGCAGGTCGGCTTCGGTCACGGTGGCGCGGTGCAGCTTGGCCCGCAGCATCACGCGGCTGGCGGCATCGCTCATTTGCGCTTGACCTCGCCGGCTTGGGTCATCAGACAGGCGACCACGATGTCGTCGTCCATCGGCACCTGCACGGCGCTGGCGTCCTTGGGCAGCACGAGCTTCAGGAAGTCGAGCACGTTGCGCGCGTACAGCGCGGAGGCGTCGGCCGCCACCAGCGCGGGCAGGTTGGTCTCGCCGATGATCGTCACGCCGTGCTTGACGACCGTCCTGTCGGCTTCGGTGAGCGGGCAGTTGCCGCCGACGCTTCCATCGGCATTGCCGGGCCCCTTGCCCGCCGCGATGTCCACGATCACCGAGCCAGGCTTCATGCTCTTGACCATCTCTTCGGTGATCAGCGTGGGCGCCGCGCGGCCGGGAATGAGCGCGGTGGAGATCACCACGTCGGCCATCGCCACGCGCTTGGCCACCTCGGCGGCCTGGCGCTGCAGCCAGCTCGGCGGCATGGGCTTGGCGTAGCCGCCCACGCCCTCGGCCGCTTCCTTCTCCTCCGGCGTTTCGTAGGGCACGTCGATGAACTTGCCCCCCAGGGACTCGATCTGCTCCTTCACGCTGGGGCGCACGTCGCTGGCCTCGATGACCGCGCCCAGGCGCTTGGCCGTGGCGATCGCCTGCAGACCCGCCACGCCCACGCCCAGGATGACCACGCGCGCGGCCTTCACGGTGCCGGCGGCCGTCATGAGCATGGGGAAAAAGCGCGGGTAGGCGTTGGCCGCGAGCATCACGGCCTTGTAGCCGGCGATGTTGGCCTGCGAGGACAGCACGTCCATGCTCTGCGCGCGCGTGGTGCGTGGCGCGGCCTCCAGCGCGAAGCCGGTGAGCCCGGCGGCGGCCAGGGCCCGCAGGCCTTCGGCGTCGAAGGGGTTGAGCATGCCCACCAGGGTGGCGCCGGCTTTCATCAGCGGCAGCTCGCTGGCCTGCGGGCTGCGCACCTTGAGCACGAGGTCGGCGCCCAAGGCGCCGGCGGCGTCGGTGATCTGCGCGCCCGCCGCTTCGTACGCGGCGTCGGTGGCGCTGGCGTGCAAGCCGGCGCCGGCCTGCACTCGCACCACATGGCCTTGGGCCACCAGTTTCTTTGCCGTCTCCGGCGTCACGGCCACACGGGTCTCGCCCGCCAGGGTTTCGGCGGGTACGCCAATGAGCATGGGTGTCTCCTCGCGCTCGGTTCAGAAATCAACGGGCGAGCTTAACTGAAAGCCCGTCCCCAACGGCCCCCGCCCATAATCGCCGCCCATGACTTCCCGTTGGGCACCGAGCGTCACCGTGGCCTGCCTCGCCGAGCGCGACGGCCGCTACCTGCTGGTCGAAGAGCACACCCCCGAAGGCCTGCGCCTGAACAACCCGGCGGGCCACCTGGAGCCGGGCGAAAGCCTGGTGCAGGCCGCGGCGCGCGAGGCGCTGGAGGAGACCGCGCACCCTTTCACGCCCGAGGCGCTGGTGGGCGTGTACCTGGCCCGCTTCGAGCGGGCCGGCGAGCCCATCACCTACCTGCGTTTCGCGTTCTGCGGCGCCGTGGGCGAGGCCGTGGCCGGCCGCGCGCTCGACCGCGGCATCGTGCGCACCTGCTGGCTCACGCCGGACGAGGTGCGCGCGTCAGCCGCGCGGCACCGCAGCCCCCTGGTGCTGCGCTGCATCGAGGACCACCTGGCCGGTCGCCGGCTGCCACTGGACGGACTGCACACCCACCCCAGCGTGTTCGGCGGCTGACGGCGCCAGCGGCAGCCAGAGGGAAAAGCAGCTGCCGCGCCCGGGGCGCGAGCGCACCGACAGCTCCAGCCCCAGCAGCAGCGCGGTCTGCTTGACGATGACCAGGCCCAGCCCGACCCCGCTGTCGGTTTCGGTGCCGGGCTCGCCCCGGAAGTGCCGTTGGAACACCTGCGCCTCGGGCTCCGGCGGCAGCCCACCGCCGGTGTCCCACACCTGCAGCAAGGCGCCCCGGCGCCGCACGCGGCACGACACCAGCACGCCACCCGCCTCGGTGTAGGCCACGGCGTTGCTCACCAGGTTGAAGACCATGCGCTGCAGCAGCGGCGCGTCGGTGCTGACCAAGGCCAGGCAGGGCGTGACCGACCAGCGCAGCCCCTTGGCCCGGGCCCGCGGCCCGAAGGTGCCGTCCACCTGCTCCAGCAGGGGCTCCAGCGAAAAGGTCGCGGACTGCGGCCGCAGCGAACCGGTCTCCAGCCGGGCCACGGTCATCACCGCGTCGAGCAGGCGATCGGCCGTCTCCAGCCCGGCCTTCATCTGCTGCAGCATGGGCCCCGGGTGGCGCAGGGGGCGCTGGCGCTCCAGCGATTCGGCCGCGAGCGTGATGGCGTAGAGCGGCTGGCGCATGTCGTGGCTCACGGCGGCGAGGAAGCGCGACTTTTCATCGGTGGCGCGGCGCGCCATGTCGCGCTCGAGCTCCGTGCGCAGGCGGTCGGCCTGCGCGCGCTCGGCGGCCTGGCGCTCGACGCGGAAGCGGTCCGCCAGCGCGAAGGACAGCAGCACCATCTCGAGCGCGGCGCCCATGGGCAGCGCGTTGACGACCAGGGGATGGCCCGGCAGCCAGCCCAGGCGGTAGAACACGTAGAGCAGCGCGCTCACCCACAGGCAGGCCCAGGCCACGGTGAAGGGCAGCGCGGCCGGGCGGCGCTCGCGCAGCCCGTCGTACGCCATGGCCACCAGCATCAGCGTGGTCACGGCGACCGCCCAGGGCACCAGGCGCTGGCCGGGCGACAGCGGCGGGAGCAGGTTGAGGAGGAAGACCACAACCCAGCCCCAGGTGAGCCGGCGCGCGGCGCAGTCCAGCCGCGGCGCGTGCGCGGCGGTCTGCAGGAAACGGCGCGCGAAGGGCAGCAAGAGGCCGCCGCCCAGCGCCAGCGACAGGTTGACCGCGTAGTGCTGCAGCAGCGCCCCGCCGGGCCACAGGTACTGGGCCAGGAAGCCCTGGTTGCCGAACTGCCAGACCCCCAACGCGCTGACCAGGCCCACGTAGTAGAGGTAGGCGCGGTCGCGGATGCTGAAGTACAGCATGGCGTTGTAGAGGATCAGGCCGGCGAGCAGGCCGAAGAAAACACCGTGCAGGCCATAGACCCACTGGTCCTGACGGGCCAGCGCCTCGCGCGGCCACAGCTTGACCGGCAACTGGGCCATGCCGTCGGTGCGCACGCGCATGTAGACCGGGGTGTCGGCGCCGGGCGCCAGGGTGAGCGGGATCACCGGCAGGCGGTGTGAGTGGGCGCGCCGCCCGGGCGGCAGGCTGTCGCCGCTGAGGCCCAGGCGCACGGCCTGGCCCGGTGGGCCGGACCAGAGTTCGACCAGGTCCAGATTGGCGTTGTCCACCACCCACATCCAATGGGCGGGCGCGTCGGCGCTGGCGTGCAGCACCACGCGAAACCACAGATCGAAGGAGCCCTGGCCCAGGTTGCCCGCTTGCCAGGCCGGCGGCAGGGGCTTGAAGTCGGCGCTGGCCGCGTCGGCGGCGTCGGGGCGCCAGGGGTGCGTGCGGTTGTCGAGGAACTGCAGTGCGGGCGTGAGGGCGACGGCGTTGTCCGGGGCGCCCAGCGCCACCCGCTCAGGCGGTGGCGAGGCGGCGCAGGGCAGCAGCATGAGCCACAGCCAGACCCAGGCCATGCCCCGCCGCCATCCCTGACCGACTGGCGCCCCACCGTGCATCGTCACCCCGCGACACGCGCGGCCCGCGGGGGGCGGGCCGACCGAGCAGGGACCAGTATTCGGGCCGCGCGCGGCCGCCTCAATACTGCGACGGCACTAGTTCCGGGGGGAGTATGCGCGCCGGGCGGATGGGGCTTCAGGCCGCCAGTGCCGCGGCCGGGCCGTAGGCTTCGTCGCCCGAGGCCGCCTCGGTGAGGATCACGCCACCACCCAGGCAGACTTCGCCGTCATACAGCACCGCGCTCTGGCCGGGTGTGACCGCCCACTGCGGCTGTTCGAAGCGCAACACGAAACCGGTCCCGCCCAGGGGCTCCATGGCGCAGGGCGCGTCGGCCTGGCGGTAGCGCGTCTTGGCGGCCATGGCCCCGGCCGGCGGCGGCTCGCCGGCCACCCAGCTCGCGTCGTGCGCGCGCAGGCGCGACGTCAGCAGCCAGGGGTGGTCGTGCCCCTGCACGGCCCACAAGGTATTGCGCGCGATGTCCTTGCGCGCAACGAACCAGGGCTCGTGCTCGCTGCCCCCCTTTTGCGCGCCCTTGGGCCGCACGCCGCCGATGCCCAGGCCCTGGCGCTGGCCCAGGGTGTAGAAGCTCAGGCCCACGTGCTCGCCGATGGTGCGGCCGCGCTCGTCCTTGATGGGGCCGGGCGCGCTGGCGATGTAGCGGTTGAGGAACTCGCGGAAGGGCCGCTCGCCGATGAAGCAGATGCCGGTGCTGTCCTTCTTCCTGGCGTTGGGCAGACCGATCTCGGCCGCGAGGCGGCGCACCTCGGTCTTGGGCAGCTCGCCCACGGGGAACATGGTCCTGGCGAGCTGGGCCTGGGTGAGGCGGTGCAGGAAGTAGCTCTGGTCCTTCAGCGGGTCCAGGCCCTTGAGCAGTTGGTGCCGCACACCGGCGCCATCGCGCGCGCTGGCGCGCGAGGTGCCGTCCGACCCCAGTGGCTCGCCCGTGTCGGCGGCCACGCGGCGGACACGGGCGTAATGCCCGGTGGCGATCTTCTCGGCGCCCAGGCGCATGGCGTGGTCCAGGAAGGCCTTGAACTTGATCTCGGCGTTGCAGAGGATGTCGGGATTGGGCGTGCGCCCGGCCTGGTACTCGCGCAGGAATTCGGCGAACACGCGGTCCTTGTACTCGACGGCGAAGTTGACGTGCTCGATGTCGATGCCGATCACGTCGGCCACGCTGGCGGCGTCCAGCCAGTCCTGGCGGCTGGAGCAGTACTCGCTGTCGTCGTCGTCCTCCCAGTTCTTCATGAAGATGCCGACGACCTCGTGGCCCTGCTGCTTGAGCAGGTACGCGCTCACCGCGGAGTCCACGCCCCCGCTCAAACCCACCACCACCCGATGCTTCGCTGCCATGGGGCGGGATTATCCCAGCGGCCCGGCAACCCTGGCGCGCACGGGGCCGCGCCGCTTAAGGCGCATTTCAGCCGGCCCGGCTGCAATGGCGGCGCCCGCATGTGCGGGCGTCACTCTCAGCACCTCCATGAAAGCTCTCGCCATCGCCACCACCACCCTGGCCCTGTTCGCCGCCGGCAACGCCCTCGCTGGCCCCACCTGCGCGCCCAGCAAAGAGGGCTGGAAGCCCGAGGCCGATTTCAAGAAGGACCTGCAGGCCCAGGGCTACCAGATCAAGACCTTCAAGGTCACCAAGGGCAACTGCTACGAAATCTACGGCCACGACAAGGCCGGCAAGAAGGTCGAGATCTACTTCGACCCGGTGTCGGGCAAACCGGTCAAGTCCCAATGAACACGCCGCCGAGCGCCGAGCGGGTCTGGGACCCGTTCGTGCGCGTCTTCCACTGGTCCCTGGTGAGCACCGTGGTGCTGAACCAATGGGTGCTGGAAGAAGGCGAAGGGCCCCACCGCTGGCTGGGCTATGCGGCCGCGGTCCTGGTGCTGCTGCGCGTGGTCTGGGGCTTCATCGGCCCGCGCTACGCGCGCTTCAGCGACTTCTGGCCCACGCCCACGCGCCTGCGCCACCACCTGCGCGCCTGGTTCCGGGGCGATGAAATGCACGTTCCCGGTCACAACCCCCTGGGCGCGCTGATGATGCTGGCGCTCATGCTGCTGGTGCTGCTGCTGGCCCTCACGGGCTGGCTGCAGGGCACCGACCGCTTCTGGGGCAACGAGGCCCTGCGCGACGCGCATGAAAGCCTGGCCGACGGCCTGATCGGGCTGGCCGGCCTGCACGCCGCGGCGGCCCTCGTGATGGGCCGCCTGGAACGCACCCGCCTGATCAAGGCCATGGTCACCGGCGTCAAAGAGCGCTACTGAGCCGGTCGCGGCGGCCCAGGGCCTAGACTGCCGCCATGCCCGAGCGCCCGACCATCGCCCCCGACGAGGTGGCCTTCTCCGCCATCCGCGCCCAGGGCGCGGGCGGCCAGAACGTCAACAAGGTCAGCAACGCCGTGCACCTGCGCTTCGTGGTGCGCGCCTCCTCGCTGCCCGAGGCGGTGAAGGCGCGCCTGCTGGCGCTCAGCGATACCCGCCTGACGCAGGACGGTGTGATCGTTATCAAGGCCCAGGGCAGCCGCAGCCTGGAGCAGAACAAGGCCGAGGCCCTGGCGCGGCTGCAGGCCATGGTGGACGCGGTGGCCGTGCCCCCCAAGGCGCGCCGCGCCACGCGGCCCACGCGCGCCTCGCGCGAACGGCGCCTGGAAGGCAAGGCGCAGCGATCGGCCATCAAGCAGGCGCGCGGCCGCCCGCGCGGGCTGGACTGAGCGTTTCGCCCCCCACCTGGGGGAGGCTTAAGGTCCTTTTAGGAAGCGCTTAAGCGCTATTTAGCGGCGCGACCGGGGGGCTTTCACGAGACTGGCGGGCATGGACGAGCGGCGCATGGGGCGCCGCCGCCACCGCCGAGCGCCGGGCGTCACCGGTGCCCAAGGACCTCCCACCATGCATTCCCATTCGATCGAAATCGCGGCCATCGCCGCCGCCGCCCGCGCGGGCGAAGGCCGCTTCAACCTGTATGCCGGCATTCACAAGGCGCTGCGCGCCATGATGGCCGACACCCTGCTCGCCCTCGGCCGCGCCGACCCCACCGACGAGGCCGAGGTGCACGACGCCGGTGACCGCACCATCGAACTGATGGAGATGTTCGAGCGCCACCTGGAGCACGAGAACCGGTTCATCCACCCCGCGCTGCGGGCGCGCTGCCCCGGCGTGTGCGATGCCGTCGCCGAGGAGCACGAAGACCACCTGCGCCACACCGCCCAGCTGCGCGGGGCCGCGCGCGCCCTGGCCGCCGTGCCGGCCGACGAACGCGCCGGCGCGATGCACGCGCTGTACCTGGCGCTGGCCCTGTTCGTGGCCGACAACCTGCGGCACATGCACGCCGAGGAAACGGTGCACAACGGCGCGCTCTGGGCCACCTACAACGATTTCGAGCTGCTGGCCCTGCACGACGAGCTGGTGGCCAGCATCCCGCCGCAGGAGATGATGACCGTCGCGCGCTGGATGCTGCCCGCGTCGAACGCCATGGAGCGCTGCCTGATGGTGAACGACATGCAGGCCAAGGCGCCCGCGCCGGCGGTGGCCGCCGTGCTGGACCTGGCGCGCGCCCACCTGGGCCCACGCGACTGGGCCAAGCTGGCGCGTGGCATGAACCTGCCGCCGGTGCCCGGGCTGGTGAGCGCCTGAACCGCGCGCTAGGGGCTCTCGGTCAGCTCCACCGGCGCCAAGGCATCGAAGCGGAAACTGCCGCGCCCGGTCTTCTGCAGCCGCAGCGCCGGGCACTGCTCGCCCAGGCGGCGGTGCAGCAGCAGCAGGCGCGCCTCCAGGTTGTCGCTCACGTCGGGCAAGCCCAGCGTGGTGTCCAGCCGCAGCTCGCGGTTGGTGAACTCGCTGCGGCCGCCGCGGTGGTCGTTCAGCAGCTTCCACAGGATGGCGCCGGCCACGCCTTTGATGAGGTAGGCGTTGTTCACGAAGATGCTGTCGTCGCGCCGGTAGCGGCGCACGCGCAGCAAGGGGGCCGCGCTGGCGGCGACGGCCGCGCTGGCGGCCGCGACGCCGTCGTCACCGCAAGGCTCCTCGGACTCGTGCATCAGGTCGATGCCGGCCGCCAATTGGCCGGCGAGCGCGACCAGCAAGTCCTCGTCGTCGTGGTTCAGGTGCATCTCGTGCTCGCTTTCCACGAACAGCACCCCCAGGACCCGGCCGGCGGACAGCAGCGGCACCGCGAGCTGGCTGCCCGGCCGGGCCAGGCCGGGGTAAGGAATCTCGGCGCCCGCTTCGCGCCGGCCCAGGCTGACGGCCAGGGCCTGGTTGTAGCGCGCGGCGCTCGTCATGTGATTGATGCGCACCGGCGTGCCTTCGCGCGCGGCCACGCCAATGACACCGTGGCCCACCGCGATTTCCGAGCCCACGCCCGAGGTCGGGTACCCCCGGCTGCCCACGGTGTAGAGCCGCCCCGAGGCGGTGTCGGCGATCAGCACCATGGCTTGCGACAGGCCCAGCTCCTGCTGCAGTCCATCCAGCGCGGCGTCCAGCAGTGCGTCGAGCGTGCGCGCACGCGCCAAACGCCCGCTGAGGCGACGCAGCACCGCCAGGGGCTCGGGGCGCTGGCGCGGTGCGGGCAAGGGCGGCGCCTTGCCCACCGGCACGCGCTCGATGGCCAGCACCTGGTGGATGTCGGCGCCGCGCAGGCGAAACACGTCCTCCAGGCGCTCGTGCGAGGCGATGCCCGCCAACTGCGCCTTCATGCGCTCGAACACCGGCCCCTCGTCTTCCGTGCGCAGGTACTTCAGGTGCAGGCGGTAGAAGTGGAAGTTCAGGGGGTTGGTCACCAGCACCGTGGAGCGCGGATGCGCCAGCAGGTTCTGCCGGGTGCGATTGAAGAACTGGAAGGACAGCGCCACATGGTGCTCGTCCACATGGTGCACCTGGGAGAGGTAAGCCACGTTGGGCGTGCCATCGGCCGCCACGGTGGCCATCACGGCAGGGATCGCGCCTTCCAGACAGGGCCTGAGTTCGGCCATGGTGGCGAGCTGCTCGGGACCGATGGCGGCGGTGGCGTTCATGAAGAAGGGTTCAAGCGGCCATCAGTGGGCTGCCCGCACGGGAGCCGGGTGTCTGGTCATAGGCTTCGTCGGGCTCGAACTCGACGGCCACCAGATCGTCCGGCGCATGCGCGAGCAAGGCCTGCACATAGAGCGGCGCGAAACCGAGCACCGAGAGCTCCTGCTCCAGCGACTGCCGGTAGCGCTCAAGGTAGGGCTGGTCGTCGGCCCGCGGCTCGCGCAACCGGACGCGCCGGCTCTTGAACTGAACCGTCAGGTGGGTGCTGGGCTGGCTGAACACCGCCGCGAGCCGCCCGCTGGCCGCGATATTGGCCAACAGCTGGCGCGACTGGGCGCGCCCCAGATAGGCGGTGATGCGCCGTCCTCCGTCGTCGATGCGGCTGCCCACGGCCCGCATCACGCTGGGCGTCAGCTCGAGGTCGCAGCTGCTGAGCATGAGCGACACCCCCTTGACCAGCATGGTCAGGAACTCGGGCTTGAGCGGGGGCAGGGAGGGGTTCATGGGGCCAGCGGCGCGGGACGCGCGGATCATAGCCAGCGACCTTTCATCGACCAAGCCAGGCCACAGCCAGCGGGGGATGTTCCGAATTTCGCACGGACGTGCTAAATTTCGCCGCCATGGACGCCCGGACCCAGAAAAGCGAACTGACGCGCGCCGCCATCGTCGGCGCCGCGCTCGACCTCGCCTCGGCCGAGGGCCTGGAGGCCATCACCCTGCAGGCGGTGGCCGACCGCATCGGCCTGTCCAAGAGCGGCGTGTTCTCGCGCGTGGGTTCGCGCGAGGCGCTGCAAAAGGCCGTCATCGAGGAATTCGGCCGCCGTTTTCTGGCCGACGTTTTCGTGCCGGCCATGCAATCACCCAAGGGCCTGCCGCGCCTGGGCGAGATCGTGCGGCGCTGGCTGATCCGCCTGCGCGACGTGGAGGCGCACACGGGCTGCCTCTATACCTCCGGCGCCTTCGAACTCGACGACCGCGAGGGCGAGTTGCGCGAGCTGCTGCTGGGCGAGGTGACGCGCTGGCGCGCCGCCTTGCGTCGCACCGTGCTGCAGGCCATCGAGGCCGGCCACCTGAAGGCCGACACTGACCCGGAGCAGCTGGTTGGAGAGATCTGCAGCCTGGCGATCGGGCTGGTCCACGACGTGCGCTTCCTGCGCGATCCCCGTGCCGCCGAGCGCGCCCAGGCCACCTGGGCGCGGCTGCTCAAGACCTACGAAAGCTGAGAAGCGGTGCCTTGCCGCTACTTTTTGTTTGGCTACATTTCGCACATCCGTGCGATTTCAGGAGATCGACGATGAACAGCACCTCGTTGCAAACCGCCTCGGCCTACTACCAGGCCAACCGCGGCACGCGCTGGTTGCGCTGGGCGCTCACCGTGTCCGAGCGCGTGTGGCCGGCGCTCGCCGTGCGCGGCGCCTACCGCGTGTTCGGCACCCCCCTGCCGTCCAAGTGGCTGCATCGGCGCCAGCCGGACCTGGCGCGCTGGCGGATCGCGCGCCTGCCTTTCGAGGACGCCAGCCTCACGCTCTACCAGCCGCCTGCCGGCCCGCACGGTCCCGTGGTGGTCCTGCTGCACGGCTGGGGCGGCTACGCCGCGCAGATGCTGCCGCTGGCGCAGGCCTTGAGCGCGCAGGGCCTGCGGCCCCTGCTGGTGGACCTGCCGGCGCATGGGCGCAGCGAAGGCAGCACCAGCAACCTGCCGCAGTTCGCGCGCGCCATCGACTACCTCGTCGCGCGCCAGCAGCAGCAGGGCCATGAGGTGCGCGCGGTGGTGGCGCATTCGCTGGCGGCCAACGCGCTGACCTATGCGGCGGCGCGCGGCCTGGCCGTGCCGCGCCTGGCGCTGCTGGCGCCGCCGGCCTCGCCCCATGCCTACACGCGGCTGTTCGCTTCCGTGTTCGGCCTGAGCGAAGACACCCGCGCGCGCCTGCAGCAGCGCGTGGAAACGCGCGAGGGCATCCTGATGCGCCAGTTCGAGCCCGCCGCCGTGGGACCGCGCGTGGCCCAGCCCACACTGATCGTCCACGACCGCGAAGACCGCATCAACCGCTTCGCCGACGCCGAGGCCTTCCGCGATGCGATCCCCGGCGCCCAACTGATGGAGACCCGCGGCCTGGGCCACACACGCCTGCTGCGCGACGAGGCCGTGGTGCAGGCGGTGGTGGCGCACCTGCAGGGCTGAGCGCGCGGCGGCGCGCCCCCTTCACTTCGCCGCTTCGCTCGGCGCGCGGCTCAGCGCGTTGTTCTCATCCACCACGATGCGCATGAGGCGCATGAACTCGGCGCGCTGACGCTCGGTCAGCGGCGCCAGGATCTGCTGCTGCGCCTGCAGCATGGCCGGCACCGCCTCGGCCAGCAGCTTCTCGCCCGCGGCCGTGAGCCAGAGCTGGCGCGCGCGCCGGTCGGTAGGCGCGGTGCGCCGCTCCAGCGCGCCGCGCTGCTCCAGCCGGTCGACCACCCCCCCGGTGGTGGACGCGTCCAACGCGATGGTGCGCGCCAGGGTACGTTGGTCGATGCCCGGCTGATTGGCCACGGTTTGCAGCGCCGCGTACTGCACCGGCGTGACGCCCAACTCGGACAGTTCCTGCAGGAAGATGCCCACCGAGATCTGGTGCAGCCGCCGGATGTAGTGGCCCGGCTGGTCGTCGATGCTGACGTTGGACGGCTCGGAACGTTTCATGAAGGGCGGCGGGACAGGACGACGGGAGGGAGTGGACAGCATGCTATCAGGACACTTATGATGAGTGTACTGATCATCAGTATGCAAATCTTGTGAAGGAGACAGGCATGGCGACACAAGACAAGGACCTCCCCGTCCTCGTGGCCGGTGGTGGCATCGGCGGCCTGGCCGCGGCGCTGGCGCTGGTGCGCCAGGGTTTTCGCGTCCAGGTGTTCGAGCAGGCGCCGCAGATCGGCGAGATCGGCGCCGGCATGCAGCTCGGCCCCAACGCCTTCTGGGCCTTCGACGCCCTGGGCGTGGGCGAGGCGGCGCGCTCGCGCGCGGTCTACATCGACGAGATGGTGATGACCGACGCCATCGATGAGTACACCATCGGCCGCGTGCCCACGGGCGAGGCCTTCCGCCAGCGCTTCGGCAACCCCTACGCCGTGATCCACCGCGCCGACGCGCACGGCTCGTTGCTGGAGGGCGTGCAGGCCAGCGACCGCGTGAGCTTCCATACCGCCACGCGCATCGAGCGCATCGAGCAGGACGCCGACGGCGTGACGGCCCATGACCAGCACGGCCAGGCGCACCGCGGCCTGGCGCTGATCGGCGCCGACGGCGTGAAGTCCGTGGTGCGCGAGCAGTACGTGGGCGATCCCGCGCGCGTCACCGGCCATGTGGTCTACCGCGCCGTGGTCGACAAGGCCGACTTCCCCGAAGACCTGCGCTGGAACGCCGCCAGCCTGTGGGCCGGCCCCAACTGCCACCTGGTGCACTACCCGCTGCGCGGCGGCGAGCAGTACAACGTGGTCGTCACCTTCCACAGCCGCGAGACGGAAGAGTGGGGCGTGAAGGACGGCAGCAAGGAAGAGGTGCTGAGCTACTTCCAGGGCATCTGCCCGAAGGCGCGAAAGCTCATCGAGCTGCCCAAGAGCTGGAAGCGCTGGGCCACGGCCGACCGCGACCCGATCGAGCGCTGGAGCTTTGGCCGCGTGACGCTGCTGGGCGACGCGGCCCACCCCACCACGCAGTACATGGCGCAGGGCGCCTGCATGGCCATCGAGGACGCGGTGACCCTGGGCGAGGCCCTGCGCGTGCACCAGGGCGACTTCGAAAAGGCCCTGGACCTGTACCAGCGCTCGCGCATCGCGCGCACGGCCCGCATCGTGCTCAGCTCGCGCGAGATGGGCCGCATCTACCACGCCAAGGGCGTGGAGCGCCTGGTGCGCAACGACCTGTGGCGCGGCCGCTCGCCCGAACGCTTCTACGATGCCGTGGAATGGCTGTACGGCTGGCGCGTCGACAACTGCCTCGCCCCGCACTGAATCCCACGGAGACCTCGATGAACGACCTCGGACGCCTCGAAGACCTGCCCGCCGACTACGTGGCCGCCCTGCGCGAGCGCAACCTGGTGCCGCTGTGGCCCAGCCTGCGCGGCGTGCTGCCGCCGCAGATTCCCACGCGCCAGACGAGGCCTACGCACTGGGCCTACGCCGACATCAAGCCGCTGCTGCTGAAGGCCGGCGAGCTCACGCCGATCGAGAAGGCCGAGCGCCGCGTGCTGGTGCTGGCCAACCCCGGCCACACGCTGGAGAAGATGCAGGCCAGCGCCGCGCTCTACCTGGGCATGCAGCTGCTGTTGCCCGGCGAATGGGCGCCCAGCCACCGCCACACGCCCAACGCGGTGCGCATGGTGGTGGAAGGCGAGGGCGCCTGGACCACGGTGGACGGCGAGAAGTGCCCCATGAGCCGCGGCGACCTGATCCTCACGCCCACCGGCCGCTGGCACGAGCACGGCCACGACGGCGACCAGCCCGTGGTCTGGCTCGACGTGCTGGACCTGCCGCTCATGTACTACCTGGAGGTGAGCTACCACCTCAATGGCGGCCGGCAGGCGGTCAAGCCCGGCCGCGGCGACCGCGCCTATTCGCGCGCCGGCGTGGTGCCCACGCCCGTGTTCGGCCGCGCCGGCCAGCGCTACCCCATGCTGCGCTACCCCTGGGCCGACGCCAAGGCCGCGCTGCTGTCCATCGCCGAGGACCGGGCCGACCTGCACCACGTGCAGGTCACCTACACCAACCCCGAGACCGGCGAGGACGCCGAAAACGTGCTCGGCTTCCACGCGCTGATGCTGCGCCCGGGACAGACGCTCACGCTGCCCGCGCGCTCGCCGGCCTGCGTGTATCACGCCATCGAAGGGCGCGCGCGCGTCAGCGTGCAGGGGCACGACTTCGACCTGAAGGAGGCCGACACCTGCTGCATCCCGGGCTACACGCCCACCACGCTGGCCAATGCCTCGGCCAGCGAGCCCGCCTTCCTCTTCGTCGCCGACGAGTCGCCGCTGCACCGCAAGCTCGGCGTCTACGAGGTGCGCCCCGACAACCAACCGCAGATGCCCTGACCCCGGATCCACCATGCCCCAGTACCTCTTCAATCCGCCCGCCGTCGCCGCCCTGCCCATCCAGGGCAAGAGCGAGCTGTTCCCCGTCAACCGACTGTTCTTCGTCGGCCGCAACTACCACGCGCACGCGGTGGAAATGGGCAAGCCCGTGGACAAGTCGGTCGAGCGGCCCTTCTATTTCACCAAGTCGCTCACCACGCTCACGCCCTCGGGCAGCACCGTGCCCTACCCGAGCGAAACCAGCAACTACCACTTCGAGATGGAGCTGGTGGTGGCCATCGGCCGCGCGGGCTTTCGCGTGGCCGCGGCCGACGCGCACGAGCTGATCTACGGCTACGCCGCCGGCCTGGACATGACGCGGCGCGACCTGCAGCTGGTGGCGCGCGACAAGGGCCGCCCCTGGGACCTGGGCAAGGACATCGAGCAAGGCTCGGTGTGCAGCGACATCGTGCCCCTGCCGTTCACCGTGATCGAGCGCGGCGCCGTCGAGCTCACGGTGAATGGCGCGACGAAACAGAAGTCCGATGTGGACAAGCTGATCTGGAACGTGCGCGAGATCATCGAAGACCTCTCGCGCTTCTACCACCTGCAGGCCGGCGACCTGATCTACACCGGCACGCCCGAGGGCGTGGGCGCGGTGGTGCCGGGCGACCGGCTCGAGGGCCGGGTCGAAGGCGTGGGCGGCGTGTCGCTCACGATCGGCGCGGCGGCCTGAGCCCCACGGCGCGCGGGGCGCTGGCTATCATGCCGGCGCATGCCCTCTCCCGACGAAACCCCGCGCGCCCTGCGCTGGCTGCTCTGGCTGGCCGGCACGGTGTCGCTGGGCCTGGGCATCCTGGGCGTGGCTCTGCCGGGCTTGCCCACCACCCCGTTCGTTTTGCTCGCGGCGGCCTGCTACGCCAGGGCCTCGCCGCGCCTGCACGGCTGGCTGCGCGGGCACCGCTTCTTCGGCCCCATGGTGCGCGACTGGGAAGAGCACCGCAGCCTGAGCCGGCGCACCAAGCGCTTCGCGCAGATCACCATGCTGCTGATGGTGTCGCTGTCGGCCTGGGGCCTGCGCGAGCGGCCCGTGCTGCTGGGCGTGGTGCTGGTGGCGGCCGCGATCGGCGTGTGGGTGGTCGCGCGCATTCCCACGCGCGGGCCCTGAAGGATATTCAGGCCTTCGCGCGCCGTTCGAGCACCTCGAACGCCGGCAGCGTCTTGCCTTCCAGCACCTCCAGGAAGGCGCCGCCGCCGGTGGAGATGTAGCCCACGTCCTTCTCGATGCCGTACTTGGCGATGGCCGCGAGCGTGTCGCCGCCGCCCGCGATGGAGAACCCCGCGCTGTCGGCGATGGCGCGGGCGATGGCCTTGGTGCCGCCTTCGAACGCCGCGAACTCGAACACGCCCACCGGGCCGTTCCACACGATGGTGCCGGCCTGCTTGAGCTGGGCCGCCAGCTTCGCGGCGGTCTCGGGACCGATGTCCAGGATCAGGTCGTCGTCGGCCACGTCGGTGGCCTTTTTCACCGTCGCCTCCGCATCGGCGGCGAAGCGCTTGGCCACCACCACGTCCGTGGGGATGGGCACCTCGGCGCCGCGCGCCTTCATGGCCTCGATGACGGCTTTGGCGTCGCCCACCAGGTCGGGCTCGGCCAGGCTCTTGCCGATCTTCAGGCCCGCGGCCAGCATGAAGGTGTTGGCGATGCCGCCGCCCACGATGAGCTGGTCGACCTTGCTCGCCAGACTCTGCAGGATGGTGAGCTTGGTGCTGACCTTGCTGCCCGCCACGATGGCCACCAGCGGGCGCTTCGGCTGCGCCAGGGCCTTGGCAATGGCGTCCATCTCGGCCGCCAGCAGCGGGCCCGCGCAGGCCACGGGCGCGGTCTCGGCGATGCCATAGGTGGTGCCCTCGGCGCGGTGCGCGGTGCCGAAGGCGTCGTGCACGAAGATGTCGCACAGGGCGCCCAGCTTCTTGGCCAGTTCGGGGCTGTTTTTCTTCTCGCCCACGTTCAGCCGGCAGTTCTCCAACAGCACCACCTCGCCGGGCGAGACGGCGAAGTCGCCGTCGACCCAGTCGGTGATCAGGCGCACCGGCTGGCCCAGCAGTTCGGCCAGGCGCGTGGCCACGGGCTGCAGCGAGTCTGCGGGCTTGAACTGGCCCTCGGTCGGGCGCCCCAGGTGCGAGGTGACCATCACCGCCGCGCCGGCGTCCAGCGCCAGGCGGATGGCGGGCACGCTGGCGCGGATGCGCGTGTCTTCCGTGATGCGGCCCTGTTCGTCCTGGGGGACGTTGAGGTCGGCGCGGATGAAGACGCGCTGGCCCTTGGCGCGGCCCTGCGCGCAAAGGTCAGCGAAGCGGATGAAGGCGGTCATGGCGGCAATCCCGGGTTCTGTGGACAAACCCCGGGATTGTAGGAAAGCGCGCGCGCCCGCCGGCGCTCAGCCAGCGCTGGAGCAGGGCGCCAGCGCGTCCAGCGCGGGCTCGCGCACGCGGGTGCGCACGTCCATCAGGCCCAGCACGGTGTGGAAAACGTTGTCGTGCGACAGCGGCTCGGCCGAGCGCGCGCGCAGGCAGTCCAGGGACAGGCCCGCGCGCTGGCGCAGGCCGGACGAGAACCAGGCCACCATGGGCACGTGGGTCTGCTGATCGGGCGCCAGCGCGTAGGGAACGCCGTGCAGGTACAGGCCGTTTTCGCCGAGTGACTCGCCGTGGTCCGACACGTAGACCAGGCCGGTGTCGTTGCGGCCCTGCGCGGCGCGCGCGCTCAGCCATTGCAGGGCCTGGTCGAGGAAGCGGTCGGTGTAGGCGATGGAGTTGTCATAGGCATTGACCAGCTCCTGCTGCGAGCACTCGGGCAGCGCGTTGCTGCGGCACTCGGGCAGGAAGGGCTTGGCGCCGTCGGGCGAGCGGGCGGCGTAGGCGGGTCCGTGGCTGCCCATCTGGTGCATCACGAGCACCACGCCACGCGCGCGGCGCGCCGGGTCCAGCGCCTCCAGGCGTGCGTCCAGGCCGTCGAGCATGGCCGCGTCCAGGCATTCGCCGCCCGGGCACAGGGCGGGCACCGGCTGCTCGTTGGTGTAGACGTGGGGCACGCGGTTGCACACGCCCTTGCAGCCCGCCTGGTTGTCGATCCAGAGCACGGCCAGGCCGGCGCGCTGCAGCACGTCGAGCAGGTTCTCCCGGTCGGCCGGCTGGTCACCGCCCTGGGCGCGCGACAGCGGCGAGAACAGGCAGGGCACCGAGACCAGGGTATTGGTGCCGCAGGAGCGCACCTGGCTGAAGTTGACCAGGTCGCCGCCCGCGCGCCAGCGCGCCAGCGCGGGCGTGGTGTCGCGCGCATAGCCATTGAGGCCGAAGTTCTGTGCGCGCGCCGTCTCGCCGATCACCAGCAGCAGCAGGGGCGGCCGGGCCTGGTGGTCGTAGCTGGCGCCCAGACGGGCGTCCTCGCCCACCGGCAGCAGGGGCTTGGCCTGGCGCGGCAGGCGCTCCGCCGCCACCCAGGTGGCGGCATAGACGCTGTTCAGCGGGTTGGCCATGTAGCGCAGGTCTTTGTGGTTGCGCATGAGCGAGGCCAGGCCCTGGTAGCTCATCAGCGCGGTGAACACCAGCAGCGCGACGGCGGCCAGCAGGCCCGCGGCGTTGTGCCCGACGCGGCGCCAGCCGCCGTGCAGAAAGCGTGGCTGGCGCCACAGCGCCCACAGCGGCAGGCCCGCCACCAGCAGCAGCGCCCCCAGCAGCGACCACGACATCAGGTCGCGCACCTCTCGCACGTCGGTGTGCAGCGTGCTGGCCAGCATGGTCGGGTCCATCACCACGCCGTAACGCCACATGAAATAGGAGTTGGCGCCGGCCACCACCAGCAGCAGGCTCGCCACCGGCCGGAACACCCGTGGCCAGGCGAACAACCACAGCAGCGCGGCGATGGCGCAGGTCAGCAGCGCCCCCAGCCCCGCGATGAGCGCCACGCGGTACCCCAGCGAGCCGCCCAGGCCTTGGATGCGCTGCCACAGCGGCAGGTTGCCCACCAGGGCCAGCCACAGCGCCAGGCCCCACACCATGGCCGCGGCACGCGGCACCCGCGCGCGCGCCGCGGCGGTTGAAAAGCGCAGGGCGCGCGCGAAAGGGAAGGAAAACGGGGTGGGCATGAACGGCTCTCGGGAAGCCGCTTGTCGCGGCCCCCGAGAGCGTGTGCGCCCCGGATTAGCTGAACCTTAGGCGCGCGGCCAGCGCAGCGCGAAACGCGTGGTCATGGGGGCCTGGGCCCCGTCGGTGTCGAGGCGGGCGCCCAGCTGCTCGGCAATGCGCTGGACCAGGCGCAAGCCCAGCCCCAGGCCGCCCGATTCGGCCGGCCGCACCCGGGCGGCGGTCGGGCGGCGGCCGTCGTCGCTGACCGAGACCCCGACCGAGGCGGCGTCGCGCCATACCTCGACCAGCACCTGGGTGCCCGGGGGGGTGTGGCGCAGCGCGTTTTCGATCAGGTTGCGCAGGGCCAGCTCCAGCAGCATGGGCTGCACGGTCACCACCACGGGTTCGTCGGGCTGCTGCAGCGAGATCTCCTGCCAGCTTTCCAGCGCCGCCGGCGCATGCGAAGCGACGAGCCGGGTCGCCAGCTCGCCCAGGGCCACCGGCACGCCATCCTCGGCGCCCTGGTTGCGCTGGGCGCGCGCCAGGTCCAGCAGCTGCTGCAGGATGCGCCCGGCGCGCAGCGACTCCTGCTCCAGCTGCTCCAGCCGCTGCGGCGAGGGGTCGTGCTGCGCCGCGCGCGCCTGCAGCGTCAGCGCGGCCAGCGGCGTGCGCAACTCATGCGCCACGTCGGAGGCGAACTCGCGCTCGCGCTGGGCGCGCGCCTGCAGGCTGTCCACCAGCGCGTTGATGGCGGTGACGGTGCTCGCGAATTCGCGGAAGCGGCGTTCCGTGCTCAGGCGCTCGCCAGCGAAGCCGTCGAGCGCGGCCACCTCGCGCGACAGGCTGTCGAGCGGGCGCAGGCCGCGGCGCACGCCCCAGCCCAACAGCAGCAGCACCACGGGCAGCACCAGCAAGGCGGGCTCGGCCACGTGCATGGCGATGTCGGTGCCCAGCTCGAAGCGCTGGCGCCGGTCGATCAGCACCAGCACGCGGCGCTGCTCGGCGCCTTCGCCGGTCTGCACCGAGAACGCCCGCCAGGCGGTCGGCAGGTGCGGCGCGTTCAGCTCGACCGAGAAAAAGCCGACGGCGGGCAACGCGGCCAGGTCCAGCTTGTCCGCCAGCCCGTGCGTGTCGCTGACCAGGCGGCCACCCTCCCAGGCCAGCACGGCCACGTCCTGGAGGAACTCGTGCTCGAGGTCGGCGCCGGCCTGCGGCAGGGGGCGCGATTCGCCGATGGGCGACGCGACCAGCCACAGCCGGGCCACGGCCACCATCTGACCGTCGGAGAACTTGCGCGCCTCGCGAAAGGCGGTGGTCCAGGCCTGCGCCACCACCGCCAACCAGAGGATCAGCAGCATGCCCAGGGTCCAGCGCAGCAGGTAGTGCCGCAGCAGGCGCGGCGCCTTCATCGCGGCCCGTCCGCCGCCGCGTCGTCGCGCGGAATGAAGTAGCCCACGCCGCGCACCGTGCGGATCAGCGATTCGCCGAGCTTGCGGCGCAGGTGGTGGATGTGCACCTCGATGGCGTTGCTCTCCAGCTCCTCGCCGAAGCCGTAGAGCGCCGACACCAGCCGCGTCTTGGACAGCACCTGCGGGCGCGCCTGCATGAGCGTGAGCAGCAGCGCAAACTCCTTGCCGCCCAGCGCCACCGGCTGGCCCGCGCGCAGCACCGTGTGCGCGGCCGGGTCGATCACCAGTTCGCCGTGCTCGATGAGCGGGTTGCTGCGCCCACCGGCGCGCCGCAGCATGGCGCGCAGGCGCGCGAGCAGTTCGTTGGCGTCAAAGGGTTTGACGAGGTAGTCGTCGGCGCCGCCGTCCAGGCCGACGACGCGGTCGCTCACGCCGTCGCGCGCGGTCATGATGAGCACCGGCATGTCCTTGTACGGCAGCGTCTGGCGACCGGCCACCGGCGCCGGCTGCTGGCGCAGGCGCACCAGCAGGTCCATGCCCTCGCCGTCGGGCAGCCCCAGGTCGAGCAGCAGCACGTCGAAGGGCTCGACCGACAGCGCGTGCCAGGCGGCGTCGCGCGTGGCGCACAGGTCCACCGCATAGCCCGCGCGGCGCAAGGCCAGCTCCAAGCCGCTGGCGATGCCGGGGTCGTCTTCCACCACGAGTGCGCGCATATCGGACCGTCCTGAGGTTCTGGGGATCGAGGCCATCGATTATGGGCAGCCACCTTAGCCGCAAATTAAGCAATTTAAGCTGGGGTTAACGGTGGCGCCCAACAGTGCCGCGCCATGCCCACCACGCCCCCGTCAGCAACCACCCCCGTCTTCGCCCTGCCCCGCCCCTTCCTGTGGCTGGGCGGCTTTCTTGCCTTCACCCTGCTGTGGGACCTGTCCGGCCTGGACATGGCCGTGATGCGCGCCGTGGGCAGCCCCCAGGGCTTTGCGCTGCGCCACGACTGGCTGCTGGAACGTGTGCTGCACGACGGCCTGCACAAGACCATGGTCGCGGCCTTCGTGCTGCTGTGCGGCTGGGCCCTGTGGCCGCGCGCCCATCTGCCGCGGCGCGAGCGGGTTGCCGTGCTGGCGCTGGCCGTGCTGTCGCTGCTCGCGGTCAACCTGGTCAAGTACAACAGCCTGACCAGTTGCCCCTGGGAGCTGGAGGCCTTCGGCCGCAACGCCCGATGGGTGTCGCATTGGGCCTGGGGTCAGGCCGACGGCGGCACCGGCCGCTGCTTCCCTGGCGGCCACGCGTCCAGCGGCTTCGCGTTCCTCGCCTTGTGCCTGCCCTGGCTGCTGCCGCCCGAAGGGGTGCAGCGGCGGCGCGTGGTCGGCCTGCGCTGGCTGGCCGCCGCGCTGGGCGTGGGCCTGCTCTCGGGCGTGGTGCAGACGCTGCGCGGCGCGCACTTTCCCAGCCACACGATGTGGACATTGCTGATCTGCGCCAGTGTGTCGCTCGCGGGCTGGCAGTTCGTGCGGTCCCACCTGGGCACGGCCAAGGCGCGCGCGCGCCTTGGCGAATAGCACCCCCCGAGGCGCCGCGCGCGGCGCTACCAGCCCAGGCCGATGCGCAGCGGCAGGTACACCACCATGCCGGCCACGATGGTGCCCAGCACGCCACCGCGCCAGAAGAACCAGGCCGCGCCCGCCACGGCGGCGTAGAGGCGCGCGTCCTGCCAGGTGCTCACCAGCGCGCCGTGGCTCATCACCACCTCGGGCACGACCACGGCCGACAGCGCGGCGATGGGCGCGTACTGCAGGCCGCGCTGCGCCCAGCGCGGCAGCGTCCAGGGCTTGTCGGACAGGAAGAAGAAGCCGCGCGCGATGACGGTGACCGCGCCCAGGGCCAGGATGGTCAGCAGCGTCCAGGGATCGAGGTCAAACACGGCCGGTCCCTTCGCGCGCGGGGCGCAGGGGCTCGAGCAGCAGGCACAGCGCCACCGCGCAGGCAATGGCCACCAGGATGTTGAGCTTGAGCGGCAGCGCCCAGGCCACCACCGCGGCCGCGCCCGCCACGCCCGCCGAGACCACGCGCAGGCGCGAAGTGGCGAGCGAGCACATCACGCCCAGCAGCGCCAGGATGCCCGCAAAGCCCAGGCCCCAGGCCAGCGGGATGGCGTTGGCCAGCGCCACGCCGAGCAGGCTGGTGCCCATCCAGGCGGCGTAGTTCACGGCGCAGTTGCCCATCAGATAGGCCTGCTGCGCGGCGCGCTGCTCGGGGTTGTCGCTGGGGTGCGGGTAGCGGCGCGCGAAGAAGACGTAGCTCAGGTCCCCCGTGACGTAGCCGCTGGCCAGGCGCTCCCAGCGCGGCAGGTGCATGAGGTAGGGCCGCAGGTGGGCCGAGAACACCACGAAGCGCAGGTTGACGCAAAACGCCGCCACCAGGATCACCCACAGCGGCGCGCCCGCGGCCATCATGGGAATGGCCGCGAGCTGCGCGCTGCCGGCGTAGACGATCAGCGTCATCAGCACCGCCTCCAGCGGCGACAGGCCGGACTGCACCATGGCGACGCCGGTCATGAGGCCCCAGGCGCCGATGCCCATGGCCACCGAGAACTGGTCGCGGATGCCCTCGAAATACTCGGGGCGCGCGCGGTGCTCGCGCTTGAGGAAGAGGATCATGCGCCGCCGCCCCCCAGCGACTCGCCGCGCGCGAGCGCGAAGCCGCGCAGGAAGTCGGCCACGGGCAAGCGCTTGCCGCCCGCGCGCTGCAGCACCGTCAGGCGCAGCGCGCCCTCGCCACAGGCCACGGTGATGCCCTCGGGCCCGACGGCCAGCACCTCGCCCGCTCGGCCCGCGCCGGCCACGGGCTCGGCGGCCCAGACCTTGATGGCCTCGCCGGCGTGGGTGGTGTGCGCGCCGGGGAAGGGGTCGAAGGCGCGCACGCGGCGCTCGATCAGCGCCGCCGGCTGGGCCCAGTCGATGACGGCCTCGGCCTTCTCGATCTTGTGCGCATAGGTCACGCCCTCCGCGGGCTGGGGCTCGGCGCGCAGACCACCGCAGGCGGCGAGCTCCAGCGCCTCGACGATGAGCCGTCCGCCGAGCGCGGCCAGGCGGTCGTGCAGGCGCTCGGTGGTGTCGTCGCCGCGAATGGGCAGGCGCTCGCGCAGCAGCATGCCGCCCGTGTCCAGGCCCTCGTCCATCTGCATGATGGTCACGCCGGTCTCGGCGTCGCCGGCCTCGATGGCGCGGTGGATGGGCGCCGCGCCGCGCCAGCGTGGCAACAGCGAGGCGTGGATGTTCAGGCAGCCCAGGCGCGGCGCGTCCAGCACCCAGCGCGGCAGGATCAGCCCGTAGGCCGCCACCACCATGGCGTCGGCCCCGACGGCCTCGATCGCGGCGCGCGCGGCCGCGGCGTCGTCGGCGTACCTGCCGTCGAGCCGCAGGCCACGCGGCTGGGCAACGGCGATGCCGTGCTCCAGCGCGAGCGCCTTCACCGGCGAGGCCTGCAGCTTCATTCCCCGTCCGGCGGGGCGGTCGGGCTGCGTCAGCACCAGGGGAACGTCAAAGCCCGCGCCCAGCAGGCGTTCGAGCGCGACACGCGCGAAAACCGGCGTGCCGGCGAAGATGAGTTTCATCAGGACAGGGACCGGCCGGCGGGAGCCGGCGCGGGATCAGGAACGGTCGGACGGCGGGATGAACTCGTCCAGGAAGAGGAGCTTGCGCACCACGCCCGCGCGGTCGATGTGCACGTGCGCAAGGCGTTCGTTGTTGTTCTCGAGGTAGCGGTAGGTCCAGATGTCGCCGTCGAAGCGCGCGACGCGTTCGACCAGCGCCGGCCGGCCGAGGTGGCGCAGCACGTCGTCGCGCGTCCAGCGGTCGATCGCGATGTGCTGCAGCATCCAGTTCGTGTCCAGCACCTGCACCACGCGGCGCAGGCGGCCGTCGGGACCGAAGTCGACGTTGTAGACCTGGCGGCCCAGCGGCTGGCGCGAGTACAGCAGGCGCGAGCCGTCCGCCAGGGCGTACTCGGCGCTCGGCGGGCCCAGGCGCTCGATCACCTGCTCGCGCGACGCGCCGGACGGCAAACGCTCGGGCATGCCCGCGCAACCCGCCAGCCACACCAGGGCCAGCAGGGCGATGCAACGCAATACGGCAACAGGCTTCATGGCGGGCTCACTCGCGCAGGGCTTCGCGCTGGGCTTTCACGAGCTTGGATTTGATCCTGTTGCGCTTGAGCGGCGACAGGTACTCGACAAAAACCTTGCCCACGAGATGGTCCATTTCGTGCTGGATGCAGACCGCGAGCAGGCCTTCGGCCTCGATCGTACGCTGCGCGCCTTCGCCGTCGAGCGCGCGCACGCGCACGGCCGTGGAGCGCTCCACGCCGTCGTAGATGCCGGGCACCGACAGGCAGCCCTCTTCGCCCTTGCGCGTCTCGGGGCTGGCCCATTCGATCACCGGGTTGATGAGCACCAGCGGCTGGTCGCGCGATTCGCTCACATCGATAACGATGAGCCGCTCGTGGATGTCGACCTGCGTCGCGGCCAGGCCGATGCCGTTGGCCTCGTACATGGTGGCGAGCATGCGGGGAATGAGCGCGCGGATGCGCCCGTCCACCGCCGCGACGGGCTGGGCGACGGTGTGCAGGCGCGGGTCGGGGTAACGCAGGATGGGCAGGGTGTCGGGGGCGCTCATGGCTGATCGGATCGGGGTCTCAAGAGGTCTCCGTTGGGGTAGGGAACGACAGCAGGCGGTGGCACGCTGACGAGCGGAAACCGATGTCGCTATTTTCGCCACTTTTGCGACGACGCGAAATTGCACGCCGCCATAAACATTGCGCAATCAAAGGCTTGCGCGCAGAATCAAACGCGTTTTGTCAAGACTCGCGCGCCCCAGGCGGTGGTTGAGACGCCGGCTCCCGCGGCGTCATCGCACCGGCCGACGGCAGCCGCCCAGGGGCCTCCGAACATGCGATCGAACACCCGCCTGATCTCCACCATCGCCAGCGCCGTCGGCCTGGCCTGCGCCGCACAGGCGGCCCTCGCGCAAAGCGGCCCCATGCCGGCCGAGCAGCGCTACCCCATCACCCCCGGCCAGCGCGCCACCGCCAACCAGGTCGCTCAGGCCGGCGTGCCACTGTCCGAACTGGCGCCCAACGCCCCCGACAGCTACACCGTGAAAAGCGGCGACACGCTCTGGGCCATCTCCGGCGTCTTCCTGCGCAGCCAGTGGCGCTGGCCCGAGCTGTGGGGCATGAACCTCGACGACATCAAGAACCCGCACCGCATCTACCCGGGGCAGACGCTGTACCTCATCAAGACCGATGGCCGCGCCACGCTCAGCACGCGCCCGGGCGGCAGCGGCGAGCCCGGCACCATCAAGGTCTCGCCGCGCACCCGCTATGAGTCGCTGGCCGACACGGCGATCCCGCCGATCTCGCTGCAGACCATCGAATCCTTCCTGACCGAGCCCCTGATCGTCGACGAGAACGCGATCAAGCGCGCGCCGCGCATCGTGGCCACGCAGGAGAACCGCGTGCTGCTCAGCCGTGGCGACCGCGCCTACGCGCGCGCCATCTCCGGCGAGCAGCCCAACGCCGACCCCCTGGCCGTGGTCGATGGCCGCTCCATCGGCTACCGCGTCTTCCGCAACGCCACGCCGCTGCGCGACCCCATCACCAACGAAATCCTGGGCTACGAGGCGCAGTACGTGGGCAAGGCCAATGTGGTCTCCAACGAACGCCGCCGCGAAGGCGTGGACGCCAAGGGCAACAAGGTCGAGGAAATCGTGCCGGCCGGCATCGACATCGTCGCCGCGAAGGAGGAAATGCGCGTGGGCGACCGCCTGCTGCCCGAGCCGCCGCGCGAGTTCCTCAATTTCGTGCCGCGCGCGCCACAGGGCCCGCAATCCGGTCACGTGGTCTCCGTGTACGGCAATGCCGTGAACTACGCGGCCCAGAACATGGTGGTCACCATCAACCGCGGCAAGCAGAACGGCCTGGAACCCGGCCACGTGCTGGCTCTCCTGCGCGAGAGCAACCTCGTCAAGGACACCACCGATTCCTCGCGCCCCGACATCCGCCTGCCCGGCGAGCGCAACGGTCTCATGATGGTGTTCCGCACCTTCGACCGCGTGTCCTATGCCATCGTGCTCGAGATCGACGACGGCGTGCAGGTGGGCGACCGCTTCCTCAACCCCTGAGCCCCATGCCGCGTGATGAGCTGGCCGCCTGGCTGCGGCTGCTCCTGACACCCGGCCTGGGCCGCACCACCGCCCGCCAGTTGCTGGCGGCCTTCGGCCTGCCCGACGCCATCTGGGCCCAGGCGCCCGACACCTGGGGTCGCGTCGTGGATCCCGCCCTGGCCCAGGCCATGGCGCAGCCCCCCCAGGGCTTCGATGAGACCGTGCTGGCCCACGAGCGCTGGCTGGCGCAGGGCGGCGAGCGCCACGCGCTCACGCTGGCCGACCCGCGCTACCCCGCCTCGCTGCTGGACACGGCCGACCCACCGCTGGTGCTGTTCGTGCACGGGCGCCTGGATGCGCTGTCGCACGCGCAACGGCTGGCCATCGTTGGCAGCCGCAACCCCACGCCGCAGGGCGCGCAGAACGCGCAGGCCTTCGCGCAGTCGCTGGCGGCCGCCGGCCTGACCATCGTGTCGGGGCTGGCCCTGGGCATCGACGGCGCCGCGCACGAGGGCGCGCTGCGCGCGGGCGGCTTCACGCTGGCGGTGGTGGGCACCGGTCTCGACCGCGTGTACCCCAGCCGCCACCGCGACCTGGCCCACCGCATCGTCGCCCAAGGCGCGCTGATCAGCGAGTACCCGCTGGGAACGCCGCCGCTGGCACACCATTTCCCGCAGCGCAACCGCGTGATCGCAGGGCTGTCGATGGGCACGCTGGTGGTCGAGGCCGCGCTGCAGTCGGGCTCGCTGATCACCGCGCGGCTGGCGAGCGAACAGGGGCGGGAGGTGTTCGCCATCCCCGGCTCCATCCATGCGCCACAGTCGCGCGGCTGCCACGCGCTGATCCGCCAGGGCGCCAAGCTGGTGGAGTCGGCGCAGGACGTGCTGGAAGAGCTGCGGCTGGCGGATCCGCCCCCCCGCGCGGCCGAGGAGGCCTCGCCCCTGCCCAGCGGCGGGGCGGACGACGAGCTGCTCAGCGCCCTGGGCCACGACCCCGTGGGCCTGGACGACCTGCTCGCGCGCACCGGCCTGCCGACCAGCGCGCTGCAGGCGCGGCTGCTCGAACTGGAGTTGCAGGGTCTGGTGGCGCGCCTGCCAGGCGGCCTGCTGCAGCGCGTCGCGCAAGGCTGAACCCGCGCCCCATGGGCCCGGGCCTCAGGCCAGCAGGCGCTCGGGGTTGGCGTCGAGCTTGGCCAGCGCCTCGCGCGTGGCGCGCACGGTGAGCGTTTCGTCCTCGCTCGGCACCAGCAGGCCCGCCTGCAGGTAGGCGGCCACGCGCGAAGCGGGCATGAGGAAGCAGCGCCCCGCGTTGCTCACGAACAGGTAGAGCTGGCCATGCTGGCTGCGCCAGGCGAGCTGTACGCTGACCAGCTTGCCGTTGTGGTCCAGGCCGAACCAGGCGCCGATCTGCAACTCCACCGCCCAGGCGCGCATGGCCTCGTTGGGCTGGCTGCCGCCCTGGTTGATGACCTCGATGTTGCTCGCGTCCACGCCGGTGATGAGCTCGATGCTGTCGGCGTTGAGATCGAAATCGCCCACGCCGCCCTCGGGCAGGTAGTCCTCGAGGTTGGCCAGGCGCTTGGACAGGGCGTCGAGCTGGCTTTGCGCGATCGACTCGGTGCGCGACATGAAGGCGTCGGCCAGGGTGTCGCTCACCGACTTGATGTGCTGGTCTTGCAAGCCTTGCGGGAAACCGAGCAGGGCCATGCCCTGGCGCAGCCGCTGCAGGATGCCCGGCAGCTGCTGGATGACGCGCGCGCGGTCGTCGCGGCTGGGCTTGGCGCTGGCGGCCCACAGCAGGTCGGACGCGGCCTGCTTGAGCGCCTGCGTGTCCGGGTGCTTGACGCCGTGCTTGACGCTGGCCACGGCCAGCACGTCGACCCAGACCTTGAAGAGGAAGTCGCGCACCTCGGCGCGCACCGGCACGTCATCGAGCAGCTTGCGCAGTTCGATGGTGTATTGCACCGACAGCGTTTCCTTCTGCTCGACCTGCTGGGCGACGCTGACGAAGCGGCTGGCGCTGCTCTGCTCGCTCAGATAGGTGGAAAGGAACTTCTGGAACTCGTCGTAGACGAGCTGGAACACGCGGCGCCCGGTCTCCGGGTACTGTTCGATCACTTGCACCACGCGCTTGATCTCGGCCTCCAGCGCGACCGAGCCGACGTTGGATTCGAACCCCATCACGCAGGAGCCCATGCGATCGATCAGCCGGCGCGCGGGATGCTGCAGGGCGCTGAAGAACTCGGGTTCGGCCAGGGCCACGCGCAGCACGGGGATCTGCAGGCGGGCGAACCACACGCGCACGCTCGGCGGGATGCGCTCTTCGGCCAGGATGGCCTGGAACATGAGCGCCACCACCTCGATGGTGGCCTTCTCGGTGGGCGTGGACGCGGCCTGCTTGAGCTCCTGGGTGCGTTCGCGCAGCGCCACCGCCGTGCGCTCGACCGTGCCCGCATCCACGTACACCGCACCGCCGCCGGTGGGCGCCACCCCGCCCAACCCGGAACCGGTGCTGGGAAAGGACACCTGGCGCGCCATGACCTGCTGCAGGGCGGGCGAGGGCGGCAGGATCTCGGTCGCCTCGAATTCGGGGCCCACGCGGTCGATCAGCATGCGCCGCAGACGGCCCACCACGCCCTGGGCCCGCATGCGCGCGCGCGCCAGGGGCGAGGTGCCGGTGAGCATGCGCGTTTCGTCGTTCACGCCCATGCCGGAGGAGCCAGGGTAGCCACTGTGCGGGGCGGCCCGGCCCCCCGTGTGGACCTGGCCATGGCCGGACAGGCCGCTGGCACCGCCGGCCTGGCTGGCGGGCCCCGCGCCGGGGCCGCCAGGGCGGCCCGGCTCCTGCACCCGCCGGAACGGGGTGTGCAACCCCCCGCCCGTGGTGGGCCCGCCGGGCGCACCCGGTCGGGTGGTGGGCGGCGCGGGCGCCGTCGTGCCGGACGGGCTGCGGCGCACCAGCGCCTGCAGGTCGATTTTCTCCATCACGCCGTTGGCCACGAGGTGCCCATTGGCGGCCTTGTAGCCATCGAGCAGGATGGCGCCCAGCATGGGCGCGATGTGGTCCTGGACCAGGCCCAGGCCCTCGCGCTCGAGCCCGGCGGATTTCCATTGCTCGACCAGCAGCCGCGCCAGCACGTCGGGCAGCAGGATGTCGCTCTTGGACAGCTCGGTGCGCCGCTCCAGGTGCTGCACCCGCAGGCGCAGGTCGTTGAGCTCGGACGAGGTCTTGTCGAGCACGCGCATGGCCATGCGCGAGGCCAGGATCTGGTCGTCGATGGCGCCTTCGGTCACCAGTTCGAGCTGGCCCGAGAGGCTGGCGGGTTCGGTGAGGCCGGCGCGGGCGGCCAGGTGCTTGCGCAGCGCGTTGCGGCAGTCCTCGACCCAGATGGTCTGGCGCTTCTTGAAGGCGGCCCAGGTGTCGCGGCGGATCTGCACGTCGCTCGAGGTGCCCGGCTGGTCGAGCAGCACGGTCAGGCGCTGTTCGATGGCCTTGGCCAGGTCCGGCAGCGACCGCCCCACGTGCAGCACATGGCGCTCACGCGCCTGCTGGGCAAGGGCAAACCCCGTCGGTTGGGAAGGCGACACCATGCTTTTCAGTATGACACGAAGACCCTGCGTTCCATGCCCGCGAAACCCCCGGACGCCGCCGTTGGGCGGCCTTGGTATGGCAACTACGCCACGGACTACACCACGGCGCCGGCGTTCGGGTCGTCCGGATCGCCTTCGCTCTTGGATGGCTTCACCAGGTCTTCACGCTTGATGCCCAGCCACAAGGCCATGGCCGCCGCGACGAACACCGAGGAATAGATGCCGAACAGGATGCCGATGGTCAGCGCCAGGGCGAAGTAGAACAGCGTGGGGCCGCCGAAGAGCAGCATGGACAGCACCATGATCTGGGTCGAGCCGTGCGTGATGATGGTGCGGCTGATGGTGGACGTGATGGCGTGGTCCACCACCTGTTGGGGCGTCATCTTGCGCTGGCGCCGGAAGGTCTCGCGGATGCGGTCGAAGATGACCACCGATTCGTTGACCGAATAGCCCAGTACCGCCAGCGTGGCCGCGAGCACGGCCAGCGAGAACTCCCACTGGAAGAAGGCGAAGAAGCCCAGGATGATGACCACGTCGTGCAGGTTGGCGATGATGGCCGAGACCGCGTATTTCCACTCGAAGCGGACGGCCAGGTAGATGATGATGCCCCCGATGACCAGGGCCAGGGCGATCAGGCCGTTGTGCAGCAGCTCCTCGCCCACCTGGGGCCCGACAAACTCGGTGCGGCTGAGCGTGACGGCCGGGTTCTGGGCCTTGAGCGCGGCGAACAGGGCCTCGGCCTGCTGACCGGAGCTTTGTCCCTGCACGGCGGGCAGGCGCAGCAGCACGTCGCGCGAACTGCCGAAGTTCTGCACGGGCACCTCGAGGTAGCCCAGGTCCTCGACCACGCGCCGCACGGCGGTGAGGTCGGCCGGCTGCTCGTAGGCCACCTCGACCACGGTGCCGCCGGTGAATTCCACCGACAGGTGCAGGCCGCGCGTCACGAGGAAGAACACGGCCAGCAGGAAAGTGATGAACGAGATCGCGTTCAGCACGATCGCGTGCCGCATGAACGGGATGTCGCGGCGGATGCGGAAGAACTCCATCGTGGGCTCCGGGTGCGGGGGTCAGTCGGCCTTGGCGGGGGTGGCGTCGCCCTCGGGGCGCCACACCGTGCCGACGGAGATGGTCTTGAGCTTCTTCTGGCGGCCGTACCAGAAGTTCACCAGGCCGCGCGAGAAGAACACGGCGGAAAACATGCTGGTGAGAATGCCCAGGCAATGCACCACGGCGAAGCCGCGCACCGGGCCCGAGCCGAACAGCAGCAGCGCCAGGCCCGCGATCAGAGAGGTCACGTTGGAGTCGAAGATGGTCGCCCAGGCGCGGTCATAGCCCGCGTTGATGGCCGCCTGCGGCGTGGCCCCACGGCGCAGCTCCTCGCGCACCCGCTCGTTGATGAGCACGTTGGCATCGATGGCCATGCCCAGCGCGAGCGCCATGGCCGCCATGCCGGGCAGGGTGAGCGTGGCCTGCAGCATGGACAGCACGGCCACCAGCAGCAGCACGTTGACGCCCAGCGCGATGGCGGAGAACACGCCGAACATCATGTAGTAGACGCACATGAAGGCCGCCACCACCAAGAAGCCCCAGGTCACGCTGTGGAAGCCCTTGGAGATGTTCTCGGCGCCCAGGCTGGGGCCGATGGTGCGCTCCTCGATGATCTCCATCGGCGCGGCCAGCGAGCCCGCGCGCAGCAGCAGCGCGGTGTCGCTGGCCTCCATGGTGGTCATGGCGCCGGAAATCTGCACGCGCCCGCCACCGATCTCGGTGCGGATCACGGGTGCCGTCACGACCTCGCCCTTGCCCTTCTCGAACAGGATGATGGCCATGCGCTTGCCCACGTTGTCGCGCGTGACGTCGCGGAAGATGCGCGAGCCCTTGCTGTCGAGCGTGAGGTGCACCGCGGGCTCGTGCGACTGGCCGTCGAAGCCGGCCTGCGCGTCGGTGAGGTTCTCGCCGGTGAGCAGCACCTCGCGCTTGACGATGACGGGACGGCCGTTGCGCTCCAGGTAGCGCTCGGAGCCGAAAGGCACCGGCCCCGTGCCGCGCTCGGCGGCCAGTCCATCGGCGCTCTCGTCGACCAGGCGCACCTCCAGCGTGGCGGTGCGACCCAGGATGTCCTTGGCCTTGGCGGTGTCCTGCACGCCCGGCAGCTGCACCACGATGCGGTCGGCGCCCTGCTGCTGGATCACCGGCTCGGCCACGCCGAGCTCGTTGATCCGGTTGTGCAGGGTGGTCATGTTCTGCTTGAGCGCCTGGTCCTGCACGGCGCGCGCGGCCTCGGGGCGGATGGTCGCGGTGATGCGCGTGTCGCTGCCCTCGGCCGTCTCGTTCAGCACCAGCTCGGTGAACTGCGCCCGCACCAGGTCGACCACCGCGTTGCGCGTGGCCTCGTCGCGCACGCGCAGCTCGATGGTCTGGCCGCTGCGCTGGATGCCGCCGTGGCGGATGTTCTTTTCGCGCAGGGCGTTGCGCAGGTCGGTGGCCAGCACGTCGGCGCGGCGCTCCAGCGCGGCCTTCATGTCCACCTGCAGCATGAAGTGGACGCCGCCGCGCAGGTCCAGGCCCAGGTACATGGGGCGGGCGTGCAGGGCCGACAGCCAGGCCGGCGTGCGCGGCACCAGGTTCAGCGCCACCACATGGCTGGGATCGGCGGCGTCGGTGTTGAGCGCGCGGTCGATGGCATCGCGCGCCTTCAGCTGGGTATCGGTGTCATCGAAGCGCGCGCGCACCGAGCCGCCTTCGAGCGAGAGCGCGCTGGGGGTGATCGAGGCCGCCGACAGCGCCTGCTCGACCCGCGCGACGGTGCCCGTGTCCACGCGCACCGTGGCCTTGGCCGCCGACACCTGCACCGCCGGCGCCTCGCCGAACAGGTTGGGCAGCGCGTAGATCGCGCCGACCAACAGGGCGATCACGATGATCGCGTACTTCCACAGCGGGTATCGGTTCATACAGGGCCTTCGGCGCTCGCGAGGTCTTGGTCAGAAACGCGGCGGACCGGCCTGCGCCGGTCCGCTCGCGTGGCCCCCTTGACGGGGACACGGGCCGGTGTCAGCCGGCCCGTGCGGGGTTTACTTGATCGTGCCCTTGGGCAGCACCTGCACGACGGCGGTGCGCTGCATCTGGACTTCCAGGCCGGCGGCAAGTTCCACACCGATGTAGGTGTCGCCGATCTTGGACACCTTGCCGAGGAAGCCACCGGCGGTGACGATCTCGTCGCCCTTGGCCACGGCCTCGATCATGGCCTTGTGCTCCTTCTGGCGCTTGAGCTGCGGGCGGATCATGACGAAGTACAGCACCACGAACATCAACACCAGGGGCAGCAGGCCCAGCAGGGTGGACTCGGTGCCGCCAGAGGCGGCTTGGGCGTAGGCGGGGGAAATCAACACAGGCGGTCTCCAGCGGGTTCAGAACAACCGGCGATTGTATGCCGCCCCCTTGACAGAGGCGGGTTTCCCAACCGCTGAAGCCGCCGCCGCCTCAGGCGGCCTGGCGCGCCGGCGCCGCGGCGGCGCCCTCACGCCAGCGCGCCAGCAGCGCCTCGCGCCGCGCGGCGGCGGCCTGGGCGTGGCGCTCCTTCACGTGGCCAAAGCCCTTGATCTGCTCGGGCAGGCGCGCGATCTCCAGCGCCAGCGCCTGGCTGTCGGGCGTGAGCCCGGACAGCAGGGCCTCGACGTCGGCGCGGTACTGGGCGATCAGGGCGCGCTCCATGCGGCGCTCGGCGGTGCGGCCGAAGGGATCGAACGCGCCGCCGCGCAGGCCCTTGAACTTCGCCAGCCAGCGGAAGGCCGTGAACATGAAGGGACCGTAGGGCCGCTTGACCAGCTCGCCGCGCTCGTTCTTCTTGGCGAACAGCGGCGGCGCCAGGTGAACCTTGAGCGAGAAGTCGCCTTCGAACTGGGCCGCGATCTTGTCGTGGAAGGCGGCGTCGGTGTGCAGGCGCGCCACTTCGTACTCGTCCTTGTAGGCCATGAGCTTGAACAGCGAGCGCGCCACCGCCTCGCTCAGCGCGGTCTTGCCCAGGGCCTGCGACTCGGCCTGGCGCACGCGCTCGACGAAGTCGCGGTACTCGCGGGCATAGGACGCGTTCTGGTAGCCGGTGAGGAAGTCGGCCCGGCGGGCGATGAGCTGCTCCAGCGTCTCACGCGGCTGAAACTGGATGACCTGGGCGGCCGAACCGGCCAGACCGCAGGCGGCCCGCACGGCCGGCAGGTCGTGCGCGGCGCGGCGGCCCCACTCGAAGGCGGCCTTGTTCTGCTCCACCGCCACGGCGTTGAGTTCGATCGCGCGCATCAGCGCGGCCTGGCCCAGCGGGATCCAGCCCTTCTGCCAGGCGTAGCCCAGCATCAGCGGGTTGGTGTACAGGCTGTCGCCGAGCAGGCGGGTGGCGATGGTTTCGGCATCGACCACACCAACCGCTTCGCCGCCCAGGTGGTTGACCAGGGTGTCCACGCAGGCCTGCGCGGGGCTCATCCAGTCGGGGTTCTTCACGAAAGCCGCCGTGGGCGTGGCGCTGCTGTTGAGGGCCACGTGCGTGCGACCTTCGCGCAGGCGCTGCCAGGTCTCCTTGTTGGCGGCCACGATGGGGTCGCAGCCGATGACCAGGTCGGCCGAGGCGGCCGAGACGCGCGTGGTGCGGATGCGCTCCTGCGAGTCGCCGATCAGCACGTGGCTCCAGGTGGCGCCGCCTTTTTGTGCCAGGCCCGCTGCGTCCTGCGTGACGATGCCCTTGCCTTCCAGGTGCGCGGCCACGCCCAGCAGCTGGCCGATGGTGATGACGCCCGTGCCGCCCACGCCGGCAACGATGATGCCCCAGGCGTCGTGCCCCAGCGCGGGCAGCGTCGGGTGCGGCAGCGCGCCGCCCTCCCACCCGGCATTGGCCGTGCCCTTCTTCTTGCGCAGCTGGCCGCCCTCGACCGTGACGAAGCTCGGGCAGAAGCCGTTCACGCAGGAGAAGTCCTTGTTGCAGGTGCTCTGATTGATCTGGCGCTTGCGGCCGAAGGGCGTCTCCAGCGGCTCCACCGACAGGCAGTTGGACTTCTCGCCGCAGTCGCCGCAGCCCTCGCACACCAGCTCATTGATGACCACGCGCTGGTTCGGCTCGGCCATCGTGCCGCGCTTGCGGCGGCGGCGCTTCTCGGTGGCGCAGGTCTGGTCGTAGATGATGACCGTGGTGCCCTCGATCTCGCGGAACTCGCGCTGCACGGCGTCCAGCGTGTCGCGGTGCTGAATGGCGATGCCGTCGGGAATGCCCGTCACGCCATCGTATTTTTCGGGTTCGTCGGTGACGATGGTGATCTTCTTCACCCCCTCGGCGCGCATGCTCTGCGCGATCTGCACCACGCTGTGGCCCTCGGGGCGCTCGCCCACCTGCTGGCCACCGGTCATGGCCACGGCGTCGTTGTAGAGGATCTTGTAGGTAATGTTCACGCCCGAGGCAATGCTCTGGCGGATCGCCAGGATGCCCGAGTGGAAGTAGGTGCCGTCGCCGAGGTTGGCGAACATGTGCTTGTCGGTGCTGAAGGGCTGCTGGCCCACCCAGGGCACGCCCTCGCCGCCCATCTGGGTGAAGCCCACGGTGGCGCGGTCCATCCAGATGCTCATGAAGTGGCAGCCGATGCCGGCCATGGCGCGCGAGCCCTCGGGCACCTTGGTGCTGGTGTTGTGCGGGCAGCCGGAGCAGAACCAGGGCTGGCGCTCGGCGCCGGGCACGCCCTGGGTCAACAGGGTCTGCAGCGAACGCTCCTGGGCGTCGAGGATGGCCAGCTGCGCGTCGATGCGCGCCATCACGTCCTCGGGCACATTGCCCAGCTTCTTCAGGCGCCGGGCGATGGCGCGCGCGATCAGCGCGGGGTTGAGGTCGGCCTTGGCGCGCAACAGGGTGTTGGCGCTGGGGTTGGGCCGCGACCACTCGCCGCCGCTGAAGTCGCCCTCGGACTCGTCGAACTTGCCGAGCACGTTGGGGCGCACGTCGGGCCGCCAGTTGTAGAGCTCTTCCTTCAGCTGGTACTCGATGACCTGGCGCTTTTCCTCCACCACCAGGATCTCGCGCAGGCCAGTGGCGAACTCGCGCGTGGTCTGTGCCTCCAGCGGCCACACCACCGCCACCTTGTGCACGCGCAAACCGATGCGGCGGCAGGTGGCGTCGTCCAGGCCGAGGTCCACCAGCGCCTGGCGCGTGTCGTTGTAGGCCTTGCCGCTGGCGATGACGCCGAAGCGGTCGTTGGGGCCGGCCACCACGTTGTGGTTGAGCTTGTTGGCGCGCACGTAGGCCAGGGCCGCGTACCACTTGTGGTCGAACAGGCGGGCCTCCTGCTCCAGCGCGTGGTCGGGCCAGCGGATGTGCAGGCCGCCGGGCGGCATCTCGAACTCGGGGACCACGATCTGCACACGCTCGGGATCGATCAGCGCGGTGGAGCTCGATTCGACGATCTCCTGAATGGTCTTCATGCCCGTCCACACGCCAGAGAAGCGGCTCATGGCGAAGGCGTGCAGGCCCAGGTCCAGGATGTCCTGCACGCTGGCCGGAAAGAACACCGGCAGGCCGCAGGCCTTGAAGATGTGGTCGCTCTGGTGCGCCGCGGTGGAGCTCTTGGCCACGTGGTCGTCGCCGGCCACCGCGATCACGCCGCCCCAGGGGCTGGTGCCGGCCATGTTGGCGTGCTTGAACACGTCGGAGCAGCGGTCCACGCCCGGGCCCTTGCCGTACCAGATGCCGAAAACGCCATCGAAGCGGTTCGTGCCCGGGGGCGCGAAGCCCAGCTGCTGCGTGCCCCACAGCGCCGTGGCCGCCAGCTCCTCGTTCACGCCGGGCTGGAAGACGATGTTCTGCTTCTTGAGGTGCGGCGCCGCTTTCTGCAGGGACTGGTCGTAGCCCCCCAGCGGCGAGCCACGGTAGCCGCTGATGAACCCCGCCGTGTTCTTGCCGATCAGGGCGTCGCGCTGGCGCTGCAGCATGGGCAGCTTCACCAGGGCCTGCACCCCGCTCATGAAGGCGCGACCGTGGTCCAGCGTGTATTTGTCGTCCAGGGTGACGGTTTCCAGGGCCTGGCGGATGTGCTCGGGCAGCGGCGCGTTCATGTTCTGTCTCCTTCGTGGGCGGGGCGTCTCGTGGACGCAGGCGTGCGGGGGCCGGCCCCGGGTAGGGGCCGGCCCCCAGTCTGCCGCGCAGTGTATGCCCCAGCTTCCGATAGGTGTTTGCTTTTCATGCCCGGAATTCGCATCATCCAGAAAGAATATTTCTTCTTTCTGCCCATCATGGAAACACTGGATAAGTTCGACCTCGCGATTCTGCAAGAACTGCAAGCCGACGGCCGCCTCACCAATGCCGAGCTCGCGCAGCGCGTGGGCCTGTCGCCGGCGCCTTGCTGGCGGCGCGTGCGCTCACTGGAAGAGCGGGGCTTCATCCAGGGCTACCGCGCCGTGCTCGACCGCGACAAGCTGGGCCTGGGGGTACTGGCCTTCGTGCGGCTGGACGCCGACCGCAACAACGGCGACACCACGCGCCAGCTCGAACAGGCCATCCGCGCCATTCCCGAGGTGGTGGCCTGCCACTACATCAGCGGCTCCGGCACCTTCGAGCTGCAGGTGGTGAGTCGCGACCTGCACCACTTCAGCGCCTTCGCGCGCGAGGTCCTGCTCAACCTGCCCAACGTCAAGGACCTGCACACCAGCTTCTCCCTGGGAGAGGTCAAGGCGGGCGGCGCGCTGCCCCTGAGCCACTTCGCGACCCTGCCGAAGAACTCGGCCTAAAGACCTAATGCCCAGGCACGATCCCCGCGACTCTCAGCCCAGAAAACACGCCGCCCAATCAAAAAATGGGGTCTAAATGACTACTTTTGAAGCATCGTCGCCGCCGTCTTCTTTGTGCGCCACCTGGCCGCCTCCGGCTGTCGCCCGGGCGCCCAGGGCCCCCCACACAGTCCGCGCCCCATGTGCCGCCACACTTCATGCCCCGCCTTGCCCGTGCCGCCGCACCGCGCCCTGGTCGCCTGGCCCCACGGCCGGGGCGATGGCGCTCGCTCGCCGTGGGGGCACTGGTGAGCACCGCCGCCTGGGGCCAGGCCCCCGCGCCCGAGGCCGCACCGGGCGGTGGCGCGCAGATCCAATCGCTTGACCGCCTCCAGGCCGAACAGGAGCGCCTGCGCGAGCTCGCGCGCCGCCAACCGCCCGCCTACGACGACCAGTTTCTGAGCGCCGACGACGGGCCCTTGCTGGGTGGCGAGGCGAACCCCACCGACACGGAACCCCCAGGCCTGCGGTACTGGCTGGTGGAAACCCAGCTGAACTGGACGCAGCGGCAGCCATCCGGCGCCGCACCGCAGCACCTGAGCGAGTCGGGCCTGCGCCTGCAATACCAGCAGGAAACGCTGAGCCACGGCCAGTGGCAGGTGTCCGCCGATGCGCGACGCCACAGCGGGGACACGGCCCTGGGCGCCTGGGGCGCGTTCAACGCCGCGGCCCAATCGACCAGCGGCGCCCGGCTGACCCTGCGCAACCTGGGCCTGCCGCTTTCGCCGTCCAGCTTCGCCGACATCGGCCTGGGCGATCTCCACAGCGAGGTCACCGACGGCCTGACCCGCGGCCAGCGGCTGAGCCTGGGCAACAGCGTGCTGCGTGGCGCTTCGCTGCGGGTGTTCACCGACATCACCGATGTGCGTGCCGGCTGGGGCCGGCGGGGCCAGTTCGAAGGCGGTCCCTATGCCAGCGTCGAGCCGCTGGGCGGCGCACTCTCCTGGCTGGGGCTGACACGGCGCTTCGAGGACCAGCGCTATGCCGCCGCCCAGGTCAACCGGACCACGGACACCTTGACCTTGTTCCCCGACGGCCGCCGCGGCCTGATCGACAGCGCCGGCTACGCACTCGCCATCGGCCAGGGCCACCAGGTGCTCGACAGCGGCGACCACCGCCTGCGCCTGACACTGCTCGGCAGCCACGACACGCGCGCGGACGGGTCCGTGGCGCGCTCCTCGGGCACCTTCGTCGAAGGCACCTGGCAGATCGGGTCGTACCGCCATGAAGGCGGCCTGTTTTCCACGCAACCGCAGCTGCGCTTCGGCGATCAGCTGGTGGCCGACGGCGCGAGCGGCGCCCACTGGCGCATGGACGTCAGTGGCACGCGCCTGTACTGGGGCATGGGCTTCAGCCACGAGCGGTACGACAGCGGCGCGGCCTGGGGCCTGGGCGAGCGCAGCGGCACAGGCCTGTCGCTCAACTGGAACCACCGGCTCGACCGCCGCAGCAACTGGGGCGGCTACCTGCAGCTGCAGCAGACGCGGTCGGCCAGCGACACCACCGGCAGCGACAGCCTCTGCGCCAGCGCCTACTACCAGACGCGCTGGGCGGGCCATGGCGACAGCCGCTGGCGGCTGACGGTCCGGCGCAACCAGGCGCTGGTGTCCAACGGGCCGGCCGCCACCGGCGAGGAAATCGAGTGGGAACAGGACTGGCTGCCCAACGACCGGGAAACCGACAACACCAGCCTGCGCACCACCCTGGGCTGGGCGCGCGACCAGAGCCTGGACCAGGCGAACACCTACCCCACGGCCGGGCTGGACCTGCGGACCCGCACCCAGGGCGCCTGGGACCTGTCGCTGAACCTGCGCTACACCTCGCGCAGCGGCAACCTCAGCACCTCACGAGGACTGGCCGGGGCCGTGCAGGCCGAAAAGCAGCTCACGCCCGGCTGGCGCCTGGGCGCTTCGCTGCTGCTCAACCAGGCCACCCTCCAGATCGATCCCCAGGCCCTGCTGCCGGGCACGGTCGCGGTCAGCCGCAGCCATGAGCGCACCGCCCTCGTCTACCTGCGCTACGAAGGCCAGCGCGGCCGGGGGTTCTCCGACACCGCCGGCGCGGCGCACGGCGCGGGCGCGGGCCGCATCGGCGGCGTGGTCTTTCTCGACGCCAACCGGGACGGCGTGCAGCAGGCCAACGAGGCCGGCGTGCCGGGCGTGGAAGTGCTGCTCAACAACCGCGAGCGCGCCGTCACCGATCCGCGCGGCCGCTTCGAATTCGCGCAGGTGCGCACCGGCAGCCAGCGCCTGAGCCTGCGCCCCGAATCCATACCGCTGCCCTGGGGCGAAGGCCCGCAGAGCCGCACCGTCGTCGATGTGCCGCTGCGCGGCGAGGCCATCGCCCCGCTGGGGGTGGTCAGCCCCCAGTGAGCACCCCCGAATGAGGCCGCCGCGATGAAGTTCACCTAAGCGCCCATGCCCACCGGAGGCTTGTCCGGTTCGTCGCCAGCCCCGCTGGTTTCTTGTTTCCCTTCCTGCTTTTCATAGGACATCCATGAAATCTCCCGCCCGACTGCTCACCGCCACCGCCGCCGCAGCCGCCGCCCTGCTCAGCACCCAGGCGCTGCACGCCGAAAGCACCTATGGCTACAACTCGGCCGGCACCGGCGCGGTCAGCGCCACCGCCCGCGTGAACGTGAACGTCTCGATCCCGAAGCTGATCATGCTGCGCGTCGGCTCCGCCGGCGCCACCGTCGACAACGTCGACATCGCGCTCACGCCCAGCTCGAGCACCTTCGGCAACGGCGACAGCCAAGGCTTCGCCTGGGACGGTTCCGCGCCCACCTTCACCGCCTCGACCGTCGCCGGCCTGAACGCCTTCGCCTGGACCAACGCCAGCGGCGCCACCCTCACCGGCGCGGTGAGCACGCCCGACACCGGCACCACCGGCCTCACCGCCGCCAGCATCCTGGTCAGCGCCAACGCGGCCGATTCGCTGCAGCACCCCGGCGCCAACACCGGCGGCTTCACGACCCAGCCGATCCCGGCCAATACGCTGCAGACCGGCACCTGGACCTACAGCGTGGACGCCGCCGCCGCCGCGGCCGCCAGCGCCGGTGCCTTCTCGCAGACGGTGACCTACACCGCCTCGGCGCTCTGATCGGGCCCGGGCGGCGCATCCCGCGCCGCCCGGATCCGACCATCGGCCAGCCGGCGCCCGCGGGCCCGGCTGGCCCTCTTCCCGTGATCCGGCCATGCAGTGCCTGCCATCCGCCCCCCGGGGGCTCCGCGCCCCGAAGCCCCGCCCCGGCGCCCGCCTGTCGCGCGTCCGCGGCGCGCTGACCCTGCTCGGCCTCGCGCTGGCCTGTGGTCCGGCGTCGGCCGTGCTCACCTTCTTTGACCTGGCCAGCCCGCGCTTCATTCAACTGCAGGTGGGCGCCAGCGCCGGCACCGTCAACACCGTCGGCTTTCGGGTCACCGGGGCCCACACCAGCCCCACGCCCCAGGCCGTGCCGGGTGTGCCCGACGCGCTGGCCCCGGCCACCACGCCCAGCGGCGGCGTGCGCGTGCGCCTGCGCGGCCAATGGGCCTCCGGCAACCAGACCCTCAGGCTGCTCGTCGACTCGGCCGCCGGCATGGCCTGCGTGGCCGGCAGCGGCTGCGGCAGCACCGTGATCCCGTTCACCACCGTCCGCTGGGTTTCGCACGAACGGGAGTCCGCGCCAGGCTATGCCGGCTGGGACATTCAAAGCGGCGGCTTCGATGGCGGCACCGCGCAGCAGCTGGTCGGCATGATCTGCTGCTTCACCAACCGGTCGGTCGAGGTCGCCAACACCCTGGTGTTCAGCTACGGCAACACCACCCTGTACCCGGCCGGCCGCTACCGCGGCACGGTCACCTTCACCGCCGTGATCGAGTAGCGTGAAACGCTGTTGCCACGCCCTCTGCATCGCGACCGCGATCGTCTGCGGCGCCCCCGGTCTGGCGCGGGCGCAAGTCCCCCACCGGCTGGACAGCGCCGCCTCGCCGCGACAGCGCGTGGCCGCCCGGCAGGTCACCGACGAAAACGGCCAGGCGCTCGCGCTCAATCCCTTCGCGCGGCGGGCCTTGGCCCGCTTCGGCCGGGTCGAGTACCGGCTGGGCACCGGCGGCTTCCTGCTGCGACGCGCGCGCATCGACATCGTGCTGCCGCCCCTGGTGAACGGCCTGCAGCGCAGCAATGGCCTGGTTTTTCGCTGGCGCGGCCTGGACGGCGCCCTGGACGGCCAGCTCGGGCCCGGCCAACGCCAGCCGATCTGGAGCGGCACCATCACGGCCCCGCTGACGCCGCTGGCGATCGACCTCGAACTGGAACTCGAGCTCGACGCCTTGGGCCCGTGGAACGGGGGCGCCTTCGGCATCGAACCCGGCTTCGAGCTGGTGACCCTGCCATGAGGCTCTGGCCCTGCCTCGCCGTCTCGGCCAGCCTGCTGGCACCGCCGGCGGTGCAGGCCGAACAAACGCAGTCGCAAGGCGCCGGCGGCCGCATCACCACCGGCGCCCGCTTGAATTTCGAGCTCGGCATCGACCGCATGATCTTCCTGCGCGTCGGCGCCGGCGGCTCGCACGCGGGCACCGACAACGGCGGCGGGCCCTCGGCCAGCGCCACCCTGAGCGGCGTGGACTTCACGCTCACCCCCTGGCACGTTCCCGGCGCCGCGCCGACCTATGGCGCCCCCGAGGCCGTCGCCCTGCCGGTGGAGGTGCGTGGCAACGTCGGCCAGATCCAGCTCAGCGCCCAAACCAGCGGCCCGCTGGCCAACGGCCCGCACCAGATCCCGATGTCGCGGATCGGCCTGAGCTCCGACAGCGCCAGCCTGCCCGCGCCGCCCATCCCCGACAGCGGCATCGGCAGCAGCGTCAACGTCAGCCCCGGGGGCAGCGGCACCTCGGCCGCGCCCGCCCTGCTCACCTACCGGGCCGCGAACTGGACCTTCCGCTACACCCCCGCCGCCTCGCCGGTCGCCGGTGTCTACACCGGCCGGATCACGTTCTCGGCCGCCACGCCCTAGACGCCCAGGAGTTCTCCATGCCCACCGCTTGTCCCCCCCTCTGGCGTCGGCGGCCCCTCGGGGCCGGGCGCCTCGCCCTGGGCCTGGCGGCGCCGCTGCTGTGCGGCGCTGCGCTGGCCCAGCCGGCGACGGCGCCTTTCGAGGTCGCCGCCTCGCCGTCCCGGCTGGAGCTGCAGGCCCAGCCGGGCGAGCGCCTGGGCCAGTCCCTGCGCATCTACAACGTCGGCACCCAGGTCAATACGCTGGCCTTTCGCACCATGGACTGGTCGCTGACCGAGGCTGGCGAACTGCAGTTCCACCCCGAGCTGCTGCCCGGCAGCTGCCGGCCTTGGGTGGCGCTGGAGCGCCGAACGCGGCAGTTGGGCGCGCGCGCCAACGAGCCGTACCGCTTCCAGGTGTCGGTGCCGGCCGACGCGCCCCGGGGCGAGTGCCGCTTCATGATCGCCATCGAGGGCGTGGACCCGGCCCAGGTGACGGCCCTCAACAGCGGCGGCTCGGCGCTCAGCTTGCCCATCAGCGGGCGCATCGCGATCACCGTGTACGTGGCCGTGGGCGGCGCCAGGCCGCAGCTGGAGCTGGTGCGCATCGGCACCGACAGCCTGAAGAACCAGCGGCGCCCGGTGCTGGTGGTGCGCAACCTCGGCGACGCCCATGGGCGGCTCGACGGCGCGCTGACCGTGCGCGATGCCGACGGCAAGGCCCTGGAACTGGTGCCCGAGGGCGCGCCCGTGCTGCCGGGCCAGACACGCACCCTGGCCCTGGCCGCGCGCGGCAAGGACGGCGCCACCGCGCCGCTGCGCTTCCCCTTGCGGGTGTCGGGCACCCTGGACTGGGACGAGGGCGCCTTCAAGATCGAGGCCACCTTGCCGTGAGCCCGGCCAGGTTCAAGTTCTCGGCCGGCGGGTCGAGAACCGGGACATGGCACACCCTCGCCGAGTTCACGCGCAGGCCGTCCTGCTGGCCCTGTCCCTGCTGTCGCCGGCCGCCTGGCCGGAATCCACCGTCGCCCGGAACCGGCCCAGCGCGTCGGCCCGGGTCAGTATCCGCGTGACGGTTCCTCCGGTGGTGAACATCCTCGAGAACAGCCACCCGTCCACGCTGGCGGCGGGGTCGGGGCCCATCACGGCCCTGCAGCGCATCGTGCTGCACACCAATGTCCGCCAGGGCGCTTGCGTCGAGCTCACCCGCCGGGTGCCCGGCGCCTCCTCCGCCGCCTGGGAACTGCGCGCGGTCGGCGGCGAGGCGGTGTCGCTGCAGGCCCACGGGGACGGTTGGCGCCTGTGCACGCTGCGCCAGGGCACCTATGCGGTGCAGATCGAACACCGGTTCGGCGCCGAATTCGCCGGGCGCTGGCCGCTGCGCACCGACACCGTGCTGCTGTAGCCCGGTCACGCGCGCCAGCGCGACGGGATCGGCCGTTGGCGGGCCGAGGCCCCGGCCGGTGGCGCACTGCCTTTGCCTGACGGCTTGCCGGACAAAGGTACGCACACGGCAATACCCGTCAAAACTTGAGCACAACCGTCACCCACCTGTGGTCGAATTTCGACCGCTAAGTCACCTATGTGCCTCAAGTGCTTGAAAAACGGGACTTTTTCCTGTCTGATGAATTGTCACAGGGAGTTTCGGCGCCTAGTATTCGGCCCAACATTGAACCAAAGTGGTACGCCATAAAGTACTCCATCTTTCAGACCTGAAGGAACCCTTGTGAAGAACTCCCTGCTGCTCCGCTCGGCCCTGGCCCTGGCCCTGGCCACCCCCCTGATGGCCTCGGCCGAATCCCAGCTGGTCACCGGCGCCGGCAACGCCGCCGCCCGCCTGGATTTCCGCGTCATCGTGCCGCGCGTGCTGTTCCTGGGCGTGGGCACCGGCGCCGCCGCCGCGACCCCGGCCAACAACACCACCATCGACACGGTCACTTTCGACTTCACCGCCAACCCGGCGGCCGTCGGCACCGGCGCGGCGGCCGGCACCATCACCGGCAACGTGGTGCCGGTGCGGGTGATCGGCAACAACGGCCAGATCACCCTGGCGGCCTCCACCACCGGCGCACTGACCAACGCCAGCGCCGACACCATCGCGTGGTCCGAGATCACCGCCACCAGCAACCAGGCCGCCACGCTGCCCAGCCCGGTCATCCCGAACACCGGCGCGGGCGCGGCGAGCAACGTCTCCCTGTCCTCCGGCACCAAGGTCACGGACCGCTCGGCCAACTGGACCTTCAGCTACGCCAACTCGGCCGTGGTGGCCCCCGGCACCTACGGCACCACCAACGGCCGCGTCACCTACACCGCGTCCATGCCCTGAAGGCGCGGGCCCGGCCGCAGCGGTTCACCACGCTGTGACGCCTGGCCCCCGGCCAGCGCCGGCGAACGAAGGGGGCACACCATCCCTCTTCGCCCGGCCTCCCCACCCCATCCGCCCCCCGATGGGACGCTCCACGAGCCGCCCTGGAAGCCCTAGGCCCCGAGACACCATGCCGCGCGCCGCGCCCTCGCGCACCCTGAGAACCGCCGCCGGAGCCGGCCTGCTGCTGCTGGGCCTGGCGGAAATGGCCGCCGCCCACGCCTGGTCGCTGAGCGTCAGTTCCGGCAGCCGCCGCCTGTTCCTGCACGTGGGCAATGGCTCGGTGAGCAATGCCAATGGCAACTTCAACGGCGCCACGGGCACCAACGGCGCGATCAACCTGGTGCAGGTCACGGTGCCGGCGGCCCAGCTGGGCAACGGCACCGACCTGGCCATGACCAGCAACAGCACCCAGTCCACCAGCCTGTACGGTGACGGCAACAACACCTGCCCGACGCCGTCCAGCCAGGTGATGGTGGGCGCCGGCTACCGCCGCAACGGCGGCTCGGCCAGCGCCACGCTGGGCGTCACCTCGCCCGCCAACCTCACCAGCGCCGCGGGCGACACGATCCCCTTCACCGAAATCAGCTGGACCGTCTCGGCCCCGGGCAGCGGCGTGCCCAACGTGATCCCCGCCGGCACCTTCAGCGGCGCCACGCAGACCCTCGCCACGGTGCCCGGCAACACCTACATCGAGAACTGCCACACCTTCAGCTACGCCAACAACGCCGTGCGCGCGGCGGGCACCTACAACGGGCGGGTGACCTACACCCTGAGCGCGCCATGAGCCGCGCGCGACCCATGGCCTGCCTGGCCAGCGCCCTGCTGGGCGCCGCCCTGGCCCTGCCGGCGGCGGCCAACCCGCACCGCCTGGACGACAGCCAGAGCTACACCGTGCCGCCCAATGTGCAGATGCAGTGGCTGCCGCTGAAGCCCGGCCAGCCCTTCGGGCAGGGCATGGAGGCCTGGCTGCGCGTGAACGTGCGCATCGACACGGGCCCGTGGGCGGGCCGCAGCGGGCGCGTCTACATGGTGCTGCCCTCGGACCAGGCCTCCCGCGTCGAGGCCGTCTGGACCACCCAGGGCCGGCTGCTGGCCGGGCGGCTGCTGTCCGGCGAGCGGGCCCTGGTCTACGCCGGCCCCATCCCCGGACCGACGCTGCAGGACCAGCTGCAGGTGCGCCTGCGCGCCAACCCGGACTGGACCTCCAACAGCCGCCGCCTGGACTTCCATTTCGAACTGGACGTGGACTGAACGCCCCATGCGCATCGCCTCCTTGACACGCCTGCTGCTCGCCGCCGGGGCCGGCGCGCTCACCCTCCAGGCCGCCCCCGCCGGGGCGCAGGGCTTCGCCGCCTACATCACACCGCCCCGCTTCGAGCTGCGGCTCAACGCCGGCGAGGCCTCGCGCCAGGTGGTGGAGATCCAGCACGCGGGCCTGCAGAAGGGCAGCTACCGCCTCTACACGAACGACTGGAGCCTGCGCGCCGACCAGTCCGTGGATTTCAGCGACGCCCTGGCGCCCGACAGCTGCCGCCCCTGGGTGGCGATCGAGCGGCGCGAGCTCACCATCGAGCCCGGCGCACGCTACCGCTACCGCTTCGAGATCACGCCGCCGCCAGGCACGCCAGCGCGCGAGTGCCGCTTCGCGCTGATGATCGAAGGCCTGGACACCACGCGCGTGCAGGGCGACCTGAACTTCCCCGTGGGCGGGCGCATCGGCGTGATCGTCTACGCCAGCATCGGCGACGCCGCGCCGCAGCTGGCCATCACCGGCACGCGCGTGGTCACGGTGCAGGGCCAGCCCACCGCCGTGGTCGACGTGCGCAACAGCGGCAATGCCCACGGCCGGCTGGAAGGCTTCGTCAATGGCACCGACGCCCTCGGCACGCGCGTGGAGATGGCGCCGGCCGACCTGCCCATCCTGCCGGGCGAGACGCGCGCGGTGGCGATCCTCCCGGTGCCGGAGAACGGCAAGCCCGCGCCCGAGTTGCGCTTTCCGCTGACGGTCAAGGGCCAACTGGAGTGGGGCAAGAACCGCCTGCCGCTGGACGCCCGCTTCGCGCCGTGAAGGCCCCGATGCCGCGTGCGCGCCTCGGCCTGCTGATCCTCCTGGGCGCCTGGGCGCCCTGGCTGGGCGCCCAGACCGGCGAGGCCCCGCCCGCCGGCGCCGCCGCGCCCTACGTGGACCGCGTGATCGAGAACCTGCCGCCCGAACCGGCGGACACCGCCGCCGACTACCCCTACGACCGCGACGGCTGGCCGCGCTACCTGCGGCTGGAAGCGCGCGTGGGCTCGCAGCCCTTCGACCAACAGCGCCGCACCCGCATCGGCTACGGCCTGTATGGGCTGCTGGAAACGCCCAACCACGGCAGCCTGTCCATCGACGGCACCTACGCCCCGGCCGACAGCAGCGGCACGCTGACGCTGCGCCAGCGCGCCATGCCGCTGGACGGCGGCTGGCTGGCCAGCCACGAACTGGGCGTCATCAACCCGCCCATGCCGGGCATCCTGCGCCTGCCGGCGCGCGTCTTCGTGCCCGGCGCGCTGCTGCAGGGCGCCAGCGCCGAATGGGAGAACCCGGGCCGCGGCCTGCAGCTGCAGGCCAGCACCGGCCAACCCGGCCGGCTCGACTTCCTGCCGGCCAACGGCTTTCGCCGCCTGCCCGGCCAGCGCACGGCCTTCGGCGGCCAGTGGCGCCTCGGCGCCGACGAGGCCAACCCGCTGGCCACCCAAGGCTGGACGCTCGCCCTGCGCCACGAGGACGGGCGGCGCGTGTCGGTGCTGGACACCCCCACCCAGGCGAGCGACACCGTCAACGCCGACTCCACCCTCCTGGCCCTGCGGCGCGAAGACGCCGGCTACCGCCTGCAGGGCCAGCTGATGAGCACCCGCTCCAGCCAGCTCAGCGGCTCGCGCAGCGGCTTCTGGTTCGACGGCGAGTGGGACGACGGCCCGCGCACCCACGGCCTGGGCGCCTACCGCCTGCAGCCGGACCTGAGCTGGGCGAACCTGCCCATGGCCAACGACCTGGTCGGCGCCTACGCGCGCACGGCCTGGCGCACGCGGCAGTGGTCGGCCGAGGGTTCGATCGACTGGCTCGACTCGCTCAGCGGGCGCAGCGGCAGCGGCTACTTCGCCACCGGCTCGGCGCGCTGGCGCCTCAACCGCGACCACAGCCTGGGCGCCGGCGCCACGCTGCGCCGCTTCGACGGCGACGCCTGGAGCACCTGGGGCGACTGGCGCTTCCAGAACGGCTGGGGCACCACCGGCCTGCGCCTGGAACTCACGCACGGCCAAGGCGAGCCCGACTCGCGCTGGCTGAGCTGGGACCAGGAGTGGGCCGCGCAACAGGGCTGGGCGATCTCCACCAGCCTGGGCCTGCGACGCTACGACGCCTTCCAGGCCCAGCCCGCCGAGAACGCCTGGAACGCCGCGCTGAGCCTGTCCGCGCCGCTGGGCAACCGGGCCGGCCTGCGCGGCAACCTCGCCACCGAGCGCGGCGACAACGGCCAGTCGCGCCACAGCCTGAACCTGAGCGCCAACTGGCGCATCGACCCGCGCTGGAGCCTGGAAGCCCAGTACAACCGCTCCACCGGCCGCAGCCGCCTCGCGCCCTCGCTGGACCCGCTGGCGCCCTTCCTGCCGCTCACCGTGCCGGACTCGGACCGCTCGTTCTACGTGCTGCTGCGCTACGAATTCGAGGCCGGCAGCCGCAGCGTGCCCCTGGGCGGACGCGCGGCCGACGGCGGCGGGCGCATCGAGGGCACGGTGTACTTCGACACCAACCGCAACGGCACGCAGGAGGCCAGCGAGGCCGGCGTGCCCAACGCCACCGTCTACCTCGACAACCGCTACGCCGTGCGCACCGACAGCCAGGGCCGCTTCGAATTCCCCTTCGTGGCCAGCGGGCCGCGGACGCTCAGCGTGCGCAACGACAGCCTGCCGCTGCCCTGGGGCGTGGTCGACAAGGGCCAGGCCCTGCTGGAGGTGCGCCGGCGCGAGAGCGTGTCGGTGAGCTTCCCGGTGCAGCGCAATGAATAAGCGCTGACCAGCGGGGCCTCGCCCCATTCAAGTTCGGGCCCAAAAGCCCGATAAGGGGGGCATGTCCACCCCACTTCGCCCGTTCCTGCCCGCCGCGGCCGCCTGCGCGCTGCTGCTGGCGCCGGCCACCGGCATGGGCGACAGCGCGTGGGCACCGCGGGGCAATGCCAGCGCCGCGCTGGACTTCCGCATCGTCATTCCGCCGGTGATGCGCGTGCTGGAGAACAGCCACCCGCGCCAGCTCGACGCCTCCGCCAGCGGCGAGGCCAGTGCCCAGCAGCGTCTGGTGGTGCTATCCAACCTGAAGCACGGCTTCTGTGTCTCGCTGCGCCGCGCCGCGCCCCAACTCGGCACCTGGGAGCTGCAGGCCGACCCGCACAGCGGTGTCCAGCTCAGCCCCACAGCCGACGGCTACCGCCTCTGCGGCACCCGACCGGGGCAATACACGGTGCTGCTGCAGCACCGCTTCGGCACCCGCGACAGCCAGGCCAGCGCCTTGCACTGGCCGGTGCAGACCGACATCTCGGCCATCTGATCCCCGCGCGCCGTGGCCGCTCGCCCACGAAACGCCGTGTCGGGATGTAAGCCTCACGCCCGGATCACGCATTTGCGCGTGGCCTCGCCGCGCGGCTGCGCCAATCTGTTCTGTACTTATCGGCGGGGGCGCGCGGACAGGTGCGGCGCGATGCCGTGGCGCTGCCACACCCGGCGCACCGTCGTGGCACTGAGACCCAGATAAGCCGCCAGGCTGCGCGTGCTCCAGTTCGTGCCCGCGGCCGGCTGCTCGTCCCGCGTCGCGCGCAACACGTACCACTCGACCGCGGCGGTCACGCTCGGCGCGCGCCCCGAGCGGGGCGCGTCCTGCAGCAAGGCCTGAACGCCGCCTTCGATGAAGCGCCGGCGCCACAAGGCCACCTGGCGCCGGTCGAGCTTCACCTCCTCGGCGATGTCCTTGTTGCGCCAGCCCTGTGCCGCCAGCAGGATCAACCGGGCACGCTGCTGCACGCGGGCCTCCACGCGCCGCCCCTTGGACAGCGCGCGCAATTCGCGCTCGGTTTTCGCATCCGTCTCGATCGGTTCGGCCACCCGCATGCTTGCAACCTCCTGGGCGACTGAGCCCTTCACGCCGCCATAAGTTCAATCAATTCTGGCGCGCGCTACACCGATGCGTGTGAACGGATTTCTGCGCAGGTATCGGTCGCATGCATCACGCGGCTCAACTCAAGCTTCGTTACATGCGGCCCAGGGGCGGGCTCCAAGAATGAATTGGCGAGCATGGACCCCGCCTGTCCGCGCTTCCCCCAACCACCCCGACACGCAGGGAGTCATGCATGCCGTGCTTCAGCCGCCAGCCTTTGCCATGCGCCCTCCGGGTGCATGCCATGCACCCACACAGGGCGCGCCCGTCCAACCCCTGCATCCGCGGTGGGCCCTGACATGGCCCGCGCGCACGCCCAACGGCTGGAGAGGCGCCCATCCGCGGAAGGCGGACCGGGCGTCGTCGTCCCGCTCCACAACGAACACGACCTCGCCCACAGCCTCGCGCCCTGGGCCGACCTCGGCCGGCGCGAACAACAGGTCAGGGCCTGGCTGGTGCTCACCGACCTGTGCGTGCTCGGCCTGTGCTTCGTCGCCGGGCGCCTGCCCGCGTGGCTTCGCGACGAGGTGAGCCTCTCGCAGGCCATGAACGTCTGGTGGGCCGCCAACGGCCACCTGCGCCTCACCCTGTTCGCGGCCATCGCCCTGGCCATGGTCAGCTGGATGTGGACGGTGCAGGGCCACTACACCGCGCACCGCCGCAAGCCCTGGTGGGACGAGGCGCGCCAGCTGATCCAGGTGATCGTGCTCGCGGCCCTGCTCGACGCCATGGTCATCTACCTCGCCAAGTGGCCCCTCTCCCGCCTGTGGACCGGCGCCACCTGGGGCCTGGTGTTCATCTGCCTGCCGTTGGCCCGCCTGGCGGTGCGCGGCCTGCTGCTGCGCGCCGGCCTGCTCACGCAGCCCTACGTGCTCATCGGCCACCCTGGTGACGTCGAGAAAGCCGCCGCCGCCTTGGCCAGCGAGCCCCTGCTGGGCTACCGGCCCGTGGCCGTCGTCTGCCCCGACCCCGGCGCGCGGCTGGTCAAGCTCGCCGGCGGGCACGTCGTCGCGCCCACGGCGCTCACGCCCGGCGTGCGCGACTTTCTCGCGCGGCCCGGCCCCCACCAGCTCGTGGGGGTGCTGGGCTTGCGCGACAACAACTGGCTGCGCGAACTGGCGCAGGAGCTCATGCTCACCCGCGACGACCTCGTCATGGTGCCCGCGCTCGGCGGCCTGCCCATCTACGGCATGGAGGTCTCGCACTTCTTCAGCCACGACGTGCTGTTGCTGCGCGCCCGCAACAACCTCAACCGGCGCGGCCCGCAGGTGCTCAAGCGCGCGCTCGACATCGTCGGCGCGGCCACCCTGCTGGTGCTGCTGGCGCCGCTGCTGGCCTGGGTTGCCTGGCGCATCAAGCGCGACGACGCCGGCCCGGTCTTCTTCGTGCAGAAGCGCGTGGGCGTGGACGGCCAGCTGTTCGATTTCATCAAGTTCCGCAGCATGGTGATGGACGCCGACGCCGCGCTGGAGCGCTGGAAGACCGAGAACGAGAAGCTCTACGTGCAGTACCTGGCCAGCAACTTCAAGCTCGCCAACGACCCCAGGGTCACCCCGATCGGCCGCCTGATCCGCCGCACCAGCATCGACGAGCTGCCCCAGCTCATCAACGTGCTGCGCGGCGAGATGAGCCTGGTGGGCCCGCGCCCGCTGCTGGCCCGCGAGCTCGGCGAGTACGGCAAGAGCATCGCCGCCTACGGCAAGGCCCGCCCCGGCATCACCGGCCTGTGGCAGATCAGCGGCCGCAGCGCCAGCACCTTTCAACACCGCATCAACATGGACCTCTGGTACGTGCGCAACTGGTCGCTCTGGTACGACCTCGTGATCATGCTGCGCACCGTGCGCGTGGTTCTCAGACAGGAAGGCGCTTGCTGATGAACACACCCGACAGCATCTACGTCGCGGGCCACCGCGGCATGGTCGGCTCGGCCATCGTGCGCCGGCTGCTCGCCACCGGCCACCCGGCCAGCCGCCTCCTCACCCGCACGCACGCCGAGCTCAACCTGACGGACCAGGCCGCCGTGCGCGCCTTCTTCGCGCGGACCCAGCCGAAGCAGGTGTACCTCGCGGCGGCCAAGGTCGGCGGCATCCACGCCAACAACGTCTTCCCCGCCGACTTCATCTACCAGAACCTCATGATCGCGGCCAACGTGATCGAGGCCGCGTTCTGCAACGGCGTGCAGAAGCTGCTGTTCCTCGGCTCCAGCTGCATCTACCCCCGGCTGGCGCCCCAGCCCATGGGCGAGCAGGCCCTGCTCACCGGGCCGCTGGAGCCCACCAACGAGCCCTATGCGGTGGCCAAGATCGCCGGCATCAAGCTGTGCGAAAGCTACAACCGCCAGTTCGGCGCCAGCCACGGCGTGGACTACCGCTGCGTCATGCCCACCAACCTCTATGGGCCGGGCGACAACTACCACCCGGACAACAGCCACGTCATCCCCGCGCTGATCCGCCGCTTCCATGAAGCGAAGGCGCTCGACGCGCCCGAGGTCGCGATCTGGGGCAGCGGCGCGCCGCTGCGTGAGTTCCTCTACGTCGACGACATGGCCGCCGCCTGCGTGCACGTGATGAACCTGCCCAAGGCCCGCTACGAGCAGCACACGCAGCCCATGCTCAGCCACATCAACGTGGGCTCGGGGTCGGACCTGAGCATCGCCGAACTCGCGCACCGCATCGCCCGCGTCGTGGGCTTCAAGGGCCGCATCGGCTTCGACGCCAGCAAACCCGACGGCGCGCCCCGCAAGCTCATGGACAGCGGCCGCCTGCACAGCCTGGGCTGGCGGGCCCAGGTCGACCTGCCCCAGGGACTGGCCCTGACCTACCAGGACTTCCTCCAGACCACCGCCCCCCGCCACCTGCCGATCGCCGCGCTATGACCACCAACCCGCCCCTCCCCCACGCCAAGCCCCGCGTCGCCCTCATCACCGGCGTTACCGGCCAGGACGGCTCCTACCTCGCCGAGCTGCTGCTCGACAAGGGCTACGTCGTGCACGGCATCAAACGCCGCAGCAGTCAGTTCAACACCCAGCGGGTCGACCACATCTACCAGGACCCGCACATCGACGACGCCCGCTTCCACCTGCACTACGGCGACCTGAGCGACACCAGCAACCTGATCCGCATCGTGCAGGAAACCCAGCCCGACGAGGTCTACAACCTCGGCGCGCAGAGCCACGTGGCGGTGAGCTTCGAGAGCCCCGAGTACACCGCCGACGTGGACGGCATGGGCACGCTGCGCCTGCTCGAGGCCATCCGCATCCTCGGGCTGGAGAAGAAGACGCGCTTCTACCAGGCCAGCACCTCCGAGCTGTACGGCCTGGTACAGGAGATTCCGCAGAAGGAAAGCACGCCCTTCTACCCGCGCAGCCCCTACGCGGTGGCCAAGCTCTATGCGTACTGGATCGTGGTGAACTACCGCGAGGCCTACGGCATGTATGCCTGCAACGGCATCCTGTTCAACCACGAGTCCCCGCGCCGCGGCGAGACCTTCGTCACCCGCAAGATCACGCGCGGCCTGGCCCACATCGCGCAGGGACTGGAGCGCTGCCTGTACATGGGCAACCTCGATTCGCTGCGCGACTGGGGCCACGCCAAGGACTACGTGCGCATGCAGTGGATGATGCTGCAGCAGGAGCGGCCCGAGGACTTCGTCATCGCCACCGGCGTGCAGTACAGCGTGCGCCAGTTCATCGACATGGCCGCGCGCGAACTGGGCATCACCCTGCGCTTCGAGGGCGAGGGCGCGAACGAACGGGCCATCGTGCAGGCCGTCGAGGGCGACCAGGCGCCGGCGCTGCGGCCGGGCCAGGTGATCGTGCAGGTGGACCCGCGCTACTTCCGCCCCACCGAGGTGGAGACGCTGCTGGGCGACCCGGCCAAGGCCAAGGCCTCGCTGGGCTGGGTGCCGCGGATCGCCCTGCGCGAGATGGTGACGGAGATGGTGACCGCCGACCTGGCGGAGGCCCGCCGCCACGCCCTGCTCAAGACCCACGGCTACGCCGTGGCGGTGTCCGGCGAGCACTGACCCAGCGGACGCATGGCCATGTTGGTCCCCCAGCCCTTGCGCCCATCGGCCCTTGCCCGCTCGCCCCTGGCACGGCGCATGGCCTCGGGCGCGGGCGCCTATGGCTACGCGCAGGCGGTGAGCATCGGCACGCAGCTGGTCTCGCTGCCGCTGTTCCTGCACTACTGGGACATGGCCACCTATGGCTACTGGCTGGCCCTGACGGCGCTGCCCTTCTACCTGTCGATGGCCGACGCCGGCATCTCCCACGCCGCCTGCAACCGCATGATCGGCCTGATCACGCAAGGCCAGAAGGCGCGCGCCGCCGAGGTGTTCCACAGCGCCGTGGCCTTCGTGGCGGCGGTCTCGCTGCTGGCCCTGCTGGCCGTGGGCAGCACCTTGGTGCTGCTGCCCGCCGGCACGCTGCAGGCGCCCGGCTGGAAGGCGGTGCTCATGCTGCTGTCGCTGAGCGTGGTGCTCAGCCTGTTCTGCAGCCTGGCCGAGGTCATCTACAAGGCCACCGGCGGCTACGCGGCCGGCACCTACCTGGTGACCACCGGCCGCCTGGTCGACTGGACCGGCGGCCTGGTCGGCCTGGCGCTCACGCAGAGTTTCATCGGCGTCGCCGCGGCCATGCTGCTGGCGCGCCTGGGCTACACCCTGCTCAGCCTCTGGCTGAGCCAGCGGCGCACCGACTTCCTGCGCTGGGGCCTGCGCCACGCCAACGCGGCCGACATCCGCCAGACCGCCGCACCCGGCATGCTCTTCCTCTCGCTCTCGCTCACCAACGCGCTGAGCCTGCAGGGCTTCACCCTGCTGGTGGCCGCCACCCTGGGCCCCGCCGCCACCGCCGTGTTCAACACCTACCGCACCATCGCCCGGGTCGTGGTGCAGGTCACCAACGCCTTGAGCAACCCGCTCTGGCCCGAACTCACGGCCCTCAAGGGCCAGCGGGACGACGCCGCCTTCTGGCGGCTCTACCGCCGGGCCAAGCGCCTGGGCCTGTTGATCGCGGTGGCCGGTGCCGCGCTGGTGTACGCAGCCTCGCCCCACCTGCTGGCGGTCTGGACCCACGGCCAGATCCCCTTCGCCGCCAGCGGCATGGCGCTGTTCCTGCTCTACGCCGCCGTGTGTTCGGCCACCCAGGTCCCGCGCGTCGTGCTCATGTCCATCAACCGCCACGCCGGCCTGGCCGCGCAGAGCCTGGCCGCCGCCGTGGTCTCGCTCGTGGTGGCCTGGCTGGTCTGGCGCGGCGCCGGCATGGCGGGCGTGGTGGGTGCCATGGTGCTGGGCGAAGCCCTGGTCTGGCTCACCGCCACGCGCGCGGTGCACCGCCTGCACGCCACGAAAGGCGCCGCATGATCGTCGACCTCGTCCACGCCCCGCCCCCCGACACGCCGCACGATGTCGTCATCGTCGGCGGCGGCACGGTGGCCCTGCTGCTGGCGGTGCTGCTGGAACGCCAGGGCCAGCGCGTGCTGGTGCTGGAGAGCGGCGGCGGCGGCTTCGAAACGCCGGCGCAGCAGCTCAACGACGCCAGCGTCATCGGCCGCGCCCACAACGGCATCGCCATGGCGCGCGGGCGCGCGCTGGGCGGCACCTCCAACCTCTGGGGCGGCCAGCTCACCGGCTTCGTGCCATCCGATTTCGAGGCCCGCGCGGGCGTGTCCGACGCGCCCTGGCCCATCGCCTACCAGGACCTGCTGCCCTGGTACGACGCCGTGGCCCGGGAGCTGCGCCTGGCCGATGCGCTCGACGAGGGCACGCCCCAGGCGCACAAGCTCTTCGGCGGCGGCTATCCCGAGATCCCGGGCTTCACCCTGTTCCTCACGCGCTGGCTCAAGGAGCCCGCCATGGCCCGGTACTTCAGCGAGCGCCTGCGCCACGCGCCCCGGCTCACCGTCCTGCTGCACGCCCACGCCACCGGCCTGGAGCTGTCGGCCGACGGCCAGCGCGTCGCCGCCGTGCGCGTGGCGCGGCCCGACGGCCGCTTGGCCAACCTGCGCAGCCCACGCGTCGTGCTGGCCAACGGCACCATCGAAATCGCCCGCCTGCTGCTGGCCTGCGCGGCCGAACAACCCCGGGCCCCGTGGGCGGCCAACCCCTGGCTCGGCGCCGGTTTCCAGGACCACCTGGAGATGCGCGGCGGCCAGGTGCACCCGCTCGACAGGGCGCGCTTCCTGCGCACCTTCCAGAACATCGTGCTGGGTGGCCACAAGTACCAGCCCAAGCTGCGGCTCAGCACCGGCGCCGACGCCGCGCTCCAGGTCTCGGGCTACTTCGCGTTCGAGTCCAGCATCGCCGAGCACCTGCAGCACCTGAAGGTGCTGGCCCGCTCGCTGACCCGAGGCGCCCTGCCGCGCCAGGGCCTGGGCGAGGTGCTGCGCCACGTGCGGGGCATGGGCAGCGCCTGGCTGCCGATGGCCGTCCAGTACCTGCGGCACCACCGCATCTACCACCCGGCCGACCGGGGGGTCTGGCTCGTCATGCACGCCGAACAACTGCCCCGCGACGACAGCCGCATCACCCTCGACCGCCAGCGCAAGGACCGCTTCGGCATGCCCCTGGCCGCGCTGGACTGGCGCATCGGCGGGCGGCCCGAGGTGCAGGCCATGGCCGCTTTCGTGCGCCGCGCCGGGCGCAGCCTGCAGGCCGCCGGGCTGGCCCGCGTGGAGATCGATCCGCTGCTCGCCGACGAGGACCCGCGCGCGCTGGACCGGGCCACCGACACCTACCACCAGTGCGGCGGCGCCCGCATGGGCCACCACGCGCGCGACGGCGTGGTCGACCGCGAACTGCGCGTGTTCGGCACCCACAACCTGTACGTGGCCGGCGCCGCGGTGTTCCGCACCTCCAGCTACGCCAACCCCACGTTCACCGCCATGGCGCTCACGGCCCGCCTGGCCGACCAGCTGGGCCGTGAACCGGCCACGGCATGACCATGGACCGCCACGCCGCCCTCATCGCCCAGCGCCTGGGCTTTGGCTGCGGCCGCCTCAAGGGCGGCCATGAAAAGGCCAACGCCCTGCGGCTGGTGCACGCCGCGCTGGACATGGGGCTGCGCCACTTCGACACCGCGCCACCCTATGGACTGGGCATGTCGGAAGCGGTGCTGGGCGAAGCCCTCAAGGGCCGGCAGGAGCCCGTCACCGTGTTCACCAAGGCCGGGCTGGCGCGCCCCGCCTCGCCCGGCCTGCTGCAAACGGCGCGCGCCATCGTCCGGCCCCTGGCCCACCGCGTGCCGGGGCTGCGCAGCGCGGTGCTCAAGGGCATGGCCCAGCGCGCCGCGCCCGCGCAGTTCCACCCCGACTTCATCGCCCGCTCCTTCGACACCAGCCTGCGCCTGCTGCAAACCGAGCGGGTGGAGGGCCTGCTGCTGCACGAGGCGCAGCCGCACGACGCGCTGGCGCCCCTGGCGCCGCTGCTCGAGCGCCGCGTGGCCCAGGGCCAGCTGGGCGCCTATGGCAGTTCCACCGGCGAATCCGCCGCCCGGCTGGTGCGCTTCGGGGCGGTGCGGCAGTACCGCTGCCCCCTGCCCGGCACCGAGGGGCCGCCGGCGGGGCCCATGGACATCCAGCATGGCGCGTTCCGGTGCATCGCCCCGGCCATCGCGCAGCGGATGGAACAGGACCCGCGGCTCAAGGAGCAGCTGGCCAGCCTCTTGCCCCCCGGCGCGGACCCGCAGGCCGCGACCGGGGCGCTGGCGCTGGCCTATGCGCTGGCGCGCGGCCAGCACCGCCTGCTGTTCTCGACCGACCAGCCGCGCCGCCTGGTCGATACGCTGTCGCTCGTCTGGCACATCACGGGCTCGGCCCACTGGCGGCCCGCGATGCAGGCGCTGCACACGGCCTTCGCCCCGGGAGGTGCCCCATGCGCGGGCTGAGCACCCAGCTGTCGCGCTGGCTGCTGGGCGGCGCCATCTACCTCACGGGCTGGTACTACGAAGGGCCGGCGCTTCAGGCCGCCCAGATGGGCGCCATCAGCCTGCTGCTGATGGCCGGCTTCTTTTCCCTGCTGTCGGGCGACACGCTGCGCATCCGGCCCAGCCTCGTCGAGTGGCTGTTCAGCGCCGCCTTCCTGTTCGCCATGCTGGTGGCCTGGGCCAGGGGCAATGCGCTGTCGACGATGTACGGCGCCATGCTGCTGCTGGTGCTCGCGGCCATCGCCCTGATGGTCCGGCACGGCCGGGCGGACGGCTGGGTCGCCGTGTTCCGGTGGGCCTATGTCGCGCTGCTCGGCACGCTGCTGATGGTGGAGCCCCAGGCCCTGTTCGCCTCGCTCGCCGGCAACGTGGAGTACGGCCAGGGGCTGGTCCGCTACCAACCGCTGGGCATGCACCCCAACCTGAGCGGGCTGGTCTACGGCGGCGGGGCGCTGCTGTTCTTCCAGCACAGCCTGACCGTGCGGCGACGGCCCCGCCAACTGTTCGCGCTGGCCATGGCGGGGCTGTGCCTTTGCGTGCTGCTGGCCGCCTCCGCCCGCGCCGGGATGCTGGCGCTGGCCATCACCGGCGCGACCGGCGTCACCCTGATCGCCTGGCGCGGCTCGCGCCGGGCGCGCATGGGCCTGGCGCTGGCGGTGCTCGCCGGCCTGGTGCTCGTGCTCCTGAAGTGGACCGACATCAGGGACTACCTGTCGCTCATCCTCGATGTCGACTCGCCCACGCGGGGCGTGGAGTCCGGCGCCACCGGGCGCACCGATCTCTGGCGGGCCGGCGTCGAACTGGTGTTCTCCGACGGCGCGCTGCTGTTCACGGGGCGGGGCATCCGCTCAGCCCTGCCCGAGATCATCGGCTTCCCGGTCGAGAGCTCGTACATCAACCTGGCACTGGAGCACGGGCTGTTCTTCGGCTCGCTCATCGTGCTGGCCTTCGCGGTCACCGGCTGCCGTGCGCTCAGGCACGGGCTGCAGGGCCAGCCGCCGCGCTACCCGCTGTTCATGGCCGGACTGATGGTGGTCTTCATCCTGGCCCAGTCGGTCTTCAACCGGTACCTGATCGGCGTGGGCAACCCCTATTCGCTCTGGATCCTCGTGCTGATCCTGCAACTGAACCTGCGGGCCCTGCCGTCGGACCTGCGGGCCCGGCGCGCGCGCGCGGCGGCCCGCGCATGGCCCCTGGACCGCGACGCCTTCACCTCCCCTGGGAGCCTGACATGACACACAGAGACACGGACACCACGCTGATGCTGTGCCTGGCGACGGTGCTGATCACCCTGTCGCACCTGGACGCCTTCGTGCCGGACCCGCGCATCGCCACGGGCGGCGCCATCGGCAACTCGCTCTTTTTCTTCCTCTCGGGCTTTGGCCTGGCCAAGAGCCTGAACGCCGAGGCGGCGGGCGGTGTGCCGCCTTCGCTGTCGACCTACCTACGCAAACGGGTGGTTCGCCTCTACCCCGCCGTCGTCATCGTCGCCTGCGCCATGCTCGCGGCCGGCATGGTCCGGGTCGACGGCATCGCGGGGCTGGCGGCGGTCTTCGTCTGGCCGACGCCGTTCTGGTTCATCTCCGCCGTCATGGTGTTCTACGTGCCGGTGTTCTACCTGGCGCGCCTGCGCCCCGCCGGCATCGCCACGGCCCTGGCGCTGTTGCTGGTGCCCTACGCCTTCTTCTACGGCCAGCTGGACCTGTCCACCTTCGTCGTGGAAGGGCGGGGCAACGATTTCACCTGGGCCAACCACTTCAAGTGGATCAACTACTTCGGCCTCACGCTGATGGGCTGCCTGGTCGCGCGCCTGGGCCTGACGCCCCGGCTCGGTCCCGCCGCGATCGCCTGGCTGCTGGGCGGCCTGCTGCTGTTCCTCGTCGCCAAGCTCACGCTGTTCCGCTTCGGCCTGGGCCCTCTGCAGTTCGTGTTCCAGGCCCTGCTGTACCCGATCGTCTATGGCTGCTTCCACGTCTTCGCCTCGGAGGCACTGCTCAGGCCCCTGCGGTCCACGCCGCTGTTCCCCGTGGTCGCGCTGCTGGGCGGCCTGACCCTGGAGATCTACCTCACGCAGACCGCCTGGATCCGCTGGCTGGAAGCCCAGAGCTACCCCTACGGCCCGCTCGCGCTCCTGCTCCTGGCCCTGGTGCCGCTGCTGGTGTTCTCGGTGCTGACGCGCTGGGTATCGCAGCGCATGGGCTCGGGCGTCTCGCGCCTGTTCCAGCCCGCCACCGCTTGACCCCTTTTGACAGGCCGACCCGACATGCACTTCGTCTTCTGGCATTCCTACCTGATGTTCCACCAGGCCGCGTACATCCGCGAGCTGGCGAACACGCCCGGCAACACCGTGCACTGGTGCGTGACGCAGGCCCTGCCCGCGCACTACCGCGACCGTGGCTACCCGCAGCCCGACACCGGCCGCATCCAGGTCCACGTCGCGCCCACGCCGGCGCAGATCGCCGAGCTGGCCACGCGGCCCGGGTCGGTGCAGGTGTTCTTCGGCCTGCGCGGCTTCGCGCTGCCGCTGGCGGCCTTCAAGGCCAGCCGAGGCGCGCCGGTGCACCGCTTCCTGATGACGGAGAACCGCTACGAGCCGGGCGCGCGCCTGCTGCCGCGCTGGCTGCTCTACACCTGGGACGCGCTGCGCCATCGCCGGCATCTGAGCGGCGTGTTCTGCATCGGCCACGCGGGCCGCTATGGCGGCGCCCGGTTCTTCGCGGCCTGCGGCTACCCCCGCTCGCGCATCGTGCCCTTCGTGCACGTGGTGGACCCCACGCCGGTGCCGCGCACGCCGGTGTCGCACGGCCACCTGCAGGTGCTGTACGTGGGGCAGCTGATTGCGCGCAAGCGCGTCGACCTGCTGCTGCGGGCCTTCAGCCAGCTCGACGTGCCCACGGCGCGCTTGCGCATCCTCGGCCAGGGCCCGCAAGAGCCGGTGCTGCGGCGGCTGGCCGCGCAGCTGGGCATCGCCGAGCGGGTGAGCTTCTCGCCCGGCCTGCCCAATGCCGAGACCGTGGCCGCCATGGCGGGCGCCGACGTGCTGGTGCTGCCCAGCCGGTTCGACGGCTGGGGCGCGGTGGTCAACGAAGCCCTGATGGTCGGCACGCCGGTGATCTGCAGCAACCGCTGCGGGGCCAGCGACGTGATCGAGAACGGGCGCAACGGCTACGTGTTCGAGGCCGGCAGCGCCCGCGCGCTGCGGGAGCGCCTGCGCCAGTACTGCGAGGAGTTCCGCTGGAACCGCACCGAACTGGCGCACACGGAAACCGCCCGCCTCAGCGGGCCGGCCGTGGCCGCGCGCTTCCAGCACAGGCTCGCGCAACTGCTGGCCCCGCAGCAGACGCCCCCGCAGCCCGCGGTGCCCGGCACCGCCACCCCGATGGTGAAGCGATGAACGTCGGCATCCTGACCTTCCACTTCAGCGACAACTACGGCGCCGCGCTGCAGGCCTACGCCCTGCGCCGCTGGCTGACGGAGCAAGGCCACCGCGCCAGCTTCATCGACTACCGGCCCGCGCACATCGAGCGCGGCGGCCGGCTCAGCCTGCCGACCTCGCCCGCCCGGCTCAAGGCGAATGTGAAGGTGGCCTACCTGGCGCTGTCGTCCTTCGTCCATCAGCACTTCGGCCACCCCGGCCAGCGCGACAAGTTCCAGCGGTTTCGGGAGCAATACCTCGGCATCGGGCGCGCCACCGCGCCCGGCGACCCGCTCGCCTCGCTGGCCGCCGCGCGCGCCTTCGACCTGATCGTGGCGGGCAGCGACCAGATCTGGAGCCCGTCCCAGCACTTCGGTTTCGACCCGAACTACTTCCTGGCCTTCGCCGAGTCCTTCGGCGCCCGCAAGATCGCCTACGCCGCCAGCTTCGGCCGGGACCAGGTGTCGCCAGGCGAGGCCGCGCAGCTGCCCTACCTGCTGCAGCACTTCGATGCCATCTCCGTGCGCGAGGCCTCCGGCGTCGCCCTGGTCGAACGGGCCACGGGCCAGCCGCCGGCCAACGTGCCCGACCCGACCCTGCTGCACAGCGACTACTCGGCGCTGACCGAGCGCGCGCCGGCCCCGCACCACGGGCCCTACGTCTTCTGCTACGGGCTGCGCTCGCCCGACAACATCCGCCCCAGCGCCGAGTGCGTGTCGCGCGAGCTCGGCTGCCCGGTGCTCTCGCCGCACAACCCGCACCGGCGCTGGCCGGAGATCGGGCACACGGTGTACCCCGATCCCGGCGAGTGGGTCTCGCTGGTCCAGCACGCCCAGTTCGTCGTCACCAACTCCTTCCACGGCACGGTGTTCGCCCTCCTGTTCCGCAAGCCTTTCATCGTGGCCGGGCTCACCGGCGAGAAGGCCAGCGCCAACGCCCGCGCGCTGAACCTGCTGCGCGCCGTCGGCCTGGAGCGGCGCTTCGCCGCCGGGTTCTCGGCGCCGAACGTGCGCTCGCTGGTGGCCAGCGACATCGACTGGGCCGACGTGGAGCAGCGCCTGGCGGCGATGCGGCACACCGGCCAGGCGTTCCTGCACGCGCAGCTGGAGGCGGTGGTGCCGGGCGAGGCCCGGCCACTCCCGCGGCGCCCGGCGCCGCCACGCGTCGCACGGGAGGTCCTGCAGTGAGCGATTCACTCAGCGATTTCCGCTCGCTGCGCTACCGCAACGGTTTCGGCGGCGCCGCGCTGCTGCGCCGGCTCGCGTGGGAGCTGGTCTGGCTGCTGGCCTTTCGGCCCACCCCGCGCTGGGCCCTGCACGGCTGGCGGCGCTTCCTGCTGCGCGCCTTCGGCGCGCGCATCGGCGCAGGCTGCCGCATCGCGCCCTCGTGCCGCGTCTGGGCGCCCTGGAACCTCGCCATGGGCGAGTTCTCCGCGCTGGGCGACGGCGTGGACTGCTACAGCATGGGCCGCATCACCATCGGCTCCAAGGTCGCCGTCAGCCAGCGCAGCTTCCTGTGCGCCGGCTCGCACGACATCCGCAGCCTGTCGCGGCCCCTGCTGACCGGCCCCATCGCGATCGAGGACCACGTGTGGATCGCCGCGGAGAGCTTCGTGCACCCCAATGTGTCGATCCGCGAGGGCGCCGTGGTCGGCGCGCGCTCGGTGGTGACGCGGGACCTGCCGGCCTGGTCGGTCTGCGTCGGGCACCCGTGCCGAAAGATCAGGGACCGCGTGCTGGGAGAGGCCCATGTTTGACAAAGTGGCCAAGTTGGCGGGCATCTTCAGCGAGGCCTTGCGCGACGCGGCGCTGTTCCTGCGCTTCAACTCGTACTCGCCGTTCGTGGACAAGTCCCGGCGCGCCTTCTACAAAATCATCATCGAGGCCCACACGATCGAGAAGGGCCTGTCGCTGCCGAGCCCCAAGCCGCTGTTCGGCAAGGACAAGGTCCGCTTCGTGATGCGTGCGCTCTCGCGCTACGACATCGGGCACTCGCCGGTGCCGGCCCACATGTCGCTGGGCGCGCTGGAGGCCTACCTGGCCTTCCACGCCCAGGCCGGCGCCAGCGACCCCCTGCTCGACGAGATCAGCGGCTACCTGAAGCAGTGGGAAACCCGGCTGCCCCGGCCGTGGCAGGGCGGCACGCGGGACTACCGCTTCGACGGCCAGCCCGCCGGCGACCTGCAGCACCTGATCGCCGGCCGCTCGAGCGTGCGCACGCTGTCGCCCGCGCCGCTCGAGCCCGCGCGCATCCTCGAGGCGATCGCGCTCGCACAGCAGGCGCCCTCGCAGTGCAACCGCCAGGCCACCCGGGTGCACACCTACCAGGACCCGGCCCGCATCCAGGCGCTGCTCGCGCTGCAGGGGGGCTCGCGCGGCTTCGCCGACACCGTCGGCAACCTGTTCGTGGTGAGTTCCGACATCTGCGCCTGGGGCGGCCCCGGCCAGCGCAACCAGGCCTATGTGGATGGCGCGCTGTTTGCCATGTGCCTGCTGCTGGCCTGCCGGGCCCTGGGCTGGGGCGCCTGCCCGCTCAACCTGGCGATCGACCACAAGACCGAATCGGCGATCCGCCGCGTGGGCGGCATTCCCGCCGGCGAGCGGCTGATCCTGATGATCGCCTTCGGCGAGCCGGCCGCCCCGCAGACCCGCGTGGCCTTCTCGCCGAGAAGGCCCGCCGCGGAAATCGCCACCCTTCACGCCTGAGGAGATCTCGATGCGCATCACGGCGATCATCCTGACCCACAACGAATCCCTCCACATCGAGCGCGCGATCCGCTCCATCCAGGCCTTCACGGACCAGATCTGCGTGGTGGACTCCGGCTCCACGGACGGCACCACCGGGATCGCGCAGCGCCTGGGCGCGGAGGTCTGCACCCACGCCTTCGTCAACCAGGCGCGGCAGTTCCAATGGGCCCTGGACACGCTCGACATTCGCGGCGACTGGGTGCTGCGCCTGGACGCCGACGAAATCATCGAGCCCGACCTCGCCCGCGAGATCGCCGAGAAGCTGCCCCGGCTGCCGGCCGACGTGGTCGGCGTCAACCTCAAGCGCAAGCACATCTTCATGGACCGCTGGGTGCGCCATGGCGGCCGCTACCCGCTGCGGCTGCTGCGCCTGTGGCGCCAGGGGCACGGCCGCATCGAGAACCGCTGGATGGACGAGCACATGGTGGTCTGGGGCGGGCGCACGGTCACCTTCGACGGCGGCTTCGCCGACCACAACCTCAAGGACCTGGCCTATTTCATCGACAAGCACAACCGGTACGCCACGCGCGAAGCCATCGAGGTGCTGAACCAGCGCCTGGGCCTGTTCGCCCAGGACGGCGCGCTCAACGCCCGCGGCGCCTCGCACCAGGCGGCGTTCAAGCGCTGGGCCAAGGAGCGGATCTACAACCGCATCCCCTTCACCCTCAGCGCCACGCTGTACTTCGTGTGGCGCTACGTCTTCCAGCGGGGCTTCCTGGACGGCCGCAGCGGGCTGGTCTACCACTTCCTGCAGGGCTACTGGTACCGCTTCCTGGTGGGGGCCCGGGTCATGGAACTGCAACAGGCCGTGGCCCACCTGCACGACAAGGCCGCCATCTGCGCCGAGCTGAGCCGGCTGACCGGGCACAAGCTGGTGGCGCAGAGCGACGCCCCCAGGGACGTGGACGTCGGCGACCAGCGGCTGGCGCCGCGGCATTGACCGGAGGGCACGGCATGCACCGGTGGTTCCTCTCCCCCTGGCGCCTGGGCCTGCTGGCCACCCTGGGCCTGGCGGGGCCCGTCCAGGCCCAGACGCCGGCCAGCAGCGCCCTCATCTGCGAGGACGCCACGCCGCCACCGGGCGCGCTGCAGGTGGGCGCGCGGCAGGCGCTGTTCCGCGACTGCCCGCGCCTCGGCGACGTGGACTTCACTGGCAAGGCCGACGGGTACAAGTACCACAGCGGCGTTTCCTTCGCGCCGCTCAAGGGCACCAGCCTCTACGGACCCGCCGACGACGGCGTGGTGCTCAAGCGCGGCGGCCTGCTGGCCACCGCGAAGGCCACCGCGCACCCCGGCCAGTTCCCCCTGCTCAGGGGCGACCGGCCGTTCTACATCGAGGCCCAGGTGGCGATCTCGTCGAACGACCGCGACAACTTTCCCGCCGTCTGGCTCATGCCCATCGAACACAACCCGCGCATGGAAGACGTCTACGAAGGCGATCCCAAGGGCTTCGAGCGCTGGTTCGAGCTGGACATCGACGAGGGCGGCTTCGGCCCCGGCGGACACCACACGGCCATTTCGTGGTCCGGCATCTACCCCAACTACAAAAAAATCCAGAACCCCAACCCGACCTCCAAGGAACCGCTGGACCGCACCCAAGCGAACGTCTTCGGCGTGTCCTACTCGCCCGACACCCTGAGCGTGCGCTGGTGGCTCAATGGCCGGCCGGTGCTCGAGGCCTCGCACCCCTATGTGCCCGAGATCGCGCGGCGACAGAACTTCTACCTGATCGTCTCGGCGCAAAGCCACAAGAACATCAGCGACTACACCCTGAAGTTCATGGGCGTGCGCGCGTTCGCGGGCGAGGCCACCCCCGTCCGCGGCGAAGCGGCGCGGCCCGCCAGGCCCCCTCAGACAAAGGGCGCGCCATGAAGCTGCTCGTCTACGGCATCAACTTCGCGCCCGAGCTCACCGGCATCGGCAAGTACACCGGCGAGATGGCGCAGTGGCTGGCCCAGGCGGGGCACGAGGTGCGCGCCATCACCGCCCCCCCGTACTACCCGGCCTGGCGGGTGCAGGAGGGCCACAGCGCCCGCCGCTACCGCATCGAGCACTGGCAGGGCGTTCGGATCATCCGCGCGCCGCTGTGGGTGCCGCGGCAGCCGGGCGGCCTCCAGCGCCTGCTGCACCTGGCCAGCTTCGCGCTGAGCAGCCTGCCGGCGCTGTGCGCCCAGTGGCGCTGGAAGCCCGATGTGGTGTGGGTGGTGGAGCCGCCGCTGATGTGCGCGCCCGCCGCGGCGCTGTTCGCCACCCTGCGCGGGGCCAGCGCCTGGCTGCACATCCAGGACCACGAGGTCGACGCCGCTTTCGAGCTGGGGCTCATCAAAGGCCGCGCGCTGCGCGGCGCGGTCCAGCGCGCCGAGCGCTGGCTGATGCGGCGCTTCGACCGCGTCTCCACCCTCAGCGGCCGCATGGTGGAGCGCACCCTCGACAAAGGCGTGGCGCCCGAGCGCGTGGTGCACTTCCCCAACTGGGTGGACATCGACGGCATCGCGCCGCTGGCCGCGCCCAGCCCCTACCGGGCCGAGCTCGGCCTGGCGCCGGACGCCGTCGTTGCCCTGTACTCCGGCAACATGGGCAACAAGCAGGGGCTGGAGGTCATCGCCGACGTGGCGCACCTGCTGCGCGACGAGCCCCGCATCCGCTTCGTGCTGGGCGGCAGCGGCTCGGGACGGGCCGCCCTGCAGGCGCGCTGCGCGGGCCTGCCCAACGTGCGCTTCCTTGATCTGCAGCCGCTGGAGCGGCTGAACGACTGGCTCGGTCTGGCCGACGTGCACCTGCTGCCGCAGCGGGCCGACGCGGCCGACCTGGTGATGCCGTCCAAGCTCACCGGCATGCTGGCCAGCGGCCGCGCCGTGCTGGCCACCGCGATGGCCGGCACCGAGCTGTGCCGCGTGGTGACCCACGACGCCGCTTGCGGCCGGGTGGTCCCACCCGAGAACCCGGCCGCCATGGCCGAGGCGCTGCGCGCGCTGGCGGCCGACCCCGCCGGCCGCGCCGCGATGGGCGAGCGCGGCCGCCGCTACGCCGAGGCCGAACTGAGCCGGGACGCGGTCCTGCGCCGGTTCGAGGCGCAGCTGCTGGCCCTGGCGCAGGCGCGCCCGAGCGACACCCGCCGGGCCGCCGTCTGAAGCAGGCCCCACCCGGGCCAGAAAGGAGTTGATCATGCACACCCACCCCTTCGAGAACACCCGGCCATGGGCCCTGGCGGGCGCGGCGCTGCTGGCCGTGGCGGCGGCCCTGCCGCTGCGGGCCCAGACGCCGCCGCAGGCGGGCCCCGGGGCCGCGCACGCGGTGCCGGCCAGCGCGCCGCTCGAGGCGCCGGGCACCACCCCTGGCACCGCCGCCGCGCTGAGCGCGGCCCCGGCCGGCGGCGTCGACCCGAACTACCGCATCTCGCCCAACGATCTGATGGAGTTCGACGTGTTCGGCGTGCCCGACATGAAACGCGACCTGCGCGTGAACGCCACGGGCGAGGTCTCGCTGCCGCTCATCGGCCAGGTGCCGGTGGCCGGGCTGACCACGCAGGCCGCGGCGCGGCTGATCGCCGACCGCTACCAGGAGAAGTACCTGCAGGACCCGCAGGTGTCGCTCTTCATCAAGGAGTTCACCACGCGCCGCGTGGCCATCGAAGGCGCGGTGCTGCGGCCCGGCGTCTACCCGATCGCGGGCCAGCTCACGCTGCTGCGCGCCCTGGCCTTGTCGGGCGGCTTCGCGCCCTATGCGGACATCAACAAGATCGTCGTCTACCGCAACCAGGCGGGCGGCGCGCGCGAACAGTTCACCTACGACCTCGACAAGGTGCGCGCGGGCCAGGAAAGGGACCCCGACATCCGCTCGGACGACGTCATCGTGGTCCAGCGCAACGCCCGGCGCACGGCCCTGCGGGACTCGCTCTTCAGCGACATCCTGAACACGCTCAACCCATTCAACTGACGGGGAGGGACCCATGGCCATTGAACGACACCCGCTGCCCGCGACGCCCGACCCGAGGGACGCGCTGGCGGTGCAGCGCGAAGCCGCCCTGTCCGAGCTGCTGCTCGCGCGCAGCGAATCCAGCGCCCCGGCGGAGGACCGCATCGACCTCAAGACCCTCTGGCGCGCCCTGGCGCGGCACCGGCGGCTCATCCTGGGCGTGACCGCCCTGTTCACCCTGGCGGCCGGCCTGTACACGCTGCGCATCACGCCGCAGTACGAGAGCACGGTCATGCTGCAGATCGACCGCGCGGCGCAGAAGGTGGTGGGCTTCAACACCGAGTTCGAGGTCGAGGAAGGCCCGCTGTCCGAGCAGCTGCAGCTGCGCACGCAGGTGGAGCTGCTCAAGAGCCGCAGCCTGGCCGAGCGCGTCATCGACGAGATGGGCCTGTACAAGCCCGGCGCGTCGGCGCCCCCCGCCGCCGCGCCGGGCGAAGGCGATGCGGTGGCCGCGGCGCCCGCCGGGCCGCTCGAACAGGCCAGCGCCCTGCTGAGCGGCTGGCTGGCCCGGCTGCATGGCCTGGTGGCCACCGCGCCACCCGAGCAGAACACGCTCAACCGCGCCAGCGCGCTGGCGCAGTTCCAGCAGTCGCTCACCGTGGAGCCCATCCGCAACTCGCGCCTGGTGCAGATCAGCGTGCGCAACGCCGACCCGCAACTGGCCGCCGGCATCGCCAACACCACCGCCCGGGCCTTCCTCGCCACGCACATCGAGCGCAAGCTGGAGTCCTCGCTCTACGCGCGCCAGTTCCTGGAGGAACAGATCCGCCAGACCAAGGCCAAGCTGGAAGAGAGCGAGCGGGTCATCAACACCTACGCCAAGAAAAACCAGATCCTGAACCTGGGCGACAAGGGCAGCGCCGCCACCCAGACCTTCGTGGATTTTTCCGCCGCGCTGGCCAAGGCGGAGCAGGACCGCATCAAGGCCGAGACGCTCTACAACCAGGTCCGGCTGGACCCCGAGAGCGCGCCCCAGGCGGTGGTCAACGAGGCCATCCGCGCCTACAAGGAGCAGCGCGCGCGCCTGGAAGCCGACTACGCCAAGAACCGCTCCGTCTTCAAGCCCGACTACCCGAGCATGGTGCAGGCCCGCGCGCAGATCGCCGAGCTGGACGGTCGCATCAAGACGGAGGTGAACAACATCCTGTCGAGCATCCAGGGGCAGTACCTGGCCGCCAAGAAGGCCGAGGACCAGCTGCGCGCCAAGGTGGCCAGCACCCGCGCGGAGGTGCTGAGCGTGCAGGACCGCAGCGTGGACATGAACCTGCTGAGCCGCGAGCTGGACACGAACCGGCAGGTGTACGACAGCCTGCTGCAGCGCCTGCGGGAGGTGAGCGTGACGGCGGGGCTCACGACCAACAACGTGAGCATCGTCGACCGGGCGGCGGTGCCGCTGTTTCCGGCCTCGCCCAACGTCAAGCTCAACATCGGCCTGGGCCTGATGGCCGGCCTGTTCCTGGGCCTGCTGCTGGCCCTGCTGCGCGAGCAGATGGACGACTCCGTGAAGAACGCCAACGACATCGAAACGCGCTACCGCCTGCCGCTGCTGGGCCTGATCCCCTTCACGCGCCCGCCGAAAGGCCGCAAGGAGGCGGTGGCGCTGCTGGCCCACCACGAGCCGCGCGGCACCTTCGCCGAGTCCTACCGCTCCATGCGCACCGCGCTGCAGTTCAGCACGGCCGACGGCGCCCCCGAGCGCTTCATGGTGACGAGCTGCGGCAAGAACGAGGGCAAGAGCACGACGGCGCTCGCGCTGGCCATCAACTTCGCGCAGATGGGCCAGAAGGTGCTGCTGATCGACGCCGACATGCGCAAGGGCGGCATGCACACCCTGCTCAAGCTGCCGAACGACAGCGGCCTGTCGAGCTTCCTGAGCGAAGACCTCGACAGCGCGATGCTGGTCCGCGAGACGCCGGTGCACAACATGGGCCTGATCACGGCCGGGCCGGTGCCGCCCGATCCGGTGGAGCTGCTGATGGGACCGCGCCTGGGCCTCTTGCTGGACCAGGCGCGGGCGCTGGGCTACGAGCAGATCGTGATCGACGGGCCGCCGCTGCTGGGCATTTCGGACGCGATCGCGCTGGGCAACCAGGTGCACAACATCGTGCTGGCCGTGCGGGCCGGCGTGACGCGCAAGGAAAGCCTGAAGGACGCGCTGCGCCGCCTGCGCACCGCCGGGCTGAGCCCGATGGGCGTGGTGCTCACGCACGCGCGCAGCGAGCACATCATCGACCGCGCCTACGCGGACTACTACGGCCACGGCCATGCCCCGGGCGCGCGGCGCGCGCCGCGCACCGCCCGGCCAACCCCCGGCCCGGTGCCGCTGACGGCCCAGCCCCGCATCGAACCCACCATGGGCCCGCATTCGGCATGAGGACCGTGCAGTGACCGCGCCCGGCCGTCCCGCGCCCGACTGGAACCGCCTGCTGTCCACCCTGCTCGATTTCGAGCGCTCGCCCGGGCGCTACCCGGTGCGGCTGCGCGAGCCGCGGCCCCTGTTCGACGGGATCGGCCGCGTGATGCTGCTGGCCAGCGGGCGGGCGGTCGAGGGCCTGCCCGCGACACCCTGGAACGAGGCCGAGCTGCGCCGCGCGGCGCGCTACTTCGTGCGCACGGTGATGCTGCGCCCGGGCGCCGACCCCTTCACCCTGCTCGGCCTGACCCCGGACTTCGAGCCGGCGCAGCTGCGCGAGCACTACCGCCTGATGATCCGCCTGACGCACCCGGACTTCATCGCCGCGGGCGGCCACTGGCCCGCCGACGCCGCGACGCGGGTCAACCGGGCCAAGGACCTGCTCTCATCGCCGCAGCAGCGGGCCCACTTTGCCGCCACGCTGCGCCTGCCGGCCAGCCGGGGGGCGGCGGTGCGCACCAGCGCCTTCCTGCTGGAGGTGCTGGGGGGACGCTAGCGCGGCCACAGCACCCACAGGCGCAGCGGCTGCTTGAGCGTGGCCGCCTGCCGGTAGGCCTCGTCGTTCCAGCCACCCCAGCCGGTGAACAGGTCCGCGCGCACCGCGCCCAGGATGGCGCCGCCCGTGTCCTGCGCCAGCACCAGGCGGTTGGCCACCAAGGCCGGGCCCTGCGTGGCCAGCCACACCGGCGTGCCGTAGGGAATGCTCTGCGGGTCCACCGCGATCGAACGCCCCGGCGTCAGCGGCACGCCCTGGGCGCCGCGCGGGCCGAAGCGCGCGTCCAGCGGGCTCAGCGGATCTTCCTTGAAGAACACCGTGCGCGGGTTGCTCCACAGCATCTCGTTGAGCCGCTCGGGGTTCTGCCGCGCCCAGGCCTTGATGGATTCCCACGAGGCCTCGCGGATCGCCCCCTGGTCGAGCAGCCAGCGCCCCACGCTCTGGTAGGTGTGGCCGTTGTGCGCCGCGAAGGCCAGGCGCACCTGGCGCACCCGGCCGTCGGGCTCGGTCAGGTTGACGCGGCCCGTGCCCTGGATCTGCAGGATCAGCGCGTCGATCGGGTCGGCCAGCCAGGCGATGGCGCGCCCGCGCAGCGCCGCCTGCGCCTCGGGCAGGGTGTCGATCTGCTGGCGCGTGTACCAGCGCTGGCCGCTGGCGGTGGCGGGCAGACCGGCGGGCACGCCATACAGCGGCACGCGGTGGGTCGCCGTGGGCTCGCGCGTGGCGTCCATGATGGGCTCGTAGTAGCCCGTGAGCAGGCCGTCCGGCTCGCGGCCGTCGGCCTCGAGCACGCGGTAGGGCTGCAGGCGCTCCTGCATCCAGGCCTGCTGGCGCGCGGCGTCGGCGAAGGCCAGCGGCCGCGCCTCGGCGCACACCGCCTCGAAGCCCGGCGCGGGCCGTTCGCAGCCCTGAAGCAGGGCGTTCCAGGCCTCGTGCAGGCCGTCCTGGCCCCAGCCGGGCAGGGCGCTCCAGGCCACCGGCACCCAGCGGCTCTTGCTGTGCTGCTTGGCCGCCGGGCCCATCGCCGCTTCCGGCGCGGGAACTTCCGGCTGCGGTTCGGGCACCACCCGTGGGCCCACGGCGCAGGCCGCGAGGCTGCCTACAATGCCCGCCGCCACGGCCCACCGCGCCAGCCTGTTCATTCCTTCGATTCCGTCCGCCATGACCTTGTTGTTGCTCGAAGCGCTGGGCGCGCTGCTCCTGTTGGTGTTCATCGTGTGGTGGACCATGTTCTCCGGTCGCCGCAAGGGCGAACTGCCCGAGGACGGCGAGCGCGACAAGCCGGCCGCCCGGGAACAGGACCCGCCCGGGCGCTGATCGTTCCCGCGTTCGGGCGCCTGCTCATGCATCGCGCAGGCGGTTGGCCAGTTCCACCGCCGACTTCACGCCCATCTTGTCGAACACGCGCGAGCGGTGCACCTCCACCGTCCGCACGCTGATCTGCAGCTGATCGGCCACCAGCTTGTTCGGCAGGCCGGCCACCACGAGGTTCATGACGTCGCGCTCGCGCTCGGTCAGGCTGTCCAGGCGCTGCTGCAGTTCGTGCCGCACGGCGCGCTCGGCCAGCTGCGCGGCCGACTGGCGCAGCGCCTGCTCGACCCGGTCGACCAGGGCGTTGTCGGAAAACGGCTTTTCGCAGAAATCGAAGGCGCCCCGCTTGACCGCCGCCACCGCGGTGGCGACGTCGGCGTGGCCCGACAGGAAGATGATGGGCATGGCCGCCTGCCAGGGCAGCAGGCGCAGCTTCTCGAACAGGGCCAGGCCGCTCATGCCGGGCATGCGCACGTCCAGCAGCACGCAGCAGGGCACGTCGGGCGCCTGGCGCGCAATGGCGGCGCCGGCCAGGAAGTCCTCGGCGCTGTCGAAGCCGTCGCTGATCAGGCGGCGCGTGCGCAGCAGCCAGGCCAGCGCCTCGCGCACGCCGGCGTCGTCGTCCACCAGGTAGATCTTCGCGTCGGGGAATTCGGTCATGGGCGGATGATAGGAGCGCGGCCCGCCCGGCCCTTCAGGCGGCGTGGGCCTCCAGCGGCTGCGCCGCGTGCGCCTCGGCCACGGGCAGCGTGAAGGAAAAGCGCGTGCCGCGCGGCAAGGCCGGCTCGAAGTGCAGGGCGCCGCCGTGCTGCTCCACCACGGTGCGGCACAGGCTCAGGCCCAGGCCCATGCCCTCGGCCTTGGTGGTGAAGAAGGGCGTGAACAGGCGCTGGGCCACCTCGGGCGGCAGGCCCTGGCCGTGGTCGATCACGTCCACGCGCACCCAGCGCGCGCAGCGCCCCGCGCCCGGCTCGTGGGCTTCGCCCATCACCGGCGCGATGGCGATGCGCAGCACGCGCAGGCCGCTGGCCGTGCCCGGGTCGCCCAGCGGCATGGCCTGCATGCCGTTGCGCGCGAGGTTGAGCAGCACCTGTTCGACCATGGTGCGGTCGCACCACACGCGCGGCGTGCCGGGCGCGATCTCCACCTGCAGCCGGATGCCGCGTTTCTTGGCCTGCAGCGTCAGCAGCGTGGAGATGCCCTCGATCAGCAGATGCGGCTCCACCGCCTCGCGCACCTGGTCGCGGCGGCGCACGAAGTCGGCCACGCCGCGGATCACGCGGCCCGCGCGCTCGGCCTGCTCGGCGATGCGCCGGATGGCGCGCTCGATGTCGTCGCCCACCGGGTCCTCGCCCCGTTGCGGCCCCTGCTGCAGCAGGTTGAGCGTGCCGCTGGCGTAGCTGGCGATGGCGGCCAGCGGCTGGTTGAGTTCGTGGCTGATGAGCGAGGCCATCTCGCCCACCGTGGCCAGGCGCGCCGTGGCCTGCAGCTTGTCCTGCGAGGCGCGGTTGAGCTCCTCGATGCGGCGCTGCTCGGTGAGGTCGATGATGGCGCTCATGTAGCCGGTCTGCACGCCCTGCGCGTCGATCAGCGGGGCCTCGATGATGAGGACCGGAAAGCGCGTGCCGTCGCTGCGGCGGAACACCGATTCGTAGCCTTCGCGCGGCAGGGTCTGCCCGGCCAGGCGCACGGCCTGGCGCTGCTGGTACTCGTCCACCAGCTCGGGCGGCCACCAGGGCGCGGGCAGGCCGCTGCCCACGAGTTGCTCGGCGCTCAGGCCCACCATCTGGCAGAAGGCCGGGTTCACGTAGGTGATGCGCCCGCTCATGTCGCGCGCGCGCAGGCCGGTGACCAGCGAGTCCTCCATGGCCTTGCGAAAGGCCAGGGCGTCGGCCGCGCGCTGCTCGGCGCGCTGGCGCCGGCGCATGTCGCGCGCCAGCAGGGCCAGCACGGCCAGCAGCGCCAGCGACAGCGCGCCCACCACGCCGGTGAGCACGTTGGGGAACAGGCCGAGCGCGCGGCGCGGACTCTCCAGCTGCAGCAGCAGGGTGTGGCCGGGCAGGTCGAGCAGGGCGTGCGCGCTGAGGGTGCGCCGCTGCAACGGCACCACGCTGTGCACGGCCAGCCGCGCGCCGTCGCTCTCCACGAAGCTCAGGCCGCGCCCGCGCAGCGTGGCCGCGTCGGTCAGCTCGGCCAGCATGGCGGGCAGCGAATAGGTGGCGATGAGAAAGCCGCGCGACTCGCCGGCCTCGCTCAGGGGCAGGCACAGCTCCATCACCTCCAGGCCACGGCCGTCGCGCTTGGGCCAGAAGTAGCTGGCGGAATAGGCGGGCCCCGACAGGCGCAGGGCCGCGTCGCAGGCCTGGCGCACCTCAGGCAGGGCCTGGCTGCGCGGCAGCAGGTCGAACACGTCGGGCCGGTAGGGCGACAGGCGCTGCGCCAGCACCTGCATGGCCGGGTCGCGCCACTCCAGCCGCACGAGCTCGCGCCGCTGCGCCAGCAGCTCAGCGGCGGGCGCGTCCCAGCCCGTGGGCGTGGGCGAGAAGGCGTTGAGCGACTGCAGGGTCTGCACGTTGCGCAGCAGCGCGCTGCGGATCTCCCCGACCACGGTGGTGGCGTCCTGGTCGAGCGCGGCCTGGTCGCGCCCCACCTCGTACTCCGCCGCCAGGAACACCAGCACCGCGAGCAGCGCGGCCACCAGCAGGAGCAAGGCGCCCCACAGCGGCCAGCGGGGCGACTTCAGGGCGCGGCTCACGGGCGCGGCTCGGCGCTCAGCAGAGCACGCGGTGTTCCAGGCAGGGCAGCTGCTCGCGCACCTGGCGGATGCGGGCCATGTCGATGTCGGCCAGCGCCAGCCCCGGGCCCTCGGCGTGCAGGGCCATCACCTGGCCCCAGGGGTCGATCACCATGCTGTGGCCCCAGGTGCGGCGGCCGTTCTCGTGCACGCCGCCTTGCGCGCTGGCGATCACGAAGGCCTGGTTCTCGATCGCGCGGGCGCGCAGCAGCACCTCCCAGTGGGCCGAGCCGGTGGTGTAGGTGAAGGCGGCCGGCACCAGCAGCACCTCGGCCGCCAGCAGGCGGTACAGCTCGGCGAAGCGCAGGTCGTAACACACGCTCTGGCCGATGCGCCAGTTCTCGCCGTCGCGCGCGCGCAGCTCGAAGTGGGTGGGCGTGTCGCCGGCCTGCAGCACCGCCGCCTCGTCGTAGCGCTCGCGCCCGTTGTCGTAGCGGAACAGGTGGATCTTGTCGTAGCGGCTCAGGCGGTGCCCCTTGGCGTCGAAGCTGAGCGAGGCGTTGGCGGCGTGCGAGGGGTCGCTGGTGGCCATGGGCAGGGTGCCGCCGACGATGCACATCCCGAGGTCGCGCGCGGCGTCGGCCAGGAAGTCCTGCACGCGGCCCAGGCCCTCGTTCTCGGCGATGAGCAGCTTGTCCTCGTCCTTGGCGCCCATGAAGCAGAAGTACTCGGGCAGCACCGCGAGCTCGGCCCCGCAGGCGGCGGCCTGGCGCAGCAGGCGAAGGGCTTCGCTGAGGTTGGCGTCCAGGCTGATGCCCGACACCATCTGGATGGCGGCGACTTTCATGCGGTCAATCCTCCGGCGGAAAGGGGCGTGCCAGCGCCCTGGTGGGGGGAAGCCGGCGAGCTTACTGCAGCGTGGGGCCGGGCGTGGGCGCTGGGGTCGGGCGGGCCAGCTTCTCCACCTGCGGGTCGGCCCAGCCGCCGCTCACGCGGAATTCCTGCGTGGCCGCGCTCTGCAGCGGCTGGCGCAGCAGGAACTGCGCGAGGAAGCTGCCCAGGCCCACCGCCGGGTTGATGGCGGTGGCGATGAGCGAGGCCGTGCCGGCGTTGAGCTCGGGCACCACCACCACCTTCAGGTCCTGCGTCTCGCGCGCGAGGTCGGCCGAGCCTTCCATCAGCACCGCCGCGTTCACGCCCTTCATCTGCAGGTTGTTGGTGTGGATGACGCCCTGGTCGATGCGCGCGTCGCCGCGCACGAAGTCGAAGGCGAAGCCCTCGGAGAAGACGTCGCGGAAGTCCAGCACCAGGCGGCGCGGCAGGGCCTGCAGGCTGAGCACGCCGAGCAGGCGGCCCGCGCCCGGGTCGGCCTTGAGGAACTGGCCGCGCTCCACGTCCAGGCGCAGCGTGCCCGCCAGCGTGCCGAGGTCGAGGTCGAAGGGCGTGCCGATCCAGCCGACGCGCCCCTCCAGCCGGCCCTTGCCGCCGCGCACCAGGCCCTCCTTGCCGAAGCGGCGCAGCAGCGCGCCGCTGTCGTCCACGTCCAGGCGGAACTGCAGCGCGGTGCGGCGCGCGCCGCCTTCGCCGCCGCCCAGCGGCGCCCAGTTGCCGGAAGCGCTCAGGCGCGCTTCGGGCAGCGTGGCGCGCAGCGCGTTGAGCCGCCATTCGCCCACGCGCGTGGGCCCGCCGCGGTTGACGGCCTCGATCTCCACGCGGCCGAGCGAGCGCCCGCCCCACTGCAGGTCGTCCACCGCCACGTCCAGCGCGGGCACGCTGCTGGGCTGCTGCAGCAGGGCATCGGCCTCGCTCGGCGCGGCGGGCGAGAGCGTGAGGCGCGCCAGGCGCGCATAGAGGCTGCCGGCGCCGGCCGGGCCCGCGGGTCGGAATTCCACGTAGCCGTTGAGCTCGTTCGCGTCGACGTTGGCGCGCCAGACCGCGCCCTCGCGCGAGGCGCCGACCACCACGCGGTGAAAGCGCCGCCCGCCGGTGAGCACCGCGTCGGCGCGCAACGAGACGGCCTGCGGCACGGCCTCGCCCGCGCTGGCCAGGGCGTCGGCGCCGCTGCCGCGCAGCAGGGCCTGCCAGGCGTCCAGGTCGAGTTCGCCCACGCGCACCTGGGCGTGCAGGCCCTGCGGCGGCAGGGCCATGCGCTCGCCAGCCGGCAGGCCCACGGCCAGGGTGCCGCGCAACAGGCGCGCGCCGTCGCCGCGCAGCTCGCGCTCGGCGAGCAGGTCCACCAGCGGCTGCGCCGCCGGGCCGAGTTGCAGGCTGAGGCGGTCGCTGCTGGCCTGGTCGTTGTGCTGGGCCAGCACGCTGGTCTCCACGCGCAGCGGCCAGACCGCCTCGGCGGGTTTGGCCAGCGGCGCCGGCAGGTTCAGCGCCAGGCCCTGCAGGTTGCTGTCGAGGCGCAGTTCGGGCGCGCCGCCGCGAAAGGCCAGCGTGGCGGTGTAGCGCGCGCTGCCGCTGGCGTGCGCGGCCAGGGCCGACAGCGGGCCCAGCCCGCCCTCGCGCAAGCCGGCCGCGCTGGCGCTGCCGCTGCCGCGGAACTGCGCCACGGCGCGGCCCTGGGCGTCGGGGCGCAGGCTGCCGTCGAAGCTGAGTTCGCCGCCCAGCACCTGGCTGCGCGCGCCGCTGAAGGCGAACCCCTGGTGCGTGAAACTGAGCGTGCCGCGCGTGCGGGCCAGCAGCGGCGCGCCGGGCGCCAGGCGCAGATCGGTGCCGTCGAGCTTGACACTGCCGCTGACCGTGCTGTCTTTCAGGTGCCTGAGCGGCAGCTCGATCTGCACCGTCGCCTCGCCCGGCCCGCTGGCACTGGCCGTGGCCAGCGCCCCCTCGGTGAGCGCGTTCACCGGAGAGCGCTGCGCGAAGCCCAGCAGCTCGGCGGCCGGGCCCTGGCCATGGGCGCGCACGCGCACCCGCGTGTCGTGCGCCATGTCCTCGATGTCCACGCCACCCTGGTCCAGCGCGACGCCCGGCGCGCCGTCCAGGCGGCCGCGGATCTCGCTGATGTGGATGTTGCCGCGGTCCAGCACGAAGCGCGCGCTGGCCTGGCGCACGCCGGGCCAGCGCGCCTCGCCCTGTGGCTGCAGGGCGGCCGGCAGGTAATCGAAGTCCACGCCCTCCAGCGCCGCCTCGATGCGGAAGCTGCCTGGGCTGTGCCGGGCCTCGTCGAAGGGGATGTCGTCCACCAGGCCCTGGATGCGGAAGCTCACCTGGCGCGCGCCACCGGCCAGCGCCGCCTCGCGCACATAGCGGCGCGCGTCCTCGGGCACGGACAGCGGCAGGTAGCGGTGCACGGCGGTGCCATCGGCGCGCGTGAGCTGGGCGCTCAGGTCGAGCACGCCGGGCAGGCGAGGCTGCGCGGGCTGGGCCGCCGGGTCGCCGGTGTGCCAGCGCGCGCGCACCGTGCCTTCGGCGTGCGCATTGGCCAGCGAGGCCTGGTCGAGCTCGACGTTGAGGCTGTCCCCCTTGACCTGCCAGCGCACGCGGCCGTCGAAGCGGTCGAGCGCGACCCGCGGGTCCTCGAACACGTCGGGCAGCAGGAAGGCCCCCTGGCGCACGGCCACCGTGGCCTGGCCGCCGTTCTGGTCGAGGTCGAAGTCGATGTCGGCGCCCTCCACGCCGGGCCGCCCCGGCAGGGGAAAGCGGCCATTGCGCGAGCGGCGGCCACTGGGCTCGCCGGCCAGGGCGAGCGCGCTCACGCGGCCCTTGGCGCGGGCCACCACGTGCTCGGCCATGGGGCCGCTGCCGCGCGCCTGCCAGACCAGGTCCAGGGTGTCGACCCGCCCGCGCGGCTGCAGGCGCGCGAGCCAGCCGCGCGCGTCCGCCGGCAGCGGCAGCCGCTCGGCGATGGCCGCCACGGTCTGCAGGTCCACGGCCTGCGCCTGCACGGCGGTGCGCGCGCCCTGGCGTTCGCGCGCCAGCGTGTGCTCCAGGCGCACGCGGGCGCCGCTCCAGACCAGGCCCTCGCGCGTGATGAAGGCCAGGTCGTCGAAGCCCAGGGCCATGCCGCGCTCGGACCACTGCGCCTCCAGGCGGCCGCGCGCCTGCGACAGCGCCAGGCCGGGCAGATCGGGCGCGAGCTGCAGGTCCAGGCCGTCGAGCGCCAGGTCCAGCGTCAGGCCCTGCACCTGGCCCTGCTGCACGCGCGCCCAGGCGCGCAGCGCGCCCTCGCCGCTGCGCACGGTCACGCCCCAGTCGCTCAGGTCGGCGTGGGCGCGCAGGCGCGAGATGTCGGCGCGCGCGAACTCCGCGTAGAGCTCGCCGCTCCAGTCGTCCCAGGGCGCCTGGCCGGCCGGCCGCTCCAGCGGCAGACGCAGCAGGGGCTCGCGCAGGCGCGCGCGCAGGCTGAAGCGTTCGCCCCATTCGGGCTCGGGCGTGGCGTCCAGGCGCAGCTCGTGGGTGCGCGTGCCGTTGCGCGCCACGAAGTCGAGGTCGCGCAGCAGCACCGGTGGCTGCTGGCGTTGCTCGTCGATCCAGCGCACGGTGCCGCCCCGCACCACGAATTCGGCCTGCGCGAAGAACCAGTCGGCGGCGGCGTGGTCGCCGCCGCCCTGGCCCGAGACGTCGATGCCCGCGATCTCGAGGCGGCCATCGGCGCGCCGGCGCACGTCCAGGCTGGGCTGGGTGATGAGCAACTGCTCGAAGCCGCCGTTCCAGAGCGAGCGCACCGACACCGCCCCGCGCACCAGTGGCAGCTCCAGGGCGCTGCGGCCGCTGGCGTCGTGCAGGCGCACGTCGAGCAGTTCGAAGGAGGGCACCAGCGGCGGCAGCACCCCGGCCAGCTTCGGGGCCTCGACGGCGCGGATGGCGCCGATGCTCACGGGTATCCCGACCGCCTGTGTGGCCCAGCGTTCCAGGTCGGGGCGCCAGGTTTCGATCCTTGGCACAATCCACGCCTGCAAAACGAGCCAGGACAGGATGAACACCCCCCACAGGCCCGCCAGCAGCCACAACAGCACGCGCATCGCGCGCGCCCACAGCCGCAGCCCCCGGCCGGCCGGGGCATCGCCTTTGGCGCGCGAAGCGCTGGCGTCAAGAGATCGGTTCATGTCCACCGCAAATTATGAGGGCGCGCCTCTGGGCAGGTTCCAGCTGCGTTGAACACCGCTTGTCAACGATTGTGAACACCGTCGACGCCCAGACCCCGGCCACCCGCCAGGCCGACCACTCCCGATTCGTCCAGCGCGTGCGCCGCCGCTACGCCGCCGAGCTGGCCTGCCTGCCGCCCGGCGCACCCGACAAGGCCGCCATGCGCGCCTGCCTGGACGCCCTCATGGCCCGCGGCCTGGCCCTGCCCGCGGCCCTGCGCGTGCTGCGCCAGCTGGTGCTGGAGCGCCTGGTGGTGATGGACTGCGAGGCCGGCGCCTCGCTGGAGGCGGTCACCGGCCCGGTCACCTGGCTGGCCGAGTTCGCGCTCGACCAGGCCTGCGCCCTGGCTTTCCAGGAACTCGACGCCCTGCACGGCGCGCCGCTGTGCGCCAGCGGCGCGCGCGCCCAGCTCTGGGTCATCGGCATGGGCAAGCTCGGCGCGCGCGAGCTCAACGTGTCCAGCGACATCGATCTGATCTACGTCTACGACCAGGACGGCGAGACCGCGGGCAACGCCGACGGGCGCAACCGCATCAGCCATCACGAGTACTTCGCCAAGGCGGTCAAGCACCTGTACAGCACCGTGGGCGAGACCACCGAGCACGGCAACGTGTTCCGCGTCGATCTGGCGCTGCGGCCGAACGGCAACTCCGGCCCCAGCGCCGTTTCACTGGGCGCGCTGGAGGAGTACTTCCTGGTGCAAGGTCGCGAATGGGAGCGCTTCGCCTGGCTCAAGAGCCGCGTGATCGCGCCGGCCACGGCCCTGACCGATGCCGCCGGCATGGCCGCGCTGCGCGGCACCGTGCTGCCCTTCGTGTTCCGCCGCTACCTCGACTACGGCGTGTTCGAGTCGCTGCGCGTGCTGCACCGCCAGATCCGCGAGCACGCGGCGCGCCGCGCCGCCGGCAACCCCGGCCGCGCCAACGACGTCAAGCTCTCGCGCGGTGGCATCCGCGAGATCGAGTTCACCGTGCAGCTGCTGCAGGTGGTGCGCGGCGGCCAGTTCCCCGAGCTGCGCACGCGCCCCACGCTGGGCGCGCTGCAGCGCGTGGCCAAGGCCGGCCTGATGCCGCCCGAGAAGGCGCAGGCGCTGGCCGAGGCCTATGTCTTCCTGCGCCAGGTGGAGCACCGCATCCAGTACCTGGACGACCAGCAGACCCATGTGCTGCCCGAGCGCGACGACGACCTGGCCTGGATCGCCGCAACCCTGGGTTTCGCCAACACCTGCGCCTTCCTGCACGCGCTGGACGCGCACCGCGAGCTGGTGGCCGAGGAATTCGACACCCTGCTCGGCGGCAGCGGCCAGGGCACCTGCAAGGGCAAGGGCTGCAACGGCGGCGCCCCGCGCCCCGCCGACGACGACCTGTCGGCCACCTTGCCGCAGCTGCCCCCCGCGCTGGCCGAGCGCGTGCAGCGCTGGGCCGAACACCCGCGCGTGCTGGCCCTGCGCGAGGACACGCGCGCACGACTGGTGCGCCTGGTGCAGCGCACCGGCTCCTGGATCGAGGAAGGCCGCGTGGGCGAAACCGCCGCGCTGCGCATGATCGATTGGATCGAGTCGCTGCTGCGCCGTGAGAGCTACCTCGCCCTGCTGCAGGAGCGGCCCTCGGTGCACGAGCGCCTGCTGCGCCTGCTGGGCGCGGCCAAGTGGCCGGCGCGCTACCTCATCCAGCACCCCGGGGTGATCGACGAGCTGGCGAGCCGGCAGTTGCTGGCCGAGCGCTTCGACGCCGAGGCCTTCGAGGCCGAGTGCGAGGCGCGCCTGGCCTCGCTGCGCGTGACCGGCGAGGACGACGAAGAAACCCTGCTCAACCTGCTGCGCCGCGCCCACCACGCCGAAACTTTCCGCACCCTGGCGCGCGACGTGGAAGGGGTGCTGACCGTGGAGCAGGTGGCCGACGACCTCTCGGCCCTGGCCGACGCCGTGCTGCGCCTGACGGCGCGCTGGTGCTGGGCGCGTCTGAAGACCCGCCACCGCGAGGTGCCCGCTTTCGCCATCATTGGCTACGGCAAGTTGGGCGGCAAGGAGCTGGGCTACGGCAGCGACCTCGACATCGTCTTCGTCTATGAGGACGAGCACGAGAACGCGGCCGAGATCTACGCCGCCTTCGTGCGCAAGATGATCAACTGGCTGCAGGTGAAGACCGGCGAGGGCGACCTGTTCGAGATCGACACCGCGCTGCGGCCCAACGGCAACTCGGGCCTGCTGGTCACCCGCTTCGAGGCCTACGAGAACTACCAGACCCGGCGCGGCAGCAACACCGCCTGGACCTGGGAGCACCAGGCCATGACGCGCGCGCGCTTCGTGCTCGGCAGCGCCGGCCTGGCGGACCGTTTCGACGCCGTGCGAGAGGCCGTCATCACCGCGCCGCGCGACGAGGCCGCGCTGCGGACCGAGATCGTGGCCATGCGCGACAAGCTGCGCGCCGCGCACGCGGTGCGCGCGGGCCGCTTCGACGTCAAGCACAGCGCCGGCGGCATGGTCGACGTGGAGTTCGTGGTGCAGTACCTGGTGCTGCTGCACTCGAACGCACACCCCGAGCTGCGCGCCAACACCGGCAACATCAACCTGCTGCAGCGCGCCGAGGCGGCGGGCCTGCTGCCCGCCGGCATGGGCCAGGCCGCCGCGCTGGCCTACCGCCGGCTGCGCCAGGTGCAACACCGCGCGCGGCTGGACGAAACCTCCACCCAGGTCGACCCGGCCGAGCTGGCGGCCGAGGCCGAAGCCGTGCGCGCGCTGTGGCGGCAGGTGCTGGGCCCTGCCGCCTGAACCGCCCATGAAGGGCTCGCGCAGCTGGCTCGCGCTGTGCACCCTGCACGGCGTGGCCAGCCTGGTGCTGTGGGCCTCGCCGGCGGCGCTGGCGCAGGCGCTGGTGTGGCGCTCGGCCGACTGGGCGCAGCGGCCCTGGACACCGTGGACCAGTGCCTGGGTGCACCTGAACGCGCCCCACCTGGTGGGCAACCTGCTCGCACTGGGCGTGCTGGCCGCCATCGGCTGGCGGCTGCGGCCCTCGCGCGCGGCGACGCTGGCCTGGGCGCTGAGCTGGCCGCTGCTGCAGCTGAGCCTGCTGCTGTGGCCCTTGATCGGCTACGCGGTGGGGCTGTCGGGCGTGCTGCACGCCGGCGTGGCGGTGCTGGCCGTGTGCCTGCTGCTGGACGGTCCGAAGGCCTTGCGCCCCTGGGGCCTGCTGCTGGCCAGCGGCCTGCTGTTCAAGCTCTGGCTGGAGCGGGGCTGGTCCGCTCCGGTGGTGTGGGACCCGGGTGGTCAGATGTCGGTGGTGCGCGCCGCCCACCTGGGCGGCGCCGCCTGGGGCGCGCTGCTCGGCGCGCTGGGCGTGGGCTGGGGCCGCTGGCGCGCGCGCCGCACCGGCGGCTGAACCGCGCTCAGGCCGCGGCCGGCGCGGTGCCCAGCGATTTGCGGAAGCGGTTGAGCTCCTGCACGGTCTTGAAGCTGCCGTCCATGAGCAGGCTCAGGTTGTGCAGGATGCGATCGACCACCTTGCTTTCCCAGACGGCGTCGAAGTTGATCTGCTGGTCCAGCCAGTGCTCCAGCCACTCGGGGTTGGGCAGGCGGCTCTGGATGGTGTCGTTCGGGAACAGCGCCTTGTTCACGTGCAGGTTGGTGGGGTGCAGGGCCTGCGCGGTGCGCCGCGCGCTGGCCATCAGCACGCCCACCTTGGCGAAGGCGGCCCGGGCCTCGTTGCCGAACTTGCCGATGGCGCGCTTCATGTAGCGCAGGTAGGCGCCGCCGTGGCGCGCCTCGTCCTGGCTCAGCGTGGTGTAGATGTGTTTGATGACCGGCTCGCTGTGCCACTCGGCCGCGCGGCGGTACCAGTGGTTCAGGCGGATCTCGCCGCAGAAGTGCAGCATGAGCGTCTCCAGCGCGGGCGCGGGGTCGAACTCGAAGCGGATGTCGTGCAGCTCTTGCTCGGTGGGCACCAGATCGGGGCGGAAGCGGCGCAGGTACTCCATCAGCACCAGCGAGTGTTTCTGTTCCTCGAAGAACCAGATCGACATGAAGGCCGAGAAGTCGGAGTCGTCGCGGTTGTCGCGCAGGAACATCTCGGTGGCCGGCAGCGCCGCCCACTCGGTGATGGCGTTCATCTTGATCGTCTGGGCCTGCTCGTCGCTGAGCCGGCTGGCATCGAACTGCGCCCAGGGGATGTCCTTGTCCATGTCCCAGCGGACGGATTCCAGTTGTTTGAACAGTTCGGGATACAGCATGGTCATCTCTCTGGGTCTTGGCAAAAAACGCGCGACATTGTAGGCGGGGGGTATAACGGGCACCCGGATTGCCCTATGCCTCGCACAGAAACGGTTTCCTATTCCCCGCGGAACTTCCCCCGCCGCCGCCCGCTCCAACCCGCCGTGTCGGGGAGGGAGACATCCACCGACCACCGTTTTCCGCTGCGAAGCCTTCCAGCCCCACCGGGGCCGGATGCAATCCCGGGGCGCTTCTCCTCCTCCTCCCTCCCTCCCTCGTTCGCGCCGGGGCGCTTCGCAGCTTCTTGTCCACCCCATCGCCGGCCGCGGCCGGCGATGCTGGCCCGGGCCCCTCGCCTGACTGGAGCCCGCGCGCCATGAACCTCCACCGCAGGCCTCAGATCCGTGTGGCCGTCGTCGGCGGCGGCATGGCCGGGCTGGCCGCCGCCCACACGCTGCAAGGACTCGCCGAAGTCAGCCTGTTCGAAGCCGCCGGGCGCTTCGGCGGCGACGCCCACACCCTGGACGTCGCGCTGCCCGGGGCCGGCGGCGCGCCCGTGGCCTTCACCGTGGACACCGGCGTGCTGGTGTTCAACGAACGCACCAGCCCCAACCTGCTGGCGCTGATGGCCCGGCAGGACCTGGCACCGACCGAGGCGGACGCCTCCTTCTTCGTGCGGGGCGGCCCGCTGACCTGGGGGGGCCCCGACCTCGGCCGCGCGCTCTCGCCGCGCCGCCAGCTCATGAGCCCGCGCTTTTGGCGCCTGCTGGCCGACCTCCCACGCTGGCAGCGCCTGTGCGCGGCCCTGGCCCACGCCTTGGACGGCCCCGACGAGGCCCTGCTGACCCCGCTGGACGACTTCCTGCGCGCGCGGCATTTCTCGGCCGAGTTCCGCGACGCCTACCTGCTGCCGCTGTGCAGCGGTTTCAGCGGCCGCCCCGCGCACGCGCTGCTGCGGGCGCCCGCCGCCGCCGCGCTGCGGCTCTGGCACCACCACGGCCTGCCCACGCTGGGCGGGGCCGCGCCCTGGCGCGGCGTGGCGGGCGGCACGCGCCGGGTTGTGCAAGCCTTGCTGGCCGAACTGGCCGACGTGCGCCCGTCCACGCCGGTGCGTCAGCTCGCGCGCGACGGACAGGGCCTGCGCCTGGTCACCGACACCCAGGTCGAGCGTTTCGACGCCGTGGTGCTGGCCTGCCACGCCGATCAGGCGCTGCGCTTGCTGGGCGCCGTGGCCAGCGAGGAGGAGCGCGCCGTGCTGGGCGCCTTCCGTTTCGAGCCCGAGCCCGTGGTGCTGCACACCGACCACGGCGTGCTGCCCGCCGCGCGCGGCGAATGGGCGGCGTGGAACGTCGCGCCCGCCGCAGGCCCCGCACCGGCCAGCCTGCACGTCTGGCTCAACCGCGTGCAGCCGCTGCCGGTGGAGCAGCCGGTGCTGCTCTCTCGCAACCCCGGCGCGCCGATCGCCAGCGAACGCGTGCTGGGCCAATGGGCGCTCGAACGGCCGGTGTTCGACCTGGCGGCGCTGCGCGCCCAGGCCCGGCTGCCGGCCCTGCAAGGCCAGGGGCACACCTGGTACGCGGGCGCCTGGTGCGGCAACGGCCTGCTTGAGGACGGCCTGAAAGCGGGCCTGCACGCGGCGCGCGCGCTGATCGACCGCTTCGCGCTGGTGCCGCGCCTGAGCGAACGCGGCGCGCTGCGCCAGGCGCTGCCGGGCGTTCTGGCCTGAGGGCCGCCGCCGCTCAGACGGGCTGGGAGTCGATGAAGCTCTGGCGCTGCACGAGCTTGTCGTTCAGCTTGGCCAGGTTGGGAAAGTCGCCGCGCCAGTCGATGGCCGGGAAACGGAAATCGAGGTAGCCCAGGGCGCAGCCCACGGCCACGTCGGACAGGCTGAAATGGATGCCCGAGCAGAACGGCTTGTCGCCCAGGCCCTGGCTCATGGACTTGAGCGCGGCGTGAATCTTCACCATCTGGCGCTCGATCCAGGCCGGGCTGCGCTGCTCGGCCGTGCGGTGCGGCCAGGTGGACTCCAGCCGCGCGAGCACGGCCGCGTCGAGCACGCCGTCGGCCAGTGCCTCCCAGGTCTTGACCTCGGCGCGCTCGCGGCCCGAGGGCGGAATGAGCTTGCCCACCGGCGACAGGCCGTCGAGGTATTCGACGATCACGCGCGAATCGAACACCGCCTCGCCACCTTCCATGACCAGACAGGGCACCTTGTGGAGGGGGTTGGACGCGCCGATGGTGGTGGCGTCCGACCACACGTCTTCCAGCACGAACTGGTAGTCCAGTTTCTTCTCAGCCATGACGATGCGCACTTTGCGCACGTAGGGGCTGGTGATGGCTCCGATGAGTTTCATGGTCTGTGGGGTTCGGGAACGGTCGGCGATTTTAGCCAGCACCCTGGGCCTTTCGCCTGACACGCCCGGCGCCCGGGCGGCCCGCGGCGGGCGCACTCCTACAATTCCGGGATGCGCCAGACACCTGCCTCCGCCGCGCCCACGGGCACCGAACTCTCTCCCATCACCGCGCTGTCGCCGCTGGACGGCCGCTACGCGGGACGCCTCGCGCCGCTGCGCCCCTTCATGAGCGAGCTGGGCTACATGCACCGGCGCGTGCAGGTCGAGATCGCCTGGTTCATCGCCCTGTCCGACGCCGGCTTTGCCGAGTTCAAGCCGCTGTCGCCGGGTGCGCGCACTTACTTGCTGGGCCTGGTGAAGAACTTCGGCGAGGCCGATGGCGAGGCCATCAAGGCCATCGAAAAGACCACCAACCACGACGTCAAAGCCGTCGAGTACTGGATCAAGTCGAAGTTCGAGGCCCGGCCCGAACTGGAGCGCGCGGCCGAGTTCGTGCACTTCGCCTGCACCAGCGAGGACATCAACAACACCAGCCACGCGCTGCAGCTCAAGGGGGCGCGCGAGCTGGTGCTGCTGCCCGCGCTGGACGCGGTGATCGACAAGCTGCGCGAGATGGCGCATGCCTTCGCCGCCGTGCCCATGCTCAGCCGCACCCATGGCCAGACCGCCAGCCCCACCACCGTGGGCAAGGAACTCGCCAACGTGGTGGTGCGCCTGGCGGGCGCGCGCGAGCGCATCGCCTCGGTCAAGTTGCTGGGCAAGATGAACGGCGCGGTGGGCAACTACAACGCCCACCTCTCGGCCTGGCCCGATTTCGACTGGGAGGCCTTCAGCCGCAAGGTGGTGGAGACGCCCGAGCCGCTCGGCCTGGGCCTCACCTTCCAGCCCTACAGCATCCAGATCGAGCCGCACGACTACATGGCCGAGCTGTTCGACGCGGTGGCGCGCGCCAACACCATCCTGGTCGACCTCGCGCGCGACATCTGGGGCTACGTCAGCGTGGGCTACTTCAAGCAGAAGCTCAAGGCCGGCGAGATCGGTTCCTCGACCATGCCGCACAAGGTCAACCCGATCGACTTCGAGAACGCCGAGGGCAACCTGGGCCTGGCCAATGCGCTGCTGCGCCACCTGAGCGAAAAGCTGCCCATCAGCCGCTGGCAGCGCGACCTGACCGACTCCACCGTGCTGCGCAACATGGGCGTGGCCCTGGGCTATGCCGTGCTGGCCTACCACGCGCTGGGCGTGGGCCTGAACAAGCTCGAGCTGAACGAGGAGGCGCTGGCCGCCGACCTCGACGCCTCCTGGGAGGTGCTGGCCGAGCCCATCCAGACGGTGATGCGCCGATTCGGCGTGCCCGGCGCCTACGAAAAGCTCAAGGAAGTGACGCGCGGCAAAACCGTCACCGCCGAGGCCCTGCACGCGCTGATCCGCAGCCTGGAGATTCCCGAGGCCGAGAAGGAACGGCTGCTGGCCATGACGCCGGCCAGCTACACCGGCAAGGCAGCCGAACTGGCCCGCCGGTCCTGAACGCCTCGCCGGCACCCGCCGCCGGGCGGGCCGGCCTCAGGTGGTCGCGTCCAGCGCCCGCTCGCGGTAGCGGTTGAAGCGCCAGGCGTCGCCCTCGATGGTGATGCGCCGCCAGGTGGCGCGCTTCTGGCCGGGACTCATCTCCGTCCAGCGCTGCACTTCCTCGAACAGGCGGCCGCAGCCCTTGCAGACCTCGTCGCCCTGGCTGGTGGAGCAGATGGCGATGCAGGGTGTGTCCGGCGTGGTGGCGTACCAGGCCAGCCAGGCCTCGCGCGCCGGGGGCGGCAGGGTGTGCTCGTCGGCCTCGGTTTCGCGGAAGAAGACCATCAGGGCGTAGACCTCGGCCAGCGCGCGCGTGGGCGCGGGCAGCGAGACGTTGTCGGGCGAGGGTGAGCGTTCGCGCCACCAGTTGATGGCCGCCTCGATGTCGGTGATGTGGATGCCGGCCATGGGGAGCGCGATCATACGGCGCCCCCGCCGCGCGCCGGGCGGCGCCCCCACGCGCCGCCGGGGCGATCAGGCCGCCTTGTTGTTGCGGTACTGCAGGTACTTGCCCGTGGCCACCACCAGCAGCGCGCCCAGGGCGGCCGCGGCGTAGAAGCCCAGGGAGTTGTGCGGCACCCAGGGCTCGATCACCTTGTCGGAGACCAGGGTCTCGGCGCCCACCCAGCCGATCAGCGCCGCGCCCAGGGTCACGATGACGGGGAAGCGCCCCATGATCTTGAGCATCAGCGTGCTGCCGAAGATCACGATGGGAATGGCGATGGCCAGGCCGGCGATCAGCAGCGGCACGTTGCCATTGGCCGCGGCGGCGACGCCGATCACGTTGTCCAGGCTCATCACCAGGTCGGCCACCAGGATGGTGCGGATGGCGGCGAGCAGGCCGCCATCGGACTTGCCCTCGGATTGTTCGTCGTCGCCGCCGTTGAGCAGCTGCACGCCGATCCACAGCAGCAGCAGGCCACCCACCACCTGCAGCCAGGGCAGTTGCATGAGCTTGACCGCCACGACGGTCAGCACCACACGCAGCACCACGGCGGCGGCAGTGCCCCAGAAAATGGCCTGCTTCTGCTGGCGCGGCCCGAGCCCGCGCGCCGCCAGCGCGATCACCACCGCGTTGTCGCCCGAGAGAATGATGTTGATCCAGATGATCTGGCCCAGGCCCAGCCAGAACTGGGGGCTCGACAGCAATTCCATGGTGTGGCTTTCGACGGCCGGCAGCGGCCAAAAAGACGGCGCCCGGGGCGCCACCCCGACAGTGTAGGCATGCTCACCGCCGCCGCCCGTGAGGGTTACCGCGTACGCACCTGCACCGAGGGGACGGCTGGCGGACCTGCGGTGCCGCCGCATACAATCCGGGGTTTCGCGGAAGGGGAGTAGCTCCCGGGCGCGGCGGCGGCTCCTTCTGGCGCCTTGCCGCGCCGGTCAACGCGTCGTCAGTACGGTGTCCGCTGCGCGGCACCCGGCGCGTTGGGCCCACGGACACGTGGCGCCGGGCAAGACCTTCAGACATCGTCCCCTCTGGAGCCCCTTTTCACCATGGAATTCATGTCCGCTGCCTGGTGGTCCGCCCTGCTGGCCATCATCCTCATCGACCTCGTGCTCGCCGGCGACAACGCGATCGTCATCGCCCTGGCCGCGCGCAACCTGCCCAAGCAGCACCAGAGAAAGGCCATCGTCTGGGGCACGGTCGGAGCCATCGTCGTGCGCTCGGCCATGACGCTGGTGGTGGTGTGGCTGCTGCGCATTCCGGGCCTGATGGCCATCGGCGGCATCGCGCTGATGTGGATCGCCTACAAGCTGATCGCCGAGGACGAGGGCGATGGCGACGAGCACGGCCCGGCCGCCACCACCTTCTGGGGCGCCATGAAGACCATCATCATCGCGGACGCGGTGATGGGCATCGACAACGTGCTGGGCGTGGCCGGCGCGGCCCAGGGCGCCTTCGACCTGGTGGTCATCGGCCTGCTCATCAGCATCCCCATCGTGGTGTTCGGCAGCACGCTGATCCTCAAGCTGGTCGAGAAGTACCCGGCCATCATGTACATCGGCGCGGGCGTGCTGGCCTTCACCGCGGGCAAGATGGTGGTGAACGAGAAGATGCTGGCGCCCTGGTTCAAGGGCGGCGAGCCCATGCACCAGGCGGCCTACTGGGGCTTCGTGGCGCTCACCATCGCGGTGGTGCTCACGCTGGGCTACCTGCACAACCGCCGCGTCGCGCAGCGCGCCGCGGCCGCCGACAAGGCCTGAGGCGAACATGAGGCTGATCCTGCGCTGGATGCTGGCGGCCTGCGCGCTGCTGCTGGTGGCCTGGCTGTACGACGGCGTGGAGGTGCGCAGCTTCCCGTCGGCGCTCATCGCTGCCGCGGTGATCGGTCTGTTCTACCTGCTGCTGCGCCCGGTGCTGGTCATCCTGACGCTGCCGGTGACGCTGGTGACCTTCGGGTTGTTCCTGTTCGTCATCAACGCCCTGCTGTTCTGGGCGGCGGCCAGCGTGCTCGACGGCTTCTATGTGGCCGGCTTCTGGGCGGCCCTGCTGGGCTCGCTCATCTACTCGGTGATCATGCTGGTCGTGGACGCCGCCCTGCGCAGCCTGCGCCTGGGTTGAGCCGCGCCGCCGCCTGAGCGCAGCGCGCTCAGCGCTTGTCTTCCTCGCGCATCGCTTCGCGCAGACGCTCTTCCACGTCGCGGCGGCGGCTGTCCACGATGGCCAGCTCGATGGGATCCGCGTTGCGCAGTGCGGGCGGCAGGGCCTGAGCGGCCCTCAGGCGCTCCAGCGCGCCGTCCCAGTCGAACTGCGCGGCCCGCGCCTCGGCCTCGGCGCGCACCGCCCGCAGGGTGTGGCCCAGGGCCTGCTGCGCGCGCGCAAGGATCTGCCAGGCCTGCGCATCGCGCGGGTGGTCCACCACCCAAGCCTGCAGGCGCGACGCGGCGCGCCCGGCCTCACCGCTGGCGATGGCCGCCTGCGCGCCCAGCAGCAAGGGCCCGCGCGAACCGGACGCCAGCGCGCCGTCGCGCAGCTCGGCCAGCAGCGCCGGGTTGGCAGGCATGCCCGGCGACAACAGCAGCTCCAACATCAGGGCATCGGCCATGCCGCGCGCGTCGCCGGCCACGGCCGCGCGCAAGCGCTGGGCCAGTTCCAGAGCGCGCTCGCGCTGCCCCAGCCGCTGCGCGGACAGCGCGCCCGCATACAGCTCGCCGGGCCGCGCCGTGGGCGCGAGCGCGGTCTGCACCCAGGCCGACCAGCGCGCGCTGTTGCGCTCGGCCAGCACGCGCGCGCGCGCCGAGGCCAGTGCGTGCATCGCGGCCGACGGCAGCCCCATGGGGCGCACCGGCGCGTCCGCGCGCGGCCCGACGCCGGCGGCGGCCGAGGGCAGGCGCGACTGCATGTCGGCGATGCGCTCGCCCGTGAGCGGGTGGCTGCGCAGGTACGGAAAGGCGCCGTCGTCGTTCAGGCGCGAGGCCTGCTGCAGCTTGTCGAACATGCTCACGAAGCCCTGGCCATCGAAGCCCGCGCCGGTGAGCACGCCGAAGCCCACCCGGTCGGCCTCGCGCTCCATGTCGCGGGAGAACTTGAGCGACTGCTGCGCGGCCACGGCCGTGCCGCCGGCGACGGCGGCGCCCGCGGCCTGCGGGTTGGAGCCGGCCGCCAGCGCGCCCAGGACCATGGCGGCGATCATCCAGGGCGCCATGCGCTGCTCGTTGGACATCATCCGCGCGATGTGGCGCTGCGAGACGTGGCTGAGTTCATGCGCCAGCACAGAGGCCAATTCCTCCGGCCGTTCCGTCACCGCGAGCAGACCCAGATTGACGCCCAGGTAGCCGCCGGGCAATGCAAAGGCGTTGACGCTGCGGTCGCGCGAGATCATCAGCTCCCAGGCCAGGCGCTCGGCCAGCTCGGGCGCCACCTCGCCGCGCTGCTTGGCGGCGGCCAGCAGAGGCTGCCACAGCAGCTGCAGGTAGTCGACCAGCATGGGGTCGTCGAGGTAATCCGGGTCCCGGTAGATGCTGCGCGCGATGCGGTCGCCCAATCGGCGCTCGGCGGACACGGTGAGGCCTTCGCCGTCCCCCAGGCTGGGCAGGGCGAGATTGGCGCTCGGGCTGGGGTTCTGGGCCGGCGCGCGCGCGGTGCCGCCGGTCTGCGCCTGGACGCCCGTCATGGGCCAGGCCAGGGCCAGCGCGAGGAGGGACAGGGCCAGTCGCGGAGGCCGCCGGGGGGCCGCAGGGGTCGAAAACATGGCCGTATGATGCCGCCAACCCCCTCCGGTTCACCGCGCCCCCGCGCAAAGCCGCCATGAAGCGGCGTTACCAAGCGTCACGAACGTGCCCCAGCCCCCCGCCCCATCCGCCCCCACCGACAGCCCGCTGACCCATTTCGACGCCCAGGGCCAGGCCCACATGGTCGACGTCGGCGCGAAAGCGAGCACCCACCGCGTGGCGGTCGCCGAAGGGCGGATCACCATGCAGCCCGCGACGCTGGCCCTGATCGAATCGGGCACGGCGAAGAAGGGCGATGTGCTGGGGGTGGCTCGCCTGGCCGGCATCATGGCCGCCAAGAAGACCAGCGACCTCATCCCCCTGTGCCACCCGATCGCGCTGACGCGGGTGGCGGTGGAGTTCGCGGTGGACCCGGCCAGCCACAGCGTGCTGTGCACCGCCACCGCCGAATGCACGGGGCAGACGGGGGTGGAGATGGAGGCCCTCACCGCCGCCTCGGTGGCCTTGCTCACGATCTACGACATGTGCAAGGCGGTGGATCGGGGGATGGTGATGGGGGGCGTTAGATTGAGGGAGAAGCGGGGGGGGAAGAGTGGTGACTTCCTGGCCCCCAGGGCACATGATGCGACATGATGCGGACAGACAGACCCGGCTGAGTCACTCTGCCGAGGCTGGGGAGCTCGCAGGCAAGGGCATGGGGCCGATGTTCGGTTGTGCCTCGGGCGCAGATCTGGACAGGCTGTCGTGCCCACCGAAATCGGGCCACGCCACCGCCGCCAGCGCGGGGTAAGCCGCTTGATCGCGGCGCCATATCCAATGGATCACACGAACACCTTCCGTACCCGTGATGGCGTTGTAGCGCTGCATCCACATGCGCGCCGTTTCTGAATCGCCGGCCAGGGCGTAGGCCTTCGCCGCCGCGTAGAGCGCGGGTGGCGTATTCACGCTGTGGGCCGTGTCCGACACCCAGGCCAGTTCTCCCGCACTCATGCCTTGGCGCAAAGGCAGACGGTACAGCACGAGTTCGTCGTAAATCTGGTTGAGGATGCGCGGTGGATTCACCGGGGTATCGGGCCGCTTGCCCACGCGGCTGTTTTCGTAGCGCCACTCGGTGTAGCGTTCACGGTAGGGAAAATAGTCTGCCGAGATCCCGGCTGCGACGGCCAGCGTCGTGACGCCGGCAACGGCCCAGGCCGATCTGGGCAGTGAATACACGCGCGCGCCAGACGCCGGGGGTGGCATCAGCCAACCGGCAAACAGCCCGGCGGGCGCCATGAAGAACAGAAACTGGTGGGGCAACTCCAGCATGGCGTGCAGGCCAAGCGCTCCGAGCACCGCCAGCGGAAACACGCTCTCCGGCCGCCGGGGCAGCTCGATCAGGCGCTTGGCGGCCCAGGCGCCCAAGGCCACCAGAAGAGATATGCCCAGCGGCACACCGAACCAGATCACGACATCGATGATGGCGTTGTGCGCATGCACAAACCGTTGTCCGATGTAGAAGTCCGGTCGGGTGTGCGCTGCGGCGAGGTAGGCCTCCGCCCCGTCGGTCAGGCCATAGCCAAACCAGGGCCGCTCCAGAATGCCCGCGCCAAAGGCGCGCCAAGCGTCGATGCGCGAGCCCTCGATCGCTGTCAATCGCGACGGTCCGCTCGGCTGCACCCCGATCGAAAAGGTCAGCTCGGGCATGAACCAGAGCCCGACGATGATGAGCCCCGTGGCAACGACCCAGGTGGCAAAGATGTCCCGGCCTGGCTTGTCCTTGAGCGAAAAGAACAGCAATCCCGCCACGAGCCCCATCTCCAACAAGCCCGTTCTGGATTCCGTCAAGCCGATACCGACACCGATCCATGCGAAGAGCAACACGAACAGCGAGGCCGAGAGCATTCGGTGGTAGCGAAACCAAGACAATCCGATCAGCCCCCACACCTGGAGCGTGGCGAGTTGGTTGGGCTGTAGGATCATGCCGCCGGGACGCGAACTGGAATGAATGGGCGTGACCAGCAACATGGTCCACGAATCGGGGTTCCAGGAGAACCATCGCAGCCACTGGATCCATTGCACAGGCACATTCAGGGCGGCCGCCATCACCAGCGCCGCAAAAACAATGTCGATCAAGCGGCGATGCTGGTTCACACGGGCCGCGTGCCCCACAAAAAACGCCACCGCCACGGCACCGACGTAGGCACAAGAGACCGCCGCAGTGCCCGTTTTGGGTATCAAGCCACCCAGCCACTGCGCCCAGGGCACGGCCATCATGAGCAACAGCACGCCCCCAAACACCGACAGCGGCACGCGCCAACGTGTTTGCCACGCCAATACGATGGCGCATACCCCCAGCACAACCGCCATCGCCAACTCGTGCTGAAACGCCACCCACGGCAGGGGGTGATCGGGCACCAGCCACACCAGTGACAGCAGCGCCGCACCCAGGGCGTTTTCGATCGTGTGGTGTGTCGAGTAGGGTGGCGGTGAATTCATAGCGTATGCGCGCCAAAAAAATAGGCCGCAAAGCGGCCTATTTTGGTCAGGAGAGCCTTAGTTGCGGCAAGAGCCAGGCAGATAACGTGCGGGCATCGCGTTGGCAGTCGCAGGGCCGCAGCGCCATTCCTGGATCACGAAACCGGCGTGGTTGGCACCGACGAGAGCGGTGATAGCACCGTTCGCCGACACGAACGGCGCGAGCTGGATGGAGTTGGCCGTGGCGCTGGTGTCGCCGCCGAGGTTGGTCGCGTTGCCCACGATGGTGATCACGCCGTTACCGTCGGCGGCGCCCGACGTCACCATGCGGGTGGGCTGAACGTTGCACGAGTTCTGGATGGCCGTCGAAGCGTCCGTCCCGGGCGTCGCGGATTGAACGGTCTCGGTGATGGCCGTGCGGCACGCCGACGCCGCCAGCACGACTTCCGACACGCGGGCACGCACCGTGTAGTCCTGATAAGCCGGCAGCGCCACGGCCGCCAGAATGCCGATGATGGCCACCACGATCATCAATTCGATCAGGGTGAAACCTTTTTGAATCGTACGCTTCATTGAGAACTCCTCCAGAAGGGGGGTTGGGTTGAGACCCCTCCTCTTCTGCAGATGGCGTGCCAGCTTCGCGAACCGGACGAGCGTACCGGCTACAAGGACGACCGGCCAATGGGCGACCTGATTCATCCTTTTGGCTTAGTTTTTGTCGGACAAATTTCGTCGCCCCGGCGGACGATCGACAGGATTTGTCAGACCTCGAAGACCTGGCCTGCGCTGAGCCAGCGGATATCCTGCGGCACGCCGGCACCCAGGCGACGGATCTCGTCCGCGATCAATTCGGTTTCCGCCGGCTTGGTATGGGTGATGTGGATCGGGTAGTGCCGGCCGGGCGCGATCTGACCCAGCTCTTCGGCCAGCCACACGGGGGCCAGGTGCTGGCTGCGGCGCGCCAGTTCCGCTTCGCGGTCGCTGAAAGCAGTCTCGATGACCAGTTGCGCCACGTCGAGCTGGTTGATCCGGCGCCAGAACGCCGGGTTGCGGCCGGTATCGCCGCTGAACACCCAGTGCGGGCCGCCACTGTCCCGCGCCACGGCGAAGCCCACCGCCGGCACCGTGTGCACCGCCGGCAGGGCTTCGAAGCACTTGCCATTGACCTTCACCACATCGCCCACGTCGAAGGAGGTGAAACGCATCAGCGGCGCCCCCTCCGATGGAATGCGCGAGAAATCCGGCCAGATGAGGTCATTGAAAATGTGCGCCCTCAGCGCCGCGATGGTGCCGGGCAGCGCATGCACCTGCAGGGCCGGCCGGCCGCAGGCCAGACGGCGCGACGCCACCGCGTCCAGCATGAGCGGCAGCGAGGCCACGTGATCGAGGTGCGCGTGCGTGAGCAGCACATGGTCGATGCGCAGCATCTCATCGATGCGCAGGTCACCCACGCCCGTGCCCGCGTCGATGAGCGTGTCGTCGTCGATCAGAAAGGCGGTGGTCCGGCATCCCTGGGCGATGGCACCGGAACACCCGAGTACGCGAACCCTCATCGGCATCGGGTGGAAAACATGGAGGGCCCCGAGGGTACCCCCCACCGCCCGCACGGGATGTGACTTATTCCTCGGCACGCGCCCGCGCGTGGCGTTTCGGCGGCCGCGCCGGGATGGGCGCGAAGCGCCCCTTGGGCTCAGGGCTGGACGAACTGCATCTGCGTGCCGGCCAGCTCCAGCAGGTCACCGTTGTGCAGGTCGATCCCATCGGTGCCCAGCGGTTTGCCATTGACCGTGGGCTTGACCGTGCCTTCCACCATGGCCACGACGTAACCATGCGGGCGGCGGGTGATGGCGGCCACCGCCACGCCTGGCTTGCCGATGGTGGTGACCACCTTGGTCAGCGCCACCTCGCGACCAGCGGCCGAGCCGCTGACCACCTTGATGGCCGCCGGGCCCAGGGTCGCGCTGGCGGATTCCGCGCCAGACACCACCGTGCCGGCGTTGATCACCGTGGTCTTCTCCTGGGACTCGGCTCCGTCATTGACGAACTTGATCTTGTACTTGCCAATTTCGACCGTGTCGCCGCCCTGCAGCTGCTGCTTCTTGATCGCCTTGCCGTTGACGTAGGTGCCGTTGGTGCTGTTGAGGTCTTCCAGGAAGACGTCGGCGCCCGACATTTGCAGCACGGCGTGCTCGCCGCTGACGGCCAGGTTGTCGATGACGATGTCGTTGTAAGGACGGCGGCCCAGGGTGGTGCGGTCCTTGGTGAGCTGGACCTCCTTGATGACGACGCCGTCAATGGAAACGATCATTTTCGGCATGGCCGACTCCTCTGGGATTCCTGTAGGACTTGGTGTGGGATCAGAGCGGATTATTGACCCAGCATGCGCGACAGCAGGCCGCGGCGGGTGGGTCGGGCGCGAGCAAACGCCAGTATCACAGAAATATTGTCGCGCCCGCCCGCGCCATTGGCGGCCTCCACCAGGGCCGTTGCCTTTTCCTCCAATGTGCCGGCGGTGACCAGCAGCGCGGCAATGCGTTCGTCGCTGAGCATGTCGTTCAGGCCGTCGGAGCAGAAGAGGTAGAGGTCGCCGTCCTCGACGCGGTATTCGTTGACTTCGAGCAGCACGGTGTCTTCCACGCCGAGCGCGCGCGTGACCAGATTGCGGTGCGTGGCGAACTGCGCCTGCTCCATCGAGATCAGGCCGGCGTCGATCTGCTCCTGCAGCAGGGAATGGTCGCGCGTCATCTGCACGAACTCGCCGCGGCGCAGGCGGTAGCAGCGGGAGTCGCCGACGTGGCCGATCATCACGCGGCCGTCGAGGAACACGCCCATCACCAAGGTCGTACCCATGCCCGCGTACTGCGCGTTGGCGTTGGCGGCGTTGAAGATGGAGCGGTTGGCGTTGTCGATGCAGATTTCCATCGCCCGCTTGAGCTCGCGCGCGCTGGATTCGAAGCCACCGTCGGCGATCCACCGCCCGAGCTCCGTCTTGATGAAGGTGGTGGCCATGGCGCTGGCCACCTCGCCCGCGTTGTAGCCGCCCATGCCATCGGCGAGGATGGCCAGGCGGTTGTCGGGGTCGAGCGCCACCGAGTCCTCGTTGTTGTCCCTGACGAGTCCTGGATCGGTCAGGGCGTGAAACTCGAAATTCATGAGGGTGGCGTTATACCGATGGGGGAATCGAGGCGCGTTCGTCGGCGGACGACCGCTGGGGCTGGGGGCGCCGAAGGCAGGGCCGACCGACGCGGCCCGAAAGGTGTTGCATTTTGTTGCAGCCGCCCGCGCCGCGACAAGCTGTATCGGTGACAAGCGTCACGTTGCGCGCAACAGGCGAAAAAAAAGGCAACGCGCGCGTTGCCTTTTGCACACCCTACCGGGCGATCAGATCAGGGACTTGAGCAGCTTGGCCATCTCGGACGGGTTGCGCGTGACCTTGAAGCCGCACTCTTCCATGATGGCCAGCTTGGCATCGGCCGTGTCGGCGCCGCCGCTGATCAGCGCGCCGGCGTGGCCCATGCGCTTGCCGGGGGGCGCGGTGACACCGGCGATGAAGCCCACCACGGGCTTCTTCATGTTCGCCTTGCACCACATCGCGGCCTCGGCTTCGTCGGGGCCACCGATCTCGCCGATCATGATCACGGCGTCGGTGTCCGGGTCGTCGTTGAAGGCCTTCATCACGTCGATGTGCTTGAGGCCGTTGATGGGGTCGCCGCCGATGCCCACGGCACTGGACTGGCCCAGGCCGATTTCGGTGAGCTGCGCCACGGCTTCATAGGTCAGCGTGCCCGAGCGGGACACGACGCCGATGCGGCCCTTGCGGTGGATGTGACCGGGCATGATGCCGATCTTGATCTCGTCGGGCGTGATCAGGCCCGGGCAGTTGGGGCCCAGCAGCAGGGTCTTCTTGCCGCCGGCGGCCTCCTTGGCCTTCATCTTGTTGCGCACTTCCAGCATGTCGCGCACGGGGATGCCTTCGGTGATGCAGATCGCCAGGTCCAGGTCGGCCTCGACGGCTTCCCAGATGGCGGCCGCCGCGCCCGCGGGCGGCACGTAGATCACGGAGACGGTGGCGCCGGTCTGCTTCGCGGCTTCCTTCACCGAGGCGTAGATCGGGATGTTGAAGATCGACTCGCCGGCCTTCTTGGGGTTCACGCCCGCGACGAAGCAGTTCTTGCCGTTCGCGTATTCCTGGCATTTCTCGGTGTGGAACTGACCCGTCTTGCCCGTGATGCCTTGGGTAATGACCTTGGTGTCTTTGTTGATGTAGATCGACATGCTTGTTCCTCGGCTCAGGCTTTGACGGCGGCGACGACCTTCTGGGCCGCTTCGGCCATGGAGTCGGCGCTGATGATGGGCAGGCCCGATTCGGCCAGCATCTTCTTGCCCAGTTCTTCGTTGGTGCCCTTCATGCGCACCACCAGCGGCACCTTCAGGTCCACCGCCTTGCTCGCGGTGATGACGCCCGTGGCGATGGTGTCGCACTTCATGATGCCGCCGAAGATGTTGACCAGGATGGCCTTCACCTTGGGGTTTTTGAGCATGATCTTGAAAGCCTCGGTCACCTTCTCGGGGGTGGCGCCGCCGCCCACGTCAAGGAAGTTGGCCGGCTCGGCGCCGAACAGCTTGATGGTGTCCATGGTGGCCATGGCCAGGCCAGCGCCGTTCACCAGGCAGCCGATGTTGCCGTCCAGGCTGATGTAGGCCAGGTCGAATTTGGAGGCTTCGATCTCGGCCGGGTCCTCTTCGTCCAGGTCGCGCAGCGCCACGATTTCGGGGTGGCGGAACAGGGCGTTCGAGTCGAAGTTGAACTTGGCGTCCAGGGCGATGATGTTGCCCTTGCCGTCGCGGTTGAGCGGGTTGATCTCGACCAGCGAGGCGTCCGTCTCCATGTAGCACTTGTAGAGCTTCTTGCAGACATCGGCGAACTGCGCCTCGGAGTCGGCCGGCAGGCTGATGCCCTTGGCGAGCTCCTTGGCCTGCGCGTCGGTCAGACCGACGAGCGGGTCGACGAAGACCTTGATGATCTTCTCGGGCGTGGCGTGCGCCACCTCCTCGATGTCCATGCCGCCTTCGCTGGAGGCGATGAAGGCCACCTTCTGCGTGCCGCGGTCGGTCACGACGGAGAGGTAGTACTCCTTCTGGATGTCGGCGCCGTCTTCGATGTACAGGCGGCGCACCTTCTGGCCTTCGGGGCCGGTCTGGTGGGTCTTGAGCTGCATGCCCAGGATCTGGCCGGCCAGTTCTTTCACCTGGTCGATGGTCTTGGCGACCTTCACGCCACCGCCCTTGCCGCGTCCACCCGCGTGGATCTGCGCCTTGACGACCCACACGGGCCCGCCGAGCTTCTGCGCGGCTTCCACCGCCTCTTGCACCGTGAACGCGGGAATGCCGCGCGGCACGGGCACACCAAATTGGCGCAGGATTTCCTTGCCTTGGTATTCGTGAATCTTCATGAGGTCTCTCTCAGGGATGGATCGTGTGTCCGGCGCGGCAGCGGCGGCCGGTAGACGGGCTCTCGGACGGAGCAACCAGGGAATGTATCATGGTGCATCGCACCAATCCGGGTCGCGGCGGCGCCCGCCCCAGGCGTTCGTCGGCCCGCCCCGCCACAGGAACCGCGCATGGCCCACCAGATTTTCATCGACGGCGAAGCCGGCACCACCGGCCTGCAGATCCGCGAGCGGCTCGTGAAGGAGCCGGGCGTGCAGTTGCTCAGCATCGCGCCCGAACGCCGCAAGGACCCCGAGGCCAAGCGCGAACTCATGGCGCAGGCCGACCTGGTGGTGCTGTGCCTGCACGACGACGCGGCGCGCGAATCGGTCGCGATGGTCGACGCCCTGCCCGGGCACAAGCCGCGCATCATCGACGCCTCCACCGCGCACCGCACCGCGGCGGGCTGGGTCTACGGCTTTCCCGAACTCACCGCCACGCAGGCGCAGGCCGTGCAGCGGGCCAACCGCGTGGCCAACCCCGGCTGCTACGCCACCGGCGCCATTGCGTTGATCCGCCCCCTGGTCGATGCCGGCCTGATTCCCGCCGACTTCCCGCTCTCGCTGCCCTCAGTCAGCGGCTACTCGGGCGGCGGCCGCTCCATGATCGAGGCCTACGAGGCCGGCACCGCACCGCTGTTCGAGGCCTATGCGCTGGGCCTGTCGCACAAGCACCTGCCTGAGATCATGGCGCTCACGGGCCTGCAGCGCCGCCCCATCTTCATCCCGGCCGTGGGCAACTTCCGCCAGGGCATGCTGGTGCAGTTGCCGCTGCACCTGGACGCGCTGCCGGGCCAGCCCCAGGCCGCCGACCTGCACGAGGCACTGCGGAAGCACTACGCCGCGAGCGCGGCCGCCGGCGGTTTCGTGAAGGTGCTGCCCCCCACGGACGACGGCAAGCTCGACGCCACCGCGCTCAACGACACCAACCTGATCGAGCTGCGCGTGTTCGCCAACGAAGCGCACCGCCACGCGGTGCTGATCGCGCGCCTGGACAACCTGGGCAAGGGCGCCAGCGGGGCGGCGGTGCAGAACCTCAAGCTGATGCTCGGGCTGTGAGCGAAGGCCGGTCAAGAACCGGCCGAATATCCCCGCCGAGTGGCCAGCGCCCCCTCAGGACATATCGCCGCGCCCCGCGTCGCCGATGATGCGCCGCGCCACCCCGGCGTCGAAACCTCGCGCCACCAGAAAGCGCGCCTGGCGCGCCCAGTCGGCCGGGTCGGTCGGGGCGCGGCCGAATTTCTTGCGCCAGACCTCGCGCGCCCGCTCCAGTTCGCTGCCGCGCAGGCCGTCCACGGCCTGGGCCACCGCCTCGGCCGGCAGGCCTTTGGCCTGCAGTTCCTGTCGCACGCGCGAGGCCCCCAGGCGGGCGGCGCGGCGGTGGATCACCGACTCGATGACCCGCTGCTCGTCGATGAAGCCCCTGGCCTGCAGCTCGTCGAGCGCCTGCGCCAGTTCACCGGGTGTTTCCTCGTGCGAGGCCAGCTTGCGCTGCAACTCCGCGCGCGAGTGCTCGCGCTGCGCCAGCAGGCGCAGCGCGCGGCCTTTGAGAGAGGGCTTGTCGAAGCCCATGGCGCTCAGGCGTCGGCCGCCTCGGCGTCGGCGGCATCGGCTTTGGCCTTGGATTTGCGCGCCTTGGCGGGCGCGGCCTCTTCCTCGCCCGAAGCGCCATCCAGCGGCAGCTGCGGCACGCCCAGGGCCTCGCGCACCTTGTTCTCGATCTCGACGCGCAACTCGACGTTTTCCTTGAGGAACTCGCGCGCGTTGTCGCGGCCCTGGCCGATCTTCTCGCCGTTGTAGGCGTACCAGGCACCGGACTTCTCGACCACGCGGTGCACCACGCCCAGGTCGAGGATCTCACCCTCGCGGCTGATGCCTTCGCCGAACAGGATGTCGAACTCGGCCGTCTTGAACGGCGGCGAAACCTTGTTCTTCACCACCTTGACCTTGGTCTCGTTGCCGATGGCCTCGTCGCCCTTCTTGATGGTGCCGGTGCGGCGGATGTCCAGGCGCACCGAGGCGTAGAACTTGAGCGCGTTGCCGCCGGTGGTGGTCTCGGGGCTGCCGAACATCACGCCGATCTTCATGCGGATCTGGTTGATGAAGATGACCGTGCAGTTGGTCTTCTTGATGGTCGCCGTGAGCTTGCGCAGGGCCTGGCTCATGAGCCGCGCCTGCAGGCCGGGCAGCTGGTCGCCCATCTCGCCCTCGATCTCGGCCTTGGGCGTGAGCGCGGCCACCGAGTCGATGACGACCAGGTCCACCGCACCCGAACGCACCAGCGAGTCGACGATCTCCAGCGCCTGTTCGCCGGTGTCGGGCTGGCTGATCAGCAGCTCGGGCAGGTTCACGCCGAGTTTTTGCGCGTACTGCACGTCCAGGGCGTGCTCGGCGTCGACGAAGGCGCAGGTGCCGTTCAGGCGCTGCATCTCGGCGATGACCTGCAGGGTGAGCGTGGTCTTGCCGGACGATTCCGGGCCGTAGATTTCGATCACGCGGCCACGCGGCAGGCCGCCGACGCCCAGGGCGATGTCCAGGCCCAGCGAGCCGGTGGAGACGACCTGGATGTCCTCGATCTGCTCACCCTCGCCGAGCTTCATGATCGTGCCCTTGCCGAACTGCTTTTCGATCTGGGCCAGCGCGGCCTGCAGGGCCTTGGCCTTTTCGCTGTTGAGGGCGGCGTTTTTCACGGGTGCATCCATCGGTGGCTCCTGAGCGGTGAGTGGGTGTTGACTTAGGCTGACTGTGATCGCATCCAGTACTGGATGCATGGCCAGCAGTTTAGCCGCGTATTTCTCGCCAACAAGCCAATTTTTGGTCAGTTTGCCTGACAATCAGACCATGGTTTCCTTGCCCGACGACCGCTGGCGCGGCGGCCACCTGGGCCGCCTGTTGGGCGAGGCCCTGCGCCGCTTCGACGCTCGCGTGCTGCATCTGATGGCGCACGACGCCGAGGTGCCGCTGGCCCTGTCCAACCTGGCGGCGCGCCAGCAGGTGGGCGCGGCGCACGTGCACATCACGCGCCACCTGTCGCTGCGCGGCTCGCGCCTCACCGAGCTGGCGCAGGCGGCCGGCATGAGCAAGCAGGCCATGGGCGACCTGGTCGCGCAGTGCGAGGCCTGGGGTCTGGTGCGGCGCGAAAGCGACCCGCGGGACGCGCGCGCGCGCCGCATCGTCTTCACGCCCGACGGCCTGCTCTGGCTGGACGCCTTCCGCCGCGCCGTCGCCCAGGCCGAGGCCGAGTTCGCCGCCCAGGTGGGCCAGGAGGTCGCCACGGTGGTGGCCATCGGCCTGGAAGCCTATGCGCAGGCCTGAAGCGCCACTCGGGGCGCGGCGCCATCCCTACAATGCCCGACGACCTGAGGAGACAAGCCATGCGCATCCTGATCGCGGAGGATGACCACGTCCTGGCCGACGGCCTGCTGCGCAGCCTGCGCGCGGCCGGCGCGGCGGTCGATCACGTGGCCAGCGGCACCGAGGCCGATGCGGCCCTGATGACCAACAACGAGTTCGACCTGCTCATCCTCGACCTGGGCCTGCCGCGCTTGCACGGCCTGGAAGTGCTCAAGCGGCTGCGCTCGCGCGGCTCGGCCATGCCGGTGCTGATCCTCACCGCGGCCGACAGCGTGGAGGAGCGCGTCAAGGGCCTGGATTTCGGCGCCGACGACTACATGGCCAAGCCCTTCTCGCTGCAGGAGCTGGAAGCGCGCGTGCGCGCCCTCACGCGCCGCGGCATGGGCGGCAGCACCAACTTCATCCGCCACGGCCCGCTGGAGTACGACCAGGCCGGCCGAGTGGCCACCATCGACGGCAAGCTGATCGAGCTGTCGGCGCGCGAGCTGGGCCTGCTGGAGGTGCTGCTACAGCGCGCGGGCCGCCTGGTCAGCAAAGACCAACTGGTCGAGCGCCTGTGCGAATGGGGCGAGGAAGTCAGCACCAACGCGATCGAGGTCTACATCCACCGCCTGCGCAAGAAGATCGAGAAAGGCCCGATCCGCATCGCCACCGTGCGCGGCCTCGGCTACTGCCTGGAGAAGGTGTGAGCCAGCCCGCGCCGGACGACGGCACGGCGCGCCAGACCACCCCCACCACCATCTCCTTCGGCCTGTTCCAGCGCGAGCAGCGCAGCCTGTTCGGCGAGATCCTGGACTGGATGCTCACGCCGCTGCTGCTGCTGTGGCCGCTGTCGCTCGCGCTCACCTGGGTGGTGGCGCAGGGCATCGCCAACAAGCCCTTCGACCGCGCGCTCGAATACAACCTGCAGGCGCTGGCGCAGCTGGTGGTGGTGGAGAATGGCGCGCTGCGCTTCGCGCTCGACCCGCAGACGCGCGACCTGCTGCGCGCCGACGACTCCGACCTGGTGTACTTCCAGCTCGTCGACGGGCACGGCCAGTTCGTCAGCGGCGAGGTCGAGTTGCCCGGACCGCCCCCCGACGAGGTGCCCGAGGCCGGCCGCGTGCGCCAGCGCGACGACGTGTTGCGCGGCGATGCGGTGCGCGTGGCCTACACCTGGCTCGCGCGGCCCGACCCGCGGCACCCGGTGCTGCTGCAGGTGGCCGAAACCACGGGCCGGCGCTCCACGCTGGCCAACGAGATCATCAAGGGCGTGATGGTCCCGCAGTTCGTCATCCTGCCGCTGGCGGTGTTGCTGGTCTGGCTGGCGCTGGTGCGCGGCATCCGCCCGCTGTCCGACCTGGAGCAGCGCATCCGCGCGCGCCGCCCGGACGACCTCAGCCCGATCGAGGAGGCCGACATCCCACAGGAGGTGGCGCCCCTGGTGGCCTCGATCAACGACCTGCTGGCGCGGCTGAAGGCCTCGCTGACCACGCAGCGCCGCTTCCTGGCCGACGCCGCGCACCAGCTCAAGACGCCGCTGGCCGGCCTGCGCATGCAGGCCGAGCTGGCGCAGCGTGAGTCCGACCCGGCCGGCCTGCGGGGCTCGCTGCAGCAGATCGCGCGCGCCAGCGCCCGCGCCACGCACACCGTGAACCAGCTGCTGGCGCTGGCACGCGCCGAGACCACCGGCCGCACCCTGCCGAGCGCGCGCGTCGATCTGGCGCGGCTGGTCGCCGCCGTGGTGCGCGACACCGTGCCGCGCGCGCTGGAGCTGGGCGTGGACCTGGGCGTGGAAGGCGACCACGAGGTGCCCGAGGAGCTGCAGCTCACCGGCAACCCCACCCTGCTGCAGGAAATGGTGCGCAACCTCGTGGACAACGCCATGGCCTACAGCGGGCCCAAGGGCGTGGTGACCGCGCGCGTGCTGGTGGACCGCTTCAGCGGTGTGCAGCTGGTGCAGGTGGAGGACAACGGCCCGGGCATCCCGGTGAGCGAACGGGCACTGGTGATGCAGCCCTTCTACCGCGCGCTGGGCACGGACGTGGACGGCTCGGGTCTGGGCCTGGCCATCGTGCAGGAGATCGCCCAGCAGCACGGCGCCACCGTGCACATGGAAGACGCGCACCCGGAGCGCGGCCGCCCGGGTCTGCGAGTGTCGGTTCGCTTCGTGGCGAAGCAGGCGAGCGAGTGAAACCCGCCGCCCGCCGCCGCTTCAGCCTTTGTAGACGTTGAGCTCCAGGCGCTCGCGCTCCATGGCGCGCGCCACCGCCGGCAGCGCCGCGAAGCGCTGCACCAGCGCCCAGGTGGCGGGCAGGCTGTTGGGGTCGATGCCCGCGAAGCCGCCCCAACGCAGCAGGGTGAGCGCGTAGGCGTCGAGCGCGCCGGGCTTGTCGCCGCCGAGCCAGGGGCTGGCCTTCTGGGCCAGCGCCTCGAGCTCGCCGAGCAGGCCGCGGTAGACCTCCACCGCGTGCGCCTTCACGGCCTTCTGCGCGGCCTCGTCGGCGGTGAACTTCTGGGGCATGAACACGTGCGTGAAGGTGGGGTGCACGGTGTTGTTCATCCAGGCCAGGGTCTGCAGCGCGCGCGTGCGCGCCACGCCCGAGGCGGGCAGCAGGCCGGCCTCGGGGAACTGGGCGTCCAGGTAGAGCACGATGGCCGGGATCTGGGTGATGACCTCGTCGCCATCCACCAGCACCGGCACCTGGCCGCGCGGGTTGATGGCCAGGTACTCGGGCGCGCGCTGCTCGCCTTTGTGCAGCTTGACCATCGACGGCTCGAAGCTGGCGCCAGCGAGCTCGAGCGAGCTGTGCGGAACGAAGGAACACGCGCCGGACGCGTAGTAGAGCTTGAGGCCCATGGGATCGGTCTCCTGGAAGTGTTGAAGGAATTCAGCTCAGGTGATCGCCGACCAGGCCGGCGATCTCGAACATGGTGACGGCGTCTTTGCCGAAGACCGGGCGCAGCTTGGCGTCGGCCTTGATGCGGCGCTTGTCCGCCGGGTCCTGCAGGCCATTGGCCTTGATGTAGTCCCACAGCTTCTTGACCACCTCGGGCCGCGACACCGGCCCTTCGCCGATGACGGCGGCCAGCGCCGCGCTGGGCTGCTTGCCGGTGGCGGCGGTGGCCTTGCGCGGGGCTTTCTTCTCGGCCGGCGCCTTCTTGGCGGCTGGCGCCTTCTTCGCGGCGGCCTTCTTTGCCGGCGCGGCGGCCTTGGCGGCCGGGCGCGCGCCCGCCTTGCGCGGCGGGTACTTGCTGTCGCGCGGCTCGAATTCGAAGTTCACCTTGCCGGCCTCGGCGTCCCAGGCCAGGAAGGCCTTGAACGAGCGGCGCGTGCGCATGGAGACGAACTTGTCGAGCAGGTCGGTCTTGCCGGTGGTCAGCAGCTTGCTCATCTGCTCGCGCGCCACCGGCTGCTGCAGGATGACCTTGCCGCTCTTGAAGTCGCAGCTCGGCGTGGGCTGCTGCGCCGTGGGCACGGCGCGCTCGCACACGTAGTTGGCGCCGTGCTCGTGCACCGCGCCGCCGCACTTGGGGCAGGCGCCCAGCGATTCGCTGCCGGAGAAGTCGACCAGTTCACCGGTCTCCTCGTCCTTGCGGTCGTCGCCGAAGTCGAATTCGAGCTTCCAGTTGCGGTCTTCCTCGCTGTGCTTGAGCACGAGCTCGGCCACGAAGGGCCAGCCCGCCTTGGAGCGAAAGCCCTCGAGCGGGCCGATGCGCTTGTCGCGCAGGAAGGCATCGGCCTCGGCCGTTTCGAAGGTGCGCCCGGCGGGCGACTTGGTGAACGAGAAGCCGCAGCCCTCGCCGGCGCCGTCGGCGCCGGTGCAGGCGAAGCGGCGGTAGTTCTCCTTCACCACGCCGCCGCAGTTGGGGCAGGGCGTGGACAGCGTGGCGTAGTCGCCCGGCACGGTGTCGCGGTCGTACTCCTTGGCCTTCTTCACCAGGCGCTCGGTCATGGACGCGATCTCGGCCATGAAGGCGTCGCGCGACAGCTTGCCGTGCTCCATCTGCGCGAGCTTGTACTCCCACTCGCCGGTGAGCTCGGGCTTGGACAGCTCCTCCACCTCCAGGCCGCGCAGCAGCGTCATGAGCTGGAAGGCCTTGGCGGTGGGGATGAGCTCGCGGCCTTCGCGCAGCATGTACTTCTCGGCCAGCAGGCCTTCGATGATGGCCGCGCGCGTGGCCGGCGTGCCCAGGCCTTTTTCGTGCATGGCCTCGCGCAGCTCCTCGTCGTCGATGAGTTTGCCGGCGCCCTCCATGGCGGCCAGCAGCGTGGCTTCGCTGTAGCGCGCGGGCGGGCGGGTCTGCAGGCCCTTGTGCTCCACCGACTCGGTCCGCACAGTCTCGCCTTCGCGCACCGGCACCAGGTTCTGGCCCTTCTCCCCGGGCTTGGCGCCTTCCACCTCGTCGGCGGCTTCCTTGCCGTAGACCGCCATCCAGCCCGGGTTGACCAGCACCTTGCCTTCGGTCTTGAAGTGGTGGTTGAGCACGCTGCTGATGCGCGTGGTCACGGTGAACTCTGCGCTGGGGAAGAACACCGCGATGAAGCGGCGCACCACCAGGTCGTAGAGCTTCTGCTCGGCCTCGGACAGGCCACTGGGTGCCTGCAGCGTGGGAATGATGGCGAAGTGGTCCGAGACCTTGCTGTTGTCGAAGATGCGCTTGCTCGGGCGGATGTAGCCCTTGGTCAGCGCGGTCCGGGCGTGCGGTGCCAGGTGCACCATGCCGCTGCCGGCCAGCATCTCGAAAGTGTCCTTGACCGTGCCCAGGTAGTCCTCGGGCAGGGCGCGCGAATCGGTTCGCGGGTAGGTCAGGGCCTTGTGGCGTTCGTACAGGCTTTGCGCGAGCTGCAGCGTGGTCTTGGCCGAGAAGCCGAAGCGGCCGTTGGCCTCGCGCTGCAGGCTGGTCAGGTCGTAGAGCTGGCCGCAGGCCTGGGTGGTGGGCTTGCTCTCTTCCTTCACGCTGGCGGCCTTGCCGCGCACCGCATCCACGATGGCCTGCGCCTCCTGCAGGCTCCAGACGCGGTCGGCGCGCAGATCGGCGTCGGCGTCCTCGCCCGTGGGCTTCTTGAAGTCGGGGTTGAACCACTTGCCGGGGTACTCGCCGGCCTCGGCCAGGAAGCTGGCGTGGACCTCCCAGTAGTCGCGCGGGCGGTGCGCGCGGATCTTTTCCTCGCGCTCCACGACGATGGACAGGGTAGGCGTCTGCACCCGGCCCACCGTGGTGAGGAAGAAGCCGCCATCGCGCGAGTTGAAGGCGGTCATGGCGCGCGTGCCGTTGATGCCCACCAGCCAGTCGGCCTCGGAGCGGCTGCGCGCCGCATCGGCCAGGCCGCGCATCTGCGCGTCGCTGCGCAGCTTGTCGAAACCCTCGCGGATCGCGGCCGGCGTCATGGACTGCAGCCACAGCCGGCGCACCGGCTTGCCCAGGCCCTGGTACTGGCCACCCTTCTGGCCACCGGCGTACTGCTCGATCAGGCGGAAGATCAGCTCGCCCTCACGGCCCGCGTCGCAGGCGTTGATGAGTTCGCCCACGTCCTTGCGCCGCGCCAGCTTGACCACCGCGTTGAGTCGCGACTTCGCCTTGTCGATCGGCTTGAGCTCGAAGTACGGCGGCAGCACCGGCAGGTGGGCGAAGCTCCACTTGCCGCGCTTGACGTCGAACTGCTCGGGCGCGGCGATCTCCACCAGGTGGCCCACGGCGGAGGTCACGACATAGCGCTCGTTCTCGAAGTGCTCGTCGTGCTTGTCGAACTTGCCCGCCACCGGCGTGAGCGCGCGCACGATGTCCTGCGCCACGGATGGCTTCTCGGCAATGACCAGTGTTTTGGCAGAACCTTCGGTTTTCATCTCTACAATCCGCTCCCACGCGCGCTCGCGCATGCACACACGTGCGCGCGCTTGTCGTGCGCGCACCCACGCGCGCACTCGCATGAAACAACCTTACCAAAGAAATCCGACGTGACGAAAACCCCGCGCAAGCCCTCGGCACGCTCCGCATCCCCGGCCAAGTCCAGCGACGCGCGCCGCATCCAGACGCGCCGCTCCGGGGTGCACGGCAAAGGCGTCTTCGCGCTGGTGGACATCGCGCCGGGCGAAACGCTGATCGAGTACACGGGCGAGGTCATCACCTGGGCAGAAGCGCTGGACCGCCACCCGCACGACCCGAGCGACCCGAACCACACCTTCTACTTCCACATCGACGAAGAACACGTGATCGATGCGAAGTACGGCGGCAACTCGGCGCGCTGGATCAACCACAGCTGCAAGCCCAACTGCGAGGCCGACATCGAGGATGGCCGCGTGTTCATCCGCAGCCTGCGCGCCATCGAGGCCGGCGAGGAGCTGTTCTACGACTACGGCCTCGTCATCGACGAGCCGTTCACGCCCAAGCTCAAGGCCCAGTACCCCTGCTGGTGCGGCGCCAAGAAGTGCCGCGGCACGCTGCTGGCGCCCAAGCGCGGCGGGCGCGCCACCAAGCTGGGGTAAGGCCATGAGCGCCTCGCTCGCGGGCGGCGCCGAAGCCATCTGGCAGGCGGTGGTGCCCGACCTGCCCGGCTTCACGGTCGAGGTGCTGGAAGAGATCGACTCCACCAACACCGAGCTCATGCGCCGCGCGCGCACCGCGCCGCTGGACCCGGTGCTGCTGGTGGCCGAGCGCCAGACCGCCGGGCGCGGCCGGCTGGGACGTGGCTGGCACAGCCGGCCCGGCCAGTCGCTCACGTTTTCGCTCGGCCTGTCGCTGGCGCCGCGCAGCTGGTCGGGCCTGTCGCTCGCGGTGGGCCTGGTGCTGGCCGAGCAACTGCACCCGGACGTGCGCATCAAGTGGCCGAACGACCTCTGGCTCATGGGCCGCAAGCTCGGCGGCATCCTGGTCGAAACGGCGGGCCAGGCCGACGACCGCGAAGGGCCGCGCTCGGTGGTGATCGGCGCGGGCATCAACGTCGCGCGACCGGCCGAGTCGGCGCTCGCCGGCGCACCCGCCAGCCCCATGGGCGGCGTGCCGCCGGCCGGGCTGGCCGAGGTGGAGGTGGGCGTGACCCCCGCCGAGCTGCTGCCCCGGCTGGTGCCGCCGCTGGTGCGCGAGGTGCTGAGGTTCGCCAGCGAAGGTTTTGCACCGTTCGCCGCGCGCTACGCGGCGCGCGACGCGCTGAAGGACCGCGAGCTGCGCCTGAGCGATGGCAGCACCGGCAGCGCCTGCGGCGTGGCCGAGGACGGCGCGCTGCTGGTGCGCGTGAACGGCCAGCTGCGCCGCGTGGACAGTGCGGAAGTGAGCGTGCGCCCATGTTGAGGTGGACGATCGCCGTGCTGCTGGCGGCCAACAGCCTGTATTTCGCCTGGACGCAGGGCCATCTCGCCGCCATCGGTTTCCCGCCGACCAGCGAGCCGCGCGAACCGCAGCGCCTGACGCAGCAGATCGCGCCCGAGAACGTGCGCCTGCTCAATGGGCCGCGCGGCGCCGAGCCGCCTACCGCGCCGGCGCCCGCGCCCGAGTCCGCCGTCCCGGCCCACCCCCCGGTGGCCGCAGCGCCGGCGGCCGTGGAGGCGCCGCCCCCCACGGCCCCGGCGGCGCTCGCGGCCACGCCGGCCGCCGCCACACCGGCCGCGGCCAATGAGCCGCGCGCCTGCTGGCAAGCCAGCGGATTCAGCCCCGAGCAGGCCGAGCTGCTGCGCGCCGAGCTGCGCCTGCTCAGCCTGGGCGGTGGCGACTGGCAGCTCACCGAAACCCGCAGTCCCGGGCGCTGGATCGTCTACATGGGGCGCTACGACAGCGCCGAACAGGCCAGCCGCAAGAAGGCCGAGCTGCGCGCCATGGGCGTGGAATTCCGCGACGTCAACACCAACGGCCTGGCGCCCGGCATCGCGCTGGGCACGTTCTCCAGCGAGGAAGCGGCGCGCGAAGGGCTGCAGCTGGCCGAGCGGCGCAACGTGCGCACGGCCCGCGTGGTGCAGGAACGCGCCGAGAGCCTGAGCTATTCGCTGCGCCTGCCGGCCATCGGCGAGACCGTTCGCGCGCGCATCGAGGCACTGGGCCCGGCCATGGCGGGCCGCAGCCTGCAACGCTGCAACTGACGCCTCCGATCCGGCGTGTGGAACCCGGTGGTGTTCAGCGGCGGCGGCGCGATGCCCGCGCCACGCCCAGGCCCCACAGCGCCAGCCCCAGGCCCCACCAGGCCCCCAAGGCACCGCCCCCGCCACCCGTGACCGGCGGCGCGGGTGGGGCCACCGCACGCACGATGACGGCGTCGCTGCCGGTGTCGCCATTGCTGTCGGTGACCTTGAGCCGGAACACCCAACGGCCCTCCACGGCGGGCAATTGCACGCCGGTCACGGACTGGGTGTTGTTGGGGATGGCGACGGCGGTGGAGCCGCTGTCCTGGGTCCATTGGTAGCCCGTGAGGGTCGCCGGCGCGAGCGCCACGCTGGCCTGGCCATCGAGCGTGACAAAGGCACCCGGAGCCACGACATTCACCGCCTGGATCACGGCGGCAGGGCCCGTGGCCAGTTGCAGGGACCGGTCCGCGTCGAGCAGGCCGGCGCCGCAGGTGGTGGCGGTGCACTGGCATACCCCACTGTTGGCCGGGCCGCAGGCCAGCCCGCCCGCCGGGGTGTGTGACCGCACGCCGGCCTGCATGCGCTCCATCAGCGCTTGCGGGGTGAGGTGGGGGTTGAGGGCGAGCATGAGGCTGGCCACGCCGGCGGCCTGGGGCGCGGCGAAGCTGGTGCCCTTTTTGTAGCCGTAGGTGTCGCCGCCCGGCGCGGGCGCGCTCAGACCGGAGTTCGTGGTCGAGTAGAGGTTGTCCGGGTCCAGGGGCGTGGTGCCCGAGCCGCCCGGCGCGGCCAAGGCCACGTTGGCCCCGAAGTTGGAATAGTCCGCCTTGGCGCCGTCGCGCTGCACCGAAGCCACGGCCATCACCCCCTCGCAGTCGGCCGGGCGCGTGAGCGGGCCCGATTCGTTGCCCGCGGCCACCACCAGCAAGGCGCCCGCCGCCCGCACGTCGTCCACGGTGGTTTGGTACGCCGGGCTGCAGGCCGAGCTGCCACTGAAACTCAGGTTGATCACGCGCGCCGGCGTGGGATTGGCCGGCACCCCGGCCACCGGCAGGCCGGCGGCCCAGCGCACGCCATCGAGCAGGTCGGACACCAGGGCGCCGCACTTGCCCGACACCCGCACGGGCAGGATGCGCGCCTGCCAGTTCAGGCCCGCCACCCCGATGCCGTTGTCGGTCGCCGCGGCGATCTGGCCGGCGATGAAGGTGCCGTGCCAGGAACTGAAGCCCAGCTCGCAGCCCGAGAACAGCGGGTTGTTGAGGTCGCTGGGGTAGATCCAGTCGCCGGGGTCGCTCGCATCGGCGTCCCGGCCGTTGCCGTCGTTGGCCACCTGCAATTCGCTCACGAAGTCGTACCCCGCGAGCAGCTTGCCGGCCAGGTCGGGGTGGCCAAAGCGCACGCCGCTGTCCACCACGGCCACGACCGTGGAACTGAGTCCGGTGCCGAGATCCCACGCGGGCGGCAGGTTGAGCCCCGCCGGTTCGCCGTCGCCCGGGCCGCGCAGGTGCCACTGCAAGCCGTAGTTCGCGTCGTTGGGCACCAACTGCGGGCGCACGAGCACATTGGGCTCGACCCAGGCCACGTCCGGGTGCAGGCGCACGCGGCGCAGGGCGTCGGCCAGCGCGCGGCCCTGCATCGGGCGGTCAAAGCGCAGCAGCGCCGCACGACCCGCCTCGCCGACGGAGGCGGCGCGCACGCCGGTGTCGCGCGCCAGCCGCTCGGTTTGTTCGCGCGAACGCTGGGTCGCCCGTTGCCAGGCGCCGGCCAGCCGGGCCTCGCGGTCGGCCCAGGGGCCGCGGTCGGTTTCCTCGCGGCTCAGCGGATTGGCGCCGTCGCGGTAGCCGACGATGAGGCCAAAGGCCGGGGCATCGCCAGGGGCCGCCGGCTGCGCGGCCAAGGCGTTGCCCAAGGCCAGAGCGACCAGGGCCAGGACATATCCGCGCAACAGCTTTGAAACCATGGCGGGGTTGTAGCACGCGGGCCCGCCAAATCCACGGCGCTTCCGACCGGGCCCATGCGGAGTTACCCCAGAAGGAATTTGCAAATCCTTTTCATCACATGGCCGACGCCATCCTTTGGCCGTCGAACCAGGCCAGGGCCTCGTTCCACAAGGGCTGGGCGCGCGGGCGGAAGTAGCCCATGTGCCCGATGGGACCCAGGCCGTCGCGGCGCGAGTCCAGGGTCACGGCCTTCACGGGCGCGTTGCGGTACCCGGCCATGAAGGCGTCTCGCGAGACCGGTGGCGCCCAGGCATCGTCGAGCGCATTGACCGCCACGATCGGAAAGCGCACGGCGTCGAAGCGCGCGGTCACCTCGCGCATCTGCGGGTCGTCGAAGAAGTAGCGCGGGAAGCGGCACCAGTGGCGCCACTGGCGGTAGACGTCGATCGGCAGGTCCTCGCCCATGCCGAGCTTGCTCCAGGGCAGGTAGCCGGCCAGGCGCGTGGCCACGGGACCGATGAGGTTCCACATGATCTGCACGCGCAGGCGCTCAAGCGGCGGCATCCAGCCGTGCCAGCCGGCGCCGGTGGCGAAGGTGTAGGCCGCGTCCACGTGCTCCGGGTGCGGCAGCAGGCCCAGGGCGTGGCCGCCGTAGGAATGGCCCACCAGCCACAGCGGCACGCCGGGCGCGCGCATGGCGGCCACGGCGGCGGCCAGGTCAAGCCGGCCCCAGTCGAGGTAGTCCATGCGAAAGCCCTTGAGGCTGTTGGGCGCCGAGCGGCCGATGCCGCGGTAGTCGAGCGTGAGCACATCGACGCCCTGCGCGGCCACGTGCTGCGCGAAGCGCTTGTAGAAGCCCTGGGGCACCGCCGTGGCGCCGCCCACCACGAGGTGCGCGCGCGGCGGCGTCGGACCACGGTAACGATGGGCCGCCAGCGGGTAGCCGTCGGCGGCGTGCAGGGTCAGGGACTCGATGCGCACGGCATCGGCGGTCGCGCGGTCCTGGTGGGCGGGGTTCATGGCGGTGGCTCCTGAAGTGGGTCGCAGAACGGACTGGCCGACAGCAAGGCCAGCAGGGTGTCGGCGGCGCGCTGCATGGGCTCGATGCTGTGCGCCACGCGCGACTGCAGCAGACCGCCTTCGTAGGCGGCGACGATGAGCGCGGCCAGGCCCTGGGCGCGCTCGGCGGGCAGGCCGGCACCGGCCAGGCCCTGGGCGATGCGCTCGCGCACGCGCCCGAAGGCGCGCGCCAGGGCCTCGCGCAGGGCGCGGTCCTCGGGTCCGGATTCCAGCGCCACCGTGGCGAGTGGACAGCCGGCCTCGAAGCCGGTCTCCTGCAGGCGGGCGGTGGCGCCCGCGATCCAGCGGCGCATGGCCAGCAGCGGGTCGGGCGTGCCGGCGAGCAGCTTGTCCAGGCCGGTGGTCATGCGCCCCACCACCTGGTCGATGGCGGCCACGGCCAGCTCGGTCTTGCCGCCCGGGAAATGGTGGTAGAGCACGCCCTTGGGCGCCTGGGCCGCCCGCAGCAGCTCGGTCAGGCCGATGCCGTGCAGGCCGCGCCGGCGCAGGGCGTCGGTCATGGCGGCGATGAGGCGCTCGCGGGCGGGCTCGACAGGCGGTGGGGCGGGCATGCCGGGCATTGTCTAGACCGATCGGTCTAGCGTCAATGACGCGGCGGGCCCGAGTGGTCGTCTGGGCGACCCTGGGAGAGGGAGGGAGGCGGCGGGGACAATGCCGGCTTGGGCGCGCCGCTTGCCCGCACCGCCAAAACCGCCGCCATGAACTCCACCGCTTACCTCTACCTCGGCATCGCCATCGTGGCCGAGGTCGCCGCCACCACCGCGCTCAAATCCTCGGCGGGTTTCAGCCGGCTCTGGCCCAGCGTGGCCGTGGTGGTCGGTTATGCCGTGGCCTTCTACTTTCTGGCGCTGACCCTGAAAACCTTGCCCACGGGCATCGCCTATGCCATCTGGTCGGGCGTTGGCATCGTGCTGATCTCGCTGCTGGGCTGGCTGGTCCACCGGCAGACGCTGGACCTGCCCGCGCTGCTGGGCATGGGGCTGGTCATGGCGGGGGTGCTGGTGATCAACCTGTTCTCCAAGAGCGCCCCGCATTGAGGCCGGTCGCGCCCCAATGAAAAGGCGCCCGAAGGCGCCTTTGCAGCGGAGGGCACGCGGGCCTTACTTGGCCACCACGCGCGCCATTTCCAGGCACTTGTTGGAGTAGCCCCATTCGTTGTCGTACCAGCTCACCACCTTGATGAAGGTGCCGTCGAGCGCGATGCCGGCGTCGGCGTCGAAAATCGAGGTGCGGGCATCGCCGCGGAAGTCGGTGGCCACGACCTTGTCCTCGGTGTAGCCCAGCACGCCCTTGAGCTTGCCTTCGCTCTGCGCCTTCATCTCGGCGCAGATCTCGGCGTAGGTGGCCGCGCTGTTGAGCTCCACCGTCAGGTCGACCACGGACACGTCGCTGGTCGGCACGCGGAAGGACATGCCGGTGAGCTTTTTGTTGAGCTCGGGGATCACCACGCCCACCGCCTTGGCCGCGCCGGTGCTGCTGGGGATGATGTTCTCCAGGATGCCGCGGCCGCCGCGCCAGTCCTTGTTGCTGGGGCCGTCCACGGTCTTCTGGGTGGCGGTGGCGGCGTGCACGGTGGTCATCAGGCCGCGCTTGATGCCCCACTTGTCGTTGAGCACCTTGGCCACGGGGGCCAGGCAGTTGGTGGTGCAGCTGGCGTTGCTGATGATGGCCTGGCCGGCGTAGGTCTCGTGGTTCACGCCGTAGACGAACATGGGGGTGTCGTCCTTGGAGGGGGCGGACATGATGACCTTCTTGGCGCCCGCGGCCAGGTGCTTCTCGGCGCCGGCCTTGTCCAGGAAGATGCCGGTGGACTCGATCACCACGTCGGCGCCGACCTCGCCCCACTTGAGCTCGGCCGGGTCTTTCACCGCGGTCAGGCGGATCTTCTTGCCATTCACGATGAGGTTCGAGCCCTCGACTTTCACGTCGCCGTCGAAGCGGCCGTGCACGCTGTCGTACTTGAGCATGTAGGCCAGGTAGTCGGGCTCGAGCAGGTCGTTGATGGCGACCACCTCGATGTCCTTGAAGTTGGCGACCGCCGCGCGGAACACCATGCGCCCGATGCGCCCGAAACCGTTGATACCGACCTTGATCGTCATGCTGTCATCTCCAGGGGTTGATTCGGAAAAACCGGAAAAGGATCACTGCCCAGCGAGCACGGCGCGCACCGTGTCCGCCACGTTCTGCTCGGTGAAGCCGAAGTGCTTGAACAGCACCGGCGCGGGCGCCGACTCGCCGTAGGTGTCGATGCCGACCACGGCGCACACGCCGTACTTCCACCAGAAATCGGTGACGCCCATCTCGACCGCGATGCGCGGCAGGCCGGCGGGCAGCACCGCCTTCTTGTAGGCGGCGGCCTGGCGGTCGAAGCGGGTGGTGCTGGGCATGGACACCACGCGCACCGCGATGCCGTGCTCCTTGGCCAGCAGCGCCTGCGCCTTGAGCGCGAGCTGCACCTCGGAACCGGTGGCGATGATCACCGCCTGGGCCTTCTTCTTGCCGGCGGGCTCGGCCAGCACGTAGGCGCCCTTGGCGATGTCGCCCAGGCCGTCCTTGGGCAGGTAGGGCAGGTTCTGGCGCGACAGCAGCAGCGCCGTGGGCCGGTCGCGGTTCTCGAGCGCCACGGTCCAGGCGACGGCGGTTTCCGCGGTGTCGGCGGGGCGCCAGACGTCCAGGCCCGGGATCAGGCGCAGGCTGGCGGCGTGCTCGATCGACTGGTGCGTGGGGCCGTCCTCGCCCAGGCCGATGGAGTCGTGCGTGAAGACGTGGACCACGCGCTGCTTCATCAGCGCGGCCATGCGGATGGCGTTGCGCGAATAGTCGCTGAAGGTGAGGAAGGTGCCGCCGTAGGGGATGTAGCCACCGTGCAGGGCCACGCCGTTCATGATGGCGGCCATGCCGAACTCGCGCACGCCGTAGTTGATGTGGCGGCCCAGGCGGCCGGCCTCGTCGCGCACCACATTGCCAGCGATGTCCAGTCGCAGCGGCGGCGTGGACTGGGTGTTGGTGAGGTTGGAGCCGGTGAGGTCGGCGCTGCCGCCCAGCAGTTCGGGCAGCGCGGCGGTGAAGTGCTCCAGCGCAAGCTGGCTGGCCTTGCGGCTGGCCACGGTCTCGGCCTTGGCGTGGGCCTGGCGGGCCGCGGCGGCGGCCAGCGCGGCGAAGTCCTTCGGCAGCTCGCCCTTCATGCGGCGCTCGAACTCGGCGGCCAGTTCGGGGTGGGCGGCGCGGTAGGCGCGAAAACGCGCGGTCCAGTCGGCCTCGGCCTCGGCGCCGGCGGCTTTCGCGTCCCAGGCGGCGTAGACCTCGTCGGGCACCACGAAGGGCGCGTGCGGCCAGCCCAGGGCCTCGCGCGTGAGCTGGATCTCGTCGGCGCCCAGCGGCTCGCCGTGCGCCTTGGCGGTGTTGGCGCGGTTCGGGCTGCCCTTGCCGATGTGCGTCTTGCAGACGATCAGCGTGGGCTGCTCGGGGTGGCGGCGCGCCTGGGCGATGGCCTGGTCCACCGCGTCCGCGTCGTGGCCGTCGATGGGGCCGATGACGTTCCAGCCGCAGGCCACGAAGCGCAGGGCGGTGTTGTCGATGAACCAGGGCGTGACCTTGCCGTCGATGGAGATGCCGTTGTCGTCGTACAGCGCGATGAGCTTGTTGAGCTTCCAGGCGCCGGCCAGGGCCACGGCCTCGTGGCTGATGCCCTCCATGAGGCAACCGTCGCCCAGGAACACGTAGGTGTGGTGGTCGACGACGGTGTGGCCGGGGCGGTTGAACTCGGCGGCCAGCAGCTTCTCCGCCAGGGCCATGCCCACGGCGTTGGTGATGCCCTGGCCCAGCGGGCCGGTGGTGGTTTCCACGCCGGGGGTGATGCCCACCTCGGGGTGGCCTGCCGTCTTGCTGTGCAGCTGGCGGAAGTGCTTCAGCTCCTGCATGGGCAGCGCGTAGCCCGTGAGGTGCAGCAGCGAGTAGATGAGCATGGAGCCGTGCCCGTTGGACAGCACGAAGCGGTCGCGGTCGGCCCAGTGCGGGTTCACCGGGTTGTGCTTGAGGTGGCGGCCCCACAGCGCGACGGCCATGTCGGCCATGCCCATGGGCGCGCCGGGGTGGCCTGAGTTGGCGGCCTGCACGGCGTCCATCGCCAGAGCGCGGATGGCGTTGGCCATGACCAGGGGAGAGACGGTGACGACGGCGGAGTCGCTCATGAAGACCTCGGGTGGGGTGGGGGCGCGGCGTGGGCGCGTCGCGCGCCGCCCAGCCTGGGGAAAACCCCGGATTTTAGCGACTGGGTCCGTGCCGGCCGCTTGCGCGGGGGGTATCGCCCCTGGCGGCGGGGCGCGCGGCCCGCCGTACGATGGCCGCCCACCCGTGCCCATGACCGATCTGCCCTCCCCCGCGCTGCTGGCGATCTTCGCCAGCGCGGCGCTGGTCGTGTGGTGGGCCGGCGTGCGGCTCACCCAGGCCACCGACCGGCTGGACCAGGCCTTCGGCTGGGGCGAAGAGATGGGCGGGCTGGTGCTGCTGGCGCTGGTGACCAACCTGCCCGAGATCGCTATCACCGCCAGCGCCGCGCTGGGCGGGCGCGTCGAGGTGGCCGTGGCCAACCTGCTGGGCGGCGTGGCCATCCAGACCCTGCTGCTGGCGCTGTTCGACGCCGTGGGCCACCGCGGCGCGGTGCCGCTGTCCACCCGCGTGGCCTCGCCCCAGGCACTGGCCGAGGCGCTGATGGTGATGGCGCTGCTGGCCCTGGTGCTGCTGGGCCACTGGCTGCCGGCCGGCGCCATCCGTTTCGGCGTCACGCCGGACGGCGCGCTGACCGTGCTCGCCTGGCTGGGAGGCCTGCTGCTGGTGCGCCGGCTCAGCCAACACCCCTCGGCCGCGCCCCGCCGCCCCCGCCGCCGCCCGTCGGACGGCCTGCGCGGCGCGGTCCTGCTGTTCACCGCCGGTGCCGCGCTCACGCTCATCGGCGGCGTCCTGCTGGAGCGCAGCGGCGACGCCCTGGCCCGGCGCTGGGGCATCGACGGCGTGCTGTTCGGCGCCACCGCGCTCGCCGCGTCCACCGCCCTGCCCGAAATCGCCTCCGGTCTGGCCGCGATGCGGCGCCACGAGCCCGCGCTGGCGGTGAGCGACATCCTGGGCGGCAACGCCCTGCTGCCCGTGCTGCTGGTGCTGGCCACGGCGCTGGCCGGCCAGGCCGTGATGCCTGGCGCCAGCGCCGAAACGCTGTACGTCACCGCCCTGGGCCTGCTGATGACCGGCGTGGTGGCGGCCGGCCTGCTGTGGCGCCCGCGCCGCAAGCGCCTGGGCATGGGACCGGACAGTTGGGCGCTGCTGTTGGTCTATGCGGCGGGCATGGCCGGCCTGTTCGCCCTGGCCGGCCGCTGAGCCGCCGCGGGGCGGCTACAGTCGAGGCCTAGCCCCTTCACCATGGCCCACCCTGCCCACGCCATCCTCCTGGCCGCCGGCCGCGGCAACCGCATGCGGCCGCTGACCGACCAGTTGCCCAAGCCGCTGCTGGTCGTGCATGGCAAGCCGCTGCTGCAATGGCATGTGGACGCCCTGGCCGAAGCCGGCTGCGCCGACCTGGTGATCAACACCGCCTGGCTCGGCGAGCAGATCCCCGCGCATTTCGGCCCGTACCCGCGCAGCAGCGAAGGCCTGGCGCTGGACATTGCCTACTCCGCCGAAGGCGAGGACTTCGGCTACGCGCTGGAGACCGCTGGCGGCATCGCGCGCGCGCTGCCGCTGCTGGACGAGGTGTTCTGGGTCGTCGCGGGCGATGTCTTTGCGCCCGGCTTCCCCTTCGCCCCCGACGCGCTGGAGCGCTTCGCGCGGGGCGACCGCCTGGCCCACCTGTGGCTGGTGTCCAACCCCGAACACAACCCCCGCGGCGACTTCGGCCTGAGCCCCGAGGGCCTGGCACTCAACCTCGGGGCAGGCGCCGACGCCCCGCGCCACACCTACAGCACCATCGGCCTGTACCGGCGCGCGCTGTTCGAGACCCCGTGGTTCGACATTCCGCCCGGCAACCCGCAGGGCCGCGCCGAGCCGCTGGCGCCGCTGCTGCGCCGGGCCATGGACGCCGGCCGCGTGAGCGCCGAGCTGTACCCGGGGCCCTGGACGGATGTGGGGACGCCCCAGCGCCTGGCCGAGTTGAACCGGCAGCACCCCCCACACCCCCCGGCGGCGCGGGCCGCGCCCCCCCAAGGGCGCTGATCCGGCGGCGGGCGGGCGGCGCCGGATCGCCTCTGGACCCGCGCCCCGGCGCTTGCCGCCACAATGGCGCGATGGACGCCTCGACCCACTTCCGCCTCTACGCCGAGCGCCGCGCGCGCCTGGCCTCGCAACTCGGCCCCGGTGGCATCGCCATCGTGCCCACCGCGCTGGAACGTCCGCGCAACCGAGACACCGACTTCATCTACCGGCACGACAGCTACTTCTACTACCTGAGCGGCTTCGCCGAGCCGCAGGCCTGGCTGTTGATCACCGCCGAGGGCCGCACCACGCTGTTTTGCCAACCCAAGGACCTGGAGCGCGAGATCTGGGATGGCATCCGCCTGGGCCCCGAGGCCGCGCCGGCCGCGCTGGGCGTGGACGAGGCCTTCTCCGTCGCCGAACTCGACCAGCGCCTGCCACGGCTGCTGGAGAACCGCGCGGTGGTCTGGTATCCCTTCGCCACCCACGCGGGGCTGGAAGGCCGCATCGATGGCTGGCTGCAGAAGGTGCGCGCGCGCGTGCGCTACGGTGCCCTGTGCCCCGAAAGCCAGCGCGACCTGTGCACCCCGCTCGACGAGATGCGCCTGGTGAAGGACGCGCACGAGCTGGACATCATGCGCCGCGCCTCGCGCATCAGCGCGCGCGGTCACATCCGCGCCATGCAGCGCAGCGCCGCCATGCTGCGCGCCGGCCAGGACGTGCGCGAGTACCACCTCGACGCCGAGCTGCTGCACGAGTTCCGCCAGGGCGGCTCGCAGTACCCGGCCTACGGCAGCATCGTGGCGGCCGGCGCCAACGCCTGCATCCTCCACTACCGCGCCGACGCCGCGCCCATCCGCGACGGCGAGCTGGTGCTGATCGACGCCGGCTGCGAGCTCGACGGCTACGCCAGCGACATCACGCGCACCTTCCCCGCCAATGGCCGCTTCACCGGTCCGCAGCGCGCGGTCTATGAACTGGTGCTGGCCAGCCAGGACGCCGCCGTCGCCGCCACCCGGTCCGGCGCGCGTTTCGTCGGCCCGCACGAGGCCACCGTCAAGGTGCTCGCCCAAGGCCTGCTCGACCTGGGCCTGCTCGACAGGAACAAAGTCGGCACGGTGGACGACGTGATCGCCCAGCGCGCGTATTTCCCGTTCTACATGCACCGCACCGGCCACTGGCTGGGCATGGATGTGCACGATTGCGGCAGCTACGTCGAGCCGTCCGAGGTCGGCCAGGTCAGTGAGCGCCAGGACCCGCTGTCCGGCGAGACCATCAAGGACCGCCCCAGCCGCATCCTGCGCCCGGGCATGGTGCTCACCATCGAGCCGGGGCTGTACATCCGCCCCGCCGAAGGCGTGCCCGAACGCTTCTGGAACATCGGCATCCGCATCGAGGACGACGCCGTGGTCACCGAGACCGGCTGCGAGCTGATCACCCGCGACGTGCCGGTGGCGCCGGATGCCATCGAGGCGCTGATGCGGGGCTGAGCCGACTACTGCAGCGTGCGGTGCTCCGGCAGGAGGGGCATCAGCCCGGCGGCGGGCACCGCGGCGCCGCCCAGTTCCAGCAGCCAGCGCGAACTCAGCCGGCCCAGCAACACCCGCATGGGCCGCGACAGCGCCGGGTGCTGCGCCAGTTCGGTGAGGTTGCTCACCACCTTGCCGACCATCAGTTCGCGCTGGCACACCGGACCGCTGTGCTGGGCGCAACCGGTCATGAGCGCGAGCGTGCCGGCCAGCAGCGCCTCGACGGGCGGCAGGCTGTATTCCTCGTCGGCGTGGGTCGGAAAGGGCGGCTTCATGGGGTGCTCCGGCGGTGACAGGCCGGTCATCATATGAGAACAATTCTCATTTGCAAAATGCACCTCCCTTGCCCCCACCGGCGATGGGCCCACAATCCCCCGGCCGCAACAACGACAAGGAGAGTCACATGAAAGGCGACAAGAAAGTGATTGCCCACCTTCAGGCGCAACTGAAGAACGAGCTGACGGCGATCAACCAGTACTTCGTGCACTACCGCATGCTCAAACACTGGGGCCTGGACAAGCTCGCGGGCAAGGAATACGAGGAATCGATCGGCGAGATGAAGCACGCCGACAAGCTGATGGACCGCATCTTCATGCTCGACGGCCTGCCCAACCTGCAGGACCTGGGCAAGCTCGGCATCGGCGAGGACGTGCCCGAGATCCTGCGCTGCGACCTCGCGCTCGAGCAAGGCGCGCAGGCCACCATCAAGGAAGGCATCGCGCACTGCGAGGCCGTGCGCGACTACGTCTCGCGCGACCTGCTCCAGACCATCCTGGACGACACCGAGGAACACATCGACTTCCTGGAGACGCAGATCGAGCTGGTCGAGAAGGTCGGCCTGCAGAACTACCTGCAGAGCCAGATGGGCTCGGTGAGCTGAGGCGACGCAGGGGAGAAGCCGCCCGTCGGGTGGCTTTCAAGAGGGCTTGCACAATGAATGCGATCTATTATCATTTGCAGGAGTTTCTTGGTACCCAACCCCATGATCGTCTGCGTTTGCCACCGTGTCAGTGACAAGACCATCGCCCAGTGCGCCCGGTCCGGCATGGCGTTCGACGACATCCAGCTCGAACTCGGCGTGGCCACACAGTGCGGCCAGTGCGAAGGCTGCGCGCGCTCGGTCTTTGCCGAATGCGCCCCGGGCCAAGTCGTGGCCCACCTGCAGCGACAGACCGCCGAACAGGCCCGCCAGGCCGAACGCGCCTGAGCCTGCTCGCCCGCCCTGGGCGAGCCCATTCCCCCCTTTCCAGTCACAAGCCCTTCACCCGGGACGCCCTGTGTGCGCCCCCGGGTTTCCGCGTGCCCGACTTAGAATGCGAATTCGCCTTTCGCATGGCAAAAATCAAGGCCGGAGACGTGCATGACCGCATCGAACAACCCTGAGGACAAACGCGCCGAACTGCGCCGCGCCGCGCTGCAGTACCACGAGCAGCCCCTGCCCGGCAAAGTGGCCATTGCCGCCACCAAGCCCCTGTCGAATCAGCGCGACCTGGCCCTGGCCTATTCGCCCGGCGTGGCGGCCCCCTGCGAAGAAATCGTGGCCGACCCGGTCAACGCCTTCAAGTACACCGCGCGCGGCAACCTCGTGGCGGTCATCACCAACGGCACGGCCGTGCTGGGCCTGGGCGACATCGGCCCGCTCGCCGCCAAGCCGGTGATGGAAGGCAAAGGCGTGCTGTTCAAGAAGTTCTCGGGCATCGACGTCTTCGACATCGAGATCAACGAAAAGGACCCGGACAAGCTGGTTGAGGTCATCGCCGCGCTGGAGCCCACCTTCGGCGGCATCAACCTCGAGGACATCAAGGCACCCGATTGCTTTTACGTCGAGCGCAAGCTGCGCGAGCGCATGAAGATCCCGGTCTTCCACGACGACCAGCACGGCACCGCCATCGTCGTCGGCGCGGCCATCCTCAACGGCCTGAAGGTGGTGGGCAAGGACCTCAAGGCGGTCAAGCTGGTGACCTCGGGCGCCGGCGCCGCCGCCCTCGCCTGCCTGGGCCTGCTGGTCAAGCTGGGCCTGCCGCGCGAGAACATCTGGGTGACCGACCTGGCTGGTGTGGTCTACGAGGGCCGCACCGAGCTGATGGACGAGGACAAGGTGCAGTTCGCACAGAAGACCAGCGCACGCACCTTGGCCGAGGTCGTCGCGGGCGCGGACATCTTCCTGGGCCTGTCGGCCGGCGGGGTGCTCAAGCCCGAGATGGTCAAGTCCATGGCGGCCCAGCCGATCATCCTGGCGCTGGCCAATCCGAACCCCGAAATCCTGCCGGAGGACGTGAAGGCCGTGCGCGACGACGCCATCATGGCCACCGGCCGCACGGACTACCCGAACCAGGTCAATAACGTCCTCTGCTTCCCGTACATCTTCCGCGGTGCGCTCGACTCGGGCGCCACCACCATCACGGACGAGATGGAGATCGCCTCGGTGCACGCCATCGCCGAGCTGGCGCAGGCCGAGCAGAGCGAGGTCGTGGCCGCCGCGTACGCGGGCGAGAAGCTGGCCTTCGGCCCCGAATACCTGATCCCCAAGCCCTTCGACCCGCGGCTGATGATCAAGATCGCGCCCGCGGTGGCGCAGGCCGCGGCCGACAGCGGTGTGGCCTTGCGCCCCATCGCGGACATGGCCGCCTACCGAGAGAAGCTGCAGGGCTTCGTGTTCGCCTCCGGCACCGTCATGCGGCCCATCTTCTCGGCCGCCAAGCTGGCGCAGCGCAAGCGCGTGGCCTACGCCGAAGGCGAAGAGGAACGCGTGCTGCGCGCTTGCCAGATCGTGGTGGATGAAGGCCTGGCGCGGCCCACGCTGATCGGCCGCCCGGCCATCATTGCCCAGCGCATCGAGAAGTTCGGCCTGCGTCTGAAGGAGGGGCTGGACTATGACGTGGTCAACGTCGAGCAGGACCACCGCTACCGCGACTTCTGGCAGACCTATCACCGCATGACCGAACGCAAGGGCGTCACCCAGCAGCTCGCCAAGATCGAGATGCGCCGCCGCCTCACGCTCATCGGCACCATGCTGCTGCACAAGGGCGAGGTCGACGGCCTGATCTGCGGCACCTGGGGCACCACCCAAGGCCACTTGCACTACATCGACCAGGTCATCGGCAAACGCGCGGGCGGCAGTCCCAGCACCGCGCAGGACGTGCGCGTGTATGCCTGCATGAACGGGCTGATGCTGCCGGGTCGCCAGGTCTTCCTCGTCGACACGCACGTCAACCACGACCCCACGCCCGAGGAGCTCTGCGAGATCACGGTCATGGCGGCCGAAGAGATGCTGCGCTTCGGCATCCAGCCCAAGGCCGCCTTGCTATCGCACTCCAGCTTCGGCTCCTCCAACGAGCCCTCGGCCGTCAAGATGCGCCGCACGCTCGACCTGCTGCGCGAGCAGGCACCCTGGTTGGAAGTGGACGGCGAGATGCACGGCGACGTGGCGCTGGACCCGGTCGCGCGCGCCGCGCTCATGCCCAATTCCACCCTCAAAGGCGTGGCCAACCTGCTGGTGCTGCCGAACATCGACGCGGCCAATATCGCCTACAACCTGCTGAAGACGGCGGCCGGCGGCAACATCGCTATCGGCCCGGTGCTGCTCGGCGCCGCTCAGCCGGTGCACATCCTGACGCCCAGCGCCACCGTGCGCCGCATCGTCAACATGACGGCCCTGACCGTGGCGGATGCCAACGTGGCACGTTAGGGCGTTCAGGCAAAGCGGGCGCTAACTTTTTTTGACGGTTTTCGCCCCGCCGACTGCCTGTTTTTTAGGCAGTCGCTTGCGTTTTGGCGCCGGTTAGGGCACACTCTCGCGCTTGAATTCAGGGTTAACCCCAGGGCATTGGCCCAGGGTTGACCCGCATCAGGAGCAAGCCAACCTCATGGATTTGCGGCGGGTACGCCAGCACTGGGGCAGGGGAAAAGCCGGCTTATTTGCGGCTGTCGCGGCCACCGTGGTCGCCAGCGCAAGCACCTTTTTGGTGCAGGCCCGCGGCCCCGAGTCCTCCGTCCTCGCCCCTGCCGCGTCCATGTCGGTATCGGCCCTGCCTACGCAGGGTCAGCAGGTTCTGGGCCAGATCCGCCAGGGTGGGCCCTTTCGCTACGAAAAAGACGGCACGGTCTTCTTCAACCGCGAGGGCCTGCTGCCCAGGGAACAGCGGGGGTACTACCGGGAATACACCGTACCCACTCCGGGTTTGAACCACCGGGGAGCGCGGCGTATTGTGTGTGGCGGCGCGCAACCCGCCGTACCTGATGCCTGCTATTACACCGAGGACCACTACTCGAGCTTCAAGCGCATCGTGCAGTGAACCTCCGAAGATCGATCGGTATTTCAACCTTTGACTGTGAAAGAGACGCGGAGATGGACACGCCACTTCGTAATGTGCGACCCAACATCGTTCAGTCGATTCGCGCCTATGGCGTGAAAGACCTGCAAGCGGCGGCCGAGTACCTCGGCCACCACTTCCTCTACGCCAACCTGGCCAAGGCGCAGAGCAAGCAGGATGTGCTGGAGTTGATCGCCGCCCAATACACCTTGCCGGCGCACTTCGGCAAGAACTTCGATGCGCTGTACGACTGCATGACCGACATGGTCCACAAGTCCGGCCCGCAGACCGGTTTCATCGTGGTGCTTGAGCACATCCCGGCGCACAGCAAGTTTGACAAGGAAGCGCGCGAGCAGCTGCTCGACATTTTCCGCGACGCCGCCGACTACTGGAGCGACCGCAAGATCCCGTTCCGCTGCTTCTATTCCTTTTCGGTGGCGCGCAGCCCCAAGGGCGAGGAGCCGATCGAAGTGCAGAACGAGGAGCCCATGCCGACGGACAAGATCCTCGACGTGAGCCCGCAAGCGCTGCGCATGAGCAGCCCGTTCAACGCCGGGTACTGGCTCGCCGCGGCGTAACCCGGGCGCTCCCCGCCGCGCCTGCGGCGCATCCCCTCACAGGGGACGGAGCCGACGGACCGGCAGGGCCGGACCCTTGGCACCACAGGAAGGCCGCGACACCCGTCGCGGCCTTTTTCATGCCTGCGTGGCTTGAGCCAGCGCCACGTACTCGGCCACCGGCACTTCTTCGGCCCTTCTCTGCAGATCGAAGTTGCCGCCGGCCTGGCGCTGCTCCAGCCACTTGCCCAGGGTGTGGCGCAGCAGCTTGCGACGCTGGCTGAAGGCGACCTGCACCAGCTCGGCCAAGTGCCTCCGATCGAGAACCGGTGGCTCGGCCAAGGGCAACATGCGCACCACGGCGCTGTCGACGCGCGGCGGCGGATCGAAGGCCTCGGGCGGCACGAACAGCACGTTTTCCATGGCGTAGCGCCACTGCAGCATCACCGACAGGCGCCCGTAGTCGGCCGTGGCGGGCGCGGCGACCATGCGGTCGATGACCTCCTTCTGCAGCATGAAGTGCTGGTCCTGCACGGCCGCGACGTGCTCGAGCAGGTGAAAGAGGATGGGCGTGGAGATGTTGTAGGGCAGGTTGCCGACCACCCGCAAGGGGCCGGACGCGGACGCGCGCAGGGCGCTGAAATCCACCTGGAGCACGTCGGACTCGACCACGTCGAGCTGACCGTGGTCGCGCAGCCGCGCCGCGAGATCGCGGTCGAGTTCGATCACCGTCAAGCGGCCGAGCCGCTCCACCAGCGGCTGCGTGAGCGCCGCCAGGCCCGGGCCGATCTCGACCATGGGCTGGCCCGGGCGCGGATCGATCGCGCGCACGATGGCGTCGATGACGCCGGTGTCGGTGAGGAAGTGCTGCCCGAAGCGCTTGCGCGCGATGTGCTTCACGGCTGCGGGTCTTCGCGCATCTCGACGTAGGCGCGCGAGCGCACGTCGCGCGCCCACAGCGCCAGCGCCTCGTCCATCTTCTGCTCGCGCACGACCATGCGCAGGCGCTCGCGCTGCTGCTTTTCGTCGAGTTGCACGTTGCGGCGCTCGTCGACGCGAATGAGGTGCACGCCGAAGCGCGAGACGATGGGCTCGGACACCTCGCCCGGGCGCAGGCGGTTCATGGCCTCTTCGAACTCGGGCACGAACTGGCCGGGCAGGGCCCAGCCCAGGCTGCCGCCGTTGGCGGCCGAACCGTCCTGGCTGTTCTCGCGCGCCAGCGTTTCGAAATTCGCCGTGCCGGCCGCGATGCGCTGGCGGAAATCGCTCAGGCGCGCGATGGCGGCCTCGGGCGTGAGCTGCGCGCTCGGCCGCAGCAGGATATGGCTGGCGCGCGTCTGCGTCACGCTCATGGAGGGCATGCCGGCCTGGCGCTTGTCGTTCACCTTGAGCACGTGAAACCCGGCCGGGCTGCGCAGCGGGCCGGCGATGGCGCCCGGCGCCAGATTGCGCGTGCTGCTCACGAAAAGATCGGGCAGCCGGCTGGCCGCGCGCCAGCCGAACTCGCCGCCGTTGACGCGCTCGGCGGCGTCGGAGAATTCGCGCGCGAGCGCGGCGAAGTCCTCGCCAGCGCGGGCGCGCTCGGCCACGCGCTGCGCGCGCGCCTGGCGCTCGGCCACCAAGGCCTCGCTGGCGTTCTCGGGCACCAGCACCAGCACGTGGCTGAGGTTGAGCTCGAGGTTCTCGACGCCGCTGCTGCCCTTCTGCTCGCGCAGGTATTCGTCGATGTCGGCGTCGGTCACGCGCACGCGCGAATCGACTTCGCGGTCGCGCAGGCGCTGCAGCAACTGCTGCTGGCGCAGCTCCTCGCGGAAGCGGTTGATGTCGTAGCCGTCGGCGCGCAGCCGGCGGCGGAACTCTTCGTGGCTCAGGCTGTTCTGGGCGGCGATGTTCTGCTCGGCCTGGTCGATCTCGGCGTCGCTCACGCGCAGTCCGCTTTCGCGGGCCAGGTGCAGCTGCGCGCGCTCGTTGATGAGCTGCTCGACCACCTGGCGCAACAGCACCTCGCGCGGCGGGGCGTTGGTGATGTTGCGCTGCGCGATGGTCTGCTCGACCTGGCGCAGGCGCTGGCGCACCTCGTGGTTGGTGACGGGCTCGGAATTGACCAGGGCGACGATGTAGTCGGCCGTGCGGTTGCCCGCGGCGGGCGCGGTGGCCGAGGGCAGGGTGAGGCCGCCCGGGGTGCGCAGGGTCTGGGCCGGCACGGCGGCGGACCACAGCAGGGCCAGGCCCAGGGCAAGAGCGGTCAGGAAGGGGCGGTCAGTCATAACGTTGGAACCGGCTCGGCGGGTTGATTTCTTCGCGCAGGTATTGGTAGCGCGGTACGTTGTCCCTGAGGGTCTGCAGCGGGTTGGAGCCGAGGCGCGTGAAGCCCGTGAATTCGAGCTGGAACAGGATGCGTTGGTTCGCCGAGGCCGCGCTGCGCTGGAGCCTTTCGAGCACCACGCGCCCGATCCAGCAGCCGGCATCGTACTCAAAGCCCGCCACCAGATCGACGATCTTGCGGTCGGGCACGCTGTAGTTGACGCGGCCCACGCCATACCACTGGCCGGGGCCGAGGGCCTGGCCGGGCACGGCCTCGGGGCTGCGGCCGAAGATGCCGCTCAGCGGCCACTGCCAGCCGATGTCGAACTGCTCGGAGGCGCCGCGCTGCAGGCGCCAGGCGGCGCTGAGCACGCGGTAGGGCCCGGGCGTGTAGCGCGCGCTCACGGTGGTGCGCACGGACTCGTTGCTGCTCGGGTTGTACTGGAAGGTGGTGTCGAACAGCCAGCGCGGCGTCCACTGCACGCGCGCGGCCAGCAGCACGTCGCTGAACCGCTCCTGCACGGGGGTGCCGCCGGGCAGCGTGACGTCCTGGTCGGCCAGCAGGTAGCGCTGCGCGATGCCCAGGCGCACGATCTCGGCGCCGGTGCCGGGGTCGAGCAGGCGCGAGCTCACGCCCAGGGTGACGCCACGCGTATCGGAGATGCGGTCGTTGCCGGTGAAGACGTTGTCGGAGTAGATGGTCGCGAGGTTGAAGTCGGTCGCGGCCGAGTCGTAGTTGGGCAGGAAGCTCTGGTCGCGGTACGGCGTCCAGGTGAAGTAGGCGCGCGGCTCCAGGGTCTGCAGGAAGGCGCGGCCGAAGTAGCTGGCGTCGCGCTCGAACACCAGGCCGCTGTCCAGGCTGACGGTGGGCACGGCGCGCGAGGCGCTGCGCTGGCCGTTGGCCAGCGGCTGGTCGAAGTTGTACTGCGTGCTGTGCAGCCGCGCGCGCGGCTCGATGAACCAGCCCGGCGTCTGGAAGCGGTGGCTGATGGTCGCGACGGCCATCGCGCGCTCGCCGTTGGGCTGGCCGGTGAGCAAGGGATCGGACTCGAAGCGCGTGTACTCGCCGTAGAGCGACACCGCGCCCCGGCCCGACAGGCCGCCCCAGTTCAGGTCGCTCAGACCGTAGTTCAGGCCCAGCGAGGGCAGGCGGTCGTAGGGCGGCGTGATCGGCGTCTCGATGTCCTGCAGCGTCTGCCAGGTGTAGACGCCGGCCGAGGCCGACCAGGGGCCTCGGCCCCAGCTGAGCACGGCGTCGCTGGGCAGCAGGCGCTGGGTCAGCGTGGCCGAGGCGCGCGGGAAGTCGCGCCAGTAGTTGTCGTCGCTCACCCGGTTGAGGTTGAGCGACAGGCCGGAGCTGCCGCCGCCGCCCAGGCGGTTGAGGGCGTTGGTGAGGGTCTGCGTGTGCTGCAGCGTGTAGCTCCAGCGGTCCTCGCCGCGCAGGCGGTCGGAGGGCATGAACGAGCCGCGCAGGCGACCGGTGTAGTCGGGCTGCAGGTAGCGGAACTCGGCGCCGATGTCGATCCCGCGCTTGGTCATCAGCGTGGGGAAAAGCGTCAGGTCGTAGTTCGGCGCCAGGTTGAGGTAATAGGGCAGCGTGAGCTCGAAGCCACTCAGGTTGTCCAGGTTGATGGCCGGCGGCAGCAGGCCCGACTTGCGCTCGTCGCTCAGCGGGAAGGTGAAGTAGGGCGCCCCCAGGATGGGCACGCCCTTGAATTCGAGCGCGCCGCCATAGGCCGTGCCGACCTGCTCCACGTTGTCGAACTCGATGCGGTTGGCGCGCACCAGCCAGGCCGGCATCCAGTCGGCGCCCGGCACGCGCGGGCAGGTGCTGTAGCGGGCCTGGTGCGCGGTGGAATGGTCCTGGTCCTGGAAGTCCATGCGCGCGGCGTCGCCGCGGCCGTTGTTGTTGAGCAGCTCGAACTGCGGCTGGTCGAAGTAGCCCTTGAAGGTGTCCACGTTGAGCCGCAGCTCGGGGCCCATGAACCGGTCGCCGCTGCGGTTGACGAGCACATTGCCCTCGGCGTGGGCCTCGCGCGTGCCGTCGTCGAAGCTCAGGCGGTCGGCGCGGATCACGGTGTCGTGGCGGCGCAGCTCGGCCTCGCCCTCGACGGTGGTGGACTCGCCGGTGTGGCCTTCGATGCGCTGGCCGGAGACGAACGTGGGCGTCTGGCTGCGCACGTCGGCCGGCAACTGCTCCTGCAGACGCAGGCTGGGGCGCAGCGTGAGGCCCTTGTCCTGCGCCTGTGCGGCGCTGGCCAGGCAGGCGCCGACCACCGCCACGGCCACCGGCGCGAGCGCGTACCGGACGGGGGAACGAGACGGAAGGGTGCGGCGTTTCAAGATCGGGCCCGGCGGCGTTCGGGCCGCGCACGCTGGCGTTGGAGGCGTTTGTAGAATCCGCCGGATTATTCCACGGGGCCCGTCGCGGGCCTGGCGCCCAGCCCCCCCACCTCCCCCAACCATGACCCCGCCGCCGACGACCGTCGCGTGGGCCGACCCGCAGCGCGAGGCGGCCTTCCATACCTGGCTCGCGCCGCTGGCGCGCCAACACCACCTGCTCCCCGCCAGCCTGCGCCCGGCCTCGGCCGACGCGAGCTTTCGCCGCTACCTGCGGCTGGACGACGCGGCCGGCGGCAGCGCGATCGTGATGGACGCGCCGCCCGACAAGGAAAACAGCGAGCCCTTCGTGCGCATCGCCGAGCTGATGCGCGCGGCCGGCCTGCGCGTGCCGCAGGTGCTCGATTGGGATCGGGCCCACGGCTTCCTGCTGCTCGACGACCTGGGCACGCAGACCATGCTGGACGTCATCGACGCCGCGCAGCCCCAGGCCAACGCGGACCTCTACCGCGACGCCCTGGCCGCCTTGCTGCCCTGGCAGCAGGCCAGCCGCCCCGGCGTGCTGCCGCCCTACGACGAGGCCGTGCTGCGCCGCGAACTGCAACTCTTCCCCGACTGGTACCTCGGACAACACAAGGGCATCACCCTGGACGACAGCCAGCAACAGGTGCTGCACAAGACCTTCGACCTGATCGTGGCCCGCGTGCTGGCCATGCCCACGGTCTACGTGCACCGCGACTTCATGCCGCGCAACCTCATGGTGCTGCGCGAACGCGGCGACACGCCGGCCACGCAGCTTGGCGTGCTCGATTTCCAGGACGCGCTGCACGGCCCCATCGCCTACGACATCGCCAGCCTCATGCGCGACGCCTTCCTCAGCTGGGAGGAAGACTTCGTCATCGATGTCACCGTGCGTTACTGGGAACAGGCGCGCAAGCTCGGTCTCATGGATTTCGAGGACTGGCACGCCGACTTCGGCGCCTTCTACCGCGCGGTGGAGTGGATGGGCCTGCAGCGCCACCTCAAGGTCGCGGGCATCTTCGCGCGCCTCACGCTGCGCGACGGCAAGCCCAAGTACCTGGCCGATGCGCCGCGCTTCATCGCCTACATCCGCGCCACCGCCCACCGCTACCGCGAACTGGCGCCGCTGCTGCGCCTGATCGACGGGGTGGAAGGCCTGCAGGCGGCCAGCGGCTGGTCCTTCGGCAGGGCATGAGGCCATTGCCGCGCGGCGCCGCTGGGTGAGTCCGCTTCTCGCACCGCGAAGGGTTCACATGCCACGCTTTTTCTGCGACGCGGCGCTCGCCCCCGGGGCCGAGCTCGCGCTGCCCCCGGGCGCCGCGCGCCATGTGCAGGTGCTGCGCCTGCAGCCGGGCGAGGAAATCACCCTGTTCAACGGCGAGGGCGGCCAGTGGTCGGCGCGCATCGCGCGCATGGGTCGCAGCGAGGTCGCGGTGCGCGTGGAGGCGCACGAGGCCACCGAGCGCGAGGCGGCGCGCGAGGTCACGCTGGCCATCGGCATGCCCGCCAACGAGCGCATGGACTGGCTGGTGGAGAAGGCCACCGAGCTGGGCGTGGCGCGGCTCGCGCCGCTGCACACGCAGCACGGCGTGCTGCGCCTGTCGGGCGAGCGCGCACTGAAAAAGCAGGCGCACTGGCGGGCCATCGCGCAGGCCTCCTGCGAGCAGTGCGGCCGCAACCGCGTGCCCACCATCGAACCGGTGCGCGACTTCGCGGCGTTCCTGCGCGAGGCCGCTGGCGCGCGCGTGGTGCTCTCGCTGGCCGAGGGCGGCGCGCCCGCGCCCCAGGCGCTGCGCGGCGAGGCGCCGCTCACGGTGCTGATCGGCCCCGAAGGCGGCTTGAGCGCCGCCGAGGATGCGCAGGCCCGTGCGGCGGGCTTCGCCCCCACGCACCTGGGCGCGCGCGTGCTGCGCGCCGAGACCGCGGCCCTGGCGGCGCTGACGCTCGCGCTCGCCTGAGCCCGCGCGCGGCCCGGCTCAGGCCGCCCGAGGCGCCAGCCGGAACACCGCCACCGCCTGGCTGAGGCGCTCGGCCTGCTCCTTCAGGCTCTGGGCGGCGGCCGCGCTCTGCTCCACCAGCGCCGCGTTCTGCTGCGTCATCTGGTCCAGCTGGTTCACCGCCACGTTCACCTGCCC
>NZ_QVLS01000011.1 GCF_003417535.1 Hydrogenophaga borbori
CTTCACCGTCTCCAGCGGCTTCTTCTTGGCCTTCATGATGTTGGGCAGCGTCACGTAGCGCGGCTCGTTCAGCCGCAGGTCCGTGGTGATGACGGCCGGGGTGCTGATGGAGAGCGTCTCCAGGCCGCCGTCGACTTCGCGCGTGACCTTGGCCTTGTCACCCTCGATCTCGACCTTCGAAGCAAAGGTCGCCTGCGGCAGGCCGGCCAGTGCGGCCAGCATCTGGCCCGTCTGGTTGCAGTCGTCGTCGATGGCCTGCTTGCCCAGGATCACCAGGCCCGGCTGTTCCTTGTCCACCAGGGCCTTGAGCAGCTTGGCCACCGCCAGCGGCTGCAGCTCTTCAGCGGTTTCCACCAGGATGGCGCGGTCGGCGCCAATGGCCATGGCCGTGCGCAGCGTCTCCTGGCACTGGCTCACGCCGCAGGAGACGGCGATCACTTCGCTGACCACGCCCTTTTCCTTCAGGCGCACCGCCTCTTCCACCGCGATCTCGTCGAACGGGTTCATCGACATCTTCACGTTCGCAATGTCGACGCCGCTGCCATCGCTTTTCACGCGGACCTTGACGTTGTAGTCGACCACCCGTTTCACGGGCACCAGAATCTTCATGCGTTCTCCTTCGGGTTGTGGTCTTGGGCGAAGCGGCGCGCGCGCGCCAGCACCGGGGCGTCCACCATGGCGCCCTCGAACCGGAAGGCCCCTTCGCCGTGCGCGGCGGCGGCCACCAGTACGCGCCGCGCCCAGGCGCTCTGTTCCTCGCTGGGGCCCAGGGCCGCGTTGACCGGCGCGACCTGGGCCGGGTGTATGCACAGCTTGGCGCCGAAACCGAAGCGGCGCGCGCGGCGTGCATCGGCGCCCAGGCGCTCGGTGTCCTGCAACGCGGTGGTCACGCCGTCCACGGGCGGCGCCAGGCCGGCGCGGCGCGAGGCCTGCACGAAGGCGAAGCGCACCGGCGCCAGTTCGGCCTCGTCGCCGTCGCAGGCCATGCCCAGGTCGGCCTGGAAGTCGAGGTGGCCGAAGGCCAGGCGCAGCACGCCGGGCACGCGCGCGATGGCGTCGATCTGGCCCAGGCCTTCGGCCGATTCGATCAGCGGCAGCCAGCGCCGCGCGGGAAAGGCGGCGAACAGGCGCCGCAGGTCCGAAGGGCTTTCCACCTTGGCCGGCATGGCGGCGCCCAGGCCCTGCAGCCCGCCGAGCAGGGCCGCGTCGTCCGCGTGCCAGGGCGTGGCCGAGGCATTGAGCCGCACCAGCAGGCGCGAGCGAACGCTGGCGCCCAGCGTGGGCCACAGGCGCGCCAGCGCCTCGCGCGCGCCGGCCTTGCGCTCGGGCGCCACCGCGTCCTCCAGGTCGAGGACCAGCGCGTGCGCGCCGCTGGCGAGCGCCTTGGGCAGGCGCTCCAGCCGGTCGGCGGGCAGAAACAGGAGGCTGCGGGCGAGGGCGATGCCGTGCATCAGACCTGCTCGTCCGGCAGCTGGATGCGCATGCCCGCCAGCGCGGGCTGCATGCGGATCTGGCAGCACAGGCGGCTGTTGCCGCGCAGGTCGGGCACGCCTTCGAGCATGAAGACCTCGGTCTCCGAGCGCGGGGGCAACTGGTCGAGGAAGGCCGGGTCCACGTAGCCATGGCAGGTGGCGCAGCTGCACACGCCGCCGCAATCGCCCAGGATGCCGGGCACGGCGTGGTCGATCGCGACCTGCATGAGGCTGCGGCCATCGGGGGCCTCGACCGCGTGCTCGCTGCCGTGGGGGTCGATGAAAACAACGGTGGGCATGGGTGAATCGTCCTTGGTGAAAACCCCGAGATGGCGGTTTGACATAGTCCGTCTCGTCGGACTATTATTCCACCAACCGACGCACCGGACAACACACATTCCATCCCCAACGGAGGACCCCGAATTGGACCACTGCGCCCCCGTGATTCCCATCGCCAGCGCGCCCGCCGCCGAGCCGCGCTGGGACCAGCTCGTGCGCGACGAGCACGTGCACGGCTCGCTGTACACCGACCCCGCGATCTACCAGGCCGAACTGCAGAAGATCTGGTTCCGCACCTGGGTCTACGTGGGGCATGAGAGCGAGGTGCCGAACGCCAACGACTATGTCATGAAGTCCATCGGTCCCGAGCCGGTCATCATGACGCGCGACCGCCACGGCACGATCCACCTGCTGCACAACCGCTGCCCCCACCGAGGCAACCGCGTGTGCATGACCGAGCAGGGCAACGCGCGTTCCTTCACCTGCCCCTACCACGGCTGGACCTTCGCCAACGACGGCGCGCTCAAGGGCTGGCCCTTTCCCTCGGGCTACGAGGGCGTGGACCGGGGCGACTACGGTCTGGGCAAGGTCGCGCGCGTGGCCAGCTACCGCGGCTTCGTCTTCGGCTCCATGGCGGCCGAAGGCCCCAGCCTGGAGGAACACCTGGGCGCGGCCATGAAGTCCATCGACGCGCTGTGCGAGACCTCGCCCGAGGGCGAGGTGGAGATCACCGCAGGCTTCCTCAAGCACAAGGTCAAGGCCAACTGGAAGTTCCTGGTCGAGAACGAGACCGACGGCTACCACCCGTCCTTCGTGCACGCCTCCATCTTCGAGGTGGCTCAGAGTGGCATCGGCTCGCTCTACAGCGCCGAGTCCACGGCGGTGTCGCGCGACTTCGGCAACGGCCACACCGAGAACGACCTGCGCCCGGAGTTCCGAAAGCGCGACGTGCCGCTGTCCTGGTTCGGCACCACGGCCGACAAGCTGCCCGACTACACGGCGAAGATGAACGCCGCCTATGGCGAGGAGCGGGCGCGCAAGATCATGATCGACGGCACGCCGCACATCATGATCTACCCGAACCTGTTCATCGCGGAGATCCAGATCTTCGTGATCCAGCCGCTGTCGGTGGACGAGACCGTGCAGCACGTGACCGCGCTGCAGTTCAAGGGCGCGCCCGACCTGAACCGGCGCATGCGCCAGCAGACCATGGGATCGGTGGGCCCGGCGGGTTTCCTGCTGGCCGACGACGCCGAGATGTACGAGCGCACCCAGATGGGGGTGCGGATGCGCAATCCCGAGTGGCTGTTCCTGGGCCGGGGCAAGCACCGCGAGCGCCGCGACGCCGACGGCTTCCTGATCGGCGACAACACGGACGAGGTGCCCAGCCGTGGCATCTGGCGGCACTACCGCGCCACCATGGAGGCCGCGTGATGCCCATGACGACCGAACAACGCGCCACGCTGGAAGACGTCACGCAGTTCGTCTACCGCGAAGCGCGCCTGCAGGACGAGCACCGCTACGACGACTGGGAGTCGCTGTGGACCGACGATGGCGTGTACTGGGTGCCCGCGAACGGCGACGGTGGCGACCCCGAGAAGGTGATGTCCATCATCTACGACAACCGCTCGCGCATCGCGCTGCGCATCCGCCAGTTCCACACCGGCAAGCGCTTCAGCCAGACGCCGCAGTCGCGCCTGCGCCGCCTGATCTCCAACATCGAGGTGCTGGAGGACGATGGCCGCGAACTCAGCGTGGGCAGCAACGTGCTGATCTTCGAGAACCAGACGCGTGGCGACATGCTCTGGGCCGCGCGCACCGAGTACCGCCTGCGCCGCATGGATGGCCAGCTGCGCATGGCGCGCAAGACGGTGAACCTGGTGAACAACCAGGACGCGCTGTACTCGATGGCCTTCCTGATCTGACGCCGCCAAACGGAGACACTGCATGAGCAAGCCAACGAGTCCCGAGGTGCTGGTGGGCGAGGGCCCGGTGCGCCTGGACCTGCACGCCGATGGCGTGGCCCACCTGCGGCTGGCGCGGCCCGAGGCCGCCAACGGCCTGAACGTCGAGCTGCTGCGCGCGCTGCACGAAGCGGTGCTGCGCATCCACGGCGAAGGCCGCGTGCGTGCCGTGCTGCTGACGGGCGAGGGCCAGCACTTCTGCGCCGGCGGCGACGTGCACACCTTTCTTTCGAAAGGCGAGGCGTTGCCCGACTACATCCGCGTCGCGACGGCGCTGCTGCAACTCGCCACGGCCGCCCTGATCCGGCTGAACCCGCCGGTGGTGGCGGCGGTGCAGGGCTTCGCGGCCGGCGGCGGCGGCATGGGCCTGGTGTGCTCGTCCGACTTCGTGGTGGCCGGCGAGTCCACGCGCTTCCTGGCCGGCGCCACGCGCGTGGCCATGGTGCCCGACGCCGGCGTGTCGGTCACGCTCACGCAGCTCGTGGGCTTTCGCCGCGCCATGGAGATCCTGATGCTCAACCCCACGATCACGGCGGCCGAGGCCAAGGACATGGGCCTGGTCACGCGCGTGGTGGCCGACGAGCGCTTGATGGACGAGGCCTGGTCGCTCGCGCGCCAGCTCGCGGCCGGTGCGCCGGCCGCGCTGGCCAATACCAAGCGCCTGCTGTGGAACGGCATCGGCCAGGGCGTGGAAGCGGCCATGCCCGAGGAAAACCACATCCAGGCCCTGCTGTCCGGCATGGCCGACGCGCGCGAGGGCTTGTCGGCGGTGATCGAGAAACGCGCGCCGCGTTTCACGGGGCGCTGAATGGCGGCCGACAAGACCGCGCGACGGCGCGCACTGGTCACCGGGGGCGCCAGCGGCATTGGCGAGGCCATCGCGCGCCGCCTCGCGGCCGATGGCCTGGACGTGCTCATCGCCGACCGGCAGGCCGAGGCCGCCCAGCGCCTCGCGCAAGCGATCGGCGCCCGCGCCGTGGCGCTGGACGTCTGCGATTTCGATCGCGTGCACGCGGTGGTGGCCGAACAGGGCCCCTTCGATGTGCTGGTGAACAACGCGGGCGTGGACCAGCACGCCTTCTTCACGAACACCACGCCGGCCGACTGGCGCCGCCTGCTGGCGGTGAACCTGGAGGCCGTGCTCAACACCACGCACGCGGTGCTGCCGGGCATGCAGGCGCGTGGCTTCGGGCGCATCGTCAACGTGGCTTCGGAAGCGGGCCGGCTGGGCTCGCGCGGCGGTTCGGTGTACGCGGCGGCCAAGGGCGGGGTGATCGCCTTCACGCGCTCCATCGCGCGCGAGAACGGCCGCAAGGGCATCACGGCCAATGTGGTGGCGCCGGGGCCGATCGACACGCCGCTGCTGCGCCAGGCCGTGGCGCAGGGTGGCGACAAGCTCATGGAGGGCATGACCCAGGCCACGCTCGCGGGCCGGCTGGGCAGCACCGAGGAGGTGGCCTCGGCCGTGGCGTTCCTCGCCTCCGAGGGCGCGGCCTATGTCACCGGCGAGGTGCTGGGCGTCTCGGGTGGCATGGGGTGCGGCGCATGACACAGGACCCCCACGCTGAGCCGCGGCGCGGGTCGCCGACCGCCGGGGGGACCGGTCCGGCTGCGAGCGCCCCGGCGCCGGATCGGACCTCGTCGCCGTCGTCGGTCGAGACCGTCATGGCCCGCGTGAGAGCGGTCTATGGCCGCTGGCGCCGCGACACCCCCGTGGCGCAGATGCGCGCCGACTGGGACCGGCTCTTCGACGCCACCGGCGAGGCCGCGTTCGAGCCGCTGATCGCGGGCGGCGTGCCCTGCGCCTGGATCACCGCGCCCGGCGCGCGCACCGACCGCGCCATCGTCTATTTCCACGGCGGCGGTTTCCAGGTGGGCTCGCTGCGCTCGCACCGCGAGCTGATGGCGCGCCTGTCGGCCGCCGCTGGCGCGCGCGTGCTGGGCGTGGACTACCGCCTCGCGCCCGAGCACCGCCACCCGGCGCCGTTGCAGGACGCGCTGGCCGTGCTGCAGTGGCTGCGCGGCCAGGGCTTCGCGGCGCGCGACACCGCGCTCGCGGGCGACTCGGCGGGCGGCGGCCTGGCCCTGGGCGCGCTGCTGGCGCTGCACGGCCGGGGCGACGCCCTGCCGGCCGCGGCCTTGCTCCTGTCGGCCTGGACCGACCTCGCCGCCACCGGCGAGAGCTACGAGACCCGCGCCAGCGCCGACCCCATCCACCAGCGCCCCATGATCCTGGCGATGGCGCGCAACGCCCTCGGCCCCGACGGCGATCCGCGCGACCCGCTGGTCTCGCCGCTCTACGCCGACGAGCAGGCCCTGGCCGCGCTGCCCCCCCTGCTGCTGCAGGTGGGCGACCGCGAGACCGTGCTCAGCGATTCCGAGGCCTTCGCGCGCCGCGTGAACGCGGCCGGTGGCCAGGCGCGCTGCCAGGTCTGGCCCGGCATGGTTCACGTGTTCCAGCAATTTCCCCATGAGCTGCCCGAGGCGCGCGACGCGCTGGACGAGGGCGGCCGATTCCTCGCGTCTCACCTGGGGCGCGCCACTTCCGGAGACACCTCAGCATGATCGGAATCACCGCCTATGGCGGCTACGTGCCGCGCCTGCGCCTGTCGCGCCAGGCGGCGGCGCAGGCCAACGCCTGGTACGCCCCGCAGTTCGGTGGCCGCAAGGGCACGCGCGCCTTCGCCCACTGGGACGAGGACAGCATCACCCTGGCCGTGGCCGCCGCGCGCGACTGCCTGGGCCCGGCCAGCGCGCGCGAGCGCTCGACCGTGCGCGCGCTGCTGCTGGCCAGCGATACGCTGCCCTTCGCCGAGCGCCTGAACGCCGGCGTGGTGGCCGGTGCGCTCGATCTCGACGAGGGCATCGAGGCCCTGGACCTGGGCGGCACGCAGCGCGCGGCGCTCTCGGCCTTCACACAGGCCGTGGCGCGCGTGGCGGCCGGCGGGGGCGACACCCTGGTGCTGGCGGCCGACAACCGGCGCACGCGCGCGGCCAGCGCGCAGGAGCTGGAGTACGGCGACGCCGCCGCCGCCCTGCTGGTGGGCACGCAGAACGTGCTCGCGGAGTACCTGGGCGCGGGCACCGTCACGGCCGATTTCGTGGACCACTTCCGCGCCGCCGGCGAGAACCTGGACTACCACTGGGAAGAGCGCTGGGTGCGCGACGAGGGCATCGCCAAGCTGGTGCCGCGCGCGGTGCAGGCGGCGCTGGCCCAGGCCGGCGTGGCCGCCGCCGAGGTCGATCACTTCATCTTCCCCACCACCTTCGCCAAGATGGACCAGCAGCTGGCCAAGGCCTGCGGCATCCGCGCCGAGGCGGTGGTGCCCAACCTGGGCGACTGCGTGGGCGACAGTGGCGTGCCACACGGCCTGCTGCTGCTCGCCCACCTGCTGGAGCGCGCGCGGCCCGGCCAGCGCATCGTGCTGGCGCAGTTCGGCAGCGGCGCGCAGGCCCTGGTGTTCCGTGTCACCGAGGCCATCGATGGCTTCAAGCCGGCGCGCGGCGTGAGCGAATGGCTGGCGCGCGGCGTGGAAGAACGCCACTACACGCGCTTCCTCTCCTTCAAGGGCCAGCTGCAGCTGGAACGCGGCATGCGCGGCGAGCAGGACAAGAAGACCGCGCTGTCGACCGCCTGGCGCCACCACCGCGCGCTGCAGGCCCTGGTGGCCGGGCGCTGTGAGGTGACGGGCAGCGTGCACTTTCCGCCCTCGCGCCTGACGTACGACGCCCGGCCCCTGCAGGACACGCAGAAGCCCCACCCGCTGGCCGACCGGCCCGCGCGCATCCTGAGCTGGTCGGCCGAGTACCTGTCCTGGCACCCGGCGCCGCCGCACCACTACGGCCAGATCGACTTCGAGGGCGGCGGGCGCATCCTCATGGACTTCACCGATCTGGAGGTGGGCGAGGTGGACAGCGGCACCGCCATGGAGATGGTGTTCCGCGTCAAGGACGTCGACGAGCGCCGCGGCTTCACGCGGTATTTCTGGAAGGCCACCCCGGTGCGTGGCGCGTCCAAGACCTGAAGGAGAACCGCATGGCACAAGGCATCAAAGACAAGGTCGCCATCCTCGGCATGGGCTGCAGCAAATTCGGCGAGCGCTGGGACGCCAGCCCCGAGGACCTCATGCTGGAGGCCTACAACGAGGCCATGGCCGACGCCGGCATCGCGCCGGACCAGCTCGGCGCGGCCTGGTTCTCCACCCACATGGACGACGTGGGCACGGGACGCGGCGGCACGCCCATGGGCATCGCGCTGCGCCTGCCCAACATCGGCATCACGCGCGTGGAGAACTTCTGCGCCGGCGGCTCCGAGGCCATCCGCGCGGCCGTGTACGCCGTGGCCGCGGGCGCCTGCGACATCGCGCTCGCGCTCGGCGTGGAAAAGCTCAAGGACACCGGCTACGGCGGCCTGCCCATGGCCACCGTCGGCACCTACATCCCGCAGTGGTACCCGAACGCGGTGGCACCGGCCAACTTCGCGCAGCTCGCCAGCGCCTACCGCGCCAAACACGGTATCGACGCGGCCTTGCTCAAGCGCGCGATCTCGCACGTCTCGGTGAAGAGCCACGCCAACGGCGCCAAGAACCCCAAGGCCCATTTGCAGAAGCCCATCACCGAAGAGCAGTGCCTGAAGGCGCCCACCATCGCGGCGCCGCTGGGCCTGTTCGACTGCTGCGGCGTGTCCGACGGCGCGGCCGCCGTGATCGTCACCACGCCGGAGATCGCGCGCAGCCTGGGCAAGACCGACCTCGTCACCTTCAAGGCCCTGCAGGTCGCGGTGTCCAACGGCTGGGAGCTGCAGTCCAGCGAGTGGGACGGCAGCTATGTGCACACCGCGCGCATCGCCGCGAAACGCGCCTACGCCGAGGCCGGCATCGAGCGCCCGCGCGAGCAGATCAGCATGACCGAGGTGCACGATTGCTTCTCCATCACTGAGTTGGTGACCATGGAAGACCTGGGCCTGTCCGACGAGGGCCGCGCCGTGTACGACGTGCTCGACGGCGCCTTCGACGCCGAGGGCCGCGTGCCCTGCCAGATCGACGGCGGCCTCAAGTGCTTCGGCCACCCGGTGGGCGCCAGCGGCATCCGCATGCTCTACGAGATCTACCTGCAGCTGCAGGGGCGCGCGGGCGCGCGCCAGCTCGCGGACCCGAAGACCGGCCTGATCCACAACCTCGGCGGCCAGCCGTCGCAGAACGTGTGCTCGGTCTCCATCGTCGGACTGCAAGGGGTCTGAGCGCCATGAGCGAGCCTGTCGTTCTGCTCGACCACCCCGCGCCGCGGGTGGCGCGCCTGCGCATCAACCGCCCGGCGCAGCGCAACGCCATCGACGAGGCCGTGCGGCAAGGCTTCATCGATCGGCTCGACGCCCTGGTCCGGGACGCGTCGGTGCGGGCCCTGGTCATCGGCGGCGTGCAAGGCGTGTTCTCCGCCGGCGGCGACGTGCCCAGCATGCTGGGCCTGAGCGAGGCGCAGGCGCGCGCTCGCCTGGGCCATGTGCAGCAGGTCTGCCAGCGCGTGGCCGATCTGCGCCTGCCCGTGGTGGCCGCCATGGAGGGCGTGACCGCGGGCGCGGCCGTCGGCCTGTCGCTGCTGGCCGACCGCATCGTGATCGGGCGCGAGGCGCGCGTGCTCTTTCCTTTCCTCAAGATCGGCCTGGTGCCCGACTGGGGCCAGCTGCTCACCCTGCCGCGCCGCGTGGGCCTGCCGGTGGCGCGCCGCCTGCTCTGCGGCGGTGAGCCCGTGCGTGGCGAAGAGGCGCTGCGCCTGGGCCTGGCCGACGAGCTGTGCGAGGACGCGCAGGTGATGGACCGCGCCGTGGCCCTGGCCGGCGAGCTGGCCCTGCTGCCCGCCGAGCCCTTCGCCCGCATGAAGCAGCGCCTGCAGCACCCCAGCGCCACGCTGGCCGAGGAGCTGCAGCGTGACCAGGACGACCAGGCCGCCTGCCTGCTGGGCGCCGACTTCCGCGAAGGCTTCTCGGCCTTTCGCGAGAAACGCGCCCCCGATTTCATTCACCGCCCCGGAGACCGCGCATGAGCGAAGCCCCCCAGGAGCCGGTGCGCCTGTCGCGTGAAGGTGCGGTGGGCGTGCTCACGCTCAACCGCCCCGACAAGCGCAACGCGCTCGACCTCGGCATGCGCGCGGCCATCGCCGCCGCCGTGCGCGCTCTCGAGGCCGACGCCGCCATCCGGGCCATCGTCATCACCGGCGGCGACAGCGTGTTCGCCGCCGGCGCCGATCTGAACCTGCTGGTCGACAAGGGCGCGCAGGACGTGGCCGCCATCGACCTCGGCCAGTACTGGGCGCCGCTGGCGAACGCGCGCAAGCCCGTGGTCGCGGCGGTCAGCGGCTTCGCGCTCGGCGCGGGCTGCGAACTCGCGCTGATGTGCGACTTCATCGTGGCCGACGCCAGCGCCCGCCTGGGCCAGCCCGAACTGGCCGTGGGCATCATGCCCGGCGCCGGCGGCACGCAGCGCCTGGTGCGCAGTGTGGGCAAGCAGGTCGCCAGCCTCATGCTCATGACGGCCGAGCCGCTGACGGGCGAGCGCGCCTTCCAGCTCGGGCTGGTGGCCGAACTCGCGCCCGAGGGCCAGTCGCTGGCGCGCGCGCTGGAGCTCGCGCGCAAGGCGGCCCGTATGCCACCCAAGGCCATCGAAGCCACCAAGCGCGTGCTGCGCCAGGGCGCCGACCTGCCACTGGACGCCGCGCTGGCGCTGGAGAACCGAGAGTTCCTGCTGCTCTTTGACACCGATGACAAGACCGAGGGCATGCGCGCCTTCCTCGACAAGCGCAAGCCGCAGTTCAACGGCCGCTGAACGCGGCGCACCTGTTCCATTCCCCATGGCGACTGTTCCCCCCACCACCATTGGCGTCGTCGGCGCCGGCACCATGGGCCGCGGCATCGTGCAGCTCTTCGTGCAGGCCGGCCACACCGTGTATTGCCACGACGCGCAGCCCGGCGCGGCGACGAAGGCCATCGAGCATGTCGACGGCATGCTCGCGCGCGCGGTGGAGAAGGGGCGCATGGCGGCCGCCGACCATGAACGGGCGAGGCACCGCCTGAAGGCCTGCTCCCGCCTGGCCGATCTCGCGGACTGCGAGCTGGTGATCGAGGCCATCGTGGAGGACCTGGCGGTCAAGCGCGCGCTGTTTCGCGAGCTCGAGGGCCTGCTCGGCGAACAGGCCATGCTGGCGAGCAACACCTCGTCGCTCACCGTGGCCGAGATCGCGTCCGCCTGCCAGCGGCCCGAGCGCGTGGCGGGCCTGCACTTCTTCAACCCCGTGCCGCTGATGAAGGTGGCCGAGGTGATCGCCGCCGTGCGCACCGCGCCGGCCGTGGTGCGGCGCCTGAGCGAACTCACCGAAGGCGCGGGCCACCGCGCGGTGGTCGCGGCCGACCAGCCGGGCTTCCTCATCAACCACGCCGGGCGTGGCCTCTACACCGAAGGCCTTCGCATCGTCGAGGAGCGGGTGGCCACGCCGGCCGAGGTGGACGACGTGCTGCGCGAGGCCCTGGGCTTTCGCATGGGGCCCTTCGAACTGCTGGACCTCACCGGCCTGGACGTGTCCTCGCGCGTGATGGCCTCGATCTACGAGCAGTTCCAGCAGGAGCCGCGCTTTCGGCCGTCCTCCCTGGTGCCGCCACGCGTGGCCGCGGGCCTGTTCGGCCGCAAGAGCGGCGAGGGCTGGTACCGCTACGTGGACGGCCAGCCGCAGCGCCCGCCGGCCCGGCCGCTGCCCCCCTTGCCCGAGGCGCTGGCGGTGTGGGTGGACCCGGCCGCGAGCGGCGCCGACGGCCTGCGGGGTCTCGTGGTGGCGGCCGGCGCGCGCCTCGTCGACGGTCCGGGCAACGCCGACCTGTGCCTCGTGATGCCCTGGGGCGAGGACGCCACCGGCGCGGCGCTGCGGCTCGGCCTGGACGCCACCCGCTGCGCCGCCGTGGACCCGCTGCCGCCGCTGGCGCTGCGCCGCACGCTGATGTTGACGGCGGTGACCTCGCCGGCCGCGCGCGACGCGGCCCACGCGCTGCTGGCGAAGGACGGCACGGCCGTGACCCTGATCAACGACAGCCCCGGCTTCATCGCGCAGCGCGTGATGGCCACCATCGTCAACATCGCGGCCAACATCGCGCAGCGCGGCATCGCCAGCGTGGCCGACCTGGAGGACGCGGTGCGTCTGGGCCTGGGCTACCCGCAGGGCCCGCTGGGCTGGGGCGACCGGCTCGGCGCGGCGCGCCTGCTGGAGGTGCTGCGCGCGCAACTGGCCGCCACCGGCGACCCGCGCTACCGCCCCAGCGCCTGGCTGCAGCGCCGCGTGGCCCTGGGCCTGCCGCTGACCACGCCGGAGGCCGAGCGATGAGCGGGGTCGACCTCGAGCACCTGCGCCAATGGGTGGGCCGCAGCGAGACCCGCGAGCAGCACCTGGACCCCTTCCCGGCGCAGGCGCTGGCGGGCCTGCTGGACCGAAGCGACAGGCCGCAAGAAGGCGATGCCCTGCCGCTGCCCTGGCACTGGCTTTACTTCCTCGACGCGCCCAGCCGCGAGGGCACGGGCGTGGACGGCCACCCCCGCCGCGGCGGCTTCCTGCCGCCCGTGCCGCTGCCGCGCCGCATGTGGGCGGCGGGTGAGCTCACGCTGCACGAGCCGCTGCGCCTGGGCCGGGTGGCACGCAAGACGTCCACCGTGCGCAGCGTGGACCTCAAGCAGGGCAAGGCCGGTGCCTTGGTGTTTGTCACGGTGGCGCACGAACTGGAACAGGACGGCCAGCCCCGCCTCAGCGAGCGGCAGCACATCGTCTACCGCGAAGCGCCCACCGCGCCCGCGCCGCTGCCGCCCGGCGAGGCCGCGCCCGCCGACGCGGACTGGCGGCGCGACCTCGTGCCCGACCCCGTGATGCTGTTCCGCTTCTCCGCGCTGACCTACAACGGCCACCGCATCCACTACGACCGCGACTACGCGACGCGCGAAGAGTTCTACCCCGCGCTGGTGGTGCACGGTCCGCTGCTGGCCACGCTGCTGCTCGACCTGGCCGCACGCGAGCGGCCCGGCGCGGTGCCCACGCACTTCGGCTTTCGTGCCCAGCGCCCCGCCTTCGACACCGGCGCGCTGCGCCTCAACGGCCGCCTCAACGCCGGGGCCGACGGCGCCGCGCTCTGGACCAGCGACCCCCAGGGCTTCGTCGGCATGAGCGCCACGCTGCGCTGGCGCTGAGCGGCCCGCACACGAACTTCCACAGGAGACCAACAGATGACCCATCCCCCCTACGACGTGGTCGTGATCGGCGCCGGCGCCGGCGGCATGAGCGCGGCCGCCCACCTGGTGGCCGCCGGCCGCAAGGTGCTGATCGTGGAGTCGCAGGACCGCCTCGGCGGCCGCGCCTCCAGCGAGGAGATCGACGGCTTCATCGTCAACCGCGGCGCCATCGCCATCGAGCGCGGCAGCGGCTTCGAGCAGACCTTCGAGCTGCTGGGCGTGCCGCTGGACGTGCGCGAACCCCAGCCCGCGACCGTGTTTCGCATCGACGGCAAGATCATCGACCCGAGCAAGGGCGGCGGCTGGAACCTCATCCTTGGCGGCCTCACCAAGGCCGCGGCCAAGATCGGCGCGAGCTTCGGCGACGTGCGCAAGGGCAATGCCGAGCTGCCCGAGGAAGCCCTCAGCACCGAGGACTGGCTCAAGAAGTTCACCAAGAACGCCACGGTGCACCGGCTGTTTCGCAACTTCTGCGCGGCGATCTGGGCCGCCAACGCCGACGAATTGCCGGCGCGCGCCTTTCTGACCTACTTCGCCTTCAAGGGCGCCTTCAAGCGCTTCGGCTTCTGCCCACGCGGCACCATCGGTCTGTGGAACGACCTGGGCGCCGGCATCCGCGCCAAGGGCGGCGAGATCTGGCTCGACGCGCCGGTCCGCAAGATCCACGTCAGCGACGGCCGCGCCACGGGCGTGGACGTGGAGCGCAACGGGGTGACGAAACGCATCGACGCGCGGGTGGTCATCAGCAACGTCGGCCCGGCCGCCACCATCGCGCTGGCCGGCGAGGCGGCGCTGGGCGAGGCCTACGTGGCCAAGGCCCGGCGCGTGCTGCGCCCGGCCGCGAACATCGTGGTCAACTTCGCGACCCGGCAGCGCCTGATCGACCAACCCGGCCTCATCACCTTCGCCAACACCGAGCGGCTGTGCAACATGGGCGAGCTCACGGCGATGTGCCCCGAGATGGCGCCGCCGGGCTGGCACCTGTACGTGGCCTACGTGGTGCCCAAGCCGGCCCTGGGCGACTTCGACGAGAAGGCCGAGACCGAGCTGGGCCTGCAGGACCTGCGCAACGAGTTCCCCGGCTTTGCCGACGCCAAGATCCTCTCGATCCGCGTGATGCGCGGCGAGTGGCCGGCCCAGCGCTCCTGCGCCGGCTTCGACCTGCCGCAGGAGACGCCGCTGCCCAACCTCTGGAACGTGGGCGATGCCGTCAAGGACTACGGCGGTGGCGGCACGCAGGCCTGCGTGGACACCGGCCGCGAGGCGGCGCACAAGGCGCTGGGCCTGCTCGGCGTGGGCCAGGCCGCATGATGCGCGACATGAACAACGCCCTGCAACGGCCACTCGCCGACGCCTCGTCCGTGCTGGCGCGGCTGCGCTCGCTCTTCGACGCGGGTGTCCAGGTGCTGGCGCGCCATTGCCTGGAGAACGGCCGCCTGAGTGCGCGGCGCCTGGACGAGGTGCAGGTGGCCAGCTTCGAGATGGCCTGGGCCGGTGCCGAGCTGCTGGCCGCCGAGACCGCCATCGCCGCGCTCACCCCCGCCAGCGACCCGCTGGACGCGCAGCTCGCGCTGGTGTTCACGGTGGACGCGGTGGTCTCGCTGCTCGACCGCCTGGACGCGATGCTCGCCGAGACCGGCGAAGACCCGGCGGCGGTGGACGCGCTGCGCGCGGCGCCCGAGTGGCGTGCGCTGCGCCGCGCCGCGGGCGGCGCCGAGGCCTTGCAGGCCGCGGGCCGGGGCGTGATCGAGGCCCAGGGACTGGTCGGCGACATCGCCCTCGACGAGGCCCACGCGCTCGCGCAGGACGCCTTTCGCCGCTTCGCCGCCGAGGTGGTGGCCCCACAGGCCGAGGCCATCCACCGGCACGACCTCACCGTGCCCGAGTCGCTGCTGCAGCCCATGCGCGAGATGGGTGTGTTCGGCCTGGCCATTCCCGAGCGCTTCGGCGGCAGCGCACCCGACGACCGCGAGGACACCCTGCTCATGGTGGTGGTGACCGAGGCCTTGTCCGAAGGCTCGCTGGCGGCCGCGGGCAGCCTGATCACGCGGCCCGAGATCCTCACGCGCGCGCTGATCGCGGGCGGCACCGACGGGCAGAAGGCGCACTGGTTGCCGCGGCTCGCGGCCGGCGAGCCGCTGTGTGCCATCGCCATGACCGAGCCCGACTGCGGCTCCGATCTGGCGGCCTGCCAGCTCAAGGGCACGCGCGTGGACGGCGGCTGGCTGCTCAACGGCGCCAAGACCTGGTGCACCTTTGCCGGCAAGGCCGGCGTGCTGATGGTGGTGGCGCGCACAGACCCCGACCGCTCGCTGGGCCACAAGGGCCTGTCGGTGCTGCTGGCCGACAAGCCCTCGGTGGACACGCACCAATTCGAGGTGAAACAGGACGGCGGCGGCACGCTCACGGGCCGCGCCATTCCCACCATCGGCTACCGCGGCATGCACTCCTTCGATCTGTCGTTCCAGGACTACTTCGTGCCCGACGCCCACGTGGTGGGCGGCGAGGCCGGCCTGGGCAAGGGCTTCTATTACACGCTCGCGGGCATGGTGGGCGGGCGCATGCAGACCTCGGCGCGCGCCTGCGGCGTGATGCGCGCGGCCCTGCGCGCGGCCGTGCGCTACTCGCAGGACCGCCAGGTCTTCGGCGCGCCGCTGGCCGACTTCGCGCTCACCCAGGCCAAGCTGGCCCGCATGGGCGCGCGGCTGGCGGCCTGCCGCCGCCTGGCCTACACCGTGGCTGGCATCGTCGACGGCGGCCACGGCCGCATGGAAGCCAGCCTGGTCAAGCTGCTGGCCTGCCGCTCGGCCGAGCTGGTGACGCGCGAGGCCCTGCAGCTGCACGGCGGCATGGGCTACGCCGAAGAGACGCCGGTGAGCCGCTACTTCGTCGACGCGCGCGTGCTCTCCATCTTCGAGGGCGCCGAGGAGACGCTGGCGCTCAAGGTGGTGGCGCGAAGCCTCATGGAGCGCGCGCTCGGCATCGCGCCGGCGGGGGCTTGAGATGGCCCAGCCCAAGGGCATCCTGAGCGGCCTGCGCGTGGTAGAGGCCGCGGCCTTCGTGGCCGCGCCGCTGGGCGGCATGACGCTGGCGCAGATGGGCGCCGACGTGATCCGCATCGACGCCCTGGGCGGCGGGCTCGACTACCGCCGCTGGCCCGTGACCCGGGACAACACCAGCCTGTTCTGGTGCGGGCTCAACAAGTCCAAGCGCTCGGTGGCGCTGGACCTGGCCTCGCCCGAGGGCCGAGAGATCGCCATGGCCCTGGCCTGCGCGCCCGGCGAGGACGCGGGACTGTTCCTCACCAATTTCCCGCCACGCGGCTGGCTGGACCACGAGGCCCTGAAGGCGAAGCGGGCGGACCTGATCCAGCTCACGCTGATGGGCGATCGCCACGGCGGCTCGGCCGTGGACTACACCGTCAACCCGCGCCTGGGCCTGCCCTACGTGACGGGTCCTGTGGACGGCGAAGGCGCCGTCAACCACGTGCTGCCGGCCTGGGACCTGATCACCGGCCAGATGGTGGCCGTGGGCCTGCTGGCCGCCGAACGCCACCGTCGCCGCACCGGCCAGGGGCAGCACGTGAAGCTGGCCCTCGAGGACGTGGGGCTGGCGGTGATGCAGCACCTGGGCTTCATCGCCGAGGCGCAACAGGGCCAGCCGCGCGAGCGCCATGGCAACGCGCTGTTCGGTGCCTTCGGCCGCGACTTCGTCACACAGGACGGCGAGCGCGTGATGGTGGTGGGCCTCACCCCCCGGCAGTGGCGCTCCCTCGTCGAGGCCATGGGGCTGGGCGCGGCGGTGGACGCGCTGGGCGCCCGGCTGGGGGTGGACCTCTCGCACGAGGGCGAGCGCTTCAAGGCGCGCGAGGCCTTGGCCGAACTGATCGGCCCCTGGATCGGTGCGCGGCCGTTCGCGCAGGTGGCGCAAGCCTTCGAGGGGCACGGCGTGTGCTGGAGCCGTTACCAGACCGTGGCCGAGCTCGTGCGCGACCCCGAATGCTCGCCGGCCAACCCGCTGTTTCAGCGGGTGGAACAACCGGGTGTGGGCGAGATGCTCGCCGCGGGCATTCCGCTGGACTTCGGCGCCGTGCCGCGACTGCCGGTGCAGGCCGCGCCGCGCCTGGGCGAGCACACCGAGGAGGTGCTCACGCAGGTGCTGGGCATCGATGCCGCGCAGTTCGGGCGTCTGCACGACCGGGGTGTCGTGCGCGCGGCCGGGTGCTGAGAGGCCATGACCATGGCCGCTTCTGCGGGTTGGCGGGGTGAGGGTCCGGGGTGCCTTGCTGCGTGTGGACGGGCCGAGGCCCCGGCGTGCGCTGCGGCGGGGCGTCGGCCAGCGACGCAGCTGACACGCCAAGCACGCTGGCAGCCGAGAGGCCACAGGCGTTGGGCGCGGTCGCGGGCCTTGCGCGGGATGCCCTTGACGCCTTCTGTCTGACAGACAGGGGAAACCCCAAGTGATCACCACACACAAACCCTTCTCATATACCGTCCCGTCGGACTATTATTGAGACCGTGCAGCGCAGGCTGTCCTGCGCCGTTTTCCGTCCCGCCAACACCTAGGAGACCCGCCATGATTTCCCGCACCCGCCGCCTCGTCGGCGCCTTGGCGCTGATCGGCGCTTTCGCGGCCGCCGCGCCCGCGTCCGCCCAGACCACGGTCATCAAGTACTCCAACTGGCTGCCGGTGGGCCAGGCCATGCGCATGGAGGTGATCGAGCCCTGGATCGCCGAGGTGGAGAAGGTCACCGCCGGCCGCGTGAAGATCGACACCCTGCCCAAGGTGGTGGGCACGCTGCCCGCGCAGTTCGACGTGGCGCGCGACGGCCAGGCCGACCTGGTGGTCTTCATTCCGGGCTATACGCCCAACCGCTTCGACATCCTCGAGGCGCTGCAGATGCCCTTCGTGAGCGACAACCCCGAGGTGCTCGCGCCCCTCGCCGACCGCTTCTTCCGCAAGCACCTCGCCAGTTATGGCGAGTTCAAGGGCGTGCACCCGCTGTCGGTCTACGTGGTGTCGCCGGGCCAGCTGTTCAACAACAAGCGGCCGCTGCGCAGCATCGCCGACTTCAAGGGCCTGAAGTTCCGCAGCCCGCAACCCAGCGCCACGCAGGCGCTCACGCTGCTGGGCGCGGTGCCGGTGAACAAGCCGGTGAGCGAGACCTACGAGTTGATGTCGTCCGGCGTGCTCGACGGCACGCTGATGCCACCCGAGTCCATCCCCGCCTTCAAGCTCAACGACCTGGTGCCCTACGCCACCATCGTGCCGGGCGCCATCTACAACACCGTGCTGGTGCTGGGCATCAACGAAGACAAGTGGAAGTCGCTGCGCGCCGAGGACCGGGAGGCCATCACGCGCATCAGCGGCGACGCCTTCGCCGCCAAGATCGGCGCCGCCTACGCCAAGGGCGATCGCGCGGCCTTCGACGGCCTGCGCAAGGCGGGCAAGAGCGTGGAGACCGCGTCGCCCGCGCTGGTGGACGAAATGAAGAAGGTGCTCGCGCCGGTCGAAAAGGACTGGATCGAGAAGGCCAAGAAAAAGGGCGTGGCCGATCCGCAGAAGCTGCTGGACGAGCTGCGCGCCGAGGTGGCCGCCGCCTCGCGCGGGAAGTAAGGCATGGCGCGCGCACGGGAAGGACGCCTCGAACGCGCCCTGACGGCGGTGGGCACGCTGAGCCTGCTGGCGCTCATGGCCATCGTGTTCATCGACGTCGCCGGCCGAAACCTCCTCAACAGCCCGCTGCCCTGGGGCACGGAGGTGATGGAGGTGCTGCTCGGCCTGATGGTGTTCGTGTTCTATCCCGTGCTGGCGCGTCGGCACGGCCACATCGTGGTCGACCTGGTGCCGCTGCCGCGCGCGGCGCGCGCGGCCCAGCGCCTGCTCGCGGGCGGCGTGGGCGCGGCGCTGTTCGGCGTCATCGCCTGGACCTGTGGCCGCCAGGCCATCCGTTCTGCGGGCTATGGCGACGCCTCGGCCATCCTTGGCATTCCCACGGCCTGGGTGCTGTGGGGCATGGCGGCGCTGGCGGGCCTGAGCGCGCTGGTGTTCCTGGCGCAGGCCTTCGGCGCCTGGCGCGACGACGCGGCCTGCGCCGATCACGGGGCTTGAGATGCTCGCGGTCTCCCTTGGATTCCTGGTCGCCTTCGCGCTGATCTTCCTGCAGGTGCCGATCGCCACTGCCCTCGGGCTGGTGGGCTTCGGCGGCGTGGTGGTGCTCAATGGCTGGACGCCCGCGCTCAGCATGGCCGCCACCATCACGCGCGACAGCACCCTGGTCTACACGCTCATCGTGCTGCCGCTGTTCGTGCTCATGGGCAATCTGGTGGCGGGCGCCGGCATCTCCGGCGACCTGTTCCGCGCCGCGCAGACGCTGATCGGCCGGCGCCGCGGCGGCGTGGCCATGGCCACGGTCGCGGCCTGCGGGGCGTTCGGCGCCATCTGCGGCTCCAGCGTGGCCACGGCCGCCACCATGGGCAAGGTCGCCATTCCCGAGATGCGCCGCCTGGGCTACGGCGACCGGTTGGCCTCGGCCGCCGTGGCGGCCGGCGGCACGCTGGGCATCCTGATCCCACCCTCGGTGATCATGGTGGTGTACGGCGTGGCCACGCAGACCCACATCGGCAAGCTGTTCGCGGCCGGCATCGTGCCGGGCCTCATCGCCGTCGTCGGCTACCTGCTGGCGGTGCGCTACCTGGTCTGGCGCGACCCTGCGCAGGCCCCCGTGAACAGCGAGCGCCCGGCGATCGACGTGCCCGGGCTGGTGCGCACGCTGTGGCCCGTGGTGGCGATCTTCGGCATCGTCATGGGCGGCATCTACGGCGGCCTGTTCACCTCGGTCGAGGCCTCGGGCATCGGCGCCACGGCGGCGCTGCTGTTCGCGCTCACGCGGCACAACCTCACGCTGGCGCAGATCCGCGGCATCTTCGTGGACAGCGCGAGCACCTCGGCCATGATGTTCGCCATCATCCTGGGCGCGGCCCTGTTCGGCGAGTTCGTCAACATCACCGGCGTGCACGAGGGCTTGCTGGCCATGGTGCAGGGCAGCGGCCTGTCGCCCTTCGGCGTCATCCTGGCGATGATTGCGATCTACCTGGTGCTCGGCTGCGTGCTCGAGAGCCTGTCCATGATCCTGCTGACGGTGCCGATCTTCTTTCCCATCGTCACGGCGCTGGGCTACGACCCGGTGTGGTTCGGTGTCCTGATCGTGGTGGTGGTGGAGATCGGCCTCATCACGCCCCCCATCGGCGTCAACCTGTTCGTGATCCGCTCGGTGACGCCCGACATCGCCATGGGGTCCATCGTGCGCGGCGTGCTGCCCTTCATCACGGCCGACCTGCTGCGCGTGCTGCTGATCGCCTCCGTGCCCGCGCTCAGCCTGTGGCTGCCCAACCTGTTGTTCAAGAGCACCGGCGGATGAAACAGCCCAGCCTGGACCTGTCGGCGGACACGCTCGAGCGCCGACTCGCGCCGTTTCTCTCGCGCGCCCTGAACCGCCCGCTGCGCCTGGACGGCTGGCGCCGCTTTCCGGCGGGTTTCTCCTGGATCACCCTGGGCCTGCGCGCCACGCCGGGGGACGGGGGCGAGCCGCTGGACCTGATCCTGCGCATCGGCGACCCGCGCGGCCTGCTCGCGCCCTACCGCGCCGAGCCCGAGTACCGCGCGCTGGAAGCGCTGCAAGGCCTGGCCTCGCTGCCGGTGCCGCGCGTGTTCGCGTTCAGCGACGACCCCTCGGTCATCGGCGCGCCCTTCCTGGTCACCGGCCGTGTCGACGGCGACACGCCCATGCCCTGGAAAGGCGCGGCCGAGGCGCGCGGCGAACAACACAACGCCAGCCTGGCGCGCGACTTCAGCGACGGCCTGGCCGCGCTGCACCGCGTGGACTGGCGCGCCACGCCGCTCAAGCGCCTGTGGGGCGAGGTCGACCCCGCCACGGTGGCGCGCGAGCAGACCCTGCACTGGTGGCGCCATGCCGGCTTCGGCGACGACGCCGCGCACGCGCCGCCGCAGCTGCACCACGCCATGCGCTGGCTGCTGCGCCACGCGCCCGCCGCGCCGCGCGTGGTCATCGTGCACGGCGACTACCGCGTGGGCAACTTCCTGCAGCGGGACGGCCGCATCACCGCCGTGCTGGACTGGGAGCTGGTGCACGCGGGCGATCCGCACGAGGACCTGGCCTGGGCCGCGTTGCGCGTGTTCTCGGGCGGCACCGGTCGCGTGGGCGGCCTCATGGACCGCCAGGCCTTCGTCGAGCGCTACGCGCGCCAGGCCGGCTTCACGCCCGACCCAGTGGCTTGGCGCTACTACGAGGTGCTGGGCCTGTTCAAGAGCGCGTCCATGCTGCTGAGCGCGGCGCAGCGCGTGCAGAGTGGGCGCGCGCGCGACATCCGCATGGCCTCCATGGGCTTTCAGGTCGCGTCCACGCTGTTGGAACTCAATCGCCTGATCGGCGAGGCCGCCGCCGAATCGCGCGGCGCGGAGGTGACGCCATGACCACCGACCTGGGACGGTTGATCGAGGCCTTGCGCCGCACCCTCAGCGACGCGGTGGCGCCCGAGCTGAGCAGCGACTTCGCGCGCGGCCAGCTGGCCGCCGTGAACGACATCCTCGGCAAGCTCGCCGGCATGGCCGTGTGGGACCCGCAGGCCCTGCAGGCCCAGGCCCAGGCGCTGCGCGAAGGCCATCGGCGCTTCGCCGAATGCGCCGCGCGCGCCGGCCTGGTGCTGCCGGCGGGTGGCGACGCCGCCGGCCTGGACGCCGCGCAGGCGCGCACGCGCGAGCTCAGCGATTGGCTCGATACGAACGGCCCCGCGCTGGGGCCGGCGCTGGCCGCCGAACTCGACGCCATCCTGCGCCAGGCGCTGCGCGAGCAACTGCGCGTGGAGCGCCAGCGCATCCCCCTCACCGACTTCAGCGCCATGACGGCCGCTGCACCGAAGGACTGAACCCCATGCTGACCCCCCAGGACGACCTGCCCGGCCACCAGACGCCCGGCACCTTCGCTCAGGCCGGCCACGGCGATCCGCGCTTCACCGAGCGCTGGTGGTACACCGCGCACCCGCTCGACGGCCGCCCGCTGATCCTCGACGTCGGCTTTGGTTACTACCCCAACCGCGGCGTCATGGACGCCTTCGCCGGTGTCACCGTGGGTCGCACGCAGTTCAACTTCCGCGCCTCGCGCCGCCTGGGCGCGAACCCGCTGGAGCTGGCGGTCGGCCCGCTGCGCCTGGACATCGCGCAGGGGCAGCGCCTGCATCGCCTGGCGCTGCGCGACAACGCCTCGGGCATTGCCTTCGAGCTGGACTTCGAGGCCAGCTTTCCCGCGGCGCAGGAAAAACAGAGCCGGCGCGAGCGCGATGGCGCGGTCGAGGAAGACCTGGCGCGCGTGGCCCAGTTCGGCCGCTGGCGGGGCTGGCTGCAAGTGAACGGCGAACGCCACGCGGTCGAGCCGGCCAGCTGGTGGGGTCAGCGCGACCGTTCCTGGGGCATCCGTTCCGAGATGCGCACCGACTGGGCCGCGCCCCCGATGCAGACGCACAAGAAGTTCTTCTGGACCTGGTCCATGTTCCAGACGCCCAGCATGGGCGCGTCGATCTTCCTCAAGGAGCGCGAGCCGGGTCAGCCCTACTACCTGTCGGGCGCCGAGTTCCAACGCCTGCCCGACGGCAGCGTGCGCCACCGCGAGGTCGCGTCGGTGGCGCACGAGCTGCAATGGGCCGATGACCCGCTGGGCCAGACCATCGCCGCCGGCGAGTTCACGCTGGGTTTTGCCGATGGCGGCTCGCGCCTGATCCGCGTCGAGGCCCTGCCCGCGCGCTATTACCTCAAGGGCGGGCTGTACGGTGGCTGGGGCGGCTGGAACCACGGCGACGACAAGGGTGCCTACGCCGAGGCGCACGACGCCTGGAACCTGGACGACCCGCTGACCCGAGAACGCGCCCGAACCCTGGGCGACCACGTGGTTCGCGTGAGCGTGGATGGCGAGACCGGCATCGGCATCAGCGAGTACGGCGTGGCCGCCGGTTACCCCAAGTACCCGCTGCCGCAGAAGCAGCCGGCGCTATAAAGTCGGGAGCAGGAGACACACATGCAGCTGACACAGGCGCTCACGCGGGCGGTGCAGACCCGCCACCGCTTCGCGGCCACCCTCTACAACGACCGCCAGCGCAGCTGGGCCGAGGTGGGCGAGCGCGTGCCGCGCCTGGCCGCCGGCCTGCGCGCGCTCGGCCTGCAGCCGGGCGACCGTCTGGCCGTGCTGGCGTTCAACAGCGACAACTACATCGAACTGTTCTTCGCCGCCGCCTGGGCGAACCTGGTGATCGTGCCGCTGAACACGCGTTGGGCCATCCCAGAGAACGTCTACAGCCTGCAGGACGCGGGCTGCGCGGGCCTGGTGGTGGACGACGGCTTCGCGGCGCAGGTGCCCGAACTGCTCAAGGGCCACCCCATGGACCGGGTGGTGCACATGGGCGATGCGCCCACGCCCGCCGGCATGCAGGCTTACGAGGCGCTGATCGCGCGCACGCCGCCCATGGCCGACGAATGCGGCCGCGACGACGAACTCTGCGGCATCTACTACACGGGCGGCACCACCGGCCACCCCAAGGGCGTGATGCTTTCGCACAAGAACTTCATCGCGGCGTCCATCAACTGGATCGCCACCTTGCATTTCTCGGACGAGACGCGCTACATGCACTCGGCGGGCCTGTTCCACCTGGCCGGCGCGTCCCCGGCCTTCGCGCTCACGCTGGCCGGCGGCACCCATGTGTGCCTGCCCAAATTCGACGCGGTGCTGGCCTTCGAGGCGATACAGACCCACCGGGTCAACTACGTGCTGTTCGTGCCGACCATGATCAACATGATGTTGAACCACCCGGACTTCGAGCGCTACGACCTCAGCAGCGTGCGCTACTGCGAGTACGGCGCCTCGCCGATCCCCGATGCCGTGCTGGCCGCGGCCATCGCCAAGCTGCCCAGCTGGGAGTTCATCCAGGGCTATGGCATGACGGAGACGGCCGCGCTCACGGTGAGCCTGCCCTGGCGTTTCCATTTCGATGGCGAGCACGGCCCCCACAAGCGCCAGGCCGCCGGCCGCGCGGCCTATGGCGTGGACGTGAAGATCGTCGACCCCGACGGCCAGGAGCTGCCGCGCGGCACGCCGGGCGAGATCGCGGTGCGTGGCGCGCAGGTGATGCTGGGCTACTGGAACAAGCCCGAGGCCACGGCCGCCGCCATCCGCGACGGCTGGATGCACACCGGCGACGGCGCCTGGATGGACGAGGATGGATTCATCACCATCGTCGACCGCGTCAAGGACATGATCATCAGCGGGGGAGAGAACATCTACTCGCGCGAGGTGGAGAACGCCGTGCACGCCCACCCGGCGGTGCGCGAGTGCGCCGTCATCGGCGTGCCCGACGAGAAGTGGGGCGAGGCGGTGATGGCCGTGGTGGCGCTCAAGGACGGCCAGCGCGTGAGCGAGCAGGAGATCATCGACCACTGCCACACGCTCATCGCCAACTACAAGTGCCCGCGCCAGGTGGTGTTCCGCGAGGCCCTGCCGCTGTCGGGCGCGGGCAAGATCATGAAGAACGTGCTGCGCGAGCCTTACTGGCAAGGGAAGAAGCGGTCGGTGAACTGATGCGCTGCGCCACAGCGCCCGCGTCGCCTGCCTTGAACCCGTGCACGAACAGGTGCGAGATGCGCGCCGCCAGCTCCTTCGGGCCGATGTCGCCCGATGGCCGGTACCAGCTGAAGGTCCAGATCATCATGCCGAAGAGCAGCAGCGCGTAGGGCTTGCGCACGCGCGCGGTTTCCATCAGGCCGGGGTTGAGTTCCTCCAGCAGGCCGTTGAGCAGCTCGGTCATGCTGCTCTCCAGCGAGCGGATGGTGCGCAGCTCCGTGCGCGGCAGGTACTTCAGGTCGTTCATCAGGATGATGTGCTCGTCGCGCTCGCGCGCCGCGCCCTGCATGAAGCTCTCCACGAACTGCTGAAAGCGCGCCTCGGCCGGCAGCGCTTGCGCCACGATGCGCGTCAGGTCCTCGGCCTGGCGCGTGATGTGGTCGTGCACGATGGCGTAGAGCAGCTCTTCCTTGCTCGGGAAGTAGTGGTAGATGTGCGACTTGGAGGTGCCGCAGGCCTTCGCCACGTCCTGCATGGTCGCCTGGTCGAAGCCCTTGCGCGCGATCAGCGCGGCGGCCTTGTCCAGGATGGTGGCCTTCTTGTCCTCGTAGTCGTCCGCCCGCGTTCTGGTCATCGCTGCTCCTTGAAAGTGTGTCCAGCCCCATTGCGCTCGGGCCCGAAGCTGTTTATATTTAGACCGACGAGACGGACTATATATTGACCTGGATCAACCACTCATCAGGGTAAGCATGGAGACTTCGCACAAGCATCTGGTGATTGTGGGCGCGGGCCACGCCGGCAGCGAGCTCGCGGTGTCGGCGCGACAGAACGGCTGGGCCGGCCGCATCACCCTGCTGGGCGAGGAATCCGTGCTGCCCTACCAGCGTCCGCCCCTGTCCAAGGCCTGGCTGGCCGGCCAGGTGGACGCCGACGGCCTGCTGCTGCGCCCGCGCAGCGCCTACGACGCGGCCCGGGTTGAGCTGATGACCGGCGCGCGCATGCAGGCCATCGACCGCGCGAGCCGCCGCCTCGTGCTGGCCGACGGCAGCGCCCTGGCCTACGACAAGCTGGCGCTGTGCACCGGCGGGCGGCCCCGGCCCCTGTCCTGCGCCGGGCTGGCGCCGGGCCAGCGGCCCCGCAACCTGCACTACCTGCGCAGCATGGCCGACGCCGAAGGCATCCGCGCCCAGCTGCGGCCCGGCGCGCGGGTGTTGATCATCGGCGGCGGCTATGTCGGGCTGGAGGTGGCGGCCTCGGCGCGCGGCCTGGGCGCCGAGGTCACGCTGCTGGAACTGCAGCCGCGCGTGCTCGCGCGCGTCGCGGGTCCGGACGTCTCGGCCTTCTACGAGCGCGTGCACCGCGCCGCCGGCGTGGACCTGCGCACCGGCACCGAGCTGGCCTCGGTCGAGGTGGAGGACGACAGGGTTCGCGCCGTGGTCTGCCGCGACGGCGCGCGCCTGCCGGTGGACCTGGTGGTGGCTGGCCTGGGCATGCTGGCCAACGTGGAGGCCGCGCGCGCCGCCGGGCTGGCGCAAGAGGGCGGCATTGCGGTGGACGAGTTCTCGCGCACGCGCGATCCGGACGTACTGGCGGCCGGCGATTGCACGCTGCAGTTCAGCAGCCTCTACGGCCGCGAGCTGCGCATCGAGTCGGTGCCGAACGCGCTGGAGCAGGCGCGCGCGGCCGGGTCCTGGCTGGGCGGCAAGCCCAGGCCGAACCGCGCCGTGCCCTGGTTCTGGTCCGACCAGTACGCGCTCAAGTTGCAGATGGCGGGCCTGTCGCAGGGCCATGATCGCTGCGTGCTGCGCGGCGACCCGGCCACGCAGTCGTTCAGCGCCTTCTATGTGGCAGGCGAGCGCCTGCTGGCCGTGGACGCGATCAACCGGCCCGCCGATTTCATGCTGGCCAAGCGCGCGCTGGCGCAGGCCTGCACGGTGGATGCGGCGCGCCTGGCCGACGAGTCGGTGCCGCTGAAAGACCTTCTGCAGACCGCCTCGGCGGTCCCCGCCATCTAGGGTATTCCCCAGGGAGTCGACAGGAACCAGGCACCATAATTCGCGTCAATTAAAGACCGACGCGACGGACTAATTATTAAGGAGTGACCTCCTTCCGCGCAGCGATGCGCGGGAGAGGAACAGAGACACCCATGACACCCCATACCGCCGCCAGCGCATCGCCCGCGCCCGCGCTGGCCATCCACAACATCCAGGTCGTCTACGGCGGCGCCATCGAGGCCGTGCGCGACGTCTCCCTCGAGGTGCGCCCCGGCCAGATCGTGGCCCTGCTGGGCTCCAATGGCGCCGGCAAGTCCACCGTGCTCAAGGCCGTGTCGGGCGTGCTCGACGCCGAGGACGGCGTCATCGAGAAGGGCAGCATCCTGCTCGGTGGCCGCGCGGTCGAGAAAGACCCCGCGCCGGCCATCGTTCGCCAGGGCATGGTGCAGGTGCCGGAAGGCCGGCGCCTGTTCCAGACCCTCACGGTCGAGGAAAACCTGATCACCGGCGCCCACCTGCAGAGCGCCGCCCACCTGGCGCAGACGCGCGACGAGGTGTTCGCGCTGTTTCCGCGCCTGGCCGAGATGCGCCAGACCACCGCGGGCTACCTCTCGGGTGGCGAGCAGCAGATGGTGGCCATTGGCCGCGCGCTGATGAGCCGGCCCAAGGTGCTCGCGCTCGACGAGCCCTCGCTGGGCCTGGCGCCGCTGGTGGTGAGCGAGATCTTCCGCTGCATCCAGACGCTGCGCGAGACCACCGGCCTGACCATCCTGCTGGTCGAGCAGAACGCCAGCCGCGCGCTGGCCATCGCCGACTACGCCTACATCATGGAGAACGGCCGCGTGGTGCTCGACGGCACCAGCGAGCAGCTGCGCCGCAACGCCGACGTGCGCGAGTTCTACCTGGGCCTGAGCTCTCAGCCCGGCCGCACCAGCATGAAAGACGTGAAGCACTACAAGCGCCGCAAGAGGTGGCTGTCATGAGCGCCGCGCAGCAGACCCCCGTGCTCGAGGCCACGCGCATCTCCAAGCGCTTCGGCGGCGTGAAGGCCGTCAACGAGGTGAGCCTGAAGGTGATGCCGGGCGAGATCGTGAGCCTGATCGGCCCCAACGGCGCGGGCAAGACCACCACCTTCAACCTGGTGAGCGGCGTGCTGCCCCCCAGCGAGGGCCGGATCGTCTTCCAGGGCCGCGACACCGCGGGCCTGAAGTCGCACCAGTTCGCGAACCTGGGCATCGGCCGCACCTTCCAGAACCTGGCGCTGTTCCGCCATGGCACGGTGGTGGAGAACCTGCTGGTGGGCCGGCACATCCACTTTCGCTACCCGGTGTGGGAAGCGCTGGCCTTCTGGGGCCGCTCGCGCCGCGAGGAGATTGCCGCGCGCGAAAAGGTGGAACGCATCATCGAATTCCTCGAGATCGAAGAGCTGCGCGACAAGCCGGTGAGCCAGCTCGCCTACGGCCAGCAAAAGCGCGTGGAGCTGGGCCGGGCCCTGGCCTGCGAGCCCAGCCTGCTGCTGCTGGACGAAATCGTCGCGGGCATGAACCGCGAGGAAAAGGAAGACATCGCGCGCTTCACGCTCGACATCCGCGACGAGTTCGGTATCGCGGTGCTCATGATCGAACACGACATGCAGGTGGTGATGGACCTGTCCGACCGCGTCTATGTGCTGGACTTCGGCTGCCTGATCGCCGAAGGCACGCCGGCCGAGGTGGCCGCCAACCCGGCCGTGCTGGCCGCCTACCTCGGCGAGGAGGGCGCGCATGCTTGACCATCAGACGCTGCTGCGTGGCGAGGGAACGCTGCCCGGCCTGCTGCGCCTGCGCGCGCGGGAGCGCGGCCAGCAGGTGGCCCTGCGCGAAAAGGTGCAAGGCATCTGGCGCGGCCGCACCTGGGCCGACTACTACCGCGACGCGCGCCGAACGGCCCTGGGCCTCATGAAGCTGGGCCTGCAGCGCGGCGACCGCATCGTCATCGCGTCAGAAGACATCCCCGAGTGGTTCTACGCCGATCTGGGCGCCCAGATGCTGGGCGTGCAGGTGGTGGGCATCTATCCCACCAACCCCTGGGCAGAGGTGCAGTACATCGCGGGCCACTGCCAGGCCAAGGTGGCGATCACCGGCGACCAGGAGCAGACCGACAAGGTGCTCGACGCCATGAAGGCAGGCCCCGGCCTGCCGCACCTGCGGCACATCTTCTGCGTCGACATGAAGGGCCTGCGCCGCTACGCGCCGGGCGAGCCCCACAGCTACGAGCACCTGATGGCGCTGGGCGACCAGTTGATTCAGGAGGACCCGCTGGCCGAGCAGCGCCTGGATCGGAGCATCGACGCTCTGGTGCCCGACGACGTGAACATCCTCGTCTACACCTCGGGCACCACCGGGCCGCCCAAGGGCGCCATGCTCACGCACCGCAACTTCATCTTCGCGGCCTACTCCTATGCGGCGGCGCGCCAGATGGTGGACAAGCGCTTCGAGTCGGTGTGCTACCTGCCGCTGTGCCACGTGGCCGAGCGCGGCTACTCCACGGTGCTGCACCTGCTCACCGGCGGTTGCGTGAACTTCGCCGAATCCATCGACACGGTGTCGGCCAATATCCGGGAGATCGCGCCCACCTTCTTCCTGGGCGTGCCGCGCATCTGGGAGAAGCTGCAGCAGCACTTCGAGTTCCGCATGAAGGACAGCGGCCGCGTACAGCGCTGGCTGTACCGCGTGGGCATGAAGCGCGGGCGCGCGCTGTCGGACCGGCGCGCCGTGCGCGGGCGGCTGGTGTCCCTGGGCGATCGGTTCGAATTCGGCTTCTGGTACCTGCTGCTGTTTCGCAACATGCAGCGCCACATGGGCCTGAACCGCACACACACCCGCATGTGTGGCGGCGCCTCGGTCTCGCCTGAAACGCTCAAGTTTTTCGACGTCATCGGCCTGCCCGTGGGCCAGGGGTATGGCCTCACCGAGGCCGGCGGCCTGGCCTTCGTTCAGGTGCCGGGGCGGCCGTTCGTGCCGGGCAGCTGTGGGCCGGCCATGCCAGGCGTGGAATGGCGCGTGGGCGAAGACGGCGAGGTGTTCGTGCGATCACCGGGCGTGTTCCAGGGCTACTTGTTCGACGACAAGGGCACCCAGGACATCCTGGCGCCGGACGGCTGGCTCGCCAGCGGCGACATCGTCGAGGTGCGCGCGACGGACGAGATCGCCGTGGTCGACCGCAAGAAGGCCATCATCATCACCAGCGGCGGCAAGAACATCGCGCCGTCGGAGATCGAGAACGCGCTCAAGGACAGCCCCTTCGTGCGCGAGGCCATCGTGGTGGGCGAGGGCCGCAAGTTCCTCGGCGGCCTGATACAGATCGACTTCGACAGCGTGGGCCGCTGGGCCGCCGAGCGCGAGTTGCCCTACACCACCTTCAAGTCGCTCACGCAGATGGGCGAGGTGCGAGAGCTCATCCAGCAGGTGGTGGACGAGGTGAACTCGAAGTTCGCCCGCGTGGAGAACATCCGCAAGTTCGTGCTCCTGGAAAAGGAGCTGGACCACGACGACGGCGAACTCACGGCGACGCAGAAGGTGCGCCGCGGCCTCATCAACAAGAAGTTCGCGCGCGAGCTCGAACAGATCTATGGAGGCGCGTCATGAGCCCCGCACGGCCGCCCGCAAGGGCCCTCACCGCAGCGCGTCGCGCGGAGGTTTCCGAATGAACTACTTCATCGAACTGGTCGTCTCCGGGCTGGCCATCGGCGCGATCTATGGCCTGGTGGCCATGAGCTTCGCGGTCATCTTCAAGGCCACCGGCATCGTCAACTTCGCCCAGGGCGAGATGGGCATGCTCACCGCCTACACCTCCTGGTCCATCGCCACGGCGCTGGGCACCGACGCGGTGTCCACCATCGTGGTGGCGGTGGCCGTGGGCGCGGCCCTGGGCCTGGTCTGCGAGCGCCTCATCATGCGGCCCATGCTCGGCGAGCCGGTGCTGTCGGTGGTGCTGGTGACCGTGGGCCTGGCGGTGGTGCTGCGCGCCCTGGTGACGCTGATCTGGGGCGCCGCGCCGCACAAGTTCAACGTGGAGGGCGCCGACACCATCGTTCACCTGGGCGACATCGGGCTGCGCGCGAGCCAGCTCACGGTGATCGCGGCACTGCTGGTCGCCATCGGCGGCTTCTGGTTCTTCCTGCGCCACAGCCGCTTCGGCGTGGCCATGCGGGCGGTGGCGGCGGACGAGAAGACCGCGCGGCTCATGGGCGTGTCCACCGCGCGCGTGCAGGCCGTGGCATGGGCCTCGGCCTCGGGCCTGGCGGGCCTGGCCGGCGCCTTCTTCGCGGTCATCTACGGCCTGGCGCCCACCATCTACGAGATCGGCCTGAAGGCCTTCCCGGCCACGGTGCTGGGCGGCTTCGACTCGGTGCTGGGCTCGGCCTTCAGCGGCCTGTTCATCGGCGTGCTGGAGAACCTGGTCGGCGGCTACCTGCCCAGCACGCTCAAGGAGATCGCCGGGTTCCTGCTGATCCTGGTGGTGCTCATGGTGCGGCCCTTCGGGCTGTTCGGCGAAAAACGGATCGAGAGGGTCTGATGCGCAGCGGTTTCTTCAAGCAAAGCTATGGCGAGCTGGTCGTCCTGACGGACTCGCCAGCGGTCAAGGGGTGGACGGTGGCGTTGCTCGCCGCACTCGCGCTCGCGCCCTTCGTGCTCGGCAACTTCATGCTGTCGCACCTGACCGTCATCCTGTTCACCACCGTGGGCGCGCTGGGGCTGATGGTGTTGACCGGCTTCACCGGCCTGATCTCGCTCGGCCACGTGGGCTTCCTCATGCTGGGTGGCTATGCCTACGCCATCGCGGTCACGCGCTGGGGCCTGCCGGCGGAGGTCGCGCTGCTGCTGTCGGCGGCGCTGCCGGCGCTGTTCGGGCTCATCGTGGGCATTCCTTCGCTGCGGCTGCACGGGCTGTACCTGGCCATCACCACGCTGGCCTTCGCGCACATCGTGACGGCGGGCATCCTGGCCGGCGGCGAGCTCACCGGTGGCGGCAGCGGCATCATGGTCGACCGCCCGGTGGTGCTGGGCATGGACCTGTCCAGCGACCGCGCCTTCTACTGGTTCTGCCTGGGCGTGTGCGCGCTGGCCGTGCTGGCCGTGCTCAACCTGCGCCGCTCCTACGCGGGCCGCGCCCTGGTGGCCGTGCGCGACAACGACATCGCGGCTCGCACCATGGGCATCAGCCTGGTGCACTACAAGCTGCTGGCCTTTCTCATCAGCGCAGCGCTCACCGGCCTGGCGGGCGGCCTCATGGCCATCTACATGAGCTTCGTATCGGTCGAGGGCTATCCCTTTCTGCTGAGCATCGAGGCCCTGGCCATCGTCATCGTGGGCGGCATCGGCTCGGTGCTGGGCGCGGTGCTGGGCACGGTGTTCATCGTGACGCTGCCCGAGGTCTTCTCCAGCCTGATGTCCTTCCTCGGCGGTCGGCTCGCCGACACCATGACCACCAGCGCGCACGAGATCAAGACCGTGCTCTACGGCGTCGCGATCATCGCCTTCCTGCGCTTCGACCCGCGCGGCCTGCGCGGCATCTGGCACGACCTGCGCCATACCTGGGTGCACTGGCCGCTGCGCTACTGATTCCCTTCCCCCCACCCAACGGCTTCGGCCACGAACGACAAACAGGAGACAGCATGAACAGCCAACTCACCGCCCTTGCCATCGGCCTGCTGGCCGCGGCCGCCACCTTCAGCGCCGCCGCGCAGCAGCAGGGCGTGACCGACACCGAGATCGTGCTCGGCGACATCCTGCCGCTGAGCGGGCCGCCCGCTCTGTTGGGCGTGGCCCACAACCTGGGCGTGAAGGTCGCCGTGGCCGAGGCCAACGCGGCCGGTGGCATCAACGGCCGCAAACTGCGCCTCATCACCGAGGACGACGGCTACGTGCCCTCGCGCACGATCCAGGGCGTGCGCAAGCTGGTCAACAGCGACAAGATCTTCGCCTTCACCTCGATCTCGGGCACGGCGCAGTCGCAGGCGGCCATGTCCATCATCAAGCAGTCGGGCCTGCCGGCCATGGCGCCGATCACCACCTACGAGGGCCTGTACAAGCCTGCCATCAAGAACGTGTTCGCCGTGGGCTACGACATGCGCGAGGCGGTGTACGGCCTGGTCTCGATGATGGCGGACCGCTACCCGAACAAGAAGTGGGCCGTGATCTCGCAAGACGACGAGTACGGCGAGAACGTGCGCGACGGTTTCGAGCGCGTGGCCAAGGAGAAGAAGCTGCAGGTGGTCTCCAGCCAGATCTTCAAGAAAGGCCAGTCGGACTTTTCGTCCGAGATCCTGAAGGTCAAGCAGTCGGGGGCCGAGGCGCTGATGGCCGGCGGCGTGCTGGGCGAGAACATCACCATGACCAAGGAACTGGAGCGCATCGGCCACAAGATTCCGGTGGGCGTGACCTATGTGTCGCGCGTGCCCGCCAGCGCCAAGATGATGGGCAGCGCCGGCGAGAACGTGTACACGGTGGACTACGTGTACCTGGAGAGCTCGCCGGAGGCCAAGGGCTTCATGGACAAGATGGAGAAATACCTGACGGCCGAGGAGCGCGGCCGCGCGAACCGCTACAGCTTCACCGGCTACGCCGCGACCCGCGCCCTGTTCACGGCCATGGAGCGCTGTGGCAAGGCCCTGACGGCGGACTGCACCAACGCGGAGCTGGCCAAGCTGAAGAACCTGGAGACGGGGGCGATGACGCCGATCGGCTTCACCGCCGAGAACCACCTGGCCGCGCCCAAGCTGTTCTTGCTGAAGGCGGACCCGGCGGCGTCGACCTATAAGCTGGCGCAGTGAGCGCCCGGGGCCGGGGAGGGCTCAGCCCTTCTCGGCCAGGAAGCCCTTGAGGAACAGCCGGGACAGCCGGTCGCACAGTTCCTGGGGCTTCACCTCGCCGGAGGGCTTGTACCAGAAGTCGGTCCAGTTCAGCATGCCCAGCAGCATCATGGTGTAGGGCTTGTAGACCGGCTCCGGCAACTCGGGGTTGAGGTCGTGCAGCAGCCGGGTCACCTGTTCGGTCAGCTGGCGCTGCAGGTTGATCAGCGGGGTCTGCTTGGCCTTGGGCAGGAACTTCACATCGTTCATGGCCACCATGTGGCGGCGGCGCGACTGCGCGGACTTCTGCGTGTAGGCCTCCACCACCATCTGCAGCCGCTCGCGCGCGCTGGCCTTGCTCACCAGGGCCTCCTCGATCGCGCCGATCAGGCGCTGCAGGTGTTCCTGCAGCATGGCGAACAGCAGGTCGTCCTTGGTGGGGAAGTAGTGGTACAGCATCGACTTGGTCGCGCCGCAGGCCTTGGCCACGTCCTGCATCTTGGCGGCCGGGTAGCCTTCCTTCGCGAAGATGGCTGCCGCCGAATCCATGATGGCCTGGGCCTTGGTTTCGTAGTCGTCCGAACGGATGCGCGGCATGGGTCCTCCTGGCGAAAAAGAGCGGCGCGAGTGTAGCAAGGCGCCTTGCGGGCCCCACCGCCCGCCCATAAAATAAACCGACACGCCGGACTATGAATGGAAAAGGCCCGGTTTTCCTTGACCCGCATCAACGCCGCTTCACATGACCGAATTCGAATTCCTCGAGCCCGACTTCCTCGATGAGGACCTGCGCATGGTGCGCGACCAGGTGCGTCGCTTCTCCAGGGAACGCATCGTGCCCTTCGCCGACGCCTGGGAGGCCTCGGGCGAGATTCCGCGCGCCCTGTTCCGCGAGCTGGGCGAGCTGGGCTTCCTGGGCATGCGCCACCCGGTGGAATACGGCGGCGGCGGCCTGGGGCCGCTGGCTTCGGTGGTGCTGGGCGAGGAGCTGGCGCGCTCGGGCTACGGCGGCGTGGCCTCGGCGCTCACGGTGCACAGCGACATGTCGATCAGCCACATCGCGCACCGCGGCTCGCACGAGCAGAAGCAGAAGTACCTGCCCGACGCCTGCGCCGGCCGCAAGGTCGGCGCGGTCTGCGTGACCGAACCCGGCGCCGGCTCCGACGTGGCCGGCCTGCGCACGCGCGGCGAGCGCATGGCCGATGGCGGCTGGCTCATCAATGGCTCCAAGACCTTCATCACCAACGGCGTGCATGGCGACATCTACATCGTGGCCGCGCGCACCGACCCCGAGGCCAAGGGCAGCCGTGGCATTTCGCTGTTCATCGTGGAGAAGGACAACCCGGGCCTCAAGATCACGCGCCAGTTCGACAAGCATGGCTGGCGCTCGTCCGACACGGCCGAGCTGTTCTTCGACGACCTGAAGTTGCCCGCCGATGCGCTGCTGGGCGAGGAGGGCAAGGGCTTCTACTACATCATGGGCACCTTCCAGAACGAGCGCCTGGTGGTGGGCGCGCTGGTCTCGGGCACCTGCGCGCGCGCCATCGAGCTCACGGTGGACTACGTGCGCCAGCGCCAGGCCTTCGGCAAGTCGCTGTGGGACCAGCAGGTGGTGCGCAACAAGCTGGCCTGGATGGCCTCGAAGGCCGCGGCCGTGCGCGCGCTGACCTACCAGTGCGCGCTCATGATCGAGCAGGGCAAGGACACGGTGCGCGAGGTCTCCATGCTCAAGGCCTTCGGCGCCGAGACCCTGCAGGAGGTGGTGCACACCTGCCTGCAGCTGCACGGCGGCACCGGCTTCATCACCGGCACGCCGGTGGAGCGCATGGCGCGCGACGCGCGCATCCTCACCATCGGTGGCGGCGCCACCGAGGTGATGCTGGAAGAAGTCGCCAAGCGCATGTGACCCATGCCCGGACCGCTCGCCCACCTCACCGTCATCGAGCTCGCGGGCATCGGCCCCGGGCCCTTCGCCTGCATGGTCCTGGCCGACCTGGGCGCCACCGTCGTCCGCGTCGACCGCCTGCCAGGCCCGCCCTCGCGCGGCGGCCTGGAGGACCTGATGCGCAACGACGGCATCGTGGACCGCGGCCGCCAGTCGATCGCCGTGAACACGAAGGACCCGCGCGGCGTGGAGGCCGTGCTCCGGCTGGTCGCATCCGCCGACGTGCTGATCGAGGGCTTTCGCCCCGGCGTGGCCGACAAGCTGGGCCTGGGCCCCGAGGCCTGCCGCGCGCGCAACGCCCGCCTGGTCTATGGCCGCATGACGGGCTGGGGCCAGAGCGGCCCGCTGGCCCAGGCCGCCGGGCACGACCTCAACTACATCGCGCTCAGCGGCGCGCTGCACGCCATGGGCCCGGCCGACCGGCCGCCCGCCCCGCCGCTCAACCTGGTGGGCGACTACGGCGGCGGCGGCATGCTGCTGGTGGTGGGCGTGCTGGCCGCGCTGGCCGAGGCCCAGCGATCGGGCCAGGGCCAGGTGGTGGATGCCGCCATGACCGATGGCGCGGCCCTGCTGATGAGCGCCCAGTACGGGCTGATGGCCAAGGGCTTCTGGCAGGACCGCCGCGAAAGCAACTTCCTCGACGGCGCGGCCCCCTTCTACGGCACCTACGAATGCGCCGACGGGCGCTACGTGTCCGTGGGCGCCATCGAGCCCCAGTTCTACCGCCAGTTGCTCGAGCGCTGCGGCATCGAGGACCCGGCCTTCCAGCGCCAGTGGGCGGCCGGCGAATGGCCCGCGCTGCGCGGGAAGCTGGAAGCGCTGTTTCGCACCCGCACGCGCGACGCCTGGTGCGCGCTGCTGGAGGGGACGGACGCCTGCTTCGCGCCCGTGCTGTCGATGGCCGAGGCGCCCGCGCACCCGCACAACGCCGCGCGCGGCACCTTCGTGCGCGGCGAGGACGGCGTGGTGCAACCCGCGCCCGCGCCGCGCTTCGACCGCACGCCCGCCCAACTGCCGCAGCGCGCCCCCGTGGTGGGCGCCGACACGCGCGCGCTGCTGGCGCGGGCCGGCTACGCGGCCGCCGACATCGAGGCCCTGTGCGCGGCCGGCGTGGTGCACGCGGCGGAGGCGGTGCGATGAGCGGGCGCCGGCCGCTGCACCTGCGACGCATCCAGTGCGAGGCCTTCGAGCGCGAGGACGGCCTGATCGACCTTGACGGCCTGCTGGTCGACACCAAGCCGCAGCCGCTGCAGTTGGTGCACCGCGCGGTGCCGGCGGGCCAGGCCATCCACCAGATGCGCGTGCGCCTGACCATCGACCGCGAGCGTCGCATCGTCGACGCCCGCGTGTCCAGCGACCACGCGCCCTACCCGGACTGCCGCGGGGTCGAGGCGGCCTACCGACAGCTCGTGGGCCTGCGCATCGAGCCAGGCTTCACCCTGGCGGTCAAGCGCCTGTTCCGCGGCACGGCGGGCTGCACCCACATGACCGAGCTGCTGCCGACCCTGGCCAGCACGGCCTTCCAGGTGCTGTGGGCCAGCGGCGATTTCGCCGACACCGAGGCGGCGGCTGGCGCGCGTGGCCATTCGCCGCTGGGCGGCTGTCACGCGCTGCGCCTGGACGGCGCGGTGGTGCGCACCCACTTCAAAGAACACGCCCGGGAGACCCCGCCATGAAGCCTGCCGTCCTGTTCGAGTCGCGCGAAGGCATCGCCACGCTCACGCTCAACGAAGGCGATCGCCTCAACCCCCTCAGACCCGAGCTGCAGCAGGGCGCGCTGGACGCCTTGCGCCGCGTGCGCGAGGACCGGTCCATCCGCGCCCTCATTCTCACCGCCGCCGGTCGCGCCTTCTGCGTGGGCGCCGACCTGAACGACTTCAGCGAACGCGCGAAGGACGCCTCGCGCGGCTCGCTGGGCACGCAGGTGGGCCAGATGCTGGACGAGACCGGCAACCCCCTGGTGGCCGAGCTGCGGTCCCTGCCCGTGCCGGTGGTCTGCGCCGTCAACGGCGTGGCGGCGGGCGGCGGCGTGGGCCTGGCCCTGGCGGCCGACCTGGTGATCGCCGCGCGCTCGGCCTACTTCTACCTGCCCTTCGTGCCCGCGCTGGGCGCCGTGCCCGACATGGGCGCGAGCTGGGCGCTGCCGCGCGCCGTCGGCCGCGCTCGCGCGCTGGGTCTGGCGCTGCTGGGCGACAAGCTGGACGCGCCGCGCGCGGCCGATTGGGGCCTGATCTGGGCCTGCGTGGACGACGCCGCGCTGGCGCCGCAAGCCTGGGCCCTGGCCAGGCGCCTGGCCGCGCTGCCGGCGCACGCCATCGCCGAGACCCGCGCGCTGTTCGCGGCCAGCGAGCGCAACCACCTGGTGCAGCAGCTGGCGCTGGAGCGCGAACGCCAGGCCGAGCTGATCGACGGCGAGTCCTTCGCCGAGGGCATGCGCGCCTTCATCGAGCGGCGGCCACCGGTGTTTCGCGGGCGGGACTGAACCGCCGCCCGGGCGCCGTGTAAGGTGGGCGGGATGAGCCCCCCGTGCCGCCACCTGGTCGTCGTGCTCGGCGACCAACTCGATCCCCAGAGCAGTGCCTTCGATGGCTTCGACGCCACGCGCGACCGCGTGTGGATGTGCGAGGCCGCCGAAGAGAGCACGCACGTCTGGAGCAGCCAGCAGCGCATCGTGCAGTTCCTGGCCGCGATGCGGCACTTCGCGGCCGCGCTGCGCGAGCGGGGCCTGCCGATCGACTACCAGACCCTGCGCGAAGGCGGCCTGGCCGATGCGCTGGGCGAGGCGGTCGCGCGCTGGCGCCCGCAGCGCGTGCGGCTCACCTGGCCGGGCGACTGGCGGGTGCTGCAGGCCCTGCGCCTGGCGGTGGGCGACACGCCGCTCGATCTGCTGGAGGACCGGCACTTCTTCTGCAGCACCGAGCGCTTCGCCCGGCACGCGCGCGGGCGGCGGAGCTTGCGCCTGGAGTCCTTCTACCGCGAGATGCGGCGAGAACACGGCGTGCTCATGGACGGCGACGGCCCCTGCGGCGGCGTCTGGAACCTCGACGGCGAGAACCGGGCGGCCTTCGGCGCGCAGGGCCCGGGCTTCTTGCCGCCGCCCGCGCGCTTCGAGCCCGACGCGCTCACCGCGGAGGTGATCGCGCTGGTGCGCGCCCGCTTCGGCGACCATCCCGGTCAGGCCGAACCGTTCGGCTGGCCCGTGACGCGCGCGCAGGCGCTGCAGGCGATGCGCCAGTTCATCGACGAGCGTCTGGCGCACTTCGGCCACTGGCAGGACGCGATGTGGGGTGGTGAGCCCTGGCTCTACCACGCGCAGCTCTCGGCGGCGCTCAACCTCAAGCTGCTGCATCCGCGCGAACTGGTCGCCGCCGCCGAGGGCGCCTGGCGCGCGGGGCGCGTACCCCTCGCCTCGGCCGAGGGTTTCATCCGCCAGATCCTGGGCTGGCGCGAGTACGTGCGCGGCGTCTACTGGCTGAAGATGCCGGCGTACGCCGACCACAACGCGCTGGACGCGCGGCGGGCGTTGCCGGCCTGGTACTGGAGCGGCGACACGCCCATGCGCTGCCTGTCCGATGCCATCGGGCAGACGCTGCGCCACGGCTATGCGCACCACATCCAGCGCCTCATGGTCACCGGCCTGTTCGCGCTGCTGTACGGCGTGGAGCCGAAGCAGGTGCACGCCTGGTACCTCAGCGTCTACGTGGACGCGGTCGAATGGGTCGAACTGCCCAATACGCTGGGCATGAGCCAGTACGCCGACGGCGGCCTGCTCGCCAGCAAGCCCTACATCGCCACCGGCCGCTACATCGAGCGCATGAGCGACCATTGCCGCGGCTGCCGTTTCGATCCCGGACAGCGCACGGGTGAGCGTGCCTGCCCGTTCACCACCCTGTATTGGGACTTCCTGGTGCGCCACGCGGCGCGCTTCGCGGCGCACCCTCGGCTGGCGCCGCAGCTCCGGCACCTCGATCGGATCGGCCCCGAAGAGCGCGCCGCCATCGCCGCGCGCGCCGCCTGGGTGCGCGCCGGCGGTCTGGGCTGAGGCGCCGCCTCAGAGCGCCGTCGCCAGCCAGGTGTAGAGCGGGATGCCCAGCAGGATGTTGAGCGGGAAGGTCAGGCCCAGCGACAGGCCCAGGTAGAGCGAGGGGTTGGCCTCGGGCACGGCGTGCCGCAGCACGGCGGGGACCACGATGTAGGACGCGCTGGCGCTCAGCACCATCAGCAGGGCCGTGTCGGCCGGCGGCAGCCCGAGCAGGCGCGCCAGGGCGAGGGCGATGGCCGCGTGCGTCAGCGGGCCCAGGACCGCATAAGCGATGAGCACCGGCGAGGCGCGCCGCGCGTCGGCGAAATTGCGCGCCACCAGCAAGCCCATGTCGAGCAGGAAGAAGGCCAGCAGCCCCTTGAACAGGTCGCCCGCGAAGGGCTGCATCACGGCCCGGCCGGCGTCGCCGCTGACCCAGCCCACCACCAGCGAGCCCAGCAGCAGGAGCTGCGCGCCGTCGGTGAAGGACTCCCGCAGGATGCCGCGCAGCGGCGTGCCGCCGGCCCCGGCCCTCGGTGAGAGGGCGGCCTGTCCGGCGCCGACCACGATCGCTGCGCGCGAAGCGTGGCGCGCGGCGTTGGCCAGCAGCACCGCCATCAGGATCGCGGGCGACTCCATCAGCACCATGGCCACGGTCATGTGCCCGCCCGGCGCCAGCCCCAGGTTCTCCAGGTGCTGCGTGGCGGCGACGAAGCTCACCGCGCTGACCGAGCCGTAGGCCGCGGCCACGGCGGCGGCGTCGAAGTGGGAGACGCGGTGCCGCAGGAAGGCGTACCCCAGCGCGGGCACCAGGAAGGCCATGAACAGCGCCGCGGCCAGGCTGCCGAGCATGGCCGGCGTGAGGCCCGCGGCGGCCAGCGCGAAGCCGCCCTTGAGGCCCAGCGCCATCAGCAGGTAGAGCGAGAGGAATTTGCCGATGGCGGGCGGGATCTCCAGGTTGGAGCGCAGGGCGCCGGCGAATACGCCGAAAACGAAGAACAGGATCGCGGGGTCCAGCAGGCCGGTCATGGGGAAGCTCCAGGTTGGCCGGCATGCTAGGCAATGCCGCATGCTTCGTAAAATCGATTTGTTCTGGCGTTCACATAGGGAAAAGTCTATGAACGTGAGTTTTCGGCAGTTGCGCCTGTTCCTTGCCCTGCACGAAACCGGCAGCGTGAGCGGCGCCGCGCGGGCCATGCACGTCACCCAGCCCACCGCCTCCATGCAACTGCGCGAGATCGGCGAGGCCGTGGGACTGCCGCTGTACGAGGTGATCGGCCGCAAGGTGCACCTCACGCCGGCCGGGCACGACCTGGCCCGGACCGCGCGCGCCATGGTGCGCGAGTGGGACAGCTTCGGCCAGCAGGTGGCGGCCACCAAGGGCCTGGCGCGCGGCCGGCTGAAGGTCTCGGTGGTGAGCACCGCCAAGTACTTCGTGCCGCGCCTGCTGGGGCGCTTCTGCCACAAGCACCCGGCCATCGACGTCGCGCTGGAGGTGCTCAACCGCGACGGCGTGGTGCAGCGCATGCGCGAGAACCTCGACGACCTCTACATCATGTCCATGCCGCCCGCGGACCTCGCGGTCGAGGGCGAGGTGTTCATGGCCAATCCCCTGGTCGTGATCGCCGCCTCGCGCCACCCGCTGGCCCGCGGCCAGGGCCTGGCGCTGCGCGCGCTGGCCGAGCAGCGCTTCATCCTGCGCGAGCGTGGCTCGGGCACGCGCATGGCCAGCGACCGGCATTTCCGTGCCGAGCGCTTCGTGCCCGATGTGCGCATGGAGCTGGGCAGCAACGAGGCCATCAAGGAGGCGGTGGCCGGTGGGCTGGGCCTGGGCGTGGTGTCGCAGCACGCGCTGCACGGCCACTCGCGCGAGCACGGCGTGGTGGTGCTCGACGTGCAGGGTTTTCCGATCGCCTCGCAATGGAGCATCGTGCACCTGGCCGGCAAGCGCCTGTCCCCCATCGCCCTGGCGTTTCGCGACCACCTGCTCGGACACGCCCGCTGAGGGCCGGGCCCCGCGCGCGCGGCCGTGGCGAGGGCGCCCGCGCGGCCGGGTCTTTCAGGCCGGAGTTGTTGCGACTGGCTATCATTTGCCGCGATACCTCCCCGACGCGCCCCGCGGCGCCTCGCGCGCGCCGTGCCGCCCGCGCTTTCCACGCTGTTCCCATGCCCGAATCCGATCGAACGCCCGCGCTCCCGTCTCACCGTTCCTGGGCGCGCGGCCTGCTCTGGCTGGGCCTGCTGTTGGCCGCGGGCGCGGCGGCCTGGTGGTTTTTGCTGCGCCCGCCGCAGACGCCGCCGCCCGCGCCCAGCCAGTGGCGCGGCCCGGTGGCGGTGCGCGTGGAGCCGGCCCGCACCGAAGACTTCACGGTGCAGGCGCGCGCCGTCGGCACCGTGGCGCCCTACAACACGGTGGTGGTGCGCAGCCGCGTCGCGGGCCAGCTGGCCCGCGTGCTGGTGCGCGAAGGCCAGCGCGTGGCGCGCGGCCAGTTGCTGGCCGAGATCGACCCCGAACCGCTGCGCGTGGCGCTGGCCCAGGCTCAGGGTCAGCAGCAGCAGAACCTGGCCCAGCTGCGCAATGCCGAGAGCGAGCTCGCGCGCTACGAACAGCTGTTCACGCGCGATGCCATCGCCCGCCAGCAGCTGGACCGCCAGGCCGCGCTGGTGCAGCAACTGCGCGGCACGCTCAAGGCCGACCAGGCGCAGGTGGACAACGCGCGGCTGCAGCTCTCCTACACCCGCATCGAGGCGCCCATCGCGGGCCGCGTGGGCCTGCGCCGGGTGGACGCCGGCAACCTGATCGCCGCCAACGACGCCAACGGCCTGTTCACGCTCACGCAGACGCAGCCCGTGGCCGTGCTCTTCAGCGTGCCCGAGCCCCAGGTGGCCGACGTGCGCGCCGCGCACGCGGACAAGACCCCGGCCGTGGTCGAGGCCTGGGACCGCGACAACCGCCAGCGCCTGGCCATCGGCCGCCTCGACACGCTGGACAACCAGATCGACGCGGCCACCGCCACGCTGCGCCTGAAGGCGCGCTTCGAGAACGCGGACGACGCGCTCTTTCCGAACCAGTTCGTCAACGTGCGCCTGGCGCTGCGCCAGTTGCCCGGCGCGGTGACCATCCCCACCGACGCCGTGCAACACGGCTCGCGCGGCAGCTACGTCTACGTCATCGCCGACAACAAGGCCCGCGTGCGCGACCTCGTGCTGGGCCCGGCCAGTGGCGGGCGCACCGTGGTGACGAAGGGCCTGGCCGAGGGCGAACCGGTGGTGCTCGAAGGCCTGGACCGCCTGGAGGAAGGCCGCGCGGTGAAGGTGGTGCAGGCCACCGAGCTGCCGGCGAACTCGCCGCTCGCGCCGGACGCCGCCCCGCGCTGAGAGCGTCGCCATGTCCGCCGCGCCCTCGCTCTCGCGCCCCTTCATCCTTCGGCCGGTGGCGACCTCGCTGCTGATGCTGGCGGTGCTGATCGCCGGCCTGCTGGCCTGGCGCCAGCTGCCGGTGTCCGCGCTGCCACAGGTGGACTACCCGGTCATCCAGGTCTTCACCTTTCAGCCCGGCGCCAGCCCCGACGTCACCGCGCGCACCGTCACCGCGCCGCTGGAGCGCCGGCTCGGCCAGATCCCGGGCCTGGCGCAGATGTCGTCCACCAGCTCGGGCGGCGCCTCGGTCATCACCCTGAAGTTCGCGCTGGAGGTGGACCTGGGCGTGGCCGAGCAGGATGTGCAGGCCGCGCTGCAGAGCGCCAACAGCCTGCTGCCGTCCGACCTGCCGGCGCCGCCGATCTACCGCAAGGTGAATCCGGCGGACGTGCCCATCCTCACCCTGGCCATATCGTCCGAGACCCTGCCGCTGCCGCGCGTGGTCGACCTGGTGGACACGCGCATGGCGGGCCAGCTCTCGCGCCTGCCCGGTGTCGGCCTGGTCAGCCTGGCGGGCGGGCAGCGCCCGGCCATCCGGGTGATGGCCAACAGCCGCGCGCTGGCGGCCAACGGCCTCACCCTGGAGGAGCTGCGCACGGCCATCGCCGCCGCCAACAACAACCAGCCCAAGGGCAGCTTCGACGGCGAGCTGCGCAGCACCATGCTCGACGCCAACGACCAGCTGCGCTCGGTGGCCGAGTACCGGCGCCTGATCGTGGCCTGGCGCGACGGCGCGCCGCTGCGCCTGGCCGACGTGGCCCAGGTGGAAGAGGGCGCCGAGGACCGGTTCCTGGCCGCCTGGGCCGGCATGGCCTGCGTCCCGGGCCAGGCCGGCGGCTGTGGCCTGGCGCCGGCCGTGCTGCTCAACATCCAGCGCCAGCCCGGCGCCAACGTCATCGCCGTGGCCGACCAGGTGCGCGCGCTGCTGCCGCAGCTCACGGCCACGCTGCCGGCCACGGTGAAGGTGCAGGTGGTGTCCGACCGCACCGAGAGCATCCGCGCCTCGGTGCGCGACGTGCAGAAGGAGCTGCTGTTCGCCATCGCGCTGGTGGTGCTGGTCACCTTCGTCTTCCTGCGCACGCCGGCGGCCACGCTCATTCCCAGCGTGGCCGTGCCGCTGTCGCTGGTGGGCACGTTCGCGGCCATGCTGCTGCTGGGCTACTCGCTCAACAACCTGAGCCTGATGGCGCTGACCATCGCCACCGGCTTCGTGGTGGACGACGCCATCGTGATGCTGGAGAACATCGCGCGCCACCGCGAGCAGGGCGCGGGGCCCATGGAGGCGGCGCTCAAGGGCGCCAGCGAGATCGGCTTCACCCTGGTCTCGCTCACGGTCTCGCTGGTGGCGGTGCTGATCCCGCTGCTGTTCATGGCCGACGTGGTGGGCCGCCTGTTCCACGAGTTCGCCGTCACCCTGGCCGTGGCCATCGCCATCTCCCTGGTGGTCTCGCTCACGCTCACGCCCATGATGGCCGCGCGCCTGCTGCCGCGCCCGCCCGCGCACGGCGAGGATCGCGACTGGCAGGGCGAACGCCGGGCCGCCCCAAGTTCGCCCGCCCCCCTTGGGGGGGAAGCCGGGCTTGCCCCGGTGCGGGGGGCGCTTGACGGCACCATCGAGCGCTACGGCCAGGCGCTCGACTGGGTGCTCGCGCGCCAGCCCCTGGCCCTGCTGGCGCTGGCCGCCACGCTGCTGCTCACCGGCCTGCTCTACCTGGCCGTGCCCAAGGGCTTCTTCCCGGTGCAGGACGCGGGCGCGATCCAGGTGGTGACCGAAGCGCCGCAGAGCGTGTCCTTCGGTGCCATGGCCGAGCGCCAGCGCGCGCTGGCCGAGGCGCTGCTGGCCGAAGCGCCGGTGCAGAGCATCGCGTCGTACATCGGCGTGGATGGCAGCAACGCCACGCTCAACAGCGGGCGCATGCTGATCACGCTGGCGCCACACGCGCAACGCGCGGTCTCGGCCGGCGAGCTGATCGAGCGCCTGCGCGAGCGCGCGCGCGGCGTGGGCGGCATCCAGGCCTGGTTCCAGCCGGTGCAGGAGCTGGGCATGGAAGACCGCATCAGCCGCACGCAGTACCAGTTCACCCTCAGCTCGCCCGACAGCGCGCTGCTGGCCGAGTGGAGCGAGCGCCTGTTGCAGGCCCTGGCGCAGCGGCCCGAGCTGGCCGACGTGGCCGGCAACCTGCAGCGCGAGGGCCTGCAGGCCTACCTGGAGGTGGACCGCGACGCCGCCGCCCGCCTGGGCCTGCGCATGAGCGACATCGCCTCCGCGTTGCAGAGCGCCTTCGGCCAGCGCCAGGTCAGCACCCTGTTCACGCACGCCAGCCAATACCGCGTGGTGCTGGAGAGCGACGACGCGGCGCGCGGTGGCCTGCAGGCGCTGGAGGGGGTGTACGTGCGGCCCGCGACCGGTGCGAGTGGCGCGGCCGATGCGCGTCCGGTGCCACTGTCCGCCGTGGCGCGCGCGGTGGAGCGGCGCGCGCCGCTGGCCATCGAGCACCAGGGCCAGTTCCCGGCCGTCACCCTGTCCTTCAACCTCGCGCCCGGCCATTCGCTGGGCGAGGCCGTGGCCGCCATCGACACCGTGCGGCGCCAGATCGAGCTGCCGATCGCCGTGGAGCTGGCCTTCCAGGGCGCGGCCGAGGGCTTTCGCAGCTCGCTGACCAATACGCTGTGGTTGATACTGGCCGCCGTGGTGGTGATGTACCTGGTGCTGGGCATGCTGTACGAAAGCGCGGTGCACCCGCTGACCATCCTGTCCACGCTGCCCTCGGCCACGGTGGGCGCGCTGGCCGCGCTGCTGCTGGCGGGCCGGCCGCTGGACCTGATCGCGGTGATCGGCGTGGTGCTGCTGATCGGCCTGGTGAAGAAGAACGGGATCATGATGGTGGACTTCGCGCTCGACGCCCAGCGCCGACTGGGCCTGTCGCCGCGCGAGGCGATCCACCGCGCCGCGCTGCTGCGCTTTCGCCCCATCCTCATGACCACGCTGGCCGCGCTGTTCGGTGCCGTGCCCCTCATGCTGGCCAGCGGCTCGGGCGCCGAGCTGCGCCAGCCGCTGGGCATCGTCATGGTGGGCGGCCTGGTCGTGAGCCAGGTGCTCACCCTGTTCACCACGCCGGTGGTCTACCTGGCCTTCGACCGCCTGGCGCGCCGCCGCGCCGCGCGCGCCCCGCTGGCCTGAGCCGCCATGCACGCGCTGGCCCGCTTCTTCATCCGCCGCCCCATGGGCAGCGCGATGCTGGCCGCCGCCATCGTGCTCACTGGCCTGCTGGCCCTGCGGCTGCTGCCGGTGGCGCCGCTGCCGCGTGTGGACTTCCCCGTCATCCAGGTGCGCGCCAGCCTGCCCGGCGCCAGCCCCGAGAGCATGGCGTCCACCGTGGCCGCGCCGCTGGAGCGTGCGCTGGGCAGCATCGCCGGCGTCACCAGCATCCGCTCCAGCAGCAACCAGGGCAGCACCGGCGTGACGCTGCAGTTCGACCTGAACCGCGACATCGACGACGCGGCGCGCGAGGTGCAGGCCGCCATCAACGCGGTGCGCGGGCAATTGCCTTCCGGCATGGTGGGCAATCCCAGCTTCGTGAAGGTCAATCCCTCGCAGGCGCCCATCATGGCGCTGGCCCTGTCCTCGCCGCGGCTGCCCCCGTCGGCGCTGTACGACAACGCGTCCACCGTGCTCGCGCAGAAGCTTGCGCAGGTGGCCGGCGTGGGCGAGGTCACGGTGGACGGTTCCTCGCTGCCGGCGGTGCGCGTGCAGGTGCAGCCCCAGGCGCTGGCGCACCGCGGCCTGTCGCTGGACGACGTGCGCCGCGCGATCGCCGACGCCAACGCCTGGCGGCCCGTCGGCGCGGTGGAGCGCGACGCCTCGCGCTGGCAGATCGCGCTGCCGGCGCCGCTGCGCACGGCGGCCGATTTTTCGACGCTGGTGGTGCGCAACGAAGGCGGCGCGCTGGTGCGCCTGTCCGACGTGGCCGAGGTCAGCGACTCGGTGGAGAACCGCTACACCGCCGGCTACCACAACAACCGCCCCGCCGTGGTGCTGCTGGTGAGCCGGCGGCCGGGCGCCAACATCGTGCAGACCGTCGACGCCATCCACGCGCAGCTGCCGCAGCTGCGCGCCCTGCTGCCGGCCGACACGCAGCTCAGCGTGGTGATGGACCGCTCGCCCGGCATCCGCGCCACGCTGCGCGAGGGCCGCTTCACCCTCGTCCTGAGCTGCCTGCTGGTGATGGCCGTGGTCTGGGCCTTCCTCGGCAGCCTGCGCACGGCGCTCATCCCCGCGCTGGCCCTGCCGGTGTCGCTGGTCGGCGCGCTGGCGGCCATGTGGTGGCTGGGCTTTTCGCTCAACAACCTGTCGGTGATGGCCTTGATCGTGGCCGCCGGCCTGGTGGTGGACGACGCCATCGTGGTGCTGGAGAACATCCAGCGGCACCTCGAGCGCGCGCGCGCCGCCCAGGCCGCCGCCGGCCAGCGCGAGATCGGCCGGCGCACCGTCTGGCGCGCCGCCTTCACCGGCGCGGGCGAGGTCGGCTTCACCCTGCTCGCCATGAACGGCGCGCTGATCGTGGTCTTCGTCTCCACCCTGTTCATGGGCGGCGTGGTGGAGCGCCTGTTCCGCGAGTTCTCCCTCACCCTGGTGGCGGCCATGCTGATCTCGCTGGCCGTGTCGGTCACGCTCACGCCGGCGCTGTGCGCGCATGGCCTGCCGGCCGGCCCGCGCGCGCGCGCGCCGGGCCCGCTGGCGCGTCTCATCGCCACCGCGCTGGCCGACGTGCAGGCCGGCTACGCGCGCAGCCTGGCCTTCGCGCTGCGCCACCACTGGCTCACGCTGCTGCTGCTCGTGGGCACGGTGGCGCTCAACGTCTGGCTCTACGTGGCCATCCCCAAGGGCATGCTGCCGCAGCAGGACACCGGCCAGCTCAGCGGCTTCGTGCGCGGCGACGATGGCTTCTCCTTCCAGGGCATGCAACCCAAGGTGGAGGCCTACCGCCGCCTGCTGGTGGCCGACCCGGCCGTGGCCGACGTGACCGGGGTCAGTGGCGGGCGCACCGGCACCAGCAACTCCTGGTTCCGCATCCGCCTCAAGCCCCTGGCCGAGCGCGGCGAGCCGGCCTCGGCCGTGGTCGCGCGCCTGCGCGCCGCCGCCCCGCCCATTGCCGGCGGCATCCTGTTCGTGTCGGTCGACCAGGACATCCGGCTGGCCAGCGGCGGCGGCGACGGCGAGTACCTGTTCGTCATGCGCTCCGACTCGCTGGCCGACCTGCGCCAGTGGACGCGCCCGGTGGGCGAGGCGCTGCGCGCGCTGCCCGAACTGGCCGGCGTGGACTTCGGCGCCGGCGAGGACGCGCAGCAGGTGGTGCTGCAGGTGGACCGCGAGGCCGCGCGCCGCCTGGGCGTGGGCATGGACACGGTGACCACCGCGCTCAACAACGCCTTCTCGCAGCGCCAGGTGGCCACGCTGTACGACGCGCTGAACCAGTACCGCGTGGTCATGGAGGCCGACCCGCGCGGCAACAGCGAGCCGAGCGCGCTGGAGGAGGTGCAGCTGCTCAACGGCGCGGGCCAGCGCGTGCCGCTCAGCGCCATCGCCACCTGGCGCTATGGCCTCACGCGCGACCGCGTGCAGCACGACGCGCAGTTCGCCTCCGCCGGCATCAGCTACGGCCTGGCGCCGGGCGTGAGCCTGCAGCAGGCGCAGGCGGCCATCGAGCGCGCCGTCAACGGCCTGCTGTTGCCCAGCAGCATCTCCACCGGCGAGCGCGCGGGCGACCCGAACAGCCTGCAGGCCACGCTCAAGCGCCAACCCTGGCTGATCCTGGCCGTGCTGGTCACCGTCTACCTGGTGCTGGGCATGCTCTACGAAAGCCTGTTGCACCCGCTGACCATCCTGTCCACCCTGCCCTCGGCCGGCGTGGGCGCGCTGCTGGCGCTGCGGATCTCGGACACCGAGTTCAGCCTGATCGCGTTGCTGGGCCTGTTCCTGCTGATCGGCGTGGTGATGAAGAACGCCATATTGATGATCGACTTCGCCCTCGCCGCGCAGCGCCGGCGCGGCCTGGCGCCGCGCGACGCCATCCACGAGGCCGCGCTGCGCCGCCTGCGCCCCATTCTCATGACCAATCTGGCCGCGCTGCTGGGCGCGGTGCCGCTGGTGCTGGGCCTGGGCGAAGGCTCGGAACTGCGCCGCCCGCTGGGCATCGCCATCATCGGCGGCCTGGCCGTGAGCCAGCTGCTCACGCTCTACACCACGCCGGTGGTCTACCTGATGCTGGAACGGCTGCGCGCGCGGCTGAGCCCCTTGCCCACGGGCGCGTCCGCCGCCACGCCCGCCTGACGCCATGCCACCTTCGTCTCTGTTCGCCTCGATGTCGCCTCGCCTCGCGCTCGCCGCCCTGCCGCTGTTCCTGGCCGCGTGCGCCAGCGGCACGCGCGAGGCGCCCGCGCCGCGCATCGAATTGCCACCCGGCTTCCACCACGCCAACGCCGACCGCAGCGCGCCGGCCGCGCCCATCGACCCCGAGTGGTGGCGCGCCTATGGCGACCCCGAACTCGACGCCCTGTTGCGCCGCGTGGCCGAATCCAACCCCGAGCTCGCGCGGGCCGAGGCGCGCTGGCGCCAGGCCCTGTCGCAGGTGGACGCGGCGCGCGCGCTGGCGCTGCCGCAGCTCGGCGCGGGCGCGTCGGTCACGCGCCGCGGCGGCGGTGCCAGCACCGGCGCGCGGCGGCTCTACGACGCCGGTCTCGACCTGTCCTGGGCGCCCGACCTCTGGGGCCGCGCCGCGCGCTCGCGCGAGGCCGCGGCGGCCGATGCCGACGCGCAGGCCGCGCTGCTCGACGCCGCGAGACTGGCGCTGCAGCTGGCCGCCGCGCAAGGCTACGTTCGCCTGCGCGCGCTCGACGCCCAGCTGGCGCTGCAGGCCGAGGCCGAGGTCGCCTACACGCGCTCGCTGCAGATCACGCGCCTGCAGTACGAGGCTGGCCTGGTCGCGCGCGCCGACGTCATCCAGGCCGACACGCAGCTGCAGTCCCTGCGCACCCAGGCCTTCACCCTCCAGCGCCAGCGCGCGCTGGAGGCCAATGCGCTCGCGCTGCTGGCCGGTGCCACGCCCACGGACTTTCCCGTGGCGGCGCGTGAGGGCGCCTTGCCCGCGGTGCCGCCCGTGCCCGCCGCGCTGCCCGCCGAGCTGCTGCGCCGCCGCCCGGACCTGGCCGCCGCCGGGCGCCAACTCGCCGCCGCGCACGCGCGCCTGGGCCTCGCGCAAACCGCCTGGCTGCCGGACCTCACGCTGTCGGCCAGTGCCGGCTGGCAGTCGACGGGCTTCGCGCGCCTGCTCGACGCGCCGTCACGCGTGTGGTCGCTGGGCCCGCGCCTCGCGGCCACCTTGTTCGACGGCGGCGCGCGCCGCGCCAACGAAGCCCTGTTCGGCGCCGCCTACGACGAGCAGGCCGCGGCCTGGCGCGCGGGCGTGCTCGCCGCGGTGCGCGAAACCGAGGACGCGCTCGCGCAACTCGCCACCCTGGCCGAGCAGGAACGCCAACAGGCGCGCCTGGTGGAACTGGCCAGCGAGAACGAGCGCGTGGTCGGTTACCGCTACGAGGCGGGCGAAATCAGTTTCCTGGAAGTGGCCACCGCGCAGAACCTGGCGCTGTCGGCGCGTCGCGCCGCGCTGGACGTTCGGGCCCAGCGGCTGGCGGCGAGCATGGCCTTGGTGGCGGCGCTGGGGGGCGGCTGGCAGCCGATGCCTTGAGTGCCCCTGCCGTGCGGCATGGCCGCGTCGGGCCAGCGGTCATTGGCCCGTTGGGTGCGCCGAATCCCAGGACAGCACGCACAGCCTGACCGACAGCTGCGGGGCAAACCAGGGGATGGGGCCGCTGGGCGCCTGGATCGACAGGCCGAGGACCCGGTCTTCCGGGCGGCTCTCGGCATTGAAGAAGCGCGCCGCCGCTTCGGTGGAGACCAGCGCGGGTGACAGCAGGAAGCCGGTCTGGCCCGCCTCGCGCAGGTAACGGAAGTCGGCACTCCCCGTCGGGGTGGCCATCGTCATGCGAAGGGCGGGGGGGCCGGTCAGCACGCCCAGGACCCGCCCGAGCCAGGTGCTGGCGACCTCGATCTCGGCCCAGACCGCTTGATCCGGACCCACCCAGGGAACCAGCACGGGCTGATCGAATTCCACGTCGGCCGTGCGGCACACCTCGGACTGGGTCAGCGGCGACGCACGGCGCGTCAACAGCAGGGCGTTCGGTGCCTGCCGGTCCAGCCGGTATTGCCGGCGGTAGGCGGCCAGGGCGAGCGGATCCTCCTGCGCGGCGTAGCGACCATCGATGGGCTCGACGCTGAACACCACCGACCGCGGCGCCTGCGGGCTGGCGAGGAAGTCCGCGTTGCGCTCGGACATATAGCGGCTGGTCGCGAAGTAGGACTGAAAGGCGGGTCGCGTGGCGATCGGCAGCCCGGACGCGTAGGCCAGACTGAACTCGAAGGGGAAGACGTCCATCGGTCCTTCGATATCAGCAAACGGAATGGCCGAGCGCGCCTGCGCGACCGACATCGCCTGGAGACGACCCAACTCGGCGTTCAGGAGGGTTCCGTAGCCGGGGTCCACCACGCGGCGGACGCGATCCTCCACCGTGTGGGCATACCCCTTGATGAACCCCACCTGGTACAGCGATGCCGTGATGTAGGTGACCAGCGCGGCCGCTGCAACGGCCACCGCGGCGATCACGCGCCGCTGGTTGCGGGTCATGCGGTCGACGCTGGGGCTCCAGAGTTGCACCAGGCACACGAAGGCCAGCGCGAGAAACGCGTTGCCGGGGTGGGCACCGTGCCGCACAAAGCCCATCTTGTAGGCGACCAGCAGATACCCCAGCGTGAGGAGGCTGAGCACGGTGCTGGCGGCATGGGTCATGCGCAGGGTCGTCGCGACCAGGACCGCCGCGCCAGCGATGTAGGCGCCGTGCAGCGCCAGCGGCGCGGGCAGTCCCATGTCCGCGTTGTAGGCCAGCGAGACATCGACATACCCGCGCACGAAGTCGGCAAAGCCCGAGACCTGCTGGCCCGACAGCCAGAACAGCAAGACGACGGACAAGCCGAAACACACGGGGACGATGGGCCTGTAGTCCCGCACGCTGAAGCGGTAGAGGCTCGCCAAGGCAATGGCGGGCACGGTGAAGAACAGGGCATTCGCCTTGACCAGGCAGGCAAACGCGGCGCCGAAGGCGAGCAGAATGGACAGCGCGAGTTGCGCCGCATGGCCTGGCTGTCTGCGGCACTCGTGGTGGCACAGCAGCAAGGCCGGCAGGAGCAGGTACACATCCCGCCACATCAGCAGGTGCAGGGTCAGGCCGCACCAGGCCAGCAGGGCCCACACACTCCGGATGCGCAGTACCGAGAAACAACCGATGCCCAGGATCAGCAGGTAGACGGCCCGGTAGAGCAGCTTTTCCGGATGGGACGACTCGACGTATATGGCCGATTCAATAAAGGACAAAGGTCCGTAATTGAATAGGATCTGACTTCCGTGTTGCAGCTGGTTGTCGTGGGCGTATGCCAGCATGGCGTGCCAGGACAGATCGAGCCCCCGCATGGACGGTGCGTAGACCACGTCGATCAGGTAGGCCAGAACGAACAGCGCGCCAGTGACCGGCACGGCAAAAGAGAATAGTCGGGCCTTCATGTCGTGCTTGTGCCGCGCGGGTGCTGACTAATGTTGGAAAGGCCCGTGTGAGCTCGCCGTGCCAGCACATGGTCCGGCCAACACCCATGGTAGCATCGCCCACCATGCCTCCGTACCGCCCCTCTGTTGCAGTGCCATTCCAAGGCATTGGGCGCCAAGGCATTTCCCCAGGCATCTTTGCGCGCCAATCCATGCAATGTATGGATGAGGGCGCCGGCGGGGCCTTCGGCCGCGGCATGGCATGCCGGCCGGACAGGCGCGAAGTCCGGGTGCGCGGCGAACGCGCTGCGGCCGAGGCGGGCTGATGGAGTTGCACGGCTGGGGCCGCTATCCGAGGCAGGAAGCCCAGGTGGTCGAGCCCTTGTCGGGACAGCACTGCCTGCGTGCGGTGTCTGGCACCTCGCCACTGATTGCTCGCGGACTGGGCCGCAGCTACGGCGACAGCGCGCTGGGCCCACAGGTTCTTTCAACGCGCCTGCTGGATCAGCTTCATGCCTTTGATCCGGAGACGGGTTTGCTGTCGTGCGCCGCGGGTACTTCGCTGGACGACATTCTGCGAACCTTTGTCCCCCGTGGCTGGTTCCTGCCGGTCATACCCGGCACGCGCTTCATCACCGTGGGCGGTGCCATCGCCAGTGACGTTCGTGGAAAGAACCACCACCGCGATGGCACGTTCAGCGCGCATGTGGCGTCCATTCGGATTCTGTTGGGCAATGGAGAGTGTGTCGGGGCTTCCCCATCGGACAAGGCCGAGCTTTTTCACGCCACCTGTGGCGGGATGGGGCTGACCGGCGTCATCGTGTCCGCCGTGTTGCGGCTCAAGCGAATCGCCGCCAGCGACATCCTGGAGACGCGGATCAAGGCGCCCAGCCTCGACGCTGTTCTCGAGGCATTCGATGCGCACGCCGCCAGCGCCTATTCGGTTGCCTGGATCGACTGCATGGCGCGCGGCGCCAGCCTGGGCCGCTCCATTCTGGTCACGGCCGAGCCGTGCGTTGATGGCCCGCTGGTGGCACGGCGGGTCAAGGCCCCTGGCGTGCCCATCGAAATGCCCTCGGGCCTGCTTCGCCGGCCGTTGGCCAGGATGGTCAACGCCACGTATTACCGGCGGGCGCGCGCGCAGGCCCAAACGAAGCGAAAGCCGTTCGAATCATTCTTTGCCCCTTTGGATGCGATGGCCGGGTGGAGCGGCTGGTATGGCCGGTCGGGATTCCTTCAGTACCAGTTGGTTCTGCCCAAAGAAGCCGGCGCGACCGGATTGCGGGAAATACTCCAACGCATTGGCCAGTCCGAACTGGGTGCCTTTCTCGCCGTCCTGAAACTGTTTGGCGACGCGAACGCCAACCCCTTGAGCTTTCCCATGACGGGGTACTCGCTGGCCGTGGATTTCAAGGCGGAAGGGGCCACATTCGAACTGCTCGATCGGTTGGACGGCGTCGTCGCGGCGCACGGGGGGCGACTCTATCTCGCCAAGGACGCTCGCATGAGCGAGGCCACGTTCAAGGCGGGCTACCCACGGTGGCAGGCGTTCGAGGAGGTGCGCGCACGCTGGCATGCCCACGGCAAGTTCATGTCGACCCAGTCCCGCCGGTTGGGTCTGGCCTGAGCGAGCGCCCGGCCCCCGCAACGCCCTTCACGTTCATCCCCAGCCCCCAAACATGACCAGGATTTTGATCATCGGTGCGACATCGGCCATCGCGAAGGCGACCGCGCGCCTGTGGGCGTGCGAAGGGCATGCGCTCTACCTGGTCGGGCGCGACAAGGACCGTCTGCACGAGATCGCGGACGATCTCAGGGTCCGCGGCGCGCGGTCCGTCGCCTGCGCGGCCCTGGACGTGAACGACCTGGCGCGGCATGCCGACGTGATCGATGCCGCCGCCGGCGCGCTGGGGGGGCTCGATGTGGCCCTCATCGCCCACGGCACGCTGGGGGACCAGAAGGCCTGCGAGCAAGATGTCCAGATCGCGCTCCAGGAACTGAACACCAACGCCCTCAGTGTCATTTCACTGCTCACGCACCTGGCCAACCGATTCGAAGCGCAGCGGCACGGCTCGATCGTCGTTCTCGGTTCGGTGGCCGGCGAACGCGGCCGGCAGTCCAACTACGTGTACGGCACCGCGAAAAGCGCGGTGGCGACGTTCATGCAAGGCGTGCGCAACCGATTGCACCGGTCTGGCGTCCAGGTGCTGACGGTCAAGCCCGGGTTCGTGGACACGCCGATGACGGCCGCCTTTGACAAGAAGGGGCCGCTCTGGAGTCCCCCGGACGCCATCGCCCGCGCCGTTCTCCGCGGGGTGGCCAAGCGACGCGATGTCGTTTACGCACCGTGGTACTGGTGGGGCGTGATGCTGGTCATTCGGTCGATCCCAGAGCGCCTCTTCAAAAGGCTGTCGCTCTGACCCGTCCTGCCGGTGCCTCCCCGACAATGCGCGGCGTGGTGACCGCGGCCAGTGGCCCGGCCAGCGGCGCCTGTGGGAGCCATCCATGGAATTGAGGCAACTGCGCTACTTCGTCCGCATCGTCGAGCTCGGCGCCATGAGCCGCGCGGCGGCGGAACTCGACATGGTCCAGTCCGCGCTGAGCCAGCAGATCAGCCGGCTGGAGAGCGAACTCAGCACACGCCTGCTGCAGCGCACGCCGCGCGGCGTGCTGCCTACCGAGGCCGGCATGGCCTTCTTCCGCGAGGCCAAGCTCACCCTGCGCCACGCCGAACAGGCCGTGCGCGCCGCGCAGGCCGCGCGCCTGTCGGGCTCCGTCAGCGTGGGCCTGGCGCCCACCACGGCGGCCGTGCTGGGCCTGCCGCTGATGCAGGCCATGCGCGAGCGCTACCCCGATGTGCGCCTGCACCTGGTGGAGGGCATGTCGGGTCATCTCGCGGCCCAGCTCAAGGCGCGCGAACTCGACCTGGCCGTGCTGTTCGATCCGCAGGCGGGACAGGGTGGGCCGGTGCCGGGCGACCGCCTGATGGACCGCCAGCCCCTTTTCACCGAGGACATCTTCCTCGTCACCCAGGCCAGGCGGCGGCGGCGCAAACGCCTGGCGCTCGCCGACCTTGACGACGAGCCCCTGATCCTGCCCACGCACCCCCACGGCCTGCGCCTGACGCTCGACGCTGCCTTCGCGCGTGCCGGCATCCGTCCTCAGGTGGTGATGGAGGTGGACTCCTTGTCCATGGTGATGGCCGCCGTCGACGCCGGCCTGGGCAGCAGCCTGCAGCCCTACGCGGCCGTGCACGGTGTCCCCGATGCGCAGCAGCGCCTGCGCCTCTCGCTCATCGACGACGCCCAGGTGCGCCGCACCAACCTTCTGTGCAGTCTGAGCGAGGACGAGCTGTCGCCCGCCGCCCTGGCCACGCGCGTGGTGGTGGTGGACTGCGTCAAGCGCCTCATCGGGGGTGGGGCCTGGACTGGCACGCGGCTCTGGTCGCCAGACAGGCTTCACAAAGACTGATACCCCCATGCCAAGCGCCCGCTTCCCCGCGAAGCGGCGCCTGCCTAGAGTGCGGTCATCGCCAGCGGAAGGCCGCTGGCGGCATTCCCGCGAGGCTGGTTTGGAACCCGATGTCCTGGTCATCGGCGGCGGCAACGCCGCCCTGTGCGCCGCGCTCATGGCGCGCGAAGCGGGCGCCAGCGTGCTGCTGCTCGAAGCCGCGCCGCGCGCCTGGCGCGGCGGCAACTCCGCCCACACGCGCAACCTGCGCTGCATGCACGACGCGCCGCAGGACGTGCTGGTCGACGCCTACCCCGAAGAAGAGTTCTGGCAGGACCTGCTCAAAGTCACCGGTGGCATCACCAACGAACACCTCGCGCGCCTGACCATCCGCGCGTCGTCGACCTGCCGCGACTGGATGCGCCGCCACGGCGTGCGCTTCCAGCCGCCACTGTCGGGCGCGCTGCACGTGGCGCGCACCAACGCTTTCTTCATGGGTGGCGGCAAGGCGCTGGTCAACGCCTACTACCGAAGCGCCGAGCGCCTGGGCGTGGCGGTGCGATACGAAGCGCCCGTCGACCGCCTCGAGCTCAAGGACGGCCATTTCGTCGCCGCCCACCTGCGCGGTGGCGAGCGCATCGCCGCGCGCGCCTGCGTGCTGGCGGCCGGTGGCTTCGAGTCCAACCGCGACTGGCTGCGCGCGGCCTGGGGCCAGAACGGGCGCGGCGAATGGCCGGCCGACAACTTCCTCATCCGCGGCACCGCCTTCAACCAGGGCGTTCTGCTCAGGCACCTGCTCGACGAGCAGCGGGCCGACGGCATCGGAGACCCGACGCAGGCCCACATGGTCGCCATCGACGCGCGCGCCCCGCTGTACGACGGCGGCATCTGCACGCGCATCGATTGCGTCTCGCTGGGCGTGGTGGTCAACCGCGAGGCGCACCGCTTCTACGACGAAGGCGAGGATTTCTGGCCCAAGCGCTACGCCATCTGGGGCCGGCTGGTGGCCCAGCAGCCGGGGCAGATCGCCTACTCCATCATCGACAGCCAGGCCATCGGCCGCTTCATGCCGCCCGTGTTCCCCGGCGTGAAGGCCGACAGCCTGCCCGAACTCGCGCGCCGTCTCGGCCTGGACGAGACCACCTTCATGCAGACCCTGAGCCACTACAACGCCGCCTGCCGCGTCGGCCATTTCGACCACACCACCCTCGACGACTGCCACACCGAGGGCGTTTCGCCCGCCAAGACGCACTGGGCCCGGCCCATCGAAGCGGCCCCGTTTTATGGCTACGCACTGCGCCCCGGCGTCACCTTCACCTACCTGGGCCTCAAGACCGACCACACCGCCGCCGTGCGCTTCAATGACCGGGCCAGCGAGAACCTCTTCGTGGCCGGCGAGATGATGGCCGGCAACGTGCTGGGCAAGGGCTACACGGCCGGCGTGGGCATGTCCATCGGCACAGCCTTCGGGCGAATCGCTGGCGCGAACGCAGCCGCCGCTGCCATGAAAAGAGGAGCGCGGCATGCAGGCGCTTGAAACCCTCGCGCGCGACGCACGAGCCCTGGCCCAGGGTGAAGCCGTGCCGGTCACTGGCCCAGAGGCCGAGGTTGCGCGCCAGCTCCAGATCTGCAACGCCTGCCGCTATTGCGAGGGCTTCTGCGCGGTCTTCCCGGCCATGACGCGTCGGCTCGAATTCCCCAAGGCCGACGTGCACTTCCTGGCCAACCTCTGCCACAACTGCGGCGCCTGCCTGCACGCCTGCCAGTACGCGCCGCCGCACGACTTCGCGATCAACATCCCCAAGGCCATGGCCCAGGTGCGCGGCCAGACCTACGCCGACTACGCCTGGCCGCCCGCGCTGGGCCGGCTCTACCAGCGCAATGGCCTCGTGCTGTCGGTGGCGCTGGCGCTGGGCCTGGCGCTGTTCCTGCTGCTGGCCGCGGCCCTGCAGGGCTCGCTGTGGGCCGACGCGCCACGCGGCGACTTCTACCGCGTCTTCCCGCACAACCTCCTCGTGGGCATCTTCCTGCCGGTGTTCGCCTTCGTGGTCTTCGCGCTCGGCATGGGCGTGCGCCGCTTCTGGCGCGACATCAAACCGGTGACCGGGGGGGTGGACGTGGCGGCACCCGCCGCCGCCGAGGCCACGCACAGCGTGCTGCGCCTGAAGTACCTGGACGGTGGCCATGGCGAGGGCTGCCCCAACGAGGATGACGCCTACACCCTGTCGCGCCGGCGCTTCCACCACCTCAGCTTCTACGGCTTCCTGCTGTGCTTCTTGGCCACCAGCGTGGGCACGCTGTACCACTACCTGTTCGGTTGGGTCGCGCCCTACGACCTGCCCAGCCTGCCCAAGCTGCTGGGTGGCGCCGGCGGTGCGATGCTGGTACTGGGCACGGCGGGCCTGTGGCGCCTGAACCGCCGGCGCGATCCCGCGCACGGCGACCGGGCGCAGAAACCCATGGACCTGGGTTTCATCGCGCTGCTGTTCCTCACCGCGCTGACGGGCCTGCTGCTCTGGTGGGGACGCGGCACGCCCGCGATGACCATGCTGCTGTGCGCGCACCTGGGCGCGGTGATGGCGCTGTTCGTCACGCTGCCCTATGGCAAGTTCGCGCACGGTGTGTTCCGCACGGCGGCGCTGCTGCGGTTTGCGGCGGAGAAGCGCTTGCCGAACCCGGTGGGGCTGGGGTCGGACTGAGGGCCGGGCCCCTGGCCCCAGGCACCGCCGGCGCCTGGGTCGCGCAGCGCCTCAGGGCCGGCTGCCGACCAGCCAGGCCACGGCGCGGCGCGCGAGCGGCGCCACGACCAGCACCACGGGAAACGCCACCACCCAGGCCGTCAGCCAGGCGCTGGTCCACAGACCGGCGAAGCCCTGAACGAAGCCGACGGCTCGGTAGGTGGAGATGCCGGACACCAGCAGAGACATGAGGCCCGACAGGATGAGGCCGAAGAGAACCGGGGCGTATTTCGCGGGAAGCATCGAGGGCATTCCATGGGGGTAGTGGTCAGGCCGGCACCGCCACGCGGTTCAGGCTCAGGGCGAAGTGTCGGCCAAACAGGCGCGCGGTCTTGGTGTCGCCCGGCACGAAGGCGTCCGCCGGGGCCGAATGGCCGGCCTGGGCCATCAGCCCCGACCAGGAGCCCAGCCGGTTGGCGGCCTCGTCGTAGGGCACGCCGCTGTGTTGCTCGGGCAGGATCGGGTTGCCCACCCACAGCATGCCGTGCTGCATGCTGAAGACGAACATCGACAGCAGGGTCGACTGCTTGTCACCCGACGGCAGCGAGGACACGGTGAAGCCCGCGGCGAGCTTGCCCCTGAGTTGCTGTGTGCGCCAGAGGCGACCGGTCGAATCCATGAAACCCTTGAACGGGCCGGAGACGCCGCCCAGGTAGGTCGGCGAACCGAAGATGAAACCGTCGTAGCCGATCAGATCGTCGGGCGTGCGTGCGATGTCTTCGGCCTTGACGAGGCGGGCGTCGACGCCGCCGACCTCCTGTGCGCCGATGCGTACCAGGCGGGCGATGTGTTCGGTGTGGCCGTGGGCGCTGTGGTAGACGATGGCGAGTGTGCTCATGGGTGAGGCTCCGGGATGTGGAGGGACTTCGGGTGGTGGAGGGCCTTCGTCGAGAAATCCCGATCGATGAAGGCGCGGGTCAGAGGGGCGCCGCGAGGGCCGCGGCCGCCAGGTACAGGCCGGCACCGAACACGGCGTGATTGGCCAGGTTGCGCAGGCAGTTCTTCAGTGGCGTGGGCGTCTTCAAGGCCAGGAAGCCGGCGCCCATGGCGGGTTGCATCACGAACCAGGGGGCGGCCACGGTGGCGAGTCCGAACACCAGGGCAGGCAGGACCGTCGGCCGCGCCAGCCAGCCCTGGCCCAGCGTGGCGATGAGCAGCGCGGCGTAAGCGACGCCGACGAGGTAGTGGGTAAACCAGCCCAGCCCACGCTCGAAGGGCAGCGGAGGGGCTTTGGCGATGGCCGGGTGGGCGAAGCGCCCCCGGGAGAAGTGCCCCACCCAGCGACCGACCATGGCGAAGCCCGCGGTGGGCACGCCCAGGCGCGCCAGGACCAGCAGCCAGACGTCCATCACGGCCGTGGCGCCAATCCCGATGAGAACGGTGTGTGCGATGAGGGGCAGGGAAGGCATGGAAATCTCCAGGAATCGATTGACTTTTTGATGCGATGGAGAAAGCATAGAAGTTGAAGTCAACTTCAAGTCAAGCGGTTTTTATGGACATCTCGGAAGTCGCCAAGAAATCCGGCGTGGCCGCCTCGGCGCTGCGCTACTACGAGCGCAAGGGGCTCATCCATTCCCTGGAGTCCGCCGGGGTGCGGCGTCGCTTCTCGCCGGCGGTGCTGGACCAGCTGGCGCTCATCGCCCTGGGTCAGGCGGCGGGGTTCTCGCTGGACGAGATCCGGGAGATGTTCACGCCGGGTGGCGCGCCCCGCATCGATCGGGCGATGCTGTCGTCCAAGGCCGACGAGCTCGAGCGCATGGTCAAGCGCCTGAAGGCCATGGTCGAGGGCCTGCGGCACGCGGCGGCCTGCCCCGCGCCGAGCCACGCGCAATGCCCGTCGTTCCAGCGCCTGCTCAAGGCCGCGTCGGTCGGCGCGCTGGAGAACCGGCAGCGGTACCGGCCACTGCGCTAGGACGAATGGGCCGCATCAACCGGCAGGGATGGCGGCGCGTGCGCGAGCTTGATGCGCATCAACATCGGCGGGTGGCATCGGTCTAGATTGCGTCTCCCTGGGTCAAGGCAGCCGCTCTCCGTCGAGGCGGTGCGACAGGCCCTGGAAAGGGGTGCGTATGCGGAACCTGTTGCGCGAACCGGTGGCGATTGCCGGCGTCGGGTGTTCGCGATTCGGTGATTTGCTCAGCACGCCGGGCCTCAAAGGCCTGAGCCTGCAGGAGCTGACCGCCACGGCGGTGAAGGAGGCCCTCGACGACGCCGGGCTGAGCGGCCAGGACGTCGACGCGGTGTTCGCCGGCAACGCCATGGTGCACAGCTCGCAGGTGCCGGGCACCTACACCCAGCTCGCGAAATGGACCGGAACGCAGTTCAAGGCCGGCGTGCATTTCGAGGCGCAGTGCTCCACCACCAGCGTGGGCGCGGCAATGGCGGCGATGGCGGTTGCGGCCGGGGTCTATGACGTCTGCCTGGTCTACGGCCTCGAGACGACGCGCACCAAGGTAAAAGGCTACAGCCCCTACGAGCGCGAGCCGATCAGCCACCAGCAGACCTGGCTCTGGACCGACATGGCGGTGAATCAGGCCTATGGCGTGCCGCAGGGCTACGACATCTTTTCCACCTACAACGGCCTGGTCGCGCTCGGCTACTGCCGCAAGTACGGCATCTCGATCGAGGATTACGACCGCGGCATGTTCGAGCTCTGCCGCACGCGGCGGCTGCACGGTTCGATGAACCCGAAGGCGAACGTGCAGGAGACCCTGGAAGCGAAGGCCGCGTCCGAAGGCTTCTCCGATCCCTACGATCTCTGGCGGTCCGACCAGCACAACCCCTTCGTCGCCTGGCCGTCGCGGCTGATGAGTCTGGTCACGACCGCCGACGGCGCGTCGGCGCTGGTGATCGCCCGGCCCGGGGCCTTGCGCGGTGCCAAGGCGGCGCCGATCGCCTTCAAGGGATTCGGCATCTGCTACAGCGACCTGCCCTGGTATGGCGAGGACCCCACGCAGTGGGAGTTCGATCGGCGCGCCTGCCAGGCGGCGATGGACATGGCGGGCATCAAGGCCGGCGACATCGGCTACCTGCACACGCACGACTGTTCGCACATTTCCGGGCTATGCACGGCGGAGATGATCGGCTACTTGAAAGCTGGCGAAGGCTTGACGGCGGCGCGCGACGGTCGCCTCCGGTTCGACGGCGATCGGCCGATGTCGACGCACGGCGGCCGGCACGCCTTCGGGCATGCCTGGGGCGCGAGCGCGGGCTCCGACATCTACGAGGCCGCGCTGCAGATGCGCGGCCAGGCCGGCCGCCGCCAGATGCCGAAGCGGCCCGAGGTCGCCATGATTCACACGCATGGTTACGCGATGATCAGCACCGCGGTTGTTCTGGGAGCCACCTGACATGAGCAACGAAGACACACGCCCCAGCGCGATCCGCTGGTACTACGAGGGGCTGAGTGCAGGTGCGTTTCGCGCCATGCGGTGCAGCGCCTGCGGCCGGTTGACGTTCCCGCCCACGGGGTGCTGCGAGCACTGCGGCAGTTGGTCGGTCGAGGGCGCCGAGATCAGCGGCGAGGGCACGCTGCTCTTCGCGACGCACAACATCGCGCCGGCCTGCCACCCGCGCTTCGAGGCGATCGCACCGTATGTCTACGGGCACATCCGGCTGAAGGAAGGCAACATCGTCCAGGCGATCGTGCTGGGCGTCGAGGCGGTGCCGGACCAGTTGCACGCGCTGTTCAAGCGTGGCCCGGTGCCGGTGAAGGCCGAGACGCTGACGATGCAGGACCTGCCGGTGCTGGCGTTTCGGCTCGCCGGCTGAGTCGGGCGTGGCTGCGCCGGGGCGCTCAGTCCCGGCAGTAGCCCTCGCCGGTCCGGACCTTCAGGCAGTCCTTCTTGCCGGCCAGCCACTTCATGCCCGTCTGCTCGCCGTTGCTGGCGCGCAGCACCTCCTGCTTTCCATCGCGTTCGAACCCGATCGCATCACCCACCGCCATGCCGACGAAGGTCCGCGGCCCATCCAGGTTCTGTACGGTGACGTCGTAGTGGCCGTTGCCGCCCGTGATGCGGACGAAGGTCCCTTCCGGACCGTTCCACTGACCGATCCATTGGTCGGTGCTGGGGGCGGGAGGAGGGGCCGGCGCCGATGACGCGGGGGCCGTCGGGGCGGCGGCGTCGCGGTCCCCGCAGGCCGCGAGCGACAGGGCCAGCGCAAGAGCCGCTGTCAGATGCCATGGCATTGACGTGTTCATGGGAACAGTGTGCCGTGGTGTCCGTCCGATGAGAAGCACCAGCCGTTGAGGCCGCCACTCGCTCCGTTGATTACACCCGCGCCCGGGTCTCGCGACCGCCCCCCCCTAGACTGCCGCACTTCGAGTGGCACGGCGCTTTTGTGCTGGCTGTAGTGCTATTGTTTTCATAGTGAGACGATCGAATGAACCGGTGTCATGGAACGGGATGGAATGCGGCAGTGGTATTGGCCGGCCTGGCCGCCAGCGGCGTGGCACAAGCGGCCGCCTTCACAGCCGCCAACGAGGCCGAGCTGATCACCGCGATCAACCAGGCCAACGCCAGCGCAGACCCGAGTTCCACGATCACCCTGACCGCCAACTTCACGGTCACGGGGGTGCTGCCGCCGATCCGGGGCAACGTGGCGGTCAATCCCGCCGGCAGCAACACGGCGGTGGAGTCTGTCGGCGGGGCCGCGCTGACGTTCGAGGGCGGCGCGAGCTACGGAACCCTCGGCAATTTGCAAGTCGGCGACGCGGCGGGCACCACCGGGGCTTTGACCGTGCAGGGTACGGGCAGCTCCGTGCGGGCTGTGTCGCTTCTTGGCAGCGCCGGGCAGGTCAACATCAGCGTGCTCGACGGCGGGCTGCTGACCGCAACGGGCCCGAGCGGCGTGCGGCTGGGAGGCACGTCGCCGACGGTGTCGGGCGGTGGTGTGGCGAACGTGCGCGTCAGCGGCGCTGGCTCGGCCTTCACCTCCGGCGTCGGCTTCGTCCACCAGCGCGGCACCCTGGAGGTGTCCAACGGCGGCACCGTCGAGGGCCGGGCGGCGGTCCATCTCGGGTCCATGCCAGGTGGCTTCACCGGGGTGGTGACGGGAGCCGGCTCCCGCCTGGCCTCCACCATCGCCACCATCAACCTCGGCGCGTCGGGCTCGGCCACGCTGACGGTGGCCGATGGGGCGGTGCTCTCCGCCAACAACGGGGCCTCCGCCGTCAACCTGGCCGCCAACGCCGCGGGCGTCGCCGTGCTGAACATCGGCGGGGCCGTGGGCCAGGCCGCGGTCGCGCCAGGCGCCGTGAACGCCTCCGTCGTGAACGGTGGCGCTGGCACGGCGGTGCTGAACTTCAACCACAACGCCGCCGCGTACAGCTTCGCGCCGGCCATCACCGGCAGCATCAGCCTCAACCACGTGGGCAGTGGCACGACCACGCTCACCCGCGCCAGCACCTACAGCGGTGCCACCCACATCACCGGCGGCACGTTGCGCGCGGGCGTGGCCAACGCCTTCAGCGCCGCTTCGGCGCACACGGTCGGCGCCTCGGGCGCGCTCGACGCTGGCGATTTCGACCAGACCCTCAGCACGCTGAACAACGCCGGTACGGTGTCGCTGTCCGGCGGCACGCTCACCATGACGGGCGCCTACGTGGGCCAAGGCGGCACCTTGCGCGTGGGCACGGCCCCGGGCGCCGGCGGCCTGGCCAGTGGCCGGCTCGTGCTCAGTGGCGCGGGGGCCAGCGCCACCGGCACCACGCTGCTGGGCATCGCCAACTTCGGCGGCCTGGGCGCGCCCACCACCGGCGATGGCATCGAGGTCATCACCGCCACCGGCGGCGCCACCACCACGGCGCAGACCACCAAGGACGCGTTCCGCCTGGCCAATGGCGTGGTGGGCGGCGGCGCCTACCAGTACCGCCTGTACGCGGCCGACGCCAGCGGCGCGGGCGAGAACTGGTACCTGCGTTCCGACGGCCTTCGCAGCGAAGTGGCGCTGTACGCGGTGGTGCCCGAGCAGTTCCGCGCGCTCGATATCGCCATGCTGGCCAACCGCCGGCAGCGCATGGGCGAATCGCGCGCCGACACCGACAACAGCGGCCGCGAGCGCCAGGCCTGGGGCCGCGTCTTCAGCGTGGACCGCGACATCGCCCAACAGGGCACCGTGAGCCCCACGAGCAACGGACGCCTAAACGGCTTCCAGACCGGCACCGACCTGTGGGCCGCGGGGCGCTGGCGCGCGGGCCTGTACCTCGGCCAGCTCGAGGGCGACATGGACGTGCGCGGCCAGGCCAGTGGCGCCGCGAACTACATGTCCGGCCGCAACGACCTGCGCAGCCAGTACCTGGGCGGCTACGCCACCTGGCAGCGCGACAGCCTGAGCCTGGAGGCCGTGCTGCAGCTCGGCCACCACCGCTACAGCGCCACGCCGGCGCAGGGCGAAGCGAGCGCCGGCAAGGGCGACAGCCTGATGGCCTCGATCGAAGTGGGCCGAGGCGTTGCCCTGTCGCCGCGCTGGCAGCTCGAGCCCACGGTGCAGCTGGCCTACCAGCACCTGAGCCTGGACGAGACCCGCCTGAGCGGCGCCACCGTGCAGCAGGACACCGATGGCGGCTGGCTCGCGCGCGTGGGGGTGCGCGTGAAAGGGCGCTTCGACGCCGGCCCCGGCGCGCTGCGGCCCTATGCCAGCCTGAACGTCTACAAGCGCAGCAACAGCACGGACATCACGCGCTTCGTCGGCGGCGCGGGCGGCACCGACATCAGCAGCCGCACCGGCGGCAGCAGCAGTGAGCTGAGCGCCGGCCTGGACTGGCAACTCAGGCCCACCGTCAGCCTGTACGGCGAGGTGGGCCGGCTGTGGGACCTGGGCGGCGACGCGCGCACCGACAGCGGCCTCAGCGGTGGCGTGGGCGTGCGGGTGCTGTGGTGATCGAACCGCCACACAAGCGCGCGCTGGCGCGCATTCGCGCGGGCCTCGCGCCGCGGAGGCGACGCTTCAAATCAGGTTGACGCCGCGCCAGACGCCGTCGCGCACCAGGTCCTTTACCGTCTCCCGCAGTTCCGTTCTCACCACCGCCGCCGCCGGCGACAGCCGCGTCGGGTCCACCGAGTACAGGTAGTTCGGCCGCTTCATGTCAGCGTCGGAGAAGGCCAACGTGCGCCAGCGCTCGCGCATGCGGCCTTCGAGCAGGGCGGCGGCCATGGGCTTGATGGTCACGCCCAGGCCGTCGCGCACGCAGGTCATCAGCAGCGAGAGCGAATCGATCTCGGCCACCACATGCGCGGTGAGGCTGCGCTGCTCGAACTCGGTGGTGATGCGCCGGCGCAGGCCGTGGATGCTGGTGGGCAGGATCAGCGGCAGCGCCGCCGTCTCGGCGCAGCTGATCTTCACACGCCGCTGCGGCACCAGATCGCTGTTCTGGGGCAGCATCACGAACAATTCCTCCTCCACCAGGGGCTCGCAGGGCAGGTCGGGCACGGCGTCGCGGCTGAAGAGGATGGCCAGGTCCAGCTGGCCCATGCGCATCATCTGGGCCAGGTGGCCGCTCATGCCCTCCACCACGTTGAGCACGATGCCCGGGTACTTCTCGCGGATGCGTCGCATGAAGCTCACGCCCACCGCGCAGACCGTGGTGGCCGCCAGGCCCACCGAGACCATGCCGTGCACCGAGCCCGGGTCCTGTCGCGCGATGCTCAGCGCCTGTTCCAGTTGGCGCAGCATGAAGCGGGCATGGTGATGCAGCGCGGTGCCGCTTTCGGTGGGCGTCACGCCCTTGGCGGTGCGGATCAGCAGGGGCTTTCCCACCTCCGCTTCCAGCTTGGCGATCTGCTGGCTCAACGCGGGCTGTGCGATGAAGAGCTGGCGAGAGGCCTTGGCCAGGCTGCCACTTTCAACGATCTGAACGAAGTACTTGAGCTGGCGGAAGTCCATGTTCTGCGGTCTCCATCTTCCTCGGGAAAGGGGGTGTCTTCAGGGCTATAGGATTTTCTTCTATCCAGTCTCGGAAAACAGTATTTTTCATCGCTGTCAGTGCTTCCTATCATGCCGTCCGCATTGAGAAGAGAACCCCTACAACGAGGAGACGAGACATGGATCGCACACTGGACCAAGGAACGCGGCGGCGCTCACTGCTCAAGGCGGGCGCGCTGGCCGCCGGCGGCGCGGCGCTGGGTCTGCCCGCGCTGGCGCAGGGCAACGAGCCCATACGCATCGGTCATCTGACGCCGCTCACCGGTTTCCTGGGCGCGCTCGGTGACTACGCCGTGCAGGGCATCAAGATGGCGGTGGAAGAGGTGAACGCCGCCGGCGGCGTGAACGGCCGCAGGATCGAACTGATCAGCGAGGACTCGGTGAACCCGCAGACGGCCTCCAGCAAGGCCCAGCGCATGATCGAGCGTGACAAGGTGCTGGTGCTGATGGGCGAGATCAACTCGGCCTCGGCGCTCACCATCTCGCAGGTCGCGGCGCGCAACAAGACCCTGTTCATGAGCATCGGCGCGCGCTCCGACGCGCTGCGTGGAAAGGACTGCAACCGCTACACCTTCCACGTCGACATCCCAGTCACCGTGATGGTCAACGCGGCTGGCGAGGCGCTGCTGCGCGAGGGCCTGGTCAACGGGAAAAAGATCTACGCGCTGACCTCCGACTACCTGTTCGGCCACGACCTCTCGCGCGCGGCCAAGCGCTTCTTCGCCGCCAATGGCGGCACGGTGATCGGTGACGAGCTGGTGCCTACCGATCTGACCGATTTCAGCCCGCAACTGCTCAAAATCCGCCAGGCCCGGCCCGACCTGGTGGCCACCAACCTGGGCGGCAACCAGGTCACCAATTTCGTCAAGCAGTACGCCGAGTTCGGCCTGCAGTACCCAGTGGCCGGCTTCAATCTCAACACGGCCGACGCATGGGCCGCGGGCGAAGGCAACCTGGGCGGCATCTGGCCCACGGTGTGGCACCACGAACTCAAGACGCCGGGCTCGGTGGCCTTCGTCGATCGCTTCACCAAGAAGTACGGCCGCATTCCCGAAAACCATGCCTGGATCGAGTACGTCTCGCTGATGATGCTGGTGCAGGCGATGAAGGAGACCAAGTCGACCGACACCGACAAGCTTATCGCCTACTTCGAGTCGGAAGCCCAGTTCGACATCCTCAAGGGGCGCAAGGCCTACTTCCGCCGCTGGGACCACCAGCTCATGCAGGAGGCCTACCCGTTCACCGTCAAGCCCAAGGGCCAGGCCAGGCACAAGCAGGACTTCCTGCAATTCGGCGAGGCCGTGCCGGCCGCCAATGAGCCGCTGGAGAAGCTCGCGCCGCCCCAATCGGAGAGCGCCTGCAAGATGTGACCGGGTCCTGAGCGACCCCGGCCGGCACCCCGCATCGGGTGCCGGCGTCCCCACTTTTCCCACCCTTCCATGCAGATCGTTTTCTTGCTCGAGCAGGTCGTCAACGGCCTGGTGCTCGGGGGCTACTACTTGCTGCTCGCGCTGGGCCTGTCGCTGATCTTCAGCGTGGGCGGCATCGTCAATCTCTCGCACGGCGCGTTCTACGCGCTGGGCGCCTACCTCTCGCTGGAGGTGATCCGCTTCGTCGGCTTCGGCCCCAGCGTGGTGATCACACCGCTGCTGGTGGGCCTGCTCGGCATCGCCTTCGAGCGCTTGCTTCTGCGCCGCTTCTACTCGGCCGACCCCATCCTCAGCCTGCTGGTCACCTTCGGACTGGCGCTGGTGGCGGAGCAGGCGCTGCGCATGATCTGGGGTTCGGCGCCTTTGCCATCGAATATGCCCGCGACCTTCAAGGGCAGTGTGCTGCTGGGCGACTTCATGCTCTCCAGGTACCGCCTGTTCATCCTGGTGGTGGTCATCGTGGTCATGGGCGGCATCTGGCTGCTGCTGCACAAGACGGCCTTTGGCCGCGTGGTGCGCGCGGGCGTGCAGAAGCCCGACATGGTGGCCGTGCTGGGCATCAGGCTGCAGCCCTACATGACGGCCATCGTGGTGCTGGGCGTGGCCACCGCCGCGCTCGCGGGAGTGCTGTTCGGCCCCATCGCCATCGTTCACCCCGCCATGGGCATGGAGGTGATGACCGTGGCCTTCGTGGTGGTGGTGATCGGTGGCCTGGGCAGCTTCTGGGGCGTGGTGGCGGCGGCCCTCCTGGTGGGCGTGGTGCGTGGCGTCACCACGCACTTCCTGCCAGCGGCCAGCGAGGCATCCATGTACGTGCTGATGTTCCTGGTGTTGATGTTCCGGCCGCGCGGCCTGCTGGGCGAGCGCATCGAGCGCTTCGAGTGAGAACCACAAGAATGAGTGCCTTCCTGTCTTCCAAGCACCGCCCGCTGTGGGTCGCGGCGGCCGGCCTGGTGCTGTTGCCCCTGGCGTTCCAGGCCGTTGGCCTCACGCTGGACTCGGCCACCGTGGTGGTCATCCTGGCCATGGCGGCCATGGGCCTGAACCTGCTGGTGGGCTACACCGGTCTGGTGTCCTTCGGCCACGCGGCCTGGTTCGGCATCGGCGGCTACGCTGCGGGCCTGGCGCAGTTGCACTGGTTCCCGAACCAGATGCTGCTGCCGATGCTGTTCTCGGTGCTGTTCACGGCCTCGCTCTCGTTGGCGGTGGGCTTCCTGATCCTGCGCCGGCGCGGTGTGTACTTCTCGCTGCTCACGCTGGCGCTGTGCGCGCTGACTTTCGCCATCTCCTTTCGCTGGACCGGTCTCACGGGTGGCGAGGGCGGCCTGGGCGGTATCGAGCGTGCGAGCGTGGGCCCCATCGACCTCAACGGCCACCTGAGCTATTACGTGTTCGCCGCGCTGGTGGGCTTCGCCGTGGTCTGCGCCCTGCACCGCGTGGTGCGATCGCCCTTCGGCCACGTGCTGGTGGCCATCCGAGAGAACCAGCAGCGCGCCACCTTCCAGGGATACGACGTCAACCGCTACAAACTGCTGGCCTTCGTGCTGTCGGCCACGGTCACCGGCCTGGCGGGCGCGCTGCTGGTGTTCCTGCACCGGCTGGCGGCGGCGGAGTCCACGGCCGTGCACTTCTCGGGTGAGTTGCTGGCCATGGTGGTCATCGGTGGCATGCACAGCTTCCTGGGTCCGGCCTTGGGCGCGCTGTTCTTCCTACTGTTCCGCGAGCTGTTCTCGATGTGGACCGACAACTGGCTGCTGTACTTCGGTCTGATCTTCGTCGGCTTCATCATCTTCTCGCCGTCGGGCCTGGCGGGCATCGGGGCGCAGCTGCGCCGTCGCCTGCGGCCGCCGCCCACCGACGGCGCGGCCATGAGCAAACGCAAGATCTACGAAGGCCTGCCGCTGCCCGAGTTCCTGCGCCCTGCGCGGCGCGAGGGCACGGTGCTGGAGGCGGCCGAGGTCGGCAAGCGCTTCGGCGGCATCCAGGCGGTGCGGGGCGCCAACATCGCGGTGCAGGCCGGCCAGATCCACGCGCTGATCGGTCCCAACGGAGCGGGCAAGACCACCACCTTCAACCTGATCTCGGGCATGTTCCCGCCCAGCACGGGCGCGGTGAAGCTGCACGGCGAGGTCGTCCACCACCTGCCGCCCGACCGCATCTGCCAGCAGGGCCTGGCGCGCTCCTTCCAGATCACCAACCTGTTCAAGGGCCTGACGATCCAGGAAAACCTGCGCCTGTCGCTGCAGGCCCGGCACCCGGCGCGTTTCAACTTCTGGCGCGATATCGACAGCTTCCCGTCCATCCAGGCCGAGACCGCCGAGCTCATGAAGTTCCTGGGCCTGGAGGGCATGGAGGCGGTGGGCGGGGCCGACCTGTCCTACGGCGGCCAGCGCCTGGTGGACCTGGGCATCGCGCTGGGCTCCAAGCCGCAGGTGCTGCTGATGGACGAGCCGCTGGCGGGCCTGGCCGCGGCCGAACGCGAGCGCGTGTCGCGCCTGGTGAAGACCATCGCCAGCAACATACCGGTGCTGATCGTGGAGCACGACATCGATCGCGTGCTGGAGCTGTCGCACCGCGTGACGGTGATGAACCAGGGCGAGGTGCTCATGAGCGGCACGCCCGACGAGGTGCGCGCCGACCACCGCGTGCAGGAGATCTACACCGGCACCGGCACGCCGCCCGTCACGGGCCGCAGCGGCGCGGTGACCGGCGAGCGCGCGCCGGTGCTGAACTTCGACCGGGTCGACGCCTTCTATGGCAAGAGCCACATCCTCAACGGCGCGAGCCTGCAGGTGCGCGAGGGCGAGATCGTGGCCTTGCTGGGCCGCAACGGCGCGGGCAAGTCCACGCTGCTCAAGAGCCTGGTGGGCCTGGTGCCGCCGGCCAGCGGGCGCGTGGTCTTCAACGGCCGCGACATCGCCGGCCTGGGCGCGCCCGACATCGCGCGGCTGGGCATCGGCTACGTGCCGCAGGGTCGCGGCCTGTTCGCGGGCATGACCGTCGCCGAGAACCTGGAGCTGGGCCGCCTGGCACGCCCCACCGACGGCAGCACCGGCGTTGTCTGGGACGAAGCGAAGATCTTCGAATTCTTCCCGCGCATCAAGGAGCGCATGCACATCGCGGCCGACTACCTCTCCGGCGGCGAGCAGCAGATGGTGGCGGTGGCGCGCGCGCTGTCGGGCAATGTGCGCCTGCTGCTGCTCGACGAACCGTTCGAAGGACTGGCGCCCACCGTGGTGCAGGAGCTGTTCACGGCCTTCGATCGCCTGCGCCAGCACGTGTCCATCGTCATCGTCGAACACAACCTGGACCTGGTGCTCGCCTTGGCCGACCGCGTCTACGCGCTGGAGCGCGGCGCCGTGTTCCACGAAGGGCCGGCCGAGCCTCTGCTCACCGACCTTGACTACCGCAAGAAGATCCTCTGGCTCTGAGCCGGCGGACCGAATCCCCTCACCCGATACGACACAGGAATGCCCATGAACCCAAACCCCCGTACCCCCGGCTCCGCGCTGGTGGAGCAGATGGCGAAGCTGCTGTGGAAGGAGTACCCCGGCCACTTCGGCGGCGCCCTGTCCAAGGAGCTGGCCGGCCCCGAGACCACCGGCAGCCAACGCCTGGACGTCCGCCTCTCGCGTTACGCGCCCATGGCCTACGTGCAGGAGCACGTGCACAAGATCCAGGAGCAGGTCTACTACGTGCTCGAAGGCGAGGGCGTTCTCACGCTGGACGAGCAGCGCCACCTGATGCGCCCGAACGACTTTGTCCACGTGCCACCGGGCGTTCGCCACAGCTTCCACAACACCGGCACCGCCGGCCTGGTGTTCCTGGTGATCACGACGCCCGCGTCGGACGAAGAGGAGAGCCTGTGATGGACCGTCAGGCATCGGCCTTGGTGGACGCGGCGCGGCAGGGCGCCCTGCGCCAGCTTATCGACGGCGAATGGGTGGATGGCCAGGGGCCGCGCGCCAGCGTGCGCGACAAGTACACGCTGCAACCCTTCGCCGAGCTCACCCAGGCGGACGAGGAGCAGACGCGCCGTGCGGTGGACGCGGCGCACGCGGCCTTTCGCCGCGGCGTGCCCGCCGCCTATGAGCGCGGCGTGGTGCTGGAGCGCGCGGCCGCGCTGCTGGAAGCGCGCAACGACGCCTTCGTGCGCGCCATGCAGCGCGAGGCCGGCTTCACGCAGAGCGATGCGGCGGGTGAGGTGCGCCGCTGCCTGCAGACGCTCAAGTTGTCGGCCGACGAGGCGCGCCGCCTCGCGGGCGAGGTCATCCCGCTGGCCGGCGCGCCCGGCGCGGCGGGTCGCATCGGCTTCACCATCCGCGTGCCGCTGGGTGTCGTGGCGGCGGTCACGCCCTTCAACTCGCCCCTGAACACCGTCACGCACAAGGTGGCGCCGGCTTTCGCTGCGGGCAACGCGGTGATCCTCAAACCCTCGACGCACACGCCGATGACGGCCTGCCTGCTGGCCGAGGTGCTGCTGGAGGCCGGCATGCCCAAGGGTTTCCTGAACGTGCTGCACGGCAGCGGCGAGGTGGTGCGCTGGCTGCAGGCCGACGACCGGGTGCGCTTCTTCGCCTTCACCGGCAGCACCGAGGTGGGCCGCCAGATCCAGCAGGCCGCGGGCCTGCGCCGCACGCAGATGGAGCTGGGCTCCATCGCCTGCACCATCCTCTGCGAGGACGCGCGCCTGGATGCCGCCCTGCCCAAGATCGTCAACGCAGGCTACCGCAAGGCGGGGCAGGTCTGCACCTCGGTGCAGCTGCTGCTGGTGCACGAGTCCCTGCGGGCCGAGGTCGAGGCCCGACTGGCGGACATGGTGCAGGCCTTGCCGTACGGTGACCCGAGCGACAACAAGACCTTCGTCGGTCCCGTGATCAGCGAAGACGCGGCCATCCGCATCGAGGCCTGGATCGAGGAGGCCGTGGCCTCGGGCGCGCAGCGCCTGGCCGGCGGTCCGCGCCAGGGCGCGGTGGTGCCGCCCACGCTGCTGACCCGGCTGCGCGACGACATGCGCGTGAGCTGCAGCGAGATCTTTGGCCCGGTGGTCTGCATCCTGCCGTTCAGTACGCTGGAGCAGGCCATCGCGCGCGTCAACGCCACGCCCTTCGGCCTGGCCACCGGCATCTTCACTCACCAGCTCGACGAAGCCTTCGCGGCGGCGCACCAGCTCGAGGTGGGCGGTGTGCACGTGAACGAAACGTCGAGCTCGCGCGTGGACCTGATGCCCTATGGTGGCTCCAAGGACAGCGGCTTCGGACGCGAGGGCCCGCGCTACGCGGTGCACGAGATGACCGAAGAACGGGTCATCACCTTCACGATGAATTGAACGGAAACAAGGGAACACGACCATGCCCCGAATGAAAGGCGGCGAACTGATCGCCCAGTACCTCGTGCAGGAGAAGGTGCCCTACATCTTCGGCATCTGCGGCCACGGCAACGTCGGCATCCTCGACGCGCTGTACGACGTGCGCGACCGGCTGCAACTGATCTCACCGCGCCACGAGCAGTGCGCCGGCCACATGGCCGACGCCTACTTCCGCGTGAAGCACCAGCCGGTGGCCACGCTCACCTCCACCGGTCCGGGTTCGGCCAACATGGTGATGTCCTGCGCGACCGCGCTGTCGGACTCATCGGCCTTCCTGTGCATCACCTCCAACGTACCGACCTCGCAGCACAATCGCGCGCCCTTCCAGGAGCTCTACACGCACAACCAGGCCGATTTCGCGCAGGTCATGCGCCCGGTGGTCAAGCGCGCCTTCCAGCCCTCGCGCGTGGACATGCTGCCGCTGGCGCTGCGCCAGGCCATGGACACCATGGTCACGGGCCGCCCGGGGCCGGTGAACCTGGACATTCCCTACAACGTGTACCAGGAAGAGGCGGATGTCGAGCTGCCTCCGGCCTCCCACCTGCAGCGCGCGCACCGCCCGGGCGCGAGCGAGGCCGACCTGGCCCTGGCGCTCGATCTGCTCGCCGCCGCGCACCAGCCCGTGCTCTTCATCGGACACGGCGCCACCCTGTCCGAGGCCGGCCCCGAGGTCACCGCGCTGGCCGAGCAGCTGGGCGTTCCTGTCATCACCTCGCCCAACGGCATGGGCTGCATCCGTGGCGACCACCCGCTGGCCCTGGGCTTCATCGGCCGCAACGGCGCCTATCCCGCCAACGAGGCCGGCCGCCGCGCCGATCTCGTGATCACCTTGGGCACGCGCTTCGACGACCGCAGCTCCTCGAGCTGGCACGAGGGCTACTCGTGGAACTTCCCGAAGACGCGCCTGGTTCACGTGGACATCGACCCGCAGGAGCTGGGTCGCAACTACGCGCCCGACCTCGGCGTGATCGCCGACATCCAGGTCTTCATGCGCCAGCTGCTCAAGGCCCTGGCGCAGCGCCCCGAGATCCGGGCGGCGCGTTATGCGCCTTGGTTGGAGCAGGTGCGCGGCTGGCAGGCGCAGTGGGAGGCCTTCGTGCGGCCGCATTTCGGCGACTCCACTACCCCGCTGCGTCCGGAGTTCGTGGTGGACACGCTGCAGAAGGTGCTGCCCGATGACGTGATCCTCGCGCTCGATTCCGGCGTGCACCACAACTGGTTCATGCAGTTCTGGCGGTCCTTGCGCCCGCAAAGCATGCTCAACAGCTGGGGCTACTCCAGCATGGGTTTCGGCGTCTGCGGCGTGATGGGCGCGCAACTGGCCGCGCCGGGCCGACCCTGCGTGGCGGTGGTGGGCGACGGAGGCTTCACCATGGCGCCCTACGTGCTGTGCACGGCGGTGGAGCACAACCTGCCGGTGGTCTGGATCGTCTGGAACAACTTCGCCTGGGGCGCCATCCGCGACCTGCAGTACGGCTTGTTCGACGGCCGCGAGATCGGCACCGCCTTCTACAAGGGCCAGAGCGGCGAGCGCTACAACCCCGACTTCGCGGCCTGGGCCCGCGCCTGCGGGGCCGACGGCTACACCGTGACGCGCCCGCAGGACCTGGGCGCCACCGTGCAGCAGGCGCTGAAGAACCAGCGCCCCTGCGTGATCGACGTGCACGTGGACGCCGACGTGCGCCCGCCTTCAACGGGCACCTGGCAGCTGCCCCCCATTCCGTACAAAGAGCCGGCGTACGGCAAGCCCTTCAAGGCCTGAGCCGCATCCATCCCACAGGAGTTTCCATGAGCAAGAACAAGATCGCCCTGGTGTTCGGCGGCACGCGTGGCATCGGCGCGGCCACGGTGAAGGCGCTGGCCGAGAGCGGCCATAACGTGGCCTACACCTTCGTGAACAGTGCGCCGAATCTGCCGGCCACCCTCGGCGGCGCCACCACCAGGGGCTACCGGGTCGACATCCGCGAGCCCGCGCAGGTGGCCCAGGTGTTTGCCGACGTCGCGAGGGACTTTGGCGCCGCGCCGCATTGCGTGGTGGCCAACGCCGGCATCAACGTGCCGCCCGGTCCCCTCGCGCAATACGATCCGGAGAACTTCCGCCAGGTGGTGGAGGTGAACCTGGTCGGCGCCTTCAACGTGCTGAGCGCCGCGGCGAAGCACGTAGCCGACGGCGGCAACATCATCGGACTGACCACCTCTATGGTGCGCGTGGCCGTGCCCGGCGGCGGGGCCTACACGGCCACCAAGGCCGGCGTTGAAAGCCTGTTGCGTTCCCTGTCGAAGGAGCTCGCGCCGCGTGGCATCCGCGTCAACGGCGTGGCGCCGGGCCCGGTGGACACCGACCTGTTCCGCGCCGGCAAGGACGAGGCGGCCATCGCCCGCTCGGCCGGCATGAGCCCCTTCAACCGCGTGGGCCGTCCCGAGGAAGTGGCCGAGGTCGTGGCCTTTCTCGCATCCGACAAGGCCTCGTGGGTACACGGCCAGATCATCCAGCCCAACGGCGGCATGGTCTGAACATGGCGCCCCCACGTTCGCGCACTGCGTGTCGCTCTCTGGCCCCCAAGGGGGCGCGTTTCGCCTTGGGGCGGCCCGGCGGCGAAACATGATGCGCCTTGCCGTCTTCACCAAGAACCTGACCAACCCGGCCTATGGCGCGGCGCGCCTGGGGGCGGAGCGCGCGGCCGCTGCCCTGGGGGGCGCCGAGGTGCTGCACTTCGTGCCGCAGACGCCGGACGACCCCGAGGAGCAGATCCGGCTGATCGACGAGGCCCTGGCCCTGAACCCGCGGCCCGACGCCTTCGTGCTCTCGCCCGTGCACGCGACCCGGGTGGACCCCGCGATCCGCCGCATCGCCGCCGCCGGCATCCCCATGGTCGGCTTCGTCAACCCCATCGACGCCGCGCCCATGGTCGGCTACGTGAGCTCGGACGACTTCGCGCTCGCACAGGCCATCGCGGACCACCTGCACGCCCACCTCGGCGGGCGCGGGCGCGTGCTGGTGGTCACGGGCCCCGAACCGTCGTACACCAGCCAGGAGCGCCTGCGCGGCTTTCGCGCGGCGGCCGGGCGCGCGCCCGGCGTCTCGTGGGCGGGCCAGATCGCCGGCGACTACGCGCGCGACGTGGCGCGCGAGCGTGCCGCGTGCTGGCTGGCCGCGCACGGACCCGTCGACGCCTGCCTGGTGGCCAACGACATCATGGCCATCGGCGTGCTCGACGCGCTGGATGGTGCGGGCCAGCGCGCTGCCGTGGTGGGCGTGAACGCCATCCCGCAGGCCATTGAGGCCATCGCCGCCGGCCGCATGCTCGCCACGGCCGACTTCAACGCCATGCAGATGGCCTACCTGGCCACCGAATGCGCCGTGCGCCACCTGCGCGGCGAGGCCATTCCCGCCCGCATCGAACTGCCCGTGCAGATCGTGGACCGCGGCAACCACTCGCGATGGGACCTGCCCTATGGGCAGCGGCCCGTCGTCACGCTGGACGACTTCCGGAGACAACACGCATGAACAAACGCCACTTCCTCCAGGCGGCCGGCGCCGGCCTGCTCGCCGCCGCGCTGCCCGGCCGGGGCCTCGCGCAGGACTACCCGGCCAAGCCCATCCGCATCGTCGCGCCGCTGGCCCCCGGCGGCGCGGTCGACATCCTGGCGCGTCTGATCGCCGAGCGCCTGCAGCCGCTCTACAACCAGACCGTGATCGTGGAGAACAAGCCCGGCGCCAGCGGCCACCTGGGCGCGCAGTTCGTGGCGCGCTCGCCGGCCGACGGCCATACGCTGATGGTGGGCACCATCGGCATCCACGCCGCCTACGCGAGCTACAGCAAGCTCGCCTACGACCCGGCGAAGGAGCTTCAGCCGATCCTGGTCATCGGCGAGGCTTCCAACATCGTGGTGGTGCCGGCGAACTCGCGTTTCAAGACCTTCGCCGACTTCCTGGCCGAGGCCAAGGCCAAGCCGGCGGGCATCAACTACGCCTCGGCCGGGCCGGGCAGTTCCATCCACATGATCACCGAGCTGTTCCAGCTCGCCATCGGCCAGCGCATGAACCATGTGCCCTACAAGGGCAGCGGCCCGGCGCTGGCGGACCTCATCGGCGGCCAGGTGGACGTGATGTTCGAGAACATGTCCTCTGGCATGGCGCACGTGCGCGGGGGGCGCCTGCGCGCGCTGGCCGTCACCGGGCCGAAGCGCGACCCGCGCTTTCCCGAGCTGCCCACCATCGCCGAGGCCGGCGTGCCGGGCTTCAGCGGCACCTCGTGGTTCACGCTGGCGGCGCCCGCGGGCACGCCCACGCCGCTGGTGGACAGACTCAACCGCGACGTGCAGAAGCTGCTTGCCGCGCCCGACGTGGCCGAGCGCTACAACGCCCTGGGCATGGGCTTCGCGCCCAACTCGCCGGCCGAGGCCCGTGCCTTCATCCAGAGCGAGACCACCAAGTGGACGCGCGTGATCGAGGCCGCGAACCTCAAGCTCGACTGAACACGACAACGACCGGAGACACCACATGATCAAGAAGACCGTTTGCGTGGCCCTGCTGGGCCTTGCCATGAGCGCCGCCGCCCTGGCCGCCACCGCGCAGGACGCTTACCCCAGCAAGCCGATCCGCCTCGTCGTGCCTTACGCCGCCGGTGGACCAGCCGACCTGCTCGCGCGCGGCGTGGCCGAGAAGCTCTCACTTCGCCTGGGCCAGAGCGTGGTGGTGGAGAACAAGCCTGGCGCGGGTGGCCATACCGGCGGCGAGCAGGTGGCCAAAGGAGCGGCCGACGGCTACACCCTGGTGCTGGCCACCATCGCTCACAACGGCGCGACCAAGCTCTACCCCAACCTGCGCTACGACCCCAACACCGAGCTGCAGCCCGTGATCCTGGTGGCCGAAAGCCCCAGCGTGTTGCTGGTGCGCCAGGACCTGGCCGCGAAATCGGTGAGCGAGTTGCTCGCCTTGATGAAGGCCCAGCCCGGTAAGCTGAGCTACGGCTCGGCCGGCAACGGATCGGCCATGCACATGGCGGCCGAGCTGTTCCGCTACATGAGCAAAACCGAGGTGGTGCACGTGCCCTACCGCGGTGGCGCGCCCGCCATGACCGACCTGCTCGGTGGCCGCATCGACTTCATGTTCGACAGCCTGGGCACCGCGCACCAGCACCTGCCCTCGGGCAAGGTGCGCGCGCTGGCCGTGACCAGTACCACGCGCAACCCCAGCCTGCCCGACGTGCCCACGGTGGCCGAGGCCGGTTTGCCCGGCTACGCGTCGGTGCCCTGGTACACCATCTCCGCGCCCAAGGGTGTGCCGGTGGCCGTGGTGAACAAGCTCAACACCGACATCAACGCGGTCCTGAAAGACGCCGACCTGGTGAAGCGTTGGGACAGCCTGGGCGTGGTGGTGCTGGGCGGCACACCGGCCGAAGCGGCCAAGCGCAACCAGGACGAAACCAAGAAGTGGAGCGCCGTGATCGAGGCGGCCAACATCAAGCTCGATTGAGGCACCGATGCACGACGTGATCGTGGTGGGCGGTGGCGGCGCCGCGCTGGCCGCCGCCATCGAAGCGCGCGAGCGTGGGGCCCGCGTGCTGTTGCTGGAGAAGAATCAACGCCTCGGTGGCTCCACTGCCTGGTCCATCGGCTCGGTCACGTCCACCGGCACGCCGCACCAGCGGCGACGCGGCATCGTGGACAGCCCGGCCGACCACTGGGCCGACATGCCGGGCTTCGCGGGCGACCTCGATGCGCGCGACAACCCCGAGCTGCGCCGCGTGCTGTGCGATCACATCCCCGAGACCTTCCAGTGGTTGCTGGACTCGGGCGTGCGCTTCATGGGCCCCATGCCCGAGCCGCCGCACCGCCAGCCGCGCATGCACAACGTGCTGCCGAACTCGCGCTCGTTCATCTACCACCTGGAGCGGCGCGCGCGCCGTGCGGGCGTGGAGATCCGCTGCGGTGTGCGCATCGTCTCGCTGCTGAAAAAGGAAGAGCGTGTCGTGGGCGTCGAAGCGCAAGGGCCCAACGGCCACCTACGCTTCGAAGCGCGCGGCGGCGTGGTGCTGGCCGCGGGCGACTTCACCAACGACCCGGACTACAAGCGCCGCTTCATGGGCGAGCAGGAATCGCGCGTGGAGGGCGTGAACCCCACGGCCACCGGCGACGGCCAACGCCTGGCCGAATCGCTGGGCGCGCGCATCGTCAACGGCGGGCTCGCGCTCGGCCCCGAGATCCGCTTCATCGCGCCCGCCACCGAAACCTTCGTGCGCCGCCTGCCGCCCTGGCGCTGGCTGGCCAGCCTCATGGGCTGGTCGCTCGCTCACCTGCCGGCGGCCCTGTTGCGCCCGCTGATGATGAAGTTCCTGACCACCGCGCTGGCGCCGTCGATGGCGCTGTTCGAGGCCGGCGCGGCGCTGGTGAACCGGCGCGGCGAGCGCTTCGGCGACGAACTCGACCGATCGGCCTGGCGCCTGGCCGACCAGCCGGACAAGCAGGGCTACATCGTGCTGGACCGCGCGCTCGCGCAACGCTTTGGCGCCTGGCCGAACTTCATCTCCACCGCGCCCGGCATCGCCTACGCCTACATCGACGACTACCGCCGCAACCGGCCCGACGTGTTCACCGAGGCGCCGAGCGTGGCCGCGCTGGCGGCGCGGCTGGGCCTGGACGCGAACGCCCTGGCCCGCTCGGTGGCCGAGCGTTCGCTGGGCGACGGGCCGTACGTGGCGCTGGGCCCGGTGCGCCCGGTGTTCGTGCACAGCGAGGGTGGGCTGATGGTGGACACGCGTCACCGCGTGCTCGACGCCGACGACCGTCCCATCGAGGGCCTGTACGCGGCCGGCGCCACGGGGCAGGGCGGCCTGCTGCTCAAGGGCCACGGCCACCACCTGGCCTGGGCCTTCGTGTCGGGGCGGCGGGCGGGTGCGCAGGCGGCGGCGCGCGGTGGCTAGTCGCGGGCCCGGGCAGGCCCCGCCGCCTGCACCTCTTCCACGATCACCTTCTTCCACGCCACGATGCGCGACTCCGTGACCATGGTGGCGTGCGCGGCGATGCTGATGGCCAGGTGCGGCGTGCCCTCGCTCGCGGGCAGGGCGCGGCCCATGCCAAAACCGTCGTCCACCACCGTGCCCTGGCTGATGGCGAAGCCGCTGCGGCGCACCAGGGTCACGGCGGCGCGCAGGCTGTCGGTGTTCAGGCGCGGGTAGCGTTCGAGCCCCGGTGCCACGGCACGGATCATGTCATCGGCGCGCGCGGGCTCGAGCGCGGCCAGCAGGGCGGTGGCGCCCGCGCCCACGCCGAGCAGGCGGCGCTGGCCCACGTCCACCGGCACGAAACGCACCACCGCGTTGCCATCCACCTTGAGCAGGCACACGGCCTCGGTGCCGCTGCGCCGCATCAGGTACGCGGTGACACCCGTGCGCGCCGCCACCGCCTCCACCGCGTGGCGCCAGCGCCTCACGTCCTGCGAGCCCGCGGCGGGCGTGAGACCGAACTCGTGGATCAACGGGCCCATGCGGTAGCGGCGACCATCGGCGCGCTCGACCAGGCGCTCGTCGAGCAGGCAGCCCAGGATGCGGTGCACCGTGGAGCGAGGCAATACCAGGCGCTGCGCGATGCCGGCGAGCGAATCGCCTTCGGCGCCGGCCTGGGCGATGGCGCGCAGGATGCTGGCCGCGCGGTGCACGGCCTGCGTGCCGTCGGAACTGGGGGGTGGCGGCGCGGCGCTGCGGGGCATGGTTCCAGCGTTTCGAGGTTTCGATTCGAGCATTCTGTCCACATTGTGGAACATTGGGAATGTGTTTTCCCTACGAAGATGGCCGCCAGGTTCCATAGGAATAAGGCCGTTCCTAGAATCGCGCCCCACTGGCCGCTTCCAGGCATGCAGGTCAGATGTTCCATCAATTGAAACAGGAGACACACCCATGCCCCGCCCGCCGTTCCACCGCCCTTCTTCCCCGTGCCGCCGCTGGCTGGCGCGCGCGGCCGCCACCGCGCTGGCCCTGGCCACCGCCGCTGGCGGCGCCTGGGCGCAGGCCGATTTCCCGAACCGGCCCGTGAAGCTGGTGGTGCCCTTTGCGGCCGGCGGCTCCGACACCATGGCGCGTGCCTTCGCCGAGAAGCTGGGCGCGGTGCTCAGGCAGCCGGTGGTGGTGGAGAACAAGCCCGGTGGCGCGGCCATCATCGGCTCGCAGCACGTGGCGCAGCAGCCGGCCGACGGCTACACCATGCTGTGGCTGGGTGGCGGCAGCCTCACGCCCGTGCTCATCAAGGACCTGAAGTTCGACATCCTCAAGTCGCTGAGGTCGGTGGTGAGCATCGCGCGCGGTGGCATGACGCTGATGGTTCCTGGCGCGATGCCGGTGAACAACTTCAGCGAGTTCCTGGCCTACGCCAAGGCGAACCCGGGCAAGCTGAACTACTCGCACACGGCCGGCAGCATCCTTCTGGCTACCGAGATGCTGAAATCCAAGGCCGGCTTCGAGGCGGTGGCCATTCCGTACAAGGGCTCCACGCAGGTGGCCACGGCGCTGATGACGAACGAGATCCAGATGGGGATCGACGTGCCGGTGTTCTACCTGGGCATGATCAAAGAGGGTCGCATCAAGGCGATCGCGCACGGGGCGCAGGAGCGCTCGCCTTCGCTGCCCGACGTGCCCACGCTGGCCGAGGTGGGCGTGCGCGACCTTACGTTCGCGTTCTCGTACGGCATCTGGGTGCCGGCCGGCACGCCCGACGCGGTGGTGGAGAAACTCAACGCCGCCTACAACGAGGTCCTCAAGGACGCGTCCATCCGCGAGCGCCTGGCGCAGGCCGGCGTGGTGCCAGTGGGCGGCGGCACCGAGGTGCACGCGCAGACCGTGAAGGCCGAGCACGACATGTGGGCCGCCGCGGCCAAGCAGATCGGTTACCAGCCGCAATGAGCGCGGCTGCACTGTTTTCGCTCGCGGGCAAGACTGTCGTGGTCACCGGCGGCGGCAAGGGCATCGGGCGCGGCATTTCGGACGCGATGGCGCGCTGCGGTGCCAACGTGGTGGTGTCGGGACGCGACGCTGCAGCGCTGGACGACACGGTGCGAGGGGTTCAGGCCCTTGGCGCGCAGGCCCTTGCGGTGGCCGGAGACATCACCCGCGCCGAGGACCGCGATCGCCTCATCGCCGCCGCGCTGGAGCGTTTCGGTGCCATCGACGGCTGGATCAACAACGCCGGCAGCGCCAGCCCCGCCGACGTCGGGCCGCTCGACTCCATCGGCGAGGCGCAGTGGGACCGCGTGGTCGACCTCAACCTCAAGGCCGCGTTCTTCGCTGCTCAGGCCGCCGCGCGCGCCATGGCGCGCGGGGGATCGATCGTCAACATCAGCTCGCGCAGCGCCTCGTACCCCAACCCGGGCACGGGGCACTACGGCGCGGCCAAGGCGGCGCTGGAGAACCTCACGCGCACCATGGCCGCCGAGTGGGGCCATCGTGGCCTCCGCGTGAACGCGGTGGCGCCCGGCGTGGTGATGACGGATGAGCTGGCGAAGACCTTCGACACGCCCGAACGCATCCGTCGCCAGGTGCAGACCGTGCCGCTGCGGCGCCTGGGTCGCCCGGAGGACGTGGGGCCGCTTTGTGCCTACCTGGTGAGCGACGCGTCCGCGTGGACCAGTGGAACGGTGATCGGCGTCAACGGCGGCAGCTTCGTACCCATGGGCTACCTGAGTTACCTGCATCAGGTCAACCGCGACGCCGCACCCGCCTGAAAGAACGACAGGACGCACATGGATTTCTCGTGGACTGAGGAGCAGACGGCCTTGCGTGAACGCGTGCGCGACCTGCTCGCGCGCGAACTGCCGCCCGATTGGGAGCGCCTGAGCCGCCACGGCCCGGGCAGCCCGGCGCAGACGGCCTTCTCGCTGAACTTCTGCCCGAAGCTGGCCGAGGCCGGCCTGCTGGTGCCGCATTGGCCAGTGGAGCACGGTGGCAGCGGCGCGCCCCCCTGGCATCACTTCATCATCGGTGAAGAGCTCTGGGCCGCTGGCGAGCCGCGCGGCGCGCAGTACATGAACGTCAACTTCATCGGCCAGACCATCATGCGTTTCGGCTCGGTGGCGCAGCAGCGGCGCTACCTGCCGCCGATGGCCGCGGGCCAGGCGATCTGGTGCCAGGGCTTTTCCGAGCCGTCGGCGGGCTCGGATCTCGCGGCCCTGCGCACGCGCGCCGAGCGGCGGGGCCAGGACTATGTGATCAACGGCTCCAAGATCTGGACCTCGTACGCCGGCCTGGCGCAGACCTGCTTCCTGCTCGCGCGCACCGGCGGCGCGGGTCGCCAAGGCATCTGCATCTTCCTCGTGCCGATGGACACGCCGGGCATCACCGTGCGCGGCATTCCCTCGTTGATTGGCGAGGGGGACATCCACGAGGTCTTCTTCGACGAGGTCGTGGTGCCGGCGGATGCGCTGCTCGGCGAGGAAGGGCAGGCCTGGCCCATCATCGGCTGGGCGCTGTCGCACGAGCGCGTGGGCATCGCGCGCTACGCCTTCTCGCGCCGCGTGCTCGACGGCATGGTGCGCCAACTGCAGTCGCAAGGCCGCTTCGACGATCCGCTGATCCGGGCGCGTGCGGGCCAGGCGCTGGCCGCCATCGAAGCGGCGCGCCTGCTGGTCTACCGCGTGATCGACCAGCGTGCGCGCGGCCTGCCGCCCATGGCCGACGCCAACGTGGCCCGAACGGCCGTGATCGCGGCCGACCACCTGGTGTCCGATTTCGGCATGCATTTCTTGCCCGATACCTACTGCAGCGACGCCTTCCCGCTGCACCTCTCGCACCACGAGCGCGCCATCGCCGCCGGCATCGCGGCGGGCGCGGCCGAGGTCCAGCTCAACCTGGTGGCGCAGGACTTCCTGAAGCTGCCGCGCGAGGCCCGCGCATGAACTTTGAACTCAACGACGACCAGCGCGCCCTGCTCGACGCGGTGGAGCAGGTGGTGCAGCACCACCTCGCGCGAACGCCCGCGCCGGCGCGCGTGGAGTGCGTGCCCGAACTGGACCGAGACTTGGAGCAGGGCGGCTACTTCGAGGCCGTGACCACCGAAGGCCTGGGCCCCGTTGCCGCCGCCGCGATGGTGATCGCCCTGGCGCGCCTGCCGTTCTGCACCGAGCTCGGCGCGTCGGCGCTGCTGGCGCCGCGGCTGGGCCTGCCGCGCGTGTGCGCGGTGCTGGGCGAGGACCGGCACACGCCGGCGCGCTTTCTCGCGCAGGCGGCCTGCGCGGTGGCCATCGAAGCGGATGGGGTGTTCGCCGCGGCGTTGGCGCCGGGCGACGCGCGCGAGGTCGAGAGCCTGTGGGCCTACCCCATGGGCGAACTGGTCGCGCCCGAGGCCCTGCCCTGGCGGCGGCTCGACGCTGACCCGAAGGCGTGCCTGGACCTCTGGCGCGTGGCACTCGCCGCCGAGATCGCCGGCTGCCTGTCGGCCGCGCTGACCAGCGTGGTGCAGCATGTGAGCGACCGGCGCCAGTTCGGCCGCCCGCTGGGCAGCCTGCAGGCCGTGCAGCACCGGCTGGCGCACAGCGCCGTGGCCGTGGAGGGCGTGCGCTGGCTGGCGCTGGCGGCGGCGGCGGGCAGCGTGCCGGCCGCGCTGGCCCTGGGCCAGGCGCAGCAGGCCGTGCGCCCGGTGGCCTACGACCTGCATCAGTTCATGGGCGCCATGGGCCTCACGCTGGAGCACCCGCTGCACCGCTGGACCTACCGCGCGCGGCGCCTGCAATCGGAACTGGGTGCGGCGGATCGCCAGTTCCAACTCGCGGCCGGTCAGGCCTGGCCCGCATGACATGAGTTCAGGAAAGACCCGCACATGAAACGCCTGCCCCTCACCGGCATCCGGGTCCTGGACCTCAGCCGCATCCTCGCCGCGCCGCTGGCCGCGCAGTCCCTGGGAGACCTCGGCGCCGAGGTCATCAAGATAGAGCGCCCGGGGCGCGGCGACGAGGCGCGCCGCTGGGGACCGCCCTTCCTGAAAGACCGCGAGGGCCGCGACACGCGCGAGTCGCCCATGTACCTCTCGGCCAACCGCAACAAGCGCTCCATCACCATCGACCTCGCCCGCCCCGAGGGCCAGGACCTGGTGCGCCGACTCGTCGAACGCAGCGACGTGCTGATCGAGAACTACAAGGTCGGCGACCTTCAGCGCTACGGCCTGGACTACGACTCGCTCAAGCGCGTGAACCCGCGCCTGGTGTATTGCTCCGTCACGGGCTTCGGCCAGACCGGACCCTACGCCGCGCAGCCCGGCTACGACACGGTGTTCCAGGCCATGAGTGGCCTCATGTCCGTGACCGGCCTGCCCGACGGCGTGCCCGGCGGCGGCCCCATGAAGACCGGGCCCAGCTTGGCCGACTTCATGGCCGGCCAGTTCGCGACCGCCGGTGTGCTGGCTGCGCTGTACGAGCGCGACACCCACTCGGGCGAGGGCGCGCACATCGACATCGCTTTGCTCGACAGCACCATCGTGGCGCAAACGCATTCGGTGGCGACCTACCTCGCCACCGGCCAGGTGCCGCCGCGCCGCGGCACCGAGGGCAACGGCGGTTTGCCTTCGCAGGCCTTTGCCTGCGCCGACCGCAGCGTCATCGTCATTTGCGGCAGCGAAGAGCAATACCGCCAGTTCTGCGAGGTGCTGGGCCATCCCGAGCTGGCGCGCGACCCCCGCTTCGCCACCAACAGCGATCGCCTGCACCACCGCAAGGAGCTGGCCTCGACCTTCGGCGCCATCACCGCGCGCTGGGCCTCGGCCGAGCTGCTCGCCGCGCTCAAGAACGCCGGTATTCCCAGCGGCCCGGTCAACACCTACCCCGAGGTGTTCGCCGACCCCCAGGTGCAGCACCGTGGCGTGGCGCTCACGGCCGAGCACGCGCAGGCCGGCCCCACGCGCTTCTGTGGCAGCCCGATCCGCTTCACTGGCGTGGCCGACCGCGCGCCCATGGCGCCGCCGGTGCTGGGGCAGCACACCGACGAGCTGCTGCGCGAGGTGCTGGGGCTCGATGAGGCCGCCATCGCGGCCTTGCGCGGGAAGGCCGTGCTCTGAACCCGGGGGCAGCGATGGACACGTACGAAACCCTGCTGCTCGGCGTCAACGGCGGCGTGGCCCGCCTGACACTCAACCGCCCCGAGGCGCGCAACGCCATCAGCCGCCGCATGGCCGATGAGCTGACCGAGGCGCTGCAAGCGCTGCGCGCGCGCGAAGACGTGCGCGTCCTGGTGCTGCACGGCGCGGGCGAACACTTTTGCGCCGGCGGCGACGTCAAGGGCATGGGCGAGGCCGGTCCTCGCGGCGCGCCCGAAGCCCGGGCGGGCATGGCGCGCTATCGCCACATGACCGAGGCCCTGCACGGTTTCGACAGGCCGGTGATCGCCGCCGTGGACGGCGTGGCCTATGGCGCCGGCTTCAGCCTGCTGCTGCTGGCGGATCTGGTGCTGCTGAGCGCGCGCGCGCGCCTGTGCATGGTGTTCGGGCGCGTGGGCCTGGTGCCCGATTGCGGCGCGCTGCACACGCTGCCGCGTGTGGTGGGCCTGCAGCGCGCCAAGGAACTGGTGTTCTCCGCGCGCGAGGTTCACGCGACCGAGGCGCTGGCGCTGGGGCTGGCGATGGAGGTGCTGCCCGCGCAGACCCTGCTCGACCGCGCCATGGCGCTGGCGGCGGCGCTGCGCGAGGCCTCGCCGCTGGCCTTGTCGCTTGCCAAGCGCGCCTTGAACCGGTCCTTCGACCAGGACCTCGCGGGCCTGCTCGACACGGAGGCCGATGCGCAGGCGCTGGCCTTGTGCAGCGAAGCGCACGCCGAGGCGGTGCGGCGCTTCGTGCACAAGGCGCCCGCGCGTTTCGCCTGGCCGGACTGATCGGGCACGCTCAGAGGCTGCGCCGCAGCGCCTCGAAGAACAGCTCGGACTGCAGGCGTTCGCCCAGGGTCTGTTCGGCCACGCGCGCCGCCATCTCGGGCGTGCTGGGCGCCAGCGCCAGGCCGCTGGAGGCGGCGAGCACCTGGGCCATGCAGGCGCGCTCCAGGTAGTAGAGGTCGTCGAAGGCGTGGTCGATTCGCGCGCCGCAGACGATGACGCCGTGGTTGGCGAGGAAGGCCACGTCGGCGCCGCCCATGGCGCGCGCGATGCGCTCACCCTCGGCGTGGTCGAGCGCGAGGCCGTTGTAGACCGGGTCGCTGCCCACGCGGCCGTGGAAGCGCATGGCGTTCTGCGACAGCGTGGTGTCCAGCGCGCGCTCGCGCGTGAGCGTGAGCGCCGTGGCGTAGGGCATGTGGGTGTGCAGCACCACGGCCTGGCGCGCCACGCGGTGCACGCCGGCGTGGATGTGCATGGCCGTGCTCTCCACCGGGTGGCGGCCGGCAAGCGCGCGGCCCTGCGTGTCCACCATGACGATGTCCTCGGCCTGAACCTCCTGCCAGAGCAGGCCGCGCGGGTTGAGCAGGAAGCGGCCCGAGGCGTCGGGCAGCTCCACGCTGAAGTGGTTGCACACGCCCTCGGACAGACCGAAGTGGGCGGCGGCGCGCAGCGCGAGCGCGAGGTCGGCGCGCAGGCGGCGCACCGGTTCGGTGTGGAAGTCTTGTTCGTGGTTCATGCCTGTGTTCCGATGAGCCCGGCCGCCACCAGCCGCGCGGCCGCGAGGTCCCAGCCCGCCCAGCCGCAGTTCTTGAAGAACACCGGGCCTGCCGGGCGCGGGCGCGCCAGCCAGTCGGCCAGCGTGGGCACGGTGGGCACGTCGAGGCCGGCCTGCAGCAGGTCGCCGGCCTCGTGATCGGCGTCGCGGGTGTCCACGGCCAGCGCGCCGCGCGCGGCGACATGGCGGCAGACGTCGGGCGCCCATTCGAGCATGGTGGGTGTGAAGGCACCCACGGCGGCGATGAAGGCGTCGTCGCGCGGCAAGGCGTGCAGCGACGCGGCCTGTGCCGGCGTGGCGCTCACCACCAGCGGGCAGTCGGCCAGCGCGGCGTCGGCATCGTCCACGCGCCGGGCGTCCAGGCCGAGGCGGCGCGCGTGCGCGACCAGGGCCTCGGCGCTGGCCGCGCTGCGTGAGGCCACGCGAACCTGCCGCACGCCCAGGCCGCTGGCGAAGGCCTCCAGGTGGGCGCGCCCCTGCACGCCAGCGCCCACGATGAGCAGCGGGCCGTCGGTGCGCGGCGCGAGCGTGCGTGCGGCCAGCAGCGAGACGGCAGCGGTGCGCCGCGCCGTCACCGTGGGACCGTCGAGCAGGGCCAGGCGGCGGCCGTCGCGCGCGTCGAACACCACCACGTCGCCCTGGATCGCGGGCAGGCCGCGCGTGGCGTTGTCGGCGACGAAGCTGATCAGCTTGGTGATGGCCACGCGCGCGTCGGTGGCGGGCATGGCGAAGAAGGTGCCGCCCGCGGGCAGCGGCAGCACGGTGCGCGCCGGCACCTTCACCGTGGGGTCGCGCAGCAGCGCGGCGATGGCGTCGGCGAGCGCGGGGTAGGGCAGGGCGGCGGCCGTGGCCTCGGCGGCGTACAGGCGGGGTGGGCTCATGGACCGATGATGCGGCATGGCGCCGGCCCTGCGGAAGAAAAAAGCCCGCCGGGCGGCGGGCTTCGTCTCGGGGCCGGACCGTTCAGATCTTGGCCGAGGTGATGTAGCTGTCGTAGCGCCACTCGGAGAAGCGGCTCCACAGGATCTGGTCGCGCTGGAAGGCGCGCATGTCCTGGTGGATCTTCTTGAACTCGGGCGACTTGGCCTCGTGCTCGGCGAACACCTCCATCGCGGTCTTGAAGCCGGCGTCCATCACGGCCTTGGGGAAGGCGACGAGCTTGGTGCCCGAGGCCACCAGGCGCTTGAGGGCGATGGGGTTCTGTGCGTCGTACTTGGCGGTCATGTCGCGCGCGGCCACGGCACCGGCGGCGCGCACGATGGCCTTGTTCTCGGCGGACAGGGCGTCGAAGGCCTTCTTGTTGATGAAGAACTCCAGCTCGGCGCCGCCTTCCCACCAGCCGGGGTAGTGGTAGAAGGGCGCGACCTTGTTGAAGCCCAGGCGCTCGTCGTCGAAGGGGCCGACGAACTCGGTGGCGTCGAGCGTGCCCTTCTCCAGGGCCTGGTACACCTCGCCGGCGGGCATGTTCTGCGCCACCACGCCCAGCTTGGCCATGGACTCGCCGAACAGGCCGCCGCCCATGCGCATCTTCAGGCCCTTGAGGTCGGCCACGGTCTTGATTTCCTTGCGGTACCAGCCGCCCATCTGGGTGCCGGTGTTGCCGGAACTCATGGAGAGGATGTTGTACTTGGCGTAGAACTCGTCCATGAGCTTGCGGCCGTTGCCGTGCTCCATCCAGGCGTCCATGTGGCGCGCGGTCAGGCCGAAGGGCACGGCGCAGCCGAAGGCGAAGATGGAGTCCTTGCCGGTGAAGTAGTAGGACGCGGTCTGCGCCATCTCGATGGTGCTGTCCTGGATCGCGTCGACCACGCCGAAGGCGGGCACGATCTCGCCGGCGGCGTGGATGGAGACCTCGAACTTGCCGCCGGACAGCGCCTTCACGGTCTCGGAGAACTTTTCGGCCGAGCCGAAGATGGTGGGCAGCGATTTCGGGAAGCTCGACGCCAGGCGCCAGCGAACGGCGGCCTGGGCATGCACCGCGGGTGCGATGCCGGTGGCGAGCACGCCGGCGATGCCGGCGTTCTTGATGAGGGAACGGCGATCCATGGAAATTGACTCCTCGGGAAACGGGGATTGGGGTTGCGGACGCAACCACCTATAGGGAGGGGCAGTATGCCACCCCCCATTCCTAGGGTTTTCACTAGATCGCGCCCCACCCCGCGGGCCCGGGCCGCGTGCGCCCTGGCCTGGAGGATCAGGCAAGCATCTCGCAGCCCTGTGCTAACACCCCGGGAGGGCGTTGGCCAACACTCTCGGCCATGCCGGCGGCCTGGGCCCCGGCATGGCCGATCCGCCTGCTTTTTCCCTTGGGAGACCCCATGACCACCCTTCAAGTCAATGGCCGGAACCACACGCTCGATGTGGACCCCGGCACCCCCGTGCTCTGGGCCCTGCGCGACAACCTGGGCATGACCGGCACCAAGTTCGGCTGCGGCGCGGCGCTGTGCGGCGCCTGCACCGTGCATCTCGATGGCCAGGCCATCCGCTCCTGCATCACGCCCGTGGGCAGCGTGGAGGGCCGCGCGATCACCACCATCGAGGCCGTGGCGCAAGGCGAGGACCGCGTGGGCCGCGCCGTGCACGAGGCCTGGGTCAAGCACGACGTGGCGCAGTGCGGCTACTGCCAGAGCGGCCAGATCATGAGCGCCACGGCCTTCCTCAAGTCCCTGCCCAAGGGCCAGCGGCCGAGCGCCGCCGATATCGACGCGGCCATGGCCGGCAACGTGTGCCGCTGCGGCACCTATGAGCGCATCCGCGCCGCGGTGGCCGAGGCCGCGCGCGCCATCGCCTGACGGAGGAACGGACATGCTGCCCGCCACCTTCACCCCCGAACTGCCCCGTGCGCTGCAGCTGATGCTGGCGCGCGACGGCGCACCCGCCGAGGGCGTGGCCGAGCTGCCGCGCCGCGGCTTCCTCAAGCTCGCCGTGGCCAGCGGCTTCGCGCTGGGCCTCGCGCCGCTGGCCGCCCAGGCCCAGGGCGCGGGCGGGCCCGACCTGGCGCTCAAGCCCACGCAACAACCCGGCGCCTTCGTCGCCATTGCCACCGATGGGACCGTCACCGTCACCGTGAACCGGCTCGAATTCGGCCAGGGTGTGCAGACCGCGCTGCCCATGGTCCTGGCCGAGGAGCTGGACGCCGACTGGTCCCGGGTGCGCAGCCAGCTCGGCAGCAATGACCCGGCCTACGCCGATCCGTTGGCGGGCATGCACCTCACCGGCGGCTCCACCGCCATCAAGAACAGCTTCACGCAGTACCGCGAACTCGGCGCGCGCACGCGCGCCATGCTGGTGGGCGCGGCCGCCGCGCGCTGGAAGGCCGACCCGGCCACCCTGCGCACCGAGGCCGGTCACGTCGTCGGCCCCGGTGGCCGCCGCGCCAGCTACGGCGAACTGGCCGAGGCCGCGATGCAGCAGCCCGTGCCCGAGCGCGTGGCGCTGAAGGACCCGAAGCGCTTCAAGCTCATCGGCCAGCCCACCACGCGGCTGGACGCGCGCGCCAAGAGCAGCGGCCGGCAGGACTTCGGCATCGACGTGCGCCGCCCGGGCCAGCTCACGGCCGTGATCGCGCGCCCGCCGGTGTTCGGCGCCCGCTTGCGCTCGGTGGACGACGGTGCCGCGCGCGCGGTGAAGGGCGTCAAGGCCGTGCTGCGCGTGCCGCTGGACCGCGGCGCCGAGGGCGTGGCCGTGGTGGCCGAGGGCTACTGGCCCGCCAAGCTGGGGCGCGACGCGCTCAAGATCGACTGGGCCAGCGACGCGGTGGACAAGGTCGACAGCGAGCGCCAGCTCGCCCAGTACCGCGAGCTCGCGGGCCGGCCCGGCGCGACGCATTTCGACGCCGACATGGCGCCGCTGGCCACGGCGCCGAAGCGCATCGAGGCCGAGTTTGTTTTTCCCTACCTCGCGCACGCGCCGATGGAGCCGCTCAACTGCACGGTGGAGCTCGCCGAGGGCGGCGCCACGCTGTGGGTGGGCACGCAGATGCCGGGCCTGGACGGCATGGCCGCGGCGCGCGCCCTGGGGCTCAAGCCCGAGCAGGTGCGCGTGAACGTGCAGGCGGCCGGCGGTGGCTTCGGCCGGCGCGGCGTGCCCAGCAGCGAGTACGTGGTCGAGGCCTGCCAGATCGCCCGCGCCGCGCGCGAGGCGGGGGTTCGCGCACCGGTGCGCACCGTCTGGAGCCGCGAGGACGACATCAAGGGCGGCTACTACCGCCCCATGCACCTGCACCGCGCGCGCATCGGCTTCGACGAGCGCGGCCGCGTGCTGGCCTGGGACCACGTGATCGTGGGCCAGTCCATCATCGCCGGCAGCCCCTTCGAGCCCTTCATGGTGAAGAACGGCGTGGACCAGACCGCCGTGGAAGGCATGCGCGCGCCTTACCCCGTGCCCATGCGTTTGACCGTGCACCATCCCAAGGTCAATGTGCCGGTGCTGTGGTGGCGCAGCGTGGGCTCCACGCACACCGCCTTCGTGATGGAGACGCTGATCGACCAGATCGCGCGCGAGACGAACCAGGACCCGGTGGCCTACCGGCTGGCGATGTTCGGCGATCAACACCCGCGCCACCGCGACGCCCTGAAGCTCGCGGTGGACAAGAGCGGCTACGGCAGGCGACGGCTGGCCGAGGGCCGCGCCTGGGGCGTGGCGGTGCACGAGAGCTTCGATTCGGTGGTGGCCTACGTGGTCGAGGCCTCGGTGAAGGACGGCGAACCCGTGCTGCACCAGGTGACGGCGGGCGTGCACTGCAACCTCGTCGTCAACCCGCGCACGGTGGAGGCGCAGGTGCAGGGCGCGGCGCTGATGGGCCTGGGCATGTGCCTGCCCGGCGCGGCCATCACGCTCAAGGACGGCGTGGTCGAGCAGGGCAACTTCGGCGACTACCGCGTCGCGCGCATCACCGAGATGCCGAAGGTGGCCGTGCACACCGTGCCCAGCGCCGACCCGCCCACCGGCATGGGCGAGCCCGGCCTGCCGCCGCTGGCGCCGGCGTGGGCGAACGCGCTGGCGAGGATCACCGGCAAGCCCTTGCGCGATCTGCCCTTCAAGCTGGCCTGATCTCAGGCCGGGGCGTCGGCCAGGGCCACGTAGCCCTGGCCGTTGCCCCGCGCGCTTTCCAGGTCGCGCAGCGGCGACAGACCGAACTGGCGGCTGTACTCGCGGCTGAACTGGGAGGCGCTCTGGTAGCCCACGCGGTAGCCGGCGCTGCCCACGTCCAGCCGCTCCACCAGCATCAGGCGGCGCGCCTCCTGCAGGCGCAGGCGCTTCTGGTACTGCAGCGGCGTCATGGCGGTGACCAGGCTGAAGTGGTGGTGCAGGGACGAGGCGCTCATGCCCACCTGGCTGGCCAGGGCCTCGATGCGCAGCGGCTGCCTGTAGTTCTGGCGCAGCCAGGCGATGGCCTTGGCGATCTTGTTGCTGGGGCTGTTGGCCGAGGCGATGCGCAACAGGGCGGGGCCGTGCGGACCCGTGAGCAGGCGGTAGAGGATTTCCTGTTCGATCAGCGGCGCCATGGCCGCGATGTCCTGCGGGCGCTCGAGCAGGCGCACCAGGCGCAGCATGGCGTCGAGCAGCTCCAGCGGTGCCTTGTGCACGGCCACGCCGCGCGGGCTGTCGCCAGGCAAGGCTTCGCTGGGCAGGCTCACGCGCGACAGGACCTCCTGCAGGCGCGCGCCGTCGATGGCCATGCCCAGGCTCAGCTTGGGCCGCTCGGGCGTGGCCTGCACGATGCACGAGATGACGGGCAGGTCCAGCGTTACCACCAGGCAGTCGCCGACGCCGTAGTGGTAGACCTCCTCGCCCAAGGTGAGGCGCTTGGCGCCCTGCGTGACCAGCGCGAAGCAGGGCCACTGCGCCGTGTGCATGGGCAGCGAGGGCGAGCTCTGGCGGGCGAAGAACAGGTGGTCCACCGCGGTGGGTGTGAGGCCGTCGCGGTCGGTGGATCGGGCAATGATGCCGTTGATCTCGCTCAGGTAGTCGTCGGGCTTGAGCATGGGGCCTTCATTCGTGGGGGGGCGCCGGGATGATCCCGCAAATGACCCGATCCTCCACGCCAGTGGGGTCAAACGGACGCGGGTTCGCAGGATCGGGCAAGCCCGGCGGAGGATCGTGGCAGCCGCCCGTCGGGCTGTCGCACGGCCCTGGTCACAATCGCTCCCTCCGATCCGTCTGGCGCGTCATGAACGATCACTCCCTGGACAGCTTCCTTCGCCTGCGGCCCCGGCTGCGTGGCATCGCCTACCGCATGCTGGGCTCGGCCGCCGACGCCGACGAGGTGGTGCAGGACGCCTGGCTGCGCTGGCACGGCACCGACCCTGCGGCGGTGGCCAACGCCGAGGCCTGGCTGGTCTCCGTCACCACGCGCCTGGCCATCGACCGGCTGCGCGCGGCGCAGTCGCGGCGCGAGCAGTACGTGGGCACCTGGCTGCCCGAGCCCATCCTCACCGAGGCCGAGGCACCGCACACGCCCGAGCAGATGCTGGAGCGGGCCGACCAGCTCTCGCTCGCCTTCCTCGCGGTGCTCGAGCGCCTGGCGCCCGAGGCGCGCGCGGCCTTCCTGCTGCGCGACATCTTCGAGGCCGAGTACGGCGAGGTGGCGGCGGCGCTGGGCAAGAGCGAGGCGGCCTGCCGCCAGCTGGTGCACCGCGCGCGCACCCTGCTCAAGGACGGGCGCGCGCGCCAGACCGTGCCACCCGAGGACCAGCGGCGCCTGCTGAGCGCCTTCGCCGAGGCGGCGTCGCGCGGCGACATCAGCGGCCTGAAGGCCGTGCTGGCCGAGGACGCGCGGCTCATCAGCGACGGCGGTGGCAAGGTGCCCAGCTTCGGCGTGCCCCTGCTGGGCGGCCAGCGCATCGCGCAGCTCTACCTGGCCACCAGCCTGCGCTTCGCGGGCCGCGTGCACTACGAACTGGCCCCGCTCAACGGCGAATGGGGCCTGTTGCGCTTCATCGACGGCGCGCTGGAGTCGGCGCAGGCGCTGCGGATCGAGGACGGTCGCGTCGTTGGCATCCATGTGCAGCGCAACCCCGACAAGCTGCGGCACATCGCGCAGGCACTGGGTCACGCGCAACTGGACCCGTCGGTCACGAACTACGTCACAGGAGACGGCGCCGCTTCGTCTTGAGGGGTGAAGGCTTCCTTCATTCCTTCTGACAACGAAAGGTGATTCCCGTGAACGCTCCCCGTCTCCCCTGGACCGAGATCGCGCCCAAGACCTACCAGGCCATGGCCGCCGTCAAGGCCAGCACCCTGCGCTCCACGCTGGGCAAGGGCCTGATGTCGCTGATGGACCTGCGCGTGTCGCAGATCAATGGCTGCGCCTTTTGCGTCGACATGCACACGCGCGAGCTGCGCCAGCACGGCGAGGCCTGGCAGCGCATCAACAGCCTGTGCACCTGGCGTGAGACGGTGCTGTACAGCCCGCGCGAACGCGCGGCGCTGGCCTGGGCCGAGGCATTGACGCGCCTGCCGGACGGGCACGCGGGCCACGACAGCGCCTTCGACGCGCTGCGCGACCAGTTCAACGACCAGGAGATCGTTGAACTCAGCTGGACCATCGCCCAGATCAACACCTGGAACCGCATGGCCGTGGGCATGCACGCGCCGCTGCCCGACAAGCCGATCGAATAACGGTAGCCGCTGCGCTTAAGCGGTCCCGCGCGCGTCGGCCAGCAGGACTTCGGCCAGGCGCTGCGCGGCCGGGCCGGCGCCCTCGCGGTCCCCGAACACCAGGTACAGGTCGGCGAAGCGCTCGCCGCCGCGCCGCATGGGCAGGGGCTTGAGCCGGCCCGCGTCCAGGTCCGGGCGAATCAACTCCTCGGGCAGCCAGGCGAAGCCGTGGCCGCCGCGCGCGGCCTCGATGGAGGTGGAGATGTGGCTCACCGTCCAGCGGCGCGGCGTCTGCACCGCCGGCTCGTGGCCGCGCTGCGGACTGGTCTCGCGCACCACCAGGTGGCGGTGCTGGCGCAGGTCGCGCAGCGTGACGGCGCGGCCCAACTGGTGCAGGGGGTGGTCCGGGTGGGCCACCAGCAGGAAGCGCACGCGCATCAGGTGCTGACCCTCATAGCCCGTGGGCACGGTGCCGTAGATGGCGATGTCGATGCCGCCTTCTTCCAGCAGCGAGCTGCGGTGGCCCAGCACGGCCTCCACCACCTCGACGCGCGTGTGTTCGGCGCTCTGGCCGAAGCGCTCCAGGCAATCGAACAGGCGCCGGTTGGGGTAGATCACTTCCACCGCCAGCCGCAGCTCGGCCTCCCAGCCCAGCGACAGGCAGGCCGAGGCCGATTCCAGCGCGGCGGCCTCGGCCACCAGGTAGCGCGCGCGCTGGTACAGCTGCTCGCCGGTGGGCGTGAGCCGTGCCTTGCGGCCCTCCAGCTCGAACACCTGCACGCCAAGCTGCGCCTGGATCTGCTGCACCGCGTAGGTGACGGAGGACTGGCTGCGGCTGAGCTGCTCGGCCGCGCGCGCGTAGCCGCCGGCCTCCACCACGGCCACCAGGGCATTCCATTGATCGAGCGTGACGCGGGGGTGGGCCATGGCTTTTATTATCGATTGAGTAGATGGTTTTGAGCGGAATTTTGCGCTTTTTAATTCAATACGTCGATGTTTCAATGGCGCATCCCAACAAGGAACCCGCCATGAAAACCCTGCTCCTGATCCGCTCCAGTCTCCTGCTCGGCAACGGCCAGTCCAACCGCCTGGCCGACCGCTACGTCGCCGCCTGGCAGGCCGCCCACCCCGAGGGCCGCGTCGTCGTGCGCGACCTCGCGACCCACCCCGTGCCGCACCTGGACCTGGCGCGCGTGGGCGCCTTCTCCACGCCAGCCGAGCAGCGCACGCCCGAACAGCAGGCCCTGGTGGCCGAGTCCGACGCGCTCATCGCCGAGCTGCAAAGCGCCGATGTGGTGGCGCTGGGCCTGCCGCTCTACAACTTCGGCATCCCGTCCACGCTCAAGGCCTACTTCGACCACATCGCCCGTGCCGGCGTCACCTTCCGCTACACCGCGGCCGGCGCCGAGGGCTTGGTCAAGGGCAAGCAGGTGCTGGTGTTCGCTGCGCGCGGCGGTCTCTACCAGGGCCAGCCGCACGATACGCAGACGCCCTACGTGCGCAACTTCCTGGGCTTCCTGGGCATGACGGACGTGCGCTTCGTCTTCGCCGAGGGCCTGAACATGGGCGAGGAACCGCGCCGCGAAGGCCTGCGCGCCGCCGAGGCGGACATCGACGCGCTGCTGGAGCCGGTGGCCGCCTGAGCGCCGCAGCCGCTCAGGTGGCGCCGGCGGCCGAGCGGCCCAGGTGCTGCACCAGCGCGCGCAGCAGTGGCGCCGCGGCGGGCGTGAGCGGCGCGCCGCGGCGTGCGATCGAGAAGAACTCCATGGCCACCATGGGTTGGCCCATGCGGTGCACGTCCACCGCATAGCGCCGGCAGGTGCTGGCCACGAAGGCCGGAAGCACCGCCACGCCCTGGCCGGCCTCGGCCATCGCGATCAGCGTGTGCAGGTGGGCGAACACCGGCCGATCCTCGCGCGGCAGCGCGGGCGCGAGGCGGGCGTCCACGAGCTGCTGGATCGCGTTGTCCGCGGGCAGCGCCAGCAGCGGCAGCGGCAGCGCCCGCAAAGCGGCCCAGCTCAAGGTGCCGCGGCCATTGAGGGCGGCGGTCAGCGCGCCGCGCGCGCCCACGGCCACCAGCGGCAAACGCAGCAGCAGCTCGCGCGTGGTGGTGGGTGACTCGCGCAGCAGCACACCCACGCCCACATCCACTTCGCCGCGCTCCACCATCGGCTGGATCTGTCGGCGGTCCACGTCCTTCACCACCACGCGGATGTCGGGGTGCGTGCGCGCGAGCTCGTGGCAGGCCTGCGGCAGAACGTCGGCCGCGACCAGAGGGGTGGCCGCCAGGTGCACGGTGCGCGCGGCGTCGGCCGACAGCTGGCTCAGTTGGTCGGCGACCTCGCGGAAGTCGCGCAGCGTGCGCTCGGCCAGCGGCAGCAGGCGCTCGCCTCCCTGGGTGAGCGACACCGAACGCGTGGTGCGCTCGAACAGCCGGCAGTCGAGCTGGGCCTCCATGTCGCGCAGCATCAGGCTCAGTCCGGCCTGGGTGATGTGGATCTGTTCCGCCGCGCGCGTGAGGTTGCGCCAGCGCGCGATGGCGGCGAAAGCCTCAAGTTGGCGCAGACTCAGATTCATAAGTGATCAATATTAATTGATCAGATAACAAAACTTCCCTTGTGGAATTCGCCTGGTTCCAATGGCACCTCTTCAACGAGAGGTGCGCATGGCGAAGGACATCAGCGTCGCGGTGGTCGGCGCGGGCATTGGCGGGTTGACGGCGGCGCTGGCGCTGCTGCGAGCGGGCATCGACGTCGAGGTGTTCGAACAAGCCACGCGCTTCGGCGATGTGGGCGCAGGCATCCAGATGAGCGCCAACGGCACGCGCTGCCTGTTCGACCTGGGACTGGAAGAACCGTTGCGTGCCGTGGCAAGCGTGCCGGCGGGCAAGCAGATCCGGCTCTGGAGCACGGGGCAGCGCTGGACCCTGTTCGACCTGGGGGAGCGCTCGGTGGAACGCTATGGCTTTCCCTACCTGATGCTGCACCGTGCCGACCTGCACGCGGTGCTGGTGCAGGCGGTGCGTGCGCTCAAGCCCGACGCCATCCGCCTGGGCGCCCAGGTCCAGGATCATCACGAGCGCGAAGAGCGGGTCTGGGTGAAGGCCGAGGGCGCACCGATCGCCGGCTTCGACGCGCTGGTCGGCGCCGACGGCATTCATTCCCATTGCCGCGCGCGCCTGTTCGGCTCCGCCACGCCCTGGTTCACCGGGTGCATGGCCTGGCGCGGCCTGGCGTCGGCGAAAGACCTGCCCGACCACCTGTCGGCGCCCGTGGGAACCAACTGGGTCGGGCCGGGTGCGCACGTCATCACCTACCCGGTGCGGCGCGGCGAACTGATCAACGTCGTGGGCGTGGTCGAGCGCGGCGACTGGACGCACGAATCCTGGAACAGCCCCGGCCGCGTGGAAGACTGCTTGAGGGATTTCCGGGGCTGGCACGAGGACGTGCAGCGATTGCTCCGCGCCATCGAAACGCCGTACCAATGGGCGCTGCTGGGCCGCGACCCCATGCCCCGCTGGAGCAAGGGGCGCGCGACCTTGCTGGGCGACGCCTGCCACCCGACGCTGCCTTTCCTGGCGCAGGGAGCGATGATGGCCATCGAAGATGGCGTGGTGCTCGCGAGATGCCTGGCGGCGTCGCCGCGGGACCCGGCGTCCGCCTGGCGACGCTATGAGTCGCTGCGTCACGAGCGGACGGCGCGCATCGTGCGCGGCTCCGCCGACAACGCGCGGCGCTTCCACAACCCCGAACTCGCCCATGCCGAAGGGGCTGCCGCCTACGTCGACCGCGAATGGTCGCCCGAACAGGTGAGCCGCCGCTACGACTGGCTCTTTGCCTACGACGCCGCGCGCGCCGCCGACGCAGCGGACACGCCGGTTCGCACCTGAGCGCGCGTTTGCGCCTCCCGGTGTGATCTGTCAAGAGGGGAATCTACATGTTGCTACGTCAACGTTGAGGTAGCAACATCATTTCCACAACAACCAGATCCGGCAGGGAAGGCGCGGCATTCGCCGCAACCACCAAAGCCTGTTCAAACCCCAGGAGACAGACATGATCCGCAGACGCAGCCTTCTCAAGACCGGTGCCGCCGCCGCGGTGGCCGGGCCCATCTTCCAAAGCTTCTCCCAGCAGGCGGTGAGCCTGCGCATGCACACGTTCATGGCGCCCACGTCCAACGTCTGGACGATCATGCTCAAGCCCTGGATGGACAAGGTGGAGAAGGAGTCGGGCGGACGCATCCGGTTCGAGGGCTATCCCGCCATGCAACTGGGTGGCACGCCGCCCCAGCTCTACGACCAGGCGCGCGACGGGGTGGCCGACATCGTGTGGACGCTGCCGGGCTACACGCCGGGCCGCTTCGTGCGCGGCGAGGTCTTCGAGCTGCCGTTCATGATGAACGAGGCCGGCGCCACCTCGCGTGCCTACTGGGAGTTCATCCAGACCCAGGCGCCCGACGAGTTCAAGGACACGAAGGTGCTTGCCCTGCATGTGCATGGCCGCGGGTCCTTTCATTCCACGCAGCAGATCAAGACGGTCGCCGACCTCAAGGGCATGAAGCTGCGCGCGCCCACGCGCCTCATCACGCGCCTGCTGGCCATGTACGGTGCGGTGCCCGTGGGCATGCCGCTGCCGGGCATTCCGGACGCGCTGTCCAAGGGGACCATCCAAGGCGTGGCGACGGCCTGGGACGTGGTGCCGTCGGTGAAGGTGCACGAACTCACCAAGTACTCGACCGAATTCGCCGATGACGTGCCGGCCTTCTATACGGGCACCTTCGTCATGGCCATGAACCGCGGCAAGTACGAGTCGCTGCCGCCAGACCTGAAGAAGGTGATCGATGCCAATTCGGGCATCGACACCTCGGCCCAGTTCGGGACCATCACGCAATCGAGTGACGCGATCGGTCGCAAGGCGGTGATGGACCGGGGCAATCCGATCTACACGATCCCGAAGGCCGAGGCGGCCGAGTTCATCCGCCTCGCCGGGCCGCTGAAGGATGAGTGGGTGGCCGACATGAACAAGCGCGGTTACGACGGGCAGAAGCTGCTGGCCTCGGCCAAGTCGCTGATCGCCAAGTACGCCAAGACCTGAAGCCGCCCGCGGGGCGGAGGAATGAGAGAAAGGACCTTCCCATGTTCATCCTGAACACCTGGTACATCGCGGCCTGGGGCCACGAGATCGCCGACAAGCCGCTGGCGCGGCGCATCTGCGACCAGCCCGTCGTGCTGTTCCGTGACCTGAAGACAAAGCAGATCGCGGCGCTGGAGGACAAGTGCTGCCACCGCGCGGCGCCGCTGTCCATGGGTGTGGTGGTCGAGAGCGGCCTGCAGTGCGGCTACCACGGCGTGGTGCACGACTGCGCCGGCCGCTGCGTGCACATCCCTGGGCAGGACAAGATCCCCGCGCGCGCCAAGGTGCGCGCCTATCCCGTGGTGGAGAAAAACGAGTTCATCTGGATCTGGATGGGTGACCCCGAACTCGCGGACGAGTCGGCGATCGTCGATTACCCCTTCAACGACGACCACCGGAACTGGCCCCACCACCGCGGCTTCTATCACATCAAGGCCGGCTACATGCTCATGGTGGACAACCTGATGGACCTGACCCATCTGGGCTACGTGCATGGTTCCACCATCGGCGGGAATCCGCAGACGCACGTGGAAGCCTTGATGGATGTGACCAAGACCGAGGACAGCCTGAAGTACGTGCGCTGGATGCTCAACTCGGTGCCGCCGCCGACCTACCTGGCCGCCGTGCCCTTCAAGGGTCGGGTGGACCGCTGGCAGGAGTTTGAGTTCTCGCCGCCGAGCAACGTGCTGCAGTGGAGCGGCGCGGTGGACGCCGGCACCGGCGCGCGGGAGAACGGCAACCGTTCGGGCGGCTTCTCGCTGCGCATCTTCCACGGCCTCACGCCCGAGACCGAAAACACCTGCTTCTACTTCTACGCGCCGGCCAATGGCTACCGACCCGAGGATGAGGCGGCGACGGCCGCCCTGATGGACCACATCTCGGAGGCCTTCATGGAAGACAAGCTGATCTGTGAAGGCCAGCAGGCGAGGCTCGACGAGCTGGGCGACGGTGGTCTGGTGGACATCGTCTCCGACGCCACGCGCGTGCAGCTGCGCCGCATCATCCGGCGCATGGCCGAGGCGGAGGCGCGTCAGAACGCCGCGCGCGCGCAAGAGGCGGCGCCGCGCGCGGCCGTGCCGCAGGCCTGAGCGGGCGGTCGCGGACATGCAGGCTTTGCGTTTGCGCGTGGCGCGCAAGTCCCGGGAGGCGGCCGGCGTGGCCGCCTTCGAATTGCGCTCGCTCGATGGTTCGGCGCTGCCGCCATTCACGGCGGGCGCGCACGTGGATGTGCTGCTGCGCGAGGGTCTGGTTCGCCAGTACTCGCTGTGCAATGCGCCCTGGGAACGCGACCGCTATGTGCTGGGCGTGCAGCGCAAGGTCGACTCGCGCGGCGGCTCCGTCGCCATGCACGACGAGGTGCATGAGGGCGCCATCGTGGACATCGGCCTGCCGCGCAACCTGTTTTCCATGGCACCGGCGAAGCGATCGCTGCTGTTTGGCGCGGGCATTGGCATCACCCCGTTGCTGTCCATGGCCGAAGTGCTGCACGCGAGCGGGCGGGCCTTTGAACTGCACTACAGCGCGCGCTCGCCCGAGCAGGCGGCGTTTCGCGCGCGGCTGGCCGCCGCAGCCTACGCCGATCGCGTGCGCTTTCACTTCAGCACGGGCCCAGGCGCCAACCGGCTGGAACTGCCACCGCTGCTGGCCACGCCCGATCCCGAGGCGCGGCTCTATGTCTGCGGCCCCCCCGGCTACATCGGCGACATCACCGACTTTGCCGCCGCGCACGGCTGGCGCGCGGACCAGGTGTGCGTCGAGCGGTTTGGCGCCACCACCGCCAGCAGCGGGGCCGATCGGGCCTTCGATGTCGTGCTGGCGCGCAGCGGGCGGCGTTTCACCATCGCGCCGGGTCAGGCCATTCACGAGGTGTTGCTCAGCGAAGGCGTGGAGGTGCCGCTGTCCTGCGAGCAAGGGGTCTGCGGCACCTGCCTGACGCGGGTGCTGTCCGGCGTGCCGGACCATCGCGACAGCTTCCTGGACGCCAGTGAGCACGCGCGAAACGACTGCATGACCGTGTGCTGTTCGCGCGCGACATCGCCCGAGCTGCTGCTCGACCTTTGATCCACGCCCATGACCGAAGCCGACATCGACATTCCCACCGCCGACGGCGCGATGAACACCCGCGTGGTGACGCCCGCCGGCGCCGGTCCGCACCCGGTGGTGCTGTTCTACATGGACGCCTTCGGCGTGCGCGAGGAGCTGCACGAGATGGCGCGACGCCTCGCCGCCGAGGGCTACCTGGTGCTGCTGCCCAACCTCTATTACCGAGAGACGCGCCGCTTCGTCATGAAGCCGGGCGAAGAGGGCATGAACGAGTTGCGCGCCATGATGGGGCGGCTGGACATCGGGGCCGTCAACCGCGACACCCAGGCCCTGTTGAATGCCCTGGAGACCCTGCCCGCTGCCGATGCGCGCCGCGTGGGCGCGGTGGGCTACTGCATGAGCGGACCCTTCGTGTTCGCAGCGGCCACCGAGCACCCGGACCGGATCACCGCCATCGCGTCCATTCACGGGGCGAACATGGTGACCGAGCGCGCCGACTCGCCGCACCGCATGGCCGAGCGCTTGCGCTGCGAGACCTATGTGGCCTGTGCCGAAGTGGACAAGTGGGCGTCGGCCGCCGACATGGCTGTGCTGGAAGGTCGGCTGCGGGCCAGTGGCGCGCCGTTCCGGCTGGAGTGGTACCCGGGCGCGCAGCATGGTTTCGTGTTCCCTTCGCGCAGCGGCGCCTACGAGCGTGCGAGCGCCGAACGCCATTGGCAGCGCCTGTTCGATCTCTTCGGGCGCCGGCTCTGAGAGGCTGGGGCGCACCGCGCCCCAATCCTTCAGCCCACGCGCCGCACCGCGGGCCGGGCCGCCACGGCCTGCAGCCAACGATCGATCGCCGGCGTGTCGCCGAGTTGGCCGTCCGAGAGCTGCTTCACGCGCTGCAGCCAGCCCGCCGTCGAGCAGAAGGTGGGAATGTCCGCAATCGAGTACTCACCGCAGATGTACTCGTTCGCCTGCAGGCGCCGCTCCAGCACCTTGAACAGGCGCACCGCCTCGGTGGTGAAGCGCTCCACCGTGCCGGGCACCGGCACGGGCAGGTCCGCGTAGTGGTGCAGTTGCGGCAGCGTGCCGCCCACCGAGCCCGTGCCCCAGACCAGCCAGGCCAGCACGTCGAAGCGCTTCGCGCCCGCGGCGGGCAGGAGCCGGCCGCTCTTTTCCGCCAGGTAGGTGAGGATGGCCGCCGTCTCGAACACGGGCACCTCGCCTTGCGGCGTGTGGTCCACGATGGCGGGGATCTTGTTGTTCGGCGAGATCGCGAGAAAGGCCGGGTCGAACTGTTCGCCCTTGGTGATGTCGATCTTGCGCGTGTCGTAGGCCTCGCCGGACTCCTCCAGCATGATCTGCGCCTTGCGGCTGTTCGGGCCGGGGTAGGTGTAGAAGGTGATCACGCCCGCTCCTCAGCCCGCCACGGTCTTGGAATCGATCAGCTCGATCTTGTAGCCGTCGGGGTCTTGCAGGAACGCCAGGTGCAGCGTGTCGTTCTTCATCGGGCCGGCCTCGCGAATGATGTGGGCGCCCTTGGCCTTGAGGTCCGCGCAGGTGGCGTAGATGTCGTCCACCGCGATGGCGATGTGGCCATAGCCGCTGCCCAGCTCGTAGGGCTTGTCCTGGTCCCAGTTGTGGGTCAGCTCGATCACCGCGTGGTCGATCTCGGCGCCATAGCCCACGAAGGCCAGGGAGAAGCGGCCTTCGGGATAGTCCTTGCGGCGCAGCAGCTTCATGCCCATCAGGCGCGTGTAGAAGTCCAGCGACCGCTCCATGTCCTTCACGCGGATCATGGTGTGCATCACGCGGTGCCGGGGCTGGTGGCCCGGCGTCGTTTCCGTCTGGCTCATGTCTGTCTCCGTTCAATGGGGGAAGGCCGGATCGCGCGCCTTTCCGTGGGTGGTGGTCATCTCTTGATGTTGCAATTGCAACGTTGAGGTGGCAACATTATGCGAAGAATTCCGATAACCGCCAACTACCTTTTCGAGGAGACACGCATGGCCATGGCCATCCCGTTCAAGCACGTCACCGACGACGCCATGCTGGATCGCATCGCGCGGCAGGTGGCCGAATACCGCTGGCCCCGCACGCCCGCGGGCGCCAGCTGGCCGCAGGGCGCCGATCCGGCGACCATGCGGTACATCGTTCAACGCTGGCGCGACGGCTTCGACTGGCGCGCGCAAGAGGCCAGACTCAACGAGCGGCCTCAGTTCCAGGCGAGCGTGGCCGATCTGCGCCTGCACTTCGTGCACCAGCGGGCCGCGGCGAAGGCGGAACGCCTGCCGGTGTTGCTGATGCACGGTTGGCCGGGTTGCTACCTGGAGTACCTCGATGTCGCGGACCGGCTGGTGGCCGCCGGCCACGACGCGGTGGTCGTGTCCCTGCCCGGCGCGGGACATTCGGACGCGCCCGAGCAAGCCATGGGGCCGCGCGCCATGGCGGGCCTGATGCACCGCCTGATGACCGAGGTGCTGGGCTGCCCGCGCTACCTGGCGCACGGCGCCGACTGGGGCTCCCTCATCGCGGGCTGGCTGGGCTTCGAGCACCCGCAGGCGTGCGCGGGCGCGCACATGACCATGGTGAGCCCGCGCTTCGTCGCCGGCGCGGCGACCGCGCCACAGGAGCAGCAATGGCTGGCGGCCTTTCGCGAGCGCTTCGAGGACGATGGCGCCTACTTCCGCCTGCAGACCTCGCGCCCCCTCACCGCGGGCTATCTGCTCAACGACAACCCGGTCGGTCTGCTGGCCTGGATGCTGGAGAAGTTCGCCGCCTGGGGCGACCCGCTCGAGGCCGGCCAGCCGGCGGCGTTCCAAACGCCCGAGCGCGCCGACCGCTTGCTGCGCAACGTGATGCTCTACCTGGTCACCGGCAGCGCGGCCACGTCCACCTGGATTTACCGAGGCCTGACCACCGAAGGCCCGCCCGGCTACCCCGGCGGTCAGCGCGTGGAGGTGCCGGTGGCGATCGCCGCCACGCGCGACCCCATGTTCCAGCTGCCGCCGCGCAGCCTGGTGGAAAAGGCCTACCGCGTCACCCGATGGACCGAGCTGGCGGGGGGAGGGCACTTTCCGGGCTATGAAGTCCCCGACGCGCTCGGCGAAGACATCCGCGCATTCGCCGCCGGCCTGTGAGCGCCCTGGGCGCCGCCGGGCCAGCTTGTACAGTACGTCTCTGTTGAATCCACGCTAGGGACTACTGAATGGCAACGTCGGTGAAAAAGGCCGCCACGGACCAGAGCAAGAAGAAGCGCGAGGTGCTCAATCTTGCCCACTACGTCACCTATTTCTTCACGGTCCTTGCGAATAAGCTGTCGAGCGGCGCCTCGCGGCTGTACCTCAAGCGCTTCGGCATCGGAATCATCGAGTGGCGGGTGATGGCCATGGTCGCGATCGAGCCCGACATCGCGCCGGCCCGCATCACGCAGATCATTGGTCTGGACAAGGCCTCGGTGAGCCGGGAATCGCGCCGGCTGGAAGAGAAGGGTTACCTGGCCGTGGCCGAAGACCCGAGCAACCAGCGCCGCAAGCTGCTGAGCCTCACGCCCCTGGGCTACGAACTGCACGACCGCATCATCCAGGTGGCGCTGGAGCGCGAGCGCCGCCTGCTGTCGGACCTGAGCCCCGACGAGGTGGAAACCCTGGTGGATCTGCTGCAGCGCACCACCGCCAAGATCCCTCACGTCAACGAGTTCGACCCGGGCTCAACGGCGGCGGCCACCACCAAGCCGCGGCACCGCAAAAACACCATGATGCGCTGAGCCAGCCCCCCGTCGGCTCGGCCGAGGCCGGTCGCCTTTTTGGGCGATCGGCCTTTTTTTACGCGTCTCCATTGAATGTGAGTGCCAGCTTCAGTCTTTGGTCTGAATCTAGGGTTTTCCCGATCTTCTGCAGAGCTATGGTCCTATATAGTTCATCGCAGTTGGCGCAGATCAACGCACCCATCCACCACCAGATCCAGGAGACAAGATGTCCAGCACATTCGCTCGAAGGGCGGCATTCGCCGCCCTCGCCACCGCCGGGGCGCTGGTCGGCGGCCTGTTCGCCACCGCGGCCTCGGCCCAGGAAATCACCATCAAGTACGCCAACGTCATGGCGCCGGCGCACGACACCAGCAAGGGGGTGGACAAATTCGCCGAACTGGTGGCGAAGAAGTCCAACGGCCGGATCAAGGTGCAGCACTTCCCGGGCGGCCAGCTGGGCAGCGACAAGGAAACCTACGAGGCCGCGCAGCAGGGCCTGCTGCAGATCGCCGGCGGCTCGTACGCCAACCTCGTCACCATCACCCGCGCCTTCGAGGTGCTGCACCTGCCCTACATCTTCGACAGCCGCACCGAGGCGCACCGCGCGCTCGACTCGGCCAAGGTGCGCGAGGCCATCAACAAGGAGCTCGATCAGGTCGGCCTGCGCTGGCTGATGACCTTCGAATTCGGTTTCCGCGACATCAATACCACCAGCAAGAAGGTGCTGGAGCCCGGCGACCTGGGCGGCCTGAAGATCCGCGTCTCGCGCTCGCCGACGGAGGTGGGTGGCGTGAAGGCCTTCGGCGGCACGCCGGTCACCGTCGACTGGCCCGAGGTCTACAACGCGCTGCGCTTCAAGGTGGTCGATGGCGAAGCCCAGCCCTTCGGCACCATGGTCAGCGCCAAGCACCACGAGATCATCAAAGAGCACCTCGAGCTTGACTGGCAGTACTACGGCTTCGTGGGAATGATCAGCACCAAGCAGTGGAACGCCTATCCACAGTGGGCGCGCAAGGTCATCGAAGAGGCCGCGACCGAGGCGGAGCAATACCACCGCCGCATCTGGGCCGAGGAAGACGAGAAGGCGAAGGCGGCCTACCTCAAGGCGGGCGGCCAGATCACCGTGCCCACGCCGTCCCAGCGGGCCCTGTGGGTGAAGGCGGGCCAAGGCATGTGGGGGTCGTCCGGCATCGACAAGGCACTGATCGACCTGGTCCGCGCGGAGGCCACCGCCACCGCGCCCGCCGCCGGCGCCACCGCCGCCAAGTGAAGCCCCGGCCCCGCCCGGCGTTCGGGCGGGGCGCCACCCTAGGGATGCACCCCATGGAAAAGCTGCTCGATCGCGCCACCGCCGCGCTGGTGGCCCTGCTCGTCGCGACGATGGTCGCCGTCATCCTCGCCTCGGTGTTCACGCGCTACGTGCTCAACGACCCGCTGAGTTGGGCCGAGCAGGTGGCGAAGTACCTGATGATCTGGGCCGCCTTTCTCGGCGCCAGCATCGGCATCAAGGAGGGCGCGCACATCGCGGTGACCGTGCTGGTCGATGTGCTGCCGCCTTCGCTGCAGCGCCTCTGCTCCTACCTGGGGTACGCGCTCACCGCGGCTTTCCTGTCGGTGGCGCTGTACCAGGGCGTGCTGTTCACGAACAAGGTGCGGCCGCACTCCGATCCACTGGTGTGGGAGATGAGCATGGCCTGGGCCTACGCCGCCATCCCGGCCGGCTGCCTGCTCATGCTGTTGCAGCTGGCCTTCGTGTTCTTCAAAGGCGATGGCGGCCAGAAGATGTCTTCCTCCGCCAGCATGACATGAGTCCGGCGCCTCCCCGCGGTCCGATGCCCTGCTTTCCCTTCATTCCTGTCTGACACGAGGTTGCTCATGGGTGCCACCCTGATGCTGACGTTCCTGGGCGTGCTCGCCATCGGCGTGCCCGTCGCCTTCGCCCTGGGCATCGCCGCCATGGTCATCTTCGCGGTGATCAATCCTTCGCTGCTGGCCCTGGTGCCGCAGCGCATCTTCACGGGCATGGACCTGTTCGCGCTGGTGGCCGTGCCCTTCTTCATCCTGGCCGGCGAGCTCATGGGCGGCTCGGGCATCCTGGACCGCATCATGGCCTTCTCGCGCATGGTGGCCGGCGGCATCCGCGGCAGCGTGGCGCAGGTCACCATCCTGGTGAGCATGATCTTCGGCTGGATCAATGGCTCGGGCGTGGCAGGCGCCAGCGCCGTGGGCTCGATGATGATCCCCACGGCGACCAGGCAGTACGGCAACGCGGGCTTCGCCTGCGCGGTCACCGCCTGCGCCTCGACGGTGGGGCCCATCATTCCGCCGTCCGTGCCGATGATCATCTACGCCTTGGTGGCGCAGAACGTCTCGGTGGGCGCGCTGTTCGCCGCCGGCGTGGTACCGGGCCTGCTGATCGGCCTGGGGATGATGGCCATCGTGTACCTCATCGCGCGCCGCCGCAACTACCCGGCCGACGGTGGCCACTACACCCTGGGCCAGCGCTTCGTGATCTCGCGCCAGTTTCTGGTGGCCCTGTTGCTGCCGCTGATCATGGTGGGCGGCATCGTCTCCGGGGCCTTCACCCCGGTGGAGTCGGGCGCCATCGCCGTGCTCTACGCGATGCTGGTGGGCTTCTTCGTCACGCGCACCCTGGACCTGAAGGGGCTCTATGCCGCGCTGCGCAAAACCGGGGTGATCTCCTCGGTGGTGTTCCTGATGATGGGCGTGGCCAACGTCGCCGCCTGGATCATGACCACCGAGCAGGTGCCGCAGGCCGCGGCCGAGGCCATCCGCGCGTTCACCGACAACCCGCTGGTCTTCCTGCTGCTGGTCAACCTCATCCTGCTGGTCGTCGGCTGCCTGTTCGACACCGTGGCCGCGATGGTGATGTTCGGCCCCATCCTGATCCCCATGGCCGAGGCCTTCGGCATCGACCCGCTGCACTTCGGGGTGATCGTCTGCATCAACCTGATCATCGGCATGGTCACGCCACCCGTGGGCATCTGCCTGTTCGTGGTGTCGGGCATCGCCAAGACGCCGATCGAGCGCGTGGTCAGGGAGAGCCTGCCCTTTCTCTTCTGGCTGCTGGCGGTGCTGGCCATCGTCACCTACCTGCCGCAGAGCTACCTGTGGCTGCCCCGGCTGATGGGCTACGCCTGAGCGGCCGTCCTTCACGCCTTTGCCTCTATTCAACATGAACGACAACGCCTATCCCTCAAGCCTCGAGCTGCTGGTGGCCGGCCAATGGCGCGGCCTGGCGGGCCGCGACAGCCTGCCGGTGGTCAACCCCGCCACGCAGCAGGAAATCGGCCGCCTGCCGGTCGCCACCGACGCCGACATCGACGAAGCCCTGGCCGCCGCGCAAGCGGCGTTCGAATCCTGGTCGCGCACCAGCGCCTGGCAGCGCGCCGCGGTGCTGCACCAGGCCGCCAGGCTCATCGATGCGCGGCGCGATCGCATCGCCCATCTGCTGACACTCGAGAACGGCAAGCCGCTGGCCGACGCGCAGGGCGAGATCGACCGCGTGCTGGAGGCGCTGCAGTACTGCGCCGAAGAGGCCAAGCGCGCCTACGGCCGCATACTGCCGCCGCGCGCGCCGCTGCTGGTGCAGTCCACGGTCAAACGCGCCATCGGGCCGGTGGCCGCGCTGGTGCCCTGGAACTTCCCCGTCTTCCTGGCGGCGCGCAAGGTGGCGGCGGCGCTGGCGGCGGGCTGCACGGTGGTGCTCAAGCCCGCCGAAGAGACCCCGGCCGCCTGCGTCGAGCTCGTGCGCGCCTTCGTCGATGCCGGCGTGCCCCCGGGCGCGCTGAACCTGCTCTACGGCGTGCCGGCGCGCATTTCGCAGCGGCTGATCGCCTCGCCCGTGATCCGCAAGATCTCCTTCACCGGCTCGGTGCCGGTGGGCCGGCTGCTGGCCACGCAGGCCGCGCAGCACCTCAAGCCCTGCACCATGGAGCTGGGCGGGCACGCGCCGGTGATCGTGTTCGACGACGTGGACGTGGACAAGGCCGCGCGCGCCTGCGCGGCCTTCAAGTTCCGCAACGCCGGCCAGGTCTGCCTGTCGCCCAGCCGCTTCTATGTGCAGTCGGGCGTGCAGGAAGCCTTCACGCGCCGTCTCACCGAACTGGCCAAGGCCCTTCGCGTGGGCGACGGCCTGCTGCCCGACACGCAGATGGGGCCGCTGCAGAACGCGCGCCGCCTGGAGGCCGCCAGCCGCCTTGTCGAACAGGCGCACGGCGAGGGCGCGCGCGTCGAAACCGGCGGCGGCCGCCTGGGCCGCCAGGGCTTCTTCTTCGCGCCCACCGTGCTGAGCCAGGTGCCCGCCAGCGCACGCATCCTGGCCGAGGAGCCGTTCTGCCCGGTCGCGCCCATCGTGGGCTTCGACACCTTCGACGAGGCCATCGCCCAGGCCAACGCCACCGAGTTCGGGCTGGCGGCCTACGCCTTCACCCAGCGCCTGGACCGCGCCGCCGAATTCACCGAGCGCATCGAGGCCGGCTGGATCGGGGTCAACAGCTTCACGCCCTCGCTGTCGGACGCGCCCATCGGCGGCATGAAGGACAGCGGCCTCGGTTACGAGGGCGGCCCCGAGGGCCTGGACGCCTACATGCACATCCGCTTCATCAGCCAGGCCAACGCGCTGGCCTGATCGATCGACTTATTCAGGAGAACATCCCATGACCCACCAAGCCAAGGCCCAACCCCTGCGATTCACGGGTTACCAGCAACGCAACAAGCCCGGTCCCGACCTGGAGCTCACCAGCACCGAACCCGGCACGCCCATGGGCGAGTACATGCGCCGCTACTGGCAGCCGGTGTGCCTGTCCGAGGAACTGAAGGACGTGCCCAAGGCCATTCGCATCATGAGCGAGGACCTGGTGGTGTTTCGCGACAAGAGCGGCGACATCGGCGTCATGCACCGGCACTGCTCGCACCGCGGTGCCTCGCTCGAGTACGGGATCATCGCCGAGCACGGCATCCGCTGCTGCTACCACGGCTGGCACTACGGCATCGACGGCCGCCTGCTCGACGCGCCCTGCGAGGCCGACCCCACGCGCCTGAAGGAGACCGTCTGTCAGGGGGCCTACCCCGCCTTCGAGCGCCACGGCCTGGTGTTCGCCTACATGGGCCCGCCGGAGTCGCAGCCGCCTTTCCCCGATTTCGACAGCTATGGCTTTCCCGCCGACACCAAGCTGGTGCCGTTCTCCAACGTCTACCCCTGCAACTGGCTGCAGGTGTACGAGAACATCATGGACCACATGCACACCGCCGTGCTGCACAACAAGATGGTGGTGGATGGCGTGGACGCGGCGGTGGCCGACGGTGTTTCGCTCGAAGGCTTTGGCGACATGCCCGTCATGCAGTGGGAGCCCACCCGAACGGGCAACGGCTGCGTCTTCGTGGCCGGCCGGCGCCTGCCCGACGACAAGGTCTGGGTGCGCATCACCGAGATGGTCTTCCCCAACTACCTGCAGATCGGCTCCCTGCTGCCGACCGCCGCGCGCGAGCGCCACGGCACCTCGGGCTGCACGCGCTGGAACGTGCCGGTGGACGACGAGCACATGATCATCTTCGGCTACCGCCACTTCAACAGCACGGTGGACCCGGATGGGCTCGGCGTGGAAGCGGACTGTGGCGTCGACAAGATCGACTTCCTGGAAGGCCAGACCGGCAACCGCAGCTACGAAGAAGGCCAGCGCGCCCCGGGCGACTGGGAGGCCCTGGTGAGCCAGCGCCCGATCGCCGTCCACGCCCTGGAACACCCCGGCAGCTCCGACGTGGGCGTGTACCTGTGCCGCAAGCTGTTGCGCGAAGCCGTGCGCGGCAAGTCGTCGCCCGACCCCTTGTACGAGCGCCTGATCGCCGAGGGCCGCAGCCTGCCGTTGTACGCGCAGGACAGCGTGCTGCACGCCGCGGAACTGCCGCGCGCCGAGGACCGCAAGCTCGTGCTCTCGCTCGGCAAGCGCGTGCTCGACATCATGCGAGCGGCGGACGACCTGCCCACGCCCGCGCAGCGCGACGCCTTCGTGCGCGAGCAGCTCGACCGCATCGACGGTGGCCTGCAGGCGCTGGGCCAGGCCGAGACCCAGGCGGGCTGATCCCGAGCAGGAGCCGTTCCGTGAAGCTGCGAGTCCGATCCATCACGCACGAGGCCGAGGGCATTCTGTCCTTCGACCTGGTCGACCCGGCCGGCGCGCCGCTGCCGGCCTTCGAGGCCGGCGCGCACCTGGACGTGCGGGTGCCCGGCACCAGCATGTCGCGGCGCTATTCGCTGTGTGGCCCCACCGGGGACACGCGGCGCTGGCGCATCGCCGTGCTGCGGGTGGCCCACAGCCGCGGCGGCTCGCGCGCCATGCACGAGCGCGTGCGCCCCGGCGATCTGCTGGAGGTGTCCGGGCCGCACAACTTCTTTCCGCTGCAGGAACAGGCCGAACGCAGCCTGCTGCTGGCGGGTGGCATCGGTGTCACGCCGCTGCTGGCCATGCTGCACCGTCTGCGCGCGCTGGGCCGGCCGGTGGTGCTGCACTACTGCGCGCAGAGCCCCGAGCGCACGGCGTTTCGGGAACTGCTCGAGCCCCTGGTGGGCGAAGGCCTGGTCCACTTCCACCACGACAACGGCGACCCGCGGACCGGGCTCGACATCGAGGCCCTGCTGCGGCAGGCACCCGATGGCACGCACCTCTACTACTGCGGGCCGGGCGGCTTCATGCAGGCGGTGCAGCGGGCCAGCGCCCACTGGCCCGAGGGCAGCGTGCACTGTGAGTACTTCGGCGCCGTGCCCGCGGCGCCCGCTCCGTCGGCGGCGCCGGGAGCAGGGGATGGCGACGGCGTGCCGGTGCGGCTGCTGCGCTCCGATCGGACCCTGCGGGTGCGGCCGGCGCAAACGCTGCTGCAGGCCTTGCGCGAGGCCGGCGTTGATTGCCCCAGCTCCTGCGAAGCCGGTGTCTGCGGCACCTGCCAGGTGGCCTACCGCGACGGCACCCCCGAGCACAACGACCTCATCCTGAGCGAAGAGGAACGCGCGTCGCAGGTGCTGGTGTGCTGCGCCCGCGCCCGTGAACCCTTCAGCCTGGACATCTGAGCACCGGCATGATCCGCACGGCTTTTCACACACGATCCGCATCCGGGCCAGGGGCCCGGGCACACGCCACCAAGAAGGGAGGGGCGCGCCATGAGCACCGTTGAAGAATTCTTCCAGGTCCTGCAACTGCCCGACCGCAGCGGCCGGCCCAAGTACCAGCGTCTGGCCGACACGCTCGTGGACGCGATCCGCCAGGGCCTCTGGCGGCCCGGCGACCGCCTGCCGCCCGAGGAGGAACTGACCCAGCTCACGCCGTTCAGCCTGGGCACGGTGCAGCGCGCCCTGCGCGACCTGTCGGAGCAGGGCCTGGTGATCCGCCAGCACGGACTGGGCAGCTTCGTGGCCGACCCCCCGCGCGAACTGCAGGACCCCTGGCACTGCCGCTTCGTCGGCGACGACGGCGAAACCCTGCTGCCCATCTTCTCGCAGGCGGTGGCCCGCGTCGCGGTACAGGGGCACGGGCCCTGGACGCGCCACCTCGGCGTGGAGGCCGAGGTCATGCGCCTGGACCGCGTGATCATCGTCAACGACGAGTTCCGCATCTTCAGCCGCTTCTATGGCGACCGCCGCGTGCTGCGCCACCTGTGGGAGATGCCCATGGAGGAGCTGCATGGCGCCAACTTCAAGAAGGTGATCGTGCGCCAGTGCCAGCTGCCCATCACCGAGATCACGCACTGCGTGAGCACGCGCGCCTTCGACGACGAGGCCTGCGAACGCATCGCCATGCCCGCCGGCACCAGCGGCCTCTACATGTACGCCAGCGCCTACGCCGGCCGCGAGCGCTGCGTCTACTTTCAGGAATTTTCGATCGCGCCCAACGGGCGATCGCTGCAATTTCCCGAGACCACCGTCTCGCCGTTCTGACCCGACCGACCCCTTTCCCGAGGCAAGACCGCCATGAAAACCCCCGCCCGCAACCTGATCGTCATCATGTCCGACGAGCATTCGCCCAAGGCCCTCGGCTGTTACGGCAGCGAGATCGTGCGCACGCCGAACCTCGACGCGCTGGCCGCGCGCGGCACGCGCTTCTCGGCCGCGTACTGCAGCAGCCCGGTGTGCATTCCCGCGCGCGCCTCGTTCGCCGTCGGCAAGTACATCCACCAGGTGGGCTACTGGGACAACGCCGACGCCTACGACGGCGCCATCCCGAGCTGGCACCACCACCTGCGCGAGCGCGGGCATGACGTGGTCTCGATCGGCAAGCTGCACTTTCGCAAGACCGGCGAAGACCATGGCTTCAGCGACGAAATCATCCCCATGCACATCATCGAGGGCAAGGGCGACCTGATGGGCCTGGTGCGCAGCGAACTGCCGGTGCGCAAGGGCGCCTACAAGATGGCGCGCTACGCCGGCCCCGGCGAGAGCCAGTACACCTTCTACGACCGCGAGATCACCGCGCGCGCCCAGGTGTGGCTGCGCGAGGCGGTGCGCCGCGAGTCCGACAAGCCCTGGGTGCTGTTCGTGTCGCTGGTGGCGCCGCACTTCCCGCTCACCGCGCCGCCCGAGCACTATTACCACTACTACGAGCAGAACCTGCCCATGCCCAAGCTCTATGAGAAGGGCGAGCGGCCCACGCACCCCTACCTGGTCGATTACGCGCGCAGCTTCAACTACGACGACTACTTCGACCGCGAGACCGTCAAGCGCGCGGTGGCCGGCTACTACGGCCTGTGCTCATTCCTCGACGAGAACATCGGCAAGATCCTGCGCACCCTGGAAGAGACCGGCCTGGCCGACAGCACGCGGGTGATGTACACCTCGGACCACGGCGACAACATGGGCACGCGCGGCCTGTGGGGCAAGTCCACCATGTTCGAGGAGACCGCCGGCGTGCCGCTGATCATGGCGGGTGAAGGCATCCCGCGCGGGCACACCGTGGACACGCCGGTCAGCCACGTCGACGCCTACCCCTTCATCCTGGACGCCGTGGGCCACACCGAGCCCTCGCTGCGCGAGGGCTACCCCGGCGTCTCCCTCTTCGACACCGCCGCCGGCGCGGTGCCCGAGCGCAACGTGCTGGTCGAGTACCACGGCATGGGCTCCACCACCGGCGCCTTCATGATCCGCCACGGCCGCTACAAGTACGTGCACTACATCGGCTACCCCGCGCAGCTGTTCGACCTCGAAACCGACCCCGAGGAGCTGAACGACCTGGCCTCGAACGGGCGTTACGCGGCCGTGCTCGACGAATGCCACCAGCGCCTGCTGAGCGTGTGCGACCCCGATGAGGTGGACCGCCGCGCCAAGGCGCGCCAGGCCGAGCTGCTGGCGCAGAACGGTGGCCGCGAGGCGGTCATCGAACGCGGCGACCTGGGCTTCACGCCGGCGCCGGGCGCCGTCATCGCGTTCGATTGACGGGGGCCGGGCATGAGCGACCAGGGCTATGACTTCATCGTCGTCGGCGCGGGTTCGGCCGGCGCCACGCTCGCCTCGCGCCTGGCCGAACGGCAGCGCGGCCGGGTGCTGCTCGTGGAGGCCGGCGCCTCGCGCGAGCGCGACTTCTGGATCCGCGCGCCCATCGGCATCGCGCGCGTGGTGGGCGATCCGCGCTACGTGTGGACCTTCCGCACCGAGGCGCAGAACGCCCTGGTGGGGCAGAACGTGTACTGGCCGCGCGGGCGCATGCTGGGGGGCAGCAGCGGTGTCAACGGCACCATCTACGTGCGCGGCGAAGCGGACGAGTTCGACCACTGGCGCGAGCTGGGCTGCGAGGGCTGGGGCTATGCCGACCTGCTGCCGTACTTCCGGCGGCTGGAGACCACGGCCGTGGGCGACGCGGCCTACCGCGGGCGCGAAGGCCCGGTGCACGTCAGCACGCTGGGCGACATGCGCGATCCCTTGTCCGATGCCTTCCACGCCGCCTGCGTGAGCGCCGGCATTCCCGCCAACCCCGACTACAACGGCGAACGCTACGAGGGCGTGGGCTACCTGCAGCTCAACACGCGCCACGGCCAGCGCTGCGACACGGCCACGGCCTACCTGAACGGGCGGCGCGCCGACCACCTGCACGTCGTCACCGAAGCCACCGTCACGCGCGTGCTGTTCGATGGCCGCCGCGCGGTGGGCATCGAGTACCTGCAGGGCGGCCAGCGCCGCCAGGCGCGGGCCGCGCGCGAGGTGATCCTGTCGGCCGGTCCGATCAAGTCGCCGCAGCTGCTGGAGCTCTCGGGCGTCGGCCAGGCCGAGCGCCTGCGCGCCCTGGGCATCGGTGTGGTCCATCACCTGGCGGGCGTCGGCGAGAACCTCATCGACCACGTGCAGACGCGCGTGACCTACGAGGCCAACCGGCGCGTCGGGCTGAACCAGGTGGTGGGACACCCCATCCGCCAGACCCTGATGGGCCTGCGCTACCTCACCACGCGCAAGGGCCTGATGGCCACGCCCGCCTTCACCATCCACGCGCTGGCGCGCACCGCGCGCGATCAGCAACTGGGCCGCGCCCGCCCCAGCGTGAAGATCCAGCTCGCCCAGCTGAGCGGCAACGCCCGCTTCGAGATGACCACCGGCGGCACGCCGGGCGCCATGCTGGACGACTACCCGGGTTTCTCCATCGGCTGCTTCCAGCTGCGCCCGCGCTCGCGCGGCCAGGTGCACGCGGCCAGCGCGGACGCGATGGCCGATCCCGTCATCGACCCGCGCTACCTCACGCACGAGGACGATTGCGCGGACGTGGTGGCCTCGGTCCGCCTGGCGCGCCAGGTCGCCTCGCAGCCGGCGCTGGCCGGCTTCATCGTGCGCGAGACGCGCCCGAGCGCGCAGGCGCGCAGCGACGACGAGCTGCTGGCCTACGTGAAGAAATCCGCCGCGACCTCCTTCCACCCCGTGGGCACCTGCCGCATGGGCGCCGATGAGCAGGCCGTGGTCGACGCCGCGTTGCGTGTGCGCGGCGTGGAGGGCCTGCGCGTGATCGATTCGTCCGTGATGCCGACCATGCCCTCGTCCAACACCAACGCGGCGTCCATCATGGTGGGCGAGAAGGGGGCCGACCTGGTCCTGGGGCGCTGAGTGCCGCCGGGGCTGTCCGAGCTGGCGCCGCTGGCCTGGCCCCACGCGCCCTGGCTGCTGCTCCTGGCGGTGCTGGTGTCCTTCCTGGCCGGCGTGGTGCGCGGCTTCGCCGGCTTCGGTTACTCGGCGCTGGTGGTCGCGGCCTTGTCGCCCTTCGTGCCGCCGGGGCCGGTGGTGGTGGCGGTGCTGGTGCTGGAGGTGCTGGCCTCGCTGCGCGTGCTGCGCCAGGCCGGGCCTCTGATGGACCGGGGCTGGCGCGACGCCCTGCTGGGCGGCAACCTGCTGTTCGTGCCGCTGGGCATGGCCGGCCTGGCCTGGCTGGACCCGGGGGTGGTGCGCGTCGTGGTAGCGGCCCTGCTGCTGGCCGGCGCGCTCGGCGTGCGCCTGGTGATCGGCCGCCGGCTGCTGGCCACGGCCTCGCTGCGCGCCACGGCGGCCGCGTCGTCGGGCCTGCTGAACGGCTTCGCGGCCTCGGGCGGCATCGTCGCGGCGCTGCTCATGGCGGCCACGGGCATGCCGGCGGCCACGCTGCGCGCCACCATGATCAACCTGCTGATGTGGATCAGCGCCTACGCCTTGCTCTGGGGCGCGGCGCTGTCCTTCGTGGGCCGCTCGCCGCTGTTCGGCGCGCAGGCCCTGGGCTGGCTGCTGCTGTTGTGGGCGCCCCTGCTGGTGGGCATGCGCGTGGGCGGCCGCGCCTTCGAGCGCACGGACGCGCGGCGCCAGGCGCGGTTGGTGCTGGACGTGCTGATCGGCGCCGCCGCGCTCGGGCTGCTGGTGGCCTGCCTGGCCCGCCCCGCCTGAGGCCTCACAGCGTGCGCGCCAGCGCCTGCGCCGCCTGCGCCAGCCGCGGCAGGAACGCGGGCAGCCGCGCCAGCGGCACACGCGCCGACGGCGCCTGCAGCGCCAGCGCGCAGCGCAGGCCGCGCTCGCCGGGGGCGCGCACCGGCACCGCGATGCAGACCAGGCCATCGACGAACTCCTCGGCGTCGAAGGCGTGGCCCTGGCGGCGGATGGTCGCCAGTTCGGCCTCCAGCGCCTCGCGCCGCACCAGCGTGGTGGCCGTGTGGTGCGTGAGGCTCAGTCCATCGAGCAGGGCCCGGCGCCGCGACGGATCCAGGTGCGCCAGGAACAGCTTGCCGCTGGCCGAGCAGTGCAGCGGCACGCGCGTGCCCGGGCGCAGCTCCAGCCGCAGCGGAAACGCCGACTCCACCCGGTCCAGGTAGACCACCTCGGCGCCCGACAGGGCCGTGAGGTTGCAGCTCTCGCCCAGCTCGGCCACCAGCTGGCGCAGCACCGCGTGGCGCACGCCGTGCTGCGTGCTCGCGCCCAGCGCGTCTTCGCCCAGGCGCAGCAGGCGCGGCGCCAGCGCGTAGCGCCGGCCGTCGGGTTCGCGCTGCAGCCAGCCGCCGGCCTCCAACTGCTGCAGCATGCGGTGCACCGTGGGCTTGGGCCAGCCGGTGCCGGCCACCACCTCGGGCAGGGCCAGGGGCCGGCCCTCGCGCACCAGGTGCTCGATCAGGTCCATCAGGCGCAGGCCCGGGCTGGTGGGGGAGTCAGGTTCTTCCATGTCTCGAATTCCGAGACAAATCAATAAAAGTTTTCGAGACGCAGTGTAGGCGCCCCCTACAGTCGCCCGCAACACGAGAACAGAGGAGGCCCGCGCCTTGCGATTCCACAACGCCGTGCTCACCGGCGCCTGCGGCGGCTTCGGCCAGGCGCTGGCGCGCCAGCTCATCGCGCAGGGCGCCCGGGTGGCGCTGATCGGCCTGAACCGCGCGGCGCTGGACGAACTCGCCGCGCTCGCGCCCGAGCGCTGCGCCGTCTACACGCCCGACGTGAGCGACGCCGCCGCCATGGCCGCCGTGGGCGCCGACTGGCTCGCCCGCTTCGGCGCGCCCGACCTCGTGATCGCCAACGCCGGCGTGGCCGGCGGCTTCGAGACCGCCCGCCCCGACGACCTGCGCGTGATGCGCCGCATGCTGGAGATCAACCTGCTGGGCGTGGCCACCACGTTCTCGCCCTTCCTGGGCGCGATGCAGGCGGCGGGCCGACCGGCCGCGCTGGTGGGCGTGGCCAGCATCGCCGGCTGGCGCGGCATGCCGGGCAACGGCGCCTACTGCGCCAGCAAGGCCGGCGTCATCGCCTACCTGCAGAGTCTGCGCGCCGAGCTGCGGCCCACGGCCCTCACCGTGCACACCGTGAGCCCGGGCTACCTGCGCACCGCGCTCACCGCCGGCAACCGCTTCGCCATGCCGGGCCTGCTGGAGCCCGACGAGGCCGCGCGCCGCCTGTTCGCGGGCGTGGCGCGCGGCACCGAACACATCGTGCTGCCGCGGCGCATTGGCTGGCTCTCGCGCCTGCTCGACCTGCTGCCCGAGAAGCTGCACGACAAGATCCTGCTGGGCCAGCCGCGCAAGCCGCGCGCGGGCGAGCCCGGCGCCACCGACATCCCCGGACTGAAACAATGACCACCCCTGCCGCGCTTCGCGCGACCCCCTCAAGGGGGCGACACCAGCCGTCTGGCCAAGCCAGCCCGGCGGTGTCCCTGGGTCACACCCGCTGATTCCCATGACCGCTCCCACCGAACAACAGATCGCCCTCATCGGCGCCGGCCCGTCCGGCCTGGCCGGCGCGCGCTGCCTGCAGAAACACGGCGTGCCCTTCCAGGGCTTCGAGGCGCACGGGGACGTGGGCGGGCTGTGGAACATCCACAACCCGCGCTCCACCGTCTACGAATCGGCGCACCTGATCTCCAGCAAGCGCATGACGGAGTTCCTGGAATTCCCCATGGGCGAGGGCGTGGCCGACTACCCCAGCCACCGCGAGCTGCTGGACTACTTCCGTGCCTTCGCCGACCACTTCGGCCTGCGCCAGCACTACCGCTTTCACACCCGCGTGCTCCAGGCCGAGCCCGTGTCCGACGCGCCCGACACCCTGTGGCGCCTGACCACGCAGACCGGTGACGCCGAACCCCAGACCGCGCTCTACAAGGGCGTGGTGGTCGCCAATGGCACCCTGGCCGAACCCAATATTCCGCGCTTCGAGGGCTCGTTCAGCGGCGAGATCTGGCACACCGCGCAGTACAAGTCGGCCACGCAGCTCGCGGGCAAGCGCGTGCTCATCGTGGGTGCGGGCAACTCGGGCTGCGACATCGCCGTCGACGCCGTGCACCACGCCAGAAGCATCGACATCTCGGTGCGGCGCGGCTACTACTTCGTGCCCAAGTACGTGTTCGGCAAACCGGCCGACTCGGTGGGCGGCAAGCTCTCGCTGCCGCCCTGGCTCAAGCAGCGCATCGACAGCACCATCCTGCAATGGTTCACCGGCGACCCGGTGCGCTTCGGCTTCCCCAAGCCCGACTACCTCATGTACGAGTCGCACCCGGTGGTGAACTCGCTCATCCTGTACCACATCGGCCACGGCGACGTGGCCGTGCGCCCCGACATCGCGCGCCTGGACGGCCCCACCGTGCACTTCAAGGACGGCAGCGCGCGGGACTACGACCTCATCCTCACGGCCACCGGCTACAAGCTGCACTACCCCTTCCTGGACCACGCGCTGCTGAACTGGCAGGGCATGGCGCCGCGGCTCTACCTCAACATCTTCGCGCCGCGCTTCGACCGCCTGGCCGTGCTGGGCATGGTCGAGGCCAGCGGCCTGGGCTGGCAGGGCCGCTACGAACAGGCCGAGCTGGTGGCGCGCTACCTCAAGGCCCTGGACGCGGGCGCGCCGCAGGCCGCCGCGCTCAAGGCCGCCAAGGCCGGCCCGCCGCCGGACCTGTCGGGCGGCTACCGCTACCTCAAGCTCGAGCGCATGGCCTACTACGTGCACAAGGGCACCTACCGCAAGGCCGTGCGCGAGGCCGCCGACGCCTTCCCGCAATAAGCAAGGACCCCCATGCTGCCCGTCGACGAGATCCGCCTGAACTTCAACCCCGCCTCGCTCGCCGTGCTGAACGCGGTGCTGGCCTTCCTGATGTTCGGCATCTCGCTGGACACGCGCATCGACGACTTCAAGCGCGTGCTGCGTTTGCCCCTGGCCTTCACCGTGGGCATCGTGGCGCAGTTCCTGTTCCTGCCCGCCATCACCTTCGGGCTCACGCTGCTGCTGGGCGTGGCGCCCAGCATCGCGCTGGGCATGATCCTGGTGGCCTGCTGCCCGCCGGGCAACGTGAGCAACATCCTCACCCACCGCGCCAACGGCAACGTGGCCCTCAGCGTGTCCATGACGGCGGTGTCCAACGCCGTCGCCATCGTGGCCATGCCGCTGAACTTCGCTTTCTGGGGCGGCCTTCATCCCACGGCCTCGACCCTGCTCAAGACCATCGCGCTGGACCCGGTGCAGATGGTGGGGCACATCCTGCTCATCATCGGCATTCCGTTCGCGCTGGGGCTGTGGGTGGCGCACCGCTTCCCCCGGGCCACCGCGCGCTTCAAGAAGCCGGTGCGCATCCTCAGCTTCCTCGCGCTCATCGGCTTCATCGTCGGTGCCATCGCGGGCAACTGGCGCTACTTCCTCGACTACGTGGGCCTGGTCATCGTGGCCGTGGCCATCCACGACGCGCTGGCCTTCGGCATCGGCTGGCTCAGCGCGCGCGCCGTGGGCCTGCCCGACTACGACCGCCGCGCCCTGTCCATCGAGGTCGGCATCCGCAACGCGGGCCTGGGCCTGGTGCTGATCTTCAGTTTCTTCGGCGGCCTGGGCGGCATGGCCGTGGTGGCCGGCGTCTGGGGCTTCTGGGACATCATCGCCGGCATGCTGCTGGCGGGCTGGTGGGGCAGGCGCCCGTTGCGGGGCGGTGTGCCCGGGCAGGCGCGCGCATGAGGGCCGCATGAAAGCGAAAGGCATCCTCATCACCGGCGCCGACGGCTTCCTGGGCCGCGGCCTGGTGGCCGCGCTGGCAACGCGCGGCGACACCGACACGGTGGTGGCCACCGACGTGCGCGAGGTCGAGCCCGCGCGGCGCCTGCCCGGCGTCACCTACCGCCGCGTCGACGTGCGCGACGAGGGCCTGGGCGCGCTGCTGGCCGAGCACCGCATCGACACCGTGGTGCACCTGGCCTCCATCGTCACGCCCGGCAAAGGCTCCACGCGCGCGCTGGAGTACGCGGTGGACGTGGGCGGCACGCGAAACGTGCTCAATGCCTGTCTGGCGCAAGGCGTTCGGCACCTGATCGTGTCGTCCAGCGGCGCGGCCTACGGCTACCACGCCGACAACCCCGCCTGGATCACCGAGGACCACCCGCTGCGCGGCCACGAGGCCTTTGCCTACGCGCACCACAAGCGCCTGGTGGAAGAGATGCTGGCCGAGGCGCGCCGCCAGCACCCCGCGCTGGCGCAGACCGTGCTGCGCATCGGCACCATCCTGGGCGAGCGCGTGGACAACCAGATCACCGCCCTGTTTCAGAAGCCGCGCCCCATCGCCATCGCCGGCAGCGACAGCCCCTTCGTCTTCGTCTGGGACGAGGACGTGGTGGGCGCGCTGCTGCACGCGCTGAGCGGCGACGCACCGGCCGGCTGCTTCAACCTCGCGGGCGACGGCGCACTCGGCATCCATGAGATCGCCGCGCGCCTGGGCAAGCGCGCGCGCGTGCTGCCGGCCGGCCTGCTGCGCGCCGCGCTGGCCGTGGGCCACGCGCTCGGCGTGTCGCGCTACGGGCCCGAGCAGATCGACTTCCTGCGCTACCGCCCGGTGCTGCTCAACACGGCCCTGAAGGAACGCTTTGGCTACGTGCCGAAGAAGACCAGCGCCCAAGCCTTCGAGGCCTTCGTCGCGGCGCGGCGGGCGCAAGGGCGCCCGCTGTGAGCGCCGCCCTCCCGTTCTCGCGCGGCGATGCGCTGCGCGCCCTGGCCGTGGTCGTGATCTGGGGCCTGAACTTCGTGGTGATGAAGCTGGGCCTGCAGGCCGTCAGCCCCATGCTGCTGGGCGCGCTGCGCTTCGCGGCGGCCTCGCTGCCCTTTCTGCTGTTCGTGAAGCCGCCGCCGCTGCCCTGGCGCTTCATCGCCGGTTACGGCCTGGTGCAGGGCCTGGGCCAGTTCGGCTTTCTGTTCCTGGGCCTGCAGCTGGGCATGACGGCCGGCATGGCCTCGGTGGTGATGCAGACCCAGGCCTTCTTCACCCTGCTGCTGGCCGTGCCGCTGCTGGGCGAGCGCGTGCGCGCCCACCAGTGGCTGGGCCTGGGCGTGGCGCTGGCCGGCCTGCTGCTCATCGCCTCGGCCCACGGCGAAGGCCCGGGCCAGATGACGCTGGCGGGCTTCGTGCTCACGCTGTCGGCCGCGGCCATGTGGGCCTTGTCGAACATCGTGGCGCGCCGCGCCAGCCAGATCGCGCGCTACGAGCCCTTTCCCTTCGTGGTGTGGAGCAGCGTGTTCCCCATCGTGCCCTTTGCGCTGATCGCGCTGGCCACCGACGGCCCCGCCAGCCTGCAGCGGCAACTGCACGGCATGGGCCCCGGCGCCTGGTTCGCGGTGGTGTACCTGGCGCTGGCCGCCACGCTGCTGGCCTACAGCCTGTGGACGCGGCTGTTGCAACGCCACGCGGCCACGCGGGTCACGCCGTTTTCTCTGCTGGTGCCGGTGGTGGGGCTGTGGGCCGCCTGGGTGGCGTACGGCGAGGCGCCGCTGGGGCTGCAGTGGCTGGGAACGGGGGCGGTGCTGCTGGGCTTGGTGGTGAATCAGGTGGGGGGACGGCGGGCGGGGTGATCGGCTGATCCTGGTCCTGCAGGGCGCGCGCGAACCGCTTCATACAGCAGGCGCCGGCCGGCGGCCTCGCCCACGGGCAGCAGATCGATGTTGCGCAGTTGCGGGTCGGTGCCCAGCTGGAGCAGCAAGGGGCCGAGGGCCGGTGACTCGCCCGGTGCGGGCGCCCACAGCGCGCCGATCCACTCCAGGGCCCAACTGGGGCCCGCCTCGCGGCGCCGGCCCAGGCGCGCGATGCCGCTGAGGTCCGCGACGGGTATGCGGGCCAGCAGGTCCAGCAGCGTCGTGTCCCAGGCCACCAGCGAGGTCTGCGACAACTTGCGGCCATTGCAGGCGACCTCATGAACCAGCAGGTACCAGGGCCGCTCCAGCGCGAGCGTGATGGCCGGCCAGTGCGTTTGGGGCGGGGCGACCTGGGTGGGGTGGAGGTGCTGGACGAGGCCGGGGGCGGTGATGAACACGGTGGGACTCCCAAAAATCCGACCGCAAATTGTGCCGCAAACTAGCACATGGCCTGTGTTCGGTGCCACCCTTTTTTGGTGCCTGAACAAGCCTCTGACTCCCAGCTCCTTCTTGCCCAGTTGGCGGCGAACCTTCGCGCGCTTCGAGCCAAGGACAACTGGACTGCCAGCGCGCTGGCGGAGCAAGCGCACATCAGTCGGCGAATGCTTCAACTGTTGGAGCAGGGGGGCGTCAACGTCTCATTGGGTGCGGTGAACAAGCTGGCGCGGGCCCTGGGCGTCACAACGGGTTCACTGCTCGGGAAAAGGCCCATGGCCCGACAGGACGGTGCTGCCTTGATCGAGCAGGTTCTGGCAACGAACCTCGTCTCGGCGAGAAGGCGGTTGAACCTGACCCAGGAAACCCTGGCTCAGCAATCCGGCATCAGCAGAGCCGTCATCGCGCACATCGAACGACAGGCGCGCAACCCATCGCTTCACACCTTGGCGAGGCTGGCGGCTGCGCTCGATCTATCGCTTGAGGCCTTGTTGAGCCAATAGATCGGGCTGGGTCGAACGGGTTGTACTGATTGGCCGAGAGTCGGATTTGCAGCGATCTCGGACACTGGCCCTCAATGACAGAACGGCTGATCACGGCCAGGAGCGGCCGGATGGCCAAGTGGAAAGCAGTCGCTCAACGTTCGAGCTGAGCGGATGGCCGCGTTAGGCCGCTCTCGAGCGAGGGGTTAGGCGTCACTCCCCCGGGGCGAGTTCTTTCGTGGCCGCCGCCACCGCAGCAATGCGGCGACTGTGCCGAACCGAGAGCGCAATGGCGGCGAACCTTGCAAAGTTCTCCAGCACTTCGATAGGCGCGAGAGCATCCAAGTCTCCCCGGTGCCCAAATCGCAGGAGTCGTGAGAACGTTTGACACGCAAGAAGGGCTGCAGCGTCATCAGCAGTGACCGCGGCGTCACTCTGGTGCGACAAGCGGTTCCGGATACGGTTCATCGCTCGTATTCCTGACACAGCGGCGGCCACATCAGGGTCACCCGGGTTCAGGAGTTCGATCTTTTTGAGCGAAGGTCAACCTTGCCTTCTCGACCGGTCCGAGTGCTGGGTTCGCGCGTTGCAGGTTCTCTGTCATGAAGCGCTCGACAAAAAGATGCGCTCTAAGTATTCGACCGATAGCGTCGGTGTCTTGGTTCCAACGGCGCTGTACTTCGTTGACCTCTTCGGTCGCAAGTCTTTCGTACTCGGCTTGTCCGCCAAGCAGCTCCGCGGCGCGATTGAGGATCTGTTGATCGAGGTCGGGAGTGGTGGCCATCGTGACGCCTAACGCAGAGTTAACCGGCACGCCGAGGCAAGGTGCCCTGGCCTCGGCGTGTCCGGTTGAACGACTTGTTAACCCTCGCCTTTCGCTTCATCGTCTTCTTCCTCTTCCTCTTCTTCCTCTTCAACCTCGCCCGGCTGAACATCGTCTTCGATTGGCTCACGGTGGACAGCGCGCAGTTGAACCATTAGGACATCTCCGTACGGCGTGAGCGTCCAGTATGTTCCTCTGTCCGTAACGCTACGCTTCTTGTCGTTGATTTTGATCAGCCTAAGCGCGCGGAGTTGAATGATGCAAGTGTCGACTTCGCTAGACGCGTGGGAAAAGTCGACGAGACTCTTGTCTTTGAACGGCTTCTTCTCCTGGTAGACGCGGCGGGCCTCCTGCGTGATGAAGGCCTTGAGTGCACTTCGGAGGACAGCGTCGGTGGCCTCGTTGGTCATCGTCGGAGCGACCGCGGCGAAGATCTGATTCCAAGTCGGGTTGAGAGAGCCGCGGTATCTGACGTCCTGGTCGTGAGGGTAGCGAGAGTTGCGAGGTCGGGCCGTGAAGGTGACAGAGAGGTCGACTCGGTCCGTGCCTTGCGCAAGGCCCTCTGTCCCGGGCGGTGGAACCGTGTCGCGGGCGGTTGAAACAGCCTCTAGTTCTGCGACTCGATTGCGTAGCGTCAGGACCTCAACCAAGGTCGCGCCAGTTGGCACCTGATCGGCACGAACCCATCCAACCATTGGTTGGCGCTTGATGATCGCGGTTAGACCAACAATGACCTTTGATTTGAGGTCCTCAGCGTTCTTCCAGTAGACGCAAGTGTGGCGCTTCTCTACTTTCTCGCGGAAGGCGGTCAATCGCTTCCAAGCAGAGGCGTCAGTTTCTGTCTTGTCGCGCGGCAAGTTGTCGGGCTTCTCATGGAGCAACGGAACTACTGGCTTCTTTGTTGCCACGGCATGGTCGTACTCCTTCTCCGTGTAGCCGATACCAGTCTCATCTAGCGATCCGTATCGCCCGCCAACGATTAATACGTAGTAATCAGAGGCGTCAATGACATCCGTGATGAGTTGCCATGCAGATGCATCAGTTGCTGGAAAGAGTTCCATTCCAGCTGGCATGTGATCGAGCTCAAGGATGGCCTTCAGCACGCCCTGTCGCTCATCTTTGAGGTCCGTGAACGTTGAACTGACGAAAACTTGGTAGCGCTTATCCATGGCAGAGGGGTTGTGTGCGAGGCTTAACGTTTGAGATCACCGGATCGCGGAAGCGGGCTTCGCCCGCTTCCGCGATCCGGTGCAGCGACGGGTTAAGCGTCATCGCTCTGAGGCCTGTCCATACGCTCATAGACAAGGGGGTTGGTAAGGCCCTCCGAGCGCCAGTGAGCACGCAAGCATTCGAAGGCAAACTGCACCAGCGACTTCGCCTCATCTTCACTGATTGCGTCAGCAGGTCGAAGTGTTGCACTGCCGCGAGCATCCACATACGTTGCCAGGTTCTTCTTGTCGTATGACTTTGAAATCTCTGAATTGGCCTTGAGGAGCCATGCGACGTCTGTATTGCGGATGATGTCGGCGTCAAGACCGAAAGCATAGAAATGCCCGTTTTGAGATGCAATCTTGGCCTCATGAGACGTGAACCGCCGATTGACCTTCTTCCAATCGATTGGCTCACCTTGAGCTTGCTTTCCAATAACACCGACGACGATCGGGATCTTGCCCAACTCTTCGAAGCAGAAGTGAGCCAGTAGATAGGCGCGGCTGTACATGCCGTGCTTTAGGAGCAAATCGGCCTCTCGATGCAGCGCCTCAGCGTTGTCAAATATCGCCAACCGCAGCGCATGCAGGTCGCGCGTCGACATCTTGTCCATGACGCCTAACGTTCGACATGAGCGGCGGCGCAAAGGGCGCGCAGCGGCCTTTGCGCCGTCCGCTCGATGGAGGGGTTAGGTGTCACGGTTTTCAAGCTCCAGTAGCCGAGCCAACTCTTGAACCTGCAGGGCGGGAAAGGGATGCTCGGACCATTGCGCAGCGTAGCCACCTTCACCGAGAGTGGCTAGAACGTCTACCGCAGCCTTGTGCACGGCCTCTGCGAATGTGATCGGTAAACACGTGGTGTGGAACAGCACAGTGCCTTCACTGTCCGGCTTTTCTCCCCACAGTTCTGGGAATTCGAGGATCTTGAGCTCGATCTCGTTGATTCGTGGGCTGGTGATGACCCAGCGGTATTCCCCGGGCTCTTCATCAAAGCGGAACGTCACCCGGCTGAACTGCGACAGCACAGCGGTTGCTGCCAGCACCAAGTAGCGCAAGGCATCGGACAGATACGACGCAGTTACGTTGCACGAGGCGACCTCATCAGCGACCTTGCACTCCGACCAGCCGACGCCGGTTACGCGAAAGTCGATCGTGAGTCGCATGTGACGCCTAACGTTTGACATGAGAGGCGCTTGGAGGCCGAAGGCCGGAAAGCGTCCTCTCGATGGAAGGGTTAGAACTCACTGCGGAACGATTGACTGGAGTTCTGAGCTTGCAGGCAACTTGTAGTGCTTGAATAGTTCTCCTACGTTCAATCCAATTACCTTGCGAACAGCACCTAAAGAAAAGTTGAGCTCCCGCAGATCGGGGTGATCTGGCGTGGTGTTCATGTAATGGCGACACGCGCGAACGATGGAGTCAAGGATGACGTCTAGAGGTGAATCGGGTGCGACCTGCGAACGAAGAGAAGTGAGGGTAGTGCGAAGTTCCTTTAGGGAGTCGGCCACTCGCTTTGGGTTCTCTTGGTCGTAAGGAAGGTACAGGGCACCTTTGTCTTCGAGGATATGGAGCAGCTTGAGCGCGATTCCTTCGTCTGGCCGATGAGGAAGAAACTGCAGGACGATTCTCTTTCCGCCCTCCAAGCATTCCTTCATAAGCGCCTCGTGATCGCGCTTCCATTTCCTGAGGTGTTCTGCTGGATAGCTGTGACCATTGTTTTTGTCGACGAGGTCGGCGCACGCGCCGCACAGCCAGATTGCATTTCCGATTCCTCTGCGCTCTGCCTCAGTCTGCGACATGTCGTATCTTGACCCACCGGGACTCGCCGCACATATGTGGGCGGCTTCTCCTGTCTTGATGGACTTGTGTGCAGCCGCGCTGTCGGGGCCGATGGTCACGCGATGGCATGCCGGGTTGCTACAGATATAGGCAGATCGTTCTGCGATCTTGCTGACCACCTTGTCAGGGAACGAATGTCTGGTGTGTGCAGGCATGAGGTGGTTCGTGAGTTCTAACTCGTGGTTTATCCGACCGAACACCGGATACCCACAACCGCGGTCGTTAAACAAAGTCGCATGGCACCCAAAAAAGGTGTTTGAAATCAATCCTGTAGCGCAGCATACTGGATGCATGAACAGGCATAACAGATCCGACAAACCTGACTGGGTACCTCCCCGGTCCGTCAAGCTGCTCGATCAGGTGCACGAAAGGGTTCGCTACCTACATTACAGCCTACAAACCGAGAAGGCTTATGTCTAGCTGCCGGTGGCACGGCCAGCCCGCTGGATGCAATGGCATTTGAGAACTGAAGGTCCGATTTCCGGAGCGTGGGGGAAGGACTGGTCGGGGTCGGGAGCGGCTACTGGTGCGGCAACTCCCGATTGACCGCACCCAGTCTCAAACCGACATTCACCTTCTCGGCTCAGGGCCACCCATCATCCCCAGAAGTCAGTGCAATGCCTATGTCGCGGGGGCGCTGGACGACTGCGACACCGTCGAAACCGCGTCGCCCCATCGCGACCTCCGACCTCCTGCGGAACGAGCGGACCTCACCTCAAGGAATCCGCGGCGGTCGTTCATCCGGCGTGTTCAGCGTCCACGACGGTCCGCGATGGCAGGGGATCGCTGGCCAGTGGCAAAGCCTTGTCGATTTGTCGGTCTGTCGCCCGTCGTAGGGATGGGGGTGTTCTCTGCCGAGGGCGCCGACCCGACAACCCAACAGGAGTGAACCAATGTCTTACATCGATGGTTTCGTCATTGCCGTTCCCACAGCCAACAAGCAGAAGTTCATCGAGCACGCGCGTCAGCTCGACCCGATCTTCCTCGAGCTGGGGGCCATCCGTGTGATCGAGGGTTGGGGCGACGACGTGCCCGACGGCAAACTCACCGATTTCCGCCGTGCCGTGCAGGCAAAGGCCGACGAGACCGTGGCGTTCTCGTGGGTCGAATGGCCGGACAAGGCCACTCGCGACGCGGGGATGAAGAAGATGATGGAAGACCCGCGCATGGACCCGTCGGCACCGGGCAACCCGCCCATGCCGTTTGACGGCAAGCGAATGATCTTCGGCGGCTTCGAGCAGGTGGTCGAAGTGAAGGCTTGACGGGGGCGGCGGCGGCGCGCCGCCCGCGCGCGCCGATCAGCGCGAGGCCAGGCCCAGAACTTGCGCGCCGCTTCCTGCAGGAAGGCGGTGGACGAGACCAGCACCCCGCCGCCCATGGCGATGCAAGCGCTTACGGCGTCTCCAGCTCGAAAGGCGGTACCACGCGGCCATCGATGTCGGTGAAGCCGTAGACCTGTGCCAGGTCTCCCACGCGGAGCACCTGGCCGCTGCGCTCCAGCACCCGGGGATCGCTGGCCAGGGCCACGACCGCGCGCCCCAGGTAGCGGGGCGACTCCGTGCGGGCCAGTGCCGGCCGCTCGCGCCAATGGGCCTCGTCGGTCTGGTGGCCGGCCAGCACGAACTCGGTGCGCATCCAGCCCGGGGACACCGCCACCGAGCCCACCCCATGTGGCCTCAGGTCCTGCGCCATGCCGAAGGCCAGCCGCGTCATCGCCGCCTTGGCAAGGTCGTAGAACAGGTTGCCCTGCATGTAGCGGTCGCGGTCCCAGAACGTCGTGGTCACGATCAGTCCCCGGCCCTGGCGAACGAGCATCGGTGCGGCCAGCCTGCTGGAGAGCAGGTGATTGCGGACACCGCGATCGAACATCGCATCCCAATGCACCATCGGGCGCTCCCAGAACGGCGCCTGGAACACGCCATCGAAGGACTCGTGTCCGCCCCAGGCGTTGTTGACCAGGAGATCCAGGCGACCCTGTTCACGCATCACGCGGTCGAAGAGCGCCTTGACCTGCGCTTCATCCGTGTGGTCGCAGGCGACGGCAATGCCGCGCCCACCCATGCGGGTCACCTCTTCGGCCGTCTCGTCGATGCTGCCGGGCACCCGGTCCAGGTTCGACAGCGATGCGATCTGTTCGTAGCCCGGTGCGGCTTGCTCGCGCCGGCTGCGCCCGGTCACGTACACGGTGGCGCCGGCGGCGCCCAGTTCCGTGGCGCATCCGCGGCCGGCACCACGGCTGGCGCCCGTCACAACGGCGATGCAATGGGTGAGGCTCTTCATGTGCACAGTGAAAGTGGAAACTGGAAGCCTGCGACCTTAGGGGATACCGCCTTTGCTTGTATTGGAAGAATCCGAAACGGCGCGCTGCAGCAGTTGCTGCGGCGTCAGGCCGCACAGGGTCCGAAACTCGTTGATCAGGTGCGACTGGTCGTAGTACCCGGCGCACAGGGCAATCTCGGCCCATTGCGGCGCCTTGGTCGTGCGCAACAAGCGCAGCGTTCCGTGAAGGCGCTGCAGGCGGCGCCAGACACTGGGCGCCAGACCGATGTGCGAGGCGAACAGCTGCTGCACGCGCCGTTCGCTGAGGTTCAACTCGGCGGCCAGCGCCCGCAGGGAGACGCGGTCCTTCTGGGCGCCAAGGCGTCTGGCCGCGTGCTCCACCAGGCGGCGAGCGGGGTCCTGCGGACGCTGCAATGCCTGCAGCGACCGCAGGACGTGCCGAACGCGCGTGGCGTCGTCGGCTGCCGCCACCACGAGCTCGGGCAAGTCGCGCTGCGCCGGGGGGGCGATGTCGTGCCATGGCACGGTGAGCGCACACAACTCGTTGGCCGGAACGCCGAACAGCCCCAGGGTTGCCCCGGGGTTGAGCGTGATCGAGAGCCCGTGCATGTGGCCACTCATGGTGAGCAGGACGGGAGTCGCCCGTGCGCCGGCGACGTGGATGGACGCCGCGCCGCCGTGCAGCCCGATGAGCAGGCGCGACGCTCCGTCGGGCAGCACACGCTCGACGACCTCTCGATCGGGGGTGAACCGCTCCTCGTAGGCCATGACATGGACCACCGCCGATCGCAGGGCGGCCGGCACGGCGAACGCCGTCAGCGTGCTCGCCGGGACGGTGGTCTCCGGCGCGCAGGACGGGTCGTCGGGTAGTCGGACGAATAGGCGTTCTGGCATCCGGGGCGCGGTCACTGCGCCAAGTATGGCGGATCGGGCAACCGCCGGATTCCTTGATCTCAGCCGGCGGCCTCCCGCCTGAACCTGTCGCTGAACCCGTCGCTCACCCCACCCCGCCACCCCCAGCCAGCGCAAGCCCCTGTCAATTCAGGCGGATGTTCGCGCCGCGGATCACGCCGCGCCATTTGTCCGACTCCGCGGCCAGGAAGCGCTGCATCGCCTCCGGCGTCGAGCCCACCGCTTCCATGCCCTTGGCCGCGGTGCTTTTCTTGAAGGCCTCGTCCGCCAGCACGGCGTTGACCAGGCCGCTGAGCTTGGCGATGTGTTCGCGCTTCATGCCCTTGGGGGCCACGAGCGAGATCCAGGTCATGGCCTCGTAGCCCGGGTAGCCGGCCTCGGCCACGGTGGGCACGTTGGGCAGGGCCGAGGGGCGCGCGCTGCCGGTGGTGGCCAGGGCCACGATGCGGCCCGACTGGATCATGGGCAGCGCGGCCGTGAGGTCCAGGAAGCCCAGGTCCACGCGGCCGCCGCCGATGTCCTGCAGCGCGCCGGGCGTGCCGTTGTAGGGGATGTTCACCATGAAGATGCCGGTCTTCTGCTTGAACAGCTCACCCGCCAGGTGGTGGCTGGTGCCGGTGCCGTTGGTGGCGTAGGACAGCTCGCCGGGCTTGGCCTTGGCGCGCTGCACCAGGTCTTTGAGCGAGGTCAGGCCCGATTCGCGGCTGGCCACGATCACCACCGGCGCCTGCGCCAGCATGGAGATGGGCGTCAGGTCGGTCTCGGGGCGGTAACCCAGGTTGGGGTAGAGCTCGGGGTTGATGACCAGCGCACCGGTCACGCCCACCAGGATGGTGTGGCCGTCGGGGGCGGCGCGCACCACCTGGCCGGTGGCCAGGTTGCCGGCGGCGCCGGGCTTGTTCTCGATGATGAAGATGCCGTGGCCCTGGCTCTGCAGCTTGTCGGCCAGCTCGCGGGTGACGGCGTCGGCCGAGCCGCCGGGCGGGAAGGGCAGCACGAACTTCACCGGCTTGTCCGCCGGGTAGTCCTGCGCGGCGGCCAGCGTGGCGATGAGGGCGCCAAGGCCCAGGGCAATGAGGGAGCGAAGGGCGGACGTGAACATGTGTCTCCTTGTGGTGTGTGTCGGTGAAAGGAAGGGGAGGGGGCGGGCCCGCGCTCAGGCGAGCACGTGGTCCTCGGGCCTGAAGCGGGCGGTGAGGTTCCAGTACTCCAGCATGCCGAAGGGCCAGGTCTGCGCGGCGCGGCCGCTCTTGTTCTTGTACCAACTGCTGGTCTTGGCCACGGCCCAGGCCTTGGTTTCGTTGCCCTGGTCGATCCAGGCGTTGTATTGCGCGTAGGGCTCGGGCCGGCAGTCCACGGTCCTGTGGCCCTGGCTGAGCACGTGGCGCAGCGCGCGCAGGGTGTATTCCACCTGGCACTCGGACGAGAAGATGGCGCTGCCGTTCACCACCACGCCGGTGTTGGGGCCGCTGGTCATGAACAGGTTGGGAAAGCCCGGCACGGAGATGCCCAGGTAGGCGCGGCAGTCGCCGTCCCAGTGGCGGTGCAGGTCCTGGCCGGCGCGGCCGGTCACCTTCAGCGGGTAGAGGAAGTCGGCGGCCTTGAAGCCGGTGGCGCAGATGATGAGGTCCACCTCGTGGCGCTGGCCGTCGGTGGTGTGGATGGCGTTCTCGCTCAGGTGCGAGATGCCCTGCGTCACCAGGCCCACGTTGCCGGCCTTGAGCATCTGCGGCCAGGTGCCGTTGTCGCGCAGCATGCGCTTGGCGCCCGGCGGGTAGTCGGGCGTGGCGTGGGCCAGCAGGTCGGGCCGGTCGGCGAACTGCTGCTGCAGCATGGCCAGGCATTCCTGGCGCAGGGCCTCGTTGCCGGCGCTGATGGACACCGGGTGCTGCCACGCCGGGTCCAGTTCCACCAGGTGCAGGCGGCCTTCCACGCCGATCCAGAACTGCCAGAAGCGCACCCAGCGGCCGTAGCTGGGCACGTGGCCCAGCAGCCAGCGGATGCCGGGCTTGAGGTCGTCGTGGTAGGTGGGCGTGGGCAGCATCCAGGGCGGGTTGCGCTGGAACACGCTCAGGCGGCTCACCTGGGCATAGATCTCGGGGCCGATCTGGAACGCGCTGGCGCCGGTGCCGATGAGCGCGACGCGCTTGCCCTTCACGTTCACGTCCGGGCGCCAGGCGGCGGAGTGCACCACCTCGCCCTTGAAGGACGCCAGGCCCGGGAAGTCGGGGATGTGCGGCCGGTTGAGCAGCCCCATGGCGGTGATGACGAAGTGGAAGTGCTCCACGTGCGCGCTGCCGTCGGGGGTGCGCGCCGTCACCTTCCAGGCGGCCTGGTCTTCGTCGAACTCGAGCGACTCGACCTCGGTGTTGACGCGGATGTGGGGCCGGATGCCCGTGCGGCGCACCACGTCGAGCAGGTAGCGCAGGATCTCGGGCTGCTGCGAGAACTGCTGCGTCCAGTCCTGCTTCTGCGCGAAGGACAGGCTGTAGGCGAAGTTGGGCGTGTCCAGGCGGCAGCCGGGGTAGGTGTTCTCCCACCACACGCCGCCGATCTCGCGGTTCTTCTCGAACACGGTGAAGTCCAGGCCGGCCTGCTTGAGCCGGTAGGCGGCGGTGATGCCGGCGAAGCCCGAGCCGATCACCGCGACCTTGGTGCCGGCGGCCTGCGGGAAGTCGCTCACGTGCCAGCCGGGCGCGCCGCGGTCGTCGGGCACGTTGACCTCGTGGCGCAGCAGGTCCATCAGGTCCTCGTGGCCATCGCGGATAAGGAACTGCACGATGCGGTCCAGCCATTCGGGCGAAGGCGTGGGCGCCTCGGGGCAGCCGGCGTCGCGGTAGCGGATGAGGGCCTGCGTGGCCAGGGTGCGGGCCTTGGCCTGGGCCTCGGCCGACAGGCCGCCCTGCGGCGCGATGCGCGCCGTCATCGACGGCGAGGGTGGCTTGAGCTCGTCCGCCAGCAGGGCCGGGTCCTGGGTCAGCATGGCCAGGGCCGCGAGCAGGGCGGGCAGGTCGGCGTCGCGCACGGCGGCTTCGATCTCGGCGTCGGAGGCCGCGATGGGCTGGACGCGGTCGAAGGCGGCCAGGGTGTCGTCGTCAAGGGTCGGGGGCAGGTCCCCTTCGGTCAATCGCATGGTGCTTGCTTGGGCTCTCGGGTAGGAAGGAAGGCGAAGGGCGGTGTTCACGCGAACACGTGGGGCTGCGGGCCCGGCGCCCAGGGCAGGGGCCGGCCGTGGATGAAGTCCAGCCAGGCGCCCTGCACCTGGTGCGTGAGGCGCTGGCCATCGGCGGGCGTCAGCCCGGCGAGCAGGGGCGCCGAGGCGAAGGCGCCGTGCGTGCCGAACACGAAGGGCAGTTCGGCGCCGTGGCAGGCGCCGAAGGGCATGCCGTGCGCGCCGTCGAAGCGGTAGAGCCAGGCCCGGGCGCCGGCGCGCGCCGCCTGCGCGCCCCACTGGCGCGCGGGCGTGGCGAAGCGGCGCTCGGTCTCGGCCTCGTCCACCGCTGCGCCGGGGGCGGCGAAGGCGCGCATCTCGTCGCGGTTCCAGCCGGCGAGCACGTCGACCCGGCCGGCCGCATGGGTGGCCAGCGGCGCCGACAGGGGCGGCAGCGTGTCGCCGTCGAGCACCGGGCCGAAGAGGCCGTGGCCGTCGGCCGCCGCGCGCGTGGCGGCCACCACCTCGGGCGCGAGCTGCGCGCGCAGCAGGCGCTCCACCGGCAGGTCGCGGGCCTGTCGCAGGTCGGCCGCGCCCGCCGCGCGCAGCAGCGTGCGGCCGATGAACCGCGCGGCCTCGGCCGAACGGGCGCCGCGGCCCAGGGGCGCGCTTTGCAGGATCGCGCGCTGGAAGCCCGAGGCGCCGCGCAGGCCCAGGGCCGCGACGTTGACGCCGCCCGCGGACTGCCCCATGGCGGTGATCCGCGCCGGGTCGCCGCCGAAGGCCGCGATGTGGGTCGCCACCCATTGGAAGGCCAGCTCCAGGTCCAGCAGGCCGAGGTTGGCCACGCCACCGTCGGCCAGCAGCCAGCCCAGGGGGCCGAGGCGCGCGTTGAGGCCCACCACCACCACGCCGCCGCGGCGCGCCAGGGCCTCGCCGCTGTACCAGTCGAGCACGCCGCCGCTTTGCCAGGCGCCGCCGTGGCACCACACCAGCACGGGGCGGTGCGCCGCGTCGGCACCGGGCGTCCAGACCGTCAGGTGCAGGCAGTCTTCGGACTGCGGCGCCTCGCAGGCGCCCAGCACCGGGGCGAGCGCCGAGGGCAACTGGGGCGCGATCGGGCCGGTGCCGGTGGCGTCCACCTCGCCGTGCAGGGGCATGGGCGTGGGCGGGGCGAAGCGCCGCGCGCCGACCGGCGCCAGCGCGTAGCGCAGCCCGCCAAAGCGCGACACGCCCCGCCGCCGAAGGCCCAGCAGCCGGGCCTCGCCCAGGCGCAGCGCCACGCGCTCGGGCGGGGCGTCGGTCTCGGGCGAAGGCGTGGGGTGATCGGGGCTGTCGGTGCGGCGCACGGGGTGTCCCTGGGGGGCGTCGGTCGGCGGGGGGAAGGCCGCGATTGAAGTCCAGATCCGTTCATTCGTAAATCGATAGTTATTCAAGCATCCATAAAATGACTTCATGAATACGTCCCGCGTCACCGGCCTCACCCTGAAGCAGCTGCGCGCCTTCGTCGCGGTCTACAAGCTGCGGCGCCTGAGCACGGCGGCCGCCCAGCTCTACGTCACGCAGTCGGCCGTGAGCGTGCTGATCCGCCAGATGGAAGAGGTGCTGGGGATGCGCCTGTTCGACCGCACGACGCGCTCGCTGCAGCCCACGCCGGCGGCGCACGACGTGATCGAGACCGCGCAGCGCGTGCTGCGCGACATCGACTCGCTGAGCGCCGGCCTGGACGACCTGTCCTCGCTGCGGCGCGGGCGCGTCACGGTGGCCTGCACGCCGACGCTGGCGGAGGTGCTGCTGCCGCCGGTGATCCGCGAGTTCCGCGAGCGGCACCCGGACATTCAGGTCAACGTGGACGACTGCGCGCCCGACCAGTTCATCGCGCGCCTGATCGGCGAGCGCGCCGACTTCGGCATCGGCACGCCCGACCGCGCGGACGACGGCGTGCAGATGCAGCGCCTCATGGGTGACCACCTGAGCGTGGTGCTGCACAAGGACGACCCGATGGCGGCGCGCAAGTCGGTGCGCTGGAAGGACCTGGACGGCGTGCCCGTGGCCACCGTGCGGCCCGGGTTCGGCGTGCGCCCGCTGATCGACCATTCCGCCGCGCAGGCGGGCATCCGGCTCAACGTGGCGCGCGAGGTGTCCCTGCTGTCCACCGCGCTGTGGATGACGTCCTGCGGCATGGGACCGTCCATCATGCCGGCCGCCTATCTGCGCTACTCGCGCGACCCGAACCTGGTGGCGCGCCCCCTGAGCGGGCCGCGCGTCTCGCGCGACATCTACGTGCTGGTCAAGGAAGGCCGCTCGCTGTCACCGGCGGCGCGCCAGCTGGTGCAGGTGCTGCACGCGCGCATGAAGGCGTTCGCCGGCTGAGGGGGCGGCGCCCCTCAGCCCGCCACCAGTTCGCTCTGGAACAGGAAGCTGTCGGAGTAGAAGAAGGCCGGGTCGGCTCCCTGCGCCGCGAGCTCGGCCTTGGCGCTGGCGATCATGGCGGGCGAGCCGCACAGGTAGAAGGCGCACTCGCCAAGTTCGTTGCCCAGGTCTTCGATCACCGCCTGCTGCACGTGCCCGCGCCGGCCGCTCCAGGCCTCGCCGGCGCGCGAGAGCACGGGCACGTAGCGGAAGTCGTAGAGGCCTTCGCCCCAGGCACGGATCTCGGCGTCGAGGTAGAGGTCGGCCTCGGTGCGCGCGCCCCAGTAGAGGTGCACCGGCGGACAGTCCTCGTCGCCCCTGAGCGATTCCAGCATGCTCTTGAGCGGGGCCAGGCCGGTGCCGGTGGCCAGCATCACGATGGGGCGGTAATCCTGCGGGTGCAGGCGGAAGCTGCCCAGGGGCAGCTCCACCTCCAGCGCGTCGCCGGGCTGCAGCTGGGTGAGCTCGCCTTCGGTGAAGCGCCCGCCCGGGATGCGGCGGATGTGGAAGTCCACGCGTGCGCCGTCGGGGCAGGAGGCCATGGAGAAGCTGCGGTGGCTGCCGTCGGGCAGGTGCACGTTCATGTACTGGCCGGGGTGGAAGCGGAAGTCGGGCTCCACCGGCAGCTCCAGGCACAGGCGCGTGACGTCGCCGCACAGGGCCTCGACGCGGTCCACGCGCGCCAGCAGGCGCTGCGGCGGCGGGCCCAGGTCGGGCTCGACGCTCACCACCAGGTCGCCGCAGGCGCGCGCCTGGCAGAGCAGGGCCTGGCCGGCGGCGGCCTCTTCCTCGCTCAGGCCCATGGGCAGCTCGTCGTCGTAGCGCACCTGGCCTTGCACCACGCGCACGCGGCAGGTGCCGCAGGCGCCGTTGCGGCAGTCGTAGGCGAAGGGCACGTCGTGGCGGCGCGCCGCGCTCAGCACGGCCTCGTCGGCGCCGGCGTCGAAGCAGTGGCCGGTTTCCAGCCAGGTGATGCGGTGGGCCATGGCGCGCTCCGGCGACGGGACCATCAGTACTTCAGGTCGGCCTTGACGACCACGTCCAGGCCTTGTTCGGTCAGCAGGTCCTTGAGGGCCTGCAGCGCGGCCAGGCCGCAGGCGGTGTCCTGCTCGCCGTTGCCGCCGCTCAGGCCCACGCCGCCCACCACCTCGCCGTTGACCACGATGGGGAAGCCGCCGACGAAGACGGCGAACTTGCCGTCGAAGCTCCACTGGATGCCGAAGGCTTCGTTGCCGGGCAGGGCGGGTCCGTTGGGCGGCGTGTTGAACAGGTGGGTGGAGCGCTTGTGGCCGGCGGCCGTGAAGGCCTTGTTCCAGGCGATCTGCGGGCCGGTGACCCGCGCGCCGTCCATGCGTTCCAGCACGAGCGGGAAGCCGCCTTCGTCGGTGATGCAGACGGTCTCGGGCACGCCCAGGGCCTGGGCTTTGTCGAGGGCGGCGGCGGCCATGCGGCGCGCTTCGGGCAGTTGCAGCTTGAGAGCGGATTTCATGGGGTTCTTGTCCTTGTCTGGAGGGGGCGGGTTCACAGGCCGCGGTAGACGACCTTGGTCTGCGTGAAGAATTCCAGGCCCACGCGGCCGGACTCGCGGAAGGTGGAGGTGCTGGAGTTCTTCATGCCGCCGAAGGGCGCGTTCACCAGGTTGCCGGTGGTGGTGCGGTTGATCTTCACCGTGCCCGACTGGATGTTGTTGGCGAAGTCGTGCATGTAGCGCGGGTTGCGCGTGGCGATGGCGGCCGACAGGCCGTACTCGCTGTCGTTGGCCATGGCCATGGCGCTGGCGAAGTTGTCGGCCTCGATCACGGCGATCACCGGGCCGAAGATTTCTTCGCGCGCGATGCGCATGGACTGCGTGACCTTGTCGAACACGGCCGGCGTCACGTAGTAGCCCTTGTCGTAGGGCGCGCCGGTGAGGCGCTCGCCGCCGCACAGCAGGCGCGCCTCCTGGCGGCCGATGTCCAGGTAGTGCAGCACGGTCTCGAGCTGCTTGGCCGTGGCCAGCGGGCCCAGGTCCATGCCGGGCTGGTGGCCGGGGCCGATCTTGAGCGTCTTCACGCGCTCGACCAGCTTCTTGGTGAAGGCCTCTTTCACGGCCTTCATCACGATCACGCGGCTGGTGCCGGTGCAGGCCTGGCCGGTGAGCGAGAAGCCGCCCTTGATGGCGAGTTCCACGGCCTGGTCCAGGTCGGCGTCTTCCATCACGATCAGCGGGTTCTTGCCGCCCAGCTCCATCTGCAGCCGCGTGGTCAGGTGCACGGTGCGGTGGATGTGCATGCCGGCCTGCGTGGAGCCGGTGAAGGAGATGGCGCGGATCGACTTCGAGGTGGTGATGATGGGGCCCACGTCGCCGGCGCGGCCGGTGATGTAGTTGATGACGCCCTTGGGAATGCCGGCCTCGACCAGGGCCTCGACCAGGCGCAGACCGCTCAGCGGCGCGTCCGACGAGGGCTTGAAGACGATGGTGTTGCCGGTGATCAGCGCGGGCGCGATCTTGCGCGCCGGGATGGAGGCCGGGAAGTTCCAGGGCGAGATGACGGAGACCACGCCCAGCGGCTCGCGCTGGCTGTAGACCATCATGTTGCCGTCGTCCTGCGGGTAGGTCTCGCCGCCGAAGGTCTGGCCCTCGATGGCATAGAAGCGGAAGGTCTGGGCCGCGCGCAGGAATTCGTCCTTGCCGAGCGCGACCGACTTGCCCTCCTCGCGGCTGAGCTCCTCGCCGAAGCGCTGGGCGTTGGCCTCCAGGTAGTCGGCGGCCTTGTTCAGGATCTTGGCGCGCTGGCTCGGCGTGGTCTTGCGCCAGTCCTCGAAGGCGGCGGTGGCGGCGTTGACGGCGTCCTCCGCGTCCAGCGCGGTGGAGGCCTGGAAGCGGCCGATCAGCTCGTCGGTGTGGGCCGGGTTGCTGTTGTCGAAGGTGCGCGCGCTGCGGCACTTGACCCATTGGCCGTCGATGTAGTTCAGGAACTCCTCGACCGGCCGGCCCGGGGCGCTGATCTCGGTGAGGAAGGCTTCGGCTGTCGTGCTCATGGTGCGGGTGTTCCGGTGGAGGAGGAAAGCGGTGTCAGGAAATCGCCGAGGCAGTGCGCGAAGGCCTGCGGGTGCGTCAGCTGGGGGAAATGGCCCGCGCCCGCCAGGGTGCGGCGCGTGGCGTGGGGGGTGGCGGCCGCCAGGCGGTCCACGCCGGGGCCAAAGGCCTCGGGGCTGCGATCGCCCTGCGTGAGCAGCACGGGCAGCGGGCTGTGGGCCAGCAGTTCGGGTGACAGCGCCAGCCGCTCGGGGTCGCGCGACTGGTCGAGCCAGGTGGCGGCGTTGGCCACCCAGGTGGCGCGCATGCGCGCGTCCATGACCTCTTCCCAGGGCTGGCCCGTGAGCGCGACTTGCTCCGCGAAGACCCGCGCGCCGAGCGCGGCCTCGCCGTTGTCGATGAGCGCCGCCGCGCGCGCCATGGCCGCTTTGGTGGCCTGCGCCAGCGGCGCGTGCGCGGGCGATTCGCCCAGAACGCCGAACAGCGGCGGCTCGTGCAGGCACAGGCTGCGCAGCCGCTCGGGGTGCCGCGCGGCGTACAGCAGCGCCACGCAGGCGCCGTAGGAATGGCCGATCAGGTGCACGGGGCCCTGGCCGATGGCCTCGATCACGCCATGCAGGTCGGCCACGTCCTGGCTGATGTGCCCCTGCCCACCGGGCTCGGTGCTGCCGCCGTGGCCGCGGCGGTCGTAGGCCACGACGCGCCAGCGCGGCGACAGCAGCGCGGCCACGGCGTCCCAGGCGCTGTGGTCGTCCCAGGAGCCGTGCACGAAAACCAGGGTCTCGCCCTGGCCGGCGCTGCCGACCAGGAGTTCGACCTCGCCCAGGGGCAGCCGGTGGTGGTTCATAGGGGAAGGAGGGGCCGGGTGAGCGGGCCGCACCGCGGCCCGCCGCGGGGGCTCAGGCGGCCTTGGCCAGCACCGGCTTTTGCTGGGCGGGGGCCACGTAGTCGTTGTAGAGCGCGGTGGTGTAGAGCAGGCGCATCTCGGCGCCGATCTCGCAGATGCGCAGGCAGCGCTTCTGCAGTTCGGGCGTGTTGGCGTGCTCCAGCACGATCTGGTAGCCGCGCTCGCCGTGGATCTCGTCGGAGACGATGTGCAGGTCGAAGAACTCGACTTCCTCGTCGGTGAAGCCGTACTTCTCGCGCAGCGTGGGCGTCTGCTTGCGGTAGATGGACGGCACCTGCGACTCCAGGCCCACCACCAGGCCGGCCACGGCGACCACGGGGTCCTCGCGCATGGCCACGGCGTAGCACCAGCTCTGCAGGGCGCGCGTGGTGGGGCTCATGTTGTCGGCGTCGACGATGCGCTCGCGCGTGGTGCCGCAGGCCTCGCCGAAGCGGATCAGCAGGTCGGTGTGGCGGTCGCCGCCGATTTCTTCTTCATACATGTTGGCCAGCAGAAAGTCCTTGGCCTCGGTCATGTGGTCGGGGGTGCGCGCGTACAGGTAGCCCAGGTAGTCGGCGAAGGGGCCGACGTAGTGGTAGTGGTTCTCGGCCCAGCGCGCAAGGTGCTCGCGCGAGAGCGTGCCGCCGGCCCAGGCCAGGCTGAAGGGGGACTGGTTGGCGCTCTTGCCCTTGATGGCGTTTTCGAGGGCGGTGCGGAATTCGTCTCGGCTGAGCAGTTGGGACATGGGAGCTCTCCTGGTGGGTGATGGGTGGACACCGGCATCGGGGCGGTCTCTCGCGACCGATTGGCGTATACAGTATACATAGTGGTCGATTCCAAGGCAAAAACCGACCGAATCAACGGGCAAATGAGCGCCGTCGATCAAAGTATACTGTATACTTTCACCAAATCCAAGACCAGTCCAGCCCCTGCCGACATGCCCATCGTCACCTTCCACAAGAACGGCCAGACCTACCGCGACGAGGTGGCGCCCAAGAGCAACCTGGTGGTGCGCGCGGGCATCAAGGCCTATCCCTACCCGCACCTGCAGTACCAGTGCGGCATGGGCAAGTGCGCCACCTGCGCCACCCGCGTGTTGTCGGGTGCCGAGCACCTGCCGCCGCCCAACTGGAAAGAGAAGAAGCAGCTCGGCGAGCGCCTGGACCAGGGCTGGCGCCTGACCTGCCAGCTCTGGATCGAGCACGACATCGAGCTCCAGCAAGACTGATACCAAAGGCCCGCGCCATGACCACCTATGTGATCCTGACCAGCAAGCCCGGCCAGTTCCGCACCGAGCCGAGCGACGGCCTGGTGCCGGTCGAGGCCTGGGACTACCACTGCGACGGCCGCGTGCGCGCCCGCTTCCTCGTGGCCGAGCTGCCGGCGCCCACGCGCGTGCGGGTGATCGATGAAAGCGGACAGGACACCGTCAACTCGGTGCCCTCCAAGTTCCTTGAATCCTTCGCGGACCTCGAATCGGCCCGCCGCGAGCTGCGCAACCTGTGCAGCTACGGCAGCACGCAGGCCGAGCTGCGCCCCCGCGATCCCGCAGCCTTCAACACGCCATGACCGTCAACATCACCTTCATCAGCAACGACAACAAGCTTGTCAGCGCGCCGGACAACAGCAACCTGCTGCGCGTCTCGCTGCGCGAGAAGGGGGGCATTCCCTTCAAGTGCGGCGGCGGCCTGTGCGGCACCTGCAAGTGCCGCATCGAGCAAGGGCTGGACAACACCGACGAGGTGAAGGCCAAGGAGCGAAAGCACCTGAGCGACGAGGACCTGGCCGCGGGTTTCCGCATGGCCTGCCAGACCTTCGTGAAGGGCGACATCGCCGTGTCCTGGTGAGCGCCATGGACTGGCTGTCCACCGAGCTCGTGCGGGGCGTCAGCGGCCTGCACTACCTCGCAGCCGGCGTGCTGGTGCTGGTCGGTGCCTGTCTGCAGGGCGTCAGCGGCCTGGGCTTCGCCATGTTCGCCGCGCCCCTGGCCGCGATGTGGTTCCCCGAGCTGGTGCCCGGCCCGCTGCTGGTGCTGAGCTGCCCGCTCGCGCTCATGGGCGGCCTGCGCGACCGCGCGGACATCCAGTGGAACCTGGCCAGCGTGGCCGTGGCCGGCCGCCTCGGCGGCACGGTGCTCGCGGCGGCCTGCCTGGTGCTGCTGCCGGTGAAGACGCTGTCGCTGATGTTCGCGCTGCTCATCCTCACCGGCGTGAGCCTGAGCCTGACCGGCTGGCGGGTGATGCCCTCGCGGCGCAACATGGCCGTGGCCGGTGTGGCCTCGGGGATGATGGGCACCATCACCTCGGCCGGCGCGCCGCCGTTCGCCATCGCCATGCAGAACATGGGCGCGGCCCAGCTGCGCGGCACCTTCGGCGCCATCTTCTTCATCGGCTCGGCGGTGTCGATCACGGTGCTCACCGTGGTGGGCCGCATGGGCGCCCACGAGTACCTGCTGAGCGCCCTGCTGATGCCGTGGATGTTCGCCGGCTTCTTCGCCTCCAACCCGATCAAGCGCTTCGTGCCCGCGCCGCTGGTGCGCAAGATGCTGCTCGCCATGGCGGCGATCGGCGCCATCGTCGTCCTGCTGCGCACGCTGTCCGCGGCCTGAACCCCTCACCACCATGCAACACATCACCGACGCCGTCGTCGACGCCACCATCAGCCCCGAGGACGCGCAGGCCGTGCTCGACGACGCCTTCGCGCGCTTCGGCCGCGGCGAGGCGGCGATGCAGGCGCGCGTGCGCACCGAGGCCGGCGGCGTCAAGCTCTCCACCCTGGGCGCGGTGGTGCCGGGCCAGGGCGTGGTCGGCGCCAAGGTCTACACCACCATCCAGGGGCAGTTCACCTTCGTCATCCTGCTGTTCGCCGCCGACGACGGCCGCGCGCTGGCCTCGTTCGACGCCGGTGCCATCACGCGGCTGCGCACCGCTGCCTGCTCGGTGATCGCGGCGCGCCACCTGGCGCGCGCCGACGCGCGGGTGATGGCCCTGTACGGCGCCGGCGTGCAGGGCCGCATGCACGCCGTTCAGATGGCGCGCGCCTTCTCCCTGGGCGAAATCCGCGTGAGCGACCCCTACGCACCGCCCACGCTGGCCGAGGAACTGCAGGCCGCCTGCGGCGTGCCGGTGCGCCTGTGCGCGCCCGAGGCCGCGGTGGAGGGCGCCGACATCGTGGTCACCGCCTCGCGTTCCACCACGCCGCTGTTCCGCGGCGAGCAGCTGGCGCCGGGCAGCTTTGTGGCCGCCATTGGCTCCAGCCTGCCGCACACGCGCGAGCTCGACGACGCGGCCCTGCGCCGGGCCGCCACCATCGCCGTGGAGTGGAAGCCGCAGACCCTGCAGGAAGCGGGCGATCTGGTGCTGGCCGCGCCCGGCGCGCTGGACCCCGCGCGCATCGTCGAGCTGGGCGAGCTGGCGGCGGGCCTCAAGCCCGGCCGCCAGGACCCGCAGGCGGTCACGCTCTACAAGTCGGTGGGCGTGGGCCTGGAAGATGTGGCGCTGGCCGGTCTGGTGTGGCAGCGCCTGCAAGGCGCCGCGAACTGAAGCGGCCCCCAGGCCAGAGATGCCGCGGAACCGGCTTTGCCGGGCCGCTGGCATCGCCCCCTTGAGGGGGGGGCGCGCGCAGCGCGGCGGGGGCGTTCCTGTTCAGGGCTCCATCTGCGCCGCGTTGTACACGTGGCGCATGGCGAGCAGCGAGGCGAGTTCCGCGTCGCCCTTGATCACCGCGCGCAGGATCGCGGCGTGCTCGTCCCAGTTCTGCTGGCCGCGCGTGCGGTTGAGTGGGGCGAAGATCAGCGCGGTGCGGTCGCGCAGCGAGCGCATCAGCTCCTGCAGCACCGAATTGGCGGCGATGCTGCCCAAGGCGTCGTGAAAGCGCTGGTTCATCTCCAGCAGCGCGGCCTGGTCGTCGCTGGTGGCCATGCGCGTGCCCTCGGCCAGGATGCTTTCCATCGCGGCGATCTGCTTCTCGTCGTGGCGTTGCGCGGCGAGCTTGGCGTTGAGGCCTTCGAGCGTGGCGCGCACCTCGACCAGTTCGCGCACCTGCTCGGGCGAGAAGGCGGTGACCGAGGCGCCGCGGCGCGGCTCGATGGTGACCAGGCCTTCGGCGGCCAGCTGGCGCAGGGCCTCGCGCACGGGCATGCGCGAGACGCCGAGTTCGTCGGAGAGGCGGCTCTCCACCAGGCGCTCGCCCGGCGAGATGGTGCCACCCATGATGCGTTCGCGCAGGGCCTCGACCACCAGCGTGGTCAGGGGCGAATGGCTCGCCCCCAGCGAGGCTTCCTTGCGTGGCAGGTTCATGGTGTGGGCGTGGCTCTGTGTTCGGCGGGGCGTCGGGCGGGGCCGGGGCAGGGTCCGAAGCCGGCCGATTCTATTCGAGCGCCCAAAAAAGACCGCGGCCCGAAGCCGCGGCGAATGCCCTGACGTGAAGGGCTCCAAAGGAAAACTCGACGGATGAACAGCGGGGGAACACAGGCCCCCCCGCGCGTCCACGTCAGAACAGGTGGTACATGCCCACGCCCAGCACGCTGCCGTCCTGGTCGGGGGCGCCCGGCGTCTTGATGGTGTTGGCGCGGTAGCCGCCGTACAGCGTGGTGCGTTTGCTCAGGCTGTAGAAGGCCGCCACGCTCCAGCCCGTGCGCTTGACGTCCGGCGCGCCGGGCGCCACCGTGGTGACCAGCTTGCCCGTGTAGTTGGGGTCGCCCACGAAGCCCGTGACCGAGCCCTTGGACTGCGCGATGCCGCCCGACAGCAGCCAGCCACCGGCCAGGGGCACGTCGGCGGCGATGGTCCATTCCTTGGTGTCGTCCGCGCCGTAGGCCACGCGGCCGTAGCTGGCCAGCAGCTTGGCAGGGCCGAAGTCGTACGAGCCGTTGACGCGCGTGAACTTGATCGCCGTCGAGTTGCTCGTGGCCTTCTCGTTCTGGAACGCGACGCCGGCGAACACCGGACCGCCCGCGTACTTGACGTGCACGCTGGTGATCGAGCCGGCGCCGTCGGCGGCGGTCTTGTTCTCGCCGGTGCCGTAGCTCACCACGCCGCTGAAGCCGCCGAAGTTGGGCGAGGCGTAGTAGATGCCGTTGTTCGGCGCGTCCTTGTACGAGGTGCTCAGCCACGCGCCCTGGTTGGGCGCGAGCACCGAGTTCTTGGCCGCCAGCGCCGTGCCGCTGATGTCGTCGAACGCGCTCCAGGCCTTGCCGAAGCGCAGGTCGCCGAAGCCGCCCGAGATGCCGACCCAGGACTGGCGCGTGAACGACAGGGCGGGTGCGCCGCCGCTGTCCATCGCGAAGCCCGACTCGAGCTGGAAGTTGGCCTTGTAGCCACCGCCCAGGTCTTCGCTGCCCTTGAAGCCGAAGCGGCTTTCATAGACGCCGCTGCTGTCGAGCTTGCTCATGCGCAGGCCGGTGGCGGGGTTCTTCTGGCTCGACAGGTACATGTCGGCCAGGCCGTACAGGGTGACGCTCGATTGCGCCATGGCCGCGCCGGTGGCCAGCGTGGCGGAGACGAGCAGGATGCTTTTTTTCATGGGAATACCGCAGGTTGGGGTGGGGGGGAGGGGATTCAGAACAGCACGACGGCCAGCGCGGTGGACGCCGCCAGGCCGATGAGCACCGGCGGCGCGAGCACGCGCACCAGGTCGGTGACCGGGACCCGCGCGAAGCCGGCCACGGCAATCAGCGAAGACCAGGCGATCAGCGTGCCGCCGCCGGTCCAGATCGCGCCCATCTGGCCGATGGCGGCGAGCGTGGTGGCGTCGATGTTGGAGACCGGGCCCAGGGCGCCGGCGAGCGCGCCGGTCAGCGGCAGGCCGGAGAAGCCCGAGCCGTCGATGCCCGTGACCATGCCCACGATCAGCAGGCCGAAGGCCACGAACAGCGGGTTGTGCGGGATCCAGTCCTGCGCGCTGCGCACCAGGTCAAACAGCAGGCTGGGGGTTTGCGATGCGTCGCCGCCGAAGATGGCGGCCGCGGTTTCGCTGGCGCCCAGGAAGAAGAAGCCCGCGATCGGCAGCACCGAGCCCATGGCACGGAAAGCGAACACGAAGCCCTCGGTGATGTGGTCGGCGCTGGCCTCCAGCATCTGGCGCGCGCCCTTCATGGCCAGCGTGGCGAAGATCATCAGCAGCGCGGCGGCGCCGCCCACCAGCGACGCGCCCGCGCCGCCCTTGAAGTCGCCCAGCGGCACGCCCAGCTTGGGCAGCACCATCAGCACGATCACCGTCAGGAACACCAGCGGCGTGACGATGGCGAACAGCTTGGACCACTTGAACTCGTCGGCCGGCACGCTCTGCAGCTCGCGCTTGAGGTCCTGGCTGGTCACCGGCTGGTGCTCGCGGCTGGTGCCCTGGGCGATCTCGGCCTTGTGGGTCGTGCCTTCGTGCTCGTGCGCCAGTTCGCCCTTGACGGCCAGTTCCTGCCAGCGCTCCAGGTGCAGCGGGCTGGCGGGCTGGAATTTGCGGCGGTGGAAGATGAAGATCAGCACCAGCGCGACCACGCCGGTGATGATGGACAGCGCCAGCGCGCGATCGGCGATCACCGCCGCCGCCGCGCCCGCGGCCTTGGCGCTGATGCCGGGGGCCACGCCGATCACATAGTCGGACGACAGCGCCATGCCCTGGCCGGCCACGGCGATGGCGGCCGCGCCCACGATGGGCGGCAGGCCGGCCGCGATGGCGGCGGGCAGCAGCACCGCGCACACCAGCGGCACGGCGGGCGTGGGCCAGAAGAACAGCGAGATGAAGTAGGTGATGGCCGCGAGCAACAGGTACGACACCGGCCCGTTCTTCATCAACAGGCGGAAGGGCCGCACCATCAGGATGTCGGACTTCAAGGCCTTGAGGGCGTTGAGCAGCGACGTCATCAGCGCGATCACCAGGAAGATGTTGAACAGCTCCTTGGCGGCCACCAGGCTGGCGCTGTAGACGCTGCCCACGCCAGCGAGGGGGTTGCCCGTCCAGGCCAGGCCGACGAGAAAGGTGGCGGCGATCGAGGGCACGAGCACGTTCGCGCGGAACACCATCGTCACGATGATGCTGATCACGCCGAGCAGGTACATCCAGTGCGCCGCTGTCAGGGTTACGTTGGAATCCATGGGTTTGTCCGTGGGTGGTGCCTGCAGGGTCAGGCGGTGGTTGGTGGGCTGCGACCGGTGCGGGCGGCACCGTGGGGTGGTTGGCCGGCGACCTTCCCTCTTGTTTCCGCCGGCGTGGTTCTGTGCTTGGCTGCCCTGTATTCAGGCGCAGGTGCTTCGGTGGCGGGCGAAATGGTATACAGAATACTGTTTGGGCGTTCTAGGGTTTTCCCGCGCCGAAAGGGGGCGCTTGTCGACCCAGAGTGGTGCGTTTTTTCCCGTTCTGGGGGTGGTTTTGGGGAGTTTGGGGTGTGGCGATGGCATCTGTGAATACCGTATACATTTGATGCCGCCACGGAATGCAGGCTTCGTGCCAGGCCGGACCCACGCCTTCAAAGCAGGGGTCGGCTCGCGAAGCGAGGGGCCTGGCTAGGCCCCGCCCCATGGTTTGCCGCTGCCCCGGTCTGTTTGTATACTGTATCCTTTAAGGCGAAATTCCCATGCACAACAGCGCCCTTCCCCGTGCGGTTCGCGGCGAGACGGCCATGGTGGCGACCGGCCACCCCCTGGCGGCGCAGGCCGCGGCGGGCGCGCTGGCCCAGGGTGGCAGCGCGGTGGACGCGGCCATCGCGGCGGACGCCGTGATGGGTGTGGTGGAACCCATGGCCACCGGCATCGGCGGCGACCTGCTGGCCATGCTGGTGCCGCCGGGCGCCGAACCGCAGAGCTACAACGGCTCGGGCCGCTCGCCGATGGCCTTCGAGGCTGGGCTGCTGGCGCCGTTTCCCGGCGCCCGGCTGCCCGAGCGCCACGTGCACACCCTCACCGTGCCGGGCGCGGTGCGCGGCTGGCACGACCTGCACCAGCGGCATGGGCGGCTGCCCTGGCGCGGGCTGTTCGCGGCGGCGATCGCCGCCGCCCGGGACGGCTTTGCCGTCGGCGCCGTCGCCGCGCGCGAGTGGGCGCTGTTCCAGCCGGTGATCGCCAGCGACCCGGTGAGCGCGCGCCTGTACCGCGCCGACGCCCCGCCGCGCGCGGGCGATGCCTTCCACAACCCCGAACTGGCGGCGACCCTGGAGGCCATCGCCCACGGCGGCCCCGACGCCTTCTACCGGGGCGCGCCCGCCGCCGCGGCCGAGCAGGCCAGCCGCGCGCGTGGCGGTGTGCTCACCGCCAGCGACTTCGCGGCCCACAGTGGCGGGTTCTGCACGCCGCTGCGCGGGCGCTTCCGGGGCCTGGAGGTGCTGCAGTGCCCGCCCAACACCCACGGCCTGGCCGTGCTGCACGCCCTGCAAGCCCTGGACGCGCTGCCGTTGGACCCCGAGGACCCGCGCAGCGCGCTGGACATGGTCCGCTGCATGGGCGAGGCCATGGCCCACGCCAAGCGCGTGGTCGCCGACCCGGCGGGCAACACCGTGTGCACGGTGGTGGTCGACGCCGAGGGGTTCGCGGTCACGCTGATGAGCAGCGTGTTCAAGCGCTTCGGCAGCGGCATTGGCGTGCCGGGCGCCGGTTTCGCCTTGCAGAACCGCGGTTTCGGCTTCGCCCCGCCGGGCCAGCTCAACGGCGCCGCGCCGGGCAAGCGCCCGTACCACACGGTGGTGCCCGGGGCCGCGCTGCGCGGCGGCGCCTTCCACGCCGGCTTCGGCGTGGTGGGCGGGGCCATGCAGCCCCAGGGCCAGGTGCAGCTGCTGGTGCGCCTGGCCGCCTGGGGGCAGGAGTTGCAGCAGGCGATCGCCGCGCCGCGCTGGCGCCTGGAGGGCGAGCGCGCCCTGGCGATCGAGGCCGGCACGCCCGAGCCCGTGGTGCGCGCGCTGCGCGCCGCCGGCTACGCCGAGCCCACCGGACAGGGTGAGCTGGGCGGGCGCAGCGACTTCGGCGGCGCGCAGATGGTGCTGCGCGCGCCCGATGGCCAGCTGCTCGGCGGCTCCGATCCGCGCAAGGACGGCATGGCCCTGGCCTGCGAGGCCGCGTCCCGCTGAACCCGCCTTTTCACCGACCCCTGTAAAGGACCCCCATGGCATTGACGATCTATGGCATCGCCGCGTCGCGCGCGATCCGCCCGCTCTGGGCCGCCGAGGAACTGGGCCTGCCCTACCGGCACGTGCCCTGGCACTACAACGGCCCCGAGACCCGCGAACCGGCCTATCTGGCGATCAACCCCAACGGCACGGTGCCCGCCATCGACGACGGCGGCCTGCTGCTGTTCGAGTCGCTGGCCATCACGCTGCACCTGGCGCAGACGCGCCCGGCGGGCGGGCTGTGGAGCGAGACGCCCGAGGGCGTCGCCGGTCTGTACCAGTGGACGCTGTGGGCCGCGACCGAGATCGAACCGCTGGCGCGCCAGTGGTTCCACCACACCAGCTTCCTGCCGCCCGAGCAGCGCATCGAATCGCTGGCCACGGCCGCCCTCGACAAGCTGCAGGCGCGCCTCGCGGTGCTCGAGCGCCACCTGGCCGGGCGCGAGTGGCTGGTGGGCGAGCGCTTCAGCGTCGCCGACCTGAACCTGGCCGCCGTGTTGCAGCGGCTCGATGCCCTGGGCCGCGGTGAACTGCCCCACACCCGGGCCTGGCACCAGCGCTGCCTGGCCCGGCCGGCGGCGCAGCGCGCCTGGGCACTGCGCCAAGCCAAGGCCTGAGCGGCGCTCAGGCGCGCGCCGGGCCGCTGGCGCCGCCCGCGTCCAGCAAGCGGAAGAAGCCCACCACCTCGGCCAGCCGCGCCGCCTGCGTGCGCAGGCTGTCGGCCGCGGCGGCGCTTTCCTCCACCAGCGCGGCGTTCTGCTGCGTGGCCTGGTCGAGCTGCGCGATGGCGCTGTTGACCTGGCCGATGCCATCGGTCTGCTCGCCGGTGGCGGCGCCGATCTCCGAGATCAGGTCCGTCACGCGGCGCACCTGGCCCACGATGTCGTCCATCGCCGCGCGCGCGTCGCCCACCAGGCGCGATCCCGATTCGACCTTGTCCACGCTGGCGCCGATCAAGGCCTTGATCTCCTTCGCGGCCTCGGCGCTGCGCTGGGCCAGGCTGCGCACCTCGCCGGCCACCACGGCGAAGCCGCGGCCCTGCTCGCCCGCGCGCGCCGCTTCCACGGCGGCGTTGAGCGCCAGGATGTTGGTCTGGAAGGCGATGCCGTCGATGACGCCGATGATGTCGCCGATCTTCTGGCTGCTGGACTGGATCTCCTGCATGGTGGCCACCACCTGGCCCACCACCTCGCCGCCCTTCACCGCGGCCGAGCTGGCCGAAGTGGCCAGTTGCGTGGCCTGGCGCGCGGTGTCGGCGCTGTTGCGCACGGTGGCGTTCATCTGCTCCATCGAGGCGGCGGTCTGCTGCAGGTTGCTGGCCTGCTGCTCGGTGCGGGTCGAGAGGTCGGCGTTGCCCGAGGCGATCTGCGCGCTGCCGGTGGCGATGCTGTCGCTGCCCTGGCGCACGTCACCCACGATGCGCACCAGGCTTTCGTTCATGGCCTTGAGGGCGGCCTGCAACTCGCCCAGCTCGTCGCGGCGCGTCACGGCGATGCTGGAGCGCAGATCGCCCGAGGCCACGGTCTGCGCCACGCTCACCGCCTCCTGGATGGGGCCGACGATGGAGCGTGTCATCAGCAGGGCCAGCATCAGCGCGGCCACCACGGCCATGGCGCTGCTGCCGATCATCAGGTTGCGGTTGCTGGCGTAGCTGGCGTTCGAGGCCTTGACCTCGTTCGCGGCCTGGTCGGCGGCATAGCCGAGGTAGGCATGGCCGGCCTTGATCAGGGCCTCGAGCAGCGGTCGGCAGTCCGCTTCCATGCGCTGCACCGCGCCCTCGCGGTCGCCTTTGACGGCGTGGTCCAGGATGTCCAGCGCCACCGGACCGTACTTCGCTTCCACGGCCACGAGCTCGTCGAACAGGCGGCGCTCCTGCGGGCTGGTGTGTTCGTCGCTGTCCAGTGCCTGGCGCAGCTCCTTGAAGCCCTCGACCACCTGGCCGTGGGCGACGGTGGTGGCGTTCTTCTCGTGTTCGCGGGCCGCGGGCGAGCCCACCAGCACGAGGTTGCGCACGCCGATGGCGCGCGCGTTGGCCGCGTCGAGCACGTTGTTGGCCAGCATCACGCGGTGCGAGGTTTCGCCCACGTACTGATTGAAGCTGTCGTGCTCGTGCCCGAGTGAGCGCACCGACAGCGTGGCCACCGCGAGCACGATGACCGCGAGCAGCATGAAACCGGCCATGAGCCGGACTTTGACGGACAGACGATCGATACCCATGACCCTGGCTCCCTTCCTTGGTGGACGCGTGGCTACCGGTGGGGTTCGCGGTCCCGATGGGGTTCCGCCTTCCGGATATCGACACGCGCCGCGCCAGGATTTCATGCGGCGCGACAGCCGGCTGGCGCCGTGCCACTTTGGTTGCCAGGGGAGGGGGATTCAGGCGCTGAAGTGCGGGCCTTCGATGTACAGGCCGGCGCCGGCCCGCGCCGGTCGTCACGACCTTAAGTGTCCAGCGGGACCTTGCCCGCCGGCTTCACCAGGGCATGGAGAAGGTCTTGCAGTTGGTGAAGGACTTGATCGCCTCCTGCACGCCTTCCTTGTAGCCCAGGCCCGAGTCCTTGATGCCGCCGAAGGGCGTGAGCTCGATGCGGTAGCCGGGCACCTCCCACAGGTTCACCGAGCCCACCTTCAGCTCGCGCGCGAAGCGCGCCGCGTCGTCGAAGCGGTTGGTGCAGATGCCCGAGGACAGGCCGAAGGCCGTGCCGTTGGACAGGCGGATCGCCTCGTCGATGTCCTTGAAGCCGATGATGGGCGAGACCGGGCCGAAGGTTTCCTCGCGCACCACCGTCATCTCGGGCCGCACGCGGTCGAGCACCGTGGGCGAGTAGAGCGCGCCGTCGCGCCGGTTGCCCACCAGCAGGCGGGCGCCCTGCACCACGGCGTCGTCCACCACGCGCTGGAAATGCGCCGCCGCGGCCTCGTCGATCACCGTGCCCATCTCGTTGCGGCGGTCCATCGGGTCGCCGTAGGTCCAGGCGCGGGTCTTGGCCACCACGCGCTCGGTGAAGTCGGCCAGCACCTTCTGGTGCACCAGCATGCGCTTGACGGCGGTGCAGCGCTGGCCCGAGTTCTTGTACGAGCCTTGCACCGCGAGGTCGCTGGCCTTGTCGAGGTCGGCGTCGTCCATCACGATCAGGGGGTCGTTGCCGCCCAGCTCCAGCACCAGGCGCTTGTAGCCCGCCTTGGCGGCGATGTACTTGCCGATGGCCACGCCGCCGGTGAAGGTGATGAGGTCCACGTGCGGGTTCGTGATCAGCTCGTCGGCGATCTCGCGCGGGTCGCCGCTCACCACCTGCAGCATCTCCGGTGGCAGGCCGGCCTCGTACAGCAGGTCGGCGAACCAGTACGCCGACAGCGGCACCTTCTCCGAGGGCTTGAGCACCATGCGGTTGTTGGTGGCCACGCTGGGCACCACCTTGTGCGCCACCTGGTTCATGGGGTGGTTGAAGGGCGTGATGGCCGTGATCACGCCCAGCAGCGGCTCGCGCGTGGTGATCACCTTGCGCCGCTTGCCGTGCGGCGTGAGGTCGCAGGAGAACACCTGGCCGTCGTCGCGCAGGGCCTCGTTGGCGCCGAAGTTCAGCACGTCGGCGACGCGGCCGATCTCGTACACGCTGTCCTTCTTGCTCAGGCCGGACTCGGCGGTGATCAGGTCGGAGCCGGCCTCGGTGCGCTCGCGCAGCAGCGCCGCCGCGCGGTTGAGGATGGCCGAGCGCTCGTAGCGCGTGAGCCGGGGCTGGTAGGCCTGGGCGATGTCCATGGCGCGGCGCACGTCCTCGACGCTGGCCATGGCCACGCTGCCCACGCGCTCGCCGTTGTAGGGGTTGAGCACGTCGAAGCGGCGGCCCGTGTGCACCTGTTCGCCGCCGATGCGCAGCGCCTCCTCGCGAAAGCAGGGGCTTTCCAACACGTCGCTCATTCGAATGCCTCCGCGCTGCGCGCTGTGGTGCGAGCCCCTTCGGGCGGCCGTGCGGTGCTCATGCGATCTCCTTTTCGGCACTGCCGATGAAATTGCGGCCGCGCGCGCCAGTCAGGGCGTGCGCCACCATCTGTTCGGCCTGTTCGTCGCTCACGCCGTAGTCGGCGAAGCGCGTGCGCACGCCCAGGCGTTCGATGAAGGCGGTGAGGCGCCCGGGCGCTTCGTCCAGGTCGCCCAGGGCCTGTGCCAGCACCGCGTCGCGGTCGGCACGGCGGCCGATGGCGCGCGCCAGCACCAGGGGCAGCGGGAAGGAGCAGGCGATGCCGTGTGGCAGGCCGTAGCGCAGCGTCATCTCGTAGGAGATGGAATGCGCCAGCGCGGTGCGCGTGTTCGAGAAGGCCATGCCGGCCTTGAGCGCGGCCAGCGCCATGCGCGCGCGCAGTTCGCGGTCGTCCAGGCGGTGCATCAGGCGCGGCAGGGCGTCCAGGATGTCGTGCACCGCCGCCACGGCGAAGGTGTCCGACACCGGGTTGGCGTTGACGTTCCAGATCGACTCCAGCGCGTGCGACAGCGCGTCCAGCCCGCTCTGCAGCGTCACCGACGCGGGCAGCGAGAGCATCAGCTCGGGGTCGATGATCGCGGCCGCGGGCCAGGTCTCCTTGAGGTGCAGCGAGTGCTTCACCTGGCGGCCACGGTCCCAGATGGTGGCCCAGGGCGTGACCTCGCTGCCGGTGCCGGCGGTGGTGGGCACGGCGATGAGCGCCTTCACGCCGGCCGGCGTGAACGGCTGGCCCGAGGCCAGCGCGGCCACCAGGGTGGCGAAGGCGCCGTCGGGCGTGCCCACCATCAGCGCCTTGGCGGTGTCGATGGCGCTGCCGCCGCCGAGCGCGACGATGGCCTCGGCGCCGCGGTCGTCGCCCCAGAAGGCTTCATAGGGCGCGGCGAGCTCGGCCACGTCGGGGTTGGGGCGAACGTCCTCGATGACGCCCACCAGGGCATCGCCCAGCAGCGCCTCGACCCGGGCCACCAGGCCCAGCGCGCGCGCCTCCGGAAACGTCACCAGCAGGGCCTTGCGACCGGCGAGCAGGCCGGGCAGGGAACACAGGGCCCCGGCCCCGTAGACGCTGCGCACGGGGTTGAAGTAGTCATGCGGCATGGGGACCTCTAGCGGTTGACAGCGACGTGGTTGAGCGCGAGGTCGAACACGTCGAAGTTGCGCAGCCGGCGGGTGGCGGGCACGCCCTGCAGCGGACGGTTGAACAGCAGCGGTACCTTCTGTTCCGAGAGGCCGCCGTGCGAGCGCAGCGGCACCGTGAGGCCGGAGAGGTCGTGCTTGTGCTCGCTGGTGCCCAGCACCGTGAGGTGGTCGCTCACGATGACCAGGTCGCCGATGCGCTCGGGCGGCAGTTCGAAGCGGCTGGCGGCCTGCTCGCGGCTGAGCACCACGTCGATGCCCGGCAGGGCCTCGATGGCGGCCCGCGCGCGCGCGATGGCCTCGGCGCTGGGCAGGTGCACGGTGGCGTAGGAGCCCAGCGCGCCGTGGTGCACCACGTACGGATCGGTGATGGGCAGGATCACGCGCGCCTGGCCTTCGCCGAGCAGGCCGTCGAGCACCTGCTGCAGATAGAGCACGCGCGGGCGGCCGGCGGCGTCGGTCTTGGCGCTCATGCCGTGGTCGGCGGTGAGGCCGATCACCGCGCCCAGGGCGTCGAGCCTGGCCAGGTAGCCGTCCATCATCTGGTAGAAGGCATTGGCCTCGGGCGTGCCGGGCGCGCACTTGTGCTGCACGTAGTCGGTGGTCGACAGGTACATCAGATCCAGCGGCCGCGTCTCCAGCAGGCGCACACCGGCGGCGAACACGAATTCGCTGAGGTCGGCGCTGTAGACCGAGGGAACGGGCTTGCCCACGAGCTCCAGCACGCCGTCGATGCCGCACTCGGCCACGCTGGCCTTGTCGGCCTTCTCGGCCGAGAAGCAGATGCCCTGCAGGCCGTGGCCCAGCAGCGTGCGCAGCTTGTCCTTGGCGGTGATCGCGGCCACCTTGGCGCCGCTGTCGGCGAAGGCCGCCAGCAGGGTGGGCACGCGCAGCCAGGCGGGGTCGTTCATCATGACCTCGCGGCCACTGTCGACGTCGTAGAAGTAGTTGCCGCAGATGCCGTGCACCGAGGGCGGCACGCCGGTCACGATGGACACGTTGTTGGGGTTGGTGAAACTGGGCACCACGCAGTCCCCGACCACCGACGCGCCTTTCTCCACCATGCGCTCGAGGTAGGGCGCCACGCCGGCCTGGATGGCCTGGGTCACGTAGTCGGGCTCGCAGCCGTCCACGCAGACCACCACCACCGGCTGTTGCGGCCGGGCATACCGACGGCCATTGACCGTCACCGAATCGACGCGGGCGTCCATCAACGCGCTCCCTTCTGGATCCAGGCGCGCAGCCTGGTGGACACGTAGTCGGCCGCCATCACCATCACGATGATCACCACGATGCAGGTGGCGGTGTCCTGGTATTGAAAGAGCTTCATGCTGCCGACCAGCTCGAAGCCGATGCCGCCCGCGCCCACCATGCCCAGCACCGTGGCCTGGCGCAGGTTGGTCTCGAAGCGGTAGAGAACGACGGCGATCCACGCGGTGATGACCTGGGGGATGACGCCGAAGATGACGGTCTGCACCGGGCCCGCGCCGGTGGCGCGCAGGGCCTCGATGGGGCCCTGGTCGATCTCTTCGATCGACTCGGAGAAGAACTTGCCGAGCATGCCCGCGCCGTGCACGGCCAGGGCCAGTACGCCGGGGAAGGGTCCCAGGCCCACCGCCGCCACGAACACCAGCGCGAGGATGATCTCGTTGATGCCGCGCGTGACGTTGAACACCTGGCGCGTGAAATGGAACACCGCCAGGTTGGGCGTGAGGTTGCGTGCCGCGAAGAAGCACACCGGCACGGCCATGATGACCGCGAGCAAGGTGCCCCAGAGGGCGATCTGCACGGTCTCGATGGCGGGCACCCACAGCTTGTCGAGGAAGGCCCAGTTGGGCGGCACCATGCGCGCCAGGAAGTCGCCGATCCAGGGCAGGCCCTTGCCGAGTTCGCCGAAGCTCACCTGGGCGCCGCGCGCGGCCCACCAGAGCACCATCAGCGCGGCCGCGCCAAGGCCCAGGCGCGGCCACCAGCCGGCCGAACCGGTGGGGCGCGCGACGAGCAGGGAGTAGGAGCCGATGTTCATGTCAGGCCTCCTCGAGGGCGAAGTCGTGGCGGGGCGGCGTGGCCGCCGCGCGGGCTGGGCTGGCGGCCTTGGCTGTGCCTTCGTCCAGGCCCGGGTAGATGCGGTGCAGCACCTCGTCGGTGAGCTGGTCGGGCCCACCCTCGAACACGATGCGGCCGCCCGACACGCCCACGATGCGCTCGCCGAACTCGCGCGCGTATTCGATCTGGTGCAGGTTGCACACCACCGAGATGCCCAGCTCGCGGCTGGCCTGCTTGAGGTACTGCAGCACCGTGCGCGAGGTCTTGGGGTCCAGGCTGGCGACGGGCTCGTCGGCCAGGATGATCTTGGGCTGCTGGGCCAGGGCGCGCGCGATGCCCACGCGCTGCTTCTGCCCGCCCGACAGGGTGTCGGTGCGCAGCTCGGCCTTTTCTTCCAGCTCCACGCGGCGCAGGCACTCGCGGGCGATCTCGATGTCGCGGCGCGGGAACACCTGCAGCCACGAGGCCACCGAGGGCATGGCACCGAGCCGGCCGGTGAGCACGTTCTTGAGCACCGACAGGCGCGGCACCACGTTGTAGTGCTGGAAGATCATCGCCACCTGGCGCCGCGCGCGGCGCAGGCTGGCGCGCTCGGCGGTGACCCGCTGGCCGTCGACGTGGATGTCGCCCTGCGTGGGTTCGCACAGGCGGTTGATGCAACGCAGCAGCGTGGATTTGCCGGCGCCCGAGGGGCCGAGCACGACGAGGAACTCGCCGGGGGCCACGTCGAGATCGATGCCCTTGAGGGCGTCGAAGTCGCCGTAGCGCTTGGTCAGGCCGCGGATCTTGATCACTTCATCTTCCTCAGGTCGAGGTTGAGGGCCTTGGCCGTGTCCCGGATGATGTTGTAGGCCGCGTCGTTGGTGGGGTGAAAGCCGTTGAGCTCGCCCTGGTCGGACCAGGGGATGTTCTTGACCTGCAGGAAGGCGGCCTGCACGCGCTTCTTCAGCTCGGGGTCGAGGTCCTTTCGCCAGACCGTGGGCGACTCGGGGATGGGGTCCGACTTCCACACCGTCACCAGGTCCTCGCGCTTGGCCAGGCCCTTGTTGATGGCCGCGTCGAGGATGCGGTCGGCGATGGCCACCGCGTCGACCTTGCCGTTCTGCACGGCGACCGCGTTCGAATCGTGCGAGCCCGAGAAGATGACGCGGCCGAAGTCCTTGTCGGGGTTGAAGCCGGCCTTGATCAGGCCGGCTTTCGGGAACAGGTGGCCCGAGGTGGAGCTGGGGTCCACGAAGGCGAAGGTCTTGCCCTTGAGGTCGGCCACGGTCTGGATGCCGCTGTCTTTGCGCGCGACGACCAGCGAGTGGTAGAAGGTGCGCCCGGCCTTCTTGGTCTCGGCCACGGCGAAGGCCTCGATGTCGGCCACCGTGGTGCCCAGCACATACGAGAAGGGGCCGAGGTAGGCGACGTCGAGCCGCTTGGAGCGCAGCGCCTCGATCACGCCGTTGTAGTCGGCCGCCACGAAGGGCTTGACCGGCATGCCCAGGGCCTTGGACAGCATGTCCATCATGGCCTGGCTGTTGGCGATCATGGCGCGCGAGTCTTCCGAGGGGATCAGCCCCACGGTGAGCACGCCATTGGCGCGGGCGCCCGGCGACAGGCCGAGCAGGGGCGCGCCGAGCAGGGCCGGCGCACTGGCGAGAAGGGAACGGCGGGAAAGCGGCATGGGGTGTCTCCGGTTGCGGTACTTGAAGCTGTCCGTCAGTTTTTGGGCGTCACATGTCCGATCCGTGACGCTGTGTCGCACTGTCGGTGCGAGGACGACATTCATCCAATTCAAGTTTTTACACCGATATATTGAGAGAACCTATAGTTGAGCAGGGATAACACGGAGCCCCTTCCATGCGACTGACACAACTGCGTTCCTTCCACGCGGTGGCCACCACGGGCAGCTTCACGCGCGCGGCCGAACGGCTCCACGTGAGCCAGCCCACCGTCACCACGCAGGTGGGCCAGCTGGAGGCGCTCTACAAGGTGGAGCTGTTCCACCGCTCGGGGCGGCGCGTGCGGCCCACCGAGATCGGCGAACGGCTGCTGCAGCTGTCGCGCCAGATGTTCGACCTGGAGGCCGAGGCGGTGCAGCTGCTGCGCGAAACCGGCGAGCTGCGCTCGGGCCACCTGCGCGTGGCCGCGGTGGGGCCCTCGCACGCCACCCGCATGCTCGTGGCCTTCAACCAGCGCTACCCGGGCGTGAAGATCTCGGTCACCACGGGCAACTCACAGGAGGTGCTGGACCGGCTGGCCGACTACAGCGCCGATGTGGGGGTGCTGGCGCAGGTCTCGTTGGACAAGCGCTTCGTCTCGGTGCCCTACAGCGAGCACCCGGTGGTGATCTTCTGCAACGCGGCCCACCCCTTCGCGCGCCGGCGCAGCATCCGCACCGCCGAGCTGCAGGGCGAGAAGCTGATCCTGCGCGAGGAGGGCTCCACCACGCGCAAGGCCATCGAATCCGCGCTGCGCGCCGCGCGCGTGCAGCCCGAGGTGGTGATGGAGGTGGCCAGCCGCGAAATCATCCGCGAGGCCGTGGCCCAGGGCGTGGGCGTGGCCGCGGTGTCCGACGTGGAGTTCGTGCCCGGCCCGGGCCTGCACGCGGTGCGCATCAGCGACGCGCAGGTGCGCACCTACGCCCACGTGGCCTGCCTGGCCGAGCGGCGCGACACGCGCATGGTGCGGGCGTTCTTCGAGGTGATCGGGCACGAGGTCTGAGCGCCCGTGCCGGGGGCGCTCAGGCCCCGCCGCAGGCCGCGCGGTAGCGCGGCTCGTTGTCCAGCACGTGCTCGCGCAGCAGCGCGCCGGCCGCGTCCACGTCGCCGTCGCCCACGGCGTCCACCAGCACCTGGTGGCTGCTGACCGCGTTGTCGATGGGCGAGCGGTGGCGCAGCGCGGTGAGCTGCGAGCGCAGCACCTCGTAGCCGGCGCGCACGTAGGGACTGGGGCAGTGCTCGAAGAACTGCCAGTGAAAGGCCATGTCGATGCGCGCCAGCGCAGGCAGGTCGCGCGCGGCCTCGGCCGCCTTCATCTCCTTCACGCACTGCTTCATGCCCTTGAGCAGCGCGGCGCGGTTGGCCGCCATGGCCTCGCGCAGGGCCTCGGTCTCCACCAGCGCGCGGAAGCGGCAGAGCTGGCCCACCTGTTCGGGCGTGAGCCGAAAGACGAAGGTGCCGCGCTGCGGGTGCACCTGCACCAGGCCTTGCGACTGCAGGCGCACCAGCGCCTCGCGCACCGGCGTCTTGCTCACGCCCATCAGGGCGGCCAGCTGCGCCTCCGACACCTGCTCGCCCAGCTTCAGGTCGCCGCTGACGATGGCTTCGCGAATGCGCTCACCCACCACGTCGGTGAGCAGGCGAGGGCGTTCAAGCTCGAGTTGTCGGGTCATGGTGGTTTCGGATCGTGGGTGGGCAGTGTAAGGGCTTTCCCCAAATCCTATATCTGAGATATCAGATACGATTACGGCAAAACCCTGAGTCGAACCACCGGAGACAGCGCACCCATGGCGTTCAGCGAATCACCGGCCCGCCCCTCGCTCGCGGGCCGCCTGGAGCACGGTTTCGTGCGCCTGAACCAGGCCCTCATCGTTCTTCTCATGGCCTCGATGGCGATCCTCGTGTTCGCCAACGTGGTCATGCGCTACGTGTTCAACCAGTCCATCTTCTGGGTCGAGGAGTTCACCCAAATCCAGATGATCTGGGTCGCCTACCTGGGCGCCGGCCTGGCGCTGCGCGAAGGCCGCCACGTGGCCGTGGACATGCTGCAGGACGCGCTGCCCGCGGGCCTGCGCCACGCCATCCGCTGGTTCATCGCCCTGGCCATGGCGCTGTTCCTGCTGACCCTGGTGGTGCTGGGCGTGCAGATCGCCGAGTTCACCTGGAACCAGGAAACGCCGGCCATGGGCCTGCCCGCCGGCCTGCCCTACCTGGGCATTCCGCTGGGCGCGGCGGCCATGCTGCTGCACCTGTTGCTGTTCTGGCGCCAGTTCGTCGCGCGCGACTTCGTGCAGGTGGAAGAGATCGGCGACGACCACGCCGAGGAGGCGCACGCATGAGCGCCGCACGCACGCCCGAAGGCGCTCGCACCGCGGCGCACCGCGCGGAGGTTGGCGAATGAGCGCCGTCCTCTTCATCGTCTTCGTGGTCGGCCTGGCCATCGGCGTGCCCATCGCCCTGGCCATGGGCGGCGCGGGCCTGCTGGCCCTGGCCATCGACGGCAACCTCTCGCTGCTGTCGGTGCCGCAGCGCTTCTTCGACGGCATCAACAGCTTCCCGCTGATGGCCGTGCCCTTCTTCATCCTGGCGGCCGACCTGATGACGGCCAGCGGCATCACCACCGCGCTGCTGCGCTTCGCCGGCGCCATGGTGGGCCACGTGCGCGGCGGCATGGGGCATGTGAACGTGGTCACCTCGGTGATGTTCGCTGGCATCAGCGGCTCGGCCCTGGCCGACGCGGCCGGCCCGGGCGCGATCGAGACGCGCATGATGGCCAAGAGCGGCTACGACAAGGCCTACTCCGCGGCGCTGTCGGCGGCCACCTCGGTCATCGGCCCCATCATTCCGCCCTCCATCGTGATGGTGATCTACGCGCTGACCGACAGCCGCGTCACCGTGGCGGGCCTGTTCCTGGCCGGCGTGGTCCCAGGGCTGCTGATGGGCCTGGCGCTGATGGCCATGAACCACTACCTCTCGGTCAAGCGGGGCTACGGCACGGTGGGCACGGCGCCCGGCTGGGGCGTGCGCCTGCGCGCGCTGTGGCGGGCCACGCCCGTGCTGCTGATGCCGGCCATCATCATCGCGGGCATCCTCACCGGCCTGTTCACACCCACCGAGGCCTCGGCCGTGGCGGTGTTCTACGCGCTCTTCATCGGCCTGTTCGTCACGCGCACGCTCAACGCCCGCCTGATCTGCCGCGTGCTGCTGCAAAGCGGCCTGGTCACCTCGGCGGCGCTCATCATCGTGTCCATGGCCTCGCTGTTCGCCTGGCTGCTCACGCTGCTGCAGATCCCGCAGGCCATCGGCGCGGCCATCGGCGGCATGACCACGGACCCGGTGGCCATCATGCTGATCGTGATGGTTTTCGTGCTGCTCTGCGGCCTGTTCATCGACACGCTGCCGGCCGTGATCATCCTGGTGCCCGTGCTGGCGCCGCTGTCGGAGCAGTTCGGCATCCACCCGCTGCATTTCGCCATGGCCATCGTGCTCAACCTGACCATCGGCCTGGCCACGCCGCCCGTGGGCGGGGTGCTGTTCGTCATGAGCTCGGTCGCGCGCCTGCGGCTCGAAGAGCTCACGCGCGCCATTCTTCCGCTGCTCGCCGCCCTGCTGGTGGTGCTGCTCGCCGTCGTGCTCATCCCCTCGCTCAGCACCTTCGTGCCCGGCCTGTTCGGCTACGCGCGCTGAGCCCCTGTCCTTCCGTTCCCCAACCACAAGGAGACACCCGCCATGAAGTTCAAGACCCTCGCCGCCGTGATGGGCCTGGCCCTCGCGCTGCCCCTGGCCGCGCACGCGCAGAAGACGCTGAAGTACGCGCACTTCCAGCCCGCCAAGGACGACCAGCCCAAGCACGTGGCGGCCCTGGCCTTCAAGGAGCACGTGGAGAAGGCCACCAACGGCTCGATCAAGGTCGAGATCTTCCCGGCCGGCCAGTTCGGCAAGGACCAGCCCACCATGGAAGCCCTGCGCCTGGGCACGCTGGAGATGGCCGTGGCGCACGACGGCGCCATCGGCACCGTGCACAAGCCCATCGGCGTGCTGGGCATTCCCTTCCTCTACGACAACCATGAGCACGCCTGGCGCGTGTACGACTCCGAGTGGCTCAAGGGCTTCTCGGACGACATGGTCAAGAAGACCGGCATCCGCGCGCTGGGCTTCGCCGACAACGGGGTTCGCCACTTCACCAACAGCCTGCGCCCGATCCAGACGCCGGCCGACATGAAGGGCATGAAGATCCGCATCCAGCCCTCGCCGGTGTTCAAGGCCCTGGTCGAGTCGCTGGGCGCCTCGGCCTCGGCCATTCCCTGGGGCGAGCTGCCCACCGCGCTGCAGCAGAAGGTGGTGGACGGCCAGGAAAACGGCGTGACCAACATCCTGGCCGCCAGCCTGTACCAGCACCAGAAGTACGCCACGCTGGACGGCCACGTGTGGTCGGTGCACGGCTACCTCGTCAACGACCGCTTCTACACCCGGCTCACCGACGTCGAGCGCAAGGCCGTCGACGAGGGCGTGAAGAAGGCCATGGCCATCCACCGCAAGATGACCGCCGAGCAGGACAAGAACGCCAAGAAGATTCTCGAGGGCGTGGGCATGCAGGTCTATGAACCCACCGCCGCGCAGATCGCCGAGTTCCGCAAGCTGGCCCAGCCGCCGGTGCGCCAGTGGGCCGAGGGCGAGATCGGCAAGAACTACGTCGATGCGCTGTTCAAGGCCGTGGAGGCAACCCGCAAGTGAGTGAGCTGAACCAGGGAGGCGGGCTCGAGCGGCTCGTCGTCGCCATCGACGACGGGTACGCGAGCTACGACCAGGAAGAAGCCCTGCTGGGCGCCGAGGGCGCGCGTTTCGAGGTCCGCCCCTGCCGGCGCGACCCGAAGCGCGCGCTGGACGCGGCGCGCGAGGCCGACGTGGTGCTGGTGCGCGAGTCGCCGCTGCCGCGCGAGGTGATCCAGGGCCTGACGAAGTGCCGGGCCATCGTCCGCTACGGCATCGGCGTGGACAACATCGACCAGGTGGCGGCCAGCGAGCGCCGCATCGCGGTGGCCAACGTGCCCGACTACGGCACCGACGAGGTGAGCTCGCAGGCCGTGGCCCTGGCCCTGGCGGTGTCGCGCCGCCTGTGGCTGCACGACCGCGAGGTGCGCGAAGGTCGCTGGTCCACCGGCGTGCTGCAGCCGATGTTCCGCCTGCGCGGGCGCACCCTGGGCCTGGTGGGCTTTGGCCGCATCGCGCGCATGACGCTGGAGAAGTTCGCCGGCTTCGGCTTCGGCCGGGTGCTGGTGAACGACCCGCGCGCCGAACTGCCCGATGGGCTGGAGCGCGCCGACATCGACACCCTGTGCGCCGAGTCCGACGTGATCTCGCTGCACGCGCCGCTGAACGAGCAGACGCGGCACCTGATCAACGCCGAGCGCATCGCGCGCATGCGGCCCACGGCCATCCTGGTGAACACCGCGCGCGGCGGCCTGGTGCACACCGACGCGCTGCACGAGGCCCTGGCCGCGCGCCGCATCCTGGGCGCCGGGCTCGACGTGTTCGAGCAGGAGCCGCCCGGCATCCACAAGCTGTTCAGCCTGGACAACGTGGTGGTGAGCAACCACATGGGCTGGTACAGCGAGGAAGCGATGCGCGAGCTGCAGCGCAAGACGGCCGAGGAGGCCGCGCGCGTGCTGCGCGGCGAGGCGCCACTGAATTGGCTCAACCGGTGGTGAGGCCACCAACGACACCACCAAGCATTGCAAGAAAGCAGGACATGAAAGAACTGATCGACGGATTCAACCAGGTTGCCGTGGCCTCCGTGGCCGACGCGGTGGACAAGGTCTGCGGCAAGCGCGGCTACATGGCCGCCTGCATCAAGCCGCGCATCAACGACAAGCGCATCTGCGGGCCGGCCGCCACCGTGCTGGAAGCGGCCACCGACGAATTCGTGCCGCCGCAGCACGCGCTGGACCTGATCGACGAGGCCCCGGCGGGCAGCGTCATCGTCATCAGCATCGAGGGCGGCGAGCCCGACGTGGCGGTGTGGGGCGGCCTGATGACCGCGGGCGCCGTGGCCAATGGCCACGTGGGTGCCGTGCTGGACGGCGGCGTGCGCGACCTCACCGAGATCCGCCGCGACTACGGCTTCCCGGTCTATGCGCGCGACGTGAGCCCCGGCACCACGCTGGGCCGCTACCGCACCGTGGCCTCGCAGGTGCCGGTGCGCGTGGGCGACATCCTGGTGCACCCGGGCGACATCCTGGTGGGCGACGTGGACGGCGTGGTGGTGGTGCCGCGCGCGCAGGCCGAAGAGGTGCTGAAGGTGGCGCGCGAGATCGACGAGCGCGAACTCGAGCAGGCCAAGCTCATCATCGCGGAGAAGTCCTTGCGCAAGGGCCTGGCCAAGTACGGCCGCATCTGAGATGGGCGCCCACGGGAGGCCTGAGATGGCGGCAGCAGCAGCGCTGGACATCCTCGCCTTGGGCGAGGCCATGGTCGAATTCAACCAGACCGGCGAGGGCCAGGGCCGCCTGTACCTGCAGGGTTTTGGCGGCGACACCTCCAACTTCGCCGTGGCCGCCGCCCGCCAGGGCGCGCGCGTGGGCTACCTCGGCGCGCTCGGCGACGACCCGTACGGCGCGATGCTGCGCCGCCTGTGGGACGAGGAGGGCGTGGACCACGCGAGCGTGCGGGCCGACCCCGCGGCCTTCACCGCGATCTACTTCGTCACGCACGATGAGCGGGGCCACCACTTCAGCTTCTTTCGCACCGGCTCGGCCGCGAGCCGCTACACGGCGGCGCAGCTGCCGCGCGAGCGCATCGCCGCCGCGAAAGTGCTGCACCTCTCGGGCATCTCGCTGGCCATCTCGCCGACGGCCTGCGACACCGCCTACGCGGCCATGGCCATGGCGCGCGAGGCCGGCACGCTGGTGTCCTTCGACACCAACCTGCGCCAGAAACTCTGGCCGGTGGACCGCGCGCGCGCCGTCATGAGCGACGTGATCGCGCGCTGCGACATCTGCCTGCCGAGCTACGACGATGTGGTGGCCATCACCGGCCTGAACGACCCCGACGCCCTGGTGGACCACTGCCTGCGCCTGGGCGCGAAGGTGGTGGCGCTCAAGCTCGGCGAGAAGGGTGCGCTGGTGGCGGACGCGAACGAGCGCCACCGCATCGAGCCCTTCCCCTGTCAGCCGGTGGACGCCACCGGCGCGGGCGACGCCTTCGGCGGCGCCTTCGTCGCGCGCCGCTTGGCCGGCGACGGCCTGCAGGCGGCCGGCCGCTACGCGGCGGCGGTGGCGGCCTTGTCCACGCAGGGCTATGGCGCGGTGGCGCCGATCCCGCGCGCGGACGAGGTGCGCGCGCGGCTGGCGGGCTGATCAGCCGCCGTAGCGGCGCTCCAGCTCGGCCCAGCGATCGAAGCCCACGATGCGCTTGTAGTCCTCGAAGCCCACGCCGGAGCCCACCATCTTGAGCTCGCCGCTGCGCAGGTCCTCCAGGCTGGCCATCATGGTCTTCACCGAGCGCATCAGCAGCGAGATGCCGTAGATGACGATGCGAAAGCCCAGGTCCTCCAGCTCGGCGGGCTTGAGGATGGGCGTGCGCCCGCCTTCCAGCATGTTGGCCATCAGCGGCACGCCCTGGAGCGCGCGGCCCACCTGCTGCAGCTCGGCCACCGATTCGGGCGCCTCGATGAAGATGCCGTCGGCGCCCGCGCGCGCGTAGCGTTCGCCGCGCCGCAGCGCCTCGTCCATGCCGACCACCTCGCGCGCGTCGGTGCGCGCGATGATGAAGGTGCGCGGGTCGCGCCGCTGCTCGGCCGCCGCGCGGATGCGCCGCTCCATCTCCTCGCACGGCAGCAGTTCCTTGCCCACGATGTGGCCGCAGCGCTTGGGTGAGACCTGGTCTTCGAAGAACAGGGCCTGCGCGCCCATCCGTTCGTAGGTGTGCACCGCGTGCACCACGTTCTTCACGTCGCCGTAGCCGTTGTCCACGTCCACCAGCACGGGCAGGTCGGACACGGCCATGATGTCGCGGTAGGCCGCGCTGAGCTCGCCCAGCGTCGCCAGGCCGATGTCGGGCAGGCCGTGGCGCGCGCCCACCACCGGAAAGCCACCGATGAAATAGGCCTTGAAGCCCGCCTGGCGGATCAGCAGGGCGGAGATGGCGTCGTGCGCGCCGGGCAGCACCAGCGGGCGCTCGCTGGCGACGAGCTCGCGGAAGTGGGGGTGGGGCGCGGACGCCGTCGGGTCTTGGGACATGGGACTCACTGATCGATCTTGATGTTGCCTGCCTTGATGACCGCGGCCCAGCGCTGGCCGTCCTCCTGGACGAGCCGCTCCAGATCGCGCGGGCTGCCGCCCAGGGGCTCGGCGCCCTGGCGCTGAAACTGCGCGCGCAGGTCGGGGTCGCGCAGCACGGTGTTGACGTGGCGGTTGAGCTCGCTCACCACCTGGGGGTCCAGCCCGGCGGGGCCCATCAGGGCGAACCAGGTGGTGCCGTCGAAGCCCTCGAAGCCGGCCTCGCGCAGCGTGGGCAGGTCCGGCGCCAGCGGCGAGCGCTGCGCGCTGCCGATGGCCAGGGCCTTCACCTTGCCGGCCTGCGCCTGCGGCAGCGTCCACACGATGCTGTCGAAGGCGAAATGAATCTGGCCGCCGTGGAGGTCGGGCAGGGCCTGGATGCCGGTCTTGTACGGAATGTGCGTGGTGGGCAGCTTGGCGCGCTGCGCGAAGTCGGCGCCGATGAGGTGCGTGACCGAGCCATTGCCGCTGGACGAGTAGTTCAGCGTGCCCGAATGCGCGCGCGCCACCTGCAGGAACTCCGCCACCGTCGCGACCTTCAGCGTCGGGCTCACCACCAGCACGTTGGGGGCCGTGGCCAGGCGTGCGATGGGCGCGAAGTCGCGCTGGGCGTCGTAGGGCAGGGGGCGCAGGTGCGGCAGCACCGCGTGCGTGCTGCTGGTGGCCAGCAGGAAGGTGTAGCCGTCGGGCGCGGCCTTGGCCACGGCCTGGGCGCCGATGGAACCCGCCGCGCCGGCGCGGTTGTCGATCACCACCGGCTGCTTGAGCGCGGCCGAGAGCTTCTCGCCCACGATGCGCGCCAGGGCGTCGGTGCTGCCACCGGCGCCGAAGGGCACGACGATGCGCAGCGGGCGGTCCGGCCAGGCGGGGGACTGGGCGTGGACGGGGACGAGCAGCGCGGCCAGCAGGGCGAGTCCGCCGGCGCGCAGCCAGCGGGCAGGGTGGAAATCAAAGGGCATGGCGTGTCTCCGGTTGTTGTTGTGGATGCAAGAGGTTCATGCGGTCCGGTTCGCACTCTAGGAAAGGGTGCTTTGGGCATCAAATGATTTGTTTCCATCCCCATTCATGAAGCAGATTGATAATGCTGCATGGACTTCCGCCGCCTCGACCTGAACCTGCTGGTGGTGTTCGACGCCGTGCTCAGCGAGCGCAGCGTCACGCGCGCGGCCGAGCGGCTGGCGCTCACGCAGCCGGCGGTCAGCCACGCGCTGTCGCGCCTGCGCGCGGCCTGCGGCGATCCCATCGTGGTGCGCCAGGGACATGGCATGGTGCCCACGCCGCGGGCCGTGGCCCTGCACCCGGAGGTGCGCGCCCTGCTGGCGCGCGCGCAGCGCGTGTTCTCGCTGTCCAGTGCCTTCGATCCGCGCCAGTCGCAGCGCCAGTTCCACCTGGGCTGCTCGGACCACGCGGCCCAGGCCCTGCTGGGGCCGGTGCTCGAGGGCCTGCTGCGCGACGCGCCCGGCGTGCGCCTGCAGCTCCTGCACGCGGGCCGCAGCAACGCCGCCGACATGATCCGCGCCGGCGCGCTGGACCTGGCCCTGGGCGTGTTCAACAGCGCCGACGACACCATCGCCGTGCGCACGGTGCGCGAGTCGCCCTATGTGTGCCTGATGCGCGCCGGCCACCCGCTGGCGACCGGGCGCTTCACGCTGGCGCGCTACCTCTCGGCCCAGCACCTGCAGGTGCTGGTGCAGCCGGGCGCTTTCGGCGGCATCGACCAGACGCTGGCGCGCCTGGGGCAGGCGCGCGACATCCGGTTGGTGGCCGCCCACTTCGGCGCGGCCCTGGGCTTGCTGCCGCACGGCGAGCTGGTGCTGACGGTGCCCGATGACCTGGCGCCGGACGCCGCGGCCCGGGGCCTGGTGCGGCGTGCCCTGCCGTTTGCCCTGGAACCGTTTCGCCACCAGCTCGCCATGAGCCGGCGCGCGGGCGAGGACCCGGGCCTGGCCTGGCTGGTCGAGCGCATCGCCGCCGCACCCGGCCGCCGCGCCCGCTCGGCGCGCTGAAGCCACCGCGCGGCGTCGGCCGCTCATACATCTGTGCGCTTTCCCACGCCTTGCCGTTGGTCGCTCCTTAACTTTTGTTCACATCTGTCGAGATTGGGCAGGCCCAGAGGACCAACTCAATCGGAGGAGTGAGATGAAAGCAAGAAGAGGGGTGACCTGGCTGGCGGTGCTGGCCACGGTGTGGCTGGCGGGTTGCGCCGGCATGCAAAGCCACCACGAGACCGCCACGCAGATGCAGGCGGCGGGACAACAAGGGGACTTCAAGACCGCCCTGACGCGCCTGGATGAGCGCCACGCCTCGCCCGAGGCACGCAAGGAACTGCTCTACAACCTGGAGAAGGGCGAGCTGCTGCGCCTGGACGGCCAGATCGAACCCAGCACCGAGGCCTTCCTGGCGGCCGACGCCAAGGTGCAGGAATGGGAGCAGGCGGCCAAGACCGACCCGCAGAAGCTCATGGGCACCGTGGGCGCGGCGCTGGTGAGCGAGCGCCTCAAGGTGTACGAGGGCCAGGACTATGAGAAGGTCTGGCTCACCACCCGCCTCGCCCTCAACCGGCTGGGCCAGGGCCGCATCGACGAGGCGCGCGTGGACATCAAGCGCACCCACGAGCGCGAGGCCGTCATCGCCGAGTTCCGCAGCAAGGAAACGCAGAGCACGGTCGACGAAGCCAAGGGCCGCGGCGTGCAGGCCCAGGGCCGCGAGATCAACGGCTACCCGGTCCAACTGCTGGACGACCCCGAGGTGCTGGCGCTGCAGAACGGCTACCAGAACGCGCTGAGCCACTACCTGGCGGGCTTCGTCTACGAATCGCTCAACGAGCCGGGTCTGGCCGCACCGGGCTACCGCAAGGCCATCGAGCTGCGCCCGGGCGCGCCCGCGCTGGAAGAGGGCCTGCGCGGCCTGGACGAGCGCACCGGCTTCACCTGGAAGCGCAAGCAGCGCATGACCGACGTGCTGTTCGTTGTCGAGGCCGGCGTGGCCCCGGCGCGCGTGCCCAAGGCCTTCACGCTGCCGGTGCCGGTGGGCTCCAGCATCCGCACGGTGAGCATTTCCTACCCGGTGATCGATCCCTCGCGCGACGCCCCGCTGGAGAGCCTGCAGGTCGGCGAGCGCGCGCTGCCGCTCAGCAAGGTGGTCGACCTCAACGTGATGGCCCGCCGCGCCCTGCGCGACGAGATGCCGGGCATGGTGATGCGCGGCTTCTCGCGCGCCATCGCCAAGGGCGTGGTGCAGGACCAGCTGGAGAAGCAGGGTGGCCTGCTGGGCGGCCTGATCGGCATCGTGGCGTCGGCCGCCACCGAACAGGCCGACGACCGCATGTGGCGCATGCTGCCCGGGCGCGTCTACCTCGCGCGCGCGCACTTGCCGCCCGGCGAGCACGAGATCAGCTTGCACGGCGTGAGCTTCGGCAAGGCCCGTGTGGACGGCCAGTACGCGGTGGTGCCGCTGCGGCTGTACGAGGGCCGCCCGCTGGCGGGCGCGGTCGGCCAGTTCGGCCAGCTGCCCCTGGTGGAGGCCGTGGCCACGCCGGCCGTGGCGCCGGTCGCCAAGCCCGTGGCCGTGAAGCCCGCGGCCAAGCCGGCCCGCAAGCCCCGCCCCACGACGTCCGCCAAGGCCGCGGCCGCCGCTCTGTGAACCCCCACCCCATCCGACCATGAACCCCTTCCTGAACTGGTGCGCCCGGGCCTCGTTGGCCGGCGCCTGTCTGCTGGCGGCGCCGCTGGCGCTCGCCGACGCCGTGCCGGCCTCGGTTTCGCCGGCCGTGGCGGCCAAGCTGGCCTGGCGCGGCGAAGCGCCCGACATGGCCGTGCCCGAGATCCGCGTCGCGCGCAAGGGCGGCTTCCTCTCCGTGCAGTCCGACCTGCGCAACGGCGGCGAGAAGGACCAGGCCCTGTACTACCGCTACCGCTGGCTGGACCAGCACGGCAACCAGGTCGGCGACGGCGACGCCTGGAAACAGCTGAACCTGTTCGCCAAGGCGCAGCAGACCCTCAAGGGCACGGCCCCGCACCTGAGCGTGGCCGACTTCCGGCTCGAACTCAGCTTCGAGACGCCCTGATCCCCTTTCACGCCCAACGGACCTTCTTCCCATGAAAACCCGAATTCTTCTTGCCCTGGTGCTCGTCGGCGTGCTCGCCGGCTGCGCCACCAAGCGCAGCCAGCCCGTGGTGCGCTTCGACCGCCAGGTCAACTACGGCGACGCCAAGGCCGTGGAGCTTGTGACCAACGAGTTCGGCTCCTCCGACCTGCAGCTGATCGCCGAGTCCATGGTCGGCAGCCTGCTCGAGACCGAGGTGCTGCAGGGCCGCCCCACGGTGACCATCGCCACCGTGCGCAACAAGACCAGCGAGTACATCGACACCACCAACGTGATGAACTCGATCCGCACCGCGCTGACCAAGTCGGGCAAGGTGCGCTTCGTCGCCAACATCAACGAGATGCAGAACCAGGTCGACGAGCTCAACCGCCAGAACCAGAGCGGGCTCTACAAGACCAACACCACGGCCAAGCTCGGCAAGATGACGGCGGCCAAGTACCGCTTCGAGGGCGAGCTGACCAGCATCGTGAAGCAGAACAGCTCCACCAAGGACGTGTACTACAAGTTCACGCTCAACCTGTTCGACAACGAGGAAGGCTCGCTCGAATGGGCCGACGAGAAGGAAATCCGCAAGACCAGCAAGCGCTGATCCGGAGGCACGCCATGACCCCCTTCCAAGCTTCCCGCCGCGCTTTCGCCGCCACGCTCGCGGCTGGCGCCGCTCTGTTCGCCGGCGCCGCCTTGGCGCAGGCCGCGCCGCGGATCGCGGTCACCGACCTGGGCTACACCCAGCGCGTGGCCGAGTACTTCGAGGCCGCCACGGCCAGCCAGCAAAGCGCCATGAAGGCCACGCCGACCTCGCTCAGCGCGAGCGGCAGCGCCAGCATGACCTACGTGGCCGGCACGCATTCCTACCTGGAGCACCGCGAGCTGCGCGCCTTCAGCAACGACATCCGCGGCGCCCTGCTCAAGGGCACGTCCTTTCGCCTGGTGCAGGGCAAGGGCTTCGACGCCGGCGACCCGCAGCCCACGGCGGCCGAGCGCGCCCTGCAGCAGGTCAAGACCGGCAAGATCGCCAAGCCGGTGCGCCAGCCCGACGTGAACGACATCATCGCGCGCATCCGCAAGGGCGAGTTCGCCGGCGCCGACTACGTGCTGTTCGGGCAGCTCTCCAGCATCGAGTTCCGCGACGCGTTCTCGCCGCTGCAGGGCACGAGCAGCGCCACGCACCAGTACGGCCTGGACTTGCTGGCCGACTTCTCGCTCATCGACACGCGCACCTTCGAGATCAAGGCCGCGTTCTCGGCCCAGGGCGCGGGCAACGACACCAAGCTGCTGTCGGCGCGCGGCGACGTGATGCCGCCCAACCGCGCCAAGGTGATGCGCGAGACCTCGCAAAGCCTGGCGGCCGAGGTGTTCGCGCAGCTGGGTGAGCAGCTCTCGCTGGACCGCGCACTCGCGCCGCGCCTGCGCGGTGCCTCGCCCGCGGGCGGTGCGAACGCGCCGGCCGGCGCGGCACCTGCCCAGCCCGAGGTGATGATCCTGCGCTGAGCCGGTGGTGCCCGGCGGCCCCCTGCGCGCGAAGCCCTGGCGTGGCCTGCCGCGCGCGGCGGCCGCGCTGCTGCTGGCCTGCGCGGCCGCGGTGGGGGCGCAGGCGCAACCGCCCTTGGCCGCGCCCGACGGGCCGAGCGCCGCGCCCCGCGCGCCCTGGAGCCGCATGGACGTGCCCGGATCGGCGCCGGGCCGCCGCGTGCCCGTCTTGCGGCGAGAGGCCAGCCCCGACGCGGCCGCGCCGCGCGTGGTGGTGGTGCCGGGCTCGGGCTGTGCCGGCCTGGGCCCCATCGCCCCGGCCTACTTCGCGGGCCTGGAGCGCGCGCAGGTCTGGGTGCTGCACAAACCTTTCACGAACCCCTGGGTGCGCACCGCGCCCGAAGGCTGCGGCGAGGCCTTCGCTCGCGACGACCGGCCCACGCGCTGGCAGGCCGACGCCCTGGCCGCGCTGCAAGCGCTGCGGGCGAGCGAGCCCGAACGACCCACCTGGCTGGTGGGCATCTCCGAAGGGGGTGACCTGTTGCCCGCGCTGGGTCAGGCGCTGGGCGGCTCGCTGCGGGGCCTGGTGCTGCTGTCGGCCAGTGGGCTGGACCCGGCCGAGACCCTGCGGCTGCAGGCGCAGCGGATCGGCCGCCCCGAGGCCTGGGCGGAAATCCGCGCGGCCGCGGCGAGCGCGCGGTCCGACGATGCCCTGGTGCACGGTCGCAGCCTGGGCCACTGGCGCGACCTCTTGGCCTGGCGCCTGTTCGAGCCGCTCACGGCCCGGCCCTGGGCCGTGTGGCAGTGGTGGGGCGATGCCGACGAACTGATCCCTGCCGAGGCCCACGAGCGCTTCGCGCGCGAGGCGGCGGCGCGGCCCGCGCGGCTGTGCGTGCGGCGCTGGCCCGGTGCCGACCACGGCCTGCACCGGCCGGGCGCCGGTGCGGCCCAGTCCCAGCTGTGGCGGGCGTTGCTGGCCGCCACCGAGGCCGGTGGCGCGGCCTGCGGCCCGCCCTGACCGCGGGCCGCCCCAGCCATGGCACCGGCCGCGCCGGTTCGTCAGCTCTGCGGGGCGTACCCCAACTCGCGCAGCGCCTGCGAACAGCGGCAGGCGGTGGCGATCCAGGCGGCCCACAGGATGGCGGCGTCGCGCGACGGCAGCCGCAGGACGCAGAAGCCGCCGTCGAACACCGTCGTCTGGGGATAGGCGCTCAGGGCAGTTCCAGGTCCGTCGACGGCGCGTGCAGCTCCACGAAGAAGGTGCAGCCCTGGCCCGGCGCGGTTTCGCACCACAGCCGGCCTTCGTGCCGCAGCACGATGCGCTGCGCCAACGCCAGGCCCATGCCGATGCCTTCGTAGTCCATGGAGTGGTGCTGGCGCTGGAACATCACGAACAGCGACTTGGCTTTGGCCAGGTCGAAGCCCACGCCGTTGTCGCGCACGAACAGGGTGTGCAGCCCGCCCACCGCCGGCAGCTGGCCGACCTCGACGCGCGCCCGGGCCACGCGGCGCGTGAACTTGGCGGCGTTGTCCAGCAGCTGGCCGAATACCTCGGCCAGCAGGATGGCGTCGCCCCCCACCACGGGCAGCTGGGGGTCGACCACCCAGTCGATCTCGCGCGGCGCGTTCTCGGCGCGCAGCCGGCCCACGATGCCCAGGATCAGCGGCGTGAGCGAGACCGGCGAGGGGTCGATGCTCAGGCGGCCCAACCGCGCGTATTCCAGCAGGCCGTCGATCATCTGGCCCATGCGCTTGGCGGCGGTGCCGATGGCGGTCTGGAACTGCAGCAGCTCGTGGTGCTGCGCCGGGTCCAGGCCCTCTTGCGTGAGCGTGACGTACTGGCCGATGTGGCGCAGCGGCGCGCGCAGGTCGTGCGCCACGGTGTAGGAGAAGGCGTCGAGGTCGCGGTTGGCGGCGTCCAGCTGCTGGGTGCGCTCGGTCACGCGGTGCTGCAGCTCCTCGTTCAGCCGCGCCATCACGTCGGCCAGGCGCTTGGATTCGCTGAGGTCGTGCGTGATGACCGACAGGCCTTGCAGCCGGCCCTGCGGGTCGCGCAGCGCGGTCAGCGTGGCGTGCGACCAGAAGCGCGTGCCGTCCTGGCGCTGGCTCCACCCCTCGTGTTCGGCGTGGCCTTCCTCCAGACAGACGTCCAGCATCACCTGCACGTCCAGGCCCGCGAGTTCCTTGTCCTGCGGCTCGAACAGCGCGTCCAGGGAGCGGCCCAGGATCTGGCCGCGCTCGAAGCCATGCAGGCGCTGGGCGCTCTCGGTCCAATCGGCCACGCCCCCGTCGGGGTCGAGGAAGAAGATGGCGTGGTCGCGGATGGCGTGCGACATCAGGCGAAAGCGCTGCTCGCTGGCGTAGAGCTCGGCGCTGCGCTGGGCCACCCGTTCCTCGAGGTCCAGGTTGGCGTTGAAGACGAAGTCCTCGGTGCGGCGGCGCTCGGTGATGTCGATGAGCTCGATGAAGAAGCCGTGCGCCACGCCGTCGTGGCTGTCGGGCAGGTAGTGCACCTCGTAGTAGCGCGGCGTGCCGTCGGCGTCGGGGCGTTCGGCCTCGTGGCTCAGCGACTCGCCGTTGAGCGCCTTGGCCACGCGCGGCAGCACGTCGGGCAGCACCTCCGGCGACAGCACGCGGCTGAGGTCGATGCCGATGACCTCGTCGGCGGTGAGTCCGTAGCCAGCCGCGTAGGCGGCGTTGCAGAAGCGGCAGACCAGGTCCTTGTCGTAGTAGGCCAGGCGCGAGGGCGTGCGGTCGGTGATGGCCTGCAACAGGCGCAGCCGCGCGACGATCTGGCGCTCGATGCGATCGCGGCCGGTGACCTCGACCACGGCGGTGTGCGAGCGCAGGAAGCGCCCGCTGGCGTCGCGCACCGCGAGCGAGACCAGCTCCACGGAGAAAAAGGCGCCGTCCTTGCCGAACAGGCGCAGGGTGAGCGGGAGCGCGCGGCCCTGGGCGCGCAGCTCGTGCAGGTGGTCGCGCAGCTGTTGCAGGTCGGCCTCGTCGCGCAGGCGGGCGAGCGTGGGAAAGTCCAGGTCGCCGCCGCTGGCCAGCCGGTCCACGTCGGCGCGGTCGTGGCCCAGCCAGTCGAGCAGGGTGTCGTTGATGGCCTGCACGCGCAGGCCGGTGTCCAGCGCGAGCAGGCCGCAGGGGGCGTTGTCCCACAAGGCATGGCCTTCGGCAATCGCCCGTTCGCTGCTCGTGTGTTCCATGTTGGTGTGGCCTCCCACCCGTCGTGTGCGGGTCTTGCAGGGGGTGTCCCCCGGAGCGGGCACTCTAGCCGCCGATGGCGTGCTATGCAAATGGGGGCTGGGGCCGCCGGTTCCGGGGTCGGTCTGGCCGGTTGCGCGCTCAGGGCACGCGCGGTAGCCGCCTTGTCCGGGCGATGCCGCCCACGGGAGATGTATTCCCCCTGTGCAGAGGGGCTTATGTAACGTAGAGTTGCCGGACGCCCGATAGAACGACCGTCAGGGAGGCTGGCGGAGCGGGCCAGGAGGACGCCCCCGGCATGGCGGGAGACCGCAAGCGCTCGGTACAACTCTGGTTGCCACTGCTGCCGGCAGCGGTGGCATTGGTGCTGCTCGCGCTCATGGTGTGGTCGGTGGAGCGGGTGGTGGGCGACGAGCTCGAACTGCGCGCCCAGCAGCGGGTGGAGCAGACCGCCGCCATCTATGCCGACCGGCTCTCGCGCGTGCTCGCGCGCCACGCCGCCGAACTCGACCTGCTCACGCTGACGCCGCGCCAGCAGGTATCGCCCCAAGGCTGGCGCCTGCAGATGGACCGCCTGCGCCAGCGCAACCGGGGATACGTGTGGATCGGCGCCACGGACAGCGAAGGCCTGGTGCTCGTCGCCAGCGATGGCTTGCTCGAGGGCGTGTCGATCGCTCAGCGACCGGTGTACCTCAAGGGCCGTGAAGGCACCTGGTTCGGCAGCCTGCACGCGCCGGTGGCGCTGCGCGAGCCCCTGGCGGCGCTCCAGCGGGCGGTGCCCACCGAGCTCGCCGACCTCGCCATGCCCTATCACGGCGCCGACGGCCAACCCGCCGGCGTGCTGGCCGCCCACCTCGACGCCACCTTTTACGACGCGCTGCGCCAGGACGTCCTGGGCCCGGCGGACGCCCGGCGCGGCCTGCAGCTGGAGCTGGCCGACCAGGACGGCCGGCGCCTGCTCGGCCAGCGCGCGCGGCTGTCGGCCACGCAGTGGCTGGACCTGCTGGGCACGCCCGTGGGTACGCCGCGGGTCTTCGAGGACGAGGCGGGCGAGGCCATCCTGCTGGTGCGCCACGGCGTCGACCGCGCCACCCTGCCGGTGAAGACCGACTGGCAGGTGGTGGCCTGGCAGCCGCTGGGCCTGGCGCTGGCGCCCGTGCGCGAGCTGGAGCGCTACGTGCTGGTCTGGGGCGGCGGCACGGTGCTGCTGGTCAGCCTGGGCGGCTTCTGGCTGTCGCGCCGGCTCGCGCGGCCGTTCAACCAGATGCTGGACGTGGTGGCCGAGCGCCTGGGCCCGCAGTCGGACGCCGCGCCCGGCACGGTGCTGCGCGTCATCGCCGAGCAGATGCGCCGCCTGCCCGCGCAGGGGGGCGGCGGCTCGCGCAGCGAGCAGACCCTGACGCAGGTGCTGCACGACGCCAGCCGCCTGCAGGCCGTGCTGCAGCACCTGCCCGCGCCCATGTACCTGGTGGACATGGACTTTCGCGTGCTGTTCTGGAACGACGCGGCCGAGCGCATGTTCGGCTGGAGCGCGGCCGAAACCGAGGGCCGCCACGTCGACGAGATCTTCCGCGACAAGGATCCGGCCAACAGCGCACGCCACGCCATCCGCCCGCAGATGATCGCCGGCCAGGGGCCCTGGACCTTCGAGACCCATCTGCTGCGCCGCGATGGCAGCGACATCTGGGGCGAGTGGCGGCTCACCAAGGTGTTCGGCGCCGACGGCGAACCCATCGGCCTGCTGGCCCAGGTGCGTGACCTGACGGCCGAGCGCCTGAGCGAGATGCGCCTGCGCGAGCAGGGCGAGGTGCTGGGCGCCATCATCAACGCCGCCAGCGATGCCGTCATCAGCGTGGACATGGTCGGGCGCATCACCATGTTCAATCCGGCGGCCGAGCGCATTTTCGGCCGCGAGGCGCTGGCCATGATCGGCCAGCCGCTGGACACGCTGCTGCCGCCCGAGCACCGGGGCGAGCACCTGGCCCTGATGCAGCGCTTCGGCAACTCGCGGGTGACCACGCGGCCCATGGGCTTTGGCCGCGTCAAGGGCCTGCGCGCGGACGGCGCCGAACTCGAACTCGAGGCCTCGATCTCGCACGCCGTGGTGCGTGGTCACAAGCTGCTCACCGCCATCCTGCGCGACGTGACCGAGCGCGTGCGCGCCGAACAGGCGCTGGCGCGCTACCAGCTCGAACTCTCCGAGCTCACGCACCGCCTGCTGAACCAGGAGCAGGTCACCACGCGCGAGCTGGCCCAGACCCTGCACGACCAGCTCGGCCAGACCCTGGGCGCGATCCGCCTGTCCTTCGACTCGCTCGTGCAGATGGCCCGCGAGCTGCTGCCGCCGCGCGCGCAGGAGCGCTCGGACACGGTGGGCCGGCAGATCGACCACGCCATCGCCGAGGTGCGCCAGGCCCTGGTGCGGCTGCGCCCGCCCATGCTGGAAGACATGGGCCTGACGGCCGCGCTGGACAACGACATCCGCCAGCGCGCGGCCGAGGCAGAGGGGGTGGCGATGCACCTGCAGACCGTGGGCGACGTGGTCGCGCAGCGCTGGCCCGACGACGTGGAGTACGCCGCCTTCATGGTGGCGCGCGAGGCGGTGGCCAACGCGCTGCTGCACGCGAAGGCCAGCCGCATCGTGGTGCGCCTCGAGGGCGACGCCACCCACCTGCGGCTGGACGTCGTCGACGACGGCGTGGGCCTGCCCGAGGAACTGGCCTTCGGGCGGCCCGGTCACCTGGGCATGGTCGGCATGCGCGAGCGCGCGCTGGCCATCGGCGCGCGGCTCGGCGCCCGCGCGCGCAGCGGGCGCGGCACGCGGATCACCCTGATCTGGACGGCCCGTCCCGGCAGCGTCTTCGGCGAACTGCCGGACGCCGAGAACTGATTCGAGCCACGGCCGACACGACCACAACGGAGAACCCCCATGAGCGACATCTACCTGGTTGACGACCACGCCATGCTGCGTGACGGCCTGAAGGCCGTGCTGGAGGACGCCGGCCACCGCGTGGTGGGCGAGTCCGCCGACCCGACGGCGGCCCTGGCCGAGATCGTGCGCCTGGTGCCGTCGGTGGTGCTGCTGGACCTGCACCTCGGCCTGCGCTCGGGCTTCGAGCTGCTAGAGCAGCTGGTGCAACGCAAGGCAACGTCGCGCGTGGTCATGCTCACCATGTCGGCCCAGCCGCGCCACGTGGCCGAGGCCATGCGCCTCGGCGCCTTCGGCTACGTGCTCAAGGGCTCGCCCGCTCGCGAGGTGCTGGAGGCGGTGGAGGCCGTGGCCGCCGGCCGCAAGCACCTGGGTGGGCCGGTGGCACAGCTGGCCGTGGAGGGGCTCACGCAGGTCGAGGACAACAACCCCCTGGCCGCGCTGTCGGTGCGCGAACGCCAGGTGATCCAGCTGGTGGTGCAGGGCCACACCAGCGCGGCCATCGGCGAGCAGTTGCACCTGTCGCCCAAGACGGTGGAGAGCTACCGCAGCCGGCTCATGGCCAAGCTCGGCGTGAGCGACCTGCCCGCGCTGGTGCGGCTGGCGATCCGGGAAGGCCTGATCAGCGCCGACGACCTCTGATACGGGGTTCCCCGCTGCCCGCGCGTCCAGATTTCCCCGCAGCGCCGCCGCGGCCGCGCGCGCACCATCCTTGCCATGGACCTGGATATCGACATGGCACCCACCCTTCCCCCCGGCCTCGGGCACAGCAGCCTGCAGGTGCTGGTGCTTTGCCCGCGCGGCCAGGCGCTGCAGGACGTGCGCGAGCAGGTCGCCCGCTGGCCGGTGCCCGGGCAGGTGCGCTGGACCAGCGACCCGGTGGAGGCGCTGCGCCTGGCGCTGGCGCAGCCGCCGGCGCTGGCGATCGTTGACGCGCGCCTGGACCGTGCGGGCGGCCGCGCCCTGGTGGGTCAGCTGGCGCGCTGGCGCGCGGACCTGGAGGTGTTCATCTTCGACGACCCGCCGGCCGAAGGCCTGCGTGGCCAGGGCAGCCTGTGGCACTGGTCGGAGTTGCCGCGCGTGCTGCGCTGGTGGGCGCGCCGCCACCTGCCGCCCCAGGCCCTGCCCGACAGCCAGCCCATGCCGCTGGCGCGCGCCGCCTGAACCCAGGCGCCCGACCGTCGGAATCAGGGTTTCCTGGCACAAGTCCCCCGTTCTCCCGCCGAAAGCCTGGGAATCCCCCTCTGGAGATCGCCATGCGCAACAACGGACCCGTCACGCAGCGTGAGTACCTGATGCAGGAAGGCCAGACCCTGGTCTCCACCACCGACCTCAAGAGCCGCATCGTTTACTGCAACCCCTCGTTCGTCGAGGTGAGCGGCTATGAGCGCGAGGAACTGCTCGGCCAGCCGCACAACATGATCCGCCACCCCGACATGCCGCAGGAGGCCTTCCGCGACATGTGGGCCACGATGCAGGGTGGCCACCCCTGGTCGGGCCTGGTGAAGAACCGCCGCAAGAACGGCGACCACTACTGGGTGCTGGCCAACGTGACACCGGTGATCGACGCCGGGCGCATCACGGGCTACATGTCGGTGCGCACCAAGCCCACGCGCGAACAGGTGCAGGCGGCCGAGGCGCTGTACGCCCGCATGCGCGAGGAGGCGGCGGCCGGCCGCGCGGTGCACGTGCTGTCGGCCGGCGAAGTGCGGCGCCGCGCGCCGCTGGCGCGCCTGGGCCGTGCGGCGGGCTGGGTGTTCGCGCAGCGCACCCTGCTGTCGCTGCTGGCCATGGGGGCGGCCGGCGCGCTGCTGGGCGCCTACCTGCCCAGCCACGCCGCCGCCATCGGGCTGACCAGCGTGGCCGCGCTGCTGGCGGGTGTCTGGCTGCAGCGCCGGGGCGACCGGCCGCTGGGCCGCATCCTGCAGTCGGCCAACCGGCTCGCCGCCGGCGACCTGGCCACGCGCAGCACCGACGCCGCCAACGGCCTGATCGGGCGCATCCACCGGGGCCTGTCGCAGCTCAACGTGAACCTGCAGGCCGTGGTGAGCGACGTGCGCACCCAGGTCGAGGGCATGCACCACGCCACGCGCGAAATCAGCGCGGGCAGCGCCGACCTGAGCGCGCGCACCGAGGCCCAGGCCGGCAACCTGCAGCAAACCGCGGCCTCGCTGGAGCAGATAACCGCCACCATCCGGGCCAACGCCGAGTCCTCGGGCCGCGCGGCCGAGCTCGCGCGCCAGGCGCGCGGCCAGGCCGAGCGCAGCGGCGAAGCCATCGAATCGGTGGCGCGGCGCATGGCCGACATCCAGGCCGCCAGCGAGCGCATCACCGAGATCGTCGGCGTGATCGACGGCATTTCCTTCCAGACCAACCTGCTCGCGCTCAACGCGGCGGTGGAGGCAGCGCGCGCCGGCGAGCACGGCCGCGGCTTCGCCGTGGTGGCCGGCGAGGTGCGCTCGCTGGCGGCGCGCGCGCGCGATTCGGCCAAGGAAATCAAGGCGCTGATCCAGGCCTCGCAGGAACAGGTGGCGGCCGGCGCCCGCCTGGTGGGCGAGACGCGGGCCACCGTGCAGGAGAGCGCCGGCAGCATCGGCCGCGTGAGCGAACTGGTGGCCGAGATCAGCGCCGGCTCGAACGAACAATCCCAAGGCGTGGCGCAGGTCAATGCGGCCGTGGCCCAGCTCGACAGCCTGACGCAGCAGAATGCGGCCATGGTCGAACAACTTTCCGCGTCGGCCGCCTCGCTGGCGGCACAGGCCGGCACCGTCACGGAGACGGTGCGCGTCTTCAAGCTCTGATGGCAGCGATGGGGCTTGCCGGCGGCGGCCGTTCCTGGCCCTGGGTGGCCGTCACGCTGCTGTGCGGGGCCGTGCTCACGGCCGTGGCGGTGCTCCACCGCGAACGGGCCAACGAGGCCTACGTGCGCGCCCAGTTCGAGGCGCAGTCGCGCGAACTGGCCGATGCGATCACCGGCCGCCTCGCCCTGGTGGAGTACGGCCTGCGCGGTGCGCGTGGTGTGGCCGAGCAGGCGGGCGAGAGCGGTCTGACGGCGGCGGACTTTCGCGCCTACATGAGCTCGCGCGACCTCGAGCGCGAATTTCCCGGCGTGCGCGGTTTTGGCTTCATGCGCCGCCTGCCGCCCGGCACCGATGACGCGTACCTTCGCCTGCGCCAACAGCTGGGCGTGGCGGACACGCCCATTCGCGGCCAGAACCCGAACCCGGGCGAGCGCATCGTGATCGAGCTGGTGGAGCCGCTGTCGCGCAACCACCAGGCGGTCGGCCTGGACATCGCCGCGGAGCCCCTTCGCCGCGACATCGCGGTGGCGGCCGTGCGGCGCAACCGACCCCTCATGTCGCGTCCGACGACGCTGGTGCAAGCGCCAGGAGCGCGTGCCTTCGTGGTGATGCTGCCGGTGTTTCGCCGGGGCATGCCGAACGACGGCCCCGAGGCACGCGACGCCGCGGCCTACGGCTGGGTGTACGCGCCGATCGTGCTCGATGACCTGATCGTCGGGCTGCCGCTGCGCGAGCAGCTGATCTCGCTCACGCTGACCGACATCTCCGAGCCCGAACTGGCCGAGCCCTTCTTCAGCACGGCGGCGCTGGGCGAGGCGCCATCGGCCGGCGCGCTCTCGCAAGCCCTGCTGCGGGTGCCCTTCGGCCGCTCCTGGGCGATCCACACCGAGGCCCGGCCGTCGTTTGCCTCGCAGTTTCACCTGCCGTCGCCGCGCAGCCTGGCCTGGACCGGCGCATTGGGCACGCTGCTGATGGCCGCGCTGCACGGGCTGTGGCTGAACCTGCGCCGCCGCCACCGCCAGGCCGCCGAGCTCAACGCCCGCCTCGAAGACCGCGTCGCCGAGCGCACGCGCTCGCTGGAAGACACCGAGCGCTTCCTGCGCACCGTGCTCGACGCCGTGCCGTCCATGATCAGCTACTGGGACCGCGACCAGGTCAACCGCGCGGCCAACCGCGCCAATCTGCACTGGCGCCAGCCCGAGGGCGGCACGATGGTGGGCCTGCGCGTGAAGGACACCCTCGACGAGGCCACCTACGCCCGACTGCAGCCGCGCATCGAAGCCGTGCTCGACGGTCGCCAGCAGACCTTCGAGGTCACGGTGCGCACGCCCGCCACCGGCGAGCCGCGCGAGCTGCGGCTGACCTACCTGCCCGACGCGCGCGACGGCATGGTGCATGGCTGGTACGCCGTCGTCGACGACGTGACCGAGCGCAACCGCAACCGGCGCGAGCTGGAGTCCGCTCTCACGCTGCAGGCCACCGAGCGCTTGCGGCTGCAGAGCATTCTGCAGGGCACCAACGCCGGCACCTGGGAATGGAACATGCTGACCGGCGATGCGCGCTTCAACGAGCGCTGGGCCCAGATGCTGGGCCACGACTACGACGTGCTGAGGCCCAGCCACGTGCGGGCCTGGCGGGACCATGTGCACCCCGAGGACCTGAAGCTGGCGCGCGAGCGCCTGCGGCGGCACATCGATGGCGAATTGCCCTTCTACGAATGCGAGGTGCGCATGCGCCACGCCGACGGGCACTGGGTCTGGGTGCTCGACCGCGGCCAGGTGCAGACGCGCAACGAGGACGGCGAGCCCGAGTGGATGTACGGTACCTCGCAGGACATCAGCGAAAGCAAGGCCATCGAGCAAAGCCTGCGCGAGGCCACGCGCGCGGCCGAAGCGGCCAGCCAGAGCAAGAGCGCCTTTCTGGCCAACATGAGCCACGAGATCCGCACCCCGCTCAATGCCGTGCTGGGCGTGGCCCACCTGCTGGGCGACACGCCGCTCGACGCCACCCAGCGCGCCCTGCTGGAGAACGCGCAGACGGCGGGCCGCTCGCTGCTGGGCATCGTCAACGATGTGCTCGACCTGGCCAAGATCGAGGCCGGCGAGATGCGCCTGGCCGACGAGGCCTTCGCCCTGGGCGGCCTGCTGCGCGAGGTGGAATCGGTCTACGCGCTGCCGGCGCGCGAGAAGGGCCTGTCGCTGTCGCTGTTCGTGCCGCAGGACATGCCGGCCTACGTGATGGGCGATGCCGCGCGGCTGCGCCAGGCGCTGGTCAACCTGGTGGGCAACGCGATCAAGTTCACCCAGCAGGGCGGCGTGGTCATCAGCGCCGAGGTGCTGAGTGGCGGCGGGGGGCCGCAGCTGCGCCTGAGCGTGCGCGACAGCGGCATCGGCATCCCGCCCGAGGTGCAGGCGCGGCTGTTCCAGCCCTTCACCCAGGCCGACGAAACCACCACGCGGCGCTTCGGCGGCACCGGCCTGGGCCTGTCCATCGTGCGCCGGCTGGTCGCGCTCATGGGCGGGGAGGTGGGCCTGAACAGCGAGCCCGGCCAGGGCAGCGAGTTCTGGCTGCGCGTGGCGCTGCGCCCGGCCAAGGCCTCGGACCTGCCGCTGCCCGCGCCGCCCCCCGCGGCCAGCGACTCGAGCGGCCTGGCGGGCCTGGCCGTGCTGCTGGTGGACGACAGCGAGATCAACCTGGACATCGCGCGGCGCATGCTGGAGCGCCAGGGCGCGCGCGTGCAGACCTGCGGCGACGGCGAACAGGCCCTGGGCTGGCTGCGCGCCTCGCCCGCCGCCTTCGACGTGGTGCTGATGGACGTGCAGATGCCCGTGATGGATGGCCTGGAGGCCACCAACCGCATCCGCAACGAGCTGCGCCTGGTGGACCTGCCGGTGATCGCGCTGACGGCCGGCGCGCTGGCCGACGAGCGCCGCCGCGCGCTGCAGGCGGGCTTCAGCAACTTCCTGGCCAAGCCGATCGACCCCGAGGAACTGATCGAGGCGGTGCGCCGCGCCGCCTCGGCGCGCGGGGCCTCGACGCCGCATGCGCCGGCGGTGCCGCGACCGGTGCCCGCGGCGCCCGGCCCGGTGGCGCCGCGAACGCCCGCCGGAGACTGGCCGACCATCGAGGGCATTGATGCGGGGGCCGCGCGGCGCCAGCTCGGCGGCGATCTGTCGCTGTTCCAGCGCCTGCTCGCGCGCCTGCTGGCCGAACACGGCGACTGGGCGGCGCTGCCGCCCGAGGCCGCCGACCGCTGGGACAGCGGGGCGCGCGTGGCCTGGCGGGCCCGGGCCCACCGCTTGCGCGGCAGCGCGGGCGTCCTGGGCGCCATGCCCCTGTCGCGCGCCGCGACCGCCTTGGAGACCTCATTGGCGCCCGGCGGCGAGCCCGCGCCCGCCGGCCCGGCGCTGGCCGCCGTGCGCGCCGCCTTCGAGGCCCTGCGGGCGGCCGTGCCGGCCGAGGCCCCGCGCCCGGCACCGTTGGCGACGCCCGGTCCCGATGCCGACGCACCGGCGCTGGCCGCGCAGCTGGAGCGGCTGGCCGAGCAGCTGGCGACGCAGGACCTCGACGGTGTGGAGACCTTCGAGGCCTGCCGCGCCGCGCTGGAGGTTCACTTCGGCGCCGCGCGCGTGGCCGCCCTGGCCGCGGCCATCGACGGCCTGGATTTCGCCACCGCGCGCCGCCTGCTCAACGGCACCTCGGCCTGAGGGGCCCGGCCGGCGCGCTCAGCCGGGCGTGCAGGGCTGGCGCAGGCGCTGCACCAGCCGGTCGATCGCCGCCAGCAGGTCTTCGCCGGTGTTGGGCTTGTCGATCAGCTCGGTGATGCCGGCGGCCGCGGCCTCGCGGCGCAGCTCGGTGCTGAGGTAGCCCGAGGTGATGGCCATCGCCGCGCCGGGCTGGTGCGCGCGCAGCGCGCGCACCAGCTCCACGCCGTTCATGCCGGGCATGGAGTGGTCCAGGATCGCCAGCTCGTAGTCCACCTCGCCGCTGCGCACCGCGCGCAGGGCCTCGATCGGACTGGTGAAGACGCGCGGCTCGTGCCCCGCGCGGCGCAGCAGGCGTTGCATGAGGTCGGCGATGAGCTCGTCGTCGTCGACATACAGGATGCGCGCGCCGCGCACGGCCGGTGTCGTGCGGCGGTCCTCGGGCGCCGCCGCCGGTTCGCCGCCGTCCACGGGCGCGGCCACCGCGCGGAAGTACAGGTCGAAGCGTGTGCCCTCGCCCGGGCGGCTGCGCACCTGCACCACGGCCTGGTGGTCGCGCAGGATGCCGTGCACCACCGCCAGGCCCAGGCCCGTGCCTTCGCCCGGCGGCTTGGTGGTGAAGAAGGGCTCGAACAGGTGGGCCAGGGTGGCCTCGTCCATGCCCATGCCGTTGTCGCGCACGCTCAGGTGCACGCCGAGCGCGGGCCAGTCCTGCGTGGGGCCCTGCGCCAGCACACCGGCCACCGGCAGAGGCGGCGGGCCGGCGTGCGGCCGCAGCTCGATCTCCAGCCGCCCGCGCGAGCGCTCGGGCATGGCCTGCCAGGCGTTGGTGCAGAGGTTGAGCAGCACCTGCTGCAGTTGCGTCGGGTCGGCCAGCACCGGGGGGGTGTCGGGGTCGCAGCGCACGCTCAGCTCCACGCCCTTGGGGATGGTGGCGCGCAGCAGGCGCACCGATTCGTCCACCACCGCTTGCAGCGGCATCACGCGCCGCTGCAAGGCCTGGCGGCGGCTGAAGGCCAGGATGCGGCGTACCAGGTCCTTGGCGCGCGCGCCGGCCTTGAGGATTTCGCCCACGCTTTCGGCCACGGCGGGCGCTTCGCGGGCGTCGTCCAGCGCCAGGCGCGCGTTGCCCAGGATGGCCGCGAGGATGTTGTTGAAGTCGTGCGCCACGCCACCGGCCAGCGTGCCCAGCGCCTCCAGCTTCTGCGACTCGCGCAGCTGGGCCTCCAGCGCCAGGCGCTGGTCCTCGGCCCGGCGGCGCTCGGTGAGGTCGAAGTCGATGCAGAAGATCTCGACGCCGCGCTCGGGGTGCTCGGTGATGATCTCGCTGCACTGCACCTCCACCGGGGAGCCGTCCTGGCGCAGCAGCCAGTGCACGCCGGTGTTGAGCGTGGCGCGCCCATCCAGCGTGCGCTGGTGGTTGCGGTCGAAGCTGCCGCGCAGCGCGGGCGGGATCACCAGCTCCAGCATGCTGCGGCCGATGGCCTCGTCGGCGCGGTAGCCGTAGACGTGCTCGGAGCCCTTGTTCCAGTAGCGCACGATCATGTCGGGCCCGTAGGCCTGCACGGCGATGTTGGGGATGCTGTCGAAGATGCGGCGGAAACGGTCGTCGCTGGCCAGGTCGAGCGAGCGCGCCCGCACGCTGTCGGTCACGTCGCTCACCAGCACGGTCCAGTGCACGCGGCCGTCGGGCTGGGGACGCGGCTTGCCCATGCCGCGCAGCCACTTGTGGTGGCCCCGCGCGTCGACGATGCGCCACTCGTGCGCCCAGGGCGTGCCGCGCCGCGTGGCCTCGCGAAAGCCGCCGCGCAGCAGGCGGCGCTGCTCGCGCGGCGCCATGAGCCAGATCACCGCCTCGTGGGCCAGGATGGTGGCGGCGTCCACGCCCCAGAGTTCGGTGCAGCCCTCGCTGATGTACACCAGCGATCCCTGGCCCCGGGCGTCAAAGTCGTAGCGCAGCAGCGCGCCCTGCACGAGCAGGGCGAACGCGTCGAGTTGCGCGAACTCGTCTGGAGTCTCCTGGGAACCGGAACTGAGGTTCAACCGTCTCTCCGCGCGGGCGTGAACACCGGGCTGTTGGGGAATGTACGACCAACAGCCTTTTCGGCGCGACCGCGCCGGTCTTGAGCCGACCGACAGGGTCGCGTCAGTCCCGGGGGGCGGCCTGGGGCTCGGCGGTGGCGCCCTGCGCGATGGCCTGCAGCGCCTCCGCCTCGGTGCGGTACAGGTGCAGGCGCTCGTTCTCGTGCAGGTGCCCGGCGGTGCGCAGCACGCGCTCCACCGGCAGCTTCACGCCCACCAGGTGCAGGTGCACGCGGCGGTCGTCGAGCTGTTCGCGCAGTCGACCGAAGGCCTCGGCACCGGTGGCGTCGATCCAGTTGATGGGGTGCGCGACCAGCATCACGTGCGTGGTATCGGGCTGCTGCTGCAGGTGGTCGGCCACGGCGCGCTCCAGGGCGCTGGCGGTGGCGAAGTCGAGCGCGGCGTCCATGCGCAGCGCGTACAGGCGCGGGGCCAGCGGTGGCAGCTGCCACAGGTGGCGGTCGCGCAGGCTGCCGTCGGGGTGCAGGCCGACCTCGATGATGCGCGGGTGCAGGCGCAGGTAGAGGAACAGCGTCAGCGCCATCACCACGCCGGCCAGCACGCCCCAGTACAGGCGGGGCGCGGCCAGCAGCGTGATGGCGAAGGTGGCGCCGGCGATCAGCGCTTCCACGCGCGACAGGCGCCACAGGTGAACGAAGGCGCGCGGCTTGATCAGGCCCCACACCGGCAGCACCACGATGGCCGCCAGTACCGCCAGCGGCACGTGGTGCAGCAGCGGCATGGCCAGCAGCAGCGCCAGCAGCACCACCGCCACCGAGAACACCGTGGCCCAGGCGGTTTGCGCGCCCGCGTACAGGTTGAGCGCCGAGCGCGAGAACGAGGAACTGGTGGGCATGGCGCCGGTGAGGCCCGAGGCCAGCTTGGCCAGGCCCTGGCCGATGAGGTCCTGGTCCTGGTCCCAGCGCGAGCCGCGCTGGCCGCTGTCCACCTTGGCGCTGCTGGCCGTCTCCAGGAAGCTCACCAGCGTGATCATGAGCGTGGGCAGCACCAGCGCACCCAGGGTCTCCCAGCCCGGCCAGCCGGGCAGGAAGAGGGCGGGCAGGCCCTGCGGCAGCGTGCCGATGACCGGACCGCCCTGGGCCTCGAAGCCCAGCAGCCGGCTCAGGCCCGCGCTGACCAGCACCAGCACCAGCACCGAGGGAAAGCCCGGGCGCAGCCGGCGCGCGCCGACCAGCAGCGCCAGCGCGCCCAGGCCGAAGGCGAAGGCCTGCAGGTGCCAGCCGCGGCCCGCGAGCAGGGCGTCCATGTTGTCGAAGCCGGTGAGCGCGGGCAGCTGCGAGGCGATGATCAGCACCGCCGCCGCCTGGGTGAAGGCCATGAGCACCGGCGAGTTCACCAGGTTGAGCAGCCAGCCGTAGCGCACCAGGCCCAGCAGCACCTGCAGGACGCCCGACAGCAGGGCCAGCCACACCGCGAGCTGCACCCATTCGGCGCTGCCCGGCGTGGCCAGCGGCGCGAGCGAGGAGCCCACCAGCAGGCAGGTGAGCGCCGTGGGCCCCACCGACAGCCGTGGCGAGGCCGAGAACAGCACCGCGATGAGCGCCGGCAGCAGCGCGGCGTAGATGCCGGTGACCAGCGGCATGCCGGCCAGCGCGGCGTAGGCCACGCCCTGCGGCACCACCATCAGGCCGACGGTGAGGCCGGCGAGCGCCTCGTTGCGAAGCAGCGCGCCGTCGGGACGGGGCCACTGCAGGAAGGGCAGGAAACGGTGCAGGCGCGGCATGGGGCGGTCGGTCGACGGGAACGGGAGGCCGGAGCCGGCGATTATCGGCGGCGCGACCGCGCGCCCTCCCGCCGCGCCCGACCGGCCTCAGGCCACGAAGTGCGTGAAGCGCGTGTCCAGGTAGGCCTCCATGCCTTCGATGCCCGACTCGCTGCCGTGGCCGCTGTCCTTCACGCCGCCGAACGGCGCTTCGGGCACGGACACGCCCAGGCCGTTGATCGCCAGGCTGCCCACCTCCAGCCGCTCCGACACCTTCAGGATGGCCTTGGCGCTGTCGGTGAACAGGTAGCCGGCAAGGCCGTAGGCGTTGTCATTGGCCCGGGCGATGGCCTCATCGAGCTGGTCGAAGGGCGCCACGCAGGCCACCGGGCCAAAGGGCTCGTCCTGCATGGCCGGCAAGTCCTGCGGCGCGTCGGCCAGCAGCGTGGGCGCGACGAAGCAGCCGCCCGCCGGCGCCTCGCTCGCGAGGCGGCGCGCGCCGCGCTGCACGCTGCGCTCGATCAGGTCGAGCACGGCCGCGCGTCGGCGCTGGTTGGCCAGCGGCCCCATCTGCGTGCCGGGCGCCAGGCCCGGGCCCAGCACCAGGGCGCGGCTGGCCTGCGCGAAGGCGTCGATGAAGTCGCCATAGAGCCGGCGCGCCACGTAGAAGCGCGTGGGCGCCAGGCAGGCCTGGCCGGCGTTGCGGAACTTGTGCGCCACCATCAGCGGCACCGCGCGCGCGAGGTCCGCGTCTTCGCAGACGATGACCGGCGCGTGACCCCCCAGCTCCAGGGTGATGCGCTTGAGGTGGCGGCCCGCGAGCTGCGCCAGGTGGCGGCCCACGGGCACCGAGCCGGTGAAGCTCAGCTTGCGGATGACCGGCGAGGCGATCAGCGTCTCGGAGACCTCGGCAGGCACGCCATAGACCAGCTGCAGCGCGCCGGGCGGCAGTTCCTCGGCCAGGCAGGCCACCATGGCCGCCACGCTCGCCGGCGTCTCCTCGGCGCCCTTGAGGACGATGGAGCAGCCGGCCGCGAGCGCGCCGCCGAGCTTGCGCGCCGACAGCACCAAGGGGAAGTTCCAGGGCGAGAAGGCCGCGACGGGACCCACCGGCTGCTTGAGCACCGTCATGCGGCTGTCGGGCTGGCGCGCGGGGACCACGCGGCCGTACACGCGCCGCGCTTCCTCGGCGTACCACTGGATGAGGTCGGCGGCCATCAGGCACTCGGCGCGCGCCTCGGCCAGCGGCTTGCCCTGCTCCAGCGTGAGCAGCGTGGCGATGTGTTCGCAGCGCTCGCGCAGCCGCGCCACGCCGCGCGCCAGGCGCTCGCCGCGCTGGTGGGCCGGCACGCGGCGCCAGAGCTCGAAACCCTCGGCGCTGGCCCGCAGGGTGTCCTGCAGGTCCTTCGCGCTGGCCAGCGCGAGCTCGTCGAGGGTCTGGCCATCGGCCGGATTGACGATGGTCTGGCGGCGTTCGCCGCCGCCGCGGCGCCACGCGCCGGCGATCAGCAGCTCGGGACAGCGGTAGGCGTGGTGGTGCTGGGGAGCGCTCATATGTTGCGCCCCCCGTCCACGTCCAGGCAGACGCCGGTGAGGTAGGCGGCCTCGTCGGAGGCCAGGAAGGCCACGGCCGAGGCCACGTCGCCGGGGCGCGTGAAGCGGCCCAGGGGAATGCGCGCCAGGAAGCGCTCGCGGTTCTGCGGCGTGTCCTCGGCGCCCATGAAGTCGCCCAGCATCGCGGTCTCGCCGATCATGGGGTTGACCGCGTTGACGCGCACGCCCGAGCGCGCGAACTCCAGCGCCAGGCCCTTGGTGAGGTTGATCATCGCGGCCTTGCTGCCGCTGTACCAGGTGAGCCCGGGGCCGGGCCGCACGCCGGTGGTGGAGGCCACGTTGACGATGGTGCCGCCGCCCTGCGACACGAAGCCCGGCAGCACCGCGTGGGCCGACCAGAACAGGCTCTTGAGGTTGACGCGGTAGACGCGGTCGAACTCTTCCTCGCTCACGTCCAGCGCGGGCTTGTTGCGGTGCGTGGTGCCGGCGTTGTTCACCATGATGTGCAGCCCGCCCAGGGTGTCGCGGGTGCGCGCCACCATGCCGCGGAAGGCCTGTTCGCTGGCGACGTCGCAGGCCGTGGCGCCGGCGCGGCCGCCGGCGGCGCGGATCTCCTCGGCCACCCGTTCGGCACCATCGAGGTTGAGGTCGGCGATCATCACCGCGGCGCCGCGCTGGCTGAGCAGGCGCGCGATGGACGCACCGAAGCCTGAAGCGCCACCCGTGACGATGGCGACTTTGTCGTTGAGTTGCATGGATTTCCTCTAGATGTCGAGCACCAGCCGGTCGCCGGCGCATCGCGAAACACAAACCAGCATCCGCCGCTGGGCCGCGCGCTCCTCGGGCGAGAGCACGCTGTCCAGGTGCAGGGCCTCGCCTTCGAGCAGGGGCGCCTCGCAGGTGCCGCACAGGCCCTCGCGGCAGGCGAAGGGGTGCTCCACGCCCAGCCGCTCCAGGGCGTCGAGCACGCTTTCGTTCGGGGCCACCGTGGTTTGCAGCCCGCTGCGCGACAGCCGCAGGGCGAAGCCGCGGCGTTCGTCGCCGCCCTCGACGTCGCTGGCCTTGAAGCGCTCCATGCGCACCGAGCCCGCGGGCCAGTGCGCGCTGGCGCGCGCCAGCGCGTCGAGCATGGGCGCGGGGCCGCAGGCGTAGAGGCCGTCCCAGTGCGCGTCGGCGAGCAGCGGCGCGGCGTCGATCGGTCCGCCCTGTTCGTCGTCGAAGTGGGTGCGCAGGCGCGGGCCCGCCAGGGCCTTGAGTTCGTCGAGGTAGGCCAGGCGCGAGGCGCTGCGCGCGCAGGCGAGCAGTTCCCAGTCCAGGCCCTGCGCCGCGCAGTGCCGCGCCATGGCGACGATGGGCGTGACGCCGATGCCGCCGGCCACCAGCAGCACGCGGCGGTGCGCCGGGTCCATGGCGAACAGGTTGCGCGGGGCGCTCACACGCAGCGCCTGCCCGGTGCGCAGCTGGTCGTGGATCCACGAGGAGCCGCCGCGGCTGTGGGCGTCTCGGCCCACCGCCACCAGGTAGTTGGGCTGGCGCTCGGCGCCCTGCGCGTTGACCAGCGAGTACTGGCGCGTCAGCCCGTTGGGCAGCGCCAGGTCGATGTGCGCGCCCGGCGCTGCGCCGGGCAGGGCCGCGCCGCCGCGGTGGCTGAGCTCGATCGCGAGCACGTCGCGGGCGAGCGGGCGCACCGCGCTGACCACGACCTCGGTGCCGCCGTTCATGCCTGCGAGCCCGCTTCGGCCTTCACCAGTCGATCGATCAGCCAGCGCGCCTGGTTCAGGCCGGCGTCGGCGGCGATCGGCACCAGCGGCCGGTCCGGCGCCTGGCGCATGACCTTCTGCTGCGCCTCGATCATGGCGCGGTCTTCCTCGAAGGCCACCACCACGTCGCGGTAGATCTGCTCGGTCATGGCGTCGTTGTCGAGCTCGAAGTTGCGCGCCTGGCAGAACCAGTAGTGGCTGGTGTGTTCGGTCTCGGGGGTCTGGATCGAGGTGTGGCGGAACTGCAAGGCCTCGGGCACGCGCGTGCCCTGCGGCGCGCCGCTGCCCGCGGGCGCGGAGCCGGCGTCCATGCGCAGCACGGCCGGCGGCGTCCACTGGTAGATCTGCCAGCGGTCGACCTTGCCCTCGAACCGGGCCACGCGCTTGTGCAGGTTGGGCATCTCGTCGTCGAGGTACCAGCGCGTGATGGTGAGGCTGCCGTTGCCCGCGGTGTCGCGTTCGATGCGCGGTTTGAGGTCGGCCGCGCTGCTGGTGCCCAGCGTGGTGGGGTGTACCCAGGCCAGGTGGGTGAAGTCCAGCAGGTTGTCCACGATCAGCCGGTAGTCGGCCTGGTAGTGGATGTAGCCGGGCTTCATGCGCCACTCGGGCGAGTCGTGCCAGAAGCAGTCGACGATGTCCTCCGCCTTGGCCAGGGCCGGGTCGCCCATCCAGATCCACACCAGGCGGTTGCGCTCCACCACGGGGTAGCTGCGCACGCAGGTCTTGGGCGGGATCTGGGCCTGGCCCGGGATCTCCACGCAGGCGCCCGAGGGGTCGAACTTCAGCCCGTGGTACAGGCAGCGCACGCAGTCGCCTTCCTTGCGGCCCAGGTGCAGCGGGGCGGCGCGGTGGCAGCAGCGGTTCTCCAGGGCCACGGCGCGGCCCTGGCTGTCGCGGTACAGCAGCACGGGCTCGTTGAGCAGGGTGCGTTCGAACAGGCCCTCCGGGGGCACTTCGATGTCCCAGGCGGCGACGTACCAGGCGTTGCGGATGAACATGTCTCGCTCCAAAACGTTTTACGAAGAGGCTTGCTCGCGCGTCTCGCGCGCTCGCCAGTGCAGCCGCAGACCGCGCACCAGGGGCTGAAGAACGGCCAGCGCGCAGGCGGCCAGCAGCGCGGCGGCGATCGGTCGCGTGAAGAAAATGGACCAGGACCCGGAGGAGACGCTGAGCGACTGGCGCAGCGTCGACTCCAGGATGTCGCCCAGCACCAGGCCCAGCACCAGCGGGATCACCGGCAGGCGGCCCAGGGCGCAGGCCCAGCCGAGCACGCCCGCGCCGAGCGCGACCCACACGCCGTACATGGAGCTGCTGGTGGAGTAGGCGCCGGTGAAGCACAGGGCCAGGATCGCCGCGCCCAGCCAGCGCGGGTCGAGCCGGCTGAGCCGCGCGAACGGCCGCGCCAGCACCAGCAGCAGGAGCAGGGTGGCGATGTTGATCGACACCAGCGCGGCGAAGATGCCGTAGACCAGCTCGGGTTGGTCGGCGAACAGCGTGGGGCCCGGCACGATGCCGTGCACGATGAACACGCCCATGATGATGGCGGTGATGGCGTCGCCGGGAATGCCCAGGGTGAGCACGGTCAGCATGGCGCCGCCGCTGTTGGCGTTGTTGGCGGTCTCGGCGGCGACGATGCCCTCGGGGTTGCCCTGGCCGAAGCTCTCGGGCTGTTTCGCGGCGCGGCGCGCGGCGAAGTACGACATGGTGGTCGACAGCGCCGAGCCCACGCCGGGCAGGATGCCGATGGCCGTGCCGATGCCCAGCGAACGCAGCAGGGTGCGCGGGTAGCGCAGCGGCTCCAGGAAATGCTCCAGCCGCGGCTTGCCGAAGGCGGCCATGGGCTCCGCCGTGCGCTCGCCGGGCGGGCTGGACAGCAGCACCAGGGCCTGCGCCACGCCGAACAGGCCGATCACCACCGGCACCAGGGGCAGGCCGGTCTGCAGCGCGGTGAGTCCGAAGGTGAAGCGCTGCTCGTTGGAGGTGGGGTCGATGCCGACCGTGCCGATGAGCAGGCCCAGGCCGATCATCATCACCGCCCCGCCGATCTGGCGCTCATAGGCGCGGGCGATGAAGATCATGGCCAGCAGCGCGGCCATGAAGTTCTCGGCCGCGCCGAAGCGGCTGGTGAACTGCGAGACCGGCGCGGCGACGAAGGCCAGCACCAGCGCGCTCACGATGCCGCCGACGAAGGCCGAGGCGAAGGCCAGCGACAGCGCGCGCTCGGCCTCGCCGCGCTCGGCCATGGGCGCGCCGTCGAACATGGTCATGATGGACGAGGCCTCGCCCGGCGTGCGGATCAGGATGGAGGTGACCGCGCCGCCGTAGTACGCGCCGACGTAGATGCCCAGCAGCAGCGTGATGCCGGCCAGCGGGTTCATGCCATAGGTCAGCGGCAGCATCACCGCGATGGCCACGCCCGGGCCGATGCCGGGCAGCACGCCGATCACCACGCCGGTGAGGGCGCCCACGGCCACGGCCAGCAGCACGGCCGGGTGGGCCAGCCCCGCAAAGCCCATGAAGGGTTCCAACCAGCTCATGCCAGCCACCCTGTGATCCAGGGTTCGACCCAGGGCTCGGGGAACCAGACGTGGAACAGCTCGACGAAGACCAGCTGCAGCACCGTGGCCGCGATCACGGCGAACAGCGCCGAGGCGCGCCAGGGCAGGCCGGCGCCGCGGCAGGCGGCGAGCAGGAACAGCGCCACGCCCGGGGCGAAGCCCAGCAGCAGCACGGCGGGCACCAGCAGCACGAAGAGCGCGAGCCCGGCCAGCGCCACGCCGAGGCGGCCTTCACCGGTCTCCACTTCCTCGTCGCCCAGGGCCGCGTCGCCGCGCTGGCGCAGGCGCAGCAGGTGGGCCAGCGCGCCGAGCAGGATCAGCCCGGCCGCCAGCAGCGGAAAGGCGCCAGCGGATTCGTACCAGTGCGCGGCCAGCTCCGTGCCGTTCACCAGCGCCGGCAGGTTCAGGGCGATGGCCCCGGCCATGAGGCCCAGGACCACCGAAAGGGATCGCGCCACGGCGCCCGGCAGGCTCATTGCGCGCTCACTTCTTCACCAGGCCCAGCGATTCCATGACCGGGCGCAGCCAGGCCGCGTCCTGCTGCATCAGCGCGCTGGTCTGCTCGGGCGAGAGGTGCTCGAACAGCGTGCCCGACTTCTCGGCGTAGGCCTTCACCAGGGGGTCTTGCAGCGCGGCGTCGAGCGCCTTGGCCAGCGTCTGGATGATCTCGGGCGGTGTGCCCTTGGGCGCGAACAGGCCGGTCCAGATCGACACGTCGAAGCCATAGCCCAGCTCCTTGGCGGTCGGCACTTCGGGGAAGGCGGGCAGGCGCTTGGGCGTCATGGCCACCAGCACGCGCGCGTTGCCGGCCTTGACCTGTCCCATGATGTTGATCGACTCGACCGTCACCACGTCGGCGTCGCCCGCATTGAGCTGGGTGTAGCCCGGCGAGGGGTAGGAGACCAGCTTGGGCTTCCAGCCGTCGATGCCGGACATGCGCACCACGCTTTGCGTGGGCACGGCGCCCGGACCGAAGTTGCCCAAGATCACTTCCTTGCCCTTGGCGTGCGCGGCCAGCTCCTTCATGGTCTTGAAGGGCGCGTCGGCCTTGGCGGCCACCACGAAGGGCAGCACGTTGTAGATGCCGATGGGCGCCATGTCGGTCATGGCGTAGGGCGCGTTGCCGGCGATCACCTGCGAGACGGCCGGTCCGATGTTGATCGAGCCCAGGGTGTAGCCGTCGGGCGCGGCCTTCACGAACTCGGCGGTGCCGATGACCGCCTGGCCGCCCGGCTTGTTGATCACCTGCACCGGCACGCGCAGCTGCTTGCTCAGGGCCTGCGAGACGGTGCGCATGCCGACGTCGGCCGAGGTGCCGGCGGGCCAGGGCACCACCACCTCGATGGGCTTGCTGGGGTACTTGGCCTGCGCGTGCGCCAGGCCGGCGATGAGCAGGCCGGTGGCCGCGGCGAGGGTGGTGCGCAGCAGAAAGCGGCGCCGCTGGAGGAAGCTCATGTTGTCTCCTGTCGTTCGTGTGGGGAGAGGGTGGGGGCGATGCTAGGGAGGGTTCGTGATCGGCACCAAATCGCTTTTGCCGACCTATGATCCGCAAACCCGATCTCCGTAGAAACCCTGGACCCCATGAAACTGCAGACCCTGCAAGCGCTGATCGGCATCGAGGAGCTGGGCAGCATTCGCGCCGCCGCCGCGCGCATGCACATGTCGCAGCCCGCGCTCACGGCGGCGATCCAGCAGCTCGAGGCGGAACTGCAGGCGCCCTTGCTGGCGCGCAGCAAGCAGGGGGTGAGCTTCACGCGCTTCGGCCAGGCGTTCATGCGGCACGCGCACCTCATCGTGTCGGAGAGCCAGCACGCGCAGGAAGAGATCGCGCAGATGCGCGGGCTGTGGGAGGGGCAGGTGCGCTTCTCCACCTCGCCGGCGATCGCGCTGGCGGTGCTGCCCCAGGCCCTGGCCAGCTTCTCGGCCAAGTACCCCGGCGTGGTGCTGTCGGTGCGCGACGGCCTGTACCCCGGCGTCACGCCCGCGCTGCGCGAGGGCACGCTGGACTTCGCGATCACGCCCGCGCATCGGCAGGAGGTGCAGAGCGACATCGTGGCCGAGCCGCTCTACCAGAGCGACATCGTGATCGTCGCGCAGCGCGAGCATCCGCTGGCGCAGGCCACCAGCGTGGCCGAGCTGCGCGACTGCCAGTGGGTGCTGTCGAGCGCGCCGGGCGGACCGGGGGCGGTCATCGACGAGGTGTTCGCGCGCGCTGGCCTGGGCGAGCCGCGGCTGGGCATGGTGTGCGAGTCCTTCCTCGCCCTGCCGGGCGTGGTGACGCATTCGCGCATGCTCTCGACCATGCCGCGCACCCTGTTCGAGATGAACGCCTTTCGCGAGTCGCTGTGCATCGTGCCGGTGCGCGAGGCCATGCCCAGCCCGACGATCTGCGTGCTGCGCCGCCACGACCTGCCGCTGACGCCGGCCGCGCGCGAGCTGATCGGCTGGATCCAGCACGTGGCGCTGGCCGGCCGGCGCGCGCCGGCCGATCAGCGCTGAGGCATGTCCTTGTAGGAGTAGCCCAGGCTCACGGTCGCGTCCTCGGGGATCGGCGGCATGCTGGCGTTCCAGGCCTCCCAGCGTTCGCGCATGGCGGCCAGGCGGTCGGGCTCGCGCGGCGCCAGGTTGGCGCGCTCGCGCGCGTCCTGGGCGATGTTGAAGAGGTAGTCGTTGCCGTCCACGCGCAGGTACTTCCAGTCGCCTTCGCGCAGCGCGCGCTGGCCGCGGTGATTCATGCGCCAGTGCATGGGGCGCTCGATGCGCGCGCCGGCGTCACGCCACACGGGCAGCAGCGACACGCCGTCGGGCGCGCAGGCGGCGTCGGGCGCCACGCCAGCGGCGTCCAGCAGGGTGCGCGAGAAGTCCATGCTCATGCCGTGCTGCGCGGTGCTGCCGCCGGCCGGCACCTGCGCGGGCCAGTGCACGATCCAGGGCACGCGGATGCCGCCCTCGGTGAGGTCCATCTTGCCGCCCACCAGGGGCCAGTTGTCCGAGAAGCGCTCGCCGCCGTTGTCGCTGGTGAAGACGACGATGGTGTTCTCGGCCAGGCCGTGCCGCTTGAGCGCGTCCATGATCCAGCCGATGCCTTCGTCCATGTGGTGGATCATGCGGCGGTAGCTCTCCACGTTGCCACCGTGCAGGTGGAACAGGTTCTTCGCCAGCTCGGGCGCGATGTGGGCGTCGTCGCGCGTTTCCCAGGGCCAGTGCGGCGCGGTGTAGTGCAGGCTCAGCATGAAGGGCGTGCCGCCCTGGGCGCCTTCGGCCATGCGGTCGACGTAGTCCACGGCGCGCCGGCTCAGCAGGTCGGTGAGGTAGCCCTCCTCGGCCTTTTCCTCTTCGCCGAACCACAGGTCGTGGTCGCCGGTGCTGGCGCAGTGGGTGAAGTAGTCCACGCCGCCGGCCATGGGGCCAAAGAATTCCTCGTAGCCGGAGCGCAGCGGCCCGAAGGCCGGCGGGTAGCCCAGGTGCCACTTGCCAATCAGCGCCGTGCGGTAGCCCGCGCCGCGCAGCAGCGAGGGCAGGGTGGGGTGCTCGGGCGGCAGGCCCAGGGTCTGGCTCTTGCGCGCCTTGCTGTTGATGGGCTCTTCGGCCGCGCCACGCAGCCGGTACTGGTAGCGCATGGTCATCAGCGCGAAGCGCGTGGGCGAGCACACCGGCGAGTTGGAATAGCCCTCGGTGAACTTCAGGCCACCGGCGGCCAGCGCGTCGATGTTCGGTGAGACGCGGCCGAAGCCGGCTTCGCGGCCGCCGTAGCAGCCGAGGTCGGCGTAGCCGAGGTCGTCGCAGACGATGTAGATGATGTTGGGGCGGTTCATGTCGTGATCATTCCACTTTCATGCCGGTGGCCTTCACGATCGCGCCGTAGCGCGCGTTCAGGTCGGCCAGGCGCTGGCTGGCGGCGGCGCCGGTGAGGCCTTCGTAGAACAGGTCCAGGCCGTTCATGCGGGCCTTGACGTCGGGGCGTTGCAGCGTCTCGGCGATGGCCTTGCCGATCTGCTGCACCAGGGCGTCGGGCGTGGCGGCGGGGGCCATCACCACGTAGAGCACCTCCTGCTCCAGGCCCTTGAAGCCGAGCTCGCCCACGGTGGGGATCTCGGGCGCGAGCGCCGAGCGCTGGCGGCTGGTGACGGCCAGGGCGGTGATCTTGCCGGCCTTCACGTGCGGCAGCATGCCCGGCGTGGCCAGCGCGCCGCCGTCCACCTCGCCCGCGAGCACGGCGGTGACGGCTGGCGTGTTGCCGCGGTAGGGAACGTGGGTGAGCCGGTGCCGGGTGGCCTCGGCGAACACCTCCACCGCCAGGTGGCCCGGGCTGCCGCTGCCGGCCGAGCTGAAGTTGAAGTGCTTCGACCGGCTCTGCTCCACCAGCTGGGGCAGGGTCTTCAGGCCGGTGGAAGGGTGCACGCCGATCAGCAGGCCCGAGGAGGCCATGACGATCACGGGCTTGAGGTCCGCGGCCTTGAAGCCCTGGTTGGGGTAGAGGTGCGGATTGATGGTGAAGGTGGTGTCGATGCCGAACAGCAGGGTGTTGCCGTCGGGCGCGGCCTTGGCGGCGTCGGCCGCGCCGATGTTGCCGGCCGCGCCGGGCTTGTTGTCCACCACGAAGTTCTGCTTGAACCGCTCGTGCAGCCCCTGGGAGACCGAGCGCGCCAGGATGTCCGCCGGGCCGCCCGCGGGGAAGTTGGTGACGAAGCGCACGGTCTGGGCGGGCCAGGCCGTCTGGGCGTGCAGGGCGGGGGCGGCGAGGGCGGCGGCGAGGGCGAGGCCCAACAGCGCGCGGCGGCGAACGGTCATGAAAAAACTCCTTCGGACAAGGCGGGTGCTCAGTCGAGCTGGATGCCGGTGGCCTTGATCGGGGCCTCCCAGCGCTTGAGGTCGGCCGCCTGCGCGGCGGCCAGTTCGGCGGGCGTGGAGCCCACGGCGTCGTAGCCCAGGCCGAGCAGGCGCTCGCGCAGGGCGGGCGTCTTCACCGCGGCGGCCACGGCCTTGGACAGGCGGTCGCGCGCGGCGGGGTTCATGTTCGCGGGGCCGTACATGGCGAACCAGGCGGTGGCCACCATGTCGATGCCGCTTTCCTTGAGCGTGGGCACCTCGGGCACCTGCGGGTCGCGCTGCGCGCCGGTCACGGCCAGGATGCGCACCTTGTTCGTGCGGTGCAGCTCGGCGGTTTCGGAGACGACGTCGAACTTGTAGTCGATGTGGCCGCCCAGCAGCGCGGTGTTGGCCGGGCCGCCGCCCTGGAAGGGCACGTGGTTGAGCTTGGCGCCCACCTGCTGCTCGAACAGCACGCCCATGAAGTGCGGCAGCGTGCCCAGGCCGGGCGTGCCGTAGGAGGCCACGCCCGGCTGCGCCTTGGCGGCCTGCACCATCTCGCCCACGGTCTTGGCCTTGCTGGCGGGGCCGGCCACCACGCCGAACTGGAAGTTGGCGATCAGCGAGACCGGGCTGAAGTCCTTCACCGCGTCGTAGTCCAGCTTCTTGTAGACGTGCGGGAACAGCACCATGGGGCCACTGGGCAGCACGATCACGGTGTGGCCGTCGGGCTCGGCGCGCTTGACGAGGTTGAGCGCGATGCGCCCGCCCGCGCCGGGCTTGTTCTCCACCACGATGGGCGCGTACTGGTCGCGCAGGTGCTCGCCGAGCAGGCGGGCCAGGGTGTCGGCCGAACCGCCGGGCGGAAAGCCCACCACGATCTTCAGCGGGGTCTTGTCCTGCGCGAAGGCGCCGCCGCCCAGGGCGAGGGCGGCGAGCAGGCTGGCGTGGATCAGGCGGCGGCTGAAGCTCATGGTGTGTCTCCGGTGGTGGTGGTGGTCGGCGTGCGGGTGGTCCCGCTTGGAGCCGGCCATGCTAGGGATTCACAATCGATTGCAGAAATCAACCGTTCTACGGGTTTACCCTGATGTCCTCCACCCCTCCCGGGAGCGACCGGCTGCTGCACCCCGAGCGCCAGGCCGACTTCCTGCTTTACCGCCTGTACCGCATCCACATCACGGCCGGGCGCACGGTGGTGCGGATGTGCGAGGAGCGGCACGGCATGACGCGGCGCGAGTGGCGCGTGCTGTCCTTCCTGGCCGAGAACGAGGGCGTGCTGTCCTCGGCGCTGGCCGAGCGGGCCATGCTGGACCGGGCGCGCACCTCGCGCACCCTGACCTCGCTGGCGGGCAAGGGGCTGATCGAGCGCCGGCCCAAGCCGCACGACCGGCGCGAGGTGCAGATCTTCCTGAGCGAGGCGGGGCGCCGGGTGCACGACGACATCTTCCCGCGCATCGCGGCCATCAACCACGCGCTGGTGCGGGGCCTGTCGCCCGAGCAGCGGCGGGCGCTGGACGCCATGGTGGCGCACGTGCAGGCCCTGGCCGACGGCATGCTGGCGGGCGAGGCGCCGCTGGCGCGCGACAACCCGGACGACGACCTCTGAGGCGGCGCTCCCCCCGGCTGATCCACGGCGCGTTCTCCCGCGTACAAGGGCCATTCGCCACTTCATGGGGGCCCGCATGGCGCTCGATCTGTCTTCCGTGGCCCTGCAATGGGCCGAACGTGGCTGGCTGCCCGAGCCGGCCCTGCGCTTGGGCATCCGGCGCCTGCTGCGCGAGCGGCTGGACGAAACCCGCCACCAGGACCCCGAGGGCGCCGCCGCGCTGACGCAGGCCTTCCTGGCCTCGCTGCGGGCCGCGCCCCTGGCGCTGCACACCGACAAGGCGAACGAGCAGCACTACGAGTTGCCGCCCGCCCTGTTCGAGGCCATGCTGGGCCCGCAGCGCAAGTACAGCTGCTGCTGGTGGCCCGAGGGCGTGTCCTCGCTGGAAGCCGCCGAGGAGGCGGCGCTGGCCGAGACGGCCGCGCGCGCCGGCCTGGCCGACGGCCAGCGCATCCTGGAGCTGGGTTGCGGCTGGGGCTCGCTCAGCCTGTGGATGGCGGCGCACTACCCGAACGCCAGCATCCTGGCGGTGTCGAACTCGGCCTCTCAGCGCGCCTTCATCGAGGCCCAGGCGCGCGCGCGCGGGCTGGGCAACCTGCGGGTGCTCACCTGCGACTTCAACGCCTTCGGCGAGGACGGCGCGCACGACGGCCAGTTCGACCGTGTGGTGTCGGTCGAAATGTTCGAGCACCTGCGCAACTGGCCTCAGGCCTTCGCCAAGGTGGCGCGCTGGCTGCGCGACGACGGCCGCTTCTTCATGCACGTCTTCGTCCACCGCGAAGCGCCATACGCCTTCGAGGCCCGCGACGCCAGCGACTGGATGAGCCGCCACTTTTTCTCGGGCGGCATGATGCCCAGCGACGACCTCGCCCTGCTGTGCCAGGACGACCTGGCCCTGCTGGAGCGCTGGCGCTGGGACGGGCGCCACTACGCGCGCACCGCGGCGGCCTGGCTGGAGCGGCTGGACGCCCACCGGGAGGCCCTGCGGCCGGTGTTCGAGTCGGTCTACGGCGCGCGCCAGGCGCCGATGTGGTGGCAGCGCTGGCGGCTGTTCCTGCTGTCGGTGGAAGAGCTGTTCGGCTACGACCAGGGGCAGCAGTGGTGGGTGAGCCACTACCTGTTCGCGCCGCGGCGCTGAGCCCATGGAAGGCCACCACGCGCTGCTCGCTGCCGCGGCCGCGGGTCTGTTGACCGCCGTCGCGATCGCGCTGCCCACCTGGCTGGCGAGCCTGGTGCTGCGCGACGCCAGCGTCGCCGACCGCGTCTGGCCGGCCTTCGTCGCGGCGCCCGCCCTGGTCTATGCCTGGCGGCTCGGCGCCGACGCGCGGGCCCTGGTCATGCTGTTCATCGCGCTCGCCTGGGCCCTGCGCCTGGGCGTGTTCATCACCTGGCGCAACTGGGGCCACGGCGAAGACCGCCGCTACCGCGACATGCGCGAGCGCCACGGGCCCGGCTTCGCGCTCAAGAGCCTGTACCTGGTGTTCTTGCTGCAGGCGCTGCTGGGCTGGGTGGTCGGCTGGCCCCTGCTGGAGGCCATGGGGCGCGCTGGCGCGGCCTGGGGCCCGTGGGACTGGGCGGGCGCGGCGCTCGCCCTGGGTGGCCTGCTGATGGAAACCGTGGCCGACGCCCAGCTGGCGCGCTTTCGCCGCGAGCCCGCGAACCGCGGCCAGGTGATGGACCGGGGCCTGTGGCGTTGCTCGCGCCACCCCAACTACTTCGGCGAGGCCTGCGTGTGGTGGGGCCTGGGCCTGATGGCGCTGGGGGCGGGCGGCGCGGCCGGCGCCTGGTGCCTGGTCTCTCCCCTGATGATGACGGTGCTGCTGCTGCGGGTGTCGGGTGTGACCCTGCTGGAAAAGGACATCGGCGAGCGCCGCCCCGCCTACCGCGACTACGTGGCGCGCACCAGCGCCTTCTTCCCTTGGCCGCCCCGGCGCGGAGGCGCGCGGTGAGGGCCTGGGGCGGGTGGGCGCTGGCCTGGCTGCTGGCGGGGGCCGCGGCGGCGCCCGCGCGGGCCGAGGTCTGGGCCTTCGAGGTGCGGCTGGACGGCCGGCCGATCGGCTCGCACCGCTTCGAGCTGAGCGGACCGCCCGAGGCGCGCGAGGTGCAGAGCGTGGCGCGCATGGACGTCACCCTGCTGGGGGTGCCGCTGTACCGCTACCGCCACGAGGCGCGCGAGCGCTGGCGTGGCGATTGCCTGGACGGGGTCAGCGCGCGCACCAACGACGGCGGCGAGGCCAGCCAGGTCGAGTGGCCCGACGACACGGCCGGCGCGGGCGGGCCGGTGCGGCCCGCCTGCCTCATGAGCTACGCCTACTGGAACGCCGCGCTGACGCGCCAGACGCAGCTGCTCAACCCGCAGACCGGCCAGCTCGACGCGGTGCGTTTCGAGCGCCTGGCCGATGCGCCGCTGGCGGTGAACGGGCGCGAGGTGCCGGCCGTGCGCTGGCGGCTCATCGCCACCGCGCCCGCGCCCGCCGCGACGCGCCAGACGCTGACGCTGTGGCTGGAGCGCTCCAGCGGCCGCTGGATCGGCCTCGACGCCCTGGTCCGGGGCGATCGGCTGCTGAGCTACCGATTGCCCTGAAGCCTGTTCATTCATTGCTTGGCGGAGAACCCCATGCCACACACGACTTCCCACGCCCCGGCCGCGACGGTCTCGAGCGGTGCCGCGCCGGCCTGGCGCTGGCCGCTGGCCTATGCGCTCACCGCGCTGGTGTTCCTCGCGCTGGACGCGGTCTGGCTGAGCAGCATGCACACCGCCCTGTACCAGCCCGCCATCGGCCACCTGTTGTCCGGCACCGTGGACTGGACGGCCGCCGGCCTGTTCTATGCCTTGTACATCACCGGCCTGCTGGTGTTTGCCGTGGCGCCCGCGCTGACGTCGGGCCGCTGGGGGGTGGCGCTCGGCCGCGGGGCGCTGTTCGGCCTCCTGGCCTACGCGACCTACGACCTCACCAACCAGGCCACGCTGCGCGACTGGCCCTGGCGCGTGACGCTGGCGGACCTCGCCTGGGGCGCCTTCGTCAGCGGCACGGCCTCGGGCCTGGCCGCCCGGTTCACCCTGGCTACATGCCGACGAGCCCGCCCAGCCAACGGGCGATGAACCCGTCGAAGGCCAGCCGGCCGTCGACCGAGGCGAGGCAGATGCACTCGCCGCCGTCCTGCACCACCGGCTGGTGGTGGACATCGGCATCGGCGAGGTCGAAGTCGCCCGGGCCGAACAGGGCGCGCCCGTCGTGGAAGTGGCCGTAGAGGATCTGCGTCAGCTCGGTGCCGCGGTGGGTGTGGCGGGGCAGGTACTTGCCGGCGCCGATGCGCAGCAGGAAGACGTTGGCCTCGGGCGCGTCGGGCACGTTCACGCGGCTCCAGCGCATGCCCGGCCCCAGCCAGCGCCAGCGGGTGGCGCTGCAATCGGCCAGGGCGCGTGGCCACACGGCGCCCAGGGGCAGCGGGGGCGGCGCGCTGGGCTGGCGCGGCGCCCGCTCGCCCAGCGTGGGAACGGGCGGCTGCGGCTCGATGCGCGCGATGCGCTCGAGGGCGCGCGCCAGCGCGTCTTCCCGCAGCGGCGCGGGCGGCTGCTCATCCAGCAGCACCCCGCCCAGGGCGCGCAGCGCCGCCACGCGCTGGCGGCAGGCGGCGCAGAGTTCCAGGTGGGTGGCCACCACCAGTCGCGCCCCGATCGGCAGGCCGACCGCGGCATACGACAGCAGCAGCTCGTCGCTGGGGTGGTGGTGAATCTCGGGGGCGTCCATGGTCGGGTTCGGCAAAGGAATCGTTTGGGGGCCTCAGGCGTCGAGCAGCTTGCGCAACTGGGCCACGGCCAGCCGGATGCGCGACTTGACCGTGCCCAGCGGCAGGCCGAGTTCGGTCGCGATGCGCGCGTGTGGCTCGTCTTCGTAATAGGACAGGCGCAGCACCTGCGCCTGCTCGGCGGGCAGCCGCTCCAGCGCCTCGCGCACGCGCTGGGCCAGCCGCTGCGCGTCGGTCTGCTCGGCCAGCCCGGGGCCGTCGGCCGGGAGCTGGTCGAACTCGAAGCATTCGTCGCCCGCCAGGTCCAGCCGCTGCCGGCGCGAGGCGTCCACGCGCAGGTGGCGCGCGATGGTGAACACCCAGGTCGACACCGCGGCCTGCGCCGGGTCGAACAGCGCGGCCTTGCGCCAGACCATGGCCAGGGCTTCCTGGGCCAGGTCCTCGGCGGCGTCGTCGCTGCTGCCGGTGCGCATCAGGTAGCTCTTCACGCGGGGGGCGAAATGCTGGAACAGGCGGGCGAAGGCCTGTGGGTCCCGGTGTTCGGCGATGCGGCGCAACTGCGCCGGCCAGTCCTCGGACGGGTCGGGCGCGGCGCGGTCGGCGTGGAGCGGAACGATGGTCAAGTGCGGCGTCCTCGGCGGGCTCGGCGGGGTCCCGCCCGGGGGGTTGACCCAGGGGGTGGAGGAGTCGTCGCGTCGCGGTTGGCCCATGGCCCTTCTACGCGGCGCGCGGGGGATTGGATCATCGCCCAGTCCGGGACGGCACGGCGGGGAATCCAAAACCGCCCGGCCTGCGTACAAGCAGGGCCTCACCGACCGAAAGCCGCCCCCATGAGCCGATCCCCCGACCTCGATACGCCACCGCGCACCCGGACCGGCGGCGATCGCCTGCGCATCGCCGTCGTCGGCGGCGGCATCGCCGGCCTGTCCTGTGCCTGGCTGCTGTCGCGCCGCCACGCCGTCGAGCTGTTCGAGGCCGAGCCGCGCAGCGGCGGCCACAGCCACACGGTGGACGCGCCCTGCGGCGCGCGGCAGGTGCCGGTGGACACCGGCTTCATCGTCTACAACGAGCCCGCCTACCCCAACCTCACGGCGCTCTTTCGCCACCTGCGGGTGCCGACCCGCGCCTCGGACATGTCGTTCGCGGTGAGCCTGGATCGGGGCGGCCTGGAGTACGCCGGCACCGACCTTGGCGGCCTGTTCGCGCAGCGCGCCAACCTGCTGCGCCCGCGCTTCTGGCGCATGCTGGCCGAGCTCTGGCGCTTCTACCGCGAGGCCCCGCGCGACGCGGCGGCCTGCGGCGGGCTGTCGCTGGACGCCTACCTGGACGCCCGCGGCTACGGCCGCGCCCTGCGCGACGACCACCTCTACCCCATGGGCGCGGCGATCTGGTCCTGTTCCGCCGAGCGCATCGGCCAGTACCCGGTCGCCGCTTTCGTGCGCTTCTGCGAGAACCACGGCCTGCTCCAGGTGTCGGGCCGGCCGGTCTGGCGCACCGTCGACGGCGGCAGCCGTGAGTACGTGCGCCGCCTGGTGAGCGACTTCGACGGCCACCTCCACCACGAGGCGCCGGTGACCGCGCTCGAGCGCGGGCCCGCGGGCGTGCGGCTGCGCCTGCGCGACGGCGGCTGGACGCCGGCCTTCGACCAGGTGGTGCTGGCGACCCACGCGGACCAGTCGCTGCGCCTGCTGGCCGAGCCGACGCAGGCCGAGCGCCGCCTGCTGGGCGCCTTCGGCTACACGCGCAACCTCGCGGTGCTGCACAGCGACCCCGCCCTGATGCCGCGCCGCCGCGCGGTCTGGTCGAGCTGGAACTACCTGGCCGAGCGCGGCGCCCAGGCCACGCCGACGGTGACGTACTGGATGAACCGGCTGCAGCCGCACCTGCCCCAGGGGCGGGAGGCGCCGCCGCTGTTCGTCTCCCTCAACCCGGCGGCCGCGCCGCGGCGCGAGCACCTGATCCGCACCGAGGTCTACGAACACCCGAGCTTCGACGCCGCGGCCATCGCGGCGCAGCGCGAGCTCTGGTCGCTGCAGGGCGAGCGGAATACCTGGTTCTGCGGGGCCTACTTCGGCTCGGGCTTTCACGAAGATGGCCTGCAGGCCGGGCTCGCGGTGGCCGAGGCGCTGGGCGGCGTGCGCCGGCCCTGGACCGTGGAGGGCGAGTCCGCGCGCATCCACCTGCCCGGGGCCTTGGCGTGACGACGCCGCGGCCGGCGCCAGCGCCCACCACCGCCGCCGCGCCGGCCCCGGCGTGGCGCTCGGCGCTGTACGACGGGCGGGTGGTGCACCAGCGGCCAGGGCCGGTGCGCCACCGCCTGGCGTACCGCATGTTCTCGCTGCTGCTCGATATCGATGAGCTGGCGTCGCTGCACGCGCGCCTGCGCTGGTTTTCCGTCGGGCGCTTCAACCTGTTCAGCCTGTGGCCCTCGGACCATGGCGATGGCAGCGCCCACGACGCCGCGGGTCTGCGCGTCCAGCTGGACGCGCGCCTGCGCGAGGCCGGCCTGCCGGTGGGTGGCGCCATTCGCCTGCTGGCCCTGCCGCGCCTGCTCGGTTATGCCTTCAACCCGCTGAGCGTGTGGTTCTGCGATGCGCCGGACGGCCGGCTGCAGGCCATCGTCTACGAGGTCAACAACACCTTCGGCGAACGCCACAGCTACCTGATCGAGGTGCCCGAGGCGCAGCGCGGTGCGCGCCTGATCGAGCAAGGCTGCGACAAGCGCCTGTTCGTGTCGCCGTTCCTGGACATGGACCTGGCGTACCGCTTCCGCATCGAGCCACCGGGCGAGCGCCTGTCCATTGGCGTCGGCGTGCACCGCCGCGACGGCGGCGCCGCCGTGCTGCACGCGCGGCTGGACGCCCGGCGCCGGCCGCTCAGCGATGGCGCGCTGTGGCGCACCTTCTTCGCCTACCCGCTGCTGACGCTCAAGGTGATCGTCGGCATCCATTGGGAAGCGCTGCACCTGTGGCGCAAGGGCGCGCGGCTGCGGCCGCGCCCGGCCCCACCGGCCCAGGCCATGAGCGTCGTGCGCTCCGGCGATTCCTCTTCCTCCTGACGCGAGCACCCATGTCCCACGACACCCCCTCCTTGCGGCCCGCCCCCCACCATGCGGCGCCGGCGGCGCCGGCGGCCACCCTGAGCGGCGACGCCTCGGGCCTGCGCCAGGCGCCGCTGCGCCGGCTGCTGTCGCGCGTGCGCGCCGGCCGTCTGCTCCTGACCCTGCCCGACGGCGCGCGCCTGCAGGCGCAGGGCGCCGCGCCCGGCCCGAGCGCGGAACTGCGCCTGCACCGCTGGCGCCCCTTGCTGCGCCTGCTGCAGCAGGGCGACCTGGGCCTGGCCTGGTCGTACCGCGACGGCGACTGGAGCACCCCCGATCTGGTGGCCCTGCTGTCCTTCGGGCTGGCGAACGAGGCCGCGCTGGACGGCGCCATCTCCGCGCCCGCGCCGGCGCGCTGGCTCGCGCGGCTGCTGCACCGCCTCAACGCCAATACGCGGCGCGGCAGCCGCCACAACATCGCCGCCCACTACGACCTGGGCAACCGCTTCTATGAGCGCTGGCTGGACGGCAGCATGCTGTACTCGAGCGCGCTGTACGACGGGCCGGCGGACTCGCTGGAGGCCGCGCAGGCGCGCCGGCTGGAGCGCATCCTCGGGCTGCTGGACGTGCGACCGGGCCAGCGCGTGCTCGAGATCGGCTGCGGCTGGGGCACGCTGGCCGCCACGCTGGCGCGGCGCGGCGCCGAGGTGGTGGGCGTCACGCTCTCGACCGAGCAGTTGGCTTTCGCGCGCGAGCGCGCCGCTGCCTGGGGCGTGGCCGATCGGGTCGATCTGCGGCTGCAGGACTACCGCGACGTCGAGGGCCGCTACGACCGCGTGGTCTCCATCGAAATGATCGAGGCCGTGGGCGAGGCCTATTGGCCGGTCTACTTCGCCACGCTGCGCGAGCGGCTCAAGCCCGCTGGCGTGGCCGTGCTGCAGGCCATCACCATCGACGAGCGCCGTTTCGAGGGCTACCGCGACAACCCGGACTTCATCCAGCGCTGCATCTTTCCCGGCGGCATGCTGCCTTCGCCCGAGCGCATGGCGCAGCAGGCGCGCCAGGCGGGGCTGCGCCTGAGCACCGAGCTGCGCTTTGGCCACAGCTACGCGCGCACGCTGGCCGACTGGCGGCGGCGCTTCCAGGCCGAGTGGCCGGCCATCGAGGCCCAGGGCTTCGACGCGCGCTTCAAGCGGCTGTGGGAGTACTACCTCGGCTACTGCGAGGCCGGCTTTCTGGCCGGGCGCGTCGACGTCGGTCTGTACCGCCTGGTCCACGAGAACTGAAGGCGCGCCTGGGGGCGCGGGACAATCGGGGCCACGACAGCGATCCCGGAGTGTTCCCATGCCCATCCAATACGCGCGATTCCTCGTCGGCCGCGAGCGCACGCTGGCGGCCAACCGCCAGGTGGGGCTGCTGCTGGCCTTCGTGGCCGGGGCCATCAATGCGGGCGGTTTTTTGGCCGTGCGGCAGTACACCTCGCACGTGACCGGGCTGGTCTCGTCCATGGCCGACCACCTGGTGCTGGGCGAGGGCGCGCTGGTGGCCTCGGCGCTGGCGGCGGTGCTGGCTTTCCTGCTGGGCGCCATGTGCTGCGCGGTGATGGTCAATTTCGCGCGCCGGCGCGCCATGGCCAGCGAGTACGCCTTGCCGCTGCTGCTGGAGGCCCTGCTCATCCTGTGCTTTGGCCTGATGGGCGCCTGGCTCGCGCGCTTCGAGGGCCTGCTGATCCCGGCCACCGTGGCCCTGCTGTGCTTCATCATGGGCCTGCAGAACGCGGTGGTGACCAAGCTGTCGAACGCGGTCATCCGCACCACGCACATGACCGGCGTGGTGACCGACCTGGGCATCGAGCTCGGCAAGCTGCTGTACTGGAACCGCGCCGAAGGGGCCCAGCCCGTGGTGCGCGCCGACCGCGACCGCATGCGCGTGCTGGGCGGCCTGCTGGGCGCCTTCGTGGGCGGCGGGGTGGTGGGCGCCTACGGCTTCAAGCGCCTGGGCTACGGCTTCACGGTGCCGCTGGCGGTGGCGCTCACGGTGGTGGCGCTGGTGCCGGTGTGGGACGACTGGCAGCGGCGGGGCGGGCGCGAGGGCGCTTGAGGCCGCGCCCCCGAACGGCTCAGTCCGTGCAGGCCACGCGGCGCCACACCGCCGCCGCCTCGGTCGCCTCGCGGCCGCGCCAGGCCACCACCTGATCGGGCCGCACCAGCAGCAGTTGCCCGTCCAGCACGGGCGCGGCCTCGGGTTCCGAGGGGCAGCGCAGCGCCACGTCCAGGCCGCGCGCCCGTCCGGCCTCGGCCATTGCCTGTCCCTCGGCCCGCAGCGCGGGTGGCGCGAGCACGGTCCACTCGAACCCCAGCTCGTCGAACAGCGAGCGCTCGCCGCCCAGCCAGGCGTGCGGCAGGCGGCCCCCGGGGTTGTTGGTGGGCTCGTAGTGGTTGGCCGCGTCGGGCGGGATGCGGCCGGGGTCGCTGAAGACCAGGGGCGAGCCGTCGCAGCGCTCGCCGAAGGTCACGCCGGGGATGTTGAACTCGCGCCGCACGTGCTCGTTGAGCACGGCGCTGGCGTGTTCGCGCAGGGCCTCGCCCTCGGCACCGGCGGCCTCGAGTGCGGCCGTGGTCTGGAACAGGCCGATGGAATCGGCGAAGCCGCGCGCGTAGTTCGTGTTGCGCAGGCCGATGGGGCGGCGCTCGGTCTCGTAGCTGTCCAGCAGCGCGGGGGCCGAGAGCCCTTTCAGCACCGATGCCAGCTTCCAGCCCAGGTTCACCGCGTCGCCCACGGCGGTGTTGTAGCCCAGGCCACCGGTGGGCGTGAACAGGTGCACCGCGTCGCCGGCCAGGAACACGCGGCCCTGCTGGTACCGATCGGCCACCAGCGAGTGGCCCGCGATCCAGGTGCCGGTGGACAGCACCTCGACGGGCAAGTCCATGCCGCTGGCCTGCGCGAACAGGCGCTTCGCGTCCTCGTGCGTCCAGTCCGACGGGTCTTCGTGTGCGTGCACGGCCGCGTGGAAGGCGAACTCGCCCTGGCCGTCCACCGAGGCCATGAAGACGCGCCGCTCGTGGTTCACGCTCACGTACATCCAGGCCACGTCGTGCGGCAACTGCTCGTAGAACGTGGGCGCGCGCAGGTAGACCGCGAACATGCGCCCGCCCATGAACTCGCGCTGCACACCGGTGGCGCCGCCGTAGGCGATGCCCAGGGCCTGGCGCACCACGCTGCGCGCGCCGTCGGCGCCCACCAGGTAGCGCGCGCACACGGCCACGGCGGCGCCGCTGCCGTCGGCCGGGGCCACGCGCGCGTTCACGCCCTCGGCGTCCTGCTCGAAGTCCACCAGCCGCCAGCCAAAGCCCACGGGCCGGCCGGTGCGCGCCTCGGCGTGGCGGCGCAGCACCGCTTCCACGAACTTCTGCGACACGCGGTGCGGCAGCTCGGCCGCGTTCCAGGCCCCGCGCAGGCCGCGCACGTGCTCGCTGGCCTGCGCCGCCGTGGGCAGGCGAAGCCGCGCCAGCTCGTGCGTGGCGAATCGCGTGAAGTAGGCGATGTCGGTCGGGTGGTCACCCGGCAGGCCCATGGCGCGGATCTCCTGCGCGATGCCGATGCGCCGGAAGTGCTCCATGGTGCGCGCCTGCGTGGCATTGGCCTGCGGGTTGAAGGCCGTGGTCGCCTTCGGGTCCACCACCAGGCAGCGGATGCCGCGCAGGCCCAGTTCGTTGGCGAGCATGAGGCCGCAGGGGCCGGCGCCCGCGATGAGCACGTCCACGTCGATCGTCGCGCCCGCGCGCTGGGCGTCTTGCAGTTCCTTCACCGTTTCTCCTCGGGTCTGATTCGCAGGGGCCGGCGCCGCGGCCTGGCCGATGCGGGATTGGACCGCCAGAATCGTCCCGGTGGCGCGGCGCGGGTCGCCTGGAAAAGAGTTTTCCAGCGGGCCGGGCGTGTATGGTGTGGCATCGATCTGGAGGAGAAGACCCCATGCAACTCATCGTCTCGGTCGGACTGATCCTGGCCATCGTGCTCTGGGGCGTGCTCTCACCGGCCTCGCTGGGCTCGGTGTTCGACACGCTGCTGGCCGTCATCACGCGCGATTTCGGCTGGCTGTACCTGTGGGTGGTGCTCGGCCTCGTGGTCATGGCCCTGGTGCTCGCGTTCAGCCGCTACGGCGACCTCAAGCTCGGCGGCGAGGACGAGGAGCCCGAGTTCTCGCTCGGCTCCTGGTTCGCCATGCTGTTCGCCGCCGGCATGGGCATCGGCCTGGTGTTCTGGGGCGTGGCCGAGCCGATCTCGCACTACGGCAACCCACCGCCCGGCATCGCGCCCCAGACGCCCGAGGCCGCCAACGCCGCCATGCGCTACAGCTTCTTCCACTGGGGCCTGCACCCCTGGGCGGTGTACAGCGTGGTGGCGCTGGCCATCGCCTTCTTCCAGTTCCGCAAGGGCGGCTCGGCGCAGGTGAGCACGGCGATCGAGTCGCTGCCCTGGGGTTTTGCCCGGCACCTGGGGCCGCTGGTCAATGTGCTGGCCGTCATCGCCACCGCCTTCGGCGTGGCCGCCTCGCTCGGCATGGGGGCCCTGCAGATCAACAGCGGCCTGGCCGCGCTGGCCGGCGTGCCGGTGGGCCCGGCCTGGCAGGTCGGCATCATCGCCGTCACCACGGTGCTGTTCGTGGGCTCGTCGGTGTCGGGCGTGGGGCGGGGCATCAAGTGGCTGTCCAACGCCAACCTGCTGCTGGCGGCGCTGCTGGCGCTCACGCTCTTCGTGCTCGGCCCCACGGTGGCGATCATCGATACCTTCACCACCACGCTGGGCAGCTACGTGAGCGAGTTCGTGCGCATGAGCCTGCGCATGACCCCGTTCCGCGACAGCGGCTGGGTGGGCGGCTGGACGATCTTCTATTGGGCCTGGTGGGTGAGCTGGTCGCCCTTCGTGGGCCTGTTCATCGCGCGCGTCTCGCGCGGGCGCAGCGTGCGCGAGTTCGTGCTCGGCACGGTGTTGGCGCCCACGCTGGCCGGCTTCCTGTGGTTCTCGGTGTTCGGTGGCACGGCGCTCACGCTCGAGGTGATGCGCGGCGTTCCCTTGTCCGAGGCGGTGAACGCCGATGTGTCCACGGCGCTGTTCGCGATGTTCGAGGCCTTGCCGCTGGGCGGCGTCATGAGCGTGGCGGCCACCGTGCTGGTGGTCGTGTTCTTCGTCACCTCGGGCGATTCGGCCACGCTGGTGCTGAGCATGATGAGCACGGGCGGCGACGAGAACCCGCGCGCGCGGGTCAAACTGATCTGGGGCGCGCTGATCTCGGGCATCGCGATTTCGCTGCTGCTGGCCGGTGGGCTCAAGGCCGTGCAGACGGCCACCATCGTGTTCGCGGTGCCGTTCGCGGTGGTGATCGTGCTGATGGCCGTGGCGCTGTGGCGCGGCGTGCGCGACGACTGGGCCGAGGAGAACCGCCGCGAGCGCGCGCTGCGCCGGCGCATGCGGGAGATGGTGGAGCCGCCCCAGGGCGGCGACGGGAAGAGGGGGCCATGAGCTTCGAACTGAGCCTGGCGTTCGGCAAGAGCTTCCTGTTCGTCTTCGCCGCGCTGCTGCCCATCCTCAACCCGGCGGCCACGGCGCCGATCTTCCTCGGCCTCACCGAGGGCGCGTCCGAGCGCACGCGCGCCATGCTGGCGCGCAAGATCGCGCGCAACATGTTCGCGCTCATGGTGGGCAGCATGCTGGTGGGCTCGCACGTGCTGGCCTTCTTCGGCATCTCGCTGCCCATCGTGCGCGTGGGCGGGGGGCTGATCCTGGCGGCCACCGCCTGGCGCCTGCTCACCGCCACGCAGTCCACGGCGGACAGCCGCACCGAACTGGCCGACGCCTTCACGCCCGAGATGGCACGCCGCCAGGCCTTCTACCCGCTGACCTTTCCGATCAGCTGCGGCCCGGGCTCCATCGCCGCGGCCATCACCGTGGGGGTGTCGCTGAGCAACGACCGCGTGGGCCTGGCGCTGGCCAACATCGGCGGCGGCGTGCTCGCGCTGCTGGTCATCGGCCTGCTGCTGTACCTGGCGTTCCGCTACGCCGAGCACCTGCTGCGGCCGCTGGGGGAGGCCGGCGCGATCATCTTCCTGCGCCTGTCGGCCTTCATCCTGCTGTGCCTGGGCGTGCAGATCGTGTGGGACGGCGTGAGCGAGCTGGTGCGCGGGCTGATGAGCAGCCTCTGAGCGGGCTCAGACCAGCACGTCGCGGATCGACGGGTCCTTGTCGAACTGGGCCTTGGCGAAGGGGCACAGCGCGACGACCCGGGTCTTGGTCTCGCGCGCCCAGGCCACCAGCGCGTCGAGCAGCTGGCGCCCCGCGCCCTGGCCCTTGAGGCGCTCGTCGACGTGGGTGTGGTCGATGATGATCAGCGTGGGGTTGGTGCGGCTGTAGGTCATCTCGGCGAGGCGCTCGCCGCCTTGCGGGATGAAGAAGGCGCCGGTGCTGCCGGCTTCCTGGTGTTCGATGGAATGGGTCATGGAAAGGGTCGTGTCAGGTGGGGCCGCCGTCGATCCGCTGGACGGGCACCCCTTGCCGCAGCGTGTTGTGCACCTCCGCCACCGCATCGGTTTCGCGCAGCAGCCGGGCAATGGTGTCCGGTGGCGCGGGCGACTGTACCCGCGCCCGGTAGCGCACGTTGCGCGCGGCCAGGCCGATGCCGGCGAATTCGGCCTCGGCCTGCACCTCCACCCGCTCCAGCACCACGCCCAGGCGCGCGGCCTCGCGGTACAGGTCGTTGCAGTAGCAGGTGGCCAGGGCGAGCATGAGGAACTCGCCGCCGTTGGTGGCCGAACCGCCGCCCGCGGCCTTGGCCGCGACGGCCAGCGTGTGCTCGGCGTCGCCCGTGCGCAGAACCACCTGGTGCTGGCCCGGTGCGTGGGTGAGCGATGCCGAAATGCGCATGGGTTTAGGCCGGTTCGCGCGCGGGCCCGCGCGGGCGCCGCGGGTGGCGCTTGCCGTTGAGCAGCTGGCTGATCCCGCCGTGGCGCACGAACAGCGCATAGCTGCCCAGGCAGACCAGTGTGGTGGCGGTGATGTTGAGCGCGATCTTGGCCGCGGCGGGCAGAGGCTGCTCGAACAGCAGGGCGCCGAACAGGATGGTGAGCGGGTAGTGCACCAGGTAGACCCAGTAGGCGCTGTCCGCGAGGTAGCCCAGCACCGCCTGGCGCGAGGACAGCCAGCGCAGGGCCAGGCCGATGGCGGCGAAGCTCCAGAGCCAGGCGATGCAGTGGTAGCTGTACCCGATCAGCAGCGCCGGGCCCTGGCGCAGCGCCACGGCAAAGGCGATGAGGTAGCAGGCCAGGCCCGCCACCGCGTAGCCCGCCCAGTGGCGCTGGAACCGCGCGAACAGCTCGGCCTGCCGCCCGTGCAGCATCAGCCCGAAGACGAAGAAGCTGCCGTAGTAGAGCCATTCGTTCCACTCGGGCAGGAAGGCGCCGGCGGGCTGCAGGACGGCGTTCGGGTAGGCCGCGCTGGCCAGCAGCAGCGGCAGCGCCAGCGCCAAGCAGGCCCAGGGCTGGCGCGCCAGCCAGGCCAGCGCCGCCTCGGCCGGCGCGAACCAGGCGCGCGGCAGGCGCCACAGCGCGGCGGTGAAGACGCACAGCCACAGCAGCATCCACAGGAACCACAGGTGGATGGTGTTGGGGCCGCCCAGGATGGGCAGCTCGGGCAGCACGCCGGGGTCCAGCCCCCAGCGGTGCAGCACCATGCGGTTCATGAAGAACAGCGCCGCCAGGCCCGAGGCCAGCCAGAGCGGGGGCCAGAAGAGCGCGAAGGGCAGGCCCAGGCGCAGCAGGCGGTGGCGCAGCAGGCCGTCGGGGCCGCGCGAGCGCGCCAGCAGCGCCGCGAAGAAACCGCCCATGATGAAGAAGGCCGGCATGCGAAAGGCGTGAATGGACGACACCACCACGTCGGCCACCAGGGTGCGCTGCTCGTCGCGCCAGGCGTTGGGCAGGTGCTGGGTGGCGTAGATGGCCTCGACGTGCAACACGATGCCCAGCCACATGAGCAGGGCGCGCAGGTTGTCCAGCGCGTGCAGGCGCTGTCCGGTGCTCGGAACGGGCGGGTGTTCGCTCATTGGGCGGGCACCTTAGCAGCCCGCCGGTGATCGCGCCACCCCGCGCTGGGGACGGCCGCTCAGCCCGTGCCGCCGCCCGCGTCCGTCTCCAGCGCCAGCGTGCCGCGCACGCCCAGGTCGGCGCGGTGCCGCGCCAGCCAGGCCTCGGCCGTGCCGCGGCCCTGCTGGAACAGGCGCTCGAGGAAGGCCGGATCGGTGCGCGTCTTGCTGCCCGCGCCCAGGGCGGCCAGTTCGGCGCCGCCGTCCACCCGGTGCAGCCGCAGCGCGGCGATGCGGCGGAACACGGGGCTGCGCAACTGCCGCGCGACCCAGCCCTCGGCGGCCAGCAACTCTTTGAGCAGGGCGATGCTGCGCAGCTCCTTGATCAGGCTGGCGTTGAAGGTGACCTCGTTGATGCGGTCCAGGATCTCGCTCGCGCGCACCGGCAGCGCCTCGCGCGCGGCGGGGTTGATCTGCACCAGCAGCAGGTCGTCGCCCGGGCTCTCCAGCAGCGGCAGCAGCGAGGGGTTGCCGGCGTAGCCGCCGTCCCAGTAGGCCTCGCCGTCGATCTCCACCGCCTGGAACAGCAGCGGCAGGCAGGCCGAGGCCAGGATCACGTCGGCCGAGAGCTCGTGCTGGCGAAAGATGCGCAGCTCGCCGGTCTTCACCCGCGTGGCGGCGATGAAGAGCTGGGTGCGGTGGCAGGCGCGCACGCGGTCGAAATCCACCGTGTCGCGCAGGATGTCGCGCAGCGGGTTGAGGTTGAGCGGGTTGAGCTGGTAGGGCGAGGCCTGCGTGCTGAGCCACTGCGCGTAGGAGCGTACCGGCCCCAGCCAGGGCGCGGCCCAGGGGCTGTCCGGGTCCAGCCAGGGCGCCACCGGCGCGGACTCCAGGCCGCCGAAGGGGTTGATCTCGCCCACGCGCGTCCAGAACCGCCGCAGCGCGGCGCGCGCGCCGTCGCGCCCGCCTTCCATCAGCCCGCTGGCCAGGGCGACGGCGTTCATGGCGCCCGCGCTGGTGCCGCTGATGCCGGTGAGGCGCAGGGAGGGATCCTCCAGCAGGCGGTCCAGCACGCCCCAGGTGAAGGCGCCGTGCGAGCCGCCGCCTTGCAGCGCGAGGTCGATCGGGGTTTTGTTGGCGGGAACGGCTGGCTTGGTCATGGCCCATTGTTGCACCGCAACATGAATCCGGGGCCATTCCCGGGCTCGGCGACAATGCCCGGCTCCATGATCAATGCCGAGCACCGCGACGACCCAGCGAACGCCCCCCAGGGGGCGCTGGCGCGCGAGGCGATCGCCCTGGCCGCATTCGACCACGTGGTCTCGCACGCGCCGGGCTTCCGGGCGCGCCCCGGGCAGCGCGAGATGGCCGCCTTCATCGCCGAAACCCTGGCCGGCGTGAAGCTGGGCGACGACAGCGTCTCGGGCGAGGCCGGCGCGCCCGAGCGCGGCATCGCCGTGGTGCAGGCCGGCACCGGCGTGGGCAAGTCGGCCGCCTACGCGGCCACGGTCATCCCGCTGGCGCTGGCGCAGCAAAAGCGCGTGCTCATCAGCACCGCCACCGTGGCGCTGCAGGAACAGCTCGTCAACAAGGACCTGCCCGCGCTGGCCGCGTTGCTGCCCCAGCCGTTTGCCTACGCGCTGGCCAAGGGGCGCGGGCGCTACGTCTGCCGGCTCAAGCTGGACCAGCTGGCCGGCGGCGATCCGCAGGACGCCGACCTGTTCGGCGAGGAAGGCGCCGGCCCGGCCGGCAGCGCCGCGAAAGACGACTGGGCGCAGCGCGCGCGCCAGTACGCGCAGTGGACCATCGCGCTCGACCAGGGCGACTGGAACGGCGACCGCGACCGCCTCGACGACCCCCCCGAGGCCGCCCTCTGGGCGCCCGTGGCGGCCGAGCGCCACACCTGCACCGCGCGCCACTGCCCGGCCTACAACAGCTGCAGCTACTACCAGTCGCGCAACCGGCTGGCGCAGGCGCAGGTGATCGTGGTCAACCACGACCTGCTGCTGTCCACCCTGGGCCTGCACGCCTTGCCGGCGCCAGCCGACTGCTACCTGGTGCTGGACGAGGCGCACCACCTGCCCTCGGTGGCCCAGGGCCAGTTCACGTCGCAGATGGACCTGATGCGCGCCGGCTGGCTCGACCCGCTGCCCAAGGCCTTCGAGGAGGTCGCGCGGGCCATCGCGCACCGCCACGACCTGGACCTTGCCGAGGCCACGCGCGGCGCCAAGGCCGCGCTGGCCGACCTGGCGCGCCTGGGCATGGACCTGCTCGGCCCGGCCGTGCGCGAACACCCGGCCGAGGCGCCGCCGCTGGTGCACCGCCTGGACGCGGGTGCCCTGCCGGCCGGCTGGGCCGAGCCCCTGGCCCAGCTGCAGGGGCACGCCCAGCGCCTGCTCAAGCTGGCCGAGGCCCTGGCCACGCAGCTGCGCGCCAACGCGCGCGACAACCCTGGCGAGGCCGCGCGTTGCGCCGAGCACTACGCGCGCATCGGCCGCTTCGCGCCGCGTCTGCAAAGCCTGCACGACACCACCAGCCAGTGGCTGCTGCTGGCCAGCGAGGGCGCGCCGCCGCAGGCCAAGTGGATCGAGGCCCGCGTGGAGCGCGGCATGGTGGCCATGAGCGCGCACGCCTGTCCCTTGCAACCGGGCAGCCTGCTCAGCGGCCACCTGTGGCGCCAGGTGCGCGGCGCGGTGGTCACCTCGGCCTCGCTGGTCACCTGCGGCGGCTTCGACCACTTCCTGCACGAGGCCGGCCTGGCCTGGGACGCCGCCGTGGCCACGCGCGAGGTGCAAAGCCCCTTCGACCACGCCAGGCAAGGCCGCCTGGTCGTGGTACAGACCCGCGCCGACCCCAAGGACGTGGACGGCTACACGCGCGAGATGCTGGACCTGCTGCTGGCCGACCTGCGCGAGGTCCGGCGCGGCGCGCTGGTGCTGTTCACCTCGCGCGCGCAGATGCGATCGGCCCAGCAACTGCTGGAACGCGGCGAGCACGCGCGCCTGCGCGAGCGCGTGCTGGCGCAGGGCGAGGCCTCGCGCACGGTGCTGCTCAAGCGGCACGCGCAGCGCGTGGGCGAGGGCGAGGCCTCCATCCTGTTCGGCCTGCAGTCCTTCGGCGAAGGCCTGGACCTGCCGGGCGAGTTGTGCGAATGGGTGTTCATCACCAAGCTGCCCTTCGCCTCACCCAGCGACCCGGTGGGCCAGGCGCGCGCCGAATGGCTCAAGAGCCAGGGCCGCGACCCGTTCAGCGAGCTTGTGGTGCCCGCCACCGGCGCGCGCCTGCTGCAGTGGACCGGGCGCGCGCTGCGCACCGAGACCGACGAGGCCACCGTGGTCTGCTACGACGCCCGCCTGCTGCGCCAGGGCTATGGCCGGCGCATGCTGCAGGGCCTGCCACCCTACCGCCTGCAGCGGCGGCAGGCGGGGGTGACGGCCGACGTGTGAGGCCGCTCAGGGGGTGAGGGCGCGGGCGCAGCGGACCGGGTAGACGTTGGACTTGTTGACGATGGCCTGCTGCGTCAGCGTGGGGTCGAAACGGTGCAGGTGCGCCGAGGTGATGGGCGAGACCGCGGCCTCGGTGGAGCTCCAGTACCAGCTGTCGGCGATGCCGCCGATGTCGCCGTTCTCCTTCAGGCGGCTCTGCATGTTGCCCGCGAGCAGCGGTGCCGCCGACGTGCCGCAGGCGCCGCCACCGAAGGTGTAGCCCAGTTCGCAGAGGGCGGGCAGGTACCAGTCGCTGAACCCGCCCGCCGCGCTGGCCTGGCAACGGCCTGCGGCGGACGGGGTGGCGCCCAGGGCAGTGACGATCTGGTTCGTGTTGCTGGCGCCGTCGGTCAGGCTGCCGGCGCCCGTGAGGCTGGCAGGGCCCCAGTCGCCGGCCGGCGTGGCGTCGCTGGTCGCGGCCACCTTGCCGCCGACGCTGCCGCTGACGACGGTGGTGTCGTCAACGTCGAACACCCAGCCGCCTTGGTACCAGCTGCCAAAGGTGATCACCTGGAGCGCCGCGTTCACGCTGTTGGTGTTGCTGCCCTCCACCTCGAGCACGGCGGACGTGGGCGCGGCATTGCCCGGTGTGGCCGTGGCCGTGGCGCCCGGCGTGACCGTGACGGCGCAGCTCGCGCCCGCGGCCAGCGTGGCGCCGCAGGTCGAGATCGGGCTGGTGCCGGCGGGCAGGCCCGTGGCGTTCAGGGCCAGGTCCAGCGCGGTATGGGCGCCGGTGTTGGTGACGGTGAGGGTTCGCGCTTGGCCCGACGCCGCCAGGGCCAGCTGCGACACGCTGAGGCTGAGCGTGGTCGCTGGTGCGGGCGGGGGGGCGGGCGCTGGGGGCGGGACGGGTGAGGGAGAGGAATTGCCGCCGCAGGCGGCCAGGCTTCCAAGGGCGAGCAAGGCCATGGCCCTGCGCAACAGGGGACTGATCGATGGCATTCGCTGGGGTCTCCTGGTCGGTAGGGGTTGTGGCGGCGCTGCGCACGATATCACCGACCCGGGACCGGGCCGCTGCCCCGAACGCCCTTTGCTACGATGCCCCGGGCGCTCCGCCGGCCGTCTTCTTCCCCTCCTCACCCGATCGCCATGTTCTACGCCGTCCTCAAACTCCTCCACGTGCTCGCCATCGTCTTCTGGGTCGGCGGCATGGCCTTCGCGCATATCTGCCTGCGGCCTTCCGTGACGGTGCTGCCGCCGCCCGAGCGCCTGCGCCTGCTGCACGCGGTGATGCAGCGTTTCTTCCGGGGCGTGCTGGTGGCCGCGCTGCTGGCGCTGGTCACCGGCCTGTGGATGATCGGCCGCGTGGCCAAGGAGTCGGTGCAGGCGGGCGTGAACTTCGCCATGCCGCTGGACTGGACCCTCATGGGCGCACTGGGCATCCTGATGATCGCCATCTTCGGCCACATCCGTTTCGCCCTGTTCAAGCGCCTGTCGCGCGCCGTGGCGGCCAGCGACTGGCCGGCCGCCGGCGCGGCGATGGCCTCGATCCGCCAATGGGTGCTGGTCAACCTGGTCATCGGCGTGGCCATCATCGCCATCGCGCTGCTGCTGACCTGAGCGACGTGCGTGCGACACCTGGCCCCGCCCGCCTGCGCCGCGCCGCCACCGCCGGCCTGATCGCCATGTTGTCCGTCCTGCTGCCGGCCTGCGCACTGCCCCCGCTGGACGGGCGAACCGAATCCCATGCCCTGGCGCCGGCCGAAGCGGCCGGCACCGCGCTGGGCCGCGCCCTGGCGCCGCAGGCGGCGGCCCACCCGGGGCAGTCCGGCATCCTGCCGCTGGGGGACGCGCTGGAGTCCTTCGCGGCGCGGATGCTGCTGGCGCGCGCCGCCGAGCGCACGCTGGACGTGCAGTACTACATCTGGCGCGACGACATCACCGGCCACGCCCTGCTGGACGAGCTGCGCCAGGCGGCCGCGCGCGGCGTGCGCGTGCGCCTGCTGCTGGACGACAACGGCCAGTCCATGGACGCCACGCTGCTCGCGCTCGACGCCCAACCCGGCATCGAGGTGCGGCTGTTCAACCCGTTTTCGGTGCGCCACCCCAAGGCCCTGGGCTACCTCACGCACTTCTCGCGCGCCAACCGGCGCATGCACAACAAGGCGCTGATCGCCGACAACCAGGCGGCCATCATCGGCGGGCGCAACGTGGGCGACGAGTACTTCGGCGCCACCGACGGCGTGCTCTTCGCCGACCTCGACGTGCTGGCCACCGGCGCGGTGCTGCCCGACCTGTCGGCGGACTTCGACCGCTACTGGGCCAGCGGTTCGTCCTACCCCATCGATCGCATCGTGCCCGCTGCCCGCGCGGCCGACGCGCGTCCGGACAGCGAGGCGCTGGCGCGCCAGGATCCGCGCGCGGCGCGCTTCTCCGAGGCCTTGCGCGCGTCGCGCTTCCTGCCCGATCTGCTGGCGGGCACCCTGGAGCCCTTGTGGGCCAAGGTGGAGATGGTCAGCGACGACCCGCGCAAAGGCCTGGGGCAGGCGCGCGACCAGGACCTGCTGGCCCACCAGCTGCGCCGCATCCTGGCGCGCCCGCCGCGGGCCTCGCTGGACCTGGTGTCGCCGTACTTCGTGCCCACCGACGCGGGCGTGGAGGTGTTCGCCCGGCTGGCCGCCAGCGGCGTGCGCGTGCGCATCCTCACGAATGCGCTGGAGGCCACCGACGTGTCCGCGGTGCACTCGGGCTATGCGCGCCACCGCCAGGCGCTGCTGCGCGCGGGCGTGCAGCTGTATGAAATGCGGCGCGGCGCCACGGTGCCCGGGCGCTCCGGCCTGATGGGCAGCTCCGGCTCCAGCCTGCACGCCAAGACCTTCGCCATCGACGGCCAGCGCGTGTTCGTGGGTTCCATGAACTTCGATCCACGCTCGGTGCGGCTCAACACCGAACTCGGTTTCATCATCGACAGCCCGGCCATGGCCCAGGCGGTGGAGCGCGCGTTCGAGCGCGAGATCCCGGCCGCCGCCTACGCGGTGCGTCTGGACGGGCAGGGCGGCCTGGTCTGGATCGAGCGCGGCGACGGCGGGCGCGAGATCCGCCACACCCGCGAGCCCGGCGTCGGGCTGGGGCGCAGCGCCTGGATCGGCCTGTTGTCGCTGCTGCCCATCGAGTGGCTGCTGTAGCCGGCGTTCAGTCGGCCTGGGCCCGCAGCCCCGGTGGCGCCACCCGCTCGCCCCACAGGCGGCGCCACAACCAGTCCAGGCCCTGCGCCACGTCGATGCGCATGCCCTCCAGGCGCGAGGCGCGTGGCCCGTTCGCCCGCTCGGCTTCGGTGCCGAGGTCGAAGTGGAAGGTGTAGTGCGGCTCCTGTCCCATGCGCAGGTCGGTGACGTAGAGCCGGCCGCCGTCTTCCAGGACGCGGAAGAAGCCGTGGGTGAACGCGGCCATGCGCCGCAGGCCGTCGACGCTGGCGTGGCGCTCGGCCAGCGCGGCGCCGCGGGTGTAGCGGCGCCAGTCGATCGTGCTGCCGTCGTCGAACAGCGAGTAGTGGCCTTCGGCGTACTGCGTGGGGCCCATGGCGACCACCCGCCAGAGCACGGTGTTGAAGGGCGCCGGCGTCACCAGCAGGCGATCGGCCGCGATGCCCTGCTGGCGCAGCGAGTCGCGCGCGACCTGGGCCACGTGGTGCTGCGCCGCCACGCTCCACGCCAGGTAGGCGCTGCTCAGCAGCAGCCCGATGGCGTTGGCCCTGAGCCCGGTGCGTGGCGCCGACAGCGCCCACAGCACGCCCACGATCAGGGGCAGCGTGTAGGCCGGGTCGATGATGAACACGCTGCCCACGCCGAAGGGGTGGTTGCTGAAGGGCAGCAGCAGCTGCGTGCCGTAGACCGTCATGGTGTCCAGCAGCGGGTGCGTGACCAGGGCCAGCCACAGCGCCAGCCACCAGCGCCGAAACAGCGCGCCCTCGCCGTGCAGGCGCGACACCCCCCAGGCCAGCAGCGGCGCAAGCAGCGTGAGGTAGAACAGCGCGTGCGATTCGCCTCGGTGCAGCACCATGTTGAGCACGGCGTCGCCGTGGTCGATGAAGGCGTCCAGGTCGGGCAGGGTGCCGGCGATGGCGCCCCACAGGGCGGGCTTCCAGGCGGCGGTGCGCCGGCCCATGACGGCCATGGTGACGGCGGAGCCGAGCGCTATCTGGGTGAGTGAATCCATGGTGGACGCCGATGCTATCGGCGCTGCATCAGGCCTGGACGACGATGGGGAATGTGGCCTTCACGCCATCGCCGTCGGGCGTGAACGGCCGCGTGAGCGCCGCGCGGCCGGCCTCGTCCAGCCGGCGCCAGAGGCCGTCGCGCGGGTTGCCGGGGTCGCCCTGCACGTAGAGCTGGGTGGTGAGCAGCTCCAGGCGATCCAGTTTCACCTTCACATGGATGTGCGGCGTGCGCCCGGTGTACGGCACGGGGCGCAGGGTGCGGAAGCGGTAGCGGCCCTCGCGGTCCAGCGCCGCGCGACCGAAACCCTGGAAGGCCGGATCGGCGCGGTCGCCGTCGCCGGGGTGGTGGTAGTGGCCGTCCGCGTCACACTGCCAGATCTCCACCACCGCGCCCTGCAGGGGCCGGCCGTCCAGATCGACCACCGTCCCCTCGACCCAGGCGGCCTGGCCCTTGCCATAGCGCACCTGGCCGTTGCGCAGCAGATCGGCGTCGGTGTCGGCGGGCAAGGCCACGGGGTAGAAGGGGCCCTCGGTCTGGCGGGGGGTTGGCCGCAGGCCGCCTTGCGCGATGGCCGGGCTCAGCCAGCCAGGGGTGGCGATCAGCGCGGCGCTGCCGAGCAGCAGGGAGCGGCGGGTGCGGGCGGGGCTGGCCATGGCGGTTTCGAAGCGCTGGTCGCCGGCGAGTTCCGCGCGCCGCCTCGCTTCAGTAGGGTTCGCGCCCCGGTGGGGGCGGGGCATTGGGTGCGGGCTCGCGGCCGTTGTCGCGGGCCGAGGCCATCCAGGCGATCAGCGACGAGCGCATGGCCTCCTCCACCGACATCTCGACTGGCGTGACCCAGTTGCGCGGCACGAACACCGTGTACCCGCCGATCATGTAGCCCATGGGCAGGTAGACGGCGACCTGATCGAGTTCACCGAGCGCGCCGGGCAGGCCACTGAAGTTCTGCCGCGTCACCAGGCCGACGATGGACATCTCGCCGCCCGGTGCGCGCAGCAACACCACCTGCTGCTGCGGGTGATCCTTGTCGTGCGGGGCAAAGTAGTCGGCGAAGTTTTTCAGCGAGGAGTAGATGCTCTTGACCACCGGCAGGTTGGTGAAGGGCAGCTCCGCCACCGAGAGCACGCGCGCGACCTCGGGGCGCGACACCAGCACGCCCAGGCCGAAGATCAGCGCCGCCACGATGACGATGCCCAGGCCCGGCAGGTAGAAGTCGCCGACGAAGGGGCTGATGAGCGCGCGCGCCAGCGATTCGGTCCACGCCACCAGCAGGTACAGCGCGTACAGCGTGAGGGCCGCCGGCAGGAAGGTGATCAGGCCGCGCAGGAAGGTTCGGGTCAGGGTCGATTTCATGGGCGTGGGGGAGAATAGCAGTCCCTGGTGGCGAACGATCGCCGCCGACGGGCGGGCCTTGCAATGGCCGTGCCCGTCCCCAGGTGCCGGATTCACCCGCATTTCCGCCGCGGGACACCGGAACTCACGTGACCCCATCCGCTCTTTCACCCATGAACCCTGTTGCCGATCTGCTGGGCCGCGTCGCCGGTGTTGCACTGCGCCTGGCGCTGGGCCTGGCCGCGGCGGTCTTCCTGGTGAGCCTGCTGCTGGCCTCGGTGCTCGCCGTGGCGGGCATGTCGCTGTGGGCCCTGCTCACCGGGCGCCGGCCGGCGCCGCTGGTGGTGTTTGGCCGCATGCGCGAGCGTTCGCGCCAGTACTCGCAGGGCGTGTGGCGCGCCGGCCCGGCCGCGCCAGGCGCCGCGCCGCGCGGCGAGGTGGTGGACGTGGATGCGCGCGAGGTCGACGAGCCGCGCCGGCCTCAGCCCTGAGGCGGCGGCGCGCGGCGCGCCAGCGCCGCCTCGTACAGCGCGTTGCGCGGCGCGCCGCTGATGTCGGCGGCCGCTTTCACCGCCGCCTTGAGCGGCAGGTCCACCAGCAGGCGGTCGAGCACGCGCAGCGCGGACTCGGGCAGGGCGCCTTCGTCGGTGGTTGACGCCTCGCGCGGGTGCACCAGCAGCGCGAACTCGCCGCGGACGCGGTTCGCGTCGCCCGCCAGCCAGTCCGGCAGGGCGTCGGCCGCCAGGTGCACCACCTCCTCGAACTGCTTGGTCAGCTCTCGCCCCAGCGTGATCGGCCGTGGCCCCAGGGCCGCGGCCAGGTCGCGCGCCAGCGCCTCGATGCGGTGCGGCGCTTCGAGCAGGACGCAGGCCTGCGGGTCGTCGGCGATGGCTTGCAGCCCGCGCTGACGTTCCGCGCCCTTGGCCGGCAGGAAGCCGGCGAAGCGGAAGCCGCCGTCCCAACCCGTGTGGCCGCTCACGCTCAGCAGCGCCGTCAGGCTGCTGGGGCCGGGCACCGGCACGCAGCGCAGGCCCGCGTCGCGCACGGCGGCCACCAGGCGCGCGCCGGGGTCGCTCACGCCGGGCGTGCCGGCGTCGCTCACGTACACCACGCGCTGGCCTTCGCGCAGCAGGGCGACGACGCGCACCGCGGCCTCGCTCTCGTTGTGCTCGTGCGCCGCGATCAGCGGTTTGTGCAGCCCATAGGACTGCAGCAAGGCGGCGGTGTGGCGCGTGTCCTCGCAGGCCACGCAGTCGGCCAGGTCGAGCACGTGCAGGGCGCGCAGGCCGATGTCGGCGCGGTTCCCGATAGGGGTGGCCAGCATGTACAGCGCGCCCTGCGGAAAATGCTGCGCACCCGCCGCGGCGCGCGCGGCGTGAAGCAGTTCAAGGGCAGGGGGTGACACGTGCGGTGGTTTCCATCAGGGGCGCCGAAGCCGGCGCGCGAGGCCGGCCAGCGGGCCGAGGACAGGGCCTTGGCGCACCTGCAGCGCCAGGGGCTGAGCTTGGTGCAGCGCAACTTCCGCACACCGGGGCGTGGCGGCGGTGAGATCGATCTGATTATGCGGGAGCCCGACGGCACGCTGGTCTTCGTCGAGGTGCGCCAGCGCCGATCGGGGGCCTATGGCGGCGCGGCCGCGAGCATCGACGCCACGAAGCGCCGGCGCATCGTGTTCGCGGCGCGGCACTTTCTGGCGCGGCAGCGGTCCATGCCACGGACACGCTTCGACGCCGTGCTCATCGACGGCGACGGCGGAGAGCTTCGATGGCTGCGCGCGGCATTCGACGCCAGCGATCCGTTTTCTTTTTGACACGAGGCCCACGGCTATCATCGCCCCATGCTCTTGCAGCGCATCCAGCAGCAATTCATTGACAGCGCCGACCTCAAATACCAGAGCGCGCCGGTGCTCGCCCCCGTGGTCGAGGCCGCGGTGTCGGCCTTGCTGGCCGGCCTCACGGGCGGCGGCAAGGTGCTGGCCTGCGGCAACGGCGCCGGTGCCGCGCTGGCTCAGCAATTCGTGGTGCACATCCTGGGCCGCCACGAACGCGACCGCCCTGGCCTGGCCGCGCTCTCGCTGTCGGCCGACGCCGCCGTGCTCACCGGCATCGCCAACGATTTCGACGGCCGACAGGTCTTCGCGCGCCAGATCCACGCCCTGGGCCTGGCGGGCGACGTGCTCTTGGTCTTCAGCACCGACGGCCAGGCCGGCAACCTGGTGGCTGCCATCGAAGCCGCGCACGAGCGCGAGATGACCGTGGTGGCCCTCACCGGCGCGCGCGGTGGCCGTGTGGCCGCCCTGCTGCGCGACACCGACGTGCACATTGGCATCCCCCACGAGCAGGCCTCGCGCGTGCTCGAGGTGCAGTTGCTGGTGCTGCACTGCCTGGCCGACGGCCTCGACGCCCAGTTGCTCGGCCTGCCCGATTCCACCCCCATCGACACGGAGAACCCCGCATGACCACGACCCGACCTTCCGCGAACCGAACCCGCCTGGGCACCGCCGTGCTGGGGGCTGTCGGCCTGTCGCTCGTGCTGTCCGCCTGCGCGCCGCTGGTGCTGGGCGGCGCGGCCGTGGGCACGGCGCTGGTGGCCTCCGACCGCCGCAGCTCGGCCACGCAGCTGGAGGACCAGACCATCGAAATGCGCGCCGGCAGCCGCATCCGCGAGCAGCTGGGCGGGCGCGCCAACGTCTACGTCAACAGCTACAACCGCCAGGTGCTGCTCACCGGTGAGGTGCAGAACGAGGCCACCAAGACCCAGGCCCAGAGCATCGTCTCGGGCGTGGACAACGTGCGCAGCATCGTCAATGAACTGCAGGTGATCAACTCGCCGGGCTTCTCGCAGCGCACCACCGACACCCTGATCACGGGCCGCGTCAAGGCGGGTTTCGTGGACGCACGCGACATCCCCACCACCGCCATCAAGGTCACCACCACCAACAACGTGGTCTATCTGATGGGCCGTGTCACCGCCAAGGAAGCCGAGCGCGCCACCCATGTGGCCCGCAACGTGGACGGCGTGCAGCGCGTGGTTCGCGTATTCGAGGTGCTGACCGAAGAAGAACTGAAGCGACTGGCGCCGGAGCCGTCCGTCCAGCCCTCGAATGTCGTGACGCCGCCGCCGGGCAGCAGCGCGCCCGCGACCACCGCGCCGCGCCAGTGAGCCTGACGGGGTGCGGCTCACCGTGAATGAGCGGTGATGGAACCTGCCCACGACAGTGGGCGGGGGGTGCGACTGGCCTCAAGAATCGCTAAAGCTTTCCCCAACTACTGTTGAGGCGGTATTCGGCGTTCTGCCTCGCGCTGATGTGATCGTGCATTCCGTGCCCTTGGCGCGGCGTTGTGACTCGCATCAGGGGGCAGGGGATGGGCAGCAAGACGCGCCAGCGTACGGTGTTTCAGTGCATGGCCATGGCGGTGGCCATGGGGGCATGGTCGGTCGGTGCGCCGGCGTGGTCACAGATCGTGGCCGACCCGAACGCGCCGGGCCGCCAGCGGCCCACGGTGCTGTCGGCGGGCAACGGCGTGGCGCTGGTCAA
>NZ_QVLS01000012.1 GCF_003417535.1 Hydrogenophaga borbori
CGCCATCAACGATCTGCCCGCGGGCCTGCTGCTGGACCTCTACGCCTACGCGGGCGGGCGCCCCGACGCGTACTTCGATCCCGATGGCGCGGCGCGCATCCGCTACTTCGCCATCACCACCGACGCCAAAGGCAAGGCACTGGGCATCGACCAGGGCTTCGTCAAGGCGCGCTGGGCCTTCATCGTCGACGACGTGCAGGGCGGCGGGGACGCCAGTGCGCTGGGCCAGAAGCGCAATGAGTACGCGCAGGCGGCCAGCGCCTTGCTCGTGGACGTCGGAGGCAACTTCCTGGGCGGCGGGCAAGCCGCCAGCGCCTGGGGCGGCGCGGACAACCCCATGGCGGCGGACTTCTTCCAGCACTACGGCGAGGCGCTCATCAGCATCCCCGAATTCACCATCGACAACATGAGCGACGACGACGCCACGGCGCTGATCGCCAGCTACATCCAGACCGATCGGGAGCAGGTCTTTGGGCGATCGTGTCCATCGCGCGCGGCGCTGCTGCCGCCGATTCGCTTCGCGCCAGGGGAGGCGGACATCCACGTCGATCGCGACAAGGAAGCCGCGCTGGCGGGCATGAGTGGCCCCCAAGCCAACGCTCAACGCATCCTCAACTGCAACCGCCCCACGACCTTGCCCGTGGCGTATGCCAACGACGAGGAGCGGCGGCGCATCAACAAGTACGAAGCCGCAGCGGAGCTGCAGGAATCTCCCGCGACGTCCGCCATCTACAAGGACTGCTCAGCCAACAACGGCTGCCGCAGCAACACCGCCATCAAGATCAACGGGCACGAGTACTACGCCAGCTATGGCCGCACGCAGTTCGTGGTGGAGACGTTTCTGAGAACGCTCACAACGGTTGCCAAGGACTTGAACGCGCAGCAGCGCCACCAGTTGCGCCTGGATCAGCCGGTGCGGCTGCCCAATGGGGCCATGGGGACCATGCTGGATATGGTGAGGATCGCGAATGGGCGTGCCGCCGTGGCGGCGCGCTCATTTTCAAAGGTTCGAATGGATTTCGGAACGGGTCTGAGTTTTCAACAGGCCCAACACATCTGGGAGTCACTGACAACCAGGCAGCAAACTCAGTTTCAGCACGACACAGGACTGAATCAACGAGAGTATGTTGACATGTTGGGCTTCACTCCTGAAGGCCGGGCTCGGACGGAGGCTGAAGGAAAAAATGCCTTTGCTTCGGAGGCCGTTATTCGAATGGTTGATGGTGATGGACAGACAAGTTTTGGCACTTGGCTGATGTGGTTGTACTCCAGTCAAGATGAGTACAACTTCGTGTCAAAAATTTTCCTGAAAAATAATCTATCAAAAATTGTGGAGGCGCCCTCGCTTGCAGGGCAATTTCTGAATACTGAAGCACCGGGAACAGATGAACACATGATCCGTCAAAGGACGGTCGAAGATGACTTGGCGCAGCGAGTGGCTGCAATGCACAACTGGGGTAACGTTCGCCGCATTACCGCACCAGCCATGGACTTGCCTTCGTGGGTGAAAAATTACGCAGACGAGTTTAGTCGAAGTGTTGGACGAGGCGACTGGCGATCATTGCGCTGTGGCGACGAATTGAAGAACACCGCAGGCCTTCGGATGCAACCTCTCAACCTCAAGTGATATGAAAAGAAAACAGATTCTTTCGATATCGATGATCGCCTGCCTAACGGTCACAGTGGCCGCGCATGCGCAGAATTTGAAGTTGAATTTGAGCAATGAAGCCCCTCTGTGCAGGATGTCTTTGATCAAACGCCCTGCACTGAAAGCCGAGCGTGGAAAAGAATCCAGGGAGGCGATTCGAACCCATTGGTATGAGCCCCTTGTGGCAGACTTCAACGGTGATGGTTGGTGTGATTTTGCCTGGGCCATTCCATATCCGTTGAACTCACAGATGGCATCGTATTGGCTGGAGGACATGTTGATGTTAGCCACGCGTACGCGCTGGAATTCGCCCCTTCGAGGAAAGAAGTCTTGGAGTGAAGAAATTAGTGCGCTTGAACCGACGATATGGCCAACGTACCAAGTGGATCTAACTAACGTATCACTGGTGTATGGGAAATCTGGTGGTGCTCCTTATGTACTTGGTCTGAAAAGCGGCAACGATCTTGGAGAGGAATTGGTCAAACTGGGGTGTGCTGAATACAGCAGCGTGTACCGCTGGGACACCGAAGTCGATGCCTTCAAGAAAGCCGACGACGCGACCCGCGACACGGTCATTGCCTTCTATTACTCGACCGTGGGCCAGCGTTGCGATCGGTCCAGAAAGTGATTGGGGCGGTTGCCCAGAATGCGCCACATCGACGCACTCACGCCCATGCCCAAGGAGGACGCCGTCGACGTGACCTGGGTGGACGTCGACGGCGATGACTGGTGCGATGCGATCACCTCAGGCGATACAGAGCCCTACAAGAATGCAAAGGGCAAGCCGGTGTTGCTGTTCGAACCGCGCGGCATCTATCTGCGAACGGACCAAGGATTCAAGCCATTCAAGGACGGCACGATCACCGGAGAGTACGAAGGCAGCTCTTTCACCATCTACCGGGGACACCCAATCCCATTCCGCTGTCATCTTCACTCGCGTATACCAAGGCAACGCCGTCGGCGGCATCGGCGAGGGGTCTGACGAATTCCATCTGCGCCAGATGCTGCGCGCCTCGTTCGCCGCCCACAAGGCCGGCAGGGCTGAAGAAGAGAACGACTACTGCGTCGAAGTGGAGTCCTTCCTCTACACCACCCTACAAATCCCACGGGCCACCAGCAAGCGCATCTGGGCCGAAGAAGCCGAGCGCGCGGGCGTGGATTTGGCCTTCCCTTTCCTCAATTGAGCGCTCGGGCGCGCTGCACCTTTCACGGACTGCTGTACGGATCGCCTTTCGGCGAGGTGTCCGGGGGGCGCTGGGTATTGGCCTTGCCCGGCCAGCGCTTGTCGGGCTTGGGCACCTTGTCGAGGGCCTCGCCGGCCTTGTCCATGCCGCGTCCCCAGGACTGGAAGAACTTGTGCACGGGCGTGTCGCCGCGCGGGGCCTCGGCCGCCGGCGGCGGCGCGGCCTGGCGGGACGCCGGCGGGGGCGTGCGCTTGGGTGGGGTCGACGAGGCCTGGGCTGGGGCGGCGCCCACGGTGGCCATGAGGCCGGCGCCGGCCAAGGCGATCAAGAACGGCAAGCGCTTCATCGGGGACCTCGCAGGGGTGGGCGGTTGTGACGGCCAGACACTACACCGGCACCGTGTAGTTCAGCGCCATCCGCCCCCCATCCACCGTGACGATCTCGCCCGTCACGTAGCCCGCGGCGTCGCTCGCGAGCCAGGCCACCACGTCGGCCACTTCCTCGGGTTCGCCCAGGCGCTTCATGGGGGTTCGGCTGAGGATCTTGCGGCGCGCGTCGTCGCTGGTGAGCACGGCCTGGGCCGCCAGTTCGGTGGCGATGGTGCCCGGCGCCACCGCGTTCACGCGGATGCCGTGGTCGGCCAGGGCCAGCGCCATCACGCGCGTGAGCTGGTTGATGCCGCCCTTGCTGACGTTGTAGCTGGCGATGCTGGGGATGGCCATGACGCCGTTGACGGAGCTCATGTGCACGATGGCGCCGCGCACGCCGCCGCGCACCATGGCGCGCGCCACGGCCTGCGCCACCAGGAAGGCGCCTTTGAGGTTGACCCGCAGCACGGCGTCGAAGTCGGCTTCGCTGATCTCCAGGAAGTCGGCGGCCTTGAAGATGCCGGCGTTGTTCACCAGCACGTCGATGCGGCCGGCCTCGTCGAGCACCTGGGCCACCAGCCCGTCCACCTGCGCCTTGTCGCCCACGTCGCAGGCGACGAAGCGCCCGTTGAGTTCGCTCGCCAGCGCTTCGCCGGGCGCGCGCGCCACGTCGGCGATGACCACCCGCGCGCCCTCGCGCGCGAAGCGGCGCGCGCAGGCCGCGCCGATGCCCTGGGCGCCGCCGGTGACGATGACGACGCGGTCGTGGTGGCCGAAGTGGATGGCGTTCGGGTCGGTCATGGGTGTGTCTCCGTCATCAGCAGGCCATGCAGGTGGCCAGGGCCTGGTCGACGCGCGCGCGCGTCTGTTCGATGAGGTGGTCGAGGAAGACCTGCGTGCGCCGGGGCACGAACTTGCGGCTGGGCAGGGCGGCGTACATGGTCAGGCGGTTGGTGATCCAGGGGCTGAGCACGCGCACCAGGTCGCCGTCGGCCAGCAGCGGCGCGGCCAGCTCCACCGAGGTGGCGGTGATGCCCGCGCCGTCCAGCGCGGCGTGGATCAGGGTGTCGTTGTGGTTGGCCCAGACCACGGGCTGGGCGTCCACCTCCACCGCGCGGTCGCCTTCGTTGGCGTTGAGCAGGCGCCATTTGCGCGAGCGCCCGGCCGCCGGCTTGAGCCGCAGCAGGTCGTGCTGCGCCAGGTCTTCCGGGCGCTGGGGGTGGCCGCGCCGCGCCAGGTAGGCGGGCGAGGCCAGCAGGATGCCTTCGGTGCTGACCACCTTGCGCGCGATGACGTTGGCGTCGAAGCTGGCGTCGGCGCCGATGAGGGTGATGTCGTAGTCCTCCACCGGTGGCTCGCGGTGGGATTCGACCTCGATGTCGAGCCGGATCTTGGGGTAGGCCTGGCGAAAGCCCGCGAGCATGGGCGCGAGCACGTGCATGGCCAGCACGGGCGGCGCCAGCACGCGCAGCACGCCGGCCAGCTCCTGCGTTTGCGAGCTCACGAGCGCACTGGCTTCCTCCAGGTCGAGCAGGATCTGGCGCACGCGCTCCAGGTAGACCTCGCCGGCCTCGGTGAGCGAGACGCGGCGCGTGGTCCGGTGCAGCAGGCGGGTGCCCAGGTGTTCCTCGAGGTCGGCCACCAGGCGCGTGACGACGGCGGGGGAGAGGTCCAGTGCGCGCGCGGCGGCCGCGAAGCCGCCTTCGTCGACCACCCGTTGGAAGGCGCGCATGGAATGCAATCGGTCCATGGGATCGTTGTCTGGCCCTACAGGCCTTTAATTGTTGCGAAAACAGAAACAGTTTAACGCGACTCGGGCGCGGCGGGCAGCTCGACGCGCACGCTCAGTCCACCGCCCTCGCGCTCGGCGAGGGTGAGTGCGCCGCCGTGCTGCGCCACGACGCGCGCGACGATGGACAGGCCCAGGCCGCTGCCCGGGGCCGTCGAGCCGTCCAGGCGCACGAAACGGCGCGTCGCCCGCTCGCGGTCGGCCTCGGGGATGCCGGGGCCGTTGTCGTCCACCGTGAGCCGCACGCGCCCGCCCTCGGTGCGTGCCTGCACGTCCACGCGCCCGCCACGGGGGGCGTGGCGCAGCGCGTTGTCGACCAGGTTGTTCAGCAGCACGCGCAGGTCTTCCTCGTCACCCGCCACCCAGGCGGCGTCGCTGGGCGCCAGGCCCAGGTCGATGCCCCGCTGGTCGGCGCGCGCCGAGAACGCGGCCACCACCCCGGCGGCCAGCGTGTCCAGGCGCAGCGGGCGCGGCTCGCGCTCGCGCACCCCGGGCTCCAGCCGGGCCATCTGCAGCAGCTGCGCCACCAGGTGGGTGGCGCGTTCGATGCCGCGGTCGAGTTCGTCGAGCGCCGCCGTGCGCGTGGCCTCGCCGCTGCGCCGCGCCAGCTGGGCCTGCAGTTTCACCGCGGCCAGGGGTGTGTTGAGTTCGTGCGCCGCGTCGGCCAGCAGGGCGCGCTGGCTGCCCAGCAGGGCCTCGACGCGCGCCAGCAGTTGGTTGAGCGCTTCGCCCAGCGGCACCAGCTCCTCGGGCAGCGCCGCGGTGCCCACGGCGTGCAGCTCGCCGCCCTCGCGGCGGCGCAGGTCGCGGCCCCAGGCCTTCAGCGGCGCCAGGGCCTTGTTCACGGCGGCTTGCATCAGCAGCCACATCACCAGCACCAGGACGCCCAGCGGCGCGAGCAGGCCGGGCAGGAGTTCGCCGAAGCGCGCCAGCCGATCGGCGTTGGTGACGGCCACCTGCACGATCTGGTCGCGTTCGGCCAGGGTGTAGACCCGCCAGTCCTCGCCGTTCCAGTTCGCCACGTTCAGCCCCGGCGCTTGCAGCGGCGGCCCGCCCCCGACCACCGAGCTGTAGACCAGCCGGCCCTGGGCGGTCCAGATCTGCGTGGTGAAGTGGCCCAGGTCCTGGGCCGGACCCACGGGGGTGTCCGGTGCCGTGGTTGGGGACGGGCTGGCGGCGCCTGGTGGCGGCCGCAGGCCGTGGCGGACCACCGAGTAGGCGATCGATTGCAGCACGCTGTCGCGGGAGCGGTTGAAGCCGTCCCAGGCCAGCTGGTAGGTGATGAGGCCTTCCAGCGCGGCGGCGGCCACCAGCGCGCCGATCTGCCACAGCAGCAGCCGCTGGCGCAGGGACCTCATTGGGGGTCGACCGGTTCGACCAGCTTGTAGCCCACGCCGCGCACGTTGCGCACCCAGGCCGGGCCGAGCTTGCGGCGCAGGTGGTGCAGGTGCACCTCGACGGCGTTGCTGAGCACTTCGTCCTGCCAGGAGTACATGCGCTGCTCCAGCTGTTCGCGCGAGAGCACGTGGCCGGGGCGTTCCATCAGGGTGGCCAGCAGGTCGAACTCGCGCGGCGACAGCGCCAGGTGCTGGCCGTTCAGCGTGGCCTCGCGCCGCGGCGGGCTCAGCACCAGCGCACCCAGGCGCATCTCGGGCTGCGGGCGGCCATGGCGCCGGCGCGCCAGCGCGTGCACGCGCGCGACCAGTTCGTCCAGGTCGAAGGGCTTGGTGAGGTAGTCGTCGGCGCCCAGGTTGAGGCCGGCGACGCGGTCGCTCACGGCGTCGCGCGCCGACACCACCAGCACCGCGATGTCCAGCAGCTGCTCGCGCATCCAGCGCAGCAGCTGCAGGCCATCCTGGTGCGGCAGGCCGATGTCGAGCAGCAGCACCTCGTGGCCGCCGGCCTGCAAGGCGGCCTGCGCGGCCAGGCCGTCGCGCACCCAATCCACGGTGAAACCGGCCATGCCCAGGCCTTTTTCAAGGCCCTGGCCCAACATGGTGTCGTCTTCGGCAAGGAGCAGGCGCATGGTTTGGCGGGCAAAGAACCAAGTGTGCGCGAAAACGCGGCCCGAATCGACGGGGGCGCATCTGGTAGAAACCGGGCCTTTGCGGAGTCCCGATGAGCACCTTCACCCGCGTCATTCTGTTCACCGACACCGACGGCCGCGCGCGCTTTCGCGAAGAAGCGCTGGCGCTGGACGGCGGCTCGCCCGCCGCCCGCCTGTCGGCGCCGCAGCCGGCCAGCGGCCTGGTGCTGCGCGAAAGCCCGGTGGGGTTTCGCAGCCAGTTCCATTGCACGGACGCGCCGCAGTGGCTCATCGTGCTGCGCGGACGCATGGAAATCGGCCTGCAGGACGGCAGCAGCCGCGTGTTCGGCCCGGGCGAGCATTTCTACTCGGCCGACACCTTGCCCCCAGGCGCCACGTTCGATCCGGCCGTGCACGGCCACTGGAGCCGGCAACTGGGCGATGAGCCGCTGGTGACGGCCTTTGTCAAGACCTGACGCCGGCCGCGGCAGACGGACCGGGCACGTTTCGCGTGCTCCAACCCAGCGACACCGCGGAACCGGCTGTGCCGGGCCGCCGGTGCCGCCCCCTTGAGGGGGCGCGCGAAGCGCGGCGGGGGTGAGGCCTAGTTGTTGCCGATGCGGCCGTAGTTGGTGCGCAGCGGATCGACGTTGCCTTCGCCGCGCTGGCCGCCACCGCCACCCTTCTTGTTGTTGTTCTTCTTTTTGAACCGGTTGCTGGTGCGCATGGCGTCGATGCCGGTGCGCAGCGGGTCGGGCTGGCCGTTCGGGTTGGCCTGGCGCGGGCGCGGCTCGCGGATGCGCAGGCTGCCCAGGTGGGCGTTGGGGCCCGGCTGGCGCTCGTAGCCTTCCTCGCCCTCAGCGCGCGGCGGACGATCGCCGCGCGGCGGGCGCTGGCGCTGCTGACCATGGCCCTGACCGCCGCCACCCTGGCCTTGGTGCTGACCGCCCTGGCCGTTGCCCTGCGGGCGCGGGCCCTTGGCTTTTTGCCCCTGGCCCTGGCCACGCGGCTGGCCATCGCCCTGGCCGCGGCCACCGCGGCCTTGGCCCTGGCCCTGACCTTCGCTGGACTTCTTCTCGCGGATGCGCTGCACCATCTCCTGGCGCGCGGCCTTGGCCGCGGCGGCCATCACGTCGCGGCTGGGCGGCTTGCCCGCGCCGCCCCAGAGGGTCTGGCGGCCCATGGCGATGGGCTCGGCCTTCTCGCCGGGCTCGGGCATGTACTCGGCGAACATCTCCACCGGGATCTGCTGCTTGGTGAAGCGCTCGATCTCCATCATGAAACCTTCTTCGTCCAGGCTCACGAGGTTGACCGCCTGGCCTTCGCGGCCCGCGCGGCCGGTGCGGCCGATGCGGTGCACGTAGTCTTCGCAGATGTTGGGGATGTCGTAGTTGACGACGTGCGGCAGCTCATCGATGTCGATGCCGCGCGCGGCGATGTCGGTGGCCACCAGGGCACGGATCTCGCCGCTCTTGAAGCCGGCCAGTGCCTGGGTGCGCGCGCCCTGGCTCTTGTTGCCGTGCAGCGCCATGGCCGTGATGCCATTCTTGTTGAGGTAGTCGGCCACGTTGTTGGCGCCGAACTTGGTGCGGGTGAAGACCAGCACCTGGCTCCAGTTGTGCAGCTGGATGATGTGCACCAGCAGCGACTTCTTCTTGCCCCGGCCCACCGGGTGGATCACCTGGGTGATGCGCTGCACCGTGGTGTTGCGCGGCGTGACCTGGATGTGCTGCGGGTCCTTCAGCAGGCCTTGGGCCAGGTCGCGGATTTCGTCGCTGAAGGTGGCGGAGAACAACAGGCTCTGCTTGCTCTGGGGCAGCAGGGCCAGCACCTTCTTCACGTCGTGGATGAAGCCCATGTCGAGCATGCGGTCGGCCTCATCGAGCACGAGGATCTGCACGGCCGACAGGTCGAGGAAGCCCTGCTGCTGCAGGTCGAGCAGGCGGCCCGGCGTGGCCACCAGGATGTCCACGCCGCGCTTCATGGCATCGATCTGGGGGTTCATGCCCACGCCGCCGAACACCACGGTGGAAGACAGGTCCACGTGCTTGCCGTAGACGCGCACCGATTCCTCGACCTGGGCGGCGAGTTCGCGCGTGGGCGTGAGCACCAGGGCGCGGATGCCGATGCCGCCGAAGCGGTTGGCCGGGCGCTGGCCCTGGGAGAGGCGCTGCAGCATGGGCAGCGTGAAGGCGGCGGTCTTGCCGGTGCCGGTCTGGGCGCCGGCGAGCAGGTCGCGGCCCGCCAGCACGGCCGGAACGGCCTCCACCTGGATGGGGGTGGGCGTGTGGTACCCGTGCTCGTGCACGGCTTGCACGATGGCCGGGGCCAGGTTCAATTCTTCGAATGTCATTATGTGAATCTGCGCCCTTCCAGGGCGCTGGGGCATCGGCCACACGGGGGGCACCGCTCGGGTGCCGCCCCGCTCAGTCCGGGGCCGATGGATTTCAAGGGGAGTTGGCGGTGTCCGCGCGGGAGGCACGCCCCAGCAGGCAGCTGGTGTCGGGCCAACTGACGTGCCCGAACGGCCGTATTGTCGCATGGGTCGATAATCCGTGGTTTCGCGCGACGCCTCGCGCTGCAAATTTCCCACAGAAAGACCATGGCTCAGTACGTCTTCACCATGAACCGGGTCGGCAAGATCGTGCCGCCCAAGCGACAGATCCTCAAGGACATCTCCCTGTCCTTTTTCCCGGGCGCCAAGATCGGCGTGCTCGGCCTGAACGGCTCGGGCAAGTCCACGCTGCTCAAGATCATGGCCGGCCTCGACAAGGAGATCGAAGGCGAAGCGACCCCGATGCCGGGCATCCGCATCGGCTACCTGCCCCAGGAGCCCCAGCTCAATCCCGACCAGACGGTGCGCGAAGCCGTGGAAGACAGCATGGGCGAGGTGCGCGCCGCGCAGAAGCGCCTGGACGAGGTGTACGCGGCCTACGCCGAGGAAAACGCCGACTTCGACGCGCTCGCGGCCGAGCAGGCCCAGCTCGAGGCCATCATCGCCACCGCCGGCACCGACTCCGAGCACCAGCTCGAGATCGCCGCCGACGCGCTGCGCCTGCCGCCCTGGGACGCCAAGATCGGCCTGCTCTCCGGTGGTGAGAAGCGCCGCGTGGCCCTGTGCTGCATGCTGCTGTCCAAGCCCGACATGCTGCTGCTCGACGAGCCCACCAACCACCTGGACGCCGAGTCGGTGGAATGGCTGGAGCACTTCCTGCAGCGCTTCTCCGGCACCGTGGTCGCCATCACCCACGACCGCTACTTCCTCGACAACGCCGCCGAGTGGATTCTCGAACTCGACCGCGGCCACGGCATTCCCTACAAGGGCAACTACTCCAGCTGGCTGGAGCAGAAGGAAGCCCGCCTCGAGCAGGAACAGCGCACCGAGGACGCGCGCCGCAAGGCCATGAAGGAAGAACTCAAGTGGGTGCGCTCCAACGCCAAGGGCCGTCAGGCCAAGAGCAAGGCGCGCCTGGCCCGCTTCGAGGAGCTGAGCGACGTCGAATACCAGAAGCGCAACGAGACCAACGAGATCTTCATCCCCGTGGCCGACCGCCTGGGCAATGAGGTCATCGAGTTCAAGGGCGTGAGCAAGAGCTACGGCGACCGCCTGCTCATCGACAACCTGAGCTTCTCGGTGCCCGCGGGCGCCATCGTCGGCATCATCGGCCCCAACGGCGCCGGCAAGTCCACGCTGTTCAAGCTCATCACCGGCAAGGAGCAGCCCGACAGCGGCGAGGTCAAGATCGGCCAGACCGTGAAGATCGCCGCCGTGGACCAGAGCCGCGACGGCCTGGCCGGCGACAAGACCGTCTGGGAAGACATCTCCGGCGGCCTGGACATGATCACCGTGGGCAAGTTCCAGATGCCCAGCCGCGCTTACTGCGGGCGCTTCAACTTCTCGGGCGGCGACCAGCAGAAGCTGGTGAAGAACCTCTCGGGCGGCGAGCGCGGCCGGCTGCACCTGGCCAAGATGCTCAGCGAAGGCGGCAACGTGCTGCTGCTGGACGAACCCTCGAACGACCTCGACGTGGAAACCCTGCGCGCGCTGGAAGAGGCACTGCTGGAGTTCGCCGGCTCGGCCCTGGTGGTGAGCCACGACCGCTGGTTCCTCGACCGCATCTGTACGCACATCCTGGCCGCCGAGGGCGACAGCCAGTGGTTCTTCTTCAACGGCAACTACCAGGAGTACGAGGCCGACAAGAAGCAGCGCCTGGGCGAAGAGGGCGCCGCGCCCAAGCGCCCGCGCTTCAAGAGCCTGGCGTGACCGAAGAGCAGGTCGTCGCCGCGACGCGGCACTGGATCGAGAAGGCCGTCATCGGCCTCAACCTGTGCCCGTTCGCGCGCGCCGTGTGGGTGAAGAACCAGGTGCGCATCGTGGTGAGCACTGCGCGCCACGTCGACGGGCTGCTCGACGACCTGGACCGCGAGCTCGAGCTGCTCGCGGCCACGCCGCCCGAGCGGATCGACACCACGCTCATCGTCCACCCCACGCTGTTCCCCGACTTCGAGGTCTTCAACGACTTCCTCGGCGTTGCCGACGAGGTGGTGGCCGAGCACGACCTGGAGGGCGTGATCCAGGTCGCCAGCTTCCACCCCGACTACCGCTTCGAGGGCACCGAGCCCGACGACATCACGAACGCCACCAACCGCGCGCCGTTCCCCACGCTGCACCTGCTGCGCGAGGACAGCGTGGCCCGCGCCGTGGCCAGCGAGGGCGGCGACGCGGACGCCATCGTGGCCCGCAACATGGAAACCCTGCGCCGCCTCGGGCCTGAGGGCTGGCGCGAGCTGCTGTCGGCGCCGGGCGACACCAAGGCCTGAATTGCCGGGCCGGGCTGGCCTTTTCCACCCTTTTGGGACGATGGTTCGCGGGGCACAATGCCCCCGCCGTTCGTCGTCGATGCTTTTGCCATGCCCAATTCCCCGCTCCCGGCCCTTGACCTCTGCCTGAAGGAGGCACTGGACCAGTGCCGGCAATGGATCCCCGCCTGGATCGACCGCGTACACGGCCTGCTGCGCGAGCGGGAGCTGGCGCAGACCCAGGTCCACGAGCGCCAGGCCCTGCTGGAGGCCCACCAGTCGGTGCACCGCCAGCGCGACGCGGTGGCCCGCCACTGGCTGTCCGCCTTGGCCGACCGGCTGGAGCAGGCCCCGGCCGCGAGCGCGCAGGCGCGCAAGCCCGCGCTCAGCCTGGACGAACTCGAACTCATGGGCGATGACCAGGTGCATGAGCGCGTGGAGATCGCCCGCGCCCAGCAGACGGCCATGCTGTCGGCCGACGACGCCTTCAACGAATTCACCGCGCGCCTGTCCACCGCCCAGGGCTTCAAGGTGGTCAACGCCGAGCTCAACCCGCTGCGCGTGCAGGTGTTCGTCGAAACCCTGCTGTCCTCGCTGAAGGGCCTGGACGTGACGCCCGCCGCGCGCGCCCGCTGGCTGCGCGTGGGCGCCACGCCGCTGGGTGAATCGCTCGACGTGCTCTACCGCCACCTGAGCGCCTGGCTCAACGCCCAGGGCGTGCAGCCGGCCGGCTACGCGGTCGTCATGGCGCCCGAGTCGCGCGCCGTGGTCGAGGAAGAGCTCATGGGCCAGGACCTGCTCGAAGGCCCGATGAGCGACCAGGAGGCCCTGCTCACGCTGGACCACCTGCACCGCCTGTTGGTGGGCGACACCGAAGGCGGCGAGGGCGCGCGCCGCGCCAACGACGCCATGACCCGCGCCCTGGCCGGCGAGGTGGTGACGCTGATGATGCAGCGCATCGCCACCGACAAGCGCCTGCTCAAGCCGGTGCGCGGCCACCTGCAGGAAATGAAGCCGGCGCTGCTGGAGCTCGCCACGAGCAACCCGCGCTTCTTCGCCGACCGCAACAACCCCGCGCGGCGCCTGCTCGATGCCGTGACCGCGCGCAGCCTGGCCTTCACCAGCGAACAGGACGAGGGCTACAGCGGCTTCCTGCAGGAGCTGCGGCATGTGGTGTACGAACTGCGCCGCCCCGGCAAGACCGACCTGGCCGATCGCTTCCCCACGCTGCTCGACCAGCTGCGCCAGTCCGAGGACCGCGCCGTGCCGCGCGGCGAGCGCGAGGCGCGCGGCCGCGCCGTGCAGACCCTGGTGAAGGTGGAGCAGCGCAAGCTGCTGGCCGAGAAGATCGCCAACGAATTCCGTGCCCGGCCCGATTACCCCAGGACGCCGGGCCCGGTGCGCCGCTTCCTGACCGGCGTGTGGGCGCAGGTGGTGGCCAAGGCGCGCATCGACGAGGCCGACAACCCGCCGCTCACCTCCGGCGACCCCACCTCCAAGCGCTACGTCGACATCCTGTCCGATCTGCTGTGGTCCAGCCAGCTGGCGCTGGCCAGCCAGAACCGGCCGCGCCTGGTGCGCATCATCCCGCCGGTGCTGCGCACCCTGCGCGAAGGCCTGGACGCCATCGACTACCCGCGCGACAAGGTCGAGGCCTTCTTCCAGACCCTCATGGGCCTGCACGAGGCTGCCTACAAGACCCAGCGCAGCAGCGAGGCCGCACCCGCGCCGACCGAGGTCGACGCCAGCGTGTTCAACCCCGACGACGCCGAGCTGTGGATGCGCCAGCACGAGGCGAAGGCCACCAACTTCTACGACGACTCGCTGCCCGAGACCACGCAGCCCGGCTTCGCGGCCACGCAGCCCATGCAGCGCGAATGGGTCGACATCAAGGCCGGGATGGTGTTGCGCGATGCCACCTCGCTCGCGGTGGGCAGCTGGTTCGACCTGTACCAGGAAGGCCAGGCGCTGCGCGTGCAGCTCACCTGGGCCAGCCCGCACGGCACGCTGTTCCTGTTCGGCACCGCCTCGGGCAAGTCCATGTCCATGACGCGCCGCGGCGTGGACCGCCTGATCGAGCAGGACAAGCTGCGCGTGGTGGCCGACCACAGCGTGGTCGACGAGGCGCTGGACGCGGTGGCCCAGCAGGCCCTCAAGAACTCGGGCAAGCGTTAGTCGACGCGATCCGCCGCCGCGCGGGCTGGCGTTCCCTCGTCCTGGGGGTCGCTGCCGCCGCTGTCCCGGCGGCGCAGCAGTTTCTTGCGCACCAGGTGGATGTTGTTGCGCAGCGCGTACAGCTCGTCGGTGTACGACAGCGGCACCACCACCTTCTCCACCTTGGCTTCCATGCCGTCGAGCTGCTCCAGCAGGTCGTCGGGCGTGGCGCTGCCCGACTCGGCGCGCTGCTCCACTTCGCGCAGCTCCGCGTACCAGCGGAACACGCGCGAGCGGATGCGAAAGGTGTAGAGCGGCGGCACGATGCGCGAGAGCGGCAGCGCCAGCGCGATGATCAGGCCCAGCGCCAGCCACATGCGCTCGACGACGCTGGCCGCCCAGAACGGCAGGTAGCGCTGCAGGAAGGGTAGGCCGCCTTTGTAGGCGCGCTCGGCCTCGCCCGCCGCGGGGAATTCGCTGTGCTCCAGATTGGGGTACTCGCGCGCGCGGTTGAACCAGCCGGCGCCGCTGTGCACCTCCATGGCCGTCTGCGCGAACAGCTGCAGGATGGCGGGGTGCGTGTCCGAGCGCGCCAGCAGCGAGGTGGTGGAGGCCACCAGGCGCACATTGCGCGGTGGCACGTTGCGCGCCAGGTCCACCATGCCCTGCGGCATGGTCACCGGCGTGAGGTAGCCGAAGCGGCGCGAATAGGCCTCGGCCTGGGCGAAGTCCAGCAGCTTCACGCCCGGGGTCTGCAGCAGCATCTGCACCATCAGCGATTCGGGCGCCGAGGCGAACACCACGGCGTCGAGCTGGCCGTCCAGGAAGGCCACGGTGGCCGGGGTCTGCTCCAGCCGGCTCAGCGTGATCTGGCCGGGTTCGATGCGGTTGACCTCCAGCAGGCGGTTGAACAGGCGCGGCACGCCGCTGCCCGGCGTGCCGACGTTGACGCGCCAGCCCTTGAGCTCGGCCAGGTTGCGCACCGTGCCATCCCTGGGGCCGAGCTTGCGAGCCGCGGCCTCGCGGTAGAACAGCCAGAGCGGCTCCACGAACAGGCTGCCCAGGGAGACGATGCTTTCGTCGTCGTCGTAGCCCATGTCGGCGGTGCCGCCTTGCACGAAGCCCAGCTCCACCGTGCCTTCGCGCAGCCGGTCCAGGTTGTCGGCCGAGCCTTCGGTGCGCACCAGCTCCACCGTGATGCCGTGGCGCTTGAGTGCTTCGGCGTAGCGCTGGCCAAAGGTGTCGTAGGCGCTTTGCTCCGGCCCGGTGGCCAGCACCACCCGCGTGGGCGGGTTGGGCTTGAGCCACCACCAGGTGAAGGCCACCAGCGCGATGGTGATCAGCACGATGGGGCTGCCCGACAGCAGCATCTCCTTGAGCGAAATCAGCGTGTAGCGCAGGGTCTTGGGCATGATGGCCGCGAACATAGCACGCGGCCGCGCGGGCGGCGGTTGCGCTTTGTTTCCCGCCGGCGGGCTGCGGCCGGCGCGCCACCTAGAATGCCCGGCTGCCCAACCGCGTTCTCCGAACCCCCACCGCATGGACCCGATTCTGCTGATCAAGGCCGCCCTCATGGGCGTGGTCGAAGGCCTCACCGAATTTCTGCCCGTCTCTTCCACGGGCCACCTCATCCTGGCGGGCCACCTGCTCGGCCTCACGGGCGAGAAGGTCAAGGTCTTCGAGGTCGTCATTCAGACCGGCGCCATCCTGGCGATCGTCTCGGTCTACGCCCAGCGCATCCTCGACACCCTGCGCGGCCTGCCCACGGGCGACGCGGTGGCGCGCCGTTTCACGGCCAACGTGCTGATCGGCTTCCTGCCGGCGGCGGTGCTGGGTTTCCTGTTCATCGGTGTCATCAAGGGCGTGCTGTTCCACCCCTTCGTGGTGGCGGCCGGCTTCATCGTCGGCGGCTTCATCATGCTCTGGGCCGAGGCGCGCCAGGCGCGCGGCGCGCCGGTGCGCGTGGACACCGTGGACGACGTGCGCTGGAGCGACGCGCTCAAGGTCGGCCTGATTCAGTGCGCGGCCCTGGTGCCGGGCGTGAGCCGCTCGGGCGCCACCATCATCGGGGGCATGCTGGTGGGTTACAGCCGGCGCGCGGCGACCGAGTTCAGCTTCTTCCTTGCGCTGCCGGTGCTGCTGGGCGCGGCCACGCTGGACCTCTACAAGAACCGCGAGCTGCTGTCCATGGCCGACCTGCCGTTCTTCGCCACTGGCCTCATCGTGTCCTGGCTGTCGGCCTGGGTGTGCGTGCGCTGGCTGCTGCGTTTCGTCTCCTCGCACACCTTCGTGCCCTTCGCCTGGTACCGCATAGCCTTCGGCGTGCTGATCGCGCTCACCGCCTGGGGCGGCTGGATCAACTGGACGGCCTGATTCAGGCCTGCGGCTGCAGCGTGAAGTAGAAGCGCGCGCCCTGGCCCGGCGCGCTCTCGGCGCGCAGCTCGCCGCCGTGGCGCAGCACGATGCGCCGCGCCGTGGCCAGGCCGATGCCCAGGCCGGCGAATTCCTGCGGCAGGTGCAGCCGCTGGAAGGGCTGGAACAGCTTGCCCGCGCGCGCCATGTCGAAGCCCGCGCCGTTGTCGGCCACCACGAACTCGCGCCGACCGTCGCGCTCCTGCATGTGCAGATGGATGGCCGCCCGCTCGGTCTGGGCGCTGTACTTCCAGGCGTTGTGCAGCAGGTTCTGCAGCAGGGCTTCGATCAGTGGTTCGTCGGCCAGGGCCACCAGGCCCGGCTGCACCGACCACGTCACCTGGCGCTCGGGCGAGGTGGCCGCCAGCTCGCGCAGCTGCCGCGTGGCGATGGCCGACAGGTCCACCGGCGCGCGCTGCAGTTCGCCGCGCGCCATCTGCGACAGCTTGAGCAGGCCGTCGATGAGCTCGCCCATCTTCTTGCTCGCCTCGCGGATGCGCGCCAGGTGGCGGTGGCTTTCGGCCGGCAGCGCCGGGTTGTCTTCCTTCAAGGCCTGGGCGAAGCCGTTGATGATGCGCAGCGGCGAGCGCAGGTCGTGCGCGACCGCGTAGGAGTAGCTCTCCAGCTCGTCGTACGCGGCTTTCAGGGCCTGGGTGCGCTCGCGGATGCGCTCCTCCAGCGAGGCGTTGAGCTGCTGGATCTGCAGCTCCGCCCGCTTGTGCTCGGTGATGTCGAGCAACATGCCCAGGCCGTGGGTCACGCGGCCGGTGGCGTCGCGCTCGAACTCGGCCCGCACCGAGACCCAGCGCCAGTCGCCCGTGAGGTTGAGCTGGTACTGGATGTCGTAGGGCCGGCCGAGCCGGAAGGCGTCGGCCCAGGCCTGCTGCATGCGCTCGCGGTCGTCGGGGTGGGTGGCGGCCACCATGTCCAGGTCGCTGAACACCGAGCGTGGAATGCCCATGATCACGTGCGCGTTGCCCAGCGAGGTGAACTCGCGCCGCGCCGCGTCGTAGCGCCAGCCGGCCATCTGGGCCAGTTCCTGCGCCTGGGACAACAGCCGTTCGCTGGTGCGCAAGGCCTCCTCGGTGGCCTTGCGCTCGGTGATGTTCTGCACCACCGCGATCTCGTAATCGGGCGAGCCATCGGCCTTGCGGATCAGGGCGACCGACAGCAACACCCAGACGATGTGGCCGCGCTTGTGGAAGTAGCGCTTTTCCATCGTGTAGTGGTCGGTTTCGCCGCGCAGCACGCGCTGCATCTGCGCCAGGTCGGCCGCCAGGTCGTCGGGGTGGGTGTAGTCCTTCCAGTGGGTGCGCGCCAGTTCCTCGCGCGTGTAGCCCAGCAGCTCGCAGTAGCTGCGGTTGATGCGGATCCAGCGGCCGTCGGGGTGGGTGTGCACCACGCCGGTGGCGCTGTTCTCGAAGGTGTCGAGCATGCGCTGGTGGCTGGCGCGGGCCTGCTCCATGCTGGCATGGAGCTCGCGCGTCTGGCGTTGCATCAGCGCGATGGCGCCCACCACCACGAGTTGCGTGAGCAGGTGCCAGAAATTGAGCCAGAAGGCCTCGTGGGGGTCGCTGATGGCGAAGCTGAAATAAGGCTTCACCAGGAGGAAGTTGACCGCCGCCATGCCCAGCAGCGTGCTGAGCATGCCGATGCGAAAGCCCCCGTAGAGCGCGCAGACCGCGGCCGCCAGCGTGAGGGTAACGAAGCGCCCGCCGCTTTCTGCCGGCGCCAGTGCCACGCGCAGCCAGGTGGCGGCGGCGGTGAGCAGCACCGCCACGCCGATGCGCAGCCACCAGGGGTGGCGGTGCGGGTTCCAGGAGGTGAGCAGAAGGCGCAGCCGGCGCAAGGCCCGGGCGCTGGCGGTGTCGGGGGTGGCGTCGGCGGGCGGGGCGTCGTCGGTGGTCACGGCGGCGAGCATATATCGATGGGGGGCCTCCACCATCGGGGGCGATACGGGGGTGCTCCGGCGCCCTCGCTCAGGCCATCGCGGCCAGCAGCTCGTCGATGGCGGCGGCCGTTTCCTGGGGCCGCTCCATCGGGAACAGGTGCGAGCCTTCGATCAAGCGCTGGCGCGCCTCGCCACCGCGGCCCAGCACGCGGCGCGTCATGGCCATGCCCACCTGCTGCATTTCCTGCGAGCGGGTGCCGCCGATGAAGCCGACCGGGCAGCGCAGCGGGTGGCGGCGCAGCAGGCGGTCCAGGTTGTGGGGCAGTGTGTTGTAGATGGCCGTCTCGACCTCGCGGTCGAAATTCAGCACGCGCTGCGGGCCCTGGGGCGTGTCGGCGTCGTGCATGCCGTGCTCGATGTAGTCGCTCAGGCACTGAGGGTCCCAGTGCGCGAAGGCGCGTTTGTGGCGCAGGTGCTCCAGCGCGGAGGCCGCGTCGGGCCAGGCCTGGCGGCGCTTGCGGCTGATGCGCCCGGGCGAGACCGAGCCCACCAGCTGCGTGCGCTTGACCAGCTCCAGCGTGCGCGCCCGCCAGCCGCCCAGCAGCGGCGAATCGATCAGCAGCACGCCGCGCACGCGCTGGCCGCCCAGTTCGGGGTGGCGCGCCGCGCACATGAGGCTGAGGAAGCCGCCGAGCGAATGGCCCACCAGCCAGGGGGGCTGGCCCGTGCGCGCCACCTCGGCGGCGGCGAAGTCGGCGAGCTGCTGCACCAGGTGCGGCCAGTTGCTGGTGACCGGGTAGCGCGGGTCGTGGCCGAACTGCTCCACCGCGCGCACGGTGTGGCCGCGCGCGCGCAGCGAGCGGAACAGCGCCTGGTAGGTGCCCGCGGGAAAGCTGTTGGCGTGGGAGAAGACGATCACGCCGGGTTCTCTCGCATCGCCTTAGATGAGGCGCTCGCGCGGGTTGGTGATCTTCTTGAGCGGGCCCAGGCGCTCGCTGTCGCAGATCAGCGGCACACTGGTCTGGCTGCCGTCCCAGGTGGGGTGCTCGATGTCGTCGAAGGCTTCGCGCAGCTTGCGGCCCCAGGTGCTGCGCACCATGCGGAAGTAGGGGTTGTTCTCTTCGATGCAGACGATTTTGTCGATGCGCAGGGTGTCGGCCTCGTACAGCGCCATGTCCAGCGGCAGGCCCACCGACAGGTTGGACTTGAGCGTGGAGTCCATGGACACGAGCGCGCATTTGGCCGCCTCGTCCAGCGGCGTCTCGGGCGTGATCACGCGGTCCAGCACGGGCTTGCCGTACTTGGACTCGCCGATCTGGAAGAAGGGCGTCTCTGCCGTGGCCTCGATGAAGTTGCCGGCCGAATAGACCTGGAACAGGCGCATGCCCTCGCCGCGGATCTGGCCGCCGAAGATCAGCGAGACATTGAAGTCCACCCCCGCGCGCTGCAGCGATTCGCCGTCGCGCTGCCACACGTGGCGCACCGCCGCGCCGAGCACGCGCGCCGCGTCGAACATGCTGCGCGCGTTCCAGATGGTGATGGGCTCGCCGCCCTCGTGGTCGTCGAGTTGCTCGGTCTGCAGCATCTCGCGCACCGACTGGGAGATGCTCAGGTTGCCCGCCGACAGCAGGCACATGAAGCGGTCGTCGGCCTTCTCGTAGACCATCATCTTGCGGAACGAGCTGATCTGGTCGAGGCCCGCGTTGGTGCGCGAGTCGGACAGGAAGACCATGCCGGCCTTGAGTTTGACGGCGACGCAGTAGGTCATGACGGGCTCCCGGCCTCGGTGGCGGCGTGTTGGGCGAGCTTCTTCAGCTGGTAGAGCTGGTCCAGCGCGTCGCGCGGGCTCAGCGTGTCGGGGTCGATGGCGGCCAGGGCGGCCACCAGCGGGTGCGGTTCGGGCGCCTCGGCCGCGGGTGGCGGCGCGAACAGGTCCACCTGGGTCTGCTGTTCGGCGCTGTGCGCCTCCAGCGCGGCCAGGGCGTGCCGGGCGTGCTGCACCACCGGGGCGGGCACGCCCGCCAGCCGGGCCACCTGGATGCCGTAGCTGCGGCTGGCGGGGCCGGGCTCGATCTGGTGCAGGAACACGATGCCCTTGCTGCCACCCTCGGCCGCGCTCACGTGCACGTTCACGGCGGCGTGGTGCGTGGCGGGGAACTCGGTGAGTTCGAAGTAGTGGGTGGCGAACAGCGTGAAGCAGCGCGCCTTGTCGTGCAGGTGCGCGGCGATGCCGCCGGCCAGCGCCAGGCCGTCGAAGGTGGAGGTGCCGCGGCCGATCTCGTCCATCAGCACCAGGCTGTTGGGCGTGGCGGTGTGCAGGATCTGCGCCGCCTCGGTCATCTCCACCATGAAGGTGGACTGGGCGTTGGCCAGGTCGTCGGCCGCGCCGATGCGGGTGTGGATGGCGTCGATGGGCCCCAGGCGGCAGGACTGCGCGGGCACATGGCTGCCCATGCTGGCCAGCAGGGCGATGACCGCCACCTGGCGCATGTAGGTGCTCTTGCCACCCATGTTGGGGCCGGTGATGACCTGCATGCGCGCCTTGGGGCCCAGCACCGTGTCGTTGGCGATGAAGGCGCCCGCGCCGGTCTCGGCCAGGCGGGCTTCCACCACCGGGTGGCGACCGCCGCGGATCTCGATGCCCGGTTCGCTGCCGAAGCTGGGCGCGCACCAGTTCAGCGTGAGCGATCGTTCGGTGAGCGCGCACAGCGCGTCCAGCGCGGCGAGCGCGCGCGCCAGGGTGGTGAGCGGGTCGATGAAGGCCTGCAGGCTGTCGAGCAGGCCTTCGTACAGCCATTTCTCGCGCGCCAGCGCGCGCTCCTGCGCCGACAGCGCCTTGTCCTCGAAGGCCTTGAGCTCGGGCGTGATGAAGCGCTCGGCGTTCTTGAGCGTCTGGCGGCGCTTGTAGTCGTCGGGCACGCGGTCCAGCTGGCCCTGCGTGACCTCGATATAGAAGCCGTGCACCTTGTTGAACTGCACGCGCAGGTTGGCGATGCCGGTGCGGGCGCGTTCGCGCGCCTCCAACTCGATGAGGAAGGCGTCGCTGTTCTGCTGCAAGCCGCGCAGCTCGTCGAGTTCGGCGTCGAAGCCGTCGGCGATGACGCCGCCGTCGCGCACCAGCGCCGAGGGGTCGCTCAGCAGGGCGCGCTGCAGCAGCTCGGCGCAGCCGGCGGGCGGCTGCAGATGGGTGGCCAGGCGGGCGAGCAGGGCGTCGGTGCCCAGCGGGGCCAGGGCCGACGCGAGCTCGCCGGCGCGACCCAGGGTCTGGCCCAGGCCCACCAGCTCGCGCGGCTTGGCCTGTCGCAGCGCGATGCGCGCGGTGATGCGCTCGACGTCGCTGCAGCCCTTCAGCCGCTCGCGCAGGCGCTGCCAGGGGCCCGCGCGCAGCACGCCGATGGCGCCCAGGCGTTCGCGCGCCTCGGCGCGGTCGCGCCGGGGCTCCAGCAGCCACTGGCGCAGCGCGCGGCTGCCCATGCCGCTGGCGCAGGTGTCGAGCAGGGAGAAGAGCGTGGGGCTGCTCTCGCCGCGCAAGGTCTGCACCAACTCGAGGTTGCGGCGCGTGCTGGGTGGCAGGTCGATGCGCTCGTCGATGCGCGCCACTTGCAGGCTGCGCACATGGGCCAGCGCGCGGCCCTGGGTGTGTTCGGCGTAGGCGAGCAGGGCGCCGGCGGCGGCGTGCGCGTCGCCCAGGTCCTCGGCGCCCCAGGCGGCCAGGCTGGCGGCCTGCAGCTGCTCGAGCAGCTTGCGCTGGCCCAGCGCGGCGTCGAAGGCCCAGGCCGGGCGCAGCACCGTGACCAGCTTGCCGCCCTGCGGCGTGGGCGCCCCGGCCAGGGCCATGACGCGCTGCTCGAAGGCGGGCGTCGTCTCGGCGCTGTAGAGCAGCTCGCCGGGCGCCAGGCGGGCCACCCAGTCGGCCAGTTCGTCGCTGGCGCACTGGGCCAGGAACACGATGCCCTGCGTGAGCGACAGCCAGGCCAGGCCGCAGCCCGTGCGCGCGCCCGCGTGCACGGCCATCAGCAGGGACTCGCTCTTGTCCGACAGCAGTTCGGCGTCGGTCAGCGTGCCGGGCGTGACCACGCGCACCACCTGGCGCTCCACCGGCCCCTTGGCCGTGGCCACGTCGCCCACCTGCTCGCAGATGGCGACCGACTCGCCGAGCTTGATCAGCCGCGCGAGGTAGGTGTCCACCGAATGGAAGGGCACGCCGGCCATGACCACCGGCTTGCCGGCCGATTGGCCGCGCTGCGTCAGCGTGATGTCCAGCAGCCGCGCGGCCTTTTCGGCGTCCTCGTAGAACAGTTCGTAGAAGTCCCCCATGCGGTAGAAGAGCAGCGTGTGCGGATGCCCGGCCTTGAGGGCCAGGTACTGCTGCATCATGGGGGTGTGGGCGGCCAGGGAGTCGGTCACGGTCGGCGAGCGGGAGGCGGGCGAAAACAGCCGAACACTGTAGCCGATCGCCCCGGGGCCCCTGGCGCCGCGCGGCCCCCTCGGCGCCCGATGCGGTCCCCTCGGCGCCCGATGCGGCGCCTAGCACCCTCAGCCGAAATGTCAATCAGCCGGCAGGCTGCGGCCGGCTGCGCCGGGGGCGCATTTACCGGTGGTTGCCCCGGCCCCCGGCCGGCGCGCGCACCATGGATGGCCTCACGAACAAGACGTCGCCGGGCGCGACTGGAAGGAGTGTGCAATGCCCGTGCAGAGAGAGCGGGGGAGCCTGCGTGTGCTGACGGTGAACATCCACAAGGGGTACAGCTTCTTCAAGAGGCGCTTCGTGCTGCACGAGTTGCGCGAAGCCGTGCGCGCGGTGCAGAGCGACGTGGTCTTCCTGCAGGAGGTGCGCGGCGGCGGCGAGCCGGATGAGCGGCACCCCGGGGTGTCGCAATACGAGTTCCTGGCCGACAGCATCTGGAAGGACCACGCCTACGGCCGCAACGCCGTGGCGCCGCGCGACAGCTACGGCAACGCCGTGCTCTCGCACTTCCCCATCGTCAAGAGCCGCAACCACTGTCTCTCGGGGCCGCGCACCATGCCGCAGCGCGGTGTGCTGCATTGCGTGGTGAGTCACGGCGCGCTGCCCGCCCTGCACCTGATGTGCGTGCACCTGGGCCTGCTGGAGCGCGATCGCCAGGCGCAGATCGCCGCGCTGCGCGAGGTCATCGACAGCGAGGTGCCGCCCGGCGCGCCCCTGATCGTGGCGGGCGACTTCAACGACTGGCGCCAGCGCGCGGACGCGCGGCTCGCGCGCATCGGCCTGAGCGAGGTGTTCCGCCAGACCCAGGGCCGGCACGCGTGCAGCTTCCCGGCCGCCTGGCCGTTGCTGCGGCTCGACCGCATATACGTGCGTGGCGTGGCCTCGGTGCGGCCGCTGCCCATGCCGCGCCATCCCTGGTCGCGCCTGTCCGACCACGCGCCGCTGGCGGCGGAGGTTCGCCTCGGGGAGGCCGCATGAACACGGCCACCCGTTCCATGAACTCACGCTGGCTGCCGGGCAATCGCATCGAGCTGCTGTGCTGCGGCGAGGACTACTACCCCCGCGTGTTCCAGGCCATCGACGCGGCGAAGCACGCCGTGCTGATCGAGACCTTCATCTGGTTTGACGATTCGGTGGGCCGCGAGCTGCGCGCCGCGCTGATGCGCGCCGCCGAACGCGGCGTCGAGGTCCATGTGCTCGTCGATGGCTGGGGGTCGCCGGACCTGGGCGCGGAGTTCACCCAGGGCCTGCTCGACGCCGGCGTGCGGCTGCGCGCCTTCGAGCCGGTGCGCCGGCTCTTCGGCGCGCGCATCAACATGCTGGGGCGCATGCACAACAAGCTGGCCGTCGTCGACGGGCGCGTGGCCTTCGTGGGCGGCATCAACTACTCGCGCGACCACGTCATCGGCCTGGACCCGCAGGCCAAGCTCGACTACGCCGTGCGCCTGGAAGGGCCGCTGGTGGAACAGATCGAGGCCTACTGCCGCACCAAGCTGAACACGCCACAGCCCCCGCGCGAGATGTGGCTGCAGCGCTGGCGCCGCTTGCGTCAGCGCCGCCACGCGGACGACTCACCGCGACCCGACGAGGGCGCGGTGGCCGCCTTCGTCACGCGCGACAACGACCGCCACACCACCGACATCGAGCGCCATTACCGGGCCGCCATCCGCAGCGCGCGCTCGCGCATCCTCATCGCCAACGCCTACTTCTTCCCGGGCTACCGCCTGGTGCGCGACCTGCGCCGCGCGGCGCGCCGCGGCGTGCGCGTGGACCTCATCCTGCAGGGCAATCCCGACATGCCCTGGGTGCAGCGCGCCACCATGCTGCTGTACGAACACCTGCTGCGCGCGGGGGTGCGCATCCACGAGTACACCGAGCGCCCGCTGCACGCCAAGGTGGCCGTCATCGACGACCACTGGGCCACGGTGGGGTCGAGCAACCTGGACCCGACCAGCCTGAGCCTGAACCTGGAAGCGAACGTGGTCGTGCGCGACCAGGCCTTCGCCGCCGTGCTGCGCGACACGCTGGACCAGGTGCTGCGGCGCAGCTGCGAGCCCGTTCGCCTGTCGCGACCGGGCCGGCTGCGCTCCGCCTGGATCGTGCTGCGCAGCCTGGTGGTGTTCCACGCGCTGCGGCGCTTCCCGGCCTGGGCCCGCTGGGCGCACCATGCGAGGCCACGCGTGGTGCCCGTTCAACCGGAGCCCGCCCCCATGCAGGGGGGACGATGACCCCGGGCCGGGCCCTCAAGCGCCTGTGGCCGCAGGCGCGCCGCTGGCTGCCCTGGCTGTTGGCGGCGGTGGTGCTCTATCTGGTGGCGCAACAGGCGCGCGAGGTGGAATGGGCCCGGGTGTGGGCCTCGCTGCGCGAGCTGCCGCTGGGCGTGGTGTCCGTGTCCGCGGCGCTGGCCCTGTGCGCCCACACCCTGTTCTCCTGCTACGACCTGATCGGGCGCCGGCTGGCGCGCGCGCGCATCACGCGCGCGCGCACCCTCACGGTGGCCGCCATCGCCTACGCCTTCAACCTCAACTTCGGCGCGCTGATCGGCGGCGTGGGCATGCGGCTGCGCCTGTACACGCGGGCTGGCCTGTCGGCGGGCACGGTGGGACAGATGGTGACGCACAGCTTCATCGCCAACTGGCTCGGCTGGTGCTGGGTGCTGGGCACGGTGCTGGTGTGCTCGCCCCCGCCGCTGCGGATCGAAGGGGCCCCGGGCGCGGGCGCGCTGCGCGCGCTGGGCGCCGTGCTGCTGTTGGTGGCCGTGGGTTACCACGCGCTGTGCCTGTTCGGCCGGCGCACGGCGCTGCGCTGGCGCGGCCACACGCTGCCGCTGGCGGGCGCCCGCGTGGCGCTGGTGCAGGCGGCAATGGGCGCCACGGTGTGGATGCTGATGGCGCTGAGCCTATGGAATCTGCTGCAGGGCCGCGCGCCGTACCCCCTGGTGTTGGGCGCGCTGCTGCTGGCCGGCGTGGCGGGGGCGCTGACGCACGTGCCCTCGGGTCTGGGGGTGCTGGAATCGGTGGTGGCGGCGGCGCTGGCGGGCGTGGTGCCGCTGAACGAGGCGCTGGCGGCGGTGCTGGCCTACCGCGCGGCGCACTACCTGATGCCGCTGGCGATCGCCCTGCCGGCGTATGCGTGGAGCGAGTGGCGGCCGGCGGCCAGGTCCGGCGACGCGCCGCGGCCACCGCTGGACGTTCCGCCCTGAGCCCCGGTGGGTCGGCCAGCGCGCTCAGCGGGACGGCAGGAGCTCCAGTTGCATCGCCACCACCTCGGCCGTCTTCGCGCCGTAGCGGCCCTCGATGCGCGCGAGGGCATCGTTCAAGGCCTGCGCTGGGGGAGCGGCGGTGATGGCCGGCAGCAAGCGCTGCGCCGGCCAGTCCGCGCTCAGGCGATCCGGACGGATGCGCAGGCCATGGCGGCTTTCGATGGGCCCTGGCGCGGGCGCGAACGCCACCGCCCGCGAGCGGTAGGTTCTCGACCAGGCGTCCGCCACCAAGGCCAGCGACACCTCGTCCACCCCGGGCACGAGCTCGATGCCCAGCGCTTCGCGCTTCCAGAAGGCGAGGGTGTTGCCCATGACCGTGAGCGCAAACGGCCGGGTGAAGCGGAACGCCGCGCTGCGGTGGCGCGCGTCCCACTGCGCCAGGCCGAGGTCGCGCGCGGTGGCCTCGGCCTTGTCGCGGCCCGCGATGGCCTCGATCAGCGTCAGCGACATCGGCATGGAGGCCGAGATTCCCGTCGTGGTCGCCACGCCCTGGTCGACCACGAAGCGCTGGTCCGCCACGTAGCGGATCGACGGCGTTCGCTCGCGCAATTGGTCCAGGTAGTACCAGTGCGTCGTTGCCCGCTTGCCGTCGAGCAGGCCGGCCGCGCCGACCACCTTGGCGCCCGCGCACACGCCGATGACGATCGCGCCCTTGGCCGCCTGGGCGCGAATCCAGGCGAGCACCCTCGGGTCGTCGTCGCGGCTCATCGCGGGCACGATGACGTAGTCGGCGCCATCGGCGTGCCGCGCATCGAACTGCGCAAGCGTCGCGTCCGCCTCCACCGTCAGCGCGGGGGAGAGCCTCACCGGACCGGCCTCGGTGGCGAGCGCCACCACATCGGCCACGCCGGACCGCCGAAGAATGCCGTAGGGCATGAGGTAGTCGGTCGTCTCGGTCGCGTCGTTGAGACCGACGATGGCCACCAGGGGGCGCGGGCGCTTGGGTGGCGCCAGCGCCGCCAGCGTGGCCTGGGTCTGCGCCGAGGGGACCGGCGGGGCGGCCGCCGGGGCGGGCGGGGCTGGCAGGGATGCGATCCAGCCCCCGAAGGCCAGCAGGCCCAAGGTGCCGACAGCCAGCACGGCGCGCAGCAGTGTCCGGTGCTTCATGGCGCGCCGCCGCCACCGCGGCCTGGGGCCGGCCTGGCCACGAGCCCGCCGGCCGGCGTTGATAAGTAGAGTAGGGGTGTGACCATCTCGAGCTCCTGAATGCCATGAGCCTACGAACCTCCCACGCGACGGACAAGGACACAGAGGCCGCGATTCCTGCCAGGAACCTGGTGCTCGTCGTGTTCGATGGCGTCGAGGCGATCGACGTCGCCGGGCCGTCCAGCGTGTTCAGCAAAGCCGAGGCGCTGCGTCCCGGCAGCTACCGGCTGCAGATCGCATCGCCCTCGGGCCGCACGGTGCTGACCAATGCCGGCCTGCGCCTGGCCGACACCACGGGATTCGAGCGCTTGCCCATGCCGATCGACACGCTGATCGTCTGCGGCGGCGACGAGCCGGCGGTCCGCTCGGCCATTGCCGAACACCAGGTGGGCGCCTGGCTGGCGCGGCAGGCGCGGGGCGCGCGCCGCGTCGCCAGTGTCTGCAGCGGCGCGTTCGCGCTGGCCGCCGCCGGCCTGCTCGACGGCCGCGAGGCCACCACCCACTGGCGCGTCTGCGACCAGCTGCAGGCGCTGCGTCCCCAGGCGCGCGTGCTGCGCGAACGCATCTACGTGCGCGATGGGCCGGTGTGGACCTCGGCTGGCGTCACCACGGGCATTGAGCTGGCGCTGGCCTTGGTGGAGGACGACCTTGGCCACGCGGTGGCGATGGAGATCGCGCGCACGCTGGCGCTGCCCCTGCTGCGCGGCGCGCGCGAGCCGCAGCTCAGCCCGGCCTTGAAGGCGCAGTCGGCGGCCAGCCGGCGCCTGCGCGAGGTCGTGGCGTGGATCGGCACACACCTGCAGGAGGACTTGTCGGTGGAGGCGCTGGCTGACCGCTCGGGCATGAGCGCCCGCCACTTCGCGCGGGCGTTCGCGGCGGAGGTCGGTTGCACGCCGGCCCGCTTCGTGGTGCGGGCCCGCGTGGCCGCGGCGGCGCAACTGCTGGTGCAGACGCAATGGACCCAGGAACGCATCGCGAGCCGCAGCGGATTCCGGTCGGTGGACGCGTTGCAGCGGGCGTTTGCCTGCCAGCACGCCCTCACGCCGCAGGCCTATCGGCATGGCGCCTGGCGCGGCGCGAAACCGGTCGCGGGCGAGGGGCGCGGCTGAGTCCGCGTACCCCTTCAGGCCTCGGCCAGCAGCCGCTCGCGCAGCCGCTCGCGCGCCGCCCCGTCCAGCCCCACCGGCCCGGCCAGGTAGGCGTCCAGGCCGCCGAACTCCTCGTCGATGCAGCGCCAGGCCGTGCGCAGGAATTCGGGCTGCACCTGCCACAGCACCTCCAGCACCTCGGGCGGCGCGGGCTCTTCCACGCGTGTGTCGCGCCGGTACAGGCGGTTGGTGAGCAGGTAGTCGGCCATCACCTCGTCGCGGTGCACGCCCAGCGCGCCCAGCAGCAGCGCGGCGGCCATGCCGGTGCGGTCCTTGCCGGCGGTGCAGTGGAACACCAGTGGTGCCTCGCGTCCTGCGATGCGCGCGAGCAATTGGCCGAAGACGGCGCCGCGCAGGCGCACAAAGTCCTGATAGGTCTCCTGCATCAGCGCCACCGCCTCGGCCCGGCCGAGCGCCTGCCCCTGCTTCTGGCGCTCGCGCACGCGGCGCAGCACCGTGGGGTCGATGCTCAGGTGCTCGATGCTGATGCCCGGCAGGCGGTTGGGCAGGGCCCGGCATTCGGCGGGGCCGCGCAGATCCACGCAGTGCGACACGCCCAGCGCGTTCAGGCGCTGCAGGTCCTCGTCGCTCAGGCGGCCCAGGTGGTCGGAGCGGTACACCAGCGCGCGCCGCACGCGCCGCCCGCCGTCGCCGGCCAGGCCGCCGAGGTCGCGGAAGTTGGAGGCGCCGTGCAGCGCGATGGCGGTGTCGGGGCGGTCGGGGGTCATGGGGGTGTCGGGGATGATGGCCATTATGCGACCGTTGGGACTGGTTATTCGTGGGGGAGCGGCACTGCATCGACGGGCGACTGCACCACTTCTCCGTGGGCAGCGACGGGCCATGGCATCACGTTCCCCCGCGGTGGATACGCCAGCGCAGCCCGTGGCCGCGGAGCAGCGGCTTCATGGGATGGAAGGGGCGGGGATGATCGAGACCGGCTTGAAGCACGGCAAAAGATGGGAGGGCCAAAAAGGACAGGCCGCCAACTGGCGGCCTGCTTGCTGAATCCGTGAACGCGTTTACTTGAGCTGGCGCCAATAGATGCGGCGCCAAGTGGCAGGAGCGCCAACGGGGTTCTTGGTCTCGCCGATGGGCAAGTTCTTGACCTCGCGGTTGGACAATTGGATCAGCGCCACCTTGTCTCCGTCTTCATTGCCCGCGGTCTGGATCACCACCACACGGCTGGCCAGTGCGTTGCCCAGGAAAATGCCGGCGTCGAAGTAGTCGGTGCCACCGGCTACCTTGGGCACGGCGCCGCCATTCTGGGCCGACAGTTGGAAGAACCAGCTTGAGCCCCCAGGATCGCATTTGGCGGAGGTAGGCACGTTCACCGTGAACGCCAGGGTGCCGCCGGTGGTCACGGCGGGCTTGCCGATGATCCGGCCATTGGCGAGCCGCGTGTCCGTGCTCGGCGGCAAATCCAGGTACCAGCCTCGGCTGGTGGCGCTCAGCGGATTGGTCGAGGCGCGGTACCGGCCGCTGGTCGTGTCGAAGCTGAGTTGCTGACAGGTCAGGGCCCCATCCCCTCCGCCTGCCGGGCAGGTCGAGGGGTTGCTGTTGCGCAGGTTGGTGAGTGTGGTCGGGCTGGCGATGGCGGTGTCGTCAATGATGCCGTACATCGATTGGCGCTGCGTGGCCACGGCAGTGGCGCCGGCGTTGCCGGGCACATCGGTATCCGACAGATATCGGCCAGTGCCAACGTAAACGTAGTACTTGGACGGCTGCCCCGACACCTGACCGACTTCGAGGGGGGCGGTGATGGGTTGAGGAGTTCCCGCAGGGTCACGCAACTCAGCTACCTTAACGGGCAAGTTGGTGAAATCGACGATGTCGAAGCGCCACACATTGCCCAGCAAGTCACCGCCATACACATAACGTACGTCGGCATCTGGCGTGATGTTGGCGGGCTTGGACAGATGCGCGAGTCCGGCCGGGTTGGCGGTTGTACCCACACCCGTGTCGAAGGTGGCAAGGATCGCTCCGTTGGACGGATCCAGAACCCACACCCGACCACGGCCATCGCCATTGCCATTCGGCCCGCCTGTCACATTGCCGTAGCCCGAACTCACCACCACGCGCCAGCCCGCCGTGGTCTTCACGATAAGTGGGGTGCCGAAGCTGTAGCCCAGGTTCTGGTTGGTGAACTCCCACTTCACCTTGCTCGCCACGGCGCTTTCGTCTGCTGCCTGAAAGCTGGTGATGTCCAGCGCATAGTAGGCACCGCCGCCTTTGCCGAGGCCGCCCACCAGCAGCCGCGTCATGGTGCCCAAGCCGGTCACTTGTGCCACCGCTGGTGTGGCATCCACGTAGTAGCGGTGCGCGTAGAGCGGGTCGGCGAGCTCGGCCAGATGGCCATGCACCGCTCGCGGCACATAGGCCCACAGTTCCTGACCGCGGGTGCTCACGCTGGCGTCGACCCGGCCATCGAATGCGTGCAGCATCCCGTCGTTGGCCGCCTGGAACACGATGGGGACGGTTTCGGTCGAGCCTCCACTGGTGATGGTGTAGTTCATCACCACGGGCTCTGCGTTGATGATGTCGCCCAATAGCCAGTCGCGCACGCGCAGCCCCGTGGGACTGGTGGCCGATTCGAGCGAGCGGTCGCCACGCACGTAGTTGATGACGTTCGCGGTGAGCGAGGTGGGGGCGGTGAACTGGCCTGCCTGAAAGGGGCGGCCCACGGTGCCATTGAAGGTGGCGATCTTGCGGCCGTTGGTTAGCGACGCATTGGGCGAGCGGCCATTGAGCAAGGCGCGTGCAGACCAGATCGCGGGCTTGATCTGGGCGCCGGTGGATGTATCGAGTTTGAACGCCTCGACGTCACCGTACCAAGTGCCTGAGTTGTAGCTCGGGGCATAGCTGATGTCGCTGATGGTGATCTGCGGGTTGGCCACAGCCACGGCGGCGGAGGCAGCATCCTGCCGGAAGGCGTCGGTCACCACTTCGCGCAGCGCGCCCTCGAGCGCGACGTCGTCGGCGGCGCCAATGAACTTGCCACCGCCCTGGTTGGCGGTCGAGATCAGCAAAGGATCGTCCTGCACCTGGCTGTCGGCGAAACCGATGACGTAGGTGCGTGCATTGTTCTTTTTGCGAGGCTGAACCGAGGCGGGACGCGGATCGGTGATGTCCGGCCGCAGGTCGATGTCAAACAGTGCCTTGGCAACATCGTCGAAGTAGTCCGAGCCCGCGCCTTCGTACTCGCGGTTGATCTTGCGGTCATAGGACCCTGAAGCGCCGTTGTTCACGCAGTTGGACGCGAGCGCGCCGCTGCAGTCGCGGTCGTAGTCGCGCAGGTACTGGTTGCCCGAGAAGGCCAGGTCTTGGTTGGATCGGCCATCGGTCACCACGAATACGTAGGAACGTTGACACCATTCGGTAATGGGCGGCCGTTCCGCGGCGTTGTTCGACGTGAGCGAACCGTTGCTGCAGGCATTGCGGTTGCCGGTGCTGGGCCAATACAGACAGGAACTGCGTGAAGACGATCCGCCTTGCCTGAAGAAGGTGTCGATGTTGATGGAGGACTGGTTGGCCGTGGCAATGTTGCCGTTGTAGCCTGTGGCGAGATAACGCCCGATGTCGGCCAGGCTCTCGGCCAGTGGGGTGTTGCCTTCGGGTGTGAGGGCATCGATCGCATTCTTGAGCGGCGTGCGCCCGATGTTCGTGATGGTGTTGTCGCTGTCGTTGAATGACAGGTTCTTGAGAGGAACCAGCAGCGTGCCGCCATCGCCGTTGTTGCCACTGAAGTACGTGCTGAGGCCGACACGGGTGGCGGTGTCGGCGGAGGCGCTGGGTGGCGTCGGCAGCGTGTCGACCATCTTCTTGGACGAACTGATGGCGATCTCCATGCGGGTCTGGACCGCACCCCCGCAGGAGCCCAACGGCTTCTTGCTGTCGCTCCAGGGGAGGGTACCGCTGCAGGTGGTGCCGAAGTACCAATTCAGGTAGTTGCCGGTATACCTAGAGGGCAGGAAGTTGGGCGGCTGGGTGTTGTTGTTGTTGGAAGCCAGCAGGTGGGCGTCGTACTCAGCGTTCCTGGAGAAGCAGCGAAAGGCGTTGTTGCCGAACGTGCTGGTGCTTGTCTGCGTCGAATGTCGGTAGTTGGTGCCGTTGTACCGGATGAAGGAGCGGCGAACGCCGCTGACAGTGGCGATCTGGATGACGACACCGGCGCCCGCCCCCAATACCTGATTGCCCGAACAGTTGCTGGTGGGGGTGTAGTTGACGCTGGCGTCGTAAGGCGCCGTGGGCACGATGTTGGTCATCGAGCCCGAGTTGTCGATCAAGAACATGAAGTTCGGTGGCACGTTGTTCTTCACGGCCATCGGAACATCGTTGATGGCCTGGGCCGAAGCCCCCAGTGAGAACAACAGCGACGCGCTCCCCATCAGCATGAATGCCAGGTGATGGGTCCAGGCGACCAAAGTATGGTGCCCCGGCAAGCGACGGCGGCATAGGGTCGGGCGGTTCATGATGGCTCCCTGGGGGATCGAATCAAGTGGAGGCGGGGCCCGATATCAGGGCTTCGTACCATCCTTCGGTGCCACGCGGACCTCGTACGCGAATGATCACGCGATAGCGCAGCGCGATGGTGCCGACGGCCGCGGCACCCGCATTGGGTTCGTATTCGCAGCGAGCGCGTATGTCGGCGGCATCGGCCAGGTTGGGGTTGCTGTTGCAAAGCCGCTCGATGAAGTACTGGATTCGGAAATTGCCGGCGTCGACGCCGCAGTTGGCGACGAGCGCACCCGTCTCGTCCGCGCAGGCCACGCTCGCCCAGTTAATGGCCGTCGGCACACCGCGGGCATCGAGCGCAACGTTGCGTGTGGCTGAATAGCGGTTGGCGATGTCTGCGTTGCCGCTGCCTCCGACCACAATGCCCGCCAGGTTGTTCAAGGCATCCGTAACTGCTCGATCCGAAGCATGGGTGGAGGCTTGCTGGAAGGCGAAGTTGCCCGAAATGACGTTGCCCGTGTCGGCCGCGCGCATAGCGCCGAACCCGGCCAGCGCCAGCAAAGTCAGCACCACCAGAACGACGATCAGCGAGTTGCCGTACTGGCGTCTCTGGTCTACGCGGGGCTGTCGAGCGAGCGCGCGCATCAATTGCTCCAGAGCACGTTGCGCAGCGGGATCACGGCCCGGTGCACGCGGTAGCGGTAGTTGCGCCAGGTGAGGCTTCCGGCGACGGGGGTGGCAGACAGGTCGATGACGGGCGCGGCCGCATCCTGGAAGGAACATGGGCCAGTGTTGACCACGCCGGCGGCATTGGTGCAAGTCGCCGCGGTGACCTCCGTGCTGGCGGCCTCCTTGGAGCGAGACACCAGGACCACACGAATGGCCTTGATACGCTCGACGTCCGCCGGCCCAGGGTTGTTCCATGGCGGGGCGTTGGCTCCCACCCAGCCGGTCACCACGTCGCTGGCGCCGGTGGCACTGATGCCGTACTGCGCGTGCATGAGCACGATGTCGGACGCCAGCGCGTCGACGCCGGCGGCGAATGACAGGGGGTTGGACGTGCAAGGGCCGGGAACGCCCGTGAAGGCATTGAACGTCACCAGCGCCTGGCATTCGATCCGAAAGGCGGTTTGCCGGAACCCAGCACCGAGGCGACTCACGCTGGCGGGGCCGGCCACGCCACCCCCATTGGTGAAGCCGTAGCGCTGGGGCGTAGCAAACGCGACGGCCAGATCGGGCGGGTTGTAGCCCAGGTTGGGGTCTGTGCCGCGCGGCAGTTGCTTGCAGCTCGTGGCATTGCCTGCGCAAGCGGCGATCACCACCGGCGCGGCCGTTACCTGAAAGAGGGTGCAGGGCACGTTCTGGCCGGGGGCGCCGATGAGCGCCACGTCGTTCGCGCCAATCAGGCCCGAGTCGTTCACGGTGATGGTGTCGGCGGCGCTGGCCATGTTCACTATCACAGGCATGTTGGACAGAGGGCCAGCTGCGGTGGAGCCAGTGAACACCAAGACGTCGGAGGCGGTGTCTGCGCCGCCGTCCGTGATGCGCGCCGGCATCAAGGTGGCGCCATTGAGCCGCGTAGCGCCGCTGAACCACGCATTGATGGTCGGGCAGATGAGGCTGCCGTTGCTGTACAAGCCTGCTCCCGCGGAACGTCCCGCCTCGTCGATCAGCCCCAGACCGACCTGAGTCGACACTTGAGCCGCGGCGTTGGCTCCCACGTTACGAAGATTGCTGCCGACGCCAGTGACCGTGGCGACAACGATCAACGCCACGATCAGGCCGATCGTCATCGCGACCATCAATTCAACCAGCGACGCTCCTCGCTCGCACAAGCGCGCAGCCCGGCGGAGGTGATGGGATGAAGGTATGCGGCCTGGTCTCACTGCCATTGGATCCGGTTGGAGACAACGAACTGGCGGGGCGCATCGCCACCTTGCTGCCAGCACAAGCGAACCGTGACCTGTCCACCCGCGGCGACCTCGATCTGCTGCAGATCGGCCGCGGCGCCTGGCAGGGTGTCGCTGACTTCGGCGAGCCATTCCACCGCCGAAGGGTTCGTGGCGGCCGCACCGTTGGAATTGCAAGCGGTCCCGCCTGTGCGGTGGGCGAACTGAGGGGCGTCCGCTGGCAACGAGATGAGCATGCGCGCAAACAACTGATCGGCGAGGAACGCCGCGTCGGCACGGTAGCGTGCGTCGGTACTCATCCGCAGGGAGGCGGCCTGAAGCGACACCAGCGCGAGGATGCCCAGCGAAAAAACCAGCACCGAAACCAGCACTTCCAGCAAGCTGAAGCCCCGTTGTCGAGATAGGCGGAGTCGCTTCATGTCAGCACCGACGGGGATCGTTGGCGGTGGCGACGGCTGGGTCGCACATGCGGATCAGCCCGCCACCGAAGATATTGATGCGGCGTGTCTCGGTATTCGCCACCGCGCTGGATACCGTGACTTGCTCCAGGCGTGTGGCAGGGGTGGTGTCCACCATGCCATTGGCCAGAAACGTGAGTGTGCGGCTGGCCGTGCTCGACGCGGTCGCAACACCAGGAGACTCACCGTCTGCGCGTGTCTGGATCGTTGTGGCCGGCGCGACTTGGGCGATGGTCCAGCCGCTGCCGGCCGCGCCGAGGGTGAAACTCACCGGCGAATTGCGGCGGATGGCTTCGGCGCGGGCCAGGTAGAGGCCATTCAGGATGGATTCCGAGCCAGCGCGCACACGGTAGTTGCCCAACAAGGTGCCAAAGCTGGGCGCGGCGAGGGAGGCGCCGATGCCAAAAATCACCACCACCATCAGCAATTCGATGAGGGTAAAACCCCGGTGGCGGCGCTTGGCCGACATGCGGTCCCTGCGTCTCAGCACGTGTCCCCCCGCTTGGAAATCCAGCAGGCCCTGGGCAAACCGGCCGCGCCCACGAAAGCGGTGGTAGCGCGAGCGTTGTTGTTGTCCAGCGTGAAGACGTAGCCCTCCATGGCCCCGCCGGGCCGGCCAGTGGCCTGCAGCAGAAAACTCTGGTTGCTGCCGCCGGCACCCCAATTGCAGCTGTAGATGAAGGGCTTGTTGGCCGCATTGGGCAGAGCGACGCCGCAGGCCGCGGCGGTGGAACCGTAGTTCCGGTTGTCCTGGTAGAACTGCTCCAGCCGCACGCGCGTGGCCGAGAGGTCACCGGTGGCCTCGCCGATCCGGCTGCGCAGGATGTAGTCGGTGTACGAGGGGTAAGCGATGGCGCCCAGGATGCCGACGATCGCCACGGTGATCATGAGTTCGATCAACGTGAAACCCCGCGTGTGACCGAGGCCTAGCCGGCGGGACAGCGAAGTGACGCGCACGAGGGAACTCCTACAAGTATTTACAGTTACAGATGGTCGCCTAGCTCATTGGCGGTACCGAGATTACCCGGACGAGTGGCGGACTTGGCTCCCCGGATGGCGGCAGCCTCATGCCGCCTTGTGGGCCGCTGGTCGTTCCCCGCCTGGCGGCCCCAAGGCGTCAGCGGCCACCCCGCCGCCGGGGGCGGCTGGGCGCCTCCCCCGCAATAGGGGGACGCCTCGGGTTTCGGAGGCTTGCCGGGCGCCTGACGCCTGTGGATGATGCATGGATGCCCGGCACCCGCCCACCCACGAGCCCGCTGCTCTGCCCATGCTGATCGCCCAGGTGTCCGACCTGCACGTCTGCGCGCCGGGCCAACTGGCCAACGGCGTGGTCGACACCAACGCCATGGCGCGCGCCGGCCTGAGGGCCGTGGCGGCGTTGCAACCCCGGCCCGACGCGCTGCTGCTCTCCGGCGATCTGGTGGAAACCGGCGGCGCCGCGTCCTACGCCCACCTGCTGGAGCTGCTTGCGCCCATCGACCTGCCCCTGTACCCCGTGGCCGGCAACCACGACGAGCGCGAGGCGCTGGCCGAGGCCTTCGGCGGCCGCGCCGGCCCGCACACCGCCCGCCTGCCAGGCTTCTGGCAGTACGCGGCCAGCCTGGGCCCGCTGCGCCTGCTGGTGCTCGATACCGTGGTGCCGCGCCAGGGCCACGGCGCCTTGTGTGCGCGCCGGCTCGACTGGCTCGACCAGCGCCTGGCCGAGGACGCGACACCCACCGTCGTTGCCATGCACCACCCGCCGTTCGCCACCGGCATCGGTCACATGGACGCCATGGGCCTGCTGGACGGCGCCGAGGCGCTGGAGGCCATCGTGCGGCGGCACGGCCATGTGCAGGCCATCCTGTGCGGGCACCTGCACCGCGGCATCCAGGTGCGCTTCGGCGGCACGGTGGCCAGCGTCTGCCCCAGCACGGCGCACCAGATCGCGCTCAATTTGCTGCAGTCGTCGGCCGATGGATACGTCATGGAACCCCCCGCCTTTCAGCTCCACTTGTGGCACGGTGGCCGGCTCGTGAGCCACACCGTGCCGATCGGCGACTTCGGCGGCACGCAGCCCTTTGCCTGAGGCGCCCGCCATGGACGCCGATGCCCCGCTGCCGTACCAGGAGCTGTTCCAGCTCTCGCCCGTGGCCGCGTGTGTCACGCGCGTGAGCGACGGCCTGGTGATCGACGTCAACGCGGCCTGGGAGGCGCTGTCGGGCATCGCCCGCCGCGACGCGATAGGGCGCACCACGGTGGAGCTCGGCCACTGGAACGACGAGGCCGAGCGCACGGCCGCGCTGGCCCTGGTGCCGGGCACGCTGGCGCCGACGGTGGTGCGCTTCAAGGGCGGCGACCCGCACCTCGTGCGCATGCACGTGGTGCTGCTGCCCGTGACGGATGAACGGCCCGAGGCGCTGCTGCTGGTGCAGATCACCCAGGCCGACCGCGAGGTGCTGGCCGAGGCGGCGCGCGAGCAGACCGCCCAGGCCCTGCGCGCCACCAACCTGGAGCTGCAGCAGCGCGTGGAGCTGAACAGCGTGATGGAAAGCACCGCGCGCCTGGGCCACTGGACGAACGCCGAGGACGACGAAGAGGTTTTCTGGTCGCCGGGCCTGTTCGCCATCACCGGGCGGCCACGCAGCCAGCGCCTGACCCGGGCCGAGGTGCGCGCCGGCATCCACCCGGACGACCGCGCCGCCTGGCTGGCCGCGCGCGAGCGCAGCGACGGCCGCGAGCTGGCCTTCCGCTGGCTGCACCCCGATGGCCAGGTGCGCTGGTTCCGCACGCGCATGGGGCAGACCCTGGTCAAGGGCAACCCGCAGACCGACTTCGGCGTGGTGCAGGACATCACCACCGAGCGCGCGGCCAGCGAACGGCTGGCCGATCAGCTGCGGTTGCTGCAGAACATCGCCGCGCGCGTGCCGGGCATCCTCTACCAGGCCCGCCTCACGCCCGACGGGCGCACGGCGCTCGGCTACATCAACGAGGCGGTGCGCGAGCTGTTCGACGAGGACGCCGCCGCGCTCATGCGCGAGCCGCGCAAGCTGTTCCAGGTGCTGCACCCCGAGGACCGGGCGCGCGTGATCGCCACGCTGGCCTACTCGGCGCAACACCTGCTGCCCTGGCGCGAAACCTACCGCGTGCTGCTGCCCACGCTGGGCCTGCGCTGGCTCAGCCTGGACAGCACGCCGCAGCGCGAGCCCGACGGCAGCGTGGTCTGGCACGGCCTGGCCACCGACGTGACCGAGGCGCGCCAGGAAGCGCTGCGCCGCGAACGCGTCAACCGCATGCTCTCGGCCATCACGCAGGCCCAGTCGGTGTTCATCGAGGCCGAGGACAAGCGCCGCGCCTTCGAGGGCCTGCTCGACGCCTTCCTTGGCGTCACCGGCAGCGGCTACGGCTTCCTGGGCGAGGTGCAGTACGACGAGCGGGACCGGCCCTACCTGCGCACCCACGCCCTGACCGACATTTCGTGGGACGAGGCTTCGCGCCTGGCCTTCGCGGCGCATGCGGATGCCGGCATGGAGTTCCGCAACCTGCACACCCTGTTCGGCCACGCGCTGCGCACCGGCGAAACCGTGATCGCCAACGACCCGGCCCACGACCCGCGCGCGGGCGGCATGCCCGCAGGGCACCCGAGCCTGAACGCCTTCCTGGGCATTCCGCTGGCCGTGGGCGACCGCCTGGTGGCCATGGTGGGCCTGGCCAACCAGCCCGGCGGCTACGGCGCCGACGACGTCGCCTTCCTTCAGCCCCTGCTGGGCGCGCTGCGCCAGCTCGTGCTGGCCTGGCGCCACCACGGGGAGCGCCTGCGCACCAGCGCCCAGCTGCAGGCCACCGGCGCCCTGCTGGCCGAGAAGAGTGCCGCGCTGCAGGTCACGCTGGACAGCATCACCCAGGGCCTGGTGAAGATCGACACCGAGGGCCGCGTGAGCGTCTACAACCGGCGCTTCCTGGAGCTGCTGGACCTGCCCGACGAGATGATGCGCGAGCGCCCGCTGCACGACGATGTGGTGGCCTACCAGGCCCGGCGCGGCGATTTCGGGCCCGAGTTCACCTGGGTCGAGCCGCGCGCGCGCAGCTACGTGGCGCTCGACCCGCGCGCCGACCTGCCCGAGCAGTACTGGCGCCGCACGCGCGAGGGGCGCACGCTGGAGATCCACACCTTCCGCTTTCCCGAAGGCGGCCTGGTGCGCACCTACGCCGACGTCACCTCCTACATCGAGGCCCAGGAGGCGCTGCGCGGCGAGCGCCAGCGCCTGGCCTGGGTGCTGGAGGCCACGCGGCCCGGCATCTGGGAAACCAACCTGGCCGACGGCAGCATGAGCATCAACGACCGCTGGGCCGAGATGCTGGGCTACACGCGCGCCGAGCTCGAGCCCGTGAACCACGCGACCTGGTCATCGCGCGTGCACCCCGAGGACCTGCCGCGCGCCATCGAGGCGCGCGAGCGCCACACCTCGGGGGTCTTGCCGTACTACGAATGCGACCTGCGCCTGCGCCACAAGGACGGCCACTGGGTCTGGGTGAACTCGCGCGGGCGCGTGCACCAGCGCGACGCCGAGGACCGCGCGCTCTACATGTCGGGCACGCACCTGGACATCAGCGAGCGCGTGGCCGCGCAGGAGCAGATCCGCGCCCTCAACGCCGGCCTGGAGCAACGCGTGCGCGAGCGCACCGCCGAACTGGAGCGCTCCATGCGCGACATGGAGGCCATTTCGTACTCCATCGCGCACGACCTGCGCGCGCCGCTGCGTTCGGTGAACGGCTTCGCGCAGATCCTGGCCGAGGAGGAGTCGCAGCGACTGAGCGAGAGCGGGCGCGAGATGTTCCTGCGCATTTCGCGCTCGGCGCGCAACATGGGGCAGATGATCACCGACATGCTGGAGCTGTTGCGCGTGGTGCAGGTGGAGCTGGAGCCCCGGCCGGTGGACATGACCGCGCTGGCGCACGCCGTGGCCGAGTCGCTGGGGCCGCAGGTGCCGCAACTGCGCATCGAGGTGGGCGAGCTGCCCGAGGCCCTGGGGGATGCCACGCTCCTGCGCCAGGTGCTGAGCAACCTGGTGGACAACGCCATGAAGTACTCGCGCCAGCAAGCCGAGCCGCGGGTGTGGCTGGGCCATGACCCCGCCCTGCACGCCTACTTCGTGCGCGACAACGGCATGGGCTTCGACATGGCGCGCGCGGCCAAGCTGTTCGGCCTGTTCCAGCGCCTGCACGCCAACAGCGAGGTGCCGGGCATGGGGGTCGGGCTGGCCATCGTCCAGCGCATCGTCGAGCGGCACGGCGGCCGCGTCTGGGCCGAGTCGGCGCCGGGGCAGGGCGCCACCTTCTGGTTCAGCCTGCCCAGGGCCTGAGGCTTACTCGCGCTCGGCCGGGTCCTCGGTGTCCGGCGCCACGTCCGCCTCGGCCGCGGCGGGCTTGCCCACCGTCTTGCGCGCCGCCGCACGGGCCTGGCGCACCGCGGCCTTGTCGCCCGCGCTGGCGAACTTGCTGTACTTGCCCGTCAGGGTCACCAGCTGGCCGTAGATGCGGGGGTTGGCCGCCAGGCATTCCTTCTGTTCCAGGAAGTCCGGCTCGCCGGTGAAGTTGCCGATCAGGCCGCCGGCCTCGGTCACCAGCAGCGCGCCTGCCGCCACGTCCCAGGGCGACAGGCCCATCTCGAAGAAGCCATCGGAAAAGCCGGCGGCCACGTAGGCCAGGTCCAGCGCGGCCGAACCCGGGCGGCGCACGCCGGCCGCCTTGGGCATGACCTCGCCCAGCATCTGCATGTAGGTCTGGAAGGCGTCGCCCGGGCGGAACGGGAAGCCCGTGGACAGCAGGCAGTCGCGCAGCGAGGTGCGCTTGGCCACGCGGATGCGGCGCTCGTTCAGGTAGGCGCCGCGCCCGCGCGTGGCGCAGAACAGGTCGTTTCGGGTGGGGTCGTACACCACGGCCTGCTCGATGCGGTTGCCCACCATGAGCGCGATGCTCACGCAGTAGACCGGAAAGCCGTGGATGAAGTTGGTGGTGCCGTCCAGCGGATCGATGATCCACACATGGTCCTTCTCGCGGCCCTTGCCGGGCTGCTGGCCCGACTCCTCGGCCCAGATCCCGTGGCCGGGGTAGGCGGTTTTCAGGGTCTCGATGATCGCGGCTTCGGCCGCGTGGTCGATCTCGGTGACGAAATCGTTGGTCTGCTTGGCCGTCACCCGCACGGCTTCGACGTCGAGCGCGGCGCGGTTGATGATGGCGCCGGCGGCGCGCGCGGCCTTGATGGCCACGTTGAGCATGGGGTGGTAGCTGGACGACATGGATTGTGACCTTCGCGCCTCGGCGCAACGGTGAAGAGCAGGGGGTGGGGGCGCGCCGGGCCCGGCGATGCGGGCGGCGACAATGGCGGGCGATTTTACTAGGCCGGCGCACAACGCCGTTCCCCGCATGAAAACCCGCTTCGTCTTGATCGAAACCAGCCACGCCGGCAACGTCGGCGGCGCCGCGCGCGCCCTCAAGGTCATGGGCTTCGACGAATTGGTGCTGGTGCGCCCGCGCTGGCCCAACGTGCTGCGCAAGGAGGAGACGATCCAGCGCGCCAGCGGCGCCACCGACGTGCTGGCCAAGACGCGCGTGGTGGACAGCTTGGACGAGGCCCTGGACGGCATCACCCACCTGTGCGCCACCGCCATGACGCCGCGCGACTTCGGCCCGCCCACGCGGGCCCCGCGCGAACACTTCGCCGCCCTGCTGGCCGAGACCGCGCCGCCGTCCGGCGTGGCCTTCCTGTTCGGCAGCGAGCGCTTCGGCATGGCCAACGAGGACGTCTACCGCTGCCACGCGGCCCTGTCCATTCCCACCGCGCCGGGCTATGGCTCGCTTAACCTGGCGGCCGCGGTGCAGCTCATCGCCTACGACTGGCGCCAGGCCCTGGGGGGCTTCGCGGTCGACTCGCCCGTGGCCGCGCGCCCGGGGGCCGACGCGGCGGCCGTGGCTGGCATGCTCGAGCACCTGCAGCAGGCCCTGGTGGCGGTGGACTTCCTGGACCCGGCCGCGCCCAAGAAGCTGATGCCGCGCCTGCAACAACTCTTCAACCGCGCGCAACCCACCGACGAAGAAGTCCACATTCTTCGCGGTGTTGCCCGCGCCATGCTGCAGACCGCCGAGCGCGCGAAACGCTAGACTGCACGGCCCTGTTACAGCCCGTCTCATGTTCGACCGCCTCCGCTCCGACGTCCAATGCATCCTTGAGCGCGACCCGGCCGCGCGCAGCGCCTTCGAGGTGCTGACGTGTTACCCGGGCCTGCACGCCGTGGTGCTGCACCGCCTGGCGCATGGCTGCTGGAACCGTGGCTTCAAGTGGCTGGGGCGCTTCATCTCGCACCTGGGCCGCTTCTTCACCGGCATCGAAATCCACCCGGGCGCGAAGATCGGCGAGCGGGTGTTCTTCGACCACGCCATGGGCACGGTCGTGGGCGAGACGGCCGAGATCGGCGACGGCTGCACCATCTACCAGGGCGTCACCCTGGGTGGCACCTCGCTCTACAAGGGCACCAAGCGACACCCCACGCTGGGCCGCGACGTGGTCGTGAGTGCGGGCGCCAAGGTGCTGGGCGGCTTCGAGGTGGGCGACGGCGCCAAGATCGGCAGCAACGCGGTGGTGATCAAGCCCGTGCCCGCGGGTGCCACGGCCGTGGGCATTCCGGCCCGCATCATCCCCAGCAAGAAGGGCGAGAGCGCCGACGTGACCGAAGACGCCAAGCCCAAGTTCTCGGCCTACGGCATCACGCAGGAAGACGACCCGCTGTCACAGGCCATGCGCAGCCTGATCGACAGCACCGCCAGCCAGGAACACCAGATCGCGCTGCTGTGGCAGGCCATCGAGAAACTGGCCGAGGCGCGCGAGCGCGATTGCGTGCCCCAGGACGCCCAGCGCGAAGAGCACTTCCAGGCCGACAAGCTCAACCAGCTGGTGGGCAAGTGAAATCCTGACCCAGCGGTGCCGCGGCACCGGCTTTGCCGGGGCGCAGGCGCCGTCCCCCCGCGGGGCCGCCGGCCGTCAGGCCGGCGAAGGGCGGGTCAGTGGTGGTGACCGTGCGCGCCGTGCGCGTGGCCGTGCTGGATTTCCTCCGGCGAGGCTGCGCGCACGTCCAGCACCTTCAGAGTGATGGTCAGGTCTTCGCCCGCGAGCGGGTGGTTGCCGTCGAGGTGCACGGTGTCGCCCTTGATCTTCTTCACGGTGAAGAGGTGGCGGCGGCCCTGCTCGTCGGAGCCTTCCAGCTGGCCGCCGACCTTGATGCCGGGCGGGAACTGCGTCTTCGGGATGCTGGTGACCAGGGACTCGTCGCGTTCGCCGAAGGCCAGCGAAGGCTGCAGGGTGACGGTGGTGCCGAAGCCCTTCTCCTGCCCCTCCAGCGCCACCTCGATGCCGTGCAGCGTGTTGCCGTAGCCGCCGTGCAGGTAGGCGCGCGCGGTCTTGCCTTCGTCCAGCACCTTGCCCTGGGCGTTCTGGATGCGCGCGGTGACGGTGACAACGGTGTCTTTTTCGATTTTCATGGCGGGTTCCTCGGGTGGTGGCTTCAGCGGGTGGGGCGTGCCGCGTTCTTCGGGCGCCAGGCCTTGATCACTTCGTCGTGCGTTTCGATGTAGGGACCGCCGATGAGGTCGATGCAATAGGGCACGGCCGAGAAGATGCCGTTGACGCGCACCGAGCCGTCGGCGTTCTTCGCGCCTTCCAGTGTTTCGGCGATGGCCTTGGGCTGGCCGGGCAGATTGATGATCAGCGTTTCGTCGCGGATCACCGCCACCTGGCGCGAGAGGATGGCCGTGGGCACGAAGGCCAGGCTCACCTGGCGCATCTGTTCGCCGAAGCCCGGCATTTCCTTGTGCGCCACGGCCAGCGTGGCCTCGGGCGTCACGTCGCGCTTGGCCGGGCCGGTGCCGCCGGTGGTGAGCACCAGCGCGCAGCCCAGGTCCACCAGCTCGATGAGCGTCTCGCTGATGCGCGCCTGTTCGTCGGGGATGAGGCGAGCCTCGAAGGTGATGGGATTCTTCAGCGCGCGCGTCAGCCAGTCCTGCAGCGCGGGCAGGCCCTGGTCCTGGTAGACGCCGCTGCTGGCGCGGTCGCTGATGGAGACGATGCCGATGCGCACCGGGTCGTGCGCGGGAGAGGGTTCGCTCATGCTGGGTCGCCGGGTTCGTCGCCTTCGCCGCGCGCCAGCGCGGCCTTGACGTGTTGGAAGATTTCTCGGTAGGCCTTGCCGTGGCGTGGCGCCTCGCCGGGCCGTTCCTTCACGGCCTGCGCGTCCTTGCGGGCCTGACGGATGAGGGTGCGCAGCTGCTGCACGTCGGCCCCGGCGTCCTGGGCCAGCCAGTCGGAGAGGGCGCCGTCGTCGGCGATCAGGCGGTCGCGCCACTGTTCGGCCTGGTGCAGCTGCAACGTGGCCTCGGCGGAGGGCCGCTGCTGCTCCTCGATGGCGGCCTCGATGGCGGCGATGGTCTCGTCGGGCAGCTTGCGCATGAGCTTGCCGATGTACTGCATCTGCCGGCGCCGGCCCTCGAAGTTGGTGATGCGCCGCGCCTCGGCCAGCGAATCGACCAGGCGGTCGTCCAGGCCCAGGCGATTGAACAGGTCGCCGCGCAGCGTGAGCAGTTGCTCGCCCAGGTTCTGCAGGCGATCGCTGAGCTTCTTCAGGTCGGTCTTGCTCAGCTCGCCGCCCTTGGCGTCGCGCTTGAGCTCCTGGTCGAGCTCGCTGCCCTCGGCAACGAAGTGGCCGCGAACGAAATAGCCTCGGGTGGGTTTGCGCGACATGGGGAAGGGATGGGGCTTGTGCGGGGCGGCGGACGCCTCGCAAAGGGGCCCGTATCATAGCGGCCGCCATGTCCAAGACCGCCTCGAACACCCCCTTGCCCGGATTCCAGTACAGCCGCCACCAGTTCGAGGAACTGGTCGATCTGGCCCTGGGCCACGCCAAATCCCTGGGCGCGGCCGACGCCGCGGCCGAAGTCTCCGAGGGCGCTGGCCTGAGCGTGTCGGTGCGCAAGGGCGAGCTGGAAAACGTCGAACGCAACCGCGACAAGTCCCTGGGCGTCACGGTTTACCTGGGCCGCCGCCGCGGCAACGCCAGCACCTCCGACTTCTCCGCCGCCGCCGTGCGCCAGACCGTGCAGGCCGCCTACGACATCGCCCGCTTCACCGCCGAAGACCCCGTGGCGGGCCTGCCCGACGCGCAGGACGTGGCCTCGCAGGCCGACCGCGCGCGCGACCTGGACCTCTTCCATCCCTGGGCCATCACCTCGGAGCAGGCGGCCGAGCTGGCCCTGGCCTGCGAGGCCGCGGCCTTTGCCACCAGCAAGAAAATCACCAACAGCGAAGGCGCCAGCGTCTCGGCGCAGCAGTCGCACTTCTTCGGCGCGCACCTGCGCGGCGGCGAGCGCGGCGGCGACGGCACCTTCAGCGGCGGTTACGCCAGCTCGCGCCACAGCCTGTCGGTGGCGCCCATCGCCGGCAAGGGCGCGCAGATGCAGCGCGACTACTGGTACAGCTCCATGCGCGCGCCGCAGGATCTGGCCACGCCCGAGGCCGTGGGCCGCTACGCCGCCGAGCGCGCGCTCTCCCGACTGCGCGCGCGAAAGATCGCCACCACCGAGTGCCCGGTGCTGTTCGAATCGCCCCTGGCCGCCGGCCTGCTGGGCGCCTACGTGCAGGCCACCAGCGGCGGCGCGCTGTACCGCAAGACCAGCTTCCTGGCCGACAGCCTGGGCAAGCCGGCCATGGCCGCTCACCTGGACATCGACGAGGACCCCTTCGTGCGCGGCGGCAAGGGCAGCTCGCCGTTCGACGACGAGGGCGTGCGCACCGCGCCGCGCCGCGTGGTGGAGGGCGGCGTGGTGCAGGGCTACTTCCTGTCCACCTACTCGGCTCGCAAGCTGGGCATGCGCACCACCGGCAACGCGGGCGGGTCGCACAACCTCACGCTGACCAGCCGTCGCACGAAGGCGGGCGACGACCTCGACGCGATGCTCAGGAAGCTGGGCCGTGGCCTGTTCGTCACCGAACTCATGGGCCAGGGCGTCAACCCGGTCACGGGCGACTACTCGCGCGGCGCCGCGGGCTACTGGGTCGAGGACGGCGTGATCGCCTACCCGGTGCAGGAGATCACCATCGCCGGCAACCTCAAGGACATGCTCATGGGCGTGGAGGCCGTGGGCGCGGACGCCTACAACTACGGCGCCAAGACGGTGGGATCGGTGCTGGTGAACCGCATGAAGGTCGCCGGCAGTTGACGCTTCCCGGCGGGTGTCGGCCCGCCGCCCACCCACGCCCTGTTCTCGGCGGCCATCGCCCGGCCGTTCCTGGCCGAATCCTGGCGGGCGGCGGTCAACCGGCCAGCGCCGCCTTCACCGCCGCCGAGACCTGTCCCATGTCGGCCTTGCCCGCCAGGCGCGTTTTCACCGCGCCCATGACCTTGCCCATGTCGCCCGGTCCCTTGGCGCCCAGTTCCGCCACGATGGCCTTCACCTCGGCCGCCACGGCCTCGGCCGACAGGCGCTCGGGCAGGTAGGCCTGCAGCACGGTCAGCTCGGCGGCTTCCTTGGCCGCCAGGTCGGGGCGATGGCCCTGTTCGAAGGCGGCGATGGAGTCCTTGCGCTGCTTGACCATCTTGTCGATCACGCCCACCACGGCGGCGTCGTCGAGTTCAATGCGCTCGTCCACCTCCTTCTGCTTGATCGCCGCCGTCAGCAGGCGGATGGTGGCCAGGCGCTCGGTTTCCTTGGCGCGCATGGCGGCTTTCATGTCGTCGGTGATGCGGGCTTTGAGGCTCATGGTGTCGCTCCGGTGGCGCTGCGGGCAGGCGCGGCGCAGGAAAGAGGGAAGGAAAACGAAAAAGCCCGCTCTAGCGTCCTGGAGCGGGCTTTCGGTGCCGGACGGACCGGCTTCGTTCAGTACAGCTTCTTGGGCAGCTGCATGGAACGAACGCGCTTGAAGTGGCGCTTGACCGCGGCGGCTTTCTTGCGCTTGCGCTCGGCGGTGGGCTTCTCGTAGAACTCGCGGGCGCGGAGGTCGGTCAGCAGGCCGAGTTTTTCAATGGTGCGCTTGAAGCGACGCAGAGCCACGTCGAAGGGCTCGTTGTCTTTGACACGGATGGTGGTCATGTATCGATCGATTCCTGAATGTGCGGCCAGAGGATGGCGGGGAAGATCAGGCCCGGCCTTCTTGGCTGCGAGGTGTCCCGTCTGAAACTAGTATTGGCCGACGGGAATTTGCCAGCAAAGCCCGCGATTATAGACGTTTCTGCCGCGTTGCCTACCGGCCGTCCGCCGCCGGTTCACAGCGCCTGGGCGCAGGCGTGGGCCGAGGCCCAGGCCCACTGGAAGTTGTAGCCGCCGAGCCAGCCGGTCACGTCCACCACCTCGCCGATGAAGAACAGCCCGGCCTGGCGCGATTCCAGGGTCTGCTGGGACAGCTCGCGGGTGTCGACCCCGCCGCGCATGACCTCGGCCTTGCGCCAGCCCTCGGTGCCGGTGGGCACCAGTTCCCAGCGCTGCAGGCGCTCGGCCAGGCGGGCCAGGGCGCGGTCGGCGGTTTCCATCACGGGGCGCTGCCAGTCGCCGTCCTGGGCGGCCCAGGCGTCGGCCAGGCGGGCGGGCACCCACTGGGCCAGTTCGTTGGCCAGCAGCTTGCGCGATCGGCGCTTGGCATCGCCCAGGGCCGCGCCCAGGTCGGTGTCGGGCGCCAGGTTCAGGCGGATCGGCGCGCCGGCCTGCCAGTAGCTGGAGATCTGCAGCACCGCCGGGCCCGACAGGCCGCGGTGGGTGAAGAGCAGGTCTTCGTCGAAGGCCATGCGGTCCTTCTTGCCGCCGGTCTCGATGCGCACCGGCAGCGCGAGCCCGGCCAGGCCCGCGTAGGGTGTCCAGGCGGCGCCGTCGAAGGTCAGCGGCACCAGGGCGGGGCGCGGTTCGATCACGCGCAGCCCGAACTGCGCCGCCAGGCGCAGGCCGAAGTCGCTGGCGCCGATCTGCGGGACGGGCAGGCCGCCGGTGGCCACCACCAGCTTGGGGGCGCGCACCGGGCCGCGGTCGGTGTCCAGCGCGTAGGCGCCGTCGCCGTCCTGCCGCACGGCCCGCACGGCGCAGGGCTGCCAGCGGTCGACGCCGCCGGCCTCGCACTCGCGCAGCAGCGCCTGGATCAGGTCGTCGGCCGAGCGGTCGCAGAACAGCTGGCCCTTGTGCTTTTCGTGCCAGGCGACGCCGTGGCGCTGCAGGAGGCCGATGAAGTCGGTGGGCGTGTAGCGCGAGAGCGCCGAGCGGCAGAAGTTCGGGTTCTCGCCCACGAAGTGCTTCTGCGGCGCGCGCGGGTCGAGGTCGCGGTTGGTGAAGTTGGCGCGCCCGCCGCCGGAGATGCGGATCTTCTCGGCGATCTTGGGGCTGTGGTCGATCAGCAGCACGCGCCGCCCGCGCTGGCCGGCGATGCCGGCGCAGAACAGGCCGGCGGCGCCGGCGCCGACGATGATGGCGTCGAAGGTTTGCACGCGCGGCAGTGTAGCCAGCGCGCGCGGCGCTTCCCGCGCGTCAGGCGGCGCGGCTGGCCGGCTCGGGTCGCGCCAGCGAAGCCAGGCCGCGCAGCACGTCGCCCACCACGATCACCGAGGGGCTGCCCAGGCCCTCGCGCCGCAGGCAGCCGCACAGGTCGTCCAGCGTGCCGATCGCGTGGCGCTGCTGCGGCAGGCTGGCGTGCTGCACCACCGCCAGCGGCGTGTCGCCGGGCAGGCCGGCGAGCAGGCCTTGCTCGATCTGCGCCGCGCCGCTCACGCCCATGTAGATGACCAGGGTGAGCTTGGCGTCGCGCGCGGTGGCGGCCAGGGCGGGCCAATCGGTGCCGGCGTCTCCAGGCTTGGCGTGACCGGTGATGAAGACCACGCCGTGGGCGTGATCGCGGTGCGTGAGCGGCACGCCCAGAGCGGTGACGGCCGCCAGCCCCGAGGTGATGCCATTGACCACCCGCACCGCGATGCCCTCGGCCTGCAGGTGCTCGATCTCCTCGCCGCCACGGCCGAAGACGAAGGGGTCTCCGCCCTTGAGGCGAACCACCACCTCGCCCTCGCGCGCGGCCATCAGCATGAGCTTGTCGATGAAGGCCTGCGGCGTGCTGCGGCAGCCGCCGCGCTTGCCCACGCGCACGATGCGCGCCTGCGGGCTGGCGTGCGCCAGCACCGCTTCGTTGACGAGGTCGTCCACCAGCAGCACGGTGGCCGCGCCGATGGCGCGCACGGCCTTGAGCGTGAGCAGCTCCGGGTCGCCCGGGCCGGCGCCCACGAGCGTGACGGTGCCGGGCAGGAAATCAGGCGGTGGTGTGTTCATCGGCGTGGATCTCGGCAAGGATGCAGTCGGCCTGGCGCGCGATGGGCGCGGGCAGGGGGGCCTGGCCGTCGAGCACGGCGCGGGTGTAGGCGGCGGTGGCGGCCGGCTCGATGGCCGGCAGCTCGGGCAGTTGGGCGAGCGGGCCGTCCTGGGCGGCGATGCGCTCGATGCGCTGGCCGTCGCGCAACGCCTCGATGCGCGGCTGGCGTCGGGCGTCGGCCACGGGCTCACCCTCGGTGCCGCGCAGCAGCAGCGCGTGCGCGCCGGTGAGCGCGAAGGTGGCGGCCATGCTGACGGCGTACTCGGGGTGGGTGTGGCTGCCCACGATCAGCGCGGGCCCGTCCACCGGGTTCATGAGCTTGACCAGGCTGTGGCCCGGGTTGCGCAGGCCCACGCTGCGGCGCACGTCCAGCAGGCGCTTGAGGCCGGGCAGCAGCGCCTCGGTGGGCACGAAGGCGCAGCCGCCGGGCGCGATGGCCTGGGCCGGCGCGCCCGGCGCCACGCCCAGCGCGGCGAAGACCGCTTCGGCGGTGACCCGCCGGTCTTCGGTGGCGGTGCCGTGCACCAGCACCGCCGCGCCCCGGCGCGCCAGCAGCAGGGCCAGCAGCGGTGTGAGCAGCGGCAGCTTGCGCGCGCCGTTGTAGCTGGGCAGCACCACGATGGGCCGGCCGTTCCCCGGCACGCGGCGCAGCCGCGCGTGCGTGGCGTCCAGGAAGCCGGCCATCTCCTCGGGCGTTTCACCCTTGATGCGCATGGCCAGGCAGAAGCCGCCCAGTTCGAGGTCGCTCACGGCGCCGTCGAGCACCTGGCCCATCAGGTCGGCGGCCTGCGCGCGCGTCAGCGCCCGCGCGCCGTCCTTGCCGCGGCCGATCTCCTTGATGTACTGGCTGATGCCCATGGTCGGGGGATTGTCTGGCAGGCTTGATGACTTGTCGTTATATGGAGGCCTTGCGTACCCAGAGCAGGATTCAGGCCGGCGCGGTGTCGCGCCCGCGCACCAGTCGGCGCAGCTCGGGCACGCAGGAGCCGCATTGGGTGCCGCAGCGCAGTTGGGTCTGCAGCTGGGCCAGGCGTTCCTCGTCGTTGCCCAGGGTGTCGCTCATGCGCGCCAGGCAGGCGCGGATGGCGCTGTCGCTGACGTTGAGGCAGGTGCAGACCTGCCGCCCGCGCGGGGCCTCGGCCACCGGGGCCTGGCCGCCGGGCATCAGCAGGCGGCGGCCGTAGGCGTCGGCGGGCCGGTCGTCCTGCAGCAGGGGCCTGAGCCAGGCCTCGGCGCGGGTGTCGCCGGCCAGCAGCACGGCGTCCAGCCGCGCGCCGTGGCCGTCCGTGCGGCGCAGGCGCGCGGAGCGGCGCTGGCCCAGGCGGCGGTCGGCGTAGCGCAGGGCCTCGGGCGTGTCCAGGCCCAGCAGGGTTTCCAGGCGGTCCAGCAGCGCGGGCGGCGCCGGCTCGTGCGCGGCGGCGCGAAACAGCAGGCCGGTGCGCTCGCGGCCAAAGGGCACGCAGCTGGCGAACGGGAACTCGGCCATCAGGGCGCGCAGCGCGGCCTGAGTGGCCAGGGCGCGCTCCTCGGGCAGCCAGGCCAGGGCCAGCAGGGTCCAGGGCAGGTCGGCCTTGAGCACCTTCACCGCCGCGTGCTTGAGTTCGGGTTGTTGGGAGCCGGGGCAGCGGGCCGAGGTGGTGAGGGCGTTGACACCGGCCAGCGGCTCGCCACCGCTGCCGCGCCCGCCCAGGTACTCGGGGCCCCAGTGCATGGCGATGAAGGCCTGGGCCGGCGCGACCTGCCCGCTGGCCTGGGCGGGCAGCACGAGGCTGCCGCGCCGGCTGGTGACGTGCACCAGCTCGCCGTCGCGCAAGGCCAGGCGCTGCATGTCGCCGGCGTTCAGCTGCACGGCCGGCTCGGCCACGTGGCCGAACAGGCGGCCCAGGGTGCCGGTGCGGCCCATGCCGTGCCACTGGTCGCGCAGGCGGCCGGTGGTGAGCGAGAAGGGGTAACGCGGTTCGCGCGGCTCGGCCAGCGGCCGGTGGGGCAGGGCGGCGAAGCGGGCGCGGCCGTCGGGGGTGGGAAAGACGCCGTCGCCGTAGAGGCGCGCCTTTCCTTGCGTGTCGCCTTCGCGCAGCGGCCACTGCTGGGGGCCGTCGCGGTCGAGCTTGGCGTAGCTCAGTCCGGTGATGTCCAGGTCGCGCCCGCGCGTGGACTCGCGGTGCTCCCGCCACAGGGCTTCGGGCGTCTCGTGGGGAAAGAGCGCATGGCCGGGGCGCAGGCGGCGGGCGAAGTCCACCACGATGCGCCAGTCGTGCCGCGCCTCGCCGGGCGGCGGCACGGCCGCGCGCACGCGGCTGATGCGCCGCTCGCTGTTGGTGACGGTGCCGTCCTTCTCGCCCCAGGTGGTGGCGGGCAGCAGCAGGTCGGCGAAGCCGGCGGTGGCGGTGGTGGCGAAGGCCTCCTGCAGCACCACGAACTCGGCGCGCTGCAAGGCGCGGCGCACGGTGCGTTGGTCGGGCATGGACTGCGCCGGGTTGGTGCAGGCGATCCACAGGGCTTTCACGGTGCCGTCGGCGGCGGCCTCGAACAGCTCCACGGCGCTGAGCCCGGGTTTTTCCGGCACCGAGGGAATGCCCCACAGCGCGGCCACCTCGGCGCGGTGCGCGGGGTCGGCCAGGTCGCGGTGCGCCGAGAGCAGGTTGGCCAGGCCGCCCACCTCGCGCCCGCCCATGGCGTTGGGCTGGCCCGTCAGGCTGAACGGTCCGGCGCCCGGGCGGCCGATCTGGCCGGTGGCCAGGTGCAGGTTGATCAGGCCGGCGTTCTTGGCGGTGCCGCTGCTGCTCTGGTTGAGGCCCTGGCAGTACAGGCTGAGCGTGGCGCCGCGCGCCTTCGGGTCGCCGCTGGCGCCGGTGGCGAACCAGCGCGCGGCGGTGACCAGGTCGTGCACCTCCAGGCCGCAGGCCTGGGCCACGCGCGCCGGCGTGCAGTCGCGCACCAGCGCCTCCAGGGCCTCGAAGCCGCGCGTGTGGGCCGCGATGTAGGCGGTGTCGGTCCAGCCTTCCCGCAGCATGAGGTGCAGCAGGCCGTGGAACAGCAGGGTGTCGCTGCCGGGCTGCAGCGGCAGGTGCAGGTCGGCGGCCTCGGCGGTGTCGGTGCGGCGCGGGTCGGCCACGATCAGCTTCATGCCGGGGCGCGCGCGGCGTGCGTCTTCCAGGCGGCGGAACAGCACCGGGTGCGCGTAGGCGGTGTTGCTGCCGGCGATGAACACGCAGCCGGCGTGGTCCAGGTCTTCGTAGCAGGCCGGCGGCGCGTCGGCGCCCAGCGTGAGCTTGTAGCCGGCGACGGCGCTGCTCATGCACAGGCGCGAGTTGGTGTCGATGTTGTTGGTGCCGATCAGCCCCTTGGCGAGCTTGTTGAAGGCGTAGTAGTCCTCCGTGAGCAACTGGCCGCTGATGTAGAAGCCCACCGCGTCGGGGCCGTGCGTGGCGATGGCGCCGTTGAAGCGGCGCGCGGCCAGGTCCAGGGCCTCGTCCCAGGTGGTGCGCTGCGGCGCGGCGCCGCGCGCGGCCCGCACCTGGGGGTGCAGCAGGCGCGTCTGGCGCGCCACGTGGGGAGCGGCGGTGAGGTGAAGGGTCTGGCCCTTGCTGCACAGGCGTCCGGCGTTGGCCGGGTGCTCGGGGTCGCCGCGCACGCCGGTGATGCGATCGCCTTCGCTCTCGATGAGCACCCCGCAGCCCACGCCGCAGTAGGGGCAGGTGGAGCGGGTGTCGGTCATGCGCTCTCGCGGCGCCGCGTTGGCGGGCCGGCCACGGGCCGGGTGGGGTCGGTGGCGTGCGTGGCGAGTTCGCGCGCATCCAGGTGCACCAGGCCGTCGGCCACGCGCACCGCGAAGCGGGGCGTGCAGCCTTCATCGGGCGCCTGGGCGCAGCCGTCGGCCAGGCCGATGGTCCAGTTGTGCAGCGGGCAGGCCACGCGCTGGTCGAACACGATGCCCTGGCTCAGCGGCCCGCCCTTGTGGGGGCAGCGGTCGAGCAGGGCGAACACGCCGCCCGCGGCGTCGCGGAACACGGCCACGTCCAGGCCCACGGGGCGGCGCACGGTGCGCGAGCCCAGCACGGGGATGTCCTCGACACGGCACACCGGTGTCCATTGGGTGTGCAGGCTCATGCGGCGCTTCCTTCCACGGTCAGGGGCTGAATGGGAATGAACTGGCGCGTGTCCAGCGCGGCCTTCTCGTGCTCGAACCAGGGGTCGGGCTCGCCGTCGAGCGCGGCCTGCAGCTCGGCCCACAGCGCTTTGCGGCCCTCGGCGTCGTCGAGGATGCGCCGCCTGACGTGGTCGATGCCCACGCGCGCCACGTAGTGCACGGTGCGCTCCAGGTACCAACCTTCCAGGCGGTAGAGCTGCATGAAGGCGCCGGTGTACTCCAGCACCTCCTCGGCGGTCTTGAGCTTGACCAGGAACTGCGCCACCTCGGTCTTGATGCCGCCGTTGCCGGCGATGACCATCTCCCAGCCCGAGTCCACGCCGATGATGCCCACGTCCTTGATGCCGGCCTCGGCGCAGTTGCGCGGGCAGCCGCTGACGGCGAACTTCACCTTGTGCGGCGCGTACATGCGCCACATGGCGCGCTCCAGGTCCTTGCCCATCTGCGTGCTGTCCTGCGTGCCCATGCGGCACCACTCGCTGCCCACGCAGGTCTTCACGGTGCGCAGCGCCTTGGCGTAGGCGTGGCCGCTGGGCATGGCCAGGTCGCGCCAGACCGATGGCAGGTCTTCCTTTTTCACGCCGAGCAGGTCGATGCGCTGGCCGCCCGTGACCTTGACGGTGGGGATCCGGTACTTGTCCACCACGTCGGCGATGCGGCGCAGCTCGGCCGCCGTGGTCTCGCCGCCCCACATGCGCGGGATCACGCTGTAGGTGCCGTCCTTCTGGATGTTGGCGTGGCTGCGCTCGTTGATGAAGCGGCTCTGCGGGTCGTCCCGGGCTTCTTTGGGCCAGGTGCTGATGAGGTAGTAGTTCACGGCCGGGCGGCAGGTGGCGCAACCGTTGGGCGTGCGCCAGCCCAGGCCGGCGAAGACCTCGGCGGTGCTGAGGTACTTGTGGTGGCGGATGGCCTCGCGCACCGCCTGGTGGCCGTGCTCGGTGCAGCCGCACAGGGCCTTGAGCTTCGGCGCGGCCGAGTAGTCGCCGCCGGCGGTGGCCATCAGGATCTGCTCCACCAGGCCGGTGCAGGAGCCGCAGCTGGCGCTGGCCTTGGTGTGCCGGCGCACCTCGTCCAGCGTGAACAGGCCCTTGTCCTTGATGGCCTTGCAGATGGCGCCCTTGCTGACGCCGTTGCAGCCGCAGACCTCGGCCGTGTCCGGCATGGCGGCGGCCTTGTGGTGGCCTTCGTGCCCGGTGTCGCCGATGTTGGATTCGCCGAACATCAGTTTGTCGCGGATGTCGGCCACGCTGCGGCCCTCGCGCAGCAGCTTGAAGTACCAGCTGCCGTCCACGGTGTCGCCGTACAGGCAGGCGCCCACCAGTTTGTCGTCCCGGATCACCAGCTTTTTGTAGACGCCGCCGCCGGGGTCGCTCATGACGATCTCCTCGGTGCCCTCGCCGCCCATGAACTGGCCGGCCGAGAACAGGTCGATGCCCGTGACCTTGAGCTTGGTGGAGGTGAGCGAGCCGGTGTAGCGGCCGATGCCGAACTCGGCCAGGTGCGTGGCCAGCACCTTGCCCTGCTCGAACAGCGGCGCCACCAGCCCGTAGGCGATGCCGCGGTGCGCGGCGCACTCGCCCACGGCGTAGATGCGCGGGTCGGTGACGGTCTGCAGGGTGTCGCCGACGACGATGCCGCGCTCGACGTGCAGCTTCATGGACTCGGCCAGCGCGGTGTTGGGGCGGATGCCCACGGCCATGACCACCAGATCGGCGGGGACCTCGCGGCCGTCCTGGAAGCGCACGGCCTTCACGCGGCCGCCCGCGCCGCCGTCGCGGTCGCCGACGAGCGCCTGCGTCTGCGCGCCGATGAGGAAGTCCATGCCGCGCGATTGCAGCGATTGCTGCAGCAGGCGGCCGGCCTCCTCGTCGAGCTGGCGTTCCATGAGCCAGGGCGCCACATGCACCACGCTCACGGCCATGCCGCGCTTCATCAGCCCGTTGGCGGCCTCCAGGCCCAGCAGGCCGCCGCCGATGACCACCGCGTGCCGGTACTTCGCGGCGGCGTCGATCATGGCCTGGGTGTCGGCGATGTCGCGGTAGGCCAGCACGCCCTCGAGCTCCTTGCCCGGGAGGGGCAGGATGAAGGGCTTGGAGCCGGTGGCCAGGATCAGGCGGTCGTAGGGCGCGCTGAGCGTTTCGCCCGCGGCGTTGCGCGCGTGCACCCGGCGCTTGACGCGGTCCACTTCGGTCACCTGGCAGCCCGCGTGCAGGGTGACGCCGTTGTCCCGGTACCAGGCCCAATCGTTGAGCACGATCTGCTCCAGCGTCTGCTCGCCCGCGAGCACCGGCGAGAGCAGGATGCGGTTGTAGTTCGGGTGCGGCTCGGCGCCGAACACCGTGATGTCGTAGAGGTCGGGGGCGAGCTTGAGCAGCTCCTCCAGCGTGCGCACGCCGGCCATGCCGTTGCCCACCATCACCAGTTTCATCCTTTGCCGCGGCTGGGCGCGCATGTCCATGGGGTTCTCCTTGGCTGGTGGTGCGTTCAGGCGCTGAGCGCTTCGGACGCCCGGGCCTTGGCGCCGCGCGACAGCGGCTCCACCTTGCGCTGCTTCTCGTGCAGGAAGCTCAGCACCTCGTGGCGGTAGTGGTTGTAGCGGGCGTCGTCGGACAGCGCGAGGCGATCGCGCGGGCGTTCCAGCTCGATGTCCAGGATGTCGCCGATGGTGGCCGCCGGGCCGTTGGTCATCATCACGATGCGGTCGGACAGCAGCACGGCCTCGTCCACGTCGTGCGTGATCATCATCACCGTGTTGCGCAGCTCGCCCTGGATGCGCATCACCTCGTCCTGCAGGTGCGCGCGCGTGAGCGCGTCCAGCGCGCCGAAAGGCTCGTCGAGCAGCAGCACCTTGGGCTGCATGGCCAGGGCGCGCGCGATGCCCACGCGCTGCTTCATGCCGCCCGATATCTCGGCCGGCAGGCGGTGCAGGGCGTGGCCCATGCTCACCATCTCCAGGTTGTGCAGCACCCAGTCCCGGCGTTCGGCCGCGCTCTTGCTGCCGCGGAAGGTCTTGTCCACCGCCAGCGCCACGTTCTGCTGCACCGTGAGCCAGGGCAGCAGCGAGTGGTTCTGGAACACCAGCGCGCGGTCGGGGCCGGGCTCGTTCACCTCGCGGCCATCGACGATGACCCCTCCCGCGCTGGCCTTGAGCAGGCCGGCCACGATGTTGAGCACGGTGGACTTGCCGCAGCCCGAGTGCCCGATGAGGGAGATGAACTCGCCGCGCCGCACGTCCAGGTGGATGTGGCGCAGCACGGGGTTGACGGTGCGGCCCTTGGCGAAGGTCATGTCCACGCCGCTGATGCTGAGGTAGGCGTTGTCGTTCATGGGGAGGCTCCTGTGGGGTCGGGCGGGTTCAGCCGGCGCTGGTGCCGCGCGTGACGAGCTGGCCGAGGAAGGCGACGCAACGGTCGAGCAGGAAGCCGACGATGCCGACGCAGAAGAGCGCGAGGATGATGTCGCTGATGCGCGAGCTGTTCCACGCGTCCCAGATGAAGAAGCCGATGCCGACGCCGCCAATCAGCATCTCGGCCGCGACGATGGCCAGCCACGACAGACCCACGCCGATGCGCAGCCCCGAGAAGATGAAGGGCGCGGCGGCCGGCAGCATGATCTGGCCGAAGTACTCGAGGCCGTTGAGCCGGATCACGCGCGCGACGTTGCGGTAGTCGTCGGGGATGTTGCGGATGCCGATGGAGGTGTTGATGATGATCGGCCAGACCGAGGTGATGAAGATCACGAAGATGGCCGAGGGCTGGCCGTCCTGGAAGCCGGCCAGCGAGATCGGCAGCCAGGCCAGCGGCGGCACGGTGCGCAGCACCTGGAACAGCGGGTCGAGGCCGCGCAGGGCCCAGGTGGATTGGCCCACCAGCACGCCCAGGCCCACGCCCGCCAGCACCGCCAGCGAGTAGCCGTACGCCACGCGCTTGAGGCTGGCCAGCAGCTGCCAGGCGATGCCGACGTCGTTGCCACCGTTGTCGTAGAAGGGGCTGACGATCAGCTCCCAGGTCTCCTGTACCACCTTGCTCGGCGGCGGCAGGGCCGCGCCGGGGCGCGAGCCCAGCAGCTCCCAGACGAGCAGCAGCAGGCCGGTGATCACCAGCGGCGGCAACACGTGGGTCGTGAAGCCGCGCGCGGCGCGCCGCAGCCCATCGGGCAGCGGGGCCGGGGGCGCGGCGGGCGTGGCCAGCCGGATCGGCTCGACGGTGTCGGTGGTGTTCATCGCGGGGACTCCTGGTGTCGGCGAGGGGGCTGGGTTCAGGCGGCCTTGGGGGTTTTGATCGACAGGCTGTCGAGGTACTTCTTCGGGTTGGCGGGGTCGAAGACCTTGCCATCGAAGAAGGTCTCGGCGCCGCGCGAGGTGGACGTGGGGATGTCCTTGGCGGCCACGCCCAGCTCCTTGGCCGCCTGGCGCCAGAGGTCCTCGCGGTTGACCCTGGCGATCAGGGCCTTGGTGTCCAGCGTGGTGGGCAGGTAGCCCCAGCGCATGTTTTCGGTGAGGAACCACAGATCGTGGCTCTGGAAGGGGTAGCTGGCCTGGTCCTTCCAGAAGCGCATCTGGAACTTGCTGTTGGCCTCCACGCGGCCGGTGCCGTAGTCGAAGTCGCCCTTGACGCGGTCGATCACGTCGGCCACGGGCGCGTTGATCCAGCGCCGGCGCGAGCAGATCTCGGCCACCTCGGCGCGGTTGGCCGGTTCCTCGCACCACATCTGCGCTTCCATCACGGCCTTGAGCAGGGCCTTGGTGGCGTTGGGGTGGGCCTGCACCCAGTCGGCCCGCATGGCGAAGGCCTTTTCCGGGTGGTTCATCCACAGCTCGCTGGTGGTGAGCGCCGTGTAGCCGATCTTCTGGTTGATGAGCTGGCGGTTCCACGGCTCGCAGACGCAGAAGGTGTCCATGCTGCCCACCTTCATGTTGGCCACCATCTGCGCCGGTGGCACCACGATGGTGGTGATGTCCTTGTTCGGGTCCACGCCGCCGGCGGCCATCCAGTAGCGGATCCACAGGTCGTGCGTGCCGCCGGGAAAGGTCATGGCCGCGTTCACCGGCTTGCCGGTCTTCAGCCGCTTGTCCAGCAGGGCCTTGCCGAAGGCCTTGGTGTCCAGGCCGACCTTGAGGTCCTTGTACTCGTCGCCCACCGAGATGCACTGGCCACCCAGGTTCAGGCGCGCCAGGATGTTCATCGGCACCGGCACGTTGTTGGCGGTGACCGCGCCCGTGCTGATGAGGTAAGGCATGGGCGTGAGGATGTGCGCGCCGTCGATGCCGCCCTTGGGCGAGCCGAGCACCAGGTTGTCGCGCGTGGTGCCCCAGGACGATTGCTTGAGCACCTCGACCTCGGTCATGCCGTGCTTCTTGAAGAAGCCCTTTTCGTCGGCCACGAACAGGGGCGCGGCGTCGGTCAGCGCGATGAAGCCGAGCTTGGCGGCCTTGGTTTCCAGCCCGGTGGCGGCCTGGGCCCGGGTGCTCAACAGGCCGCCAGCGAAAGCGGCGGAGCCGAGGGCGCCGGCCTGCTGGATGAGGCGGCGGCGGGACAGCGGGATCGATGGCATGGTCGTGGACTCCTGTGGGGTGAATGGCGAACCGGAAACCCAAAGCACAACGGCGCCCATTTCCAGGCCCGCCATGCGCGGGAAGGAAATGGACGCCGTTGTCCGTGTCTGGGAAGACTGTCCAGACCGCGGCCGCCATTGGCCGCGAGCTGTGCTGCTTTCATTTAGCAGGGACCGTGCCAGTCGGCCGGGCGCGCGCAAGTGCTTGATTTGACTGATGTGCCGGGTCGGCGGAACGGGCCCGTCTGGTGCGCCCGTCCGGAATTGGTGCACTGCAGCAGTGCGTTCAGCGCGGGGGCAGCACCTCGGCCATGGACAGCAGGGCCTCGGCCACGTCCACGAGGCGCCGGTTCTGGTTCATGGCCATCTGGCGCAGGGTCTTGTGGGCCTCGGCCTCACTCAACTGGCGGTGTGCCATCAACAGGCCCTTGGCGCGTTCGATGAGGCGGCGCTCGTTCAGGCTGGCGCGCACCGCCTCCAGCTCGTCGCCCATGGCCTGCAGGCGGCGCGCCTGGTCGTGCACCAGTTCCAGCACCGAGCGGTCCAGCGGCAGGGCGAAGCCCTGGGTGGCGCCTGGCGCGGCGGGGCCGTTTGGATCGGCCGGGGCCAGGTAGAAGACCAGGGGGTCGGGCGCGGCCTGGGCGCTGAGCGCGCCGAAGCTGGCCAGTTCGGCCTGGGCCTGGGCGATCTTTTCGCCGCACAGGGCGCGCAGGTCGGCGGTGAGGCGGTCTTCCACCAGCTTCATGGCGTCCATGCGCGCGCTGCAGACGTCGAACCAGGCCTGGCTGAGTTCCGGCCGCAGCGCGGCCCCGTGCGGGGCGGTGTAGAGCACGCGGCGCAGGCGCTCCAGCTCGGCCAGGGGGGCGCTGCTGTGCGGCGCCGTCCACAGCGCGCGCGCGGTGGGTGGGGCGACGCTGTCGAACAGCTCCAGGCAACGCTCTTGCGATTCGATCAGGTGCAGCAGGCGCTGCTGCCTGGCGCTGTCGGACTGGCCGCGCGCGAACAGGGCGGCGCCGACGGCGCGCTCCTGGCCCGCGAACTCCTTGCCCTGGATGAAGTTGAACAGGGCCACCAGGCGGCGCGAGACCTCGGGGTCGGTGGCGCTGTCGGCGGCCTCGAACACCACGGCGAGCAGGGCGGCGACCAGCCGGGCATAGGCCTCGGTGGCGCGGTCGGTGTCCCAGGCCTGGGCGTCAAGCTGGCCGCGCAGCGCGTCCAGGCCGTCCAGGCCCTGCAGCACGTAGGCGATGCGGCTGAACAGGCGCGCCCCGTGGCCGGCCTGGGCGGTGCCGGTGTCCACGCGCCCGAACTGGGCGCGCCACTCGGCCTCGACCTGGCGCGAGGCGCCGATCTGCGCCGCGCGCGCCTCGGCGAAGCGCTGGCCCATCGAACCCAGGTACAGATTGGTGAGCCCGCGCTCGCGCTGCAGCTGGTGCACCAGGCGCGCGCTCACGTCCACCAGGGTGGCCGTGAAGGCCAGGCGCTGCAGGCCATCGATCTCGCAGCGCTTGGCGGCCAACAGGAAATCCAGGCCCGTTTTCATCGTTCACCCTTGCGATGGCACATCTCCCTGGTGAAGGAGCAACAAGCGTGCCGCCCAGGGCCTGTCGGCCCTTAAACTCCCGCCCCTCATGCGAATCCTCGGCATCGAATCCTCTTGCGACGAAACCGGTGTGGCCCTGGTGGACGCTGGCGTGCAGGGCGTGCCGCGCCTGCTCGGCCACGCGCTGCACAGCCAGATCGAGATGCACCAGGCCTATGGCGGCGTGGTGCCCGAGCTGGCCAGCCGCGACCACATCCGCCGCGTGCTGCCGTTGACCGACGCGGTGCTCGCCCAGGCCGGGCTGGCACTGTCCGACGTCGACGCCATCGCCTGCACGCGTGGCCCCGGCCTGGCCGGTGCGCTGCTGGTGGGCACGGGCGTGGCGCACGCGCTGGGCGTGGCGCTGGGCCGGCCGGTGCACGGCATCCACCACCTGGAAGGGCACCTGCTGTCGCCCTTCCTGAGCGCGGATCCGCCCGAATTCCCTTTCGTGGCCCTGCTGGTCTCGGGTGGGCACACGCAGCTCATGCGGGTGGACGGGGTGGGGCGCTACACGCTGTTGGGCGAAACCATCGACGACGCGGCCGGCGAGGCCTTCGACAAGTCGGCCAAGCTGCTGGGCCTGGGCTACCCGGGCGGGCCTGCGCTGGCGCGCCTGGCCGAGCGGGGCGACGCCACCGCCTACAGGTTCCCCCGTCCGCTGTTGCACAGCGGCGACCTGGACTTTTCCTTCGCCGGCCTCAAGACGGCGGTGCTGACCCAGGTGAAGCGCCTGGCGCGCGCCGCGCCCGAGGGACCGGCCACCAGCCGACTGGCCGACCCGCTGAGCGAGCAGGAGAAGGCCGACGTGGCGGCCGGCGCGCAGGCCGCCATCGTGGAGGTGCTGGTGAAGAAATCGCTGGCGGCGCTGAGCGACACCGGCCTGCGCCGCCTGGTGGTGGCCGGTGGCGTGGGCGCCAATACCCGCCTGCGCGCCGAACTGAACGCGGCCGCCGCGCGGCGCGGCCTGCGGGTGCACTACCCGGAACTGGCGCTGTGCACCGACAACGGCGCCATGATCGCCCTGGCCGCCGGGCTGCGCGCCCAGGCCGGTCTGCTGGCCACCGACGCCCCGGCCGGGCGCTTCGACGTGGCCCCGCGCTGGCCGCTGGCCGAGCTGGCGTCCGCCGCCTGAGCGGGCCAGGGCCGCCTGACCGGCGGCGGCGGGTTCAAATAATTATGAATTAGAGTACCCGTCCTGTCGCGGACGCGACAAGAGCGGGCCCCGTCGAGGGCCCGGCGTTGCCACCACGGAGTTCTGCATGACCCTGATTTCCCGCCGCCGGCTGGCCACCCTGGCCGCCGCCGTCCTTGGCCTCGGCGCCGTCCCGTCCGGCTGGGCCCAGGCCCCCGCCGCTCGCGGCGAGCCCATCCGCATCGCCATGATCGAAGGCCTCTCGGGCCCCTTCGCCAACACCGGCGAGGCCGTGTTCCGCAACCTGCTCTGGGCCACGGAGCGGGTCAATGCGCGCGGCGGCGTCAAGCTGCCCGGCGGCGCTCGGCCGCTGCTCATCGAGCGCTTCGACAGCAAGAACCAGGCGGAAGAGGCCCTGTCCTCCCTGCGCCTGGCCAATGACCGGGGGATCGCCATCGTCACCCAGGGCAACTCGTCGGCGGCGGCCAGCGCCCTGATCGAGGCCATCAACAAGCACAACGAGCGTCATCCGGCGCAGCGCCAGCTTTTCCTCAACTACTCGGCGGTGGACCCGGCGCTCACCAACGAGAAGTGCAGCTACTGGCACTTCCGCTTCGACGCCCACGCCGACATGCGACTGGCCGCGCTCATGAGCGTGCTGCGCGAGGACAGGGCGCTGCAGCGCATCTACCTGATCGGCCAGGACTACAGCTTCGGCCAGGGCGTGCTGCGCGAGGCGCGCCGCCAGCTCGGCGCCCAGCGGCCGGACGTGAAGATCGTCGGCGACGAGCTGCACCCCATGGCGCGCATCAAGGATTTCCTGCCCTACGCCACCAAGATCAAGGCCAGCGGCGCGCAGGCCGTGCTCACGGGCAACTGGGGCAATGACCTCACGCTGCTGGTGAAGGCCGCGCGCGAGGTGGGCTTCGAGGGCCGTTTCTATACCTTCTACGGCAACGCCCTGGGTGCGCCGGCGGCGCTCGGCGACGCCGGCATCGGCCAGGTGGTGGCCGTGGCCGACTGGTTCCCCAACGTGCCCACGCCCGAAAGCGAGGCCTTCTACAAGGCCTTCCGCGAGCGCTTTCCCAAGCCCGAGGACGACTACGTGCACATGCGCATGCAGCTCATGGTCGAGGCGCTGGCGCAGGCCATCGAGCGCGCGGGTCGGGTGGAGGCGGGGGCCATCGCCGCCGAACTGGAGAAGGCCGACGTCACCCTGGCCGGCCAGCGCGCGCGCATGCGCCGCGCCGACCACCAGTTCCAGCAAAGCCTGGCCGTGGCCGTGATGGACCGCCAGGGCACGCCCGGTGTGAGGTTCGACGTCGAGGGATCGGGCTACGGCTTTCGCGTGATCCGCAGCCTGAGCCCGCAGCAGGCCGAGATGCCGCACAGCTGTACGATGACCCGCTTCTGACATTGACGCGGGAGTCGGCGCATGCGTGACGTGGTGGCGGGCCTGGAGGGCTCGCGCATTCGGGAGGTGGCGAACGAAGGCATCGGCCGCGAGGGCGTGCTCAAGTTCTGGTTCGGCGAGAGCGACGAGGTCACACCCGAGCCCATCCGTCAGGCCGCGATCGCCTCGCTGCAGGCCGGCGAAACCTTCTACGCGCACAACCTGGGCCTGCCCGAGCTGCGTGAGGCCATCGCCGGTTACACCGAGCGCCTGCACCCTGGCCGCGGCGCGGTCCACTGGTTCGAGCGCATCGCCGTCACCTCGGGCGGCGTCAACGGGCTCATGCTGGCGGCGCAGACCCTGGTCGACGCGGGCGACGAGGTGGCGGTGGTCACGCCGGCCTGGCCCAACCTGGCGGCCCAGCCGGCCATCCTGGGCGCGCGGGTGAAGGCGCTGCCGCTGGTGCCGCGCGGCGGCGCCTGGACGCTGGACCTCGCCGCCCTGCGACAGGCCGTGACCCCGGCCACGCGCGTGCTCATCGTCAACGCCCCGGCCAACCCGACCGGTTTCGCGCTCACGGCCGAGCAGCAGCGCCAGATCCTGGCCCACTGCCGCGCCACCGGCACCTGGATCGTGGCCGACGAGGTCTACGAGCGGCTCTACTTCGAGAGCGACACCGCCAACGGCGCGGCGCCCAGCTTCCTGGACGTGGCCGAGCCCGACGACCGCCTCATCGTTGCCCACAGCTTCTCCAAGAGCTTCCTGATGACCGGCTGGCGCCTGGGCTGGCTGGTGCTGCCGCCCGCGCTGACCGAGGCGGTGGGCAAGCTGATCGAGTTCAACACCTCCTGCGCGCCGGTGTTCGTGCAGCGCGGGGCGGTCGCCGCCATCGCCCACGGCGACGCCGTGACGCCGGCCCTGGTGGCCCACCTGCGCCGCTGCCGCGACACGCTGGTGCCCCTGCTGCAGGCCCTGCCCGGGGTGGAGCTGGCCACGCCGCGCGCCGGCATGTACGCCTTTTTCCGCCTGCCGGGACAGGCCGACTGCCTGGAGGTGTCCAAGCGGCTGGTGCGCGAGGCCGGCCTGGGCCTGGCGCCGGGCAGCGCCTTCGGCCCGGAGGCGGCCGGCTGGCTGCGCTGGTGTTTCGCCAGCCGGGACGCGTCGCGGCTGGAGGAGGGCGTGCGGCGCCTGAACGGCTGGCTGGCGGACAGCCGGCCCCGCCGCTAGGTCGCCGGCGCGCCGATTCGGCTAGAATGCGCGGTTGCCGTTCCAGCTGGAGCGGCTTCACGCCCGTCGCGGCAGGCCATCCCTTCGGGTGGCCCGGGCTGCAGCGGGACGCAAGTCAACAGGAAGCTTCACATGATCGATCAGCAAGTCAAGGCCGGCGTCATCGCCGACAACGCCCGTTCCGCCAACGACACCGGCAGCCCCGAAGTCCAGGTCGCCATCCTGACGGCCCGCATCAACGAACTCACCCCGCACTTCAAGACGCACGCCAAGGACCACCACGGCCGCCGCGGCCTGCTGCGCATGGTGAGCCGTCGCCGCAAGCTGCTGGACTACCTCAAGTCCAAGGACGCCGACCGTTACCTGGCCCTGATCCAGAAACTGGGCCTGCGCAAGTAAACCGAGCCGGGTGTGCCCGATCGAAAAGCCTGAGTTGGTTCGCTGGCTCGGGCTTTTTGCGTTTGGCGCCCCCGCTCCATTCCTCCGGAGTTCACACACCGAGCGAAGCTGTGTCATTCCAACGGGGCTGCGGCCAGCGCAGTCCCTCTGGAATGGCATCGTCTGGCGGGTGCGTTCTCCGGGTTCGTGCAAGGCATTGCACGCCATGCAGTCCCGATGAACGGGACGCCAACGGAGATACGCCATGAGCATGTTCAACAAAGTCACCAAGACCTTCCAGTGGGGCCAGCACACGGTCACCATGGAAACGGGCGAGATCGCCCGCCAGGCCAGCGGCGCCGTGCTGCTCGACATGGACGGCACCGTCGTGCTGGCCACCGTGGTCGCCAAGAGCGAGGCCAAGGCCGGTCAGGACTTCTTCCCCCTGACCGTCGACTACATCGAGAAAACCTACGCCGCCGGCAAGATCCCCGGCAGCTTCTTCAAGCGCGAAGGCCGCCCGAGCGAGCTGGAAACGCTGACCAGCCGCCTGATCGACCGCCCGATCCGCCCGCTGTTCCCCGAGGGCTTCTTCAACGAAGTGCAGGTGGTCATCCACACGCTGTCGCTCAACCCCGAAGTGGACGCCGACATCGCCGCGATGATCGCGACCTCGGCCGCGCTGTCGGTCTCGGGCATTCCGTTCAACGGCCCCATCGGTGCGGCGCGCGTGGGCTATGTCAACGGCGCCTACGTGCTCAACCCGGGCCAGACCGAGCGCCAGAACTCGCAGATGGACCTGGTGGTCGCCGGCACGCAGGCCGCGGTGCTGATGGTCGAGTCCGAGGCCCTGCAGCTGTCCGAAGAAATCATGCTGGGCGGCGTGGTGTTCGGCCATGAGCAGGCCAACATCGCCATCAACGCCATCAACGAACTGGTGCGCGAGGCCGGCAAGCCCGAGTGGCAGTGGCAGGCCCCGGCGCGCGACGAGGCGCTGATCGCCCAGGTGAATGAGCTCGGCGGCGACAAGCTGCGCGCGGCCTACCAAATCCGCAACAAGCAGGCGCGCACCCAGGCGTGCCGCGAGGCCTACGCCGCCGTCATGAGTGGCCTGAAGGCCGCCGGCGTCGAATTCGACAGCGTCAAGGTCGAGGGCCTGCTGTTCGATATCGAGGCCGGCATCGTGCGCGGCCAGATCCTGGCCGGCGAGCCGCGCATCGACGGCCGCGACACGCGCACCGTGCGCCCCATCGAGATCCGCAACGGCGTGCTGCCGCGCACCCACGGCTCGGCGCTGTTCACGCGCGGCGAGACGCAGGCCCTGGTGGTCGCCACCCTGGGCACCGACCGCGACGCCCAGAAGATCGACGCGCTGGCCGGCGAGTTCGAAGACCGCTTCATGCTGCACTACAACATGCCGCCCTTCGCCACCGGCGAAACCGGCCGCGTGGGCAGCCCCAAGCGCCGCGAGATCGGCCACGGCCGCCTGGCCAAGCGCGCCCTGGTGGCCTGCCTGCCCACCAAGGAAGACTTCCCCTACACCATTCGCGTGGTGTCCGAGATCACCGAGTCCAACGGCTCCTCGTCCATGGCCTCGGTCTGCGGCGGCTGCCTGGCGCTGATGGACGCCGGCGTGCCCATGAAGGCGCACGTGGCCGGCATCGCCATGGGCCTGATCAAGGACGGCAACCGCTTCGCCGTGCTGACCGACATCCTGGGCGATGAGGACCACCTCGGCGACATGGACTTCAAGGTGGCCGGCACCACCAACGGCATCACGGCCCTGCAGATGGACATCAAGATCCAGGGCATCACCAAGGAAATCATGCAGGTCGCGCTGGCCCAGGCCAAAGAGGCGCGCATGCACATCCTGGGCAAGATGCAGGCCGCCATGGGCGAGGCCAAGACCGAGATCAGCGATTTCGCGCCGCGCCTCTACACCATGAAGATCAACCCCGAGAAGATCCGCGACGTGATCGGCAAGGGCGGCGCCACCATCCGCGCGCTGACCGAAGAAACCGGCACGCAGATCGACATCGGCGAAGACGGCACCATCACCATCGCCTCCACCGACGGCGCGCGCGCCGAGGAAGCCAAGCGCCGCATCGCCGAGATCACGGCCGAGGTGGAAGTGGGCAAGGTCTACGAAGGCCCGATCACCAAGATCCTGGACTTCGGCGCCCTGGTCAACCTGCTGCCGGGCAAGGACGGCCTGCTGCACATCAGCCAGATCGCCCACGAGCGCGTGGAGAAGGTCAGCGACTACCTGCAGGAAGGCCAGATCGTCAAGGTCAAGGTGCTGGAGACCGACGAGAAGGGCCGCGTCAAGCTGTCGATGAAGGCGCTGCTGGAGCGCAGCGGCGGTGGCGATCGTGAGCCCCGCGAGCCCCGCGAGCCCCGTGAACCGCGTGAACCGCGTGAACCGCGTGAGCACCGCGAACCGCGTGAACCGCGTGAGCACCGCGACCAGCGCCCCGCGGCGTCGGCCGACGAGGCCGCGCAGCAACAGCAACAGCCGCAGTAAGCCCCGCACGCGATGTCGAGCATGCAAGCGGTCGAGATCAATGGCTTTGGCGCGCCCGAGGTGCTGCGCCTGGCCGAGCGCCCGCGCCCCGTCGCGGGCGCCGGCGAGTTGCTGATCCGCGTCGCGGCCTCGGGCGTGAACCGCCCCGACGTGCTGCAGCGCACCGGCAACTACCCGGTGCCGCCCGGCGCGTCCGACATCCCCGGGCTGGAGGTGGCCGGCACCATCGAGTCGGGTGACGCCACCGCGCTGGCCGAGGCCGGCCTCCAGCTGGGTGACCGGGTCTGCGCGCTGGTGGCCGGCGGCGGCTACGCCGAGTGGTGCGTGGCGCCGGTCGGCCAGTGCCTGCCGGTGCCGCGTGGCCTGGACGATGTCGCCGCCGCTTCGCTGCCCGAAACCTTCTTCACCGTCTGGAGCAACGTCTTCGACCGCGGCCGTCTGCAGTCCGGTGAAACCCTGCTGGTGCAGGGCGGCACCAGCGGCATCGGCGTCACCGCCATCCAGATGGCCAAGGCGCGCGGCGCGACCGTGATCGCCACCGCCGGCAGCGACGAGAAGTGCGCCGCCTGCAAGGCGCTCGGCGCCGACCACGCCATCAACTACCGCACGCAGGACTTCGTTGCCGCGGTGGCCGACGTCACCGGCGGCCGCGGCGTCGACGTGATCCTCGACATGGTGGCGGGTGGCTACGTGGCGCGCGAGGTCGACTGCCTGGCCGAGGACGGCCGCCTGGTCATCATCGCGGTGCAGGGCGGCGTCAAGGCCGAGTTCAACGCCGGTCTGGTGCTGCGCCGCCGCCTCACCGTCACGGGCTCCACGCTGCGCCCGCGCCCGGTGGCCTTCAAGGCCGCCATCGCGCGCTCGCTCAGGGAGCACATCTGGCCGCTGCTCGAATCGGGCGCGGTCAAGCCTGTCATCCACCAGGTGTTCGCCCCCGCGCAGGCGGCCGAGGCGCACGCCCTCATGGAATCGAACCGCCACGTCGGCAAACTCGTGCTGAAGTGGGCCTGATGTCATGACGAAGAAAAAGCTCATCGCCGGCAACTGGAAGATGAACGGCGGCCTGGCCGCCAACGAGGCGCTGCTGCGCGCGCTGCTGGCCGGTCTCGGCCAGCCCTCGGCCGACGTGGCCGTCTGCGCGCCCGCGCCCTACCTCGCGCAGCTGCAGGGCCTGCTGGCCGGCGGCCCGATCGGCTGGGGCGCGCAGGACCTGTCCGCGCACGAGCAGGGCGCCTACACCGGCGAGGTGTCGGCCGCCATGCTCAAGGACTTCGGCTGCCGCTACGCCATCGTGGGCCATTCCGAGCGCCGTCAGTACCACGGCGAGACGGATGCCACCGTCGCTGCCAAGGCGCAGCGTGCCCTGGCCGCGGGCATCACGCCCATCGTGTGCGTGGGCGAGACCCTGGTGGAGCGCGAGGCCGAGCAGACCGAGGCCGTGGTCAAGCGCCAGCTGGCCGCTGTGATCCACGCCGTGGCGCACTGCACGAGCGAAATCGTCGTCGCCTACGAGCCCGTGTGGGCCATCGGCACCGGCCAGACGGCCACGCCCGAGCAGGCCCAGCAGGTGCACGCCGTGCTGCGCGCTCAGCTTGCCGCGGCCACCCACCAGGCGGAGCGTGTGCACATCCTCTATGGCGGCAGCATGAACGCCGCCAACGCCGCCAGCCTGCTGGCCCAACCCGACATCGACGGCGGGCTGATCGGCGGGGCCTCGCTCAAGGCGCCCGATTTCCTGCGGATCATTGCCGCCGCCCACTGAACACAGCATCGAACCGATGGCGCCGCGAAGGCGCTGATCGACCCTTACGGAGAACCTGATGAACGTCCTGTTGACCCTCCTGCTCGTGGTGCAGATCCTCGCTGCGCTCGGCATGATCGGCTTGATCCTCATGCAGCACGGCAAAGGCGCCGACGCGGGCGCCGCCTTCGGTGGCGGTGGCGCGGGCTCGGCCAGCCTGTTCGGCGCCTCGGGCGGCGCGAACTTCCTGTCGCGCACCACGGCCGTGCTGGCGGGTGTGTTCCTGGCCTGCACGCTGGGTCTGGCCTATTTCGGCAACCTGCGTGCCGCGCCGGCGAGCTCGGGCAGCGTGCTCGAGAACGTGCCCGCCGCGCCCGCGAGCCCGGTGCAGCAGATCCCGGGTGGTGCCGCCGCGCCCACCGCGCCCGCCGCCCCGGGCAATGCCCCGGCGCCCGCCAGTGCACCCGCACCCACGGGCGCGGGCCAGATTCCCGCGCAGTGATGCGAAACCCCGCCAGCGGCGGGGCCTGACGCCTCGGGGACGCCCATGAAAAAAGGATGGGCCGCTCCCCAGATTGGGGAGGCGATTCAGGGTAAACTCTATGAGTTGTCCGCAGTGCTCAGTGTCCCTCATGAGCACGGCAACGCAGACCCAAGCCGACGTGGTGAAATTGGTAGACACGCTATCTTGAGGGGGTAGTGGCGAAAGCTGTGCGAGTTCGAGTCTCGCCGTCGGCACCAGATCGTTGAAGGCAGGGCCAGCAGGCCCTGTCCACGGAACCGCCCCACCATGAGCCTTGACCAGTACCTGCCCGTGCTTCTGTTCATCGTCGTGGGTATCGCGGTCGGGATCATTCCCCAGGTCCTCGGTTTCATCCTCGGCCCGAACCTGCCGGACGCCGAGAAGAACTCCCCTTACGAATGCGGCTTCGAGGCCTTCGAAGACGCGCGGATGAAGTTCGATGTGCGCTACTACCTGGTGGCCATCCTCTTCATCCTGTTCGACCTCGAAATCGCGTTCCTCATCCCCTGGGCCGTGGCCTTCTCCGACATCGGCATGACGGGCTTCGTCGCCGGTGTGGTGTTCCTGGCCATCCTCACGGTGGGTTTCGCCTACGAATGGAAAAAGGGCGCCCTGGACTGGGAGTGAGTTCACCCCCGCTGCGCGGGCGCTTCGGAGCAGCACATGATTGAAGGTGTCTTCAAGGAAGGCTTTGTCACCACCAGCTACGACGCGGTGGTGAACTGGGCCAAGACCGGTTCGCTGTGGCCCATGACCTTTGGTCTGGCCTGCTGCGCGGTGGAGATGATGCATGCGGCCGCCGCGCGCTACGACATCGGGCGCTTCGGCTCCGAGGTCTTTCGCGCCAGCCCGCGCCAGTCCGACCTCATGATCGTGGCCGGCACGCTGTGCAACAAGATGGCGCCGGCGCTGCGCAAGGTCTACGACCAGATGGCCGAGCCGCGCTGGGTGCTGTCCATGGGTTCCTGCGCCAACGGCGGCGGCTACTACCACTACAGCTACTCGGTCGTGCGCGGCTGTGATCGCATCGTGCCGGTCGACGTCTACGTGCCCGGCTGCCCGCCCACCGCCGAGGCGCTGCTGTACGGAATCATTCAGCTGCAGCAGAAGATCCGGCGCACGCAGACCATTGCCCGCGCCTGAGTCACAGAACACCACCGAGCCCCACGACATGACCGACGCATCCAACCACCACCTGGTCGCGCCCGAGACCCTGCAGGCCAGCCTCCAGGAACTGCTCGCCGGCCGCGTGCGCGCGGTCGACCTGGAACGCGGCGAGGTCACGGTCACGGTCGACGCCGCCGCCTACCTGGATGTCATGCAGACCTTGCGCGACGCGCCCCAGGCCCGCTTCGAGCAGCTCGTCGACCTCTGCGGCATGGACTACTCCACCTACGGCGACGGCCGCTGGGAAGGCCCGCGCTTCGCGGCGGTCTCTCACCTGCTGTCGGTGAGCCTGAACCAGCGCGTGCGCGTGCGCGCGTTCTGCGCCGACGATGACTTCCCCGTGCTGCCCTCGGTCAACGGCTTGTGGAACAGCGCCAACTGGTACGAGCGCGAGGCCTTCGACCTCTACGGCATCGTCTTCGATGGCCACGACGACCTGCGCCGCATCCTCACCGACTACGGTTTCATCGGCCACCCGTTCCGCAAGGACTTTCCGCTCTCGGGCCACGTCGAGATGCGCTACGACGCCGAGCGTCAGCGCGTCATCTATGAGCCGGTGACCATCGAACCCCGCGAGATCACGCCGCGCGTGATCCGCGAGGACAACTACGGCGGCCTGCACTGAAGGCGCGGGGCGAACCGACATGGCAGAGATCAAGAACTACACCCTGAACTTCGGCCCGCAGCACCCGGCCGCGCACGGCGTGCTGCGCCTGGTGCTCGAGCTCGACGGCGAGGTCGTGCAGCGCGCCGACCCGCACATCGGCCTGCTGCACCGCGCGACCGAAAAGCTCGCCGAGCACAAGACTTTCATCCAGTCGCTGCCCTACATGGACCGTCTCGACTACGTGTCCATGATGTGCAACGAGCACGCCTACTGCCTGGCCATCGAGAAGCTGCTGGGCATCGAAGTGCCGATTCGCGCGCAATACATCCGCGTGATGTTCAGCGAGATCACCCGCCTGCTCAACCACCTGATGTGGCTGGGCTCGCACGGCAACGACTGCGGCAGCTCCACCATCCTCATCTACGCCTTCCGCGAGCGCGAGGACCTGTTCGACATGTACGAGGCGGTGTCGGGCGCGCGCATGCACGCGGCCTACTTCCGTCCCGGCGGCGTCTACCGCGACCTGCCCGACAGCATGCCGCAGTACCAGGCGAGCAAGGTGCGCAACCAGCGCGGCGTGGACGAACTGAACAAGAACCGCCAAGGCTCGCTGCTCGACTTCATCGACGACTTCACCCGGCGCTTCCCGGTCTACCTCGACGAGTACCACACGCTGCTCACCGACAACCGCATCTGGAAGCAGCGCACCGTGGGCATCGGCGTGGTGCCACCCGAGCGCGCGCTCAACCTGGGCATGACCGGCCCCATGCTGCGCGGCTCCGGCATTGCCTGGGACCTGCGCAAGAAGCAGCCTTACGAGGTGTACGACCGCCTGGACTTCGACATCCCGGTCGGCAAGACCGGCGACACCTATGACCGCTACCTCGTCCGCATGGAGGAGATGAAGCAGTCCAACCGCATCATCCAGCAGTGCGTGGCCTGGCTGCGCGCCAACCCGGGCCCGGTGATCACCGACAACCACAAGGTGGCGCCGCCCGCGCGCGAGGCCATGAAGGCCAACATGGAAGAGCTGATCCACCACTTCAAGCTCTTCACCGAAGGTTTCCACGTGCCCGAGGGCGAGGCCTACGCCGCCGTCGAGCATCCCAAGGGCGAGTTCGGCATCTACCTCGTGAGCGACGGGGCCAACAAGCCCTACCGACTGAAGATCCGCGCGCCCGGTTTCGCGCACCTCGCCACGCTCGACGAGATGGCGCGCGGCCACATGCTGGCCGACGCGGTCGCCATCATCGGCACCATGGACATCGTTTTCGGGGAGATCGACCGATGAGCACCCCCGTGCAGTTTTCCGCCGCGACCATCGCGCGCTTCGACCGCGAGGTCGCCAAGTACCCGGCCGAGCAGCGCATCTCGGCCGTCATGGCCTGCCTGTCCATCATCCAGCAGGAGCAGGGCTGGGTCAGCACCGAGGCCGAGGCCGCGCTGGCCGCTTATCTCGGCGTCGAGCCGATCGCGGTGCACGAGGTCACGACCTTCTACAACATGTACAACCAGCGGCCGGTGGGCAAGTTCAAGCTCAACGTCTGCACCAACCTGCCGTGCCAGCTGCGCGATGGCCAGAAGGCGCTGCACCACCTCGAGAAGAAGCTGGGCATCGAAATGGGCGAGACCACGCCCGACGGCCTGTTCACGCTGCAGCAGAGCGAGTGCCTGGGCGCCTGCGCCGACGCGCCCGTGATGCTGGTGAACGACCGCCACATGTGCAGCTTCATGAGCCACGACAAGCTCGACCAGCTCGTCGATGGCCTGCGCGCCGCGGAGGGCCAGTCCTGATGAACGCCCAACAGATCATCGGCCAGTTCGCCGCCACCGGCGTGCAGACCTGCTTCCATGGCCGCCACATCAGCCCGCAGATCTACGCGGACCTGGACGGCAAAAACTGGTCCCTCAAGGACTACGAGGCGCGCGGCGGCTACCAGGCCCTGCGCAAGATCCTGGGCAAGGACGGCGGCGAAGGCCTCACGCCCGACCAGGTGATCGCCACCGTCAAGGAATCGGCTCTGCGTGGCCGCGGCGGCGCGGGCTTCCCCAGCGGCCTCAAGTGGAGCTTCATGCCGCGCCAGTTCCCGGGGCAGAAGTACCTCGTCTGCAACTCCGACGAGGGCGAGCCGGGTACCTGCAAGGACCGCGACATCCTCATGTACAACCCGCACATCGTCATCGAAGGCATGGCGATCGCGGCGTACGCCATGGGCATCAGCGTGGGCTACAACTACATCCACGGCGAAATCTTCGAGGTGTACGAGCGCTTCGAGGCCGCGCTGGAAGAGGCGAGGGCGGCCGGCCTGCTGGGCGACAACATCCTCGGCTCGGGCTTCAGCTTCCAGCTGCACGGCCACCACGGCTTCGGCGCCTACATCTGCGGCGAGGAAACCGCGCTGCTCGAATCGCTGGAGGGCAAGAAGGGCCAGCCGCGCTTCAAACCGCCGTTCCCCGCCAGCTTCGGCCTCTACGGCAAACCCACCACCATCAACAACACCGAGACCTTCGCGGCGGTGCCCTGGATCATCCGCAACGGCGGCCAGGCCTACCTGGAGATCGGCAAGCCCAACAACGGCGGCACCAAGATCTTCTCGGTCAGCGGCGACGTCGAGATGCCCGGCAACTTCGAGATCCCGCTGGGCACGCCCTTCAGCAAGCTGCTCGAACTCGCCGGCGGCGTGCGCAAGGGCCGCACGCTCAAGGCCGTGATCCCCGGCGGCTCCTCGGCCCCGGTGCTGCCGGCGCACATCATGATGGAGTGCACGATGGACTACGACTCCATCGCCAAGGCCGGCTCCATGCTGGGCTCGGGTGCCGTCATCGTGATGGACGACTCGCGCGACATGGTCGAGTCGCTCAAGCGCCTGTCGTACTTCTACATGCACGAGAGCTGCGGCCAGTGCACGCCGTGCCGCGAGGGCACGGGTTGGCTCTGGCGCATGGTCGACCGCATTGACCGCGGTCTGGGCCGGCCCGAGGACATGGCCCTGCTCGACAACGTGGCCGAGAACATCATGGGTCGCACCATCTGCGCGCTCGGCGACGCGGCGGCCATGCCGGTGCGCGCCATGATCAAGCACTTCCGCCACGAGTTCGAGGCCAAGATCAACGCTGCGCAGGCCGAAACGGGCAACAAGGCGGCCACGGCCTGAGAGCACGAGGAACACGGACATCCCCATGGTTGAAATCGAACTCGACGGCAAGAAGGTCGAAGTGCCTCCGGGCAGCATGGTCATGCATGCGGCCGAGAAGGCGGGCACCTACATCCCCCACTTCTGCTACCACAAGAAGCTGTCCATCGCGGCCAACTGCCGCATGTGCCTGGTCGACGTGGAGAAGGCGCCCAAGGCCATGCCGGCCTGCGCCACGCCCGTCACGCAGGGCATGATCGTGCGCACGCAGAGCGACAAGGCCGTCAAGGCCCAGAAGTCGGTGATGGAGTTCCTGCTCATCAACCACCCGCTCGACTGCCCGATCTGCGACCAGGGCGGCGAATGCCAGCTGCAGGACCTGGCCGTGGGCTACGGTGGCTCCGGCTCGCGCTACCAGGAAGAAAAGCGCGTGGTCTTCCACAAGAATGTGGGTCCGCTGATCTCCATGGAGGAGATGAGCCGCTGCATCCACTGCACGCGCTGCGTGCGCTTCGGGCAGGAGATCGCGGGCGTCATGGAGCTCGGCATGAGCCACCGCGGCGAGCACGCCGAGATCGAGACCTTCGTGGGTCAGTCGGTCGATTCCGAGCTCTCGGGCAACATGATCGACATCTGCCCCGTGGGCGCGCTCACCAGCAAGCCCTTCCGCTACAGCGCGCGCACCTGGGAACTCTCGCGCCGCAAGAGCGTGAGCCCGCACGATTCCACCGGCGCCAACCTCGTGGTGCAGGTCAAGAACCACCAGGTGATGCGCGTGGTGCCGCTCGAGAACGAGGCGGTCAACGAATGCTGGATCGCTGACCGCGACCGCTTCTCCTACGAAGCGCTCCATGGCGCGGACCGCCTCACCCAGCCCATGCTCAAGCAGGGCGGTGAGTGGAAAACCGTGGACTGGCAGACCGCGCTGGAGTACGTCGCCAATGGCCTCAGGCAGGTCAAGGGCGCGCACGGCGCGGGCGCCATCGGCCTGCTGGCCAGCCCGCACGCCACCGTGGAAGAGCTGGCCCTGGCTGGCGCCCTGGTGCGCGGCCTGGGCAGCGAGAACATCGACAGCCGCCTGCGCGCGGCCGACCCCGGCGCCGTGGCGCCCCAGGGCCAGGCGCGCTGGCTGGGCCGCCCCATCGCCGAGCTCTCCACGCTGCAGCGTGTGTTGGTCGTGGGCTCGAACCTGCGCAAGGACCACCCGCTGTTCGCGCAACGCATCCGCCAGGCCGTGCGCCGCGGCGCGCAACTGAGTGCGCTGGTCGAGGCCGCGCCCCAGTGGGCCATGAACGTCAAGCACACGCTGCTCAGCGACAGTACGGCCTGGGCATCGGCCCTGGCCGGCGTGGCCGCCGCGGTGGCCGCCGAGAAGGGCGTGTCCGCGCCGGTGCCGGTCGAGCCGACCGACGCGCAGCGCGCCATCGCCGCCTCGCTGCTGGGCGGCGAGCACAAGGCGGTGCTGCTTGGCAACGCCGCCGCGCACCACGCCCAGGCCACCAGCCTGCTGGCCCTGGCCCAGTTCATCGCCCAGCACACCGGCGCCAGCGTGGGCTACCTCACCGAGGCGGCCAACACCGTGGGCGCGCAGCTCGTGGGCGCCGTCCCGGGACAGGGCGGCCTGCACGCCGGCCGCATGCTCGGCGGTGCGCTCAAGGCCGCGCTGCTGCTCAACGTGGAGGCCGAGGACACGGCCGCCGGGCTGCAGGGGCTGGCGAACACCGACATGGTCGTGACCCTGAGCCCCTTCAAGACCAACCTGGACGTGAGCGACGTGCTGCTGCCGATCGCACCGTTCACCGAGACCTCCGGCAGCTTCGTGAACGCCGAAGGCCGCCTGCAGAGCTTCCACGCCGTGGTGCCCCCCCTGGGCGACACGCGCCCGGCCTGGAAGGTGCTGCGCGTGCTGGGCAACCTGCTCGAGCTGCCGGGCTTCGATGCCGACTCCTCGCAGGCCGTGCTCGCGCGCGCGCTGCCGGGTGTCGCGTCGGGTGGCTTGGTGCCGGCCGAGCGCCTCAACAACCAGGCCGCCGGCGCGACCATCGACACCACGCCCGCGGCGGCCAAGCCCTGCGTGGCCAGCATCTACCAACTCGACGCCCTGGTGCGCCGCGCTCCGTCGCTGCAGCTCACGGCCGATGCCCGCCGCGCGCGCGCAGAAGAAGGGGTGGCAGCGTGATCGACGCGATGTACAACGGCGGCCTGGGCCTCATCAACGCCGCGTGGTGGACCTCGGCGGCCTGGCCCGTGCTCTGGGCCCTCATCAAGATCGTCGCGGTGCTCGCGCCGCTGATGGGCGCGGTGGCCTACCTCACGCTCTGGGAGCGCAAACTGCTCGGCTGGATGCAGGTGCGCCACGGCCCCAACCGCGTGGGCCCCTTCGGTCTGCTGCAGCCCATCGCCGACGCGCTCAAGCTGCTGACCAAGGAGCTGATCCGCCCGAGCGCGGCCGCCAACGGCCTGTTCCGCCTCGGCCCGGTCATGGCCATCATGCCGGCGCTGGCCGCCTGGGTGGCCATTCCCTTTGGCCCGGAGGCCGTGCTGGCCAACGTCAACGCCGGCCTGCTGGTCATCCTGGCCATCACCTCCATCGAGGTCTACGGCGTGATCATCGCGGGCTGGGCCTCGAACTCGAAGTACGCCTTCCTCGGCGCGCTGCGCGCCTCGGCCCAGATGGTGAGCTACGAGATCGCCATCGGCTTTTGCTTCCTGGTGGTGGTGATGACCGCCGGCAGCCTGAACCTGGCCGAGATCGTGAACTCGCAGTCCCGCGGCATGGGCGCGGGCATGGGCCTGAACTTCCTGTCCTGGAACTGGCTGCCGCTGCTGCCTATTTTCGTGGTCTACGTGATCTCGGGCGTGGCCGAAACCAACCGCCACCCCTTTGACGTGGTCGAGGGCGAGGCCGAGATCGTGGCCGGCCACATGGTCGAGTACTCGGGCATGGGCTTCGCGATCTTCTTTCTCGCCGAGTACGCCAGCATGTGGCTGGTGTCCATCCTGGCCGTGCTGATGTTCCTGGGTGGCTGGCTGCCCCCGATCGACAGCGCCATCTTCAACTGGGTGCCGGGCTGGATCTGGCTGGGCCTCAAGACCTTCGTGGTGGTGTCCATGTTCATCTGGATCCGCGCCACCTTCCCCCGCTTCCGCTACGACCAGATCATGCGTCTGGGCTGGAAGATCTTCATCCCCGTCACGCTGGTGTGGCTGCTGCTCGTGGGTGCGCTCATGCAGACGCGCTGGAACATCTGGCAGTGAGGAGGGCACAAGCATGAGTACCACCACCGCCGTCGCGCCCTTCAGTTTCCGCGACTTCTTCAAGAGCTTCATGCTCGTCGAGCTCGCCAAGGGCATGGCCCTGACCGGCCGCTACGCCTTCCGCCGCAAGGTCACGGTGCAGTTCCCCGAGGAGAAGACGCCGCTGTCGCCGCGCTTTCGCGGCCTGCACGCGCTGCGCCGCTACGAGAACGGCGAAGAGCGCTGCATCGCCTGCAAGCTCTGCGAGGCCGTGTGCCCCGCCGTCGCCATCACCATCGAAAGCGACGTGCGCGCCGACGGCACGCGCCGCACCACGCGCTACGACATCGACCTCACCAAGTGCATCTTCTGCGGCTTCTGCGAAGAGAGCTGCCCGGTCGACTCGATCGTCGAGACGCACATCTTCGAATACCACGGCGAAAAGCGCGGCGACCTGTACTTCACCAAGGAAATGCTGCTCGCGGTGGGTGACCGCTACGAACCCCAGATCGCCGCGGCCAAGGCCGCCGACGCCAAGTACCGCTGAGCGCGGCGCGACCGAGCCCATCCAGAGATCCCATGGACTTCACCACCGGTTTCTTCTACCTCTTCGCGGCGGTGCTGCTGTTCGCGGCCTTTCGCGTGGTCACCTCGCGCAACGCCGTGCACGCGGTGCTGTACCTGATGCTCTCCTTCTCGCAGGCGGCCGCGCTGTGGCTGCTGCTCAAGGCCGAGTTCCTGGGCATCACGCTGGTGCTGGTCTACCTCGGCGCCGTCATGGTGCTGTTCCTGTTCGTGGTGATGATGCTGGACATCAACATCGAGTCGCTGCGCCGCGGCTTCTGGCACCACTTCCCGCTGGCGGCCATTCTCGGCGCCGTGGTGGCCGGCGAGCTGATCGCCGTGCTGTGGGTGGGCTTCCCTTCCATTGCCACCACCGCCGCCACCGTGCCCGCCAACGTGTCGAACACGGGCGAGCTGGGCAAGCTGCTGTATTCGGCCTACCTCTATCCCATCCAGGTCGCGGGCTTCATCCTGCTCGTGGCCATGGTCGCGGCCATCGCGCTGACGCTGCGCCGGCGCAAGGACAGCAAGGCCATCAACCCGGGTGACCAGGTCCATGTGCGCGCCCGCGACCGCCTGGTGATCGTGCCCATGGCCGCCGCCAAGCCGGCGCCCGTGGCCGCCACCCCCAACACCGAGGAGGGCAAGGCATGAGTGGCCTCACGCTGGGACATTTCCTGTCGGTCGGCGCGATCCTGTTCGCGATCTCCGTCGTCGGCATCTTCCTCAACCGCAAGAACCTGATCGTGCTGCTCATGGCCATCGAGCTGATGCTGCTCGCGGTCAACATGAACTTCGTGGCCTTCTCGCACTACCTGGGCGACCTGCACGGCCAGGTGTTCGTGTTCTTCATCCTCACCGTGGCGGCCGCCGAGTCGGCCATCGGCCTCGCCATCCTCGTGCTGCTGTTCCGCAACAAGTCGTCGATCAGCGTCGAAGAACTCAACACGCTCAAGGGCTGATCGGAACATGAGCAACACGCTATCCGCCTCCACGCTGCTCGCCGTGCCGCTGGCGCCCCTGGTGGGCTCGCTGGTGGCCGGCATCCTGGGCACCGCCTTCGGCGGCAACGTCATCGGCCGGCGCGCCTCGCACGGCGCCACCATCCTGGGCGTGCTGGTCGCCTTCATTCTGTCGGCCATGACGCTGGCCGACGTGATCGACGGTGCCCGCTTCAACCAGACCATCTACGAATGGATGGTCATCGGCGGGCTGAAGATGGAGATCGGCTTCCTGGTCGACGGCCTGACCGCGATGATGATGGTGGTGGTCACCTTCGTCTCGCTCATGGTGCACCTCTACACCATCGGCTACATGGCAGACGACGACGGCTACAACCGCTTCTTCGCCTACATCTCGCTGTTCACCTTCTCCATGCTCATGCTGGTCATGAGCAACAACCTGCTGCAGCTGTTCTTCGGCTGGGAAGCGGTGGGCCTGGTGTCCTACCTGCTGATCGGCTTCTGGTTCAACAAGCCCTCGGCGATCTTCGCCAACATGAAGGCCTTCCTGGTCAACCGGGTGGGCGACTTCGGCTTCATCCTCGGCATCGGCCTGATCGTGGCCTACGCCGGCACCATGAACTACAGCGAGATCTTCGCCAAGGCGGGTGAACTCGGCGCCCTGGGCTTCCCGGGCACCGACTGGATGCTGATCACCGTCATCTGCATCTGCCTGTTCATCGGCGCCATGGGCAAGAGCGCGCAGTTCCCGCTGCACGTCTGGCTGCCCGACTCCATGGAGGGTCCCACGCCGATCTCCGCGCTGATCCACGCCGCCACCATGGTGACGGCCGGCATCTTCATGGTCGCGCGCATGAGCCCGCTGTACGAGCTGTCCGACACGGCGCTCAACTTCGTCATGGTCATCGGCGCCATCACCGCGCTGTTCATGGGCTTCCTGGGCATCATCCAGAATGACATCAAGCGCGTGGTGGCCTACTCCACGCTCTCGCAGCTGGGCTACATGACGGTGGCGCTCGGCGCCTCGGCCTACTCGGTCGCGGTCTTCCACCTGATGACGCACGCCTTCTTCAAGGCCTTGCTGTTCCTCGCGGCCGGCTCGGTCATCATGGGCCTGCACCACAACCAGGACATCCGCTGGATGGGCGGCGTGCGCAAGTACATGCCCATCACCTGGCTCACCTCGCTGATCGGCACGCTGGCGCTGATCGGCACGCCGCTGTTCTCGGGTTTCTACTCCAAGGACTCGATCATCGAGGCGGTGCATTTCAGCAACCTGCCGGCCGCCGGGTTCGCCCACTTCGCGGTGCTGGCGGGCGTGTTCGTGACCTCGTTCTATTCGTTCCGCCTGTACTTCCTGGTCTTCCATGGCCAGGAGCGCTACGACCAGAACCCCGACGCGCACCATGGCGATCACCACGACGACCACGGGCATGGCCACGGCGACGGCAAGCCGCACGAGTCGCCCTGGGTGGTGACCCTGCCCCTGGTGCTGCTGGCCATTCCGTCCGTGGTGATCGGCTACTTCACGATCGAACCCATGGTCATCGGTGACTTCTTCCGCGATGCCATCACCGTCAACGCCGAGGCGCACCCCGCGCTGAAAACCTTCGCCGAAGAGTTCCACGGCGCCTGGGCCATGGCCGCGCACGCCTTCAGCACGGCGCCGCTGTACCTGGCGCTGGCCGGTGCCGTGAGCGCCTGGTACTGCTACCTGGTCAACCCGGCTGTGCCCGCGGCCATCGCGCGCGCGCTGCGCCCGATCGTGGTCGTCCTCGAGAACAAGTACTACATGGACTGGTTCAACGAGAACGTGCTGGCCCGCGCCGCGCGCGGCCTGGGCGTGGGCCTGTGGAAGGGCGGGGACCGTGGCGTCATCGAAGGCGGCGTGGTGAACGCCAGCTGGAAGATCGTCGGCGCCATCGCCGCCGTGGTGCGCCGCGCGCAGACCGGCTACCTCTACCACTACGCGCTGGTGATGCTCGTGGGGGTGATGCTGTTCATGACGTACTTCGTCTGGCTCGCGAAATAAGACAACGAAGAAAGAAAAGACCATGGGTTTGCTGAGCCTTGCCATCTGGACGCCGATCCTCGTGGGCGTCGTGCTGCTCGCGCTGGGGCGCGATCAGCACGCGGGCGTGGTCCGCTGGGTTGCGCTCCTGGGCGCGCTCGCGGGCCTGGCCGTCACCGTGCCGCTGTACACCGGCTTCGAGGTCGGCAGCGCGGCCCTGCAGTTCGTCGAGAAGGCCGTCTGGATCGAGAGCTTCAACGTTCACTACCACCTCGGCGTGGACGGCATCTCGCTGTGGCTGGTGCTGCTCACGGCTTTCACCACCGTCATTGTGGTGATCGCGGGCTGGGAGGTGATCACCGAGCGCGTGAACCAGTACATGGGCGCCTTCCTGATCCTCTCGGGCTTCATGATCGGCGTGTTCAGCGCGCAGGACGCGATGCTGTTCTACGTGTTCTTCGAGGCCACGCTGATCCCGATGTACCTCATCATCGGCATCTGGGGCGGCCCCAACAAGATCTACGCGGCCTTCAAGTTCTTCCTCTACACGCTGCTGGGCTCGCTGCTCATGCTGATCGCGCTGATCTACCTGTACGTGCAGTCGGGTGGCAGTTTCGCGCTCAGCGACTGGTACCGCCTGCCCATCGGCGGCACCGCGCAGACCCTGCTGTTCTTCGCCTTCTTCGCGGCCTTCGCGGTGAAGGTGCCCATGTGGCCGGTGCACACCTGGCTGCCCGACGTGCACGTGGAGGCGCCCACCGGTGGCTCCGCCGTGCTGGCGGCGATCATGCTCAAGCTGGGCGCCTACGGCTTCCTGCGCTTCTCGCTGCCCATCCTGCCCGACGCCTCCCACGAATGGGCCTGGCTGATGATCGCGCTGTCACTGATCGCGGTGATCTACGTCGGTCTGGTGGCCATGGTCCAGCAAGACATGAAGAAGCTGGTGGCCTATTCGTCCGTGGCGCACATGGGCTTCGTGACGCTGGGCTTCTTCATCTTCAGTGACCTGGGCATGAGCGGTGGCCTGGTGCAGATGGTGTCGCACGGCTTCGTGTCGGCGGCCATGTTCCTGGCCATCGGCGTTCTGTACGACCGGGTGCACTCGCGCGAGATCGCCGACTACGGCGGCGTGGTCAACACCATGCCGCGCTTTGCCGCCTTCGCGCTGCTGTTCACCATGGCCAACGCCGGCCTGCCCGGCACGGCCGGCTTCGTGGGCGAATGGATGGTGATCATCGCGGCCGTCAAGGCCAACTTCTGGATCGGCCTGCTGGCCGCCACGGCCCTGATCTTCGGCGCCGCCTACTCGCTGTGGATGTTCAAGCGCGTCTACCTGGGCGAGCCGGGCAACGACGAGGTGCGAGGCCTGAGCGACATCAATGCTCGCGAATTCCTGGTGATGGCCTTGCTGGCCGTCGCCGTGCTCGCCATGGGCGTGTACCCCAAGCCCTTCACCGACGTGATGGACCCGGCCGTGGCCGAGCTGCTGCGCCACGTGGCGAACTCCAAGCTGAATTGACAAGAATAGACCGAGCGAGAACAGCCCCATGATCGACAAACTCAGCTGGGTCGCGGCCTACCCGGAAATTCTGTTGGCGGTGATGACCTGCGTCATTGCGCTGGCCGACCTCGCGGTCAAGACGCCGCTGCGCGGCAGCACCTACGCGCTGACCCTGCTCACCCTGGCCGTCGTCGCGGTGTTCCTCGGTGTGGCCGGCGCCTCGGGCACCACCATCGAGGGCTTTGGCGGCATGATCGTCAGCGACCCCATGGGCAACTGGCTCAAGTGCTTCGCCACCATCGCGCTGATGGCCACGCTGGTCTACGGCCGCGCCTACGCCGGCGCGCGCGACATGCTGCGCGGTGGCGAGCTGTTCAGCCTGAGCCTGTTCGCGCTGCTGGGCATGTTCGTGATGATCTCGGGCCACAACTTCCTGGTGATCTACCTGGGCCTGGAACTGCTCACGCTCTCCAGCTACGCGCTGGTGGCGCTGCGCCGCGACGACACCGCCGCGACCGAAGCCGCCATGAAGTACTTTGTGCTGGGCGCGCTGGCCAGCGGCTTCCTGCTCTATGGCCTGTCCATGGTCTACGGTGCCACGGGCTCGCTCGACATCGGCCAGGTGATGGCGTCCATCGCCGGCGGCGAGGCCACGCTCAAGGGCTCCGTCCAGGTGCTGGTGCTGGGCCTGGTGTTCGTGGTCGCGGGCCTGGCCTTCAAGCTGGGCGTGGCGCCGTTCCACATGTGGGTGCCCGACGTGTACCACGGCGCTCCCACGTCCATCACGCTGCTCATCGGCGGCGCGCCCAAGCTGGCCGCCTTCGCCATCGTGATCCGCCTGCTCGTCGAAGGCCTGCAGCCGCTGGCCATGGACTGGCAGCAAATGCTGGCCGTGCTGGCCGTGCTCTCGCTGCTGGTGGGCAACCTGGCCGCCATCGCGCAGAGCAACCTCAAGCGCATGCTGGCCTTCTCCACCATCGCGCAGATGGGCTTTCTCATGCTGGGCCTGATGGCCGGCGTGTCCGGCGGCGACGGCAGCAACATGGCCAATGCCTACAGCTCGTCCATGTTCTACGTGGTGACCTACGTGCTCACCACGCTGGGCACCTTCGGCGTGATCATCCTGCTGTCGCGCGCGGGCTTCGAGTCCGACACCATCCAGGACCTGGCCGGCCTGAACCAGCGCAGCCCCCTGTACGCCGGCGTCATGGCGGCCTGCATGTTCTCGCTGGCCGGCGTGCCGCCGCTGGTGGGCTTCTATGCCAAGCTCTCGGTGCTGCAGGCGCTGCTGGCCTCGCCCAGCGCCTTCCACGTCGGCCTGGCCGTGTTCGCGGTGGTGATGTCGCTGATCGGCGCCTTCTACTACCTGCGCCTGGTCAAGGTGATGTACTTCGACGCGCCCACACAGACCGCGCCCATCGAAGCCGGCCTGGACGTGCGCTCGGTGCTGTCGGTGAACGGCGCGCTGGTGCTGATCCTGGGCATCGTGCCGGGCGGCCTCATGGCCCTGTGCGCGCAGGCGGTGGCGGCCCTGTTCGCCTGAGACCGCGGCGCGGGGAACCCTCGCGCGCCGGACCGCTCACACCGTCGCCATGAACCAAACCGCTCTGATCTGGCTGGTGCTGGCGGCCGCCCTGGTGGCCGCGAACCTGCCCTTCGTCAACAACCGCTGGCTCGCGGTGCTGCCGCGCGCGAAGCCCAAGACGCTGTGGCTGCGGCTGCTCGAACTCGTGCTGCTGTACTTCGCCGTCGGGGCCCTGGGCCTGGCCCTGGAGCAGCGCGTGGGCCAGATCTATCCGCAGGGCTGGGAGTTCTACGCCACCACGGCGAGCCTGTTCCTCACGCTGGCTTTCCCCGGCTTCGTGTACCGCTACCTCTACAAGCGCCGCGGTGGATGACCCTCACCTGACCGAAGTGCCGCTGGCGCGCACCGAGTTGCTGCGCGGGCATTTCCTGCACGTGGTGCGCGACAGCGTGCGCCTGCCCACGGGCGCCGAGGCCACGCGCGAATTCGTGCTGCACCCGGGCGCGGTGATGGTGATCCCTGTGCTGGACGATGGCCGCGTGGTGCTGGAGCGCCAGTACCGCCACCCCATGGGGGCCGTCATGGTGGAGTTTCCCGCCGGCAAGCTCGACGCGGGCGAGGGCAGCCTGGCCTGCGCGCGGCGCGAGTTGCGCGAGGAGACCGGCTACTCGGCCCGGCAATGGGCCTTCGCGGGCCGCCTGGCGCCCACCATCGCGTACTCCGACGAGGTCATCGACGTCTGGTTCGCCCGCGGCCTGAGCCTGGGCGAGCGCGCGCTCGACGACGGCGAGGCGCTGGACGTCTTCGCCGCCACGCCGGCCGACCTGCAGGCCTGGTGCCGCGACGGCCGGGTCATCGACAGCAAGACCTTGGTGGGCATGCTGTGGCTGCAGAATGTGCTCAGTGGCCAATGGGTCTTGGACTGGCAGGATAATTGCGCTCCATGAAGGTGCTCGATCTGCAATGCGCCCACCAGCACGTGTTCGAGGGCTGGTTCGGCTCCGAAGACGATTTTCACCAGCAGCTGGAGCGCGGGCTGGTGAGTTGCCCGCTGTGCGGTGATCAGCGCGTCGAGAAAAAGCTCTCGGCGCCGCGCCTGAACCTGCGCGCGGGCCGCGACGCACCGGGCGCGGCCCATAGGCCCGAAGGTCTCACGCTGAGCAACCACCCCGCACAGGCCGAACTGGCCGAGCTGCAGGCGCGCATGCTCAAGGCCATGCGCGAGATCATGGTCAACACCGAGGACGTGGGCGAGCGCTTCGCTGAGCAGGCCCGCGCCATGCACCACGGCGAGATCGAGCGCCGCAACATCCGCGGCCAGACCAGCGCGGCCGTGGCGCTGGAGCTGCTGGAAGAGGGCGTGGAGGTGATGCCACTGCCCCTGCTGCCGGCGGTCAAGGACACCTTGCAGTAAGCCCCTGGGCCCGAGCGGTCGGACATGAAGAAAGGGCGCCCCCGGGCGCCCTTCGTGTTGGCGGGTACCCCCGGGGTTCAGGGATACAGCCCGCGCAAATCGCGCGCGTGCAGGATGCGCTGGCAGGCGATGATGAAGGTGGCGGTGCGCAGGCTCACCTTGTGGTCCTCCGACACCTGCCACACGGCCGAGAAGGCGTCTTTCATGATCTTCACCAGGCGGGCGTTGATCTCGTCTTCGGTCCAGAAGAAGCTGGAGAAATCCTGCACCCACTCGAAGTAGCTCACCGTCACGCCGCCGGCGTTGGCGATCACGTCGGGCAGCACGAGCACGCCGCGGTCGTGCAGGATGTCGTCGGCCTGCGGCGTGGTGGGGCCGTTGGCGCCTTCGATCACCATGCGGGCCTGGATGCGGCCGGCGTTCTTCTCGTTGATCTGGCCTTCGAGCGCGGCGGGGATGAGGATGTCGCAGGGCACGCCCCAGAAGTCCTCGTTGGGAATGACCTGCCCGCCCTCGAAGCCCGCGACGGAGCCGTGGCGGCCCACGTGGTCGAGCAGGGCGGGCACGTTGAGCCCGGCCTCGCTGTAGACCGTGCCGCCGTGGTCCTGCACGGCCACCACGCGGGCGCCGGCCTCGGCGAACAGCTTGCCGGCCACGCCCCCCACGTTGCCGAAGCCCTGGACGGCCACGCGCGAGCGGGTCACGTCCAGGCCGATGCGGCGCGCGGCCTCGATGCCAACGGTGTACACGCCGCGGCCCGTGGCCTCGCGTCGGCCGAGCGAGCCGCCCAGGTCGACCGGCTTGCCGGTGACCACGCCGGTGGCGGTGGCGCCCTCGTTCATGGAGTACGTGTCCATCATCCAGGCCATGACCTGTTCGTTGGTGTTCACGTCGGGCGCGGGGATGTCTTTGGTGGGGCCGATGATGATGCCGATCTCGCTGGTGTAGCGGCGCGTCACGCGCTCGAGCTCGCCGCGCGTGAGCTGTTTGGGATCGACCCGTATGCCGCCCTTGGCGCCGCCATAGGGGACGTTGACCGCGGCGTTCTTGATGGACATCCAGGCCGCCAGGGCCATCACCTCGGACAGGGTCACGTCCTGGTGGAAACGCACGCCGCCCTTGCCGGGGCCGCGGCTGGTGTTGTGCTGCACGCGGTAGCCCTCGAAGTGGGCGACGGTGCCGTTGTCCAGATGGATGGGCACGTCCACGATGAGGGTGCGCTTGGGCCGCTTGAGGGTGTCGACCCAGCGCCCCAGCTTGCCCAGGTAGGGTGCGACGCGGTCGACCTGCTGGAGGTAGATGCCCCAGGGGCCGAGGTGGTGGGGGTCGAGGTAGGAGGGCAGGGCCTGGGTCAGCACGGAGGGAGGGGTGGGCGACGACATGGTGGGTCCTTCGATGGGGCATGGCCGCTGCGGGGCCACGGCGCCAATCACTGTACGCAGCGCCCCGGCGCTTGTCCAAGGCGGGCTGAGGATGGCTCCATGCCTGCGCTGCATGGCCTTGGCCGGCCGGTGCTAGCATCCGCCGGCCTGCTAACAGGAGGGAGGCAAGATGAACAACATCGATAGGCTGGGTGAGGCGCCGGGCGCACAGGACGCGCGGCCCCAGGTGCAGACGTTGCCGATCCGTTTCACCGGCTCGGGCAGCGAGTACTTCCGCATCTGGATCGTGAACCTGTTGCTGGTCCTGGTGACGTTCACGCTGTACTGGCCCTTCGCGCGGGCGCGGCGCCTCACGTATTTCCAGAACAACACCCTGGTGGGCGATGACCCGCTGGGTTTTCACGCCAATCCCTGGAAAATGTTCCGCGGCTACCTGGTGGTGGCGCTGTTCGGCCTGGCCTATGGCGTCACCTCGGAAACGGCGCCGCTGGTGGCCGGTGCCATCTTCCTGGTGTTCGCCCTGCTGTGGCCGGCGCTGTGGCGGGCCTCGCTGCAGTTTCGTCTGCGCAACACCAGCTGGCGCGGCGTGCGCCTGAGCTTCGAGGGCGACCTCAAGGGCGCCTACCTGGCCTTCGCGCCGCTGCTGCTGCCGGTGCTGGGCTTCGTGGCCCTGGGCCTGAACGCGCCCGACCTGGCACCCGGCGAGGGCGCCTCGCCCGAGGAGCGGCGGCGCATGGGCCTGCTGTTCCTGGGCGTGATGGCGCTGTTCGCGCTGGTCATGCCCTGGTGCCTGGCGCGCATCAAGCAGTACCAGCACGGCGGCTACCGCTTCGCCGGCGAGCGCACCGAGCTGCGCGCCGGTGTGCGCCAGTTCTACGGGCTTGGCCTGCGCTCCGGCGGCGTGATGCTGCTGGTGTTGCTGATCGTGGGCGCCATCGCAGCCTTGGGCGTGGGGCTGGCGGGGCGCACGGCGGCCGGCGTGCTGATGCTGAGCGGCGCCGTGGCGCTGGGCTATCTGCTGTTCCCCATGCTGGTGGTGACCCACTACACCGCCGCGCTGCAGAACCTGGTGTGGCAGAACACCCGCAGCCGCAACACGCGCTTTCGCAGCGGGCTGGGCTTTGGCGCGCTGGCGCGCGTGACGGCGGTGAACTGGCTGCTGATCGCGCTGACCCTGGGCTTGTACTGGCCGTTCGCCCAGGTGCGCCTGGCGCGCGCCCGGCTGGAAGCCATGGCCCTGCAGGTCAAGGGCTCGGTGAACGACTGGCTGGCGCACGCGCAGCGGCGCGACGTCGGCCCGCTGGGCGACGCCGCGGGCGACTTCTTCGGCATCGACATGGGGTTGTGAGCCGGCATGGGTGAGCCGCTGTCCACGCGCTGGTTCGATGGCCGCAGCCCGCGCGGGCGCGCGGTGCAGTTGCGCGTCGAGGGCGATGAACTGGTGCTGGAGCCGCTGGACGCCGAGCGCGCGGAGCCGCCGCGGCGCTACCGCCTGCGCGAGGTGCGCTGGCCCGAGCGCCGCACGCACGGCCAGCGCCAGACCGAGCTGCCCGACGGCGGCCTGATCCAGCACGCCGACGCCGGCGGCTGGGACGCCTGGTGGGCCGCCCAGGGCCTGCGCGAGTCCTGGGTGGTGGGCTGGCAGCAGAGCTGGCGCGCCGCCACCGCGGCGGCGGTGGGTGCCGTCGTGGTGCTGCTGGCGAGCTGGTTCTGGGGCGTGCCCCTGGCCAGCCAGTTCGTCGCGCAGCGCCTGCCGGTGGCGCTGGACGAGCGCATCGGCCGCGACGGCCTGGCCCAACTCGACCGCGCGCTGCTCAAGCCCACGCGCCTGGACGAGGCGCGGCGCCAGGCGATCGAACGGCGCTGGCGGGCCTTCGTCGAGCGCGCCCACCCAGAAGGCGACGCGCCCGCCTGGCGCCTGTCGTTCCGGCACGCGCCCGAGCTGGGCCCCAACGCCCTGGCCCTGCCGGGCGGGCAGATGATCGTCACCGACCAGCTGGTCGAGCTGCTGCACGACCGGCCCGACGCGCTGACGGGCGTGCTGGCGCACGAGCTGGGCCACGTGCGCCACCGCGACGGCCTGGACATGCTGGTGCGCGCCAGCCTGCTGAGCGCCATCGTGGGCGTGGTCTTCGGCGACGCCAGCGGCTTCATCGCCAGCGTGCCAGCGGCGCTGCTGACCCAGTCCTACTCGCGCGACGTGGAGCGCCGCGCCGACGCCTACGCGGCCGAGCGGCTGGACCGCGCGGGCCTGTCGCCGGCCGTGATGGTCACGCTGTTCGAGCGCCTGGCCACCGCACGAAAAGACAAGGACCGCGACGCCGGCGGCGTGCTGCCGATCGCGTTGGCCAGCCACCCGGCGGACGAGGATCGCATCCGCTTCTTCCGCGAGTGGACGCCCGGGCGCTGAGGCCGGGTCCCGGGCTCGGGCACGCCGGTGGCCCTCAGGCGTTGAACTGCAGGGCCGCCAGGCCCGCGTACACGCCGCCGCGCGCCACCAGCTCGGCGTGCGTGCCCTGCTCGACCAGGCGGCCGTGGTCCATCACCACAATGCGGTCGGCGCGCTGCACCGTGGCCAGCCGGTGGGCGATGACCAGGGTGGTGCGGTTGCGCATGGCGGCCTCCAGCGCCGCCTGTACCACGCGCTCGCTCTGCGCGTCCAGCGCGCTGGTGGCCTCGTCCAGCAGCAGCAGCGGCGGGTTCTTCAGCATGGCGCGTGCGATGGCGATGCGCTGGCGCTGGCCGCCCGACAGGCGCACGCCGCGCTCGCCCAGGAAGGTGGCGTAGCCCTCGGGCAGTTGGGCGATGAACTCGTCGGCGAAGGCGGCGCGCGCGGCGGCCTTCACCGCTTCGTCGCTGGCGCCGGGCTGGCCGTAGCGGATGTTCTCCATCGCGCTGCTGGAGAAGATCACCGGGTCCTGCGGCACGATGCCGATGCGCTCACGCAGGTCCTGCAGCCGCAGGGCGTTGATCGGCGTGCCGTCGAGCACGATGCGGCCCTGCTGCGGGTCGTAGAAGCGCAGCAGCAGCGAGAACACGGTGGTCTTGCCGGCGCCGCTGGGGCCCACGATGGCCACCGTCTGCCCAGGCGCCACCGCCAGTGAAAACCCGTCCAGCGCCGCCTGCGCCGGGCGCGAGGGGTAGTGGAAGCGGACCTGCTCGAACGCCAGCGCGCTGCCGCCCGCCGGCAGCGGCGCGTCCACGGCCTTGGTGGGCGACTTCACCGGCGATTCGCTGGCCAGCAGCTCCACCAGGCGCTCGCTCGCGCCCGCGGCGCGCAGCAGGTCGCCGTACACCTCGCCCAGCACGGCCACCGCACCAGCGAAGATCACCACGTAGAACACCGCCTGACCCAGCTGCCCCGGCGACAGCTGGCCGTTCAGCACCGCCTGCGTGCCCTGGAACATGCCCCAGAGAATGAGCGCCGCGTTGGCGATGATGACGAAGGCCACCAGCGCCGCGCGCGCCTTGGTGCGGCGCACGGCGGTCTCGAACGCATGCTGGGTGGATTGCTCGAAGCGCTGGGATTCGCGTCCCTCGGCCGCGTAGCTCTGCACCGTGGGAATGGCGTTCAGCACCTCGGCCGCGATGGAGCTGGAATCGGCGATGCGGTCCTGGCTGGCGCGCGAGAGCCGGCGCACCCGGCGCCCGAACCACATGGCCGGCAGCACCACCAGCAGCACCGTGGCCAGCACGAGCACCATCACATAGGGGTGCGACCACACCAGCATCACCAGCGCGCCCAGGCCCATCACCGCGTTGCGCAGGCCCATGGAGAGCGAGGAGCCCACGACCGTCTGCACCAGCGTGGTGTCGGCCGTCAGGCGCGACAGCACCTCGCCGGTCTGCGTGGTCTCGAAGAACTGCGGGCTCTGGCGCAGCACGTGGCGGTACACCGCGTTGCGCAGGTCGGCCGTGATGCGCTCGCCGATCCAGCTGACCAGGTAGAAGCGCACGGCCGAGAACAGGCCCAGCGCCACCGCCACCCCGAACAGCGCCGCGAAATGCTCGCGCAGCGCCAGCACCTGATCGCCGCGCCCCGCTGGCACCAGGCCGTCGTCGATCAGCAGGCGCAGCGCCACCGGAAAGGCCAGCGTGGCCGCCGCCGCGAGCACCAGGAAGAGCAGGGCCAGGCCCATCTGCAGGCGGTAGGGGCGCATGAAAGGCAGCAGCCCGGTGAGCGAACGCGGGCTCTTGCCCGAGGGGCGGTCGGAGGCGGTGGCCATGGGGGGAGGGGACGCGGAGGTCGGTGCCGAGGTGGGTGCCTAGCTTAGGCCAAGACGCGCGCGTCGAGGGGTGGCGCCCGCCATGCGCCGATCCGGCCCGGGCCAGGACCGTTGCACCGGGCCAGGCTCCTATCGAGAGGGGAGAGGGCGGATCGAACAAGAGCCGCCGGGCGGGCGTGTCAACAATTCGGCATCGGCGTTTCGGCGCAATGCTCGCAGCCGGCGTTGTTTCTTGTCCTCTCCGCGCCGTTGTTTCTGCCGCAAGCGCCAAAACAAGCCGCGCTGGCTTCAAAGGCGGCCCACTTCGCCTGGCAACTGTTGTGGCGTTGTGCGGCAACGCCTCGTTGGGGCATGGGCTCAGGCGGGGGCCTTGGCGCCGCCTGCGCAGGGACCGTTGAGGTGTCGGTCTCGCCATCCGAAGCGGCATGGGTCGCGCCGGCAGAAGCCGTCGGCGCAGTGACCTCGAGGCCCTTGGCCAGATTGGGTCGGGGGACAACCACCTTTTTCGCTCCCCGCTCGGGGTCTGGCCGATCGCCAAAATGGATCTGGCCGTTGCTGTCTTTCCAGCGGTACACCTGCGCCTGAGCGATGCCGCCACCCCATGCCAATGCCAATGCCATCGTGAGCATGAGATGGATCCAACGAACAGCGCCCATGGTGTTCCCCCCAGAAGGCCCGGGCGATCGAAAGTCTGCATTGGGCCGATGACCGCCATGCTAGCGCAGGCCCTCTGCGCGAGCCGCTTCCTCTGCGATCCCATTGCACGCTATCCCATCGCGTGATAACAATCGGCGCTCCTACACCCCCAGGAGTTCCCCATGCTCACCCGCACCCTGATCCTCGCCGCCGCCCTGGCGTTCACCGCCACCGGTTCCTGGGCCGACGAGGCCACCTGCCAGGCGAAGGCGATGGAGAAGAAGCTGGCCGGCGCGGCCAAGAATTCCTTCATGACCAAGTGCAAGAAGGACGCCACGGCGGCCTGCACCATGGCCGCGGGTGAGAAGAAGCTTTCCGGCGCGGCCAAGACGAGTTTCACCAACAAGTGCGTGCGCGACGCCGTGGGCGCCGAGGACAAGAAGCCGTCCTGAGACCCGCTTGAGCGCGGGGCGCGCGGGCGGCCTCAGAGCGCCAGCCGCTTGGCGTACCCCGTCATCTCCAGGTAGCCCCGTCCCACCAGGCGGCCGTTGCTGTCGATCAGCTCCGACAGGCCTTCCCAGTAGATCGCGCCGGTGCTGGCGCGGCTGTCGAGTTCCTGCCCGTCGACCAGCGCGCGCACGGTGTAGAAGTCGGCCGGCGTGCGCACCCGCCATTCCACGGGGTAGCGCGTGCGCGTGAGCGGGCTGGTCCACCAGCGCTGGGGCACGAATGCCACCTCGCCCGGGGCGAAGCGGTGGATGGCGTTCGGCTCGCGCGCGTCGGCCGCGGCGCGCAAGGAGCCGCCCGCCCACAGGGCCGAGCCGTCGGCGCGGCGCAGCCGGAAGGCGGTGAGGGCGTGGCCGTCGAACAGGTTCATGCCGATCCAGTCCCAGCCCACGGCCTCGGGGTGCAGCAGGGCCTCGCTCCATTCGTGGTCCAGCCAGGCACTGCCGCTCACCTGGAAGCGCTGGCCGGCCAGGCCCAGGGTGCCGCTCGCCTGCAGCTGCGGCTGCGAGACGTAGAAGCTGGACTGCGCGGCGTCCGGCCCCTTGCGCGAGAAGCCCCGGTCGCCCTGCAGCAGCCAGGCCTGCGGCGCGCTGGCCTCGATGTCGATCAGCAGCGTGTCGCCCACGGCGCGCGTGGCGTAGCCGCCGTCGGTGCGGCGGCGCAGGAACCAGTCGCGCAGCACCACCTCGGTGTCGGTCTCGCTGGCGAACACGGCGCGTTCGGTGCTGGCGGGCCGTTCGCCGTTCCAGCGCGCGATGCGCTGGTCGTGGTGCAGGCGCCGGCCCGCGACGTCGGTGATGGCGGCGTGCGCGAACAGCAGCTGGCGCGCGGCCAGGCGGCCGGGCAGGTCGCGCGCCTCGTCCACGCGGCTGCGGAAGAAGGTGATCTGGAAGCCGAAGTCGCGGCCGCCGCCGTCGCGCGCGTGGCCGGTGAGGTACCACCATTCGGTGCGCGTGTCGTTGTGGCTGCCATGGTCGCGCGGGAAGGCCAGCGCGCGCGGGCGCAGGGCGTCGCCGGGGCGGGCAATGTCGCGCGCGTGTGTGGGAGGCCAGGCCAGGGCGGCGGCGCTGCCGAGCAGCCAGTGGCGGCGGGAGAGGGGGGGCATGGCGTTCACCAGTCCTGCCTGACGGCCTGCACCGCGTCGCGGCTGGCCGCCGCGCGCCCGGCCAGCCAGGCCGTGAACGTGCCGGCCAGCACCACCGCCAAGGCCAGCGCGCCCAACCGCGCCCAGGGCAGCACCAGGTCCATGGTCCAGTGGAAGCTCTGCGGGTTGACCACGTGCACCAGCACCAGGCTGACCAGCAGGCCCAGGGCCGTGCCGGCCAGCGCGCCCAGGGCGGTCCAGGCCAGGCCCTCGGCGGCCACCACGCCCAGGATCTGGCGCCGCGTGAGGCCCAGGTGCGCGAGCAGGCCGAACTCCTTGCGCCGCACCAGGACCTGGGCGCTGAAGCTCGCGGCCACGCCGAACAGGCCGATGCCGATGGCCACGGCCTGCAGCCAGACGGTGACGGCGAAGCTGCGGTCGAAGATGCGCAGCGAGGCGGCGCGGATCTGCTCGGCTGAGGCGAATTCGATGGTGTCCTGCAGGCCCTGCCTTCGCGCCAGCGCATCGATGGCTTCGCGCACCGCCCGCGGGTCGGCGCCGGGCGCCAGGTGCAGCGCCAGGTCGCTCACCAGGCGCTCGCCGCTCAGGCGCGCGAAGGTGTCGGCGTCGATGGCCAGGCTGCCGTGCTGGCGCGCGTAGTCGCGCCAGACGCCCGCCACCACGTAGCGGGCGCGCCGGGCCTCGGGCGCGGCCAGGGCCTGGGCCAGCGCGGGCAGGGGCTGGCCCAGGCGGGCGCCGTACAGGTCGGCCATCGCCTCGCTCGCATAGACGGGCACGTCGGGCGCGGCCACGGCGACGGTTTGGCCCACCAGGGGCAGCGGCAAGGGATCGCCGCGCAGCGGGCGCACCACCAGCGTCACCGGCGGGCGCGCGGGGTCGAACTGAAGGGGCAGGGCGCGCAGCGGGTCGGCCCGCGCCACCCCAGGCACGGCCGACACCGCGTCCACGAAGGCCGGTGGCAGGTGCAGGGCGTCCCCGGCGCCGACGCTGCCGCGCAGGTAGAGCGGGGCGGGCAGCACGGTGTCCAGCCAGTGCGTCACCGAGTCGCGAAAACTCGCCACCATGACCGTGAGCGCCACCGACAGGGCCAGGCTGGCCACCACGCCGCTGGTGGCCACGGCGGCGGTCTCGCGCAGGCGGCGCGCGCGCTCCACCGCCAGCAGCGGCAGCAGGTGGCGGGCGGTGTGCGGCGCGAGGCGGTCCAGCAGGGCCGACACGCCCAGCGGCAGCGCCGCGATGCCGCCGATCAGCAGCAGGCCCACCGACACATAGGCCCCCAGCGGCAGGCCGGCCACGGGTGGCGCCAGCGCGGCCAGGCCGGCGAGCAGCAGCAGCCCCAGGGCCAGGGTATGCCGCCGCGCGGTGGGCGCGTCCGTGCCCAGGCCCTTGAGCGCCTGCGCCGGCGCCAGGGTCTGCGCCGCGCGCGCCGGCCACCAGCCGCCGGCCACGGCCGCCGCCACGCCCAGCGCGCCGTACAGCAGCGCGGCCCATGGGCTCCAGCGCAGGGCGGGCGATACGCCGGTGAAGTAGCCACCGCCCAGGTCGCCGCCGAGCTGGCGCAGCGCCAGCGCCGCCACGGCGCTGCCCAGGGCCACGCCGATGGCGCCGCCCAGCAGGCCCAGCAGGGCCGATTCGGCCAGCACCAGGCGCAGCCGCTCGCGCGCCGACAGGCCCAGCACGCCCAGCAGCGCCAGCGGCCCCTGTCGCCGAGCGACCGACAGGGACAGCACCGAGAACACCAGGAAGGCGCCCGTGAACAGGGCCACCAACGCCAGCACCGTGAGGTTGACGCGGTAAGCGCGCGACAGGTTGCTGATGCGCTCGCCCGCCTGTTCGGGGCGCTGGGCCAGGGTGCCCGGGGGCAGTTGCAGTTCGTCCAACACGCGCTCGGCCGGGGTGCCGGGGGCCAGCCGCAGGTCGATGCGGCTGAGCGCGCCGATGCGCCCGGCCAGGGCCTGCGCGGCGGCGATGTCCATCACCAGCACCGGCGCGCCGGGCGCGTTCACCTGGCCGGCGACGCGCAAGGGGTGCTCGGCCGCGCCCAGCCGCAGGCCGACGGTGGCGGCGGCGCCGACGGCCTGGCGCGCGCTCGCGTTCAGGAACACGGCGTCGGGCGCGAACAGGTCCAGGCGGCGGCCGTCGTCCCCGCCCGTCAGCGGCATCAGCGCGGGCGCCACGCGGCCCACGCTGAGGGCGTCCACGCCGATCAGGCGCGCCGGCAGGCGCTCGCCGCGGGCCGTGGCCAGCGAGGCCGGCAGCTCCAGCACCGGGCTGGCCGCCGCCACGCCCGGGTGCGCGGCCACGCGCTCGAACAGGGCGTCGTCCAGCAGGCCCTGGCGGGCGCGCAGCTCGATGTCGGGCTGGCCGTTGACGGCGCTCACGGCGTCGCGGAACTCGGCCAGGGCCGAGGCGTTGATGAGCTGCACCGCCAGCGCCAGCGCCACGCCCAGCGCCACCGCGAGCACGGCGGTGGCGCTGCGCCAGGGGTGGTGGCGGAACTCCTGCCAGGAGACGGTGGCGAGCAAGCGGCGCATGCGAGCAGCTTACGCGCCCGGGGCGGGACCGGCGTCTGTGGTTGAATATCGCCTTTTCGTCCAATCCCGCCGTTCGAAGGAAGATTGCCATGGGCAACAAGATCGTCACCGAGGCCGACCGCAAGGCCACCCCCCGTCCCGTCGCTGCCAACGGCGTCGTGCTGCCCACCCCCGGCCGTGGCCAGCGCCGCAGCCTGGAGCGCGGCGTGGCCACGCGCAGCAAGAAGAACCCTGGCAAGCGCCCGCACAGCGGCTGATCACCAGCGTTTCGCGCAAGGCCCGCTTCGGCGGGCTTTTTGTTTTCCGATGCCCGCTGTTCGAGGGGCATTGCCCGCCGTTGCCGGGGAATGCACCGGGCGTGACTTGACCGGCTTAGACCCAAAAGTTACAATCCAAGGTTTCCTATCAGTCAACTACATATGTTGACGCACCGAGCGCTACTCGCGGATCGTCTTGAATCCCGTCGCGGCGCCGGTTCCTCCCCGCCAGGCCCCGCCTGGCACCGGCTGGTTTCCAGCCACCCGACGCCGCGTCGCGCCACCCCGTTCACGCCCCTCGACCAGGCCCGCTGAACGGCATTCTTGGTGCGTTCAGGCGCTGGTTGCGGCCTTGCTTCGTCGTCTTCAGTGCCTGCTGCGCGGCTGCGGTTCGCGGTCGCCTGCGCGCACGTTTCGCCGGCGGCCATTGCCCAAGCCCACCGCACAGGAGGCCCCGCCGCAATGGCAAAAGACATTCAGATCGACCACGTGTTCAAGGTCTTCGGCGACGACCCCGAGGCCGCGCTGGCGCTTGCGCGCGACGGCCTGAGCAAGCAGGAGATCCTGGCCCGCACCGGCCAATCCATCGGCGTCTTCGACGCGCACTTCGATATCCAGGCCGGCGAGATTTTCGTGATCATGGGCCTGTCGGGTTCGGGCAAGTCCACGCTGGTGCGCCTGCTCAACCGGCTCATCGAGCCCAGCGCCGGGCGGGTCGTGATCGACGGCCGCAACATCTTCGAGCACAGCGACCGCGATCTGCGCGCCTTGCGCCGCAAGGACATCAGCATGGTGTTCCAGTCTTTCGCGCTGATGCCGCACATGACCGTGCGCGACAACACCGCCCTGGGGTTGGAGCTGGCGGGGGTCGAGCGGGCCACGCGCCTGGCCCAGGCCGACGAGGCCCTGGCCCAGGTGGGCCTGGAGGGCTGGGGCGACAGCTACCCCGACGAACTCTCCGGCGGCATGCAGCAGCGCGTGGGCCTGGCGCGCGCGCTGGCCAGCGACCCGTCCATCCTGCTGATGGACGAGGCCTTCTCGGCGCTCGACCCGATCATCCGCACCGACATGCAGAGCGAGCTGCTGCGGCTGCAGCAGGTGCGCCGCCGCACCATCGTCTTCATCTCGCACGACCTGGACGAGGCCATGCGCATCGGCGATCGCATCGCCATCATGAAAGACGGCCAGGTGGTGCAGGTGGGCACGCCCGAGGAGATCCTGCGCCGGCCGGCCGACGACTACGTGCGCCAGTTCGTGCGCGGCGTGGACGCGGCCGCCGTGTTCAAGGCCGGCGACATCGCGCGCCGCAGCCAGGTGGTGGTGGCCGAAAGCACCACGCGGGGTTCGCGCGCCGCCCTGTCCATGCTGGAGCAGCAGGACCGCGAATTCGCCTACGTGGTGGACCCGCGCCAGCGCTTCCAGGGCATGGTCTCGGTCGAGTCGCTGCGCGCCGCGCTGAACGGCCATGAGGGTCCGCTGGGCCTGCAGCACGCCTTCCTGCCCGAGGTGCGGGCGCTGGAGGCCGCCGAGCCCGTCAACGGTCTGTTCGGCCAGGTGGCGCAGTCGCCCTGGCCGCTGCCGGTGGTGGACGCGGGCGGCCAGTACGTCGGCGCCATCAGCAAGACCACGCTGCTGCGCTTCATGGACCGTGGCAGCGACTGAACAAGGAGAAGCGATGCAGAACGACACCCCCCTGTCCCCGGACACCCCGTCGGTGGCGCAGGCCGACGCCGCGGCCACCGACCCCTGGGGCTCCGCCGCGCCCGCGGCCGAGCCCCAGGGGTCGGCGGTTGCGCCGGCCGGCGACGCCTGGTCCACCAGCACGCAAGCCTCGGGTGGCGGTTGGCTGGACGCCGCGCCGGCCGATGCCGCCGCCGCGCCCGGCGCGGACGGCTTTCACCTCAGCCAGCTCTGGGACGGCAGCCTGCCCGTTCAGGACTGGATCAACAGTGGCCTGGGCTGGGCCGTGGACCATTTCCGGCCCTTCTTCCAGGCCGTGCGCGGCCCCATCGACGCCACGCTGGGCGGCGTGGAGGCCGCCTTGCTGGCCGTGCCGGTGCCGGTGATGGTGGCCCTGCTGGGCCTGATCGCCTGGCAGTGCGCGGGGCGCGGCGTGGCCATCGGCGCGGTGGTCTCGCTGCTGCTGGTGTCGACGCTGGGCATCTGGCCCGAGGCCATGGTCACGCTCTCGCTGGTGTTGACCTCGCTGGCCTTCTGCGTGCTGATCGGCCTGCCGCTGGGCGTGCTGCTGGCTGCCAGCGACCGCGCCCAGCGTGTCGTGCGGCCGGTGCTCGACGCCATGCAGACCACGCCGGCCTTCGTCTACCTGGTGCCGGTGGTGATGCTGTTCGGCATCGGCAACGTGCCCGGCGTGATCGTCACCATCGTGTTCGCGCTGCCGCCGCTGGTGCGCCTGACCACGCTGGGCATCCGCCAGGTGCGGCCCGACCTGATCGAGGCCGCCCAGGCCTACGGCGCCTCGCCCTGGCAGATGCTGACCAAGGTGCAGCTGCCCCTGGCCATGCCCTCGATCATGGCGGGCATCAACCAGGCGCTGATGCTGTCGCTGTCCATGGTGGTGATCGCTTCCATGATCGCCGTCGGCGGCCTGGGCCAGATGGTGCTGCGTGGCATCGGCCGCCTGGACATGGGCCTGGCCACGGTCGGCGGCCTGGGCATCGTGCTGCTGGCCATCACGCTGGACCGCATCACCCAGGCCATGGGCCAGCCGCGCCGCGGCGCGCGCCACTGGTGGCAGACCGGGCCCGCGGGCCTGGTGCTGCGGCTGGCGCGAAGCCGCCGCCACCCTTCACTTTCTTCCTCCAACGAACTCACCCAAGGAGAAACCGCATGAACGTTCCATTCAACCGATTCGCGCTGTGGCGCAAGCTCTTCGCCGCCGGCCTGGTGGCCGCCACGGCGGCCACGGCCGTCGCCCAGGACCTGCCTGGCAAGGGCGTCGTGGTCAAGCCGGTGAAGAGCTCCATCGCCGAAGAAACCTTCCAGACCCTGCTGGTGGGTCGCGCGCTGCAGAAGCTGGGCTATGAGGTGCAGCCGATCAGCGAGGTGGAGTACGCCACCGCCCACGTGGCGCTGGCCAACGGCGACGCCACCTACCTGGCCAGCCACTGGGACCCGCTGCACGCCGACTTCTACAAGAATGCCGGCGGCGACGCCAAGCTCTCGCGCACCGGTGCCTACTCGCCCGGCGCGGCCCAGGGCTACCTCATCGACAAGAAGACGGCCGACGCCCACAAGATCACCAACGTCGCGCAGCTGCAGAAGCCCGAGATCGCCAAGCTCTTCGACGCCGATGGCGACGGCAAGGCCGACCTGACCGGCTGCAACCCCGGCTGGGGCTGCGAGGCCGTCATCGAACACCAGCTCACGGCCTTCAAACTGCGCGACACCGTGCGCCACGTGCAAGGCAGCTACTCGGCGCTGATCGCCGACACCATCACCCGCTACAAGCAGGGCAAGCCCATCCTGTACTACACCTGGACGCCCTACTGGGTGAGCGGCGTGCTGCGCCCGGGCCAGGACGTGGTGTGGCTGCAGGTGCCGTTCTCCTCGCTGCCCGGCGAGCAGGCCAAGCTGGACACCAAGCTGCCCAATGGCCAGAACTACGGCTTCGTCATCAACACGCAGCGCATCGTGGCCAACCGCGCCTTCGTGGAGAAGAACCCGGCCGCGGGCAAGCTGTTCGAGGTGATGAAGCTGTCGGTGGGCGACATCAACGCCCAGAACCTGCGCATGCGCGACGGCGAGAACAAGCCGGCCGACATCGAGCGCCACGTCGACGCCTGGATCAAGGCGAACCAGAAGACCTTCGACGGCTGGATCGCCGAGGCGAAGGCGGCGGCAAAGGGCTGAGCCCCGCTGGCGGGCGCTGGCTCGAAGCCAGCGTCAACCCGCCGTCTTGGGCGTGAAGTCGCAGTACGCCGCCACCGCGCAGCGGTGGCACTGCGGCTTGCGCGCCAGGCACACGTAGCGCCCGTGCAGGATGAGCCAGTGGTGCGAATCCACCGCGTACTCGGGCGGCACGCGCTTCATCAGCGCCAGTTCCACGGCCAGTGGCGTCTTGCCCGGCGCCAGGCCGGTGCGGTTGCTGACGCGAAAGATGTGCGTATCCACCGCCATGGTGGGCTCGCCGAAGGCCACGTTGAGCACCACGTTGGCCGTCTTGCGGCCCACGCCGGGCAAGGCCTCCAGCGCCTCGCGCGTGCGCGGCACCTCGCCACCGTGGCGCTCCACCAGGATGCGGCAGGTCTCCATGAGGTGCCGGGCCTTGCTGCGGAACAGGCCGATGGTCTTGATGTAGCCCTCCAGCCCCTCGAGCCCCAGGGCCAGGATGGCCTGAGGCGTATTGGCCACGGGGAACAGCTTGCGCGTGGCCTTGTTGACGCTCACGTCGGTGGCCTGGGCCGACAGCAGCACGGCGGCCAGCAGCTCGAAGACGGTGGTGTATTCCAGCTCCGACTGGGGGCTGGGGTTGCTCGCCTTCAAGGTGGCGAAGAAGGGTTCGATCAGCTCGCGCTTCATGGGCGCGCAGTCTATCCATCCCTCTGAGGGTTTGCCCGGGGCCGGTGCGCGGCGCGCGGTTTTGGTGACAATGCGCCATTCCGATCCGACCCCCCCCCCGCCCGCATGAGCCACACCATTCCCTTCGCCGATCGCCTCAACAACGTCGAAACGTCCGCCATCCGCGAGCTGTTCAAGCTGCTGGGCAAGCCCGGCATCATCAGCTTCGCGGGCGGCTTTCCCGACAGCGCCCTGTTCGACGTCGACGGCATCCGCGAGGCCGTGAACGCCGCGCTGAGCGAAGAGCCCGGCGCCACCCTGCAGTACGGCGCCACCGAAGGCCACCCGCCCCTGCGCGAGCAACTGGCCGCCTTCATGGCCAGCAAGGGCGTGCGCGGGCTCGCCGCCAACGACCTGATCGTCACCACCGGCAGCCAGCAGGCGCTGGACCTGCTGGGCAAGACGCTGGTGTCGCCTGGCGACAAGGTGATCGTCGAAGGCCCCACCTTCCTGGCCACCATCCAGTGCTTCCGCCTCTACGGCGCCGATCTGGTCACCGTACCCGTGGACGGGCAGGGCGCCCAGACCGATCGGCTGGAACAGCTCATCGCCGAGCACAAGCCCAAGTTCGTCTACCTCATCCCCACCTTCGGCAACCCCAGCGGCGCCATGATGAGCCTGGAGCGCCGCAAGGCCGTGCTGCGGATGGCGGTCAAGCACGGCACCCTGATCGTGGAAGACGACCCCTACGGCGACCTGTACTTCGGCGACGCGCCGCCGCCCAGCCTGCTGGCCCTGGCCGACGAGGTGCCCGGCGCGCGCGACGTCCTGGTGCACTGCGGCTCGCTGAGCAAGGTGCTCAGCCCCGGCCTGCGCGTGGGCTGGATGGTGGGGCCGGCCGAATTGCTGGCCAAGGCCACCATGTGCAAGCAGTTCAGCGACGCCCACACCAGCACATTCGCCCAGGCCACGGCGGCCCAGTACCTCAAGGCCGGTCGCATGCCCGCCACGCTGTCGCGCGTGCGTCGTGTCTACGCCGAGCGCGCCGCCACCATGACGACCGCGCTGCGGCGCGAACTGGGCGACGCGATCGACTTCGTCGCACCCCAGGGCGGTTTGTTCGTGTGGGCCTGGCTCACGGGCGCGGGCGGCAAGGTGGCCGACGGCGCGGTCTTCGCGAAGAAGGCCATCGAGCAGGGCGTGGCCTTCGTGCCGGGCGCCCCGTTCTTCGCCAACGACCCGGTGCACGCCACGCTGCGCCTGAGCTTCGCCACCGCGCCGCTGGACAAGATCGAGGAAGGCATTCAACGGTTGGGCAAAGCCTTGTGACATGAACACCACCACCACCGCTGCCCGGGTCGCCGGGTCCGACGACGGTCCCGAGACACAACCGGGCCCCGTGCCCGAACTGGTGATCGACGACGTCGACGTCTTCATCGACGGCGTGGGGCCCCAGACGGTGGTGATGGTGCATGGCTGGCCCGACACGCCCGCGCTGTGGGACGGCACCGTGGCCGCCCTGGTGCCCGAGTGGCGCTGCGTGCGTTTCCATTTGCCGGGCTTCGACCTGGCGCGCGGCCCGCGGCCCATGAGCCAGAGCGACATCGTCGCGCTCATCGCGCGCATCGTGGATGCCGTGAGCCCCGACCAGCGCGTGACCCTGCTGCTGCACGACTGGGGCTGCGCCTTCGGCTACACCTACGCCAAGCGCCACACCGAGCGCGTGGCGCGCATCGTGGCGCTGGACATCGGCGACGTGGGCTCGCGCGACTACTTCGAGTCCCTGGGCTGGCGCGAGAAGCTCATGATCGCGGGCTACCAGCTCTGGCTGGCCGCGGCCTGGTCACTGGGCCCGCGCGCGCCCGGCCTGGCCAACCGCATGACGCGCTGGATGGCGCGCCGGATCGGTTGCCGCAACGACCCGGCCCTGATCGGCTGGGAGATGAACTACCCCTACGCCATGCGCTGGTTCAATGCCTTCGGCGGCCTGCGCGGCGCGGGCCAGGCCGAGCGGCTGATAGACGAACAACTGCCTGGCCTGTTCGTCTATGGCCGGCGCAAGCCCTTCATGTTCCATTCCAGCCGCTGGGTGCGCCACCTCAACCGCACCACCGGCTGCGCGGCCAAGTCGCTGGACACGGGGCACTGGATCATGAAACAGAAGCCGGCCGAGTTCCACGCCGTGCTCAAGGACTGGCTGGCCCACGTGACTCAGCCGGCCTCCACCCCCAGGGCCTGAGCCACGCGGAACGCCGCCCAGGCGTCGTTGGCGGCATAGAGCAGCTGCGCCTCGCTCAGGCTGGCGGCGGCCCAGTTGCTGGTGGCGGCCTTCTTGCTCTTGGCGAAGCGCTGACCGAACAGCACCGCCACCGCGGCGCGCACGCCCATGTCCTTGCGGTAGCCCTGGGCGCGGAAGAGGGAATTGAGTTCGATCACGCCCGCGGGTTCGATGCCCAGCTTGGCGCGCACCCGCAGGTTGTCGTCGCGCAGGCCGAAGCCGGCCTTGGCGTGCGCCGGGTGGGCCAGCAGGGCCGCCACCGCCGCGCGGCAGCCCGGGTCGGCGAGCTGGAACACCCAGGCGCGCTCGGCAACGGCCAGTTGCACCACGTGCGGGCCGTCGGACACCTGGTCCTTGAAAAAGGTGGGCTTGGATTCGGTGTCGAAGCCCCAGACCGGGTGCGCGGCCAGCGCGGCGGCGGCTTCGCGGGCGCCGTCGGCGCTGCGCACCAGCGCGATGCGCGCGAGGTCCAGCGGCGGGAAGGGGGGCAGGGCGTCGATGGCGTCCTTGTCGGGCGTGGGTCGGGTTTCGCGCGCGGTCATGGGGCGCCAGCATAGCCGCCAGGGCCATCGCGTTCCGGCACAATTTCCCGATGACCACCCCCCTGCTGCAGGAAGTGGCGAGCGAGGCCCCCACCCCGGGCGAGTTCGTGCGCTTCCCCCACTCCCCTTTCGAGCTGTTCCTGCCCTACCCGCCGGCGGGGGACCAGCCCGAGGCGATCGACCAGCTCGTTGAAGGCATCAACGACGGCGAGGTCTTCCAGACCCTCCTCGGCGTGACCGGCTCGGGCAAGACCTTCACCATGGCCAACGTGATCGCGCGCGTGGGCCGTCCGGCCATCGTGTTCGCGCCCAACAAGACCCTGGCCGCCCAGCTCTACAGCGAGTTCCGCGAGTTCTTCCCGAAGAACGCGGTCGAGTACTTCGTCAGCTACTACGACTACTACCAGCCCGAAGCCTATGTGCCGCAGCGCGACCTGTTCATCGAGAAGGACAGCGCGATCAACGAGCACATCGAGCAGATGCGCCTGAGCTGCACCAAGAGCATCCTGGAGCGGCGCGACGTGCTCATCGTGGCCACGGTCTCCGCCATCTACGGCATCGGCAAGCCCGAGAGCTACCACCAGATGGTGATGACCCTGCGCGTGGGCGACAAGATCGGGCAACGCGACGCCATCGCCCAGCTGGTCCGCATGCAGTACACGCGCAACGAAACCGACTTCGGCCGCGGCAAGTTCCGCGTGCGCGGCGACACCATCGACGTCTTCCCGGCCGAACACTCCGAGATGGCGATCCGCATCGAGCTGTTCGACGACGAGATCGAAAGCCTGCAGCTGTTCGATCCGCTCACCGGGAAGGTGCGCCAGAAGATCCCGCGCTTCACCGTCTTCCCCAGCAGCCACTACGTGACCCCGCGCGAGCAGGTGCTGCAGGCGGTGGAGACCATCAAGCTTGAGCTCGACCAGCGCCTGAAGGAGCTGGTGGGCATGGGCAAGCTGGTGGAGGCGCAGCGTCTGGAGCAGCGCACCCGTTTCGACCTGGAGATGCTGAGCGAGGTGGGCCACTGCAAGGGCATCGAGAACTACACGCGCCACCTGTCGCAGGCGCGCCCGGGCGATCCGCCGTCCACCCTGACCGACTACCTGCCGCGCGACGCGGTGATGTTTCTGGACGAAAGCCACGTGCTGATCGGCCAGCTCGGCGGCATGTACAACGGCGACCGCGCGCGCAAGACCACGCTGGTGGAGTACGGCTTTCGCCTGCCCAGCGCGCTGGACAACCGGCCGCTGAAGTTCGAGGAGTTCGAGCAGCGCATGCGACAGGTGGTTTTCGTCTCGGCCACGCCGGCCGACTACGAAAAGACCCACGCCAGCAAGGTGGTCGAGCAGCTGGTGCGGCCCACCGGCCTGGTCGACCCGGAGCTGGAGGTGCGCCCCGCCATGCACCAGGTGGACGACGTGCTGCAGGAGATCCGCCTGCGCGTGCAGCGCCAGGAGCGCGTGCTCATCACCACCCTCACCAAGCGCATGGCCGAGCAGCTCACCGACTACCTGACCGAGAACGGCGTGAAGGTGCGCTACCTGCACAGCGACATCGACACGGTCGAGCGCGTGGAGATCATCCGCGACCTGCGCCTGGGCGCCTTCGACGTGCTGGTGGGCATCAACCTGCTGCGCGAGGGCCTGGACATTCCGGAGGTCTCGCTGGTCGCCATCCTGGATGCGGACAAGGAGGGCTTCCTGCGCTCCGAGCGCAGCCTGATCCAGACCATCGGCCGCGCCGCGCGCAACCTCAACGGCAAGGCCATCCTCTACGCCGACCGGATCACCGATTCAATGAAGGCGGCCATCGGCGAAACCGAGCGCCGCCGCGCCAAGCAGATCGCGCACAACGCGGCGCACGGCATCGAGCCGCGCAGCGTGAACAAGCGCATCAAGGACCTGATCGACGGCGTGTACAGCGAGAAGGCGGGCAAGGAGGCCGACCGCCTGGCCGCCGAAAGCGCCGCCCGCGCCGAGCTCGAAGAAATGAGCGAGAAGGACGTGGCCCGGGAAATCAAGCGGCTGGAAAAGCTCATGCTGGAGCACGCCCGCAACCTGGAGTTCGAGAAGGCCGCCCAGGTGCGTGACCAGCTCGCCCAACTCAAGGCCCGGGTGTTCGGCTCCACCGGGCACGACAGCGCGGCCTGAACGTTTGGGTGGCGGCCCGACTCCCAGAATCCGGGGTCGCGCCCGGGCGCCTGTCCACTGGCATAAACCCCATACCGGTACAATGCCGAGCAAATCGCTCAGCTTTTGGGCTATAATTCGACAAAATTAGTCGGGAAACCCCGCGACAGCAACAGACCCTCAAGGGTCGGGGCGGGTGGAGGAGGGGTTCGCCACGGCGGATGCCCGGCGGGCCTTGCCACGAAGGTCAAGCAACACAGAAGGAGCTTGCAATGCGCCTCACGACGAAGGGCCGCTTCGCGGTCACAGCCATGATCGATCTGGCCCTGCGCCAGAACAACGGTCCGGTCACGCTGGCCGCTATCAGCCAGCGCCAGCAGATTTCCTTGTCCTATCTCGAGCAGCTGTTCGGCAAGCTGCGCCGGCACCAGCTGGTGGAGTCCACCCGCGGGCCGGGCGGTGGTTACACCCTGGGCCGCAAGGCGGGCGAAATCACCGTGGCCGACATCATCGTGTCGGTGGACGAGCCGATCGATGCCACCCAGTGCGGTGGCAAGGAAAACTGCCTGGGCGAAGGCCAGCGCTGCATGACGCACGAGCTCTGGGCCCAGCTCAATGCCCGCATGGTTGATTTCCTGGATTCGGTGACGCTGCAGTCGCTGGTGGACGAGCAGCTCGCCAAGGGCGTGGTGGTGGAGAACGCACCCATGATCAAGCGCGCCATTTCCAGCACGCCGGTGGTCAAGCCCATCCGCGTGAACGCGCCGAATTCCGTGTTCGCCCTTGGAGGCGCCGCGCTCTCGAAGTGAACCCGGCGCGCGGGGCTGGCGGCGTGTCGGCCGCCGGCCCCGCCAGCCCTTGTCCAACGCCAGACAGAACAAGCCCATGAGCACCCCCCACTTCCCCATCTACATGGACTACAGCGCCACCAGCCCGGTCGATCCGCGCGTGGTGGACGCCATGATTCCCTGGTTGCGCGAGCACTTCGGCAACCCCGCGTCGCGCAGCCACGCCTGGGGCTGGGAGGCGGAGAAGGCGGTGGAGACCGCACGCGAGCAGGTGGCCGCGCTGATCGGCGCCGACCCGCGCGAGATTGTCTGGACCAGCGGCGCGACGGAATCGAACAACCTCGCGCTCAAGGGCGCGGCGAACTTCTACAAGGGCAAGGGCAAGCACCTCATCACGGTGAAGACCGAGCACAAGGCCGTGCTGGACACCATGCGCGAGCTGGAGCGCCAGGGCTTCGAGGTCACCTACCTCGACGTGCAGGCCGACGGCCTGGTCGACCTGGAGGCTTTCAAGGCGGCGATCCGCCCCGACACCATCCTGGCCTCGGTCATGTTCGTGAACAACGAGATCGGTGTCATCCAGGACATCGCCGCCCTGGGCGCCATCTGCCGCGAGAAGGGCGTGATCTTCCATGTCGATGGCGCGCAGGCCACGGGCCGCGTCGATATCGACCTGCAGAGCCTGCCGGTGGACCTGATGAGCCTGACCGCGCACAAAACCTATGGCCCCAAGGGCATCGGCGCGCTGTACGTTCGCCGCAAGCCGCGCGTGCGCATCGAGGCGCAGATGCACGGTGGCGGCCACGAGCGCGGCATGCGCTCGGGCACGCTGGCCACGCACCAGATCGTGGGCATGGGCGAGGCCTACCGCATCGCCAAGGCCGAGATGCACGAGGAGAACCGGCGCATCCAGGCCCTGCACGACCGCCTGGTCAATGGCCTGAAGGACATCGAGGAGGTGTTCATCAACGGCAACGAGGCGCGCCGCATCCCGCACAACCTCAACATGAGCTTCAACTACGTCGAGGGCGAATCGCTGATCATGGGCATCAAGGGCCTCGCGGTGTCTTCGGGCTCGGCCTGCACCTCGGCCAGCCTGGAGCCCAGCTACGTGCTGCGCGCCCTGGGGCGCAGCGACGAACTCGCGCACAGCAGCCTGCGCATGACCATCGGCCGCTGGACGACCGAAGAAGAGATCGACTACGCGATTGCGACGATCAAGGAGAACGTCGCCAAGCTGCGTGAACTGTCACCCTTGTGGGAAATGTTCAAGGATGGCGTCGACCTGTCGACCATCCAGTGGGCGGCCCACTGATCCGAAGGAGAACAACATGGCCTATTCCGAAAAAGTCGTTGACCACTACGAAAACCCCCGCAACGTCGGCTCCTTCGACAAGGGCGACGAGACGGTGGGTACCGGCATGGTGGGCGCGCCGGCCTGCGGCGACGTGATGAAGCTGCAGATCAAGGTGAACCCGGCCACCGGCGTGATCGAGGACGCGCGCTTCAAGACCTACGGTTGCGGCTCGGCCATCGCCTCGAGCTCGCTGGTGACCGAGTGGGTCAAGGGCAAGACGCTGGACGAAGCCGCCGCGCTCAAGAACAGCCAGATCGCCGAGGAGCTCGCGCTGCCGCCGGTGAAGATCCACTGCTCCATCCTGGCCGAGGACGCCATCAAGGCGGCCGTGGACGACTACCGCAAGAAGCACGCGAACTGATCCCATGGCCGTCACGATTTCCGAAGCCGCGGCGCGCCACGTCACGCGCTACATCGCCAAGCGCGGCAAGGGCGTGGGCGTGCGCCTGGGCGTCAAGACCACCGGCTGCTCGGGCCTGGCCTACAAGCTGGAGTACGCCGACGAGATCGCACCCGAGGACGTGGTGTTCGAGGACAACGGCGTGAAGGTGCTGGTCGACCCGAAAAGCATGCCGTACATCGACGGCACGCAACTCGACTTCGTGCGCGAGGGCCTCAACGAGGGCTTCAAGTTCAACAACCCCAATGAACGGGACCGCTGCGGCTGCGGCGAGAGCTTCAGAATCTGAGCGATGAGGTCTCGAATCGACCGCCCGGCGCAGGCCTCGGCGGTCTTTCTTTTTCCATGAACCTGCAATCCAGCGATTTCGAACTCTTCGGCCTGCCCGAGTCCTTCGCCATCGACCGCGCCGCGCTCGACGCGCGCTGGAAGGACCTGCAGCGCCATGCCCACCCCGACCGCAACGCACACGCCGACCCGGCCACGCAGCGCCAGGCCATGCAGTGGTCGGTGCGCATCAACGAAGCCTATCAGCGCCTGAAGGACCCGCTGCGCCGGGCGGCCTACCTGTGCGAGCGGCGCGGCGCCCCGATCGAGGCCGAGAACAACACCGCCATGCCGGCCGACTTCCTCATGCAGCAGATGCAGTGGCGCGAGTCGCTTGACGAGACCGAGGGTGTGGCCGCGCTGGAGGCCCTGGCCGACGAGGTGGCCGAGGCGAGGCGCGCGCGCATCGAGGCCCTGCGCGCCGCGCTGGACGAACGGGGCGATGCGCCGGAGGCCGCGCGTCAAGTCAGAGCCCTCATGTTCATTGAGCGCTTTGCCAGCGACGTGGAGGATCGGCTCGATCAGCGGGGACAATAGGCGGCTCCCGTTCCCGCGATACCGACAAGACAGACAACCCCGATGGCGCTCCTGCAGATTTCCGAACCCGGCCAGTCCCTTGACCCGCACCAGCGCCGGGTGGCGGTCGGCATCGACCTCGGCACCACGCATTCCCTGGTGGCCGCGGTGCGCCACGGCGTGGCGGAATGCCTGCCCGACGAGCAAGGCCGCGTGATTTTGCCCAGCGTGGTGCGCTACCTCCCGGCCTCGGCCGGTGGTTCGGGCCGCCAGATCGGGCACGACGCGCTGGCCGCGCAGGTGGACGACCCGGCCAACACCATCAGCTCGGTCAAGCGCCTCATGGGCCGCCGCCGCGACCAGGTGGTCGACGTGGACCGCCTGGCCTATGCGGTGGTCGACCAGGACGGCATGGCCCAGATCGACACCGTGGCCGGCCGCAAGACCCCCATGGAGGTGAGCGCCGAGATCCTGGCCACGCTGCGCTACCGCGCCGAGGACAGCTTCGCCGACGACCTGTTCGGCGCCGTCATCACCGTGCCCGCGTACTTCGACGATGCGCAGCGCCAGGCCACCAAGAACGCCGCGAAGCTGGCCGGCATCGAGGTGCTGCGCCTCATCAACGAGCCCACGGCCGCGGCCATCGCCTACGGCCTGGACAACGGCGCCGAGGGCGTCTACGCCGTCTACGACCTGGGCGGGGGCACCTTCGACATTTCCATCCTGCGTCTCACGCGCGGCGTGTTCGAGGTGCTGGCCACGGGCGGCGACTCCGCGCTCGGGGGCGACGACTACGACCAGGCGCTCGCGGCCTGGGTGCTGCAGCGCCACGGCATCGCGATCGAATCGCTGGACGCCTCCGCGCGCGCGGCGCTGCACAAGGAGGCGCGGCGCGTGAAGGAGGCCCTGTCGGCCGACGCGCAGGTGCCGTTCCGTGCCACGCTGGCGGGCCGCGTGGTGGAGCAAACGGTGACCGCCGCCGATTTCGAGGCCTGCACCGAGCCGCTCACCGCCCGCACCATGGCCGCCGTGCGCAAGGCCCTGCGCGATGCGCGCACGTCCAAGGACGAGGTGCAGGGCGTGGTGATGGTGGGCGGCTCCACGCGCATGCCGGTCATCCGCCGCACGGTGGGCGGCTTCTTCGGCACCGAACCCCTGGTGAACCTCAACCCCGACGAGGTCGTCGCGCTGGGCGCGGCGATCCAGGCCAATGCCCTGGCCGGCAACAGCAAGGACGGCGACCTGCTGCTGCTCGACGTGATCCCGCTGTCGCTGGGCATCGAGACCATGGGGGGCCTGGTCGAGCGCATCGTGCCGCGCAACAGCAGCATTCCCACCGCGCGCGGGCAGGACTTCACCACCTACCAGGACGGCCAGACCGCGCTGGCCCTGCACGTGGTGCAGGGTGAGCGCGACCTGGTCGCCGACTGCCGCAGCCTCGCGCGCTTCACGCTGCGCGGCATTCCGCCCATGGCGGCGGGCGCGGCGCGCATCCGCGTCACCTTCACGGTCGATGCCGACGGCCTGCTCGCCGTGGCCGCGAAAGAGCTGACCTCGGGTGTCGAGGCCAGCATCGACGTCAAGCCGTCGTACGGGCTGAGCGACGAGCAGATCGCCCGCATGCTGCAGGACAGCTTCGCCACCGCCCAGCAGGACATGCAGGCCCGCGCCCTGGTCGAGGCCCGCGTGGACGCCGAGCGCCTGCTGCTGGCCACCCACTCCGCGCTCGCGGCCGATGGCGATCTGCTGCGGGCCGATGAGCGCGATGCGATCGACGCCCTCATGGCCACGCTGCGAACCACCGCCGGGGGCGAGGACGCCGCCGCCATCGAGGCCGCGATCGAGGCGCTGGCCAAAGGCACCGAGTCCTTCGCCGCCGAGCGCATGAACCGCGGCATCCAGCAGGCCCTGTCCGGCAAGAAGATCGAAGAAGTCTGAGTCGAAGAACCCCATGCCCACGATCAAGATTCTCCCGCACACCGAGTACGCGCCCGAGGGCAAGACCATCAGCGCGCCGGCCGGTACCTCCATCTGCGAGGCCCTGCTCGAGAACGGCGTGAACATTGAGCACGCCTGCGACATGAGCTGCGCCTGCACCACTTGCCACGTCATCGTGCGAGAGGGCTACAACAGCCTGAACGAGGCCCAGGAGGACGAGGAAGACCTGCTCGACCGCGCCTGGGGCCTGGAGCCACAGTCGCGCCTGTCGTGCCAGGCCATCCTGGCCCAGCAGGACGTGACCATCGAAATTCCCAAGTACACGATCAATCACGCCAAAGAGAACCACTGATGCGCCAGATCATTCTCGACACCGAGACCACCGGCCTGTCGGCCGAGAACGGCGACCGCATCATCGAGATCGGCTGCGTGGAACTGCTCAACCGCAAGTTCACCGGCAACAACCTGCACCACTACGTCAACCCCGAGCGCGACAGCCACGAGGACGCGCTCAAGGTGCACGGCATCCAGAACGAATTCCTGCGCACCAAGCCCAAGTTCGCGGCCATCGCCGAGGAGCTGCTCGAGTACCTGCGCGGCGCCGAGGTGATCATCCACAACGCGCCCTTCGACATTGGCTTCCTGAACATGGAGTTCAGGCGCCTGGGCCTGCCGCGCGTGACCGAGGTGGTGAGCGGTGTGCTCGACACCCTGGTGATGGCCAAGGAGATGTTCCCGGGCAAGCGCAACGGCCTGGACGCCCTGTGCGACCGCCTGGGCGTGGACAACTCGGGCCGCACGCTGCACGGAGCCCTGCTGGACGCCGAGCTGCTGGCCGACGTCTACATCAACATGACGCGTGGCCAGGACGCCTTGCTCATCGAGGTGGCCGACGCGCCAGGCGAGGGCGGGGTGGTGGAGGCGGTGGACCTGAGCCGCCTGGACCTGCCCGTGCTGCGCGCCAACGAGCAGGAAGCCCAGGCCCACGACAGCGTGCTGGCCGAACTCGACAAATCCAGCAAGGGCAAGACCCTGTGGCGCCGGCTGGAAGCGGCCTGAAAGAGCGGCCCGAAAATCTGGCTATAATGCAAGGCTTCCGACAGCGCTGCCAAGCGGCGCTGATCGGGCGGTTAGCTCAGTGGTAGAGCACTGCCTTCACACGGCAGGGGTCGCAGGTTCGAACCCTGCACCGCCCACCAGGAACCCCGTTCCAGAAAAAAGGCCTTGCGAGTGATCGCAAGGCCTTTTTGTTTGCGAAGGCCCGCACCGGTGGTGCCAGCCGAAGCGCGCCATGGGCGAGGTCCATGGCCTCTACTCGACGGGGATCCAGCGCTGAAAGCCGGTGACGGGATGCAGGGCGGTGGCCGTTCCGTTCATCAGGGCCTCCTGGCGCTGCGCGCAGGCCTTGGCCGCCAGATACCCGTCGGCAAGGTGGCGGTGGAGCCGCTTGCCCTGGTGCTTGTGCCCGTCGGCCAGGCTGGCCTCAATGCCTTCGCTGAGCTTCAGGGAGTGGTCGATGCGTTCCCGCAACGCCGCGAGCAACCAGTCGTCCATGCTGTTGAATCCCGGGGGGGTGGTGGGTGGGTCGGGCAGTTTGCGCAGTTCGCGCAGCTTCCACGCCTTCAGAGCGATCAGTACCTCGTCGATCAGCTCGGGGCGCTGATCGATCCGCTTCAGAAACTGTCCCGCCGTGCCCATGGGATTGGGTGTGCGGAAGCTGGAGCCCTCCAGCTCTCTGACCAACCAGGGCTTCAGTTTCGTGTGGCCGACTTCCTGGATGGCGCCGACCAGCACCTCGTGGCCCATCAACGGCGCCTGGACCTGGGGTGCCTGGGCCAGGGGCTGCAGATAACGCGGCGACGGTACGTGCTCGCTGGGGTCGATCAGCACCTCCAGCAGCCATTGGAGCTGGTGGCCCATGACCCTTGTTGTCGTCGTTGTTGTCGTGGTGATGGTGGTGGTGGCCGTCGTCGCCGTCGTCGTCACTTGGTCGGACAAGTCCATGTGGAAGGCGGTGCGCTCGGTTCTGAACCGCTCGAGGTCGTCCGGATCGATGTTCTTTTCAAGCAGCGCGGCCCTGAACCGGGCCAGGCACTCCTCGCGGTTCAGGCGTTTCTGGGTCGTGGCCGCACCCCAGGGATGCAGGGCATCGCGCGAGGTCGCGCCGATCAGGTCTTGCCGAAGGCCCGCATGGGCGGGATCGTCCAGAAGGGCCAGCAGCGCCTGGTGGGTGTCTTCCACGGAGGCCGCCCGTTTGTGGAACGGGAGGCGATCGGACTGAAAGTGACGGGTCTTGTACACCTTGGCGGCGATGGTGCTGCGGCACACGCTGAGGTAGTGCTGCTCATCACGGCAGTGGGGGAGGCAGGTCCGCAGGTAGTCGACATCGTCGTCGGACATGCCCATCTTGCGCAGCATCTGTGCCGCGAAGCACTCGCGCACGGCCTCACCCTTGAGGCCGGCCTGTTGCGCGGCGCCCAAGAGATCGCGCGAGAGCCATTCGATGGCGACGAATTTGTTGTGCTTGAGCAAGGCCTGGCGCTCCAGCCCCTGGCGCAAGCCTTTGGGCGCGCTCAGCCTCGCCACTTGCATGCGCCGATCGAACTCGGTGTCGGACAGCGTGTAGATCCACTGGGTGTAGTCCGTGCCCAGCACCTTTTGCAGGTGCTGCTCGATGCGCAGCTGTTGCTTGTCGTGGTCCTTGGCCTGCTTGGCTTTGCGCAGCCGGTGCCAGATGCTGGCATAGAACGGCGCCAGCACCGCGGCGGTGATGCCCAGGCCCACCACGCTCACGAGGCCGGCCGTGGCCACGTTGGCCACGATGATCAGGGCCAGGGCCACGCTGCCCAGGACGATGGCCGCCACCGGCGTGGTCACCAGGAACACGCACTGCGCCCTGAGCGCGCGAATGCCCGTGTACCACTGGGTTTGTTTGTGCGCCTTGAACTCGCCGCGCAAGGTGGTGATCTGGTTGTCAACCAGGTACCTGCCGATGGTGGCTTGGGCGGACTCACCGACGATGTCGTTCTTGAGGGCGACCGCGTGCGCCAGTCGCCCGAACACCCTGCGAATGCCGGCGGCGGTGCTCAGGCGCTCCCGTTGGGCGACCTCCATGTCGAGTTCGGCGAACCGGAAGCTGATCGGCGTCAGCAACAGGCCGAGCAAGGAGCCGGCAATGCCTGTTCCTTGTGAGGCCAGAGCGCCCAGGTGCAGGTTCGACACGATCAGGCCGGTGAGCGTGGAGGCCACCGAGGCGGGCACGGTGATTTTGTTGATCTCCCAATCGCGCATCTCCACCAATTGCCGCAGCCCCATATCGCGGGGGTCGCCCAGCAGGGCGATGCCCTGGCCTCGACTGAAGAAGGGTCGCAGCTGGTCGAGCCGGTGCTGCCGATCGGCCTGCTCGGCGCGCAGGGCGGTCAGCTGGGGATCGTGGGGTGCCGTCTTTTCCAGACGGCGAATCCGACGTTCCCCTCGGCGGACCTCCAGTTGCAGGCGCTTGAGATCGCGGCGCGTCGCAGGGGGGTGGCGCTGGTGTGGCAAGGCATGGAGCTGATCCAGGAGGGCGTGCATCTCCTGGTCCAGCGCCGCCCTTTGGGGGGCGTTGAGAACCGTATCGGGCAGTCGCTGGCGCTCCAGCCATTTGTCTTCGGCGGCCAGCGACAGATCGCGATGGGCTTTCAGCAGCTTGGCCTGCGGGATGGTGAGGAAGGTCGACTCGATCCCGCTCAACACCTCGGCCAGCAGCGTCACGGCGTAGCGGGTCGCGGCCAGCAGCTGCTCGGAGGCTTCGTCCAGCGGCTGCCCGTTCACCTGCCGGGCCATGGTTCGCCAGTCCTCCAGGGCCTGTTCGAGCAGGCCCTGCACCTTTTGGTAGTCGCGATGGGCGTAGCGGTGGTCGCTGTTGACGATGAAGCCGTCGTAAAAGGAGAAGAAGCTCCTCAGGAAGGCGGGCGCCGGAGAGGCCTGGCCGCCCACGCCCGCGCCCGCGCTCACGCTGGCCAGGATCACCTGGCCAATCGCCGTGAGCGCCCACAGCCCATAGACCACGCTCTTGTTGTGCACTGTCAATGCCACGCGGTGGCGCTGGTTCTGCGTGATCTCCGCCGCCATGTCCCCGGGGAGCCGTGGCGGGGGCGCCCAGGGCATCAGAGACTGGGTGCCGGCCATGCCGGGGGCGTCTGGCAGGGCGGGCAGCGCCAGCGGGGTGTGCACGGGCATGGCACCGTCCGGCGGGTGAATCGCACCGAAGCTGGCGCTCCCCCTTGGGTGGCGCCAGGACGGACAGGCGTGCGCCAAGGCGATGTGCTGGGCCGCCTGTTGCTGGAGCAGGGGGGTGGCGAGCTCCTCCGACGATGCTTCGTCGGACGGGGTGTTGCCCGATCTCTGGCGGCGGGTGCTCGAGTCTGACGTCGACCACAAATGGCGGTGCTGTTCGTAGGGCTGTCGCGTCCAGTGCTTCATGTCGATGCGTGCGCGAGGGCGTTGGGTGATGGGCGTGGCGCCCTCAGGCGGCGAGGCTGGCGGGTTCGCCGGCCGGGACGCGCTCGTCCAGATGGGCCTTGAGCAGGGCGTCGACCAGGATCTGCCCCCAGGCGTCCTCCGCCTGGTCCAGCGCGGTGTGGATGCTGTCCATGACCACCGGCGCGTCGTCCTCGGGCGAGACGCGCAGGTGGGTGTAGGCCAGGAGCGTCGCGTCGGGCGCGAGGGCGAATTGCAGGGCGGTTTCGGCGTAGGGGTGGTCGAAGGTCCAGTGCAGGATCTGGCGGACCAGCCAGGGAATGACCTCGTCGGGCAGGTCCGCGTCGAGCACCATGTCCAGGCGCAGCATCTCGGGCGACGCGGTGGCCGAGAGGGTGACCCAGTTGTCGTCGTCGATCGACACGACGATCGGGTCCAGGCTGTGTATGCCGAGCGCCGTTTCGCTGCGCGCGGCGTGTCGCCAGTCCTGCAGCCAGGTGGACAGATCGGGTTCTTCCATGTCGACTCCAGTGATCACCACGACGCTGCATGGGTGACGGAGTCATCAGCTCATGTTCCAGTCACATGAGACGCCTAGGCACTAAAGCCAATGGCCGGTCCAAGCGCGGGGCCGGCCGGTGGGAGCCCCCGCCTTGGAATGACAGGGCGAACCCTTAGGCCCTGGGGGTGGCCGGTGAAGGGTGCAGCCACAGCAGACACAGCAGCGCGCTGGCCACGAGCGCCCCCGACACCCACAGCGCCTGCGCGCCCCAGCGCTCCACCAGCGCGCCGAACAGCAGCGGCGCGAAGGCCTGGGCCACGCGCGAGGGCGCGACGATCCAGCCCTGCCGGCGGCCATAGCCCACTGGGCCGAAATAGGCCAGCGGCAGCGTGCCCTTGGCGATGGTGAGGATGCCGTTGCCCAGGCCGTGCAGCATGGCGAACACCGGCGCGGCCACCGCGCCGGCCGCCATCCACACCAGCACGCCCGCGGGGTGCATGGCGGCGGCCACGCGCGCGGACACGAGCGGGTGAAAGCGCCGCAGCCCGCCGAATTCGAGCAGGCGGCCGGCCACCTGCGCCGGCCCCACCAGCGCGCCCACGGCCAGCGCGCCGGCCAGGCTGAGGCCGCTGGCCATGAGCATGGCCGGCAGGTGCGAGGCCAGTGCGGTGCTGACGAACCAGGTGGCGGCGAACACATAGGCCAGCACCCAGGCCACGTGGCGGGGCGCGCGTGGTGGCGCGCCCGTCTCCTGGCCGTCGCTGTGCGGCCGGGGGGGTGGCAAGGCCAGTGCGCGCGGCAGGCGGGCGTTGAGCGGCAGGCCCAGCAGCAGGTGCAGCGCCGCCCAGCCCAGGCAGGCGCCGCGCCAGCCCCACTGCGCCTCCATCCAGCCCGACAGGGGCCAGCCCAGCGTGCTGGCCAGGCCCGCGAGCAGGGTGATGCCGGTGATGGCGTCGCGCGCGGCCTCACCTTGCAGGCGCACCAGCGCCGAGAAGGCCGCTTCGTACAGGCCCCCGCCCATCGCCACGCCAATGAGCAGCCAGCCAGCGAACAACGGCGCCGGCCCATCCGCCAGCGACAGCAGGCCCAGGCCGGCGGCGAAGACCAGGTTGCTGGCGACCAGCACCGGCCGGCCGCCGAAGCGGTCGATGGCGCGCCCGGCGAACGGGCCGATGGCGGCCGACAGCAGCAGCGCTGCCGAGAACGCCGTCCACACCATGCCCTCGGACACGCCCGCGCCTTCGGCCATGGGCCGTGCCAGGATGGCCGGCAGGTAGTAGCTGGAGGCCCAGGCCAGGGTCTGGGCCGTCCCCAGGCGCAACACGAGTGGCGTGTTGCTGGCCATGCCTCACACGATGTCGATGGTGTGGAAGCCGAAGCGGCCCTGCCGGCGGTCGGCGAAATAGCACTGCAGCGTTTCGCGCACCGTGCGAAAGGCGATCTCGTCCCAGGGGATCTCGTCTTCGCGGAACAGCCGGGCCTCGATGGTCTCGTGCCCCGGGTTGAAGCGTTCGCTGAGCAGCCGCGCGCGGTAGAACAGATGCACCTGTCCCACGCGCGGCACGTTCATGAGGGTGAAGAGCTCACCCAGCTCGATCTGCGCACCGGCCTCTTCGTCGGTTTCGCGCAGCGCGCCCTCGGCGGTGGTCTCGCCGAGCTCCATGAAGCCAGCGGGCAGGGTCCATTTGCCCCAGCGCGGCTCGATGTTGCGCTTGCACAGCAGCACCCGGTCCCCTTCGGCGCCCCAGGCGGGCACCGTGCCCACCACGTTCAGTGGGTTGTCGTAGTGCACCGTGCCGCAGGCCGGACAGACCGCGCGCTCGCGCGTGTCGCCGTCGTCGGGCAGGCGCATCTGCACAGCGGTGCCGCAGTGGCGGCAGAACTTGGCGGGCGGACGCAGCATCGGGGCAGTGTAGTGGGCGGAACGCAAAAAAAAGCCGGGGATGTCCCCGGCTGGTCAAGCAATCGGGCGGCTTAAGCCTTTTTGCCGTGCTTCTCGATCAGGGCCTTGGCCGTCTCGAACAGCTTCTTGCCGTCGAAGCCGCGCTTGTCCATGTCCTGCATCCACTCCACCTCCACCAGGCGGGCCTTGCGCTTGAACTCCTGCGCGTCGGCGGCGGGAATCTGGTAGATGGTGTTGCCCAGGTCGGCCGCCGCCTTGCGGCCGGCGGCGTCGCCGGCCTGCTGGGTCTTGCCGAGCCAACCCGAGGTCTCGATGCCCGAGTTCTTGTCGATCACGGCCTTGAGGTCGGGCGCCAGGCTGTTGTATTTGGCCTTGTTCATGGCCATCACGAAGGTGGTGGTGTACAGCGCGCCGCCAGCCGGGGCGAATTCGCTGTGGAACTTGGTGAGTTCATGCACCTTCACCGACGGCACCACCTCCCAGGGGATCACGCAGCCGTCGATCACGCCCTTGGAGAGGGAGTCGGGAATCTGCGGCAGCGGCATGCCCACCGGCGTGGCGCCCAGCAGGCCCAGCATCTTGGTGATCTGGCGGGTGGGGCCGCGCACCTTGGAGCCGCGCAGGTCGTCGGCGGTCTTGATGAGCTTGTTGCGCATGTGGAACATGCCGGGGCCGTGCACCTGCAGCGCGATGGGCTGGGTTTCCTTGAACTCGTCCTGGGCCACCGTCTGCACGTACTCCCAGTAGGCCTTGGAGGTGGCCTCGGCGTTGTTCATCATGAACGGCAGCTCGAAGACCTCGATGCGCGGGAAGCGGCCCGGGGTGTTGCCCGGCAGGGTCCAGACGACGTCGACCACGCCGTCGCGCGCCTGGTCGTACAGCTGCACCGGCGAGCCGCCCAGCGTCATGGCAGGGTAGGCCTCGAACTTGATGCGTCCGCCGGAGTCCTTCTCGACCTTGTCCATCCAGGCCTTGTGCATGTTGAGCCACACGTTGGACTGGGGCGCCATGAAGGTGTGGAACTTGAGCGTGACGCTTTGCTGGGCGAAGCCGGTGAGCGCCGGGGCGCCGAGGGCGATGGCCGCGCCGGATTGAAGCAGGGTTCTGCGCTGGATCATGGGAGGGTCTCCGGGGTTGGTGAACTGGTTCAAGCTTAAACCTTGGGTGTGCCCCTGTATCAGAGGTCAAACCCCAAGATCGGCGGTTTTCAGGCGATCTTGACCGTGATGGGCACCAAGCCGTCGACCGCGCCGTGCAGGGTGTCACCGCTGACGACGGCGTTCACGCCCTCGGGGGTACCGGTGTAGATGAGGTCGCCGGGCTGCAGTTCCCAGGCGGCGGAGAGGTGTTCGATGGTCTCGGCCAGGTTCCAGATCAGCTTGCCGACGTTGCTGCGCTGGCGGTCGGCGCCATTGACCTGCAGCCAGATGGCGGCCTTGGCGATGTTGCCCGCCTGGGCGGCCGGGGTGATGGGGCCGATGGGGGCGGACTGGTCGTAGGCCTTGCCGATGCACCAGGGGCGGCCCTGCTTCTTCATCTCGCCCTGCAGGTCGCGCCGGGTCATGTCCAGGCCCACGGCGTAGCCGAAGACGTGCTGGAGCGCGTCGGCGGCTTTGATGTTCCTGCCGCCGGTGCCGATGGCGGCCACGAGTTCGATCTCGTGGTGCAGGTTCTGGGTCAGGGACGGGTAGGGGATGCTGGCCGTCTGGCCGGCGTCGGCCACCACGATGGCATCGGCCGGTTTGAGGAAGAAGAAGGGCGGCTCGCGGCCGGTGAAGCCCATCTCCTTGGCGTGTTCCTCGTAGTTGCGGCCCACGCAGTAGATGCGGTGGACCGGGAAGCGCTCGGCGCGCCCGACCACGGGCACGGAGACGGTGGGGGGCGGGGTGATGACGTAGGCGTTCATGACCCCGGAGTGTGCCACTTCAATACTGGTTGGCCGGCAGCGTGACCACCAGGCCGTCCAGTTCGGGCGTCAGCACGATCTGGCAGGACAGGCGGCTTTCGGGCCGCACCGGCGCGGCGGCGAAGTCGAGCATGTCGCTTTCGTCGGTGGCTGGCGCGGGCAGCTTGTCGGCCCAGGCGGGGTCCACGTAGACGTGGCAGGTGGCGCAGGTGAGGGTGCCGCCGCAGTCGGCCGCGATGCCGCTGACGCCGGCGTCCACCGCCACCTTCATGAGGCTGCTGCCGGGCGCGCCGCTGAGTTCGGTCTCGCTCTGGTCGGCGTTGATGATTCGGATCTTGATCATGGTGCGTGGGGTTCAGTAGCGCGAGAAGTACTCGCGGCGTTCGAAGTCGGTCTTGTCCTCGGCGGCGGCGTGGCGGTCCAACTCGTTCTGCTTGATGCGGCAGAAGTGGTTCACCACGGTCTCGCCCAGGCCCTTGACCATGGCGGCGTCCGCGCGCAGCGCGGCCAGGGCGTCGCCCAGGTTGTTGGGGATGCGCTGGCTGCCTTCGGCGTAGGGTGCCTCGGTGCCCTGGGGGGCGGCCAGTCGCTGGTCGACGCCGTCCAGGCCGGCGTGGATCTGGCCGGCCATGCAGACGTAGGGGTTGGCCGCCGGCTCGCCCAGGCGGTTCTCGATGCGCGTGGCCCCGTCGCCCGCGCCGCCCACCACGCGCAGCATGGCGCCGCGGTTGTCGCGGCCCCACAGGATGGCCTGCGGCGCCAGCGCGTTCGGGCGGAAGCGGCCGAAGCCGTTGACGGTGGGTGTGCACAGCGGCGTGAGCGCGGGCGCGTGCGCCAGCAGACCGGCCAGCCAGCCGGCACCCAGTTCGCTGAGCGTGTGGGTGGCGTCGCGCGGGTCGGTGCCGGGCGCGGGCGCGTCGCGCATGAAGGCGTTGCGTCCGCCGTCCAGCGCCACCACCGACTGGTGCAGGTGCCAGCCGCTGGACATGATGCCGGGGAAGGGCGGCCGGCACATGAAGGTGGCGTGGTAGCCCTCGCGGCGCAGCGCCTGGCGCACGCCGTTGCGCAGCAGCACCATCTGGTCGGCGGCGGTGAGCGCGTCGGTGGCGTCGAACACGGCCTCCACCTGGCTCGGGCCGAGTTCGATCTCCAGCGACTGCAGCGGCAGCCCCAGGCCCAGCGCGGTGCGTTCGACGATGCGCAGGGCATCCTCGGCCATGTCGGTCATGGCCTCGCCATGCAGCTGGTAGCCCGGGTGCACCATCTGCACCGCCGGCGGCAGGCCCGGCCAGGCGGCCAGTTCGGGGTCGAGCTGGGGCGTGGCGTCGGTCAGGCGGTAGATGTGGAATTCCACTTCCAGCCCGGTGGTGAAGCCCAGGCCGCGCTGCGCCAGTCGCTCCAGCGCGGCCTGCAGCACGCGCCGGCTGTCGAAGGCCACGGGCCGGCCGTCCTCATGCCAGGGCTGGGCGCGCAGCCAGGCGGTGCCGGGCGACCAGGGCAGCTCGATGAAGCTCTCGGGGTCGGGCAGCAGCAGCAGGTTGGAGGCACCGGCGAAGCCGGGCAGGTCGGCCGTGCCGCCGGGCTCGAACACCTTCCAGGCGGTGCGGTCGGCGGTGTCCTTGAGCATCAGCGTGCCCACCATGCCCACGCCCTGGCGCAGCGCGCGCACGGCGGCGTGTGGCATCAGCGTCTTGCCGCGCAGCAGGCCGTGCGCGTCGCACCAACCCACGCGCACGCGCTCGATGCCGCGCTCGGCGATCAGCCGTTCCAGCCGCTGGCAGGCGGCTTCGCGCTCGGGGGTGTGGAGTCCGCAGCGTTCGGCGAAGCTCATTTGGCGCCCGCCGTGGCCGCGTCCTTCGCGCTCCAGGGCGAACGCTCGCGGCGGTCGTTCACCGCCTTGCGCCACCAGGCGTCCCAGTCGCCCGTGGGGGCGAAGCCGTCGATGGTGTCGGGGCCATGGATGTCGCCATGCTTGGCCGCGTCGGCGATGCCGGGGGCGGTGCCGCCTTGTTCCACCGTGTCGATGGCCTGCTGCAACATGCGGCGGTGGGCCATGATGACTTTGTCGCTGGTGCCCAGGTGCTCGCGCGTGCGGTCCTGGATGGCGCCCATGCTCTCGCAGGCCCATTGGTCGTGCACGTTGATGTCTTCCTCGCCCATGCCCAGGTAGGTGCGCTCCACCTGCTCCTTCGCATTGAAGCCCCAGTCGTTGTGGCGGCCCATCTTGGGCTGGAAGAAGGGCAGGGTCACGGCGTCCAGGCGCGGCTTGCGCATGGCGTCCTTGTCCACGGCCTTGTCGAAGCTGGTGAAGAAGGCGTACCAGTAGTTGTGGGTGTCGTCCACCGGCACGTGCATCTGCGTGATCGTCATCGTCTCGGACAGCGGGATCACGAAGGTCTGGGGGAACACGCAGTTGGTGACGCGCACGTGGGTGAGCTCGTCGTTCAGGCGGCGCAGCGCGGTGAGCTGCTGGCCCCAGGGCTTGGGCTCGTGCAGGATCTCGGGCTGGCCGAACTCGCGCATCACGCGCGTCATGGGCCAGCGCTCGCCGTCCACCTCGCCGGCGCTGGCGCCGCGGAACTGCTTGCCGTAGGCGTCGTCGAGCGAGCCGTCGTTGAAGAAGCGGTGAAGGTACGACGCGTGCGCGGGGTCGATGCCCACCTCCAGCGACTGCAGCCAGTTGCAGTTCCACAGGCCCTTGAAGGCGAAGACGTGGGTGTCGGGCGCGCTGAAGCAATCCAGCGCGGGCAGGGGCGGGGGCTCCATGCCCTCGGGGCCGAACCAGCCGAACAGCACGCCGCTGCGCTCGATCAGCGGATAGCTCTTCTGCGTCACGCGTTTGCACAGGGTGCTGCCGGCGGGCTCGGCGGGCGTCTCCAGGCAGCGGCCCTCGACGTCGAACTTCCAGCCGTGGAAGGGGCAGCGCAGGCCGTCGCCTTCGTTGCGGCCGTAGGCCAGGTCGGCGCCGCGGTGCGGACAATCGCGGTCGAGCAGGCCGAAACGGCCCTCGCTGTTCTTGAACAGCACGAAGTTCTGGCCCAGCACCCGCACCGGCTTGACCGGGCGAACCGCCATGGCCGGATCGATCGCCGGGTTGAACTCGTCGACCAGGGCCACGGGCTGCCAGTAGCGGCGCAGCAGATTGCCGCCGGGCGTGCCGGGGCCGACTTGGGTAAGGCGTTGATTCAGTTCAGCTTTCATGGGGCTCTGGAAGGTTTGGGTGGGGGGTTCTGTCTAAAACGGTATCCCGTTTTGCAAATGCAGTGTACAGTTTCGACCATGAGCTTGCAAGAAACCGTTTTGATGCAGTTGCGCGACTGGATCCTGTCGGGCCAGTTCGAGCCCGGCCAGCGGCTGGCCGAACAACAGCTGGCCGAGCGCCTGGGCGCCTCGCGCACGCCGGTGCGCGCCGCGCTGGTGACGCTGGAGCAGGAAGGCCTGGTCGAGGCGAACGAGACCGGCAAGTACCTGGTGCGCCAGTTCACCGCGCAGGAGGTGGTCGACGCCATCGCCGTGCGCGGCCACCTGGAGGGCATGGCCGCGCGGCTGGTGGCCGAACACGGGATACCGCGAGCCTTGCAGAACGACCTGCAGGCCGTGCTGGACGAAGGCGACCGTCTGCTGGCCGACGACCCGCTCACGCTGGAAAGCTACGCGGCCTACGCGCGCATGAACGACCGCTTCCACGAGCTCATCCTGCAGGCCTGCGGCAACCGCGCCCTGCAGCGCGCCGTGGTGCTGAACGACAAGCTGCCCTTCGCGCCGGCCTCGGCCATGCTGCCCATGCAGGGCACCGTGGCCATGGACCGCGACTGGATGCTCTATGCGCACCGCCAGCACCACATGCTGTTCGATGCCCTGAAGCGCGGCGAGGGCGCCCGCGCCCAGGCCCTGGCGGTGGAGCACACCCAGGTGGCGCAGATGAACATGCGCCTGGCGCTGGAGCGGCGCAGCGAAAGCGAGCGCGTGATGCCGCTGATGAAGCTGGTGGTGGGCTGAGGCGGTTGGCGGGGCGGCGCCGGTTAGCGCCAATCGCTTGGCCGTACGGGGCGTAGGCCCTTTGCGGCGCGGCCGGAGAATGCGGGTGTCGGCGGCCTGTGGGCCGCGCCCCTTCATCCGGAGAATCCGCCCATGACCACCCTGTTCGAGCCCACCCGCGCGGGCGACATCGCACTCAAGAACCGCATCGTGATGGCGCCGCTCACGCGCAACCGCGCGCCCGGCGCCGTGCCCACGCCGTTGATGGCGACCTACTACCGCCAGCGCGCCAGCGCCGGCCTGCTCATCACCGAGGCCACCGCCATCAGCCACCAGGGGCAGGGCTACGCCGACGTGCCGGGCCTGTACGCGCCCGAGCAGATCGCCGGCTGGAAGCGCGTGACCGAGGCCGTGCACCAGGCCGGCGGCAAGATCGTCACCCAGCTCTGGCATGTGGGCCGCGTCTCGCACACCGAGCTGCAGCCGGGCAAAGGCGCGCCGGTGGCGCCCTCGGCCGTCACGGCCAAGACCAAGACCGTGCTCATCGTCGACGGCGTGCCGACCTTCGTGGAGACCTCCGCGCCGCGCGCGCTGCGCACCGACGAACTGCCCGGCATCGTGGACGACTACCGCCGCGCCGCGCTCGCCGCCATCGAGGCCGGCTTCGACGGCGTGGAGATCCACGCCGCCAACGGCTACCTGCTCGACCAGTTCCTCAAGACCGGCGCCAACCAGCGCGACGATGCCTACGGCGGTGCCATCGAGAACCGCGCGCGCCTGCTGCTGGAAGTCACGCGGGCGGTCGTCGGCGCCATCGGCGCGGGCCGCACCGGCATCCGTCTGTCGCCCGTGACGCCGGCCAACGACATCGTCGACGCCGACCCGCAGCCGCTCTTCGAGTACGTGGCGCGCGAGCTCGGCCCGCTGGGCCTGGCCTACGTGCACGTCATCGAGGGCGCCACCGGCGGTCCGCGCCAGATCGAGGACCGGCCCTTCGACTACGCCGCGCTGCGCCAAGCCTGGCGCGCGGCCGGTGGCCAGGGCGCCTGGATGGTCAACAACGGCTACGACCTCGCGCTGGCCGAGCAATCGCTGAACGATGGCGCCGACCTGGTGGCGTTCGGCAAGCCCTTCATCGCCAACCCCGACCTGGTGGAGCGCCTGCGCCAGGGCGGTCCCTTCAATCCCGCCGACCGGGCCACCTTCTACGGCGGCGGCGAGAAGGGCTACACCGACTACCCGGCGCTGGCCGGCGCCTGAGCGCCACGGTGCAGAAGCCCCCGGGGGTTATCCTCGGGGGCCATGAAGCTCTACAACTACTTCCGCTCTTCGGCCTCGTTTCGCGTGCGCATCGCGCTCAACCTCAAGGGCCTGCCCTATGAGTACGTGCCGATCCACATCGCGCGCGGCGAGCACAAGCAGGCGGCCTGGTCCGAGCAGCTGCCCGAAGGCCTGGTGCCCACCCTGGAACTCGGCGACGGCACGCGCCTGACGCAGTCCATGGCCATCATGGAGTACCTGGACGAAACCCAGGCCGGCGCGAAGCTGCTGCCTACCGATGCCCTGGGCCGCGCCCGCGTGCGCGCGCTCTCGCAGATCGTGGCCTGCGAGATCCACCCGATCAACAACCTGCGCGTGCTCAAGTACCTCGTCAACGAGCTCAAGGTGGGGGAGGAGCCGAAGAACGACTGGTACCGCCACTGGGTGCGCGTCGGCCTCGAGGCCTTCGAGAAACAGCTCGCCGCCGGTCCCTCGGGCCGCTTCTGTCACGGCGACACGCCCACCATGGCCGATTGCTGCCTGGTGCCGCAGATTTTTAACGGCCAGCGCTTCAAGGCCGACTTCAGTGGCCTGCCGCGCACCATGGCCGCGTTCGAGGCCTGCATGGCGCTGGACGCCTTCCAGAAGGCGCAGCCCTCGGCCTGTCCGGACGCCGAGGCCTGATGGCCCAGGGCTGTTGCGGCATCGCGGCCTGATGGCGCCGGACACCCCCGCCGCCGTTTTCACGCCGGACTGGCCCGCGCCCGCGGGCGTGCGCGCCTTGTGCACCACGCGCGCGGGCGGCGTCTCGGCGCCGCCCTTCGACAGCTTCAACCTGGGCGACCACGTGCGCGACGATCCCGCCGCCGTCGCCGTCAACCGGCAGCGGTTGGCCGCGTTCTGCGCGCCGGCGCGCCCGGTGTTTCTGCGCCAGGTGCATGGCACGGGCGTCGCGGTGCTGGACGCCGGCACGCCCGACGGCGCCGAGGCCGACGCGGCCGTGGTGCACACGCCCGGCCTGGCCGCCACCATCATGGTGGCCGACTGCCTGCCGGTGCTGTTCGCCCACGCCAGCGGCCGTGCCGTGGCCGCCGCGCACGCGGGCTGGCGCGGCCTGCACGGCGGGGTGCTGGAGGCCACGCTCCAGCGGCTGCGCGAGGTGGCTGGTCCGGGCGAGGTGATGGCCTGGCTGGGGCCGGCCATCGGCCCCACGGCCTTCGAGGTGGGAGAGGAGGTGTGGGAGGCCTTCGTCAGCGCCGACCGCGCGGCCGCCGCGCACTTCCACGCCCACCCCACGCGCGGCAAGTGGTGGGCGGACCTGCCCGCGCTCGCGCGCCAGCGCCTGTCGGCGGCCGGCTTGCGCTCCTTGTATGGCAACGACGGCAGCGCCGGCTGGTGCACCGTCAGCGAGCGCTCAAGGTTCTTTTCGCACCGGCGCGACGCCGCCCGCCTCGGCGGCGCCGGCCGCTTCGCCGCCTGCGTCTGGCTGGGCTGAGGGAGCCGCCCGACCGGCCGCGTGCGCCGCGTCCTCGGCCGCTTCGCGCGCCTTGATCGCGCGGCGCCGCTGCGGCGTGCGCAGCAGGTACACGACCACGACCAGGGGGAGTACCCCATAGAGAAAAAAGGTCACAATGGCCCCGAGCACCGAGCCGGTCGTGTTCGTGGCCTCGGCCACCGACATCATCAGCACGACGTACATCCAAGCGATCACGACCAGGTACACGGCTTGCTTTCTCGTTGATTGGCGTCAAGCCCCGCATTGGGCGGCGCAGGGATACTGGGACATTCCTGAAGACAAGGGCCGACACTGTAGGCCTAGCGTGAAAGCTGAGGAGACTGGCATGGCATCGGGCAAGAAGAACGACACGGCCGACTGGGCGCAGGCGGCCCAGGAGTTCCAGCAGGGCCTGGTGCGGCAGTGGACGCAAATGGCCCAGTCGTTTCCTGGCGCCGCGGCCGCGGCGGCCGGGCCCACGCCCGATCCCATGGCGGCCTTGCGCGCCTTCATGCCCCCCGCGCAGGGCGCCGCGCCCATGGGCATGCCGGCCTTCACCGAGCTGTTCCAGCAGGCCGGTGGCGCCCAGGCCTCGCTCGATCCGGCCACGTTGCTGGAGATTCAGCAGACCTACCTGAAGGACGCCGCGGCCTTGTGGAACCAGGGCCTGGCGGCCAAGCCCGAGGGCGACCGCCGTTTCGCGTCCGAGGCCTGGGGCGGCAACCCCCTGGCGGCCTTCACGGCGGCCACGTACCTGCTCAACGCCCGCACCCTCATGGCCATGGCCGAGGCCGTGCAGGGCGACGCCAAGACCAAGGCGCGCGTGCGCTTCGCCGTGCAGCAGTGGATCGACGCCAGCGCGCCGAGCAATTTCCTGGCCTTCAATGCCGAGGCGCAGAAGAAGGCGATCGAGACCCAGGGCGAAAGCATCGCCAAGGGCGTGGCCAACCTGCTGCACGACATCAAGCAGGGCCACGTGTCCATGACCGATGAAAGCGTGTTCGAGGTCGGCAAGAACGTGGCCACCACCGAAGGCGCGGTGGTGTTCGAAAACGAGCTGTTTCAGCTCATCGAATACAAGCCGCTCACGGCCAAGGTGTACGAGCGGCCCTTCCTGCTGGTGCCGCCCTGCATCAACAAGTTCTACATCCTCGACCTGCAGCCCGATAACTCGCTGATCCGCTACGCGGTGGAGCAGGGCCACCGCACCTTCGTCGTGAGCTGGCGCAACCCCGACGAGTCGCTGGCGCAGGCCACCTGGGACCAGTACATCGAGGACGCGGTCATCCGGGCCATCGAGGTGGTGCGCGACATCAGCGGCGCCAAGGACATCAACGCCCTGGGTTTCTGCGTGGGCGGCACCATGCTGGGCACGGCGCTCGCCGTGCTGGCCGGCCGGGGCCAGCAGCCGGTGCACAGCGCCACCTTCCTCACCACGCTGCTCGATTTCCGCGACACCGGCATCCTCGATGTCTTCATCGACGAGAACTTCGTGCGCTTTCGCGAGATGCAGTTCGCCCATGGCGGCCTCATGCCCGGGCGCGACCTGGCCACCACCTTCAGCTTCCTGCGGCCCAACGACCTGGTCTGGAACTACGTGGTGGGCAACTACCTCAAGGGCGAAACGCCGCCGCCGTTCGACCTGCTGTACTGGAACTCCGACAGCACCAACCTGCCCGGCCCTTACTACGCCTGGTACCTGCGCCACATGTACCTGCAGAACGACCTGATCAAGCCCGGCGAGGTGACGGTCTGCGGGCAGAAGATCGACTTCCGCCAGGTCAAGCTGCCGGTCTATATCTACGGCTCGCGCGAGGACCACATCGTGCCCATCGGCGGCGCCTACGGCAGCACGCAGCTGTTCCCGGGCAAGAAGCGCTTCGTCATGGGCGCCTCGGGCCACATCGCCGGCGTCATCAACCCCGCGAGCAAGGGCAAGCGCAGCCACTGGACCAGCGGCTCCAGCGCCTTCCCGGAGAACGTGAAGGACTGGATCGCCCAGGCCACCGAGCACCCGGGCAGCTGGTGGAGCGACTGGGCCGCCTGGCTCAAGCCCATGGGAGGCAAGCAGATTCCCGCGCCCAAGACCTATGGCCGAGGCAAAGCCTACGGCGCCATCGAGCCCGCGCCGGGCCGCTATGTGAAGGCCAAGGCCTGACCCACTTTTTGCATCACACAGGAGCATCCATGGAAGACATCGTCATCGTCGCCGCCGCCCGCACCGCCGTCGGCAAGTTCGGCGGCATGCTGGCCAAGACGCCCGCCACCGAACTCGGCGCCACCGTCATCAAGGCGCTGCTGGAGCGCAGCGGCCTGCCCAACGACGCCATCGGCGAAGTGATCATGGGCCAGGTGCTGGCGGCCGGCGTGGGCCAGAACCCCGCGCGCCAGGCCATGATGAAGGCCGGCATCGCCAAGGAAACGCCCGCGCTCACCATCAACGCGGTGTGCGGCTCGGGCCTGAAGGCCGTGATGCTCGCGGCCCAGGCCATCCAGACCGGCGACAGTGAGATCGTCATCGCCGGCGGCCAGGAGAACATGAGCGCGTCGCCGCATGTGCTCAACGGCAGCCGAGACGGCCAGCGCATGGGCGACTGGAAGATGACCGACACCATGATCGTGGACGGCCTGTGGGACGTCTACAACCAGTACCACATGGGCATCACCGCCGAGAACGTGGCCAAGGCGCACGGCATCACGCGCGAGATGCAGGACGCGCTGGCCCTGGGCAGCCAGCAGAAGGCCGCGGCCGCGCAGGAGGCCGGCCGGTTCAAGGACGAGATCGTGGGCGTGAGCATCCCGCAGAAGAAGGGCGACGCCCTGGTCTTCGACGCCGACGAGTTCATCAACAAGAAGACCAGCGCCGACGCGCTGGCCGGCCTGCGTCCCGCGTTCGACAAGGCGGGCACGGTGACGGCGGGCAACGCCAGCGGCATCAACGATGGCGCCGCCGCCGTGGTGGTGATGAGCGCGAAGAAAGCGGCTTCGCTGGGCCTGAAGCCGCTGGCGCGCATCGCCGCCTTCGGCACCAGCGGCCTGGACCCGGCCACCATGGGCATGGGGCCGGTGCCGGCGTCGAAGAAGGCGCTGGCGCGCGCGGGCTGGAAGGCGGCCGACGTGGACCTGTTCGAACTCAACGAAGCCTTTGCGGCCCAGGCCTGCGCGGTGAACAAGGCGCTGGAGCTGGACCCGTCGCGCGTCAACGTCAACGGCGGCGCCATCGCCATCGGGCACCCGATCGGTGCCTCGGGTTGTCGCGTGCTGGTGACGCTGCTGCACGAGATGCAGCGCCGCGACGCCAAGCGCGGCCTCGCGGCCTTGTGCATCGGCGGCGGGATGGGGGTTTCCCTTGCTGTCGAGCGCTGAGCGCGCGGCTAGCATGAACGTGTTCAACAACAATCGCCTGGAAAGGTCACCATGAGTCAGAAGGTTGCATACGTCACGGGGGGCATGGGGGGCATTGGCACCGCCATCTGCCAGCGCCTGCACAAGGAGGGCTTCAAGGTCGTTGCCGGCTGCGGGCCCACGCGCGACTACCAGAAGTGGCTCGACGAGCAGAAGGCCCTGGGCTTCACGTTCCACGCCAGCGTGGGCAATGTGGCCGAGTGGGATTCCACCGTCGCCGCGTTCGCCAAGGCCAAGGCCGACCATGGCTCCATCGACGTGCTGGTCAACAACGCGGGCATCACGCGCGACCGCATGTTCCTCAAGATGACGCGCGAGGACTGGGACGCGGTCATCAGCACCAACCTCAACTCCATGTTCAACGTGACCAAGCAGGTCGTGCCCGACATGGTGGAGAAGGGCTGGGGCCGCATCATCAACATCAGCTCGGTCAACGGCGAGAAGGGGCAGGCCGGCCAGACCAACTACTCGGCCGCCAAGGCCGGCATGCACGGCTTCACCATGGCGCTGGCGCAGGAGCTGGCCAACAAGGGCGTCACGGTGAACACCGTGAGCCCGGGCTACATCGGCACCGACATGGTCAAGGCGATCCGCCCCGACGTGCTGGACAAGATCGTGGCCACCGTGCCCGTCAAGCGCCTGGGCGAGCCGAGCGAGATCGCATCCATCATCGCCTGGCTGGCCGGTGACGAGGCGGGTTATTCCACCGGCGCCGACTTCTCGGTCAACGGCGGCCTGCACATGGGCTGAGGGCTGCGGCCCCGCGGCATCAGGCGCCGGGCGCCACCTCGAAGTCGATCAGGTCCACCGACACGATCTCGTCTGGCTTGCCGCTGCACCAGTGCAGGTACAGCGTCATGTCGGTCGAGATGCCGCCGTGCAGCGCGCCCGGCGCGTTGTACATGAAGCTGCCTTCCCTGGCCACGACCCGACCGCGCGTGTCGTAGTAGGCGCCTTTCATGATGTAGACCTCTTCACCGAGTTCGGGTGCGCGGCCCATGATCTTCCAGGCCTTGCCCGGCGGCGCCACGAAGCGGGCGATGACGGTCAGGCCGTGCGCGTCGCGGCGCAGCACGCGGCGGAAGCGCCCGTACTCGCGGCCGTCCTCCCAGAGGATGTTGTAGTCCGCGGGCTCCCAGGGGCTGTCGTCGGGATGGAGCTGGAAGGAGCGGGGGCGAGGGACTTGTGACATGGCGGTATGGCGGGGGTGGTGGAAGGGTGTCTGGGGGGCGCCTAGATCTGGGTCGCTGGCAGTTCAACGATCAGCCCGTCGCTCAAGCGGTCCGCCAGCACCTGGCAGGCCAGCCGGCTGCCCTTTCGCCGCGGCGCGGCGGTGAATTCGAGGACCTGCCGTTCCATCTCGCTGGCCGGCGGCAGCCTGGCCAGGGAAGCGTCGTCGAGGTAGACATGGCAGGTGGCGCAGCAGCAGGCGCCGCCGCATTCGCCCAGGATCTCGTCCACCGCGTGCTGCGTCGCGGCGCGCATCAGGGTTTCGCCATCGGGTGCGTCGATGGTCTTGCGCCCGCCATCGGGGCTGACAAAGGTGATTCGGGGCATGGGCGTCGTGGATGGGGTGTGTGCTGGCGCTGGAGTCTGCGGCCCCCGGTGCTAGGATTCAAACGCTGTTTTTTGACCCACCCATAAGTTCAGCTGATGCACATCAGTCTCCGGCAACTGCGGGCCTTCATCGCCGCGGTCGAGACCGGCGGCTTCACGCGCGCCGCGCACCGACTGCACCTGACGCAGTCGGCCGTCAGCATGGTGATCCGCCAGCTGGAGGCCGAGGTCGGCCTGCCCTTGTTCAATCGGGAGGGCAAACGCATCACGCCGACCGAGATGGGCCTGCAGCTGGTGCCCATCGCCAAGCGCATGCTCGACGATCTGGACCGCATCGCCATCAGCGCGGCCGACGTCCGCCAGCTGCAGCGGGGCTCCTTGCGCTTCAGCGCGCCGAGCCTGCTCGCCTGCACGCTCATTCCCCCGGCGCTGGCCGCGTTCTCGGCCCGGCACCCGCAGGTCAGCGTGCAGATCATGGACACGGCGCTGGAGGACATTCCCGCCGCGGTCTCGCGCGGTGCGGTGGAGTTCGGCATCGGTCCGGACCGGCCATGCGATCCCGGCGTGGAACGCCGTTTCTTCCGCAAGGTCGCGATCCAGTTCGTCTGTTCGTCCGCGCACCCTTCGGCGCGCAAGCGGTCCATCCGGTGGAGCGACACGCAGGACGATCCCTGGATCTGCTACCCGAGCACGTTCGAGAAAGACATCCGCGAGGCGCTGTGGCGGCACGGCCGCACCCAGCGCATGGAAGACGCCACCGTCGTCGAGCACCTGCCCACGGCGCTCGCGCTGGTCGGCCAGGGCCTGGGCGTTACCACCGCCCCCGACTACGCCAGGGCCCTGCGCCGCGACCTCAAGCTGAGCTTCATCCCGCTGGTCGAGCCCGCGATCGAGCGCGCGTTCTATATCTACCAGCGCAACGGCCATCCGCTGTCGCCGGCGGCGCGCGGATTTCTCGATGAGCTGATGTAGACCGCGACCATGGACCACCTGCCTTTGCGCCTGAGCCCCGGTGACGACCTGCGCGCTGCGCTGCAATCGGCGGCGCGCGAGCGCCGGCAGCGCGCGGCCTTCGTGGTCGCGGGCATCGGCAGCCTGGTGGACGCTCGCCTGCGCCTGGCGGCGGCGGAGGATGTGCTGCTCGTGCCCGGGCCCAGTGAGATCCTGACGCTCAGCGGCTCGCTGGGCACAGACCACGCGCACTTTCACATGAGCGTGGCGGACGCCCAGGGCCGTGTGTGGGGCGGGCATGTGATGGCGGGTTGCTGCGTGCGCACCACGGCCGAGCTGCTGATCGCCTGGCTGCCCGATTGGGACTTCGCGCGCGAGCCCGATGCGGCGACGGGCTACCTTGAGCTGGTCGTGCGGCCCCGCCGCACCTGATCCACTCGACCAGAAAAAAAAGGGAGCCAATGGCTCCCTTTTTTCCTGGTCAACCCTCCCGATCAGAGCGAGTCGATGAAGCTGCGCAGCTTGTCGCTTCGGCTCGGGTGCTTGAGCTTGCGCACCGCCTTGCTCTCGATCTGGCGGATGCGTTCGCGCGTGACATCGAACTGCTTGCCCACTTCTTCCAGCGTGTGGTCGGTGGACATCTCGATGCCGAAGCGCATGCGCAGCACCTTGGCTTCGCGCGGCGTGAGGCTGTCGAGAATTTCCTTCACCACCTCGCGCAGGCCAGCCTGCATGGCCGCTTCGATGGGGGCGGTGTTGGTGGTGTCCTCGATGAAGTCGCCCAGGTGCGAATCGTCGTCGTCGCCGATCGGCGTTTCCATGGAGATCGGTTCCTTGGCGATCTTCATGATCTTGCGGATCTTGTCCTCGGGCATCTCCATCTTCTCGGCCAGGATGGACGCATCGGGCTCGAAGCCGAACTCCTGCAGGTGCTGGCGGCTGATGCGGTTCATCTTGTTGATGGTCTCGATCATGTGCACCGGGATGCGGATGGTGCGCGCCTGGTCGGCGATCGAGCGCGTGATGGCCTGGCGGATCCACCAGGTGGCATAGGTCGAGAACTTGTAGCCGCGGCGGTATTCGAACTTGTCCACCGCTTTCATCAGGCCGATGTTGCCTTCCTGGATCAGGTCCAGGAATTGCAGGCCGCGGTTGGTGTACTTCTTCGCGATGGAGATCACCAGGCGCAGGTTGGCCTCGATCATTTCCTTCTTGGCGTCGCGCGAGGAGGCCTCGCCGTTGTTCATCCGCTTGTGGATGTCCTTGAGGTGCTCGATGGGCACCACCACGCTGCTCTGGATGTCGATCAGGCCCTGCTGCAGTTCCTGCACCGGCGGGATGTTGCGTTCGAGCACCGTGCTCCAGGGCTTGCCCGCGGCGGCCTGCTTCTCCACCCACTTGAGGTTGAGCAGGTTGGGCGGGAAGTCCTTGATGAAGGTCTCCTGCGGCATGCCGCACTTGTCCACGATGATGCGGCGCAGCTCGCGCTCTTTCTTGCGGATCTCGTCGACCTGGCCGCGCACGGTGCTGCACAGCTTCTCGATCGCCTTGGCCGTGAAGCGGATGGTCATCAGCTTCTCGGTGATGGCCTGCTGCGTCTTGGCGTAGTGGGGGCTGCCGTAGCCTTCCTTGTCGTAGGTCTTGTGCAGCTTCTCGAACATGCCGCGCATGGCGTCGAAACGCTCCAGCGCCTCGCGCTTGAGTTCCTCCAGCTTGCGCGTGAGCGCCTTGGAGCCGCCCTTGCCATCGTCGTCGTCGGCCTCGTCGTAGTCGTCGAAGTCTTCCTCGGCGACGTAGTCGTCGGCCTCGTCGGCGTCGGCGAAGCCGTCCACCACGGTGGAGATCACGACCTTGCCTTCGCGGATCTCCTCGGCCATGGCCAGGATCTCGGCGATGGTGGCGGGCGATTCGCTGATCGCCTCCATCATGCTGTGCAGGCCGCCTTCGATGCGCTTGGCGATTTCGATCTCGCCCTCGCGCGTGAGCAGCTCCACCGTGCCCATCTCGCGCATGTACATGCGCACCGGGTCGGTGGTGCGGCCGAATTCGCTGTCCACGGTGGACAGGGCGGCTTCGGCTTCCTCTTCCGCCTCTTCTTCGGTGGCGGCGGTGGGGCCGGTGTTGTTGAGCAGCAGCGTCTCGGCGTCGGGCGTCTGTTCGTAGACGGCCACGCCCATGTCGTTGAGCAGCGAGACCACCACTTCCAGGGTCTCGGCTTCGACCAGCTTGTCGGGCAGGTGGTCGTTGATCTCGCCGTGCGTGAGGTAGCCGCGCGTCTTGCCCAGCTTGATCAGGGTCTTGAGGCGCTCGCGACGGGCGCGCGCCTCCTCCTCGGACAGGACGGTCTCGTCCAGCCCGAATTCCTTCATCAGCGCACGCTCCTTGGCCTTGCTGATCTTCATGCGCAGCGGCTTGGCCTTCTCGACCGGCTGCGCTTCCTCGGTGCTGGCCTCTTCGGGCACGTCGTCGCCGACGAGGTCCTCGTCGATGTCACCGAGGTCGGCGTCGTCGAGATCGTCCTCGCCCTTGCCCTTGGCGTCGGCCTTGGGCTTGCGGCCGCGCTTGGCGGCGGGCTTGTCGGCCGCGGCCTTGGCGGGGCGGCCAGGCTTCTTCTTGGCGGGGGCTTCGCCTTCCAGCAGCTCCTCGGCCAGGGCCTCGGGCTTGGCTTTTTTCGCGGTGCTGCTGGCGGTGGTCTTGGCGGCGGCCTTCTTGGCCGGCGCGGCCTTGGCGGCGGCTTTGGTGGGGGTGGTCTTGGTCGTCACTGCAGGGGCTTTCTTGGGAGCGGCCACCGGTTGGGCTTTGGCAGGAGCGGCCTTCTTGGCGGCGGTCTTGGTGGCGGCAGCGGACGGACTGGCTTTCTTCGCGGGCATGGGAACCTCAAAAAAACGTCGATGGAACCGGCAGAACACCCAACAGCCGCCAGAAAACCCTACTTGGGGTCAACCGGTGGTTTTGGAAGAGCACGGCACCCGCCACGGGCCGGTGCGGGCGGGCCTGCAAGCTGTGGGGCGATCATTTGGTGTGCAGTCCTTGCGGGTTTCCGCGCGCCCGGGGAGGGCGGGGTGGCCAGGCGGTGTTGCCATGTAGCCCTTGCAGGAGGGCCGGGCCGGTGCCGGAGGTGCTGCTGTCGCGCTTGCGGTGCAACCGAGGATTATACCGGCGCGGCCCCGATCTGGTGCTCCAGCGCCTTGCGCTGGGCCTGGATGTCGGCATAACGCCGCAGTTCGGCCGGGTCGTTGCCGGCGCGGGCGATGGCCTCGACCTCCAGGGCCTTCAGGTGCTCGATGCGCAGGCGCAGCATGACGCCGCCCAGTTCCTCGGCGTCTTCCTCGGCGCCCGGGGTCAGGGCGCAGCGCTCCACCTGCTGGCAGGCCAGCGCCTCGTGCTCGTGGCCGCGCAGGGCCTCGCGCAGGGCGGCCCAGGGCTGGTGACCGTGTTCGTGCAGTTGCGCCTCGAGCCAGGCGAACAGGGGGCCGTGCGGCGCAGGCAGCTCGGCCAGCAGGTGGTGGTCGTCGGCAGAGAGCTGGTCCCAGGACGGCGTATGCGACAGCAGCAGGCCCAAAGCCCGGTCCTCGCGGCTCATGAGGCCGCGGCGCGAAGCCGACGAGCGGCCATGCCAGGCGTGCTGGGTGGCGGCCTGCCCCTGGCGGCGGCGCGGGGCACCGGGCCCGTATCCGCCACCGTGTTCGTACCCATGATCGCGCTCAGGGCCCGCACCGTGGTCGCGCGGTTCCTGGCGGGCGCGGGCCGTGCGCGGCGAGGCGCTGCCCGGCTGACCGCGGCCGCCCGCCGGCGCCCACAGGCGCAGCAGGTCCTGGGCGTCCAGCGCGGCGGTGTGGGCGATGTCGGCCAGCAGCTGGCTCTTGAGCGCGCCGTCGGGCAGGGCGCTCCACATCGGGCGGGCCTGGCTGGCCATGCGCGCGCGGCCTTCGGCGGTGTCGAGCTCGCAATCGGCGCCGGCGGCCTCCAGCAGGAAGCGCGACAGCGGCATGGCTTCCTTCACGCGGGCGGCGAAGGCCTCGGTGCCATGCTCGCGGATGAAGCTGTCGGGGTCGTGTTCCGTGGGCAGGAAGAGGAACTTCACGCTGCGCGTATCGCTGGCCCAGGGCAGGGCGGCGTCCAGCGCCTTGCGCGCGGCGCGCCGGCCGGCGGCGTCGCCATCAAAGCTGAACACCACGGCGTCGGTGAAACGGAACAGCTTCTGCACGTGGTCGGCTGTGCAGGCCGTGCCCAGCGTCGCCACGGCGTTGCCGAAACCGAGCTGGGCGAGCGCCACCACGTCCATGTAGCCTTCGGTGACCAGGGCGTAGCCGTGCTGTCGGATGGCGGTGCGCGCCTCGAACAGTCCGTAGAGCTCGCGGCCCTTGCTGAAGACCGGCGTCTCGGGCGAGTTGAGGTACTTGGGCTCGCCCTTGTCGAGCACGCGCCCGCCAAAGCCGATGCACTCGCCCTTGACGTTGCGGATGGGGAACATCACGCGGTCGCGGAAGCGGTCGTAGCGCTTGGCCTGGCCATCCTGGCCCTTTTCGTCGGCGTGTTCGATCACCAGGCCCGACTCGGTGAGCAGCGGCGACTGGTAGTCCGGGAACACGCCGGCCAGGTGGCGCCAGCCCTCGGGCGCGTAGCCCAGACCGAACACCTTGGCGATCTGGCCGGACAGGCCGCGGCCCTTGAGGTAGCCGATGGCGCGCGGCGAGGCTTTCAGCTGCTTCTGGTAGTCGCGCGCGGCTTTCTCCAGCACGTCGGTCAGCGTGGCCTGCTGCTGGCGCTGCTGCGCGGCGCGTTCGCGGTCCTGCGGCGAGGCGGCGTCGTCGGGCACCTGCAGGCCGACCTGGGCGGCCAGGTCCTTCACGGCTTCCACGAAGCCCATGCCCGTGTGCTCCATGAGAAAGCCGATGGCGTTGCCGTTCGCCCCGCAACCGAAGCAGTGATAGAACTGCTTGGACGGGCTGACGCTGAACGAGGGCGATTTCTCGCCGTGGAAGGGGCACAGCCCCATGAAGTTGGCGCCGCCCTTCTTGAGCTGCACGTAGCGGCCCACCACGTCGACCACGTCGACGCGGGTGAGCAGTTCCTGGATGAAGCTCTGGGGGATGGCCATGGGGAAGGGGGAGAGTATGAAGCACCCCCGCCGCGCCGCGCGCGGCCCCCTCGAGGATGCCTGGCCGACGGAGCGGCACGGCCAGGTCCGTGGCCTGTGTGGACGGGACCTCTCGCGCCGACGGGGGTGGCGGTCAATCGCCTGCGACGATGCCCTCGCGCCGCGGATCGGCGCCGCCCAGCCAGCGCGCGCCGCGCCGCACCAGGGCCTGCGCGCCGCTGGTCATCTCCACCGTTTGCACCGTGTGGCCGAGGGCGCGCAGCGCCTGCACGGTGGCGTCGGGGAAACGGTTCTGCTCCAGCATCAGCGGGCCGCCCAGGGTGCCGAAGTTGGGCAGGTCCAGCGCGGCCTGCGGGTGCAGACCCCAGTGCAAGCTGCCGTGCAGGGCCTTGGCGGTGTAGTGAATGATGAGCGCGCCGCCCGGGCTGCCCGCGCTCATGAGGGGTTCGCCGCTGTGCGCGTCGAACACGAGCGTGGGCGCCATGGACGAGCGCGGCCGCTTGCCCGGCTGAACGCGGTTGGCGATGGGGCGGCCCTGGGCATCGGCGGGCGCGAAGCTGAAGTCGGTGAGCTCGTTGTTGAGCAGGAAGCCGCCGGGGCGCGAGGGATCGGTGCTCACCATCAGGCGCGAGCCGAAGGCCGATTCGATGGTGGTGGTCATGGCCAGTGCGTTGCCGCGGCCATCGACGATGCTGATGTGGCTGGTGCCGGCCTCGGGTTGCGCGGGCATGGGCGCGAAGGCCAGCGTCGCGCCGGCCGGCCGGCCCGGTCGGGCCTCGGGCATGCGCTGCGGCCCGATGAGCTGGGCGCGTGCGTTGAGGTACTCGGGGGCCAGCAGGCTGTTCCAGTCGCCGCCGGGCGCGGGCACGAAGTCGGGGTCACCCACGTACTGGGCGCGGTCCGCGAACGCCAGGCGCGAGGCCTCGGTGTAGGCGTGCAGCCAGTCGGCGCCGGGTCGGCCGTCGCGCAGCCCGGCCAGGGCCTGCGGCGTGCGCGATAGCAGGCCCAGGATCTGCCCGACCGCGATGCCGCCCGAGCTGGGCGGCGGAAAGCCGCACAGGCGCACCCAGCGCCCGCCGGTGCGCAGCGGGTGGCACAAGGCCTCGCGCTCGCGCGGCTGGTAGCGGCGCAGGTCGTCCAGCGTGAGCGCGCCGGGCAGGCTGGGGTGCTGGCGAACCTTGTCGACGATGGCGCGCGCGACCGGGCCGTCGACCAGGGCCCGTGGCCCGATGGCCGCGATGTCGCGCAGCACCGCCGCGAGCTCGGGATTGCGCAGCGCATGGCCGACGGGATGCGGCGTGCCATCGGCGCGGTAGAAGTAGGCGCGGGCCACGGGGTCGGCCGGCAGTGCCCGCTCGGCGGCCAGCAGCGTGTGCAGCCGCGGGCTCACGGGAAAGCCGCGCTCGGCCAGGTCGATGGCGGGCTGGAACAGCCGCGCCCAGGGCAGGCGGCCGTGCTGCCGGTGCGCCAGCGCCAGCATGGCCACGGTGCCCGGCACGCCCACCGAACGGCCGCTGGCCACGGCCTGCGCGAAGGGCATCGGCTGGCCCTGGGCGTCGAGGAAGAGGCGCTCGTCGACGGCGGCCGGCGCGGTCTCGCGGCCATCGTAGGCCTGCACGCGCCGGCCGTCCCAATGCAGCAGGAACGCGCCGCCGCCGATGCCGCTGGACTGCGGCTCCACGAGCGTCAGCACCATCTGCACCGCAATCGCGGCGTCCACCGCGCTGCCCCCCTCGCGCAGGACGCGCGCGCCCGCCTCGGTGGCCAGCGGGTTGGCGGCAGCGACGGCGAAGCGCTCGAAAGACCAGCCCGGCTTCGCCGTGTAGCCGGAGGCGGCTTCGGGCTGAGGGGGTGCGGCGGGCGGCTGCGCGCAGGCCGCCAGCAGCAAGGTCAGGAGGAGGGGGGAGAGCCAGCGCTTCATGGCGCGACTCTACGCCCGAAGCGCCGGCTTACCGAGGCGCCAGGCGGATCGCGCCGTCCAGGCGGATCACCTCGCCGTTGAGCATGTCGTTCTCGATGATGTGCTTGGCCAGTTTGGCGTAGTCCTGCGGCGTGCCCAGGCGGCTGGGGAAGGGCACGCTGGCGGCCAGCGCGTCCTGCACCTCTTGCGGCATGCCGAACAGCATGGGCGTGCCGAAGATGCCGGGGGCGATCGTCATGTTGCGGATGCCGTTGCGCGCCAGGTCGCGCGCAATCGGCAGCGTCATGCCGACCACGCCGCCCTTGGAGGCGCTGTAGGCCGCCTGGCCGATCTGGCCATCGTAGGCCGCCACGCTGGCGGTGCTGATGAGCACGCCGCGTTCGCCGGTCGACTCGGGATCGTTCTTGCACATCGCGTCGGCGGCCAGGCGGATCATGTTGAAGCTGCCCACCAGGTTGACCATGATGGTCTTGGTGTAGACGGCCAGCGCGTGCGGGCCGTTCTTGCCCACGGTCTTCTCGGCCGGGGCGATGCCCGCGCAGTTGACCAGGCCCATCAGCTTGCCCAGCGACACCGCCTTCGCGACCGCGGCCTGGCCATCGGCCTCGCTGCTCACGTCGCACTTGACGAACACCCCGCCGATGTCCTTGGCCACGGCCTCGCCCTTGTCGGCCTGCATGTCGGCGATGACGACCTTGCCGCCGTTGGCCGCCAGCATGCGCGCCGTGCCTTCGCCGAGGCCCGAGGCGCCGCCGGTGACGATGAATACCTTGCCTGCAATCTCCATGCTTGTGCTCCTGAGGGGATGGGTGCGCCGGGGTGGCGTTGACGTTGACGTAAACGTCAATTATGCAGTGGCGCTCGGTGGCTGCGGCCCCCGTCCTGGCCCGCGCGGACCAGCCCGCATAATCCGCCCATGTTCTTCAACCTCCCCACCCTGCTGACCTGGGCCCGCATCGTGGCGATTCCGCTGATCGTGGGGGTGTTCTACGTGGGCCATCTCGGTCCGGCGGAGCAGAACCTGGTGGCCACCGCCATGTTCATCGTCTTCGCGCTCACCGACTGGGCCGACGGCTATCTGGCGCGCAAGCTCAACCAGACCTCGGCCTTCGGCGCCTTCCTCGACCCGGTGGCCGACAAGTTCCTGGTCTGCGCCAGCCTGCTGGTGCTGGTGCACATGGGCCGTGCCGACGTGTTCGCGGCGCTCATCATCATCGGTCGCGAGATCGCGATCTCCTCGCTGCGCGAGTGGATGGCCATCATCGGCGCCACCAAGAGCGTGGCCGTGCACATGATCGGCAAGGTCAAGACCATGGTGCAGATGATCGCGATCCCTTTCCTGCTGTTCGACGGCCGGCTGTTCGGTCTGATCGACACCCGCCTGTGGGGCACCTGGCTGCTGTGGATGTCGGCCGTCCTCACGGTGTGGTCCATGGTCTATTACCTGCAGAAGGCGCTGCCCGAGATCCGCGCGCGTTCCCGTTGAAAGCGAGCCCGTGAGTCCTCCCGCGACCGACAACGCCTGGCTGCGCGCCATGCCCTGGGTGTTCGTGCTGATCTGGAGCACGGGTTTCATCGTCGCGCGCTACGGCATGCCGCACGCACCGCCGCTGTCCTTCCTGGCGATGCGCTACGCGCTGTCCATCCTGTGCTTCCTGCCGTGGATCGTCTGGGCCGGCGTGAAGTGGCCGGCCAACCGCGCGCAGTGGCTGCACCTGTCGGTCGTCGGCGTGCTCATGCACGCGGGCTACCTGGGCGGCGTGTGGGCGGCGGTGAAGGCCGGCATGGGCTCGGGCCTGTCCTCGCTCATCGTCGGTCTGCAGCCGGTGCTCACCGCCATCTGGCTCAGCGCCGTGGGCGGCGCGCAGGGACAGGTGTCGCGCCGGCAGTGGCTGGGCCTGCTGCTGGGGTTTGCGGGGCTGGTGCTGGTGGTGTCGCGCAAGCTGGTCGACGGCTCGCCGGGCGACCACGCCAATGCGGAGAACCTGTCGTACGCGGTGTTCGCGCTGTTCGCCATCACGGCCGGCACCCTGTACCAGAAGCGCTTCGTTCAGGCCTGCGACGTGCGCACCGCCAACACGGTGCAGCTCATCGCGGCCTTCATCGTCACGCTGCCCCTGGCCCTGCTGGAGTCCGAGCCCATGCACTACACGGGCGAGTTCATCGGCGCCATGGCCTGGTCGGTGTTGGGGCTCACGCTGGGCGGCAGCTCGCTGCTCTACCTCTTGATCCAGCGCGGGGCCGCGGCCAGCGTGGCCAGCCTGATGTACCTGGTGCCGCCGACCACGGCCGTCATCGCCTGGCTGTTGTTTCGCGAGCCGATCACGCCGCTCACGGTGGCGGGCATCGCGGTCACGGCCTTCGGCGTGAGCCTGGTCGTGCGCTCGCCGCGCTGAGCGCCGGCGCGGGCCGCCAGGGCTCGTCGCGGAAGGCCTCGGCCAGGGCGGTCACGAGCAGCCGGATGCGCTTGGGCGACTGCGCCTGCCAGGGCGCCAGCCAGTGGATGTCGGCGTCGCGGTGGCTCCAGGCCGGCAGCACGTGCACCAGCTCGCCGCTGGCGATCTGCGGCGCGATGTCCCACAGGCTGCGCAGCATGATGCCCTGGCCCGCGAGGCACCAGTCGCGCACCAGCTCGCCCGAGTTGCTCGACAGCGGCCCGGCGATGGCCACCCGGCGCAGGGCGGCGTCGCCCTCGTGCTGCAGCGCCCAGTGGTCGTGGCGCCTCGGGTCGGCGTCGGTGTGCTCGCGCACCACCAGGCAGTGGTGCATGGCCAGGTCGTCCAGCGTGTGCGGCGCGCCGTGCACCGCCAGGTAGGCGGGGGCGGCCACCAGCACGCGCCGGTTGGGCGCCAGCCGGCGCGACACCCACTCGCCCGCGCGCTGGTCGGGCGCGCTCCACAGCCACACGGCGCCGTCCAGCCCTTCGGCGGCCAGGTCGGGCAGGCGCTCGGTGAGCTGCAACTGGATGGACACCGCCGGGTGCTTCGCCTGAAAGGCCGCCAGCGCCGGCCCCAGCCAGCGCCGCCCGAAGCCGAAGGTGGCCGCCAGGCGGATCGGCCCGGCGGGCTCGGCCTGGCGCTCGCGCAGCTCGGCCTCCGCCGCCTCGAAGCCGCGCAGCAGCTCGACCGCGCGCAGCGACAGGGTCTCGCCGTCGGCCGTGGGGCTGACGCGGCGCGTGGTGCGCTGGAACAGGCGCACGCCGAGCGAGGCCTCGAGCGCCGCCAGCCGCCGCGTGATGGCCGACGGCGTGAGTCCCAGGGCCTGAGCAGCCTGCGCCAGGCTGCCGTGCTGGCGAACGGCTTGCACCATCTCCAGATCGGCGCGGTCCATGAATTGCTCCTGGCTCAATAATCAATGCACGGATTATTGCGAATGGATTCGTTACAGTGGCGCACCGATTCGACGGCACCACCAGGAGACCCCCCATGAGCAAGCACCGCATCGCGGTCATCGCCGGCGACGGCATCGGCACCGAAGTCATGCCCGAGGGCCTGCGCGTGCTCGAGGCCGCGGCCACGCGCTTCGGCATCGACCTGCAGTTCGACCACTTCGACTTCAGCAGCTGTGACTACTTCGAGAAGCACGGCCAGATGCTGCCCGACAACTGGAAGGACCTCATCGGGGGGCACGAGGCCATCTACTTCGGTGCCGTGGGCTGGCCCGCCAAGGTGCCCGACCACGTGTCCCTGTGGGGCTCGCTGCTGCTCTTTCGCCGCGAGTTCGACCAATACATCAATCTGCGACCCGCGCGCCTGATGCCCGGCGTGGTCGCGCCGGTCGTGCGCCGCGACGGCAGTCCGCGCCAGCCGGGCGAGATCGACATGGTCATCGTGCGTGAGAACACGGAGGGCGAGTACAGCAGCATCGGTGGGCGCATGTACGCCGGTACGCCGCGCGAAATCGTGATGCAGGAAACCGTGATGTCGCGCCACGGCGTCGACCGCGTGCTGCGTTACGCCTTCGAGGTGGCGCGTTCGCGGCCCAAGAAGCACCTGACCAGCGCCACCAAGAGCAATGGCATCGCCATCACCATGCCGTACTGGGACGAGCGCGTGGCCGAAATGGCGAAAGAGTATCCAGATGTGACGGTGGACAAGTTCCACATCGACATCCTCACCGCGCATTTCGTGCAGCGGCCCGACTTCTTCGACGTGGTCGTCGGCAGCAACCTGTTCGGTGACATCCTGTCGGACCTGGGGCCGGCCTGTACCGGCACCATCGGCATCGCGCCCAGCGCCAACCTCAACCCCGACCGCACCCAGCCGTCGCTGTTCGAGCCGGTGCACGGCTCGGCGCCGGACATCGCGGGCAAGGGCGTCGCCAACCCCATCGGACAGATCTGGTGCGGCGCGATGATGCTCGACTTCCTGGGCCACCGCGAGGCGCACGACGCCGTGCTGCGCGCCATCGAGGCCACGCTGGAGCCCAACAGTGGTGCGCCGCGCACGGCCGATCTGGGCGGGCGCGCGGGCACGGCCGACGTGGGCCGCGCGATCGCCTCGCTCCTCTGACCGCTGATCTCGCCGACGCGCCGATGCCCCAGGCGAAGGAGGCCTGTGTGGGGCATCTGCGTCTAGAATCGCCGCTCGTGTGGCCCATGGGCCTCGGCGCCCGATGTCTTGTTGACACGCGCCGCGGCACATGGGTCTAATCGTTCGGCGCATGGATTCCGGCACTTCCGCCAGGGCCTGCGCTCCCGGGCAGACACCGGCCGGCCCCCGCGGCGGCCGTCGCACCCGGCCCAATACACGCTTCACCCAATCCATTTCAAGAGGGGCTCTTCGTGAACAAAACCGAACTCGTCGAACACATCGCCAAGCACGCCGACATCTCCAAGGCCGCTGCGACGCGTGCTCTCGACTCCACCATCGCCGCCATCCGCACCACGCTCAAGAAGGGCGGCACCGTTTCCCTGGTGGGCTTCGGCTCGTTCGGCGTGAGCAAACGTCCCGCTCGCAAGGGCCGCAACCCGCGCACCGGCGCCGAGATTAAAATCAAGGCCGCCAAGGTGCCGAAGTTCCGCCCCGGCAAGGCACTGAAGGACGCGGTCAACTGACCTGGCCATTCAAGTACATGGGTGCTTAGCTCAGTCGGTAGAGCGGCTCTCTTACACGGAGTAGGTCGGCGGTTCGACCCCGTCAGCACCCACCACAAAAAGGCGAACCCGGGTTCGCCTTTTTTGTTGTCCCTCAGAATCCGGCACTCGACCCGCCACCTCAAGGACGTTCGCATGTTCGATTCCATTCGCGATCACAAGAAGTACCTCATGGGCTTCCTGCTGATCCTGATCATTCCCTCCTTCGTGCTCTTCGGGGTCGAGGGTTACACCCGGTTCAGCGAGGGTGGCGAAGCGGTGGCCACGGTCGATGGCAAGAGCATCAAGCGCACCGAGTGGGAGCAGGCGCACCGCCAGGAATCGCAGCGCTTGCGCGAGATGATGCCGACGATCGACCCCGCCATGCTGGACTCCGACGAGGCGCGCTACGGCACGCTGGAGCGCATGGTGCGCGAGCGCGTGCTGGCCGCCGCCGCGCAGAAGCTGAACCTCTACACCAGCGACCAGCGCCTCGCGCGCGAGTTGCAGTCCAACCCCACCATCGCCGCCATGCGCCGCCCCGACGGCAGCCTCGACGTCGAGGCCTACCGGCAACTGCTCTCGCGCCAAGGCATGACGCCCGAGATGTTCGAGGCATCCGTGCGCGCCGACCTGTCGCAGCGCCAGGTGTTGCAGAGCGTGCAGGACAGCGGCTTCGCCGGCAGCGCGATGGCGCGGATGTCGCTCGATGCCTTCTTCCAGAAACGCCAGGTGCGCGTCAAGACCTTCGCGGCCAAGGACTTTGCCTCGCGCGTGGCGCCAAGCGACGCCGACATCGAGGCCTTCTACAACCAGAACCAGGCGTTGTTCCAGGCCACCGAGCAGGCCGACATCGAGTACCTCGTGCTTGACGCCGCGGCGCTGGAGCAATCGGTCAAGCTCAACGAGGCCGACCTGCGCGCCTACTACGAGCAGAACGCCGCGCAGCTCAGCGGGGCCGAGGAGCGCCGCGCCAGACACATCCTGCTGAGCGTGCCCCCGGGCGCCACGCCCGAGCAGAAGGCGGAGATTCGAAAAAAGGCCGAGGAACTGCTCGCCAAGGTCAAGGCCGATCCCTCCAAGTTCGCCGAACTGGCCAAGGCCCATTCGCAGGACCCGGGCTCGGCTGCGAACGGCGGAGACCTCGACTTCTTCGGTCGCGGCGCCATGGTGCCGCCGTTTGAGCAGGCCGTGTTCTCACTCAAGAAGGGCGAAATCTCCAACTTGGTCGAGAGCGATTTCGGCCTGCACATCATTCAGCTCACGGACATCAAGGCGCCACCCAAGCGCTCGTTCGAGGAACTGCGCCCGCAGATCGAGGCCGCGCTGCGCAAGCAGCAGGCCCAGCAGCGCTACGCCGAGTCGGCCGACAGCTTCACCAACCTCGTCTACGAGCAGCCCGATTCGCTCAAGCCCGCCGCGGAGCGCCTGAACCTCACGATCCAGACCGCCAAGGGCCTGCACCGCGTGCCGGCCCCTGGTGCCCAGGGCGTGCTGAGCAACCGCCGCCTGCTCGAAGCCCTGTTCGCGCCCGAGTCAACCGCCAGCAAGCGCAACACCGAGGCCATCGACACCGGCAGCAACCAGCTGGTGTCGGCGCGCATCGTGGAATACCACCCCGCGCGCACCCTGAGCCTGGCCGAGGTGCGCGACGATGTGCGCGCCCGACTGGTCGCGCAACGCGCCGCCGAACTGGCCAAGCAGGAGGGCGAGAAGCAGCTGGCGGCCTGGAAGGGCGGTGCCGATGCGGGCGCGCTGGGCGCCGCGGTCACCGTGTCGCGCGACGCCCCGCTCGACCTGGATCCGCGCGTGCTCGACGCCGCCCTCAGCGCCGATCCCAAGGCCTTGCCGGCCTGGGCCGGCGTGAACCTGGGCGAGCAGGGCTATGCCGTGGTGCAGGTCAGCCAGGTGCTGCCGCGCGGCGAGGTGAACGCCCAGCGCCTGGGCCAGGAAGTGCAGCAGGTGTCGCAGTGGTGGTCGGGCGCCGAAGGCCTGGCCTACTACGAGACGCTCAAGGCCCGCTACAAGGCCAGCATCAAGGTGCCCAAGCCCGGCGCGGCCACCGTGGCCGCGCGCTGAAGCGCTTTCCAGCTGAGGCTATAATGCGCGGCTTGCGGTGGCTGTAGCTCAGTTGGTAGAGTCCAGGATTGTGATTCCTGTTGTCGTGGGTTCGAGTCCCATCAGCCACCCCAAAATTCGTTAAAGCACCGGTAAGTGCCTGATTTCTTAGGGAATCAGGCACTTTTCGCTTTAAGTGCCGGCAGCACTTGCTACACGGCCTGTGACACAACCATGTGAATCAGGCAATGAAAGCAATATCCGAGCACATCTATGAGCGCGGCAAGCACGCCACCAAATACGTGCGCCGCCGCATCCCCGCCGCCCTCCGGTCGGCATACCCCAGTCACCAGACGCACATCGTTCAAAGTCTCGGTACGTCGGACCTTCGCGAGGCCAAGGCACGCGCGCATGCCGAACTCGCGCGCATCGACGCCGAATTCACCTCCAAACGTCAGAAGCTTGACCTTAGTTGTGCCTCCATGGCGGCCAAAAGGGTCAGCAAGCTTTCGGACGAGCAGTTGCGGTCGGCTGGGCGATTCTGGTCTCAGCAGGTCCTGCTGACCGACGAGAAGCGGCGAGAGCAGTGTCTGGACGACGAGGAGTTCGACGAACTCGGTGAACAGTTGACCAAACAGCGGGTCGAACTGGGGCGGTTGCTTGCGCAGGGCAAGACCCAGGACATCTATCCCGCCATGCACGGGTTCTTGTATTTATGCGGCCTGGATTTCAACCCTGAGGGAGAGGATGCAAAGCGGGCTTGCTACATTTTTCTCCGCGCAGTCGTCGAGACCCTCGACCATCAACTCGCGCGCCAGCGAGGGGAGATTGTCGACACGGCCAAGGTCGTGCCGGCGGCCGAGCATCCGCTCTGCACGGTGGCCCCCGAGCGAGCGCCCGGGAATGCGAATGGGGCGACCTGGGATAGCGTCTTCGAAAAGTGGCGAGACCACGTCGATAACCGTCCGAAATCGACGACCATCGCGGCCCAGACGCCCTGGCGTGACCTGCGACGGTTCGCCGCGGCTCACAACACCATGTCACCCGATGCGGTCACGCCACGGTTGATGACGGATTTCGCGCAGTCTATGCGCGACCGCGAGCTGGCCGTCGACACCATCAACGAACGCATCTCGAAAATCCGCGCCATCTACAAGATTGCCGTGGGACGGCATCTGCTGGACGTCAATCCGGCGGCTGACACGCTGGGTTTCAAGGAAAACAGTGCCCAGCGACGCCGCAAACGGCGCTTGCCCTTCGATGAGGGTGACTTGAGCACAATCTTCGGGTCGGAGATTTACACAGCGCACAAACGTTCGCGAGGGCAGTCCGGCGAAGCAAGCTACTGGATACCGCTGATGATGTTCTACACCGGCGCCCGCCCCGAGGAACTGTGCGGACTGGCGTTGAGCGACCTGCGCCAGCATTCTGACGATGGCTGGTACTTCGAACTGCTTGACCGCCCGACGAACGAAGACCACGACCTGTTCGATGAAGAGGTGCCCGCAAGCCACCGTCGCACGCTCAAGAACGGCGCATCCCAACGGCGGGTCCCCGTCGCAAAGGAGCTCATCGAGCTGGGTCTGTTGCGGTATGTCGAGCACCTGCGAGCACGCAAAGAGACGGTACTTTTTCCAACGTTGGCCAAAGATTGGCACGGCAAGCTCGGCGGCGCGTTCTCGAAGTTTTTTGGGCGCGAACTGCGGGCGCTCGGCATCACCGACAGTCGCAAGGTGCTCTACTCGTTCCGGCACACAATGAAGGACATGCTGGAGAAGGCCGGTTTTAAGACGAAGTACCTCCAGCGATTCCTCGGGCACACGTCTGGGGATGGCGTTGTGACCGACGGGTACGGCTCGGACCTGCCATTTGACCTGATGTTGGAGCAGTTCAAGCGAGTCAGATTCCCGGCCATTCCGGCGCTGCCGTGGGAGCCGGGTCGCGGAGCTACTAGTCAACGGCGAAAGACGAAGTGACGGCGCTTTCGCAGACCGCACCCTGCGACTTGCGCGATGTGCGCATCAACTGATGAGGCACTTTCCGGTCGTACTGCGTCGCGTCGAAGACGCTGCGCGAACGGGGCAACCTCCTCAAACGATGAGTGCTTCCACGCCCTTGGACTCAAGGAGTTGCAGCAGTCGAGCGGCCGCACCGCTTGGGCGCTGACCGACGGAGGCGGATTCCCACTTATGCACCGTCGAAGCGCTCACCCTCATGAACGAAGCAAAGACGGCCGGGCTCATCTTTGCGACTTGGGTTCTGATTCGTTGGATGTGCTCGGGGGAGTAGTGCGGCGGCTTCTCGAACAACGGTCTGGTGTGCGTCATGTCGGTGGGTTACACAAGGTCACGAGGGCGTGCTCACCACACGGCCGAAGGGCGGGGTGTCGCATGAGGATTGTGAGGCTTCGCGCTGGTCCGTGAGCTCGGCTCCGCGCCCACCCGAAGGACACTGAGGGGTTGTGGTGGAGCCTGCCTGTTCTATGGCGCTCCCGTCTGCCGGCTACGCCACTCCCCCATATGTAGCCACACACTTGAGCCAGCTCAAGCGCCAGTCGATTTTTGGGTGTAACGCTTGGCGCTGGCGAGACTGATTCCGAGCGCCTGGGAAATCTGCGTGTTACTCAGTCCATCGGCTCGCAGTTGCTGAGCTGCCTGACGCTGCTGCGCAGCGTTTTCCAAGTACTGTTCACGAGGTTGCATCCCCTGTGCGCGCCGGGCTGACCGCTGCCGCTCCGTGTTCCGCCGGGTTGCCTCGGCCTTGCTGATGATGGTCTGCATCTGTCTCTCTTCGTCGGGCGTGATGGCCAAGCGTTCAAGAAGCGTACTGTTTCTCCAGCGGTACTTCGGGGAAACCTTCATGCCATCGAACTCGACCGTCTGCCCTGCTGCGCAAGCTCGTGCGCGCGACAGCGCCGACGTGGTGGAGGAGAGCAGCTCTTCGTGCGACCAACCCGGTGCGAACTCGTCTCGCAGCGCAATGAGTTCTGGCAAGACCTCGTGCATTGGGCAGCAGTCGCCGAGGAAGCAAGCCGCGAGGAACAGGAACATGTTCCTGTGCCCGGACGGGATGCCTGCATAGGCGTGTGTTGGCCAGCGGAGCTCCTTGAGTCGTCGCAGGTCTGCGAGTCGGTCCCACGCAAGCTTGTGCCCCTGCAACTGGCGCAGGCAACCTGCCGTCGAAGGGCCACCCAGACCAGCTGCGCGCCGGGCCTTCTCAACAGCCGCTGCTGCGGTGGTGGCTGCGTCACGGTCCCCGGAGGCTGTCGCCCGAGCCAAGCGTTCCTGGACGATGTCCGCGCGTGCTCGAGGCAGCACGGTGTCCGCGAACACGTCGAAGTCATAGCCCACGATTCCTGATGGCAGCAACGCGCCGCCCAGAGTCGGCGTTCGGCACTCGTGGACGAGGCGGACTACCTTGCCTGAGCGCGAGTTTGTCGAGCCTGTGAGCCGTAGTACGCGCGCGGAGTCCATGGCCGCGAAGTCGGCCCCCAACCTTTGCAGGGCAGAGCACAGTTGAAGCTGAACGCGCTCCCAGCGTGGTAGCGCAGCGCGCGGTGCAGGAGACTCGAACAGCCACTTCGCTTGGAGCCCTCGGCCGGAACTCACCACGAGGCTTGGCGGCGGAAGGGATTGGTCGATGCATTCAACAAGTAGAAGTTGGAGCAGGTGTTCGGGTGTGTGGTTTTCGAGGTGTGCGAGCTTGTACGTGTCGAGGTCGACGTAGCACAGCGGCATTCGCCACAGATTGACCCTGCGCCGATTCGGCCTGAAGAACTCGCACTGCGACAGCCAGACGTCAGGCTGTCCGTGCCAGCGGCTCAGGTTCGATTCAAGGTCGACCAGCTTGAAGGATGCTTGCCGCGTCTTGCCGTGCTCTTTCGAGAGGACCGACACGAAGCCGCCTCTCTGTGCGTCGTGGTAGTGCAGGGGCTCGTCGTAGCCGACGTCCCCCATGAGTTGCAATGAAGTCGTCATCGCCAGGGCTCCGCAAGGCGGATAAATGGCGATACCTATGCGTTGCTGTAGTCATCTTTATCCGCCGCGCCCCTGCCTCCCTGCCGACCAAAGCTGGAGCCAGGGGCGCATACTTTGGGCCACCCCCATGGCGGCCCCATGCCACCTATAGCGAACGGCGGTTTATTTTGCGGAGTGGAAATGTTCCAGGGTGAGAAGGGGAATCTCGTCGTCGGTGGGCATGCTACCGTTGAGCCGAGAGGGTAGTAGGGTCGTCAAAGGACGAGTGCTGCCACACCCTTGGATTCGACGAGCTGCAGCGGTCGGGCGGTCGCACCGCTTGGGCGCCGACCAACGGACGCTTACCACCGTCGTCACACTGACCCTGATGAGGGATGCGAAGCCGGTCAGGCTCAGCAGTCTTTTATTCCTGGCTGCGGTCAACGGGCTATGAAGGTGGCCGGCAGAATGGCACTCCCTGTTGAGAGACCGCTGGGCGCGCTTGTACAAATGGCCCGGCTACGCAATTTTGTGGGAAGAGAGGGCTCAACACACCCGCGGCCGACCTTTTGCGGACCAGCGGGTCTCATGGTGCAGACCTGGGAGTGACCAGTTCAGTTTGAGGAGGAGAAGCGGGAAGTGCGAGTCCGAATAGCGTGGCTGCGCGTGGCGTTTGACAGCACCATCGCGCCTCAAAGCATACGGCCGGCTCTCGGCGCCAACCGCCGCCTCTTTGTGCAAGGCCCTGCGCATTGAGGGTAAGCAGAACCTCGTCTCGCTCCAACCCTACCAGGGTCCAGTCGAAGCTCACCCGAAGGATAGATTTGAAGCCGAAAACGGAAAAGACGTGCCGACTGTGACCATCAGCTTCGGTTTCGTAACTCCTGGCTCATGTTCATCTAAACTCGTGCATTTGACGGAGCGAGCGCGCCTCTGCTGGAGGGATAACGGACGTGAAGAAACACGGCGCCTAAACAGCACATAAGGTGGCCGCAACGGTGCGGCTTTGCCGTCTTACGCGCGCGTGTATGAATTTCAAAGAGAACGAGACCGAAGACAAGCTCCGTGGCGGCTACTACACGCCGCCTGATGTCGCCCGTTTCCTGTCGCGGTGGGTGCTCTGCGCCCAGCCCGAAAGCATCCTCGAACCAAGCTGCGGGGACGGTGCGTTCTTCCGTGCGCTAAATGGCCTGAGCACCTCCAAGCTGGCGGTGACTGGCGTGGAGCGACTTGCTGGCGAGGCGGCGAAGGCGCGGAAAGCAGCAACTGCATTGAAGTTGCGCTCGGCACAGGTCGTACGGGCGGACTTCCTGCAATGGGCCCACGAGCGGCTTGACGCCGGGGCGTCTTTCGACGCAGTAACCGGCAATCCACCATACATCCGCTACCAGTACCTGGACGAAGAGGACCAGCGGCTGTCAGAGCAGCTCTTTGCGCGCTTCTCCCTGGCCTTCACGAAGCACACTAACGCCTGGGTGCCGTTCGTGATTGCTTGTGTCGCGCTCCTTTCTCCCGGCGGGCGCCTCGCAATGGTCATTCCGTCGGAGCTGATGCACGTCCTGCACGCAGGCTCGTTACGCAAGTTCCTTCTCGAGCAGTCGCGACGGGTGCTGATGGTCGACCCAAACGAACTTCTATTCGAAGCAGCCCTGCAGGGAACTGTGCTCCTAATGGTCGAAAAGAAGGCGACTTCTTCTGACCAGTCGGAGGGCGTCGCCATCCACGCGGCCCCGGACAACTCGTTTTTGAACGGTGACCCGGAACAGCTGTTTCGAACAGCAAAGTACGTAAGCGGCGGCGTTCTGAACGGAAAGTGGATGAAGGTGCTGCTCGAGCCGGCGGAGCTGGCGGTTTTCGAGAAGGCCGAGGCGCTGCCCTCTGTCAAGCGATTCTGCGACGTTGCGACGGTCGACGTCGGTATCGTCACTGGCGCGAACAAGTTCTTCCTGGTCGACGACAACACCGTCGCTCAGTACGGCCTCGAGAAGTTCGTAAGGCCGATGTTCGGCCGCAGTGAGCACTGCCCCGGCGTGGTCTACGACCAAAGGGTACATGAGGCAAATCGCCAGCGTGGGCTCCCTACAAACTTCTTCTCCATCGCGAAGGACGCAAACGTCGCGCGATTGCCAAAGCGAGTTCGCGAATATATCCAACTCGGCGAGTCGCAGAAGCTGCATACCCGCTACAAGTGCCGCGTTCGGAGCCCCTGGTTCAGCGTGCCGTCGGTTTACGCTACCCCGATTGGGCTTCTTAAACGCTCTCACAACTATCCGCGTCTAATCTTAAACCCGCTGGGCGCGTACACGACGGACACGGCCTACCGCATAACGCCGCTGCCAGATGGACCGGCGGCCGGGAAGCTGGTGTACTGCTTCATAAACAGTCTCACAGCCTTGACTGCGGAGCTTGAGGGACGTCACTACGGCGGCGGCGTCCTTGAACTCGTTCCCAGCGAAATTGAAAAACTGCTTGTTCCACTTCCGGCGGTGCGACCCAACCTGGCGAAGCTTGATGAAGCTGTTCGGGCAGGAACCTGCCCGCTACAGCTCCTCAAAACGCAAGACGACAAGGTGCTTACGGCTGCAGGCCTCACCCAAGATGAGGCTGAACTGCTGCGTCACGCACTCATTCGGATTCGCAGTCGCCGACATCGACTCCTAGGCGAGGTGGCTGTGAGGGACGGCGAGTGACGACGCCGGCCCGGCTCCTTGACCTCGTGGCGCGATTTGCTGCCGACGAGACAAAGCTCATGGCATCAGCTTCCGGCTATCAAGAGACGGAGGCACGGGTCGAGTACATCGACCCATTCCTTGAGCTCCTGGGTTGGGATATGGCGAATGCCCAAGGACTACCCAACAACCTCAAGGACGTTCTGCGGGAAGAGTCGCAGGAAGGCGATGGTGGCCGGCCAGACTATACGTTCCGCATCGCATCGGCCAAGAAGTTCTTCGTAGAGGCTAAGAAGCCCTCTATCGATATAACAACCAACAAGACGGCAGCCTTCCAGGCTCGTAGCTACGGGTACACGGTGGGACTGCCCGTGTCCATACTAACGAACTTCCGGACGCTTCGAATCTACGATTCACGACTGGAACCCAAGTCCACCGACGACGCAGACGTGGGACTTCTGGACAGCATCAGCTATGCGGAACTCCCTGCTCGCTTCAATGACTTGGTCGCCCGCTTTGGCCGGACCGCTGTAGCGAACGGCTCAATCGACAGTTTCTACGGGAGCACAACCGACGGGACTCTCGCCGTAAGCGCGAAGTTTCTGGCGCGCATCAACGGCTGGCGCGTCCGCCTCGCGAACGAGCTCCATGGGCGGTATCCCGGCCTGACGGTTAACGAACTTAGCGACTTGGCTCAGAAGGTGGTCAACCGCATCATCTTCTTGCGCATGTGCGAAGACCGCGGCATCGAGGTGCGCGAGACTCTGCGGAAAGTCGCGGGGAAGAGGAGCGTCATTGAGCTGCGGACGTTCTTCAAAAAGCTGGATGACCGGTATAACACCGGGCTCTTTGACGTTGCCGAAGACCGGCTGCAGGACCAGTACGAACTCAATGCGACGTTGTTCCACGACTTCGTTGAGGAAGTCTATTCGCCTGCGTCGCCCTACAACTTTGCCGTACTGGACGCGGACTTTTTGGGGCAGGTGTATGAGCACTTTCTGGCCAGGCGTCTCGAGCTTCTCGACGACGGAAGCATTTGCCTGGTACAGAAGCCCGCCTACGAAGACCGAGAGATTGTCACCACTCCGCAGCCGCTGGTCGAGGAAGTCATCCAGCGCGCATTCGACGCCCGGTTTGCAGCCGCGCCGGTGTCGACCTTTGAGGAGCTCTGCGCCGTCCGAGTCCTGGACGTCGCCATTGGCTCTGGCCGATTCCTGTTGCATGCCCTGGATAAGCTGGCCAACACCGCCATCAGTCTGCTGCTCACGGGGAACCCCAAGGACAAGCGAATCTACAAAGCCTCGGCGAATGAATTCAGACTGAGGTTCGAGGCAAAGCGGCAGTTGCTGGAGAAGTGCCTATTCGGGATAGATGTTGATTTCAACGCGGTGGAAGTCGCCAAGTTTAGCTTGATGGTGAAGCTCCTGGAGGACGAAACGGCAGAGACGCTTCCTGCTGAAAAGCGAATCCTTCCTGACTTGAATGGAAATGTTGTTTGGGGCAACACGGTGGTGGGGACGGATTTCGTTGGACCGCCTGCTGCGCGCGAGGAGACGGCGCCCATTGACTGGGAGGACGAAGGGCTCCCGTCCGAGTTCGACGTTGTCATCGGCAACCCGCCGTACGTGACAACCGATGACATGAGGACGGCGAATCGCAGGGAGTTTGACTACTACAAAGCGAAGTACACCAGCTGCCACAAACAATTCGACAAGTACTTCGTGTTCATCGAGCGGGCACTTCGTGCACTGGCGCCAGCGGGCACCGTTGGTCTGCTGGTACCGAACAAGTGGCTCACCATCGAATCGGCGAGCAAGTTGCGCAAGCTCATGGCCGACAAAATGGCCGTGCGTGAGGTTTTGGACTTCGGCAATGAGTCGCTGTTCGCAGGTAAGTCAGCGTACGTCTGCATCCTGATACTGCAGCCTGGCGTAGCCGAGTTCTGCTATCGCAACATCCACAAGCAGGCCGAGTTCGAACTTGACCCCGCAGGCAAGGGGTACGTCCAACCGGGTGCCGTCTTGAGCGCACTCGGAGAGTCTGCATGGGTTCTGCCCGGGACGCTGGAGGAGCACACGGTGCTCTCCATGCTGTACGCCAGCGGCCGCAAGCTAGGCGACCTTGTCGAAATAAAGAACGGGGTTCAGACAAGCAAGAATAGCGTGTTTGTCATCTCAAACTACACGGACACCGGGCGCACGGTCCTTTTCCAAAAGGAGGGTGCCCAGTGGGAGCTTGAGAAAGCGCTGACACGCCCGTACGTGGCTGACTCGGGGCAAGTGAAGTCCTTTGGCGAGATTCAGGCCGACTCCCTAGTCGTCTTTCCTTACGCCGTGGGCCCTAGCGGCACGCCCCAGGTCATGGCGCCGGCCTACCTAGAGAAGAACTTCCCCCTAGGCTGGGCTTACTTGCGGCACTACCGTGCCACCTTGGAAAAGCGCGACGTGTCTCCGCCACCACCAGCTGGGGTTTTCTATGCGTTCGGTCGCCACCAATCGCTGGAGACAGTCTTCACCCGTCCGAAAATCATCTACTCGGTTAACCAGACCGGTGACAAGTACGCGTTCGACACGGTCGGAGTCGCGGTGGCGTCCGGCGGCACCGCAGGCGAGGTCATGGTGCTAAACCCTCGCGACGGCTACTCTCTTGAATTCGTCATGGGCCTGCTGAATCAGCGTGTTATTGAGTACTTCCTGCGCAAACGGGGAAGCCCGTTCCGAGGCGGGTACTACAGCAGGGGAAGTGCGGTTCTGGCGGACGTTCCTGTCCCTGCACTTGATTTGGCCGGGAATGCCGCTCATGCGGCCGCTCACTCTGCCATCGTCCAGGACGTCCGCGACATCATGGCGTTGAAGGCGTCGTTGGCCCGCGCAACTGGGCGCGCCGTTATACAACTGCAGCGCCGGCTCCATGCAGCGGTGACCTCGCTTGAACAACGGTTTGACGCTCTTTGGGGCTTCACCGGCCAAGTCGAACTGATTCGCCTCCCTGGCGAATAGGCCTGCCGCGTACTCGAGTTGCTCGCGACAGGTTGGCTGAGGCAGGGCGCGACCCCGCCGCCGACGAGCGCTGGACGAGGTCGAAGACCACGTCCTAGTGTGGGAGGCAGTTTTGAACTCAAAATTGAGCCGCCGTTGGGCGTGGCATGTGGGACGAACATGCTGTGGTTTCGTGGCGTCGTCAAAATCAGCAGCGATGGGAACAGGCATCTACATGGGCGCCTATCACGAGGTTTTGGTGCTCGACGCTGAGCTACTCTCTCGAGGTGTCTCACCCTGCCTTTCGAGCCGTCGCTGCTTAACGAAGCCTTGCTTCTGCCCCGCGGCTTGGACCGCTTCGAAGGCGATACGAACGGCCTTGTACTGAACCTTGAGTTCGCCCGTGGATTCGCCCACTTCCGACGGCACGCTTTCAATTGCCTGGGCCAGAGCAGAGAGCGCGTCGGTGGCGCACGTCCATAGGCTCTGCGCACGGTCCTGTGTCCGTTCCTGCGCACGAAGCTCATCGGCGAGCTGTTCGCGTAGCGCGAGCCTGCGCTTCGGTCCCTGGGACGTTCCGTGCAACGCGAGCCAGGCACGGATGAGCTCGTAGTCGGCGCACCCTAGTTGCTCACCTGCTTTGAGCTGAACCTCCTCGTGGAGATAGTCGGGGTCGGCATTCGCGGATACGGTCCCGACGTAGGTCGTCACGCTGCGCTTGGCTGTCTTGCAGTAGCGATAGCGGACCAGTTGAGCGCTGCGGCGGTCCTTGTCGGCTTTGATGCGAAGGGTGGGCATGTGTAGAACCAATGGGTTGTCGTTGTCGGGGGGTGACGTGCGGCTCTCACTCGTCTTGGGTCGAGGTGCACAAGCTGCGCAGGGAAGCTGGAGGCGCGTCATAGACTTTCATCCGCACCATCAAGGGCAGTTGCTGCGTCAGGGTCACCTTGAGGCTGGGGAGCTGCCCAGCGGCATCGCCGTAGCGCTCCGCCATGCCAGGATGCAGATGAAGCCAGGAATCTCGTCGACGCGCCCATTGCTTTCGGGCGAAGCGGTGCAGCTCAAGCACTTGATTGCGAACGCCGCTGAACAGGGGGCGGTGACGTTGAGCCGCCAGCAGGCCTCGAAGACCCCAGGCTGAAGCGCCCTCGGTGCCGAAGGCCAGTCGTGCGCATTCCTCTTCGACCGCGGCTTGCAAGGCTGTCACGGCATCCCCGCGCAGCTTCCACGTCCAAGTCGAAGTCTGGGAGGGCTTCTCATGCGCAGCTCCGCGTTCAGGGCTCTGCGGCTCTCCGACGACGCCCGAGTCGCCGTCCTTGCATTTGTAGGGAACCAGAGGCTTCGTCGCGTACATGAGCACGTAGTCGTCGACTACCACGTGTCCTGCTTTGCTGTCCGCGTGACGAGCAACCTGCGCGTCGGGGCTCACCGGGTCGGCCAGTCCACCTTTGCCCGACGTTGAGACGAGCCACCATTGCACGTTGTCGCCGACTGCCGGCCTGACCAGCAACTGAACGCACGCCAGTCCCCGCTTGCGGTCGTAGGACCGCTGGCGGGCATTGCGAGTGAGCGGGTAGCGCTTGCTCATCTTCTCGGCGAAAACCGCGAGCTTGTCTTTGCGCACCGTGCCACCGCACCAGTAGCGGTACCGCTCGCGGCCCACGAGGAGCTGAAGCAGTTGCATCAATGCGGTCTGCGACCTCGGGACGGGGAGGTCCAGAACGGAGAGGGGCTTGAAAGCGAGTGTTTTGTCTTTGGGCATGCGACGTATAGAGACGCCGCTCCAGTCGATGCGGTCTGTTGACACGGACGTGTCAACAGACAATGAGCCCATTACTACCGGGCCCCCGTCGGCCGATACGGCCGACGGGGGCCCGGTAGTGCGATGGCTCGCGGTTGAGCCATTGCGCGGTCCCCGACCACGGGGGCCGCCGCTTTGCCGCGGCATACGGCGGCAAAGCGAGCTGTCGACCGCGCGTGGAGCGCGGTTGGGGCGGCTCGACGTGGGCGGCATACGGCGCAGTCGGTGCCGCCTGTGCCTCGCGCCGCCCGGCCGTCTGCAGCGGCGTCCGCGCGGCATGCCGCTCACGCGGAGGCGGCAGGGTGGCCGGTCAGGGCCCCGACCCCGGCCGAAGTGCGTCGCTAGACGATGTAGGACTACTGTGATGCATCACCACATCGCACAAGGTCAGCGGCACGCCAATGCTGCTTCGCAAACGTTCATCGTCTTGTGAGCAACGTCGGCGCCACCGACCTTGCTCATGTCTTATCAGTTCCTTCCGGCGTTCAGCGATTTACCACCGCTGCCGCAGCGCGTGATGCGTCCCAAAAAGGCGCCCGTCACGTGTCGGAAGGGGGGTGGGGAGTAATCCCGAGGGGCTCAGGCCTCTCGGAGTAATCCCCCACCTCTACTTCATCGAGCCGGCGTGAAAGCGCCGGAGCAGCCTGGCACTGACCTGCCAGATGAATCAGTGCGATTCGGAAACGGACGGTGCGCGGTAACAAGCGCACCAGGGGCAGAAATGCCTGTGACCATTGGATTCATCACCCAATGCGAGCTCCTGATTTGTTGAATGCGGTATGACGGGGATGCGCTTTGCATCGTCGTTGAAGTCCGCCGTCGGCGCGCTACCTGTGACCCTGGAAAGGCACAGATGCGCGACGAAAAGCCCCCACGTAGACAGGCAGGGCAGCTGCGAGGCCACAAGGACATCAGTCCTTGGGTCGAAGCCTGCAGGGCCGGACATGAAGTCGAGAAGGAATCGACGGAGGAGTCTGGCACGGGAGCAGAGGATGAACAGGGTCGCGCCTGGAAGTCCTTTGCCTCGCCGAGAGCAAAAGCGTGTAAGTGCCGGTGACGGCATGGGGAGAGTAAGAACCAGCTAGGGCCTGAAGTGCCTGGAATTCCTGGAAATGAACTGAGAACACAGCCTCGAGTAACCATCCGCTTAATGGGTTCGGGATGGGGAAAACGGGAGATGCGCCCGAAAGCTGTGCAGTTCGTGAGGGACTGGTGGTCTGCTCGTCAAACTCAACGGGTCTAACGAAGACGAAATGGCCGGCGGTCCGCGGAAATTGGTACCCGCGGAAACCAACGGCTATGAGACAACTGCTCACAACGAAGGTCGGGCCGGCAGCAATGCTGGGACAGTCCCGAGATGTCACCTGAGTGTGCGGTTGAGCGGCCGGCCCCCTGGCGGGGTGCCGAGTCGGAACAGAACTGATGGGATGTGATGAACGAGAGCCCGGGTGGTACCGGGCTCGAGAGGAACCGATGGCTGTGGCGGCCATCGACCGAACCTGTTCATGCCTGCTAGACACCCGGCGCGGTTGGCGCTGCGCTGGGTGATGGCATGGGCAGGTGGACGAAACCAGGGGAGGCACCTTGGTGAATCGTCTGTGGGGATAGAGGAAAGCGCATGCGGCTTGCTGCATGCAACGAGGCTCGCGCCTCGCCTTTATTCTTGATTCGGGAGCCGGCGGTCTAACCGCCGCCGGCTCTTCTTTCAGGACTGGAGGGAATCGCGGTCAACGCCCGAAGGGGCCCCACCAAAAGGTGGGGCCTTTGGTCGCTTTTGCGGAAGAAAGAGGGCCAATCGCTGTCTTAGCCACCTGCGGGCCAGAAATGTGCCGGCTTCCATAGTTATAAGACCTGACAATAATTTTTTATAAGACCCATCGTCCGTCGAGAGAGCGACGTGCGAACCGACAGGAGGGGCCTCTCGCGCTGCGGCGCCGGAGCTCGCACATGACGCTGGTGCGTGCTCCGGCGCCGCTGGCCGTCCGCCAAAGAAATAAGGCGCCCGTAAAGGCGCCTCTCGAATCAAGCCAAGCCAAGGCTCGGCATATCAATCAGTGGCTGTCGTCGGCGACCATCTGGGCAATGTCGGGGACGACGAGGCCAACATGGGCTTCCGTGACCTGAAACGCTGGCAGGCAGCTCTCAATTGCCAGAGGCTCAAGCAGGGCTGCACATTGGAACTCCAGAGCACCTGCAAGTTCGACCCTGCGCAAGGGGGAAGCTTGCGCAACCACCCGCCGCAGCTCGGCGGGGTCGGGGATGTCACAGCGCGCGACGAATTGCGCAGTTTGCCTGAGCTCTTCGATTTCCAGCAGCCAGGTGAGCTCGCCCGCGGCAATGAGGTGCTCCAGCCAGGCATGCGTAGTCCTGTCCAGCAGCGGAACCGCGGTGCGCAGTTGAAGCCCGTCGGACTGGAGCGTTGCGACCGCCATGCAGCCGCCGCATGGCAAGGGATAGATGTTGAAACGACGCGCGATATACGCGGTTCGGTCCTCGAAGCGCTGCACGACGGCATCGGGCAACGCTGCGTGGAACATGTACGGGGGCAAGCTCGGGCGCTGCTTGAGTCCGGCTGCCTCCGTTTGGGACTGCTGAGGGGTCAGAATCCGCGCCAGGTGAAGACGCTGGCTGAGGGTGGCGTGCACAAGTAAATCCTTTCTATCTGTAGTGGCCTGCACTGCGTGTAGCTACGGCGTGCAGACCGCCGTAGAGCAAGCGCACCCCCGCGCCGTCAGTTGTGCAGCGCCAAGAACCTGGCCATCTCGTGCGGGTAGACGGCATCCGGCACCCCCTTGACCATGGGCTGAGGCTGCAGGCACCCGTGCGCCCAGTAGTCCGCTTGCAGCGCTTCCGGAAGGTCCGAGACGCGGCAGTAGGAGCGCTGCGCCTTGACGTGGGCCGGCGGCATGGAAGTCTTGGCCGTCGCGAACGCCGGCTCCCGCGGGCGTTGCAGCATGAGCATGGCGAGTTGCCACGCCGTCACGGCACGGCGGCCCAGGGGTTCCCATTCGCCAGACTCGTCGTGCATGTCTTCATAGACGCGCCAAGCTGTGTGGGCAACAAGCACGCGGGAGCCTCTGCGCACCGAAACCTGAGCGGTACCCATCGACTTGCGGACGTCCAGCCGCGGGCTGCTGTCTCGCGCGAGCGTCGTTGCAAGGCAGTGCACGACAACCTGCGGAACGGTCAGTTCCCATGTGAAAGGCATCTCGCAGGTGGACGTGACGGAGGGCTCGCCGTTGCCAAGGGCAAGCTCGGTGGCAAGGCGCGGTGCGTGGGTTGTTCCGACGTTGCGAATGGACCCGGTGCGCGTGACGCTCCGGCGCATCTCGTCCGTCAGTTGAAGTTTGAGGTTGAGCATCGGCCGGCGATGGTCCGTGCTTCGACCGGTGGGCGCAACTGCTTTCGATTACGAAATTCCCGGGCGCCCGGCCGACAGGCGATTGCTACACGCGGTGAGGTCGACATCAACGACCGCATGAGGCAATCGATGGAAGAGAAAGGCGCGCCACCACGACGGGGGCGCAAAGGTATTACGCGCGAGGACGTTCGGCGGGCTTGCGAGGCGCTGAATGCTCAAGGGCGTCAAATAGGCCCCACCAACGTGCGACTGGAACTGGGTAGAGGCAGCTACGGGACCATCGTCCGGATTCTTCGCGAACTCGGTTCCGTAGGCGCCGGCAAGCGCCGCAGTCGCACGGCGCTCCCGCTTGCTGCCGAGCCGTTCTGACTATTTTGTTCACCGCGACCCTCATTTCGAGGGTCGCGTTTTGCGCATGTTCAAGCGGAGGCTGTCTTCGGCGCACCCACGCTATCGACAAAGGCCTCTGCGCTGTTACACTGGCTGTGACACAGAGCCGTGTAGCAGGATGCGACTCGCCTTGGAGCGCGGAGCGAATTTTTGTGGCCGGTGGTCTCCCATCAGCCACCCCACCCTTTGAACCCCAGCATTCATGCGGCCTCCAGGCTGGTGTGGGTGCATGCTGGGGGTGCACGATAAGAGCCTCGCTGACGCGGGGCTTTTTCGTTGTGGCGGTGCGTTGAATCCCGTAGGCGACAAGCGAGGCCCGATGATGGCTGAGGCACTGGTGCTGGCTCGCCGTCATGGCCTGCTCGGAATGCCCTGCTTGATCGAGCGGCTCAGTTGGGTCGACTCCGCCAGGCCCTGCGCACACCTGCGCCCCGTTGCGGACGCCGATACCTTGTGGCAAAGGACGCGCACTGAGAAAGCCCACCCCCGGGGGCTTCAAGAGCCGGACGCGAAGGAAGCGCTGTCGGTAGGCCCTCCCCGTACTCCGTTCACACCGGGAACCGCGCCCCGATGGATTCCAGCGGCAGCCGCAGCCCGTTGGTGAGGTAGCTGACGGTCCGGTAGAACCCGGCGAGCATCAGCAACTCCATGATGGCGTTCTCGTTGAACCGCTCCTGCAGCTCCTGCCACAGGCCGTCGTCGATGTCGCAGGTTTCGTGGAGCGCATCGCAAAGGCGAATCAGCACACGGTCCTCGGGGGTCCAGCAGGCATCCTCGGCGGTGCCCGCAGCGGTCGAGTGGACCTGCTCGGGAGTCAGTCCTGCGTGTTGCGCGAAGGCCGTGACATGGACTCCCCACTCGTACTCCGATCGACATAGGGCGGTGGTCCGGTGGATGACGACCTCTCGTTGGCGGATGGTCAAGTTGCCTTTGTCGAGCAGCCCTCCCGCGAAGAACTTCTTGGCGAGGCGCGAGTCACGGGCCAGCGTGGCGAAGAGGTGAAGCGGGGGCTGCCCTTTCATCGTGCGGTCGATGATGGTGGCGACCTCGGGCTCGAACGGCGGAACGGCGGGGGCTACTCGCGTGGGCATGGCGTCTCCAGAGTTGCTGTATATTTTAAAGCATGGTACCTCGCATCGGCTCCCCCGCTCGCGGCTCTAAGTCTGGGCGTCCCATCATGGTCGCGCTCGACCTTCTGGGGCGGCGTACGGCGCTGCGCATCCTGTGGGAGCTGCGCGGAGACCCGTTGACATTCAGGGCGCTACAGGACGCATGCGAGACCAACTCGCGCTTGCTGAACACGCGGCTCGCCGAGTTGAAGGAGGCGGGGCTCGTGGAGCACGTCGCTGGGGGCTATCAACTGACTGCAGAAGGCCGGAAGCTGGGAGTGGCCCTTGAGCCGTTGACCTCATGGGCGACGGGCTGGGCGCGAAGACAGACGTAGCTGCCGCACCTGGCCTCGACCTGGGCTGCAGTCAAGCTGCACAGTTCCTGTTCGCGGGCCCCTGTGAAGAGGCCCAGGCTGATGAGGTCGGGGACGCAGCTGTGCGTAGGCCGCCGCTTCACAACAGCGCCGGAAACTTCTGCTTCGCGCGCTCCAGCTCGGGCAACAGCTTGTCCATGATGGCCGGAATGTCCATTCGGCTCGTTGCCACCGACAGGCTCATGGCCGCGATGGTGCGGCCTCGGCGGTCGAGTATGGGCACCGCGATCGAGCGCAGGCCGATCTCCAGTTCCTGGTCGCACAGCGCGTAACCCTGGCGCTGCGCCAGCTCCACTTGTTGCATCACCTTCGGCAGGCTGGTGATGGTTTTGACCGTGAGCGCGGGGCGGCCCATGCGGCTGAGCATGAAGCGCACCGCGTCGCGCGGCTGCCCGGCCAGCAGCACGCGCCCGGTGGCGCTGGCGTAGGCCGGCAGGCGCGCGCCCACGCCCAGTCCCACCGATAGGCTGCGCCGGTGCGTGGCGCGGGCCACGAACACCGAGTCTTGCGAATCCAGTACCGCGATCGAAGCCGATTCCTTCGTGCGCTCGGCGGTGGTTTCCAGGATGGGCTGGGCCAATCGCGTGAGCGCGTCCGACACCACGAAGGCAGAGCCCAGGCGCAGCGCGCGCGCGGCGAGCTGGAACTGACGGCCGTCCTGCGTGGCGTAGCCCAGGTGGCACAGGGTATGCAATGAACGGCGCACCGACGCCTTGGTGTGGCCTGTGACGTCGGCCAGCTCGGTGAGCGTGGCCCCGCTGCGCAACTGACCGAAGGCTTCGATGATGGCCAGCCCTTTTTCCAGCGCCATGACGTAGTCGCGCTCGCCGCGTTCGGCGCGTTCATCCGTTTCATGGCTCGCGCCGTCGGCAGGGGTGTCAGGAGAGGGTTTGGGTGAAGTTCGCATGGCGCACATTTTGTTCGAATTCGTTGATGTGCATCAAGTGCGCGCCTAGACTGCGCCGCCGTGCCGGTGTTTGGCCGCCACGTTCTGCCCACCCCCAGTAGAGGAATGACATGAACTCCCCACGAATCACGCGACGCGCGCTGGCCGCGGCGTCGGTCGCCGCCGGCCTCAGCGCCGTGCTGCCCTTCAACGCGCAGGCCCAATCGGCAGCGGCACCCAAGGTGCTGCGCCTGGTGGTGCCGTTTCCGGCCGGTGGCACGGCCGACGTGCTACCGCGCGTGCTGGCGGAGAAGATGCGCGACGCCTATCCCGCCGGCATCGTGGTGGAGAACCGCACCGGCGCGGGCGGCAACATCGGCGGCGAGTTCGTCGCGCGCGCCGAGCCCGATGGCAGCACCTTGCTCGTATCGCCCCCGGGCCCGATCGCGATCAACCACCACCTCTACAAGTCCATGCCGTTCGACCCCACCAAGTGGGTACCGGTGACCGTGGTGGCCACGGTGCCCAATGTGCTGGGCGTGTCGAACCGACTGCCCGTGACCAACCTGGCAGAGTTCATCGCCTACCTCAAGGCCAACCCCGACAAGGTGACCTATGCCTCGCAAGGCAATGGGTCCACCTCGCACCTGACCGCCAACCTGTTCATGCAGCTCACGGGCACGCGCATGGTGCACATCCCCTACCGCGGCACCGCGCCCGCGCTCACGGACCTGGTCGGTGGCCAGGTCGACGTCTTCTTCGACAACATCGCGTCGTCGGCCCAGTACCACCAGGGCAAGCGCATCAAGGTGCTGGCCGTGGCCGACAGTCGCCGCTCCAAGGCCTTGCCCGACGTGCCGAGCTTTGCCGAGCTCAAGTTGCCCGACATGCAGGCCGTGACCTTCTTCAGCGTGGTGGCGCCCGCCGGCACGCCCGACGCCGTGGCCCAGCAGGTCCAGAAGCATTTCGCCGAAGCCATGGCCTTGCCCGACGTGCGCGAGAAGTTCGCCGCCCAAGGCGCCGAACCCGGTGGACAGACGCCCAAGCAGACGGCCGCCTTCATCAAGGCCGAGTCAGACAAGTGGGCCCGCGTGATCAAGACCGCCAACGTGACCCTCGAGTAATGCCAGCCATGCCAGACGTGCAAACCATCCGGTGGACCGATCGGCTCAGCCGCGTGCCCTACGCGGTCTATGCGGACGACGGCGTCCACGAGCAAGAGCAGGCGCGCGTGTTCAGAGGCGCCACCTGGAACTACCTCTGCCTGGACGCCGAGTTGCCCGAGGCCGGCAGCTACCGCACCACGCACGTGGGCGAGACGCCGGTGGTGGTGGTACGCGACGCCGATGGCGAGGTCTACGCTTTCGAGAACCGCTGTGCGCACCGCGGCGCCTTGATCGCGCTGGAGAAGTCAGGCAAGGCCGAGAGCTTTCAGTGCGTGTACCACGCCTGGAGCTACAGCCGCCAGGGCGACCTCACCGGCGTGGCCTTCGAGAAGGGTGTGAAGGGCCAGGGTGGCATGCCGCCGGATTTCTGCAAGGAAGACCACGGGCCGCGCAAGCTGCGCGTGGCCGTGTTCTGCGGCCTGGTGTTTGGCAGCTTCAGCGAAGAGGTGCCGCCGATCGAGGAGTACCTGGGGGAGGACATCTGCGCGCGCATCGAGCGCGTGCTGCACAAGCCAGTGAAGGTGATCGGCCGGTTCACGCAGGCCTTGCCCAACGACTGGAAGCTCTACGTGGAGAACGTGCGCGACAGCTACCACGCGAGCCTGTTGCACCTGTTCTTCACCACCTTCGAGATCAACCGCCTCTCGCAAAAGGGTGGGGTGATCGTGGACGAGTCGGGCGGCAACCACGTGAGCTATTCGATGATCGATCCCTCGGCCAAGGACGCGTCGTACAAGGAGCAGGGCCTGCGTTCCGACCACGACCGCTACCGGTTGAAGGACCCGAGCCTGCTCGAAGGCTTCGACGAATGGCCCGATGGCGTCACGCTGCAGATCCTGTCGGTGTTCCCCGGCTTCGTGCTGCAGCAGATCCAGAACTGCCTGGCCGTGCGCCAGGTGGTGACCAAGGGCAAGGACCGCGCCGAATTGCACTGGGTCTACCTCGGCTTCGAGGACGACACGCCCGAGCGGCTGCGCGTGCGGCTCAAACAGTGCAACCTGGTGGGCCCGGCGGGCTTCATCTCCATGGAAGACGGCGCCGTGGGCGGCTTCGTGCAGCGCGGCATCGCTGGCGCGCGAGACCAGCAGGCCGTGGTGGCCATGGGCGGCGAGGTGGTGGCCTCGGGCGAAGGCCGTGCCACGGAGACCTCGGTGCGCGGCTTCTGGAAAGCCTACCGCCAGCACATGGGGGTGGCGTCGTGATCGACCTGCTGAGCCTGATGGCCTTTCACGCGGCCTACGCCGACACCATCGATAGCGACCGCTTGGAGCAGTGGCCCGACTTCTTCGCGCCCGATGCGCTCTACCGCATCACCCATGTGGAGAACGAGCAGCAGGGCCTGCCAGCCGGTATCGTCTGGGCCGACTCGCGAGCCATGCTCGAAGACCGTGTGGCCGCGCTGCGCGAGGCCAACATCTACGAGCGCCAGCGCTACCGCCACCTGCTGGGCGTGCCGGTGCTGGAGTCGGCCGAGGCGCCGTCGGCGCGCGCCCGAACGCCGTTCATGGTGGCGCGCATCATGGCGCACGGCGAAACGCAGCTCTTCGCGACCGGCGTCTACCACGACCGTTTCATTCGGTTGGACGGCAAGCTGCTGCTGGCCGAGCGCGTGGCGGTGTGCGACAGCACCGTCACCGACACGCTCATGGCCTTGCCGCTGTGAACGGCTGCGGGGCAGCGATGAACAAGCCGCGCGTGGCCTTGAGCCTGGGCGATCCGAACGGCGTCGGCCCGGAGATCGCGCTCAAGGCCCTGGCCGAGCTGGCGCCCGAAGCGCGCGAGCGCCTCGTGGTCTATGGGCCGGGCGAGGTGCTGCGCGCCACGGCACAAAGCCTGGGTCTGCAAGGCATGCTGGCCGGCCTGAAGCAGGTGCAGGTGGGCGGCCTGCCGAGGGGCGCGCACCGGCCCGGTCGCATCGACGCCGTCGCCGGCCGCAGCGCGGTGGCCAGCGCCAGCGCCGCCATTCAGGCCTGCCGTGCGGGGGAGGTGCAAGCCGTGGTGGCCGGCCCGCACCACGAGACCGCCATCGCGCAGGCCGGCATCGCGTTCAGCGGCTACCCCAGCCTGGTGGCCTCGGTGTGCGGACTCGGCGAAGACGAGGTCTTCTTGTTGCTCATGGGCGGCGGCCTGCGCATCGTGCACGCCACGCTGCACGAAAGCGTGGAGCGCGCGCTGTCGCGGCTGAGTCCCGAGCTGGTGGCGGCGGCCGCGCGCGCCGGCGTGCGCGCCTGTCAGCGGCTGGGCCTGCCTCAGCCGCGCGTCGCGCTGTTCGGCATCAATCCGCACGCCTCCGAAGGGGGGCTGTTCGGTCCGCACGACGCGCGCTGCACCGTGCCCGCGGCGCGAGCGCTGCGCGAGCAGGGCCTGGACGTGGGTGAGCCGCAAGGCGCCGACGTGCTGTTGGCCGACCACGCGCGATGCCCGCACGACCTGTACGTGGCCATGTTCCACGACCAGGGCCACATCCCCATCAAGCTGCTGGCCCCGCAAGGCGCCAGCGCCCTGTCCATCGGCGCCGAGGTGCTGCTGGCCAGCACCGGCCATGGCAGCGCCATGGACATCGCCGGCACCGGCCGGGCGCGGCCCGATGCCTTGCTGCGCAGCCTGCGCCTGGTGCTGGACCCGTTGCGCGACTGACCTTCTCCTTTCATTTGCCATGAGCCACCAGATCCGCATCGTGGGCTCCGACGTGTGTTTCGGATGCGAGCCCGGAGAAACCATCCTCGACGCCGCGTTGAAGGCCGGCATCGAGATGCCGTATTCCTGCCGCAAGGGCGTGTGCGGCAACTGCGCCGCGCGCGTCGAGGGCGGCGACTTCGAGCGCGGCACCGTGTCCGCCGAAGCGACGCCGCCTGGTCAGGAACTGCTGTGCCAATGCCGCCCGCGCGCCGATCTGGCGATCGCGCCGTCGAGCTGGCGGCGCCTGGAGCCCGGCGCGCGCAAGCGCCTGCAGCTCAAGGTCTACCGCAACACCCTGGCCGCACCCGACGTCAGCCTGTTGCAGCTGCGCCTGCCGGCGGGTCAGCGCGCCAAGTTCCGCGCGGGACAGTACCTGCAGGTCCAGCTGCCCGATGGCGAACGGCGCAGCTACTCGATGGCCAACCCGCCGCATGAAAGCGACGGCGTGCAACTGCACGTGCGGCACGTCGCGGGTGGGCGTTTCAGCGCCCTGGTGGCGGACCTCCAGCCCGGTGACCTGCTCGATGTGGAGCTGCCGTTCGGCCAGGTGGACCTCGATCCCGAAGCCGGTGGCCCCTTGCTGTGCGTCTGTGGCGGAACCGGCTTCGCTCCGGTGAAATCCCTGCTCGACGATCTCGCGAAACGCAAGTCGGCGCGTTCCGTGACCCTGATCTGGGGCGCACGCGACCGCGCTGGCCTCTACCTGCTGGAGCACACCGCCAAATGGGCCAGGGCCTTGCCGAACTGGCGCTTCGTGGCGGCGCTGGAGGACGGTGCAGAGGCGAAGGCCCTGGGCGCCTTCCATGGCAGGGTGGACGCCGCCGTGCGGGCCCTGGCCAGCGAGCTGCCGCGCGGCGGCGAGGTCTACTGCTGCGGCGCGCCACCCATGGTGTCCGCCGTGCGTGCGGCCTGCGTCGACGCGATGCAACTGCCGGCCGAGCGGTTCCACGCCGACATCTTCGTGCCCGGCCCGGCGGGCTGAGTCCGCCGCGCGCGGGCGCCTCAGGTCAGCGCCAGCGACAGCACCGGAAACACCGCCACCAACAGCAGCACGAACAGCATCGCGGCCACGTAAGGCAGGGTGCCGCCGAAGATGGCCTCCACCGACACACGCGGATCGTTCAAGGTGGACTTCACCGTGAACACCGAGATGCCGAAGGGCGGCGTGAGCAAGCCGATCTCCACCGCGAGCACGGTCAGCACGCCGAACTGGATGAGGTTGAAGCCGAGGTCGCTGGCGATGGGCACGGCCACGGGCGTCATGATCAGCAGGATGGAGCTGGAGTCCAGGATCATGCCGAGGAAGAGCACGATCAACACGTAGATCAGCAGAAAACCATAGGGCCCCAGGCCGGCGTCCTGCACCAGGTCGCTGATGGCCACCGGGACGCCCGCCACCGACAGCATGCGGCTGTAGAAGCTCGCGGCGATCAGCAGGATCAGGATGGTGACCGAGACGCTGCCCGTTTCGTGCAGCACGCGCCAGAAGCGGCCCTGGCCCAGGCTGCGCCGCGCCAGCGCCACCACCAGCGCGCCGAACGCGCCGATGCCGCCGGCCTCGGTGGGGGTGAAGAAGCCGCTGTAGAGCCCGCCCAGCACCAGCGCCACCAGGGCCACGATGGGCACCAGCTTGCCGGCCATCTGCGCGCCGCTCAGCAGTGGGCCGCTGGCGCGCTGCAGGGCCATGTCGCGCTGGCGCTTGAGGTCGAAGACCATGCCGGGCGCGAAGGTGGCCATCAGCACGATCATCGTGACGAACACCGCGGCGAGCATGAAGCCCGGGATGATGCCGGCGATGAACAGCGTGCCGATGGACTGCTCGGCGAGCACGCCGTAGATGATCATCAGCAGGCTGGGCGGGATCATCATGCCCAGCACCGAACTGCCCGCCACCGTGCCCGCCGCGAAGGCCGTGCGGTAGCCGTGTCGGGCCATCTCAGGCACGGCCACGCGGGTGAAGACGGCGGCCGAGGCGATGGACACGCCCGTGACCGCAGCGAACACGGTGTTGGCCGCCACCGTGGCCACGCCCAGTCCGCCGCGCACGCGGCGCAGCAGGGCTTCGGCCACCTCGAAGGTGTCCTTGCCCACGTTGGATATGGACACCAACAGGCCCATCAGAACGAACAGCGGGATGGTGGCGAAGATGTAGTCGGCCACGCCGTTGTAGGCGGAAAGGTAGAGCAGGCGCATGGCCATCTCCACGTCCTCTCGCATGAGCCAGATGCCTGCGAAGCCAATGCCGATGAGCGCCACGGCGATGTGAACGCCCAGCAGCACGAAGACCACGAGCGCACCGATCAGCAGCCCGCCAAAGACCAGTTCACTCATGCGGATCTCCGAATTCGCCCGCGTGACGCCACAGCGAAGGGATCTGCAGCAGGTAGGCGCCCGCGGCCACCAGCGAGCCGCCCACGATCAGTGCGCGAAAGGGCCAGGTGGGCACGGTGTACACGCCCTGCACGCCGAAGAACTCGTTCGTGCTCCAGGCCTGGGAGAGTTCGGGCCAGGCGATGAAGGCCAGTGCCACGAATAGCAGGCAGCCCAGCAGGGCGTTGCCCACCTCGAGCACGCGCAGCGCGCCGAGCGAGCGCGCGCCGATCAGCCGCAGCAGGAAGTCGCTGCGCGTCATGCGGCCCGAGCAAATGGCGGCGGCGAGCTGCAGGAACACGATGGAGGCCACCGAGCGCGCGGCGAACTCCGCCACGCCCGTGATGGGTTTGTCGAGGAAGTTGCGACCGACCACATCGGCCACGACCATCATCATCATGAGGAAGATCCACATGGTGCCAACGGCCGCGAGCGTGCGCGCGATGCCCTGCAGCGGGTGCGGGTCGGCCGGGGCGGGGGCGCCGCCCTCGGCGGCGGGTTCAGCTTGCTTGTGCACGGTTCACTTTCGCGGGGGCGCCCGTCGCCGCGTGGCGCCGGGCGCGGGCGCCGGGGCTCAGCGGTTCTGGCTGTCCCAGTCGCGCAGCGGCTTCACGCCGTGTGCGCGCAGCTCGTCGAAGTAGGCCTTGAGCACGGCCTTGCCCTTGTCGCCCGTGGCCTGCAGCCAGGGCTGCACGATGTTGGGCAGGCCGTTGACCCACTTGGCCTTCTCGGCCGCCGGCAGGTCGGCGATCTGCAAGCCCGCGGCCTTCATGGTGTCCAGCGCGGCGTTGGCCGTCTTCGTGACGTGTTGGCCATGCGCCTTGGATGTGGCCTTGCCGGCCTGGGCGAAGGCGTCCTGCACCTCCTTGGGCAGGGCGTCGTGGAACTTCTTGTTCGCGGCAACGCTGCCGAAGTACATGGAGCCCACGTCCACCCTTGTGAGGTACTTGGCCACTTCATATACGCGCGCCGGCCCGATGCCGCTGGCGAAGGACAGCGCGCCCTGCGTCACGCCGGTCTGGATGTTGGTGTAGTAGGTGGTGAGGGCGCCGTCCACCGGCGTGGCGCCGGTCTCGCGCAGCCAGTTGGCCGAGGTGCCGGGCGCGTTGATCTTCTTGTTGTGAAGATCGGCCATGGTGCGGATCGGGAAGTTGGCGTAGATGTCGTAGCTGTCGGTGATCAGCGAAGACAGCGGCACCATGTTCTGTGCGGTCCAGCTCTCGCGCAGTGCGGGCACCGTGGTGTTGAGCTTGTCGAAAATCTCGATCAGCAGCTCGTGGTTGGTGGTGGCGAAAGGCGTGAAGTAGGTGACGTTCTGCAGCGGCATCGCCGAGTTTTCCCAGACCGTACCGACCATGCCCACGTCAACGATGCCGTCGCGCACGGCGGTGCGCGTGTCGGTGAACTTGTAGAGCGTGCCGCCGTAGTTCTCGCGCCAGCGGATCTCGTACTTGCCACCGCCGGCCTTGAGGATGCGGTCCACCTCGGGCTGGAACACCTCCTTCATGGCATAGGCCCAGATGTTGGAGGTGGGGTGGCTGGAGCCGATGTTGACCGTGATGCGCTGTTGCGCGGCGGCGGGCAGCGCGGCCAGGCCGGCGCCCAGGGCCAGTGCGCTGGCCACGGCGAGGGTCGAAAGCTTCATCTGTCGTGTCTCCTTCTGTTGCTCTTGGGGTGGTGGCTCATCGAGCCGGGTTCTTCTGGGTGAGCAGTTCGCGGCTGGCTTGCAGGTAGCCGCGCACGCGGTCGCGCACCAGGGCTTCGTCGCAGGTGTCGTGCATGGCTTCGCTGTGCACGTCCTGGCCATAGATCCAGCGGCGGATCGAGATGTAGAACATGCCGCCATGCAGGCCCATGAGCAGCTCGAGTTCGCGCTCGCTGGGCTTGGCGCGCGAAGTGGAGCCGCGGAATCGCCGCGTCTCGCGGATCAGGCGCGGGAACAGGCGTTCGCGCAGCATGGCGAAGAAGCGGTCGGAGATGGCGTGGTCCATCAGGCCCGAGAACATGAGGATGCGGACGAACTCGCGCGAGAGCGCGTTGTTCACGTAGTCCGCATAGAAGGTGGTGAACTTGTCCTCGACGTCGGCCTTGGTGTCGTCCAGCAGTTCGTCCCAGCTGTCGCGCCAGCGGCCCTCGAACACGTCGAGGTACACGCGGTCGATGAGCGCCTGCTTGGTGGGGAAGTAGTGGTAGAGCAGGGCGTGCGTCACGCCAATGCTCTTGGCCAGGTCGCGCAACTGGCCACCGAAGCCGTTGGAGGCGAAAAATTGGATCGCACCGTCGACGATCTGGCGCTCGCGCTCGGACACGCTGAGCCGGCGGCGCGCGGGTGCGCCTTCGGCCGCTGTCGCCTCGACTTTTTTTGCTCGCTCAGGGTTTTTCTGTATGCGCACGCTATTTACCGAACGGTCAATGAGACATAGCATTGTTGAACGGTTGGTAAACAAGCGCACCCGTGAAAACCCGGGGGCAGAAAAATCGAATGGAACTCAACGGAGACATCCTCATCGCGGCACCTCGCGACAAGGTCTGGGCCGCGCTCAACGACCCGCAGGTGCTGGCGCGCTGCATTCCCGGCTGCGAAAGCCTGGAGGCCACCAGCGACACCGAGCGCACGGCGCGCGTGGCGGTGAAGGTGGGGCCGGTGCGCGCGCGCTTCACGGGCCAGCTTCGCTTGCAGGACGTGCGCCCGGGCGAAGGCTGCACGCTGCAGTTCGAAGGCTCGGGTGGCGCGGCCGGCATGGCCAAGGGGCAGTCCACCGTGTCGCTGGCCGACGAAGGCGGTGACACGCGGCTGCGCTACACGGCGCAGGCCTCGGTGGGGGGCAAGCTGGGGCAGGTGGGCGGGCGAATGATCGACGCGGCCGCCAAGCAGATGGCCGACCAGTTCTTCGCGGCCTTCCAGGGCGAGCTGGCGCCTGGCGCGGCGGTGCCGCTGGCCGAAACCGTGTCGCAAGAGACCGTGTCGCAAGAGACCGCGTCCGCTGACGCTGCGCGACCTGCGGCGGCGGGTGCGCCGGTCACGGCCACTGCGTCCGTCGCGCCCGCACCCCGGACCGCGTCGGTCGCCGCGCCGGCGCCGCTCGGCGAGGGCGTGCGCGTGTTGTGGTTCGCGCTTGGCGCCCTGGCCACCGGCTTCGGCGTGTGGATCGCGTCCCTGTTGTCCGCTTGAGGAGGATGCCTTGAAGGCCGCTGCATTCGATTACGTCAAGGCCGGCTCGATCGAGCAGGTGGTCGACTTGCTGTCCCGCCATGGCGACGACGCGCGCGTATTGGCCGGAGGGCAAACGCTGATGGCCACGCTGAACATGCGCCTGTCCGAGCCCGCGCTGGTGATCGACATCACTGGCCTCGCCACGCTGCGCGGCATCGAGCACCGCGGCGAGGTGCTGCGCATCGGCGCGCTGGCCACGCACTCGCAGATCGAGCAAAGCCCCTTGGTGGCGCGGCACGCGCCACTGCTCGTCGAGGCCGCGCCCCACATCGCGCACCGCGCCATCCGCAACCGCGGCACCTGGGGCGGCTCCATCGCCTACGCCGACCCGGCGGCCGAATGGCCCGCCTGCCTGCTCGCGCTGGGCGGCACGGTGGTGGCGCAAGGGCCGGCGGGCGAGCGCCGCATCGCGGCCGACGACTTCTTCACCGGCCTGTACACCACCGCGCTGCGGCCCGACGAGATCGTGGTCGCGGGCGAGGTGCCGGTGGCGGCGCCCGATGGGTGGAGTGGCATGGCCCAGCTCGCGCGCCGCCACGGCGACTACGCCATCGTGGGCCTGGCGGCTTCGGCGCGACGCAGCCGCGGCGCGCTGTCGTCGCCGCGGCTGGCCTTCATGGGCGTGGCCACCACACCGTGGCGCGCGCGCCGCACCGAAGCCCTGCTTGAGGGCAAGGCGCCCGACGAGGCCACGCTGGCGCTCGCCGTGGCCAGTCTGCGCGCCGAGATCGATCCCTTGCCCGACCTCACCAACACCCCCGAGACCAAGCGCCACCTGGCCGGCGTGCTGTTGCAGCGCCTGCTGGCCGCGGCGCGCGCCTGACCCGAAAGCCCCCCGCCCATGTCGGACCTGCACCCCATCCAAGTCAGCGTCAATGGCCACACGCGCCATTGCCGCGTCGAGCCGCGCACCCATCTGGTGGATTTCCTGCGCGAAGACCTCGGCCTCAAGGGCAGCCACCTCGGTTGCGAGCACGGCGTCTGTGGCGCCTGCACCGTCGAACTCAACGGCCAGATCGTGCGCGGCTGCCTCACGCTGGCCGTGCAGGCCGACGGTGGCGAGGTCAGGACCATCGAAGGCCTGAGCCAGAGTGGCGCGATCCGCGACCTGCAGCAGGCTTTCGTTGCGCGCAACGCGCTGCAGTGCGGCTTCTGCACCTCGGGCATGCTGATGGCGGCCAAGGAGCTGGTGGAGACGCGCCCCGAGGCCACACGCGCCGAGGTGCGCGACTGGATCTCGGGCAACTACTGCCGCTGCACCGGCTACCACGCCATCGTCGACGCGATCTGTGATGTGCTGCGCCAGCGCAAGGAGGCGGGCCTGTGAAACGCGACATCGTCAATCTGGAGCCCGGCGTCGAACAGGCCGCGCCGATCGCGCCCGTCACCGAGGACCAGCGCTACATCGGCGCGCCGGTGCCGCGCGGCGGCATCGAGCGTCTCACGCAAGGCCTGGGTCAGTTCATCGACGACATCGAGCTGCCGCGCCTGGCGCACGTGGTGTTCTGGCGCAGCCCGGTGGCGCACATGCGCATCAAGGCCGTGCAGGCCGATGCCGCGCGCGCCATGCCCGGCGTGCTGATGGTGGCCGACGGCCACGATCTCGCCAAGGTCTGCAAGCCCTGGGTGGCGGTGCTGGGCCACCTGGCGGGCATGAAGTCCGCCCCGCAGCATGCGCTGGCCGTGGAACGCGCCTGCTGGCAGGGCGAGCCCGTGGTGGCGGTGGTGGCGGAAACGCGCGCGCAGGCCGAGGACGCGCTGCAGCACGTGGTGGTGGACTGGGAGGAGCTGCCGCTGGCCACCGACATGGAGTCCGCGCTGGACGCCGGCACGCCACCGATTCACGCCGAGCTGGGCGACAACCTGTGCTTCACGCGCAGCCTGAACGTGGGCGAGGTGGACCGGGTGTTCGCCGAAGCCGATGCGGTGGCCGAGGCCACGTTCGAGTTCGGCCGCCACACCGGCGTGACGCTGGAGCCGCGCGGGCAGATCGCGCACTGGAATCCGGCCGAGCAGCGCCTCACCGTCTACCACTCCTGCCAGGCGCCGCACATGATGCAGGACCTGTACGGGCGCCAGTTCGACCTGCCCGCGAGCGCCATCCGCGTGATCTGCAAGGACGTGGGCGGCTCCTTCGGCATCAAGGTGCACGCCTACCCCGACGACTTCGCGACCGTGGCCCTGTCCATCCTGTTGTGCCGTCCGGTGAAGTTCGTGGCCGACCGGCTGGAGAGTTTCACCAGCGACATCCACGCGCGCCACCACCGCGTGCGCGGCCGCATCGCGGCCAACAAAGACGGCGAGATCCTCGGCTTCGAGATCGACGACCTCACCGCGATCGGACCCTACTCGATGTTTCCGCGCACCAGCGCCATCGAGGGCAACCAGGTCGTCAACCTGGTGGGCGGGCCCTACAAGCACCAGCACTACCGCGCCAAGCTGGACGTGGTGTTCCAGAACAAGACGCCCACCTGCCAGTACCGCGGCGTGGGCCACCCCATCGCCTGCGCCGTGACCGAGGCCCTGGTGGACCTGGCGGCGCAGAAGATCGGCATGGACCCGTTCGACATCCGCGCCCGCAACGTGATCCCCGACGACGCCTACCCGGCCACGGGGGCCTCGGGCATCAAGCTCGAGGTGCTGTCGCACGAGGCCAGTCTGAAGAAGCTGCGCGAGCTGATGAACTACGACGCGTTGCGCGCCGAGCAGACCGCGCTGCGCCAGCAGGGCATCCACCGCGGCATCGGCTTCGCGGTGGTGATCGAGCTCACCAACCCCAGCGCCGCGTTCTACGGCGTGGGCGGCGCGCGCATCGCCTCGCAGGACGGCGCCACCGTGCGCCTGGACCCGGAGGGCGACATCACCGTGCTGGTGGGCGTGGGCGAGCAGGGCCAGGGCACCGAGGGCATCTACCGCCAGATCGCGGCGGACGCGGTGGGCGTGGACATCACCAAGGTCAAGGTCATCACCGGCGACACGGACGTGACGCCCTACGGGGGAGGCACCTGGGCCTCGCGTGGCGCCGGCATCGGCGGCGAGGCCGTGCTGCTCGCGGGCCAGGCGCTGCGCGACAACATCCTCAAGGTGGCGGCGGCCATCCTGAAGCGCGAGCCGGACACGCTGGCGCTTCGCCGCGACCGTGTCGTCGACGCCGGCGATGGCCAGGAACTGCTGCCGCTGCAGGAACTGGGCCGCATCGCCTACTTCCGATCGGACACGCTGCCGGCGGGCTTCACGCCCGAGCTCATGGTCACGCGCCACTACGCGCAGCGCGACTACCCCTTCATCTTCACCAACGGCGTGCAGGCGTCCTACGTGGAGGTCGACCCCGAAACGGGCTTCGTGAGGCTGCTCAAGCACTGGGCCGTGGAGGACTGCGGCCGCGTGCTCAACCCCATGCTGGTGGACGAGCAGATGCGCGGCGCCATCGTGCAGGGCATCGGCGGCGCGCTGTTCGAAGAGTGCCTGTACGACGAGGCAGGCCTCATGCTCAACGCCAACATGGCCGACTACCTGGTGCCCATGTCGGCGGAGATGCCCGACATCGAGCTGGCGCATGTGATGACGCCCACGCGCAGCTCCCAGCTGGGGGCCAAGGGCGCGGGCGAGGCCGGCACGGCCGGTGCGCCAGCGGCGGTGATGAACGCCATCAACGACGCCATCGCGCCCTTCGGCGCGCTGGTGCACTCGCAGCCGATCACGCCGCAGAAGCTGCTGCGGGCGCTGGGCAAGGTGGCGTGAGGGCGCTGAACGTTTCCCTGCCGTAGGGATAGAAATCGGCGAGTCTGAGGTGCTGGTAGGGCAGCGCATCCAGGCGTGTGGTGCCGAGAAACGGCTCGGCGGGCTCGACCAGCAGAATGGACCGGGCGAAGCCGCTGTCGTGAAACCCGCGCCGGAAGTGCACCCGGGATTTGACGACGATGAGGTCGAATTTCTCCGGCTCCAGGCCCATGGCCCGCAGCATGTCGGGCTCGGTGATCTGCATGAGACGGGCGCTGAGCAGCACGACGTTCCCGTTCCCGAAGCCGACGCTCATCCAGCGCGCGCGGCTGCCGGTGGCGTCAGCGGCCGTGCCGGTGGCCAGCACCGAGCCCACGAGCCGCACGGGCGGGCCCGCCGACGCATCGACCCGGCCGCCGATGGCGTGGTCGAACGCATCACCTGGTTGCGAGCCACCGTTTAACAGGGCCGTGACCCGCTCGCCGTCGGCGATGCCGGCGAGCAGGGTGTTTCGGGCTCCACGGCGCAGCAGTTCGGCCAGCACCCAGGTGGCGCTGCCCGAGCGATCGCTGTGGTCGGCGATCACGACCGGCACCTGGCCCCGTGCCACCTCGGCCAGCGCCCGCGCCACACCGTCCTCGATGCGATGGACCGGGGTCGATGTCAGCAAGGCTTCGCGCGAGCGCCAGGCGGCATCGGCCATGTCTCGAGCGATCCGATTCGCAAGGTCCTGGTCGCCGTTCGACAAGACCTGGATGGTCATGCCGGCATCCGGCGTGTCGGCCCAGGGAAAGCCGTAGAAGACATTCACATAGACGCCGGGTTGGCGGGCCTCCCAGGTCAGGGCGCGCTGAACCAGGTCCATCCAGGGCGAGGCGCCGGTCCATTGCACGACCGTTGGCGACAGGATCGGTACCTTCACGCAGGCCGAGACTGGCCGGTAGCTGCCCCGGATGCACCGGAGCAGGGTGTGCGCCGCGCGTTCGCCCTGCAGGTGCATGTCGTAGTGCGGGTAGTACTTGACGCAGAACGCCAGGTCGGCCGCTGACAGAAAGCGCTCGTCCTCGTTGCCATGGGGATCGAAGGTGGCCGCGAGCACGGCCCGCGGGCCGACCTGCTGTCTCACGCGAGCGGCGAGTTCGGCTTCGGGGCGGGGAATGCCGCGCACGGCCATCGCACCGTGCAAGGCCATGTAGACCCCGTCGAATGGCCCGCGCGCCTGGAGGTCCAGCAGCATGCGGGCGACGAAGTGCTCATAGGCTTCGCGGGTGACCCAGCCGGAGCCTATGCCGGTCTTCGGGAACAGCGGCGACTCGATGCCGACCAGTTCGACCTGCGGGTGCTCGCGCGCGAAGGCGACGAAGCCACCGATGTAGCCTCCGGGGTCGTGGTCCAGCAAGGCGTCGTCCCGGCACGGAGAGCCCTCGTAGACGAAGTCGGACAGCTCGGTGTCGTTCGGCAGAAAGGTGACCGTTTCGTGCGCGAAGTGCAGGACCGCGACGCGGATCCTCTTCATGGGACGGTCTGTGCCCTGTTCGGTGTGTGTCATCAGTTGTTGGCGGCACCGCTGCGGCGAACGAGGGCGGACCACTTCTCCTGCTCCGCCGTGACGAAGCGGACGAACTGCTGGTCCGTCATGGGTGCGATCGCCTTTGCGCCGGTCTGCCGGTAGAAGGCGCTGACGTTGGCCGAGGCATTGGTTGCCTCCACGGCCTTCTTCAGGTTTTGCACGATGGCCGGGGGCGTCCCCTTGGGCACGGCGAGCCCTGTCCACGACACCGTCTCGTAGCCCGCGAGCCCCTCCTCTTGCAAGGTGGGTACCTCGGGAAACAGCTCGCTGCGCTGGGGCACGGTGACGGCCAGGAGCTGCGCCCGTCCGTCCTTCACGTAGGGGCCGGCCGACAGCAGGTTGTCGAACATGAAATCGATGCGGCCCGCGATCAGATCGGTGTAGGCGGCCAGCGAGCCCCGGTAGGGCACATGGACCGCGAAGGTGCCCGTCATGGCCTTGAAGAGCTCGCCGCTCAGGTGGCCGGTGGTCCCGGTGCCGGACGAGCCCATGTTGAGCTGCCCCGGGTGGGCCTTGGCGCGCGCGATGAGCTCGCGCACGTTCTTCACGCCCAGTCCGGGGCGAACCACCAGAGCGTTAGCGGTGGACGCGGTGAGGGCAACGGGCACGAGGTCTTGCAAGGGGTCATAGCGCTGCTTCGGAAATAGGAACGGATTGATGGCGAGCGTGCCCACATTGATCGATATGAGGGTGTAGCCGTCCGGCGCGGACGACAGGCCGGCCATGGTGCCGGTGATGCCGTTGGCGCCCGGTCGGTTGTCGATGACCACGGCCTGCCCGAGCACCTTCGAGAGCTCGTGGCCGAACAATCGGTTCGCGGTGTCGGGGGAGCTGCCCGCGGCGAATGGAACGATGAGTTTTACGGGCCGCGCGGGCCAGTCCTCGGCCTGGGCCAGGTCGGGCAGGGTGAAAAGGCTGGCGAGGGCGCCAGTCTGGAAGTCGCGGCGGTTCATGGCTGCTCCGTGGGTTGCGGTGAGGGGCTTGTGTGGGTGGGGTACGTGCCGTAGGCCTTGGCGGCCAGGGCGTTGGCCAGTTCGGAGGCGGCGTCGACGACCCGGCCCGCGAATGGATCTGCGTCGATCACCAGCCCGAGCTCGGTGCACCCCAGGACGACGCTGTCCACGCGATCGAGCAGTTGTTCGAGCATCGCCCTGAGGGGTGGACCGCCTTCCTCGGGCCGACCCGCCTTGATGGCGAAGATCGCGCGGTGAACGGCTTCTTCGTCGCCTGGGCTTTGCGCCACGGTGTCCAGCCCGTGTGCGGCCAGGGCGCGTCGGAACAGGCCCCCGCGCTGTGTGGCTGCGGTGGCCAAGACGGCGCAGGTCCTGGCGCCCGAGCGGTGCACCGCCCGCGCGGTTTCATCGGCAATGTGGAGGATCTCCAGGTCCGGAAACAGGGCCTGCAGCTCACCGTGCCAGAAATGCGCCGTGTTGCAGGCGATGCCCAAGGTGCGGGCGCCGGCGGCCTTGGCCACGCCCACGGCACCGACGAGGCCCGGTACAGGGCTGGCGCCACCCTGCAGCAGAGCCGCGCTGCGGTCCGCGATCGGGTGCTGTACCAACACATGGTGCGGGTAGGCCTGGTCGTTGATGGGGCGGCCTGCGGCTTGCAGCTCGCGGCGACAGGCGCGCAGGAAGCGCGCCAAGGTGTCGGCGCCGGCGTCGGGGCCCATACCTGCGATCAGTGCAACGTGGTTCATAGTGAATTTGCTATGAAGTAGGCCCAGGCCTGCGGATGTCTGCCTTCGGGGATGGGAGTGACTTCATCTCTGGTTGTCGGGAATGCTAGAGTCGATCGGGAACGCTGGCGAGCAATCGTGGTGCATGAAGTTCATTCCCAAAATTCATGAAAAGAAGCCTCCGAGCGGCCTTGCCCTCGATCGACACCCTCATCGTCTTTGAGCAGGCCGCCCAGGCGCTGAGCTTCACCAAGGCGGGCGCGCAGCTGGGCCTGACGCAAAGCGCGGTCAGCCGGCAGATGATCGATCTGGAGGCGCTGCTTCAGGTGGCGCTGTTCGCGCGGGAGCGGCAAAGGCTCAAGCTCACCGAGGCAGGCGCCGAGTTCCGTGAACTCATCCGGCCCGTGCTGCAGGACCTGCGCGCCGCCACCCTGCGCATGCAGATGCACGCCGTGCCGAACAATGTGTTGAACGTGTCCGTGGCGGCCAGCTTCTGCAACCTGTGGCTCATCCCGAACCTGCCCGGCTTCTGTGCGCAGGCGAATGCGCCGCAGGTGAATCTCATGCCGCATGTGGGGCCGGTGGTGTTCGGCGCGAACGCGATCGACGCCGCCGTCGTGAACGCGGAGCGGCCTCCGGAGCACTGCGAGTACCTGAAACTCTGCGACCTGGAGATCGGCCCCTTCGCCGCGCCGAGCCTGCTCAGGCGGCTGGGCGTGGGCCGGCTGGAGGACTTCGGCCGCATCCCCGCCGTCGACATTCGCGAGGGCAATGGGGCCTGGCCCCGGTACCTGGCGCACGTGGGGTTGTCGCGCATCGGCATCGACTGCGTGGCCAGCCACTCCCTGCTGCTGCTCAGCCACGAAATGGCCGTCGCCGGCCTGGGCGTGGCCCTGCTGCCGCCCGAGTTCGTGGCCTCGGGGCGTGCGCCGGGGGCGCTGAAGCGCCTGCACCCGGCCCTGCTGGCGCTCGGCCGCTCCTACTACTTCTGCTGGCCCGCGGCGAGCAAGAAACGCGAGACCATCCAGGCGCTGGGCCTGTGGCTGCAGCGTGAGCTGCAGGTGGCGCGAGCGCGCGGCAGCCGGGTCCGCAAGGGCTGACCGGCGGTGCTCAGCCGCCGATCCACACCGCCGGCAGCCACAGCGACACCAGCGGCACGTAGGTCACGATCAGCAGCACCGCGATCAGTGCCAGCGTGAACGGCAGGGCCTCCTTGAACACCGCGTGCAGCGGCGAGCCCGCGATTTGCGCGGTGAGGAAGGTGATGACGCCCGAGGGCGGCGTGAGCTGGCCGATCATGAGGTTGAGCACCACGATCACGCCCAGGTGCACGAGGTCGATGCCGTAGGCGTTGGCGATGGGCACCAGCACCGGCACCAGCGTCACCAGCGCCACGGCGGGCTCCAGCGCCAGGCCCCAGAGCAGCAGCACGATGTTGATGAGCGCCAGCATCACCCAGGGGCTGTCGGTGAGGGTCTTGAGCGTGGTGGCGAGCGTTTCGCCGATGGCCAGGTTGGCCACCAGCCACGAGAAGATGCCTGAAGCCGCGATGGTGAGCAGGATGATGCCGGAGCTGACCATGCACTCGCGGAAGATGTGCCAGGTCTGGCGCCACGTCAGCTCGCGGTAGAACAGCACGCTGATGACGATGGCGTAGAGCACGGCGGTGATGCCGGCCTCGGTGGGCGTGACCACGCCGCCGACGATGCCGCCAATGATGATGACCGGCATGGCCAGCGCGGGCAGCGCGTCCCAGGCGGCGCGGCCCACGGCACGCAGCGAGGTGCGCTCGGAGTAGGGCAGGTTGCGCCGGTGCGCGACCCAGCTCGCCGCGGCCAGCAGGTACACACCCATCAGCAGGCCCGGGATGGCGCCGGCCAGGAACAGCTGGCCCACCGACACGTCGCTCACCAGGGCGTACACCACGAAGGCGATGGAGGGCGGAATGATGGGGCCCATGGTGGACGCGGCGGCCACCACGGCGGCGGCGTAGGCGCCGGGGTAGCCCTTGTCCTTCATGGCCGGGATCATCGAGGAGCCGATGGCCGAGGCGTCGGCCACGGCCGAGCCTGACACGCCCGAGAACACCATGCTCGCCAGGATGGCCACGTGCGACAGGCCGCCGCGGATGTGGCCCACCGCCGCCGAGGCGAAGTTGAGCAGCCGGCGCGTGATGCCGCCGGTGTTCATGAGCTCGCCCGCGAGGAAGAAGAAGGGGATGGCCAGGAAGGCGAAGGAGTCCATGCCTTGCACCATGGACGAGGCCACGATGTTGAGCGGCACGGCCCCGCCGCTGCAGGCGATGAAGACCAGCGCCGCCAGGCCCATGGCGAAGAACACCGGCACGCCGATGACCGCGAAGGCCATGAAAGCGGCCATCAGGATGCCGAAGAGGATCAGCTGTTGCATCAGGCCGCTCCGCGAACGCCGCTCCACTGCTGCCACAGCTTGTCCAGCAGCGCCAGCGCCATCAGCGCCGCGCCCACCGGCAGCGACCAGTACAGCAGCGGCTGCGTGGCCGGCATGGAGGTGAAGGGGATGCCCTCCATGGCATCGATGACGAGGCGGCTTTCCCAGCCGTAGACCGCCACGAACACCAGCGAGAGCAGCAGCGCCAATGTGCGCATCAGGGCGCGCTTGCGCTCGGACATGGCCAGGCCCAGGAAGTCGGCCGAGAGGTGGCTGTCGCGGCGCACGCCCACGTAGCCGGTGAGCATGGTGGCCCAGATCATGAGCACCACGCTGAATTCGGTGGCCCAGGGCAGGGGGATGTCCGCGAGCTCGCGCAGCAGGATCTGGCCGCCCCCCACCAGCACGAGGACCAGCAGGCAGGCGCCCAGCAGGGCCAGCATCACCCGGTCGAGCCAGCCGAGCAGCCGGTTCATTTGACGGCCCGGATTTTCTCGATCGTGCCCTTGGACCAGAGCTGGCCGTCGAAGCCCGTGATCACCTTGTCGGCCGCCTGGCGGAAGGCGGCGAGGTCGGGCTCGACGATCTCCATGCCATTGGCCTTGAGCGTGTCGATGGACTTGGTGGCCACGTCCCAGGTCATCTGGCTGGCCCACTTCTCGGTGGCGGCCACGGCCTCGGTCATGGCCTTCTGCTGGGCCGGCGACAGGCGCGACCACTTGTCCGCGGCCATCAGCACCATCAGGCCCGACTGGATGTAGTCGATGCGCATGGCGTACTTCTGCACCTCGTAGTACTTGGCGCCGGCGATGGCGTCGAAGCCGTTGTCCTGGCCGTCGACCAGGCCCTGCTTCATGGCGAGGTAGAGCTCGGCCGCGGGCACGGGCGTGGGCGCGGCGCCCCATCCCTTCATCACTTCCAGGATGGCGGGCGTCTCGGGCACGCGCACCTTCAGGCCTTTCATGTCATCGGGCTTGAGCACCTTGCGGTTGGACGTGGTGAGCTGGCGCGGCGAGCGGTCGGACACGTAGCCCACGTACTTGAAGCCGGCTTCCTTCTCCACCGGCGCCAGCATCTGGCGGAAGGTGTCGGACTGCATGAAGGCCTTGAAGTGCGCGTGGTCGCGGAACACATAGGGCGCGAACAGGGCGTTGAAGTCCTTGCCGCCCTTGGCCAGCGCCAGCGTGCCGGTGTCGGCCAGCATCATGTCGATCTGGCCGGTGCGCAGGCCCGCGTAGTTCTGCGGCAGGCTGCCGAGCTGCCCGGCGCCGAAGGACTGCACCTTGAGTTCGCCGTTGCTGCGGTCGGCCACTTCTTTCGCGTAGTGGTCGGCAATGGGCCCCCACACCGGCGGTGGCGCGACGTAGGCCATGCGCAGCGCGGGTTGCGCGGTCGCGGCGAAGGCGAGGCTGGCGAGCGCGAGCCCGGCCAGCAAGGGGCGGATGCGTTTCATGGCGTGGTCTCCTGTTGGGGTGGCATGGGGCGCTGGGCTTGCCGGGCGGCCACGTAGTCCCGGTAAGGGGTGCCGTTGGACACCAGCATGCCGCCATCAACGTCGATGGTGCTGCCGGTGATCATGGCGGCGGCGGGGGAAAGCAGGAAGGCGATGGACTCGGCCACGTCCGCGGCCTCGACCCAGCGGCCCAGGGGCACGGTCTCGGCCACGGCGGCGATGCGCTCGGCGCTGAGGCTGCGGTGGATCATGGGCGTGAGCGTGGGGCCGGGGCACACGGCGTTCACGCGGATGCGCCGGCCCGAGAGTTCGAAGGCCATGTGGCGCGTGAAGGCAAGCACCGCGCCCTTGGACGCGGTGTAGGCCGCGTCGCCCGAATAGGACATGCGCTTGCCCGCGATGGAGGCCACGTTGACCACCGAGCCGCCGTCGCGCATGAGCGGCGCGGCCTCGCGCAGACAGAGCATGGTGCCGCGCAGGTTCACGTCGAGTACGCGGTCCCAGTCGGTCACGGTCATGTCGTCGAGCAGGTGGCGCGATTCGATGCCGGCGCTGTTCACCAGGCCGCCGATGCGGCCGAAGCGCTGCGCGATGGCAAGAAAGGCGGCGCACACCGCGTCCTCGCGCGCCAGGTCGCAGGCGATGTGCGTGAGGCGCCCGTCGGCCACCGCGCCCGCGAGCGTGGCGTCCGGCACGGCGGCGCGGTCGAGCGTGACCACCTGGTGGCCGCGCCGCGCGAGCAGGGCGGCGGTGGCGGCGCCGATGCCGCTGGCGCCGCCGGTGACCACGCTCACCGGCGCGTCGTCGGAGGTCGAAACAAAAGACATGACAGCATCCTTGGTTCGGCCATATAGTAACGATCGTTACCAAATACCGAACCCTCTCGTTTACCCTAAGGAGCTTAGATGAACGCCGTCCACGAATCGCAGAAGGGCCAAAGCGCCGGCTGGATACCCGGTCACCAGGCGCTGCCCGGCGTGTACGCCTACGACCTGGAGAGCCTGCCCTGGCGCACCACGCCGCGCGGCACCGCGCGCGAGAAGGCGGTGCGCCGCGACGAAGCCGCGGGCCTGTTCCTCGGGCTGATCGCCTTCGATCCCATGAGCCGATCGGGCGTGCACCAGCACCGGGGCACCGCGAGCAGCTACTTTCTGTCGGGTGAGCTGGTCGACTTCCAGTGCACCACGCGCGCGGGCGCGGTGGGTATCAACCTCGCGGGCGCCACGCACGATGCGGTGACCTACGGCGGCTGCACGCTGTTCTCGCGCCTGGAGGCGCCCGTGACGATCGAGCCCGATGGCGCGGCGATCCACCCGCACGCGAAGAAGACCACGGTGGTCAACGAATCGCCGTTCACGCCCCCGGACATCACCGTGGTGCTCGACGAGGTGGTGCCGGTGGCTTCGCCGTTTGCGCGCGTGTCGCGCCGCGCGGTGTTCGACTACGCGGGCACGGGGCACAACCGGCGCCTGTGCATGTTGCAGCTGTGGCCCGGCGCGCACCTGCCCGATCTGCAGCACCAGGGCCTGACCGACTGGTTCCTGATGGCGGGCGACCTGCGCATCGGCGACACGCGCGTGGCGGGGCCGTCGGTGGTGGTGATCGAGCCGGGGTCGCGCGTGGACGTGTCGTCCACCTTCGGCTGTTCCTTGCTGGCCTGGGCCGAAGCGCCCGCGCACGCTGGGGGGGATCCGGCGCTTGAGCCCTACGGCTTCTGATCCGGAGTCTTGGCGGTTCTGCGCTTCGGGGGCCGTTGTTGCTCTTGCTGCTGCGCTGGCAGGCCTGCGCCCAGGCACCCACACCGCCGTCCCCGAGACGGACAGGCTGGCCAACGAAGACCGAACACGGCAAATGGAATCTGACCCCACTTTTGTGACCCCACTTTCGCTGGAGTGCTTGGGTGTCACTCTCGACGGATGGTGGGGTTCGCGGGCGCAGGCCCCATTCGCCGTGGCCACAGAGGCTGCGCGCCGGTCAAGGTATTGACGCCAACTGCCTTGGTGAACCCGGGCAGACGTCCGCGAGCGTGGGCCGGAGAACGCGGACCCCGCCAGCCGTCAGCGCGACGCCGAGGCGAGAAGCGAGAAGCGAGAAGCGCCTGGATCACTCGTTCGGCTCGTCGCCCGTCGGGTCGTTGCGCGCCTGCAGCAGCAGCTTGCCCAGCAACTGGTGCAAGGTCTTGAGCTCGCTCTCGCTCAGGCTGGCGTAGACATGGGCCTCGCGCTTGATCGCGGCCTGCGCGATCTCGCCATACACGGCCCAGCCCTCGTCGGTGAGGCTGAGGTGGAAGCTGCGGCGGTCCGCCTCGCTGTTCTCGCGCGCCAGCCGGCCCTGTGATTCGAGCTTGCGCACCACGCGCGAGACGCTCATCTTGTCCAGGCCGGTGAAATCCGACAGCGTCTGCGCCGTGATGCCGGGCTTGTCGGCCACGGTGAGCAGCACGCGCCATTCGGTGAGGTTGAGGTCGAAGCGCTCGCCAAAACGCAGACCGAAGGGTTTGCCCGTGACGTTGGTGAGCACCCAGATGCGGTAATAGGGCGAACTCTCGGTGGAGAGCAGCGCGCGTTTCGCGGACCGGGCGCGGCCACCGCCGCCGGCGGTGCGTGAGGGGGGTGTCGCGCGCGAAGCCATGGCGCGGCAGTGTATGCGAGGCCTGCCATGCCCCGGGTCGCCTGTGTTCAGTGGGGCACGCGCGGCGCCGCGGCGTCGGCGTTCGACCAGCGCACCAGCTGCGCGCGCGCCTCGTCGCTGGCTTCGGTGAGCTGGCGCGCCAGGTGCAGGCCCACGAACCAGCGCCGCTCGGACAGCGCGGCGCAGGGCTGCAGGTCTTCCATCAGCGAGCGCAGCGCCAAGGCGGACGCGTGCAGCGCCTCCAGTCGGGCGGACAGGTCTTGCAGTGGGTTCATGCGCCCCCCATCGATGGCAGTGCGCGCAGCACCATGGTGAGGCCCAGCGCGCCGATGGCGATCTGGAACCCGCGTTTGAACGCGGCCTCGCTGAGCCGCTGGCGCGCGAAGGCGCCGAGGCCCAGCCCTGCCAGCGCGGGCAGCAGCATGGCGGCCGAGGCCGCGAAGGCGTCCGTGCGCACGCCACCGGCGCCCAGGCTGATCCACAGGCACAGGGTGCAGACCGTGAAGGTGAGGCCCAGCGCGCCGACCAAGGCGTCTTTGTTCAGGCCCAGCGATTGCAGGTACGGCACGCTGGGCATGACGAACACGCCGCTGGCCACCGTGAGCGCGCCCGTGGCCAGGCTCATGGCGGGACCGATCCACGTGTCGTGGCGCCCCGGCGGGGGCAGGCGCAGGCCGAGCAACCCGGCCAGGCCGTAGAGCGTGAGCAGACCGCCGGTGAGCGCCTGCGCCCAGGGGCCTGCGTTGGCCACCTCGGGCAGCGGCGAGAGCCAGGCCCCGGCCACGATGCCCAGGCACAGGCCGCGCGTGCGGCGCCACACCGCCCAGGCCACGCCGCAGCGCAGGTACTGCCAGACGTTGGTGAGCAGGGAGGGCAACACCAGCAGCGCTGCGGCCTGCGCGAGCGGCAGCATCAGCGAAAGCCCGGCGATGGCCACCGTGGGCAGGCCCAGCCCGGTCACCCCTTTGACGGTGCCCGCGACCACAAACACGGCGGCCACCGCCACCAGTTGCTGCATTTCCATGCGGCGCGATTCTGTCGAGGCCGCGCGGGCAGAGCCATCGCAAAGAAGCGGAGGGGGCGTTCGAAAAAACCGGAGGCCGCGCGGGCCGTGGCGCGGTTCAGCCGCGCGCGGACTGCTCGTGCAGAAAGCCGATCAGTGACTTCACCGAGGCCGGTGCCGTGTCGTGCGCGTGGTGCGTGCACAAGAGGAGGCGGCGCTTGGCCCAGCTGTCGCGCAGCGGGCGCCACTGCAGGCCGGGGTACTGGCGCACCAGCTCGCGCGTGGCGAGGCTGGAGACGATGGACAGGCCCACGTCGAGCGCCACCATCTTGAGCACGCCCTCGAAGGTGCGCAGGCTCACGCGGTAGCGAATCACCTTGCCGAGATCGGCCGCCTTCACCTGCAGGTAGGTGTAGAGCGCACTCTGCGCGGGCAGGCCTACCATGGGGTGATCCAGGCACTCGTCGAAGCGCGGCGCATCGCCGAGCGCGGTCAGGCGGTGCAGGGTGCCCACCACCACCAGATGGTCGTCGGCCAGCGGCATGGCGTGCAGGCCGCTGGTGTCCATGGTGTCGGCCAGCACGCCCACATCGGCCTTGCGGCGGTGCAGGGCCTCGAGGATTTCGCCGGTCCACATTTCCTGCAGATCGACGTCGACCTCGGGGTGTTCGCTGAGGAAGCGCGACAGCGGCTCGGGCAGGTAGCCCGAGAGCGCGGCGGTGTTGGCCAGCAGGCTCACGCGGCCGCGCACGCCGTGCGCGAACGGCGCCATCTCGCGCTGCAACCGGTCCAGTTCCACCAGCACCGACCGGGCGTGGCGCGCGAGCTCGATGCCCGCGTCGGTGGGCCGCACGCCGGAGGCGCGGCGCTCGAACAGGCGCACGCCCAGGGCCGATTCCAGCTCCTGCAGCCGGCTGCTGGCCGCCGCCACGGACAGGTGGCAGCGCCCGGCACCGGCCGTGATGGACCCGGCGTCGAGCACCTCGATGAACAGCTTGAGCTTGGCGACGTCGACTTTCATGGGGGGAGGGCGCGGGAGGGCGTGGCGATCATAGACAGGCACGGATCCAGGAGACCCGGCCGCAATGCCCAAGCGTTCCCGCCGAGAACTAAGGGTTTACCCTAGTTATTTGGGTCATGAGCGTGCAAAATTCCGCGCGTTCGTTGACGGGACGCGTTTCTACGCGTCCTCCAGCGGGAACTTCCCGCCGACCTGTCTCCCAGGTCATCCGATGCGATTGACGCCCTCGCGGCGCGGTCCGCCGGTCGGGCGAACACCGCACCGCCACATCGCCGCCCCTTGGCGTCCACACCGCGCGAGCGCGCCCACCCGGCGTGCCCCACGGGTTTTTCGTTTTCCGTTCCGTTCATCCCGCCGGTGCCCCACGAGGGCGCGGTGGTGACGCTTTTTCGGGCCCATCCCTGGCCCGCCCGCCATGAATACCGAACGCATCCTGCTCGTCGACGACAGCGAGAACGACAACCTGTTCCACGAGATCACCATCCGCAAGACCGGCTTCGCGGGTGAGATCCGGGCCTTCGAATCGGCCGAGGACTTCTTGCAATTCCTGCGCCAGGACGCTGAGCGCCCGGCGACTCTGGTGCTGCTGGACATCAACCTGCCCGGCATGAATGGCTTCGACTGCGCGCGCCAGATCGAGGCCCTGGTGGGCGAGGGCCGCCCGGTGTTCGTGAGCGTGCTCACCTCGTCCACCTGGCGCGACGACCGCCGCGCGGCGCAGGATCTGCCCATCATCGAGGACTTCCTGGTCAAGCCGCTCACGCGCGAGGCGCTGGATCGGGTGATGGCCCGCGCGCGCGCCAAGGCCAGCGCGGGCTGATCCGAACGGGCGCGGCGCGTCGCCCAGGCGGCGTCCGCCGCGCGCGACGGCATGCACAATGCCCCGCACCCGTGCACCGCACACGGGCAGAGGAGACCGCATGCACCACGACGAACAGGTTCGGCTGATCCAGCGCGCGCTCGCGCTCATCGAGGCCGGCGCCAGCGAGCGCGGTGAACCCACGTTCAGCCCCGTGAGCCGCTACCTGGACCCGGCGCGCTTCGAATCCGAGCGGGAGCGGCTGTTCCGCGCCTTGCCGATCGCGGTCTGCGCCTCGGGCAGCCTGGCGGCCGCCGGCGACAGCCTGGCCCTCGACGTGGCGGGTGTGCCGCTGCTGCTGGCGCGCGGCGAGGGCGGCGAACTGAACGCCTTCATCAATGCCTGCCGCCACCGCGGGGCGCGCCTGCTGGGCGCGGGAGCGCACCACCAGCGCGCCTTCGTCTGCCCGTACCACAGCTGGACCTATGGTCTGGACGGCGCCTTGCGCTGCCGTCCGCACGCCGCGGATTTCCCGCACGCACCGCCCGAGCGCTGCGCGCTCGTCCGCGTGCCGGTGGGCGAAGCGCTGGGTCTGGTGTGGGTGGTGCCGCGCGCACGGCGCGAGGGCGAGTCCGATCGCATCGACCTGGAGCGCCACCTGGGCCGCTTCGGCCAGGACCTGCGCCATTGGGGCTATGACGGCTGGGTGCCCTTCCATGAGCGCAGTTTTCCCAATGCCGCGAACTGGAAGATTCCCTTCGAAGGCAACCTGGAGACCTACCACTTCCAGTATGCGCACCGCCAGAGCATCGCCCACCTGTTCCACGACAACCTGCTCATCGCCGACCACGACGGTGACCACCAGCGGCTGCTGCTGCCCAAGCGCAGCATGGCGGGCCTGCGCGATCTGCCACATGAGCGCTGGGCGATCGGCCCGCACTCGAACATCATCTACTTCTTCTTCCCGGCCACCTTCATCCTGCACGAGGGCGACCACGCCAACCTGTTCACCGTGCTGCCGGACAGCGTGGGCCACAGCACGGTGCGCGCGGTCACGCTGATCCCCGAGAAGCCCACGAGCGAGAAAGCGGCCCGCCACTGGCAGAAGAACGTCGAGTCCTTCTGGGGAGCGCTGGACGAGGACTTCGCGCTCGGGGTGAGCTGCCAATCGACCCTGGCCAGCGGGGCGAACGCGCACTGGCACCTGGGCGCGACGGAGTGCAGCGCGGCGCGCTTTCATGCGGCGGTGGAGCGGGTGTTGGTGGGTCGATAGCGCACCGAACGACCGGGCGGCCTGTCATCCGCCAGATTGGCCGGTGGCCGCGGTCCAGCCTAGGCTTGCTGCTTGACCCGATGGAGGCTGTCCTCCTGCGGAGTGAAGCTGACCAGGCGACCTTGAGAGAGGCGAAGTACGTAGTCGGCGATCTGCGCCAGGTCGCTGTCGTGCGTGGCGAACACCATGACCTGGCGTTCGCGAGCCTTCGCGTGAAGCCAGGAGACGATGTTGGCGCGCCGTCCGGCATCCAGGGCGGTGGTGGGTTCGTCGAGGAACAAGGCCGCGTCTGGTGGCACCATGGCGCGCGCGATGCAGACGCCTTGGCGTTCCCCGCCGGACAACTGGCCCACTCCTTCCATCGGGCTGGGCTGCGCCGTGAGCAGCGCGTTCAGATCCAGTCGGTGCAGGCTCTGCTCGGCGGCATTCGGTGACTGACGACCGAGCATCACGTTCTCGACGATCCCACAGTTGAAGAGGTGTTCCTGTTGAGAGAGGTAGACCAGGTCGGTCCGGGTGGCCGGTGCAAGCCCATGCACCAGGGCGACACCTGAGCTGGGTGCGTACCAACCGCTCAGAAGCTTCAGAAGCGTGGTCTTGCCGGAGCCGGATTCTCCGAGGATGGCCAGCGACTTGCCCGGTGGAAGCTCGAAGCTGATGCCGTCCAGGACGGGCCGACCCTGGGGTGTGCGAAACGAAAGATGGCGTGCGACGACGGCCGATTCGGTGCGCGCAGGCAGTACGGTATTCCTTGGCGCGGATGCTTGTTTGCCGGCAAGAAACTTCCTCATCTGTGCCTGCGACTCATGGAAGGCGGTGCGTCGTTGAAGCAGTGGCGCGATTTGCCGAACCTGCGCCGAAATCTGGCGTAGCAGCATGTTGGCCATGACCAGTTGCCCGACGGACAATTTCCCGGCCACCACCTCATACGCTCCCACGCCCAGCACGATGGCCAGGGAGATCCGCTCGAACGACAAACTGACCAAGCCTTGCACAACCGACGCGGTGCTCCAGCGCTGCAGCGCGATTTCGTAAGCGTGTTTGCTGGCCTGCCACCGGTTGATGCAGAAGTCGAAGGCATGGTGGGCCTTGAGGCTGAGGGCGCCGCGAAGCATTTCTTCGACGGACGCCAGTTCTTGCTCGCGCGTGCGCTGCAGGCCGCGCGCGGCATGGCGTTGCGTTCGGGTCATCGCGAAGTGGGCCGCCATGAAGACCACCGTGAGGCCCGCAATCGGCAGGCACAGTGTCGAGCTCACTAGGAACAGCGCCGACATGCCGACGAACAGGCACAGTGGAATGGCGGCGGAAGCCACGGCCCAGTCGCTGCGGAAGCGGACATCGGTGCCAATGCTGAGGAAGCGCGCCAATCCATCGTCCTTTGCAAGCCTTTCGAGTTCGGGGTAGGGGGCGGCGGCCAACATCTTCCAGAACCCGGTTTCGGCCTGGACCACGGCGGAGTGCGTGATGTAGAGCATCAGGCGATCGTGGACATAGGTGAAAACGGCTTCGCAGGCGTAGAAGATGGCGAAGGCCAGAAGCACGGCCAGCAAGGTGGCGAATGCCCGGGTCTGGATCACACGATCGAGGATCACGCCAACCGTCAGGGCCGGAATGAGCGAAATCAAGGCCAGAAGAACGGTGAGCACCATGCAGGCGGCGAGTTCGCGTCGGCAGTGCGTGAAGGCATCGAGGGCTGGTTCGGACATGCCGCCTCACCTTCTTTCGCGAAAGGCCTCGTTGCCGAAGCGAAGGAAGGGGTCGAGCCAGATGTCGATGGGGCGTTGCTTGCCCACTTCAATATCGGCGATCAGCTTCATGCCATGCCGGATGTCGAGCGCCTGCAGATCGTCCGACGCTGGCGTCAGGCGTGCGATGGCGACGTAGTCCGCGAGTCTTTCGTCGCCAGGGAGCACCTCCCTCAAGACGCGAACGACCACGGCGGGACGGCTGCCGTAGATCGTGAACGGATAGGCCTCGAACTTGACGTCGATCGCTTGGCCGGGTTTGACGAATGGATAGTCCTCATTGCGCACGCGCAGCTGAAGCTCCAGCGGTGTGCGAACAGGGACGACCGACATCAGCCGTTCTCCCGCGCGCACCGCATTGCCAGCGACCTGTTCCGAAACGTGCTCGATCACGCCGTCGACGGGCGATTCAATGGCGCTGTTTCGGCTCAGGTCTGTCAGGCGCTGGAATTCGGCAGACGCTTGCAGGAACTGCGCGTGGGTTTCCGCGGCCTTCTGACGCCGGATCCGGTCGACCTCCATCCGCGCAGCGGACAATGCCGCGCGGTGAAGCCCCACGTCTTCCTTGGCGTGAGCGAGTCGTTTTCTGGCAATGAGGACCTGTTCTCCCGCGTCGACGGCATCCTGCTGCATCGCCAGCAGGGAGACGTGTGACTGGAATCCTTTTCGCACCAGTTCCGCATGCCGCTCCAGGCGCTCGCGCGCAATGGGCTGCAGGGCCTCGCGCCGGCGCAGTGTCGCGGCTTCGACATCTTCCTGCGCTAGGCTTTCCATCAGTTCGCCTTTCACGGTTTCGAGGCGTGCGTTCGCCGCCAGCAACTCCGCCTCCACGGCGCGCCGAACAATCCGCTGAGTCTCGATCTCGGCGCTGTCCAGCGGTTCCACAGGGACCGAAAGCCCCGAATACGCGCCGTAGGCCGAGGCGTGGCGGATCATGTTGAGCCGGGCCTGATGGACGCTCAGGCCATTCGCGTCGGGCTCGATGGTCATGAGGCGATCCCCCTGGTGGACGAAGTCGCCTTCGCTGACCTGGACGCTCTGGATGCGACCAGCGAGCGGCGCGACGATGTGTGCGCTTTGTGCCACGGATCGAACCTGACCTTCGGCCCGTACCACTTTCTCCACCTCGATGGCGGTGGCACAGGCGATCGAAGCCATGATGGTCGTCAGCGCGCAGAGCCACGCGGCGTGCATCCAACGGGAAGGCCGCTGCAGGATGGGACCCGTCACAGGCGCTCTCTTCGATCCACCCGTACCGAGAAGACATCTCCCCAGTGCGAGTACCCGCGCAGTTCCAGCAATCGACAGACGCGGTCCACGGATATGCCGCCGGACGTACCGAGGAGTGCCCCAGCCAAGCCCCGCTGACACGCGGTGGCCGAGAAGGCGTCGAACAGTTTCAACGGCAGCGCACCGGCCCTGTAATCCGGGTCGACATAGAAGAAGGTGTGTGGTCCCCTCGAATTCCTGAGCCAGTCAGAAGTAGAGGTTGGGGAACAGTTTGACACGGTACTCGACCGGTGGGATTCGGCCGAGGGACTCATGGGGGCG
>NZ_QVLS01000013.1 GCF_003417535.1 Hydrogenophaga borbori
CGAGCACAGCATCGAGGTGGTGGGTGCCCAGCTGCGCGCCATGATGCCCTGGATCGCCAAGAACAAGCTGGTCGACCAGAGCCGCAACTGATCCCGAACGAAGGAACGCCCACGCCATGCCGCAGGACGTACAGGAACACAAGGTCGCCATCGTCACGGGCGCCGCGCGTGGCATCGGCCTGGCCAGCGCGCGCTGGTTCCTGGCGCGCCAGTGGCGCGTGGTCATCGTCGACAAGGACGCGCCCGCGCTGAACGCGGCGCGTGAGCAACTCGAATGGGAAGCGCCGGGCCGCTCGCTGGCCCTGCCCGCCGACGTGTCCCACCCGGCGCAGGTGGCCGACGTGGTCGCGACCGTGGACACCACCTGGCAGCGCATCGATGCGCTGGTGAACAACGCGGGCGTGGCCGTCTTCAAGCCGCTGGTGCAGACCAGCTTCGAGGAGTGGCGCTACGTGATGGCCACCAACCTCGACGGCGCCTACCTCTGCAGCCAGGCCGTGGTGCCGGTGATGCGCCGCCAGGGCGGCGCCATCGTCAACATCGCCTCCATCTCGGGCCTGCGCGCGAGCACGCTGCGCGTGGCCTATGGCACCAGCAAGGCCGCGCTCATCCACCTGACCAAGCAGCAGGCGGTGGAGCTCGCGGGCCTGGGCATCCGCTGCAACGCCATCGCGCCCGGTCCGGTGGAAACGGCCATGGCCCGGCAGGTGCACACGGCGGAGATCCGCGCCGACTACCATGCGGCGGTGCCGCTGGCGCGCTACGGTTCGGAAGAGGAAATCGCCAACGGCATCGGCTTCCTCTGCTCGCCGGAAGCCAGCTACGTCACCGGCCAGGTGCTGGCGGTGGACGGCGGCTTCGATGCGGCGGGGGTGGGCCTGCCCACGCTGCGGCGGGATTTCGGCGGGGTCTGAGGCGCTCGCCTTCTTTCGGGTGTTGAAACGCCCGCCCATGGGCATCCTCTGCCGACAGGTCCTTTCAGATCCTTGCGCGAGGCTTGAGTCGGAAACTGACGCCGAGCCGGTTGATCGCGTTCATGGCGGCAATGGTCAGGGTGAGGTCCACCAGATCCTTCTCGCCGAACACGGCCAGCGCCGCGGCGTACGCCTCGTCGGAGGCATGCGTTTCGCTCACGCGCGTCACTTCTTCCGACCAGGCCAGCGCGGCACGCTCTTGCTCAGTGAACAGGTACTCGGCCTCGTGCCAGACCGGCACCAGCACGGCCTTGTCGACGGACACGCCTTCTTTGATCAGGTCGCGGGTGTGAATGTCGATGCAGTGGGCACAGCCGTTGATCTGCGACACACGCAGGAATACCAGATGGATGAGCGTGCTGGGCAGCTTCGTGTCGTTCACGACATAGTGATGCAAGGCGCCGATGGCCTTGGCGCCTTCGGGAGATACAGCAAACCAGTTCGCGCGATTCATGAGGATCGATCCTTCCTATGGGTGGGCTTTGACGGCCAGGACTCGGCCAGTCCCCCATAAGACGCACCACCTCCGCGCCTTGTGACAACCGGCGGCGGTGCGGGCCCCGCAGACGCGCCTCAACAGGGCCTTGATGCGTCGCCCACGCCGGCACCACGCCTGTGGCGCCCGCCCCTGGCGGGCCCACCCGCTGGCGCGCACCAGGCAACGGCCCTCACTCCCGCTCCACCCAGGCCCCGCCCTCCTCGTCCCGGCACCACTGCCGCCAGCCGTGGCGGTAGGCGTGCTGCACGTAGGGGCCGCGCAGGATGCGGGCGTCGGCTTCGGTGCTGTGCTCCTGGCCCAGCAGGTGGACCGCGCCGGCCCAGGCGCCGACCCGCGTGGGCCGGGCGCGGCGCAGGGCTTCGTCCGCGAGAGCCGCCGCCTGCTCCACCGAGCCCGCGCGCACCAGGAAGCCCGTGTCCGGCCCATTGGGGCCGCCGGTGAAGGGGTCGTCGGCGTCGTTGCCCCAGCGGATGACTTCGTACAGGTTCATGAAAAACGTCACCCGTTCCAAGGGCCGGGGCAGTGTACCGTCGGGGGCCCGACCAACCGTCCCCGAGCCCTCGCATGAAGCCCGCCCCGATCCTCGCCGCCGCCCTGCTCGCGCTGTGTTTCACCGCCGGGGCCCAAGCCCAAGGCAACGCGGGCAAGCTCGACTTCCAGCCGCCGGACCTGCCGGCCGAGCTCAAGGGCCTGCAGAGCCTGCAGCAGATCGGCGGCGCCTGCGACATGCTCTTCAACCGCACCACCAAGACCCTCAGCCAGGCGTACTTCAAGTCCACCGACAGCGCGCGGGCCGGCACGGTCTTCGGCTGGATGCGCGACCTGTCCGCGCGCCGGCACGCGCTGGACACCGCCGGCTTGACGGGCATGGGCATCGCGCCGGCCGACATCCCGGTGATCCAGCAAGCCTTTCGCGCGCCGAACATGAGCCCCGCCGGCATGGAGCGCGCCTTCAAGTTCTGCGACGACCTGGGCGACTCGGTCACGGTGGCGGTCAAGCAGGCGTTGGACGCCAGCGAGTGGGCGGACTATCAGGCCCAGGTGTCCAAGCGCACGCTCAAGGCGCTGATGGACAACTCCCCCGCCGAAAAGAAAGCCAACTGAGAAAGCCAACCGAGGCGGCCCGCCCGCCTCACTGCACCGGCGCCACCGCCAGCAGGTGGTTCGAGAAGCTGGTCTCGGTCTCGCAGCGCCAGGTCGCCCACAGCTTGCAGCCCTCGGGCGTGCCCTCGTCCAGCTCCAGCGCGAGCCAGTTGCGCGCCGCCATCACGTGCTTGTCGTGGCCGGGGAACAGCATCATCTCGGCCACGTACATCACGTCGATGGCCTGCGGGTGCTTGGCGCTCGAATTCAGCCACGACAGGAACAGGCGCTCCATCACGCCCATGAGCGAGGGGTGCACCACCGCCGACGAGGTGAACTGGTGCATCTGCGACCAGGTCTCGGAGGCCGGCAGGTCCTTGCGGTAGGCCGTGCCCCAGGCCGCCACGTGCACGTCGCCCGAGACCAGCGACACACGGATCTTCTTGTCCTTGGCCAGGGCCGAGAACACCTCCAGCAGGCGCTTGCGCTCGCCCTCGTGGTCGTCGTGCGACCAGTGGTCCTTCAGGTCGTCGGCGTTGCTGTCGGTCACGTGGTCGGCGCCGAACTTGTCGAGCAGCAGCTCGGCCAGCGAGAGCTTGGGGTGCACCACCGGCACCGAGGACATGAACAGCAGGTGCCGGCAGGGCTTGGTCTTCGCCGGGCTGTCGCTGCCCGGCAGCGCGTTCAGCCAGGCCTTGACCTGGCGCCAGGTGTCGGTGCCCATCACCTGGTGGCGCGAGCGCTCGGTGCGCAGGTCGGCCGCCACGATGGCCAGCGGGCCGATCGGGTACACCGAGGAGAAGCCCGGCTGGGCATCGAGCAGCGGCAGGGCCAGCGGGTCCTTCGCCAAGGCTTTTGTCCAGCCGATGGGCCGGTACATCGGGTCTTGCGTCGAGAAACCCTGCGGTGTCGCGTCTTGCAGCTCGGGCAACTCGTCCAGCGCGTGCTGCATCTGGAACACCCAGAAGGCGCGCCGCGCGTGGCGGAACAGGGCCTGGAACAGCGGGCTGTGCTGCATCTCGCCGCTGTAGGACCCCCAGCCGTCGAAGATGTCGTGGTCGTCCCACATCATGATGGTGGGGATGCGCGACATGGCCGTTGCGGCATCCAGTGAAGGCAATGTCGACGACCAGGCGTTTCTGTCCTTCGGCAGCCAGCGCTGGCGGTACAGGCCAAAGTAATACGCCTCGATCTTGCGCTCCAGCGCGGCCGTCACCGGAAAACTCAGTTGGTCCGCGCGCGGCAGCGCCACCCACTGGCGCAGCGCATCGATCTCTTCCCAGATGGAATCGAAGTAGATCTGGTCGCCGCCCATGAGCATGAGGTGGAAGCGCTGCAACTGCTTGTCGTGGATGCGGCGCTCGTGGTACAGCTGTTCCTTGTCCAGCAGCTTGGGCTCGCCCGAGGGCAGCGGCACGCGCAAAGACTTGTCGTGGCTGAACAGCAGGTCTTCCCACACGGCGTTGGAGGTGCGCACCAGCTTGCGCATCACCGCCGGGTCCGAGAAGCCGTTGCACGACACGTAGGCCATTCGCGGCGCCTCGTCCTTGGCCGGCACGGTCATCGCCCAGCTCGGCCCGCCGGCGATGCCGTAGCCCACCAAACGCTCGTTCTTGAGCAGCTTGCACGACAGGTCGTAGCGCAGGTAGCGCTCGCCTGGCGTGAGCAGCAGCTCGCGCGGCCTGGGGCAAGGCTTGCCCTCCACCTCCATGGCCGGAATGGGCGCAGCCTCTTTCAGGCCGATGAGCGCGGTGACTTTCCAGATGCCCCCCGCGCTGCCCCGAAAGGACAGCACGGGGCCGACGAGCAGGTCTTTGTCGTTCATGGGGTTCTCCGTCCGGATGGGTTGGGGGTTGGGGCAGGCCCCGCGAGCATGCGCGGTTTCGGACGTCTCGGGCGACGGGGAGTGGACAAATGGGGGATGTGGTGCGCTGCCAGAATGCGCGGCATGAAGACGCTCTACCAAGCCGCCAACGCCGTCGAAGCCCACATGCTGGCGGACTACCTGAAGCAGGAAGGCCTGCATGCGCAGGTGCTGGGTGAGCACCTGCAAGGCGCCGTGGGCGAGCTGCCGGCCGCGGGCCTGGTGCGGCTGGTGATCGACGACGAGCAGTACGAGGCTGGGCGCGAGGCCATTGCGCGCTGGGAGGCCACGCAGCCCCTGGACACGCCGGCAGCGCCCAGCGCAGTCAACCCCGGCCAGGCCCTGTGGATCTTCGTGCTGGGCCTGCTCGCCGGTGCCATCGGCATGTACGCGCTGATGCAGGCACGCTGAGGACTGCCCATGACCACACCCACCGTGCTCGACCGCTTCGACGAGGCCCTCAAGGCCTTGTTCGCCGAGGCATTGGCCGAGCGGCCCAGCGCGTGAAGCGGGTATGGGGCTTCCCCCTCAAGCCAGAATCGCAAGGGCGGCGCCCACCACCGCCACGATGCTGCCGATCCAGGCCTGAACCGGGAAACTCTCCCCGCGAAGCACAGACATCAGGAGGATGTACATCACCGGCGACATCGACGACAAGATCACGGCGCGCACGATCCCCGTGCTGGCCAGTGCGGCCAGCAGCAAGGTCATGCCGCCGATCGTGCTGACCAGCGCGCTCACCAGGACGATGGGCAGGTGGGCGCTGCCCTTGGCGCGCGGCGCCCCCCGCAAGACCAAGAACACGGGAAGGAAGGCGATGGTGGCAGCGAAGGTTCGCAGGAAAGAGGCAAAGAACGGCGCCACCCCGTCGACCACTTCCTTGGCCAGCAAGGCACCGGCGACCTGACAGGCGAGCGCCACGGCGACCAACAAGAACCCCAGACGGGCCCGCTCGGGCTTGTGATAGACACCGCCGGCTTTCTCGGTCGGCGCGCGGAAGATGACCGCCGCGTAGACCCCCGCGAAAGCCAGCGTCACGCCAAGCAAGGTCAGGGGCATCACCGCTTCGCGGAACAGGACGCTGCCCAGAACGGCGGTCAGCGGCGCGTGCAGCGCGAAAATGACCGAAGACCGGCGCGGCCCCAGCAGGAACACCGCCTGGAACAGGGCCGCCTCGCCCAGGGCCACGCCGATCACGCCCGAAGCCGCCAGATAGGCCATCGCGCGCGTGTTGCCGAGAGGGACATCCCCGAGCGCGAACGCAATGAGAAACAGCGCCAGGGCCGCCGTGAAGAACCGGTACATCGAAAACCGGAACGTGCCGAGCGCCTCGACGCCCTTGTAGGCCACCAGGGGACCGATGGCCCAGCACACCGACGCACCCAGGGCGAAGCCTTCGCCCAGGAAAGGAACGGCCATCACACCACGGCCTCGGGGACCGCCGCGCTTTGGTCGGGGCTTTCGGTGCGGACGACAGCATCCAGCGCGCCGATCCAGGCCGAGGCGAAGGTCTCGATGTCGGCGCGATCGAACAGGTTGTTGCGGTACTGGATCAGCAGGCTGGTGGCGCCGTCGTGCTCGCGGACGTAAGACATCTTGTCGAACTTCACGGCGAAGCCGAGGTCCGAGAACCCCCACTCGCTCGGGTCGGGCGGGCTGCGGCCCGCGCCGCAGAAGTTGAGGTGGCTGATGAAGATCGTGGTCAGCGGAAACCGCGATTGCTCGAACGGCAATCCGAGGTCGGCCACCAGCCGGTCGTACTGGTAGCTTTGGTGCGTCATCGCGCAGGCGACGTCCTGCATGGTCCGGCGCACGTGGTCCAGCGCGCTCTGGCCAGCGTCGCGGTGGCTGCGCACGCAGACCAGCGAAATAAAGTTGCCCACGAGTTCCTCGGTGCCCTGGATCTCGCGCCCGGCGGCGGGCGTGCCGATGACGAGGTCTGGCTGGTCCAGCAGGCGGTGGAGGGCCTGGAACTTGGCGCTCAGGTAGAGGCTGAACTCGGTCACCCGGTGCGCGCGCGCGTAGGCCTTGACCGCCGCGCGGGTGGCATCGGGCACCTGGACGCAATAGCCCTGGCCTCGGTCGTGGCCCGGCCCGGTCCACTTCTCAGCGAATACGTGCTTGCGGTAAGGCGTCGCGAACACCCGCGCCCAATAGGCCTGCGCCTCCGACCCTGGCCCGAAGCGCATGGGTTCCTCCCGAGCGGCCCAGTCGGCATAGGCGAGGTAGTTGAACCGCGACGGGACGGGAATGGCCCGGCCCGCTTCGAGGAAGCTGCGCAACTGGGTCTCGACGAGGTTCATCGAAAAGCCGTCGCCGATCATGTGGTGCATGGCGAACACCACCGCCGACCGGCCACCCGGCAGGTTCGCGACACTGGCGCGAAACAGCGGCCAGGTGTCCGTGGGGATCTCGGCGTTGGCCAGGTCCAGTCGCAGGGCGTTCAGCAGTCGGGCGGCGGTCTCGGCTGGCTGGTCCGAGAGATCCTGCACCTCGATGTCGAGCGAGGTGGCGTCCATCACCGGCGTTTCCTTCAGCACGACGCCACCGTTGCACGGCACGAAGCTCAGCCGCATCGAATCCTGGTGACGCGACAGATCAAGCAGCCCGCGTTCGAGTCGTCTGGCATCGACCGCATGGTCGAACTTCAGCACGCGCACCATCGTCGCCCAGGAACGGTTGCCCTCGGGCATGTAGATGTTCCACCAGCGGCGCTGCTGCGGCGACAAGACGTAGGTCTCAGCCCGGGAAAGGTCCGGAATCGCGACGTGCGCGCGCGCGGGCGAACGCTCGATCAGCGCGGCGATCTCGGCCAGGCTGGCCAGGGCGAAGACGTCCGCAAAGGCCAGCGACTTGCCCCACTCGTCCTCGATCTTGCCGATCAGAAAGGCGACGTGGATGGAGGTGGCGCCCAGCCCGAACAGGTCGGCCGTCGCGCAGGGGACTTCGCAGGCCAGGATCGCACCGACCGTGCGGCATACCCAGGCTTCGGTGTCGGTGGCGGCAGCCTCGCGCCCTTCGTCGGCTGGCACCAGAAGATCCACCAGGCGCGCCCGATCGATCTTGCCGTTGGCGTTCCTGGGAAACTGCGCCACCTTGCGCCAGATGGTCGGAACGATGGCCTGCGGCAGATGGCGGAGGGCATGGTCGCGGGGAGCGTTGTGGGGCAGTGCCTGGCCTGCCGGCCCGGCGATCCAGACCGCCGCCAGCCGTGGCTCGGACCCGCCGTGCGGCGTGGTGGCGAAGACGCAGATGTCCTGCGCACCCGGATAGCCCTGCAGCGCCTGAGTGACCTCGTTGGGGTGAACCCGGACCCCATTGATCTTCACCTCGTCGTCGGCCCGTCCGACGATCACCAGATCGCCCGCGGCCGACACCTCGCCCAGGTCCCCGGTGCGGTAGGACACGGTCCCGTCGCCGTTGCGCGCGAACCGCGCGTTCTCGGCCGCTGGGGCATTGATGTAGCCCAACGTGGCGTGGCGCGTGGTGATCACCACCTCGCGCCCCGGGCCGGCGCCGCCGAACCCGAACGACGTGCCCGGCAGCGGTCGGCCGACCGGGATCGGTTCGGGGTCACCGGCATCGACCCGTCCCACCCGAAAGAAGAACTTGGCCAGCGTGGTTTCCGAGGGGCCGTAGAGGTTCACGTACTCGGTGGTTCCCGCGAACGCCGCGCGCAGCTCGGCCACGGTGGCGGGATAGAGCTTCTCGCCCGCCAGGAAGACCAGCCGCAGCGGGGGAACGGCATCGCCCATTGCGCGGGCCCAGAGTTTGGCAACCGACGGCACCGCGTGGACGACCGTGACCCTCTCGCCGGCCAGCCAGTGCGCCGTGGCGCGCGGCGTCGCGAGGTGCCGGTCCGAGGGAATGACCAGCACCCCGCCGTGCAGCAACGGCAGGAAGATGTCGCGCAGCGACACGTCGAACCCCACTGGCGTGAGGAACGAGACGCGGTCGCTGGCCGACACGCCGAATTCCGCACCTTGCCAACGGACGAAATGCACCAGTGCCGACACCGAACCGAGGATCGCCTTGGGCTGGCCGGTGCTGCCCGAGGTGAACATGACATAGCCGGGCCTTTCCCCGTGGTTCGGATGACCAGGAATCGCACTGGGCCGCCCCGTCGCGCGCTGGCCGTCGTCCGTGATGACGGCCTGTGGCGGCACGGTGTCCATCATCGTCTGGACGCGGGCCTCGGGAAGGCGGGGGTCGATCGGCATGGCCACGGCGCCCAGCGCCAGGACCGCCAGGAGATCGACCACATACCGCTCGGATTTTTCGCAGCGAATGGCGACGACGTCGCCGTCGCGCACCAGGAACGCCAACTCCCGCGCGCGCGCATCCACCAGGGCGATCAGCTCCCCATAGGACAGGGTCCGGCCGTCGCATTCCACGCAGGTTCGCATCCACTGGGCAGGCTGGACACAGCGGTCAAGCCGAAAGCAATCCGGAGGTGTCATCGAATGTCCCGTTTCTCAATAGGTTCGCCCGGTCGCTTTGGGCCGGACGCTTGCCGCGCCGTGCGCCATCAACCGTTCACGATGCGGACTTGGGCCGGCAGCATGTGCACCTTGTGCATGTCCAGCGACCGGACGTTCACCGTCTTCATCAGCCAGCGGTTCATGACCGCGCCTTCGTCGCCGATGCGCACGACTTCCTTGTTGTGAATGCACTCGTTGTTCGCCGATCCGACGAAGTCGCCCTTGAGGATCAGCAGGCGCTTCTTCAGCGCATGCAGGGCACGCACGACTTCGTCCACCAGTTCCTGGGAGGCCCTGTCGAGGCCGACCGTTCTGTTCTCAAAGAAGCGAATGTCGTGGTCGGTCGCCCCGCCCAAGATGGGGTGGACGGGCGCCGGGCCCAGCCTCTTGTTCGGCGACGACAGGGTCAGATCGTCGTAGGGCGTGTGAAACTTTTCCTCGCGCAGGCCCTTCAGGACGCGCTCGTCGAGGTACGCCAGCAGGTCGCGGTTGCGCACGAACGAGGTATGGATCTCGTTCTGCGCAGAGGCCCGCAGCCCGAGAATGTTCACCCAGTCGGGGCGGACAAAGTGGTTCGCCAGGTCTTTGTGGAAGAAGATGGACTTGGCCGCCTTCTGGGACTGCGTGGCCATCAGCGAGCGCATCGGGTGGATGTCCTGAAAGACATCGCCGTCGTTCACGTTGATGTAGCCGATCGGTTGCTGCCCCATCAGTTCGGCATAGAGCACCAAGAAGGCTTCGGCAACGTAGGTGGTCTTGCGGTTTCGCTTGTCGACGACCGGGTTGTCAAGGTCGAGCATCGGCAGCTCGGGGTCGACCGGGCAGTTTTTGAGAAGCACGTACGGGTCGTCCAACGGATTGACGCCTCTTTTGGCGCGACAAAGGTTGCGGAAGTCCTCTGGTATGGCGCCGGTGTCGGCCAACAGCCGCAGAACGTCGGACTGAAAACGTGCATAGCTCGTGTAAGGATTGGTCCGAATCTCCAATAGGCGCCGGGTGAGCGCTTCATTGGCCTCATTCGAGAAGACGTAGTCCACTGTCATCTCCCACATCGGGAAGCTCCTTTCCATGGCGCAACGCATGGCGCGGCGACGGGTTCGCAGCCCATGCGATGCCGCATTCCCGCCCGTTCAAGTCAAAAGGTCGCGAATTCTCAGGACCCGACGGACAGGTTTCACGCCACTGATGGGGGGCAGTGATTCAATGTTCATGACCCGCCTTGGGCAGCGCTGAACACCAGCCCAAGCGCCAGGCGCCGCCGGGGCGCCCAGGCGTTGGCCCGTGGCGCCCAGGGTGCCTGGGTTTTTCTGATGGGCCGCTCCAAGGAGCCTGTCAGGAACTTTCTATCGGCGCCTCGACAGCGCGCTGCGGCTCACAGCGCCGGCGGCGGCGCTTCCCGCGTGACGAACCACAGGCGCATCTCGATCTCGACGGCGCGATCGCGGTGCGGCTCGACGAGCGCGAACACGGTGTCGTCGAGGGCTTCGGGCACCTGGTGGCCCAGGTCCAGCACGGCGGACTGCAGTGGCACGCGGCTGCGCGAGTCATGCACGGCCAGTTCCAGGCGTTCGAGCCTCAAGCGGGAATACCAGTGGGCGATGCGCAGCACCGCCGCCACCGTGTGGTGGCCGAACCCTTGTCCCGCGGCCCTATCCGCCTGCGCATCGGTGCCAGGGTGGCACACGGTCACGAACACGCGCCCCCGCTGATCCAGCAGCGACTCGGCTTGCGCGAGGAAGCGACCCAACTCGGCCTCGCTGAGGTAGGGCGCCACGCGCACCAGGCGCAGGTAGGCCACCCGCCCCGAGAAAGGCATGGCTTCGTCCAAGCCCATGCCCTGGATGAAGCGCAAGTTCCTGCGCGCGGCGAACCACTGGCTCAGGCGACTCAGCACCCTCGGGCATTGCTCGATGACCACGACCTGGCCGAGGGGCACGGCGTCCGACAAGGCATTTAGGTCGCGCCCCAGGCCCGGGCCCACCTCGACCACGAGCGCGTTGGGGGCCAGCTGGCGGAGCTGCTCGTCGTCGATGGGAGGGACGGTGCGTCCGCCCTTGTGCCAGTGTTCGGCAACGTCCATCAGCTCCTGCGAAGGTGCCCCGGTCCAGGGGTCCCAGTACGGCATGGTGTGCCAGCGCTGGGCGTGCTGATGCAGCGCTGGCACCTGCACGGGTGGCCGCCCACCGGGCAAAGCCCGGGAACCTGCCCCCATGAGCAGTGGCTTGTTCCAAGTGAATGGTGGGCATGGACGGGCACGCAGGTACACGGAGATCCTTTGCTTGGCCGGGTGGTGGGGACCCACTGGGTGGCCAAGGATCAAAGAACGATCCTGCGCGGGTCGCTCAAGCCCCCAAGCGCTGGCCCGTGGCGTCGCTCACCGTCAGGCGCACGTCCATGCCGGTGCGCACGCTCTGCGTGACGGTGCAGAAGGCCTCGAACTGCGCGAGCACGCGGTCCAGGTGCTCCAGCTTGGCGGCGGGCTTGCCCAGGCTCAGCGCCACGTCCACACCCGTGACCCGCAGGCGCTTGTCTTCGTTGCGGCCGATGGTGGCCGTGGCCGTGGCGCGAACCGTGCCGGGGTCCTGCTTGTACTTCTGCAGCGAGAACACCAGGCTGGCGCTCAAGCAGTTGGCCACGGCCGCCAGCAGCAGGTGCTCGGGCGAAGGGCCTTCCCCCTGGCCCAGCGGCGCGGGCAGGTCCGCGTTGAGCGTGGGCATGGCGTCGCCAAAATCGACGAGGAACTGGTAGTTCTGCTGGCGGGTGATGGTGACGCTGACGGTATCGCTCATGGTCGGGGGCGGGTGCGGTGGTGTGGGACGGCCACACCTTAACGCGCGCGCGGCGGGCCAGGCTTGAGGCAGGTCAATACCGGCCGCCGCGGCGCACCACCCAAGGCACCTGCCGTGTCACACTGCGCCCGCCCGCCCCTCCGCTCAATCAACCGGCCCAGCCGCCACACCCATGAGACACAGCGAAAGACACCGAACCCACCGCACCGGCTGGCTGCGCGCCGCCGTGCTGGGCGCCAACGACGGCATCGTCTCCACGGCCAGCCTGGTACTGGGCGTGGCGGCCACCGGGGCCGGCACGCAGGCCATTCTGGTGGCGGGCGTGGCGAGCCTGGTGGCCGGGGCCATGTCCATGGCGGCGGGGGAATACGTGTCGGTGAGTTCGCAGGCCGACACCGAAAACGCCGACCTGGCCCGCGAGAAGGCCGAGCTGGCCGACAACCCCCAGCAGGAGCACGCGGAGCTCACCGCCATCTACGTGAAGCGCGGGCTCGACCAGCCGCTGGCCTCGCAAGTGGCCACGCAGCTCATGCAAAAGAACGCACTGGAAGCGCACGCCCGCGACGAGCTGGGCATATCGGACACGCTGGCCGCCAAACCCGTGCAGGCCGCGCTCGCCTCGGCCGCCACCTTTGCGGCTGGTGCGGCCCTGCCCTTGCTGGTGGTGCTGCTGCTGCCGGCGACGGCGCTCATGTGGGGGGTAGCAGGCACCTCGCTGTTCTTCCTGGCGGCCCTGGGCCTGATCGCGGCGCAGGCCGGCGGCTCGCCGCTGCTCGTGTCGACCGCGCGCGTGAGCTTCTGGGGCGCCCTGGCCATGGGCCTGACCGCGGGCGTGGGGGCGCTGTTCGGGGTGGCTGCGTGAAGGCTCGGTCAAGGAGCGCGGCGAGGGCTCTTCACCGACGTTCGATTTACTGGCGGACCCGCGCCAACTAAACGCCCGACAGCACGGTATCCATCGCCGACACCAAGGCTCGGCTGTTCACCAAGGGCGCAAATCTGCACCTGGAATGCCGTGCGTTTCGAGGCGGGCGTTCTGGGCGGCGATCCAGTCGCCAAACTCGGCGTCGAATGCCTTCTTGCGCGCGGCGCGCGTGGACTTCTCGTGTCGGGTTTGCAGAGCCAGGTACTGTTCGGCCGAGAGGATCACGGTGTCGATCTGGCCGGCTTTCTCCACGAACACCGGTTCGCGCTTGGCCACCCGGCGCACCATGGCTTGGCTGCACACCGGGCAGGTGGGCACTGCGGCGGCCGATGCCGCCCCCGCAGCCGCTGGTGATGCCGTGGCTTGCGCGGCGCTAGGCGCCGAGGCCGTGCGCACAAGCGCCGTGGAGGCCCCTGCGGTGGGCCGGCCGCTGCGAATGAGCTGCAGCAAGGCGGGGCCCGTGAGCAACTGGATGTTGCGGCCCTGCGCGAAAGCCTGGGCCTCGTCGGTGAACCGCCCCGAGCTGACGACGAAGCCGCCCGCCGCGCCGCGCGCGGCCATCACGCCATACAACTCGCGCACCACCGTCACGCCGACCTTCAAGGCCTTCCATTGCTTGCACTGCACCAGGAAGGTTTCGCCGTCCTTGCGCAACACCAGATCGACGCCGCCATCGGCTCCGCCGCCGCCCGACTTCTGCACCGCATAGCCGCGCTGGCGAAAGCCCTCACCCACGAGGACTTCGAAGTCGCGCCAGGACATGGAGCAGCAGATAGCCCACAGGGGCGAGCGCCACGCCCACCCACCAGGGCATCAGCGCCACCAGGTCCACAAGGTCATCAAAAAAGCTGGATTTCCGCCTTCTGGGCATTTGTGCATTTCCTCCCTGATTAACCAACACATCGGGTACACCTGTAGGCCAAGAGGCCCTTCGAACCGAACGCCCACATGTGCGCGAAAGTTGCGTTTAATGCGAAGTGCGTGAAGTATGCATTTGGGGCGCGTTGGATGTCGGCATAATCGCCCGCGGTCCGGCAGCTCGACGTCTCATTCCGGCTTCACGCAGGTTGCGGTGCTGGATCGATGCGCATTCGGATACCCAGATCGTAGAAAGCGAATCGATGATGACGATGAGAAAGGCGGCGGCGGCGGCGGTTTTCTGTTCCCTGGCTGTCGCGGCATGCGGCGGCAGCGGTTCAACTTCCTCCTCCGAAACCCCGGAGTACCGAACCATCCCGGTGACCGTCGTGGGTTTGGCCGGTACGGGTCTTGTTCTGCAGCGCGATGGCTCGGAGACGCTGAGCATCTCCTTGAGCGGCAGCTACCAGTTCACGGCCCAGGTCGCCGTCGGTAGCACTTTTGCCGTCACCGTCGCCAAGCAACCGCTCGCACCTCGACAGACCTGCACGGTCATCCAAGGCTCGGGGACGGTCGACGGCGACGCTTCATTCGGTGTGACGGTGAAATGCGTCAATCTCACCACCCGATTCGTGTATGCCACGGACACGGGAGGCAATGAGCTGGCCGCCTTCTCCTTCGACAATGCCGGCGCCCTCTCGCTCATTGGCACGGTGAACAACGGGGCCAGCTCGTATGGCGCGGGCCTGACGCCCGATGGCTTGTTTCTCTATACCGCCAATCGCACGCCAAACACGCTCAGTGCGTACAGCGTAGACACAGGAACCGGCGTCCTGAGCGGCGTTGCCGGTGCTCCATTCGCCGTCGCGGGTCTCGCCCCAAGGGTGCTGGCCATCGCGCCGAGCGGTAAGTTCCTTTATACGGCCACACAAAGCGGCAACACGATCGAGGGCTACGCCATAAGCCAGGGCAGCGGTGCGCTCACCTTGCCCGGATCGTCCACGGCGACCGGAGGTCAACCCCTCGATGTCACCATCACGCCAAATGGCAAGTACCTCTACGCGGCTGCTTTCAATAACCGTTCCGTGTATGGCTACAGCATCGACGCGAACACGGGTTCCCTAACGCCCGTTCCGGGCAGCCCGTTCCCGGTCTACGACCTCAGCACCTATGCGCGTTCGTTGAGCATGGATCCGCGCGGTCGATTTCTGTTCGTGCCAACGTACACGACCTCTGTGGCCGCGATGACAATCGACGACGCGACCGGGACGCTGACGATGGTGGCGGGGTCGCCGTTCGGCACGGGCGGAGCGCAGGCGTCCTTCGCGGCAAGCGACGTGAGCGGAAAGTTTCTCTATGTGACCAACGAGAACTCGAACAGCCTCTCAGCGTACAGCGTCGATCAGACGAGTGGACAGCTGACGCCACTGCCAGGCTCTCCTTTCGCCCTCGGCTTCTCGCCGCAGGCGGTTGCAGCCGAGCCGGGCGGCCAGTACTTGCTGGTGTCGCTCCAATCGAGCAAGAGGATCGGCGTGTACGCCCTCGATGCGGACGGCGTGCCGACGGCGGTTAGCGGGTCACCCTTCTCGACGGGCTCCCTAACGCCGGGAGCCCTTGCGGTCCTGGCAAGGTAAACACCTGCCGCAACCGCGGCAGCGCCGTTGACGCGCCGCACGTCGCGGGCGGTAAGCCGGCAAGACGGGCTGGCAGCCACGATCTCTACCGCCGCGTGCTTGGCCATCATTGGGATGGCCCCGCCAAGCGTATCGCTAGAGACAAGGATAAGACCGAAAGCTTCGCGCGTCCGTTGACGACGGTGCCAGTACTGACGTAAGCACGCGGCCAACACATCTTGACGCTGGCCGCAGCGTGCGGCGGCCAGCACAAGCAGGCCGTCAGCTCTGCTGCCAGTGATGCGGGAGCAGTTCGTCGATGCGGCGATACGGCTGCGTCGGCAGGCGTAGGAACACGTCCTTCAGATAGGCATACGGATCGTGCCCATTGGGTTTCGCTGATTGGATCAAGCTCATGACGGCCGCGGCGCGTTGACCAGCACGCAGGCTCCCTGCGAACAGCCAGTTCCCTCTGCCCACGGCAATAGGCCGGATCTGGTTCCCCACGCAGTTGTTGTCCGCAGACAATTTGCCGTCGTGCTTGGAAATCCGCTCAGGGCCCAGAGCGGACTTCGATTCCTACCGCTTCTTCCGGTAGAGGAAGCCAAATCGTTTCTCGTCGGCTACCGCCACAGCGCGAGCATTCGGCTGGGGAAGTTGCAACTCCAACGCCGCCTTGTTGACATCGTCTGGCACTACCAGTCCGTGTTTGATGTCGAGCTCTGCGAGGGCAGCGATGATGTACTCATCGTTGTCCGCATCATCGAGCCATCCAACCACGATGCGGACGCCATCAGGCGTATCTCCTAAAGTCCGTTCCGCAAACTCGATAAGTTCCTGTGCCCCAGCTTCGGAGTTGCTGAAAGTTGCTTCCGCGTAGCCGTTGGATTGCTCAACAGCGACCTGAAGATTGCCTGATAGCACCAATATCGCGATGAGTTTGAGCATTGAGAGGTCCGTCCGCTTCTGGCCGATGACTGTCATGCTAGCTGAAGCAATAACGAGCGCTGTTCATACCCTGGCTCAGCCAGTATTCCAGCACCTGAGCACCGTGAGAGGTCTCGGCTCGTCTGGCCAGACAGTGATGCGATACGTATCCTCGCCATCCATGCCGTTGCCGGAGATTGATGCCAGGCCGCTGAACTCCACGAGCACACCATAGTGCCCAGGTGAGACTTCATGACGAAGGACTTCGCCGCCTGTGCATTCATGCACTTGCAGAACTCCAGAAGGCAGGTGCAACGAGCATTGGACCGCATGGTCGATATACTCAACGCCCATCTGCGGAGCCACATCTTGCACCTTCAACTGGACGGGAACCGTCGTATTGCGGAGCGGACAAACCACTACTACGTTCTCCGCGACCTTCGCACGGCGCCGAACGTCTTCGTCACTCCAGTCGGTCGGGGCGTCGGGGCAAACCTGTCCATCCTGGATGTAGAACTGGCGGTAATCCGCAAATACATCGAAGTCGAACGTCTGAGTACTCATCCGATTCAAGCTACGTTGAGTGACAGCTTCTGGCCGATGACCGACATGCTAGCTGAGACTGACCCGGGCCCAGTGCGGATTCTTTTGGGCTAGCTCAGGGCCGAAAAGTCTGCAGCAATCTGGTCCAGTTCTTGGCTGTCGTGACGCCAGGCGAACACCTCCGCGCCCAAGTCTTCTCCCTTTGGCATGAAGACCAATAGGTCTCCCGCCCCATTGTTTGCAATGGCAACGGCGCCCTGCGGAAATCCCGGCCAATCTCTGGCTACCAGCGTTTCACTGACCACGCTGCTAAGGGTGCGAGCGAGTCGCTTTCTGTCCGAGGAATCCGCAACAGGGTGAATCTCCCAGTCGTCATCGGGCGTAGATACCGCGCCACCATTTCGCTTCCGCATGGCCGCTCGGTAGGTCGAAGGGAATCGTGTCTGAAGGTCAGATTCCGCCGCATCGATGAAGCGGTCATCCACGTCGAACGGCATAGGCTTGATTTATGTGAGGTCCGCAGTTCCGCTTCTGGCCGAAAGCACCATGCTAGCTCAGGCTGGGCTGGGCCCAAAGCCGAGTGTCAGCTCTATTGGGAAAGGCACGCCTGGGCTATCGGACCAAGGTCATAACTGAGCCAGCGCACACCATCATTCCGAAGGACACCAGCATCGCGCAGCAGACGTGATACGCCACGGGTCTGTCCGAGTGATTGATGACAGCGCCCCATCGGCGAAGCGGTGCCCTGCGGCTCCAATGGCGAATCAACATGGCGGTCGTCGTCAATCCAAAAGCCAGTGCCGTACTCGCAATGCCATACCGGTTCTGGTAGCCCGCCCAAATCGCCACCACAAGCACGATGACGCAAACGCCACTGGTAACCCAGAGGTAGTCAAGTAGCCCTGGTGGCCTGTACTTAGAAGAGTCGCTCCCCAATACCTTCATGTGTTGTCGGATGCCCGCTTCTGGCCGAAAGCACCTCTGATTACCCGACCGCTTACACAGCCGTGACACTTAGGTCTTGGGCTGAGACGATGCGAACCCTGGGCCCAAAGCTGCGAATATTGGAGAGCGTTTCGTTGTGGTGTTGAATCACCTGCGGCGCGGACAGGTGCCGGTTTCCCATGCTGGTGTGCCCGTCACCAACCAGAATGACAGGAAACCCCAGTGCAAGAGCTCTGCGAGTAGTGGTGTCGACGCAGAACTCGGTATGCAGGCCGCAGGCCACGACTTCTGAGACCGCGTGCCCCCTCAGCACCTGCTCCAGGTCGGTGTGATGGAACGAGTCAGGTGTTGTTTTTCGAACGCGAATGTCTGCTTCTGCTATCTGAAGGCCGTGGGCCAGCTGCCACGTATCGGCCCCAACCTCGAGAGGCCCTGATTTCGACTCGTGCTGAATGAAAACCACGATGCCTCCTGCGGCACGGACCTTCGCTGACACTTGATTGATTCGTCCAATAACTTGAGCCGCCTCGAATGCCGCGTACTCGCCTTCACAAAGGCCTTGCTGGACGTCGATTACAAGCAGAGCGGTAGTCAATTTGGGCATCCTTCACACTGGGAAACGTTCAGGAATGGGCAGGGCGGCGAACGACAGCTCCTGGCCGATGGCCGCCATGCTAGCTCATGCTGCGATGGGCCCGTAGTGGACATCGCTCATGTCAAAAGTGGACGTGGCCTACCACGGCTGGCGTTGAGCTATGTAGGCGGAAAATCCTCGTAGCATTTCGGCAAATAGCCCCAAATTCGCATCACGTCTTTGCGAACTTCAAACTCCAGACCAATCTGTCGGAGCAATGAGACAAATCGATCTGTGTGATCGATATAGGCGGAACGCGGGAGAAGCATGCCAGGACGCGCACCGCCATCCTGATGAAGCCCGATATCAAGCCACTGCACACCTTTGAATGGGAACGGCAGGTGATAGAACCACTCAACGTCCCAGCCGGAAACACAGCCCTCTACCGACTTCGAACGATAAGACGGCCTCCAATCAGACATGCCACGAAAATAGGAAATGAGTTCGTTCCACTTCGTGTTGTTGGCTGCTCCGACCAACCCGCGAGAAGCTGCCACGGCACGCACATCACGCTCTTTGACACCTTCGGGGCAGGCATCTGCCATAGGGTACACATTCATGCGGGGCTCCATTGGGGAAGCGTCTGTTTGAGCAAGAAGCGCAATGTCCGCTCCTGGCCGAACGCGGAAGTCTAGCCATCGCATCGTTGCGCGCAAGCGGTCGACGTTGAAAGCCAGAATCCGAATGACTGGAAAGTAACGCAGATCGCAAGCTCAAGGCGTCACTCCAGCCGACCGCTCCCAGTCTGAAGCAGCCGTTGCAGCTCCGAAGTTCAGATGAAGCGACAGCGGAAACGACCAATCTGCTTCAGGCACGTCGGCCAGTCGCCTACCTCAACCTGGCGTGATCGTCAGCGCACGCTTTGCGGCTATCGCCACATGGTTCTCGGTGATCAACCGTTGGATAGCGGGCGGCCATCTGGGGATGGCCTGTGTACCATCGGTCCGTGGATTTCCTTCTTCTCCTTCCCATCACGCTCGTCGCTTTATGGATCACCAAGGCCAGGCAGCAGCAACGGCGCATAGCCATCTTGGCCCGCTACCTGGACGGCCGCGACATCGAAAAGCACATTGAGACGCTTTCGCAGGGCTACTTGCGCGCCCTGGGCGAATCAGACTCCACCCGCAGCGCGCAGGTTTGGGAGGTGTTGCGCGGGACCGAAGATGTGCTGAGCCGGCAAGTCTGCAAGCTGGCGGAGGACTTTGCGGGCGTCGAGCCTACGGCCACACGCGTGAGCAAGTTCCCGATCTGGTTGCCACGCTCGCCCGCGCTCGACAGGTCCTTCGATATGCGCGAGGCGCTGCGCATACACGCCCGCGGCATCTGCCGTGCGATCGAACGACAGGGCACCTCCGCAAAGGACCGCGCCTTTTCCATTCTGGCCGAGATGCTCCTGATGCAGCACACCTGTCACTGGTATTGCCGTTCGAAGTCCGTGGCATCGGCCCGCATGCTGGCCAGCCACCACACGTCCTACGAGCAAGTTGTAGGAGGCGTGCTGCCGCAGACACGACAGGAGTATCTTGAGCTGGTGTCCTGACAATGGGGAATGGGGTCTCTCGTGGAGTCAGCAAAGACGAGGCTGCATCTCATGGTGTCGTCGGTGGACGATGCGTTCCTTGCGCATGGTGAGCTGCTCGTGAATAGGGCCTCGTCATGTTCTTCGGTTGCTTCTGCTGCGAAGCCGAAGTCTGGGCTTTTGGGTCGGCTCAAGACTGAACGGAGACATTCGGTCCCTGAATGAAACTGTCAGCCCTTGTGCCAGAGGCGTACTTCGAGCGAGGTCTCCAAAGAGCTCGCTGCACAAAAGACAAAGATCGAATGGCCAAGGTTCTTGACAGCGGAACAGGAATCAGCCCACTACGCCCGCAAATGGCACTTCGGATTCCGCCCGATTGAGATCATGCCAAGCATCCGACATGCTAAGGATGACACGTCCAAGGACTCCGGGTAGTCTTATGCTGGGTCTGCAGTTGGTTCATCAAGCCATCGGGGGGGATCATGCACCTTCGAATTCTCGTGGTACTTGGCTCTCTTTTGCTGGGTGGCTGCGCCAGCGTTCAGATGAAGCCGCAGTCAGATCCTCCGCCAGTTGGGCAAGTCGTGTCCCCCATTCCACATCCGGCACCTTCACCTTCAGTGCCGCCTCCACTGGCCAAGGCTTTTCCTCTATCACCGGCAGCAACTTCAGAAAAAGTCGCGTTCTCAGTCGATACTTTCTTTGACAGCGGCCAGTCCGTTTTGAGATCCGACGCCAAGGCCAAACTGGATGAACTGGTCCGCAAGACTTCTGATGTAAGTATTGAACTCATCATCGCTATTGGACATGCTGACTCTGTTGGCTCTGATGCCTACAACCAGAAGCTGTCGATATCGCGCGCCGAGTCCGTGAAGGCTTACTTAGTGAGCAAGGGAATCGAGGCCAATCGAATCTATGCCGAAGGTGAGGGCGCGGCGATGCCAGTTGCGGACAACGCGACAGCTAAGGGACGGGCCATGAGTCGACGCGTGGAACTTGAGGTTGTCGGTACCAGAAGTTCGAGCGGAGAACCCATGGAGTCGCGAGCCCCAAAGGGCGTCGTCTCGGTTTTTTATGGAACTACCCGTGCGAAATCGGGCCGGAACAGCCCCTATGCCTATTTCACATCCGACGAATCAACCACTGCTGATCGCCTCACCCTTGGCCGTGTTCTTGTGAACGTGCCACCCAATCGCCGGAAGGCGACTATCCCTGAGCCAGATTTTTTCTCCGTCATTCTGGAGAAGGTGACGTCTAGTTCGGTCGCCAGCTTTCTCGCCATCACGCCGATTTCTGCAGCGAACCCGATGAGCGACTTCTCCTTCGCGGGACCCGTTGAGGAGTTGACCCCCGAAGACTTCCGCGATCGTTTGAGGTTATCGGCTGCGCTCGCAAAGGGAAGAACAGCCGTTGTCTACATTCATGGCTTCTCTAACAGTTTCAAGGATGCGGCGTTCCGCACAGCGCAGGTCGCATACGACTTGGCGGATTCCGATTTTCAGGTGGTGCCGGTCATGTTCAGTTGGCCATCTGATCCCGAAAAGCTTAACTATGTCGGCAGCGGTGATCGACTGTGGGCAGCCGGAAAGTACTTCGCAAAATTCTTAGACGAAATTGCGAAAGTACAAGATATCGGTCGCATTCACATCATTGCTCATAGCAAGGGAGCTCAAGTGCTTACCTACGCACTCGATGAGATTCGTGTCCCCAATCTTCTTGTCGACTCGGGATTAGGATCACCACCAGTTTCTAGGTTCAAACAGATAGTTCTTGCAGCGCCCGACATTCGTGCCCTTGACTTCGAGGTTCAAATCAGCCCGGCCATAAGGAGTCGTCATTCGGTTACAAACTATGTTGCTTCGAACGATGCCGCTCTGCGCATAGCGAAGTTTGCCAATTCCGGCCCGCGGGCGGGAGACTCTGGTGAGGGTCTATGCCTAGTGCCCGGCGTAGAAACTATTGATGTTTCTTCCGTCAACTATCGACCCGGCGGCCACTCAAGCTTCGCGGATTCTGTTGAAGTGCTGGATGACATCCGGCGCCTGCTAAAGGGGGACAATGCGGAACAACGAGGCCTGCAGCGAGTTTCACGAAAGAACTTGGGATACTGGCTACTACTCCCGCCCAACAAGTAGCGAATACCTGCAGGCCGAGCCGAGCGTGATAGCGCACAGAGTTTTAGCCCGGTGGCAACTGCCGTGAATTGCTCGTCGCTATCGACTGACTCCATACGCCGTGAAGTTGGTCCACCAGCACCGTCTGCCCGAGACTGGAGTCCGACATTCGTACCGCCAGCTAGGAGGCCGCTGTCGCCGAGAGTTGATGCCCGAGCGTAACTCAAGCAGGATGACAGGCTCTGTACAAAATTCGGACGATGTCGCCGTACACGCCGCGGCACACAGCCACTTCCTGTTCGGGGTGGAGTTCTGCAACTCCGCGTTGGGCTGGCAGGAGGGCTAGGTGGAAAAAATGTGCAGGGCGTGCGTCACCAACTGCCGCAGCCTATGTAGCCATTCGCAGCGGACGATGGGCAAATCCCAGTCGCTCTACACCTAGTAAGCGCTCGTTATCCAGATCGAATGGAAGTACTTCCAAATGCAGCCGTTCGTCGAAGTCGAACGCGTCGAGTGGGCTATGGAACGCCTCGGTGCGTGGATAGATCAACGCCATACGCCCAACGCCGCCAAGGTACTTCTGCCCATAGGCAAATAGTTGGTAGAAGTCCGCTTGGCTCAGGCCGTACTTGTCCACCCGCTTGCTCCTATCCAGTAACTTCCACTTGGTGTCCAGAATCCAGCGCTGGGTGCCATCTGCGATGTAGATATCGGGCTCCAAACGAAAGATCGGCTTCTGCTGGTGCTCGCAAAGCGACTCGCTGCGGGCCGGCGTGCGCATTTCCAGACCTGGTGCCAGCGATGTGCGCAGGCAGCGTGCGACGAAGCGCTCGAAGAGCTTTTCCATCGGGAACAGCAGGCTGATGCCCTGGTAGTCACCGGCGACAGCCAAGGGCATGTGCTGATTCAGGATCAACTCGCACCACGGCTTGATAGGCCGGTAGCGCGCTAGCAAGCGGTCCTGCCCCCAGGCCCGGAAATCGGCCCATACCTGACGGCTGGACGGAATTTCAGCCAGTCGGAAGCTGAGTTCTTGGGCAAGGCGCCAGTGGTTGGCATCCTGGGTGCTCTGGCGCACGCGATCCAACGCCAGCTTCATCAATCGGTTCTCGGGCCGATCAGGCAAGTAGACCTCATGTCGTACATGAAAGCGATGGTCGCGCCCGGGAGGCTGCCGCAGTTGCTGATTGAGATTTAGCTGCCCGCGCAGGAAAGGAAGTTCCTCGTTCACTCGCTGGTACTCGAAGCGCAGGCCGCGGCGGACCAATGTGTCTAGCTCCTGCAGGAAGCGTCCCATCACCCATTCGGACAAAGGCGCGTCGAACAGTTGCAACGAGGCCACGCTGACGTCGCGTGTCGGTAGATCCAGCAAGGCTAGCAACAGCTTGCGCAGCAGCGCTCGCGCCTCGGCCAAGCTACCGTCCTCAGCTTGATGCTTGGGCACGATCTCCAACACCGTGCCGCACGGCGTCTGGATAACGCCCACGAAGTTGTCCAGCTTCAGCCGCCGTTGTCCTTCCACCTGCAGCAGACGTACGCCTCCTCGTGAGAAGCCCTCGCTCAGGAGGCACAAGTAGTCGAACGCCGATTCGCTGACCTGGGCGCAGTCCAGCGTCGCGGTCACTGATTCAGTGCAGAGCCACGCATGCTCGCGAACGCTGACGTTGCGCGGCACCGGCCTCATTCTTCGTCCTGCGCCTCGCGGTGGTCAATCACGCCCAGGTAACTTTCGACATAAAAGAATGCCTCGTTATTGACCGACCAAACCTGAGGACTGTGAGCCACATTGACATCGGCGCCGAACAGATCATCAACATCAACGCCCCGAGCGCTAACGAACTGGAACATCTCCGGCTTGCGGTGATCGTTGAGTACCCATTGGATGCGCTGCCAATCGTCGAAAAAATACTCTTGCAGCAGCGGCAGCACCTGATTACTGAAGATCTCCGCCAGCTTGCCCAATGTCGGCACTTGCCGCAGCGGCATGAAGTAGGCATGACCCAGGCAATGGTCCCGATCAAGCAGTGCCTCGATGCGCAGGTTGATAACCGACAACAGTTTGTCGACGAAGATGCCTTCGACCTCCACGTCTTTCAGTATGTCAACCTGCGGCGGCATAGCCTTGAACACGAAACGGCGGCGCAGCGCCACGTCCATGCCGGTGAGCGAGCGGTCGGCCGTATTCATTGTGCCAATCAAGTAGACGTTCTGCGGCACGCTGAATGGCTTCTTAGAGTATGGAAGCACCACTTCCAAGGCCTCAGTGGCGCCTGCGCGCTTGGACGGCTCAATCAGCGTGATCAGCTCGCCGAAAATACGCGACACATTGCCGCGGTTGATTTCGTCAATGATCAGCACGCGGGCGTCATTCGCGGCCACCGCTTCGCGGTCGGCGATTGTGAGTACGGCTTCACCGAGCATCTGCTCGATCAACGGTGCCAATACGTTGGCATAGCCGTTCACAACATAGGGCTCCAGCCCCTTGCCGAGTAGACGCGGAATCGCTTGCTTGTCGCGAATGTCCTCCACACTCATGGCGCCGCTACGGACGCCATCCGCGAGCACCCGCAACATGCTCTGAGCGAAGTGCAGCTTGTTGCCGTTAGGCTTGGACAGCTCGACCAGATCGTCGGTAACTTGGGTGATCTTGTAGTCCGAACTGCCCACCTGTCCGAGGCGCAAATTGCCTGCCTCGACGGCGGACGTTGGTTGGCTGCCCAGCAAGCGCTGCAGCTTGTCGAGATCAATGGAAGGCGACCGCAGCTCATACAGCGTCATCTGGCTGAACTGGCTGTTCATCAGCTCGCCATGTGGCAGCGATGGCTCGTAAACGCGCAACCACTTGATCGGGCGCATCTGCGCGTAGCCGTCTGGATAGTCGCTGTGGGGCTGGAACTTGTATTCCCCGCTCACCTCGCCAATGGCTCGGAACTTGAAGTTCCCGTCGCTGATCACCATCAGGTCGCCCGGCTTCATGCGGGTGACAAAACCTGCCACGCTGGTCACGGTGTAGTCGGTTTGCGGATTCTCCACCTGAAGACCGTTCGCGGTGCAGCGCGCAAGCACGTCGCTGCGCGAGGTGCAGCCCGTGAAGTCAACGGCACCGCCATAGCCCAGCAGCGCATAACCTTTTTCGATGCACTCGTCGTAAATCGCGGCGTCGCTGCCTAGGGTGTTGCCGAGGGACATCTTCCAAATGCGCCGTCCGCGTATGTCGATCGGCGCTGCCGGCACGGCCTTCTCCTGCGGGCGAGTGACCTTGACCGCCGCCGCCTCGCACAAGGACTTGAACACGCCGTCCACCACCTCATAGCGGACCTGCCCGGTGTCCTCACTCGTGGTCGCACGCAAGCCTTCCACAAAGTCTTCATAGCTGAAGCTCTGGTGAAAGGTCACGAAACGGATGCGGCGTTCTTGCACCAAGGCATCGAACCGAGCCTTTAACGCAGCTCGATCCATGCCGTACTGAGCCAGGAAGGTCGCGTCGAGCACCGCGAGGGCCGCATTAATCGTGGAGTATGTTTTCCCAGTGCCCGGCGGGCCATATAGGATTTGGTTCAACGGCTCATGGCTGACGGCTATACGGACCTGGTGGCCGCTTTTCTCATCCGCAGGCTGCATGGCGTTGTCCTTACTCGCTCTTGCCGGCGGAGCTGCCGTGCCGGTGTACGCCTCCAAAAGTTTCATCAGGAACTCCCACGTCCCCACTGTGACGGCTGCAGCCTCGTTGGGTGCCGCAAGCGATGGCGCATTGGCAGTGAGCCCATGGCTGCGCGTGTCGTCCGGCGTTTTGAGCTTGAAGTTGGTCGCATTGGTGGGAACGGAGTCCGTCCAGTCACCCGGCTGAACAAAAATCACCGGCGTCTTTCGGCTGCGCAGCAAGCAAAGCTCACGGCCGTCAACGCAACGGAAACCAGCGTGCTTCTCAGTCGGAGGCTTGATAGGCGTCAAGCCTGGGTAGGCTTGCAAATAGGCAAGTACCTCGTCATTGCTCAATCTGGAGTGCAGCACCTGCTCAGCAGTACTCCACAACCGTTGTCCGTAGGTGAGCAGAGGCTCATCTTCAGGCTTGGCTGCCATCAACGCTCGATGTAACTGGGCGCAGTTGCTCTTAGGGACCGCCCCCGGCAACGCCTGTAGCGCGGCTGGGAGGAAGATGGGTAACACGCAAGGGTTCTGGCGGTCTTGGTAGAGGAAGGCGATCTTCCACTTGGTTGTCGCACCCAAGTCGACCGTTTCCACCTCGTCCAGATTGCCGGCCCGGGCCGCCTCGGCTACTGAGGCCACAATGTCACGCACCCGTTCAAACGCTTCCTCGGCACTGCCACCGTACTTGGTGAGCCAACCGTGGCTCGTGCTGAAGGCCTTTGCGTTGCTGCTCGCCGTTTTATCGGTTTGGTCCTTGCGCGAATACACGCCGAACTTGAAGGCTGAGCCGCCCCAGATCGAACCCAGATTCTCAGTGCGGGATTCCAGCCAGTAGGTAAAGCAGTCCTTGTTGCCGGCCTGGGTGTAATCCGCGAGGCTCATGCTGCGTAGCGATTCCACTGGCCAGCGGCCCAGGAACTCATCCCAAAGCGCGTTCAAGGTGGTGGATGGTGCGACGGTGGTGATCATCGCAGTCATACCAACGCGGGCGCGATGGACTTGGACTCGGAGAGGTCGCCGACTAAGTGCTTGTATTCGCAGGCATTCAGATTGGCGCGCAACTTGTCGGTGGTGGCCCAGAGAGCTTTCGCGATGACGTAGAGCATAGGTAGATGGCGGTTTAGGGCGGTTGGCGCTTGGAGGATACCCTGGAGATCTCTGAGCGAACCAGCCTCTGAGAACGAGCCGAAAGACCGCTCGCCGCAAAGCTGTGATTGCCTGCTGTCCATTGTGGTTCGGACCTTGTTCCCGCGCGTCGAACTTCCGCAATCGCTGCGAAGCGGTCCGCCAGTCTCAGAGATGGAGTGACTACGTCCAGTCTCCAGCCGCCCCTCGCCAGTTTCAAAAACTACGCTGCGCCGCCGCACAAGCAAAGAGCACACGCCCTCACCCAGCTCTGCGCTAAGCATCCGTCCGCACACTCAAGCGATTCCCCCGCGGGCCGCCCGCTCATACAACAGCCGCCGTCCCGCCACCTCCCCCACCGGCCGCAGAAACGCATCGCGCACCACCGACTCAGCGTCGCACCGAATCAACAAACGTCCCACCGTGCGGGCCTCCTCGGGTGCAGGCTTCCACACAGCATCGATCCAATGCAGGCCCCAGCAAGGCCCGGGCCCGTGGCGCCGATCGAGGCAGGCCAGTCCGTGGACGTCGGCCGCCGCCATCTCGGCCAGCATGTCCACCAGCGCCTCGTCACAGGCCACCAAGGACGTTTGCGACACCTTATGGCCCCACTGGCAAGTCACGTCGTACACAAGCAAGTACCACGGTGCCTCCAACGCCCGGGTGACCACGGACCAGTGGTTCTGCTTGCGCGTGGCGCGAGAGGGATGGAGGAAGGGGGCCGAGCCCTTGGCGGGGATGAACATAAATGTTCCTCTGAGATGGCCTCAATTCTGCCTCAGGAATGCCACCCCAGTAAATGCCAGACGAACACTTTTGGAGTGACCCACCCCTCCCCTCCATCCGTTGATCCGTTCGGCATCTTGGTCGCCAACGTCATCGCCCTCCGCGCCAAGGGCAACTGGAGCATCCGTGCGTTGGCTGAGCAAGCGCAGTTGAGCCGAACCTTCGTGGCCAACTTGGAGAAGGGGAGCTCGAAACTGAGCTTGAGCGCCGTTGATCAACTGGCTGCGGCCTTGGGTGTCACGACCGGCTCGCTGTTCGCAGCGAAGCCAGTCCCCAGAGATGAAGAAGCCAGCGTGATTGAGGAGGTGGTCGCGCAGAACCTCGTTTCAGCGCGCCAAGCGCTGAAGCTGACCCAGGAGACGCTGGGCCAGCAATCCGGCGTCAGCATGTACGTCATCGCGCACATCGAACGTCGGGCGCGCAACCCCTCACTGCAGACGCTGGCGAGGCTGGCCGCTCCATTGCACCTGACGCTGGAAGAACTCTTGTCCGTTCCGGGCAAGGCCTCGGGTGCGCGGGGCACGCCCCAGCGCGACACCTAACCGACCGCGCGCCGCCCCATCGGCGGCGCTCGCGCCGCCGCCCCCGCTACAGATGAAAGTCGCCCGCCGCCTCCGGCTGGTACAGCACCTTCTCGATGCGGATGTGGCAGGTGCGGTGAGGCATGCGCCAGTTGAAGGCGTCGCCCGCCTTGTAGCCCAGGATGGCTGTGCCGATGCCGGAGCACACCGAGAGCTTGCCGGCGCCTTCGTCGGCGTCTTCGGGGTACACCAGCGCCACTTCCCGCTCCTCGTCGTTCACTTGCAGCAGGGCCTTGGAGTTCATGGTGACCACGTCGTCCGCCACCTGCCGGGGGTCGACGACGATGGCGCGCTCGATCTCGTGCTCCAGCTCAAAAATGTCCGCGCCGCGTTCGAAGGCCAGCAGGCTCTGGAGCCGGGCCTTGTCGATTTCGGTGATGTGGATGCTGGCGGTGTGGGGCGCGGGGCGCTCGCGCAGCAGCCGCAGGTAGTGCTCCGAGTGCATCACCAGCGACTTCGTCGCGGGCGTTTCGCTGTGCGGCAGAAAGCCGCTGTTCAGAAAGGCCTTGAGCGACCGGGCGTTGTCCGGGTGGATCTTGGCAATGAGCTTCTCGGCCCGCATGTCGAAGAAGGCGAGCTTCATGCCTTCGTGGATGGCGCTGGCGCCAAGCTTGCGGCCCCAGTTGTCGCGCTGGCCGATGACCAGCACCATTTCGCAGTCGGCACCCGATTTGACGAGGCGCACAAAGCCCACCGGCACGTCGCGCTCGTCGCAGGCCATGAAGAAGCGGCCGCCCTGGTTGAACAGGTGGGTCAGCACGGGCAGCTGGACCCGGCCGATGACCTGTTCGATGAAGCGGGAGACGTGGCGCGAGTCGCTGAGGTAGCGCGTGACTTCTTCGTCTTCCAGCCAGTCCATGAGCGTGAGCGCGTGGGACCGGGTGATTTCGGGGCACAGGGAAATGAAAGGCTTGTTCATCTTCACCACCGGTGGTTTCAAGAATGAAAGCCTTCCATGGGCGCGGCCACGGCGGTTCTTTCGAATAACCCCCAATTTTACCGGGGATGGCCGCGCCCCGCTTGCCGTCTCAATTTGAGAACAAATCCTGACGCCGCCCGCCTCCAAGGGTTAACCCACCCCTCCCCTGCCGACCCCGAGTGCTCCACTGTCCCCGGCTTCCCCACGAACCCAGGAGACAACCATGCCCGTAGAACTCAAGGTCAACGGCCGCGCCGTGACCGTGGACGCGGCGCCCAACACGCTGTTGGTGCACGCCCTTCGTGAACACCTGCGCCTCACCGGCACGCACGTCGGCTGCGACACGGCCCAGTGCGGGGCCTGCACCGTGCACCTGGACGGCAAGGCCATCAAGTCGTGCAATGTGCTGCTGGCCCAGGTGGCCGGGCGCGAGGTGACCACCATCGAGGGCATGGCCGCCGCCGACGGGACCATGCACCCCATGCAGGCCGCATTCAAGGAGTGCCACGGCCTGCAATGCGGCTTCTGCACGCCGGGCATGGTGATGAGCGCGGTGGACCTGTGCCAGCGCCACCCCGGCGCCAATGAGGCGCAGATCCGCGAGCAGCTGGAAGGCAACCTGTGCCGCTGCACGGGGTACCACAACATCGTCAAGGCCGTGCAGCAAGGCGCTGCGGCCATGAAGTGATCGCACACAAGGAGAACGACCATGGGTGCCATCGATTTCGCCAAACTCCCTCACATCGGTGAGCCGCTGCGCCGCAAGGAGGACTACCGCTTCCTCACCGGCGCCGGCCAGTACACCGACGACATCCAGCTGCAAGGCATGAAGCACGCGGTGTTCGTGCGCTCGCCGCACGCGCACGCCGCCATCCGCTCCATCAACAAGACCGCCGCGCTGGCCGCGCCGGGCGTGGTGGGCATCTTCGACGGGCAGGACGTGGCCAACGACAAGGTGGCCGGCCTGCCCTGCGGCTGGCTCATCACCAGCACCGACGGCCAGCCCATGAAGGAGCCGCCGCACCCCTTCCTGGCCCAGGGCAAGGTGCGCTACGTGGGCGACCACGTGGCCATCGTGGTGGCCGACACGGTGGAGAACGCCAAGAACGCCGCCGAGCTGGTGGAGGTGGACTACGAGCCCCTGCCCGCCGTGGTGGACGTGCGCGACGCGCCCAAAGGCACGGCGCTGCACGAGGTGGCGCCCGACAACCACTGCTACAAGTGGGCCATCGGCGACAAGGCGGCGGTGGACGCCACCTTCGCGAACGCGGCGCACGTGACCAAGATCGACCTGGTCAACAACCGCCTCGCGCCCAACCCCATCGAGCCGCGCGCGGCCATTGGCGCCTACAACCGCGCCAACGACGAGTACACGCTCTACGTGGCCAACCAGAACCCGCACGTGGAGCGGCTGCTGATGACGGCCTTCGTGCTGGGCCTGCCCGAGCACAAGGTGCGCGTAATCGCGCCCGACGTGGGCGGCGGCTTCGGCGCCAAGATCTTCCTCTACGCCGAAGACGTGGCCGTGACCTGGGCGGCGAAGAAGCTCAACACCGCCATCAAGTGGACCTGCGAGCGCGCCGAAGCCTTCCTGTGCGACGCGCACGGCCGCGACCACGTGACGCACGCCGAGATGGCCATGGACAAGGACGGCAAGTTCCTGGGTTTCCGTGTGCACACGGACGCCAACCTGGGCGCCTACCTGTCCACCTTCTCCACGGCGGTGCCCACCATCCTGTACGCCACGCTGCTGGCGGGCCAGTACACCACGCCGCAGGTCTACGTTGAAGTGGACGCCTGGTTCACCAACACCTCGCCGGTGGACGCCTACCGCGGCGCCGGCCGGCCCGAGGCCACCTACCTGCTGGAGCGCATCGTCAGCCGCGCCGCCTGGGAGATGAACCTGAGCCAGGACGAGATCCGCCGGCGCAACTTCATCACCCAGTTCCCGTACCAGACGCCGGTGGCGCTGCAGTACGACACGGGCGATTTCCACGCGTGCATGAACAAGGCCACCGAACTGGCCGACGTGGCCGGCTTCGCGAAGCGCCGCGAGGCCAGCAAGGCCAAGGGCCTGCTGCGCGGCATCGGCTACAGCAGCTACATCGAGGCCTGCGGCCTGGCGCCGTCCAACCTGGCGGGCGCCCTGGGTGCGCGCGCCGGCCTGTTCGAGTGCGGCGAGGTGCGCGTGCACCCCACGGGCAGCGTCACGGTGTTCACCGGTTCGCACAGCCACGGCCAGGGGCACGAGACCACCTTCGCGCAGGTGGTGGCCTCGCGCCTGGGCATCGATCCCTCGCAGGTGGACATCGTGCACGGCGACACCGGCCGCGTGCCCTTCGGCATGGGCACCTACGGCTCGCGCTCCATCTCGGTGGGCGGCGCGGCCATCATGCGCGCGCTGGACAAGATCGAGGCCAAGGCCAAGAAGATCGCCGCGCACCTGATGGAAGCGAGCGACGCCGACATCGAGTTCGCCAACGGCGAGTTCAGCGTGAAGGGCACCGACAAGAAGATCCCCTTCGGCCAGGTAGCGCTCACGGCCTATGTGCCGCACAACTACCCGCTGGACAAGCTGGAGCCGGGCCTGAACGAGACGGCCTTCTACGACCCGACCAACTTCACCTTCCCCGGCGGCACCTACATCTGCGAGGTGGAGGTGAACCCGCAGACCGGCGAGACGCGCGTGGACCGCTTCACCGCGGTGGACGACTTCGGCACCATCATCAACCCCATGATCGTGGAGGGCCAGGTGCACGGCGGCCTGGTGCAGGGCATCGGCCAGGCGCTGCTGGAGCACTGCGTGTACGACCGCGAGACGGGCCAGCTGGTCACCGGCTCCTTCATGGACTACGCCATGCCGCGCGCCGACGACGTGCCCAGCTTCACCCTGGGCCACGTCTGCACGCCCTGCACCACCAACCCGCTGGGCACCAAGGGCTGCGGCGAGGCCGGCGCCATCGGCTCGCCACCGGCGGTCATCAACGCCGTGCTCGACGCCCTGGCGCCGCTGGGCGTGAAGGACATCGACATGCCCGCCACGCCTTCGCGCGTGTGGCAGGCCATCCAGTCGGCCAAGCAATAAGCCCTTCAAGGAGACAAGACCATGTACGCCTTCACCCTTGAACAACCCAAGACCCTGGCCGATGCCAAGCGGCTCACCGGCGGCGGCGCGCAGGCGCTGGCGGGTGGCCAGACGCTGATCGCCTCGCTCAAGCAGCGCCTGGCGCAGCCCGGCGCGCTGGTGGACCTCGGTGGCGTGGCCGAGCTGCGCGGCATCCGCCGCGAGGGCAACAGCCTCGTCATCGGCGCCATGACGCGCCACGAAGAGGTGGCCACCAGCGCCGACGTGAAATCGTCCATTCCCGGCCTGGCCGCGCTGGCCGGCGGCATTGGCGACCGCCAGGTGCGCGCCATGGGCACCATCGGCGGCTCGGTGGCCAACAACGACCCGGCCGCCTGCTACCCCAGCGCGGTGCTGGCGCTGGGCGCCACCATCGTCACCGACAAGCGCGAGATCAAGGCCGACGACTTCTTCCAGGGCCTGTACAGCACCGCGCTGGACAGCGGCGAGCTGATCACCGCGATCCGCTTCCCCATCCCCAAGAAGGCGGCCTACGCCAAGTTCCGCCAGCCGGCCTCGCGCTTCGCACTGGTGGGCGTGTTCGTGGCGCTCACCGACGGCGGCGCGCGCGTGGCCATCACCGGCGCGGGCAACGGCGTGTTCCGCCACGCCGGGCTGGAGGCGGCGCTCGGCAAGGGCTTCACGCCCGAGGCCGTGCAGGGCGTGGCCATCGACGCCAGCCAGCTCAATGCCGACCTGCACGCCAGCGCCGAGTACCGCGCGCAGCTGATCCGCGTGCAGACCCAGCGCGCGGTGGCCGCGGCCAACGGCTGATGCCCGAACTCGCTGCCGCCTCCACCGAACCGCGCGACATCGACGGCTGGCTGGCCGCGCTGCGCGGCGTGGGCTACCACGCCCCGCGCGCGCTGGCCACGGCCGTGTTCCTGGCCATGCGCCTGCAGCGCCCGCTGCTGCTGGAGGGCGAGCCCGGCGTCGGCAAGACCGAGCTGGCCAAGGCCCTGGCGCGCGTGCTGCAGCGCCCGCTGCTGCGCCTGCAGTGCTACGACGGCATGGAGCAGCGCGAGGCCCTGTACGAGTGGAACCACACCGCGCAGCTGCTGCACATGCGCGCGGCGCAGAACACCTCCACGCCCGAGCAGATCGAGCGCGAGGTCTACCAGGAGCGCTACCTGATCCGCCGCCCGCTGCTGCAGGCCCTGCAGACGCCGCCGCCCGGCGCGGTGCTGCTGATCGACGAGGTGGACCGCGCCGACGAACCCTTCGAGGCCTTCCTGCTGGAGTACCTGGGCGAATACCAGGTGAGCATCCCCGAGCTGGGCACCATCACGGCCATGGCGCCGCCGCTCACCCTGCTCACCAGCAACCGCACGCGCGACCTCAACGACGCGGTGAAGCGCCGCTGCCTGTACCAATGGCTGGACCACCCGGACCGCGAGCGCGAACTCGCCATCGTGCGCGGCCAGGTGCCGCAGGCCAGCGCCGCGCTCACCGAACAGATCGCGCGCTTCGTGGAGCGCCTGCGCGCGCAACCGTTCGCCAACGCCTTCCAGCGCGCGCCCGGCATCGCCGAGAGCGTGGAATGGGCCAAGGCCCTGGTGGCGCTGGACACGTTGGTGCTGGACCCGGAGGTGATCCAGGACACGGCGGGCATCCTGTTCAAGCAGCGCGAGGACGTGGCCGCCCTGCTGCCCATGATCGACCAGCTGCTGGAACCGGACGTGGCCTGAGCGCAAGCGCCGTATGCAACTCGGGGATGCACGCAGCGGCAAGCTGCCGGACCAGATCACCGCCTTCGGCCGCGCCCTGCGCCGCGCCGGCGTGCCGGTGGACAGCGCGCGCATCGCCGGCGCCATCAGCGCCACGCAGCTGGTGGGCCTGGAGCGGCGCGACGACCTGCAGGCCGCGCTGGCCGCCGTGCTGGTGAGCCGGCCGCAGGACATCGAGGTCTTCGGCGAACTCTTCGCCGCCTTCTTCCGCAACCCCGAGCTGGAAAAGCAGCTGCTGTCGCAGATGCTGCCCAAGGCCCCGTCGGCCCAACCGCCCGCGCGCAGCGCGCGTTCGCAAGAGGCGCTGACCGTGGCCGGCGCCAGCGCCAAGCAGCGCGCCCCCCAGGAGACCGAGCTGCGCCTGGACGCCGCCATGACCGCCAGCGACCTGCGGCGCCTGCGCCACGCCGATTTCGCGGGCCTGTCGGCCAGCGAGTTCCGCCTCGTCGACACCCTGGCGCGCGACATCGCCCTGCCCCTGCCCGAGCTGCCGAGCCGGCGCCAGCGGCCCGGCCCGCGCGGCCACCGCATCCACTGGGGCCGCGCCCTGCAGCAGGCGCGCCGGCACGAGGGCGAGCTGCTCGCCCCGCCGCGCCGCGAACGGCGCCGCCAGCCGCTGCCGCTGCTGGTGCTGGTGGACGTGTCGGGCTCCATGGAGCGCTACGCGCGCCTGCTGCTGGCCTTCCTGCACCAGGCCACGCGCGGCGTGCCGCGTTCGGCCTTCGCCTTCGGCACCCGCCTGAGCGACCTGCGCGCCGCCTGGAGGCAGGCCGACGCCGACGCGATGTTGGCGCTCGCCAACGCGGCCATCGCCGATTTCGCGGGTGGCACGCGGCTGGGCGCCTCGCTGGCCGAGCTGCGCGAGCGGCACGCGCGCTGCCTGGTGGGGCGGCGCACGGTGGTGCTGCTCATCAGCGACGGGCTGGACACCGGCGCGCCCGAACAGCTCGACGCCGAGCTGCACTGGCTGCGCCGCCACTGCCGCCAGGTTCTCTGGCTCAACCCGCTGCTGCGTTACGCTGGCTACCAGCCCCTGGCGCAGGGCGCCAGCGTGCTGCACCGCCACGCGCACGGCATGCTGGCCGTGCACAACCTGGAACACCTGCAGCAGCTGGCGAGCGCCCTGGCCGAACTGTTGAAAACCCGCTGAATCCCACGCACACGCACCGGAGACCCACCATGGACATGCAAGGCAGCCGCCTCCTCCCCGTCAACCAGGTGCAGGCCTGGGACGCCCTCAACGACCCGGCCGTGCTCAAGGCCTGCGTGCCCGGCTGCGACAAGTTCGAGCCCCTGGGCGACGACGCCTACGCCGTGGGCGCGGGCATCAAGATCGGCCCGGTGTCGGCCAAGTTCACCGGCCGCGTGCAGCTCAGCGAGATCGTGCCGCCGCGCAGCTACAAGCTCGGCTTCGAGGCCCAGGGCGGCGTGGCCGGCTTCGGCAAGGGCGAGTCCACGGTGACGCTGGACCCCGCGCCGGGCGGCAGCGAGCTCACCTACACCGTCAAGTCCACCGTGGGCGGCAAGATCGCCCAGCTGGGCCAACGCCTGATCGACGGTGCGGCCAAATCCATGGCCGACGACTTCTTCCGCCGCTTCGAGGAAGAATTGCTGCGCCGCCACCCCGAGGCGGCGGCCGCCCGCGCCGCCGCCGCGCCGGTGCCGGCGGTGGTCGCCGGCCCATCCGGCCCCTGGCCCGGCTGGGCCTGGCCGGCGCTGGCCTTCGCCATCACCTTCGTCATCGGCCTCATCGTTTTCTTCACCGCCGCCTGGGGGTGAACCGACCGCCATGGAAAATCTCGATCTCTTCGTGCTGCGCACGCTGCTGGACTGGCGGCGTGCGGGCAAGGCCACGCTGCTGGCCACCGTCACCCGCACCTGGGGCAGTTCGCCGCGCCCGGTGGGCTCCATCATGGCGCTGTGCGAGGGCGGCGCCGTGGTCGGCTCGGTCTCGGGCGGCTGCATCGAGGACGACCTGATCCACCGCTTCCGCGACGCCCTGGCCGACGGCCCGCCCCAGAAAACCAAGTACGGCGTGAGCGCCGACGAAGCCCACCGCTTCGGCCTGCCCTGCGGCGGCACCCTGGAGCTGCTGCTGGAGTTCAACCCCGACGCGGCCACGCTGGGCGATCTGGTGCAGCGCCTGAGCGCGGGCCGCATGGTCCAGCGCAGCACCGAGATCGCCAGCGGCCGCGTGACACTCACCGACATCGAGCAGCCCGAGGCCCTGCGCGAGCACGGCGGCTGGCTGCACAACGCCTTCGGCCCCGAGTACCGCCTGCTCATGATCGGCGCTGGCCAGCTCACCGAGTACCTGGCCACCATGGCCCTGTTCAGCGGCTTCTCCGTCACCGTCTGCGACCCGCGCGAGGAATACCGCGGCGGCTGGCAGGTGGCCGGCGTGACGCTCACCACCGACATGCCCGACGACGTGGTTCGCGCCTTCCGCGCCGACCGGCGCACCGCCATCGTCGCCCTCACCCACGACCCCAAGCTGGACGACCTGGCGCTGCTGGAGGCCCTGGAGACCGAGGCCTTCTACATCGGCGCCATCGGCTCGCGGCGCAACCAGATGGCGCGCCACGCGCGCCTGATCGAGCACTTCGAGCAGACCGAGGACAGCCTGGCCCGGCTGCGCGGGCCCATCGGCATCTACATCGGCAGCAAGACGCCGGCCGAGATCGCGGTGAGCGTGATGGCCGAGGTGCTGGCCGTGAAGAACGGCGTGCCGCTGCCGCGCGACCTGGCCGTGGGCCCGGCCAAGGACCAGCTGGACGTGGCGCCGAACGCCCCGTCCATGGTCTGCTTCATGCGCGAAGACCCGTGAGCGGCGCACGCCCGCCCGAAGGCGCTCGCACCGCGGCGTGCGGCGCGGAGGTTTCGCTATGAAGCCCTGGAGCGACACCACCGCGCTGGTGCTGGCGGCCGGCGCAGGCCGCCGGCTGGGCGGCGTGCCCAAGTGCCTGGTCCGCGTGAACGGCCAGACCCTGCTGCAGCGCCTGCTGGACGCGCTGGCCGAGGCCGACGTGCACGACGTGCGCCTGGTCGTGGGCCACCACGCCGAGCCCATCGCCGCGCACGTGAGCGCCCTGGCGCCCGAGCGCCGGCCCGTGCTGCTGCGCAACCCCGAGCCCGGCGAGGAGCCCGCCGATTCGCTGCGCGTGGGCCTTCGCAGCCTCACGTCCATGCCCAGCCGGCTGCTGGTGCTGCTGGGCGACCAGCCGCTGCTGGGCGCGCCGCAGATCCAGGCGGCCCTGGACGCCTTCGACCAGCGCGAGCGCGGCCGCCACGCCCTGGTGCCGATGGTGAACGGCCAGCCCGGCCATCCGGCGGTGCTCGACGGCCTGGCCTGCGCCCTGCTGCGCAACCAGAGCGGCGGCCTGCGCGCCTGGCGCCAGCGCCAGCCCGAGGCTGTCGCGTTGTGGAACACATCGGACGAGGCGCACATCCGCGACCTGGACACGCCCGAGGACCTGCCCCGCCTGGCGCAGGCCACCGGCTGGACCGTGGCGCTGCCCACCGCCGAGGCTTTGCCGCGCTGCGGCATGGACAACGGTTGATCGACGCGCGGCGGGCTGATTCAATGCACCCCATGCCCACCGGCCCCGCCGCCTCCCCCGCCGACCGCCTGGCCGTGATCGCCCAGGCGCGCCGCGCCGTGCTGGACGCGCGCGACCCCGACGCCGGCCCGCGCCTGGCGCCCTGGGTGGCGCGCTCCTGGCGGCGCTGCCTGCAGCTGGGCCTGGAGCCGCGGCGCGAGGTCGCCTTCGACCCCGTGAGCAGCGCGCAGGTGCGCCACGCGCTGGACGCCAGCCAGCCGCTGCTGCGGGCCGCCGCGCCCGTCATCCGCTCGCTGGCGCGCGCCATGGCGCACACGCGCTACTTCGCCATCCTCACCGACGCGCAGGGCGTGGTGATCGACGTCAACGGCCCCGTGGACCGGCACGAGCCCAGCGTGGGCCGCATCGCGCGCGTGGGCGTGGACCTGTCGGAGCGCGCCGTGGGCACCACCGCCATCGGCATGGCGCTGACCGACCTGCAGCCCGTGTGGCTGCACCGGGGCGAGCACTTCTTCGACGCCACCAGCGTCTACAGCTGCGCCGGCGCGCCCATCTGGGACCCGGACGGCCAGTGCGTGGGCATGCTGGACCTGACCGGCGTGAACGTGGCCGAGCAGCCCGCGCTCAAGCACCTGGTCTCGCAGTCGGCGCGCAGCATCGAGAACGCGCTGACGCTGGCGCGCCCGCACCACCTGCTGCTGCGCCTGAACTGGCCGGGCCGCGTGCTGGGTGACGACAGCGACGGCCTGATCGGCCTGGACGCGGACGGCCACATCACCGGCCTGAACCGGCCCGCGGCCGACATGCTGGGCGTGGCACCCGGCGCGCCGGCCGGGCACGCCAGCCTGCATTTCGCGGCGCCGGTCGAATCGCTGTTCGACACCGCCGCCGCGCACGGCGGCGCGCTGGAACTGCCGCTGTGGTCGGGCCTGCGGCTGCAGGTGCTGGCCCAGCTGGACCGCCCCGCCGCGCGCAGCGCCGCCGTGGCCCAGGCCGTGCCGCTGAAAGACCTGGAAACCGCCGCCATCCGCAAGGCGGTGGACGACGCGCGCGGCAACGTGCAGGAGGCCGCGCGGGCCCTGGGCATCAGCCGGGCGACGATTTACCGCAAGCTGGGGGCCGGGCGGCGCTGAGGCCGGGGCCAGCGCGGGATCTCACCAAAGACCGAACAGGCCTTTTTTCTTCGGCTTGATGCCCGCGGCGCGGTCCTGCGCAGCCAAGCGGAACTTGAGATCAGCGTCCTGCTTGTCCCACTTGGCCTGCAGCTTGCGCTCCGCGTCGCTCAGGTCGCTCGGCGTCCGTGCGGCATTGGCCAAATCCCTGAGCACTTCATCCCACTCGCCAAAAGGATCGGCCGCCAGCGCTTGCTCCCTGTCCTCCAAGCTCTTGGCCACAGGAGGCACCACGGCGGCGCCGACCGGCACGGACTGGGACACCCGCGTCTCCACGTCTTTCCTCGTCGTCGGGTCCTGCAGCACACCATCGACACCCAACCGCGGCACGGGTGCGCCATCTTGCGGCCTATCCCTCTCCAGCAGGTACCGGTCCAGTTCCGCCTTGCTGGTCTCCGGTGTCGGGCTGCGGTAACGGCGGGAATTCAGCGGGGCCGTGGGCAGCTCGAACGCCGGTGCCGCGCCGGAGGCCCCGGGGCGTGCCGACGCCCCCCTTCGGCGCCGGTCTGCCAAGGCGCGGCCCTCCAAAGGCCTGGGGGTGCCCGGCGTGGGCTGCGAGCCGTGGTCCGCGCTCGCCGGCGGCGTCTCGGGCTCGCTGATGAAGCGATCGAATTCCTCATCGCTCATGTTGATCAGCCCGCCATAGTCCACCTTCCCATCGAGTGGTGGAAGGTCCGGGCGCACGCGCCCACGAGCCTGCCTGGTCTGCGAGGCGTGCTCGGCCTCGGTGGCATCGCCAGGCGACGCCACCGACTTGAGAGACTCCACCAGGTCGTCCATGCGCTTGGCCCGGACCTGTGGCCGGGGTTTTCTGGGCAGAGCGCGCCCACCGCCGGACGGCGCCGAATCCGCACGCGGCCTCCGCAGCGCCGGGCTTGCGTCCGGCTTCTGCAGCAGGGCGTCAGCCTCAGCCTCGAGGCGGCTGAGGCTGGCCATGGAGGCGCGCCGCGCCAAGGGCGTGGGCCGCTGCTGCGCATCGCCTTCGACTTTCTGGGCCTTGGCGGGTCGTCGGTTGGCGGCCCCCAGGTACTGGCGTTCGGGAGGCAGCCTGGTGCTGCCCTTCCTTCCAGTCAGGAAAGCGTTGCGTGCCCCGTTGTAGATCTGCATGAGATGGCTGGCGGGCGCCACCAAGGTTTGCGCCAGCTGTACCAAGGCGGTGCCACAGGCCATGCAATCGTTGCGCCACTGCCGCGGCCAGCGCGGGTCCAGCGCCGCATTCACCAGGAAGTGGCCGATCGCGGCCACACCGCCCACATAAACGGAGGCCTGCCGCATCGTCTCTTCGCTGCACAGCACGATTTGCTCATTGAGCCAAGCCGTTGGCGTGGCCTCATAGGCGGTGCGGAGACCATCCAGCTTCTGCGAGAGCCGATTCAGTTGATCGGGAAGGTCATTGAAGAGCCCACGGAAAACACAGTCCGACGACAAGCCATGGTCATCGGCGAAGTTCGCCCAGGCGTCTTGCAGGCCGTTGCCCAGTTGCTCCGCCAGATCTGCATTCGGGGCCTGCGCCGGCAACCACATCCAGGCCTCGACGCGCTGCGTCGCCACATCGGCTCTATCTAGGGCTTGGTCACAGGCGGCAGCCGCCTTACCCGATGCGTCGGCGGTGACCCGCGGCAGGGCCGGCCCGAGGTCTCCGGTTGTCAAATCCTTGCTCACCAGGCCGAGCACTTGAGGCAGCACGGCGTCGTATTGCGCCTTCGTCTGGCGGGCGGTCCGCTCATTGAGCGCCGTTCGCAGGTTCTGCGCGGCCCATTCATAGGCCGACATGAATGGGCTGTCGGGCTCCATATCGCGAGCGGCCAGCTTCACCGCATTCACGCCCGCGGCCGCCGCCGATTGCCCCATCCTCCCAGGCAGGCTTGGCGCCAGCTCATTGGCCAGCCAGTTGCCGACCAGCGCGCGCTGCCTCACGGCCTCCCGGACGGTGCGCATCAATTCCGCGCTGAAGAGAATCAGCTGCTTTTGCCGATGGACTTCCTGCTGGTCATTGGCGCATGCCATCTTGTGCAGATATTCGATGGTGGACTTCAACTCGAGAATGCGCTGCTCTGGTGCCACCAGCAGTTGGTGGCCCAGCGTGTCCAGCGTGATGTCGTTGTCCCGGTGAGGTTCGACCCCCATCGTTCTCCAGACGCAGGACACAAAGCGATGTGTCTCTTCGAACCGCTTGCCCAGGAACCTGCGCTCTTTCGTGGGACGCGTCGATGGTTCCTTACAAAGGTCCTGGAACAGACCGATCCACTCGTCCGTCAGCTTGCGCTCCTCGCTCTGCCTCTCCGAAGCGAACCAGTCACCGGCCACCCGCACGTCGAGGTCTGGCGCGGCCGCGCGGCTCTCGTGACCCAGGCGCCGGGCCTCCTCCACGACGACCTCAGACACCTGGCGGGCATTGGCGCAGCGCTGCGCGTTCGACACCGGCGTCAGGGCGTCGCACAACCCATCCAGCGTGAGACTGCCCTTGTTCCTCTGAGCCAGAAGCTGCTCCTGCGCTCGTATGGCGTTGCAGTTCTTGCCGTCCTTGCCATAGTGGCCGTATGTGCGTTGATTGGCCTGGCTGCCAAAGTGGTCGGCGAAATAGAGCAAGGCCTTCTCATGCCGTCGCGCGGCACTTTTGCTGCCGGGCTTGGCCGGCACGATGTACACGGCGCCCTTGTGCTCGAGCAGTTGGATTCCCTTCTTCTTGAAGGGGGCCGCCCGTGGGTCCGAGCTGGTTTGCAAGTCATTGGCGAACTTGGCCACACGGCCAACATCCTGCGTCGTCAGGAATTTGTCCTTCTTGCTCACCGTGCCGGGAAATTTAAGTCCCATGGATCATCACCCTTGGTTCAAAACAGACCAGAAATCAAATGCGCTCCAGCCATTGGCTGGGCAGGCTGGGCGGGTGGGCCGGTTCACGGCCCACCCGCTCGAAGGTTTCCATCCAATGGCGCCGCAAGCTTTCAAAATGAATCAGCGCCGCGCAAAACCCCTCGACATCCGCGTCCTCGGGGCCCACTTCGCCGATCAGCAGCAGCTCACCGTCTTCGCCGTCGCGCGCCATGCGCAGCTTGCCCAGCTGGCGCCACAAGGCGTTGTAGGACAGCGCCAGGTTCAGGGCGATGCGCTCGCCCTCGGGCGGCGGGTGACCCAGTTCGGCGGTCAAGACCAGCCAGCCCCAGTCGTCTGACCACTCCAGCTCATAGGCCCCACCGTCCTTGAACAGCACGTACCAGCGGTGCGACTCGATGGCGGCGAAACGCAGGTGCTCCTGCAGGCGCTCGCCCGCCCGCGCCAGCAGCCGGGCGGCGTCGTCGAGGGTGTTCAGGGCGGTCATGCAGCGACAAGAGGCGGAGGAGGTGCGCTTGGGTGAATCGCCGCGACGCCTTTGTTCCGGGACTAGACCATCGCCCCCCGCCGCCGCGCCGAAGGGGCAGAATGCCGCCCGTGCAGTGCCTGGAGACCAAGCTCCCCGCCCCCGTCATCGCCGCCCTGGTGGGCGCGGCCATGAAGTGGTCGGCGCGCGCGGCCGGCGTCGCCATCGACCCGAGCGTGCTGCGCATGCAGCTGGGCGTGGGCCTGTCTCAGCTCAGCGCCGCCCTGGCGCTGGCGGCGGTGGCGGGGCTCTGGTGGGCCCGCACCACCCTCAACCCGCTGCAGCCGGCGAAGGCCACGAGCCTGGTCACGGGCGGCGTCTACCGCGTCTCTCGCAACCCGCTGTACCTGAGCCTGCTGATGCTGCTGGTGGCCTACGCCATCCGGCTCGACGCCGCGCCGATGTGGCTGGGCCCGCTGTTCTTCGCCGCCTACGTCACGCGCTTCCAGATCGCGCCGGAAGAGCGCGCGCTGGCCCTCAAGTTCGGTGAGGACTACCAGCGCTACCGCGCGCGCACACGGCGCTGGATCTGAGCGCCCGGCGGGCGTCTTGATGCGTTCTTGACGCCCACACCCGAAGTCTTTCGCCCGCCTTGACGGGCCCCTGCCTACGCTCACCGAGGTCTTCACTTCGGGAGTTCCCATGGACTTCGTGACGCTCGCCGCCCTGTTGGCGGCCGGGCTGTTTGCCTACCTCGTCGCCGTGCTCGCGCGACCGGAGGATTTCTCATGAGCGCCGCCTGGAGCCTGCTCGCGCTCTTCCTCGCGGCCCTGCTCGCCCTGGCCTGGCCACTGGGCCGCTGGATGCACACGGTCATGGAGGGCCGCTTCACCCTGGGCCAGCGCCTGGAGGCGCCGCTGTGGCGTCTGCTGGGCATCCGGCCCGAGGCCGAAACCGGCTGGTGGCCCTACGCGCGCGGCCTGCTGCTGTTCAACGCGCTGGGCTTTCTCGCTGTGTTCGCGCTGCAGCGGCTGCAGGGCGCGCTGCCGCTGAACCCGCAAGGCTTTGACGCGGTGGCGGTGGATTCCGCCTTCAACACCGCCGTCAGCTTCGTCACCAACACCAACTGGCAGGGCTATGGCGGCGAGACCACCATGAGCTACCTGACCCAGATGCTCGCGCTGACGGTGCAGAACTTCCTGTCGGCGGCCACGGGCCTGGTGGTGGCGATGGCGCTGATGCGGGGCTTCGCCCGGCACTCGGCGCGCGCGGTCGGCAACGTGTGGGTGGACCTGTCGCGCGCCACCCTGTGGGTGCTGCTGCCGATCGCCACCGCGCTGGCGCTGGCCTTCGTGGCCACGGGCGTGATCCAGAACCTCTCGCCCTATCTCACGCTCACGCCGCTGCAGCCGGGCCTGGGCGAGCAGACGCTGGCCATGGGCCCCACGGCCTCGCAGCTCGCCATCAAGATGCTGGGCACCAACGGTGGCGGCTTTTTCAACGCCAACTCGGCCCACCCGTTCGAGAACCCCAGCGAGTGGAGCAACGCGCTGCAAATGCTGGCGATCTTCGCCATCCCGGCGGGCCTGTGCTTCACCTTTGGCCGCGTGGTGGGCGACCGGCGCCAGGGCTGGGCCGTGCTCGGCGCCATGGCGCTGATCTTCGTGCTCGCCGCGATCGCCGCCACCCGCTTCGAGCAGCAGGGCAACCCGGCCCTGGCCGCGCTCGGCGCCGACCAGGCCGCCAGCGCGCTGCAGTCGGGCGGCAACATGGAGGGCAAGGAGGTGCGCTTCGGCATCGCCGCCAGCTCGCTGTTCGCGGTGGTCACCACCGCCGCCAGCTGCGGCGCGGTGAACGCCATGCACGACAGCTTCACCCCGCTGGGCGGCCTGGTGCCCACGGCGCTGATGCAGCTGGGCGAGGTGGTGTTCGGCGGCGTGGGCTCGGGCCTGTACGGCATGCTGGTGTTCGCGCTGCTGGCGGTCTTCGTGGCCGGCCTGATGATCGGGCGCACACCGGCCTACCTGGGCAAGAAGATCGAGCCCTTCGAGATGCAGATGGTGTCGGCGGCCATCCTGGTCACGCCGCTGCTGGTGCTGTTGGGCACGGCCGTGGCGCTGATGAGCGAGGCCGGGCGCGCCGGCATCCAGGACGCGGGGCCGCACGGCTTCACCGAGGTGCTGTACGCGCTGAGCTCGGCCGCCAACAACAACGGCAGCGCCTTCGCGGGCCTGTCGGCCAACACCCCCTTCTACAACGTGCTGCTGGCCATCGCCATGGCGCTGGGCCGCTTCGGCGTGATCCTGCCGGTGCTGGCCCTGGCGGGTTCCTTTGCCGCCAAGCCGCGCGCCGAGGCCACCACCGGCAGCCTGCCCACGCACGGGCCGCTGTTCGTCGGCCTGCTGGTGGGCACGGTGCTGCTGGTGGGCTTGCTCAACTACGTGCCCGCGCTGGCCCTGGGGCCGGTGGTGGAGCACCTGATGCTTTGGACGAAGTGAGGCGCCCGCCATGACACGCAAGACATTGACCCTGTTCGATCCGGCCCTGTGGCGGCCGGCCCTGATCGGCGCGCTGCGCAAGCTCGACCCGCGCGCGCAGATCCGCAACCCCGTGATGTTCGTGGTCTACGTGGGCAGCGCCTTCACCACCGCCCTGTGGTTCGCGCGGCCCGAGGGCTTCACGCTGGCCGTGGCGCTGTGGCTGTGGTTCACGGTGCTGTTCGCCAACTTCGCCGAAGCGCTGGCCGAAGGCCGCAGCCAGGCGCAAGCCGCGAGCCTGCGCGGGCTCAAGCGCAAGACCTGGGCGAAGAAACTCGACGGCGCTTTCAAGGCCGGCACGCCGCGAAGTGCCATGCGCTGGCTGCCGATCGAGGCCGACTCGCTGCGCAAGGGCGACGTGGTGCTGATCGAGGCCGGCGACACCGTGCCCGCCGACGGCGAGGTGACCGACGGCGTGGCCTCGGTGGACGAGAGCGCCATCACCGGCGAATCGGCGCCGGTGATCCGCGAGTCGGGCGGCGACTTCTCGGCCGTCACCGGCGGCACGCGCGTGCTGTCCGACGCGGTGGTGGTGCGCGTGAGCACCAACCCCGGCGAGACCTTCGTCGACCGCATGATCGCCATGGTGGAGAACGCGCGGCGCCAGCGCACGCCGAACGAGATCGCGCTGACGATCCTGCTGGTGGCGCTGACCCTGGTCTTCCTGGGCGTGGTGGTGACGCTGCTGCCGTTCTCCACTTTCAGCGCGCAGGCCTCGGGCGGCGCCGGCCAGCCGGTCGGCCTGGTGGTGCTGGTGGCCCTGCTGGTCTGCCTGATCCCGACCACCATCGCGGGCCTGCTCTCGGCCATCGGCGTGGCGGGCATGAGCCGGCTCATGCAGGCCAATGTGATCGCCACCTCGGGCCGGGCGGTGGAAGCCGCGGGCGACGTGGACGTGCTGCTGCTCGACAAGACCGGCACCATCACCCTGGGCAACCGGCAGGCCGCGGCCTTCCTGCCCGCGCCGGGCGCGAGCGAAGGCGCGCTGGCCGACGCCGCGCAGCTCGCCTCGCTGGCCGACGAAACGCCCGAGGGCCGCAGCATCGCGGTGCTGGCCAAGCAGCGGCACGGGCTGCGCGAACGCGAGCTGCAATCGATGGGCGCCCACTTCGTGTCATTCAGCGCGCAGACGCGCATGAGCGGCGTGGACCTGGCCGACGGCCGCCAGATCCGCAAGGGCGCGGCCGACGCCATCCGCCGGCACGTGGAATCGCTCGGCGGCGCCTGGTCCGCCCCGGTGCAGGCCCTGGTGGACGACGTGGCGCGGCGCGGCAGCACGCCCCTGGTGGTGGCCGAGGGCGCGCGCGCCCTCGGCGTGGTGGAGCTCAAGGACATCGTCAAGGGCGGCCTCAAGGAGCGCTTCGCCGAGCTGCGCCGCATGGGCATCCAGACCGTGATGGTCACCGGCGACAACCGCCTCACGGCGGCGGCCATCGCGGCCGAGGCCGGCGTGGACGACTTCCTTGCCGAGGCCACGCCCGAGGCCAAGCTCGCGCTCATCCGCGAGCACCAGGCGCGTGGGCGCCTGGTGGCCATGACCGGTGACGGCACCAACGATGCGCCCGCGCTGGCCCAGGCCGACGTGGCCGTGGCCATGAACACCGGCACCCAGGCCGCCAAGGAGGCCGGCAACATGGTGGACCTCGACAGCAACCCCACCAAGCTGATCGAGATCGTGGAGACCGGCAAGCGCCTGCTGATGACACGCGGCGCGCTGACCACCTTCAGCATCGCCAACGACGTGGCCAAGTACTTCGCCATCGTGCCGGCCGCCTTCGTCACCACCTACCCGCAGCTGCAGGCGCTCAACGTGATGCAACTGGCCAGCCCGACCTCGGCCATCGTCTCGGCGGTGGTGTTCAACGCCCTGGTCATCGTGGCGCTGATCCCGGTGGCGCTCAAAGGCGTACCCTACCGCGCCGTGGGCGCGGCCTCGCTGCTGCGGCGCAACCTGGCGGTCTACGGGCTGGGCGGCGTGGTGGTTCCCTTCATCGGCATCAAGGCCATCGACCTGCTGATCGCCGGCCTGGGCCTGGCCTGATCCCACAGGAGTTCCCAATGAACACCGAATCCCCCTCCACCGACAAGGCCCCGGCCGGCGAAGGCCTGGGCACCACCCTGCGCGCCGCCGTGCTGCTGTTTCTGCTGCTCAGCGGCGTCACCGGCCTGCTCTACCCGCTGCTGGTCACGGGCGCGGCCCAGGCGCTGTTCCCGCGCCAGGCCAACGGCAGCCTGATCGAGCGCGGCGGCCGCCCCGTGGGCTCGGCCCTCATCGGCCAGGCCTTCACCGAGCCGCGCTACTTCTGGGGCCGGCCCTCGGCCACCGCGCCCGCGCCGTACAACGCCGCGGCCTCGGGCGGCTCCAACCTGGGGCCCACGAGCGAGCCGCTGAACGACGCCGTGCGCGAGCGCATCGCGGCGCTGCGCGCGGCCGATCCCGACAACACCGCGCCCGTGCCGGTGGACCTGGTCACGGCCTCGGGCAGCGGGCTGGACCCGCACATCAGCCTGGCGGCCGCGCTGTACCAGGCGCCCCGCGTGGCCCGCGCCCGTGGCCTGGCGCCGAGCGCCGTGGCGGCGCTGGTGGAACGCCAGGCGCAGCGCCCGCTGATCCCCGGCCTGGGCGAGCCGCGCGTGAACGTGCTCGAGCTCAACCTGGCGCTCGAAGCCGCCGCGGCGCCGGTGCGATGATGCGGTCCCGATGAACGACGCACCGCTGCGACCCGACCCCGACATCCTGCTCGCGCAGGTGCGGGCCGGCGAAGACCGGGCGCGGCGGGGGCGCCTGAAGATCTTCTTCGGCGCCTCGGCCGGCGTGGGCAAGACCTACGCCATGCTGTCGGCCGCGCGCGCTGCCCAGGCCGAGGGCACGCCGGTGACCATCGGCGTGGTGGAAACCCACGGCCGGCCCGAGACCCAGGCCCTCACCCAGGGCCTGCCGCGCCTGCCCCTGCGCGAGGTGGCGCACAAGGGCCACACGCTGCGCGAGTTCGACCTCGACGCCGCGCTGGCCTTCGGCGCCCGGCACCCCGGCGGCCTGGTGCTGCTCGACGAGTTCGCGCACAGCAATGCGCCCGGCTCGCGCCACCCCAAGCGCTGGCAGGACGCCGAGGAGCTGCTGGCCACCGGCACCGACGTGTGGACCACGATGAACGTGCAGCACCTCGACAGCCTGAACGACGTGGTCAGCGGCATCACCGGCGTGCGCGTGTGGGAGACCGTGCCCGACCGCCTGTTCGACGAGGCCGACGAGGTCGTCGTCGTCGACCTGCCGCCCGACGAGCTGCTGGAGCGCCTGCACAGCGGCAAGGTGTACCTGCCGACCCGGGAAGGCGGTGGCGACGACCAGCGCGCCGAGCGCGCCGCCGCCCACTTCTTCCGCAAGGGCAACCTGCTGGCCCTGCGCGAGCTGGCCCTGCGCCGCACCGCCGACCGCGTGGACGACGAGGTGCGCGCCTTCCGCCAGGCCGGCGCGGTGCGCCCGGTGTGGCCCAACCGCGAATCGCTGCTGGCCTGCGTGGGCCCGGGCCCGGCCGCCGACAAGGTGGTGCGCTGCGCCGCGCGCATGGCCGCGCAGCTGGACCTGCCCTGGCACGCGGTGCACGTGCAGGCGCTCTCGCGCGAGCCCAGCGCCGCCACGCAGAAGGCGCTGGACCTGGCCGAGTCGCTGGGCGCAAGCGTGAGCAGCTTCAGCGACCGCGACCCCGCGGGTGCGCTGGTGCGCCACGCGCGCGAGCACAACCTCAGCCGGCTGGTGCTGGGCCGCGCGCGCCGGCGCCGGCCCTGGTCGCGCCCGCTGGCCGAGCGCATCGCGGCGGTGGCCGGCGACCTGGAGCTGCTGCAGGTGGCCGAGCCGCCCGGCGCGCGCCAACGCGAGGGCGCCGCCCCCGCGGCCGAACCGCCGAGCGGCCCGCGCTGGCCCGGCTACCTCGCCGCGGGCGTGGCCTGCGCGCTCACCGCCGTGCTGGCCACGCCGCTGATCCCGTTGCTGGAGCTCAGCAACATCGTGATGATCTTCCTGCTCATCGTGGTGGCCATCGCGCTGCGCTACGGCCGCGGGCCGGCGGTGCTGGCGGCCTTCCTGGGCGTGGCGCTGTTCGACTTCTACTTCGTGCCGCCGCGCTTCACGCTCGCCGTGAGCGACGTGCAGTACCTCGTCACCTTCGGCGTGATGCTGGTGGTGGCGCTGGCCATCGGCCAGCTCACCGCCGTGCTGCGCCAGCAGGCCGACGCCGCCACCCGGCGCGAGCGGCGCGTGCGCGCGTTGCACGACATGTCGCGCGACCTGTCCGCCGCGCTGCTGCCCGAACAGGTGGCCGACATCGGCGCGCGCTTCGTGCGGGCCGAATTCGGCATGCCCAGCACCTTGCTCGCGGCCGACCTGAACGACCGGCTGCAGCCCTTGCCCGGCGGGCAGGCGCCGGTCGACATGGCGGTGGCGCAGTGGGCTTTCGAGCGCGGCGAGCCCGCCGGCCGCGGCACCGACACCCTGCCCGCCAGCGCCACGCTGGTGGTGCCGCTGAAAGCGCCCATGCGCGTGCGCGGCGCGCTGGTGCTCGACCCCGGCGGCGCGCGCGCCCTGGACACCGAACAGCGGCGGGCGCTGGCGGCCTGCGCCTCGCTGCTGGCCATCTCGCTGGAGCGCATCCACTACATCGAGGTGGCGCAGCACAGCACGGTGCAGATCGAATCGGAGCGGCTGCGCAACTCGCTGCTCGCCGCCATCTCGCACGACCTGCGCACGCCGCTGGCCTCGCTGGTGGGCCTGGGCGAGGCGCTGCGCCTGACGCCGCCGTCGCTGTCGCCCGCGCAGGCCGAGCTGGCCGAGGCCATGGCCCAGTCGGCGCGGCGCATGGCCGCGCTGGTGAACAACCTGCTGGACATGGCGCGCCTGCAGGCCGGCGCCGTGCCGCTGCAACGCGCCTGGCAACCGCTGGAAGAGGTGGTGGGCAGCGCCCTGGCCGCCTGCGGCGACGCGCTGCACGGCCGCGCGATCCAGGTCGACCTGCCGGCCGACCTGCCGCTGCTGCAGTTCGACGCCGTGCTGATGGAGCGGGTGCTGGTGAACCTGCTGGAGAACGCCGCCAAGTACACGCCGCCCGGCTCGGCCATCCGCCTGTGGGCCGAGGCCGACGCCGAGGCGGTGCGCCTGTGCGTGGACGACCACGGCCCCGGCCTGCCGCGCGGGCAGGAGGCGCGCGTGTTCGAGAAGTTCGAGCGCGGCGCGCGCGAAAGCGCCACGCCCGGCGTCGGCCTGGGCCTGGCCATCGGCCGCGCCATCGTGGAGGCGCACGGCGGGCGCATCGAGGGCCGCAACCGCACCCGCGAAGGCCGCGTGGAAGGCGCGCGCATCGAGATCACGCTGCCGCGCGGCGCGCCGCCGCCGGCCGACAATCCGCCTGCATGAGCAACGCCCGGCCGCCCGAAGGCGCCCGCACCGCAGCGCGCCGCGCCAAGGTTTCACCATGAGCACCCACGCCCCGCAGATCCTGATCGTCGAGGACGAGAACGACATCCGCCGCTTCGTGCGGCTCACGCTGCAGGCCGAGGGCCATGAGGTGCACGAGGCCGCCACGCTGCAGCGCGGCCTGATCGAGGCCGGCACGCGACGCCCCGACCTGGTGGTGCTGGACCTGGGGCTGCCCGACGGCGACGGCGTGGACCTGATCCGCGACCTGCGCCAGTGGTCGGCGGTGCCGGTGATCGTGCTTTCGGCGCGCAGCGCAGAGGCCAGCAAGATCGAGGCGCTGGACGCGGGCGCCGACGACTACCTCGTCAAGCCCTTCGGTTCGGGCGAGCTGATGGCGCGCGTGCGTGCGCAGCTGCGCCGCCACCGGGCGCAGACGCCGGCCGGCGAATCGGTGCTGCGCTTCGGCGAGGTGGAGATCGACCTGGCGCGCCACCAGGTGCAGCGCGCGGGCGAGCCGCTGCGCCTCACGCCGATCGAATACAAGCTGCTCACCCACCTGGCCAGCCAGCCCGAACGCGTGGTCACGCACGCCCAGCTGCTGCAGGCCGTCTGGGGCCCCGGCCACCGTGAGGACACCCACTACGTGCGCGTGCACATGGCCAACCTGCGCAAGAAGATCGAGCAGCACCCGGCCATGCCCCGGCACCTGCTCACCGAAACGGGCATCGGCTACCGCTTCGTGCCCTGAGGCCCGCCGCTTCAGTCCAGCACGTTCACCGCGCGCAGCGGCCGCAGCACGCTGGAGGGGGTCATGCCGAAGGTGTGGCGGAACATGCGGCTGAAGTGGGCCGAATCGGCGAACGCGCCGTCCAGCGCGGCCTCGGTCAGGCTGCCGTCGGGCCGGTAGGCGGCCATGGCGCGGCGCACCTGCGTCCAGATGCGGTAGCTGCGAAAGCTCACGCCCAGCTCCTCGCTGAACAGGTGGTTGAAGCGCGAGGCCGACAGGTGCGCCGCGCGCGCCAGCGCCTCGCGGTCGGGCACGCCCTCGCCCGCTTCGCGCAGGCGCCGCAGGCTGCTCAGCACGCGGGGGTCCACGCTGGCCAGGGGCGGCAGGCCGCCCGGCCCCAGCAGCGTGGGCAGGTCGAAGCTGTGCAGGCGCTGCTCGGTGTGCCAGCGGCTGCGCGCGCGCGGCACCGGCTCGCCGATCACCGGCCCCTGGGACGCGAACACCGGCCGCAGGCGGCGCACCTCGGGCGCGTCGGGCTCCAGGTACATCAGCGCCACGCGCTCGCCCCGCGGATCGAACACATGCTCCACGCCGGCGTCGATCAAGGCGCTGTGGCAGCTTTCCTCGCGCCCCTTCGGCAGCAGCAGGCGAAACCGCCCCGACAGCCCCAGCAGCAGCACCGGCGCGGCGTGGCGGTGCCAGCCGGTGGCGGGAATCTCGCCCAGGTAGAGCGCCTTGTCGGCGCACAGGGTGAGCGCGTTGCCGCTCAACACAGCCCAAACCTCCAAGACAGGCGCGCCGCCCGCCCGTACCGTGGCGGCTTCATCCCACCGCACCACAGGAGAACGAGTTGTCGATCCGCACCGCCCACCACTGGGCGCTGAACCTGGCCGCGCAGGCCGGCGTCGTCCACACCGCGAAGAGCGGGCTGTCGCATGTGCTCAAGTCTCCTCTGGTGAATCTGAACCGCCGGCTCGCGGGCCTTGCGGCGCGCGAGGTCCGGGTGGCGGGGCACGGCCTGCATTATCTGGAGGGCGGCCGTGGCGAGCCCGTGCTGCTGCTGCATGGCATCTTCGCCGAGAAGGACCATTGGGTGGACCTGGCGCGCCGGCTGACCCCGCACCACCGCGTGGTCGTGCCCGACCTGCCCGGCTTCGGCGCCAGCGAGCGGCACGAGGACCAGCGCTACGGCTACGCCGAGCAGGTGGAGCGGCTGCGCGCCTTCCTGGACGCCATCGGCGTGCAGCGCGCGCACGTGGCCGGCAACTCCATGGGCGGCACGCTGGGGGCCCTGCTGGCCGGGGAATACCCCGGCCGCGTCGCCTCGCTGGCGTTCATCGGCGCGCCGCACGGCCTGCGCTCGCCGCGCCCCAGCGAGACCGACCGGCTGATCGACGCCGGACAGGCCCCGCTGATCGCGCACGACGCGGCGGCGTTCGACGCGCTGCTGGAACGCCTGTTCGGGCAGCGGCCCTGGCTGCCCTGGCCCATCCTGCGCGCGGCGCGCGAGGACGCGATCCGCCGCGCCCCCTCGAACCTTCGCCTGTGGCAGGAACACCTGGCCGACCGCTACCTGCTGGAGCGGCGCCTCGCGCGGGTGCCGGCGCCGCTGCTGGTGCTGTGGGGGCGGCGCGACCGCGTGTTCCACGTGTCGGGCGCGCGCACGCTGCGCTGGCAACGTCCCGATGCGGACATCCAGGTGCTGGACCGTTTGGGACACTTGCCCATGATGGAGGCGCCGCTGACCGTGGCGCAGCGCTACCGCCCCTTCCTGGAACGCCACCGATGGATGCGCCACCGGACATGAGACCGCCCGCCCACCCCCTCGCCGCGCCGGCCGCGCGCGCCGCCGCCCTGCTGGCGGCCTGCGCCGCCCTCGCCGGCTGCGAGACCGCGCCCCGTGCCGGCGGCCTGACCCGCGCCCAGGTGCTGGACGTGGTGAAGGACCGCCACGACGTCCGCGACGGCCACCCCGAGCTGTACGCGGCCCTGCGCGCCGGCGTGACCCGGCGCGAGCTCGAGCAAGGCCGGCTGTTCGAAGGCGAGTGCGGACTGCCCGACGCCGCGCAGGCCTTGGGCATGCGCTGGCTCACGGTGACGGTGCTCGCCCCGGCCGGCCTGCGCCTGGCCAGCGGCAGCGCGGTGGACGTGCGCGGCTTGCGCGCGGCCTGGCCGGCCGTGGGCGGCGGCACAGCACCGCGCTGGCACGGCGTCTATGCGGGCAGCGCCAGCGCTCAAGGCGAGGCCACGGCCTCCGCCCTGGCCCCCCGGCCCGGTGCGCCCTGCCTGGCGCCGGACGCGCCACCCGGCCAGTGGCGCGTGAAGCTGCGCGGGCCGGCGCCGGCCTGGGCCTTCGACTTCGCCCAGGCCGGCCTGCGCCGCCTGGACGCCCTGCGCGACAGCGACCTGGCCGCCGGCCGCGTGCTGCGCCTGGGCTGCCAGCTCAAGGTGTTGGACGGCGGCGACTGGTACGCCCCGGTCTGGGTGGCCACCGCCCCCGAGGCGCTGCGGCTGCGGGCGGGCGACGTGGTCCGCCTGCGCGCGGGCGCCGAAGCCGGATCGAAGGACCCGGGCCCGCCCGCCGAGGTGCTGGAACGGCTCGACGGCGTGGCCGCGCCCGGCGGCCACGCGCTGGTGCGCTGCGGCTAGCCGGCCGCGCCCGGGGCCAGCGCCCTGAGCCGCTGGTGCGCCGGTCCGTCCCGGTCCACCGGCCGGTTCTGCTTGCCTTTGAGGTAGTGCTCGCTGAACACGTCCAGCCAGGCGGCCAGGGCCTCGGCCGCGCGCGCCTCGCCCGCCAGGGCCAGGCACAGGGCCGCCACCTCGGCGGTGCAGAAGTGGTCGGCGCGCGCGGCGCGGCGCAGGCGGTAGTTCGAGGGGTGGTCGGGGTGCAGGCTCAGCACCGGGAAGGGGTCGAGGTAGCGGCTCTTGTTGAACATCTTGCGCGCCTCGGACCAGGTGCCGTCGAGCAGCACGAACAGCGGGCGCCGCGCGGGCGCGCCGGCCGTGGCGGGCCCGGCCGGCGGCGGCGCCGCGATCACGCGCGCCGGGTCCACGAATTCGCCGGGGAACACCACGCAGGGCTGCCACTGAGGGTCGTTCAGCAGGGCGATGAGCGCGGGATCGATGACCGTGCGCGACCAGGCGAAGGCCCAGGTGTGTGCCACCAGGTCGGCGATCAGCCAGCCGGTGTTGCTGGGCTTGAGCGCCTCGATATCGCCCATGAGCAGGCAGACGCCGGCGCGGGTGTCCACGCGCGGGCGCAGGTCGCAGATGCAGTAAGGGGCCAAGAGCCGGCAGCGCTCGCAGCGCCCGGGCGCGGAGCCGCGCGCGACGAAGGGCTTGGAACTGGCGGCCAGGCGCGTGGCGCGCAGGCGGGAGACGGCGTGGGGCATGGGGCAGCGACTGTACCGCCGCCCCGGGCGCGGCCGGTTCAGGGGATGAAGTTCAGCCCCTCGGGCAGATCGCCCTGGATAGGCACCTCGAACAGCGGCCCGCCGGCGTCGGGGTCGATGACCGTCGCGCCATGGCTGGCGAAGAAGACGGCGATCTGCGTCTGCGCCGCCACCGCCAGCGGCGCGGCCGCCGCGACGCCGATGTTGGTGAGGAAGGTGTGCGGGTTCTTCGGGATGCCTGGGTTGCCGGCGAAGGCCAGGTCGTTGCGGTAGTAGGTGACGCGGTCTTTGAGCCCGCCCGCGCGCACGATGGCGCTGGTGGTGGGGTTGGGCACGGTCTGGTCGCCCTTGGCGAATTGCAGGATCACCGGCTTGGCCGCGTGGCCCGCCGGCGGGTCGCGGCGGATCAGCTCGGCGTAGGACACCGGGTTGCCCGACTGCTGCACCCATTGGTTGCGGTCCAGCAGCTCGGCAATGGCCATGGCGCCCGGCACGGTGTTGATCAGCGGCGGCTGGTCGCGCAGCGGGATGTTCTCGTCGAAGTTCAGCGGCACCGGCCGCTCGGGCGTGGGCGGCAGGTTCAGCAGCACCGGCTGGCGCGTGGCCAGGCTCAGGCCGGTGAGGATGCGAAAAGCGGGGCTCAGGCGCGCGATCTCGGTGATGGAGCCGCCCGGCACGTTGGGCACGCCGGCCTTGATGTTGCGCTCCACGCCCAGCAGGATGGTGCCGTAGATGCCGCCGAAGGACTGCCCCGCGTAGTAGATGCGGCCGGGGTCGAGATCCGGCGCGCCATCGCCGTCGGCGTCGACGCCGACCTCGATCTGGCGCACCAGCTGCATCAGGTCAACCACCGTCTGGCGCAGGCCGTCGCGGCTGCTGACGATGGTCTGCGGCGCGGCGGCGTTCACGCCCTCGGTGCTGTCGATGCTGCCGTTGCCGTCCTGGTCGATGCCGCGCCCGCCAGCGGGGATCTGCACCGGCGCGCCCGCGGTGGGCAGCGCGTTGAGCGTGCCCAGCGCGCCGCCGCCGTGGCCCACCACGTTGATCGACACCGTGGCAATGCCCTGCGAGGCCAGCACCGAGGCCACCGTCCAGGGCGCGCCGTACATGCTGTCGGTGAAGCCGTGACCGAAGATCGCCACCGGCCAGCCCAGGGCCGGCTTGGGTCCCGCGGGCAGGAAGAACTGGGCCGTCAGCGTCTCGCTGCCCAGCAGGCGCGGCGCGCCGGTCAGCGTATCGGTCGCGGGGATCACCTTGGCGGCGTTCTGGTACGAGGGCGAGTCGAAGCGGCCGTAGGCCACTTGGCCCACCGCGCCCGGCACCACCTGCAGGGCGGGCGTGGGCAGGAAGCTGGGCGTGAACGCCGGTGCCGTGCCGGTCTGGCGGTTGAACTGGATGCCCTGCAGCCCCGCCACCGGGAACAGCGCGCGCACGCTGCCGCCGTTGCCCACCATGAAATTCATGGGCGCGGGCGTGCTGGCCTTGATGCGCCGCTGGATCTTGAGCAGGTCGCCGGTGGCCGACTGCGTGGTGAACAGCGAGGCCGCCACCACGTTGCGGCCGCCGCCGCGCGCCATCGGCAGCGCGTCGCGCAGCTCGCGCTGCTGCGGGTCGCGCCCGTCCAGGAAGCTGGCCGGCTTGAGCTTCTTGCCGCTGGCGTCGCGCACGCCATTGGTGATCACCAGCAGGTAGCGCGAGCGCTCCTGCAGCAGCTCGTCGGATTCGAACGCCAGGGTCTTGCTCGGCGGGTCCCACACCACGCGGTTGATGCCCACCTTCTGGCCAAAGCCGCGCAGGGTGAGCACGTCGCCCAGGTTGACCAGGTAGATGCTGTCGCTGCCCACCGACGTCGGGTCGATGTCGCCCGTGAACGGCACCGTGAAACGCGGCTGGGTGGAAAAGCCGTCCAGCGTGTTGATGACGTCGATGTCGGCGCAGTCGCTGGGCCGCGCGGCGCAGTCGGGCTTGGGCAGGTTCACCCGGCGCAGCGTGGCGTTGCCGAAGTCAGGCACCGTCCAGCGGTTGCTGGGAAAGGGGGCCGTGGTGGCGTCGTAGCGCACGGCCACGCCGTCGGCCAGGGCCAGCACCGGCCACAGGGCCAGCAAAGGAATCCAACGGGTCGAACGCGCGCGAAGTCGGTTCATGGCGTGTCTCCTGGGTGAGCCGCGCAGCGGCTCTGGGGGCCGGGTGCTGTTCCGAGCGGCGGTTATAGGCCCGCCGTGGTACGCGCACCAGGGGGGTCTGGCGTTTTCCCTGAGCCGGGCGTACCGTGCCGTGTCGCCTGCGCGACGCGCCGGGCCGCGGAACCTCCGCCGGTCGCCCCGCTCCATCCCTGGCCATGGAGATGTCATGTTCAAGACCGTCAAAGACCTGATCGAGCGGCTCGCCGGCGAGCTCGCCGCCCCGACGGACACGCCGCCCGACGGGCACACCCTGCAGCTGTCCACCGCCGTGCTGCTGGTCGAGGTGATGCGCGCCGCGCCCGAGGTGCACGAAGGCGAGTACGGCGCCGTGCTGCGCGCCCTGCGCCGTCAGTTCGAGCTCAGCGACGACGAGTTGCAGCGCCTGATCGAGCTGGCCCACGAGACCGCCCGCACCGCCTACGACTACCAGCGTTTCACCCGCCTGCTCAACGAGCGCTTCACGCACGCGCAGAAGGTGGCCATGGTGGAAGCCATGTGGGCCGTGGCCTACGCCGACGCCCACCTGGACGTGCACGAGAACGCGGTCATCCGCAAGGTCGCGGGGCTGCTGCACGTCACGCACGGCGAGTACATCGCGGCCAAGCTGCACGCGCAGCACGCGGGGCCGCCGTCGGGGCACGACGTGCTGCCTTGAACCCACACAATCTTTGCGGGGGCGCCGCAACCGGTTTACCGGCGCGATACACGGCCTGGGCACGATGAAGGCTCAACAACACCTCCCGAAAGGAGACCGAGATGAAAGCCCGTTCGCTGATCTCCATCGCCGTCGCCACCGCCACGCTCGCCATGAGCACCGCTGCCCTGGCCCGCGACGACCACCGCGGCTTCTCGCGCCATGACGGCCCGCGCGCCGAGCGCCACGTCGATCGGCATGTCCACGACCGCGGTCCGCGTTTCGACCGAGGCCCGCGCTTCGGCCACGGTCCGCGCGACGTGCGCATCGTGAACCGCAACCACTACTACTACGGCCCCGGCCCGCGCTGGCAGCGCGGCCAGTACCTGCCCCGCGAATACCGCGGCGGCCGCTACATCGTGGTGCAGCACAACCCGCGCCTGTACCAGCCGCCGCGCGGCCACCACTGGGTGCAGGTCAATGGCGAGTTCCTGCTGATCGCCGCCGCCACCGGCCTGATCGCCCACGCCATCCTCAGCAACTGATCCGGCACTACCATCGCGGCATGAAACGCCGCCACGCCCTCCTCTCCTCCATGGCCGCTTTCGCGGCCATGGGCTTGTTGTCCGCCTGCTCGCGCGAGCCCGAGGCCACGCCGCCGGCCCCACCCATCGACCACAGCCAGGCCCTGCAGGTGCTCGCCGCCGAAGGCAAGGGATTCACCGTGGGCGCCATGATGGCCGCCCAGACCGTCTACGTGCTGTTCGACCCGCAGTGCCCGCACTGTGCCGCGCTGTGGGAGTCGTCGCAGCCCCTGCTACGCCAAGCGCGTTTCGTCTGGCTGCCCGTGGCCCTGCTCAACGCCAAGAGCCTGCCCCAAGGGGCGGCCATTCTCGGCGCGGCCAACCCGGCCGAGGCCATGGCAAGCCACGAGAAAAGCCTGAGCACCGGCCAGGGCGGCATTTCTGCTTCCGCCAGCGTGCCTGCCGAACTGGAAGCCGCCATCAAGCACAACACGGCCCTGCTGACGCGCCTGGGTGCGGAATCGGTGCCCTTCATCGTGGCGCGCGACCCGAAAGGCAATGGCGCCCGCACCGTGGCCGGCGCCATGCCCACCGGGCAGCTGGCCAGCTTCATCGGCCTGGGCGGGCAGTAAAAAAACCAGCCAGGCGGCGAACGTGCAGGCATGACCGCCAGACGCAACGGATTCTTAATTAATTAGTGCCAAGGGAGTATCTAGAAAGTAGATCGATCGGCTGAAACTTGGTGGACACCCGCTACCGCTTTCGTGCGGGCCCCACCAACTGTTCACCGATCGATCCATGCCTCGTCCCTTGCTTCCACCGTGGGCCATGGCCGTCCTGGCGGCTCCGCTGGCCGTCGCACCCGGTTTTGCCCAGACCGATCCCGGCCCAGCGGCCCCTCTCCCGGCCGCCACCCCGTTCGGCGCTTCGCCCCACGCGCCCCGGCCCCCGGCAGACGGCAGCCCGGTCATGCCCGACCGGCGACCGGGGCAGGCCAGCCAGGCCCACCCGGCGGTGCAGGCCGGCGGCCTGAGCCTCAACGACTCGGGCGCCCAGTACAGCAGCGAATCGCGCGACACCCGGCTCAACGCCAGCATCGGGCGCGACTGGGGGGGCGGCAGCGGCCTGCGCGCCGGCGTCGACTACGCCCGCCTGCTCAACGACCAATGGGCCGTGGGCGGCAACTTCATTGCCAGCATCGAGCACCAGGAGGTCGTGCTCAACGGCCTGTACTCGCCCAGCCAGGACCTGCACCTCGGGCTGTCGCTGGGCTGGCTGCGCGACACCGACACCTACCCGTTCTATTCCGGCCCCGCCGACGTGTCGGTCGACCAGGCCTCGTTACTGGCGCGCGCGATCAAACGCTTCGATGAAGGCTCCTGGCTCACGCAGCTGAGCGGCAGCGTCTACATGGCCCGCGCGCGCAAGCCCGACGTGCCCGACGCGGTGATGGTGGAGGAATCGCCCACGCTCATCCGCTTCCTCGTCGACCCGCGCGAGATCGCGCCCGGCCGCCTGCAGGGCTTCAATGTGGGCATGGGCTTGCGCCCCTGGGCCAACGCCGAGCTCAAGCTCTCGCTGGGCCGCGAAACCCTGCGCTACCGCTTCCAGGACGGCTCGGGCGAAAGGGACCGCCGCACCACCGCGGGCCTGGGCTACACCCATTCCCTGCCGGGCTGCTGGCAGTTCGAAGGCAACGCCAACACCAGCGTGGCGGGCGATCGCCTGTCCCTTGGTGTGCGCCACGGCCTGTGGAACGTGGCGCTGGCGCGCGACGGCGGCGCCTCGGGCATGAAGGCCCGCACCAGCCTCGTGGTCGGCGTGGACGTTCCGCTGGGCCGCAACCACCCGGCGCGCTGCGCGGCCGGCGCAGGCCCGCGCCCGGCGCGCGACGTGCGCCGCCTGGACGAGGTCTTCCAGCGCCCGCGCGAGCTGCCCTCGCGCGCGCTCGCCAAGGTCGACCTGACCGCCACGCCCTTCGTGCTCGCCAGCCTCGACACGGCCGGCCTGGGCGGCTCCACCGTGACGGCCACACCCGACGACCTGATCATCAAGCTGCCCTCCCCCGCCACGAACGTGGCCCAGCTGAGCTTCAACGGCCTGCCCACGGGCAACCAGGGCAGCGACGGCCGACCGCTCGTCTGGGTGCAGGACGGGGCGCTGCACATCGGCATCCGCCGCTTCCCCAACCCGGGGGCCGGTTCGGCCATCCCGGTGTCCGTGATCGTGGTGATGGCCGACGCCTCGCTCACCCTGGTCACCTTCAACGCCGTGGGGTTCTGACATGCGCCTCGTCCCTCGCTTCGCTGCCTGGTTCGCGCGGTCGCTCGTCCAGGGCCTCGTTCAGCGGCCCTGGCGGTGCCTGTTGCTGCTCACGCTCGGCACCCCCTTCGCATGGGCCACCGGTGTGAGCATCAACCACCTGGTGATCACCAACGTCAAGCAGCTGTCGTTCGCGCAGGCCCGGATGGAAGTGCCGGTGGGCGGGCATACCACGCAGACCGCCACGGTGCGCCTGAGCCCGGGCGCGGTCACCTACCGCAGCGGCGACACCGCCGTGGCCACAGTCAATGCCCAGACGGGCCAGGTCAGCGGCGTGCTCTCGGGCGAGACCACCATCGTCGCCACCCAGGCCGCCTCGCCGCCCTACCCGGCCGCCAGCGCCAGCTACACCCTACAGGTGAAAGGCCAGCCCCTCACCTTCCACCCCTGGCAACTGGCCAGCGTGGCGTACGGCGTGCCGTCCTTCCAGATCGCGCCCCCCACCTCCAACGTGCAGGGCGCGACCATCGTCTACAGCCTGAAGGACCAGGCCACCGCGGTGGCCAGCATCACCGAGCAAGGCCTGGTCACGGTGAAAGCCGTCGGCAAGACCACCATCGTGGCCACCCAGAAGCCGTTCGGCGCCTACGACGGCGGCACCACGGAGGCCGAGCTCGAGGTGACGGCGGTCACGGGCCTGAACGACAGGGAGATTCCCTACACCGCGGTCCCCATCGACCTGCCGCCCCAGCTGGGCGGCCAGCCGGTGACGTACGCCAGCGGCAACACGGGCGTGGCGACCCTCACCGGCACCAGCGCCCAGCCCCAGGTGTCCCTCAAGGGCCTGGGCCAAACCCAGCTGAAGGCCGCCAACGCCGCGGGCACCGTGATCGCCACGGCCACCTGGACGGTGATCGCGGCGCCGTCCGGCCTGAACCTGGCCAACGTGACGCTCCCGTCCACCACCTTCGAGACCACCCTGCAAGCGAGCTCGGACAGCCCGGGCGCCATCAGCTACAGCATCCCGAGCCAGGACACACCCAACATCGCCGAGCTCAGCCCGAGCGGGCATCTGCTCGTCAAAGGACCGGGCACCGTTCAGGTGCAGGTGTCGCAAGCGGCCAGCGGACCGTATGCCGCGGCCACCACCACGGCGTCCGTCACCATCAGCGATGGCCGGCCGGGCGTCGTGATCACCTCGTGGCCCACGCAGGTCTTGCACGCGAACGACACCTTCGAGGTCCGCTACCGCGTCAACTATTTCCCTGGCGGGGTGAGCGGCGGCGTCTTTTCGTACAACGGTTCGACCGGCTGGGGCACCGACGGCAACATCCAGCGGGTGTCGTACACCCCGCCACCGGCGGCCGGCCAAGAGGGCGTATTCGTGTTCAAGGTCGTCGACCACCCCCTCACGGGCGGCTACCGGTTCGCACTGACCTACGTGGGCGGACCCTTCAGCGGCTACCTCGAAGGGGAGTTCGACAACCCGGACGTCTACCGCGACATCGCGGTCCAGTACATCAACCCGCACCCGCTCAACCTGGGACCGGCGTGGCAGATGGTGTACGGCGACAAGCCGGTCATGCCCCCCACCTACGACGATGCCGGGAACCTCATTGCCACGAACGATCCCCGCTACTGCCCCTATTTCATGTCCAGCAACCCGAACGTGCTGCGCGGCGTGGGCGTTCCTTTTGGCAGCGCGGCGTACGACAAGGACCATTGGGAAACCACGGGGGTCGGCCAAACCACCATCAGTTGTGGCAAGACCGGCGACTACCTGAGCACCACGCTGACAGTGATCGGCGCCGACCCCCGGTTGCAGGCCTTCCCGGCGGTCACCCTGGGCATGGATTCGAATCCCTATCCGCTGCTGCCGGCGGCGTCGCTCAACCCCTCGAGCGACTGGCGCTACGAGATCGTCCAGACCCCGGGCCAACCCGTGGTGGCCCAGATCCAGAACGGCCAGGTCGTGCCCCTGGCGGCCGGCACGGCCACCCTGCGCGCCACCCAGGCGGCCAGCAACAACTTCCGCGAAGCCTCCATCGATGCCACCTTGACGGTGACGCCGGCCCAGGCCCGGGTGTTCGACAACATCGTGGCCACCTTTGGCGACCCCGACTTCGACGTCCCGCGCCCGCAGGGCATCCCGGGCAACGCGCCGGTGTCGTACCAGTTCCCGCAGGCGGGCCAGGACGTGGCCACCCTCATCGGCGGAAAGATCCACATCCTGCACGCGGGCACGACGCCCATCCAGGCGGTGGTCGGCGGCACCACGTACACCGGGACGCTCACGGTGAACAAGGCCAAGCCCCGGCTGTTCTTCTACTTCACGCCGCAACTCTTCTTTTCGTCCACTTGCGGACAGGAATGGACCTGGCCCATCGCCAACCAGGGCACCAACAACACCGTGGGCGGCACCCTGATCACGAACAGCGACGGTCCCTTGTTCTACCCCATGGGTTCGGAGCCCGGCAACATCGGCAATGCCGGGCCCAACCAGTTCAAGCCCTACTACCTGCGGTGGATAAACCACCGGGCCTACACGCCAGAGATGGCGGTGTGGAGCGATGCCTGGGTGGAGCAGGGTGCCACCAGGGACTTCGAAGCCGCGACCAGCGAGAAGATCCAGTTCTCCGTCTGGGGCAACGACCGCGTGATCTTCAGCAACGGGCAGTGGGTCTTGTCCTGCAACCAATGAAGCCCCGGCGGCCGCGGCAGTTCAGCGCCGCCGCGGCCCGCGCGGCGGCCGCCGCTCCTGCAGGCGCTCCTGGCGGCGTTGCGCGTCCGCCACCTGTCCCGCGCGCAGCCATTGCAGGTACTGCTCGGGCGTCTCCAGCGTGATGCGCCCCATCAGCGTGGCGCGGAAGTCGCCGATCACCAGCTCGGCGGCCTTCTGCGCGTCCACGCGCCCACCGCTCACCAGCGCGCCGCGCTGGCGGCCGATGGCGTCGAGCAGTTCTTCCGCGGGTGCCTGGGCCAGTGCCTCGGCCGTGAGGCCGAAGCCGTAGCGCGCGAGCAGCAGCGCGGGATAGGCGAGCTTGAGGTTGTCCAGCAGCTCCAGCGCCACCTCCTGGTCGTCGTAGGCGTTGCGGCCCACCGCCCCGCTGGCCGCCAGGTGAAAGCCGCTTTGCGGGACGATGATGCGCGGCCACAGCATGCCCGGCGTGTCGTAGAGGTAGAAGTCGTCGGCCAGCACCAGGCGCTGCTCGGTGCGCGTCACCCCCGCCTCGTCACCGGTCTTGGCCGAGCGTTTGCCGACCAGGGTGTTGATGAGCGTGCTCTTGCCCACGTTGGGGATGCCGCAGATCAGCACCCGCAGCGGCTTGACCATGCCGCCGCGGTTCGGCGCGAGTTCGCGGCAAGCCGCGATCAGGGCGCGCGCGGGCGCCGCCACGCCCGCGTCGAGCGGGATGGCGCGGGTGCCGGGTTGGGCGTTGTAGTGCGCCAGCCAGAGCGCGGTGCGCTCGGGATCGGCCAGGTCCTGCTTGTTGAGCACCTTGAGCGAGGGCCGCTTCTTGGTGAGTTCCCCCAACAGGGGATTGGCGCTGGAGCCCGGCAGGCGCGCGTCCAGCATCTCGATCACCACGTCGATGGACTTCACGCGCTCGGCGATGGCCTGGCGCGTGAGGTGCATATGACCGGGGAACCACTGGACGCTCATGGGAAGACGGGCGGCGAACGGATGCGCCGCGAAGGGGCTGGAAGGTCGCGCATTGTGCCTTGGTGTAAGCCCGTAGGCCGCCCCCGGGCGGCCTGCCTAGAATGCCCCGTCCCTCTTCCCACCCAGCGAAAGGCGCCCATGGCCATCACCGTCAAGATCGACCTCGGCTACGAATTCGCCGTCAAGGCCAAGGCGGCCGATGTGTTCAAGCTGCTGTCGGACGTGCCCGCCTCGGTGGCCCACTTCCCCAAGGTCGACAAGCTCACCGACCTCGGCGGCGGCAGCTACCAATGGGAGATGGAGAAGGTCGGCACGGCCCAGGTCAACATCCAGACCGTGTACGCCAGCAAGTACACCAGTCAGTGGAATGACGCCAAGGGCACGGGCACCGTGAAATGGGTGCCCGTCAAGGGTGTGGGCAACGCCCAGGTGGGCGGGCACTGGAAGATCAGCGACCAGAAGAAGTCCACCGCGATCGAATTGGCCATCGAGGGCACGGTGGACGTGCCGCTGCCCAGCCTCATGAAGATGGTGGTGGCGCCGGTGGTCGAGGCGGAATTCGAAAAGCTGGTCGACAAGTACATCGCCAACCTGGTCAAGAAGTTCGGCGGCGAGGCCTGAAGATGATGTGAACGGGCGCTCAGGCCGCCAGCGCCTGGCCCTGCCCCGCCACCGTGCGCGGGCGCCCCAGCCGCTCCGCCGACACGTACTCCTGCCGGTACACCTCGAACGGCAGGGTGTCGGCCGCCTCGATGGCGCGCTGGTCGTCCAGCGACCGTTGGGCCAGCGCCTCGAAGCGCGACTGCTGCGGCTCGCCCCAGGGCAGGCCCAGCAACTGCCGGTGCGTCAGCGCCGACTGGCCGCGCACGAAGGCGACGAAGGAGTCGTCGTGGTGCGCCGACATGGCGTGCAGCACGCGCGCCGAGGGCAGCAGGTCGGGTTGGCGCAGCGTGCTGCGCGCATGCGCCACGGCCAGCGCGTGCGCGTCGGTGCCGTCCAGCTCGTCCAGTGCGTCGGCGATGGGCTGCAGCTGCTCGACGATCTCCAGGCCCCAGTCGCCGAGCTTCACGGGCGTGCCGCGGCGCAGCAGTTCCAGGCCGGGCTCGCGGCCGCGCGCGGCCGTCAGGTGCTGGTTCTGCGCCAGCTCGCGGATCTCGCTGGGCGTGTCCGGGGGGCTGTCGCTCAGCAGGCAGTGCAGCAGGAACACGTCGAGGAAGCGCAAGGTCATCGCATCGATGCCGATGGGCTCGAAGGGGTTGAGGTCCATCAACCGGACCTCGATGTACTCCACCCCCCGCTCGCGCAGCGCGTGCAGCGGACGCTCGCCCGGGAAGATCACGCGCTTGGGGCGGATGGTGCCGTAGAACTCGTTCTCGATCTGCAGCAGCGTGGTGGCGAGCTGGTTGTAGTCGCCCCCCGGGTTGCGGATGCCCACCGTCTCGTACGCGGGCCAGGGCCGCGTGAGCGCGTCGTGCAGCGAGGCCGCATAGCCCTCCAGGCCGTTGTAGCTCACGGCCAGCGTGCCCTGCGCCTCGCTCTGGTAGCCCAGGCGGCCCATGCGCAGCGAGGTGCCGTGCGGCATGTACAGCGTGCCGCTGGCGCCAAGCTTCTGCAGCTCGTGGGGGCGGCCTTCGACAAAACTCGAACACACCGCCGGCGAAGCGCCGAACAGCGTGAGCAGCAGGAAGGCGTGGCGGCGGAAGTTGCGGATGAGCGAGAAGTAGCCCTCGTTGTCCACGCCGGGCAGCGACCAGTTGTAGTGGATGCCCGAGATCGTCTGCATGCGCCGGCCGTAGCGGTGGGCCAGGCCCATGCGGTAGACGCTCTTGGCGCGGCCCACGTTGGACGAACCGTAGCGGCCGATGGGAATGGTCTCGTCGGGCGGCAGGCCGCAGGGCATGCTCGACACCCACAGCCGCTCGTCGCCCTGCGCCTGCAGCGCGCGCAGCACGAACTGGTGGATTTCCGTGAGCTCGGCCAGGCAGCTGTCCACGCTGGCGTGCACGCCCGTGATGAGCTCGAGCTGCGACTCGCTGTAGTCGGTGGTGATGTGCGGGTGCGTCAGCGCGCTGCCCAGCGCCGCCGGGTGGGGGGTGAGCGCCAGCTTGCCATCGGGCAAGGAGCGCAGGCTCTCCTTCTCGATGCCGCGGCGCATGCCCCGAAGTCGCTCGGGCCCCAGGGCGGCCAGCCGGTGTTGCAGTGCGGACATAAAGCAGAGACTCTTGCGAAGCGGGGGCCGGAAGTTAACACGGCTGCGCGGATTCTGCCGAGGCCGCTTCCCGGCATCCCCAGGCGGCCTGGGCCCGTGCGATCCAGGCCTCGATCGCCTCCGGGTCATGGTGTAGGCGCAGCTCGTCGAAGGCGGCCTGCGCCTCGGGGTGGCGCTGGCGCAGGTAGTTGAGCCACTGCTTGAGCCGCCCCGCGCGGTGGCGCCGCTCCACGCGCGCGCTCACGCGGGCCCAGAACAGCGGCAGCAGCGGCACCACGCGAGACCAGGGCACCCCGCCCTCGCCGCGGATGGCCGAGGCCAGCCCCGGGTCGGTGATCTGACCGCGGCCAATCATGAGGTGCTCGCAGCCCGTCACGGCCGCGCAGCGCCGCGCGTCCTCCACGCACCAGATCTCGCCGTTGGCGATCAGCACCGGCCGCCGCGCGGGCAGCGCCTGCGCCACCTGCGCGATGCGCTCCCAGTGCGCGGGCGGCTTGTAGCCCTGGGCCTTGGTGCGCGCGTGGATCACGAGCTCGCTCGCGCCCGCGTCGGTGATGGCCAGCGCGTTGTCCTCGGCGCGCGCATCGTCCAGGTAACCCAGGCGCATCTTGGCCGACACGGGAATGTGCGCCGGCACCGCGCGCCGCACCGCCGCCACGATGCGGCCCACCAGCTCGGGCTCGTCGAGCAGCACGGCGCCGCCCCGGCTGTTGTTCACCGTCTTGGCCGGGCAGCCGAAGTTCAGGTCGATGCCGGGCGGCTGCAGCGTGGCCAGGCGCGCGGCGTTCTCGGCCATGAGGGTGGGGTCGGAGCCCAGCAGCTGCGGGCGCACGGGCACGCCGGCCACGGTGCGCCCGCCGTTGAGCAGCTCGGGCACCACGCGGATGAAGGCGCGCTCGGGCAGCAGGGTGTTGGTGATCCGGATGAACTCGCTGGTGCAGCGGTCCACGCCGCCCAGGCGCGTGAGCACGTCGCGCAGGGTGGCGTCGAGCAGGCCTTCCATGGGAGCGAGCAGCAGCATGGGGCGTATTGTCCTGTGCCGCGCCGCCGCCCCCGGCCGGCGGGGACAATCGCGCCCCATGGACGTTGTCGACGATTTGCGCGTGGTGCACGAGGACGAGGCCCTGCTCGTGCTCGACAAGCCCTCGGGCCTGCTGGCGGTGCCGGGCCGCGGCCCGGACAAGCAGGACTGCCTGAGCGCGCGTGCCCAGGCGCGCTGGAGCGACGCCCTGGTCGTGCACCGCCTGGACATGGCCACCTCCGGCCTGGTGGTGATGGCGCGCGGCCTGGCCATGCAGCGCGCGCTGTCCCTGGCCTTCGAGAAGCGCCGTGTGCACAAGCGCTACACCGCCGTGGTGGCCGGGCGGCTCGACAACCCCGACCCCGGCAATGGCTGGCAGACCATCGACCTGCCGCTCATGATCGACTGGCTCAACCGGCCGCGCAGCATCGTGCACCATGGCATGGGCAAGCCCAGCCTGACGCGCTGGCGACTGGCCGGCGATGACCCAGGCCCGCGCACGGGCTTGGTCACGCGTTTAGAACTGGAGCCCGTGACCGGCCGAACCCACCAGCTGCGCGTGCACCTGCAGGCCATCGGCCACCCCATCGCGGGCGACCCGCTCTACGCGGACGGGGCACAACGCGCCCTGTCCAAGCGCTTGCTGCTGCACGCGGGCTGGCTCGCCCTGCCGCACCCGCTCAGCGGCGACACGCTCGAACTGCACAGCCCCTGCCCCTTCTGAACCCCGAACCGAACGAGACAAGCCACATGACGACATCCCATCTCACCATCCTCACTGGCGCCTCGCGCGGCATGGGCCAGGCCATGGCCCGCCAGCTGCTCGCACGCGACCGCGTGCTGCTGTGCCTGTCGCGCCAGATCAGCGACGGGCTGCAGGCCGAGGCCGAGCGACTCGGCGCGCCGCTGACCCAGTGGTCGCAGGACCTGGCCGACACCGCCGGCGCGCGCGAACGCCTGGCGAACTGGCTCGCCGGCCTCGACCCCAAGACCCTCGCCAGTGCCACGCTCATCAACAACGCGGGCGTGATACCGGCCATCGCGCCACTGGGCGACTGCCCGCCCGAAGGACTCAGCAACGCCCTGCGCGTGGGCCTGGAGGCCCCCATGCAGCTCACGGCCGCCTTCCTCGCCGCCACGCGCGCCTGGGCGCGGGCGGGCTGGGGCGGGCCGCGCAAGGTGCTCAACATCTCCTCCGGCCTGGGCCGCAACGCCATGGCCTCGCAAGCGCCCTACTGCGCCGCCAAGGCCGGGCTCGACCACTTCACGCGCTGCTGCGCGCTGGAAGAAGCGCCGCAGCCGAACGGCGCCAAGCTGGTGTCGCTGGCACCGGGCGTGATCGACACCGACATGCAGGTCCAACTGCGCAGCGGCGACGCCAGCGCCTTCCCTGACCACCAGCGCTTCGTCGACCTGCGCGAGAAGGGCATGCTCAGCACGCCCGAGGACGCGGCCCGCCGCGTGCTGGCCTGGCTGGGCCGCGCCGATTTCGGCCAGAACCCGGTGGCCGACGTGCGCGACGCCTGAGCGTCGCCCGCACGCCCGACAGGCGTCGCCTGCGCGACGCCGGCCCTGTTGCCCCTGCGCGCTACCATGACCGGCTTCCCCTTCCCCTTTCGATCCCTGGAGTTCACATGAGTCGAGACGTCTACGTCGTCAGCGCGGTGCGCACCGCCATCGGTACCTTCGGCGGCAGCCTGAAAGACACGCCGCCCACCGCGCTCGGCGCGCTGGTGGTGCGCGAATCGCTCGCGCGCGCCCAGGTCAGCGGCGAGGACGTCGGCCACGTGGTGTTCGGCCACGTGGTGAACACCGAGCCGCGCGACATGTACCTCTCGCGCGTGGCCGCGCTGGACGGCGGCTGCGCCCAGGGCACGCCGGCCTTCAACGTCAACCGCCTGTGCGGCTCTGGCCTGCAGGCCATCGTCTCGGCCGCGCAGGGCATCCTGCTCGGCGACGCCGACATCGCCATCGGCGCCGGCGCCGAGAACATGAGCCGAGCGCCCTACGCCAGCCTGAACACGCGCTTCGGCGCGCGCATGGGCGACGCCACGCTGGTCGACATGATGGTCGGCGCCCTGCACGACCCCTTCCACAAGATCCACATGGGCGTGACGGCCGAGAACATCGCCGCCAAGTGGGGCATCGGCCGCGAGGAGCAGGACCAGCTGGCCGCCGAAAGCCACCGCCGCGCGCAGCACGCGGTGGAGGCGGGCTACTTCAAGGACCAGATCGTTCCCGTGATGCTCAAGGGCCGCAAGGGCGAGGTCGCCTTCGACACCGACGAGCACTTCCGCCCCAACGCCACGGTGGAGGACATGGCCAAGCTCAAGCCGGTGTTCCTGAAGGACAACGGCACGGTCACCGCGGGCAACGCCTCCGGCATCAACGACGCCGCCGCCGCCGTGGTGCTGATGAGCGGCGAGCAGGTGAAGGCGCGCGGCCTCAAGCCCCTCGCCCGCCTGGTGGGCTACGCGCACGCGGGCGTGGACCCCAAGTACATGGGCATCGGTCCGGTGCCGGCCACGCAGGCCGTGCTGAAGAAAACCGGGTTGAGCGTCCAGGACATCGACGTGATCGAGGCCAACGAAGCCTTCGCGGCCCAGGCCTGCGCGGTGATCCGCGACCTGGGCCTGGACCCGGCCAAGGTCAACCCCAACGGCTCGGGGATCTCGCTGGGCCACCCCATCGGCGCCACCGGCGCGCTCATCACGGTGAAGGCCCTGCACGAGTTGCAGCGCCGCCAGGGCCGCTTCGCGCTGGTGACCATGTGCATCGGCGGCGGGCAGGGCATCGCCGCCGTCTTCGAACGCGCCTGAGGCCGCGCATGCACGGACTGCCGACCGCCGCGCCGGCGGACCTGGGGCTGTGCCCCGAACGCACGCAGGGCATCGTGCAGGCGCTGCAGCGCGACGTGGACCGCGGCCGCCTGCCCGGCGCCGCGGTGCTGCTGGCGCGGCACGGCCGCGTGGTGCTGGACGCGGCCGTCGGCCGACTGGACCCGGCGCGCAACACGCCCATGGGCACGGATGCGGTCTTCCGCATCTACTCCATGACCAAGCCCATCGTCTCGGTGGCGGCCATGCGGCTCGTCGAGCAGGGCCGGCTCTTGCTGAGCGACCCGGTGGGCCGCTACATCCCCGGCTTCCTGCGGCAGCAGGTGGCCGTGCCCGGCCCGCACGGCGTGGCGCTGGTGCCCGCCGCGCAGCCCGCCACCGTGCAGGACCTGCTGCGCCACACCGCCGGTCTCACCTACGAATTCACCGGCAATGGCCACGTGAACGCGCTGTACGCCCAGGCCGGCCTGGGCCGCCGCGACCAGACCAACGCCGAGCTCTGCGAGCGCCTGGCCGCCCTGCCGCTGGCGCACCAGCCCGCCAGCGCCTGGGCCTACAGCCGCGCCACCGACGTGCTGGGCCGGGTGATCGAGGTGATCACCGGGCAGGCGCTGGGCGAGCACCTGCGCGAGACCATCCTGCAACCGCTGGGCATGCGCGACACGGGCTTTCACGTGCCACCCGAACACCACCACCGCATCGCCGAGGCTTTCGGGCACGACCCCGACGGCGGCGTGCAGATGCCCATGCACGACCCGCGCGAAGTGCCCCGGCTGGAGATGGGCGGCGGCGGCCTGATGTCCACCGCGCACGACTACGCGCGCTTCCTGCAATGCCTGCTCAACGGCGGCGCGCTGGACGGCCATCGCCTGCTGTCGCCGCACACCCTGGCCTTCATGACGGCCGACCACCTGGGCACCCGCGTGGCCCACGCCGACAACCCGCTGCTGCCGCCCGGCCACGGCTTCGGCCTGGGCTTCGCGGTGCGCACCGCCCTGGGCGAGGCCAGCGTGCCCGGTTCGGTGGGCACCTACCACTGGAGCGGCATCGGCGGCACGCACTTCTTCGTCGACCCGGCGCTGGGGCTGTTCGCGGTCTTCATGGCGCAGGCGCCGAACCAGCGCATCCACTACCGGGGGGTGATGCGGGGGCTGGTGTACGCGGCGGTGCTGGACTGAGCGGCCGAGCCCGGCCGCGCCCCTGGCGATGAAGCGTCACCCGGTCCTCAATCTGCGCGAACTGCAGGTCTTCCAGGCCGTGGTCGAATGCGGCTCGCTGGGCAAGGCCTCGGAAGTGCTGAACCTGACCCAGCCCGCCCTCACGCGCATCCTCAAGCGGCTGGAGGAGCAGCTCGGTGTTGCGCTGTTCGATCGCCACGCGCATGGCATGTCCCTCACGCCGTACGGACGGGCGCTGGAGCCGCACGCCAGCCTGATGCTGTCCGAGTCGGGCCACGCGGTGCGGGCGCTGCGCGAGATGCAGGGCCTGGAGCGCGGTGTCGTGCGCGTGGGCGCCGTGTCCAGCGCGGTGGAGCACTTTCTGCCCGATGCCGTGGGCCGGCTGACCGAGCGGCACCCCGGCGTGCAGGTCCACATCGTGGAAGGCCTGTCGGACGAACTGGCGGTCTGGCTGGCCAAGGGCGACATCGACCTCGCCATCGGTTTTTCCATGCCCGCCGACGACGCGATCTCCCTCGTCTCCGAAAGCGAGTGGCAGGAAGGCTGCCATGTGGTGGCCGCCATGGATCACCCGCTGCGCGCCCGGCCGTCGCTCACGCTGGCGGACCTGGCCGGCCAGCGCTGGGTGCTCGTGCCCCGCAAGATGGGGCCGCGCGAGGAATGGCAGCAGCTGTTCTGGTCCCAGCGGATGGCGCCACCGCCGGTGGCCGTGGAGGCGCGCTCGACGAGCACCATCCGCGCCCTGGTGGCGCGCTGCGGCTTTCTGAGCTGGATGCCCCGTCTGCTGCTCGGGGAATGCCAGGGACCGTCCCGCGCCATCGAGGTGCTGCCCGTCGAGGGCGTCGCCTCGGTGCGCACCTTCGCCCTGTTCCAGCGGCGCCATGGCACGCTCTCGCCGGCCACGGTGCGCCTGCGCGACGACCTGCTCGCCTCGATCCGCGCCCTGCCCTCAGCCGTCCGCACCGGTCCCTAGCGCCAGGCCTTGGCGCCCGGCGCGGGCAGCCATACCGTTTCGCCATGCCTTTCGCCGGCGAAGTCATGCCCGGCCTGGCCTGCAGCGCGCCTAGACTGGCCGCCCCACGGACACCACAGGACAGCGCGAGATGGAGAGACAGGATTGGCAGCGGGTCATTGAAGAGCGGCGGCGCACGGTGCGCCAGCGGGTGAGCGAGCAGGAATGGGCGGCCAGGGAAGACCTCGCCGCCTGCTACCGGCTGTGCGTGCACTTCCGCATGACCGACATGATCTACAACCACATCTCGCTGCGGGTGCCGGGCCGGCACGACCAGTTCCTGATCAACGCCTTCGGACTGCTCTACAGCGAGGTCAGCGCCTCCAACCTCATCAAGGTGGACCTGGATGGCCGCCTCGCCGAGGACACCGAGCTGCAAGCCAACCCGGCCGGCTTCGTCATCCACGCCGCCGTGCACACAGCCCGCCCGGACCTGGCCTGCGTCTTCCACACCCACACCCGCGCCGGGGTGGCCCTGTCGGCGCAAGAGGGCGGCCTGCTGCCGCTGTCGCAGCACGCCATGCGTTTTTACCAGCGCATCGGCTACCACGACTACGAAGGCATTGCCCTGGACCTGGACGAGCAGCAGCGCCTCGTCAGGGACCTCGGGCCGCACAAGGCCATGATCCTGCGCAACCACGGGCTGCTCACCGCCGGGGCCAGCGTGCGCGACGCGTTCGAGGAGATGTACTACCTGGAGTTGGCCTGCCAGATCCAGCTGGACGCCACCTCGGGGGGCGCGCGCACCGTGCTGCCCCCGCCCGAGGTCTGCGAGCGTGCGGCCCGGCAATTCGCGGACTCCAACAGCTTCATCCGCGACCGGGACTGGCACGCGCTGCGGCGCATGCTGGACGAGCAGCAGCCCAACTACCGGCAGTAGCGGCAACGGACGCCGTCCACACCGCGCGGGCGGCGTTTCGCGGCGCGCGGACGGCGTTTCGTCGCAGCGGGGAGGCAGCGCCACGGGGCGCCGGTGCACAGTGCGGCATCGGCCCTGCGCCCTGTCCACCACCCGCCCGGAGTACCCCATGCTGCTGCAGCTCATCACCACCCACCCCGACGCCATCGGCCCCATCCTGCGCGGCACGCCGCTGTGGGTGTGGGGACTGCTCACGGGGCTTCTGGCGCTGGGCCTGAGCCAGATGCGCGAGCGCACGGCCAGCCTGAGCCGGGTGTCGCTCCTGCCCTTGGCCATGACCGTCTTTTCGGTGTCGGGCACCTGGACGGCATTGGGCGGCTCGCCCCATCTGGCCACCGCCGTCGCGGTGTGGGCAGCGGCGGCGGTGGCCGGCTTCGCCCTGCTCGCTCCCGGGCGCGCGGGCGGACAGTTCGATCCGGCGCGGCGCGTCTTCCACCTGCCCGGCAGCGCCGTGCCGCTGCTGCTCATCGTCGGCATCTTCCTGGTGAAGTACGGGGTCGGCATCGAACTCACCATGGCCCCCCGGCTGGTGGATGAACGCCCGTATGCGCTGACCATCGCGGCCCTGTATGGCGCGTTCACCGGCGTCTTCGTCGGACGGGCCTGGCGCCTGCTGCGCCTGGCGCTGCGCCCGGCGACCGCCCGCGCCGCAGACTGAGCGGTCCTGACCGGTCCGAAGCCGGTGGGCTGCCGGGCCTTCAGCCGCGGCCCGGCGGCAGGCCCTTCAGGTACAGGTGCAGCGCCCGCAGATCGGTCTCGCTCATCTGCCCCAGCGAGCCGAAGGGCATCACCTGCACCGCGCTGCCGTCCGGCCGCTTGCCGCTGCGAAACATCGCGATCAGGGACTCGGCATCGGGGTAGCGCGCCATGGCACCGCCGGGGCCGGGCCGCAGATCGGCCGCCGGCGGCCAGTCGGGCGGCCCCCCGGGGATCTTGCCGCCGCGCAGGCCCTCGCCGTGGCAGCCCAGGCACATGTTGGCCACGTACTGGCCATGCGCCAGCGTCACGCCTTCGGGCACGGGGGGCTGTGGTGGCCGCGAGTGGTCGATGCGCGAGGCGGCGTCGGGGATCAGGCCAAAACCGTACATCGCCTTCACCGGCAGCGGCAGGCGGACCACCGCGCCCTGCCCGTTCGCGGGTGGCAAGGAACGGATGTAGGCCACCAGCGCGGCCAGGTCGTCGTCGGTGAAGCGGTTGTAGTCCTCGCTGGGCATCACCATCAGGGCGCGGCCCTTCGGGTTCACGCCGTGGCGGATGCTGCGCACCCAGTCCACCGGCTGGTAGGCGCCCACCACGCCGCCGGGACCGGTGGTGATGTTCGGGCCGGCGATGGTCAGGCCGCCGTCGTCCACGAAGGTGCGGCCCGCGCCGTTGGCCCCATGGCAGTCGACGCAGCCGCGCGAGCTGAACAGGTAGCGCCCGCGTTCGACCGACGCCGCGTCGGTGCGGTAGGCCACCGGCTGCACCGGCACGTCCACCTGGCGCGCCATGCGGCGCTCGGCCAGGAACAGCCCAGTGGCCAGCGCCGCCGCCAGCAGCACAACCAGCGCGCCCAGGCCCAGCCCGAGCACGCGCAACCATCGCCGCTTCTTCGCCATCTCCGCCTCCTCGTGTGGGGTGGCGCGATTGCATGCGCGTTGCGGCGCGCCGTCAAGCACCCCGGCAGCCGTCGGCGCGCCGTCCGGTCGGCGGCGCCCCGCTCAGACCCGGCCCCCGTCCACCAGGATGCTGCGCCCCGTGATCCAGCGCGCGTCGTCCGAGCACAGGAACGCCACCGCACCGGCGATGTCCTGCGGCTCCGCCAGGCGACCGAGCGGGGTCAGCCGCGTTTCGCTCTCCAGGTAGTCGGCGGGCAGCCCGGCCGTCATGTCGGTGCGCGTGACCGCCGGCGCCACGGCGTTGACGCGGATGCCGCGCGCGCCCAGCTCGATCGCGCAACCGAGCGTCAGGCTGTCGACCGTGGCCTTGCTGGCCGAGTAGCTGACCGTCTGCGGCTCCGGCCTTACCGCCAGGCTGCTCGAGACATTGACGATGGCACCGCCCGAAGCCGGAAAGTGGTCCAGCGCCGCCTGCGTGCTGGCAAGCACGCTCCACGCGTTGGTGAGCAGCTGGTTCTGGAAGGACTGGCGGCTGATCCGGCCCACCGGCTCGCTCTCGAAGATGCCGGCGTTGTTGATCAGCGCATCGACGCGCCCGAAACGGGCCACCACCGCCCGCATGGCCGACTCGACCGCCGCCTCATCCGCCACGTCGGCCCGGAAAGCCTCGGCTTCGCCGCCCGCGGCCCGAATGGCCTGCACCGTCGCGTCGGCCGCCGGGCCGTTGCTGCGGTAGATCAAGGCCAGTTGCGCCCCGTCAGCCGCCAGCCGGCGCGCGATGGCCGCGCCGATGCCGCGCGAGCCACCCGTGACGATGGCGACTTTTCCAGACAACTTCATGTTCGCTTCCTTTCCACGATTGAGAGAGAAAGCCAACGATAGTCAGCGCCCCTCGGCGCGGGTAGTCCACCCCAACGCGACACGTGGTTGCAGAAATGGAACGCCGTCAGGCGCCGCCACGGAATCGCTCTTCCAGAAAGTCGATCAGGGTGCGCACCGCGAAAGCCAGGCCGCGCCGGCTGGGGTAGATCGCATACACCGTGGACGCCGGTGGCTCCAGCGCGGGCAGCAGTTCAACCAAGGCGCCGGTGCGCAGCGCGTCGATGCAGGCCTCGCGCGGGATCTGGGCCACACCGGCGCCGCCCAACAGGGCTTCGCGCAAGGCCAGCAGGTTGTTGCTGACGAAGCGGGCCTGCGGCTGGTAGTTCAGCTCGTGCCCGTCGGGTCCGCGAAAGGCCCAGGGGCGAACGCTCTCGCCCTGCACCTGCGCGATCAATGGAAAGCCGCCGAGCTCGGCGATCGAGTGCGGCGCGCCGTGGCGCTCGACCAGGCTCCGGTGGCCCACCAGCACCATGCGCCCGGTGCCGATCGGCCGGGCCACGAGATCGGCCGCCGCCAGCGGCGCCGCCGACACCCGGATCGCCAGGTCGATGCGCTCGGCCAGCATGTCCACGTAGTGGTTCGACAGGTCCAGCGACACCGTGACCTTCGGGTACCGGCCCATGAACTCGGCCAGCCAGCCCGCCAGGAAAAGCTCGCCTTGCAGCAGCGAGGAACTCACGCGGATCAGGCCGCTCGGCTCGGCCTGCGCCTCGCTCACCGTGGCCCGCACGGCGTTCGCCTCGTCGGCGATCGCGCGGGCGTGCCGGCGGACGCGCTCGCCCACATCGGTGAGGTGAAAGGCGTGCGACGAGCGCTGCAACAGGCGCACGCCCAGCTCCTTCTCCAGCGCGGCGATGCGCCGGCTCAGGCGCGACTTCGGCACGCCCGTGCTGCGCTCGGCCGCCGAAAACCCGCCGGCGTCGGCCACGCGCAGAAACGCCATCAGGTCGTCGAGCCGGTCCATCCGTCTCAGCTGTCCTTGGCGGGCATCGGCTGCGCTCGCCAGCGGAAGAACATGGGGTAGACCTTCTCCACCACCGGTCCGTCGAAGTCCCAGGACACGCACTGGCCCAGGTGAGCGGGCGGGCGGCCGTCGCCGGTCGGCGCGAACGAGCCGGCGCGGGTCTGCATGGCCGCCGTCGCCAGGTTGTAGAGCAGCTCGCGCAGGTGGGTGCAGCCGTCGGTGTGGCCCAGGTGGCGCTGGATGGTCTGGCGCCAGCCCTTGCCCAGCACCTCGCCCACCATGCGCCGCATATTGGGCAGGATGCTCGGGCAAGGGCCGTGCGGAAAGGCGTCCATGGCGACGGCGATGTCGCGGATCACCATGTCTTCGCCATAGGTCACGCGGATGCGCATGTGGTGGATCGCCTCGTCGGCCGCCCAATGGCCCTCGCCGCGGATCTCGAAATCGAAGGGTTTGCTGTCGTGCAGCTCGCCTTCGATGTCCCACAGGCCGTCGTCGCGGCGAAAGCCCTGGTAGGTGACGCGGCGGGTGTGCATGGGCGTGCGCGGAGCGGGGGTGGGCAAAGGCAAGGCGGCTCTCCGGGTGCGGGAAAACCCGCAATTGTCGGGTCAACGGGCCGCAGGCGCTGGCACACTGGTGTCTTGTCCCCCGAGGAGCGCGCAATGGCCCACGATCACCCGCACGACCATCCCCATGACCACGACCACCCGCACGACCACGGACACCCCCCCGAGGGCGCCCGCTGGAAGCACGATGGCGTGCGCGTGATCCCGGGCAACCAGCTCGACGGCAACGTGCCCTCCACCCCGGGCATGGACCGCAAGGCCGCCATCAACTTCGCGCGCGTGGGCGCGCAGAAGCTGTGGGCCGGCACCGTCACCATCCACCCCGATGCCAAGACCGGCGCCCACCACCACGGGCACCTGGAAAGCGTGATCTACGTCGTCAAGGGCCGCGCGCGCATGCGCTGGGGCGAGCACCTGGAGTTCACGGCCGAGGCCGGGCCGGGCGACTTCATCTACGTGCCGCCCTACGTGCCGCACCAGGAAATCAACGCCAGCCCCACCGAGGTGCTGGAGTGCGTGCTGTGCCGCAGCGACGGCCAGGCGGTGGCGGTCAACCTGGACATCGAACCGGTGGAGAAGCCACAGACGGTGCTGTGGGTCGACCCGACGCACCCCACCGGGGGGGTTTGAGCGCTCCTCAGGCGGCCGCGCCCCAGGCGCGCCACGCCCACCAGGCGGCGCCCCCCAGCAGCAGCGCCCACAGGGCGGCGATCGCGCACGCGCCCGCCCGGCTGCGCGGCCGCTGCCCGCCCTCGGCCGTCCAGCGCGCGGCCCGTGCCTGGGCGTCGGCGCGAACGTGCGGCGGCAGCCAGCGCAGCGCCAACCAGATCAGCAGTGGCAGCAGCACCGCGTCGTCCAGCAGGCCCAGCACCGGGATCGCGTCGGGGATGAGGTCGATCGGGCTGAGCGCGTAGGCGACCACGACCAGCACCAGCGCCTGAACCCACCACGGCGTGTCCGGGTGGCGGCGCGCGAACCACAGGGTCATGGCGTCGGACCTGAGCCGGCGCGCCCAGGCCCTCAAGCGATCGACAGGGCCACCGGCCATGGCGGGAGGCGCCGGGCTCACTCGCCCTGAAAACCGCCCGCCCGCAGCGTCACCACCAGCGTGTCGCGCCAGCCGTGGCCGTCGGCCGGGTCGGGCTGGATGGGCGTGCTTTCGTGGATCACGCGCCGATCGTCCAGCAGCAGCAGCGACCAGGGGTCGCGCAGGGTGAAGCGCTGGCCGCTGGGCCCGTTGGCCTCGAACACCCGGCTCTCGCCGCCCTTGATGGCGTGGCGCTGCACCAGGAACACGGCCACCAGGTCCACGCCGTCGCGGTGCGCGCCCTCGGGCGTGGGGCGGCCGATGCCGTCGGTGGTGTCGATGCGGAAGGGGTGCGCCTCCACGTACCAGGGCCGCTCGCCACGCAGGGCGCTGGCCGCCGCCGCCAGGCGCCGCAGCAGCAGCGACCAGGCGGGCGCGTTCACCATCGCGGCCTCCATGGGCTCGAACCAGCGCTGCATGCCGCCGTGCAGGGCGTTGTATTCCACCGGTTGCCAGTGCGCGCGGTGCGGCTCCAGCGCCACGCGCTCGCCGTCCACCACGAAGCAGCTGTGGCGGCGCTGGCGGTAGCGGCCGCCGTCCTTCAGGTAGGCGTCGGGGGCCAGTCGGTCCCAGTGCGGCTCCAGCGCGCGCAGATCGGCCAGCGGCACGCCGATCCAGGCGGCGCTGTCCTCGCCGCTGAGCAGGCCCACGCCGCGCTCGCGCAGGGCGGTGTCGATGGCGTTGGGGGAGAGGTAGGGGGGAGAGAACTCGGCGGCGCTCATCGGCTGCGGTTGGCTGCGGCAAAGGGAGCCGCGAGCATACGCCGGGTCGCCAAGGGTAAGCCCGCATCGGGGAATACCGGCGCCGATGGCCCAATGCCGCCATGACCGCCACCGCCGACCCCACCCCGCCCGAGGCGCCCCCGCCCAGCGACGCGCCGCGCGAGCCCTCGGTGTTCGAGCTGCCCATCGCCGACCTGCGCCCCGCCGACCCGCTGCGCTGGCTGCGCGCCGGCTGGACCGACTTCCTGCGCTGCCCCGGCATCGGCCTGTTCTATGGCGCCTGCTTCTTTGCCATGGGGCACGCGCTGCTGGCCGTGTTCCGCGCCGCGCCGGCGTACGTGCTCGCGCTGTCGGCGGGCTTCCTGCTGATGGGGCCCTTCCTGTGCCTGGGCCTGTACGACGCCAGCCGCGCGCTGCAGCGCGGCGAGCCGCCCTCGCTGGGCCGCTCGCTGCGCGCCTGGCTGCCCACCAAGGGCACCATGGCCCTGTTCGCCGGCGTGCTGCTGGTGCTGGAGATGCTGTGGGGCCGCGCCTCGCTGGTGGTGTTCGCGGTCAGCTTCACCACCCTGCCGGACACGCAGAACCTCATCGGCCAGATGCTGCGCGGGCAGCACCTGGAGTTCCTCATCACCTGGACGCTGGTGGGTGCCCTGTTCGCGGGGCTGATCTTCGTCACCAGCGTGGTGAGCATTCCCATGATCCTGGACCGCGGCACCGACGCCATCTCGGCCGGCCTCACCAGCATCCGCGCCTGCCTGCAGAACCCGGGCGTGATGCTGTTCTGGGGCCTGCTGATCAGCGCCACGGTGGCGCTGTCGATGCTGCCGTGGTTCCTTGGCCTGCTCGTGAGTGGCCCGGTGATCGGGCACGCCAGCTGGCACGCCTACCGCGCCACGGTGGCGCCGGACGAAGCGCGCGGGCGGGCGCCCTAGTCAGGCGCCGTGCTGAGGCCGGCGGCGCTCACGCCGCCCGGCGGCCGCACCCAGCAGGGCCGGCTCCACCAGGCCCTCAAACAAGGGCTGCAGCTTCATGACGCGGTCCATGGCGGCCCGCTCTTCCAGGCCGCGGCACAGCCACTGCAGCAGGTCCGGGCGCATGAACCACAGGGCGCGGGCCGATTCGGCCACCAGCAGGCGGTGGCGCAGCTGCTCGGCCTCCCATCCGCCTTCTTCGCCGACCAACGCCAGCATGGCCTTGCGCACGCGCGCCAGGCGGTAGGGGTCGTCGTCGTGGCGGTTCTCGCCCTGCAGCCGCTGGGCCACGGTGTCGAAGAGCGTCGAGAGGAACTGCTTCATGCCTGGACGGGTGCGGTTTCTGTCTGTGGTTGTGGGCACAACGGCGGGCGGCGCCCGCCATTCCAGCACAAAACGGCCATTTTGTAACTGTTCTTGTCAGCCCTCGCCGCGCCACAGGCGCGCGAGCAGCCACCATGAGATGAGCGTGTTCGTCAGCGCCAGCAGCCCGAGCATGAGGCGCAGGCCGGCCGGCGGTTCGTGGAGCTGGATGAACAGCACCAAGGCGCTGGACAGCGCCTGAAAACCCAGCATGAGCCAGAACAGGCCCTTGCGCGGCTGCCACAGCCGGCGAAAGGCGTCGGTGAGGGACGGCATGCCGCTCATTGTGCCCGGGCGGGCTCGGTGCGCTCGAGCTCACGCTCCTGCAGCCAGCGCCACATCACCTTGCCGCTGCCGCTCTTGGGCAGGGCGTCGGCGAACGCCACCTCGCGCGGGCACTTGTAGGCGGCCATGTGCTCCCGGCACCAGGCCAGGATGTCGGCCTCGCTGGTCTTGCCCCGGGCGTCGGCGCGCAGCACCACCACGGCCTTCACGCTTTCGCCACGGTAGGCGTCGCGCGTGGCGATGACGCAGGCCTCGGCGATGGCGGGGTGCTTGAACATCAGCGCCTCGACCTCGGCCGGCCAGACCTTGAAACCGCTCGCGTTGATCATGCGTTTGAGGCGGTCGGTGAGGAAGAAGTAGCCGTCCTCGTCGATGCGGCCCAGGTCGCCCGAGCGGAAGAAGCGCTTGCCCTCGATCTCGATGAACGCCGCGGCCGTGGCCTCGGGGCGTTTCCAGTAGCCGTCGAACACCATGGGGCCATGGATCACGATCTCGCCGGCCTCGCCCACCGGCAGTTCGCGCAAGGTGTCGGGGTCGACGACGCGGGCGTCGCAGCTCATGAAAGGAATGCCCAGGCACTGCTGCTTGGGGTCGTCCGGCGGGTTGCTGTGCGAGGGCGCGGCGGTTTCGGTGAGCCCGTAACCTTCCGCGTAGCGCAGGCCGAACAGCTCCAGCAGCCGCTGCGCCACGGCCTGCGGCATGGCCGCGCCGCCGCCGCCGATGTAGACCAGGCTGGACAGGTCGTAGCGCTCGAAGCTGGGGCTGGCGAGCAGGTCGATCACCATGGTCGGGATGTTGGTCCAGTGCGTGACGCGCCAGCGCGAGATCAGCCGCCCCGCCAACTCGCGGTCCCAGCGCGGCATGAGCACGATGGTGGCGCCACCGTAGATCGCCGTGTGCATGCCCGACACCATGCCGGTGATGTGGAACAGCGGCACCACCAGCAGCGACACGGCCTCCGCCGTGCTGTTGCCCCACAGGGCGCCAGCGACCGCGTTGTGCATGAGCGTGCGGTGCGGGTGCATGCAGCCCTTGGGCAGGCCGGTGGTGCCGCTGGTGTAGGGCAGCACGGCCAGGTCGTCGGGGCCGCGGTTGTGCTCGGGCAGCGGCGCGGTGCTGGACAGCGCCTCGGCCCAGGTGGCCACGCTGCCGCCCGCCAGCGCGGGGCGTTCGTGGCGCGCGCCCAGCCAGGCCTGCCAGGCGGGCGGGACTTCCGCCGCCGGGCCGATGGCGTCGGCGTAGTGCGTCACCACCAGGTGGCGCAGCCGCTGCGCCTCGGGCAGGCCGGCGTCGGCCTTGAGCAGTTCGCCGGCGAGATCGGCCGCGCAGAGGGCCACGCGCGCGTCGGGATCGGTGATGTAGTGCCCGAGCTCATCGGCCTTGTTCATGGGGTTGACCGGCACCACCACGGCATTGGCGCGCAGCACCGCATAACAGGCCACCACCCACTGCGGGCAGTTCTGCATGAACAGCAGCACGCGGTCGCCGTCGCGCACGCCTTGCGCGCGCAGGTGCGCGGCCAGGCGCTCGGCCTGGGCCAGCAGCTCGGCGTAGGAGGTACTGAGATCGAAGAAGACCAGGGCAGGCTTGTCCGGGTAGCGCCGAGCGCTGACCACGAGGTTGTCCCACAAGGAGGTCCGGGGTGTCCGAATGGCGTAGGGCAAACGGCGGGGCCAGACGCGGTGGTGCGCCCGCGCCGGTGGTTCCTGTGGGCTCATCTCCGCGGGTCTCCGGTTGTCGTCTGTCGTGGCACGAATTCTGCGTCGCCCTCCCGGGGGCGCAATCGTGCGGATTGTTCAATAAAGCATCGGCATGGCGCTCCCACGTAAACCCCGATCCCCGGTGCAAAAAGCGGGGTCTACATTGGCCCGCTTGCGGCTGGGCACCGAAGAGGTGCCTGTCCGTTCGTGTTCGACAACTGACACTGACTACGGAGTACCCGATGAATCTCAAGGCCCTGAAGCTGACCGCCCTGACCCTGGGCACCACGGCCGCGCTGCTCGCCCTGCCGGCGCATGCGGGCAAGGACCTGGACGCGGTCAAGAAGCGCGGCGAACTCAACTGCGGCGTCAACACCGGCCTTCCCGGCTTCTCGGCGGCCGACAGCCAGGGCAAGTGGAGCGGCATGGACGTGGACGTGTGCCGCTCGGTCGCCGCCGCCATCCTGGGCAACCCCGACAAGGTGCGCTACGTGCCGCTGACGGCGCAGCAGCGCTTCACCGCCCTGCAGTCCGGCGAGATCGACCTGCTGGCCCGCAACACCACCTGGACGCTCACGCGCGACGCCTCCCTCGGCCTCACCTTCGTCGGCGTCAACTTCTACGACGGCCAGGGCTTCATGGTGCCCAAGAAGCTCAACGTCAAGAGCGCCAAGCAGCTCAAGGGCGCCACGGTCTGCGTGCAGTCGGGCACCACCACCGAACTCAACCTCACCGACTACTCGCGCGCCAACAACCTGGGCATCAAGCCCGTGGTGTTCGAAAAGCTCGAGGCCGCGCTGGCCGCCTACGCCTCGGGTCGCTGCCAGGCCTACACCACCGATTCCTCGGGCCTGGCCTCCTCGCGCGCCAAGGACATGGCCAAGCCCGATGACCACGTCATCCTGCCCGAGCTGATTTCCAAGGAGCCCCTGGGCCCGGCCGTGCGCCGGGGCGACGACGAGTTCGCCGCGATCGTCAAGTGGGTGGGCTTCGCGCTCATCGAGGCCGAGGAGTACGGCATCACCCAGGCCAACGCCGACGAACTCAAGAAATCCAGCACCAACCCTTCCGTGATGCGCCTGCTCGGCATGGGCAACGAAGACACCGGCAAGCTGCTGGGCCTGGACAAGGAATGGGCCTACCGCGCCATCAAGGCCGTGGGCAACTACGGCGAGCAGTTCGAGCACCACGTCGGTCCCAAGACCGCCATCGGCCTGCCGCGCGGCATCAACAACCTCTGGACCAAGGGCGGGGTGCTGTACGCCCCTCCGATCCGCTGAACCACGCCGGGCCACCACCGTGGCCCGGCCTTTGTCCGGCCCGCAGCGATACCCGTCGCTGCGGGCGTTCTTCGTTCCTGTCATTTCTTCGTCGCGAGGTCGCCGTTGACCACCCCCGCATCCCCCCCACCCCCGTCCCGGCGCTGGTCGCTCAACAGCCGGGCCACGCGCGGCGTGCTGTACCAGTTGCTCGCCCTGGCCCTGCTGGGCCTGGGCCTGTGGTACCTGGCGCACAACACCCAGGTCAACATGCAGGCGCGCGGCATCCAGAGCGGCTTTGACTTCCTGGGCGCCAGCGCCGGTTTCGACATCGGCGAAACCCTCATCCAGTACGACCCGAGCCAGAGCTACGGCAAGGCCATCTGGGTCGGCGTGCTCAACACCGTCAAGGTCGCCCTGGCGGGCATCGTCCTCACCACCCTGCTCGGCGTCGCCCTGGGCGTGGGGCGCTTCTCGCGCAATGCCCTGGTGCGCGGCCTGTGCTACGGCTATGTCGAGCTCTTCCGCAATGTGCCGCTGCTGCTGCAGTTGCTGATGTGGTACCTGGTCTTCATCGAGCTGCTGCCCGCCTCGAACGAGGCCATGTCGATGGCCGGCCTCGTCTACCTCAGCAAGGGGGGCCTGTCGGTCCCCTGGCCCACGGCCGGCGTGGGCGCGGTGATCGCCGGCCTGGCCGTGGGCGCCGTGGCCGGCGTGCTGTGGCGCCAGCGCGTGCAGCGGCGCTTCGAGGCCACCGGCCAGGACGGCGACCGCCTCTGGGTGCCGCTGGTCCTGCTGCTGGTGTGCGCCGTGCTGGGCTGGGTGGTGGCCGGCATGCCGCGCGAGTGGAGCGTGCCCGAGCAGCTGCCCTTCATGGTCGACGGCGGCCTGGCCCTCACGCCCGAGTTCCTCGCGCTGCTCATCGGCCTGACCACCTACACCGCGGCCTTCGTGGCCGAGGTGGTGCGCGGCGGCATCCAGTCGGTGAGCCGCGGCCAGGACGAGGCCGCCTCCGCGCTGGGCCTGAGCCCGCGGCAGAAGATGAAGCTCGTGGTGCTGCCCCAGGCCATGCGCGTGATCATTCCGCCACTGACCAACCAGTACCTCAACCTCACCAAGAACTCCTCGCTCGCGGTGGTGGTGGGCTACCCCGATGTGGTCTCCATCGCCAACACCACCATCAACCAGAGCGGCCGCGCGGTGGAGTGCATCGCCATCATCATGCTGGTCTACCTCAGCACCTCGCTCACCACCTCGCTGCTGATGAACTGGTACAACCGCCGCATGGCGATCAAGGAGCGTTGATCGCCATGGGCACGCAGTTCCAACCCATCGCGCCCCGGCCCTCGCCGGTGCGCCAGTCCGGCCCCCTGGTGTGGGCGCGCCGCAACCTCTTCGCCGACTGGAAATCCAGCCTGTTCACGCTGATCATCGGCGTGGTGCTGGTGTGGGCGCTGCCCAGGCTCTGGCAATGGGTGATCGCCGGCGCCGTGTTCCAGCCCGATCCCAACGCCTGCCAGGCCGCGCGCGGCGTCGGCGCCTGCTGGGGCGTCATCGCCGAGAAGTACCGCGTCATCCTGTTCGGTCGCTACCCCTACGACGAGCAGTGGCGCCCCCTGGTGGCCACGCTGCTGATGGTGGCCACGGTCGTGGTCAGTTGCATGCGCGTCTTCTGGACGCGCTGGCTGGCGCTGGTCTGGGTCGCCTCCCTGGCCGGCTTCTTCGTGCTCATGGGCGGCGGCGTGCCGGGCCTGTCCAAGGTGCGCACCGAGCTCTGGGGTGGCCTGCCGCTCACGCTCATGCTGGCCGTGCTGTCGCTGTTCCTGGCGTTCCCGCTCGCGGTGCTGGTGGCCCTGGGCCGGCGCGCCAGGCTGCCCGCCATCCGCACCATCAGCGTGCTCTATGTCGAACTGGTGCGCGGCGTGCCGCTGATCTCGGTGCTGTTCATGGCCTCGTTCATGTTCCCGCTGTTCGTGCCCCAGGGTGTCACTGTCGACGTGCTGGTGCGCGTGGTCGCGGGCCTGACCCTGTTCATCGCGGCCTACATGGCCGAAACCGTGCGCGGGGGCCTGCAGGCCGTGCCCAAGGGCCAGTTCGAGGCGGCCGACTCGCTGGGCCTGGGCTACTGGCAGGCGCAGCGGCTCATCGTGCTGCCGCAGGCCCTGTCCATGGTGGTCCCCAGCATCATGAACACCTTCATCTCGCTGTTCAAGGACACCTCGCTGGTGACCATCGTCTCGCTCTACGAGCTCACCGGCGCGCTCGCGCTGGCCCTGAACTCCGACGTGCAGTGGCGCCCGTTCAAGCTCGAGGCCTATTTCTTCATCACGCTCATCTATTTCTCCGGCTGCTTCGCCATGTCGCGCTACAGCCTGTGGGTCGAAAAGCAGCTTGCCGCCAGCAAGGCGCGCTGAAAGCACAACATGCCAGAACAATCCCCCGCCATCATCCGGTTCGACAAGGTCAACAAGTGGTACGGCAACGACTTCCACGTGCTGCGCGACATCGACCTGTCCGTCGCCAAAGGCGAGCGCATCGTGATCTGCGGCCCGTCGGGCTCGGGCAAGTCCACGCTGATCCGCTGCATCAATCGTCTGGAGGAACACCAGCAGGGCGTCATCGAGGTCGACGGCGTCGAGCTGCGGGACGACATCAAGGCCATCGACCAGGTGCGCAAGAACGTGGGCATGGTCTTTCAGCAGTTCAACCTGTTCCCCCACCTCACGGTGCTGGAGAACCTCACCCTCTCGCCCATGTGGGTGGGCAAGCTGCCCAAGAAAGAGGCCGAGGAACGCGCCATGCAGCAGTTGAAGCGCGTGCGCATCGCCGAGCAGGCCGGCAAGTACCCGCTGCAGCTGTCGGGCGGCCAGCAGCAGCGCGTGGCCATCGCGCGCGCGCTGTGCCTCACGCCCAAGATCATGCTGTTCGATGAGCCCACCTCCGCGCTCGACCCGGAGATGATCAAGGAGGTGCTGGACGTGATGATCGAACTCGCCAACATGGGCATCACCATGCTGTGCGTGACCCACGAGATGGGCTTTGCCAAGGCGGTGGCCGACCGCGTGATCTTCATGGACCAGGGCCAGATCGTCGAACAGAACACCCCCGAGGCGTTCTTCAACAACCCGCAGAACGAGCGCAGCAAGGACTTCCTGTCCAAGATCCTCGGGCATTGACTTGAGGCGGTCATCGCGCGCTGGGAGAATGCGCGCGATCAGAGGCCCGCACCGAGCGGGCCCGGCAAGGAGACCGCCATGCAGCTGCCCGCCCCACCCGCCGCCCGGCGCCTGACCTGGCTGCGCTGGAGCTGCACCACCGCCCTGGGCCTGTCGATGTGGTGCGCGGGCGCCGCCCTGGCCTTCGACCTGCAGGGCCACCGCGGTGCGCGCGCCCTCGCCCCCGAGAACACGCTCAGCGGCTTCCAGCGCGCGCTCGCCATCGGCGTGAGCACGCTGGAGCTGGACGTGGTGCTGAGCGCCGAGGGCGTGCCCATCGTCTCGCACGACACCGCGGCCAACCCCGACATCACCCGCGACCCGTCCGGGCGCTGGCTGCAGTCGCGCGGCCAACCCTTCCACCAGCTCACGCTGGCGCAGATCGGCGAGCTCGACGTGGGCCGCATCAACCCCGCGAGCCGCTACGCGCGTGACTTCGCGCAGCAGCAAGCAGTGGACGGCGAGCGCATCCCCACGCTGGCCGCTGTGTTCGAGCAGGTCAAGCGCCTGCGCGCCGACCACGTGCGCTTCAACATCGAGCTCAAGCGCAACCCCGAGCGCGCGCACGAGTCGCCCGAGCCCGAGGCCTTCGTGCGCGCCGTGCTCGAGGTGGTCCGGACCGAAGGCATGGCCTCGCGCACCAGCCTGCAGAGCTTCGACTGGGGCCTGCTCAAGATCGCCCAGCGCCTGGCGCCCGAGCTGCCACTGGCCTTCCTGAGCGCGCAGCGGCCCCGCTTCAACACCCTGCACAGCGGCACCTGGAGCGCCGGCCTGCGCGAGGCCGACTTCAAGGACGCGCCGGCGCTGCTCGCCGCCGCCGGGGCGCGCTTGTGGTCGCCCCATTTCAACGACCTCAACCGCACGCTGATCGAGCGCGCGCGCGAGGAAGGCCTGCGCGTGATCCCCTGGACCGTGAACGAGTGGCCCGACATGGAGCGCCTGATCGACTGGGGCGTCGACGGCCTCATCACCGACCACCCCGACCGGCTGCGGGCCGTGATGGAGCAGCGCGGCATGACCCTGCCGCCGCCGGTGGCGCCCATGGTGGCGCGGCAGAATTGAGCGCCATGCGCCCCCCTTCCCTGCTCCAACCCGTGGCCGATGCCCTCGCCGGCCTGCGCGAGGGCTCGCTCTCGCCCGCCCAGGCCAGCGAGCGCCTGCGAGCGCAGCACGACCTGTTCGCTGCCCTGCCCCCGCGTTTCGCCGAGGTGCTGGGCAATCTGCTGGACCGCCTCGAATCCAGCGCGCTGTTCGATGGCGAAAGCTGCTCGTTCAGCTCGCGCGAGCTGCACGACAGCCTGCAGTACTGGATCGACAAGGCCCAGGCGCAGCTGGCGAACGCCTGAACCGCGCCGGGGAACTTCCCGCCCGCCCCGCGGCTCATTCCCGCGCGCTCGCACACGCCTGGCGCCCCCCGGACACCCGAAAGAACGAACACCATGCCCGCCACGAACCGTCGACAACTGCTGTTGGCCAGCGCCGCCCTGGCCCTGCCCCTCGGGGCCCTGGCCCAGGCCAAGTCCCCCCTGCCCCCGCTGCAGGTCTGGAAGGACCCCAACTGCGGCTGCTGCAAGGACTGGGTGAGCTACCTGCAGGCCGACGGCTTCACCGTCCAGGTCTACGACAGCGGCAACACCGCCGTGCGCCGCCGCCTGGGCCTGCCCGAACGCTACGGCTCCTGCCACACCGCCTTGATCGGCGGCTATGTCGTCGAAGGCCATGTGAACGCGCGCGAAATCCGCCGCCTGCTGGCCGACAAGCCCCAGGCCCTGGGCCTGGCCGTGCCCGGCATGCCGGTGGGCAGCCCCGGCATGGACGGCCCCGACTACGGCGGCCGCCAGGACCCCTACGACGTGCTGCTGGTGCAGCGCGACGGCACGGCGCGGATCTACCAGTCCTATTTCAAGCGCAGCTGAGCCCCCGAAGGGGCGCCCGCCCCCTGGGCGCCCGACGCCGAGGGCATTTGATCTGGGTCAAACCCGGCGCCGGAAAATGCACCGGGCCCCGAGGCCGTACTACATATCGGCGAGGTAATGCCGATAGCGCATGGGTGAGGCGGCCGACCACAGCGCCGCCCCTCCCCCAACCACCATCTCATGCGCGCCAACCTGCCCGTCTCCCAACAGGAATACGTCATCCCCGATGGCGTCACCCTGGTCTCCACCACCGATCTGCAGAGCCACATCACCTACTGCAACCCGGCATTCGTCGCGGTCAGCGGTTTCAGCCGCGAGGAGCTGATGGGCCAGCCGCACAACATCGTGCGGCACCCCGACATGCCCCCCGAGGCCTTTCGCGACATGTGGGAGACGCTGCGCTCGGGACAGCCCTGGTCGGCGCCGGTGAAAAACCGCCGCAAGAACGGCGACCACTACTGGGTGATGGCCAACGCCACCCCCGTGGTGCAGAACGGGCGCACCGTGGGCTACATGTCCGTGCGCACCAAGCCCACGCGCGAGCAGGTGCAGGCGGCCGAGGCCCTGTACGCCCGCCTGCGCGCCGAGCGCGACCAGGGCCAGGACCGGTTGAGCCTGCGGCGCGGCCAGGTGGTGCAGAAAGGCCTGTCCGGCCTGCTGCGGCGCGCGCTGCGGCCCAGCCTGGGCCGCGCCATCGGCGGCGTCTGCGTGGCACTGGCCGTGGCCGGTGTGCTGGTCGGCGAGATCGGCGCCCGCCTGGGCCTGGTGGCCCACCTCGTCATGGCCCTGCCCCTGCTGGCGCTCGCCCTGCTCGCCGCCTGGGCGCTGCGGCGCCAGACCGTGCAGCCGCTGGCGCAGGCCGTTCGCTTCGCCAACACCATGGCCGCGGGCGACCTCACCTCGCGCCTGGCCCTTCGCGGCCCGGCCGAATTCGGCGACCTCGCCGTGGCACTGAACCAGCTCAACGTCAACCTGCAAGCGGTGGTGGCCGACGTGCGCCATGAAATCGAGGGCGTGCAGGTCGCCAGCCACCAGATCTCCAGCGGCAACCACGACCTGTCCTCGCGCACCGAGGCGCAGGCCGGCAACCTGCAGCAGACGGCGGCGTCCATGGAGCAGATGAACAGCACCGTGGCCCAGAGCGCCAGCACCGCGCAGGAAGCGGCCCAGCTCGCGCAGCGCGCGGCCGCGGTGGCGCGCGAAGGCAACAGCGCCATGTCGCAGGTGGTCACCACCATGGCCGAGATCAGCCGCGGCTCGGCGCGCATCGGCGAGATCATCCAGGTCATCGACGGCATCTCGTTCCAGACCAACATCCTCGCGCTCAACGCGGCGGTGGAGGCCGCGCGCGCCGGCGAACAGGGCCGCGGCTTCGCCGTGGTGGCCGGCGAGGTGCGCCACCTCGCGCAGCGCACGCTGGACGCGGCCAAGGAAATCAAGGCCCTGATCGAGGATTCGGCCGACCAGGTGCGCCGCGGCAGCGAACTGGTGCACGGCACCGGCCAGACCATGACCCAGGTGGTGGGCGCGGTGGAGCAGGTCAACGCGCTCATCGGCGACATCACGCACGCCACGCGCGAGCAGTCCAGCGGCATCGCGCAGATCAACCAGGCCGTGGGCCAGCTCGACTCGGTGACGCAGCAGAACGCTGCCATGGTGGAGCAGCTCGCCGCGGCCGCGAGTTCGCTGCAGTCGCAGGCGGAGGTCATGCACCAGGCGGTGCAGGTGTTCCGCCTGCAGCCGCGCGGCAGCGCCGCGGACTGAGGGCCGGGCGGCCGGCGACTCTCCCTCATACCCCGGCCTTCCTACACGTCCCTCTCGACCCGTCCCTCTCGACCCGTCCCTCTCGACCCGGCCTTCTCGACCCGGCCTCGCGCGCCAGCCTCTCGCGCTGACCGACCCGCGCGGGCCGCCTGGCGCAGGCATTTCGCGCCGCCGCGGCGGCGTTTCACGGCGCGCCCGCGCCGTTTCGTCTCAGCCCCGTGGCGCACGCGGGGCCGGCGGCCGACAGTGCGGTCTCCCCGCCCACCGGAGACCGCCATGCAGCTCACCCCCGTCATCGCCATCCACCTCAGCGCCGCGCTCGCGGCCCTGGCCATCGGGCCGGTGGCGCTGTGGGCGCGCCGCGCCGGCCACCCGCGCGCGGTGCTGCACCGCGCGGCCGGCTACGCCTGGGTCACGCTGATGCTCATGGTCGCCGTCACCGCCGTGTTCATCCGCGATTTCCGCCTGCCCAACGTCGCCGGCTACACGCCCATCCACCTGCTGGTGCCCATCACCCTGGGCACGCTGGCCCTGGCCTTCTGGCACCTGCGGCAGGGGCGCATCCGCTCGCACCGGCTGACCATGATCGCGCTGTACCTCAGCGCCTGCATCGTCACCGGCGCCCTCACGCTGCTGCCCAGCCGCTACCTGGGCCAATTGGTCTGGGGCCAGTGGCTCGGACTGCTTTGACCTTCACCCCTCCCCCCACCCACCGGAGCAACCGCCATGAACACCCTCTCGATCGACAAGGACCTCGAACGCACCGCGCGCCGACGCGTCGCCGCCCGCATGGGCTGGACCCTGCACGCCCTGGTGTTTCTCGCCGTCAACGCCGGCCTGGTCTACCTCTCGCTGCGCAGCGGGCGCGATTGGGCCGTCTACCCCGTCCTGGGCTGGGGCCTGGGCCTGCTGATCCACGGCCTGGCCGTGTGGGTGCGCCTGGGCGGCGGTGGCCTGTACGAGCACTGGATGGACCGGGAACGCGAACGCCTGCAGCGCGACCGCGGCCAGCGCCCCTGAACGGCGGCCCGGCATACTGCGCCCATGGCCGCTTTCAACCCCCGCACCGTGGCGCGCCGCGTATTGATCGCCGCGGTGTTCAACACCGTGCTGGCACTGGCCATCAGCGCCATCAAGGGCGACCACTTCGCCCCCACCCTGCTGTACTCGCAGCTCATCGGGCTGTGCATCTGGGCCGGCATCGACGGCGGGCGCTACCTGCTCTCGCCCCAGGGCTGGCCCGGCGTGCGGCCGATGGCGGTGCTGGTCGTGGTGGCCGTGTTCGCGGGCTACGGGCTGGGCCTGACGCTGGGCAACCTCTTGCTCGGCCGGCCCTTGCTGGCCAGCGCGAGCAACCTGCCGGGCGCCACCGTCGGCTTCCTGCTCATGTCGCTGGCCCTCGGCGCCTTCGGCGCCTACTACTTCAGCAGCCGCGAGATGCTGGCCATGGCCCGCCTGGCGCAAGAAGAGGCCCAGCGCCAGGCCAGCGAGGCGCGGCTGCGCCTGCTGGAGTCGCAGCTGGAGCCGCACATGCTGTTCAACACCCTGGCCAACCTGCGCGCCCTCATCGCCACCGACCCACCGCGCGCCATCGACATGCTGGACCGGCTCAACCACTTCCTGCGCGCCACGCTCGCGGCCTCGCGCAGCGACGCGCGCGGCGGCCAGCACACCCTGAGCGACGAATTCGCCCGGCTGGACGACTACCTCAGCCTCATGAGCATGCGCATGGGCCCACGCCTGCGCGTGCGCCTGGAGCTGCCCGAGGCCCTGGCACCGCTGCCCGTGCCGGCGCTGCTGCTGCAGCCGCTGGTGGAAAACGCCATCCGCCACGGCCTGGAGCCCAGCGCGCGCGGCGGCGAGCTGCGCGTGGCCGCGCAACGCGAGGGCGGCACCCTGTGCCTGAGCGTGAGCGACGACGGCGTGGGCAGCGAGGCCCCGGCACTCGAGGGCTTCGGCCTGACGCAAGTGCGCGAGCGCCTGCAGGCCCTGCACGGCGCGGCCGCGCGCCTGGAGTGGCACAGCGCGCCGGGCCAGGGCACGCAGGCGCGGCTGTTCCTTCCCCTGCCCGACGCCACCCCATGAACGCCACCGCCCTCATCGCCGAAGACGAACCTCTGCTCGCGCAAGCCCTGCAAGCCGAATTGGCGCGCGCCTGGCCGGGGCTTCGGGTGCTCGCCAGCGTGGGCGACGGCCACAGCGCCGTGCAGCAGGCCCTGGCGCTGCGCCCCGACGTGCTGTTCCTGGACATCCGCATGCCCGCCCTGAGCGGCCTGGACGCCGCCGCCACCCTGGCCGACGACTGGCCCGCCGAGCAGCCGCTGCCCGCGCTGGTGTTCGTGACCGCGCACGACGAGTTCGCGGTGCAGGCCTTCGAGGCCCAGGCCCTGGACTACCTGCTCAAGCCCGTGCAGGCCGAGCGGCTGCAGCGCACCGTGGCGCGCGTGCAGGCCGCGCTGCGCGCGCGCGGCGCCAGCGCCGCGCCCGACTGGGCCGGGCTGCGCGCGCTGCTGGGCGGTGCGCCCTCGTCCGCGCCGCGCCTGCGCCACCTCATGGCCAGCGTGGGCGCGGCGGTGCAGCGGGTCGCCATCGACGAGGTACTGGCCTTCGAAGCGGCCGACAAGTACGTGCGGGTGCTGGCGGGCGGGCGGGAGTTCCTGATCCGCAAGCCGCTGAAGGAGCTGCTGCCGCAGCTCGACCCCGAGGTGTTCTGGCAAATCCACCGCGGCACCGTGGTGCGGGCGGACGCCATCGATCGCGTCACCCGCGACGAGGCGGGCAAATGGCGGCTGACGCTGCGTGGCCTGGACGAGGCCTTCGTGGTCAGCCGCCTCTACGCCGACCGCTTCCGCGCGATGTGAAGCGGTGGCGGGACGGGACGCGCCTCAGTCGTCCCAGCCGCCGCGGCGGCCGTCGCGGTAGCCGTGCTGGTAGCCGCGTTGGTAGCCGTGCTTGCGCCAGTGCTTGGGCGGGCGGTCGTAGCGCCACTGCGGGGGATAGGCGTACACCGGGTAGGACTGCACCACCACCGGTCGCGGGTGCACGATCACGGGGCGCGGGTAGACCACCACCGGCCGGGGGTCGTACACCGGATAGCCGTAGGACGGGTAGCCATAGACCACGGGGGGCGCGTTGGACACCCCCACACTCACGCCGGGTGAGTTGACGCCAATGGACCAATAGACGTTGTCGCGGGCCTGGGCCTGCGTGGCGGTGCCCGACAGGGCCCAGGCGCCAGCGGCCAGCGTGAGCAGGACCAGACCGCGCGTCGCGCGGTGGCGGGGGCTGAGAGACACGGTATTCATGGGGAGACTCCGGAGCGACGGCGGTTTGCCGCCTTGGAATTACAGACAATCCCGGGACCGGGCGCACCCTACGCGCGGTCAAAGCTGTAGCAAGGCGTAAATGGCGAACGATCTTTACATTCCCCCCGAGGCCCAGGCCCTGCTCGACCACTGGTGCGGCGACGGCCTGGCCCGCGGCTGGCCCAGCGAGTCGCGCGACCAGCTGTGGTTCGGGTTCAACCCCGAGCAGGACGAGGCGCTGCGGCGCCACTACGGCGCCCTGGTGGAGCGGGCGCTGGCCGGCGGCCTGACCGATTGGTCCGCCACGCCGCTGGGCCGCCTGGCCCTGGTGCTGCTGCTGGACCAGCTGACGCGCAACCTGTTCCGGCGCCAGCCGCGCGCCTTCGCCGGCGACCCGCGCGCCCAGGCCCTCACGCTGGAGGCCATCGCCACGGGAGAAGACGAAGGCCTGCCCGTGGTGGGCCGGGTGTTCCTCTACATGCCGCTGCTGCACGCCGAGTCGCTGGCGTTGCAGGACGAGGCCGTGCGCCGCTTTGAGCGCCTGCGCGAACAGGCGCCGGCCTTCTGCCACGCCGAGTTGGACGACAACCTGCGCTACGCACGGCTGCACCGGGACATCGTGGCGCGCTTCGGGCGGTTTCCGCACCGCAACGAGGCCCTGGGCCGCGACAGCACCGCCGAAGAGCAGGCGTTCCTGACGGACGGTCCGCGCTTCGGGCAGTAGGCGTCACGCCGGCGCCACCGACACGACACGCGGACGTCATGTCCGCTGCCTACAACCTCGTGCTTTGTTCTGACTTGCACGAGGAGATTCGATGACACGCGCCAATCGCCGGCCCGCCCCGGGCCGTTTCGCCGCCGCCCTGGTCGCCACCGCCGCGCTCGCGGCCTGCGGAGGCGGCGGCGATGGCCAGCCCAGCGGCCCGGTGTCGCAGCCCCTGAGCGTCCAGCTCGAGAAGATCGGCGGCTACGCCACCGGCCAGTTCGGCGTGTCGGCGGCGGAGATTCCCGCCTACGACGCGGCCAGCCGGCGCCTGTTCGTGGTGAACGCCCAGGCCGGCAAGGTGGACGTGCTGGACCTGCGCGTGCCCGCCCAGCCGGTGAAGATTGGGGAGATCGACGCCGCCACCTCACTCGCGCTGCCGGGCGCCAACATCAACAGCGTGGCCGTGCACGACGGCCTGGTGGCCGTGGCCGTGCAGGCCGCCACCAAGACCGACCCGGGCCGGGTGGCCCTGTACCGCGCCAGCGACCTTGTCCTGCTCGGCTCGGCCAGCGTGGGCGCGCAGCCCGACATGATCAGCTTCACGCCCGATGGCAAGACCGTGCTGCTGGCCAACGAAGGCGAGCCCAGCGACGACTACCAGATCGACCCCGAGGGCAGCGTCAGCGTGGTCGACGTCAGCCAACCGGCCGCGCCCGTGGTGCGCACCGCCGGCTTTGGCGCCTTCGTCGGCCAGGAGGCCACGCTGCGCGCGCAGGGCGTGCGCCTCTATGGCCCGAACGCCAACGCGGCGCAGGACCTCGAGCCGGAGTACATCGCCGTCTCGGCCGACGGCGCCACCGCCTGGGTGACGCTGCAGGAGAACAACGCCCTGGCCAAGATCGACGTCGCCAGCGCCACGGTCACCGCCCTGCTGCCGCTGGGTTTCAAAGACCACGGCGCGCCCGGCAACGAGCTGGACGCCTCCGACAACGACGGCCGAATCAACATCCGCGGCCTGCCCGGCGTGCGCGGCCTGTACCTGCCCGACGCCATGGGTGCCTACACGGCCGACGGCCAGACCTACCTCGTCACCGCCAACGAGGGCGACGCGCGCGCCTGGGGCGAAGACAACAGCGCCTATTGGGCCGGCGACGCCAGTCAGGGTTTCGTCGAGGAGTTCCGCGTCAAGCACCTGATCAACAAGAGCGGCTGGGCCGGGCGCGCGGGCGATGACCTGCCGCCGCAGCTCGGCGCCATGGCCGCGGGCGGCCTGCTCAACCCGGCCACCTTCGGCTACTGCGGCGCCGTCGCGGGCGATCCCATGGGCTGCCGCGCCGACGACGTGCTCGGCCGCCTCAACATCACCTGGACCATGGGTTACCGCACCAACCCCGACGGCTCGCCCATGATGTTCGACGCCACGGGCACCGCCAACCCGGCCGGCAACCGCCTGATGTACGACCAGCTCTACAGCTACGGCGCCCGCTCCTTCAGCATCTGGAACGCCAACGGCCAGCTGGTGTGGGACTCGGGCGCCGAGTTCGAGAAGTTCTTCGCCAGCGACGCCTGCCGGCTCGGCAGCGCGCGCAACATCCCGTGCAAGGACCACTTCAACTCTGGCCACGACGAAGGCGGCGCCTTCGACAGCCGCAGCGATGCCAAGGGACCGGAGCCCGAAGGCATCGCCATCGGCCAGGTCCGGGGCCGCACCCTGGCCTTCATCGGCCTGGAGCGCATGGGCGGCGTGCTGGTCTACGACATCACCAACCCCGCCGCCCCCCAGCGCCTGGACTACCTCAACAGCCGCGAGGACTGGACGACGGCCGACCCCGGCACCGTGCTGGCGACGGCGGGCGACCTCGGCCCCGAAGGCCTGGTGTTCATCCCCGCCGACCGCTCGCCCGACGGCACGCCCCTGCTGGTGGTGGGCAACGAGGTCAGCGGCACCACGGCGGTGTACCGCGTCAACGCCTCGGGCGGCCAGCCCTGAGCGTTCGGCCCCGGTGGCCGGGCCTCAGCGCTGCGCCAGCGGCCGCAGGGCCGCTGGCAGCCAGCCCGCCAGGCGCGCGTGGATGCGCGCCTCGCGCCGCTGCCACCAGATGCCCAGGGCCACGATGCCCAGGCCCAGCAGCGTGAGCACGAAGGGGAACAAGAGGCTGTCGGCGAAGACCTTGTAGCTGAGGTAGCCCAGGTAGCCCGCCACGCCAATGGCGCCCAGCACGGTGAACACGCGCCGGCCGATGGCCGCGCCCAGGAACACCAGCGCCACGTTGAGGGCCGCGTAGCCGGCCTTGGCCAGCTCGCTGTCGCTCTCGCGCAGGCTCAGGCCGCACCAGAACATGAGCGCGCCGAACAGGTAGAGCCAGAAGGCGAAATCCTGCCGGTCGCGCGGGTCGCTGGCCAAACGCGAGCGCAGGTCCACCCAGACTGCGATGGCGCAGGTGGCCAGGCCGAACACCAGCGACACGTCGCGCGTGAAGGTCCAGTCGAAGCCGTCTTTCTGCATGAGCATGTGCGCCAGGTCCATGTTCAGGTACCACAGGGTCACGGCCACCGGCATCACCATGAACGGCAGGCGCAGCCACCACAGCATGACCACGGCGGCGGCCAGCGTGGCCAGTTCCAGCGTGAGCCAGCGCCAGTCGATGAAGCGGTGGTAGTCGCGGTAGCTGTCGGGCCCGCCCTCGGGCCACAGGCCCAGGCCGCTCTGCAGCGACCAGGCCGCCAGCGGCACCAGGCAGACCGCGATCGTCGCCAGGATGCCCGCCGGGATGTGCAGGTGGCGGCGCTGCAGGTGGCGGGCCACCGCGACCGCGCCCACCGCGTAGCCCACCGACAGCAGCAGCACGCCCCAGGCGCCGAACAGCTCCCAGCCCAGGGTCATGAACAGCGTCATGGCACCGATGGCGAGCAGGCCGCCGAAGTAATAGAGCACGTGCGTGAAGCCGAAACGCGCGGGCGCGATGGCCTGGCCGGCCCAGCGCGCCCACAGGCGCTCGGCCTGCTCCATCGAGATGTCGCCGGCCCGCGCTGCGGCCTGCAGTTGGCCCCAGTGAATCTGCAGGCGCTGGCCGCGCTCGGGCGCTGGGGTGCTGTCGTCGCTCATGCCAGGTTCCTCCTGGCGCGCACGATAGCGCACCGCGCCCTCCCTCGGCTGGCGGCCCTAAGCCGGGGCCGCCCCGCTTGGCCTAGGCCGGGAACGGCGCGGCGCGCGCCCCCACCCATGCGAATTCCTTGATGGTTTCGATACCGATGCACGCCCTGAACGATGCCAGCGATGCCCGGCGCCTGATCACCCAGGCGGGGCAGCGGCTCGCGCAGATCACCGGCATCACCGAGGTCGATGACGGCAGCTGGTGCATCGACTTCGACGGCGGCGACGGCTTCGCGGCCGAATGGTCCCCCGGCGGGTCCCGCCTGGTGCTCACCGCCGACCTGGGCCTGCCCACGCCCGAGGGCGAGCTGAGCGCGCTGAACCTGGCCCTGTCCTACAACGCCCTGTGGCGCGAGATCGGCGACCTGCGCATCGCGCGCGACGGCGACGAAGGCGAGCTGATGCTGATCGGCGAACTCGGCCCCGAAGACAGCGAGCCGGAAACCTTCAACGCCGCCCTGCTGCACTTCGTGGCCCTGCGGCGCTGGTGGGCCGACGCCATCGCCCGCGCGGCCAGCGCCAACCCGGCCCCGCCCGCGCCGCCGGGCGTCATGTTCGAGCGCATCTGAGCGCCGCCGGCGTGGATTTGCGGCCCCGCCGCCGCGGTGGCGGGGCGGCGGTCCCTAGAATCCGCCCATGACCTCCCCCGCATCCCCCGCGCCCACCGAAGGCGACGCCAAGGCCAGCAACTTCCTGCGCCAGATCATCGAGGCCGACCTGGCCAAAGGCACCTACGCCAGCCGCCACTGGGCCGGCAGCCCCGGCGACGCCGCCCACCAGGCCGCCGGCCAGCCGGACCCGGCCAAGATCCGCACCCGCTTCCCGCCCGAGCCCAACGGCTACCTGCACGTCGGCCACGCCAAGAGCATCTGCCTGAACTTCGGGCTGGCGCGCGACTACGGCGGCGTCTGCCACCTGCGCTTCGACGACACCAACCCCGAGAAGGAAGACACCGAGTACGTCGACAGCATCATCGACGCGGTGAAATGGCTCGGCTTCTCCTGGGAGGGGCAGGGCGGCAGCCACCTCTACCAGGCCAGCGACTACTTCGACTTCATGTACCGCGCGGCCGAGGCATTGGTCGAGCGCGGCCACGCCTACGTCGACGAACAGAGCGCCGAGGACATGCGCGCCAACCGCGGCGACTTCACCACGGCCGGCACCAACAGCCCCTTCCGCGGCCGCACGCCGGCCGAGAACCTGGCGCGCCTGCGCGAGATGCGCGACGGCCAGTTGCCCGATGGCGCGGCCGTGCTGCGCGCCAAGATCGACATGGCCTCGCCCAACATCAACCTGCGCGACCCGGCCATCTACCGCATCCGCCGCGCCACGCACCACAACACCGGCGACAAGTGGTGCATCTACCCCATGTACACCTACGCGCACCCCATCGAGGACGCGCTGGAGCAGATCACCCACAGCTTCTGCACGCTGGAATTCGAGGACCAGCGCCCGTTCTACGACTGGCTGCTGGAGCGCCTGACCGAAGCGGGCCTGCTGGCCAGCCCGCCGCCGCGGCAGTATGAGTTCGCGCGCCTGAACCTCACCTACGTCATCACCAGCAAGCGCAAGCTGGCGCAGCTGGTGAACGAAAAGCGCGTGAGCGGCTGGGACGACCCGCGCATGCCCACCATCGTGGGCCTGCGCCGGCGCGGCTACACGCCCGAGGCCATCCAGCTCTTCGCCGAGCGCATCGGCGTGACCAAGAGCGACAGCTGGATCGACTACAGCGTGCTCGAAGGCTGCCTGCGCGAGGACCTGGAGAACAAGGCCCACCGCGCCATGGCCGTGCTCGACCCGGTGAAGCTGGTGATGGTCAACTGGGCCGAGGTCTTCGGCAGCGACGCCCACACCGAGGACTGCACCCAGCCCGCCCTGCCCCACAGCGCCATCGCCGACGGCCAGACCCCGCCGCCGGAACGCCGCTTCAAGATCGGCAAGGAAGTCTGGATCGAGCGCGAGGACTTCGAGGAAGTGCCGCCCAAAGGCTACAAGCGCCTGTTCCCCGGCAACGTGGTGCGCCTCAAGGGCGGCTACGTCATCGAATGCACCGGCTGCGCGAAGGACGCCGAGGGCCGCGTGACCGAGGTGCACGCCAAGGTGATTCCCGGCACCAAGAGCGGCACGCCGGGCGCCGACAGCGTGAAGGCCAAGGCCGCCATCACCTGGGTGGGCGTGGCCGACGGCATCGCCGCCGAAGTGCGGCTCTACGACCGCCTGTTCAGCGACCCGCACCCGGACGCCGGCGGCAAGGACTTCCTCTCGGCCCTGAACCCGGACAGCCTGAAGGTGGTCCAGGCCTGGGTGGAACCCTCACTGGCCACGGCCCAGCCCGACGACAAGTTCCAGTTCGAACGCCACGGCTACTTCGTGGCGGACCGGGTAGACCACGGGGTGGGCGGCCAGGCGGTGTTCAACCGGGTGACGGGGTTGAAGGACAGCTGGGGCAAGTAGGGCTTGGCTCAAGGTGTGAAGCGGGCACCGAATCGCCCCTCACCGCCAGCGCCGACGATCAAGCGATGCGTGGCTCGCGTGGCGCCCACGTAGACAAGACGGGCCTCCTCGCGCTCATCCTCACCCGAGCCGGGCCTGTGTCCGACACCGACCAAGGCCACAACGGGAAATTCCAGCCCCTTGCTGGCGTGAAGGGTCATGACCTTGACACTGTCGTCCGCGGGATCGAAGGTGCCCGCCCCCTTGCGCACCTGATGCGGCAACCGTCTCTGCCGCAGCGCACTGGCACAGGTGTCCATTTCGCTGTAGTGCCGACAAAGAATGGCCATGTCGCCCCAGGCGTGCCCTTCCTGGTGCGCGCTGGCCAGCAGCTCGGCCACCTTCTGAGCCTCCTCATACACCGTGGGCAGGCGAATGATCAGCGGCGCCTGCCCGTCTCGGCCGCAGCTCACAGGCTTTAGCAAGGGGACGCCATCGTCGTCCTGGTCCTCGGCCGTGAGCAGGTCCGCTGCAATCAGGCTCGCGGTCTCAAGGATCTGACGTGTATTGCGGTAGTTGATCTTGAGGATGGTGGTGCGACCCTGGGCCTGAATACCCACACTTTTGAAACTGAACTGCCGACTTTTGCTTCGCTCGTAAATGCTCTGCGCATCGTCGTAGAGCACCAACAGGCTGTTGGTGGCGGGGTCAACCATCTGCACCACAAGCCTGAACCATTCAGGAGCGAAGTCGTGGCCCTCGTCAATGAGAACGGCTTGGTACTGGCCGCTGGGGATCTGCCGGCGATCCACACCACCGATGACACGATGGACCATCTCGGCCATCTTCTCGCCCACGGGCAGATGTTGTGCGGGCAAATCCTGCCCATACGCAACCAATTGGTCCCGGCACCATTTGTGGAAGTGCACGGCATGCACGCAATGTTCGAGGCCCTTGAGCTGCATCACACGCGCGAGTTGCTTGGCCAATGGCTCGTTGTAGCAAAGGATGAGGATGGGCTTGCTGTGGGCCGTCTGGGCCTTGGCCAGGTGCTCGGCCCGGTAGCCAAGCAGCATGGTCTTCCCCGAGCCAGCCACACCATGGATGACACGATGCCCCTCGCCCAGGCTGCGCGCCAATTGCTCCTGCTGCAGGTCCATCACGCGCATGATGCTGGGCAACTCGCCAGCGTCGTCTTCGGTGTTGAACAGCTTGCCTTGAACCGGCACACGGACTTCGGGAAACATGATCCAGCGCGCGCGGTCAAGCTGGGGCAGGCTCAGCGCTTTGTTGCCGAAAGCGTGCGGGAACATGTTCCACAGACGTTGCTGAAAGACGTCCGCTTCCACGGCCTCGGTCATCTCGTCGGCGCAGATGGCCAAGTGCGGCTCAATGGCCTCGCCCAGGCCAGCCGTCTCAAACTGCTTGCGCGTGATGCGCGTGAACACCACGCCATGGCCCCACGGAAAGGCCAGTTTGCCCTGGTGGGGGCCGCTCGGATGCACCAGCTGCGGGTCACGCTCTAGCGCGTTGACGACCTGAATGGCGCAATGTCGTGCTTGTGCCAAAGGGTTCATCACCACCTTCACCGGTCCGTCGGGGACGATCTCCCACGCCTCCCGCGTGGCACGACGCACGGTCTCTAGTCGCCAGTCCTTGGTTTCCAGGATCAACAGCCCACGCCGTGGATGCAGAACGACAAAATCGGGGTGGGTCTGCTTTGGACCAATGGGAACGTCGTACCAGAGCAGGTAGTCGTCTTCGAGCTTTTGTTCGAGCCGCTCGGCCAGCCGGCGCTCGCCATTGGTCATGCGCGACACGCAACTGCCCATTGCCGGAATCAAGGTGGCCATGACTTTGTAAGTATTTGCTTCCCCTGGGATGGCATGATGCACGCAAATACTCCCAACAGCACGCTTCGGGTGTCAACGGCGCGTTTTGAGTGATCGCCGTCACGCCCTACGCAACCACTCAGTCCTTGCCATGCTCGCCAACCTCACCCCCTTCCTCCTCCACTGGGCCCTCACCGCCTTCGCGCTCTGGGTGGCGAGCCACGTGTTCAAAGGCATGCGCTTCAGCGGCACGGGCGCGCTGGTGGTTGCCGCCCTGCTGCTGGGGCTGGCCAATGCCATCGTGCGGCCGCTGCTGGTGCTGCTGACGCTGCCGCTCACGCTGATCACCTTCGGGCTGTTCCTGCTGGTGATCAACGCCGTGGTGCTGATGCTGGTGGCCAAGCTGGTGGAAGGCTTCAGCATCGACGGCTTCTGGACCGCCCTGTGGGCCAGCCTCTTCATGTCGGTGCTGAGCGTCGTGCTCGGCGCCTTCGTGCTCGGCGGCACGCCGGACTTCACCATCCAGACGAGCCCGGGGCCGGGACAGGTCTGGCTGTAGTCCGTCGCCTCTGCCCCCTACCGGGGGTGATCGCCCCCGATTCGGGTCCGTCGACGGTCACAAGGCAAGGCGCACGGCGCTTCGATTCCCGATGCCCCGCCCCCACCACCACGTCTACGTCATCGAGTTGCACCGCGACGTGCTGCTCGAACACAAGTTCCGCGCCTGCAACCCGGGCTACGTGGACGGCAGGCCCTGCGTCTATGTGGGCATGACCGGCCTGGACCCCGACCTGCGCTTCGACAAGCACAAGGCCGGCATCCAGTCCAACGCTTACGTCTTCAGGTACGGGCTGCGGCTGCTGCCGGATCTGTACGAGGGTTTCAACCCCATGCGCTACCGCGACGCGGTGGACAAGGAGATCGAGGTCGCCATCGACCTGCGCTCGGCCGGCTTCGGCGTCTGGCAGGCCTGACGCAGCGCGTCGAGCCGCGCGTCGAGCCGCGCCTCGAGCCCCGCGTCAGTGCGTGGCGCCGGCGCCCAGCGCCCTGTCCTGCCGCTCCCGAAGCGCGCACCGCACGGCCAGCCGCAGGCCGTGGACGATGGCGTCCAAGGCCATGCTGGGCCGCCCCTGCTCGGGCAGCCAGGGCACGTGCACGAAACCGCCGCGCGCGTGGCGCAGGCCGCGGCGCGTCGCCAGCGTGTGCATGAGGCCGTAGAACACGTGGTTGCAGACGAAGGTGCCGGCGGTCTGCGAGACCTCGGCGGCGATGCCAGCCGCCTGCAGCTCGGCCCGCATGGTTTTGATGGGCAGGCCCGTGAAGTAGGCGGCGGGCGCGCCGGGCCGCACCGGCGCGTCGATGGGCTGCGCGCCCGCGTTGTCGGCAATGGGCGCGTCGTCCAGGTTGATGGCCACGCGCTCCAGCGAGATGGCGCCGCGCCCGCCAGCCTGCCCCACGCAGATAACCAGCGCGGGCCGGTGTTCGTCGAGCAGGGCCGCGAGACGCCGCAGCGATTCGCCGAACACGGTGGGCAGCTGCGCCGCCACCACCGTGTGGTCCAGCAGGCGCTCGCCGTGCAGGGCCTGCACGGCCTGCCAGCTCGGGTTCACGCTCGCGCCATCGAAAGGGTCGAAGCCGGTGAGCAGGACCGTCTTCGACGGCGCGGTGGGCGGGCTGGGGTGGGCGGGCATCGCAGCAATCTACCGCAGCTGCCGTTGCCCAGGCCCCGCGGTTCAGCGCCGCGCGAGGCGGCCACGCACGTCCACCAGCTTGGCCTGCAGGCGGCGCTGGTTGTCCGCGCCCATGCGCAGCAGGATCTTCTGCCCGGCCGACAGGGCTTCCAGTTGCGGATCGGCGTACTCGTACCGCACCCAGGGCCGGGTGGACGGCACCTCGCCCTTCACCTGCACCAGCGCCACGGTTGGTGGGGCGGCGGGCACGGGCGTGGCGATGAGCTGGTCCAGCACCTGTACCAGGCGGTCGTTGAAGTAGCGGCCCGGAAAGCCCAGTTCCTCGTACGCCTGCTGGAACAGCGGGTAGAGGCGGCGGTACAGCGCCACGGCCCGGCCCGTGTCCACCGACTCGGCGAACTGCACGAAGGGTGTGTAGCGCGCGCTGTTGTCGGGGGCAATGGTCTCGGTGGCGCCGTCGGCGGCCTTGACCGAGGCAAAGCGCCCGGGGGTGGGGGTCACGGGCCACATCAGCACGGGTGCGTGCGAACGCCCCAGGTTGTCCACCGTGGCCACGGCGCGCTTGACGAAACCGTCGAGCTGCAGGAAACGCAGCGCGTTCGGGCGGCCGAGCAGCGCGGCGAGGTGATCGCTCACGTAGGGGTCGGCGTCGGCCAGCGCGGGCAAGGGCGCGGGCGGGGCGCTGGCTTCGGCCGCCGGGGGCTCCACCGGGTGCTGGATGGCGGGCGGCGCCGGTTCGGCGAGCGCGGGTGGGGCGGCGGGGGCGGGGGCGGCCGCCGCCGGGGGTTCCACCGGGGCGGGGGCCTGCCGGTCCTGGTAGTACCGCCAGCCGAAGTAGGCCACGGCGGCCAGCGCCGCCAAGGCGATCAGGACGGTGGGAAGGCGGGAGCGGTCGTCTGGGTCGGGTTGGCGTGTCATGGCCTCGTCACCTCGGGGAAGCGGGAAGGCGTCCTATGCTACGCCCCGGGGGGTACCCCAGGCCCCTGGTCGGGACCCGGCCCGCCCGGCCGGCCCCGTTTCCCCTCGCGCTCGGGCGGGCGGCGACAACCGGCGGTACCCCGGCCCATCCGCCCGCGCCGGTTGGAACTTCCGCTTTAGCACTCCCTCCAAGCGAGTGCTAATATTCTTGTTCGATACCCCGAGGAGGTCATCCATGTCCCATTCGCTGATTCCCGTGGCCGCTGCGCCGAGCAGCGATCTGGCCGTGGCCGGTTCCTGGACGAACCGCTCGCTCACGCTGCCGCCCCTGGGCAATCTGGACGCCTACATCTCCGCCGTGAACCGCCTGCCCCTGCTCAGCCTGGAGGAGGAACAGGACGCGGCGCGCCGCCTGCGCGACCACAACGACCTGGACGCCGCCGGGCGCCTGGTCCTGTCGCACCTGCGGCTGGTTGTTTCCATCTCCCGCCAGTACCTGGGCTATGGCCTGCCGCACGGCGACCTGATCCAGGAAGGCAACGTGGGCCTGATGAAAGCCGTCAAGCGCTTCGACCCCGAGCAGGGCGTGCGCCTGGTGAGCTACGCCATCCACTGGATCAAGGCCGAGATCCACGAATACATCCTGAAGAACTGGCGCATGGTCAAGCTGGCCACGACCAAGGCCCAGCGCAAGCTGTTCTTCAACCTGCGCTCGCGCAAGCAGGGCCTGCGCGCCGAGGCCGCCGACGGCGACACCCACCGCGAGGTGCTCAGCGACGCCGAGGTGGGCCTGGTGGCGCGTGAACTGAACGTCAAGCCCGACGAGGTGCGCGAGATGGAAACGCGCCTGGCCGGCGGCGACGTCATGCTGGACCCGGGCCCGGGTGACGACGGCGAAGAGGCTTTCGGCCCCATCGCCTACCTGGCTGACCAGTCGCACGAGCCCACGGCGGTGCTCGAATCGGCCCACCGCGACCGGCTCGCCACCGAAGGCGTGGCGCAGGCCATGGGCGAGTTGGACGAGCGCTCGCGCCGCATCGTGAGCGAGCGCTGGCTCAAGGTGAACGACGACGGTTCCGGCGGCATGACCCTGCACGAACTGGCCGCCGAGTACGGCGTGAGCGCCGAGCGCATCCGCCAGATCGAGGTGGCGGCCATGAAAAAGATGCGCAAGGCGCTCGCCGGCTACGCCTGATCCGTCCGGCGCGACGGCACAATCGCGCCCCATGCCTTTCTTTGTTCCCGTGGGGCGGCGCCTGAGCGCCGCCCTGGGCCTTTGCCTGGCCCTGCTCTGCCTCCCCGCCTTCGCCATTGACGCGGCGCCCGCCGACGCCGACCCCGCGCCCATCGCGCTGGACGCGCGCCGGGCCACCATTTCGCTGGACGGCCGCAGCCAGCAGTTGCTGGACCCGACCGGCGCCTTGGGCATCGATGACATCGCGGCGGGCCCCCCGGGCCTGAACTGGCGCCTGCGCGGTGCGGGCGAGCGCACCGTGTTGTCGGGCCAGACCGCGCTGTGGCTGCGTTTCGACGTGCTGATGCGCGACACCCAGGCGCACTGGGAGCTCGAACTCGCGCGCTCGGGCACCGACGCCATCACGATGTACTACCGCGACGCCCAGGGCCAGTGGCGCGTGCAACGCGCCGGCGACCGGCTGGCCGTGAGCGACTGGGCCAACCCCGACCGCTACCCCGTGTTCAGCCTGGACGTGCGCCCGGACGAAACCGTGCGCTACTGGGTGCGGGTGGAGCACGCGCGCGTGCCCTTCTCGGGCGTCTTCCAGCTGCACGACCACAACACCCTGCGCGAGCAACGCATCCACCAGCAGTTTGTGCTGGGCGCCTATTTCGGGATGGCCTTGCTGCTGACGGTGGTGGCGCTGGCCAACATGGCGGTGTTCCGCGACGCCGCCTTTGCGACCTATGCGATCTATATCAGCCTGCTGGGCCTGAGCATGGCCGCGTCCTTGGGCGTGGGCGGACAGTTCCTCTGGCCGAACCTGGTGCGATGGAACCAGGAGGCGGAGTTCGTCCTGCTGCCCCTCATGGGCCTGGTGGGCCTGATGTTCGTGCGCCAGGTGGCCCAGCCGCGGCGCATCGGGCGCACCCTGGACCGGCTGTGCCTGGCGCTGGCGGCGGCCTGGCTGATCGGCATCGTGTGGGACCAGTCGCTGCCCAGCGCCTTGAGCCTGCAGGCCTTGAGCGCGCTCGGCACCCTGTCCATGCTCACCATCGCGGCCATGCTGGGCCTGGCGTGGCGCAGCGGCGAGACCTGGATCCGCTGGTTCGCGGTGAGCATGGTGCCGGTGCTGCTGGCCTCTACCCTGCCGGTGCTGCGCAATTTCAACCTGCTGTCGTCGAACTTCCTGTCGCAGTACGGCATCGTGATCGCCGCGTCCATCGAGGCGCCCCTGCTGTTCTACGCCCTGCTGATGCGGTCGCGGATTCAGCACGAGACCCAGGCCCGTGCCCATGCACTGGAGCGCACCGAGCCCTTGACCGGCCTGACCCACCGGCCGCATTTCCTGCTGCGCCTGCACGACAGCCTGGTGCGGGCCCAGCGCTATGGCCACCACAGCGCCCTGCTGCTGGTGCACCTGCACAACCACGCCGAGATCGCCGCCCGCCACGGACGCGAGGTCGCCGACCGCGCGCTGGTGATCGCCGCCTCGCAGCTGCGCGCGGTGGCGCGCGACGTCGATACGGCCGCGCGGCTGGACGACGACAGCTTCGCGCTGCTGATAGAGGGCCCGGTCAAGCCCGATCAGGTGCTGCACACGGCCACCAGCCTGTTGGCCAATGGTCTGCGCCTTTCACCGCGCCTGCCCGCGGGCACCACGCTGCGCCTGCGGGTGGTGGCCGCGCTGCTGCCCGACGCCGACAGCGAGCTCGCCCAGGATGCCGCCGCCCACCTCGAGTGGATGCGCCAGGGCATGCTCACGCTCAGCGAAGAGCCGCGCAAGGCGATTCTTCGGCTGAACTTCTGAGCGCCGGGGTTCAGCTCTCGCGGCGCAGCGCGGGGAACAGGATCACGTCGCGGATGCTGGGGCTGTCGGTCAGCAGCATCATCAGGCGATCGATGCCGATGCCGCAGCCGCCGGCGGGCGGCATGCCGTACTCCAGCGCGCGGATGTAGTCGGCGTCGAAGTGCATGGCCTCGTCGTCGCCGCCGTCCTTGGCGTCCACCTGGGCCTGGAAACGCGCGGCCTGGTCCTCGGCGTCGTTCAGCTCGGAGAAGGCGTTGCCGAATTCGCGGCCGGTGATGTAGAGCTCGAAGCGCTCGGTCACCTCGGGCCGCTCGTCGTTGGCGCGCGCCAGCGGCGAGATCTCGGTCGGGTGCTCCATGATGAAGGTGGGGTTCCAGAGCTCGCTCTCCACCTTCTCCTCGAAGAACAGCACCTGCAGCGAGGCCAGGCTGCGCTTGGAGAGCTGGTCCTTTTCCTCGTTCAGGCCGAGCTTGCGCAACTGGCCGAGCAGCCAGTCGGCGCTGTCCACGTTCGCGCCGGCGTCGGTGTACTTGACGATGGCGTCGCGGATGGTCAGGCGCTCGAAGGGCGAGTCGATGTCGACCACGCGGCCCTGGTAGCTCACCTCGCCCTCGCCGCGCACCGTGCGCACCACGTGGCGGATGAGCTGTTCCGAAAAGTCCATGAGGTCGCGGTAGTTCCAGTACGCCGCGTAGAACTCCATCATGGTGAACTCGGGGTTGTGCCGCACCGAGATGCCTTCGTTGCGGAAGTTGCGGTTGATCTCGAACACGCGCTCGAAGCCCCCCACCAGCAGCCGCTTGAGGTACAGCTCGGGCGCGATGCGCAGGAACATTTCCTGGTCGAGCGCGTTGTGGTGCGTGACGAAGGGCTTGGCATTGGCACCGCCGGGGATGGGGTGCAGCATGGGCGTCTCGACCTCCAGGAAGCCGTGCGACACCATGAACTGGCGCAGTGCCGTGACGGCCTGGCTGCGCGTGACGAAACGGCGGCGCGCGCCCTCGTCGGTCATCAGGTCCACGTAGCGCTGGCGGTACTTGATCTCCTGGTCGGCCACGCCGTGGAACTTGTCGGGCAGCGGGCGCAGGCTCTTGGTGAGCAGGCGGATCTTGTCGGCGTGAATGGTCAGCTCGCCGGTGCGGGTGCGAAACAGCGTGCCCTCGGCGGCCACGATGTCGCCCAGGTCCCAGTGCTTGAAGGCGTTGTGCTGGGCCTCGCCCACGCTGTCGTTGTTCAGGTAGATCTGGATGCGACCGCCGCTGGGGCCCAGCGAGGCGTCCTGCAGCGTGGCGAAGCTGGCCTTGCCCATCACGCGCTTGAGCATCATGCGCCCCGCCACGCTGGCGCGCACCGGCGTGGCCTCCAGCGCTTCCTTGCTGCTCTCGCCATGGGCGGCGAACAGTGCGGCGGCGTTGTCCGTGGGCTTGTGGTCGTTCGGGAAGGCCACCCCCTCGCCCCGCTTCTGGCCCTCGCGCAGGGCCTTGAGCTTCTCGCGCCGTTCGGCGATCAGCTGGTTCTCGTCTTGCGCGACGGGGGCGGCGGTGTCGGGAGTGTTGGCTTGGCTCATGAAATGAAAAGCGGGTTGGGCGCCCGAGTGGCGCGCAACCCGCAATTGTAGTTTTGCGACGGAAGCCGCCGCGCCACGGGGCCTCGGGCCTATTCGCCCAGGTACGCCGCGCGGACCTTCGGATCGGTCAGCATCTGCTTCGCGTCGCCGCTCATGATGATCTCGCCCGAGTCCATCACGTAGCCGCGGTCGGCGATCTGCAAGGCGCGGCTGGCGTTCTGCTCCACCAGCAGAATGGTCACGCCCTGCGCCGACACGTCGCGCACCACCTCGAAGATCTTGTCGACCATGATCGGCGACAGGCCCATGGACGGCTCATCGAGCAGCAGCACCTTGGGCTGGCTCATGAGCGCGCGCGCCATCGCCAGCATCTGCTGCTCGCCGCCGCTCATGGTCCCGGCGAGCTGGTCCTTGCGCTCCTTCAGGCGCGGGAAAATGCCGAACATGCGCTCGATGTCCTGCGCGATGCCGGCCTTGTCCTTGCGCACGTAGGCGCCCATCTGCAGGTTCTCGGTGATGCTCATGCGCGTGAACACGCCGCGGCCTTCCGGCACCATGGCCAGGCCCTGCTTCACCAGGTCCCAGGCGCCCTTGCCCTTGATGCTCTGGCCCAGGTACTCGACGTCGCCCGCCTCCATGGCGAGCGAGCCGGTGATGGCCTTCATGGTGGTGGTCTTGCCCGCGCCGTTGGAGCCGATCAGCGTGATCAGTTCGCCCTCGCGCACTTCGAGGTCGATGCCCTTGACCGCCTTGATGCCGCCGTACGAAACCTTGAGGCCGGCGACCTTGAGTAGTGTGTTTGCCATGCTGTTCTCCTGCCGACTCAATGCCCGCCGGTGCCGAGGTAGGCCTCGATCACCTTCGGGTCCTTCTGCACCTCGGCCGGCGTACCGGTGGAGAGCTGCTTGCCGTAGTCGAGCACGGTGACGCGGTCGCACAGGCCCATCACGAGCTTCACGTCGTGCTCGATGAGCAGGATGGTGCGGTTGTCCTGGCGGATGCGGTCGATGAGTTCGCGCAGCTGGACCTTCTCGGTGGCGTTCATGCCGGCGGCGGGTTCGTCGAGTGCGATGAGCTGCGGATCGGTCGCCAGGGCGCGCGCGATCTCCAGGCGGCGCTGGTCGCCATAGCTCAGGGTGCGCGACTTGTAGTCGGCGAACTTGCCGATGCCCACGTAGTCGAGCAGCTCCTTCGCGCGCTCGGCGATCTCGCGCTCCTCGCGCTTGAAGCCACCGGTGCGCAGGATGGCGCCGAGCAGGCCCGAGTGCGTGCGCACGTGGCGGCCCACCATCACGTTTTCCAGTGCCGTCATTTCGGCGAACAGGCGGATGTTCTGGAAGGTGCGCGCGATGCCGGCGCGGGCCACCTCGTGCACGGCCGTGGGCGTGTAGGGCTTGCCGGCCAGCTCGAAGGTGCCGCTGTCGGGGGTGTACAGGCCAGTGAGCACGTTGAAGAACGTGGTCTTGCCCGCACCGTTGGGACCGATCAGGCCGTAGACCTGGCCGCGACGGATTTCAATGCCCACGTCGCTGAGGGCTTGCAGGCCGCCAAAGCGCTTGGAGACGCTGGCGACTTTCAGGATGGTGTCTGTCATGCCGCGCTCCTCACTTGCTCAGGGACTTGCCGTGTTCCGGTGACGGCCACAGACCCTTGGGACGCAGCAGCATGATGACGATCATGGCGAGCGCGATGAGCAGCTGGCGCAGGATCTCGGGCCCCAGGCGGCCATCGGTCATGGCCGTGAGCGGGTGCGCCACGTGACGCAGCAGCTCGGGCAGTCCCGCCAGCACCAGGGCGCCGAGGATGACGCCCGGGATGTGGCCCAGGCCGCCCAGCACCACCATGGCGACGATCATCACCGACTCCATGAGGATGAAGGACTCGGGGTAGACGCCGCGCATGAACGAGGCGAACAGCACGCCGGCGATGCCACCGAAGGTGGCGCTCATGCCGAAGGCCGCCAGCTTGAGGTTGCGCGTGTTCAGGCCCATGGCCTTGGCGGCGATCTCGTCCTCGCGGATGGCCATCCACGCACGGCCGATGCGCGAATCCTGCAAGCGGTAGGCGATGACGATGGCCAGCACCACGAAGAACAGGATGAGGTAGTAGTACAGCGTGACCGACTGGAAGGTATAGGAGAACCCCCCGATGTCGATCGACAGGCTCTGGCTCATGCGGTGCCCGAAGACGCTCACCGCATCCACGTTGGTCAAGCCCTTGGGGCCGTTGGTGATGTTGATCGGCCGATCGAGGTTGAGCATGAAGATGCGCACGATCTCGCCGAAGCCCAGGGTCACGATGGCCAGGTAGTCGCCGCGCAGCTTGAGCACCGGAAAGCCCAGGATCAGGCCGGTGACGCCAGCCACGATGCCGGCGACCACCATCACGATCCAGAAGTTCATGTGCAGGCCGTTGGGGAAGGTGGCGGCCAGCCAGGCGAAGGTGTCGGTGAGGTGCGGCGAGGCCAGCAGGCCGTAGAGGTAGGCACCGACCGCGAAGAAGGCGATGAAGCCGAGGTCGAGCAGGCCGGCGTAGCCCACCACGATGTTCAGGCCCAGGGCCAGCAGCACGTAGAGCAGCGCGACGTCGACGATGCGCACCCAGGAGTTGCTGCCGGTGGCCTGCAGCGCGATGGGCAGGATCAGCATCAGCGCCGCGACGACCAGGAAGGCGATCAGCTTGACGGGTTTGGCGTTCAGCATGAGGTCTCTCCCGTCACGTCAGGCACGGTCCGCCACGCGCTCGCCCAGCAGGCCCGAGGGTCGCAGGATCAGCACGAAGGCCAGCACGATGAAAGCGAAGATGTCGGTGTACTGGCTGCCGAGGAAGCCGCCGGTGAGCTTGCCGAGGTAGCCAGCGCCCAGCGACTCGATCAGGCCCAGGGCCACGCCGCCGAGCACGGCGCCCGCGAGGTTGCCGATGCCGCCCATCACCGCGGCCACGAAGGCCTTGAGGCCGGGCATGAAGCCCATGGCGTGCTGCACCGTGCCGTAGTTGGACGCCCACATGATGCCGGCGATGGCCGCCAGCATGGCACCGATGATGAAGGTGGCGGAGATGACCACATCGGGCTTGATGCCCATGAGCGCCGCCACGCGCGGGTTCTCGGCGGTGGCGCGCATGGCGCGGCCGAGGTTGGTGCGGTTGACCAGCCACATCAGCAGCGCCAGCACGATGACCGTGGTGGCGAGGATGGTGATCTGGGTGATGGATAGCACGGCGCCGAAGAAGTCGATCGGCTCGCGCGAGAGCGTGGCGGGATAGGACTTGGGGTTGGGCTTCCAGATGATCATCGCCAGCGTCTGCAACAGGATGGAAACCCCGATGGCGGTGATCAGCGGCGCCAGGCGCGGCGAGTTGCGCAGCGGCCGGTAGGCCAGCTTCTCGATGGTGAAGTTGAGGGCCGCGCAGACCACCATGGCGATGGCGGTGGCGATGATGAGGATCATCCAGCCGGCCATGTCGGGCGAGGCCTCGCGCATGGCGGTGATGATGGTCCAGCTGGTGAGCGCACCCACCATGAGCACGTCCCCGTGGGCGAAGTTGATGAGGCCGATGATGCCGTACACCATCGTGTAGCCCAGGGCCACAAGCGCGTACATGCTGCCCAGCACCAGTCCGTTGAGGATCTGCTGTAGCAAGACTTCCATGAAAGGTTCTCCGTGGTTTGTGACCGCGGGGGTGCTGTTGCCGCGCCCCCCGTTTCAACCTAGCAAAAAACCCGCCAGAGGCGGCCTGGATAAGGCCGTGGGCGGGTCGGTGGTGCGCGATTGTAGCGAGGGGTATCCACCCACAGACTGGGTAGACGCCCCTGAATTTCCAGGGAAAACCCGGGTCAGCCGTGACGGTATCAGTACGTCTGAGGCCCCATCAATCCGCCTGATGGTTGAGGCGGCGCAGCTCGCGCAGCTTCTCGCCGATGCGAATTTCCAGGCCACGATCGACCGGCTCGTAAAAGACCGGCGGCGCCATGCCCTCGGGGAAGTAGTTCTCGCCAGCGGCAAAGCCACCGGCCTCGTCGTGCGCGTAGCGGTAGTCCTTGCCGTAGTCCAGCGATTTCATCAGCCGGGTGGGCGCGTTGCGCAGGTGCAGGGGCACCGGTCGGGTGCCGTCGCGCTTGACGAAGGCGCGCACCTCGTTGAAGGCCTTGTAGACGGCGTTGGACTTGGGCGCCACCGCCAGGTAGACCACGCACTCGCCCAGCGCCAGTTCGCCCTCGGGCGAGCCCAGGCGTTCGTACACTTCCGCGGCGTCCAGGGCCAGGCGCAGCGCGCGCGGGTCGGCCAGACCGATGTCCTCGGCCGCCATGCGGATCAGCCGGCGCGCCACATAGCGAGGGTCGACACCGCCATCCAGCATGCGCACGAACCAGTAGAGCGCGGCGTCGGGGTCGGAGCCGCGCACGCTCTTGTGCAGGGCACTGATGGTGTCGTAGAACTGCTCGCCGCCCTTGTCGTAGCGGCGCATGCGCTCGCCCAGCACCCGCAGCAGCCAGGCGTCGGTCACGCTGTCCAGCTGCTCGCGCCGGGCCGCGACGGCCAGCGTCTCCAGGGTGTTGAGCAGGCGGCGCGCGTCGCCGTCGGCGTAGGCGATCAGGCGGTCGAGCGCGGCGTCCTCGATGGCGGGCACGGCGTCAATGGCGCGGGCCTTGGCCACGATGGCGCGCAGGTCGTCCTCGGTGAGGGGCTGCAGCACATACACGGCCGCGCGCGACAGCAGCGCGGAATTCACCTCGAACGAAGGGTTCTCGGTGGTGGCGCCGATGAACGTGAACAGGCCGCTCTCGACGTGCGGCAGGAAGGCGTCCTGCTGGCTCTTGTTGAAGCGGTGCACCTCGTCGACGAAGACGATGGTGCGCTGCGGATGCAGGCCGTCGCGCGCGGCCTGGGCCTGCTCCACCGCCTCGCGGATGTCCTTCACACCGCCCAGCACCGCACTGATGGTGATGAACTGCGCGTCGAACGAGTCCGCCATGAGGCGCGCGATGGTGGTCTTGCCCACCCCGGGCGGGCCCCAGAGGATACAGCTGTGCGGCTGCCCCGATTCGAAGGCCAGGCGCAGGGCCATGCCCTCGCCCAGCAGGTGCTGCTGGCCGATCACCTCGCCCAGCGTGCGCGGGCGCAGCCGCTCGGCCAGGGGCGCGTGGGCGTTGGGAGCGGTCGCCACGCCGTCGGTCAGTTGCGGATCACGTCGACACCGGCCGGTGGCTCGAAGCGGAAATCGCCCGGCTTCAGGCCCGGGCTGGCCTGCCAGCCCTTGAACGTGAGTTCCGAGCGCTGGCCCAGGCCATCCACGATTTCGAGCACGCCGAGTTGGTTGCCGCGCAGGCCGATGCGCACGCGCTGGAGCTGGCCGTCGCGGGCCTTGGGCAGGGCCTCGACCCACTGCAGGCCGTCCTTCTCGGGCAGGGCCTTGAAGTCGAAGGCGGCGCGCAGCGCCGACAGGTCGCCGCCCGAGGCGATCAGCGCGGCCGGCGTGCTGCCCAGCGCGTCCTTCTGGGCGCGCACGCTCACCTGATTCAGGTCCACGTCGTGCAGCCAGAGGCGCTGGCCGTCGGCCACGATGGTCTGCTCGAAAGGCTTGGCGTACACAAAGCGGAAACGGTCGGGGCGCAGGAACTCGAAGCGGCCCGTGCTGGTGCGCTGGCGCGGCGCTGCCTCGCCCGATTTTTTTGGTGAGGTCACCACCTGCGTGAAATCGGCGCGCGCGCTGTCCACCTCGCGCAGGAAGCTGTCCAGGGCGGTCAGGCCATCGGCGTGCGCGGGCCAGGCCAGGCTCAGCAGCGACACGGCGGCCGCTGTCAACAGGGTGCGGATGTTCATGGCCATGTGACCCCAGGGCGGGCGTCGAGTTGCATCATTCCACGCGCCCGCCGACCAGGATGTCGCGCTGTCCGCTGCTGGTGAGCGCACTCACCAGGCCGGCCTTCTCCATGTCCTCCAGCAGGCGCGCGGCGCGGTTGTAGCCGATCTTGAGCTTGCGCTGCACGTACGAGATGCTGGCCTTGCGGTCCTGCAGCACGATGGCCACGGCCTGGTCGTACAGCGGGTCCTTTTCGCCGCCGCCCCCGTCGCCGCCTTCGCCGAACATGTCGCCGCCCTCGCCGTCGGCGCCGCCGCCGTCGAGCACGCCGTCGATGTAGTTGGCCTCGCCCTGCTGCTTGAGGTAGCCCACCACGCGGTGCACCTCGTCGTCACTGACGAAGGCGCCGTGCACGCGCGTGGGAAAGCCCATGCCCGAGGGCAGGTAGAGCATGTCGCCCATGCCCAGCAGGCTTTCGGCGCCCATCTGGTCGAGGATGGTGCGGCTGTCGATCTTGCTGCTCACCTGGAAGGCGATGCGGGTCGGGATGTTGGCCTTGATCAGGCCGGTGATCACGTCCACGCTGGGGCGCTGCGTGGCCAGCACCAGGTGGATGCCGGCGGCGCGCGCCTTCTGCGCCAGGCGCGCGATGAGCTCTTCGATCTTCTTGCCCACCACCATCATCAGGTCGGCCAGCTCGTCGATCACCACCACGATGTAGGGCAGCGGCTCCAGCGGTTCGGGTTGCTCGGGCGTGAGCGAGAACGGGTTGCCGATCACCTCGCCGCGCGCCTTGGCTTCTTCGAGCTTGGTGTTGTAGCCCGCGAGGTTGCGCACGCCCACCTTGCTCATGAGCTTGTAGCGCTTCTCCATCTCGGCCACGCACCAGTTCAGGCCGTTGGCGGCGTGCTTCATGTCGGTGACCACCGGCGCCAGCAGGTGCGGGATGCCCTCGTAGACGCTCATCTCGAGCATCTTCGGGTCGATCAGCAGCAGGCGCACGTCCTTGGGGTCGGCCTTGTAGAGCAGCGACAGGATCATGGCGTTGATGCCCACCGACTTGCCCGAACCCGTGGTGCCGGCCACCAGGCAGTGCGGCATCTTGGCCAGGTCGGCCACCACCGGCTGGCCGCCAATGTCCTTGCCCAGGCCGATGGTGAGCAGCGACCTGGCGTCGTTGTAGACCTGCGAGCCCAGGATCTCGGACAGGCGGATGGTCTGGCGCTTGGCGTTGGGCAGCTCCAGCGCCATCAGGTTCTTGCCCGGGATGGTCTCGATCACGCGGATCGAGACCAGCGAGAGCGAGCGCGCCAGGTCGCGGCTGAGGTTGACGATCTGCGAGCCCTTCACGCCCGTGGCGGGCTCGATCTCGTAGCGCGTGATCACCGGGCCCGGCGCGGCCGCGACCACGCGCACCTCCACACCGAAATCCTTGAGCTTTTTCTCGATCAGGCGGCTGGTCATCTCCAGCGTCTGCGCGTCCACCGTGCTCTGCTGGCCCGGCGCGGCGTCCAGCAGATCGACCTGCGGCAGCTTGCTGTCGGGCAACTCGGTGAACAGCGGCTTCTGGCGCTCCTTGGCCACGCGCTCGCTCTTGGGCACCTCAACCATGGTCGGCTCGATGACCACGGGCACCGGGTGGTGCTCCTCGATCTCCACGCGCTCGGTCTTCACCACTTCTTCGCGCTCACGCGCAGCGGCGCGGCCGATGCGCTCGTCCTCCACCGCCTCGCGCTTCTCGCGCCGGGCCTCGAACCAGCCGTCGACCGTGTGGCCGACCACCTCGGCCCAATGGCCCCAGGAGAAGCGAAACACCAGCGGCAGGCAGGCCAGCAGGGCCGCCAGCAGCGCCAGTGCCGCCCCGGTGAAGCCCAGCCAGCGCTCGGCCACGGGCCCCAGGGCCTGCCCCAGCACACCGCCCGAATGGCCAGGCAGGAGGGCCTCCAGCCGATGCAAGCGGCCCCACTCCAGCGCGCAACTCACCATCAGCAGAACGACCAGGCCGCCCCAGAAGGCCGCGCGGCGCATGTGTGGCCGCTGCCACCAGCGCGGCTCGGCCGGCACGGGCGAAGGGCCACGCAACCAGCGCGCCAGGCCCGAGAGCCAGGCCCGCACGCCGGCGGCGAAGCACCACCAGACCGAAAACCCGAACAGGAAATAGCTGGCGTCGGCCACGATGGCGCCCAGCCGGCCGGCCCAGTTGCGCACTTCGGGGGACGTGCCCGTGGTGCTCCAGGCCGGGTCGGCCAGCGAGTGGCTCAGCAGGGCGATCAACCAGAAGGCCAGTGCAGCGGCGCCGAGCACGAGGCCGATTTCCTGGGCGAAACGCGCGATGCCACTGGGCGCGGACGCGCCCTGCTGGTCGGCGTTGAGGGTATTGAGCGAATAGGTCATGGCGCGCAAGCAAGCCCAAGCTTACCCCAGCGCACCACCGCGCCTCAGCCCACCACGACAGACTCAGCCCAGGGTGTTGAGCCGTTCCTTGATGATGGTGCTGCCGTCCTCGGCGACCTCGATGAAGCCCCGGTCCTCCAGGTCCTTCATGACGCGGCTGACCATCTCGCGCGAGGCGCCGATCATCTTGGCCACATCCTGGCGGGACACCCGCTCGCGGATCATCAGCTGGCCGTCGCGCCCGGGCTGGGCCTGCTCCAGCAGCGCGCGGGCCACACGACCGTACACGTCCAGCAAGGCCAGGGACTCGATCTTGCGGTCGGCCTGCCGCAGGCGCTGCACCAGGCCGCGCATCACGGCATAAGCCATGGAGGAGTTCTCGGGCAGGCAGCGCGCGAACTCGTTGCGGCCCAGGATCAGCACATCGGTCTGCACCTCGGCGCGCACCGTGGCCGAATGCGGCTGGTTGTCGATCAGGCTCATCTCGCCCACGTAGTCGCCCGGGTTCATGGTGGCCAGGATGACCTCGCGGCCGCGGCTGTCGGTGGTGACGACCCGGGCCCGGCCGGTGAGCACGATGGCCAGGCAGTTCGACTTCTTGCCCTGCTCGACGATCATTTCGCCGCGCTTGTAGCGGCGCTTGACCACCGCGTCCGCCACCGATTCGGCCTGGGCCTGCGTGAGGGTTGAAAACAGCGGCACGCGACGGATCAGGTCGAGATTGGACAGAATGGACATGCGTGTATTCCCAGACAGCGGGAAAAAGAGGGCCCGCTTCCCTACAATCCCGGCCGGTCATGGCTTGTGGCGATCGCCGCCATTGACGCGCGTTATTTGACTATCGCGCCGGGTATCTCCATATACCCCCTCGACTCTAAACCAATTGCTCCGTTTTTCGATAGCGCGCACCCCTATGAAACACGCCAAAGTCCTGATCCTGGGTTCCGGCCCCGCCGGCTACACCGCCGCCGTGTACGCGGCCCGCGCCAACCTCAACCCGGTGCTCATCACCGGCATCGCCCAGGGCGGTCAGCTCATGACCACGACCGAGGTGGACAACTGGCCCGCCGACGTGGACGGCGTGCAAGGCCCTGATCTGATGCAGCGTTTCCTGCAGCACGCGGAACGCTTCAAGACCGAGATCGTCTTCGACCACATCAACAAGGTCGACTTCTCCAAACGCCCCTTCACCCTCACCGGAGACAGCGGCACCTACACCTGCGACGCGCTCATCCTCGCCACCGGCGCGTCGGCCCAGTACCTGGGCCTGCCGTCCGAAGAAGCGTTCATGGGCAAGGGCGTGAGCGCCTGCGCCACCTGCGACGGCTTCTTCTACCGCGGCCAGACCACCTGCGTGATCGGCGGCGGCAACACCGCGGTCGAGGAAGCGCTGTACCTGTCCAACATCGCCAGCAAGGTCTATCTGGTGCACCGCCGCGACAAGTTCCGCGCCGAGCCCATCCTGGTGGACAAGGTGATGGAGAAAGTCAAGGAAGGCAAGATTGAACTCAAGCTCTTCAAGACCCTGGACGAGGTGCTCGGCGACCAGACCGGCGTCACCGGCATCCGCCTGAAGGACACCCAGACCGGCGCCACCGAGGAGCTGAAGCTGCAGGGCTGCTTCATCGCCATCGGCCACCGACCGAACACCGAGATCTTCCAGGGTCAGCTGGAGATGAAGGACGGCTACATCGTCACGAAATCGGGGCTCAGCGGCATGGCCACCATGACCAGCGTGCCCGGCATCTTCGCGGCGGGCGACGTGCAGGACCATGTGTACCGCCAGGCCATCACCAGCGCCGGCACGGGCTGCATGGCCGCGCTGGACGCCCAGCGCTTCCTGGAGCAGCAGGGCGCCTGAGCCCCCTGCCCGCCCCATTTGGCCAGCCGGGCTGGCTGTGGCTATAATCGCGGGCTTTGCTGAAAGTCCGGTTTGCGCCGGGCCAACCGCGATTTTGGGTTACCGCCACCCACAACTGGCGAGGTGAGGCTGGACGCCAGTCGCCGGGAATTCCCCCGGCGGCCCGCCGCGAACAGCCGTGTGAATGGATCGGAGTGTCCTCATGGCACGCGTCTGCGACGTCACGGGCAAGAAGCCCCAAGTCGGGAACAACGTTTCCCACGCCAACAACAAAACCAAGCGCCGGTTCCTGCCGAACCTGCAATACCGCCGTTTCTGGGTCGAAAGCGAGAACCGCTGGGTGCGCCTGCGCGTCTCCGGCGCTGCCCTGCGCCTGATCGACAAGAAAGGCATCGACGTCGTGCTGGCCGACATGCGCGCCAACGGCCAGGCTTAAGGAGAATCACCATGGCAACCAAAGGCGGTCGCGAAAAGATCAAACTGGTGTCCTCCGCGGGCACCGGCCACTTCTACACCACGGACAAGAACAAGAAGACCACGCCGGACAAGCTGGGCTTCATCAAGTTCGACCCGAAGGCCCGCAAGCACGTGGAATACAAGGAAGCGAAGCTCAAGTAAGCCCCGCTTCTCCAACAAAAAGCCCGCTGATGTCAGCGGGCTTTTTGTTTTCCCGGGCCTGGCATCCGGGCTTGCGGTCCGTCGACTCTACTCCTGAGCCGAGCGCCGCACCGCCCAACGCGGCGCGGGATCGCCACGGTCCTTCAGGCGTGGGCCGAGCGCAGGCGAATGGAGAAGTCCCGCAGCGCGGCGATGCCGCTCTCTTCCGCGCGACGGCACCAGGCCTGCAGGTCGGCGGCGAGCTGCTCGCGCGTGGCGTTGGTGCTGGACCACAGGGCGCGCAGTTCTTCGCGCATGGTCACCATCTTGTCGAGCACCGGGTGCTCGGCGCGAACCTGGGCCAGCTGCGGCTTGACGGCGGCGGGCACCTTGTCGTCGTCGCGGTGCAGCCAGCGCTTGGCGGCGGTCAGCACCGAGGCGTCGGCCTGGCGGGCCTTGAGCGTGGCGATCTCGGTCTTGCAGGCTTCGCGCAGTTCGCGGGCGTAACCGGCCATGACTTCGTAGCGGTTGGCGATGATGGCTTCCAGCGTCTGCTCATCGGCCACGGGCTTGACCGCGCCAAACGCCATCTTGGGCGGCACCTTCTTCACCGTGGCCAGACCCAGCGACTGCAGGATGCTGATGTACATCCAGCCGATGTCGAACTCGTAAGGCTTGACCGACAGCTTGGCCGAGGTGGGGTAGGTGTGGTGGTTGTTGTGCAGTTCCTCGCCGCCGATGATGATGCCCCAGGGCGAGACGTTGGTGCTGCCGTCCACCGCCTCGAAGTTGCGGTAGCCCCACCAGTGGCCGATGCCGTTGATGATGCCGGCAGCCGTGAGGGGAATCCAGGCCATCTGGATCGCCCAGACCATCAGGCCCAGGGCACCGAACAGCACCACATCGAGGATCAGCATGAGGCTCACGCCCAGCGCCGAGAAGCGCGTGTAGACGTTGCGCTCGATCCAGTCGTTCGGCGTGTTGTGGCCGTAGCGCGCCATGGTGTCGGCGTTCTTGGCCTCGGCTCGGTACAGCTCGGCGCCTTCCCAGAACACCTTTTTGATGCCGAAGATGTGCGGGCTGTGGGGGTCGCCTTCCTGCTCGCACTTGGCGTGGTGCTTGCGGTGGATGGCCGTCCATTCCTTGGTGACCATGCCGGTGGTCATCCAGAGCCAGAAGCGGAAGAAGTGCGCGGCGATCGGGTGCAGATCAAGCGAGCGGTGGGCCGAGTGGCGGTGCAGGTAGATCGTGACGCTGGCGATGGTGATGTGCGTCAGCACCAGCGCGATCAGCACGACCTGCCACCAGCTGGCGCCGGTCACGCCGTTGATCAGGAAATTCACCACGCCGTCGAGCAACGCGGAAAAGGCACCAGGGTCGGAAGCGGTCATCGAAGTCCTATCAGGACTGCCCGGAAACGGAGGACAAGCCTTCACACGCGCCCGGGGCAGGCGGGCGGCGCAGGCAGGATTTTAGGCGGGGGGTGTCTCCCGACCAAGCCATTGGTCCCCGGCAAAGGCCGGAAGTGCCCGCTACTTCAGGGCCAATTGACCCCGATCAAGCTTTTTTCCGCCAGACGGCGGCAAAAAAGCCGTCGGTGCCGTGTCGGTGGGGCCACAGGCGCAGGAAGCGCCCTTCGTCGGCCAGGCTGCACAAGGACGGGGCGCCGGGCACGCGCAGGGCGTCCAGCAGCGGCGCCACCGGCTCGACCTCGAAGCCGGGTTGCGCCGCCGAAAAGGCCTCGGCCACGGCCTCGTTTTCGTCGCGCAGCAGGCTGCAGGTGGCGTAGACCAGCCGCCCGCCGGGCTTGAGCAGGCGCGCCGCGCTGTCCAGGATGGCGCGCTGCGTGGCGGCCTGCGCCGCCACGGTTTCGGGGGTCTGACGCCACTTGAGGTCGGGGCTGCGGCGCAGTGTGCCCAGGCCGGAGCACGGCGCGTCGACCAGTACCCGGTCGATCTTGCCGGCCAGGCGCTTGATGCGTTCGTCGCGCTCGTGGGCGATGGCCACGGGGTGTACGTTGGACAGGCCACTGCGCGCCAGGCGCGGCTTGAGCGCGTCGAGCCGATGGGCCGAGGTGTCGAAGGCGTAGAGACGGCCGGTGTTGCGCATGGTCGCACCGATGGCCAGGGTCTTGCCCCCGGCGCCGGCGCAGAAGTCCACCACCATCTCGCCGCGCTTGGCGTCGAGCAGCAGCGCGAGCAGCTGCGAACCTTCGTCCTGCACCTCGAGTTCGCCGTTCACAAAGGCTGGAAGCCGGGCCAGCGAAGGCTTGCCCTGCAGGCGGATGCCCCAGGGCGAATGCGCCGTGGGCTCGGCCTTCAGGCCCGCGGCGCGCAGCGCGGCGAGAGCCGCCTCGCGCTTGGCCTTCAGGGCGTTGACCCGCAGGTCCAGCGGCGCCGGCTGCAGCAGGCTCGCGGCCAGGTCGTCGAAGCCCTCGCCCACCTGCGCGCGCAGGGCGTCGGCCAGCCACTGCGGCAGGTTGTGGCGGTGCGGCGCCAGCCACTCGTCCTCGCGCACCCGGGCGCAGGCGTCCAGCCAGACCTTTTCGGGCTCGCTCAACGCGCTCTTGAGGAAATCGCGGTCCCCCGAGAAGCCCAGGATGGCCAGGCGGCGCCACTTGGAGCCGCTGCCCGAGCGCGCCAGCCATTCGAACTTGAGGCGCTCGCGCAGCGCGGCGTAGACGGTGTCGGACAAGGTGGCGCGCTCGCGCGGGCCCAGCGACTTGTTCTCGCGGAAATGGCGGGCGACGACGGCGTCGGCGGGGTGGTCAAAACGGAACACGGCCTCGACCAGGGCGGTGCATTCGTCGAGCAGGGCTATGGGGTGCATGGGGGCGGTATTGTCCCACTGGGATAATCGAGGGCTATGTCTGAAATCCAGGACCAGGTGCGCCGGCGCCGCACCTTCGCCATCATTTCCCACCCCGACGCGGGCAAGACCACGCTCACCGAGAAGCTGCTGCTCTTCTCCGGCGCGATCAACATCGCCGGCAGCGTGAAGGCGCGCAAGGCCGCGCGCCACGCCACCAGCGACTGGATGGAGATCGAAAAGCAGCGCGGCATCTCGGTGGCCTCCAGCGTGATGCAGATGGAATACCGCGACTGCGTCATCAACCTGCTGGACACCCCCGGCCACCAGGACTTCTCCGAGGACACCTACCGCGTGCTGACCGCCGTGGACGCGGCCCTGATGGTGATCGACGCGGCCAACGGCGTGGAGCCTCAGACGCGGCGGCTGCTGCAGGTCTGCCGCGCCCGCAACACGCCCATCATCACCTTCGTCAACAAAATGGACCGCGAGGTGCAGCAGCCGCTGGACCTGATGGACGAGATCGAGCGCGAGCTGGGCATGACGGTGGTGCCCTTCACCTGGCCCGTGGGCATGGGCAAGACCTTCCGTGGCGTGTACGACCGCCGCGCCGAGCAGATGCGCGTCTTCGCCGCTGGCGACGACAAGCGCGGCGGCGAGGAAGAGGTGCTGACTGGCCTGGACAATCCCGAGAGCGCCACGCGCTTCGGCAGCGAGTTCGCCCAGGCCAAGGACGAGCTGGAGCTGGTGGCGGGCGCCTCGCCCGCCTTCGACGAGCAGGCCTTCCTGGCGGGGCATCAGACGCCCATGCTGTTCGGCTCGGCCGTCAACAACTTCGGCGTGCGCGAAGTGCTGGACGCGCTGGTGGACCTGGCGCCGCCGCCCGGACCGCGGCCGGCTATCCAGCGCACCGTCGAGCCCGAGGAGCGCAAGTTCAGCGGCGTGGTCTTCAAGATCCAGGCCAACATGGACCCCGCCCACCGCGACCGCATCGCCTTCGTGCGCGTGGCCAGCGGCCACTTCGAGCGCGGCATGCGCCTGAAGGTGGTGCGCAGCGGCAAGGAGTTGCGACCCAACACGGTGGTCAGTTTCCTGTCGCAGCGCCGCGAACTGCTCGACGAGGCCTTCGCGGGCGACATCATCGGCATCCCCAACCACGGCGTGCTGCAGTTGGGCGACACCCTGACCGAGGGCGAGGCGCTGCAGTTCACGGGCCTGCCCTTCTTCGCGCCCGAGATCATCCGCAGCGTGGAAGTGGCCGACCCGCTGCGCAGCAAGCAGCTGCGCGCCGGCCTCACCCAGCTCGGCGAGGAAGGCGCGATCCAGGTCTTCCGCCCGGTGGCCGGCAGCGTGCTGCTGCTGGGCGCCGTGGGCCAGCTGCAGTTCGAGGTGGTGGCCCACCGCCTGGAGCACGAGTACGGCGTCAAGGCGCGCATCACCGGCAGCTCGTACAACGTGGCGCGCTGGGTGACCTGCGCGCCCGAGGACGGCGGCGAACAGGAGCTCAAGCGCTTCATCGACGCCAACGCCCACCGCGTGGCGCTGGACGCGGTGGACGCGCCCACCGTGCTGCTCGACCACATGGCCACGCTGCGCGCGGTCGAGGCGAACTGGCCCAAAATCAGGTTCCACGCCATGCGCGAGCACGCGGGGCTGGTCTTCCACAAGTCCATGTGACAGCGCCCATCCATCACGTCCAGGTTCGGCCCGGCCCCATGGCCGGCGTGCACGCCGTGCTGACGCACAGCGCCCGCGGCTTCGGCCGGCACTGGCACGACAGCTTCGGCTTCGGCGTGATGGACGAAGGCGCCCACCGCTCCGCCAGCGGCCGCGGCCCGGTGCTCGCGACCGCCGGCAAGCTGATCGCCTCCAACCCCGGCGAGGTGCACGACGGCCTGCCCGTGGGCGAACAGGCGCGCCGCTGGCGCATGGTGCACGTCAGCCCCGAGGCCATGGCCGCGCTGGCCGACCTGCGGCCCGGCCACGAGATCACCCAGCCGGTGTTCGACGACCCCCTGCTGCATGGCGCCATCCACCGCCTGTTCCTCTGCTGGGACGGCAGCGCCCCCGCCGCGGACCACGCGCTCTGGGACGAGGCCCTGACCAGCGCCTGCGGACTGCTGGCCCTGCGGCACGGCAACCGCCAGCCGGGCGGCTCCGGCCTCGACACCCTCGGCCTGGCGCGGGCGCGCGAGCGCCTGCTCGACGGCCTGGAGCGAGCGCCCGACCTGGACGAGCTGGCCAGCCTGGCCGGCCTGTCGCGCTTCCAGCTCGTGCGCCAGTTCGCGCGCGCGCACGGTCTGCCGCCCTTCGCCTGGCTGCAGCAGCAGCGGCTGGGCCGGGCGCGGGCGCTGATCGCCGCCGGCACGCCGCTGAGCGAGGCCGCCCTGGCCTGCGGCTTCGCCGACCAAAGCCACCTGAACCGCCACTTCGTGCGCTGCTTCGGCTTCACCCCCGGCGCCTGGCGCCGCGCCTGGCTGCAATAACGTTCAAGACGGCCCGCGCGCGGCGCGCCAGGATTCGCCCGCGGCCCGGCTCATCGGGCCGCGCCGTCGACACCCGGAGCGCCGCATGCCCAGCCTCGAATTCCTCCTCACCTCCGCCGTCGTGGTGGTCACGCCCGGCGCGGGCGTGCTGTTCACCGTCTCCACCGGCCTGTCGCAGGGGCGGCTCGCCAGCGCCTATGCCTCGCTGGGCTGCACACTGGGCATCCTGCCGCACATGGCCGCCACCGCCCTGGGCCTGGCCGCCGTGATGCACGCGGGCGCCCTGGCCTTCCAGCTGCTCAAGCTGGCCGGCGTGCTCTACCTGCTGTTCCTCGCCTGGATGACCTGGCGCGACCGCTCGGCCTTCGCCGCCGCCCCGGGCACGCCCCCGCAGTCGCCGCTGCGCCTGGTCGCCAAGGCGGTGCTGGTCAACGCGCTCAACCCCAAGCTGACCTTGTTCTTCTTCGCCTTCCTGCCGCAATTCATGGACCCGGCCGACCCGGCGCCCCTGCGGCAGTTCGCCGTGTTGGGCGCGGTCTTCATGCTCATGACACTGGCCGTGTTCGTGGCCTACGGAGCGCTTGCCGACGCCTTCCGCCAGCGCGTGCTGGCCTCGCGGCGCACGCAGGACGCGCTGCGCCGCGGCTTCTCGGCCGCCTTCGCGCTGATGGCCGCCAAGCTCGCGCTGAGCGGGCGCTGAGCCGCCCGGACAGGCCCTCAGCCGCCCGCCAGGCAGCGCTCCACGGCGCGCGGGTAGATCAGGTGCTCCTGCGTGAGCACCCGCGCCGCCAGCGCCTCGGCCGTGTCGCCGGGCAGCACGGGCACCACGGCCTGCGCCAGGATCTCGCCATGGTCGAGTTCGCCGGTGACGCGGTGCACCGTGGCGCCGGCCACGCGGCAGCCCATCTCGATGGCGCGCTGGTGCGTCTTCAGGCCAGGGAAGGCCGGCAACAGGCTGGGGTGGATATTGAGCAGGCGGCCGTCGTAGTGGTGCACGAAGCCCGGTGTGAGGATGCGCATGAAGCCCGCCAGCAGCACCAGCGCGGGCGCGTGGGCGTCGATGGCGGCCATGAGCGCGGCGTCGAAGGCCTCGCGGTCGGCGTGCCGCTTGTGGTCGACCACCGCGGTGGCCAGCCCGCGTTCGCGGGCCCAGGCGAGGCCGGCGGCGTCGGGCCGGTTGCTCAGCACCGCCACCACGCCCGCGCCAAAGCGCTCGCCCCAGAGGTCCCGCACCGACGCCTCCACCAGGGCGGCCATGTTCGAGCCGCTGCCCGAGATGAGGATGACGATCGGACGGGCTGGGCGCGCTGGCATGGGGCGGGAGTGTAATGAGGCCGGCCGGCGGCTTGTCGCCGCCTCGACACGCAAAAAACGAACGGTCGTGCGAAACTCGATTCACACGCAACCCGGGGCCCATCGGGCCCCCCGAGGAGACACACGATGGATCTGGCCTTCACGCCTGAGGAGCAGGCGTTTCGCGACGAGATACGCGCCTGGGTGCGCGCTAACCTGCCTGCCGAGATCAGCCACAAGGTGCACAACGCCCTGCGCCTGACGCGCGACGACATGCAGCGCTGGGCAAAGATCCTGGGCAAGAAGGGCTGGCTGGGCTACGGCTGGCCCCAACAGTTCGGCGGCCCGGGCTGGAGCGCGGTGCAGAAGCACCTGTTCGAGGAGGAATGCGCCCTGGCCGGTGCGCCGCGCATCGTGCCCTTCGGGCCGGTGATGGTGGCGCCGGTCATCATGGCCTTCGGCAACAAGGAACAACAAGAACGCTTCCTGCCCGGCATCGCCAGCGGCGAGGTCTGGTGGAGCCAGGGTTACAGCGAACCGGGCTCGGGCTCGGACCTGGCCTCGCTCAAGACGCGCGCCGAGCGCCGGGGCGACAAGTACATCGTCAACGGCCAGAAGACCTGGACCACCCTGGGCCAGTACGGCGACTGGATGTTCAACCTCGTGCGCACCAGCACCGAGGGCAAGCCGCAGACCGGCATCTCCTTCCTGCTGCTGGACATGAAGTCCAAGGGCGTCTCGGTGCGCCCCATCAAGCTGCTGGACGGCGAATGCGAGGTCAACGAGGTCTTCTTCGACAACGTCGAGGTGCCGGCCGAGAACCTGATCGGCGAGGAGAACAAGGGCTGGACCTACGCCAAGCACCTGCTCAGCCACGAGCGCACCAACATCGCCGACGTGAACCGCGCCAAGCGCGAGCTGGAGCGCCTCAAGCGCATTGCCAAGACCGAGGGCGTGTGGGACGACACCCGCTTTCGCGACCAGATCGCGCTGCTCGAGGTGGACGTGGTGGCACTGGAGATGCTGGTGCTGCGCGTGCTCTCGGCCGAGAAGTCGGGCAAGAACTCGCTGGACATCGCCGGCCTGCTCAAGATCCGCGGCAGCGAAATCCAGCAGCGCTACAGCGAACTCATGATGCTGGCCGCGGGCCCCTACAGCCTGCCCTTCATCGAGGAGGCCATGGAAGCCGGCTGGCAGGGCGACTTCCCGGGCGGCGTGCTGGCCAATGCGCCGCTCGCCTCCACCTACTTCAACATGCGCAAGACCACGATCTACGGCGGCTCCAACGAGGTGCAGCGCAACATCGTGGCGCAGACCGTGCTGGGCTGAGGAGACAAGAATGGACTTCGATTTTTCCGACGACCAGGTCGCGCTGCGCGACGCCGTGCAGAAGTGGGTGGAGAAGGCCTACGGCTTCGAGCGCCGCCGCGCCATCGTGCAAGCCGGCGGTTTCGAGCGCGGCGCCTATGGCGAACTCGCCGAACTCGGCCTGACCGGCCTGTATGTGGACGAAGGCCACGGCGGTCTGGGCATGGGCCCGGTCGAGGCCATGGTGGTGATGGAGGAGCTGGGCCGCGGCATCGTGCTCGAGCCGCTGGCGCAGACGCTCATCGCCAGCGGCGCGATCGGCGCCTACGGCGCGGACGACGTCAAGGCCGGATGGCTGCCCCGCATCGCCAGCGGCGAGGCCCTGGTGGTGCTGGCGCTGCAGGAGCGTGGCGCGCGCTACCGACTCGACCGCCTCGCCGCCACCGCGAGCCAGGCGGGCGGCGCCTGGACCGTGTCCGGCCACAAGCACCTGGTGGCCGCGGCCGACCGCGCCGACGCCTTCCTGGTGCCCGCCGTGGCCAATGGCCAACCCGCCCTCTTCCTGGTGGAGGCCGGCGCCAGCGGTGTGAAGACCACCGGCTACCCCACGCAGGACGGCAGCCGCGCCGGCGACCTGGTGCTGGACAAGGCCCCGGCCGTGCTGGTCACCGCCAATGGTCAGGCCGCGCTGGAGCACGCGGTGGACGTGGGCATCGCCGCCACCTGCGCCGAGGGCGTGGGCGTGATGGAGCAGACGCTGGCGCTCACGGTGGACTACATGAACACGCGCAAGCAGTTCGGCGTGGCCATCGCCAGCTTCCAGGCCCTGCGCCACCGCGTGGCCGACATGAAGATGCAGCTGGAGCTGGCCCGCTCCATGAGCTACTACGCCAGCCTGAAGCTCAACGCCCCCGCGGCCGAGCGCCGCGCCGCCATGGCCCGCGCCAAGGTGCAGCTGGGCAACGCCATGCGCTTCATCGGCCAGCAATCGGTGCAGCTGCACGGCGGCATCGGCGTGACCGACGAGTACATCGGCAGCCACTACTTCAAGAAGCTCACCCAGCTGGAAATGACGTTCGGCGACACCCTGCACCACCTGGGCGAGGTGTCCGGGCGCATGCAGGACACCGCTGGCGTGTTCGCCTGAACGGGCGCGGCTGCGCGCCTAGGCGTGCAGCCGCGAGCTCTTCGGCAGGTGCGCCATCAGGAACTCCATCTGGTCCGCCAGGATGCGGCGGTTGCGCAGGATGAAGTCCTCCCACAGGCTGGGCACGTAGGGCGTGTACAGCAGCGGCATGTGCGCCTGCTCGGGCGTGCGGTTGCCCTTGCGGTGGTTGCACGACTTGCAGGCCGTCACCACGTTCATCCAGGTGTCGCGCCCGTTCTGGCCGAAGGGCACGATGTGCTCGCGCGTCAGGTCTTCCTCGTGGAAGTGATGGCCGCAATAGGCGCAGACGTTGCGGTCGCGCGAGAACAGCTTCTGGTTCGTGAGCGTGGGCCGCAGCTCGAAGGGGTTGATGCGCGGCACGCCCTGGGTGCCGATGATCGAGTTGACCGTGATCACCGACTGCAGGCCCGTGACGGCGTTGTGGCCACCGTGGAACACCGCGATCTCGGCACCCGCCTCCCAGCGCACCTCCTCGGCCGCGTAGTGCAACACGGCTTCTTCGAGGCTGATCCAGGACTGGGGCAGTCCCTGCGCCGAAAGCTTCAAGACCTTCAAAACGGGCTCCTTCGTGCGTCTAGACACCGGAAAGGTCCGGAACCCGCATGGGGCCCGGGGCCTGCGTTTTCGTGTGCCAATATAACAACCTTCGACGACGAATCCGCGTCCATGCGGGACAAGCCCCCGCGATGTGACAAACCTTCCCGCCCCGCCCTTCCCCATGCAAATCCTCCGCGGCCTCTGGAACCGCCCCCACGGCACGCCCGACAGCGTGCGCGGCTGCGCCCTCACCATCGGCAACTTCGACGGCGTGCACCGTGGCCACCAGGCCATGCTGGCGCTGCTGCGCAACGAGGCCCGCCACCGCGGCGTGCCCAGCTGCGTGATGACCTTCGAGCCGCACCCGCGCGACTACTTCGCCGCCCGCCACCGCAAGCCCGAGCTGGCGCCCGCGCGCATCGCCACCCTGCGCGACAAGCTGGAGGAGTTGCAGCGCTGCGGGGTGGACCGCTGCGTGATCCTGCCCTTCAACGAGCGCCTGGCCTCTCAGACCGCCGCCTCCTTCATCGAGGACACCCTGGTCGGCGCCCTGGGCGTGCGCTACGTGCTGGTGGGCGATGACTTCCGCTTCGGGGCCCAGCGCGCGGGCGACTACGCCATGCTCGACGCGGCCGGCGCGCGCCAGGGCTTCGACGTGGCGCGCATGCAGAGCTACGAGGTGCACGGCCTGCGCGTGTCCAGTTCGGCCGTGCGCGAGGCCCTGGCCGAAGGCCGCCTGGACGACGCCGCCGCCCTGCTGGGCCGGCCCTACGCCATCAGCGGCCACGTGGTCCACGGGCGCCAGCTGGGCCGGGCGCTGGCCGAGTCCGCCCCGGGTCGCCACGACGGCTTTCGCACCCTCAACCTGCGCTTCGCGCACTGGAAGCCGGCCGCCAGCGGCATCTTCGCGGTGCTGGTGCACGGTCTGTGGGACGAGCCCCTGCGCGGCGTGGCCAACCTGGGCGTGCGGCCCTCGCTGGACCCGAACGACGTCAACGGCGGGCGTGTGCTGCTGGAAACCCATTGCCTGGACTGGCCCGCGGCCTTGTCCCAGCGCCTGCCCGGCGGGGAGGCCTACGGTAAAATCGTGCGCGTGGAACTGCTGCACAAACTGCACGACGAGTTGAAGTACGACAGCCTCGATGCCCTCACGCAAGGCATCGCCAAGGACGTCGCCGACGCCCGCGCGTTCTTCGAGGCCATGCACGGCCGCACGCACCGGCAGACCACACGCGACCGAATTTGACGACCGCCCCCTGGCGGTCGTTGCCCTTTCACAGGCTCGGGGCACGCGCCCGTCGTCTCCCTTTTCCCGCCCACGCCCCGTGGGCCGAGCTTGGCCCCTGCGATCACGCCACACACCATGTCCGAGACGAAGAACGCCTACCCCGTCAACCTGCTGGACACGCCCTTCCCCATGCGCGGCGACCTGCCCAAGCGCGAGCCGGGCTGGGTCAAGCAATGGAACGACGAGGGCCTGTACCAGCGCCTGCGCGACGCGCGCCGCGGCGCTCCGCTGTTCGTGCTGCACGACGGCCCGCCCTACGCCAACGGCCAGATCCACATGGGCCACGCCGTCAACAAGGTGCTCAAGGACATGATCGTCAAGAGCCGCCAGCTGGCCGGCTTTGACGCGCAGTACATCCCGGGCTGGGACTGCCACGGCCTGCCGATCGAGAACGCGATCGAGAAGAAGCACGGCCGCCACCTCAGCCGCGACGAGATGCAGGCCAAGAGCCGCGCCTACGCCACAGAGCAGATCGACCAGCAGCGCGCCGACTTCAAGCGCCTGGGCATCCTGGGCGACTGGGAGCGCCCGTACCTCACCATGGCCCCGGCCAACGAGGCCGGCGAGATCCGCGCCTTCAAGCGCGTGATCGAGCGCGGCTTCGTCTACCGGGGCCTCAAGCCCGTGTACTGGTGCTTCGACTGCGGCAGCTCGCTCGCCGAATTCGAGATCGAGTACGCCGACAAGCAGAGCGACACGCTGGACGTGGCCTTCGAGACCGACGACGCCGGAAAGCTCGCCGCCGCCTTCGGCCTGGCCGCCCTGCCGCCCGGCAAAAGCGGCTTCGCCGTCATCTGGACCACCACCGCCTGGACCATCCCGGCCAACCAGGCGCTCAACGCCCACCCCGAGCTCAGCTACGCCCTGGTCGACACGCCCAAGGGCTGCCTGGTGCTGGCCGAAACCCTGGTCGAGAAGTGTCTGGAGCGCTTCGGGCTGCAAGGCACGGTCCTGGCCGTCACCCAGGGCGAGCAACTGGGCGGCCTGAACTTCCGCCACCCGCTGTACGAGGCAGACAAGGGCTACCGGCGCCTGTCGCCCGTGTACCTGGCCGACTACGTGAGCGACAGCGACGGCACGGGCATCGTGCACTCCTCGCCCGCCTACGGCCTGGACGACTTCAACTCCTGCATCAGCAACGGCCTCAAGGTCGAGGACGTGCTCAACCCCGTGCAAGGCAACGGCGTCTACGCGGCCGACTTCCCGCTGTTCGGCGGCCAGCACATCTGGAAGGCCGTGCCCCACATCATCGCGGCACTCAAGGCCGCCGGCCGGCTCATGAGCACCGTGGGCATCACCCACAGCTACCCGCACTGCTGGCGCCACAAGACGCCGGTGATCTACCGCGCCGCCGCGCAGTGGTTCATCCGCATGGACGAGGGCGAGGGCGTGTTCACCAAGGACAAGGCGCCCAAGACCCTGCGCCAGACCGCGCTCGAGGCCATCGACCACACCGGCTTCTACCCCGAGAACGGCCGCGCGCGCCTGCGCGACATGATCGCCAACCGGCCCGACTGGTGCATCTCGCGCCAGCGCAGCTGGGGCGTGCCCATCCCCTTCTTCCTGCACAAGGCCACGGGCGAGCTGCACCCGCGCACCATGGAGATCCTCGACCAGGCCGCCGCCATCGTCGAGAAAGGCGGCATCGAGGCCTGGAGCCGCGCCACCACCGAAGAGATCCTGGGCGCCGACGACGCGCCGCACTACGACAAGAGCAGCGACATCCTGGAGGTCTGGTTCGACTCCGGCTCCACCTTCTCGCACGTGCTGCGCGGCAGCCACGCGCACGCCTACCCCAACGGCGCCTTCCACTCGCAGGGCCCCGAGGCCGACCTCTACCTCGAAGGCCACGACCAGCACCGCGGCTGGTTCCACAGCTCGCTGCTGCTGGGCTGCGCCCTGTTCGACCGCGCGCCCTACCGCGGCCTGCTCACGCACGGCTTCACGGTGGACAGCCAGGGCCGCAAGATGAGCAAGTCGCTGGGCAATGGCATCGACCCGCAGGACGTGAACAAGAAGCTGGGCGCCGAGATCATCCGCCTGTGGGTGGCCGCCAGCGACTACTCGGGCGACATCGCGGGCGACGACAAGATCCTCGCGCGCGTCGTCGATGCCTACCGCCGCATCCGCAACACCCTGCGCTTCCTGCTCGCCAACCTGAGCGACTTCGACGCCGCGACGCACGCCGTGCCGCTGAAGGACCTGCTGGAGATCGACCGCTGGGCCCTGGCGCGCACCGCGCAGTTCCAGGCCGAGGTGACCGCGCACTACGACCGCTACGAATTCCACCCCGTGGTGGCCAAGCTGCAAGTCTTCTGTTCCGAGGACCTGGGCGCCTTCTACCTCGACGTGCTCAAGGACCGGCTCTACACCAGCGCCCCCGGCAGCCATGCCCGCCGCAGCGCGCAGACCGCGCTGCACCTGGTCGCGCACGCCATGCTGCGCTGGATGGCGCCCTTCATGAGCTTCACCGCCGAGGAGGCCTGGCCGGTGCTCGCGGGCGCGGCCAACAAGGGCTCCATCTTCTTCGAGACCTGGGCCGATCTGCCGCCGCCCGAAGAAGGCCTGCTGGCCAAGTGGACGCGCCTGTGCGAGATCCGCAACCTCGCCAACAAGGAGATCGAGAACCTGCGCACCCAGGGCGCCGTCGGGTCCTCGCTGCAGGCCCTGCTCAGCATCACCGCGCCGGCCGACGACGCCGCGCTGCTGCGCTCGCTGGGTGACGACCTGCGCTTCGTCACCATCACCTCGGCCGCGGACGTGGTCGACGGCGACGAACTGGCCGTGAAGGTCACCCCGGCCACCGCGCCCAAGTGCGAGCGCTGCTGGCACTACCGCGAGGACGTCGGCCAGGACCCGGCCCACCCCACGCTCTGCGGCCGCTGCACCAGCAACCTGTTCGGCGCGGGCGAAACCCGCACCGTGGCCTGATGGCACGCGCCAGCCTGCGCGCCATCGCGCCCTGGCTCGGCCTGGCCGCCGTGGCCTTCGCGCTGGACCAGCTCACCAAGTGGCTGATCCTGGCCACTTTCGCGCTGGGCGACAGCGTCGTGGTCACGTCCTTCTTCAACGTGGTGCGCGTGCACAACGAGGGCGCGGCCTTCTCCTTCCTCGCCGGCGCCAGCGGCTGGCAGCGCTGGTTCTTCACCGGCATCGGCGTCGCCGCCTCGGTCTTCATCGTCTGGATGCTGCGCAGCCACCCGGGGCAGCGGCTGTTCGCCTTTGCGCTGGCCTGCATCCTGGGCGGCGCCATCGGCAACGTGATCGACCGCCTGGTGCACGGCTACGTGGTGGACTGGCTGGACTTTCACTGGTCCTTCCTCGCCGGACTGTTCCCGGGCGGGCACTTCCCGTCCTTCAACCTGGCCGACACCTTCATTTCCATCGGCGCGGCCTGCCTGATCCTCGACGAGGTCCTGCGCGTGCGGAAGTCACGCGCCGCCCAGGCCCATTGAGGCCGGCGCTCGCGGCCTCGGCCGCGCGATGACAGAATGCCCGCTCATTCGTCATCCGAGGAGACCCCCATGCCCGGCCTGCTGCCCGACGTCGACCCCGACGGCCTGTACGAGTTCTCGGTGGTCTACACCGACCGCGCGCTCAACCACATGTCCAAGCGCTTCCAGGGCGTGATGACCGGCATCTCGTCCCTGCTCAAGCGCGTGTACGGCGCGCACGCTGCCGTGCTGGTGCCCGGCAGCGGCACCTTCGGCATGGAATCGGTGGCGCGGCAATTCGCGCACGGAAAACACGTGCTGGTCATCCGCAACGGCTGGTTCAGCTACCGCTGGACCCAGATCTTCGACATGGGCGCGATCCCCGCGAGCCACACCGTGATGAAGGCGCGCCCGCAGCACAAGGGCCCGCAGGCCCCCTGGGCGCCCGCCCCGATCGACGAGGTGGTGGCCACCATCGCGCGCGAGAAGCCGGCGCTGGTGTTCGCTCCGCACGTGGAAACCGCGGCCGGCATGATCCTGCCCGACGGCTACCTGAAGGCCGTGGCCGAGGCGGTGCACGCCGTGGGCGGCCTGTTCGTGCTCGACTGCATCGCTTCGGGCGCGATGTGGGTGGACATGAAGGCCACCGGCGTGGACGTGCTGGTCAGCGCGCCGCAGAAGGGCTGGAGCAGCTCGCCCTGCTGCGCGATGGTGATGCTCAGCGAGCGCGCGCGCCGCGCCATCGACGCCACGCAGAGCAGCAGCTTCGCCATGGACCTGAAGAAGTGGCTGCAGATCATGGAAGCCTACGAAGGTGGCGGCCACGCCTACCACGCCACCCTGCCCACGGACGCGCTGGCGCGTTTGCACGCCACCATGCTGGAGACCGAGGCCTACGGCTTCGCGCGCGTGCGCGAGGAGCAGATCGCGCTCGGCCAGGCCGTTCGCCAGCTGGTGGAGCACCACGGCTTTCCCAGCGTGGCGGCCGAGGGCTTCAAGGCCCCGGGCGTGGTGGTGAGCCACACCACCGACGCCGAGGTGCAATCGAGCAAGGCCTTCCTGGCCCTGGGCCTGCAGACCGCCGCCGGCGTGCCGCTGCAATGCGACGAAGGCCCGGACTTCAAGACCTTCCGCCTCGGCCTGTTCGGCCTGGACAAGTGGCACGACGTGCCGGCCACGGTGGCGCGGCTGCAGGCCGCGCTGCAGCGCATCGCGCCCGTGCGAGAGGCCCGGGCGGCCTGAACGCTCAGGGCAGCAGCACGGTGCAGCCCGTCGTCGCGCGGGCTTCCAGGCTCTCGTGGGCCTTCTTCACATCGGTCAGCGCGAAGCGCTGGTCGATGCGGATCTTCACCTGGCCGCTCGCCACCACCTGGAACAACTCGTCGGCCATCTGCTGCGTGCGCTCGCGGTTGTTGATGTGTGTGAACAGGGTCTGGCGCGTCACGTAGATCGAGCCCTTGGCCGCCAGGATGCCGGGCGCGAACGGCGGCACCGGCCCCGAGGCGTTGCCAAAGCTCACCATCAGGCCGAAGGGCCGCAGGCAGTCCAGCGACTTGTCCCAGGTGTCCTTGCCCACCGAGTCGTACACCACCTTCACGCCCTGCCCGCCGGTGATGGCCTTCACCCGCGCGGCGAAGTCCTCGGTGCGGTAGTTGATGGCGTGCTCGGCCCCGTGGTCCAGCGCCAGCTGGCACTTCTCGGCCGACCCCGCCGTGGCGATCAGGCGCAGGCCCAGGGCCTTGGCCCACTGGCAAGCGATCAGGCCGACACCGCCGGCCGCGGCGTGGAACAGCACGAAGTCGCCCGCTTCCAGGCCCTCCACCGGCTTGCAGCGGCGCAGCAGGTACTGCGCGGTCAAGCCCTTGAGCATCATGGCCGCGCCGGTCTCGAATGGAATGGCATCGGGCAGCTTGCACACGTTCATCGCCGGCATCACGCGCACGTCGCTGTAGCTGCCGGGCGGGTTGGCCGCGTAGGCCGCGCGGTCGCCCACCTTCAGGTGCGTCACGCCCTCGCCCACGGCTTCCACCACGCCCGCGCCCTCCATGCCCAGCGACAACGGCAGGGGAAAGGGGTACAGGCCCGTGCGCTGGTACACGTCGATGAAGTTCAGGCCGATCGCGTGGTGGCGGATGCGGATCTCGCCCGGGCCGGGCTCGCCCACCGCCACGGTGTCGATCACGAGTTGCTCGGGGCCGCCGGTGGCGTGGATGCGGACGGCGCGGCTGCTGGTGCTCATGGGGTCTCCTCGTTGGGGTTCGGTCGGGGGCGATGCTGCCACGATTCCCCCGCCGTCTCCGCGCCGGCGCCCGGGCGGCCCCGCGCCAGGGCGGGTTTTCGCCCGCTTGCTACAGTCGCGCCCCATGTCCGCTGCATCCAACGGCCGGTTGACGCCGTCCACCGTCGCCCTGCTCGTTCTGCCGCCGCTGTTCTGGGCCGGCAACGCGGTGGTGGGACGGCTGATGAACCAGACCGTTCCGCCGAGCACGCTCAACTTCATGCGCTGGGCGCTGGCGCTGCTGGTGCTGCTGCCCCTGGCCGCCTGGGTGCTGCGCCCGGGCAGCAGCCTGTGGCCGAACTGGCGGCGCTTCGCGCTGCTCGGCGCGCTGGGCGTGGGCAGCTACAACGCGCTGCAGTACCTCGCGCTGCGCACGTCCACGCCCCTGAACGTGACCCTGGTGGCCGCCAGCATGCCGGTGTGGATGCTGCTCGTGGGGCGGCTGCTCTATGGGGTGCCGGTGTCGCGCCGCGCGGCCGCCGGCGCCGCGCTCTCGCTCTGCGGCGTGGCCGTGGTGCTGTCGGGCGGCAGCCTGGCCCGCCTGCTGGCCGTGCAGCTCGTGCCGGGCGATGGCTGGATCCTGCTGGCCGCTCTGGTCTGGTCCTGGTACAGCTGGCTGCTGGTGCGCCCGCCCGAGGGCGGCGATCCGCCCGACATCAAAGGCGACTGGGCCGCCTTCCTGATGGCCCAGGTGGCGCTGGGCCTGGTCTGGTCGGGCGGCCTGGCGGCGCTCGAATGGGTTTACCTGCCGCCGGCCGATCTGCACATCCGCTGGGGCTGGCCGCTGGTGGCCGCCCTGGCCTACTTCGCCCTGTTCCCCTCGGTGCTGGCCTACCGCTGCTGGGGCGCGGGCGTAGCGCGCGTGGGGCCCGCCATGGCCAGCTTCTTCACCAACCTCACGCCGCTGTTCGCGGCCGTGCTGTCGGCCGCGATGCTGGGCGAGCCGCCGCGCTGGCACCACGCGCTGGGCTTCGCGCTGATCGTGGGTGGCATCCTGGTGTCGACGCCGCGCGCGAAGCGCTGAGCGCGGCCGCGCTCAGAACGTGCCCGGATAAGCGCCGCCGTCGGCCAGCACGTTCTGCCCCGTGATGTAGCCCGCCTGCGCGCTGCACAGGAAGGCACAGATCGCCCCGAACTCGGCCGGCTCGCCGAAGCGCTTGGCGGGCACGCCCTGGCGGCGGCCATCGGCGATGGCCTCGTAGCTCGTGCCCTGCTTCTGCGCCAGGCCGCCGAGCGTGGTGCGCAGGCGGTCGGTCTCGAAGGCGCCGGGCAGCAGGTTGTTGATGGTCACCCCGCGCGCGGCGATCTCGCTGCGCGCCAGGCCCGCGACGAAGCCCGTGAGACCGGAGCGCGCGCCGTTGGACAGGCCCAGCACCTGCAGCGGCGCCTTCACCGCGCCCGAGGTGATGTTGACGATGCGCCCGAAGCCGCGCTCGGCCATGCCGTCCACCGTGGCCTTGATGAGTTCGATCGGCGCGAGCATGTTGGCGTCCAGCGCGGCAATCCAGGTGTCGCGGTCCCACTGGCGGAAGTCGCCGGGCGGCGGGCCACCGGCATTGGTGACCACGATGTCGAAGGCCTTGCCCGGGCCGCCGGCCACGCCGAAGGCCGCCGCGCGACCCTCCGGGGTGGTGATGTCGGCCGCCACCGGCAAGGCCACCACGCCCGGGTGCGCGGCGCGGATGGCCTGCGCCGCGGCCTGCAAGGCCTCGGCGCCACGCGCCACCATCACCAGGTTCACGCCCTCGGCGGCCAGCGCCTGCGCGCAGCCCCGCCCCAGGCCCTTGCTCGCGCCGCCGACCAGCGCCCATTTGCCTTTGATGCCCAGATCCATGTCGATCAATCTCCCGTGTCGATGGGTTTGGCCGCCGCCGGGGGCGCGCCGAAGCGCGTCACCAGGAACACGCCCGCGAGCACGAGCACCGTGCCCACGACGATCCAGCCGTTGAAAGGTTCGCCCAGAATGAACACGCCCATGAGGATGGTCGACATGGGGCCGAGCATCCCGGTCTGCGCGGCCAGGCCGGGGCCGATGCGCTCGATGGCCATCATCACCATGAGCACCGGTGCGAAGGTGCACAGGGTGGCGTTGAGCAGCGACAGCCAGATGACCTCGGGCGCCACCGTGGCGGCCGACAGCGGACGCAGCAGCAGAAACTGCGCGATGCACAGCACGCAGGCCACGCTGGTGGCCAGACCCACCAGGCGCGTGGAGCCCAGGCGCTTGACGAGTTCGCCGCTGTAGACGAGGTAGATGGCGTAGCTGATGGCGCTGGCGAACACCAGGAAGGCGCCGAGGGCGGCATTGGGGCCCTGCTCGCCCAGCTCGTGCCCGAAGACCAGCAGCACGCCGGCGTAGCTCACGGCCATGGCGATGGCCTGCAGCGCGCCGATGCGGCGCCGGTACAGCAGCCAGCCAAGCAGCAGCACCAGGGTGGGGTTGAGGTAGAGGATCAGGCGCTCGAGGCTGGCGGTGATGTACTCCAGGCCCCAGAAGTCCAGGAAGCTGGCGAGGTAGTAGCCGGTGAGGCCGAGGCCGAGCACGCCGAGCCAGTCGCGCCGCGTCAGGGGTTCGGGCTTTTTCGCCAGGCCGGGCCGGTGGGTGGACCACCAGGTGAGCGCCAGGAACAGCGGCAGCGCGAACAGCATGCGGTACATGATGAGCGTGACCGCGTCGACGCCGTAGCGGTACGCCAGCTTGACGATGATGGCCTTGCCGCTGAAGGCGATGGAGCCGAGGATGGCGAGGGTGAGGCCGGAGGCCAGGTGGGGGTGGGGGGCGGCGCGCGACATGAAGCCCCGGATTATCGATCCCGGCCCATGGGCGCCGGGGACCGTGGGCTATTGCACCGGCGGCGTGCAGGCCAGCACCTCGTCCAGCGTGGTCAGCCCCTCGGCCACGCGCGCGGCGCCGGCCAGGCGCAGCGGCCGCATGCCGTCCGTGACCGCCTGCGCCCGCAGGGCCTCCAGCCGCGGCTCGCGGATGACCTGGTTCTTGAAGGCCTCGCTGACGGTGAGCAGTTCGTACAGGCCCATGCGCCCGCGAAAACCGGTCATGCGGCAGTCCACACAACCCACCGGCTGGTAGGGCCGATAGCCGCCCGTGATCTGCCAGGGCTTCACCAGATCGGCCAGCTGCTCGCGCGCCTGGGCCGCCTCGTCCTTCTCGACCCGTGTCTTGCAGGCGGGACACAGGGTGCGCACCAGGCGCTGGGCCAGCACGCCCAGCACCGTGGCGTTGATGAGGTACGGCGGAATGCCGAGCTCCATGAGCCGCATCACCGCCGAGGGCGCGTCATTGGTGTGCAGCGTGGAGAACACCAGGTGGCCGGTGAGCGCCGCCTGCACCGCCATCTCGGCGGTGGCCAGGTCGCGGATCTCGCCCACCATGATGATGTCCGGGTCCTGCCGCATCAGCGCGCGCAGGCCCTGGGCGAAATCCAGGTCCAGGTGCGGCTGCACCTGCGTCTGGTTGAAGGCCGGCTCGATCATCTCGATCGGGTCCTCCACCGTGCTCACGTTCACCTCTTCCGTGGCCAGGCGCTTGAGCGTGGCGTACAGCGTGGTGGTCTTGCCCGAGCCCGTGGGTCCCGTCACCAGCACGATGCCGTGCGGCCGGCGCGTGAGGCCTTCCCAGCGCGTGGCATCGTGCGTGCTGAAGCCCAGCGCCGCGAGGTCCTTCACCGTCGACTCGGGGTCGAAGATGCGCATCACCAGCTTCTCGCCGAAGGCCGTGGGCAGAGTGGACAGGCGCATCTCCACCTCGTCGCCCTTGGCCCCGCCCACGCCGGGCTTGAGCGTCTTGATGCGGCCGTCCTGCGGCCGGCGCCGCTCCACCACGTCCATGCGACCCAGCAGCTTGATGCGCGCGGTCATCGCGTTCATCACGCCCAGCGGCAACTGGTACACCGGGTGCAGCACGCCATCGATGCGAAAGCGGATCACGCCCTGCTCGCGGCGCGGCTCCAGGTGGATGTCGCTGGCGCGCTGGTCGAAGGCGTACTGCCACAGCCAGTCCACCACCTGCACCACGCCCTGGTCGTTGGCGTCGATCTGCTTGTTGCCCTTGCCCAGCTCCACCAACTGCTCGAAGCTCTGGAAGCCCGCGGCGCCGCCGGTCTTGCTGGCCGCGCGCACCGACTTGGCGAGCGCGAAGAACTCGGCCGTGTAGCGCGTGATCTCGGCCGGGCTGGAGAGCACCAGGCGCACGGTCTTGCGCGTCTGGCGCTCGACCTCGCCCACCCAGTCGGTGATGAAGGGCTCGGCCGTGGCCACCACCACCTCGGCCGGCCCCACCTGCACGGGCAGCACCTTGTGGCGCTCGGCGTAGGCTGCGCTCATCACGTCGGCCACCTTGCCCACCTCCACTTTCAGCGGGTCGATGCGCAGGTACGTGAGGCCGCAGCGCTGCGCCAGCCATTGCGTGAGGGCCTCGGCGTCGAGCACATGGCCGTCGGCCGCGCGCGCCATGCCCACCACGGCCAGGCGCTGCAGGGGGTGCTGCGCGCTGTGGGCGGACGAGATGCGCGCCTCGGTGCGGCGCGCCTCGTCTTCGCCGATGACACCGTCCTCCTTCAGCCAGCGCAGCACCAGCCGCCAGTCGAGCGGGCCGTTGGGGGCGGTGGTCGCGGCGGCGGGAGCGGAGGCGGTCTTCATGCTTATTCGCGAACGGGTTTGAACAGGCGCATCCACTTGACGGCGGGCAGGCCCCAGCGCTGCTGCACGGCCTCGGCGCGCGCCAGCAGCTCCAGCCGCGAAGGGCGCGAGGCGTGTCGCTGGGCCAGCACCACGGTATTGCCTTCGCGCGTGGGCCGGAAGGCCCAGACCGCGTCTTCGCCGAAGGCTTCGGCCAGGCTGGCCAGCGAGCGCGCGTAGCTCGAGTCGCGGCCGAAGAGGTTGACCGTGAGGCAGCCTTCGTCGGTGAGCGCGTCGCGGCAGTCGGCGTAGAAGCCGGCCGAGTCGAGCACGGGCGCGGCGGCCTCGTGGTCGTACAGGTCGACCTGCAGCGCGTCGTAGCGCGCGCGGTGCTCGTCGCGGCGGATCACTTCGCCGGCGTCGCCCATCAGCACGCGCAGGCGCGCGCCGTCGGGCGGCAGCTTGAACCAGCGGCGGCACACCGCCACCACTTGGGGGTTGATCTCGATCGCGGTGGTGTCCATGCGCAGCCGCTTGTGGCTGAACTTGGTGAGCGCGGCCGAGCCCAGGCCGAGCTGCAGCGCGCGGCGGCCCGCCACCGAGTCGGGCTCGACGAACAGCAGCCAGGCCATCATGCGCTGCACGTAGTCCAGCTCGATGTCGAAGGGCGCGTCGAGCAGCATGGAGCCCTGGACCCATTCGGTGCCCAGGTGCAGGAAACGGACCTCGCCGTCTTCGGAGATGTTGACTTCGGGCAGGGGATTCGTGTTTTTCATCGGTGCGCAGCGCTACCTTCGGGACCGCGGCATGGCCGCGAGGGAACCATCAACCACCGGGAAGGCAGGAGCCATTATGAACACGGAAGTCATCTGGAACTTCATCGTCACGCAGGGGGCCGACTTCGGCCTGAAGGTGCTGGGCGCGATCGCGGCCTGGGTCATCGGGCGCTGGCTGATCGGCATCGCGGTGCGCCTGATCGGCGTGGCCATGGAGCGCGGCGGCCGCATCGACATGACGCTGATCCGCTACCTCAAGTCCATCCTGTCGGTGCTGCTCACCGTGGTGCTGATCATGGCCATCCTGGACATCTTCGGCATCCGCACCACCTCCTTCGCGGCCCTGCTGGCGGGCGCGGGCCTGGCCATCGGCGCAGCCTGGAGCGGCATGCTGGCCAACTTCGCGGCGGGCATCTTCCTGCAGGTGCTGCGGCCCTACAAGGTGGGCGACTTCATCAGCGCGGGCGGCGTCACGGGCACGGTCAAGGAGCTGGGACTGTTCGCCACCACCATCCTCACGCCGGACAACGTGACCACCATCGTGGGCAACAACAAGGCCTTCGGCGACAACATCCAGAACTACAGCACCGAGGCCTTCCGCCGCGTGGACTGCGTGGCCAAGGTGGCCAACGGCGTGGACGTGAACGACGCCATGCAGCGCCTGCGCACGGCGGTGGCCGCCATCCCCAACGTGAAGGCCGCGCCCGCGCCCGACGTGGAGATCCTGCAGTTCACGCCCGAAGGCCCGCTGCTGTGCGTGCGCCCCTACACCCACACCGACCACTACTGGCAGGTCTACTTCGACACGCACCGCGCCATCGTGAGCACCTTCGGCGCGGCCGGCTACCCGGTGCCCGAAACGCCGGTGCTGCACCGGACCGTGGCCGCCTGAGGCACGGCCCGCCTCAGCGGGCGGCGATGTCGCGCTCGGCCTGGCGCCGGGCGCGCCAGGCGCCCACGATGGCGATCAGACCCGGCACGAGGATCAGCGCCCAGATGATCTTGCTCAGGTTGGCCTGCACCCAGGGCAGGTTGCCGAACAGGTAGCCCGCGCCCACCAGGCCGATCACCCAGATCAGCGCGCCGATCACGTTGTAGGCGGTGAACTTGGCGCGCGTCATCTCGGCCACGCCGGCCACGAAGGGCGCGAAGGTGCGGATGAAGGGCATGAAGCGCGCCAGGATGATGGTGATGCCGCCGTAGCGCTCGTAGAAGGCGTGCGCCTGGTTGAAGGCGTCCTTGTTGAACAGGCGCGACTTCTCCCACTGGAAGACCTTGGGCCCGAAGTAGCGGCCGATGGAGTAGTTGGTCTGGTCGCCCAGGATGGCCGCCACGACCAGCAGCGCCATGGCCAGCGGCAGGCTCATGAGTCCGGCGCCGCACAGCGTGCCCACCACGAACAGCAGCGAGTCGCCCGGCAGGAAGGGCATGACCACCACGCCCGTCTCGGTGAAGATGATGAGGAACAGCAGCGCGTACACCCACATGCCATAGGTCTGCACGAAGGCTTGCAGGTGCTGGTCGACGTGCAGGATGAAGTCGATGAGGAAGGTGATCAGTTCCATGGGCGGGCATTATCGGCGCGGCTTCCTACAATCCTGCGATGACTTCTCCGCCCCCGCGCCGCCCCATCCGCGAACTGCCCGATGAGCTGATCAGCCAGATCGCCGCGGGCGAGGTGGTGGAGCGGCCGGCCTCGGTGGTGCGCGAGCTGGTGGACAACGCGCTGGACGCCGGCGCCACGCAGATCACCGTGCGCCTGCTCGGCGGCGGCGTGCGGCTGATCGCGGTGGAGGACGACGGCATCGGCATCCCGCGCGCCGAACTGCCGCAGGCCCTGAAGCGCCACGCCACCAGCAAGATCGCCAGCCTGGCCGAGCTCGAATCGGTGGGCACCATGGGCTTTCGCGGCGAGGCGCTGGCCGCCATCGCCTCGGTGGCCGAGATGGGCCTGCTCTCGCGCACCGAGGGCGAGGGCCACGCCTGGCAGTTGGAGGCCCGCAGCGGCGAGCTGGCGCCCGGCGCGCGCTCGCGCGGCACCTCCATCGAAGTGCGCGAGCTGTTCTACGCCACGCCCGCGCGGCGCAAGTTCCTCAAGTCCGACAACACCGAGCTCGCCCACTGCATCGAGGCCGTGCGCCGCCACGCGCTGGCGCGGCCCGACGTGGGTTTCGCCATCTGGCACGAGGGCAGGCTGGCGGCGCAGTGGCGCGCCGTGCCGCTGCCGGGCCTGGACGGCATCGCGCGGCGCCTGGCCGACGTCCTGGGCGACGATTTCATCGAGCGCGCCGTGCCCCTGATGTGGCCCGCCGACGGCTCCGACGCGCGCGGCCTGCGCGTCAGCGGCTTCGCCGGCATCCCCGACGCGGCGCGCGCGCGCGCCGACCAGCAGTTCGCCTACGTCAACGGCCGCTTCGTGCGCGACAAGGTCATCGCGCACGCGGTGCGCGCCGCCTTCGACGACGTGCTGCACGGCCAGCGCCAGCCGGTCTACGCGCTGTTCGTGGAGATCGCGCCCGAGCGCGTGGACGTGAACGTGCACCCGACCAAGATCGAGGTGCGGTTCCGCGACAGCCGCGAGGTGCACCACGCGGTGCAGCAGGCGGTGGAATCGGCCCTGGCCGTGCCGCGCGCCGGCCAGGCGCTGGAGTCGGCGCCCGGCGCCGCCGCGGCGCCCGCAGCCCCAGCGCCCGCCTGGACACCGCCTGGCCGCCAGGCCGGCTTCAGCTTCCCGCCGCGCGAGCCCGAGCCGGGCCACCGGGTGAGCGACGTGTCGGCGCTGTGGGGCGCCGCCGCGGCGCCGGCCGGCCCCTTCAGCTCGGCCACCACCCGCCCGCCGCACCCGGCCGATGGCGGCTGGGCGCCGGCAACCCGCCCCGGGGCCGCCGAGGCGGCCACCCACACGCCCCTGCCCGACGGCGACTGGCCCCTGGGCCGCGCCATCGCCCAGCTGCAAGGCATCTACATCCTGGCCGAGAACGCCCAGGGCCTGGTGATCGTGGACATGCACGCCGCGCACGAGCGCATCGTCTACGAGCGGCTCAAGCGCCAGCTGGCCGAGCGCGCGCTGGCCAGCCAGCCGCTGCTGATTCCCGCCACCTTCGCGGCCACGCCCGAGGAGACCGCCACCGCCGAAAGCCGGGCCGAGGCGCTGGCCGCGCTGGGCCTGGACGTGGCGCCGCTGTCCGCGCGCACCCTGGCGGTGCGCGCCGTGCCCACCACCCTGGCCCAGGGCGACCCCGTGGAGCTCGCGCGCAGCGTGCTCGCCGAGCTGGCCCAGCACGAGGCCAGCCACGTGCTGCAGCGCGCCGAGCACGAGCTGCTGGCCACCATGGCCTGCCACGGCGCGGTGCGCGCCAACCGCCGCCTGACCCTGGACGAGATGAACGCCCTGCTGCGCCAGATGGAAGTCACCGAGCGCAGCGACCAGTGCAACCACGGCCGCCCCACCTGGCGCCAGCTCGGCCTGCGCGAACTCGACGCCCTGTTCCTGCGCGGAAGGTAGGCCCCGCCGCGCCAGACCCGGCACCGACCTTGCTTGCCTGGGACTTACCCCAGCCAGATGAACTTTTGTGGCGCGCCGCGCCTCTGTTCCCCGGTCATGACCCGTCTGCTGTTGAGCCTCGCCACCGCCCTGGCCCTCCTGGCCGGCTGCGCCACGCTGGACGAGAAGCAGCGCGTCTGGATCTTCCAGCCCTCCGACCGCGCCTGGAGCGGCGGCGCCTACGCCGCCGAGTCCATGGAAGACGTGTGGATCGATTTCCATTCGGCCCAGGACAAGGAGGACGTGCGCCTGCACGGCCTGTGGGCGCCGCACGAGAACTTCGCCGCCAACCCCCGGGCCCCGGTGCTGCTGTACCTGCACGGCGCGCGCTGGAACGTCACCGGTTCGGCCTTCCGCATGCGCCGCATGGAAGAGTTGGGCTTCTCGGTGCTGGGCATCGACTACCGCGGCTTCGGCCAGAGCACCAACCGCCTGCCCTCGGAGCGCAGCGCCTACGAGGACGCGCGCGCCGCCTGGGACTGGCTCGCCCGGCGCTACCCCGAGCGGCCGCGCTACATCTTCGGCCACTCGCTGGGCGGCGCCATCGCCATCCAGCTCGCCACACAGGTGAACGACGAGAAGGGCACGCTGGTGGAAGGCACCTTCACCTCCATCCCCGACGTGGTCAGCACCTTCAAGTGGGGCTGGCTGCCGCTCTCGCCCCTCATCACGCAGCGCTTCGACTCCCTGCAGCGCGTGCCCGACATCGGCTCGCCCCTGCTGGTGGTGCACGGCAGCGCCGACCAGCTCATCAAGCCCGAGCTCGGCCAGCGCCTGTTCGAGGCCGCCAAGGGCCCCAAGCGCTTCGTGCTGGTGGAGGGCGGCTCGCACCACAACACCAACTCGGTGGGCCAGGCGCAGTACCGCGCGGCCCTGGCCGAGCTCTTCGGCCTGGACGACAGCATCCGCCTCGTCGCGCGCTGACGCGAAACACCCCCGCCGCGCTGCGCGCGCCCCCTCAAGGGGGCGGTACCAACGGCCCGGCAGAGCCGGTTCCGTGGTACCTCTCGGTTCGACCACCTGATGCGGCACGGGTCGCTGCAGTACCCCGGCCAGCGCGGGCATCTGCTACCCTCGATTGGATGTCCGCCCCCTCCTCCGCCATGTCGCCGGGCCTGGTCGTGCTCGTGCTCACGCTGCTGCTGGGCATCCAGCCCGTTACGACCGACCTCTACCTGCCCGCCCTGCCCACGCTCACCCAGGGCTTCGGCGCCAGCGTGGCGCAGGCCCAGTTCACCCTCACCGCGCTGCTGCTGGCCTTCGGGGTCTCGCAGCTGGTGTGGGGGCCGCTGTCGGACCGCTTCGGCCGCCGCCCCATCCTGATCGGCGGCATGCTGCTGTACATGGCCGCCACCACCGGCGGGGCCTTCTCCCAGTCCATGGACCAGCTCATCGCCTGGCGCACGCTGCAGGGCGTGGCCATGGGCTCGGCCGTGATGTGCGCGCGCGCCATCGTGCGCGACCTGTACGCGCCCAGCGAGGGCGCCCGCGTGATGAGCAAGGGCCTCACCGGCCTGGGCGTGATCGCCTGCTGCAGCGCGCCCCTGGGCGGCCTGCTGTCCGACCACTACGGCTGGCGCGTGGCCCTGCTGGCGCTGTCGGTGTTCGGCGCGGGCACGCTGGCGCTGCTGGTGTGGCGCTTCCAGGAAACCGTGCCGCGCCGCAACCCCGACGCGCTGCGCCCGGGGCCGCTGCTGCGCAACTGGTCCCACATCGCGCGCAACCCCACCTTCTGGGCCTGGACGCTGCTGGCCACCGCGTCCTACGCGGGCCTGTTCAGCTACCTCGCTTCCTCGTCCTTCGTGCTGATCGGCGTGCTGGGACTGAGCAAGACGCAGTACGGCATCGTGATGTTCACCATGTCGCTGGTGTACATCGTGGGCACCTTCATCTGCCGCCGCCTGCTGGTGCGCCTGGGCGTGCGCCGCACGGTGGGGCTGGCGGCCATCGTCACGCTCACGGGCGGCACGCTCATCGGCGTGCTGCCCCTGCTGGGCGTGCAAGGCCTCTGGAGCGTGCTGCTGCCCTTCTACCTGTTCATGCTGGGCCACGGCGTGCACCAGCCCTGCGGCCAGAGCGGCGCGGTGGCGCCCTTCCCGCAGGCGGCCGGCGCGGCCTCGGCGCTGGCGGGCTTCCTCATGATGGTGGTGGCCTTCGGCATCGGCGGCTGGCTGGGTCTGGCGCTGTCCGACCCCGCGCTGGGCGCCGGCACGGTGCGCCCGCTCACCGACAGCGTGTGGTTCTGGTGCGTGGTCATCGCCACCACGGCCTGGACCCTGGTGCAGCGACACGGCGAGCCGCACACGCCGCCGACGCGAGTCGCCACCACATGAACCCCCCGGCGCCGCGCTGCATCGCCCTGGCGGGCCCCACCGCCAGCGGCAAGACGGCGGCGGCCCTGGCCATCGCCGCGCGCTGGCCGGTGGAGATCGTCAGCGTCGACTCGGCCCTGGTCTATCGGGGCATGGACATCGGCACCGCCAAGCCCACGGCGGCCGAGTTGGCGGCCGTGCCGCACCACCTGATCGACATCCGCGATCCCGCGCAGGCCTACAGCGCGGCCGACTTCGCGCGCGACGCCACGCGCCTGATCGATGAGATCGCCGCGCGCGGCCGCACCGCCCTGCTGGTGGGCGGCACCCTGCTGTACTTCAAGGCCCTGCTCGACGGGCTGGACGACCTGCCCGGCGCCGACCCCGCCGTGCGCGCCGCGCTCGAGGCGCGCGCCCGCAACCAGGGCTGGCCCGCGCTGCACGCCGAACTGCAGCGCGTGGACCCCACCACCGCCGCGCGCCTGTTCCCCAACGACGCGCAGCGCATCCAGCGAGCGCTGGAGGTGTTCGAGGTCTCGGGCCGCCCGCTCTCCAGCTTCCACTCAGGCCGCCCGCGCGACCCCGCGGGCCCGCTCGACGAAGCCCACCTGATCTCGCTCGAACCCCAGGACCGCGGCTGGCTGCACGCGCGCATCGCCGAGCGTTTCGAGGCCATGCTCGCCGCCGGCCTGCTCGACGAAGTGCGCGCCCTGCGCGCGCGCGGCGACCTGCACGCCGAGCTGCCGTCCATGCGCTGCGTGGGCTACCGCCAGGCCTGGGCCGCCCTGGAGGCCTCGCCCGCGCCCGACGCCGCCGCGCTGGCCGAGCTGCGCGACCGCGGCGTTTTTGCCACGCGCCAGCTGGCCAAACGCCAGCTCACCTGGCTGCGCTCCATGCCGAGGCGCGTGGTGGTGGCGGCCGACGCGCCCGATGCGCTGGAACGGGTGCTGACGCAGGTACGCGGGTGGCTGGGGAACCCACGATGAGCCTCATCGCCGAGAACCTGGGCAAGTTCTATGGCGACACACCGGTGTTCCGCCACGTCGACCTGCGGGTCGAGCCCGGCGAGTTCATCGCCATCGTGGGCGAATCGGGCGTGGGCAAGTCCACGCTGCTCAACTGCCTGGCCGCACTCGACGACTGGAGCGAGGGCCGCGTGTGGCACGGCGGCACCGACCTCGGCGCCCTCGACGAGGCGCACCGCGCCCATTGGCGGCGCGCGAACCTGGGCTTCGTCTTCCAGGCTTTCCACGTGCTGCCGCACCTGGACGTGGCGCAGAACATAGGCCTGCCCCTGCTGCTGCTGAACCGCCCGGACCCCGCGCGCGTGCAGTCCCTCATGGACGCGGTCGGCCTCGAAGGCCTGGGCGCGCGCCTGCCCGCCCAGCTGTCGGGCGGGCAGTTGCAGCGCGTGGCCATCGCCCGCGCCCTGGTGCACCGGCCCGCCATCGTGCTGGCCGACGAGCCCACCGGCAACCTGGACCCGGCCACCGCCACGCGCGTGATGGACCTGCTGTGCGCCCAGACCCGCGAACACGGCGCCTCGCTGGTGCTGGTGACGCATGCCGAGGCCGCCGCGCGCCGCGCCGACCGCGTGCTGCGGCTCAACGCCGACGGCCTGCGCGCCGATACCGCCGCGACTTGACGGAACCCTCGGGGTGCGACACGGTCGCACCTGTGAACCCCCGCCAAAGGTAACCCGTTGGTAACTTTATTTCACTATGATCGAGCCACTTCGTAACTCGTGAAGCCACCCGTCCCAACGATGGAGACCAGCACCCCACCCGACGCGCCCCTGGACCTCGTCATCTTCGGCGGCGCGGGCGACCTGTCCCTGCGCAAGCTGCTGCCGGCGCTCTACATGGCGCACCTGCACAAGACCTTGCCGGACGACACGCGCATCGTCGCCCTGGGCCGCCACGCCTGGGACCGCGCGGCCTTCACGGCCTTCATCGACGACAAGGTGCGCGGCTTCATCGCCGCCGACGCGCTGGACGACGCGGGCTGGCGCGGCTTCATGCAGCGGCTGGTCTACGTCTCGCTCGACGCCACGCGCCCCGAGGACTTCGCCGCGCTCGGCCAGGCCCTGCGGCCCGGCGTGGACCGCGTCTACTACCTCGCCACCGCGCCCACGCTGTTCACCGCCATCTGCGCGAACCTGCACGGCGCCGGCCTGGTGGACCCGCACTCGCGCGTGGTGCTGGAAAAACCCCTGGGCCACGACCTGGCCTCGGCGCGCGCCATCAACGACGAGGTGGCCCGGTACTTCAGCGAATCGCAGACCTTCCGCATCGACCACTACCTGGGCAAGGAGACGGTGCAGAACCTCATGGTGCTGCGCTTCGGCAACGCCATCTTCGAGCCGCTGTGGCGCAGCCCCAGCATCAAGAGCGTGCAGATCACGGTGGCCGAGTCGGTGGGCGTGGGCAGCCGCGCGGGCTTCTACGACGGCACTGGCGCGCTGCGCGACATGGTGCAGAACCACCTGCTGCAGCTGCTGTGCATCGTGGCCATGGAGCCGCCGGTCTCGCTCGACCCCGACGCCGTGCGCGACGAAAAACTCAAGGTGCTGCGCTCGCTGCGGCCCATGACGGTGGCCGACGTGGCGCGCGACACCGTGCGCGGCCAGTACGGCCCCGGCAACGTGGGCGGCGAACGCGCCGTGGGCTACCTGCAGGAGGACAACGTCCCCGCCACCAGCGAGACCGAGACCTTCGTCGCGCTGCGCGCCCACATCAACAACTGGCGCTGGGCCAACGTGCCCATCTTCCTGCGCACCGGCAAGCGCCTGGCCGAGCGGCGCAGCGAGATCGTGGTCGAGTTCGCGCCCCTGCCCTATTCGCTGTTCCCCGACGCGCCGCGCGAACCGGTGAACCGCCTGCTGATCCGCCTGCAGCCCGAGGAACACGTGCAGCTGCAGATGATGGCCAAGCAGCCCGGCAGCGGCATGAAGCTGCGCCCGGTCGCGCTCGACCTGGACCTGCAGTCGGCCCTGGCGGGCCGCCGCGCCGAGGCCTACGAGCGCCTGCTCATCGACGTCATCAAGGGCCGGCTCACGCACTTCATGCGGCGCGACGAACTGGAGGCCGCCTGGACCTGGGTAGAGCCCATCATCGAGGGCTGGAAGTCCCTGGGCGAGAAGCCGCGCGCCTACGCCGCCGGCAGCTGGGGCCCGGCCGCCTCCTCCGCCCTCATGGCGCGCGAAGACTCCACCTGGTCGGAAGAAACCTGAGCCCATGAACCAGCACCCGTGCAACACGCCCGCCGAACTCGCGCAGCGCCTGGCCGCGTGGACCGGCCTGCGCCTGCACCAGGCCATCGCCGGGCGCGGCCATGCGGTGCTGGCGGTCTCCGGCGGCCGCTCGCCAGTGCCGCTGTTCCATGCGCTGCGCGCGCAGCCGCTGGACTGGTCGCGCGTGAGCATCACCCTGGTGGACGAGCGCTGCGTGCCGCCCGACCACCCCGACAGCAACACCGCCCTGGTGCGCGAGCACCTCTTGCAGCAGGGCGCGGCGGCGGCCACCTTCGTGCCCTGGTTCGACGACCTGCCCGCCACGCTGGACGACGCCGCGCTGCAGGCGCTCGCCGACGCCGCCAGCCAGCGCCTGGCCACCCAGCCCTGGCCCTGGGACCTCGCCATCCTCGGCATGGGCGAGGACGGGCACACCGCCTCGCTCTTCCCCCACGCGGGCGGCCTCAGCCAGGCCCTGCACGCCAGCGGCCCCGTCGCCTGGACGCGCCCGCTGAACGCGCCGCACGCGCGCCTGACCCTGACCCTGCCCGCGCTGCTGGCCACGCGGGAACTGGTCTTGCCCCTCATCGGCCCCGCCAAGCTGCGCGTGTACCAGCAGGCCCGGCTGTCCGAAGACGACACGCTGCCGATCTCGCTCGTCCTTCACCAACACACGACCCCTGTGCAGGTGTGGCTCGCCTGATCGCCCCACGACCATGAACACCACAGACCTCAACCCCATCCTCGAGCGCGTCACGCGGCGCATCACCGAACGCAGCGCGCCCACGCGCGGCGCCTACCTGCAGCACATGGCCGCGCAGCGCACGCGCGGCACGCAGCGCGCCGGCCTGGGCTGCGCCAACATGGCCCACACCACGGCCGCGCTGCCCGCCGAAGACAAGCTGCGCATCCACGCCGAGCGCGCGCCGCACATCGGCATCGTCACCGCCTACAACGACATGCTCTCGGCGCACCAGCCCTTCGAGAGCTACCCCAGCCTGATCCGCTGGCACGCGCAGCAGATCGGCGCCAGCGCCCAGGTGGCCGGCGGCGTGCCCGCCATGTGCGACGGCATCACCCAGGGCGAGGCCGGCATGGAGCTGTCGCTGTTCTCGCGCGACACCATCGCCCTGGCCACCGCCGTGGCGCTCTCGCACAACGTGTTCGACGCCGCGCTCATGCTGGGCGTGTGCGACAAGATCGTGCCCGGCCTGTTCATGGGCGCGCTGCAGTTCGGCCACCTGGCCACGGTGTTCGTGCCCGCCGGCCCCATGACCTCGGGCCTGTCCAACGATGAAAAGGCCAAGGTGCGCCAGCAGTACGCGCAGGGCCTGGTGGGCCGCGAGGCCCTGCTCGAATCGGAGGCGCGCGCCTACCACGCGCCCGGCACCTGCACGTTCTACGGCACCGCCAACAGCAACCAGATGCTGATGGAGATCATGGGCCTGCACCTGCCGGGCAGCTCCTTCGTGAACCCCGGCACGCCGCTGCGCGAGGCCCTCACCAAGGCCGCCGTGGAGCGCGCCGTGGCCAACAGCGGGCGCACCGGCCAGCCCTACGTGCCGCTGTGGCAGATCGTCGACGAGAAGGCCATCGTCAATGGCGTCGTCGGCCTGCTGGCCACGGGCGGCTCCACCAACCACACCCTGCACCTGGTGGCCATGGCGCGCGCCGCCGGCATCCTGATCGACTGGGACGACTTCGCCGAGCTGTCGGCCGTGGTGCCGCTGCTGGCGCGCGTCTACCCCAACGGCAGCGCCGACGTGAACCACTTCCATGCGGCCGGTGGCCTGGGCGTGCTGATGCGCGAGCTGCGCGGCGCCGGCCTGCTGCACGCCGACGTGCACACAGTGATGGGCCCGGGCCTGGACGCCTACGGCCTGGAGCCCTGGCTGGACGGCGAGCGCCTGGCCTGGCGCCCCGTGCCCGAGCGCAGCGCCGACCTGAACGTGCTGCGCCCTGCGAGCGACCCCTTCAGCGCCGACGGCGGCCTGCGCCTGCTCACCGGCAACCTGGGCCGCAGCGTGATCAAGGTGTCGGCCGTGAAGCCCGAACACCGCGTGGTGCGCGCGCCCGCCGTGGTGGTGCACGACCAGCAGGAGCTGCTGGCCAGGTTCAAGGCCGGCGAGCTGGAGAAGGACTTCGTGGCCGTGGTGCGCTACCAGGGCCCGCGCGCCAACGGCATGCCCGAGCTGCACAAGCTCACGCCGCCGCTGGCCGTGCTGCAGGACAAGGGCTTCAAGGTCGCCCTGGTCACCGACGGCCGCATGTCCGGCGCCTCGGGCAAGGTGCCCGCGGCCATCCACGTCACGCCCGAGGCCGTGGCGGGCGGGCCGATCGCGCGCGTGCGCGACGGCGACCTCATCACGCTGGACGCCGAGCGCGGCCTGCTCAAGGTCGACGTGGACGAGGCCACGCTGGCCGCGCGCGCCCTGCCCGAACCCGACCTGTCCCACAACACCCATGGCACGGGCCGCGAGCTCTTCGGCCTGTTCCGCGCCCACGTCGGCGGCGCCGAACAGGGTGCCTCGCCGCTGTTCGCCTGAACCCCACCCGACACCGTCACCGCTCACCGCCCATGCAAGACCAGCACCTCAGCCACCCCGCCTTCCAATCGCGCGTCGTGCCCGTCATCGTGCTCAGCGACGCCCGGCAGGCCGTGCCACTCGCCCATGCCCTGCTCGACGGCGGCATCGACGTCATGGAGATCACCCTGCGCTCCGACGTGGCGCTCGACGCCATCGAGGCCGTGGCCCGGGCCCTGCCGCAGATGCACCTGGGCGCCGGCACCGTCACGCGGCCCAGCGACGTGCCGCGCGTGATCGACGCCGGCGCGCGCTTCGCGCTCTCGCCCGGCTGCACCGACGCGCTGGTGGACGCCATGCGCGCCACCGGCCTGCCCTTCATTCCCGGCGTGATGACGCCCGGCGAGGTCATGCGCGCGCGCGACCAGGGCTTCACGCTCATGAAGCTCTTCCCCGCGCAGCAGGCCGGCGGCATCGGCATGCTCAAGGCCCTGGGCGCGCCCCTCCCCGACGTGCGCTTCTGTCCCACCGGCGGCGTGAGTCCCGAGAACCTGCGCGACTTCCTCGCCCTGCCCAACGTCGCCATGGCCGGCGGCTCCTGGCTCACGCCGGCCGACGCGCTGCGCGACGGCGACTGGGCGCGCATCACCCGGCTGGCGCGCGAAGCCACCGCGCTCGCGCAGGGACAATGAACGCCACCGGCGCGCCCGACAGCGCCCGCGCCGCGCGCCCGCCACACCCATGACCACCATGCCACTGCCCGTCGCCCTGCCCGCCTGGCAACACCTCCAGGCGCTCGCCAACGAACCGCCGGTGCCGCTGCGCGAGCGGCTCGCCGAGCCCGAGCGCGCGCGCCGCCTCACCTGGTCCGCCGCCGGCCTCACGCTCGACGCCAGCCGCCAGGCCATCGGCACCGAGATCGAACGCGCCCTGCTCGACCTCGCCGCGCAGAGCCAGATCGCCGAGCAGCGCGAGGCCATGTTCCGCGGCGAGGCCATCAACACCACCGAAGGCCGCCCCGTGCTGCACGTGGCCCTGCGCGGCGGCGAGGCCGGCGGCCCCTGGGGCAACGCCATCCACGCGCTGGTGCAGCGCGAACTCGACCGCGTCTGCCGCTTCGCCGAAGAGCTGCGCGCCGGCACCGTGCGCGGCCACGCGGGCGACGCCTTCACCGACGTCGTCAACATCGGCATCGGCGGCTCCGACCTGGGCCCGCGCATGGCGGCCGACGCGCTCGCCCACCTGGCCAGCGACGCGGTGCGCGTGCACTACGTCTCCAACCCCGACGCCTGGGCGCTGTGGAGCGTGCTGCGCGGCCTGGATGCGAAACGCACGCTGTTCATCGTCTCCAGCAAGACCTTCACCACGCAGGAAACCCTGACCAACGCCGCCAGCGCGCGCCACTGGCTGGCCGACCAGGGCGTGCCGGCCGACGCCATCGCCCGGCACCTGGTGGCCATCACCGCCACGCCGGCCAAGTCCGCCGAGCTGGGCTACGACCCCGAGCGCACCTTCCTGTTCTGGGACTGGGTCGGCGGGCGCTACTCGCTGTGGTCGGCGCTGGGCCTGCCGCTGGCCATCGGCATCGGCGCGGCGGCGTTTCGCGAGCTGCTCGCCGGCGCGCGCGCCATGGACGGGCATTTCCTGCACGCCCCCTTGCAAGAGAACCTGCCGGTGCGCCTGGCCCTGCACGGTGTGTGGAACCGCAACTTCCTGCGCATGCCCACGCAGCTCATTGCCTGCTACGCCTCGCGCCTGGTGCGCTTCGTGCCCTTCGTGCAGCAGATGGACATGGAATCCAACGGCAAGCGCACGCACCTGGACGGCAGCGAGGCCACGGTGGACACCGGCCCCATCGTCTGGGGCGGCCTGGGCATCGACGGCCAGCACGCCTACTTCCAGCTCGTGCACCAGGGCCGCCACGCGCTGCCGGTCGATTTCATCGGCGTCCTGAGCGAAGACACGCCGCTGCCGCTGGCCGGCGCGCACCACGCCGTGGTGAACCTGAACCTGCGCGCCCAGGCCCAGGCCATGGCCCTGGGTCGCACGCTCGAAGAGACCGAGGCGCAGCTGCTCAAGGACGGCGCCGACGCCGAAACCGCGCACGCCCTGGCGCCGCACCGCCAGTTCCCCGGCAACATCCCCAGCCACCTGCTCTGGCTCGACCGGCTCGACCCCGGGCGCCTGGGCGCGCTGATCGCCCTGTACGAGCACAAGGTGTTCTGCCAGGCCGCCATCTGGCGCATCAACGCCTTCGACCAGTGGGGCGTGGAACTGGGCAAAACCATGGCCAAGGCCATGGAACGCGCGGGCGGCTGAGGCCTCCAACCCCTCGGTGACGGGCCTGTCCGGCGCGCGGGTCGGACCGGTCCTACACAGCCCGGCGCGGGCCGTTCCTAGCATGGGTGGACGCGACGGGCCTGGTCCCGCGCCTTCAGGAGAACGCCCATGACCCAAGCCTCCCATTCCCCCGCTGCCTTCACCCGCCACTGCCTGGCCGCCGCCGCCGCCCTGGCGCTCGCGCTGCCCGCCTGGGCCCAGGGTGCCGGCGCGGCCAAGACCTCGACCGACAACCGCTACCAGCAGGAGCGCGCCGCCTGCGCCGCCATGAGCAACCCGGAGTCGCGCACCAGTTGCCTGCGCGACCTGGGCGCGGCCCGCCAACAGGCCCGCCGCAGCCCGCGCGCGCCGGTGTCGCCGGAACAGCTGCAGCGCAACGCCCTGCAGCGCTGCCAGGTGCACACCGCGGCCGATGAGCGCGCCATCTGCGAGCGCATGGTGCGCGGCGAAGGCGAGGTCTCGGGTTCGGTCAGTGGCGGCGGGCTGATCCGCTCGATCGAAACCACCGTGCCGGCGCCAATGCCGGCGCCGGCGCCGATGCCGATGCCGCCGTCCGAGCCGCCGCTGCGGCAGTGAGCCAGGGCCTGCTGCGCAGGCGGTAGGCCCGACCACCGGCCGGGGCGGCGATCCAGTAAGAGAAACAACAGAGTGCGGCACCGAGGCCGGTGCTAGCTTGTGCGCCCTCGGTACTCCCCTGGGTTCACGGACATGGCCTCTCTCCGACATGGAACGCTGCCCGCCCTGCTCTGCGCCGCAGGGCTGTCGGCCTGCGGCGGCAATCCCTCCGGCACCGCGCCGCCCGCCGTGGTCGTGCTGCCACCGCCGGCGCCCGCCCTCATGGCCAGCGCGTCCGCCCTGGCCCTGGCCGCGTCGGGCCAGCCCCGGCGGGTGCTCATCACCAACGTCGGCGGACAGGCCGCGCTCGACCTCGCGGTGAGCGCGGCCAGCGCGCTGCCAGCCGGCAGCGCCTTCGGCACCGACTGCGCGGCCCGCCTGTCGCCGGGGGCCAGCTGCACCCTCACCATCACGCCCGGCGCCACGCCCTCGGCCGCGCCCGGGGACACCACGCCCACGCCCGCCGAGCTGCGCATCGGCGGCAGCAACACGCCGGCCCTGGCGCTGCCGGTGTGGGTGCTGGGCTTCGGCAGCGTGTACCAGGGCGGCTACGTGTTCGACCTGGACGACACCACGCCCCCCACCGGCGGCGTGGGCGGCCAGGTGATGGCGCTGAGCAACGCCTGGCCGACCGCCGTCCAGGCCATGGACAGCCCCCTGGCGTCCAGCCCCACGGAGGGCGCCGCCAACACGGCGGCCCTCGTCAACGCCGGCGGTCCCCCCACCGACCCGAACAGTCCCTACGCGGCCTGGGCTTGCAACAACGCCAGCGACGCCGGCTTCTCCGACTGGTACCTGCCGGCCATCTGCGAACTGGGCTACGACCGGGACAACCGCGGCTCCGGCTGCGGCAGCGCCGCCGCGCCCACCCGGCCCAACATCCAGAGCCGGCTGGTGGACGCCGGCGTGAGCGGTGGGCTGAGCCCCCTTTTCGAGTACTGGAGTTCCACCGGCGCGGGGGGCGGCATCACCTGGACGCAGTACGTCGGGCCCGGCCCCACGGCGGCGCAACACGCCATCCCTTCGGCGGCCCTCTCCCTGGTCCGCTGCGTGCGCGCCCTCACCCCTTGAACGACACGGCCGGGCGCGCCGGCCGTGTCGCTCAGGTCACCGGCGCCGGGTTGAACAGCACCAACTGGTTGTGCAGCTTCCAGCGCTCGGCCCAGGTCTTCTGGCGCCCGCTCGCCACGTCGAGCATGAAACGGAACAGCGCCCAGCCCACGTCCTCGATGCTGGCCTGCCCGTCGGCGATGGTGCCGGCGTTGATGTCCATCAGGTCGTGCCAGCGCCGCGCCAGGTCGCTGCGCGTGGCCACCTTGATCACCGGCACCGCCGCCAGCCCGTAGGGCGTGCCGCGGCCGGTGGTGAACACGTGCAGGTTCATGCCCGCGGCCAACTGCAGCGTGCCGCAGATGAAGTCGCTCGCGGGCGTGGCGGCGTAGGTCAGGCCCTTGGCGCTCAGCTTCTCGCCGGGCGACAGCACGTTGGCGATCGGCGCGCTGCCCGACTTCACGATCGAGCCCATGGCCTTCTCGACGATGTTCGACAGCCCGCCCTTCTTGTTGCCCGGCGTGGTGTTGGCGCTGCGGTCCACGCCGCCGCGCTTGAGGTAGTCGTCGTACCAGGCCATCTCGCGCACCAGGGCCTGCGCCACCTCGGGCGTGGCGGCGCGCGCGGTGAGCTGGGCGATGCCGTCGCGCACCTCGGTGGTCTCGGAGAACATCACGCTGGCGCCCGCGCGCACCAGCAGGTCGGTGCAAAAACCCACCGCCGGGTTGGCCGTGACGCCCGAAAACGCGTCGCTGCCGCCGCACTGCACACCCACCACCAGCTCGCTGGCCGGCACGGTCTCGCGCCGGCGCGCGTTCAGGCGCTTCAGGTGCACCTCGGCCTGGCGCAGGATGGAATCGACCATGCTCATGAAGCCGACGTGGGCCTCGTCCTGCAGGCAGACCACCCCCCCCGCGCCGCTGCGCGGCTCCCCCCCTGGGAGGAGGGGCACCGCCAGTGGCCCGGCAGAGCCGGTTCCACGGCGGTCCTGGATGGGGATTCCCTCGCTTGGGAAGAGCCGCTCGGGCTGCAGCTTCTCGCAGCCCAGGCTCACCACCATCACCTCGCCCCCGAAGTTGGGGTTCTGGCTGATGTGGCGCAGCGTGCGGATGGGGATCGCCGCGTCGGGCGCGTCGATGGCCACGCCGCAGCCGTAGCCGTGCTCCAGCGCCACCACGCCGTCCACGTTCGGGTACTGGGGCAGCAGCTCGGCCTGGATGCGCTGCACCGCGAATGCGGTGACGCCGGCCACGCACTGCACGGTCTGCGTGATGGCCAGCAGGTTGCGCGTGCCCACCGAGCCGTCGGGGTTGCGGTAGCCCTCGAAGGTGAAGCCCTCCAGCGGCGGCAGCGGCGCAGCGCCGCGCGTGGCCATGGGCAGGTCGTCCAGCCCACGCGCAGCGGGCATCTGCAGCAGGCGCTCGTGCACCCAGCTGCCGGCGGGAATGTCCTGCACGGCATAGCCGATGGGCACGCCATAACGCAGCACGGCCGCGCCCGCGGGCAGGTCCACCAGCGCCACCTTGTGGCCCTGCGGCACCCGCTCGCGCAGCACCGGCCCGCCCGGCAGCGCGCTGCCGGGCGGCAGGCCGCCGTCGTTGGCGACGATGGCCACGTTGTCCTCGGCGTGCATGCGGATCGTCAGCGGCGCCGCGGCCGCGCGGTTCGCCAGGGTATCGGGCATGGGCGTCTCCTATGATGCGGCGCACCCGCCATCCCCCGGTCCCTTGACCGGATGCGTGGCGCGAAGCGCTTGGTACCGGTACCATTCTAAGCCGCCCATGAAAGAAACCGACAACTCCCGGCGCGCCCGACGCGGCAGCGGGGCCATCACCGTGCGCGACGTGGCCCGCCTCGCGGGCGTCGCGCCCATCACCGTCTCGCGCGTGCTGAACACACCCGCGCAGGTCTCGCCCGACGTGCGCCAGAAGGTGCTGGAGGTGATCCAGAAAACCGGCTACGTGCCCAACCGCATGGCCGGCGGACTGGCGTCCTCGCGCAGCCGCCTGATCGCGGCGGTGGTGCCGAGCACGGTCATGTCGGTGTTCATGCCCACCATCGAAACCTTGAACGAGACCCTGTTCGACGCCGGCTACCAGCTCATGCTGGGCCAGTCCGACTACTCCGCCGCGCGCGAGGAGGCCTTGCTGGAGGCCATCGTGGGCCGGCGGCCCGACGGCATCTTCCTCACGGGCATCCTGGGCCCGAGCCAGGGCCGCACGCGGCTGCTGGCCTCGGGCATTCCGGTGGTGGAAACCTGGGACCTGACGCCCACGCCCATCGACATGCTGGTGGGTTTCTCGCACGCCGACATCGGGCGCGAGGTGGCGCGCTTCCTCATGGACAAGGGCCGCCGCCGGCTGGCGCTGATCCGCGCCGAGGACGAGCGCGCGCAGCGCCGCGCGGACGCCTTCACCGAAGCGGTGCAGCGGGCCGGCCTGGGGCCGGTGGAAACGGTCAACGTGGGCGCGTCCCGTTCGCTGCGCAGCGGGCGCGAGGCGCTGGGCCACCTGCTGGCGCAGCGGCCCGACGTGGACGCCATCTTCTGCAGCTCCGACCTGCTGGCGCTGGGCGTGGCCACCGAGGCGCGCGTGCGCGGCATCGCCGTGCCGCACGACCTGGCGCTGGTGGGCTTCGGCGACGTGTCCTTCGCGGCCGACATGGCACCGGCGCTGAGCACGGTGCGCATCAACGGCGCCGAGATGGGCCGGCTGGCGGCGCGCTGCCTGATCGACCGGGCCGAGGGGCGGCCGGTCTCGCCCGCAGTGTTCGACGTCGGCTTCTCCATCGTCGAGCGCGAAACCACCTGAGCCGGGATATCCCCGACGGACAGGCGTTGACGGGTCCTTTTGGTACCGGTACCATGCCCACCGGATTCATTTGGTACCGGTACCAAATGAAGACCCCTTTCCACCCAACAGGAGACAAGCCACCATGAAACAACTGTTGTGCGCGCTCGGCGCCGCCATGACCCTCACCACGGCCATGGCCTGGCCCGACAAGACCGTCACCCTCGTGGTGCCCTTCCCGCCCGGCGGCTCCACCGACATGATCGCCCGCACCCTGCAGCCCAAGCTGCAGGAAAAGTTCGGCGGCACCTTCGTCATCGACAACAAGCCCGGCGCCACCGGCACCATCGGCGCCACGCTGGTCACCCGCGCCGCGCCCGACGGCCACACCCTGTTCGTCTCCTCCCTCGGCCCCTACGTCATCGCGCCGCACCTCACCAAGGTCACCTACGACGCCACCAAGGACTTCGACTACATCACCGTCGCCGTGCAGGCGCCCAACGTGCTCGTGGTGCCCGCCGCCTCGCCGCACAAAAGCATGGCCGACGTCATCGCGTACCAGAAGGCCCACCCTGGCAAGATGACCTTCGCCTCCTCCGGCAACGGCAGCAGCGACCACCTCACCGCCGAGCTCTACTGGCAGCAGACCGGCACCAGCGGCGTGCACGTGCCCTACAAAGGCGGCGGCCCCGTCATGACCGACCTGCTGGGCAACCAGGTCGACTCGTCCTTCATGAACATCAACACCGCCATGCCGCAGATCCGCGCCGGCAAGCTGCGCGCGCTGTCCATCACCAGCGCCCAGCGCTCGCCCCTGCTGCCCGACGTGCCCACGCTCGAAGAGCTCGGCATCAAGGACGCCAACGTCTACTCCTGGCAGGCCGTGGCCGCGCCCAAGGGCATTCCGGCCGACCTGAAAGCCAAGCTGCAGGCCGCCATCAAGGACGCGCTCAACGACCCGGCCATCAAGCCCAAGCTGGTCGAGGTGGGCTTCGAGATCGTGGCCAACACGCCCGAGGAGTTCACCAAGTTCCAGGCCGCCGAGTTCGCGCGCTGGAAGAAGCTGATCGAAAGCCGCAACATCAAAGCAGACTAACCCCCGCCGCGCTTCGCGCGACCCCCTGAAAGGGGGCGGCACCTGCGGCCTGGCAAAGCCAGTTCCGCGGTGCCCTGGGCCAGACCTCTTCGTTGACGAATTTCTCATGCTGAACCCCGTCCCCGTCGGCGCCACGCCGCGCATCACCGAGCTCATGGCCATTCCCGTCGCGGGCCGCGACGGCATGCTGCTCAACCTGAGCGGGGCGCACGCGCCCTTCTTCACGCGCAACCTGCTGATCCTGCGCGACAGCGCGGGCCGCACGGGCGTGGGCGAGGTGCCCGGGGGCGAGAAGATCCGCCAGACGCTGGAGGACGCGCGCGAGCTGGTGCTGGGCCGCTCCATCGGCGAGCACCAGCGCGTGCTGCGCGAACTGCACACGCGCTTCGCCGACCGCGACGCCGGCGGGCGCGGCCTGCAGACCTTCGACCTGCGCACCACCATCCACGCGGTGACCGCCATCGAGTCGGCCCTGCTCGACCTGCTGGGCCAGCACCTGGAGGTGCCCGTGGCCGCGCTGCTCGGCGAAGGCCAGCAGCGCGCCTCGGTGGAAATGCTGGGCTACCTGTTCTTCGTCGGCGACCGCAGCAAGACGCCCCTGCCCTATACCGATCCGGCGAGCGAGCCGGCGCACGCCGACGCCTGGTGCCGCCTGCGCCACGAGGCCGCCCTGACGCCCGAGGCCATCGTGCGCCTGGCCGAGGCCGCGCGCGAGCGCTACGGCTTCAACGACTTCAAGCTCAAGGGCGGCGTGCTGCGCGGCGACGAAGAGGTCGACGCCGTCACCGCCCTGCACGAGCGCTTTCCCGACGCGCGCGTGACGCTCGACCCCAACGGCGGCTGGCTGCTGAAAGACGCCATCCGCCTGGGCCAGCGCATGCGCGGCGTGGTGGCCTACGCCGAAGACCCCTGCGGCGCCGAAGACGGCTTCTCCGGCCGCGAGGTGATGGCCGAGTTCCGCCGCGCCACCGGCCTGCCCACGGCCACCAACATGGTCGCCACCGACTGGCGCCAGCTCAGCCACGCGCTGTCGCTGCAGTCGGTCGACATTCCCCTGGCCGACCCGCATTTCTGGACCATGGCCGGCAGCGTGCGCGTGGCCCAGACCTGCCGCGACTGGGGCCTGACCTGGGGCTCGCACTCCAACAACCACTTCGATGTGTCGCTGGCCATGTTCACCCACGTGGGCGCGGCCGCGCCGGGCAAGGTGACGGCCATGGACACGCACTGGATCTGGCAGGACGGCCAGCGCCTCACCAAAGAGCCGCTGAAGATCGTGAACGGCCACATCGAGGTGCCCCAGAAACCCGGCCTGGGCATCGAGCTCGACATGGTCGAGGTGGACAAGGCACACCAGCTCTACCGCCAGCACGGCCTGGGCGCGCGCGACGACGCCACCGCCATGCAGTACCTGATCCCGAACTGGACCTTCCACCCCAAGCGGCCCTGCATGGACCGCTGAGGCCGATCCCTTCGCCGGATCGCGCCGTTCTTTCCACCCCCCACAAGGCACCCGCATGCGACCGAACCGACTGCGCGAGATCTGGGCCCAGGGCGGCGCCGCCGTCAACGGCTGGCTCGCCATCCCCAACAGCTTCTCGGCCGAGACCATGGCCCACCAGGGCTGGGACTCGCTCACCATCGACCTGCAGCACGGCGTGGTGGACTACCAGGCCATGGTCCCCATGCTGCAGGCCGTGAGCACCACGCCCACCGTGCCCGTGGTGCGCGTGCCCTGGCTGGAGCCCGGCATCCTGATGAAAGCGCTGGACGCTGGCGCCTACGGCGTCATCTGCCCCATGGTGAACACCCGCGCCGACGCCGAGAAGCTGGTGGCCTACACGCACTACGCGCCGCGCGGCACGCGCAGCTTCGGCCCGGTGCGCGCCCTGCTCTACGGCGGCGCCGACTACCCCCAGCACGCCAATGACACCATCGTCGCCTTCGCCATGATCGAAACCGCGCAGGCGCTGGACAACCTGGACGACATCCTGGCCACGCCGGGCCTGGACGCGGTCTACATCGGGCCGTCGGACCTGTCGCTGGCCCTGGGCTGCAAGCCCACCTTCGACGACCTGGACCCCAAGGCCGCCGAAGCCGTGCAGCACATCCTGGCGCGCGCCAAGGCGCACGGCGTGGTGGCGGGCATCCACAACGGCACGCCCGAGGCCGCGCTCCGGCGCATCGCCATGGGCTTCCAGTTCGTCACTGTCAGCTCCGACGCGCGCCTCATGGCCGCGGGCGCGCAGCAAGTCGTCACCACCATGCGCGGCGGCATGAAGACCAGCAAGACCGCCAGCGGCTACTGACCCCCTCCCTTCAACGGAACACTCGAATGAAAGTCGGATTCATCGGCCTAGGGATCATGGGCACGCCCATGGCCCTGCAACTGCTCAACAAAGGCCACCAGCTCACCGTGCACACGCGCCGCCAGGTGCCCGAGGCCATCACCGCCGCCGGCGGCGTGCGCGCGGCCAACGCCGCTGCCGTGGCGAAAGAGGCCGAGGTCATCATCACCATGCTGCCCGACACGCCCGACGTGGAGGCCGTGCTGTTCGGCGAACACGGTGTGGCCGAAGGCCTGAAGGGCCACGCTGGCGAGCGCAAGGTGGTGATCGACATGAGCTCCATCTCGCCCATGGCCACCAAGGCCTTCGCCCAGCGCATCAACGCCCTCGGCGCCGACTACGTGGACGCGCCCGTCTCGGGCGGCGAGGTGGGCGCCAAGGCCGGCACGCTGACCATCATGTGCGGTGGCGATGCGGCCGTGTTCCAGCGTGTGAAGCCGCTGCTGGAATGCATGGGCAAGAACATCACCCTGGTGGGCGGCAACGGCGACGGCCAGACCACCAAGGTGGCCAACCAGATCATCGTGGCGCTCAACATCGCGGCCGTGGGCGAAGCCCTGGTCTTTGCGAGCAAGGCCGGCGCCGACCCGGCCAAGGTGCGCGAAGCGCTCATGGGCGGCTTCGCCTCCAGCCGCATCCTGGAGGTGCATGGCGAGCGCATGATCAAGCGGACCTTCAACCCGGGTTTTCGCATCCAGCTGCACCAGAAGGACCTGGGCCTGGCGCTGCAGGGCGCGCGCGAACTGGGCGTGGCCCTGCCGCAAACCGCCAATGCCGCGCAACTGATGCAGGCCTGCGCCGCGCACGGCCTGGGTGAGCTGGACCACTCCGCGCTGGTGCAGGCGCTGGAGATCATGGCCGGGCACCCGGTGGCCAAGGGCTGACGACACCCCCGACCGAGGCCGGCGGACCCGACGCCTGATACAGCAGGCGCCGGCCCGGGGCCTCGGCCACAGGCAGCCCATAGGTGGTGCGCAGTTGCGGGTCGGCGCCCAGCTGGAACAGCAAGGGGCCAACGGCCGAGGACTCGCCCGGCGCTGGCGCCCACAGCGCGCTGATCCACTGCAGGGCCCAGCTCGGGCCCGCGCCGTGGCGCCGGTCCAGGCGCGCGATGCCGCTGAGGTCGGCGACGGGTATGTGGGCCAGCAGGTCCAGCAGCGTCGTGTCCCAGGCCACCAGCGAGGTCTGCGACCGCTTCTGGCCGTGGCAGACGACCTGATGAACCAGCAGGTACCAGGGCCGCTCCATCGCGAGCGTGATGGCCGGCCAGTGCGTCTGCCGCGGGGCGACCTGGGCGGGGTGGAGGTGCTGGACGAGGCCGGGGGCGGTGATGAACACGTATTGACTCCCTGCGAAAGGGCGTCAATTGTTTCTTATAACAGTCCAAATGGGTTCGTCACGAGGCAACACTTTTTGGGTGTCTGCCTCTGCCACTCCATCCGCCGATCCGTTCGACCTCTTGGTCGCCAACATCCAAGCGCTGCGGGCGAAGGGCGGTTGGAGCACCCGAGCCTTGGCGCAGCAGGCGCATGTCAGCAGAAGCTCGGTCGTGGACCTGGAAGCCGGCCACGCCAAGCTCTCATTGCGCATCGTTGACAAGCTGGCCCGCGCCTTGGACGTCAAGACCGGATCGCTGCTGGGCAAGCGACCCCTTGCCCGAGACGAAGCCGACGGCTTGATCGAGGAGGTTCTGGCTCAGAACCTGATCGCGGCGAGGAAGCGGCTGATGCTCACGCAGGATGCACTCAGCCAGCAATCGGGCGTCAGCAGGGCCCTTATCGCGGACATCGAACGCCAAGCGCGCAATCCCTCGCTGCAAACGCTAGCGAAGCTTGCGGCTTCGCTCGAACTGTCACTCGAAGCGCTGCTGAGTAAGTAGCTTGGCGGGGCTGAGCCGGATTGTGCAGATTCGCTTTGAAGGGCTGGTTTGCAGCGGTTGCGGTCGGTCAAGGTCACGAGCCAACGTGACTGGTTTCGGCCAGAAGCGGACGTCTCTCTGCCGCAGGAGCAGACGTTCAACGTTTGAGTTCACCCGCCTGCGGAAGCGGGTGAAGCCCGCTGTAGCAAGTCGGGTGCACCGAAGGGTTAGGCGGCACGCTCACTTGAACGCCACAACCGCTTGCCACGAGCCGACTGCAAATGACGTGAGACTTGCGACCACCAAAGCGATAGCGACCCACAGACGCCAGTCTTTGCTCGGATCCTGGCGCTTGGCCAAGCGATTGAGACGATTCAACTGGTTCCAGTACGCGAAGACCATTGCAAGGCCGCACAGAACCAACCCAGAGAGAAAGGCGGCCATGGAACAGCGCATGTCCGGAGCAGAGGCGCCCTTACCTGCCACATTACCGAGATAAGCAAGGATTGCCACGGCGGCGCCACCATTTGCCAACGCGCAGAACTTGAAGCCCTCAGTCGCCAAGGTGATGAGGGACTTGTATGTCTCCAGCCAATCGTTGTGGACAGGATCGCTACTCATGTGCCGCCTAACGTCAGAGTTGACCGGCACTCGGCGGCATTGCGCCGCGAGGCGTACGCTCACCAGCACGCTTCACGGCGCAATGCCGCTGCGTGTCCGCGTCGAACGACCTGTCAGGCCTCATCGTCGTCGCCCCTCCGAAGTGCTGCCTCAATGAGCTGTAAGTCGCGCTCTGAGAATTCAGCAAAAGATCCATTTCGCAGTGAAAACCGCCCCGCTTCCAGATCATTCCCGTAGCGTCTCCAGAGCTCCGCGTGCAGGTCGCTCAGGGGAGATGATGAATCTGCTGGCACAAGATCTTGCTGCACATAGAACCGCTCACTCCGCCCATCACCGCTCCGCATGGCGCGACAGTAGCCCGGGATCGCAGACATAGGAGCGAGTGTCAGGTCCCTGACCGTTCCGCACATGAAGAGCCGAACTAGGGTCCCGTCGGGAACTTCGTCGGCGAGCGAAGCCAGGAGCGACTGGAGCTTCTCGGACGCTTTACCACCGCGCAGCGGGCCGTCGGGGATGCGATCAAGCGCTCCATACACAAACGGAACGGTGAGCCCAAACCGACCGGCGTCTTGCCATTCGGAGAGAAGCCTGAACCAGGCTGGTGTCATGTCACGTCTCCGTGAGGCCTAACGCAAAGGAGACCGGCACGTTGCGGCAAGGGGCCGCACAGTGCCGCTCAAGATCTTGCACCGTGCGGCCCCTTGCCGCAACGTGTCCGAGTCGACCGACCTGTTAGACCGCATGCGCCTCGTGCTCCCTTGCATCTCGTTCCAGCGGTGCCGCTTCATACCCAAATTCGGCGATCTGGGCGAGATAGACGGGCATGAATCCGCTAATGCTTCCAAAGGTCTCGTATTGGTGTACGTGCCTGAGTTCATGCGAAACCAGACGGTCGTTCGCGTGCCCCTGGACGATGAAGATGCCATAGCCAAGTGTGAGGCCGACCATATCTGGACCCAGTAGGCCTGCGGCTAGGGCGACCTGCTGTAGCAAAGGATCGTCCGGCAAAGGCAATTGCGGTACCAGTTCTACTCGAACGAGTTCTGGGCGGTACACACCGACCCCACGCGCCAAGGCAATTCCGTGGGGCGTCAAAGACACACCACATCGAAGAATTCGCTCGGATTGAACCTCAGCCCAGGCAACGGCCTTTGGCACGAGTTCAGGAAGCAGGGTGTGAAGGTCCATGATGCGGTCTAGCGTGAAGGTGAGCGGACGCCGTAGGCGGTCCGCTCGACTGACCTGTTAGACCGGACTCTGGCGCGATGCATTCCTAACCTCCTCCTGGATCGCTACGAGGCTGGCGCGTTCCTCCGCCGTTTTCGGATGGATTAGCGCAACCCGTCCCGGAAACCGCTTGAGCAGACCGCGATAGAACACTTGCTCCTCGTCGGCCGTGCAAGCCAGCTGTTCCTCGATGCGCGCGAGCTCTTTACGCGCGTTTTCGACCTGCTCTTGAAAGTTCGCACCAGAAAACCCTGCGATGAGGTGGTTGCCCGATACTCGGACCTGCCCGCCACGCTTCGGAATCTGTTCGGCGGCAGATCGCAACTCGAGCAGCAGGCAAGTTATCGAACTCCGCACCTTTTCGGCGGGAGTCTTTGGAAAGTGGTTGTCGATGCCGCTGTAGTTCATGGCGGCGACGAGAGCTGCTAGCTTGGGTTGAGACAAAGACAGGGGCCGCCATTCGTGGGCGAATTCATTTCGAATCTTCCTGAGGCGCTCTAAGTCCGAAAACTGTTCCTTCGTTGTGAGCCCCAGTGAGTAAGCAGCTTTAATTCGGGATGAGAGTGTGCCGAGCGGCGCGTTGAAACCTTCCAGCAACTGCGTAGTGGCCTCACACGGGTGCATAAAGGCCTTAAGGAGTGATCCGAGCGCATCCTCAGCGAAAGCAGAGAGCGAGAGCACCAAGCCGCGGTCATCAAGATCTCGAAGAGACTTGGTGAGAAGGTTAAAGCCGCCAAAGGCCTGATCTTCGCCCTCAATTGGGTCGGGGCCAGATGAATCGCGCATCGTGAGGTCTAACGCAGAGTTGACCGGCGACCGGCGAAGGGACGGAGCGAAGCGGAGGACCGCCGCCGGGCGTCCGTGTCGAACGACCTGTTAGACGGCAGGGCGGCTCGTGATCTCATATGTAGGCTCCTTAAGGCCAAGCGGCTTGTAGAAGTGCTCCACAACCAGCTTAGGGATGCCGCGGAACGCGATTTCCAGCAAGTGCGCCGCGCCGGTGCTTCGGTCGAAAGCCGAGGTCGTGTGTGCAAGGCCTTTGTTCGCGACGAAGATCACATGGGCCAACGCGCTTTCGGCCTCGGCAGGCGGGCCAGCGTACATGCGCACGGCGCTCTCAACGGACAGTTTCGGCAACCCGGTGTTTTCGATGACAACATCGTCCTTTTTCGCGTTCAGTCGAACGGCAAGAGTCGAAGGTCCCGCGCCCTTCAGACCCATGAACTCAAGCAGCGCGCGAGAGTGGACGATCCCGGCCTCAATCGCACCATTTGTAAACGCCGTCGCTTTCCCTTCGAGCACCTGACGCTCGCCAAAAAACACTTTGGTCGGTGGCGGAGTCTCCCAGGTCGACGCGTACTTGAGTGCGACATGGGCAATTGCGATCGCATGCATGCGATATGCAACGAACTCTAGGACGAATGGCGCAGGGGAGTTCACTGCCGTCTAACTTGTGGTTTATCTGACCAAACACCGAGTACCCACAAGCGTGGTCGTTAAACAAAGTCGCATGGCGTCCAAAAAATGCGTTTGAAATCAAACCTGTAGCGCAGCATACTGGACGCATGGACAGGTATAACAGATCCGACAAACCTGACTGGGTACCTCCCTGGTCCGTCAAGCTGCTCGATCAGGTGCGCGAACGGGTTCGCTACCTGCACTACAGCCTACAAACCGAGAGGGCTTATGTCTACTAGGCCAAGGCGTTTGTGTTGTGGGCGGCCCGGAGCCAAGATGGGTTTCGGCACCCGCGCGAACTGGGGCAGACCGAGGTCAAAGGTTTTCTGACCATGCTCGCCACTGAAAAGCAGGTGGCTCCATCCGAACGGTGCAAGAGCTGCTAGGGCATTCGGACGTATCCACGACCATGATCTACACGCACGTGCTGACGGTAGCTGCCGGAGGCACGGCCAGCCCGCTAGATGCGATTGCATTTGCACACTGAAGGTCCGGTTTTCGGAACTTGGGAGAAGGACAGTTGTGGGTCGAAAGCAGCCGAAAGTAGAGGCCTTAGCGACTGTCACGATCCAGTCTCAAGCCGAAACCCAGGACTAGCAAGGACGCCACAGCAGCGCCACCCGATAGCGAGAGACAGCGCAACTTCCAACGCCGGCCAACCGATCTTCAGTGGCAGTGATACGGCCTCGAGCCGGCGTGACAACCGTTCTTGTCGGTGCCGCCTGAATGCGCATGCGCAAACGAGATCGTCGCCAATGCCACCAAGAGCAGAACAATTCCCTTCCTCATGTCCGGTCTCCTTTTCAGGTTCAAGTCAATCGAATGCTTCTCGTGCCACGGGTTCAGCTGAAGCAGCGGACCGAGACGCCACACACACGCAGTGTGCTATTTCCAATCTAAAGAGATCGACACGCCGGTGACATCCTCAACATGTGGAATGCATAACCGCTAGCGTGAGAAAGTTGCAGTTTCTGGAAATGAATGAATGCGGCCGCCAAGCTGACTCGGGGTTCGGGACGGCTCGAACCACCTAGTTGTCGTAGCTACGACGGTCCGCAGCGAATCAAGGGGCACATGTTCGTTGCAGCAGATCGGCCCGCAGCCCCCGGTCTGGAACTGTCCCCCCAAACCCGGCAGGGCCGCCCTCACCCAGCCATCGCGGGCGAAGGCCAAAAAAGTGGCTCCAGATGATCCAAATCAAGCCCGGCACCCAGGGTCAGGTCCACACTGATTCCCAATAGCCAATAAGGCCACCCCGCTCCAGGTGGCGCTCAGCCAGTGGGTCGAATCCATCCACCGGTGATGGCCTTCTGGGCGATGAACAGAAGACAAACGCGCCGTTCGGCCCGCATGCGCGAATGCGTTTCCAGACGGCGGGTATGTCTCGCGCCGACCCGCCTTGAAAGAACCTCCCATGAAACGCCACCCCGCTTTGCGCCATGGCCTGCTGGCGCTGGCGCTGTGCCTGACGGCGCTGCCCGTTCTGGCCGACGACGACTGCGACGCGCCGCTGAGTCGCTGGCAGTCGCGCGACGCCGTGCGGCAGATGGCACTCGCTCAGGGCTGGCAGATACAGCGGCTGAAGATCGATGACGGCTGCTACGAAGTGCGGGGGACCGATGCCCAGGGCCGCAACTTCAAGGCGCGGATCGACCCGGAAACCCTGAAGGTCTTGAAGTTCAAGCAGGACAACCACCAACGAGACCGCGACCGCGACCGTGAGCGCGACCGCGATCGCCCCGCCGAATAACCACCCTCCCCACAGGAACATCACCATGTCCAGACCTCTTTCAAGCCTTCTGGCCACCGCTTGCGCGTTGGCCGTTCCCGCGCTGGCCCACAGCCGCCCGCTCACGCTGACCGCCCAGCTCAAGAACTACGGCGGCGACGGCGCCTACATCGCCGCGTACCTCACCGACGCCAAGGGCGCCTATGTGAAAACACTGTGGGTTGCCGGCGGCAAGGCCAAGTACCACAAGCACCTGTCCGACTGGAGCCGCCTTTCGGCCGGTGACGCCAAGCGCCTGGACGGCGTCACCGGCGCCAGCGTGGGCGCGGGGCGCACGCTCAAGGTGACCGCCGAGCTGGCCGATGCGCTGATCGACGCGGGCTACGAGATCCGCCTGGACGCGGCCGCAGAAGACATGCGCGACAGCCCGTCGGAAGTCCGCCTGCCGCTGTCCACCGCCAACGCCGGCAAGCCGCAGCCCGGCAAGCAGTACATCCAGTCCGTGACCTTCGAGTTCAAGTGAAGGGTCTCGGGTCTCGCTTGACCTGGAAGGCCATCCACCGCTGGCTGGGCCTGACGGTGGGCAGCCTGGCCGTGGTGCTGGGTGTCACCGGCGCCGTGCTGGCGATCGATCCGGTGCAGCAGGCGTGGCAGGCACCCGCCGCCCCGGGCGATCTGCCGGTGGCGACGCTGGTGGACCGCGTGTTGCGCACGGTGCCCGACGCGGAAGAAATCCGGCACCTGCCCTCGGGCGCCATCGTGGTGTTCAGCTTTGTTGGCGACCAGCCGCAGGCGTCTTACGTGGACCCGGCCGATGGCCGGGTGCTGGGTGCGTGGCAGGCCTCGGCGCTGCCGCGCTGGGTGAAGAACCTGCACCGCTCGCTGCTGCTGGGCGACGCGGGGCGCTGGGGCGCGGCGGGCATTGCGCTGGCCATGGGCCTGGTGTGCGCCTCTGCCCTGGTGCTGCTGCTGCGCCGCATGGGGGGCTGGCGGCGCCTGACGGCGCGGGTGCGTGGCTCGCTGGCGCAACGCCTTCATGTGGTCACGGGCCGGGTGGTGCTCGTTGTCCTGAGCCTCACGTCGCTCACGGCGCTGACCATGAGCGCGTCCACCCTGGGGTGGGTCGCGCTGGACGCGGGGACAGAGCCCGACGCGCTGTCGGTGGTCACCGGCCAACCGGCGCTGCCCGCCGCGCAGTTGGCCACGCTTCAAGGCATGGCTGTGCGGGATCTGCGCAAGCTGAATGTTCCCGGCACCACCGACCCAGAGGACACCTGGACAGTCGCCACGGCCCAAGGTCAAGGCTGGATCGACCGGTATTCGGGGCAACTGCTGGCCTGGCAGCAAGCCACCGTGGCGCAGCGCGTGTACGACCTGGCCGTGGTGCTGCACACGGGCGAATCGGCCTGGCCCTGGGCCGTGGTGCTCGGCCTCGTGGGCGCCAGCGTGCTGCTGTTCTGGCTGTCGGGCGTTGTCATCTGGTGGCAGGCCCGCCGCCAGGCGCCCAAGATCACGGGCAACAGCCCGCTGGCACAGGCCGACGTGTTGATCTACGTGGCCAGCGAAGGCGGCAGCACCTGGGGCTTTGCACAAACGCTGCAGGACGCGCTGCGCCCGCTGGGCCTGCGCGTGCACACCAGCGCGCTGGAGAACTTTCAAACCACCGCCGCCACGCGGCAGGTGTTCGTGCTGGCGGCCACCTATGGCGAAGGCCAGGCCCCGGCCCACGCCAGCCATGCCCTGGCGCGCATCGCCAAGCTCAAGGCCGGCGCCGTGCCGGTGACGGTGCTGGGCTTTGGTGACCGGCAGTTCCCGGCCTTCTGCGGCTTTGCGAAAGTGCTGGACCAGACGCTGCGCGCGCGGGGCTGGCCCTCGCTGCTGCCGCTGGAATGCATTCACCAGCAATCGAGCCAACAGTTCGCCCGCTGGGGCCTTGCCTTGGCGCAGGCACTGGGCAAACCGCTGGTGCTGGAGCATGTGCCGCGCGTTCCGTCCACCACAACCCTCACGCTGATCGAGCGCCGGGACTACAACGGCGGTGCCGGGCCGGCCACGGCGATCCTGCGCTTTGCGTGGCCGGCACAGCGCCTGGGCGAGCGCCTGCGCGGGCAGGGCCTGGCGCGGTTCGCGGCGGGCGACCTCGTGGGCATCCTGCCGCCGGGTTCGGCCGTGCCGCGCTACTACTCGCTGGCCTCGGGCCAGCAAGATGGCTTTCTGGAGATCTGCGTGCGTCAGATGGCCGGCGGTCTGTGCTCCACGCATTTGCTGGGCCTGAAGCTGGGCGACAGCGTCACCGCTTTCATTCGGGCCAACCCGGGTTTTGCCTTGCCGCGAACGCGTCGGCCCGTGCTGCTGATCGGTGCGGGCACGGGCGTGGCACCGCTGGCCGGGTTCATCCGCCGCAACGACAGGCACCGCCCCATGCACCTGTACTTTGGCGGGCGCGACCCGGCGCGGGACTTCTACTTCGGCCCCGACATCCAGCGCTGGCTCGCGCAGGGGCGCCTGACCACCTTGCACACGGCCTTCTCCCGGGTGCCCGACGGTGGGGGCTATGTGCAGGATGCCCTGCGACGCGACGCCGAACAGCTGCGCGAGCAGGTTGCACGGGGCGCCATCGTGCGGGTCTGCGGCGGCCGCGCCATGGCGCAGGGCGTCACCGAGGCGCTGGACGCGGTGCTGGCGCCCCTGCAGCTGAGCGTGGCCCAACTCAAGGCCAGCGAGCGCTATGCCGAAGACATCTTCTGAAGCGGCTGCAATGGGCAGGCACAGCACCCTGCACGGCCCGACCATGGGCACGCGCTGGTCGGCCACGGTCGACACCGACAGCCGCCTGGACCTGGCGGCCTTGCGCGTGGACCTCGCCGCGGCGGTGGCGCAGGTCGACGAACAGATGTCGCCCTGGAAGCCCGACAGCGACCTCATGCGCCTGAACCGCGCGCCTGTGGGCACCTGGGTGGACCTGCCCGCCGAAACGCTGGAGGTGCTGGACAGCGCGCTCGATGTCCAAGGCCTGAGTGCGGGGGCGTTCGACCCCTGCGTGGGGGACCTGGTCGACGCCTGGGGCTTCGGCGCGGTGCGCGACGCACCCGACGCGGCCGCCATCCGCGCCGCGCGCCAGCCCAGGCCGCCCACGGGGCAAGGCGGCCTTGAGCTGGAACGGTCCGCAGGCCGAGCCCGCAAACGCGCGCCCCTGCAGCTCGACCTGTGCGGCATCGCCAAAGGCTACGCGGTGGACCGCATGGTCGCGGTGTTGCAACGGCACGGTGTGCGGCACGCACTGGCCGCGCTGGACGGAGAGCTGCGCGCCGTGGGTCGCCAGGCCAGCGGCGCGCCCTGGGCCGTGGCGCTGGAACGCCCCGAGGCGGGTCTGCGCGCGGTGCACGGTGTCATCGAGCTGGACGACCTGGCCGTGGCCACCTCGGGCGACTACCGGCGCTTCCTGCGGGTGGGCGATGCGCGCCTGGCCCACACCATGGACCCGCGCCGCCGCGCGCCGGTGAACAACGCGGTGGCGTCGGTCACCGTGCTGGCGCGCACCTGCATGCACGCAGACGCCTGGGCCACGGCCTTGCTGGTGGCGGGTCCCGACGAAGGTCTGGCCATGGCACAAGGCATGGGACTGGATGCGCTGTTCCTGCTGCGCAGAGCAGAGGGATTGGTGGAACTGGGGCTGGGTCGGTTGGGCGAATCCGCAGAGCCGGCCAACGGATGACCTTCGACCGCGCCCCGCGGGGGTGACGCCAGGGCCCGGTGCCGCCAGAATGCCCCTTCACCCGAACCCACCCAGGAGGCTTCCCGCATGGCAACCCAGCAACTGCACCGTGGCCGGCTCATCGACCACATCCAGCTCGTGGTGCGCGACCTTGCGGCCTCGCGGCGCTTCTACACCGCCGTCCTCGACACCCTGGGCATTCCCATCGGCGGCAGCGACGACAGCTACTTCTGGGCCGATGAGCTCTTCGTCTCCACCGCCGACAGCATCGCCGCGCAAGGCCATCTCACCGGCCGCCACCACCTGGCCTTCCAGGCCGCCAGCCGCGCGGCGGTGGACGCCTTTCACAAGGCCGCCCTGGCCCATGGCGGGCGCGACAACGGCGGCCCCGGCGAGCGCCCCTACCACCCGGGCTACTACGCGGCTTTCGTGCTCGACCCGGACGGCAACAACATCGAGGCCGTGTACCACGGCGAGGCCGAGCGCAGCGCGCCCTCGGTCAGCATCCGCTTCTGAAGCGGGCCCGCTCGCCGGGTCTCAGCGCGCCGGGCGGGCCTCGCCGCGCCAGGCCTTCTCGATCGCCGCCACGTCGATCTTGCGCATGGTCATCATCGCGTCGAAGGCGCGCTTGGCCGCCGCGCGGTCGGGGTCGTTGACGGCCTCGGTGAGCACGCGTGGCGTGATCTGCCAGGACACGCCCCACTTGTCCTTGCACCAGCCGCATTCGCTTTCCTGGCCGCCGTTGTTCACGATGGCGTTCCACAGGCGGTCGGTCTCGGCCTGGTCGTCGGTGGCCACCTGAAAGGAAAAGGCCTCGCTCTGCTGGAAGGCGGGGCCGCCGTTGAGGCCGAGGCAGGGCAGGCCCAGCACGGTGAACTCGACGGTGAGGACATCGCCCTCCTGGCCCGAGGGGTAGTCGCCGGGCGCGCGCATCACGCGGCCCACCGCGCTGTCGGGAAAGGTCTGGGCGTAGAAGCGCGCGGCGTCGAGCGCGTCGCGCTCGTACCAGAGGCAGATGGTGTTTTTGGCCAGCATTCAGCGTCTCCTGATCCAGTGAGCGGGCACGCCCCGCACGGCGTCGTGAGGCCCAGCTTACAGGGCCGGCGACTTGATGCACATCCATCCGCCTCGACGATCCCCATCGGCGCGCGCCAACCTAGAGTGGCACACGGCAGGAAAGACATCCCGGCCACCCCCAGGCAGCCTGGGCAACTTCGACGGCACGGTGGTGTGGACCCATGCGCCGGCCACCTGGCAGGGCCAACCGGTGGTGGCCTTCGGCTCACCGCAGGCGGGGGCGGGCTTGTACGGCCCGCGAAGTGATCGCGACACCCCCGTGAAAAAACCGGCCCTCGGGCCGGCTTCTTCTGTGGCAGCGGGCTTACTTGCCGCCGCGCGCCTTGGCCACCGCCGCCTGGGTTTCCTTCCACAGGTCTTCACCCACGTTGCTGGCGATGCCGGCGTTCACCGCGCTGAGCTTGTCGCGCATGCGGTTGGCCTCGGCGGGGCTGAGCTGGTTGATCTGCATGCCCTTGCCCTTGAGTTCGGCCAGGGCCTTGTCGGCCTCGGCGCGCGTGTCCTTGCGCTCGAAGTCGCGGCTCACTTTCGCGGCGTCCGCCAGCACCTTGCGCTCGGCCGCGCTCAGCTGGTCCCACCACTTCTTGCTCACGGTCACGATCCAGGGGCTGTAGACGTGGTTGGTGACGGTGAGGTACTTCTGCACCTCGTAGAACTTGCTGGAGAGGATGGTGTTGTACGGGTTCTCCTGGCCGTCCACGGTCTTGGTTTCGAGCGCGGTGAACAGCTCGGAGAACGGCAGCGGCACGGCGTTGGCGCCCAGGGTCTTGAAGCTGTCGATGAAGACGTTGTTCTGCATCACGCGCAGCTTGATGCCGTCCAGGTCTTCCAGCTTGGCCACGGCGTGCTTGTTGTTGGTGAGGTTGCGAAAGCCGTTCTCCCAGTAGGCCAGGCCCACCAGGCCTTTCTCCTGCAGCTTGTCCATCACCTTCTGGCCCACGGGGCCGTCGAGCACGGCGTCGGCTTCCTGCGCATTGTTGAACAGGAAGGGCGTGTCCCAGATCGCCATCTCCTTGGTGATGCCCACCAGCGTGGCGGTGGAGCCCACCATCATTTCCTGCGCGCCGCCGATGAGGGCCTGCTGCATCTGCACGTCCGAGCCCAGCGCGGCGGCACCGATGGCGCGCACGCGCATCTTGCCGCCCGAGGCTTTCTCCACCTCCTGCGCGAACAGCTTGACCGCGCGGCCCTGGTTGGAGTCTTCGTTGAGGCCGTAGCCGAAACGGATGATGCGCGGCTTGAAGTCCTGCGCATGGGCCAGGCCGCCGGCCACGGTGGCCAGGGCCACCGACAGCGTGATGGCGAGTTGCTTGAATTTCATGGTCATCTCCTGGGTTGTTGGCGGCGTGCGCCGTCGGGTGAAAACGGGAAGGGGTTCAGAACATCCACTTGAGCGGCTGCAACACGATCGCGGGGAAGCCGATCAGCAAGGCCAGCATGGCGACATAGACCAGCAGGAAGGGCATCACCCCGCGGATCACCGGCTCCATGCGCAGGCCGCCCACGCCGGCCACCACGTTGAGCACCGTGCCCACGGGCGGCGTGAGCAGGCCCAGGCAGCCGATGAAGATGAAGACGAAGCCGAAGTACACCGGGTCGATGCCGGCCTTGGCGGCGAGCGGCGCGAGCACCGGCGCCAGGATGAGGATGGTGGGCGTGAGGTCCATCACCATGCCCACGGCGAGCAGGAACACGGCCACCACCACCATGAAGAGGTAGGGGTTCTGCAGCAGGGGGCCCATCACGCCGGCCAGTTCGTTGGGCAGGTCGGCCAGGGTGATCATGTAGCTGGCCGCCGTGGCGGCGCCGCACAGGAACATCACCACGCCGGTGGTGCGGGCGGCGTCCACGAACACGCGGTACAGGCCCGCCACGCTGAGTTCGCGGTACACGAACATGGCCACGATCAGCGCGTACACCGCCGCCACCACCGCCGCCTCGGTGGGCGTGAACAGGCCCAGCCGGAGCCCGCCGATGATGATGACCGGCATGAACAGCGCCCAGATGCTGGAGCTCAGCACCGCGCGGCGCTGCGCCCAGCTGGTCTTGTCGGCCACGGGCAGCTGTTCCTTGCGCGAGATGCGGCGCCACACCAGGACCAGGCTCACCGCCATCAGCAGGCCGGGCACGATGCCCGCGAGGAAGAGCTTGCTGATCGAGGTGTTGGTGGTCACGCCGTAGATCACCATGGGCATGGACGGCGGGATGATGGGCGCGATGATGCCGCCCGAGGCGATGAGGCCGGCGCTGGTGCCCTCGGGGTAGCGCTGCTGGCGCATCATGGGCAGCAGCAGCGTGGCCAGCGCGGCGGTGTCGGCGATGGCCGAGCCGCTCATCGAGGCCAGCATGACCGAGGCCGCGATCGCCACGTAGCCCAGGCCGCCCGGGATGTGGCCCACGAAGGCGCGCGCCAGGTCGATGATGCGCCGGCTCAGGCCACCGGCGTTCATGAGCTCGCCGGCCAGGATGAAGAAGGGCACGGCCAGCAGGGGGAAGCTGTCGAAGCCGGCCTGCACGTTCTGCGCCAGCAGCTGGGCGTCGAAGAAGTCGAGATGCACCATCAGCGCCAGCGCGGTGAGCATGAGCGCGAAGGCGATCGGCACGCCCACCGTCATGGCGGCGAACAGCACCAGCAGGAAGAGCGCGATGGTCATGCGGCACCTCCCTCGCGCCCGCCACGCAGCTCGTTGGCGGCCTGCAGCACCAGCAGCAGGGCCATGCACACGCCCATCACGAAGATGGCGCCCGCCGCCAGCGCCAGCGGGTAGTTCATCACCGGGCTGCGGCTGTTCATGCCCACCACCACCTGGGCCCAGGCGCCGGTGATGAGGTAGTAGAGCGACAGGCCGATGAGCGCGCGCGTGAGCCAGCGCAGGGCCGCGGCGGGCTTGCCGCTCAGGCGCGTGGTCACCAGATCGAAGCCCAGGTGCTTGCCCTCGGCGAAGGTCAGCGTGGCCGCGACGGAGACCAGCCAGACGAACAGCAGGCGGGACAGTTCTTCCGACACCACCCAGCCCGTGCCCCACACGTAGCGCAGCACCACGTTGCCGAACACCGCCACCACCATGCCCAGCAGGCACAGGGCCAGCAGGCCCTCGGCCAGGTGCTTGATCGCGTTCAAGGCCTTCATGCGCGCACCTCCTCGCCCGGCGCGGGCACCGAGCGCACCCAGTCGGCCACGGCGTCCACGAGCTCGGGCAGCGGGCGCATGGCATCCAGCGCCAGCACGCCGGGCTCCAGCGAAGGATCTTCCAGCGCCTCGAACTGGCTGTCGACCAGGCTCACCGGGAACAGGTGGCCGGGGCGCGTGGCCACGCGATCGCGCGCCTGCTCGCGGCTCAGTTGCAGGAACACGAAGCGCAGGCCCGGCGCGGCGGCGCGCAGGCGCTCGCGGTAGCGCCGCTTGAGCGAGGAGCAGGTGAGCACCACGCCCTCGGTGCGCGCGGCGAGCTGGGCCGCCAGGGTGTCGAGCCAGGCGGCGCGGTCGTCGTCGCTGAGGGCGATGCCGCCGCGCATCTTGGCCAGGTTGGCCGGCGGGTGGAAATCGTCGCCCTCCAGCAGCGGCAGGCCCAGCGCGGCAGCGCTCTGCTGGCCGAGGCTGGATTTGCCGCAACCGGCCACGCCCATGACGACGAGGCGGGTAGGAACAGGGTTCAAAGCCATTTGGTAGCGCTGTCCAATGAATCCGAAAGAAACGGCCCTGGGAACAGGACCGTCTGCGGGCGTCGCGTTCACTCGGGGATCGCTCTGAACTGTGTGATGATCAGGGCGAATCCGGATGCGAAGCCCGCTATGGTAGCGCTATCCTATTGCCGATCCGCACCACCCATCGACAGGGAAAACCCTTGCCCCCCACCCCGCCGCCGACCGAACGCCGCCGCCGCCCCAGCGGGCGCATCACCCTGCAGGACGTGGCCCGCGAGGCCGAGGTCAGCCCCATCACCGCCTCGCGCGCGCTGCGCGGCGAGCGCGGCGTGGCCGCCGAACTGGTGGAGCGCGTGAAGACCGCCGCCGATCGCCTGGGCTACGTGCCCGACCCGGCGGCGCGCGCCCTCGCCTCGGCGCGCGGCACCCAGGTGCCGGTGCTGGTGCCACTGCTGTCCAACGCCCTGTTCGTGGACGTGATCGAGGCCGTGCACCGCGTGCTGCTGCCGCACGGCTACCAGCCATTGATCGGCGTCACGCACTACGACCCGATGGAAGAAGAGCAGCTGCTGCGCAGCTACCTCGCGCAGCGCCCGGCGGGCGTGCTGCTCACCGGCTTCGACCGCACCGAGGCCGCGCGCCAGATGGTGGCGGCCAGCGGCATGCCCTGCGTGTACCTGATGGAGCTGACCGAGGCGCCCGGCGTGCACTGCGTGGGCTTCTCGCAGCAGGACGCGGGCCATGCCATCACCCAGCACCTGCTGGACCGGGGGCGCCGGCGCATCGCCTTCGTGGCCGCGCAGCTGGACCCGCGCGTGCTGCAGCGCGCCGAGGGCTACCGCCGCTGCCTGCGCGCGGCCGGCCTGTACGACGCCCGGCTCGAACTGCTGAGCCCGCAGCCCTCGTCCATGCGCCTGGGCGGCGAGCTGCTGGAGGACCTGCTGCGCACCCGGCCCGAGGTGGACGCGGTCTTCTTCTGCAACGACGACCTGGCGCAGGGCGGCCTGCTCGCGGCCTTGCGCCTGGGCGTGAGCGTGCCGCAGCGGCTGGCGGTCGCGGGCTTCAACGACCTGTCGGGCAGCGACCAGATGCTGCCGCCGCTGACCACCGTGCGCACGCCGCGCCGCGCCATCGGCGAGACGGGCGCGCGCATGCTGTTGTCGCTGCTGCGCGGGGAGGCGGTGCCCACCAACAGCGCCGACCTGGGCTTCGAGCTGGTGGTGCGCGGCAGCAGCTGAGCCGCGGTGCCGGCCGGGCGGCCCTGTTACAGATGGCAACCAGCGCCGCCCGCTGCCTTAACCCGGCTTAACTTGGGCGTTGGACAATCCCCGCCCATGTTTTCGAACCTCCCCCGCCGGGCGACGCTTGCCCTGGCGCTCGCCGCCGCCGTTGCCGCCGCGCTGCCAGCCAGCGCCCCCGCCTTCGAACTCCCCTCGCTCGACCCCATCGTCCACTACCAGCCCAAGCTGCCCCTGCAGGTGCTGACGGCCGATGGCGAAGAGATCGCGCAGTTCGGCGCCGAGCGGCGCGAGTACGTGCCGCTGGAGCGCATTCCCCTGCAGCTGCAGCAGGCCGTGCTGTCCGTGGAGGACGCGCGCTTTCGCGAGCATTCCGGCGTGGACCCCAAGGGCATGGCGCGCGCGCTGGTGGCCGCCATCACCGGCGGCCGCAAGCAGGGCGCCTCCACCATCACGCAGCAATTGGTGCGCACCATGCTGCTCACGCGCCAGTTCTCGGCCGAGCGCAAGGCCAAGGAGATCTGGCTGGCGCTCAAGCTGGAGAACGAGATCTCCAAGGACCGCATCCTGGAGATCTACCTCAACGAAATCTTCCTGGGCCAGCGCGCCTACGGCTTCGCCGCCGCCGCGATGACCTACTTCGGCAAACCGCTGGACAAGCTCACGCTGGCCGAGAACGCCATGCTCGCGGGCCTGCCGCAGAACCCGTACTACGCCAACCCGGTGGCCAACCTGGAGCGCGCCACGCAGCGCCAGCGTGTGGTGCTGGAGCGCATGCGCGCCACCGACGCCATCACCGACGAACAGCTGGCCCAGGCCAAGGCCGAGAAGCTGCGCCTGCGCACGCCCGGCCAGCGCAGCGTGCACGCGGCGCACGTGGCCGAGATGGCGCGGCAGGCGGTGGTGGAGCGCTTCGGCACCGAGGCCTACTCCAAGGGCCTGCGGGTGACCACCTCGCTGCTGGCGGCCGATCAGCGCGCGGCGCACGCGGCCGTGCAGCGCGGTGTGCTGGCCTTCGACCGCCGCGGCGCCTGGCGCGGACCGGAAGACAAGGAAACCCTGCCCGCCGGCAACGGCGCCGAGCTGGAGCGCGCCGCCGCCGAGGCCCTGAAGGACCACCGCGACGACGAGACCCTGCGCGTGGGCATCGTGCTCGACGCCAGCCCCAAGGCCCTGCGGGTGCAGCTCGCCAGCGGCGAACGCATCAGCGTGCAGGGCGAGGGCCTGCGCTGGGCGCAGCGCGGGCTGGACGCCAAGGCCAAGGCGCCCCTGAAGATCGAACGCGGCGCCATCGTGCGCGTGGTGAGCACCGGCAAGACCAAGGACAGGAAGGGCGATGTCTGGGCCATCTCGCAATGGCCCGAGGCCGAGGCCGCGCTCGTTTCCATGGACCCGCGCACCGGCCGCATCCGCGCGCTGGTGGGCGGCTTCGACTTCACGCGCCAGCCCTTCAACCACGTGACGCAGGGCTGGCGCCAGCCGGGCTCGGCGCTCAAGCCGCTGCTGTACTCGGCCGCGCTGGAGTCGCGCGTGATGCCGGCCACGGTGGTGGACGACCTGCCCTTCACCGCCGCCAATGGCTGGAGCCCGTCCAACAGCAACGGCCAGCACCAGGGGCCGATCAGCGTGCGCGAAGCGCTGGCGCGCTCCAGCAACCTGGCCAGCGTGCGCGTGCTGCAGCACACCGGCACGCCGGCCGCGCGCGACTGGCTCGCCCGCTTCGGCCTGGACCCCGCGCGCCAGCCCGACGACCTGACCCTGGCCCTGGGCACCGGCAGCGTCACGCCGCTGCAGATGGCCCAGGCCTACGCCACGCTGGCCAATGGCGGCTGGCGCGTCTCGCCGGTGGTGATCGAGAAGATCACCGACGCGCAGGGCAAGCTGCTGTTCGAGGCACCCCCCGCCGCGCCGCTGGCGGAAGAAGACCGCGCCATCCCGGCGCGCAACGCCTACGTGATGGGCAGCCTGCTCAACGAGGTGACCCGCAGCGGCACCGCCGCGCGCGCGCAGGCCGTGCTCAAGCGCACCGACATCTATGGCAAGACCGGCACCACCAACGACGCGGTCGACGCCTGGTTCGCGGGCTACCAGCCCACGCTGGCCGCCACCGTGTGGGTGGGCTACGACCAGCCGCGCAGCCTGGGCCGCAGCGAATCGGGCGGGCGCGCGGCGCTGCCGATCTGGATCGACTACATGGGCGCGGCGCTCAAGGGCCAGCCCGTGGTGCCGGTGGCCGCACCGCCCGAGGGCCTGGTGCGCGAAGGCGATGACTGGCTCTACGCCGAGTGGCGCGACGGCGGCTGGGTGTCGCAGATCTCGGACACCGCCGGCACCCAGTACAAGACGAACTTCGGTGGCGAGATCGGCAAGCTTTTTGATTCCATCGGCAACTGGCTGCGCAGCGGCACGCGGCCGACGCCGCCCGGCGAGTGAGGCCGGGCGCGGCCCCGCCACCGGGGCCTTGGCCGCTCAGCCAGGGGCCGTGGCCTCGTCCAACAGGCGCCAGAGCCCGGTGTCTTGCCGCCCGTCGCGCAGCTGCTGGGACACCGCCCGCACCAGGTCGGGGTCGATCGTTTCCGTCGGCCCCGTGAGCAGTTCGCGCAGGGTGGACGGGTCGAGCAGGCCCAGGCGCATCACGCGCACGATCTCCGGCGCATGGGCTTCGCTGCGGTGCCTGACGGCCGCGCGGCGCGTGTCGATGGTCACCCCGCTCAGCGACAGCAGATCGCTCATGGGCAGCCACTCCTGCTTCAAGAAGCCCTCGGCGAGATCGGGATCGTTGTGCAGGTGGCAGAAGAAGAAGGCCCTGAGCCCGCCCACGCAGTGGGCCAGGAAGTAGTCGCCCCGGCCCAGGCTTCGCCACAAGGGCTTGGCGAACACGTCCCTGACACCCGCCCAGGGCGATGGTCCGCTGGACACCAGATGCGTACTCCCCAGCAGCAGGTTCTTCCAGGCCACCGCACGCAGGGCCTGCAGCGTCGCGCCCCCCGGCAAAGGATGGGGCAGGCTCATGTACACGGCGCGGACCCGGTCGAAGGTCTGGAGGAAGTCGATGAGTGTTTTCACCAGACCCACATCGCGCGGCCCCGTCATGCCGCCGCCGCAGACGATCCTCAGCTCGCGCAATGTGTCGTGCCGCTGCGGATTCGTCAGGGCTTGCAGGAGCGCCACGGTGGTGTCCACCCGGAGGGTGCCCAGTGTCAGGTTCTGGGGGTGCAGCCACTCCACGAGCCAGGCCGCCAGCGGGGCGTCGTCCGCGTGGTGCACGCCCAGGCGGACCGTCTCCACGCGGGCCATGGGCCGCAGGGGCAGCCCTTCTGGCGCCGCCCAGCCGTCGACCACCGCCAGGGGCTGGATGTCCACCTCGACCTGGCGCAGCGAAGGCTGCCCCACCACCCGGGTCCACAGCAGCATCCAGGCCGGACCGTCCAGGTGCCCGCACACCCGCAGTTCGATCGAATGCAGCAGGGGACGGGGCGTCGCCAGCCACTCGGCCAGCGGCCCGGCGGTGGCGCTGGTGAGCGAGAGGTTCAGGCACAGGGGCACCCGGGCATTCGCCAGGCGCGTGTAGGCCCCCGCATCGGGCAAGGCCGCGAGACGCCACTGGTGGCCGGGGCTGAGCACCGCCACGGCGCGCAGCAGGGCGTCTTCCCCGGGGGTCTTCATGGCGAGCGCCGACAGCACGCTGGCCACCTGTATTTCCAGGGCACGGTCCAGCGCCTTGCACAGCGCCATGTTCAGGAAGTCGGCGAGCGTTGGGTCGGGCGGGCTCCGAACCCAGGCCGGGTCGCCCACGATCAAGGGGCGCACCGAAGCGCCACTCAATACGAGGCAGGCCTTGGAGCCGGCGAGCGCCCAGCGCAGGGGCGCGGGGATCGGCCGCTGGATGTCGTGGTCCACCGTGACCGTGAGGCCCGCCAGCCGGCCTTGCGCCGCCAGGAGGTCCAGGGCGGCCAGCAAGGGCACCAGGGCCGCGGCTTCGATGTGGACCGACAGGTGCAGGTGCAGGGCCGGCACCTCGGCGTCGGCCCGCTGCAGGGACTGGACCAGCGCATCGACCGCGCTCGGCCCGTCGATGCGGATCGGCTGCGCGCCGGCGTTGGAGGGAGCGTCGCGGGCGGGCGTGCGCCTCTGCGGATCGGTGGTGCGCGTGAGCTGGACGGACGAGAGCGATCGTTGAAAGCGTTGCATGGCGGGCGCAGGGGAACGGGCGTTGCGGGAATCGAATCCGCCCTGCGTTGCCGCGGTGGGCGGTTCGTTCCCCCGCCGCGCCCGGCTTGAGCGAACCCAAAGAACCCGCCCCCCTCCGCAGGCGCCGCTCAGCCCGCCAGCCGCCGCGCGTACTCCGCCTCCAGCCGCGTGTGCAGCGCCCAGTAGCGCGGCCGGGCCTCGCCCCGCACCCGCGTCACCAGCAGGTCCAGGTGGGCGTGCCAGCCGGCCGAGACACTGAGCATGTCGTCCATGCCACGCAGGCGCTGGTGCGTGACCACCAGGCGCACGCCGCCGCGCGACTCGTTCAACTCGTAGCGCACCTCGCCCTGGTCGCCCCAGGTGTGGGCCAGCAGGCGCGGCGGCTCGCAGGCCGTCACCACACCGCTCAGTTGCGCACTGTCGGCCATGTCCGCGTACTTGGGCGGCGCGGGGTCGTCGGCGTAGGTCAGCTCCGCGTGGCGGAACTCCAGGCGCACCGCGCCGCCCACGCGCAGCTCCAGCGTGCCGCGCGCCATCCACTGCGCGCGCTTGTCGTTGTCGGTGATCCAGGCCCAGATGTCCTGCACCGTGCCGGGCAGGTGGCGTTCGATGCGCACGGTGTCGTTCGACAGCCGTTCGCCGTAGAGGGAATCCGTCGTCATGGTTTTCTCCGTTGGGGGGATGAAGGCGCGGCGCGCACCAGGCGCTCGAGGGTGTCGAGCCGCTCGGTCCAGAACCGCTCGTAATGGCGCAACCACTCCATGCCCGCGTGCAGCGGCCCGGCCTCGAGGCGGCAGGTGTGCGTGCGCCCTTGCACCGTGCGCCGCACCAGGCCGGCGCGCTCCAGCACCTGGATGTGCTTGGAGGCGGCCGCCAGCGACATGTCCAGCGGCGCGGCGAGCTCGCTCACCGACAGCGCCTCGCTCGCCAGGCGTTGCAGCATGTCGCGGCGCGTGGGGTCGGCCAAGGCCTTGAAGACGGCGTCGAGGTTGCCGGAGGAATGTTGTTCAACCATGTGATTGAATTTAATCGCGCGACCGCAATTATTCAACCGCTTGGTTTACTTTTTCGACGAACGGCAGGGCCATGAAAAAAGCCGGCGCAAGGCCGGCTTCGTCGGGGTGCGAGGCGCTCAGGCCGCGCAGAGCCGCGCCTTTGCCTCGGCGTACTCGCGCCGGAAGCGCGCCACCAGTTCGCCTGCGCCCATCACCTCGCGGATGGCGCCGATGCCCTGGCCGCAGCCCCAGATGTCGCGCCAGGCCTTGGCCGCGTTGCTGCCTTCGCCGGTGGAGAAGTTCATCTTGCTCGGGTCGCTCTGCGGCAGGTTCTCCGGGTCCATGCCGGCGTTGCGGATGGAGCCCTTGAGGTAGTTGCCGTGAATGCCGGTGTAGAAGTTGCTGTAGACGATGTCGTCGGAGTTGCTGTCCACGATCATCTGCTTGTAGCCCTCGACCGCGCGCGCCTCGTGCGTGGCGATGAAGGCCGAGCCGATGTAGGCCAGGTCCGCGCCCATGGCCTGCGCGGCCAGGATGGCGCCGCCTGAGGCAATGGCGCCCGACAGCGCCACCGGGCCGCCGAACCACTCGCGGATCTCCTGGACCATGGCGAAGGGGCTCTTCACGCTGGCATGGCCGCCCGCGCCCGCGGCCACGGGAATCAGGCCGTCGGCGCCCTTTTCGATCGCCTTGTGCGCGAACACGTTGTTGATGACGTCGTGCAGGACGATGCCGCCCCAGGCGTGCACGGCCTGGTTCACGTCCTCGCGCGCGCCCAGGCTGGTGATGACGATGGGCACCTGGTACTTGGCGCACAGCTGCATGTCGTGCTCGAGCCGGTCGTTGCTCTTGTGCACGATCTGGTTGATGGCGAAGGGTGCGGCCGGGTTGTCGGGGTGGGCCTTGTTGTGCGCGGCCAGGCCTTCGGTGATCTCGGCCAGCCACTCGTCCAGCTGCGAGGCCGGGCGCGCGTTGAGCGCCGGCATCGATCCCACCACGCCCGCCTTGCACTGCGCCAGCACGAGCTTGGGGTTGCTGATGATGAACAGCGGCGAGCCGATCACCGGGAACTTGAGGTTCTTGAGGACCGGGGGCAGGTAACGCTCGGGTGCGGGCATGTTGTCTCCGTGAAGGGGATCGGTCGGGGTCGTTCAGAAGGCTTCGATGGCCATCGCCGTCACGCCCTCGGCGCCGTCGACGATGGAGGCGGCCACGCCCGGCGCGCGGCTGAGGATGTGGTCGGCATAGAAACGCGCGGTGGTGATCTTCGCGTCCATGAAGGCCTTGTCCTGTCCCTTGGCCGACAGCGCCTCGGCCACCAGCAGCGCGCGCGCCATCTGCCAGCCCGCCACCAGATTGCCGGCGAGCATGAGGTAGGGCACGCTGCCCGCGAAGGCGGCGTTGGGGTTGCCCTTGGTGTTGGCGACGATGAAGTCCACCGCCTGCTCGAAGGCGTCGCGCGCGGCCGCCAGGCGCTTGCCCACGGCCTGGGCATTGCTGCTGCCTTTGGCGAGCTCGGCCTCGGTCTGGCGGATCTGCGCGGCGATGGCCTTGGCCACGGTGCCGCCGTCGCGAGCGGTTTTGCGGCCCACCAGGTCGTTGGCCTGGATCGCCGTGGTGCCCTCGTAGATGGTGAGGATCTTGGCGTCGCGGTAGTGCTGGGCCGCACCGGTCTCCTCGATGAAGCCCATGCCGCCGTGCACCTGCACACCCAGGCTGGTGACCTCCAGGCTCATCTCGGTGCTGTAGCCTTTCACCAGCGGCACCAGGAATTCGTAGAAGGCCTGGTTCTGCTTTCTCACCTCGGCATCGGCGTGGTGGTGGGCGGCGTCGTAGGCGGCCGCGGCCACGCTGGCCATGGCACGGCACCCCTCGGTGGCGGCGCGCATGGTCATGAGCATGCGCTTGACGTCGGGGTGGTGGATGATGGGCGCGGCGGTGTTCATGCTGCCGTCCACCGGGCGGCTCTGCACGCGCTCGCGCGCGTAGCCCACGGCCTGCTGGTAGGCGCGCTCGCTGATGGCGATGCCCTGCACGCCGACCGCGTAGCGCGCCGCGTTCATCATGATGAACATGTACTCGAGGCCGCGGTTCTCCTGACCGACCAGGGTACCGATCGCACCGCCCTTGTCACCGTATTGAAGAACGGCCGTCGGGCTGGCCTTGATGCCCAGCTTGTGCTCGATGCTGACGCAGTGCACGTCGTTGCGAGCGCCCAGGCTGCCGTCCTGGTTGACCAGGAACTTGGGCACCGTGAACAGGCTGATGCCCTTGACGCCCTCGGGCGCACCGGTCACGCGCGCCAGCACCAGGTGCACGATGTTGTCGGCCATGTCGTGCTCGCCGTAGGTGATGAAGATCTTGGTGCCGAAGATCTTGTAGGTGCCGTCGGGCTGCGGCTCGGCGCGCGTGCGCACGGCGGCCAGGTCCGAACCGGCCTGCGGCTCGGTGAGGTTCATGGTGCCGGTCCACTCGCCGCTCACCAGCTTGTGCAGGTAGGTGGCCTTCTGCTCGTCGCTGCCGGCGGTCAGCAGGGCCTCGATGGCGCCGTCGGTGAGCAGGGGGCACAGCGCGAAGCTCAGGTTCGCGCTGTTGAGCATTTCGCCGCAGGCCGAGCCGATGGTCTTGGGCAGGCCCTGGCCGCCGAAATCCACCGGGTGCTGCAGGCCCTGCCAGCCGCCCTCGGCGTACTGGCGGTAGGCGTCCTTGAAGCCGGGCGTGGTGGTGACCACGCCGTCCTTCGCCCAGGACGGCTTGAGGTCGCCCTCGCGGTTGAGCGGCGCCACCACGCCTTCGTTGAGCTTGGCGCACTCCTCCAGCACGGCCTGGGCGGTCTCCAGGCCCGAGTCCTCGAAACCGGGCAGTTGAGCCACCTGGTCGATGCGCGCCAGGTGCTCGATGTTGAACAGCATGTCCTTGACGGGGGCGGTATAGCTCATGGCTCAGTGTCTCCAGGGGGCGCCCACACGGAAAGCGGTCGGCGCGGTGCAAAAAAAGGGCATCGCACGCGATGCCCTTGAGGGACTCTTTCGTTCAGAGCGCCTTGACCAGCTCGGGCACGGCCTCGAAGAGGTCGGCCTCCAGGCCGTAGTCGGCGACGCTGAAGATGGGGGCCTCCGGGTCCTTGTTGATGGCCACGATCACCTTGGAGTCCTTCATGCCCGCCAGGTGCTGGATGGCGCCCGAGATGCCGGCGGCGATGTAGAGCTGC
>NZ_QVLS01000014.1 GCF_003417535.1 Hydrogenophaga borbori
TTGACCAGCGCCACGCCGTTGCCCGCCGACAGCACCGTGGGCCGCTGGCGGCCCGGCGCGTTCGGGTCGGCCACGATCTGTGACCACGCCGGCCACGGCAACAAGCCCATGGCCACGGCGGTGGCCAGTGCCCGATGGACGAGCCGCCGCTGGTTGTATCGGTTCATGTTGATCTCTCCCTGACACTCAAAAGCCCACGCTCAACTGAAAACCGGCCACGGTCTTGGCCGTGCGGAACCCCTGCGGCTGGTGCAGGGGCGCGCCGATGAAGGCGTCGTAGGACAACACCCCCCACCCACCCCGCAGGCCCAGCACGGCGCCCGCCAGGCGCCGACCGACGAGCCAGACCGCGCTGGGCCCTCCCACGCGCCCCTGGTCCACGCCGGCGTAGAGCTGCTGGCCGCTGTCGCCCAGCAGCAGGCCCAGCTCGTTGCGCCAGACCCAGCCGCGCTCGCCGGTCAGGCTGCTCTCGCCATCAAAACCGCGCACGCTGTAGCGCCCGCCAATGGCGAAGCGGTCCTGCGGGGTGAGCGGTGTGCGTTCGCGTTGCCCGCGCCATTGGCTGCTGAAGTGCAGGCGCGCACCCCACAGGTCGACAGGCTGGGACCAGGCCGCGTCCACGTTCAGCACCTGCAAGCGCGAGGTCCCTTCGCCATAGGCCTGCTCTGGCGCGGGCAGCGCGCCGAATGCGCCGGTGCCGCGCTTGAAGCTGGCACGCAGCTCGAGGCGCGCGCGCCCGAACTGGTGTTGGTGCTCGGCGCCAAACTCCCAGCCGCCCGTGGCGCGGCGCTGCACCTCGATCTCGGTGTCGTCGATGAAGTTGCGCGACTGGCGTGCGAAGGCCTTCAGCTGCAGCGTGGTCTTGCTCGCCCCGTCGCGGTGCACCAGGCGCGAGAGCGTGATGTCCTGCTGCGCGCCAGAGCCGCTGTAGCGGTAGTCCTGGTACAGACCGGCCACGCTTTGAAAGTAGCTGTAGCGGCTGGCATTGAAGCCCAGGCCCCAGTAGCCCAGGGGCAGCGAGTAGTGCAGGCTGGCGTTGCGCGTGCCGCGCGCGCCGGGCTCGCCGCCCCCCAGGTCTCGGCCCTGCGTGAGGTAGAACAGGTCGTTGAGCGTCCACCAATGGTCCGCGCTGAGCGTGGCGCTGGCCTGGTAGCGGCCGGTGGCCCGGGTGCCGCTGTCGTCGAGCGAGAGGCTCAGGCGCAAGGGCAGGGCCTGCCTCCAGCGGAGGATCAGTTCGCTCTCGGCAGGGCCTTTGCCGGGCACGATCTGGATGTCCGCCTCCACGGTGGGCACGCGGCGCAGGTTCTCCAGCGCCTGTTCGATGTCGCGCAGATTGAGGATGTCGCCCACGCGGGCTGGCACCGCATTGAGCTGCGTGGCGCGCGGCGAGGTGCCGTCGGCGAAGCGGATGGCGCTGATGCGACCGGGCAGCAGGCTCAGCCGCAAGCTGCCCTGCGACAGGTCTTGCGGCTCGAGCAGGATGCGCGAGGTGGTGAAGCCCCGGGCCGTCAGCCGCCGCTGCGCGCGGGCCGCCGCGATCGACACACCCTCGGCGCCCAGGCAGCGGCCAATGGCCGGATCGGCGCCGGCCACCAGGTCCTGCAGGACAAACTGGAAGCGATCGCTCTCGGCACCGGTCAGCGCGATGTGCCGCACGGCAACGCACGGCGCTTCCTGTTCGGGCCAGCGCAGTGCAGGCAGCGGACCATCGGGCGTGCCCCACACCTCGGCGCCGCGTTGCAACGCCTCGCGCTGCTGCAGTTGGCGCTCTTCGGCCCGGCGGTGTTCGATGGGCGCGCGCGCGCCGGCCTCGGCCGCGGTCTGCGCCCCGGCGGGCGCGACAAGCAGGAAGAGCAGCAGGCCACAGGCCTGCATCGGGCGTTGAAGGGTCACGGGGCGCAAGCGGTCGGCCTTGGAAAAGGCGCGAATTACAACCGCGGCGCGCGGTCACAACGGGCGGGGGGTATGCATGGCCGGCCGGCGGCCGGCGCGCTGGTTCAGCGCCCGTCCAGCACCGCCGGCAGCCAGCCGCGCAGGCTGTTGAGGAAGGCCCACTCCCGCACCCGCTCCAGGGCCGACAGCGGCACCACCGCTTCGCGCAAACGCCCTTCGTCCAAGGCCTGCTGCCGGGCGATGCCCGGCAGCAGGCCGCAGTCCAGCGCCGGCGTGACCCAGCCGTCGTCGAAGCGCAGGGCGATGTTGCCGCGCGTGCACTCGGTCAGCTCGCCGTCGTCGTTCCACAGCAGCGTGTCGAACACCCCGGGCGCCACGCGTTCGGCCGCTTCGTAGTGCGCGCGGCGCGTGGTCTTGTGGCGCACGAAGGGCGAATGCGCGGCCGCGAAGGGGTGCTCGGCCAAGCGCAGGCGCACCGGCGTCGGCGTGACGGCCATGGCATGGGCCGTGGCCCGCACGCGTCCGTCGCGTGGGCAGAGCACGCGCACGCGCCAGGGGCCCGAGGGATGCGCCTCGGCCAGCGCGCGCAAGGCCCGCGACCAGGCCTCGTCGGTCCAGGCGAAGCCCAAGTGGCGTGCCGAGCCCGCCATGCGCGCTCGGTGGCGCGGCTCATGCCGCCAGCGGCCGTCCTCCAGCAGCAGGGTTTCCAGCAGCTCGAACGGTTCGGCCGCGCGCACCGCGAAGGCGCCCTTGTGCTGCCATTCGCGCCATTCGGCCCGCGCGCGCGAACCCGCCGTGACGCCGCTGCCCACGCCCAGGGTCAGGGCACGCTCGCGAACCACCACCGTGCGGATGGCCACGTTGAAGGTGGCGCCGCCGCCCGGCCGCAGCACGCCCACGGCGCCGCAATACACGCCGCGTGCGCTGGTCTCGTGCTGCACGATGCGGCGCATGGCCTGGCGCTTGGGCGCGCCGGTGACCGAACCGCAAGGGAACAGGGCGCGCAGCAGCTCCACCAGCGCCACCCCCGGCCGCGTGCGCGCGCGCACGTCGGAGGTCATCTGCCACACCGTGGGCAGCGGGCGGGCGTCGAACAGCGAGGGCACCGCCACCGAACCGGGTCGCGCGACCCGGGAGAGGTCGTTGCGCAGCAGGTCGACCACCATCACGTTCTCGGCGCGCTCCTTGGGGCAGGCCACCAGGCGCGCGGCCTGCGCGGCGTCCTCGCGCGGGTCCAGGCCGCGCGGCGCGGTGCCTTTCATGGGCCGCGTCAGCACCTGGTCGCCGTCCCAGTCGAAGAACAGCTCGGGCGACAGGCTCAGCACCTGCTGCCCGCCGCCGTCGACAAAGGCCGCGTAATCGGCGGGCTGCTCGCGCCGCAGGCGCTCGAACAGATCGAGCGCGTGGCCTTCGTTCAGCTCGCCGCGCCAGCGCCCGGTGTGGTTCACCTGGTAGACCTCGCCGGCCTCGATGGCCTGCAGCAGGTCCGCCAGCGCGGCGTCGACATCCGCGCGGGCGCCGGGCGCATCGGTCCAGCGCGCGCGCACGGCGGGTGGGTCGCGCGGCGGGTCGGTGTCCATCGACAGCGGGGCATCGTGCACGCCGAACCAGGCCAATGACCCCTCGGGCGCGTGCGTGGGCAGGGCGGGGTCGAACGCGCCCGCGGCCTCGTAGGCCAGCCAGCCCACCACCCAGGCGCCCTGCCGCGCGGCGGCCTGCGCGGCCTCGATCACCGGCACGACCTCGGACAGCGCCGCGGCCCGCAGCACGGCGCGCGGCGCGCCGAAGTCCAGCCGCAGCGCGGCGTGCGACGCCAGACCGCTCGCCGCGAAGGCGAGCCGGGCGTGCACGCCCCCGGCGCTCACGCCGCGCCGATGTTCGGCACCAGCGCGCCCGCGTCCTGGCCCGCCTTGTGCGCGGCGGTGAAGGCCAGCATGCGGTCGATGGGCAGGCGCGCGCGCGGGATCAGCCCGGGGTCCACGTGGATCTGGTTGAGACCCTTTTCCAGCACCTGGGCCACGCCCGCCAGCCCGTTCATGGCCATCCAGGGGCAGTGCGCGCAGCTCTTGCAGGTGGCGCTGTTGCCGGCCGTGGGCGCCTCGATGAAGACCTTGCCCGGGTTCTGCTGGCGCAGCATGTGCATCATGCCCTTGTCGGTGGCGACGATGAACTCGGGCGCGTCCAGTTCCTTGGCGGCCTTGAGGATGGCCGAGGTGGAACCCACCGCGTCGGCCAGCGCGATCACGTCGGCCGGGCTCTCGGGGTGCACCAGCACCTTGGCCTGCGGGTGCTCCTGCTTGAGCGCCGCCAGCTCGAAGGCCTTGAACTCGTCGTGCACGATGCACGAGCCGTTCCACATCAGCATGTCGGCGCCGGTCTCGCGCTGGATGTAGCCGCCCAGGTGCTTGTCGGGCGCCCAGAGGATCTTGTGGCCCTTGTCTTTCAGCGCGCGCACGATGTCCAGCGCGCAGCTGCTGGTGACCAGCCAGTCGGCGCGCGCCTTCACCGCCGCGCTGGTGTTGGCGTAGACCACCACGGTGCGGTCGGGGTGCGCGTCGCAGAAGGCGCTGAACTCATCGATCGGGCAGCCGAGGTCCAGCGAGCAGTTGGCGTCCAGGTCGGGCATGAGCACGGTCTTCTCCGGGCTCAGGATCTTGGCTGTCTCGCCCATGAAGCGCACGCCCGAGACCACCAGCGTGGTGGCCGGGTGGTCGCGCCCGAAACGCGCCATCTCCAGCGAATCGCTCACGATGCCGCCGGTGGCGATGGCCAGATCCTGCAGGTCGGGGTGCACGTAGTAGTGCGAGACCATGACCGCGTTGCGCTCCTTCAGCAGGCGCTTGATGCGCTCCATGAGCTCGGCGCGCTGCTTCGGCCCGGGCTCCACCGGCACGCGCGCCCAGGCGTGCTGCGTGGGGCAGGCGGGTTGTTCGTATTCGACGTCGATGATGGCTTCGTTGCTCATGCCAGTCCTCCTCACAGCGCCTCGAAGCGCATGGAAAAGTCGATCGCCTTGACGTCCTTCGTCAGGGCCCCGATGGAGATGCGGTCGACACCTGTTTCTGCAAGCGCCCGCACGGTGGACAGGTTCACGCCGCCCGAGATCTCCAGGATGGCGCGGCCGGCGTTGCGGCGCACGGCCTCGCGCAGCGTGGGCAGGTCCATGTTGTCCAGCAGCACCATGGTGGCGCCGCAGGCCAGGGCCTCGTCGAGCTGCGCCAGCGTCTCGACCTCGATCTCGACGAAGCGCGCGGCCGGCGCGGTGTCGCGCACGCGCTGCAGCACCGCGGCCACGCCGCCCGCGGCGGCGATGTGGTTCTCCTTGATCAGCACGGCGTCGAACAGGCCGATGCGGTGGTTCACGCCACCGCCGGTGGTCACGGCGATCTTCTGCGCCAGCCGCAGGCCCGGCAGGGTCTTGCGCGTGTCGACGATGGCCGCGCGGGTGCCGGCCACGGCCGCCACATAGGAGGCCGTCTGCGTGGCCACGGCCGACAGCAGTTGCAGGAAGTTCAGCGCCGTGCGCTCGGCCGTCAGCAGCGGCTGCGCGCGGCCTTCGATGCTGAGCACGGTCTGGTCGGGCTCGCAGCGCGCGCCCTCGGCCACGTGCCAGGTGAGCGTGGCCTGGGGGTCGAGCGCATGCACGGCGGCGGCGACCCAGGGCGTGCCGCACAACACGGCGCTCTCGCGCGCGATCACGCGGGCGCGGGCCGGGCGTGAGGCGTCGACCAGCGCGGCGGTGAGGTCACCCGTGGCCACGTCTTCGGCCAGGGCGCGCGCGACGTCCTGCGCGGCCAGCGCGGCGATGTCGGCGGAGGTGTAGTCGCTGAGGTGTTTCATCGTGGGGAAAAGGCCGGTGAAAGGGCCGCCGGAAAGACCGTCCGGCGGGCACGCATCCGAATGGTGCAATGCACTATAGTCCCGCATTCTCGTTCACCGCCTGGCCCGCGCCGGACCACGACATGAGCAACCCCACCCCCGCCACGCCCTACGGCACGCTGCCGGCGGCCTCTCCCCTGCCCGCCCGCAAGCCCGTGAGCCTTCCACGACTGGCCGAGCTGCGCGAGCGCGGCGAAAAGATCACCATGCTGACCGCCTACGACGCCACCTTCGCGGCCGTCGCGGACGCGGCCGGCGTCGAATGCATCCTGGTCGGCGATTCGCTCGGCATGGTCTGCCAGGGCCTGGCCAGCACCGCCGGCGTGACGCTGGAGACCATGGCCTACCACGTGGAAAGCGTGGCGCGCGGTCTGCGCCGCGTGCAGGGCACGGCCTGGCTGCTGGGCGACCTGCCCTTCGGCAGCTACCACGAGTCGAAGGAACAGGCCATGCGCAGCGCCGCGCAGCTGGTGCACGCGGGCGCGCACATGATCAAGCTCGAAGGCGGCGACTGGACCGCCGACACCGTGCGCTTCCTGGTCGAGCGTGGCATCCCCGTCTGCGCCCACCTGGGCCTCACGCCACAGACCGTGCACGCACTCGGCGGCTACCGCGTGCAGGGGCGCGACGACCAGGCTGCGCTCACGCTCAAGCGCCACGCGCTCGAACTGCAGGACGCCGGCGCCACCATGCTGGTGCTGGAGATGGTGCCGGCCGCGCTGGCGGCCGAGATCACCCAGCAGCTGCCGCGCTGCCACACCATCGGCATCGGCGCCGGCAAAGGCACGGCCGGCCAGGTGCTGGTGATGCACGACATGCTGGGCATCAACCTGGGCAAGAACCCCAAGTTCGTGCGCAACTTCATGGACGGCGCCAGCTCGGTGCGCGAGGCCATGGCCAATTTCGTCAGTGCCGTCAAGAGCGGCCAGTTCCCCGATGACAGCCTGCACGCCTGGTGAGATGAAAGTCGTTCACACCATCGCCGAACTGCGCGACGCGCTGCGGCCCTTCGATTCCCCCGCCCTGGTGGCCACCATGGGCAACCTGCACGCCGGCCACCTCGCGCTGATGAAGGCCGCCAAGCCGCTGGGCGACGTGGCCGTGGCGAGCATCTTCGTCAACCGCCTGCAGTTCGCGCCGCACGAGGACTTCGACACCTACCCACGCACCCTGGAGGCCGACTGCGAGAAGCTGCGCGGCGCGGGCTGCGACATCGTGTTCGCGCCCAGCGAACGCGAGATGTACCCCGAGCCCCAGGGCTTCAAGGTGCAGCCGCCCGCCGAGCTCGCCGACATCCTCGAAGGCCATTTCCGCCCCGGCTTCTTCACCGGCGTGTGCACGGTGGTGATGAAGCTCTTCCAATGCGTGTTCAGCGAGGCCAAGGGCCGGCGCAGCGCGCTGTTCGGCCTCAAGGACTACCAGCAGCAATTGGTCGTGCGCCGCATGGTGAAGCAGCTCGCGCTGCCCATCGACATCGTGAGCGCCGCCACCGAGCGCGCCGCCGACGGCCTGGCGCTGAGCTCGCGCAACAGCTACCTGAGCGAGAGCGAGCGCGCCGAGGCGGTCCAGCTCTCGCTGGCGCTGCGCGCCCTGGCGCGCGACGCGCTGGCGGCGGCCGACGGCCTGGAGCGCCAGCTGCCCGCCCTGGAGCAGCGCGCCATGCAGGCCCTGGCCGCGCGCGGCTGGCAGCCCGACTACCTGACGGTGCGCCGCCGCGAGGACCTGCAGGCCCCGAAGGCGGGCGATGCGCTGGTGGTGCTGGGCGCCGCGCGGCTCGGCAATACGCGCCTGATCGACAACCTGGAGATCTGAGGCGCCGACCCGGCCTCAGAGGCCTTCGGCCTTGGGGTCACGCCCCATGAGCGCGGCCACCGCCTCATCGGGCCGCAGCCGGCCTTCGAGCAGGGCCACCACCGCGTCGGTGATGGGCATGTCCACGCCCAGCCGCTGGGCGCGCTGCGACACGGTGCGCGCGCTGTACACGCCCTCCGCCACGTGGCCCAGCGAGGCCACCGCCTGCTCCAGCGTTTGGCCCTTGGCCAGGAGCCGCCCCACCTGCCGGTTGCGCGACAGGTCACCCGTGGCCGTGAGCACCAGGTCGCCCAGGCCGGACAGCCCCATGAAGGTCTCGGCGCGCGCGCCCAGGGCCAGGCCCAGGCGGGTCATCTCGGCCAGGCCGCGCGTGATGAGCGCGGCGCGCGCGTTCAGGCCCAGGTTCAGGCCGTCGCACAGGCCGGTGGCGATGGCCAGCACGTTCTTCACCGCGCCGCCGACTTCCACGCCGGCCACGTCGTCGTTGGCGTAGATCCGCAGCGTCGGCCCATGGAAGGCGTTGACCAGGGCCTCGCGCACGTCGGCGCGCGCGCTGGCGGCCACCAGCGCCGTGGGCTGGCCGCGCGCCACCTCCTGCGCGAAGCTGGGGCCGCTGAGCACCCCGGTGGGCAGGTCTGGCGCCACGGCGGCGGCAATCTCATGGCCCAGCAGGCCCGCCTGGTCGGCCGAGGCCGCGCGCTCGAAGCCCTTGCAGAGCCAGGCCACGGGCACGGCCAGGCCGCGCAGTTCCTGCAGCCAGCCGCGCAGCGCGGCCATGGGCGTGGCCACGATGACCAGGTCGGCCTCGGCCAGCAGGGGCGCGGCCTCGCCTGAGGCCACGCACAGGCCCTCGGGCAGGGCCAGACCGGGCAGGTAGCGCTGGTTCTCGCGCTGGCGGTCGATGGCGATGGCCTGCGCCGGGTCGCGCGCCCACAGGCTCACGCGGGTGGCGCCGAGCCGCGCGCCCGCGATGGCCAGCGCCGTGCCCCAGGCGCCGGCGCCCAGCACCACGGTGCGCGGCGGTGCGGCGTGCGTCATGCGCGGGAGATCAGGTGATGATGCGCGGCGCCTCGGCCGTGTCCTGACCCGCCTGCTGCTGCTCGTACATGGCCTGGAAGTTGATCTCGGCCAGGTGCACGGGCGGGAAGCCGGCGCGCTGGATCACGTCGGCCACGTTGCCGCGCAGGTAGGGGTAGACGATCTGCGGGCAGGCGATGCCCATGATCGGGCCCATCTGCTCTTCGGGCAGGTTGCGGATCTCGAAGATGCCGGCCTGCTTGCATTCCACCAGAAACACCGTCTTGTCCTTGATCTTGGTGGTGACGGTGGCCGTCACGCGCACCTCGAACACGCCCTCGGCCACGGGCTGGGCATCCACGCCGAGCTGGATGTCCACCGTGGGCTGCTCCTGCTCGAGCAGAATGGCCGGCGAGTTGGGCTGCTCCAGCGAGGCTTCCTTGAGGTAGATGCGCTGGATCTGGAAAACGGGCGTGTCGGTGTCGGCCATGGTGCGTCTCGGGTGTCGGGAATGAAAAAGCCCGCCGGGGAAGTCCCTCAGCGGGCACAGCGACGGATTATGTCAGCCGCGAATGGCGGCCGCCCGTCAGGCGGCCTGCAGCAGCGGGGCCAGGCCGCCGCGCGCGTCCAGCGCGTGCAGGTCGTCGCAGCCCCCCACGTGGGTGTCGCCGATGAAGATTTGCGGCACGCTGGTGCGCCCCGCCCGTTCCGCCATGCGGGCGCGCAGTTCGGGCTGGCCATCGACCACGATCTCTTCGTAGTCCGTCACGCCGCGGGCCTGAAGCAGCGCCTTGGCGCGGTGGCAGTAGGGGCAGTAGTCGCTGGAGTAGATGGTGACCTTGGGCATGCGGGTGCTCGGCGAGGCAAAACCCAGATGATCAGGCTTTCTCGCTCGGCAGGCCGGCGGTGCGCCAGGCACCCATGCCACCCGTCAGGGATTGCGGATTCTCGTAGCCCAGCTTCTTGGCCACCGCCACGGCCCGGTTGGCGCGCGCGCCGGTCGGACAGACGAAGATCAGCGGCAGGGCCTTGTTCTTGACGGCGCCGGGCAGCTTGGCCTCCAGCTCGTCCAGCGGCAGGTGCCGGGCGCCGACGATGTGTCCCTCGGCGAATTCCTTGGCGTCGGAGACGTCGATCACGACCGCCTTCTGGCGGTTCATCAGCGTCACGGCGTCGGCGGCGTTGAGGGTGCCGGTGCGTCCGCCGGCCTTGACGGCCGGCCACACCAGCAGGGCGCCCGACACGAAGGCCACGGCGATCAGGACCCAGTTCTCGATGAAGAAGCTCACGGTGTTACCTTGGTGGGAAAGGCCGCGATTCTAAAATGCGCGGTTTCCGATCCTTCCGGCGCCCGGCGCCCCACACTCCGCCATGCACAAGCTCGTCCTGATCCGCCACGGCGAATCCACCTGGAACCTCGAAAACCGCTTCACCGGCTGGACCGACGTGGACCTCACGCCCACCGGGGTGTCGCAGGCCCTGTCGGCGGGGCAACTGCTCAAGGCGGAGGGCTACGACTTCGACATCGCCTACACCAGCGTGCTCAAGCGGGCCATCCACACGCTCTGGCACGTGCTCGACGCCATGGACCGCACCTGGCTGCCGGTGGTCAAGAACTGGCGCCTGAACGAACGCCACTACGGCGCCCTGCAGGGCCTGAACAAGGCCGACATGGCCGCCCAGTACGGGGACGAGCAGGTGCTGGTCTGGCGCCGCAGCTACGACACGCCGCCGCCCGCCCTGGAACCCAGCGACCCGCGCAGCGAGCGCAGCGACCGCCGCTACGCCCGCCTCAAGCCCGAGGACGTGCCGCTGACGGAATGCCTGAAGGACACCGTGGCGCGCGTCATCCCGTTCTGGAACGAGGCGCTCGCGCCGGCCATCCAGTCGGGCAAGCGCGTCGTGGTGGCGGCGCACGGCAACAGCATCCGCGCCCTGGTGAAATACCTCGACGGCATCTCCGACGCCGAGATCGTCGGCCTGAACATCCCCAATGGCATCCCGCTGGTCTACGAGCTCGACGAGCAGCTTAAGCCGGTCCGCCGCTACTACCTGGGCGACGCCGAAGCGGCCGCCAAGGCCGCCGCCGCCGTGGCGGCTCAGGGCAAGGCCTGAGCCCCTGCGCCCGCCTGGACGGGCGAAACCGCCGCCGGCCGGTGGGGAACCCCGACGAGGCCACATTCTCCAAGGTGTATATTGGCCCGCAGGGCCAAGGGCCCTTGTTGGGCAGATTGCAAAGGTGATTCCATGACGAAGCGGGTCGGTTCCAAGCTCAGGACCGTTGGCTGGGTGGCCATTGGCGCGGTGGCCGGTGCGCTCACCACGGTGCAATTGCAGGCGGTGGCGCGCAACACGCTCACCCCCCTGCCGCTGGAAGAACTCCAGCAACTCGCCGCCGTGTTCGGCATGGTCAAGACGGACTATGTGGAACCGGTGGACGAGAAGAAGCTGATCTCGGACGCCATCTCCGGCATGGTGAGCAGCCTCGACCCGCACTCGCAGTACTTCGACAAGAAGTCCTTCAAGGAATTCCGCGAGGGCACCAGCGGCCGCTTCGTGGGCGTGGGCATCGAGATCACCATGGAAGACGGCCTGGTCAAGGTCGTCACCCCGATCGAGGACTCGCCCGCGTTCCGGGCCGGCCTCAAGAGCGGCGACCTGATCACGCGCATCGACGACACCGCCGTCAAGGGCCTCACCATCAACGAGGCCGTCAAGCTCATGCGCGGTGAGCCGCGCACCAAGGTGCTGCTGAGCATCCTGCGCAAGGACGAGGACCGCAGCTTCACCGTCACCATCACGCGCGAGGAAATCAAGACCGTGAGCGTGAAGTCGCGCACGGTCGAGCCGGGCTACGCCTGGGTGCGCGTCTCGCAGTTCCAGGAACGCACCATCGACGACTTCACGCGCAAGCTCGAAGACCTCTACCGCGCCGACCCGAACATGAAAGGCCTGGTGCTCGACCTGCGCAACGACCCCGGCGGCCTGCTGGACGCCGCCGTCGGCCTGTCGGCCGTGTTCCTGCCCGAGAACGTGACCGTGGTGTCCACCAACGGCCAGTTGGAAGAAAGCAAGTTCATTTACAAGGCCATCCCGCAGCACTACCTGCGCCGCGGCGGCAACGACTCGATCCGCCGCCTGACCGAGAACACCAAGGGCATCTACAAGCGCCTGCCGCTGGTGGTGCTGGTCAACGAAGGGTCGGCCTCGGCCAGCGAGATCGTCGCCGGGGCCCTGCAGGACCACAAGCGCGCCACCGTCATGGGCAGCCAGACCTTCGGCAAGGGCTCGGTGCAGACGGTTCGCCCGCTGGGCCCCGACACCGGACTCAAGCTCACCACCGCGCGCTACTACACGCCCTCGGGCGTGTCCATCCAGGGCAAGGGCATCGTGCCCGACGTCATGGTGGACGAGACGGCCGATGGCAACCTGTTCGCCGCCCTGCGCACCCGCGAGGCCGACCTGAACAACAGCCTGGGCAGCACGCCGCACGGCCCCATGACGGACGCGCAGCGCGAGGCCGAGAAGAAGCGCGAGGAAGCGCGCGAGGAAGCCCGCAAGAAGCTCGAAGAGGAAGCCCGCAAGAACCCCGGCCAGCGCCTGGTGCCCGAGTTCGGCAGCGACAAGGACTTCCAGCTTCAGCAGGCGCTGAACCGCCTCAAGGGCCAGCCGGTGGTGGTCAGCAAATCGCAGACCGTGCGCCCCGACGAGAAGAAAGAGAACTGAGCCCCGGCGGGCCGCGCGCCGGCCCGCCGCCCTCTTCCCGCGCGGCCCCGTCGCGCCAAACCGCGTGAACGACGCCCAACTGCTGCGCTACTCGCGCCACATCCTGCTCGACGAACTCGGCGTCGAGGGCCAGCAGCGCCTGCTGGCCTCGCACGCCTTGCTCATCGGCGCGGGCGGGCTGGGCTCGCCGGTGGCGCTGTACCTGGGCAGCGCCGGCGTCGGGCGGCTCACGGTGATCGACGACGACACCGTCGACGAGACCAACCTGCAGCGCCAGATCGCGCACAACCTGGCGCGCGTGGGTCGGCCCAAGGCCGAGTCCGTGCGCGAGGCGATCGCCGCCCTCAACCCAGACGTGCAGGTCACCGCCCTGAACCAGCGCGCCGACGACGCCCTTCTCGACGCCTGGGTGCCCACGGCCGACGTGGTGATCGACGGCTGCGACAACTTCGCCACGCGCCAGTTGGTCAACCGGGCCTGCGTGCGCCACGGCAAACCGCTGGTGTCGGGCGCGGCGATCCGCTTCGACGGCCAGTTGGGCGTGTTCGATCCGCGCGTGGCCGACGCACCCTGCTACGCCTGCGTTTTTCCTCCCGACGCCGACGTGGAAGAGGTGCGCTGCGCCACCATGGGCGTGTTCGCGCCGCTGGTGGGCATCGTGGGCAGCATGCAGGCGGCCGAAGCGCTGAAGCTCCTCGCGGGCCTGGGCTCGCGCCGCACCAGCCACCTGCTCATGCTCGACGGCCGCGAGCTGGCATTCCACGACATCGCGCTCAAGCGCGACCCGCACTGCCCTGTCTGCGGCTCAGCGCACGGCGGCGCCTCGGCGCTCGGCTGAGGCCGGCGCCGGCCCGGGCGGCTCGCAGGGCCCGTGCCGGCGGCGAAAATCGCGCGGCGCCTCGGGTGCCTCCCCGCCCCCCCACACGCCGCGGCGTGCCTCGCGCGCCCGCGCCTCCTCCGTCACGTAGCGCCCCTGGCCACGCCAGCGCGCGGCCCAGGCCCAGCCGGCGCGCACCAGCCAGGCGTTCGTGTCTTCGCCCGCGAAGGCCAGGTGCGCCAGGCCCCGGCCGTAGCCGTCGCGCGCGCGCACATGCACCGTGACGGACCGGTTGAGCACGCGAGCGGCCAGGGCGTCGCGCGCGGCCACGCCCACGCGCTGGCAGATCTCGGGGGCGTCGAGGCCGTCCAGGCGCAGCTTGCGCCAGCGCCCGCCCGAGGCCGGCTGCACCCACAGGGTGTCGCCGTCGAACACGCGCATGACGCGCGCCGAATAGACCGTTTCGCCCGCCGCCGAGGCCACGGCGAGGCCGGCCAGCAGCGCGCCGGCCAGCGCGGCCGCGAAGCGCCGCATCAACCCTTGCGGCCGCCCATGACCAGCAGCACCACTCCCACGGCGATGGCACCGATGCCGGCCCACACGGGCACGTTGATGGTTTCCTTCTGCTTGACCGAGAGCTCCACCGGGCCGAGCTTCACGGCCTCGGTGTCCTTGGTGTAGGTGAAGCTGCCCATGACGAGGCCGATGGCCCCCGCCGCGATGAGCACGACGCCGACGACTTTGGCAAGGTTCATGTGGAGGTTCCGTTGGATGGTCAGGAAGGCCCGATGATGCACCAGCCTGGGCGCCAGGACCGGCGCCCGGTGTGAGCAACAAGGGCTCCAGCGTCGACGGGGCCATGCCGGCGCCGCCAAGGAAGCCCCCTCAGGCGCGCGCGTCGAGCCCCCGCAGGCCGGCCACCGTGCTCAGCAGCGCCTGAGCCGCCTCGGTGCCCTTGGCGCCGAAGTGCTGCTGCAGGAACTTGCGGTGCTCCACGTGTTCGTGGAAGTGGTGCGGCGCCTGCACCGCGCAGATCACCGGCACGCCGGTCTTCAGCTGCACGTCCATCAGCGCCCGCACCACGGCGTCGGCGACGAAGTCGTGGCGGTAGACGCCGCCGTCCACCACCAGCGCGCTGCCCACCACGGCCGCGTAGCGCCCCGACTGCGCCAGGCGCTGCACGTGCAGCGGGATTTCGAAGGCGCCCGCCACGTCGAAGACGTCGATCGCCCCGGGCCCGAAGCCGGCGCGCGCCATCTCGGCGAAGAAGGCGTCGCGCGAGCGCTGCACGATGTCGGCGTGCCAGGACGCCTCGACGAAGGCGAAGCGCAGCTCGCGCGGCAGCGGGGGAAGGTCGATGAGGGGTGGGGCGTCGGGCATGGAAGGCATTCTAGGAGCCCACGATCCAGCCCTCGAGCGGGTCGAAGCCCGGCAGGCCCCAGCGCGCATCGCCCGCGCGCCGGCGCTGCAGCGCCCAGGCCGCCTGCAGCAGGCACAGCACCGCGTCCAGCCGGTCGCCGCTGGCGTCGTCGGCCAGGTCGTCGCGCTGCGCGTGGGTGAGCCGCAGCCGCAGGCCAGCCGCCTGCAGCAAGGGCGCATGGCCATTTTCCAGCGCGTTCACCAGGGTCTTGCGCGCGATCAGGCGCTCGCCGGTCTGCCGGGCCTTGTCGTCGCTCTTGTAGGACGCCACACCCAGCACGCTGCGCGCGAGCAAGCCGGGATAGGCCTCCAGCGCCACGCGCTGCGGGTCGCCGTCGAGCAGGCCGGGCAGGTGTGCACCGGCGGCGATCAGGCGCGGCACGCCCGCGTGCATCATGAAGGCCACCGGCGGGTTCACCCACTTCATGCTCGGGCTCGAGCCGGCCGGCCCATCGGTGGCGCGGTGCGCGAACTTGCCGCCCACCGGGCGTGCGTCGCAAAAGGCCGCGAAGGCCTCGCGGATGGCCGCGCGCGGCAGCGCCGCGTAGTGCGCCATGCAGGCGCGCCAGTCCTGGGGCCAGCCCAGGGCCTGCACCAGCTCGCGTGGCAAGCCGAACGGCAGATCGAAGCCGCCCACCCAGGGGCCGGGCGCGCGCAGGCGCTCGCCCCAGGCGTCCAGCGATTCGAAACGCTCGATGGCGTCGAGCAGCACGCGGCCCCGCTCGGCGCGGCCCACGGCCAGCACGATGGGCTTGCGCCGCGTCGGCGCGCTCGTGAAATCACAGCCCAGCAGCGTGAAGTCCATGGCCGAACCCACACCAACTCAGGCCAGGGCCAGCGCCGCCACGCCCAGTCCGATGCACAGCGCGCCCAGGATGCGCAGGCCCCGGTCGCCCTCGCGCAGCAGGTGGCCACCGATGAGCGCGGCGAACAGCATGGACACCTCGCGCGCCGGCGCCACGTGCGACAGCGGCGCGCGCTGCATGGCGAACAGCACCAGCACGTAGGCCACCGGACTGAGCATCGCCACCAGCAGCGCGTGGCGCCACTGCAGGCGCCACAGGCGCAGTGCCTCGGCGCGGTCGCTCAGCACACGCGGCGAGAACAGCACCAGCCGCACGAGGTTGCCCATGTAGTCGACCAGGATGGGCGACATCAGCAGCACCTTCACCGCGTAGCCGTCCACCACAGAATAGGCCGCGATGGACAGGCCCGTGAGCGCGCCGTAGTAGAGGCCGCGGTGCAGGCGCTCGCGTTTGGCCGGGTCATGCGCCGCGCGCCACAGGCCCGGGCCGCCCGCGATGAGGAACACGCCACCCACCACCGCCGCGATGCCGGCGGCGCCGAGCGCGCTCAGGCGCTCGCCGAGGAACAGCACCGCCACCAGTGCGGTGATCAGCGGGCCGCTGCCGCGCGCCAGCGGGTAGACCACCGTGAGGTCGGCGCGCCGGTAACCGCGCAACAAGGTGGTGAAGTAGACAACGTGGATGACGCCGCTGGCCACCACCATGGCCCATTCGGTGGCGCCCCAGCGCGGCAGTTCGCTGCGCGCGAACCACCAGCCCACAGGCGCCCAGATCACGGCGATCAGCGCGGAGGAGAACCAGGCGAAGCGCGTGTCCCCGCCCGCGTGCTTGGCGGCGATGTTCCAGCCCGCGTGGATCAGGCCCGCGAGCAGGATGAGCAGGAACGCATCGAGCGCCATGGAACGGTGCCGGGCGGGCCCGGGCCGATCAGGCGCGGCCGATGATGCTGGCCGTGGCCATCAGCTCTTCGAGCAGCGCCAGCGAGACCTCGCCCGAGACCGCATAGGGGTCGAGCTCGGGGCGCTCGGAGTACTTGAGCACGATGGAGGTGTTGAGCTTGGCGAGGTTGACCTGCCCCATGGTCCAGCCGCCGAAGCGGCGCTCGCTGATCTCCTGGTAGTGCAGCAGTACCACGTCCTTGTGGCGCGGGTCGGCCACGATGTGGTTGTAGAGGTGGTTGACCGGGCCCCGGCCACCTTCGATGGCCTGCAGGAAGATGCCGCCGCCATAGCACAGCACCCCCGTGATGCCGTAGGACAGGTTGTGCTGGCGCGAGGACTCGAGGATGCCTTCGATGGCCTTGGCGTCCTTGTCGACGGCGCGGCTGACGTAGAGCAGACGGACCAGCATGTTGGCTTCTTTCCTGGGGAAGGGTTTCAGCGGGGAACGAGGGCGAGGAATTCGCGGCGCAGGTTGGCGTCCTTGAGAAAGACGCCGCGCATCACCGAGTTGATCATCTTGCTGTCCATGTCCTTGACGCCGCGCCAGGCCATGCAGTAGTGGCTGGCCTCCATCACGATGGCCAGGCCGTCGGGCTGCGTCTTCTCCTGGATCAGGTCGGCGAGCTGGATCACGGCCTCTTCCTGGATCTGCGGGCGGCCCATGATCCACTCGGCCAGGCGTGCGTACTTGGACAGGCCGATGACGTTGGTGTGCTCGTTGGGCATGACGCCTATCCACAGCTTGCCGATGACCGGGCAGAAGTGGTGGCTGCAGGCGCTGCGCACGGTGATCGGGCCCACGATCATGAGCTCGTTGAGGTGCTCGGCGTTGGGGAATTCGGTGACCGCCGGGCCTTTGACGTAGCGGCCCGCGAAGACCTCCTTGAGGTACATCTTGGCCACGCGGCGCGCGGTGTTGCCGGTGTTGTGATCGCTCTCGGTGTCGATCACCATGGCCTCGAGCACGCCCTGCATCTTCTCCGTGACCTCGTCGAGCAGCTTCTCGAGTTCGCCGGGCTGGATGAACTCGGCGATGTTGTCGTTGGAGTGGAAGCGTTGGCGCGCGGCCTTAAGGCGTTCGCGGATCTTGACGGACACGGGCACGCCTTCGTCGCCGGAAGGCGGCGTGGCCGGGGGCTGGTCAGGGTCGGTCTTCATGAGCATCGGGCATGCTACCACCCAGCCCCCCCGAGCCGGGCCCCGGCGCCCGGGTATCCCCTGGGCGGCGGGGGATCACTACAGCAGCCGCTCGAGCACCAGCACCGCGAAGAAGCCCAGGGCCGCGATCACCGTCCATTTGAGGATCACCAGGCCCCACTGGCGGTAGCGCGGCTGGCCGGTGCCCGCGTAGAAGGCGAAGCACACGCCGGCCGCGATCAGCAGCAGCAAGACAGCCCAGCGGAACAGCAGCATGCGCGGCGCCGCCTCACCAGGCCGGGGCGACCTGGGCAAAACCGCGCGGGGCCTCGCGCTCGTTCTCGAAGCTCACCAGTTCGTAGGCCTGCGGCCGGTCGAGCAGCGCGCGCAGCAACTGGTTGTTCATGGCGTGGCCGCTGCGAAAGGCGCTGTAGGCGGCCAGCAGCGGCTTGCCGACGATGTACAGGTCGCCCATGGCGTCGAGGATCTTGTGCTTGGCGAACTCGTCGCCGTAGCGCAGGCCGTCGGCGTTGAGCACCTTGACGTCGTCCATGACGATGGCGTTGTCCAGGCCGCCGCCCAGCGCCAGGCCGTGAGAACGCATCATCTCCACGTCTTTCGTGAAGCCGAAGGTGCGCGCGCGCGCGATTTCGCGCGCGTAGTTGCCGCTGCCGAGGTCGAATTCCACGCGCTGCCCCGAGGCGTTGACGGCCGGGTGGTCGAACTCGATTTCGAAGCTGAGCTTGTAGCCGTGGTACGGCTCGAGCCGCGCCCACTTCAGGCCGCGGCCTTCGCCCTCGCGCACCTCCACGGGTTCAAGGACGCGGATGAAGCGCTTGGGCGCGTTCTGCGTGGCGATGCCCGCGCTTTGCAGCAGGTAGACGAAGGAAGCAGAAGAGCCGTCGAGGATGGGCACCTCTTCGGCGGTGATGTCGATGAGCAGGTTGTCCAGGCCCAGGCCGGCACAGGCACTCATCAGATGCTCGATGGTGTGTACCTTGGCGCCGCCGTTGGCGATGGTGGACGCCAGACGGGTGTCGCTGACGGACAGCGCGTTGACGGGAATGTCGACCGGCTCGGGCAGGTCGATGCGTCGGAACACGATGCCGGTGTCGGGCGCGGCGGGGCGCAGGGTCAGCTCAACGCGCTGACCGCTGTGCAGGCCGACGCCAACGGCCTTGGTCAGGGATTTGAGGGTGCGTTGCGCAAGCATCCTCGAATTGTAGGTTTCTCTACCCCAGGCCATGGTGGGAAAAGGCGATGACCGCGATAGGGGCGGGCCTGGCCCGCCCCCTGGCGCTCAGTCGGCCTGCTTGCGCAGGAAGGCCGGGATCTCGAAGTCGTCCATGCCGCCCGAGGCCAGCGCGTCCACCTTGGCCGCCGCCTGGGTGCGGTTGGTGCGCCACACGCTGGGCACGGCCATGTGCTGGTAATCCGGCTGGGCCGTGCCCGCGCCCGGGCCGCCAACGGCCTGGTTCACCGTGGGCACGTTGAACGGCACGTCGTCCGTGCCGGTGCGCAGCACCTGCAGCGGCGGCTGGCGGCGCTGCTGGCCCTGGCGCGACAGGCCCGTGGCGACCACGGTGACGCGCATCTCGTCGCCGAGGCTGTCGTCGTAGGCGGCGCCGTAGATCACGTGCGCTTCCGCCGAGGCGTAGGCGCGGATGGTGTTCATGGCCAGCTTGGACTCGGCCAGCTTCAGCGAGCCCTTGGCCGCCGTCACCAGCACCAGCACGCCCTTGGCACCCGACAGGTCGATGCCCTCCAGCAGCGGGCAGGCCACGGCCTGCTCGGCGGCGATGCGCGCGCGGTCCGGGCCGGACGCCGTGGCGGTGCCCATCATGGCCTTGCCGGGCTCGCCCATCACCGTGCGCACGTCCTCGAAGTCCACGTTGACGTTGCCGTACTCGTTGATGATTTCGGCGATGCCGCCCACGGCGTTCTTGAGCACGTCGTTGGCGTGCGCGAATGCCTCGTCCTGGGTGATGTCGTCGCCCAGCACGTCCAGCAGCTTCTCGTTCAGCACCACGATCAGCGAGTCCACGTTGGCCTCGAGTTCGGCCAGGCCCTGGTCGGCGTTGACCATGCGGCGGCCGCCTTCCCAGTCGAAGGGCTTGGTGACCACACCCACCGTGAGGATGCCCATTTCCTTGGCCACGCGCGCGATCACGGGCGCCGCACCGGTGCCGGTGCCGCCGCCCATGCCGGCGGTGATGAACAGCATGTGCGCACCTTCGATGGCCTCGCGGATGCTGTCCACGGCGCCTTCGGCGGCCTCGCGGCCCTTCTCGGGCTTGCTGCCCGCGCCCAGGCCCGTGACGCCCAGCTGGATGGTCTTGTGCGAGGCGCTGCGCGCCAGCGCCTGCGCGTCGGTGTTGGCGCAGATGAACTCCACGCCCTGGACCTGGCGGGCGATCATGTGCTCGACCGCGTTGCCGCCGCCGCCGCCCACGCCGATGACCTTGATCTGCGTGCCCAGGTTGAATTCTTCAACTTCGATCATTTCGATGCTCATTGGGTGCTCCTTTGCAGTTGCCTGTTCTGTTGCCGTGCCACCGGCGATGCTTTGAATGTGAAAACGGAAATGGGGACAAGGGTTCGGGTCATCCGGGGGGACCGGTGTGTTTGGCACACCGTCCTCGTCGTCGGCGCCGCCCCGGCGGCCGCCACTGCGGCGGGCCGTGCGTGGTGAGGGAGATCGTCCAGGGCATCAGAACGTTCCCATGAACCAGTTCTTCACGCGCTCCAGCGTGCCCGACATGGAGCCCGCCTTCTGCGCCACCTTGTGGCCGCGCACGCGCGCCAGCCGCGCTTCTTCCAGCAGGCCCATCACCGTCGCCGCGCGCGTCTGCGCCACCATGTCGGACAGCGCGCTGGTGTAGTTGGGCACGCCTCGGCGCACCGGCTTGAGGAAGATGTCCTCGCCGAGTTCCACCATGCCGGGCATGACCGCGCTGCCGCCCGTGAGCACGATGCCGCTGGAGAGCATTTCCTCGTGCCCGCTGTCGCGCAACACCTGCTGCACCAGCGAGAAGATTTCCTCCACGCGCGGTTCGATCACGCCGGCCAGGGCCTGCTTGCCCAGCAGGCGCGGGCCGCGGTCGCCCAGGCCCGGCACCTCCACCTGCGTGTCGGGGTCGGCCAGCAGCTGCTTGGCGCAGCCACTGTCCACCTTGATGTCCTCGGCGTCCTTGGTGGGCGTGCGCAGCGCCATGGCGATGTCGCTCGTGATCAGGTCGCCGGCAATCGGAATCACCGCGGTGTGGCGGATCGCGCCGCCCGAGAAGATGGCCACGTCGGTGGTGCCGGCGCCGATGTCGACCAGCGCCACGCCCAGCTCCTTCTCGTCGTCGGTCAGGATCGCCTGGCTGCTCGCCAGGGGGTTGAGCATCAGCTGGTCGACCTCCAGCCCGCAGCGGCGCACGCACTTGATGATGTTCTCGGCCGCGCTCTGGGCGCCGGTGACGATGTGCACCTTGGCTTCGAGGCGGATGCCGCTCATGCCGATCGGCTCCTTGACCTCCTGGCCGTCGATCACGAACTCCTGCGGCTCGACCAGCAGCAGGCGCTGGTCGGTGGAGATGTTGATGGCCTTGGCGGTTTCGATCACGCGCGCCACGTCGGTGGCGCTGACCTCGCGGTCCTTGATGGCCACCATGCCGCTGCTGTTGATGCCGCGGATGTGGCTGCCGGTGATGCCGGTGTAGACGCGCGCGATGCGGCAGTCGGCCATCAGCTCGGCCTCTTTCAGGGCCTGCTGGATGCTTTGCACCGTCGCGTCGATGTTGACCACCACGCCGCGCTTGAGGCCGTGGCTCGCGGCCACACCCAGCCCGGCCAGCTTGAGCGTGCCGCCGGCCTGTACCTCGGCCACCACCACCATGATCTTGGCGGTGCCGATGTCGAGTCCGACGACGAGGTCCTTGTATTCCTTGGGCATGATGGTGCGGGCGTTACCGATTCGTGGGTGTGCGGGTGTTGGCGGGGTGGTCGCTGGTGGTCGTCACGCCGCGGATGCGCAGCGCATAGCCGTTGGGGTAGCGCAGGTCCACGGTCTGCAGCGCGCCTGCGGTGCGTTCGGTGAGCTGGGGCAAGGTGCCGACGAAGCGCTGCACGCGGGCCTGCAGTTCCTCCGGCGTGCCGCGGCCGAGTTCGACGACCGCGCCGCTGTGCAGCCGCGCGCGCCAGGCGCCACGCTCGCCGAGCTCCAGGCGATCCAGGCCAAGCTCCAGGCGCGCGAACTGCGCCTGCAGGGCCTTGTGCATGGCCAGCACCTCGCCCGCACGGTCCTCGGGGCCGGCGAGTTCGGGCAATTGATCGATGTCGTCCGGGCTGGCCTCGAAAACCTCGCCGTGGGAGTTGACCAGTTCGCCCGAGCCCGCTTCGCCCCACCAGGCCACGGCGTCGTGCTCCTGCAGGGTCACGCGCAGGCGGTTGGGGAAATCGCGCTGCACCACGGCGCGGCGCACCCAGGGCACCTGCTCGAACATCTGGCGCACCTGGTCCAGGTCGACGGTGAGGAAGCTGGACGACAGGCGCGCGCGCATCTGCGTGGCCAGCTGGGCGCGCAGGCCCACGGCGTTCTGGTGCGCCACATCGCCATGCACGCTGATGCCCTTGACCGTCCAGGCCGGGTGGCGCACGGCCCAGGTGCCGAGCGCGCCGAGCGCGAGCAAGGCGAACACGCCCAGCAGAAGCTGGGTGGCCAAGGCCATCAGCTTCACGTCCAGGGGCATGTCGGTCGTCGTGGGCATGGGCGGTGGATCAGGCGTTGTCCAGCGCGGCAGTGGCCAGCAGGCGCACGCACAGGTCTTCGTAGGAAATGCCCGCCGCGCGCGCCGACATCGGCACGAGCGAGTGGCCGGTCATGCCGGGCGAGGTGTTGATCTCCAGCAGGTAGGGCTTGCGCGTGACGGCGTCGATCATCACGTCGGCGCGCGCCCAGCCGCGGCAGTCCAGCGCCAGGAAGGCCTTGAGCACCAGGGCCTGGATGGCGGCCTCCTCGCCCTCGGGCAGGCCACAGGGCACCAGGTACTGCGTGTCGTCGGTGAAGTACTTGTTCTGGTAGTCGTAGTTGCCGTCGGGCGCCACGATGCGGATGACCGGCAGCGCGCGGGCCGACCCGCCCGTGCCGAGCACCGGGCAGGTGACTTCGTCGCCAGCGATGAACTGCTCGCACATCACCATCGGATCCTGCTGGGCGGCCAGGGCGTAGGCGGCCTCGCACTGCTCGGCGCTCACCACCTTGGTGAGGCCGATCGTGGAGCCCTCGCGCACGGGCTTGACGATCATGGGCGAGCCCAGCGCCTCGAAGGCGGCGCGCGTCTCGGCCGCGCTGCGCACCTGGCGCCAGGCCGGCGTGGACAGGCCCTCGGCCACCCAGATGCGCTTGGTCATGAGCTTGTCCATGGCCACGGCCGAGGCCATCACGCCGGGGCCGGTGTAGGGGATGCCCAGCAACTCCAGCGCGCCCTGCACCGTGCCGTCCTCGCCGAAGCGGCCGTGCAGCGCGATGAAGCAGCGCGCGAAGCCGTCGCGCTTGAGCTCGCTCATGTCGCGCTCGGCCGGATCGAAGGCATGCGCGTCCACGCCCTTGGACCGCAGGGCCTTGAGCACGCCGGTGCCCGACATGATCGATACCTCGCGTTCGGCGGAACGCCCGCCCATGAGCACCGCCACCTTGCCAAAGTCCTTGCCCGTCATTTCGCCAACTCCATGATTCGTCCCGCCACCGTGCCGATGGTGCCGGCGCCCATGCACAGCACCACGTCGCCGTCGCGGGCGTTGTCCAGCACCGCGCGCGGCATGTCGGCCACGTCGTCCACGAACACCGGCTCCAGCTTGCCGGCCACGCGCAGCGCGCGCGCCAGCGAGCGGCCGTCGGCGGCCACGATGGGCGCTTCGCCGGCCGCGTAGACCTCGGCCAGCAGCACGGCGTCGGCCTGGCCAATGACCTTCACGAAGTCCTCGAAGCAGTCGCGCGTGCGGGTGTAGCGGTGCGGCTGGAAGGCCAGCACCAGGCGCCGCCCCGGGAAGGCGCCACGCGCGGCGGCGATGGTCGCGGCCATCTCCACCGGGTGGTGGCCGTAATCGTCGACGATGGTGGCCTGGCCGCCGTCGGCCAGGCGCGCCTCGCCATAGCGCTGGAAGCGCCGGCCCACGCCCTTGAAGCTGGCCAGTGCCTGCAGCACGGCCGCGTCGGGCACGCCCAGCTCGACCGCGATGCCGATGGCGGCGAGCGCGTTGAGCACGTTGTGCTGGCCCGGCAGGTTGAGCACCACGTCCAGATCGGGCAGGGCCACGCCGTTGCGGCGCTGCACGGTGAAGTGCATCTGGCCGCCGACCGCGCGCACGTTCAGCGCGCGCACCTGGGCGTCCTCGCTCAGGCCGTAGCTGGTGATGGGGCGCGCGATCTGCGGCAGGATCTCGCGGATCGCGGCGTCGTCCACGCAGACCACGGCCGCGCCGTAGAAGGGCATCTTGTGCAGGAAGTCCACGAAGGCACCCTTGAGGCGGCCGAAGTCGTGGCCGTAGGTGTCCATGTGGTCGGCGTCGATATTGGTGACGACCGAGATCACCGGCAGCAGGTTGAGGAAGGAGGCGTCGGACTCGTCGGCCTCGACCACGATGTACTCGCCGCTGCCCAGGGCTGCGTTGGCGCCGGCGCTGTTCAGGCGCCCGCCGATCACGAAGGTCGGGTCCAGGCCGGCCTCGGCCAGCACGCTGGCCACCAGGCTGGTGGTGGTGGTCTTGCCGTGCGTGCCGGCGATGGCCACGCCCTTCTTCATGCGCATCAGCTCGGCCAGCATCACCGCGCGCGGCACCACCGGCACCAGCCTGGCGTGCGCGGCCACCACCTCGGGGTTGTCGGGCTTCACGGCGGTGGAGGTGACGATGGCGTCGGCGCCCTCGATATGCCTGGCCTCGTGGCCGATGCACACCTTCGCGCCCAGGGACTCGAGGCGGCGCGTCGTCGCGCTCTCGCCCAGGTCGCTGCCGGAGATGGTGTAGCCCTGGTTGAGCAGCACCTCGGCGATGCCGCTCATGCCCGCGCCGCCGATGCCGACGAAGTGGATGTGACGGATGGCGTGCTTCATTCGGTCCTGACTTTCGCGAGTTCGAGGCAGGCGCCGACCACGGCCTCGGTGGCGCCGGTCTTGGCCACGGCGCGCGCCTTTTCGGCCATGGCCTGCAGCTGGGCGCGGTCCAGGCCCTGCAACAGCAAGGCGAGCTTGTCGGGCGTGAGGCCGGCCTGCGCCTCCAGCCAGGCCGCGCCGGCGTCGACCAGGAAGCGCGCGTTGTGCGTCTGGTGGTCGTCCACCGCGGCCGGAAACGGCACCAGCAGCGAGGCCGCGCCCACGGCGGCCAGCTCGGTCACCGTGCTCGCGCCGGCGCGGCCGATGACCAGATCGGCCTCGGCGTAGGCGCTGGCGGTGTCCTCGATGAAGGGGGTGAGCTCGGCCGCCACACCGGCGCTGGTGTAGTTGGCGCGCAGCTCGTCGATCTGCTTCTCGCCGCTCTGGTGCAGCACCACCGGGCGCTGGGCCTCGGGGATCAGGGCCAGCGCCTGCGGCACGACACGGTTGAGCGCCTGCGCGCCCAGGCTGCCGCCCACCACCAGCAGGCGCAGCGGGCCCGTGCGACCCGCGAAGCGCTCGGCCGGCGCGGGCTGGTTCAGGAAGGCCGCGCGCATCGGGTTGCCCACCCACTGGGCCTTGGACAGCGCGTTCGGGAAGGCGCAGAAGCGGCGGTCGGCCACCTCGGCCAGCACCTTGTTCGCCAGGCCTGCGATGGAGTTCTGTTCGTGCAGCACCAGGGGCTTGCTCAGCAGCACGCCCATCATCCCGCCCGGGAAGGTGATGTAGCCGCCCAGGCCCACCAGCACGTCGGGCTTCACGCGTTGCACCACCTGCACGCTTTGCCAGAAGGCGCGCAACAGGTTCAGCGGCAGCAGCAGCTTGGTGAGCAGGCCCTTGCCACGCAGGCCGCCGAAATCGATGGTGTCCAGCGCGAAGCCGCGCGGCGGCACCAGCCGGCTTTCCATGCTGCCGGGCGCGCCCAGCCAGTGCACGCGCCAGCCGCGCGCGCGCAGCGCCTCGGCCACCGCGAGCCCGGGAAAGATGTGGCCGCCGGTGCCACCGGCCATGATCAGGGCGCAGGGCTGGCGTGTGCTCACGTGCGGCCCCCCTTCATCATCTGGCGGTTCTCGAAGTCGACCCGCAGCACGACCGCCAGCGCGACCAGGTTGAGCAGGATGGCCGAGCCGCCGTAGCTCATGAAGGGCAGCGTCAGGCCCTTGGTGGGCAGGGCGCCCAGGTTCACGCCGATGTTGATGAAGGCCTGGAAGCCGAACCACAGGCCCACGCCCTGCGCCACCAGGCCGGAGAAGACCTGGTCGAGCGCGATGGCCTGGCGGCCGATGTGCATGATGCGCCGCGTGAGCCACAGGAACAGGGCGATCAGCGTGAGCACGCCCAGCAGGCCGAATTCCTCGCCGATGACGGCGAGCAGGAAGTCGGTGTGCGCCTCGGGCAGCCAGTTGAGCTTCTCCACGCTGCCGCCCAGGCCCACGCCGAAGATCTGGCCGCGACCGAAGGCGATCAGCGCGTGCGAGAGCTGGTAACCCTTGCCCAGGGCGTGTTCGGCGCTCCAGGGATCGAGGTAGGCAAAGATGCGCTCGCGGCGCCACTCGCTGGCCATGATCATCAGCGCGAAGGCGGCCACCACCACCAGGGCGATGAGAAAGAACATGCGCGCATTGACGCCGCCCAGGAACAGGATGCCCATGGCGATGACCACGATCACCATGAAGGCGCCCATGTCGGGCTGGGCCAGCAGCAGCACGCCCACCACACCCAGGGCCACGGCCATGGGCAGCACGGCCTGCCAGAAGTTCTGCTTGATCTCCATCTTGCGGACCATGTAGCTGGCGGCGTAGAGCAGCACCGCGAGCTTGCCCAGCTCCGAGGGCTGGAAGTTCATCACGCCCAGCGAGATCCAGCGGTGCGCGCCGTTGACGCCCTTGCCCACCACCAGCACCACCACCATGAGCAGCAGCGCGAGGCCGAACAGCCAGGGCGCGAGCTGCTCCCAGCGCTGCATGGGGACCTGGAAGGCCAGCAGCGCGGCGACGAAGGCGATCGCCATCGACAGGCCGTGGCGCAGCACGAAGTGCGTGTGCGCGTAGTTCTCGAAGCGCGGGTTGTCGGGCAGCGCGATGGAGGCCGAATAGACCATCACCAGCCCCCAGGCCATCAGCGAGAACACCACCCACAGCAGGGGCTGGTCGAAACCGGTGACCCCCACGGGAGCGCCGCGCTGGCGGCCGTAGCTGCGGCTGGACAGGCGCACCGGGATACCGTCGCCGCCCGCCCCCACCAGCGCGCCAGCGGCCCAGGACGGCAGCCAGCCGCGCAGGCGCTCGCGCAGGCCGGCCCCGAGGCGGGCCATCAGGCCGGGCCCCTGGGCGGCGGCGGTCTTGCGCCGGCTCACAGGCCGCCCTCCAGGCTCATACCGCGCGACTCGGCGAGCTCGCGCACGGCGGCGACGAACACCTCGCCGCGGTGCACGTAGTTGCGGAACTGGTCCAGGCTGGCGCAGGCCGGCGACATCAACACGGCGTCGCCCGGGCGCGCGAGCTCGGCGGCCAGGGGCACGGCGGCCACGAGTTCACCCGCGTCGTGCAGGGGCACGTCGGCACCGCGCAGCGCCTCTTCCACGGCGGCGCGCACGCGCGGCGCGTCGCGGCCGATCAAGACCACGGCGCGCGCATGGCGCGCCAGTGGCGCGGCCAGCGGGCGGAAATCCTGCCCCTTGCCGTCGCCACCCAGGATCACCACCAGCCGGCGCTCGGCGCCCAGGCCATTGACGGCCGCCAGCGTGGCGCCCACGTTGGTGCCCTTGCTGTCGTCGAAGTATTCGACCTCGTCCACGATGGCCACGGGCTCCATGCGGTGCGGCTCGCCGCGGTACTCGCGCAGTCCATGCAACATGGGCGCCAGCGGCGCGCCGGTGGAGGTGGCCAGCGCCAGCGCGGCCAGCGCGTTGGCCGCGTTGTGGCGACCGCGGATGCGCAGAGCCTCGGCGGGCATGAGGCGCTGGAAATAGATCTCTTCGTCCTCCTGCGCACGGCCCTTGGCGCGGGTTTCGTCGAGCGCCAGCGCGCGCACCAGCCAGGTCATGCCATTGACGGTTTCCAGGCCCCAGTCGCCCGCGCGGTTGGGCGCGTCCAGGCCGAAGCTGCACCACTGGCGCGCCGGCACCTGGCGGTTGCGGTTGCCGACCTTGACCGTCACCAGCCCGGGCTTGAGGGCCATCACGCGCTCATCGTCGCGGTTGAGCACCATGAGCGCCCGCTCGCCGAACACGGCGGCCTTGGCCTGGGCATAGGCGTCCATGCCGCCGTGCCAGTCGAGGTGGTCCTCGGTGAGGTTGAGCAGCGTGGCCGCCGTGGGCACCGAGGCCCAGGCGCCCGAGGCGGTGCCGTCGAGCTGGAAGCTGGACAGCTCGAGCACCCACACGCGCGGCAGGTGCGGGGGTTGGGGCGGCTCGGGCGGCGGCGGCGCGATGAGCGCGGGGCCCTCATCGTCCGGTGCGGCGGGCGCGGCTTCGTCGGCGGGCGAGGTCTCGGCGGCGACGGGGCCGTCGCTGGCCCCGGGCTCGGCTGGCGCCTCGCCAACGGCGGGCACCGGCGCTTCGCCCGGCGGCGTGTCCTCGGGTTCGGGCTCGGCGGGCGACGCCGCTGCCACGGCCTTCGCCTGTTCGGCCAGAGCCTCGGCCTCGGCGGCTTGCGCCGCCTCGCGCTGATCGTCGGCCGCCTGAGCCACGGCCTCCGCGCGCAGCGCGGCGGCCAGCACGTCCAGCAGGGCCGGGCCGATGTTGCCCGCCACCGCCACGGACCAGCCCGCGCGGTCCAGCAACTGCCCGGCGAGCGAGGTGACCGTGGTCTTGCCGTTGGTGCCCGTGATGCCCAGCACCTGCGGGCGGTAGGGGAAGCGCTCGCGCCGCGACAGGTCCCTCAGGGCCTGGGCGAACAGATCCAGTTCGGTGAGCACCGGCACGCCGCGCTCGCGGGCGACAGCGAACACGTCCTGCAGCTCGGCCGGCATCAGGCCGGGGCTGCGCGCGATGAAGGCCCAGGGCTCGCGGGCCAGCAGGGCCTCGTCGAAGGCGCCACTGACGAAGCGCGCCTCGGGGCAGGCGCCCTGCAGCGCCATGAGCTGCGGCGGCGCGGCCCGCGTGTCGGCCACGGTCACGCGAGCGCCTTCGCGCGCGCACCAGCAGGCCATGGACAGCCCTGAGGTGCCCAGACCGAGGATGAGGACGTGCTGGTCTTTCATCGCAGCTTGAGCGTGGACAGGCCGATCAGGCACAGCAGCATCGTGATGATCCAGAAGCGCACCACCACCTGGGTTTCCTTCCACCCCTTCTTCTCGAAGTGGTGGTGCAGCGGCGCCATCTGGAACAGGCGCCGGCCTTCGCCGTAGCGCTTCTTGGTGTACTTGAAGTACGTGACCTGCAGCATCACCGACAGCGCCTCGACCACGAAGATGCCGCCCATGATGGCAAGCAGGATCTCCTGGCGCACGATGACCGCGATGGTGCCCAGCGCGCCGCCGAGCGCCAGCGCGCCGACGTCGCCCATGAAGACCTGCGCCGGGTGGGTGTTGAACCAGAGGAAGGCCAGGCCGGCGCCGGCCATGGCGGCGCAGAAGATGAGCAGCTCGCCCGAGCCCGGGATGTGTGGCAGCAGCAGGTAGCGCGCGAACACCGCGTTGCCGGTGACGTAGGCGAAGATGCCCAGGGCCGAGCCCACCATCACCACCGGCATGATGGCCAGACCGTCCAGGCCGTCGGTGAGGTTGACCGCGTTGCTCGCGCCCACGATGACCAGATAGGTGAGGATGACGAAACCGGCCACGCCCAGCGGGTAGCTCACTTCCTTGAAGAACGGCACGATGAAGCCCGACTGCGGCGGCAGGTCCAGCGTGAAGCCCGAACCCACCCAGTCGATGAAGAGTTCCAGCACGCGCGCGTTGCTGGTCTCGGACACCGCGAACACGAGGTAGAAGGCCGCCACCAGGCCGATCAGCGACTGCCAGAAGTACTTCTCGCGCGAGCGCATGCCCTCGGGGTTCTTGTGCACCACCTTGCGCCAGTCGTCGGCCCAGCCGATGGCGCCGAAGCCCAGGGTCACGATGAGCACGATCCAGACGAAGCGGTTGCTCCAGTTGAACCACAGCAGCGTGGACGCCGCGATGGCGAACAGGATCAGCACGCCGCCCATGGTGGGCGTGCCGCCCTTGCTCAGGTGGGTCTGCATCGCGTACTCGCGGATCGGCTGGCCGATCTTGAGCGCGGCGAGGCGGCGGATGAACCAGGGGCCGGCCACCAGGCCGACCACCAAGGCCGTCATGGCGGCCATGACGGCGCGGAAGGTGAGGTACTGGAACACCCGCAGGAAGCCCAGCTCGGGGGACAGGCCTTGCAGCCAGAGGGCAATGCTAGGCAGCATGGGAGGAATCCTTGTGGTTGTCGGCCTGCGTCGGGTCGAGCGCGCGCACGGCCCGCACCACGCGCTCCATGCGCATGAAGCGCGAGCCCTTGACGAGCACGCTGGCCACCACCCCGGTGGCCACCTCGGCGGCCACGTCGGTGGCGAGCGCGTCCACCTCGGCGACGCAGCGCGGCGCGGGTTCACCGGCCGCGCGCAGGGCCTCGGCGGCCTCGCACATGGCCGTGCCGCTCACGCGCACCTCGTCGATGCCGCGCGCGAAGGCGTGGCGCAGCACCTCCAGGTGGAAGGCCTGGCCCTGGTCACCGACCTCGCCCATGTCGCCCAGCACCAGCAGGTGCGGCGCGGGCAACGAGGCCAGCACATCGATCGCGGCGCGCACGGAATCGGGGTTGGCGTTGTAGCTGTCGTCGATCAGCGTGAGCACGCGGCCACCAACGGTGACGGTGATGGCGCGCGAGCGGCCGCCCACCGGCTCGAACGCCTCCAGCCCGCGCACGATGGCGTCCAGCGGCACACCGGCGGCCACCGCGCAGGCCGCGGCCGCGAGCGCGTTGCGCACGTTGTGCCGGCCCGCGATGCGAAGCCCCACCTCGGCATCGCCCAGCGGCGAGGCGATGTGCAGCGCCCAGGCACCGTCGCGCCACTCCGCGCTGTGCGCGCGCACGGTGGCCTCGGGGTCGGTGTCGCTGAACGTGAGGCTGCGCCGCGCGCCGGCCAGCGCCTGCCAGACGCGGGTGTGCACGTCGTCGCTGGGAAACACGGCCACGCCATCGGCGCCGAGCGCCGCGATGGCGGTGCCGTTCTCGCGCGCCACGGCCTCCACCGAGCTCATGAACTCCAGGTGCTCGCGCTGCGCGTTGTTCACCAGGGCCACCGTCGGCGCCGCCACGGCGGCGAGCTGGGCGATCTCGCCCGGGTGGTTCATGCCAAGCTCGATCACGGAGCAGCGGTGCCGCGCGTTCAGGCGCAGCAGCGTGAGCGGCACGCCGATGTCGTTGTTGAAATTGCCCTGTGTGGCGTGCGCGGCTTCGCCAGCGTGGGCGCGCAGAATGCTGGCGACCATCTGCGTGACCGTGGTCTTGCCATTGCTGCCGGTCACGGCGATCAGCGGCAGCGTGAACTGGGCGCGCCAGGCCTGCGCCAGCTGCAGCAGGGCGGCACGCGAGTCGGGCACCTCAACACCGGGCAGGCCAGCCTCGGCCAGGCCGCGCTGCGCGAGCGCGGCCACCGCGCCGGCGGCCGCCGCCTGCGGCAGGAAGTGATGGGCGTCGAAGCGCTCGCCCTGCAGCGCCACGAACAGGTCGCCGGCGCGCAGGCTGCGGGTGTCGGAATGCACGCGCTGAATGGGCGCGGCGATGCGGCCGACGGCGCGCGCGCCGGGCAGCGTGGTGAGCAGTTCGGCCAGGGTTTTCATGCGGCCTCCCGGCGCAGCGCGAGCGCGCGGCGCGCGTGTTCGATGTCGGAGAACGGCGACTTCACGCCCCGCACCTCCTGGTAGTCCTCGTGGCCCTTGCCGGCGATGAGCACCACGTCGGCGGGCGCGGCCTCGCGCACCGCCAGCGCGATGGCCTCGGCGCGGTCGACCACGGTGCGCGCGGCGGCCGGGTCGCTCAGGCCGCGCGCCATCTGCGCCAGGATGGCGGCCGGGTCTTCACCGCGCGGGTTGTCACTGGTCAGCACGGCGTGGCGCGCCTCGCGCTCGGCCACGGCGCCCATCAGCGGGCGCTTGCCCGGGTCACGGTCACCACCGCAGCCAACCAGCACCCACAGCGCACCGCCGCGCCGCGCGGCCAGCGGTTGCAGCGCTTGAAGGGCCTTCTCCAGCGCGTCGGGCGTGTGCGCGTAGTCCACCAGCACCAGCGGCGCGCCGGGTGCGTCGGCCTGGGCCTGCTGCATGCGGCCGGGCACCGGCGTGAGCGCGGCGCAGGCCTGCACGGCGGCGGCGAAGGGCACGCCCAGCGCGCGCGCCGTGGCCAGCACGCCCAGCAGGTTGTGCACGTTGTATCGGCCCACCAGCGGCAGGCTCAAGGCCTGGCGTTGCCGCTCCTGGCCGCGCGGGTCGCGCTCGATCAGTTCGAACGCCAGGCCGGCGGACGTGGTGACGACGCCGCGCGCCTCGAGTCTCGCCTCGCTGTCGATGGCCACGGGCCAGAGGTCCAGCCCCCGCCCCTGCAGGCGCGCCAGCAGGCCGGCGCCGTGCGGGTCGTCGACGTTGACCACCGCGGCCTTGAGGCTGGGCCAGTCGAACAGGCGCTGCTTGGCGGCCCAGTAGGCGTCCATGCTGCCGTGGTAGTCGAGGTGGTCTTGGGTGAAGTTGGTGAACACGGCCACCGCCACGCGCGTGCCGTTCAGGCGCCCCTCCTCCAGTCCGATCGACGAAGCCTCGATGGCGCAGGCGCGCAGGCCCTGGTCGACGAAGCCGCGCAGCTCCTGCTGCAGCATCACCGGGTCGGGCGTGGTCAGGCCGGTGGCCAGCAAGGCCGCGCCGGGGCGGCCGATGCCCAGCGTACCCACCACCGCCGCCGGCCGGTTGCAGGCCGACAGCAGCTGCGCCGCCCACCAGGCGCTGGAGGTCTTGCCGTTGGTGCCGGTGATGGCGATCACGTCGAGCGCGCCGCTGGGCTCGTGGCACCAGGCGCTGGCGATGGGGCCGGCCTGGGCCTTGAGGCCGGGCACGGCCAACACGCGTGGATCGTTGCGGCAATCGAAGGCGTCCAGGCCTTCGCGCTCGACCACGGCTGCGCTGGCGCCGCCGCGCAGCGCGTCGGCCACGAAGCGGCGGCCGTCGGTGGCCGCACCAGGCCATGCCACGAAGCCGTCGCCCACGCGCACGCGGCGGCTGTCACACACCAGCCCGCCGGTGACGCTGGCGCGCAGCCACTGGGCCACGGCCTCGGGATGGACGAGCGTCTGCACCATCAGAACGTCTCCTCCACCGGCTCGCCGAAGATCTGCGGCTTGACGTTCATGTCTGGCTGCACCCCGAGGATGCGCAAGGTTTCCTGAACCGTCTCGCTGAACACGGGCGCGGCCACCAGGCCGCCGTAGAACCCACCCTCGCTCGGCTCGTCGATCGACACCGCGACGATGATGCGCGGCTGCTCGATGGGCGCCATGCCCACGAAGAAGCCGCGGTACTTGCCCTCGGCGTAACCGTTGCCTTCCTGCTTGCGCGCGGTACCGGTTTTTCCGCCCACGGAGTAGCCCATGGTCTGAGCGCGCGTGGCGCTGCCGCCGGGCTTGGTCACCAGGCCCAGCATGTCGCGCACGGCGCGCGCGTTCTGGGCGCTGAAGACGCGCACGCCCTGCGCGGGCGTGTCGCTCTTGAGCAGGGTCAGGGGGATGAGCTCACCTTCGCGCGCGAAGATGGTGTAGGCCTGCGCGAGCTGGTAGAGCGAGACGGACAGGCCATAGCCGTAGCTCATGGTGGCCTGCTCGATCGGGCGCCAGCTCTTGTAGGGACGCAGCCGGCCGGCCACCGCGCCCGGGAACGGCACCTGCGGCTTCTGGCCGAAGCCCACCTGGGCGTACATCTCCCACATCTCGCGCGGGCTCATCTGCATGGCCATCTTGACCGTGCCCACGTTGCTCGACTTCTGGATCACCTCCGACACCGTCAGCACGTCCTTGGGGTGGGTGTCCCGGATGGTGGAGCCGCCGATGACGATGCGGCCAGGCGCCGTCTGGATGGGCGTGTTGGGCCGCACCAGGCCCTTGTCGAGCGCGAGCGCGGCGATGAAGGGCTTCATCGTCGAGCCGGGCTCGAAGGTGTCGGTGAGCACGCGGTTGCGCAGCTGTTCGCCGCTGAGGTTGCGCCGCTGGTTCGGGTCGTAGCTGGGGTAGTTGGCCAGGGCCAGCACCTCGCCCGTGCGGGTATCGAGCACGATGACGCTGCCGGCCTTGGCCTTGTGCTGCAGCACGGCCTGGCGCAGCTTCTGCCAGGCGAAGTACTGCACCTTGCTGTCAATGGACAGACTGAGGTCGGGGCCGTCCACGGGCGGCACGACGTCCTGCACGTCCTCGACCACGCGGCCCAGGCGGTCCTTGATGACGCGGCGCGAACCGGCCTTGCCCGCGAGCTGCGACTGGAACGCCAGCTCCACGCCCTCCTGGCCGCGGTCTTCCACGTTGGTGAACCCCACCACGTGGGCCGTGGCCTCGCCCTCGGGGTACTGGCGCTTGTACTCGCGGCGCTGGTAGATGCCCTTGATGCCCAGCGCGGCGATCTTCTGCGCCACGGGCTCGTCCACCTGGCGCTTGACCCAGACGAAGGTCTTGTCGTTGTCGGCCAGGCGCTTGCGCAGCTCGGCGAGCGGCATGTCGAGCAGGCGGGCGAGCTCGCGCAGCTTGGGGTGGTTCTTGTCCACGTCTTCGGGAATGGCCCAGATGCTCTGCGCCACCACGCTGGAGGCCAGGATCAGGCCATTGCGGTCGAGCACGCGGCCGCGGTTGGCCGGCAGCTCCAGCGTGCGCGCGAAGCGCACCTCGCCCTGGCGCTGGAAGAAGTCGTTGCCGATGACCTGGACGTAGGCGGCACGCCCGGCCAGACCAGCGAAGGCCAGCGCCAGGCCGAAGACGATGAACTTGCTGCGCCACACGGGCGTCTTGCTCGCCAGCAGGGGGCTGGAGGCGTAGTTGATGCTGCGGCTCATCGCGCGCCCTCCCCGCCTTCGGCTGCGGGGGCCGGGGCCGGCGTGGCCGCGCGCTCGCTCACGTACTGCGTGATGCCCGGCGTGACCTGGCGCATCTGCAGCTGGCGCTGAGCGAGTTGCTGCACGCGCGCGGGCGCGGCCTGCGCGCGGCGCTGCACGGCCAGTTGCTCGTGGTCGGCGTCGAGCCGCTTGGACTGGGTCTGCGCGCGGTCCAGCGCCGAGTAGAGGCGGCGCGACTCGTACTGGGTGTGCACCAGATAGAAGGCGCTGGCCAGTACGGCCAGCAACAGCACGAGGTTGAGCCGGATCATGGCAAGGCCCTCACGCAGGCCACCGCGTGTGCTGCGCGGCCCGCCGACGGGATGCGAGCCGGCTGGAGGCGGTCCGCCGCGGCGCTCATGCCACCCCCGTTCGCGTGGCCACGCGCATGACAGCGCTGCGCGCGCGCGGGTTGCCCTGCACCTCCGCTTCGGACGGCATCACGCGGTGCACCTCGGCCAGGCGCGTGGGCGCGGGCTCGGCGAAGGGGGCGCGGCGGTCCACCACGGCGCGCGAATGGCGCGCCATGAATTGCTTGACCGGGCGGTCTTCCAGGGAGTGGAAGCTGATGACCACGAGGCGACCTTGGGGCTTGAGCAGTGCCAGACTGGCTTCTAGCGCCTGTTGCAGCTCTTCAAGCTCGGCGTTGATGAAAATCCGAAGAGCCTGAAATGTGCGCGTTGCAGGGTCCTTGCCCGGCTCGCGGGTTTTGACCGCGCCAGCCACGATTTCGGCCAGCTCGCCGGTGGTTCGAACAGGGCCCCGTTCCTGTCGGCGACGATCAATCGCCTTTGCAATCGGTGCAGCAAACCGTTCTTCGCCATAGTCACGAATGACCTCCGCCAGGGTGGAAATGGGCACCGTCTCGAGCCACTGGGCCACGCTCTGGCCACGCGTGGTGTCCATGCGCATGTCCAGCGGGCCGTCGTGGCGGAACGAGAAACCCCGCGCGGGGTCGTCGATCTGCGGCGAACTCACGCCAAGGTCCATGAGGATGCCGTCGGCACAGGCCGGCGGCAGTTCGGCCATGGCCGCAAAGCCGCTGTGCCGCACCGAGACGCGCGCATCCTGCGCGGCCAGCTGGCGCGCCACCTCGATGGCCTGGGGATCCTTGTCGAAGACGGTCAGCCGCCCTTGGGGCGACAGCCTTTGCAGGATGGCGCGGCTGTGCCCGCCGCGGCCGAAGGTGGCGTCGACGTAGTGGCCATCCGGGTTGATCGAAAGCGCCTGCACGGCCTCGTTCAACAGGACGGTCTGATGGGTCCATGTCGTCTCCACCACCGCCCTTAGAAGGAAAAGTCCTTGAACACATCGGGCATCTCGGCCTTCATGGCCTCGGCCTCCTGTGCGGCATACACCTGGGCGTCCCACAGTTCAAGGTAGGCGCCCATGCCGAGCAGCACGACATCCTTGCTGATGCCGGCCGCGGCGCGCAATTCGGGCGAAACCAGCACGCGACCGGTGCCGTCCACCTCCACGTCCATGGCATTGCCGAGGAAGATGCGTTTCCACCACTGGGCCTGCATGGGCAGGTTGGCGATGCGGCCGCGGAAGTCTTCCCAGGCCTCGCGCGGGAAGACCATGAGGCAGCCGTGGGGGTGTTTGGTGATCGTGAGCGAGCCGCCCAGGGCGTCGCGGTGCCGGGTCGGCACGGACAGCCGCCCCTTGGCATCGAGACTCAGCGAAGACGCGCCCTGGAACACCGCTTTCGACCTTTAGGTGGGACATACCACCACTTAATTGCACTTATTCCCACTGTAGCAGGAAAACACTCGCGCACCAGGGGTCATGCACACTTTTTTTCAATGAAATCAACCACTTAGAAGTGATTTCGCGGAGAATCTAGGACCAAAAAGCACATAAAAAGCAAGCACTTACAAAGGTCAGTGCAAGTGAAGCTTCAAAACAGGAACGCCCGTGGGGTGGTTCCACGGGCGTTTCACGAGGCGACGGGCGGTGTGGGTGGGTCGGCGGCGGGAACGGAGCCCCGACCGGCCAGGCCGCTCAGAGGATGTAGCGCGACAGGTCCTCGTCCTGGCTGAGCGCGCCCAGCCGCCCTTGCACGAAGGCGGCGTCGATGTTCACGGTCTGGCCCTGCAGCTTGGCCGCGTCGAAGCTCACCTCGTCGAGCAGGTGTTCCATCACCGTGGAAAGCCGCCGCGCCCCGATGTTCTCGGTGCGCTCGTTCACCTCGCAGGCGATCTGCGCCAGCTGGCGGATGCCGTCGGGCTGGAACACCAGCGTCACGCCTTCCGTCTCCAGCAGCGCCTGGTACTGCCGCACCAGCGACGCATGGGTCTGAGTGAGGATGGCTTCGAAATCGTCCACCGACAGCGACTGCAGCTCCACGCGGATCGGAAAGCGCCCCTGCAGCTCGGGGATGAGGTCGCTGGGCTTGGACAGGTGGAAGGCGCCGCTGGCGATGAACAGGATGTGGTCGGTCTTGATCGGTCCGTACTTGGTGGACACCGTCGTGCCCTCCACCAACGGCAGCAGGTCGCGCTGCACGCCCTGGCGCGACACCTCGGCCGTGCCGCCACTCTCGCTGCGCGAGGTCACCTTGTCGATCTCGTCGATGAAGACGATGCCGTTCTGCTCGGCGTTGTGCAAGGCGCGGGCCTTGATCTCGTCTTCGTTGACGAGCTTGGCCGCCTCTTCGTCGATCAGCAGTTTCAGTGCCTCGGCGATGCGCAGCCTGCGCTGCTGCTTGCGACCGGCGCCGAACTGGCCGAACAGGCCCTTGAGCTGCTCGGCCATTTCCTCCATGCCGGCGGGCCCCATGATCTCCATCGTGGGACGCGGCTCGGCCACCTCGATCTCGATCTCTCGATCGTCGAGCTGGCCCTCGCGCAACTTCTTGCGGAAGGCCTGGCGCGCGGCGCTGTCGGGCGTGGGCTGGGGCTCGAAACCCACGGCGCGCGGCGGCGGGATCAGCGCGTCGAGGATGCGGTCCTCGGCCGCGTCCTCGGCGCGCGCGCGCTGCTGGCGCATCGCCGCCTCGCGCGTCTGCTTGATGGCGATGTCGGCCAGGTCGCGCACGATGCTGTCCACGTCCTTGCCGACGTAGCCCACCTCGGTGAACTTGGTGGCCTCGACCTTGATGAAGGGCGCGTCGGCCAGTTTGGCCAGGCGGCGCGCGATCTCGGTCTTGCCCACGCCGGTCGGGCCGATCATGAGGATGTTCTTGGGCGTGATCTCCGGGCGCAGCTTTTCGTCCACCAGTTGGCGCCGCCAGCGGTTGCGCAAGGCGATGGCCACGGCGCGCTTGGCGCCCTTCTGGCCGATGATGAAGCGGTCGAGCTCGGAGACGATCTCCTGGGGCGTCATCGAAGACATGTCAAACAACCTCAGTCGAGCGTTTCAATGGTGTGGTTCATGTTGGTGTAGATGCACAGCTCGCCCGCGATGGCGAGCGATTGGCGCACCACGTCTTCGGCGCTGAGCGCGGTGTGGTCGATGAGCGCCTTGGCCGCGGCCTGGGCGTAAGCGCCGCCCGAGCCGATGGCAACGATGCCGTGCTCGGGCTCGAGCACGTCGCCATTGCCGGTGATGACCAGCGCGGCGCTGCGGTCGGCCACCGCGAGCATGGCCTCCAGGCGGCGCAGCACGCGGTCGGTGCGCCAGTCGCGCGTGAGCTCGATGGCCGCGCGCGCCAGGTGGCCCTGGTGCTTCTCCAGCTTGGCCTCGAAACGCTCGAACAGGGTGAAGGCGTCGGCCGTGGCGCCAGCGAAGCCCGCCAGCACGCGGTCGTGGTAGAGCTTGCGCACCTTGCGCGCCGTGCCCTTGATGACGATGTGGCCCAGGGTGACCTGGCCGTCGCCACCGATGGCGACCTGCACGCCCTGCGGCGTTTCGCGGCGGACGCAGACGATGGTGGTACCGTGAAAAGATTCCATGGGAACTGAAGTGGGGGCGTTGCGCCACCCCGCAAGGGGGGGCGGTGAAACCGGATGCAAGCGCCGGCCGGGCGGCCGACCGCCCGGCGGGTCAATCGTTGCGAAGGACCACCTTCGCGTACTCGGTGATGCCGATGACGTGGAAGAAGGCCGAGACCAGCCGGTGCACGTCGACGAACTGCACGAGCCGGTTCTGCGCGTGGTGGTTCGACACCCAGTTGAGCAGCGTGCCCGCGGCCGAAAAATCGACGCGGATCAGGTTGCGGCAGGAGAGGATCAGCACGTCGGCCCCTTCCAGTCGCTGCTCCAGCATGTCGATGGTGCTCTGCGCGTCGCCGCGGATTTCACCCGACAGCTCAACCAGGCCAAGGTGGTTGATGGACCCGGGTTGCGAGTCCATGACCGACTCACCCGAGAGCGTGGACGGCGGCGATAGCGTTTCGATCACCGATTCGCCCAGCACGGAATGGCCTTCGTCGCCATCGCCGCGCATCGACTGGTAGCGGCAGCGGGGCCGCTCCCAGCCAGGCGGGGACAGCTCGTAGGTGACGCAGAAGTCCAGCGCGGTGAGCTCGAACTCATCCGCCCGGTTCATCAGCCGCAGCATGGCCATGCGCAGCTCCCACCACAGCTGCTCAACGTCGCGGCGGCCCGAATGGGTCATGCTTTTGAGCACGTCGCGCAGCCTGGCGCCGCCCACGAAGCGCAGCTCCACGTCCTGGTCGGTCCAGAGCGTGACCAGGCCCAACAACGCACGCGCGGCCTTGGGGTCCATGCTGTTGAGCAGGCTCCAGTCGATCACCCAGGGCTGGCGCGCGCGCGTCAGCACGTTCTGCAGCGAGCCCACGGCGTGCGCGTCGAGTTCGGCCTCACAGGCCCACACGGCGCGTGCGTGCCCGGCGGCCATCGGCGCGTCGGCCGCGACCACCATGCGCTGCACCGCGGCCGGCATGTCGTACCACTGGGGGGCCGAGCGGTCGAACCGGTTCACGAACTCCACCGCCCGGTTCTCGAAGGGTGCGAGCTGGCCGGTGGCGCGGTACAGATCGAACAGGGCGAGCCAATCGGCCTCCTGGTCGACGCGGGCGCCGCCGTCGGAGACGGCCTCCAGCAGCCCCTGTTCGGCGCCGGCGTCGTCGCCATTGGCGAAGCGGATGGCGGCCTCCTCCACCTCGGGGTCCTGGGCCACCTCCTGAACGTCCAGCGCGTAGAAATGCGAGGCCGAGAACTCCGAGCCCAACTGCTGGCTGCTGGGCGTGCCCGCGCGCGGCGCCATCAGGCCCGTGCGGGGACTGCTGGACGGCTTGATCGGCGCGGGCGCCGTCGCCTGCGACGGCCGCAGCGCCATCGGCTCGGTGGCCTGGTGCTCGCGCTGCGCCGAGGGATGCAGCAGTGGCGCGGGCTCCGTCACGTCGTACTGGGCGCGCAGGCGCGCCGGGTCCACCTGCGGCAGGGGCCGGATCGGCGAGGCCTCACGGGCCTTCTGCGGCAAGGTTCCGGGCGGCTGCGCCGCGCTGTTGGGCCCCGGAGAACCGGTGCTGGTGATCGAGTCCGCGCCCTTGGTTTTCCACCACTGCATGGACATCTGCGCTTCGATCTCGTCGATCTTCTTGAGCGTCATCGCCCGGTCATCGGGCTTGGAGGGGATGCTGCTCTGGAAGAAGGACGGGCGCATGCCCTGGGCCTCGGCGGGCGAGCCCTCGCGCGAGCGGATCTTGCGCAGCATGTCGAACTCGCGCTTGCGCACGAAGTCATTGCGCCGCTTGCGCTCGATCATCTCCTTGAGCGCGGCCTTGCTGTACTCGCTCTCGCGGTCCGACTGACGGGTGTCCAGGTCGGCCCAGCTCGTGGTGGGGTGGCGAACGAACTTCACCACCTTGGAGAGGAAGCCGCCGCTGGATTCGTCCTTGGACATTGGAACCGGGCTGTGGGTCGGGTCGGTGCCGGTCGAACTCAGTCGCCGAACATCTTCTGCTTGAGCTCGCGGCGCTGTTGCGCCTCGAGCGAGAGGCTGGCCGTGGGCCGCGCGATGAGCCGGCCCACGCCGATGGGCTCGCCGGTTTCCTCGCAATAGCCATAGTCGCCGGCCTCGATGCGCGCGATGGCCTGCTCGATCTTCTTGAGCAGCTTGCGCTCGCGGTCGCGCGTGCGCAGCTCCAGGGCGTGCTCTTCTTCGATGGTGGCGCGGTCGGCCGGATCGGGCACGACGACGGTGTCCTCGCGCAGGTGTTCGGTGGTTTCACCCGCGTTGTTGAGCATGTCGGTCTTCAGGCCCTTGAGCTTGGTCTTGAAGAACGCCAGTTGCACGTCGTTCATGTACTCGCTGTCGGGCATGGCCAGCACGTCCGCGTCGGTGAGCTGTTCGACCTTGAGGGTCTTCCAGTTGTTGGCCCGCTTGGGGTCCTTCTGCAGGGATGGGGGGGCGGGGGACGTCATGACGGTTCGTTCATTCACGGGAGAGAAAGTCGCCTTGGGGGCGTCTGGGGCATGGCTGGGCGCGGAGGCTGGCTGGGACATCTGCGCCAGCATGGCCTTGCGCGCCTCGCGTTTGCCCATGGGCGCCGGCGAGGATTCGGTCGCGGTGGGCGCCGCAGCGCTGGCCACCTTGGAAATGAGGTCGCTGGCCACGGCCGCGGCCTTGGCGGCGGGCGATGCCGCGACCTTGGCCTTGACCGGTGCCTTGGCGGCGGCTTTCACCACCGGCTTCTTGACGGCCGGCGCTTTGGCCACGGGCTTCGCCACGGCCTTGGCGGCGGCTTTCACCGGCGGCTTGGCCACGGCCTTGGGCAGCGGTTTCGGCGCCGCCTTCTTGGCCACGGCCTTGACCGCCTTCACGGGCGCCTTCGCCGGGGCTTTGGCCACGGCCTTCTTCGCCACCGGCGCCTTCTTGGCCACGGCCTTGACCGGGGAGGCCTTCTTGTGTGCCACCGGCTTGCCGGCACGCGCCGTGGCGCCCGAGGCGACGGACTTGCCTGCTTTCGCTGCCTTGGAAGCCGGGGCTTTCACAACGGGTCTCCTTGGGATGGCCGGCACGCCCCTTCACAGGGATCGCGCCCGGCTCGTGGACCGATGGCGACGGGCTCCAACCCGGGCCCGCCATCGGCAAAGGCGCTGTTATACCCCCTTGCCGTGTGACAAATGCCCCGGTTGATTCGGGGCGCGATTGTAGCCATGCGCGAAGCGCGGCCCGCGCCGGCTGGCAGACCGGGGCCGGCCGTGGTGAGACAAACGACACGGCCCGGCTCCCCCGCGCTGAACGGCCCGACCCGCGCCCGGTTCAGGCCAGGCTCTGCTCGAGCCCCTGCTCGAGGATGTCGCGCGGCAGTTCGATGCCGATGAACACCATCTTGCTCACGCGCTTTTCGTCCGGCCCCCACTCGGGGCCCAGGTCGCTGCCCATGAGCTGGTGCACCCCCTGGAAGATGACCTTGCGCTCGGTGCCCTGCATGTGCAGCACGCCCTTGTAGCGCAGCATGCGCGGGCCGTAGACCTGCACGATGGCGCCCAGGAAGTCCTCCAGCTTTTCGGGGCTGAAGGGGCGTTCGGCGCGGTAGACGAAGCTCTTGACGTCGTCGTCGTGATGGTGGTGGTGGCCGTGGCCGTGCTGGTGCGAGGGGTGGTCGCAGTGCTCGCCATGGGCGTGATCGTGGCCATGGTGATCGTGATCGTGATGGTCGTGGTCGTCGGCCTTGAGGAAGTCCGGGTCGATCTCGAGCTTGGCGTTGAGGTTGAAGCCGCGCAGGTCGAAGACCTCGCTGATGGCCACTTCGCCGAAGTGCGCGGGCCGCATGGCCGCGCGCGGGTTCATGTGCTTGAGGCGGTGGACCAGGGCATCGACCTCTTCCGCCGAGACCAGGTCGGCCTTGCTGATGAAGATCTGGTCGGCGAAGCCCACCTGGCGACGCGCTTCCTGGCGGTCGTTGAGCTGCTGCGCGGCGTGCTTGGCGTCCACCAGGGTGACGATGGCGTCCAGCAGGTACTGCTCGGCCACCTCGTCGTCCATGAAGAAGGTCTGGGCCACGGGGCCGGGGTCGGCCAGGCCGGTGGTTTCGATCACCACGCGCTCGAAGTCGAGTTCGCCCTTGCGCTTTTTCTGCGCCAGGTCGGCCAGCGTGGCGCGCAGGTCGTCGCGGATGGTGCAGCAGATGCAGCCATTGCTCATCTGGATGATGTTCTCGGTGGTGTCGGCCACCAGGATTTCGTTGTCGATGTTCTCTTCGCCGAACTCGTTTTCGACGACGGCGATCTTCTGGCCATGCGCCTCGGTGAGCACGCGCTTGAGCAGGGTCGTTTTGCCCGAGCCGAGGAAGCCGGTGAGGATGGTGGCGGGGATCAGGGCCATGGTGCGTAGGGGTGGGGGGGAAAACGAAGGCGAAAGAGTGTAGGCCAGCCCGGCGCGGGCCGGGTTCAGGGCCGGCGCATCACCACCAGGCCCTTGAGGTATTCGCCTTCGGGGAAGCTCACCGTCATCGGGTGGTCACGGGCACCGCCCAGGCGCTGCAGGAAAACGCCGTCCACGCCGGCTTCCAGGCCGGCCGAGGCCACGATCTTGTGAAACAGCTCCACCCCCACCCCGCCGGAGCAGGAGAAGGTGAACAGCACGCCGCCGGGGCGCAGCAGCTTGAAGCCCAGGCGGTTAAGGTCCTTGTAGGCGCGCGCGGCGCGCTCGGCGTGCGCCGCCGTGGGGGCCAGCTTGGGCGGGTCGAGCACGATGCCGTCGAATTGCCGTCCCTCGTCGATGAGGCGGCGCAGGGTGGCGTTGACGTCGGCGTCGCGCCACTCGCAGCGGCCGGCGTCGAAGCCATTGAGGGCCACATTGGCCCGGGCCTGCTCCAGCGCGGGCCCCGAAGAGTCGACGGAGAGCACGCGCTCGGCACCGCCCGCGAGCGCGGCCACGGTGAAACCGCCGGTGTAGCAGAAGCCATTGAAGACCTCGCCCAGGCGGTGCCGCGCCACCAGTTCGCGGCAGGCGGCGCGGCTGTCGCGCTGGTCGAGGTAGTAGCCGGTCTTGTGGCCGCTGGCGATGTCCAGGCCCAGACGCCAGCCATGTTCCTGCAGCACCAGCGCGGTATCGCCCTGCCCGCGCAACCAGCCGGTGGCGTCGGCCAGGCCTTCCAGGCGCCGGCTGCTGGTGTCGCTGCGCTCGTACAGGCGCTCGCATCCGCTGAGCTCGAGCAGGGCGTCCGCGATCACGTCCTTCCAGCGTTCGACGCCGGCGGCACCGAACTGGGCAACCAGGGTGTCGCCGTAGCGGTCCACCACCAGGCCGGGCAGGCCGTCGGATTCGGCGTGCACCAGGCGCACGCCATCGCTGTCGATCGCCAGCCGCTCACGCAGGGCCAGGGCGGCGCGCAGCCGCTCTTTGAAGAAGGCGGCGTCGATGCGCTGCCCTTGATCGAAGCTCCAGGCGCGCACGCGGATCTTCGAGGCAGGTGAGACGGCGCCCCAGGCGAGGAACTGGCCGTCAGCGCCCTCCACGCGCACCGTCTCGCCGGGGTCGCCGCCGCCCTTGGCGATGGCGCCGTCGAACACCCAGGGGTGGTGGCGCTGCAGGGAGCGTTCCTTGCCGGGCCTGAGTCGGATGGATTTCATGCCCGGTCGTGTCCGTGGGGTGGGGTGGCCTTACTTGGCGCGTGGCTTGCGGGCCTGGGCGCGCGGGTGCGCGGCGTCGTAGACGCGCGCCAGGTGCTGGAAATCCAGCCGGGTGTACACCTGCGTGGTGCCGATGCTGGCGTGGCCCAGCAGCTCCTGCACGGCCCGCAGGTCGCCGCTGGACTGCAGCACGTGGCTGGCGTAGGAATGGCGCAGCATGTGCGGGTGCACCGGCGTGGCCAGGCCGGCCTGGAGGGAACGGCGCTTGAGCCGCACGCGGATGTACTGCGGCGTGAGCCGCCCGCCGCGTTGGCCGATGAACAGCGCCGCGTCGTCCCGCGCAAAGGTGGGGCGCAGGTCCAGCCAGCGCCGCAGCGCGTCAAGCGCCGCGCGGCCCACCGGCACGCTGCGCCGCTTGCTGCCTTTGCCCAGCACGTGGGCCTCGGCGCCGCCCAGGTCGATCCAGCCGCGCGCCGTGGCGCTGGCCGCCGCGTCCAACCCCACCAGTTCGCCGATGCGCAGGCCGCAGCCGTACAGCAATTCGGCGATGCAGGCGTCGCGCGCCTCCAGCGCCGGGTCGTCCTCGGCGTCTTCGTGGCCCATCAGGCGCACGGCCTCGTCCACCGGCAGGGCCTTGGGCAGGGGCTTGCCGGCCTTGGGGGCGCGCACGTCGTTCACCGGGTGCTGCTGGATCAGGCCCTGGCGGCCCAGCCAGCCGTAGAAGCCACGCCAGCCCGAGAGGATGAGCGCGATGCCGCGCGCGCTGCGCCCACCCGAGTGCATCTGCGCCACCCAGCGCCGCACGTGCGCGGGCATCACGTCTGCCAGGGCCACGCCCGCCTCGCGCGCGTACGCCTGCAGCTTGTCGAGGTCGGCCGCGTAGAGCGCGAGCGTGCGATCGGCCAGGCGCTTGTCCACGCGCACGTGGTCCAGGTAGGCCCGCACCAGGCCGGCGTCGTCGCTGCGGGCCGGCCCGGCGTGGCTCATTCCGTGGCCGCTGCCACCACCGGGCGCAAGCGCGAGAGCGCGGCGCTGGTGAGTTCGCCGATGCGTTCGAGAAAGTCGGTGCCCATGTCGGAGGCGAAGCGCTGCGGGTCCGGCGAGGCCAGCACCAGCAGGCCGAAGGCCTCGGGCGCGGCGCCCGCGCGCAGCGGGATCAGCGCCAGCGACTGGGCCGACGAGGGATCGACCAACCACTGCGCGGCCTCCAGCCCCGGGTTGTGGCCGCAGTACGGCACCGCCAGCGAGCCCGCAAAGGCCTGGGCGTCCTGGCTCGCGCCCTGGGCGTAGTCCTCGTCGGCAAACTCGGTCGACACGCCCCAGACCTTGATGCCCACCTGGGGCACCAGGAACTGCGCCGACAGCTCGGTCGCGGCCACGCGCGGCAGGTCGCGCGCCTCGCGCACCAGCAGCAGCTCGCGCATCCAGCGCTGCAGCTTGTCGGCGATGGCGGTGTTCTCCTTGCCGTGGCGCATCATCTCGGCGGCCTTGAGCTCCAGGCCGCGGATCTTCTCGCGCAGCATCTCGGCCTGGCGCTCCTGCAGGCTCACGGCGCGCCCGCCGTGCGGGCTGGTGAGCTGCACCGCCGCCAGCAGGCTGGCGTGGCGCTCGAAGAAGTCGGGGCTGTTGGCCAGGTACTGGGCGATGTCGTCCTCGGTGATGGGCGGGATCGGCTGGGTCATGGTGATGGGCGCAAAGGATTACGGTTGGTTCAGCTCGTCGGGCACGGTGATCTCGCCCTCGAACACGGGGGTGGCAGGGCCGGTCATGAACACGGGGGCGTCGTGTTCGGGCGTGTCGACCCATTCGATGGTGAGCACGCCGCCGCGGGTGTGCACGTCCACGCGCGAGCCCAGCCAGCCCAGGCGGATGCCCGCCACCACGGCAGCGCAAGCGCCGGTGCCGCAGGCCAGGGTTTCGCCCGCACCGCGCTCGTACACGCGCAGCTTCACGGTGCGGGTGTCGATCACCTGAAGGAAGCCGGCGTTGACGCGCCGGGGAAAGCGCTCGTGGTTCTCGATCAGCGGGCCCCAGGCCGCCACCGGCGCGGTGTCGACGTCGTCGACCAGCAGCACCGCGTGCGGGTTGCCCATGGACAGCACGGCCACGTACTGGTCGCCCGCGTAGGGCACGGCCAGCGGCCAGCGTTCGAAGTTGCCGAGCTTCTCTGCCTTCAGGCCCTTGGCCTCGAAAGGCACCTGGGGCAGCGCGAAGACCGGCGGGCCCATGTCCACGGTGACGCGGCCGTCCGGCAGGCGCTTGAGCTCCAGCACGCCGTTCTTCACCTTCACGCGCAGCGGGTTGCGCTCGCTCAGGCCCTTGTCGTGCACGTAGCGCACGAAGCAGCGCGCGCCGTTGCCACAGTGCTCCACCTCGCCGCCGTCGGCGTTGTGGATGACGTATTCGAAGTCCAGACCCGGCTCGGGGGCTTCGCGCACGGAGAGGATCTGGTCGGCGCCGACGCCGAAATGGCGGTCGGCGAGAAAGCGGTACTGCGCCGTGCTGAGCCCGAGCCGTCCGCGCGTCTCGTCGAGCACGACGAAGTCGTTGCCCGCGCCTTGCATCTTGGTGAAGCGGATCCGCATGGAGGCGGATTATCCGCGCTGCCCGCGGCCCCTGACGCGCGCACGACGCAAGACCGTGCCGCCCTCCCCCACAATCCCGCCATGGTCCGCCCCACCCAACTCCTGCACCCGCCCCGCCCTGCCGCGCCGCTGCGCCCCGCCGCCACCGTGCTGCTGCTGCGCGACGGGCCCGATGGCGTCGAGGTTCTGATGACCCGCCGCTCCATGACGGCCAGCTTCGCGCCCGGCGCCTACGTATTCCCGGGCGGTGGCATCGACGACGCCGACGCCCAGGCCTTCGGCGCCGCCGCGCGCCGTCCCACGCAGACCGACCTGCGCCTGACCCAGGCCATCGCCGCCATCCGCGAGAGCTTCGAAGAGCTGGGCGTGCTGCTCGCGCGCCGCGCCGACGGCGGCTGGGCCACGGCCGAGGACATCGCCGCGCTCGACCGAAAGGCCCCGTTCGCGCCGCAATGCACCGCGCGCGGGCTCAAGCTGGCGGCCGACGAGGTCTTCGTGCTCGCCCACTGGATCACCGACCGCGACCTCTCGCGCCGCTTCGACGTGCCGTTCCTCATCGCGCGCATGCCCGAGGGCCAGGAGCCCGTGGCCGACGAGAGCGAGCAGTTCGAGCCCCTGTGGGTGCGCCCGGCCGACGCGCTGGCGCGCCACGCCGCCGGCCAGTTCTTCATCATCTTCCCCACCATCCGCACGCTGGAGCGCCTGCAGGCCCACGCCACGGTGCAAGCGGTGCTGGACGCCTGCGCCGCGCACGACGAACCGCTGTGGACCAGTTGCCCGCGCGCCGGCCTGGTCCGCGGCCGCGAGTCGCGCCACATGGAACACGAGCCGCCCTTCGGCGAGCTGGCCCTGGTCTGTCCCGACGGTCAGATCGTGCACCCGCTGGACTGGCAGCACGAACAGCCGGTGCCGCTGCTCAAGCAGGTGATGCGCCTGACCGCGCCCAACAGCGGCGTCATGACCGGCCCCGGCACCAACAGCTACATCGTGGGCGACCCGGCCAGCGGCTACATCGCCATCGATCCGGGCCCGGACGACGGCGCGCACATCGAGCGCCTGTGGCGCGCCTGCGGCGCCGACCTGCGCGCCATCGTCTGCACGCACTCGCACCCCGACCACTCGCCCGGTGCCGCCCGCCTGCAAACCCTGTGCGTGCAGGCCGGCGCCACGCGCCCGCCCATCCTGGGCCTGGCCAGCGCGGCCACCGCGCGCGAGAACAGCCGCTTCACGCCCGACCGCGCGCTGGCCGACGGCGAGCGCCTGGCGCTGCAGGCGCCCGACGGCACCACGCACACGCTGATGGCCGTGCACACGCCCGGCCACGCGGCCAACCACCTGTGCCTGGTGCTGCTGGAAGACGGCCTGCTGTTCTCGGGCGACCACATCCTCAACGGCAGCACCACGGTGATCGACCCGCCCGACGGCGACATGAGCGCCTACCTGGCTTCGCTGGACCGCCTGGCCGCGCTGTGCGACGAACAGGGCATCGAATTCATCCTGCCCGCGCACGGCCACGTGCTGGGCGACCTGCGGCGCAGCGCCGACAACCCCTCGGCGCCGGTGGAAGGCGGCGCGCGGCGCGCCATCGACCAGCTCAAGGCGCACCGGCTGGCGCGCGAGGCCAAGATCGCGCGCGCCATGCAGGCCCGCCCCGATGGCGGCCTGGACGACTGGGTGCCGCTGGCCTACGACGACGTGCCCGAGCGCCTGTGGCCGGTGGCGCGGCGCTCGCTGCTCGCCCACGTGGACCGCATCCGCGCGCTCGGCGGCTTCAACGCATAAAGGCGGGCCGCGCGAAGGGCCCCGCCTTTATGCGAAAAGCGGCTCGCTCAGAAGCGCCGCCCGTACATCAGGCCCACACCCTGGACCTTGATGTCGTCCTTGTCGTAGTAGTTCATCCAGTTGGCCTGCAGGTACGACATCCGGCTCAGGTTGACGTTGATACCCAGTCCATAGGCGCCGCTGGTTCCCGTGTCGTCCACGTCCAGGCCGCCTGCGGACAACTCCAGCTTGGTGCGCACCACGCCCGCGCGCGCGAACACCTCCACTCGATCGCCCAGCGGCAAGGTCGGCTTCAGGAAGAGCCCATACATGTGCGGGATCTTGGCGTCGACGCCGGTGTTCACGCCATTGAGCTTGATCTCGTCCTTCATCACGTTGCCAGCCACCTGCCCTTCGATGGCCAGGAACGGCCACAACTGGTAGCCCAGCGTGCCGGTCAGCAGGCCGGGCTTGGCCTCGGCGCTCAAGGGCCCGTCCTCGGCCTCGATCTTCAACTGGGACAGGCCAATTTCGCCGTAGAGCTTTGGGTCGGTGCTGGACTGAACCCGCTGTTGCGCCGTGGCGGCGCTGACCAACCCCAGGGCGAGCAGGGAGGCCAGCATGGATTTGCTGAGTGTCGTCATGTGTGCGGTCCTTTCATTGGGAAGAAACTCTCCGGGGAACACCCTCGGCAAATACCGTTCCCGTCCCGTTGCGGGACTCGCACATGACAACCGGAAAAGTGTGAAGCGCGCCGGTACGCCGGATTCTGTGCGTCCCGGTTGCCCGGGACGTGACCGCCATTCCTCTGGGCCGCCGGTCACCCGAACGGCTCGATGCCACCTACCCGCCAGCTCCGCGGAGCCACATCAACGCTGGCCTATTTGGTGTTGCTGCGCGTAGAGATTGCCCGTTTCACCCGGTCCGGGTTGCCCCGGACCGACTCGTCTCTGTTGCTCTGATCCTCACCTTAGGGCCCCGCGGGCGAACCCTCGGGGCTTGTCGGTGGAGAGGTGTTACCTCCTACGCTGCCCTGCGCAGTCCGGACGTTCCTCCAGCACACCCTTTCGGGTCTTGTGCCAGCGGCGGTCTGGCGCGCTTCACGGGCGCGATTATCCCGCGTCCTCAGATCAGTCGCTCGATGCGGCGGTGCCGCCAGACAAAGCGGTAGAACGCCGTCTGCAGCAGCAGCATCGTCACGTAGGCCACGGGGAAGGCGAGCCAGATGCCCGGCAAGCCGAGCCGCGCGTCCAGCAGCCAGGCGGCGGGCAGCTGCACCCCCATGATGCAGAAGATGGAGATCGCCATCGGCACCAGCACCACGCCACTGGCGCGCATCAGCCCGCCGACGATGGCCTGAAAGCCAAAGACCAGGATGCTCCACAGCATGATGTGCAACAGGTGCTCGGCCTGCAGCCGCACCTCGGCCTGCGTGAGAAACAGGCCCAGCAGGTGGTGCGACAGTCCATAGCCGAGCAGCACCAAGGCGCCGGTGAGCACCAGGTTGAGCCACAGGCCGGTGCGCAGGATGGCGCCGAGCCGGTCGACCCGCCCCGCACCGATGGACTGCGCCGCCAGGATGGAGGTGGTGATGGCGATGGACAGCGCCGGGAACTGCACGTAGTTCACCACCTGCGTGACCGCGCCGTAGGCCGCCGTGGCCTGCGAGCCGTGGCCGTTGACCAGCGCCAGGATGACCAGCTCCGAGGCCGAGATCACCACCATCTGCACGCCCGTGGGCAGGCCGATGCGCATCACCTTGCCGAGGATGGCGCGGTCCAGTCGCAGCGCGGCCCGCATTTCGGCGTCGAAGGCCATCACGCTGCCCTGGCGCGCCAGGCGCCAGCCCAGGAACAGCAGCGCCAGCGCATAGGACACCAGGCCCGCGTAGGCCGCGCTTTGAATGCCCTGCGGCGGCAGGCCCAGCCAGCCCTTGATGAGCGCCGGCGTGAGCAACAGCCCCAGCACCGTGGACATCAGCAGCGCCAGCAGCGGCGAGACCGTGTCGCTGATGCCGCGCAGCAGCTGCGTGAACAGGATGAACACCAGCAGCAGCGGCATGATGAGCAGCATCACGCGCGCGTAGGCCACCGCATCGTCCAGCACGTCCAGCGGCGTGCCCAGGGCCAGCATGGCGGGCCGCGCGAACACCACGCCCAGCGCGGCGGCCACCAGGCCGATCAGCGCCCCCAGCATCAGCGCCGTGCCGGCAATGGCCTTCACCTTGTGCGGCTCGCGCGCGCCCCAGGCCTGGCCGATCAGCACCGAGGCGCCCGCGCCCAGGCCGATCACCAGCGAGATGAAGAAGAACACGATGGGGAACATGCCCGAGACGGCCGCCAGCGCGTGCGTGCCGAGCATCTGCCCGATGAAGATGCCGTTGAGCGTGCCCGACAGCCCTTGCAGGATGTTGGACAGCACCATGGGCACGAGGAACACGAGATAGACCCGCCAGAGCGGGCCTTGTGTAGAGGGGGGCATGGGAAGGGTCCGGAAAGGGTGGGTCAGTCGTTGGGGTCGGCGTCGGGATCGGCGGGGCCGGTGGCCATGAAGGCCTCGCGCGCCAGCCAGCTGGCGTGCGCCTGCACGTCCGGCGGCCAGGGCGCCATCTGGCGGGCGAAGGCCTCGGCGTCGTGCGCGAACAGCGCTCGCGCGGCCTCCTCGAAGCCGGGAAAGCCGCCCGCGATGGCGCTCATGAAGCGGTAGGCGCGTTCGGTGGCCTCGCGCCGCGCGTCGCGGCCGGCGTGCACGCGGCGCGCTTCATCGACCAGCCGGCGCAGCGCGGCGGAGGCGCCACCGGGCTGGCGGGCCAGCCAGTCCCAGTGGCGGGGCAGCAGCGTCACCTCGCGCGCCACCACGCCCAGGCGCGGGCGGCCCACCTGCGGCGCGGCGGCGGCCCGGGCATCGGGCGCTGGGGCCGGGAAAGGGTAGTCGACGAGCGCACCGCTGGCGTCGTCGAACACCAGCAGGCCGCCGGCCGACAGGTCCAGCGCGCCCAAGGCGCGGGCGACCTCGTCGCAAGCGCCGAAAGCCACGCGCCGCGCGCCCAGGAAGGCGGTGCATCGGGAAGGAGATGGGGCAGACATGTGGAGATTATACCCGGGTGTTTTTATTTTGCCCGGATCAATTTAAAACCGGGTCTGCGCGGGATTGGGGACAATGCGCGGCTTCGTCTGCTTGATCGCCACAAGCCCCACGACCCATGATCCGCATCGCCGAACTCAAACTCCCCCTGGCCGAGGTGCCGGCCGAAGCGCGCCGCGCCGCCGACGCGCCCAGCGAAACCGAGGCCGACCGCGCGCCGCCGCCGCACCCGGTGCCGGCCCTCACCCGCCTGGCCGCGCAGGCCCTGGGCATCGAACCCGCCGACATCGCCGCGCTGACGGTCTTCAAACGCAGCTTCGACGCCCGCAAGGCCGAGCTGCTGGCGGTCTACATCGTCGATGTGGCGCTCGCCGATGCTTCGGCCGAACCCGGTTTGCTGTCGCGCCACACCCAGAACCCGCATGTGCGTCCCACGCCCGACATGTCGTGGACCGCGCCCGGCCACGCGCCCGGGGGCTTTCCGCGCACCGCGGACGAACGCCCCGTGGTGGTGGGCCTCGGCCCCTGCGGCCTGTTCGCGGCGCTCGCCCTGGCGCAGATGGGCTTTCGGCCCATCGTGCTGGAGCGCGGCAAGCCCGTGCGCGAGCGCACCCGGGACACCTGGGGCCTGTGGCGCCGCCGCGCGCTGAACCCGCAGAGCAACGTGCAGTTCGGCGAAGGCGGCGCGGGCCTGTTCTCCGACGGCAAGCTCTACAGCCAGATCAAGGACCCGCGTTTCCTCGGCCGCAAGGTGATGAACGAGTTCGTCGACGCGGGCGCGCCGGGCGAAATCCTCTACACCGCGCACCCCCACATCGGCACCTTCAAGCTCGTGAAGGTGGTGGAGGCCATGCGCGAAAAAATCATCGCCCTGGGCGGCGAGATCCGTTTCCAGCACCAGCTGACGGGACTGATCACCGAGGGCGACGGCGCCGCGCGGCGCGTGCGCGCCCTGCGCGTGCACCGGCTCGACACGGACGAACACCTGGAGCTGCCCGCGCGGCGCCTGGTGCTGGCGCTGGGCCACAGCTCGCGCGACACCTTCGCCTGGCTCTGGGACCTGGGCGTGGCCATGGAAGCCAAGCCTTTCTCGGTGGGTTTCCGCATCGAACACCCCCAAAGCCTGATCGACCGCGCCCGCTGGGGCCGCCACGCCGGCCACCCGCTGCTTGGCGCGGCCGACTACAAGCTCGTGCACCACGCGAAAAACGGCCGCACGGTCTACAGCTTCTGCATGTGCCCGGGCGGCACGGTGGTGGCGGCCACGTCCGAGCCCGGGCGCGTGGTCACCAACGGCATGAGCCAATACTCGCGCGCCGAGCGCAACGCCAATTCGGGCCTGGTGGTTGGCATCGAACCCAGCGACTACCCGCAGCACTTTCCGCAGGACACGCCGCTGTGGACCGCCGCCTTCGGCGAGACCGACGGCGCGCGCTACGCCGCCCAGGCCGAGGCCCTGCACGCCCAGGGCCGGCACCACCCACTGGCCGGCGTGGTGCTGCAGCGCCAGCTGGAGAGCCGCGCCTACGAACTCGGCGGCGGCGACTACAGCGCGCCCGGCCAGCGCGTGGGCGACTTCCTCGCCGCACGACCCAGCACCGCGCTGGGCGAGGTCGAACCCTCCTACAAGCCCGGCCTGCACCTCACCGATCTCGCGCCCTCGCTGCCAGCCTACGCCATCGAGGCCATCCGCGAAGCCCTGCCCGCCTTCGGCCGCCAGATCCGCGGCTACGACCTGCCCGACGCCCTGCTCACCGGCGTGGAAACACGCACTTCTGCGCCGCTGCGCCTTCACCGCGACGAAGGCCTGCAAAGCCCGAATACGCGCGGCCTGTACCCGGCGGGCGAGGGCGCGGGCTACGCCGGCGGCATCCTGTCGGCCGGCGTGGACGGCCTGAAAGTGGCCGAAGCCCTGGCCCGGGACCTGCTCGGCCTGCCGCCCGTCGGGGGCTTTACAAAAAATGACAAGCTTGGCGCGCCGGCTTGACGTCCCGGGCGCAGCATGCAGCTTCCCCATTCCTCTTTCAGGAGCCTTCCGTGAACACCCCCCGATCGCTCGTCTGGCTTCCCCTGGCGGCCGCGCTGGCCGCCGCCACCGGCGCGGCCCACGCCCAGGAAGCGCAAGGCCGCGTCATCAGCAGCACGCCCATCATCCAGCAGGTGGCCGTACCGCGCGATGTCTGCTCCGATCAGCAGGTGACCTACCCGGGCCGCAAGTCGGGCGCCGGCGCGGTGCTGGGCGCCATCGCAGGCGGCGCGGCGGGCAACGCCATCGGTGATGGCAGCGGTCGCGCAGCGGCCACCGTCATCGGCCTCATCGGCGGCGCCATGCTGGGCAACCGCATCGAAGGCTCCAGCCCGCCGCAGACCGAGATCGTGCGCAACTGCGGCACGCAGACCTTCTACGAACCCCGCACCGTGGCCTACGACGTGGTCTACGAGTACGCCGGCCAGCAATACCGCACTCAGATGGCGCAAGACCCGGGCCGCTACGTGCGCCTGAACGTCACGCCGGTGGACGCCATGCCCCCGCCGCCGCCCGCCTACCCTTCGCGCCCGCAGGTGCGTTATGAAACGCCGGAGCCGCCCGTGGTGTACAGCGACGGCTACGCACCGGGCTACTCCAACATCTCCACCGAGGTCGTGATCATTGGCGGTCAGCGCTACTTCCGGCCCCCGGGCTGGCGCGGCCACCCCGGCCCGGGCTACCACGACCACGGTTACCCCCGCTTCGAGCGCAACCGCTGAGTGCTTCCGCCACCCGGCGGCTCAAACAAAAGGCCACCCCAGGGTGGCCTTTTGCCGGCTGCCCGCAGCGCGATCAGCCTTGCTGCAGGGCGGCGATGCGCTCTTCGATCGGCGGGTGGGTGCTGAACAGCTTGCCCAGACCACCGGTGATGCCCAGGGCCTGCATGGTCTTGGGCAGTTCGCCGGGCGTGAGGCCACCCAGGCGGGCCAGGGCGTTGATCATGGGCTGCTTGCGGCCCATCAGCTGCGCGGCGCCGGCGTCGGCCCGGAACTCGCGCTGGCGGCTGAACCACGCCACGATGATGGCGGCCAGGAAGCCCAGCACGATGTCCATCACGATGGTGGTGACCATGTAGCCGATGCCAGGGCCCGAGTTGCTGTCGCTGCCACGGCGCAGGAAGCTGTCCACCGCGTAGCCGATGACACGCGACAGGAACACCACGAAGGTGTTCATCACGCCCTGGATGAGCGTCATGGTGACCATATCGCCGTTGGCCACGTGCGCGACCTCGTGGCCGATCACGGCCTCCACCTCTTCGCGCGTCATGTTCTGCAGCAGGCCGGTGGACACGGCGACCAGCGCGCTGTTCTTGAAGGCGCCGGTGGCGAAGGCGTTGGGCGCGCCTTCGAAGATGGCGACCTCCGGCATGCCGATGCCGGCCTTGTCGGCGAATTTCTGCACCGTCTGCACGATCCAGGCCTCGTCGGCCGTCTGCGGCTGATTGATCACGCGCGCGCCGGTGCTGAACTTGGCCATGGGCTTGCTGATGAGCAGCGAGATGATCGCGCCGCCGAAGCCGATGACGAGGGAGAAGCCGGCCAGCGCCGTCATGTTCAGGCCGTTGGCGGTGAGAAAACGGTCCACGCCGAGGATGCGCGTGGTGATGAGCAACACCGCCATCACGGCGACGTTGGTCAGGACGAACAGCAGGATGCGTTTCATGTGTGCTCCGTTAGGCGCCGGCGCGTGGGGGCCGGCTGCGCCACTGACCCGGTTTCGGGCCTTCAGGTTCCCGGTGCCGGGTCAAGGGCAGCGGATGATACCGGCCCAGCAAGTGGGGTTGATGGCGCCGGTTTCAAGCCGCGCGCGGCGGCCGGAACACCGCCGCATCGGCATAGAACGCGGGGTCGGCGTTGCCGTCCCACCAGCCCGGCACGCCCAGCACGGGCAGCGGCGTGAAGGGTTTGGCGCGCAGCCGCGCGGCATCCAGTTGCGTGGCCAGCCAGGCGTCCCAGGCCGCCAGGTCATCGCCCAGCGACTCGGGCACGGGCAGCGCGAACACGTGCGCGGTGATGGATTTGTAGGGTTGGGCCAATTTTTCCAGCAGCGCGTGGCCGAAGGGCAGCAGCCGCGCGCACGCCCAAGCCCCCCGCTGCGCGACGAACAGCTCGGCCCAGTCGCGCGCCCGCAGCGCCCGCCACAGCGGCTCGGGGGCCCGCAGCAAGGCCGCGTTCTCGTCAAACAAGGTGATGGCGTCGCGCAGCGGCCCGCGCACCGCGCCCACGCCGTCGGCCGCGATGGCCTGCGCCTGCAGGCGGTTGAGCTGGCGCTTGCTGTCGGGGAAGCGGTGCCAGATCAGCCCATTGAACAGGTCGTGAAGGTTCTCGCGCGTGGGCACGCTGGCCGTGGCGGCGATGAAGGCCTCGTAGGCCTGGCCGTCGGGCAAGGCCGATTGGGACACGGCGCGCAGCGGCCCCGGCGCGTGCCGGTTCAGGGCCTCGGGCAAGGGCAGGCCCTGCGCCTGTGCGGCCTGCACCGCGCGGCCCGCCTCGGCCACGCCGGCGAACCACGGGGCCGACCAGTGAATGGCCATGCCGTCGCCAGCGCTCAGGCCAGCAGCCGCCAGCGCAGCGCCTCGCCCGCACGCAGGGGCTTGAGCTCGGCCTCGCCGAAGGCATAGGACTCGGGCGGCGTCCAGGTCTCGCGCCGCAGCGTGACCGTGCCGGTGTTGCGCGGCAGGCCATAGAAATCGGGACCGTGGAAGCTGGCGAAGCCCTCGAGCTTGTCCAGGGCGCCCGCGGCTTCGAAGGCTTCGGCGTACAGCTCCATGGCCGCGTGCGCCGTGTAGCAGCCCGCGCAGCCCACCGCGTGCTCCTTCAGGTGCGCGGGGTGCGGCGCGCTGTCGGTGCCCAGGAAGAAGCGGTCGCTGCCGCTGGTGGCGGCCTGCACCAGGGCCACGCGGTGCGTCTCGCGCTTGAGCACGGGCAGGCAGTAGTAGTGCGGGCGGATACCGCCCAGGAAGATGGCGTTGCGGTTGTAGAGCAGGTGGTGCGCGGTAATGGTGGCCGCCGTGTGCGGGCCCGCACCCGCCACGTACTGCGCGGCTTCCTTGGTGGTGATGTGCTCCATCACGATCTTCAGCACGGGGAAGTCGCGGCGCAGGGGAATCAGCACCTGGTCGATGAACACCGCCTCGCGGTCGAACAGGTCGATGTCGGCGGACGTGACCTCGCCATGCACCAGCAGCTTGAGGCCTTCGCGCTGCATGGCCTCCAGGGTCTTGTGGGTCTTGCGGATGTCGGTCACGCCCGCGTCGCTGTTGGTGGTGGCGCCGGCCGGGTACAGCTTGAGCGCCACGACGCCGGCCGCCCGGGCGCGCGCGATTTCCTCGGGCGGCAGGTTGTCGGTGAGGTAGAGCGTCATCAGCGGCTCGAAGGCCACGCCGGTGGGCACGGCCGCCAGGATGCGCTCGCGGTAGGCCTGCGCCTGCGCCGCCGTGGTCACCGGCGGCTTGAGGTTGGGCATGATGATCGCGCGGCCGAACTGGGCGGCGGTGTGGGGCACCACGGCCTGCAGGGCGGCGCCATCGCGCACGTGCAGGTGCCAGTCGTCGGGGCGGGTGAGGGTCAGGGAGTCGGGGGTGGCGGCGCTCATGGTCCCGCGATTGTCGCAGCCACCACGGGATGGTTTCGGCCGGCCTCAGGGCACCTGGTCGGTGGGGTACTTCCAGAAGTCGCGCAGCAGGTAGCTGATGGGCAGGTTCAACGGCTGGCCGTTCGGCGGGATCGGCTGCTCGAACCACCGCTGGTAGATGGCGTGGATCTCGCGGCTGAAGATCAGGCGGCGCATTTCGTCGTCGATGATTTTCTTGAACGCCGGATCGCCCTTGGGCAGCATGATGGCCAGCGGCTCGGTGGTGATGAAGCGGCCCACCACCTTGAGCGCCTTCGGGTCGGACCGGGTGGACGCCAGTCCATAGAGCAGCACGTCGTCCATCACGAAGGCCTGCGCCTCGCCGCGCTCCACCATCTGCACGGCTTTCTCGTGGTCCTCGGTCTCGACGATCTCGAAGCGCAGGCCCCGTTCGGCCTGGATGCGCCGCACCGCGGCCAGCGGCGTGGTGTTGCGGGTGACGGCCACGCGCTTGACCTCGGGCTGGTCGATGCGGTCGATGCCGCTGTTCACTTTGACCAGCATGCGCGCGCCGGTGATGAAGTGGGGAATGGTGAAGGCCACCTTCTCGCGCCGTTCGGCGTTGTTGGTGGTGGAACCGCATTCCAGCTGGGCCCTGCCGGTCTCGATCATCTCGATGCGGTTGGCCGGGGTGAGCTGCAGGTACTCGATCGGCAAGGCCGGCAGCGCCAGCCGGGCCTGCACCGCGGCGGCCAGGCGGCGGCAGACGTCCACCGCGTAGCCAATGGGCCGCTTGTCTGGCCCCAGGTACGAGAACGGCACCGAGGACTCGCGGTGGCCGATCACGATGTGCCCCTGCGCGCGGATCTGCTCGATCACGGGGCCCGAATCGCTGGCCGACGCGGGCCCGGCCCACACCAGGAAGACCAGCGCGGCCAGCGCCGCGCGCCGGGCAAACAACAGGGGAAACTGGGGCATGGCGGGCGTCCTCACGGTGTGTCCTGCGTCCACGAAGGGCGGGACGATACGTCGCGCTGGCGGGCCGACCGCTACCGCAAATGCGGTATTTCTTCAAAGGAACGCGCCAACGGAAGCGCCGCCCCGATCGGCGGCGCCCGTCAGAGGCCTCAGCCGAGCAGGTCGCTCAGCCGGTTCCAGAAACCGATGGCGGCCCGCTTGCCCTTGCTGGTGTCCATGGGGCGCGTGCGGTACAGGCGGATGTCCAGCGTCAGCGTGAGGCCGTCGGCCGCCGGCACCAGGCGCCGGCCCGCCACCTCGTTGCGCACCGCGCTGGCGGGCAGGAAGGCGATGCCATGCCCTTCGACGGCCATGGCCTTCAGGCCCTCGGCCATGTCGGTTTCGTAGACGCGCTCGAGCTGGCTGGCCAGCGAGGTGTCCTTGAGCAGGTGCTCGACCGCGCGGCCCAGGTACGCCCCGGGCGCATAGCCCAGGAAGGGCTGGGCCTGGCCGCCGGGCGAGGGCAGCGCGTACAGCGCCCCCCCCTGGGCGTTGGGCCGGCTGTAGGGCGCCAGCACCTCGGTGCCCAGGGGCAGCATCTCGTAGCGCGAGGTGTCCAGCTGGATGGGGTGCGCCGCGTGGTGGTACGCGATCAACAGGTCGCAGCTGCCCTCCACCAGGCGCATGACGGCGTCGTGCACATTGAGCGCGATCAGCCGGCTTTTGACCGGGCCGACCGTCTCGCGCAGGCCGGACAGCCATTGCGGGAAGAACGTGAAGGCCAGGGTGTGCGGCACGGCGAACTCGATGACGTCCTGCGCCGCCGCCGTGTGCGCTCGCAGCATGGCGCGGGTGGTGTTGAGCGTCTGCAGCAGGTCCAGCGCCTGCTCGTACAGGGTCTGCCCGGCCGGCGTGAGCCGCGTGGGGTAGGAGGAGCGATCGACGAGGTCGGTGCCGGCCCAGGCCTCCAGCGACTGGATGCGGCGGGAAAACGCCGGCTGGGTGACGTGCCGCAGCTGGGCCGAACGGCTGAAGCTGCGGGTCTCGGCAAGACTGACGAAGTCTTCCAGCCACTTGGTTTCCATGGCGCGCGATTATGGTCGTGTGGCGGGCCGACACCCGCTGGGGTTTTCTCGATCCGGGGCTCAGTCGTTGCCGGCTTGCTGCAGCGCCCACATGCGGGCGTAGGCGCCGCCCCGCGCCACCAGGTCGGCGTGGCGCCCGCGTTCGACGATCCGGCCGTTCTCCAGCACCAGGATTTCGTGGGCGTCGACCACCGTGGACAGCCGGTGCGCGATGACGAGCGCGGTTTTGTGGCGCGCGGCCTGGCGCAGTTCCGCCTGGATCGCCCGCTCGTTGGCCGAGTCCAGCGCGCTGGTCGCCTCGTCGAAGATCATGATCGGCGGGTTCTTCAGCAGGGTGCGGGCGATCGCCACGCGCTGCTTCTCGCCGCCCGACAGCTTGAGCCCGCGCTCACCCACCATGGTGCGCCAGCCCTGGGGCAAGCGCTCGATGAAGCCGCGGATGTGCGCCGCCTCGGCCGCCGCCACCGCCGCCTCGTGCCCCGCCTCGGGCCGGCCGTAGAGGATGTTGTATTCGATGGTGTCGTTGAAGAGCACCGTGTCCTGCGGGACGATGCCGATGGCCTCGCGCACGCTGGACTGCGTGACCTCGGCGATGTCCTGGCCGTTGATCGTGATGCGACCTTCCCCATTGGCCCGGTTGCTGGTGTCGTAGAAGCGGTAGAGCAGGCGCGCCAGCGTACTTTTGCCCGAACCCGAGGGCCCCACCACCGCCACTGTCTTGCCGGCCGGGATGTCGAAGCTCAGGCCGTGCAGGATCTCGCGCGCGGGCTCGTAGGAGAAATGCACGTTCTCGAAACGCACGGTGGGCGGCCCGTCGAGCACGAGCGGCTTCGCGCCGGGCGCGTCCGCCACCTCGCGCTCCTTCTCGAGCAGCGAGAACATCTTCTCCAGGTCGGTCAGGCTCTGCTTGATCTCGCGGTAGAGCACACCCAGGAAACCCAGCGGGATGTAGAGCTGGATCATGAAGGCGTTGATCATGACGAGGTCGCCCAGCGTGAGCTTGCCGGCCACCACGCCGTTCGTGGCGCGCCACAGCATGAACACCAGCGCCACCGCAATGACCAGCTGCTGTCCCGCGTTCAGCAGCGACAGCGTGCGCTGGCTCACCAGGCGCGCGCGGCGCAGCTTCTGCAGGGCCTCGTCGTAGCGCGTGGCCTCGTAATGTTCGTTGTTGAAGTACTTGACCGTTTCGTAGTTCAGCAGCGAATCGATGGCGCGCGTCTGGCCGGCCGATTCCAGTTCGTTCATGCGGCGGCGGAACTGGGTGCGCCACTCGGTCACCACCACGGTGAAGCCGACGTACAGCACCAGGGCCGCCAGCGTGATCCACACGTAGCCCATGTCGAACTGCGTACCCAGCAGCGTGAGCACCAGCGTCACCTCGATCAGCGTGGGCACGATGCTGTAGAGCGAGTACGAGATCAGCGATTGCACGCCGCGCGTGCCGCGCTCGATGTCGCGCGTCATGCCGCCGGTCTGGCGCTCCAGGTGGAAGCGCAGGCTCAGGCTGTGCAGGTGGCCGAACACCTGCAGCGCGATGTGGCGCGTGGCGCCCTCGGTGGCCTTGGCGAAGACGAGTTCGCGCAACTCGGTGAACAGGCTGGTGCACAGGCGCAGGCCGCCGTAGGCCAGCAGCAGGCCGAGCGGCACCACCAGCAGCGCCTGGGCGCTGCCCGGCGGGATGTTCATGGCGTCCACCAGCTGCTTGAGCAGCACCGGCACGCCCACGTTGGCGAGCTTGGCCGCCACCATGAAGGCCAGCGCGGCGATCACGCGCCATTTGTATTGCCACAGGTAGGGCAGCAGGCGCCGCAGGGTGGCCCAGTCGGAGCGGCGGGCGGGCGCCGTGGCGGACTCGCCGGGCGCGGACGGCAAGGCCACACGGCCTCGGGTGGGGGTATCGGGACGCATGCAAGACAATCGTGGGAGTCAGCCGGAGATTGTGCCCATGCCCACCGATTCAAGCCCCGCCCACGCGCCTTTGCCCTCTTTGCCCTCGGACCACCGCGAACTGGTGCTCAAGGTGATCCCCATGCCGGCGGACTGCAACGCCAACGGCGACATCTTCGGCGGCTGGGTCATGGCCCAGGTCGACCTGGCCGGCGCCGTGCTGCCGGCGCGCTTCGTGCGCGGGCGCATGGCCACGGTGGCGGTGAACCAGTTCATCTTCAAGCAGCCGGTGCGCGTGGGCGACATCCTCAGCTTCTACTCGCAGGTCACGCGTATCGGGCGCACGTCCATCACCGTGATGGTGGAGGTGTTCGCCGAGCGCATTTCCTCGCAAGGCCAGTACCTGAAGGTGACCGAGGCCAGCCTGACCTACGTCGCCATCGACCTGGAGGGCCGGCCCCGGCCGATTCCCGCCGACGCCAAGTCGGCCTGGACGGCGCCGGCCTGAGCGCGGGCGGGGGCGCTCAGCCGCCCCAGCGGCGCACGCGCCCGGTGTCGATGTGCACGAACTGTTCGCGCGGGTAGAAACCCACGCCGCCGGCCTGCAGCGACAGCGCGGCATCGCGCAGGTCGGCCAGCGGCACGCCGGGCAGGCGCACGTCGATGGCGCGCCCGTCCATGTGCAGGCTGCGGGTGGCCACACCGCCGCCCCGCGTGGCCTTGAGGTGTGCGTTGGTGAGCGGCGAGCGGTAGCCCGATACCACCTGGTACGGCCGCTCGGTGCCCAGCACCCGGCGCAGGGCGTGCAGCACGTCGTGCAGGCCAGGGTCGATGTGGCCGACGTCGCCCGAGTAGTGGTCGCGCAGGAAATGGTCGAGTCGGCCCAGGGCCTCGGGGAGGTAGCCGTCGCCGCTGGCGTAGACCAGGTCGATCCGCTCGTGCGTGTGCAGGTGGTCGAAGGCCAGCGCGCGCTGGGGCGCGGCCCACACGTGCCGGGGCAAGGCGAGCAGCGGTGCGGCCACCGCGGCGCCCAGGCCCTGGCGCAGGAAACGGCGGCGAGAGGCGGGGAACAAAGGACGGTCGTTCATCGGGAGGGTTGCGGTTGGGGCCGGGGCCGGGCGTCGAGGGCGGCCTGCAGCCGCGCGTCGTGACCATACACGTCGGCGAAGAAGTGGGGACGGCCCTGCTTGACGAGCACCGTGCCGTAGGCGATGAGCACCGGCAGCGGGTCGCGCAGGGCGACGTGGGTGGACGTGCCGGCGGCCATCTGCTCGCGGATGCGCGCTTCGTCCCAGCCGGGCATGCCCGCCATCACGAAGCGCGCCAGCGCCACCGGGTCCTCCACGCGGATGCAGCCATGGCTGAAATCGCGCCGTTCGCGCGCGAACAGGCCGACCGAGGGCGTGTGGTGAAGGTAGATGTTGTCGCGGTTGGGGAAGACGAACTTGATGTCGCCCAGCGCATTGGCCGGTCCGGGGCGCTGGCGGATGCGCAGCCGGCCGGCCAGCACGGCGTCGAGCTTGGCCGGGCTCAGCACCGTGTCCACCGCGCCGTCGCCGCCGACGAACTCAAAGCCCTGGCTCGCCCAATGGCCCGGGTCGCGGCGCAGGCGCGGCACCGTCTCCTGGCGCGCAATCGATGGCGGCACGTTCCAGTAGGGGCTGAACTCGATGCTGCGCAGGCGTTCGTCGAACAGCGGGGTTTCATGGCCCACGGCCTTGCCCACGATCACGCGCATGCTCAGGCGCACCTCGATGCGGCCGTCCACCACTTCGTAGGCGCGCAGCATGTACTCGGGAATGTTGACCACGATCATGCGCGGCCCCTGCAGCAGGGGCGTCCAGCGCAGGCGCTCCAGGGTCAGCGCCGTCTGGCGCGCGCGCGCCGCTGGCGGCACCTCCAGCGCCGCCAGCGTGGCGGCGCCGACCACGCCATCGTCCGTCAGGCCATGGCGCCGCTGGAAGGCCCGCAGGGCCTCGAGCGCGGCGCCATCGAGGCGGTCGGGGGGCGGCGCGCCGCCGGTCAGGTCACCCAGCAGCGCCAGGCGCTCGGCCATCGCGGGCAAACCCGCCCAGTGGCCGCCCGGTTCGAGCTTCGGCGAGCGCGCGCCCGCCGGCCGCGGCAAGGGCGGCAGGCGCCGCGACCAGGCGGAGTGGCCGGCCAGCGCGTCCATGTCGCGCAGGACCTTCTGCAGCTGGCCATAGATCGGCAGCGGGGGAACCGCCGCCCGCACCGCCGCGTCGAGCCGTCCCTGGGCCAGGGCGTCGGCCAGCGCCTTCGCCGGGTCGAAGGCCCTCGGCGCCACGCTGAAGCGCTGGTGCACGGCGTGGGGATCGACGCGGCCAAAGGCCAGGTCGTGCAGGAAGCGTCGCATGGCGGCGCCCAGCTCGGTGGCGAAGCGGGCGCCGGCCGCCCCGTCCGGGCGGGCCAGCGCCTCGCCCAGCTGCCGCTGGAGCGCCTGGACCTGGTAATCGCCCGGATCGAGGCCGTTCGCCCCTGCGCCGGCCAACAGGGCCAGCGCCTGGCGGGCCAGCGGCTCGTTCCAGGCCTGGCCGCTGCCGGCCTCGACCCAGGTGGCGGCCGCGGCGGGGCCCGGCCACCAGGGCAAGGCGCCCAGGGCGAGCAGCCAGTGGCGGCGGCGCCAGGAAAACGGAGCCAGGTGCATGGCGGCATTGTCCCCGACCGGGCGGCCGCCCCCGGGCCACGGGTCAGAACCGGCCGTGGCGCCCCTCGCCCGCCGCGAAGCGCTGCGCGCCTTCCAGCGCGTCGGGGATGCGCGCCTGGCCGCGCCGCCATTCCTGCTGCAGGGCCTCGCCCAGGGACAGGTCCCACTGCGCGTAGGCGCTCTCGCGGTCCGCGAGCATCGTGGCCTGTGGGAAGCCCGCGAGCTGGCGCGCCAGCGCGATGGCCGCCTCGCGCGCCTGCCCGCTCGGCACCACCCGGTTGGCCAGGCCGATGCGCAAGGCCTCGTCGGCCTCGACCTTGCGGCCGGTCAGGATCAGGTCCATGGCGTGGCCCATGCCGATCAGGCGCGGCAGGCGCACGGTGCCGCCATCGATGAGCGGCACGCCAAAGCGGCGGCAGTAGACGCCGAAGTAGGCGTCGGCCTCCATCACGCGCAGGTCGCACCACAGCGCCAGCTCCAGGCCACCGGCCACGGCCGCGCCGGCCACGGCGGCGATCACGGGCTTGGACAGGCGCAGGCGCGAAGGCCCCATGGGGCCGAGGGCGCGCGCATCGGCGCTGTCGAAGTCCAGATCGGCCAGCGCCCCGCCTCCGCCGGCCTGCGCGGCGCGGGCGCCGAACTGCAGGTCCCAGCCGGCGCAGAAGTGGCCGTGCGCGCCGTGAAAGACCGCGACCCGTGCCGCGGCATCGTCCTCGAAGGCCAGGAAGGCCGCGTGCAGTTCGCGCGCGGTGGCGCTGTCCACCGCGTTGCGCACCTCGGGGCGGTCCAGGGTGACGACGCGGATGCCGTCGAGGGTTTCGATGCGCACCGTCATGAGGCCTCCCACCAGCCCACGCGCGGCTGCTGCAGGGCGGCCTCCAGTTCGGCCGCCCCCACCTCGATCTCCAGCCGCAGCAGCGCCGCCGCCATGGCCTTGCCCAGGTTGTCCAGGCGCAGGTTGCGGGCGCCGCCGCCCTGCAGCGCCCCCTTCAGCACGAACTTGAGCGCCAGGATGTTGGGCAGCGCCCAGGCGTCCACCTCGCCCGGCAGCCAAGGCGCGAAGTGCACGCGCACGCGCTCGGCGGTGACCTCCCGCGCCAGCAGGGCGTAGCCCGCCGGGTTCCAGGCGAACAGCCCAAAGTCCACCCAATCGGCCTTGTCGCCGCTGCGCGCGTGGGCGATGCGCGCGAGCGGAATGCGGACCCGGTTCATGCGGCCTCTCCCATGAACTCCACCTGCACACCCGCCTCCACCTCGCCCCGGTCCACCAGCGTGGGCCAGATGCCCAGCAGCTCGCTCACGTTGTGCAGCCCCGTGAAGCCGCAGGTGTAGGCGGGGCCGCTGAGGCCCATCCACGGGAACAGGCGCCCGAAGCCCTCGGCCGCGGCCTTCTCGGGCGTGCGCAGCACCAGCCGCGTCCAGATTTCGTTGAGCTGGTTGAGCGCGTCCACCGCCGGCAGCGGCGCCAGCGGCCCATGGGCGGAGTTCAGGCCGGGGTACTCCACGTACAGCTCGTCGTGCGGCACGCGCCGCTCCTTCAGCTGGGCGCGGATGGTCGCCTGCGCCTGCTGCGACTTGTCCCAGGCATCGGGCCAGGAAAAGCCCCAGGTCACCTCGGCCTTGTAGCCGTCGCGGAAACCCGCCACCACCTTCAGCCGCTCGCTGGACGCGCGGCCGCGCGCGCCGGTCAGCCGCACGCGGTCCTGCCCGAGGTCTTCCAGGTGGATGCCGCCCATGTCCAGCACCACGTCGGGGCTGTGGTAAGCGTGCGGGTCGTGCACCTCGTACAGCAGCTGCTGGCGCACGGTGTCGAAATTCACCCGCCCGCCGGTGCCCGGCGCCTTGGTGATGAGCGCGCTGCCATCGGCCCAGACCTCGGCGATGGGGTAGCCGATGTGCGCCAGATCGGGGATGGACTGCCAATGCCCCTGCGCGCCGAAGTTGCCGCCGCTGCCCTGCCCCGAGCACTCCAGCAGGTGGCCCACGGTGAGACCTTGCGCCAGGCGGTCGAGCGCTTCGCCCTCGCGCGCGCCGTCCAGGCGCCAGCCGTGCGCGTGCGCGATCGGGCCCAGGAACAGCGCCGCGTCCGCCACCCGGCCGGTGATGACGATCTGCGCGCCCCCGTCCAGCGCGCGCACGATGGGCGCGGCGCCCAGGTAGGCGTTGGCGAACACCAGCCGCTCGCGCACCGCCGCCACCGGCGCGCCGGTGAACAGGTGCTCGAAGGCGCCGCCGGCCGGGTCGGCCAGGCGAGGCAGCACGTCGTCGCCACTGACCACCGCCACGCGCGCCTTCAGGCCCTTGGCGGCGAAGGCGGCCAGCACCGCCTGCGCCGCGCCCCGCGGGTTCAGGCCGCCGGCGTTGCAGACGAAGCGCACGCCCTGGCGCTGCATCAGCGGCCACAGGCGCAGCAGCAGCGGCACCACGTCTCGCGCGTAGCCCAGTCCGGGGTCGCGCTGGCGGTCCTTCTGCAGGATGGCGAGCGTGAGTTCGGCCAGGTGGTCGCTGGCGATGAACTGCACGCCGCCGCGTTCGATGCTCGCGGCAATGGGCTCCCAGGCGTCGCCGTAGAAGCCCAGGCCGGCGCCGATGCGGATGGAATTCATGGGCACCGATGGTGCTGGCGCCTGCGCGACTGCCGATGGGGGAGAACCCCTAGCGGCAGTCCCGGGGAGGACAGCTATAAATCTTCGACCCCTGCGGTGCGGCCCGCTCCCAAGCTTGCAGCAAGCTGCGCACCAGCCCCGGGGCAATACAAGACAGGAGACGGTTCCGTGCAACTGCTGCAACTGCTGATCAGCGGGGCGGCCCAGGGATGCATCTACGGCCTCATCGCGCTGGGCTTCGTGCTCATCTACAAGGCGACCGAGACCGTGAGCTTCGCGCAGGGCGACCTCATGATGGTGGGCGCCTTCGGCGGCCTGCTCACCATGACGCTGCTGGGTTTCCCGTTCTGGCTGTCCGTCGTCGCCGCCGTCGTGGGCATGGGCCTGTTCGGCATCGTGCTCGAGCGCCTGGTCATCCGCCCCATCCTGGGACAGCCCGCCTTCTCCATCGTCATGCTCACCATCGGCGTGGGCTACCTGCTGCGCGGGCTCATCACCATGATCCCGAACATCGGCACCGAGACACACACCCTGCCGGTGCCCTACGCGGGCCAGGTGCTCAAGCTGGGTGCGCTGGTCATCTCGGCCGAGCAGATCGTGGTGATCGGCGCCACCGCCCTGCTGTGCGCGCTGCTGTTCGCCATGTTCCGCTACAGCAAGCTGGGGGTCGCCATGCAGGCCTCGTCGCAGAACCAGCTGGCGGCCTACTACATGGGCATTCCGGTCAAGCGCCTCAATGGCCTGGTGTGGGGCCTGGCGGCGGGCGTGGCGGCCATCGCGGGCCTGCTGCTGGCGCCCATCACCTTCGTGCACGCCAACATGGGCTTCATCGGCCTCAAGGCCTTCCCGGCGGCGGTGGTGGGCGGCTTCGGCAGCCTGCCCGGCGCCATCGTGGGCGGGCTCATCATCGGCATCGTCGAGGCCATCGCGGGCTTCTACCTGCCCGAGGGTTTCAAGGACATCGCGCCTTACATCGTGGTGCTGATCATGCTGGTGCTCAAGCCCAACGGGCTGTTCGGCGAGAAGCTGCGCAAGAAAGTCTGAGGCCGAACGATGCGATTCCTCTTCAAGACGAACTACGACCAGGACATCCGGCTCGCCAAGCACGGCGGCCACGTGTTCTGGTACGGCCTGCTGTGCCTGTTCCTGCTGGCCGCGCCCTGGGTGATCGACGAGTACTGGCTGGCGCAGCTCACCTTCGTGCTGATCTACGGCATCGTGGGCCTGGGGCTGATGCTGCTGGCCGGCTTCACCGGTCTGTTCTCGCTCGGTCACGCGGCCTTCCTGGGCGTGGGCGCGTACACGCAGGCCGCACTGGTCAACGCGGGCGTGCCCTTCCCCATCGCCCTGGCCTGCGCCGGCCTGCTGGCGGCGGCGGTGGGCGTGGTGGTGGGCCTGCCGGCGCTGCGCGTCAAGGGCATCTACCTGGGCATGGCCACGCTGGCCTTCGGCTTCATCGTGGAAGAAGGCATCGCGCGCTGGGAGTCGGTCACCGGCGGCAACAAGGGCCTCATGGTCAACCCGCCCCAGCTCTTCGACTGGGCGCTCGACTCCACCAACGAGTTCTACTTCCTCTGTCTGGTGGTGTGCGTGCTCAGCACCCTGGCCATCGTGAACCTGATGCGCTCGTCCACCGGCCGCGCCTTCGTCGCGATCCGCGACTCGGAAATCTCGGCCCAGAGCATGGGCATCCACCTGGCGCGCTACAAGACCCTGTCCTTCGCGCTGTCGGCCGCGCTGGCGGGCCTGGGCGGCGCGCTCTATGCGCACAAGATCCAGTTCCTGTCGCCCGAGCAGTTCTCCATCATCCAGTCGATCGACCTGCTGCTCATGGTGGTGATCGGCGGGCTGGGCTCCATCCACGGCGCCTTTCTCGGCGCCATCTTCCTCATCGTCATGCCGCAGCTCATCGCTCTGGGCAAGGACATCCTGCCCGAGGCCATCGGCCAGTCCGCGGGCCTGCAGGGCGCGGTGTACGGCGCGGTGCTGATCGCCTTCGTGTTGTTCGAGCCGATGGGACTGTACGGGCGCTGGCTCAAGGTGCGCGCCTACTTCCAGCTCTTCCCGTTCTACCGCCAGGGCATGTTCAAGCGGCAGAAGTCGTTCCAGAAATCGGAGAGATTGAGATGACCCCCCGCGTCGCTTCGCGCCACCCCCCAAGGGGGGCCATGCCTGCGGCCTGGCAAAGCCCGTTCCGCGGCATGTCTGGACAGGGTTCCCTTCGAGCCGGAATGGCCAGCGTATGAACGACACCGACACCCTGCTGTCCGCGAAGAACCTCAGCGTGCGCTTCGGCGGCGTGCTGGCGGTCAACAACGTCAGCTTCGACGTGAAGAAGGGCGAGGTCTTCACCCTGATCGGCCCCAACGGCGCGGGCAAGACCACGGTGTTCAACCTCATCAGCCGCATCTACACGCCCACCACCGGCAGCATCGATTACGCCGGCCCCGCCGGCCCGGTGCGCCTGACGGACCAGGCGCCGCACAGCATCGCCCGCCTGGGCATCGCGCGCACCTTCCAGAACATCGAGCTGTTCGAGCACGCCACCGTGCTGCAGAACCTGCTGATCGGGCGCCACACGCACCGCCGCACCGGCCTGTGGAGCGAGATCTTCTTCACCGGCAAGACCCGCGCGGCCGAGGTCGAGGCGCGCGAGAAAGCCGAACAGGTGATCGACCTGCTGGACCTGCAGCACCACCGCGAGAGCCTGGTGGCCGGCCTGCCCTACGGCGTGCGCAAGGTGGTGGAGCTGGCGCGCGCCCTGTGCACCGAGCCGCGTCTGCTGCTGCTGGACGAGCCCTCCTCCGGCCTGAACGTGGAAGAGACCGAGGACATGGCCTTCTGGATCACCGACATCAAGAACGAGCTCGGCATCACGGTGCTGATGGTCGAGCACGACATGAGCCTGGTGTCCAAGGTGTCCGACCGCGTGCTGGCCATGAGCATGGGCACGGAACTCACCACCGGCACGCCGGCCGAGGTGCAGAGCCACCCGGGCGTGATCGAGGCCTACCTGGGCAGCGTGGACGACGTGTCCAGCCTGCGCCGCGAGAACCACAAGGTGATGCCATGAGCGTGCCCACCAGCGACGCGCCGGTCCTCAAGCTGTCCAACGTGGAGAGCGCCTACGGGCCCATCAAGGCCATCCGCGGTGTGAGCCTGCAGGTGCGCCGCGGCGAAATCGCCACCGTGCTGGGCAGCAACGGCGCGGGCAAGACCACCATCCTCAAGACCATCAGCGGCATCATCGACCCGCGCAAGGGCACGGTGGAGTTCAAGGGCCAGGACATCACCGCGCGAGACCCGGCGCTGATCGTGCAGCAGGGCCTGCTGCACGTGCCGGAGGGGCGCGAGGTCTTCCCGCTGCTGAGCGTGCGGGACAACCTGCTGATGGGCGCCTACACCCGCAAGGACCGCGACGGCGTGGCGCGCGACATGGAAATGGTCTTCGGCTACTTCCCCATCCTGAAGGAGCGCGCCGCGCAGGACGCCGGCCTGCTCTCGGGCGGCCAGCAGCAGATGCTGGCCATCAGCCGCGCGCTGATGGCCACCCCCGACCTGGTGCTGCTCGACGAGCCCAGCCTGGGCCTGTCGCCCAAGCTCACCAAGGAGATCTTCGAGATCGTGGTGCGCATCAACCGCGAGCGCGGCACCACCATCCTGCTGGTGGAGCAGAACGCCAACATGGCGCTCAACGCCTCCGACTACGGCTACGTGCTGGAGAACGGGCGCATCGTGATGGAAGACACCTGCGCCCATCTGCGCGAGAAGGACGACATCAAGGAGTTCTACCTCGGCATGAAAGAAGCCGGCGTGCGCGCCGACCGCCGCTGGAAGAAGAAGAAGAACTGGCGCTGAGCGGCGACGAAGGGGACACGACATGAGCTACCTCTGGGACCTCTCCCACATCCAGCCCCAGACGGCAAGCGTGCTGGACGGCGACACCATTCCCGCCATGTTCTGGAACGCCGTGCGCGCGCGCGGCCCGAACGTGTGGATGCGCCAGAAGGACCTGGGCCTGTGGCGCAGCTGGACCTGGACGCAGACCGGCCAGGCCGTGCGCGAGATCGCCCACGGCCTCATGGCCCTGGGCTTCGCGCCCAGGGAAACCGCGTCCATCCTGTCCAACACCACCATCGAGTGGGTGCTGGCCGACCTGGCCGTGCTGAGCGCGGGCGGCGTGGCCAACGGCATCTACCCCACGGACGCGCCCGAGCAGGTGCACTACCTGTGCGAGGACTCGCGCACCACCGTGCTGTTCGTGGAGGACGAGGAGCAGCTCGACAAGGCCCTGGCCGTGCGCGCCCAGCTGCCGCTGCTGCGCAAGATCGTGGTGGTCGACATGGAAGGCCTGCGCGACTTCCACGACGAGCAGGTGATCAGCCTGGACGCCCTGCGCGCCCTGGGCCGCGAAGACCTGGCGCAGCACCCGCAGATGCTGGAACAGCGCGTGGCCAGCGTGGGTCCGGACGACCTCGCCATCCTGGTCTACACCTCGGGCACCACGGGCAAGCCCAAGGGCGCCATGCACTCGCACAAGGGCCTCGTCTACACCGTGCGCGGCTACAACGCCATCCTGCCGCGCTACGACAGCGACGAGTGCATGTGCTTCCTGCCGCTGTGCCACATCGCCGAGCGCATGGGCGGCGAGTACTTCTCGCTCTACACGGGCGCGCGTCTGAACTTCGTCGAGAACCCCGAGACCGTGCCCGAGAACGTGCGCGAGATCGCGCCCACGGTCTTCACCGCGGTGCCGCGCGTGTGGGAGAAGTTCTACTCCGGCGTGATGATCGCCCTGAAGGAAGCGAGCCGACTGCAGCAGGCCGCCTACGCCTGGGCCATCGGCGTCGGCCAGCGCGTGGCCGATCACGTGCTCAAGGGCGAGGCCGTGCCAGGCGGCCTCAAGCTGCGCTTCCGGCTCGCGCGCCTGCTGGTGCTCGACAACGTGCGCAAGCTCATCGGCATCCACCGCTCGCGCTTCCTCGTCACGGGCGCGGCGCCCATCTCGCCCGACCTGGTGCGCTGGTACCTCGCGCTGGGCGTGCCCATGCTCGAGGTCTGGGGCATGACGGAGACCTGCGGCGCCTCCACCGGCGTGCCGGCGCAACGCATCAAGCCCGGCAGCATCGGCCCGGCGGCGCAGTACAACGAGGTCCGGCTCGACGCCACCACCGGCGAGATCCTGGTGCGCGGGCCCAACGTCTTCATGGGCTACCTCAACCTGCCCGAGAAAACCGCCGAGGCCATCGACGCCGAGGGCTGGCTGCACACCGGCGACGTGGGCGTGGTGGACGAGGAGGGCTTCTTCCGCATCACCGACCGCATGAAGGACATCATCATCACGGCCGGCGGCAAGAACATCACGCCCAGCGAGATCGAGAACGAACTGAAGTTCTCGCCCTACGTCACCGACGCGGTCGTCATCGGCGACCAGCGACCCTACCTCACGGTGATCATCATGATCGACCAGGAGAACGTCGAGAAGTTCGCGCAGGACAACGACGTGCCCTTCTCCAACTACGCCAGCCTCACGCGCACGGCCGAGGTGCAGCAGCTCATCCAGGGTCTCATCGACGCCACCAACCGCAAGTTCGCGCGCGTCGAGCAGATCAAGAAGTTCTGGCTGCTCGACACCCAGCTCACCGCCGAGGACGAAGAGCTCACGCCGACCATGAAGCTCAAACGCAAGCTCGTGCAGAAGAAGTACGCCGAGCAGATCGAGGCCATGTACCACTGACGCCGCCCCGCGCGGCACCACCCGAGGAGACCCGCGCCGTGAAGACCCGCTACACCCTGACCGCTTTCGCGCTGGCGCTGTCGGCCAGCGCCGCCCTGGCCCAGTCGCAGGGCGTGAGCAAGGACGAGATCGTCCTCGGCTCCATCCAGGACCTCTCCGGCCCGCTGGCCGGCTTCGGCAAGTCCGTGCGGCTGGGCATGGTGCTGCGGGTGGACGAGATCAACGAGCAGGGCGGCATCAACGGCCGCAAGATCCGGCTGCTCGTCGAGGACTCCAAGTACGACCCGCGCAACGCCGTGCTCGCGGCGCAGAAGCTGGTCAACCAGGACAAGATCTTCGCCATGGTGGCCCACATCGGCACGGCGCAGAACATGGCCGCCATGCCGGTGCAGTTCCAGAAGAACGTCATCAACTTCCTGCCCGTGACGGCCGCGCGCGAGATGTATGAGCCCTTCCACCGGCTTAAGTTCGCCAACATCGGCCCGTACTACGAGCAGATGCGCACCTTCCTGCCCCGCATGGTGCAGGAGAAGAAGCCCAAGGCGGTCTGCGCCATCTACCAGGACGACGAGTTCGGCCTGGAGGTGCTGCGCGGCGCGGAAGAAGGTCTCAAGGCGGTCAATCTGCAGATGGTCGAGAAGACCTCGTTCAAGCGCGGTGCCACCGACTTTTCCTCGCAGGTGGCGAAGATGAAGTCCGCCAATTGCGACTTCATCGTGCTCGGCACCATCATCCGCGAGACCATCGGCACCATCGCCACGGCGCGCAAGCTGGACTACAACCCCACCTTCTTCGGCTCGCAGGCGGCCTACACCGACCTCATCCACAAGCTCGGCGGCCCGGCCATGAACGGCCTGTACGCCACCATGACGACCCAGCACCCCTACCTGGACGAGGCCTCCCAGCCCATCCGCTTCTGGGCCAACAAGTACAAGACCAAGTTCAACGAGGACCCCAACGTCTTCTCGGTCTATGGCTACAACGCCATCGATATCTTCGCCCGCGCCGCGGGCAAGGCCGGCGCCAACCTCAACACCGACAGCTTCGTCAAGACCATGGACAGCCTGAGCGTGCCGACCGACATCTTCGGCTCGCCGCCGCTCAGCTTCAGCCCGCAGCGGCGCTACGGCAGCATGGCGATGCGCCTGTCGCAGATCCAGGACGGCCGCTGGAAGGTGGTCTCGGACTATGTGAACAACTGAGTGCGCTCGCCTCGGGCCGGTGCGGCGGGAAGGGTTTTTCCGCATCACCGCCCCGGTCAAAGACCCCATCATCCCCGCAGAAACGACAACCCACCGGAGACGACAGCGATGAAAACGACACTGAGTCTGATCGGCGCGGCCATCGCGCTGAGCACCGGCGCCGCCATGGCGCAATCACAGGGCGTGAGCAAGAACGAGATCGTTCTCGGCTCCATCCAGGACCTCTCCGGTCCCATCGCCGGCTTCGGCAAGCAGGTGCGCCTGGGCATGATGCTGCGGGTGGACGAGGCCAACGAGCAGGGCGGCGTCAACGGCCGCAAGATCAAGCTCATCGTCGAGGACTCCAAGTACGACCCGCGCAACGCCGTGCTCGCGGCGCAGAAGCTGGTCAACCAGGACAAGATCTTCGCCATGGTGGGCCACATCGGCACGGCGCAGAACATGGCCGCCATGCCGGTGCAGTTCCAGAAGAACGTCATCAACTTCTTCCCCGTGACGGCCGCGCGCGAGATGTACGAGCCCTTCCACAAGCTCAAGTACAGCTTTGCCGCCACCTACTACGACCAGATGCGCGTCGCGGTGCCCAAGCTGGCCAAGGAGAAGAACGCCAAGAAGGTCTGCACCATGTACCAGGACGACGAGTTCGGCCTGGAGGTCAAGCGCGGCGCGGAAGACGGCCTCAAGGCCAACGGCATGTCGCTCGCGGCGGAAACCACCTACAAGCGCGGCGCCACCGACTTCGCCTCGCAGATGCAGAAGCTGGCCTCGGAGCAGTGCGACATGGTGGTGCTGGGCACCATCATCCGCGAGACCATCGGCGCCATCGCCACCGCCAAGCGCCTGGGCTTCAACCCCACCTTCATCGGCTCCAGCGCGGCCTACACCGACCTCATCCACAAGCTCGGCGGCCCGGCCATGAACGGCCTGTACGCCACCATGACGGTGCAGCACCCCTATCTGGATGCCGCCTCGCAGCCCATCCGCTTCTGGGCCAACAAGTACCAGACCAAGTTCAATGAGGAGCCCACGGTGTTCTCCGTCTACGGGTACCTGGCCATCGACGCCTTCATCCGCGCCGCCACCAAGGCCGGCCCCAACCTCAGCACCGACAGCTTCATCAAGGCCATGGACACCATGACCATTCCGCCCGACATCTTCGGCAGCGCCGAGCAGACCTTCAGCCCCACCAAGCGCCTGGGCAGCAACGCCACCCGCATCTCGATGCTGGACAACAACCGCTGGAAGGTGGTCACGGAGTACATCAACACCACCACCGGCAAGTGAGGTCCGCCTGACGGTTTCCTGAGCATTCGCGCCGCCCGCTCGACGGGCCATGCGCGGCAGCCGCCGGTGTCGCAAGCCCCGGTGGCTTTTTTTTGCCGGGGCCGCGCTCAGGCGGTGGGCAGCGTCCACCAGAAGCGCGCGCCCTCGCCCACCCGGCCGCAGGCGCCCACTTCGCCACCGTGCTGCTGCACCACGCGGCGCACCACCGTCAGGCCCAGGCCGGTGCCGGGCACCGCCTCGCCGGCCAGGCGGCTGAAAGGCTTGAACAGCTCGCTGGCGCGCGCCTCGTCGAACCCCGGGCCGTTGTCGCTGACGGCGAAACGCCAGGCCTGGTCCTCGCGCTGCGCGCCCACCTCCACCGCCAGCCCGGGCCGGCCCTGCCCGTACTTGAGCGCGTTGCCCACCAGGTTGGTCACCACATGCGCCATCAGCCCGCGGTCCACCACCACCACGGGCAGCGGCCCCACGCGCACCGCGTGGCGCGCGCTCGGGTATTCCATGGCCAGCTGCTCCACGCATTCGCGCACCAGCTCGCCGAAGTCCACCTGCGCCTTCTGCAGCGCCTGCTGCTCCACGCGCGCCAGGTCCAGCAGGTCGCTCACCATGCGGCTGGCGCGCAGGGACTCATGGCCCAGCTTGCGCACCAGGGGCAGGGCCTGGGCCGGCTGGCCTTCTTCGATGGCCTCGCGCGCCATCTCGCTCAGGCCGTGGATGTTGCGCAGCGGGCCGCGAAGGTCGTGCGAGACCATGCCCGAGAAGGCGCGCAGGCCCTGGTTGATCGCCTCCAGCTGGGCCGTGCGCTCGTGCACCGTGCGGTCCAGGCCGTCGGCCAGGCGCTGCATCGCGGCCTCGGCCTGTTCGCTGCGGCGCAGCTCGCTCGCCAGCCGGCGCGCGTCGCGTTGCAGGATCAGCGTCAGCACGAAGAAGTACACCAGCACGATGGGCAGCGGCGTGATCTCCCGAAACGTCCGCACGTCCAGGCCCACGCGGATGGCCAGCAACAGCAGCAGCGGCTGCACCAGCAGCGCCGCCGCCAGCGCGAACTGCCCGCTCCAGCGGTCGTGCCACCAGCGCCACAGCAGCCACAGCGAGGCCGCCACGAGCACCCCCGACGAGGCCAGCGGACCGCGGAAGGGGTTGTCGCCCAGCACCCTCACCAGCGCCACCACCCAGACCAGGCCGAGCGCACTCAGCCAGGCAAAACGCCACCCCTGGTGGCGGGCGCCGGGCGTGAGGTAGGTGTGCAGCCCCACCAGCAGGGCGGTCAGCGCGAACACCACCACCGCGGCGGCCGGGCCGCCGATGCCCTCGGCCCGCACGCCGAAATGCAGCTGGGCCACCCGAAAGCCGAGCTGCGCGAGACCGAACAGCACGGCCGAGCCCGCCAGCCAGCGCACGTAGGGCCAAGAGGCCCGGTTGGCGTAGGCGATGAAGATCACACCCAGCAAGGCGACCATCGCCCCGGTCATGAACCGCAGGTCGCCAAAGAGTGAAAGCCAGCCCATGCTCGCTCCGAAACCGCAACGCCGCGAGTGTGACAGACGGATACATATCCGCCAGCGGGTTGTCACCGAACGGGCGGCGCGAGCGGCCGCCGGTGCATCGCACAATGCCCGGCATGTCCCCCGACACCGCCCTCCGGCTCGCCGACGCCCTGCTCGCGCTGCACCTGGGGGTGGTGCTGTTCGTGGTGGGCCTGCTGCCCCTGGTGCTGCTGGGCGGCGCCCTGGGCTGGCGCTGGGTGCGCCACGCCGGCCTGCGCGCCGCGCACCTGGGGCTGATGCTCTTCATCGCGGCCCAGGCCTGGCTGGGCCGGCTGTGCCCCCTCACCGTCTGGGAACAGGACCTGCGGCGATCGGCCGGCGAGACCGGTCACCGCGAGAGCTTCATCGGGTACTGGCTCTCGCGGCTGCTCTACTGGGACGCGCCGTGGTGGGTGTTCGTGGCCGCCTACACGGCCTTCGCGGCCTTGGTGGGGCTGGCGTGGTGGTGGGTGCGGCCGCTCAGAGGCCGAACACCCTGAGCGCGTTGCCCCCGCGCACCGCCTCGCGCTGGTCGGCCGCCAGGGTGTCGATCTTGCCCAGCGCGCCCTTCACGTCGTGCACCTGGTGCGGCCAGTCGGTGCCCAGCATGACCTGCGAGGCGCCCACGATGGACACCAGGTACTGCAGCGAGCGCGGGTCGTAGGTGATGCTGTCGTAGTAAATGTGGCGCAGGTAGTCGGTCGGCTTGCGCTGCATGCGCCGGCGCTGGGGGATCTCCACCTCGTCGCCCTTCTCGAAGCGGCCCACCAGGTAGGGCAGCGTGCCGCCGCCGTGCGAGGCGATGAGCTTCATGTTCGGGAAACGGTCGAAGAAGCCGTCGAAGATCATGCGCGTGAAGGCCAGCGTGGTGTCGAACATGAAGCCCACGGACCAGCTCAGGTCGTACTTCGTCATGTCCATCAGGTCCACGCCCGGCGGGTCGGTGGGGTGCACCAGCACCGGCAGGCCGCGCCGGTCGATGGCGGCCCACACGGGCTCGAAGAATGGGTCGGTGAGGCTGCGGCCCGAGATGTTGGCCAGCACCATCACGCCCACCGCGCCGTTGGCGCAGGAGCGCTCCAGCTCCTGCACGGCGCGCTCGGGGTATTCCCAGGGCAGCGAGGTGAACCAGCGGATGCGGTCCGGGTACTGCGCCTGGGCGCGCGCCATGGCGTCGTTCGACTCCACCGCCGCCTGGCGGCTGGTGGCCTCGTCGCCCCAGTACACGTTGGGGCAGGTCAGCGAGACGATGGAGATGTCGATGCCCGCCGCGTCCATCTGCCGGATGCGCAGCGCGTAGTCGAAGTGCCCGGGCTGCGGAATGGCCACCGGCGTGTCGCCGCGGAAGATCTCGTCCTGCCCGTCGGGGCGGCGCTGGATGTTGTAGGCCCCGCCCTTGGCCTTGAGCAGCTCCAGCCAGGCAGGCGTGTACATGTGCGTGTGAACGTCGATGACGGGCATGTGATGTCTCCGGTGTTGTCCTTGTTTGTCGCGCGCCCACGCCGTCGCGCGGGACCGTTAGCAAGCATACCTTTTCGGGAAAACACGCATGCGTCCATCGGGTGCGCCCTCCCAGAATCGGTGCTCCATACAACGAGGAGACACGCATGCAACGCCGACACTTCCATGCCCTGGCGGGCGCTGGCCTGCTGGCCGCCGCCCAACTGGGCCTGCCAGGCCTGGCCCAGGCGCAAGACAGCGGCACGCTGCGCGTGTGGGTGGGCTTTCCACCCGGGGGATCGGTGGACACGGTGGCGCGCATCGTGGCCGAGAAGATGCGGGGCACGCTCAACCAGAACGTGATCGTGGAGAACAAGCCCGGCGCGGGCGGGCGGCTGGCGCTGGGCGAGCTGCGGCGCATCGCGCCGGACGGCAACACCATCATCCTGGCGCCCAGCGGGGCGCTGGTGATCTCGCCCTACCTGTACCCCAACGTGGGCTACGACCCCATCAAGGACTTCAGCCCCATCGCGCGCGCCACGGTGTTCGACTTCGCCGTGACGGCCGGCCCGGGCGCGCCGCAGGGCAAGCTGAAAGACGTGCTCGACTGGATGAAGGCCAACCCCGCCAAGGCGAGCTACGGCACCTCCGGCGCCGGCACGGTGCCGCACTTCGCGGGCCTGCTCATCGGCCAGGCCACGGGCATTCCCCTGACGCACGTGGCCTACCGCGGCGGCGCGCCGGCCGCGCAGGACCTGCTGGGCGGGCAGATTCCGCTGATGGTGGACACGGCGTCCGAGACCATCGAACACCACCGCGCGGGCCGCCTGCGCATCCTGGCCGTGACGGGCGAACAGCGCTCGGCCGCGCTGCCCGAGGTGCCCACGCTGAAAGAGCAAGGCATCCCGCTGGCGGCGGACGCCTTCTTCGCCTACTTCGGCCCGGCCGGCATGAACCCGCAGGCGGCGGACCGCATCAGCAAGGCCGTCGCGGTGGCGCTGGCGGACCCGGGCATCCAGGAGAAGATCCGCGGCTACGGCCTGGTGCCCAGCCACGCCGGGCCGGCCGAGACGGGCGCCATGGTGGTGGAGCACCTCAAGCGCTGGGAAGCGCCGGTCAAGGCCTCGGGCTTCAAGCCGGAGTGAGGCGCTACCCGCTCAGGGCTGGCGCCCGTACTGGCTGAGGCGCCGCGTCCGTTGTTGGCGCGCCTGGCGCCGCGCCTCGGCCTGCGCCGACCGCGCCCCGCGCCGCAGCAGCTCGGCCGCGACGCGGGCATCGGGGTCCTCGGCCAGACGGGCCGTCAGCAGGCGGCTGAAGAAATCGGTGATGCCCATCCGCAGGCGGGCCTGGGCATCGTCCTGGCTTGGCGGCCGGCTCACGCCGGGCTTCATGAACAAGGCCTTGTCCTCCTTCGTCGAGGCGTCGGGCGGGACAGGCCGGGCGGCGCGCGCCGGCGCCGGCACGGAGCGTGTCGTCGAGGACGGGGCGGGAGCAACGCGGCGGGCGGCTGAAGCGGTCATGCGGTGGCAGGGGCAGCGGGCGCCCTGGCGGGCACCGGAGAACGGCCATGAGTGGTGGATCGCTCACCCTGGTTTCCACCATCGGCCGTCTGGCCGGGGCCGCGCGGCCCCGGCTTGAGCCAGCGCAAGGTGCCCAATGCCCGGCCACGCCACCATCGCTGGGCCCGCTCCACCCTGGCCGTGGCGCGCGCGCCGCATGGACACCCCCCGACACCCCGCCCCCCCCGCGCGCGCGCCGGACGCCGGCGCCCCCGACTGGAGCCTGCCCGAGGCCGAACTGCTGGCCCGCCACGCCAGCGGCCCCCAGGGCCTGGGCCAGGCCGAGGCCCTGGCCCGCCTGCAGCGGCACGGCCCCAACGCCGTGGCCGAGCAGGCCGCCGCCACGGCGTGGCGCTTGGTGCTGCGCCAGTTCGCCAGCCCGCTGGTGCTCATCCTCGTCGCGGGCGCCCTGGTGTCAGCCGCGCTCAAGAGCTGGGCCGAAGCCACCACCATTCTCGCCATCGTGCTGTGCAGCGCGGGCCTCGGCTGGTGGCAGGAGTGGCGGGCCTCGGACGCGGTGTCGCGCCTGCGCCAGCGGCTGGCGCTCAACGCGCGCGTGCGGCGCGATGGCGCCTGGCGCCCGCTGCCCGCGCGCGAACTGGTGCCGGGCGACCTGATCGAGCTGAGCGCGGGCAAGCTGGTGCCGGCCGACGGCGTGGTGCTGCAGACGCGCGACTTCCTCGTCACCGAGGCCAGCCTGACGGGCGAGTCCTTCCCGGTGGAAAAACGCCCCGGCCCCGTGGCGGCCGACGCGCCGCTGCGCGAGCGCAGCAACAGCGTGTTCCTGGGCAGCTCGGTGCGCAGCGGCACCGCCACCGTGCTGATCACCCGCACCGGCGCGGCCACGGTGTTCGGCGAACTCGCGGCCGAGCTGAAGCAACGCCCGCCGCAAACCCGTTTCGCGCAGGGCGTGCGCCGCTTCGGCGACATGCTGCTGCGCCTGATGCTGGCGGTGGTGCTGGCGGTGCTGGTGGTCAACCAGTGGCTGGGCCGCCCCCTGATCGATTCGCTGATGTTCTCCGTGGCGCTGGCGGTGGGCCTGTCGCCCGAGCTGCTGCCCGCCATCGTCAGCGTGATGCTGGCGCGCGCCACGCGGGCCATGGCCGCCCAGGGTGTGCTGGTGCGCCGGCTCGAGGCCATCGAAGACCTGGGCGGCATGAACGTGCTGTGCACCGACAAGACCGGCACCCTCACGCAGGGCGTGATGACGCTGGACGCCGCGGTGGACGCCGACGGCCGACCCGACGCCGGCGTGCTGCGCTGGGCGCACCTGAACGCGGCCTTCGAGAGCGGCATCGAGAACCCCCTGGACCAGGCCCTGGTGGCCGCGGGCGAGCGCGCGGGCCTGACGCTCGAGGGCTGGCGCAAGGTGGACGAAATTCCCTACGACTTCGTGCGCAAGCGCCTCACCATCGTGGCGCAGCGCGGCGCCGAAGGCGAACGCCTGCTGGTGACCAAGGGCGCGGTGCCACAGACCCTGGCGGTGTGCAATCGCGTGCGCCAGGCCGGCGGCGAGGCCCCGCTGGACGCGGCGCGGCGCACCCGCATCGACGACCACATGCGCGAACTCGGCGGCCAGGGGCTGCGCGTGCTGGCGGTGGCCACCCGCGCGGTGCGGGCCGACCGGGTGGGGCTGGCCGACGAAGCCGGCCTGTGCCTGGAAGGCTTCCTGGCCTTCACCGACCCGCCCAAGCCCGGCGCGGCGCAGGCTGTGCGCGCGCTGCGCGCGCACAAGGTGCGCGTGAAGATGGTCACCGGCGACAGCCGCCACGTCGCCGCGCATGTGGCCCGGCAGGTGGGCCTGGACCCCTCGGCCTTGCTCACCGGCGCGGAGATCGCCGCCATGCGCGACGAAGCGCTGTGGCACCACGCGCCGCGCACCGACCTGTTCGTCGAGGTCGATCCCTCGCAGAAGGAGCGCATCGTGCGCGCGCTGCAGCGCACGCGGCACGCCGTCGGCTACCTGGGCGACGGCATCAACGACGCGCCCGCTCTGCTGGCGGCCGACGTCGGCCTGTCGGTGGACCAGGCGGTCGACGTGGCGCGCGAAAGCGCCGACGTGGTGCTGCTCAAGCCCGACCTCGACGTGCTGTGCCGCGGCGTGGAGGAAGGCCGGCGCACCTTCGCCAACACGCTCAAGTACATCGCGCTGAGCATCAGCGCGAACTTCGGCAACATGGTCAGCATGGCCATCGCGGCGCCCTTCCTGCCCTTCCTGCCGCTCACGCCCACCCAGATCCTGCTGAACAACTTCCTGTCGGACCTGCCCTCCATGGCCCTGTCCACGGACCGCGTGGACGCCGGGGTGCTGGGGCGACCGCTGCGCTGGGACCTGCGCGGCCTGCGGCGCTTCATGATGGGCTTTGGCCTGATCAGCTCGCTGTTCGACCTGCTCTGCTTCGCCTGGCTGCTGTGGGTGCTGCGCGCCGACGAAGCGGTGTTCCGCACGGCCTGGTTCCAGGTGTCGCTGCTGACCGAACTCGCCGCGGTGCTGGTGCTGCGCACGCAGGGACCGGTGTGGCGCAGCCGCCCGGGCGAACTGCTGTCGGGCGCGCTGATCGCGATGGCCGCGCTGGCCCTGGCCCTGCCCTACAGCGGTCCTGCGGCCGCGCTGCTGGGCTTCGTGCCACTGGGCTGGGCGGCCACCGCCGTGGTGCTGGCGCTGGTGCTGGGCTACGCGGCGGCCATCGAAGCGGCCAAGCGCTGGACGCGCTGAGGCCCGGCGTGCCGCGGCGCTCAGGGCTCGATGCGCGTCTGCGACTGCTCCCGCATGTACTGCGGCAGGTAATGGAACGACGCCAGTGCCTTGCCCGTGCTCCCCGAGCCCTTCCATCCCCCGAACGGCTGGTAGCCCGGCCAGGCGCCCGTGGTCGCGCCCAGCGGGCGGTTGACGTAGGTCACGCCGGCCTCGATGTGGTCGAGGAACCAGGCCACCTCGTCCTCCGCGCCGAAGAAGCCCGCCGTGAGGCCGAAGTCGCTGGCGTTCGCCTCGGCCATGGCCTGCTCGGCGCCGTCCACGCGGCCCAGCATCACCAGCGGCGCGAACATTTCCTTTCGCCACAACGGGTGGTCCAGCGGCGCCTCGGCCACCAGCGGCGCGCAGTAGAAGCCCGCGTCGGCATCGGCCGGCAGCGGGCCCGCCGCGACGATGCGCGCGCCGCCACCGTCCAGCTGGCGCCGGCAGTCGGCGTGCCGCAGCTGGGCCGCGCGCGTGGCCACGGGACCGGTCCAACTGGACTCGAGCTGCGGCTCGCCCACGGCGATCGCGCCCACCGCCGCGCGCAGGCGCTCGATCAGCGCATCGGCCACCGAGCGGTCCACGTATACGCGCGACAGCGCCGAGCACTTCTGCCCCGACATGCCGAAGGCCGAGCGCACGATGCCCTGGGCCGCCGCGTCCAGGTTGGCGCGCGCGGTGACGATGGCCGCGTTCTTGCCACCCATCTCGGCGATGCAGGGACGCGGCCAGCGCCGGTTCACCTGCGCGCGCAGGATGCGCATGCCCACCTCGTAGGAGCCGGTGAAGGTCACGCCGCCGATGCCGTCGTGCTGGATGAGCGCCTCGCCCACGGTCGCGCCATCGCCCACCAGGCAGTTGAAGGCGCCGTCGGGCAGGCCCGCGTCTTTCAGGCACTGCGCCAGCAGCAGGCCGGACCAGGGCGTTTCCACCGATCCCTTGAGCACCACCGTGTTGCCCGTGACCAGCGCCGCCGCCGTGGGCCCGCCCGCCAGCGCGAAGGGAAAGTTGAACGGCGCGACCACGGCCCACACGCCGTAGGGCTTCATCACGCTGCGGTTGCGGCTCTTCATGTGGGGCAGCGGGTCGTCGGGCAGGGCATGGTCGTAGCCGTCGTTTTCCTCCATCTGCCGCGCGTAGATGTCGAAGAAGGCGCTGACCTCGGCCACCTCGCCCAGGGCCTCCATGCGGGTCTTGCCCACCTCCAGCGAAACGATGGCCGCCATCTCGTAGAGGCGTTCGTCCACCAGGCGCGCGGCGCGGCGCAGCAGGGCCACGCGCTCGCGCCAGGGGGTGCGGCGCCAGGCGGGCAGCGCGCGCCGCGCCGCGGCCACGGCCAGTTCCACGTCGTCCACCGAGGCCTGCGCGAAACGGCCCAGCCGTTCGCTCTGGCGCGCGGGGTTGTGCTTGTCCAGCGCCGCCGCGCGCGCGACGAAGGCGCCGTCGATGAACAGGCCGTGCGCCTGGCCCAGCCGCTGGCGCACGCGCGCCAGCGCGGCGTCGAAACGCTCGTGCAGCGCGCGTGGCGGCGCAAACATCGTGGAATAGGTCAGTTGAAAATCGCTCATTCCAGGCTCTCCTCCTCGAAGCGTCCGCGCCGCGGGCGCGCGGCTCAGGACACGATGTACGCCGCCGACCCCACCGCCAGCAGCGTGCCGTCGGCGCCGTGGAACGCCATGCGCGTGCTGGCCACGCGCGAGCCCAGGCGCAGCGTTTCGGCGCCGATGCCAAAGCGCGCGCTGCCCACGGCCGGGCGCAGGTAGTCCACGCGCAGGTCGATGGTGCCCAGCTTGGAGAAGCGGTGCATGCGCTGCTCCACGCTGTCGTCCATGTGGCGCGCGGCCATGGCCGCCAGCACGGCCAGGCCGCCCATGGAATCCATGGCGGCGCTGATGACCCCGCCGTGCAGGCGGTGGTGCGCGTAGTGGCCGATCAGTTCGGGCCGCAGGTCGAGGTGGCCGCTCACGCGCTCGGGACGCACCTCGTCGATCTTGAGGCCAATGTGCTGGTTGAAGACGATCTTCTGCTCGAAGAGCTCGACGATGGCCTGCACGAACTCGGGTTCGAACGGCACGGCGGAGGGGGTGTTGGCGGTGCTCATGGTGTCTTCCTGAACGTCCTGCCGGCTCAGGCGCCGAACTGCCGCGCCGCCAGGTCTTTCATGATCTCCTCGGCGCCGCCGCCGATCATCATGACCTTCACCTCGCGGTAGAGGCGCTCGCTGGCGGTGCCGCGCATGTAGCCCATGCCGCCCAGTATCTGCACGGCCGCGTCGGCGTTGGCCTGCATGGCCTGGGTGCTGTGGTTCTTGAGCAGGCAGACGTGGCCCACCCAGTCGGGGCCCTCATCGCCCGCGTCGACGCGATCGCCCAGCGCGTCCAGCCAGGCCTGGGTGGAGGCGATTCGCATGCGCATGTCCATGAGCTTGTGGCGGATCGCCTGGCGCTCGATCAGCGCGTCGCCGAAGGTCTTTCGCTCGCGCGCCCAGGCCAGGGCCTCGTCGTGGCAGGCCTCGGCGAAACCCAGGGCCAGCGCGCTCATGGCCAGGCGCTCGCCGTTGAAGTTGCCCATGATGTAGCGAAAGCCCTTGTGCTCCTCGCCGATCAGGTACCGCGCCGGCACGCGCACGCCGTCGAAGCGCAGGTGGCCGGTGTCGCTGCAGTGCCAGCCCATCTTGTGCAGCGGCGTGCGGCCGAGGCCTTGGGCGTCGCAGGGCACGGCGATCAGGCTGATGCCGCCGGCGCCCTTGTTGTTCGGGTCGGTTCGAACCGCCAGGGTGATCCAGTCGCAGCGCACGCCGGAGGTGATGAAGACCTTCTCGCCATCGATGACGTAGTCGCCGCCCTCGCGGCGCGCGCTGGTGCGCAGGCTGGCCACATCGCTGCCCGCGCCGGGCTCCGTGATGCCCAGCGCGGCGATCCGCTCGCCACGCAAGACCGGCGGCACGATCTCGGCCTGCAGCTCGGGCGCGCCATGCTTGAGCACCGGTGGCAGGCCGATGTTGTGGCTGAACAGGCTGGCCAGCAGGCCGCCGCTGGCGGTGCGCCGCGCCAGCAGCTGCGACACCGCGTTGCGCGCGCGCCAGGGCGCGGGCGTGCCGCCGAGCGCCTCGGGGTAGCCCAGGCCCAGCAGGCCGACACGCGCGGCCTCGCGGTAGAGCCCGCGCGGGAACGTGGCCTGGGCGTCCCAGTCGTTCACGTGCGGCACCAGCGCGTCGCGCGCGAAGCGGTCCACCGTGTCGAGCAGGGCCTGGGTGTCGGCGGCGTCCCAGTTCATGCCGCTGCCTCTGCCGCAAAGCTCACGAGCAGTTGCCCCGGCGCCACCTGCTGGCCCGCCGACACCGACACGGCCTGCACCGTGGCGTCGCGCGGCGCGGCGATCAGGTGCTCGATCTTCATGCTCTCGATGGCGAACAGCGCCTCGCCCTTGGCCACGCGCGCGCCGGGCCGGGCGTGCACGGCCACGAGCTTGCCGTTGAAAGGCGCGCGCAGCTCGCCCACCGCGCCAGCGGCGCCGGCCCGGGTCCGCGCGCGGTGGCTCAGGTCGCTGAGCGCCAGCGTGTGCGGACCCACCTGCACCTGCCACTGGCCGTCGCCCAGCGCCACGGCGGTGGTGGCGTGGCGCACGCCGTCGATGGCGACGCCCTGGGCCTGCAGAAGGGCCTCGTGCGTGCGATCACCCAGCGAGACGCTCAGGCGGCCATGGCCGTGTTCCAGCACGGCGATGTCCAGCACCGTGTCGCCGTGCCGCCAGCGCAGCGGGCGCGCGAACGGGCACGGCAGCGCGCCGGACGCGGACCGATCCGCGCAGGCCGCGCCCAGCACCCCGGCGAGCACCACCTCGGCCGGCGGCAGCAAGGCGCCGCGGATGGCCTCGCCCTGCTCCGCCAGGAAGGGGATCAGCGCCTCGCCCGCGCCGAACACCGGGTGGCGAAGGCAGGCCGCCAGGAAGGCGCGGTTGGTGGGCAGGCCCAGGAGCACGGTCGCGTCCAGCGCGTGCGCGAGGCGCTCGATGGCCTGCGCGCGCGTGGGCGCGTGGGCCACGAGCTTGCCCAGCAGGGCGTCGTAGTGCGGCGTCACTTCCATGCCGGTTTCGATGGCGTGGTCGAAGCGATGGCCCTCGCCCGGCGGGGGTTCGGCGAAGGCGCGCACGGTGCCGGTGTGGGGCGCGAAGCGCTCGTCCTCGGCGCACAGGCGCACCTCGATGGCATGGCCTTGCAGGCGCACCTGGTCCTGAGCCAGCGGCAGCGGCTCGCCGCGCGCCACGCGGATCTGCCACTCCACCAGGTCCAGGCCGGTGAGCATCTCCGTCACCGGGTGCTCCACCTGCAGTCGGGTGTTCATCTCCATCAGGAAGAACCGGTCGCCGTCCAGCAGGAACTCCACCGTGCCCGCTCCCACGTAGCCCGCCGCCTGCGCCAGCGCCACGGCGGCCTCGCCCAGGCGCTCGCGCAGTGGCGGCGTGACCGCCGGGCTCGGCGCTTCCTCGACGATCTTCTGGTGGCGCCGCTGCACCGAGCAGTCGCGCTCGCCCAGGTGGATGCAGCGCCCCTGCGCGTCGGCGAAGACCTGCACCTCCACGTGGCGCGGGCGCCGCACGGCCGACTCGATCAGCAGATCCGCGCTGCCGAAACCGGCCAGCGCCTCGGCGCGCGCGCTGGCCAGCGCGGCGGGCAGCTGCGCGGCCTCGGCGACGAGGCGCATGCCGCGCCCGCCGCCGCCCGCCACGGCCTTCGCCATCACCGGGTAGCCGATGCGCCCGGCCTCGGCGGCGAAGGTCTCGTCGCGCTGGTCCGCGCCGAAGTAGCCCGGCAGCACCGGCACGCCATGCGCTTGCGCCAGGGCCTTGGCGGCCGACTTGCTGCCCAGCGCACGGATGGCCCCGGGCGGCGGGCCCACCCAAGTGAGTCCGGCGTCGATCACGGCCTGCGCGAAGTCGGCGTTCTCGCTGAGGAAGCCGTAGCCGGGGTGCAGCGCGTCGGCGCCGGTGGCGCGCGCGGCGGCGATGAGGCGATCGATGCGCAGGTAGGAATCGGCCGAACCAGCCCCGCCGAGCGCGAAGGCGGCGCCGGCCTCGCGCACGTGCGGCGCGCGCGCGTCGGGGTCGCTGAACACCGCCACGGTGGCGATGCCCATGCGGTGCGCGGTGCGGATCACGCGGCGCGCGATCTCGCCGCGGTTGGCGATGAGCAGGCGCTTCATGTGTCCCTGCCCTTCGCCCAGGGAGCGGGCTGCTTGCTGGCGAACGCGGCCAGGCCGGCGGCGGCCTCGGGGCCGCGCAGCGCGTTCGCGAAGGCGATGGCGGCCTCGTCGCGCAGATCGGGCAGGTGCTGGTGCAGGCGGTGCAGCAGCTGCTTGGTGGCCGCCAGCGCGCCGGGCGCGGCGCGGCCCAGGGCCTTGGCGGCGTAGGCCACGGCGGCGTCCAGCGCGTCGTCGGCCACCACGGTATTCACCAGGCCCACGGCCTGCGCCTCGCGCGCGGTCCAGCGCGTGCCACTCAGGAGGCACTGGCGCGCGGTGGCGTCGCCCAGGCGCCGCCACACGAAGGGCGCGATCTGCGCCGGCGGCAGGCCCAGCGTGACCTCGGGCGTGGCGAAGGCCGATCGCTCGGTGGCGATCACCACGTCGGCGCAGCACACCAGGCCGAAGCCACCGCCCATGGCCGGGCCGTCGACGGCGCACATCAGCCATTGCGGCAAGCCGATCAGCGCGTGCAGCAGGTCGCCGAAGCCGCGGTTCAAGGCGACCAGGGGATCGGCCTCGCCGGGAGGCAGGGCCTGGCCAATGGCGCTGGCAAAGCCGCCCAGGCTGCCGCCCGCGCAGAAGGCGCCGTCCGCGCCCGCCAGCACCACGCCACGCAAGGAAGCGTCGGCCTTGGCGCGCAGGCAGGCCTCGAACAGGGCCAGCACCATCGCGTCGCTCAGCGCATTGCGCGTGGCGGGCTCGTTCAGCGTCCAGCGCTCGATGGCGCCGTCGCGGTGGATCAGCAGCGCGCTCATCGCTGCGGCCGTTTGGCGATGCCCATGATCTTGCTCAGGATGCCCAGCATCACCTCGTCGGCCCCGCCACCGATGGAGGCCAGGCGCCCGTCGCGGTACATGCGCGAGACCTTGTTCTCCAGCGTGAAGCCCATGCCGCCCCAGAACTGCAGGCAGGTGTCGGGCACCTGGCGGTTGAGCCGGCCGGCCTTGAGCTTGGCCATGGTGGCCCACTCGGTCACGTCCTCGCCGGCCACGTAGCGGTCGCACGAGAGGTAGGTGAGCGCGCGCAGGGCCTCCACCTCAGTCTTGAGCTCGGCCAGCTTGAACTGCACCCACTGCTGGTCGGCCAGCTGGGCACCGAAGAGCTGGCGCTCCTGCGCCCACTCGATGGTCCATTCGATGCAGTTGTTCAGGCTCTGCAGGGTGCTGGCCGCGCACCACAGGCGCTCTTCCTGGAACTGCTGCATCTGGTAGACGAAGCCCGCGCCCTCCTGGCCGATGCGGTAACGCTGCGGCACGCGCACCTCGTCGAAGTACAGCAGACCGGTGTCGCTGCTGTGCATACCGATCTTGCGGATCTTCTTGCCGACCTCGAAGCCTTTGACGGTCTTGCCGTTCTCGCGCAGCGGCACCATGACCAGGCTCTTGTTCTTGTGCGCCGGGCCGTCGCTGGTGTTGACCAGCAGGCAGATCCAGTCGGCCTGCAGGCTGTTGGTGATCCACATCTTCTGGCCGCTGATGACGTAGTCGTCGCCGTCCTTGCGGGCCGTTGTCTTGATGGCGGCCACGTCGCTGCCGGCGCCCGGCTCGCTCACGCCGATGGCGCCCACCGCCTCGCCGCGGATCGCGGGCGCCAGGAACTGCGCCTTCAGTTCCTCGCTGCCGAAGCGCGCCAGCGCGGGCGTGGCCATGTCGGTTTGCACACCGATGGCCATGGGCACGCCGCCGCAGTGGATGTGGCCCAGGGACTCGGCCATGGCCACGCTGTAGCTGTAGTCCAGGCCTGCGCCGCCATGCGCCTCGGGCTTGGTCAGGCCCAGCAGGCCCAGCTGCCCCAGGCCCTTGAAGACCTCGTGCGCGGGAAACATCTCGGCCGCTTCCCACTCGTCCACGTGGGGGTTGATGTGGTCGTCGATGAAACGCTTGAGCGTTTTCTGTATTTCGCGGTGCTCGTGCGTGAACTGCATGGGGTTCTCCTCTGGGTGGGCGCGTGGCGGGTCTACATGCGCGCCACGCCGAACGGCAAGGGGCGCGGGTGGCGCAATCCGGCCTCGGCGCAGGTGTCCAGGCAGAAGACCAGCACGGCGCGCGTGTCGCGCGGGTCGATCACGCCGTCGTCCAGCAGCAGGCCGCTGGTGTGGAAGGCGTCGGCCTGGCTCTCGAAGACCTGCACGATCTGCTCGAACTGCTGCCGCATCTGCGCCGGGTCGGGCGCGATGCCTTTGCGCGCCAGCCCGGCCTCGGCCACGATCTGCATGGTGCGCGCGGCCTGCTCACCGCCCATCACGGCCGTGCGCGCATTGGGCCAGCTGAACAGGAAACGCGGCCCGAAGCCGCGCCCGCACATGCCGTAGTTGCCGGCGCCGAAAGAGGCGCCGCACTGGATGGTGATCTGCGGCACGGTGGCGCCCGTCACCGCCTGGATCATCTTGCTGCCGTGCTTGATCATGCCGCCCTGCTCGCTGTCCTTGCCCACCATGTAGCCGGTGGTGTTCTGCAGGTAGATGAGGGGGTGGCCCAGCTGGCACATCCACTGGATGAAGTGCGTGGCCTTGTTGGCGCTGGCCACATCGATGGGCCCGTTGTTGCTGACGAGGCCCACCGCGTGGCCGCCGATGCGCGCCTGCGCGCACACCGTGGCCGCGCCGTAGAGCGGCTTGAACTCCAGCAGGTCGGAGCCATCGGCCAGGCGGGCCATCACCTCGCGCATGTCCACGGGCTCACGGTGGTGCGTGGGCATGAGGCTGAGCAGGTCGTCGCTGGACAGCAGCGGCTCGGCCACCACCGGCGCGGCCGGGCGCGCGACGCTGTCGCGCAACTGCTCGACGATGCGCCGGGCCAGCCCCAGCGCCTCGCGGTCGTCCTCCGCCAGGTACTCGCCCAGGCCCGACACGCCGGTGTGCATCTCGGCGCCGCCCAGTTCCTCCTCGGTGGCCACCTCGCCCGTGGCGGCCATGAGCAGAGGCGGCCCCGCCAGGAAGGCGCGCGAACGCCCGCGCACCATCACCACGATGTCCGACAGCCCCGGCATGTAGGCCCCGCCCGCCGTGCCCGAGCCGTGCTGCACCGTGATCACCGGCAGCCCCGCGGCCGAGTGCCGCGCCAGGTTGCGGAACAGCGAGCCGCCGTGCACGAAGCCCTCGACCTTGTATTTGGTGAGGTTGGCGCCCGCGCTCTCCACCAGGTGAACGAAGGGCAGCTTGTTCTCCAGCGCGATGTCCTGCACCCGCAGGATTTTTTCCAGCCCGCGGGGCTGGATGGCGCCGGCCTCGATGCCCGAGTCGCTGGCCACCACCATGCAGCGCACGCCGCTGACGAAACCGATGCCCGCGAGCACGCCGCCGCCGGCCACCGACTTCGCGGGGTCCTTGGTGTCCTGCAGAAAGCCCGCGAGCGAGCACAGCGGCAGCCAGGGCGCGCCCGGGTCCAGCAGCAGCGCAATGCGCTCGCGCGGCAGCAGCTGGCCGCGCTTGTCGAACACGGGCTTGGCCTGGGCCGAGGCGCTGGCGGCGCGCTGCTCGAGCGCGCGCAGCTGCGCAATGCGCTCGAGCATGGCCGCCCGGCGCACTTGCGCGGCTTCGGTGTGGGGGTTGAAGCGGGACGCGAAGCTCATGGCTGGAACACCTGGGGCACGGCGTAGCGGTGAAAGCCATCGAAGGGCTTCACGGCGTCGCGCGACTGCGCCTCGGCCGGCGCCGCGACCTGGCCCCAGCCCAGGCGCACCTGGGGCCGCGCGCCGTCCACGCGCAGCACGCTGCCGCTGATGAAGCTGGCGGCTGGCGACAGCAGGAAGGCGATGGCCGCGCTGGTTTCGGCCTCGTTGCCGAAGCGGCCCAGGGGCACCGTTTCGCGCATCTCGCGCAGCATGGGGCCGGCCTCGGGCGGGTAGTGGTCCATGCCGCTGGAGGCGATGTAGCCCGGCGCCACCGCGTTCACGCGCACGCCGCTGCGGGCCCATTCCAGCGCGGCCGTCTCGGTGAAGCTCACCATGCCGGCGCGCGCCGCGCCGCTGTGGCCCATGCCGGGCATGCTGCCCCACATGTCGGCCACGATGTTGACGATGGCGCCGCCATGCGCCTGTAGGCTTTGCAGGTAGCACTCGCGCGCCACCAGGAAGCCGCCCATGAGGTTGGTGTCCAGCACGGCCTGCCAGCCCTTGGCGCCGATCTTTTCCAACGGGCTGATGTACTGGCCGCCCGCGTTGTTCACCAGCCCGTGCAGGCGGCCCTGCGTGGCCACGATGTCCGCCACCAGGGCGCGCACCGTGTCTTCCTGGCGGATGTCGCCAGCGTGGCAGCTCGCGCGCCCGCCATCGGCCGCGATCTCCTCGGCCACGGCCCGCAGCTTCTCGGGTCTGCGGCCCACCAGGGCCACGTGCGCGCCCAGCGCGGCCAGTTCGTGCGCGGTGCAGCGGCCGATGCCCGAGCCACCGCCCGTGACCACGATGACCTGGCCCGCGAACAGGCCGGGTCGGAAGACGGAGCGGTAGCGATCCGGCGCCGGGCCGCCTCCGGCCGGCTCGGCCGCCTCGGGGGACAGCGACCCGCGCAGCGGCGGCGTGTGGGGGCCTGGGTTCATTCCATGTCCTTGACGAAGAGTTGCAGCGCGGCCTCGGTGAGGCCATCCAGCGTGGTCGGTCCCTCCGGGTCGTACCACTGCGCGGTCCAGTTGAGCGCGCCGAAGATCAGCAGCCGCGCCAGCGCGGTGTCGCCCCGCAGCGCGCCTTCGCGCCGCAGGGCCTGCAGCACCGGTACCCACACGGCCTCGTACTCGGCCATCAGCTCGCTCACCACCCGCTTGGGCTGCGGCGCGAGCCAGCGCCACTCGTACAGCATCACGGGGATGTGGTCACTCTCGGGGCCCAGCAGGTTGTCGAAGTGGCCGCGCACCAGCACGCGCAGGCACTCGCTGGCCGACAGCGGCCCGGGCGCGGCGGCCACGGCCGCGTCCATGCGCTCGCGCTGGTGCCGCAGGGCACGCTGCATGCCCTCTTCCATCACGGCGGCGAGCAGGGCTTCCTTGTTCTCGAAATGGTAGAAGGGCGAGCCCGAGCGCATGCCCACGGCGGCGGCGATGTCGCGCGTGCTGGTGGCCGCGAAGCCCTGCTGGCGGAACAGGCGCGCGGCCGCGCGCAGCAGGGCCTGGCGGCGGTTGCCGTCGTCGCGCTCATCGGCGGTCTTGCGGGGGCGTCCGCGGCTGCGGCGCTCGGGCGCGGGGGTGGCCTGGGCATCCATGGCGCGCCACGTTAGCAGCGCCGTTCATTTATAGCAAGCGGGTGCTTGGTGAAAATACCAATGCCCGCTGTCGAGCCGGCGACAGCGGCGGCGCGGCGCCTCAGCCCGTGGCGCGGCAGGCCACGAGGGCGTAGGGCAAGGCCGGGTCCTCGAACCAGGCCCGCAGCTCGAAGCCGGTGTCGGCGGCCATGGCCTCCACGCCCGCGCGCTCGTACTTCTGCGACTGCTCGGTGTAGATGAACTCGCCGGCACCGAAGTGAAACTCGCGCCGCAGCAGCGCGCTGCGCACGGTCTGGCGCGCCTGGCTCACCAGGAAGCTGCGCGCCACCCCCTGCAGCGGGCAGTAGCTCGCGTAGTGGCGGAAGCGGTCGAGATCGAAGTCCATGCCCAGCTCGCGGTTGAGGCGGCGCAGCAGGTTCAGGTTGAAGGCGGCCGTCACGCCCTCGGGGTCGTCGTAGGCGGCCAGCACGGTGTGGGGGTCCTTGCGCAGGTCCAGGCCGAGCAGCAGGCTGTCGCCCCGGCGCAGGTGGGCGCGCACGCGGCGCAGGAAGCGCCGGGCTTCCTCGTCGGTGAAGTTGCCGAGGTTGCTGCCCAGGAACAGCGCCACCTGGCGGCGCCGCGCGCTGGGAATGGGCCAGGTCTGGAAGTAGTCGCCGCACAGCGGGTGCACCGCCAGCGCGGGCAACTGGCGCGCCATGCGCGCGCTCAGCTGGTCCAGCGCCTGGGCGGAGATGTCCATGGGGCGGTAGACCAGTTCGGCGCCGGCCTTGAGCCAGGCACGGCACAGCGCCAGCGTCTTGCGCCCGTCGCCGCTGCCGAGCTCGAGCATTTCGATCGGCGAGCCGCCGGTGTCCAGCGCGTCCAGCAGGTCCCTGGCGTGGCGGCGCAGCATGGCGGCCTCCACCCGCGTGGGGTAGTAGCTGGGCAGGCGCATGATGCGTTCGAACAGGCGCGAGCCGCGGTCGTCATAGAAGTACTTGGACGACAGCCGCTTGGGACTGCCCGACAGGCCAGCCAGCGCGTCGGCGGCCAGGCCGCGCGGCGCGGCGGCACCGGCTTCGGGTGGCGCCGTGTCGCGCGCGGGTGGGAGGGCGGATGCTGGGTCGCGGCTTCGGGTCATTCTGCAAACCTTGCTCGGTGCGCGCCGGTGCTCATGGCCGGGCCAGGCGGATGCCGGTGTATTGCCAGCGCAGCGGCGGCTGAAAGAAGTTGCGGTACGTCAGGCGTTGATGCCCGGGCGGCGTGGCAAACGACGCGCCCCGCAGCACCTGCTGGTTCACCATGAACTTGCCGTTGTACTCGCCCACCGAGCCTTCGGCGCGCCGAAAGCCCGGGTAAGGCGCGTAGGCGCTGGCGGTCCACTCCCAGCGCTCGCCCCAGGCCATGCCCCGGCCAGCGGCGGCCTCCCATTCGAACTCGGTGGGCAGGCGCGCGCCGGCCCAGTCGGCGTAGGCGCTGGCCTCGTACCAGCTCACGTGCGTCACCGGCGCGTGCGGTGGCAGCGGCGCGGGGCCGGCCAGGGTCTGGTGCCACCAGGCGCCGCCCTCGCCGCGGAACCAATACATCGGCGCCGCGATGGCGTTCTGGCGCAGCCAGTCCCAGCCGTCGGCGTGCCAGTGGCGCGGGTCCTGGTAGCCGCCGGCGTCGATGAAGGCCGTGTATTCGGCGTTGCTGACCAGCCGGTCGCCGAGCGCGAAGGGCGTGAGCAGCCGTTCGTGGCGCCCGCCCTCGTTGTCGAAGGCGAAACCGTCGCCCGCGTGCCCGATGGCGACCACGCCGCCGGGCTGCTCGATCCATCCCATCGCGGCGGCTTGCGGTGCGTGTTCGCCGGCCAGGCCCACCGCGGCGGTGTCGGCGCTGGCGTAGGCGGGGCGCAGGGGGTTGTGACCCAGGATGGCCTTGATGTCGGTGAGCAGCAGTTCCTGGTGCTGCTGCTCATGCTGCAGGCCCAGCGCCAGGCGGTCCAGCCACCGGGCCGGTGGCTGCGTGGCCAGCCAGGCTTGCACGGCCGCGTCCACGTGCGCGCGGTAGGCCAGCACCTCGGCCACGGTCGGCCGGCTCAGGTGACCGCGCTGCGCGCGCGGCACGCGCTCGCCCTCGCCCTCGTAGTAGCTGTTGAAGAGGTAACCGTAGGCCGGATGGAACGGCGCGTAGCCCGGCGAGGCGTGCGCGAGCAGCATGGCCTCGAAGAACCAGGTGGTGTGCGCCAGGTGCCACTTGGGCGGACTCACGTCCACCACGGGCTGGACGACGTGGTCCTCGATGGCCAGCGGCGCGCACAGCGCTTCGCTGCGGGCGCGCACCTCGGCGTAGCGCGCGGCGGTGTCGGCGGTGGCGTCGCGCCGCATGCTCAGTCCACCACCTGCACGCCGCGCCAGAAGGCCACGCGGTCGCGCACCATGTCGGCCTCGGGCTTGGGGTCGGGGTAGAACCAGGCGGCGTCGCGGTTGAGTTCGCCGTCGACGAGCAGGCTGTGGTAGCTGGCCTGGCCCTTCCAGGGGCAGTAGGTGTGGTGGTTGCTGTGCTGCAGGTACTCGCGGCGCAACGCGCTCGCAGGGAAGTAGGCATTGCCCTCGACGAGCACGATGTCGTCGCTTTCGGCAATCACCGTGCCGTTCCAGATCGCCTTCATGGGCGCTCCTCGGGTGTGTTGGGATGGGGATGTGTCGCATCCTGGGCGCATTTCTTACGCGATGCAAGTTCGCACCGCTAACCAAAGGGCCATCGGCGCGCACGCCACCCGCGCCCCCGGCGCCTGTGGCAGGGTGGCTCAGGCGGGGACCGCGTCGAGCGCGATGCGCCCCGCCACCCGCTCGGCCTGCATCGCGATCGTGCGCAGCAGCCCGCCCGGCTGGCGGATGTCGTAGCCCACGAAGTGCAACCCCGCCAACGCGCCTTCGCCGTGCAGCACCGTGGGCAGGCCGCGTTCGTCCAGCGGCAGCGGGTGGTTCGGGAACAGCCCCTGCACCAGGGGCTGGTAGCCGGTGGCGAGCACGATGCTGTCGAAGCCCTGTCCCCGTCCGTCGGTGAAGCGAACGCCGCCGCGCATGAGCGTGGCGATGCCGGGGTAGACGGTGATCTCGCCGCGCCGGATGCGCGCGAGGGTGCCGACGTCGATCACCGGCGTCTTGCCCTCGCGACGCAACTGGCGCAGCGGCGAGGCGGCCGGCGTGCGCAGGCCCCAGCGCGACAGGTCGCCCACGGTGAGCCGGCGCAGCAGCGTGGCGCAGGCGTCGCCGATGGGCTCGGGCAGGCGGGCCAGCGCGATGCTGGAGAGCTGCGTGGGCCGGCCCAGCACGTCGCGCTTGACGATGTTGACCGGCGAGCGCACCGACAGCGCCACCGCCACGCCCTGCTCGGCCAGGTCCAGCGCAATCTCCGCGCCCGTGTTGCCCATGCCCACCACCAGCACACACTGGTCCTTGAACGGCTGGGCGTTGCGGTAATCGTGGCTGTGCAGCACGCGGCCGGTGAAGGCGTCCTGCCCCGGCAGCACCGGCATGCGCGGCTCGCGGTTGGCGCCGGTGGCCAGCACCAGCTGCGCGGCCTCCAGGACCCGGCCGCCAGCGGTGTGCACGCGCCAGCGCGCGCCAGGGTCGGTGGCGGCGCCGGCGGTGATGCGCACCACCGTCTGCCCGCCCAGGGGTTCGATGCGGTGGTGGCGGGCGTAGGCCTCCAGGTAGTCCACCACGCCCTGGCGCGGCACGTAGCGCGGCGCCCCGTCGGGGAACGGCAGGCCCGGCAAGGCCGAGTGCGACTTGACCGTGTGCAGGTGCAGCCGCTCGTAGTGCTCGCGCCAGGACGAGCCCAGCTGCGCGGCCTCGTCGATGACCGTGGCGTCGCGCCCCAGCAGGCGCAGGCCGCCGGCCACCGCCAGGCCCGCGGGCCCGGCGCCGACGATGAGGACGGTGTGGCGATCGCGGGGAGCGGCGGACTCGGTCATGGTGAACGCGAGTGTGAGGGCGCGCGGAGTCGCGCGCCATCGGTGTTCGCCCGTGGCGGCCACCCCGAAGGATCGCGCACGACCCTCCACCACCTGGGGGAGCTGTCTGTACCCCACCCGTGTATCGCCGCCGCCGCGCACACCCTATCGTGCGCAGCCCGGCGCTGGCCGGCCCCGCTTCGCCCACCCATATGGAGAAACGCATGGCATCCCCTCTTGAATGTGCCCAGCTCGCATGGGCCGTCGGCATCGGTCCCATGGCCGGGGGGGCCCACCGCCCCGCCCTGCTGCCGGGCTGGAAGGCCTTGCAAGCGCCGCGCCTGGCGGCGCAGGCCGAGCAAGCCCTGCGCGGCGGCGGCTTCGGCGCCAGGGCGTACCTCAACCCGTCCACGGGGGACATGGTGATGGCCTACCGAGGCCGGGACTTGTTGTCGGCGCTGCCGGCCCCTGCTCGGCAGGACCTGCCCGAGCTGTTGCTGGCGCTGAGCCTGGTGCTCGGCACCCAGGGGGTCGAGATCGGCACCGAGCAGCGGCGCCAGGCCGTGGCGCACTGCCTCGCGGTGGTGGAGTCGGCCCAGCGGCAGGGACAGGACCCGGGCCGCCTGGTCTTCACCGGTCACGGCATGGGCGCGGCCCTGGCCGCCAGCATGGCCGTCTGGCTGGAGCGCCCCGCCACGCTGTTCGCCGCCGCCCCCTTCACGGTGGTCGGCGAGGGCCTGGGCCACCACGACACCCTCAACCATGTGTCGGTGCACGGCGAACTCATGGGCTACGCGCGCCGCGCCATGCCCTTTGCGGTGAGCGCCCAGCGCGACCGAGTGATCGAGGCGGGTCAGGCGCCGGTGCGGCAGGCCCTCGCCCTGCACCGCATGGACCTGCACCTGGCGCTGCTCCTGGACGAGCGCCTGCCCGCCCTCATGCAACGCCTGCCAGAACTGCTGCCCGCGCTGTGCGGCGGTTCACCCGACCCGGCGCACGATCTGATCGGCCCCCTGATCGAGGACCAGCTGCGCCAGGGCGCGGGCGCCCCCAGCGCCCTTCGGCGCTTCATCGACGATGTCGAGAAGCTGCCCCTGCTGGGCGCGTTCGACACGCAGCCCGGCGGGCGCCAGGCGCTGATCGCGCTGCTGGCCATCCTGCATGGGTCGCCTGCCGGCCGAGGCGCCCGTCCGTCACCGTGGCCGGCGGACGAGGCGCCGCCAGGGCCAGCGGGCGGGACCCCACACCAGCGCCGCCCCGGCGTCGGGGTCGGGGAGCCGGCCTGAGAGCGGGCCTGTGCGGGCCATCACGCCGGCAGCGCCAGTCCGAAGGCCAGGCCACTGGCCAGGCCCAGGACCAGGCCCGCGAGCACGTCGAGCGGGAAGTGGGCGCCGGTGTGCACGCGCGCCCAGCCGGTGCCCAGGGCCACGGCCGCCATGGCGGCGATCAGCGCCCCGCTGCCGGTGTGCGGCAGCAGCACGCCCAGCACGGCGCCCATCACCAGGGCATGGCTGCTCGGGAAGCCCGCGCGGCCGCCGTGGCCCAGGTGGTTGGCGCACAGGCCCAAGGCAAAGGGCCGCTGCGCCTGCCAGCGGCGCGCCAGGCGCTTGCCCGCCCGCTGCACCAGGCCGGCCCAGGCCAGGCACAGCAGGGCCAGCCCTGGCCCCAGCGGGTGCCGCAGCGACACCAGCCCCACGAGCGCCAGCAAGGGCAGCCAGCTCCAGCGAGCGACCCATCGCGCCAGCGCCAGCGCGGCGGCCGGGCCGCGCCCCGCGCCGAGGCGGCGGAACAGCCAGATGTCGGCCCGCAGCCAGGGGCTGGCGGGCGCAAAGGGAAGCGTCTGGTCGGCCATCCGCGCACTGTGCGGCGCGCAGATGACGGGCGCGTGAAGCGCTTCAGGCGCGGTCGGCGCGCGGCGGGTGCGCCGGGGTGTCGCGCAGCGCTTCGGCGCGCTCGCGCATCAGGGCCTGGTCGGCCTCGTTCTGGGTGAGGCTGGCGGCGCGCTCGAAGGCCTCGCGCGCTTCCGCCCGGCGACCCAGCTGTTGCAGCAGGTCGCCGCAGACGGCGCTGAGCCAGGGGTAGCGCGCCAGCGCGGGCTCGTGCAGCAGCGGTGCGAGCACGGCCAGGCCAGCGGCCGGGCCGGCGTGGCGCGACACCGCCACCGCGCGGTTGAGCTCCACCACGGGCGAGGGCGCCAGGCGCGCCAGCTCGGCGTACAGCGCGGCCATGCGCGCCCAGTCGGTGGACTCCACCGAGGCGGCGCTCGCATGGCAGGCGGCGATGGCCGCCTGCAACTGGTAGGGACCGGGCGATTCGGTGATGAGGTCGGCGCGCGACAGCGCGTCCAGCCCGCGGCGGATGAGCAGGCGGTCCCAGCGCGCGCGGTCCTGCTGCTCCAGCAGCACGGGGCGGCCCTGCGCATCGGTGCGCGCGGCGCTGCGCGAGGCCTGGATCTCCAGCAGCGCCTGCAGGCCCAGCGCTTCGGGCTCGCGCGGCATCAGATCGGCCAGCACGCGCGCTAGGCGCAGCGCCTCATCGCACAGCGCGGGGCGCATCCAGTCGCTGCCGCGCGTGGCCGTGTAGCCCTCGTTGAAGATGAGGTAGATGACCTCCAGCACCGAGCCCAGGCGCTCGGCCAGCGCGGGGCCGTGCGGCAGCTCGAAGGGCACGCCCGCGTCGCGCAGGGTGCGCTGCGCGCGCACGATGCGCTGCGCCACGGTGGACTCGGTCTGCAGCACGGCGCGCGCGATCTCGTGTGTGCTCAGGCCGCCCAGCAGCTTGAGCGTGAGCGCCACGCGTGCATCGGCCGAGAGCACGGGGTGGCAGGCGGTGAAGACCAGGCGCAGCAGGTCGTCGCCGATCGGGTCGCGGCGCGCGGCGTCCACCAGCTCGGCCACGTCGGGCGCGCGGTCGGCCTGCAAGGCCACCAGGTCGGCGGCGATGTCGGCCTCGTGCCCCTCGCGCGTGGCGCGCTGGCGCAGGTGGTCGAGCGCGCGGTTGAGCGCGGTGCGCATCAGCCAGGCCCCGGGCTTGTCGGGGATGCCGTCCTTCGGCCAATGCTCCAGGGCCGCCACCAGCGCGTCCTGCGCGATGTCCTCGGCCACGCCGAGGTCGCGCACGCGGCGCATGACAGCGGCCACCACCTGGGCGGACTCCAGTCGCCAGGTGGCGGCGATGCGCTGGTGGACGGCACTGTGCATCGGTCGACGCGCCTCAGGCCTGCTGCGGCTGCTGGGCCTGTTGCGCGAACGCCGCCTCGTCCATGTAGAACACCTCCCACTGGTGACCGTCCGGGTCGGCGAAGCCGTGCTGGTACATGAAGCCGTGGTCCTTGGCCGGGTTGGGCGTGCTGCCGCCGGCGGCCAGGGCCTTGGCGACGAAGGATTCGACCTCGGCGCGGTTCTCGCACGACAGCGCGTTGAGCACGGCCGTGGCCTTGGCCGGTTCGGCCACCGGCAGGTGGGTGAAGGTCTGGAAGTAGGGGCGCACCAGCAGCATCACGTAGACGTGCTCGCTGATGACGATGCAGGCGCCCTGGTCGTTGCTGAACTGCGGGTTGAGCGTGAAGCCCAGGCCGGTGTAGAAGGCGCGGGCGCGCGGCAGGTCGGCGACGGGCAGGTTGACGAAGATCTGGCGGGACATGGGGAACTCCTGAGGCGGGGTGGATGGCAGGAAAAGTCGGATCAGGCTTGCAGCATCTGGCGGAAGGCCTCCACGCTGGGACCGTCGGCCTGGATTTCGTCGAGCTCGATGAGCTGGCGCACCTCGACCACGGCGGGCTTGCCCTCGCCCACCGGGTTGGGAAAGCGGCGCGACCACTCGATGGCCTCGTCGCGGCTGCGCACCTGGATCAGGGTGTAGCCGGCGATGAGCTCCTTGGCTTCGGCGAAGGGGCCGTCGACGATGCGCGGCGCGCCGGAACCGTGCTGTACCCGCCAGCCCTTGCGGCTGGGGTGCAGGCCCGAGGCGTCGAGCAGCACGCCGGCCCGGGCCAGCTCCTCGTGGAAGCGCAGCATGGCGTCGAACACGGCGGGGTCGGGGCTGGGCGTGGTCTCGGCCTCGAACTCGGGGATGGAGCGCACGATGATCATGAATCGCATGGGACTCTCCTGGACGGCGCGGGCAACCGTTTCGCCCGCTTCACCCCCACGACGGTTCGTCGCCCCGGGTTTCGACGGGGTCGATCTAGGTAAAAACCCTAGGACCGACTCTCATCGAAGCAGGGCGCCAGGCCGCGCACCTCGACCGTGGCCCACTCGGCCGCCGGGCACTGGCGGGCCAGTTCGATGGCCTCCTCGCGCGTCACGCCGTCGAGCAGCAAGAAGCCGCCCACCATTTCCTTGGCTTCGGCAAAGGGGCCGTCGAGCCGGCGCGCCGCACCGGGCGCCTGGCTCACGCGCACCGCGTCGCCCAGGCCGGCGAGCGACTCCACCGCCCTGAGCTTGCCCTGCGCGCGCAACGCGTCGCCGAAGGCCTGCATACGGGCATAAACCTCGCGGCCCTGCGCCTCGGTGCGCTCGGCGCGCTGGCCGGCGGGCTCGATGATCAACAACATGTAGGACACGGCGCGGGCACTCCCAAGTGGCAAAGCGCGCATCCTAGACGGACAATGCGCCGCCATGAACACCCTGCCGTTCGATGCGTTCCGTGACCAGGCCCTGGCCGAGGGCTTCGATGAGGTATTGGCGCGCCGCTGGGCGCCGAACACGGTGCTCGACACCCACACCCACCCGTTCTCGGTGAAAGCGGTCGTCGCCGAGGGCGAGATGTGGCTCTCCTGCGGCGAAGACACGCAGCACCTGCGGGCGGGTGCGCCTTTCTCCCTGGACCGCGAGGTGCCGCACGCCGAGCGCTACGGCGAGGCCGGCGCGGTGGTCTGGGTGGCGCGGCGCCGCGCAGGCTAGGCGGCGCGGCGCAGCCAGGCGTACCAGCCCATCACGGGCCGGCCCTGCTCGTGCCGTATCGGCCCGGCCTCGATGGCCTGCACCGCAAAACCGTGGGCGGCGGCCAGGCGCTCGATCCGTTCGCGCGAATGCGCGTAGCGCAGGCTGGGCCGCAGCTGCAGGTCGCGTCCGGGATCGGCCTGCTCGACGCTGAAGGCGAAGCGGCCGCCACTGGCCAGGCGTGCGGCGGCGGCGGCGAAGACCGCGTCGAGCGGCCCCACGTAGATGAACACGTCGGCGGCGACGATGAGATCGGCCGGGACCTGGCTGGCGTGCAGGAAGCCGAGCAGGTCGCCGTGCACCACCCCGCGGTAGGCGCCGCTGGCGCGGGCGCGTTCCACCATGGCGTGCGACACGTCCACGCCCTCCACGGCGTCGGCGATCGGTGCGATCAAGCGGCCGCACAGGCCGGTGCCGCACCCCAGGTCCAGCACCAGGCCGATCCGCCGGCCCTCGGCCAGCAGCGGCTTGAGCAGGGTCTCGGGCGCGGCGTACCGCAACTGCGCGAGCAGGTGGTCCTGAAAGTCGTCCGCGTACTGGTCGAACAGCGCGCCCGCGTACACCGGCGGCGGGGGCGGCGGATCGCGCAGGTCCTGCACCGAAGCGAGGTAGTGCCGGTGCAGCGCGGGCTCGGCGCCGTGCTGCAGGGCCTGTTCGTAGGAGCGCGCGGCCTCCTTGAGCTGACCGCTCTCGCGCAGCAGGTGGCCGCGCTGACTCCAGACTTCGGGCTCGCGCGGGTCGATCTCCAGCGCGTCGTCGAGCGCCTGCAGGGCCTCGCGCCAGCGCTCCTGGCGCAGCTCGCAATGCGACAGCGCGAGGTACAGGCTCGGCAGGAGGGCGCCAAGCCCGATGGCCTGGCGCAGCGCGTGCGCCGCACCAGCCCACTGGTTCAGCGCTTCGCGGCTGAGGCCCAGGGCCGCCCAGGCGTCGCGGTGCGTCGGGTCGGCGAGCAGCGCGGCGTCCAGGCGCTCGATGGCGGCGTCCCATTGGCCCAGCCGGCACAGCGTGACGCCCAGGTTGGCCAGCACCGAAGGCCGGCCCGGCACGAGCGCCTGCGCCGCCTCGTAGTCGGCGCGCGCGGCGTCCAGGCGGCCGGCTTCGAAGTGCGCGTTGCCGGCAAAAAAATGCGCCTTCGCGCGCTCAGTGGTGTCGTCGGACATGGGGCGCTCAGAGCTGGGAGAAGTCCGGCTTGCGGCGCTCCATGAACGCCCCGAAGGCCTCCTTCGCCGCCGGTTCGCGCAGCATGCGGCCGAAGCTCTCGCCCTCTTCGGCGATGGTGCGCAGCACGCGCTCTTCCTGGCCCTTCTTCATGAGCCGCTTGGTCTCGATCAGCGAGCTCAGCGGCTTGGCCGCGAGCTTCTTCGCCACCGACTGCGCGTAGCCGTTCGCTTCGGTGGGCGGCAGCACGCGGTTGACCAGGCCCACCTCCAGCGCGGCCTCGGCCATGAAGGGCTCGCCCAGCAGCAAGGCCTCGGCCGCGCGGTGGTAACCCAGCATCTGCGGCACCAGCAGGCTGCTGGCGGCCTCGGGGCACAGGCCCAGGTTGACGAAGGGCATGGAGAAGGCGGCGTTGTCGCCCGCGTAAACCAGGTCGCAATGGAACAGCAGCGTGGTGCCCACGCCCACCGCCGGGCCGCAGACCGCCGCCAACAGCGGCTTGGGGAAGGTGGCGATGCCCTGGAGGAAACGGAACACCGGCGAGTCCAGCCCGGCCGGCGGGTTGTTCAGGAAGTCGCCGATGTCGTTGCCGGCGGAGAACACGGTCTCGTGACCCTGCAGCAGCACCACGCGCACGCCAGGGTCGTCCACCGCCGAGGCCAGGGCCTCGGCCATGGCGCCGTACATGGCCGAAGTGAAGGAGTTCTTCTTGTCGACGCGGTTGAAGGTGATGGTGCGGATGCCGGCTTCGGTGTGGACGAGGATGTCGCTCATGGTCGTTGGCGGGGAAGGGTTGGAAACAGCAGCCGGGCAAGTTAACACGAAGGCCACCGGGTGGCCCACCTAAACTTCGGCGTTTCCCCCGCCCGTGCCCCCCGCCATGTCGACCCGCCTGCTGCTGATCTGCCTTGCCGCGTGCCTTGCACTGCCCTTGGCCGCGCAGACCCCGCCCACGTCCGCGCCCGCGGCCGATCCCCTGCCCCCGCAGCCCCGGCCGCGCGTGGCGCTGGTGCTCTCGGGCGGCGGCGCGCGCGGCTTCGCGCACGTGGGCGTGATCAAGGCGCTGGAGGCCGCGCGCGTGCCGGTGGACCTGATCGTCGGCACCTCCATGGGCGCCATCATCGGCGGCCTGTACGCCAGCGGCATGACCGGCGAACAGCTCGAGCGCGAGATCCTGACCGTGGAATGGAGCGGCCTCTTCAATACGCGCCAGCCGCGCCAGGTGCTCTCGCAGCGCCGCAAGGAAGAGGACTTCGAGCTCTCGCCCGTGTTGCTGGTGGGCTTTCGCGACGGCGAATTCCGCCTGCCCACGGGCGCGGTGTCCTCACGCTCGCTGGAAATGCTGCTGCGCCGCTACACCCTGCCCACGCGCCACCTGAGCAGCTTCGACGCCCTGCCCACGCGTTTCCGCGCCGTGGCCACCGACATGGAGACCGGCCAGGAGGTGGTGATGGACCGCGGCGACCTGGCCGCCGCGCTGCGCGGCAGCATGTCGGTGCCGGGCGTGTTCTCCCCGCTCGGCATGGACGGCCGCATCCTGGGCGACGGCGGGCTGGTGAACAACCTGCCGGTGAACGTGGCGCGCGCGCTCGGCGCCGAGGTGGTCATCGCCGTCAACATCGGCACGCCGCTGGCCGGGCGCGAGACCCTGGGCTCGCTGGTGGGCATCACCACGCAGATGGTGAACATCCTGACCGAGCAGAACGTGAAGGCCAGCATCGCCCTGCTCACGCCGCGCGACCTGCTGCTCACGCCGCCGCTGGGCACGCTCAGCTCGTCCGACTTCGACCAGGCCAAGGAACTGGTGCGCCTGGGCAACGAGTACGGGCGCACCGTGAGCGCGGCGCTGGAGCGCTTCTCGGTCGGCGAGCGCGAGTACGCCGCCTGGACCGGGGCGCGGCGCACACAGGCCGAGCTCAATGCCACGCGCGTGGGCACCATTGCGGGCATCCGCTTCGAGGGCGTGGACGAGACGCGCGCGCAGCGCCTGGGCGTGGGCCTGGAGCACCTGAAGGGCCAGCGCGCCGACGTGCAGCTGATCGAGAACGACATGGAGGCCCTGGCCGCCACCGGCGACTACGAGCGCGTGGACTACCGCCTGGTGCGCAACCCCGACAGCGGCGGCGAAGACCTGGTGGTGGGACTGCGCGAGAACAGCTGGGGGCCGAACTACCTGCGCGTGGGCCTGGACCTGCGCACCGACTTCCGCGGCGAAGGCGCGTTCAACCTGCGCATCAGCCACAACCGCCACTGGCTCACGCCCAGCGGCACCGAGTGGCGCAACCGCGTGCAGCTGGGCGAGACCCTGGGCCTGTACTCCGAGATCTACCAGCCGCTGGACCCGCTGGCCAACACCTTCGTGTCGGCCTATGGCGACCTGAGCGTGCGCAAGGTCGACCTCTACGGCGAGCAAAACCGCCCGCTGGCGCGCATCCAGCGCGAGTCGCTGCGCGTGGGCGCGGACATCGGCTGGCCGATCGGGCGCCAGGGTTCGGTGGGCGACATGCGCCTGGGCGTGGTGGCCAGTTCGCGGCGTTCGTCGCTGGAGCTGGTTCAGCCGGGCTTGAACCTGCAGCCCGACGTGCTGGACGTGCACTGGCGCGAAGCCGGCCTGCGCGCGGCCGTGATGGCCGACCAGCTCGACTATGCGAACTTCCCGTCGCGCGGCTACCGGGCCTTCGGCGAGGTGGTGGTGGGCAAGCGCCATGTGCGCGGCGGCGAGCGCAGCAGCTTCGCGCGGCTCGAGGGCTCGTACACCGGCGTGCGCAGTGTCGGCGAGCACACCTTCAACCTGGGCCTGCGCTTCGCGCACGCCAACAACATCCCCATCGGGGCGATCGACGAATACTCGCTGGGCGGGTTCCAGAACCTGTCGGGCTTCCGCTCGGGACAGGTGGCCGGCAACTACCTGGCCTTCGGCCGCCTCACCTACTACCGCCGCCTGCCCTGGAACATCGGCATCGCGCGCGCGATGTTCGCGGGCGGCTCCATCGAGGCGGGCAACGCCTGGCTGGACCGGCGCGACGTGTCCTTTCGCCACCTGCTCGCCGGCGGCAGCCTGTTCGTGGGGGCGGACACGGGGATCGGCCCCCTCTACCTGAGCGTGGTGAGCGCGCCCAAGGGGTTCACGGGGCTGTACCTGTTCCTCGGCCGGCCCTGAACGCCCGCGGCCCCGGGCCGCCGGCGAAGCGCCTCACTCCTTGAAGTACACCACCTGGTGGGTGGTGGCCAGCAGCGCCCCCGCCTGGCTCCACACCTGCGCGCGCTGATCGAAGTAGCCATTGCGAAAGGCGCTGGCCTGCGCCTGGCCCAGCAGCCAGCCCTCGCCCACCGCCGCCAGCTCGGTGGCCCTGGCGTGGAAGTACACCGTCATCGACACCGTGCCCGCCGGCACGCGCGTGGCGCGGCGCAGCCACACGCGCGGGTAGAAGACGTCGCACAGCGCCACGAGGGCCGGGAAGTCCAGCGGGCGCGGCGGCTCGTCGCGCATCCACACCGTGGTGCGGCTGGACTCGCCCGTGCCGTCCCACACGCGCGGCATCGCACCTTCGGGAAAGCGCAGGTCGTAGCGCTTGACCCATTCCACCGGCGCCATCATCGAGGGCTTGCCCAGCGCCGCAGGCGACAGCACCGGCGGCAAGGGCTCTTCCTGCGCGCCCCAGGTGTCGCGCCGCACCGCGGTGAGCGCGGTGGCGCTCAGCACGGTCTCGCCGCCCTGCTCGATGCTCACCGCCCAGTGCTGCGTGGAGCGGTTGGTGCGCACCGTCTGCGCCTCCACCTCGAAAGCGCCGTCGTTCAGCGCGGCGCAGAAGTTGACGGTGAGCGCCACCGGCTCGCCCAGGCGATCGGGGTGCAGCAGGAGGGCGTTGAGCGCGGTGGCCGCCGTGATGCCGCCGAAGGGGCCGACCATGTTCGCCCAGGCCGGATCGGTGCGGCCGCTGTAACGGCCATCGGCCCTGGTGTCGAGGGCAATGGCCCGGTCAAAAAGGTGCGAATTCATCCGCGGCAGTGTGCACCAGCGGCGTGCACCCGCCCCCCGACTGTCCGCCGACCGACAGTCCGGCTGTTGCCTGCGCGACAAGCGCGTGACGGGCGGCGGGCGTTCCGCCGAAATCCATAGCAGCGCCACCGCGCCGCGTGGGGTTTCCCCTCATTCTTGATATGGGTCGCTTGCTCACAATGCCCCTCCTACATGGCACCGAACACCCCCAACGACTGCATTCTCGAAGCGCGCGGACTGGTGAAGGAGTTCAAGGGCTTCGTCGCCGTGAACGACGTGAACCTGCGCGTGCGGCGCGGCCAGATCCACGCGCTCATCGGACCCAACGGCGCGGGCAAGACCACGGTCTTCAACCTGCTCACCAAGTTCCTCATCCCCACGCGCGGGCAGATCCTCTACAACGGCGAGGACATCACACCGCAAAAGCCCGCCCAGGTGGCGCGCCGGGGCATGGTGCGCTCGTTCCAGATCTCGGCCACCTTCCCGCACCTGAGCGTGCGCGAGAACGTGCGCATCGGCCTGCAGCGCGCCACCGGCCAGTCCTTCCACTTCTGGAAGAGCAAGAAGGTGCTCGACCGGCTCGACGAGCGCGCGATGGCCCTGCTCGACACCGTGGGCCTGTCCGAGTTCGCCGACTGGGTCACTGTGGAGCTGTCCTATGGACGCAAGCGCGCGCTGGAGATCGCCACCACGCTGGCCACCGAGCCCGAGCTGATGCTGCTCGACGAGCCCACGCAGGGCATGGGCCACGAGGACGTGGAGCGAGTGACGCAACTCATCAAGAAGGTGTCGGCCAACCGCACGGTGCTGATGGTGGAGCACAACATGAACGTGGTGTCGAGCATCGCCGACACCATCAGCGTGCTGCAGCGCGGCCAGGTGATCGCCGAGGGCGACTACGCCACCGTGTCGGCCAACCCGCAGGTGCTGGAGGCCTACATGGGCAGCGCCGACGCGCAGCTGCAGGGGGCGCATTGACATGGGCCCCCACGCTCATCACTTCGTGTATTCGCTGCCCCCCGAGGGGGCGCTGGCCTCCCTTGGGGCGGCCCGGCGGGAGGCCTGATGTCCGAAGAACTGCTCAGCCTCAGCGGCGTGAACGCCTGGTATGGCGAGTCGCACATCCTGCACGGCGTCGACCTGCAAGTGAACCGCGGCGAGGTCGTGACCCTGCTGGGCCGCAACGGCGCCGGCCGCACCACCACGCTCAAGGCCATCATGGGCATGGTGGGCAAGCGCACCGGCTCCATTCGGCTCTTCGGGCAGGAGACGGTGAACATGCCGACGCACCAGGTGGCGCGCCTGGGCCTGGGCTACTGCCCCGAGGAGCGCGGCATCTTCGCCAGCCTGAGCTGCGAGGAGAACCTGCTGCTGCCGCCCGTGGTGGCCGATGGCGGCATGCCGCTCGACGAACTCTACGAACTGTTCCCCAACCTCAAGGAGCGCCGCCACAGCCCGGGCACGCGCCTGTCGGGCGGCGAACAGCAGATGCTCGCGGTGGCGCGCATCCTGCGCACCGGCGCCAAGCTGCTGCTGCTCGACGAAATTTCCGAAGGCCTGGCGCCGGTCATCGTGCAGACGCTGGCGCGCACCATCCGCACACTGCGCGAGCGCGGCTTCACCATCGTGATGGTCGAGCAGAACTTCCGTTTCGCGGCGCCGCTGGCCGACCGCTTCTACGTCATGGAACATGGCCGCATCGTGGAGAGCTTCGGCGCCGCCGATCTCGACGCGAAGATGGGCATGTTGCACGAGTACCTCGGCGTCTGATACCGATCGCCAGGGTTTGGATCTTTCCACGTTCACACACCGATGAAGGAGACGACGACATGAAGACGACGAAGAAGTTGCTGGCCACCGCGGCGGCGGCCATGCTGGCGGCGGGGGCCGCGCACGCGCAGATCTCCGATGGCGTGATCAAGATCGGCGTGATGAACGACATGTCGGGCCTGTACGCCGACATCGGCGGCCCCGGCTCGGTGCTCGCCGCGCGCATGGCGGTCGAGGACTTCGCGCCCGAGAAGAAGGGCATGAAGGTCGAGGTCGTCTCGGCCGACCACCAGAACAAGCCCGACGTGGGCTCCACCGTGGCCCGCACCTGGTACGACGTGGACAAGGTGGACGCCATCTTCGATGTGCCCACCTCATCCGTGGCGCTGGCCATCAACCAGATCACCAAGGAAAAGGGCAAGGCCTTCATCAACACCGGCGCGGCGACCTCCGACCTGACCGGCAAGCAGTGCAGCCCCAACACCGTGCACTGGCTGTACGACACCTGGATGCTGGCCAACGGCACCGGCGGGGCGATCGTGAAAACCGGCGGCGACACCTGGTTCTTCCTGACCGCCGACTACGCCTTCGGCCATGCGCTGGAGCGCGACACCGAGGCCGTGGTGCTCAAGAACGGCGGCAAGGTGCTGGGCAAGGTGCGCACGCCCTTCCCGGGCAGCGACTTCAGCTCCTTCCTGCTGCAGGCCCAGGCCTCCAAGGCCAAGATCATCGGCCTGGCCAACGCCGGCGGCGACACCATCAACAGCATCAAGCAGGCGGCCGAATTCGGCATCACCAAGGGTGGCCAGAACCTGGCCGGCCTGCTGGTGTTCCTGCCCGACGTGCACGGCCTGGGCCTGGCCACCGCGCAGGGCCTGATCTTCACCGAGACCTTCTACTGGGACCTGAACGACCAGACCCGCGCCTGGAGCAAGCGCTTCGCCGAGCGCAACGGCGGCAAGTACCCCAGCTCCGACCACGCGGGCGTGTACGCCTCGGTGCTGCACTACCTGAAGGCGGTGGAGGCCGGCAAGACCGACGACGGCACCAAGGTGGTGGCCAAGATGAAGGAGATGCCGACCGACGATCCGCTGTTCGGCAAGGGCACGATCCGCGCCGACGGCCGCAAGATCCACCCGGCCTACCTGTTCGAGGTCAAGAAACCCTCGGAGTCGAAAGGCCCCTACGACTACTACAAGGTCCGCGCCACCATCCCCGCCGAGCAGGCCTTCCGTCCCCTCAAGGACGGCGAGTGCTCGCTCGTGAAGTAAGCACCGGAGCGTTCTGAGCATGACCGAGATCTTCGGCGTCCCCACCGCGGCCCTGTTCGGGCAATTGCTGATCGGGCTGATCAACGGCTCGTTCTATGCCCTGCTGTCGCTGGGGCTGGCCGTGATCTTCGGTCTGCTCAACATCATCAACTTCACGCACGGCGCCCAGTACATGATGGGCGCCTTCGTGGCCTGGCTGCTGCTCAACAAGCTGGGCATCGGCTACTGGTGGTCGCTGCTGATCGCGCCTGTCGTGGTCGGGGCCACCGGGGTGCTGATCGAGCGCTTCATGCTCAAGCGGCTCTACCAGCTCGACCACCTCTACGGTCTGCTGCTGACCTTCGGCATCGCGCTCATCATTCAGGGCCTGTTCCGCCACGAGTACGGCTCCTCGGGGCAACCCTATGCGATCCCGCCGCAGCTCATGGGCGCGCAAAACCTGGGCTTCATGTTCCTGCCCAACTACCGCGGCTGGGTCGTGGGCGCCTCGCTGATCGTCTGCCTGAGCACCTGGTTCGTCATCGAGCGCACCAAGCTCGGCGCCTACCTGCGCGCGGCCACCGAGAACCCCACGCTGGTACAGGGCTTTGGCGTGAACGTGCCGCGCATGATCACGCTCACCTATGGCTTCGGCGTGGGCCTGGCCGCCTTGGCCGGTGTCATGGCCGCCCCCATCTACCAGGTGAGCCCGCAGATGGGCTCGGACCTGATCATCGTGGTGTTCGCGGTGGTGGTGATCGGCGGCATGGGCTCCATCATGGGCGCCATCCTCACGGGCTTCGGCCTGGGCATCATCGAAGGCCTCACCAAGGTCTTCTACCCCGAGGCCTCCAGCACGGTGATCTTCGTCATCATGGCCATCGTGCTGCTGATCCGGCCCGCGGGGCTGTTCGGAACCCAGAAGTGAGCGCCGCCATGAGCACCTCGACCACCACCATCGCCCACGCGGGCAGCGCCCACAAGGCCCCCGCCGGCACCTCGTCCCTGGTCATCGCCTTCGCCATCATGGCCGCGTTCTTCCTGATCGCGCCGGCGATCGTGTACCCGGTGTTCCTGATGAAGGTGATGTGCTTCGCGCTCTTCGCCTGCGCCTTCAACCTGCTCATCGGCTTCAGCGGCCTGCTGTCCTTCGGCCACGCCATGTTCCTCGGCGGAGCCGGCTACGCCTCGGCGCACGCCGCCAAGGTCTGGGGCTTCACGCCGGAGCTGGCCATCCTCTTCGGCACCTGCTGCGCGGTGCTGCTCGGCGTGGTGGTGGGCGCGCTGGCCATCCGCCGCCAGGGCATCTATTTCGCCATGATCACCCTCGCGCTGGCGCAGATGGTGTTCTTCTTCAGCCTGCAGGCCCGGTTCACCGGCGGCGAAGACGGCATCCAGGCGGTGCCACGCGGCCAGCTCTTTGGCCTGATCGACCTGAGCCAGCCCATGGCCATGTACGCCGTGGTGTTCGTGGTCTTCTTCGCAGGGTTCCTGCTGATCTGGCGCGTGGTGCACTCGCCCTTCGGCCAGGTGCTGCAGGCCATCCGCGAGAACGAGGCGCGCGCCACCTCGCTGGGCTACGACACCGACCGCTACAAGCACCTGGCCTTCGTGCTGTCGGCCGGCCTGGCCGGCGCGGCCGGCGCCACCAAGGCCATCGTGTTCCAGCTCGCCTCGCTCACCGACGTGCACTGGAGCATGTCCGGCGAGGTGGTGCTGATGACGCTGCTCGGCGGCATGGGCACGCTGTTCGGCCCGGTGGTGGGCGCGGCCATCATCGTCTCGATGCAAAACTACCTCGCCCAGCTCGGCGCCTGGGTGACGGTGGTGCAGGGCGTGATCTTCGTGATCTGCGTGCTGGCCTTCCGCCGCGGCGTGGTGGGCGAGATCGCGAACCTGATCAAAAGACCGCTGTAGCGCCGCCGCCCGCGGGCGGCGCGCGGCTGGACCTCTGGGCGAGGCGGGTGCGACGGCTCAGACCGCGCCTGGCGCCTTGCCCGACGCCACCGCCGGCCGCTCGGCCACCGGCGGGTCGAGCCCAGGGGCAGGGTGACCGTCGAGCTTGCCCGCCCACTGGGCGGCCACCGCCGTCGCGATGCCGTTGCCGATCACGTTGGTGCCGGTGCGGCCCATGTCCAGCAGCACGTCCACACCCATGAAAAAAGGCGCCCCGAGGGGCGCCTTCGTCATGGCGGAAGCGGTCCTTACACCCGCTCGAAGATCCCCGCCGCACCCTGCCCCATGCCCACGCACATGGTGACCATGCCGTACCGCTTCTGGTGGCGCTTGAGCGCGTGCACCACGGTGGCCGAGCGGATGGCGCCGGTGGCGCCCAGCGGGTGCCCCAGGGCGATCGCCCCGCCCATGGGGTTGACCTTGGCCGGGTCCAGGCCCAGGGTGTTGATGACCGCGATCGACTGGGCCGCGAAGGCCTCGTTGAGCTCGATCCAGTCCATGTCGTCCTGCTTCAGGCCGGCGTAGCGCAGCGCGGCGGGAATCGCCTCCACGGGGCCGATGCCCATGATGTGCGGCGGCACGCCGCGGCTGGCGTAGCTCACGAAGCGCGCCAGCGGCGTGAGACCGAAGCGCTTGACCGCGGCCTCGCTGGCCAGGATCAGCGCGCCCGCGCCGTCGCTGGTCTGCGAGCTGTTGCCCGCCGTGACCGAGCCGCGCGCCGCGAACACGGTGCGCAGCTTGGCCAGGCCTTCCAGGCTGGTGTCGGGGCGCGCGCCTTCGTCCAGGTCCACGGTGCGCGTGCGTTTGTTCACCTCGGCGGTGTCCAGGTTCACCGCGCGCTCGGTCACGTCCACCGGCGTGATCTCGTTGGCGAACTCGCCATTCTTCATGGCCATGACCGCGCGCTGGTGCGACTGCAGCGCGAACGCGTCCTGCGCCTCGCGCGACACCTTCCACTGCTGCGCGACCTTCTCGGCCGTGAGGCCCATGCCGTAGGCAATGCCGTACTGCTCCACGTCCTGGGTGTTGGCGAAGATGGCGGGCGACAGGCTGGGCGAATTGCCCATCATGGGCACCATGCTCATGCTTTCGGTGCCGGCGGCGATCATCACGTCGGCCTCGCCCACGCGGATGCGGTCGGCCGCCATGGCCACGGCCGACAGGCCCGAGGCGCAGAAGCGGTTGACCGTGATGCCGCCCACGCTGTTGGGCAGGCCGGCGAGGATGGCGCCAATGCGCGCCACGTTCAGCCCCTGCTGCGCCTCGGGAATGGCGCAGCCACAGATCACGTCTTCGATGGCCTTGGGATCCAGCCCTGGCGCCTGCGCGAGCGCCGAGCGCAGCGCCAGGGCCAGCAGGTCGTCGGGTCGCAGGTGCTTGAACGCGCCCTTGTGCGACCGCCCGATGGGCGTGCGCGTGGCGGCGACGATGTAGGCGTCTTGAACTTGCTTGCTCATGGTCGGTTCCTCAGTTCCTCACCGGCTTGCCGGTGTTGAGCATCCCGAGGATGCGTTCCTGCGTCTTGGGGTGCGTGATGAGCGCGCAGAAGGCCTGGCGCTCCAGCGTCATGAGGTACTCCTCGCTGACCAGGGTGCCGGGGTCCACGTCGCCGCCGGTGACCACGTTGGCGATCAGGCTGGCGATGTGGAAGTCGTGCTGGCTGATGAAGCCACCGTCGCGCATGTTCACGAGCTGGCCCAGGATGGTGGCCTTGCCGTCGCGCCCGGCCACGGGGAACAGGCGCTTGTGCGGCGCGCGGTAGCCGGCGCGGAACATCGCCTTCGCTTCGTTGAGCGCGACGAACAGCAGCTCGTCCTTGTGCGGCACCACCAGATCGGACTCGAGCAGGTAGCCGATGGCGCGCGACTCGATCGCGCTGGTGCCGACCTTGGCCATGGCAGCCGCCGTGAAGCCCTCGGTGAGGAATGGCAGCAGATCCTTGCCGGTGGAACGGGCGGCGTTCTCGGCCGCGCGGCGCGCGACGTAGGTCAGGCCACCCGCGCCCGGGATCAGGCCCACGCCCACCTCCACCAGGCCGATGTAGCTCTCCATGTGCGCGACGCGCCGGCCGCTGTAGACGGCCAGCTCGCAGCCGCCGCCCAGCGCCATACCACGGATGGCCGAGACCACGGGCACGCTGGCGTAGCGCAGGCGCAGCATGGTCTGCTGCATGAAGCCCTCGGCGTCCTCGATGGCGGCCACGCCCACGGCCAGGAAGGCCGGCAGCATGGCCTGCAGGTCGGCGCCCACGCTGAAGGGTTCGTCGCCCGACCAGACCACCAGGCCCTGGTACTGCGCCTCGGCCAGTTCCACCGCCTGCATCAGGCCTTCGCAGACCTCGGGGCTGATGGCATGCATCTTGGTCTTGATGCTGGCGATCAGGACCTCGTTGTCGAGCGTCCAGAGCCGCACCGCGTCGGTTTCCTCGACGGTGGTGCCGGCATCGGCGAAACGCGGGCCGGCCTCGCCGAGCAGCAGTTCAGGGAAGGGCTGGCGCTGGTAGACCGGCAGCTCGCGGCGTGCCTCGAACACACCCTTGGTGGGGTTCCACGAGCCCTGGGCGGTGTGCACGCCGCCGGCCTCGGCCACCGGGCCCTTGAACACCCAGTCGGGCAGCGGCGCCGTCGACAGCGCCTTGCCGGCGTCGATGTCCTCCTGGACCATCTTCGCCACCTCCAGCCAGCCAGCCTCCTGCCACAGCTCGAAAGGGCCCTGCTTCATGCCGAAGCCCCAGCGCATGGCCAGGTCCACGTCGCGCGCGGTGTCGGCGATGTTCGCCAGGTGCACGGCCGCGTAGTGGAAACCGTTGCGCAGGATGGCCCAGAGAAACCGGCCCTGCGGACCGGTGCTGTTCTTCAGCAGGCGCAGCCGCTCGGCGGCGGGTTTCTTGAGCATGCGGCCATAGACCTCGTCGGCCTTCTCGCCCGAGGGCACGTAGTCGCCGCTCGCCAGGTCGAAGCGTTGGATGTCGCGGCCCACCTTCCTGAAGAAGCCGGCCTTGGTCTTCTGGCCCAGATGGCCCTTGTCGAGCAGGGCCTTGAGCACGGGCGGCGTGCCGAAGCTGCCGTAGAACGGGTCGCTCTCGGCGCTCAGGTTGTCCTGCAGGGTCTTGATGACGTGGGCCATGGTGTCCAGGCCCACCACGTCGGCGGTGCGGAAGGTGCCGCTGCTGGCGCGGCCCAGGCGCTTGCCGGTGAGGTCGTCCACGACGTCGAACGTCAGGCCGTGGTTCTCCACCTCCTTCATCGTGGCCAGCATGCCGGCGATGCCGATGCGGTTGGCGACGAAGTTGGGCGTGTCCTTGGCGCGCACCACGCCCTTGCCCAGGCCGCTGGTCACGAAGGTTTCGAGCTGGTCCAGGATCAGCGGCTGCGTCGCCGGCGTCGCAATCAGCTCCACCAGCACCATGTAGCGCGGCGGGTTGAAGAAGTGGATGCCGCAGAAGCGCGGCTTGATGGCCTCGGGCAGCGCCTCGCTCAGCGCCGTGATCGACAGGCCCGAGGTGTTGGACGCCACGATGGCGTGCGGGGCCACGTGCGGCCCGATCTTCTGGTACAGGTCGCGCTTCCAGTCCATGCGCTCGGCGATGGCCTCGATGACCAGGTCGCACTCGCCCAGCAGGGCCATGTGCTCCTCGTAGTTGGCCGCGACGATGAGGTCGGCGTCGGCGGCCACGCCGAGGGGCGAGGGCTTGAGTTTCTTCAGGTTCTCGATCGCCCGGGTGACGGTGCCGTTCTTCGGGCCTTCCTTCGCCGGAAGGTCGAAGAGCACGACCGGCACCTTGACGTTGACGAGATGGGCGGCGATCTGCGCGCCCATCACGCCCGCGCCGAGCACGGCGACTTTTCTGACGTTGAATCGGTTCATGGGGTGTTCGGAAAAAGGCTGGCGAAAGGTCATTCCACGCGTTGCCAGACCTGGGTTCGGAAGAAGGGGCCGATGTAGCCGCGCATCTCAAGTTGCGCACCGCCATTGACGGGCTTGAGGCGCGCGCGGTAGCTCTTGCCGTTGTTCGGGTCGACGATGCTGCCGCCCTCGAACACGGTCTTGTCGCTCTCGCCGGCCTTGATGTCGCGCAGGATCTCCAGGCCCACGATGGGCTTGTCCTTGCGGTCGTCGGTGCACTTGTCGCACACGCCCTTGGGGTCGCTGGCGGGGTCGAGCAGCTTCTCGATGCGGCCGCTGAAGACACCGTTGTTCTCGGTGATGCGAACCAGCGACTTCTCCTTCTTGGAGTCGTCGTCGATGGTCTTCCACAGGCCCGCGGGCGTCATCTGCGCGTGGGCCAGGCCGGCCAGAAAAAGGCCGGCAAGAGCGAACAAGGTTCTCTTCATGGCAGTCTCCTTGGAGCGAGGGGAAGTGATCGAGAAATGCCGCGGAACTGGCGGTGCCCAGCCGCTGGCGTTGCCCCCCTGAGGGGGCGACGCGAAGCGGCGCGGGGGTGTCTCATGCCAAGGCCAGATCGGTGTCCATCAGCGCCTGGCTGCCCGATCGCGCCAGGCGCATCAGCGTGGCCGTCTCGGGGAACAGCTTGGCGAAGTAAAAGCGCGCGGTCTGCAGCTTGGCGGCGTAGAACGGGTCGCTGCTGCCGCCGTCGATGGCGCGCTGCGCCGCCTGGGCCATGCGCGCGAAGAAGTAGGCGAACACCAGGTGGCCGGCCACGCGCAGGTAAGGCACGGCGGCCGCGCCCACCTCGTCGGGGTTCTGCAGGCCCTTGAAGCCGATCTCGGTGGTGAACTTGGTCATCTGCTCGCCCAGGTAGGCCAGCGGGTTGATGAACTCGGCCATCTTCTCGTTCACGCCCTCCTCTTCCACCAGCGCGGCCACGAGCTTGCCGAATTTCTTGAGCGTGGCCCCGTTGTTGCCCAGCACCTTGCGGCCCAGCAGGTCCAGGCTCTGGACCGTGTTGGTGCCCTCGTAGATCATGTTGATGCGGGCATCGCGCACGAACTGCTCCATGCCCCATTCCTTGATGTAGCCGTGCCCGCCGAACACCTGCATGCAGTGGTTGGTGGCCTCGAAGCCGTTGTCGGTGAGGAAGGCCTTGGCGATGGGCGTGAGCAGCGCGGCGAGGTCGGCGCTGTCCTTGCGCACCTTCTCGTCGGGGTGGTGCAGCTCCTTGTCGAGCAGCAGGGTGCAGAACATCAGCAGCGCGCGACCGCCTTCGGCGTAGGCCTTGGCCGTGAGCAGCATCTTGCGCACGTCGGGGTGCACGATGATGGGGTCGGCCGGCTTGTCCTTGGCCTTCACGCCCGAGAGGCTGCGCATCTGGATGCGGTCCTTGGCGTAGGCCAGCGCGTTCTGGTAGGCCACTTCGGTCAGGCCCAGGCTCTGGTTGCCCACGCCCAGGCGGGCGGCGTTCATCATCACGAACATGGCGGGCAGGCCCTTGTTGGGCTCACCCACCAGGGTGCCCACGGCGCCGTCGAGCACCATCTGGGCCGTGGCGTTGCCGTGGATGCCCATCTTGTGCTCCAGGCCGCCGCAGTGGATGGCGTTGCGCTCGCCGAGGGTGCCGTCGGCCTTCACCAGGTGCTTGGGCACCAGGAACAGGCTGATGCCCTTGCTGCCCACGGGCGCGTCCGGCAGGCGCGCGAGCACCAGGTGCAGGATGTTCTCGGCCAGGTCGTGTTCGCCGGCGCTGATGAAGATCTTCTGGCCCGTGAGCTTGTAGGTGCCGTCGGCCTGGGGCTCGGCCTTGGTGCGCAGCAGGCCCAGGTCGGTGCCGCAGTGCGGCTCGGTCAGGCACATGGTGCCGGTCCATTCGCCGCTGGTGAGCTTGGGCAGGTAGCGCTTTTTCTGCTCAGGCGAGCCGTGGGCGTGCAGGCATTCGTAGGCGCCGTGCGACAGGCCGGGGTACATGGTCCAGGCCTGGTTGGCGCTGTTGAGCATCTCGTAGAAGCACTGGTTCACGATCAGGGGCAGGCCCTGGCCGCCGAACGCCGGGTCGCAGGAGAGCGCGGGCCAGCCACCTTCCACGTACTGCGCGTAGGCCTCCTTGAAGCCCTTGGGCGCCTTCACCTCATGCGTGGACTTGTCCAGCACGCAACCTTCCGCGTCGCCGCCGATGTTGAGCGGGAAGGTCACCTCGGCCGCGAACTTGCCGCCCTCTTCCAGCACCGCGTTGATGGTGTCGGCGTCGATGTCGGCATGCGGCGGGCAGGCCTTGAGCTCCTCCACGGCATTGAAGACCTCGTGCATCACGAACTGCATGTCGCGCAGCGGGGGGGAGTAGACGGGCATGGGGGTGTTCTCCTGTGGTTTCGTCGAAATGAAAAGGGGCGGTCAGGCCTTGCGGCCGACGGGCTGGTGCGCGCCGTTGCGCTCGAGGATGGCGCCGAAGCCGCGCCAGGCGCGGTCGAGGCAGCCGGGGCTGCGCAGGAAGCGCGCCTCGTAGTGCAGGGCAAGGATCAGGCCGTGGATTTCGAAGGCCACCTGTGACGCGTCGGTGTCGGCCGACAGGTGGCCCTCCTCCGCGGCGATCTCGATCGCGCGCCGCAGGGCCTCCTGCCAGGTGCTGACCGAGCTCGCGAGCGCGTCACGCACGGGGCCGGGGCGGTCGTCGAACTCGACGGCGCCGCTGATATAGATGCACCCCGAGTCGATCTCGACCGAGGTGCGCTTCATCCAGTTGTCGAACATCGCGCGCAGGCGCGGCAGGCCGCGCGGGGCACTCATGGCGGGGTAGAAGACCTCGTCCTCGAAGCGCGTGTGGTACTCGCGCACCACCGAAATCTGCAGCTCCTCGCGCGAACCGAAGTGCGCGAAGACACCGGACTTGCTCATCTGCATGACTTCGGCGAGCGCGCCGATGGACAGGCCTTCGAGCCCGATCTGCGTGGCCAGGCCCAAGGCGGCGTCGACGATGGCGGCCTTGGTCTGCTGGCCCTTGGGTTGGGGCTTGGCCGCGCGGCCATTGGCGGGCGCGGCGCGGCGGGGACGGCTGGCGGTGGTGTCGCTCATGCGGGGACTGGGTGGATCGGCCGGGGGTGTCGGCCGAAAGAAACGAACGGTCGTTCTATTTTTACCCAGATTCCGGCGCGACTGGCAAGCCCGAGGGCATTTTGCGCGGGTTTGATTTAGAGCCAGCTGCCTAAGAGGGCGGCAGGGTTGCGGCGACCGAAGGGCCGGCCGCCCGCCCCGGGCCGGCCGGGACACGGTGCCGGCGCCCGAGACGCTCGCCGCCCGAAGCGGCGGCTCAGCCCCGCCCGCCGGGCAGCAGCAGCGCCAGGCTGTGCTCCAGGCTTTCGTTGGGCGAACGCTTGAAGCCGCTGCGCGCGAAGCGCTGCAGGCGCCCGACGCAGAAGGCCGTGATGACGGAGGCGTCGGCCTGCGCGTCCACCGTGGGCGTGGCGGCGCCGCCGAGCGTGGCGGCCTCGCGCAGGTTGTGGCGCAGCGTGGCCTCGATCTTGTCGAAGAAGAGGTTCATGCGCTGCTGCAGGCGCTCGTTCTCGAACACCAGGGCGTCACCGACCATCACGCGCGTCATGCCGGGGTTTTTCTCGCCGAACTGCAGCAACAGGGCCACGAGCTTGCGGCAGCGCGCCTGGGCATCGGGCTCGCGCTCGTCGAGCTGGTTGATGAGGCCGAAGACGGTTTGTTCGATGAACTCGATCAAGCCCTCGAACATCTGGGCCTTGCTGGCGAAGTGGCGGTACAGCGCCGCCTCGCTCACCTCGAGCCGCGCCGCCAGGGCCGCGGTGGTGATGCGCTCGGCACCGGGCTGCTCGAGCATGGTGGCCAGGGCCTGCAGGATCTGCACGCGGCGCTCGCCCGGCTTGGGCCGCTTGCGGCCGGTGGCCTCGACCGCTTCCGTGGCGGACGCGGCGTCCAGCGTGGCGTCGTCGGGCGAGGGCATGTCGGGCGCGGCAGCAGGGGTCATGGTCGGTGGTCCGTGAGGTGGCTGACAGTCCGGTGGACGCGGTCCCCCGATGGGGCTCGGGGGTATTCGCGCGGCATTCTCGCACAGCCGGCTACATCTGGTTACCCAGCATCGGCGCGGTCTGCGCAGCTAGTGGGCAACCGCATCGAAGACCACGCGCACGCACAGGCCATGCCCCTCGGCGCCGCTGCCCAGCTGCAGCTGCGTGTGGTGCACGCGGGCGATGCCATCGGCGATCGCCAGGCCCAGCCCGTGCCCGCTGCCAGCGGTGCCGGGCACCCGGTAAAAGCGCTGCAGCACGCGCGCGCGCTCGGCCGGCGCGATGCCGGGGCCGTCGTCTTCCACCTCGATCCAGGCCGCGCCCGCCCCGCCATCGCCCTGAGCGCAGCGCAGGGTGACGGCACCGCCCACGGGGGTGTACTTGATGGCGTTGTCCACCAGATTGATCAGCAGCTCGCGCAGCAGCCAGGCGTGGCCTTGCACGCGCGCGGGCGCCGCCTCCAGCCCCAGGTCGATGCGGCGCGCGCCGGCGGCGTCCAGGAAATGCGCGAGCACGGTTTCGCAGAGCTCGGCCAGGTCCACCGTCTCGCGGGCCGCGTCGTCGTCGCGCAGCGCGTCGGCCCGCGACAGGGCCAGCAACTGGTTGGCCAGCTGGGTGGTGTTGCGCGTGGCGTCGCGCAGGCGCAGCACCTGCTCGGCGCGCAGGCTCAGCAGGTCGCCCGCGCCCATGCTGCGCGCCGCCTGGGCCCAGGCCTCCACCTGGGCCTGCAGCCCGGCCAGCGGCGTGCGCAGCTGGTGCGCGGCGTCGGCCACGAAGCGCCGCTGGGTGTCGCTTTGCTCATTGACTCGCGCGAACAGGCGGTTGAGGGCCTGGACCAACGGACGCACCTCGGCCGGCGTGTGGCGCTCGTCGATCGGGCTCAGGTCGCGCGGCGAGCGCCGCTCCACCGCCTGCCGCAGGTCCATGAGCGGCTGCAACGCCCGAGTGACGCCCCAGCCCAGCATGCCCGCGGCCACCGCGAACAGCGCCAGGTTGGGCAGGAGCACGCGCAGCAGCACGTTGCGCAGCCAGTGCTGGCGCGCGTCGCTGCCGTCGGCCAGCACCAGGATGAGCTCGCCCGCTTCGGTGACCGCGCGCTGGGCGACCACGCGGTGCGTGACGCCCGCATCGACCACACTCACGAACTCGGGGGCCTCGGTGGTGGGCAGCAGCACCGGCAGCCAGTCGGCGCCGAACAGGCGCTCGCCCCGCGGGCTGAACACGCCCACGGCGGTGTGGCCGTCGCGGTCGGCCAGGAACTCCTGGATCGGCGGCGCCATCAGCAGGGTGAGGTCGGTGCCATCGGTGGGGGTGCCGCCGCGCGGCAGCACCACCGAGTCGGCCAGCATGGGCACCAGGCGCAGCAGGCGCTGGTCCTGCTGCAGCGCGGCGGTGCCCGCGCCCTGGTAGTGGAAGGCCAACGTGGCCGCGCCAATGGCCCCGATGGTGGCCAGCAGCATGACCAAGAGGCGGCGCCGCAGGCCGCCGATCAGGTCGCGCGGGGCGCCGGGCTCAGGCGTCGGCGCGACCCGCGGCATCGGCGCACTCCAGGCGGTAGCCGAAACCGCGGATGGCACGCACCGCGATGCCCGCCGGCTCCAGCTTGGCGCGCAGCCGCGAGACGTAGACCTCGATCGCGTTGGGCGTGATTTCCTTGTCCCAGCCGGTGAGCGCGGCCAGCAGCTTGTCTTTGGCCACAGGCTTGGGGGTCTGCATCAGCATGTACTCGAGCACGGTCCATTCGCGCGGGCCCAGCTCCAGCGGCTGGCCCGCGAGCGTGACGCGCCGCTGCGCGGTGTCCATCTCCAGCGCGCCGAAGCCCAGCACGGCCGAGGTGGCGGCCTGGGAGCGTCGCAGCAGCGCGCGCAGGCGGGCCAGCAGCTCGGGCAGCTCGAAGGGCTTGACCATGTAGTCGTCCGCACCGAGGTCCAGGCCCTGCACGCGGTCGTGCAGCGCGTCGCGGGCGGTGAGGATCAGCACCGGCAGCGCCAGGCCCTGCGCGCGGATGAGGCGCGTGAGCGCCAGGCCGTCGCCACCGGGCAGGCCGATGTCGAAGATGGCGGCGTCGAAGCCCTCGCGCGCCAGCACCTGCTCGGCGCGCTCGGCGCTGCCCACCCAGTCGACGGTGTAGCCCGCGTCGGCCAGGCCCAGCTTGATGCCGCTGGCGACCATGACGTCGTCCTCGACCAAGAGCAAACGCATGAGCTCACCGCGATGGTTTCGCCGCCGGGCCGCCCCAAGGCGAAACGCGACCCCTCGGGGGGCAGCGGCCCGCGCAGCGGTGGAGCGTGGGGGCTGTCATCCCTTGATCATGGTGCCGAAGGGCTCGTTGCCCAGCACCTCGAGCAACAGCGCGTGCGGCACGCGGCCGTCGATGATGTGCACCGCGTTCACGCCGCTCTTGGCGGCGTCCAGCGCGCCGGCGATCTTGGGAATCATGCCGCCGGAGATGGTGCCGTCGGCCACCAGCTCGTCGATGCGGCTCGGCGTGAGTTCCGTGAGCAGTTGGCCTTCCTTGTCGAGCACGCCGCGGATGTTGGTGAGCATGAGCAGCTTCTCGGCCTGCAGCACGGTGGCCAGCTTGGCGGCCACCACGTCGGCGTTGATGTTGTAGCTCTCGTTGTGCTCGCCAAAGCCGATCGGGCTCACGACCGGGATGAACTGGTCGTCCTGCAGGGCCTTCACCACCGCCGGGTCGACGCCCACGATGTCGCCGACCTGGCCGACGTCGTGCTCGCGTGAGGGGTCGGCCTGGTCGGCCATGCGCAGCTTGCGCGCGCGGATCATGGCGCCGTCGCGGCCGGTCAGGCCCACCGCCTTGCCGCCGGCCTGGTTGATCAGGCCCACGATGTCCTGCTGCACCTCGCCGGCCAGCACCCACTCCACGACTTCCATGGTCTCGGCATCGGTGACGCGCATGCCCTGGATGAACTCGCCCTTCTTGCCCAGGCGCTTGAGCAGGGTCTCGATCTGCGGCCCGCCACCGTGCACGACCACCGGGTTGATGCCCACCAGCTTGAGCAGCACCACGTCCTCGGCGAAATCCTGCTGCAGGGCCGGGTCGGTCATGGCGTTGCCGCCGTACTTGATGACCATGGTCTTGCCGTGGAACTGCCGGATGTAGGGCAGCGCCTGGGCGAGGATTTCCGCGCGGTCGCGCGGCGCGATGGTGGTGATGTCGGGAGCGGTGGACATGCGCGAAGTTCTTCCGAGAGGAACAAAACCGCGATTCTAGAGAGGCACACAACGCCAGGGTCTCGATCCAGGCACACCGCGGAACCGGCTTCGCCGGGCCGCCGGTGTTGCCCCTCGGGGGGCCGGGTGGCGCGACGCGCCGCGGGGGGCTTCAGAAATGGATGCCCCGCATCATCTGCTGCATGGCGATCGCCTCGGGCGACAACTGCGCCTTCGCGCCCTTCTCGCCCTTGGCCGCCGCCGAGTCCGGGAACATGCGGAAGCTGGTGTTCATCACGATCTGCGCGATGCGCGGCACCAGCGCGTGCATCACCTGGCCGGTCACGCCCAGGCGGGTGGCGATGCGCACCGGCTTGTCGATGCAGGCCTGGGCGATCATGTCGGCGGCCTCCTCGGGGCTCAGCGTGGGCACGTTGTTGTAGATCTTGGTGGGCGCGATCATGGGGGTGCGCACCAGGGGCATATTGATCGTGGTGAAGGTGATGCCCTGGTCGGCGAACTCGCTGCTGGCGCAGCGCGTCCAGGCGTCCAGCGCGGCCTTGCTGGCCACGTAGGCCGAGAAGCGCGGCGCGTTGGTGAGCACGCCGATCGAGCTGATGTTGACCACGTGGCCCCGGCGCCGCTGCACCATGCCCGGCAGCAGGCCCATGGTCACGCGCAGGCAGCCAAAGTAGTTGAGCTGCATGGTGCGCTCGAAGTCGTGGAAGCGGTCGTAGCTGCCCTCGATGGCCCGGCGGATGGAACGGCCGGCGTTGTTGATGAGGAAGTCCACGCCACCGTGCTGCTGCACCAGCAGCTGCACGAAGCGGTCGCAATCGGCCATGTCGGCGATGTCGGCCGGGTAGGCGATGAACTGGTAGCCCTTGGCCTTGGCCTCCTTGCAGGCCTCGTCGAGTTTGTCCTGGTCACGGCCGCAAATGATGGTGGTGGCGCCGGCCTCGGCGAAGGTGTGCGCCGCCGCCAGGCCGATGCCGGAACTACCGCCCGTGACCAGGACCACCTTTCCCGCGACGGTCCCCCGCAGGCTGCGGTCGCGGTGCAGGTCGGGATCGAGGTGGCGCTCCCAGTAGTCCCACAGGCGCCAGGCGTAGTCCTTCAGGTTCGGGCATTCCACGCCGCTGCCCTTGAGCGCGGCCAGCGTGCCGCGGCAGTCGAAGCGCGTGGGGTAGTTGACGAAGGTGAGCATGTCCTCGGGCAGGCCCAGGTCCTTCATCACCGCGTCGCGCACGCGGCGCACCGGCGCCAGGGCCATCAGTCCCTTCTTCACGCTCTTGGGGATGAAGCCCAGCAGCGCGGCATTCACGAACAGGTTCATCTTGGGCGCGTGCGCGGCCTTGCTGAAGATGTCGAGCACATCGCCCACGCGGTAGCCCACCGGGTCCACCAGGTGGAAGCACTCGCCGCCCTGCCGCGGGCCATGGGCGATGTGGTCGAGCGCGTTGACCACGAAGTCCACCGGCACGATGTTGATGCGCCCGCCCTCCAGGCCGATGCTGGGCATCCACGGCGGCAGGATCTGGCGCATGCGCTGGATCAGCTTGAAGAAGTAATAGGGGCCGTCGATCTTGTCCATCTCGCCGGTCTGGCTGTCGCCCACCACCATGGCCGGGCGGTACACGGTCCAGGCCAGCTTGTTCTCGGCGCGCACCAGCTTCTCGCTCTCGTGCTTGGTCATGAAATAGGGGTGATCGACGTTCTCGGCCTCCTCGAACATGTCCTCGCGGAACACGCCCTCGTACAGCCCCGCCGCGGCGATGGACGAGACGTGGTGGAAGTGGCCCGCACCGATGGCCTTGGCCAGCTCCAGCGTGTGGCGCGTGCCGTCGATGTTGGCGGCCACCTGGCTCTCCTCGTCGGCGCCCAGGTCGTACACCGCGGCCAGGTGAAAGAAGTGGTCGATCTGCCCCTTGAGGGCCTTCGCGTCGTCGGCCGAGACGCCGAGCTTCTTCTCGGTGAGGTCGCCGAACACCGGCACCGCGCGCGCCGGCCCCACGCCCCAGTACTCGCGCAGCGCCGCCACCTTGCCTTCGCTTTCGCGCCGGATCAGGAAGTGCACCACCGCCCCCTTTCGCTGCAGCAGCCGGCGAACGAGGCGCTTGCCGATGAAGCCGGTGGCTCCGGTCACGAAGTACTGCATGGGGGACTCCTGTGTGTTGTTGCTGGGGTGCCGCAAAGGGGCATCGCTCGCGATTCTGTTGCACGCGATCGGACGGCCCATTCCGCAGAAACCCGCGGCCGATTTAGTCGCATGCCCCTACACAGGCCCGGCGTGGGCCGCCACCATGCGCGGCAATGGTGACGCCCCTCAGGCCGCCAGCGCATTCGCAGCAACCACCACAGGAGCCCGAAGCATGGTCAAGAAGATCCAGAAGAAGGGCGGCAGCGCCCGCACCGACGGCGGCAACGAGAAGGGCCACGGCGCCTCGCCGCTGGCCGGCGCCATCAAGGAATCGGCCCAGCAGATCTGGCTGGCCGGCCTCGGCGCCTTCGCCAAGGCGCAGGCGGAAGGCGGCAAGGCCTTCGAGACCCTGGTCAAGGAAGGCATGAACATCCAGCGCAAGACCCAGACCGCGGCCGAGGAGCGCATCAGCGAGGCCACCAGCCGCGTGAGCAGCATGGCCAACGACATCCAGAGCAAGGCCGCCGGCCAGTGGGACAAGCTGGAGAGCCTGTTCGAGGAGCGCGTGGCCAAGGCCCTGGGCAAGTTGGGCGTGCCGTCGGCGCGCGACGTCGAGGCGCTGATGGAGCGCATCGAGGCGCTCAACCAGCAGGTGCTCAAACTCGGCGGCGTGGGCCTGGCCACCAAGCCCGCGCGCAAGGCCTCGGCCAGCGCCAAGGCCGCGCCTCGCAAGGCACCCGCCAAGCGCAGCGCCGCCCGCAAAGCCCCGGCGAAGAAAGCCACCGCGTGATCCGCCCTGCTGCGCCGCAGCAGCCCTGAGCGGGGGCACGCCCTACACTTGGCCGCATGAGACCCGCACGGCCGCCCGCAGGGGCTCGCAGCGCCGCGCGCTGCACGGAGGTGACCCCATGACCCGCACCCGCCCGCGCCCCCCCGCCCGCGCGCGCCCGCCGCGCATCGGGCTGGCCCTGGCCGGTGGCGGTCCGCTGGGCGCCATCTACGAGATCGGCGCCCTGTGCGCGCTCGACGACTCGCTCGACGGCCTGGACCTCAACGCCTGCGCTCACTACGTGGGCGTGTCGGCGGGCGGCTTCATCGCCGCCGCGCTGGCCAATGGCATTGCCCCGCGCGAACTGTGCGAGACCTTCATCGAGGACCGGCCCCGGCTCGACGGCTTCGACCCGGCCTGGCTGATGCAGCCGGCCTGGGGCGAGTTCGCCCAGCGCCTGCGCACGCTGCCGCGCCTGGCGGGCGAGGCCGCCTGGTCCTGGCTGGTCCAGGGCAAGGCCTTGAGCCAGGCACTGGAGCGCCTGGGAGCGGCGCTGCCCGCCGGCGTGCTCGACAACGACACCATCCACCGCGAGATCGCCCGGCTGTTCAGCCGGCCCGGCCGCAGCAACCGCTTTGCCGACCTGCGCGCGCGGCTGACCCTGGTGGCCACCGACCTGGACACCGGCGAGGCGGCGCCCTTCGGCCAGCCGGGTTGGGACCAGGTGCCGATCTCGCGCGCCATCCAGGCCAGCGCCGCCCTGCCCGGCCTGTTCCCGCCGGTGCAGATCGGCGGGCGGCACTACGTGGATGGCGCGCTCAAGAAGACCATGCACGCCTCGGTCGCCCTGGACGATGGCGTGGACCTGCTCCTGTGCCTCAATCCCCTCGTGCCTTACCACGCCACCCCGGAGTCAACGCACGGCGGCCGCATCCCCGCGCTGGTGGAAGGCGGGCTGCCGGTGGTGATGAGCCAGACCTTCCGCTCCATGATCCATTCGCGCCTGGTGCTGGCCTTCGAACGCTACGAGCGCATCTACCCCCACACCGACATCGTGCTGATCGAGCCCGACCAGCGCGACGCCGAGCTGTTCTTCGCCAACACCTTCAGCTACCGCCAGCGCCGCGAGATGGCCGAACACGCCTTCCAGCGCACGCGCGCGCTGCTGCGGCTGCGCGCGGGCCGCCTGGCGCCGCAACTGGCGCGCCACGGCATCACCATCGACCACGCCGCTCTCGCCGACCCCGAACGCCGCCTGATCGACACGCGCTACCGGCCCGCCGACAGCGCCGTGGCCACGCGGCTGCACCGCGTGCTCGACGAACTGCAGCGCCGCCTGCCGACCACCGCAGAGAGCACCACCGGGCCGCTCCCACGGCGCCCCGCCCCGCCGCGCGCCGCACGGCGGGCATTCCAATGAACCCCGCGCGCATGCCCAAGAAAGCCCCGCGCCGCACGGCCGAACGCATCCTGGAAACCTCGCTGGCGCTGTTCAACCGATTCGGCGAGCCCAACGTCTCCACCACGCTGATCTCTGCCGAGCTGGGCATCAGCCCCGGCAACCTGTACTACCACTACCCGGCCAAGGACGAACTCATCAACTCGCTGTTCGAGCGCTATGAACGTTCCCTGAACGAGTTGCTGGGCGCGGCCGAGGGCGTGCGTCACGTGGAAGACGCCTGGTTCTTCCTGCACTCGCTGTTCGAGCGCATCTGGGAGTACCGCTTCCTTTACCGCGACCTGAACGACCTGCTGTCCAAGAACCGCCTGCTGGAGACGCGCTTCCAGGGCCTGCTGGGGGCCAAGACGCGCGCCGTCCGCCAGCTGCTGGGCGGCCTGGGCCGCTCGGGCGCGATCCAGATCGACGGCCGCGAACTCGACCCCACGGCCGACGGCATGGTGGCCTTGCTCACCTTCTGGCTGAGCTTCGAGTACGTGCGCGACCCGCGCCACGCCCTGGAGCCCGACCACGCGCAGGCGGCGCTGCTGCGTGGCGCGCAGCACGTGCTGCACCAGCTCGCCCCCTACCTGGAGCCCGCGCAGCGCCAGCACCTCATGGCACTGTCGTCGGCGTACCAGCGCTGAGCGAAAAGCCCAGGAAGCGCGCCGCGCCGCGCGCCGCCGGCGCCATGTCGGCCAGGTGCAGCCACAGGTAGAAATTGGCGGCGTCGAAGGGGCTGGTGAAAACCGAGGGGCGCCAGCGGCGCCCCCCTTCGGCGTAGTAGACCACCCAGACCGGGCCCTCGGGGTGAATGCACCAGCCGCCCGCGCCGAACGCGTCGGGCACGCCCAACAGCCTGGGGTTGACGCCGCCCACCCGCAGGCGCATCAGCTCATCGGCCAGCTCTTCCAGGGCCCAGGCGGCCGGCAGCTCGGGCCGTGGCGGCGGCAACTCGTAGCGCGAACCCCATTCGATTTCCATCGGTGCTCCTTGCACGCGCGGCGCCCGGTGGCGCGCGGGCCGGCATTTGACGTCGGGAGCACCGGGCCGCGGCGCGGCAGCCCGGTGGAAATCACGCCTCGATCACAGGGCCCTCAGCCCTTCAGGCCGTCGACCGCCTGGAAGAGGGCCTGGCGCGCCTGGCTCACGATCTGGCCGCGCCAGACGTCGGTGTCGGTGTAGAAGGCGTCCTTGACGCGCTGCTTGATGGTCGCCTGCAGCTCGGCCGGCGCATCGGGGTGCTGGTGCAGCCAGTGGTCGCCGCGCAGCGCATCGATCACCTCGGGAATCGGCACCGTGCCGTACTCCAGTGCGATGCCGGTGTACTCCGCCTGCGGGCATTCCTGGTAGATGGACACCCACATCAGGCCGGTGAGCAGGGCCGAGGTGGACGAGCCATCGTAGATGGAGGTGATGGGCGTGGCGCCGTCGCCGCCCCACCAGGCCTTGGCGCGCGCGAAGGCGGCCGCGTCGTCGCGGCAGGCGAAGATGCGCTCGCCCAGGCCGCTGGGACCCAGGCCGGTGTGCAGGTCGATCCAGGCCACGCGGCGCGCGCGCCCGGCCTGCTCGCGCAGCACCCGGCGCACCGTGTCGTTGTTCCAGGTGGGCGCGGTGCCGCCGAAGAACAGGCCGTCGGGGAAGCGGTGCTGGCCCATGGTGATGGCCGCCTGGAAAGCGGTCATGCCGCGCCGGGCGATCCAGCTGCGCACGGCCGCTTCGTTCTCGGCCGTGGGCGGCCACTCGTCCGGCAGCAGCAGGTGGTGCAGATCGGCGTAGTCCTCGTTCACCGGCAGGGGGCCGGAGAAGTCCTGGAAGTTGCGGTTCAGGTCCACGTTCTCGTGCGTCACGCGGCGCAGCCAGGAGAAGCCGTGCGGGTTGAGCGCGTGGATGTAGAGCACCGCCACGCCGCTGTCGCGCGCCTTGGCGCGCCACTCGGCGTCGTGCAGGGCGTGCACCTGCACGCCGGAGCCGCAGAAGCCCTCGGCGCCATGGCAGGCGCTGCTCACGATGAGCAGTTGTTCGGCGTCGGGCGAGCCATCGAGGGCGGTGTCCATGGCCAGGGTTTCGCCCTCGCGGCCCTTGAGCGGGTGCTCGTGGCTGCGGATGGCCAGGCCCGCCGCGGCGGCGGCCTCGAGAAACTTGACCCGGGCCTTGGCGTAGGTTGGGGAGAACGCGTCGCGGATCTCGATCACGCCGCACCCCCGTTCGCGCGCGGCTGGGCCAGCCATTTTTCGGCCAGGCGCACCCAGTAGGTGGCGCCCAGGGGGATCAGGTCGTCGTTGAAATCGTAGTTCGGGTTGTGCAGCACGCAGGGACCTTCGCCATGGCCGACCTCGCGGTGGGCGCCGTCGCCGTTGGCGATGAACACATAGCAGCCCGGCTTGGCCTGCAGCATGTAGGCAAAGTCCTCGGCGCCCATGGTGGGCTCCTGCGCCAGCACGCGCTCGGGACCGACGATCTCGGCCAGCACTTCGCGCGCGAAGGCGGTCTCCGCCGGGTGATTCACGGTGGGCGGGTAGTTGCGGTGGAACTGGAACTCGCAGGTGGTGCCATAGGCCGCGCAGGTGTGCTCGGCGATTGCCTGCATGCGCTTTTCGATCAGGTCGAGCACCTCGTAGGTGAAGGTGCGCACGGTGCCTTGCAGCTCGGCGTGGTCGGGCACGACGTTGGTGGCCTCGCCGGTGTGGACCATGGTGACCGAGATCACGCCCGCGTCCACCGGCTTCTTGTTGCGCGTGATGATGGTCTGGAAGCCCATGACCATCTGGCAGGCCACCGGCACCGGGTCGATGCCGGTGTGCGGCAGCGCGGCGTGCCCGCCCTTGCCGCGGATGGTGATCTTGAATTCGCTGGTGGAGGCCATGACCGGCCCGGCGCTGGCCGCGAAGCTGCCTGTGGGCAGGCCGGGCCAGTTGTGCATGCCGAACACCGCTTCCATCGGACACTCGCTGAACAGGCCGTCCTTGATCATTTCGCGCGCGCCGCCGCCGCCCTCCTCGGCCGGCTGGAAGATCAGGTAGACCGTGCCGTCGAAGTGGCGGTGCTTGGCGAAGTGCTGGGCCGCAGCCAGCAGCATGGCGGTGTGGCCGTCGTGGCCGCAGGCGTGCATCTTGCCGGCGTGCTGGCTGGCGTGGGCGAAGCGGTTGTGCTCCTGCATGGGCAGGGCGTCCATGTCGGCGCGCAGGCCGATCGCCCGGCCACTGGCGCCGCCGTCGCGGCCGTGCACGATGCCCACCACGCCGGTGGTGCCCATGCCGCGGCGGATGGGAATGCCCCACTCGGTGAGCTTGGCGGCGACGAGGTCGGCGGTGCGCACCTCCTCGAAGCAGAGTTCGGGGTGCGCGTGGATGTCGCGCCGCACGGCCGCGATGCCCGCGGCCTGGGTGACGATGGAATCGATGAGCTTCATGTCCGGTCTCCGAAACCGGGCATGGTAGCGGTAGCAGGCGCCGCCGCGCGTGCCCGCGGCGACAGCCCCGCGCGCCCGTCGGGCAAGGGCGCCGGGGGCTGGCGCTTCAGCGCCGCACGCGCCCGTCCTCGGTCAGCAGGGTGAGTTCCACGAACCGGGAACCGGTGTGCTTGTTGGGCCCGAAGTCCACCGGGAAACCGCCCAGGTCCAGGCCCCGGATGCCTTCGATGGCGTTGATGAAACCCTCGCGGCTGAGGCCACGGCCCGCGCGGTTGAGCGCTTCGGTGAACACCTTGGCGGCCACGTAGCCCTCGATGCCCGAGTAATTGGGCGCGCGGCCCTGCTTGGCGCGCACGGCGGCCAGGTACTCACCCGACAGGGATGTGGCCGGGCTGTACGGAAACGGCATGACCTGGCTCACCGCCACGCCGCGCGCGTCCTTGCCGAGCTCGTCGAGCAGGGCCTGGGTGCCCACGAAGGACACGTTGTACAGGTTGCCGGCGAAACCGGCCTTGCGCGCCGCGCGGATGAAGGCGGCGCAGGACTTGTAGGCGCTGATCTGCACGATCGCCTCGGGCCGTCCGGCCAGGATGGACTTGAGCGACTCGGCCACGTCCACGGTGTTGCGCTCCACCGTGCCGGTGGAAGCGGGTTCCATGTTGAGGGCCTTGAGCGCGCGCGTGACCCCTTCCAGGCCGGTCTTGCCGTAGGCGTCGTTCTGGTAGAAGACCGAAATGCGCTTGATGCCCACCTGCGTGAGCTGGCGCACGATGGCCGCCGTCTCGTCGAAGTACGAGGCCCGCACGTGGATGGCGTAGCGGTTGAAGGGCGTGCGCAGGGCCTCGGCGCCCGAGAAGGGCGCGAAGAACGGGACCTTGGCCTCGGTGGCCAGTGGCAGCGCTACCACGCTGGTGGGCGTGCCGATGTAGCCGAACAGCGCGAACACGCCCTCGCCGATGAACTGACGGGTGTTGGCCACGCAGCGGTCGGGCTCGTAGCCGTCGTCCAGGCGCTTGAGCTCGATGCGCCGGCCGTGCACGCCGCCCTTGGCATTGAGCTGCTCGAAGAAAAGCTGGGCGCCCAGGTGGAACTGCAGGCCCAGCTGCTCCGCCGCGCCGCTGAACGGGGCCGACTGGCCCAGCACGAGGGTGGTGTCGCTCAGGCCGGCGGGGGCCCCTTGGGCGCCCGCGCGGGCGGGCAGCAGGGCCAGGCCGGGCAGCAGGGCGGCGGACCCGGTGGCGGTCAGCAGGCGACGACGTCTCATGGCGGCTCCTTGAAGGACGGAACGGGCTCGGGCAGCCGCAAGGGTATAAACAAGCGTTCATATGCCTGCAGGGGCATCCGCCAGGCGGCGCCCCGGAACGGGCGGACGCGGCGGCCTATGATCGCTTGGCCACACCCCCATTCCGCCATGACAGAAGCATCACTTGTTGTCCGCGGCGCCTGTCCGCACGACTGCCCCGACACCTGCGCCCTGCTGACCACGGTGGAGAACGGCCGCGCCGTGCGGGTGCAGGGCAACCCCGCGCACCGCCACACCGACGGCGTGCTCTGCACCAAGGTCTCGCGCTACGCCGAGCGCACCCACCACCCCGATCGCCTGCTGCAGCCGCTGCGCCGCACGGGTCCCAAGGGCAGCGGGCGCTTCGAGCCGGTCGGCTGGGACGAGGCGCTGGACGACATCGCCGCCCGCCTGAAGACCATCGCCGCGCGCGACCCGCAGGCCATCCTGCCCTACAGCTACGCCGGCACCATGGGCCTGGTGCAGGGCGAGGGCATGGCCGCGCGCTTCTTCCACCGCCTCGGTGCCTCGTTCCTGGACCGCACCATCTGTGCCTCGGCCGGCAGCGAGGGCCTGACCCAGACCCTGGGCGGCAAGGTCGGCATGAAGGTGGAGCACTTCGCCGAGGCCCGGCTGATCCTGATCTGGGGCAGCAACAGCATCGCCAGCAACCTGCACTTCTGGAAGCTCGCCCAGCAGGCCAAGCGCGACGGCGCGCGCCTGGTCTGCATCGACCCCCGGCGCAGCGAAACCGCCGAAAAGTGCCACGAGCACCTGGCCATCCGCCCCGGCACCGATGCCGCCCTGGCGCTGGCCCTCATGCACGAGCTGATCGTCCACGACTGGCTGGACCACGACTACATCGCCCGCCACACCCTGGGCTGGGAAGGCCTGCGCGAGCGCGCCCTGCAGTGGCCGCCCGCGCGCGCGGCCGAGGTCTGCGGCATTCCCGAACGGCAGATCGCCGAACTGGCCCGCGCCTACGGCACCACGAAGCCGGCCGCGATCCGCCTGAACTACGGCATGCAGCGCGTGCGCGGCGGCGGCAACGCCGCCCGGGCGGTGGCCTGCCTGCCGGCGCTGGTGGGCGCCTGGCGGCACCGCGCGGGCGGGCTGCTGCTGTCCAGCTCTGGCCTGTTCCCGGTGCGCCGCGCCGAGCTGCAGCGGCCCGACCTGCTGGCCGGCCTCGCGCCACGCACCATCAACATGAGCACCATCGGCGACGACCTGCTGCGCGAGTCCTCGCCCGCCTTCGGTCCGAAGGTCGAGGCGCTCATCGTCTACAACAGCAACCCGGTGGCGGTGGCGCCCGACTCGGCTCAGGTGGTGAAGGGTTTTGCGCGCGACGACCTGTTCACCGTGGTGCTGGAGCACTTCCAGACCGACACGGCCGACTTCGCCGACTACGTGCTGCCGGCCACCACGCAGCACGAGCACTGGGACATCCACACCAGCTACGGCCACACCGACGTGCTGCTCAACCGCCCGGCCATCGCACCGCAGGGCCAGGCGCGCCCGAACACCGAGGTCTTCCGCGCCCTGGCCGCGCGCCTGGGCTTCGACGACCCCTGCTTCGCCGACGACGACCTCACGCTGTGCCGCACGGCCTTCGGCGACCAGGTCGATTTCCAGCGGCTGCTCGACGTCGGCTGGGCCACGCTGCCGGTGCCCGAGGCACCCTACGCCGAGGGCGGCTTCCCCACGCCGTCCGGCCGCTGCGAGTTCCACAGCGCACGCCTGGCCGCCCAGGGCCTGGACCCGCTGCCCGACCACATCCCCAATGCCGAGCCCGGCGGAACGCACCCCGACTACCCGCTGGCGATGATCTCGCCGCCCGCGCGCAACTTCCTCAACAGCAGCTTCGTCAACGTCGCCAGCCTGCGCGGCATCGAGGGCCAGCCGCGGCTGGAAATCCACGCCGACGACGCCGCGCCGCGCGGCATCGCCAGCGGCCAGATGGTGCGCGTGTTCAACCAGCGCGGGGAGTACCGCTGCGTGGCCGAGGTGTCCGAGCGCGCGCGCCCCGGCGTGGTCAATGGACTGGGCATCTGGTGGCGCAAGCTCGGCCCCTTCGGCACCAACGTCAATGAGGTGACCAGCCAGCGCCTCACCGACATGGGCCGCGGCCCCACGTTCTACGACTGCCACGTGCAGGTGGCGCCACTGGAGGCCTCGGCCTGATGCGCGCGGCCGCGCTGCTGCTGGCGGCGACGGCGCTGGTCTCGGGCTGCGCCCGCACGCAGGGCTTGGGCTACTACTGGCAATCGCTCAGCGGCCACGTCGACCTGATGTGGCGCGCCCGTCCCATCGACGACTGGCTGGCCGACGCCGGCACGCCCGGAGCGCTGAAAGACCGCCTGCTGCTCGCCCGGCGCCTGCGCGCCTTCGCCGTGAGCGAACTGGACCTGCCCGACAACGCCAGCTACCACCGCTACGCCGACCTGGGGCGCAACGCCGCCGTCTACAACGTGGTGGCCGCACCGGCGCTCTCGCTCAGCCTGCAGACCTGGTGCTTCCCCGTGGCCGGCTGCGTGGGCTACCGCGGCTACTACCGCGAGGCCGATGCGCGCGCCTTCGCCGCCGGTCTGGACCGGGGCCTGGAGGTGGCCGTGTACCCGGTACCCGCCTACTCCACCCTGGGCTGGATGAACTGGGCCGGCGGCGACCCGCTGCTCAACACCTTCATCCGCCAGCCCGAGGGCGAGCTCGCCCGCCTGCTGTTCCACGAACTGGCCCACCAGGTGGTCTATGCCAAGGACGACACCACCTTCAACGAGTCCTTCGCCACGGCGGTCGAGCGGCTGGGCGTGCAGCGCTGGCTGGCGCAAGCGTCCACGCCCGGCGCGCGCGTGGCGTACGAAGCCTTCGACCAGCGCCGCCGCGCCTTCCGCGGCCTCACCGCCTCGGTGCGTGCGCGGCTGCTGGCGGTGTATGGCGACGCCTCGCTCGACGACGCGGCCAAGCTCGAGCGCAAGGCGCGCGTGATGGCCGACTTCCGCCGCGAATACGAGGCGCTGAAGGCCTTCTGGGGCGGCTTCGCGGCCTACGACCCCTGGGTGGCGCGCGCCAACAATGCCCTGCTGGGCGCCCAAGGCGCCTACGACCAGCTGGTGCCCGGCTTCGAAGCCCTGTTCGCGCGCGAGGGCCGCGACTTCGCGCGCTTCTATGATGCGGTGCGCACGCTCGCCGCCCTGCCCCAGGCCGAGCGCCACCAGCGCCTGCAGGCGCTGGCGATCACCCGCTGAACACCAGGAGACCCCGCCCCATGGCCGACATCCACATCGAACGCGAGCACGCCCTGGGCCTGGCGGCCGCGCGCCAGCTGGCCTGGAAATGGGCCGAGCAGGCCGAAGAAGAGTTCGACATGAGCTGCACCTACGAAGAAGGCACCCGCGAGGACGCCGTGCAGTTCACTCGCTCGGGCGTCAGCGGTTGCCTGCGGGTCGAGGGCGACCGCTTCGTGCTCGACGCCAAGCTCGGCTTCCTGCTCGGCGCCTTCAAGGAGCGCATCGAGGCCGAGATCGTGAAGAACCTGGACACCCTGCTGGCGGCGAAGAAGCCCGCCGCGAAGAAGGCGGCCGCCAAAAAGAAAACCACCTGAACGCTCAGGTGGTTGTCGGGGGCTTGCGGCTTCAGCTCAGGCTGTCGATGAGGTCGATGTACTGCTGCATCGCGTCGTCGGACGAGGCGCCCTTGAAGCCGTTCCAGGCGTCCCACTTGGCGCGGCCCACCATGTCGCTGAAACCCGGCTTCTTTTCGGTGTTGTCGCCCGCGGTGGCCTGCTTGTAGAGGCCATAGATCTTGAGCAGCGTGGCGTTGTCGGGGCGCTCGGCGAGCTTCTTGGAATGGGCAACGGCGTTCTCGAAACGGGCTTTGAGGTCGGACATGGGGTCTCCTGAAGGGGGGCGCCAAGGGGATGGCGGTTTGTCCCGGTATCTTACGGAGCCCGGCCTGCCCACAATAGAGAACCCACCCGAGGAGACACCATGGACCACCGCGTCGCGGCCCTCACGCAGGCGCTGAGCAGCACGCTCGGGCTCGAAGGCGAGCGCATGAGCAAGGTCGACACCGCCTGGCTGCGCATGGACTCGCCGGCCAACCTCATGATGATCGTCGGCGTGTGGGTGCTGCGGCCCGGCGTGGCGCGCGCGGCGCTGGAGCAGCGGGTACGCGAGCGGCTGCTGCACTACCGGCGTTTCCGGCAGATCGCCCGCGAGGACGCGGCCGGCGCCGCCTGGATTGACGACCCCGACTTCGATCTCGCCCGCCACGTCACCACGCACCGCCTGCGCCGCCGACGCGGCCAGGGCGAGCGGGAGGCCTTGCAGGACCGGGTGGGCCAACTCGCCATGCAGCGGCTCGATCCCCACCACCCGCTCTGGCACTTCGAATTGATCGAGGACTGCGCCGGCGGCTCGGCGCTGATCGCGCGCATCCACCACTGCATCGCCGACGGCATCGCGCTCATCGGCGTGATGATGAGCCTGGTGGACGGCGGCCAGGCCCCGGCGCCGCGCGCGCGGCGGACCAGGCGCGCCAACGAGGGCGCCGAGGACTGGCTGGCCGACGCCCTGATCCGCCCGCTGGGCGACCTCACCGCGCGCGCCCTGCAGGTGGCGGGTGGCGGCGCGGCGAAATCGCTCTCGCTCATGGCCGCGCCGCAGCAAACCCTGGCCAGCGCCGTGGACCAGGCCGTGGGCGCGGCGCACATCGGTGCCCAACTCGCCAGCGACGTGGCCGCGCTCGCCCTCATGCCCGACGACTCGGCCACCCGGCTCAAGGGAACGCCCGGCGCCGTCAAGCGCGTGGCCTGGTGCGAGCCGATCCCGCTGGACGCGGTCAAGGCCATCGGACGCGCCTTCGACGCCTCGGTCAACGATGTGCTGCTGTCCTGCGTGGCCGGTGCCATCGGCCAGTACCTGCGCGGCCACGGCGACGACACCGCGGGCCAGGAGATCCGCGCCATGGTGCCGATCAACCTGCGGCCGCTGGAAGAGGCGTGGCAGCTGGGCAACCGCTTCGGCCTCGTGCCGCTGCTGCTGCCCATCGGCATGACCAACCCGGTGGAGCGGCTCTACGCCGTGCGCGAAGGCATGCGCCAACTCAAGGGAAGCCTGCAACCACTGCTCACTTTTGCCCTGCTGTCGGTGGCGGGCCTGCTCATCAAACCGGCGCAGGACGCGCTGCTCAATCTCTTCGGGCGCAAGACCACCGCCGTGATGACCAACGTGCCCGGACCGGGCAAAAAGCTGCTGTTCTGCGGCAGCACCCTGGAGCAGACCATGTTCTGGGTACCGCAGTCCGGCACCGTGGGCCTGGGCGTGTCGGTGCTGAGCTACGGCGGCGGGGTGCAGTTCGGCGTGATCGCCGACGCCGGGCTCTGCCCCGACCCGCAAGCCATCATCGACGGCTTCGAACCCGCCTTCCAGCAGTTGCTGGCCCTGACGCTGATGCTGCCCTGGGGCCCTGAATGACCGCCGGGGCCGCTCAGGCCACCGCCAGCCGCTGGCTGGCGATGTGCAGCAGCCCGTCGAAAATCAGGCTCTCCACCAGCTCGACCTCGGTGGACATGGACGGCGCCATCTTCCAGCCCGCGCCGCCCGTCATGTAGACCACGGGCGCCTCGCCGCAGTGCCGGCTCAGGTTCTCCACCATGCGCTGCACCGCGCCGGCAATGGCAAAGGTGCCGCCGCTGGTGAGCGCGTCGCTGGTGTTGGTGGGAAAGTCGCGCACGTCGCCCGTGGGCACGTGCAGGCCGGCGGTGCCCGATTCGAGCGCGCGCAGCATGATGCCGTGCCCTGGCAGGATCAGGCCGCCCAGGAACTTGCCCTCGGCGTCGATGGCCTCGACCGTGACCGCCGTGCCCACCATCACCACCACGCAGGGCCGCTGGGGGCCCTGGGCGAGCAGTCGCTGGCGCGCCCCGATCATGGCCACCCAGCGGTCGGAGCCCAGCCGCGCGGGGTGGTCGTAGCCGTTGACCACGCCGGCCTCGGCATTGCCCGAGACCACCCACTGGGGGGTCACGTCCCACATCTCCAGCTGCTCCTCGACGCGGCGCTTGACCGCATCGCCCGCCACGACACAGCCCAGCACCCAGCGCGGCGTGGGCAGGCGGCTCCAGTCGCCCTCTTCGAGGGTTTCGATGTTCTCGAGGAATTGCGCGCCGTGCGTGATCAACCGGGCACCGACGCGCGGCTCGTCGTACAGCGCCCACTTCAGGCGCGTGTTGCCGACATCCAGGGCGAGAAAAGCCATGGGGCGCGATTATGACAAGGGCCTGATCCCGGCGGGGATGGGCCCGAAGCGCCCGGGGACCGGCTCGATCGGGCGCCCCTTGGACAGGGTGGCGGGCGTCAAATCAGGCCAAGCCAGCAGGCCCGCTGCACGGCGCCGAGCTTGTTGTCGGTCTGCAGCTTGGCCATGGCGTTGGCCAGATGGTAGTTCACGGTGCGCTCCGAGCAGTCCATGCGCAGCGCGGTTTCGCGCGCGGTCAGGCCCTCGAAGGCCAGGTTGAGGCTTTCCAGCTCGCGCGGGCTCAGGCTCACGCGCTGCTCCGCCAGGGCGCGCTTGAGCATGGGCCAGACATTGAAGACCGACCAGGCCAGCGTGGCGGCTTCCAGGCGGCTGTCGTAGGCGCGCGGGCTGAACATGAAACATTCGAAGGCCCGGCCAGCCGGCAAGGGGAAGGCCACCCGCACCAGGCTCTGCTGCCCGTGGGCCAGAAACAGGCGACGCCAGCGACTGGAATGCTCGGCGGCCGACTTGGAAATATCCTGCCAGGCCACCAGGGGCGCGTCGCTTTCACGCCAGCTCGCGCCAAAATCCACGCTGGCCGCCAAGGCCTCGGCGGGTGCCAGCATGCGGGGGGGATGCACGGCCAGCAGTTCGCGGCGCTCGCGCGGGCCCAGGGGGTCCGGGCCCAGCACCATCACCACTTCCACCCCCTGTTCGCGCAGCGCCATCAGCCAGTCGGCCAGGATGCTGTCGACGCCGACACTGTCAAAGTTGACAGGGAGTGTCATGGGCGCGGGGCCTCGCGAGGTTGCAGAATGCGCGCAACCCGGGCGTCGGAGGCGACGCCCGCGAGAGGCCAGTCAGGACAGGAGACCATATTGCGGCTGAACCGGTTGCAGTGGAAAAGCGGGTGGGCAAGGTGGCGGCAGTGGTTGCTCGACGAAGTCGTGCACACGCCGCTGGAGCCCATTTTGCACCCATCGCCGCGCCGACTGGTGTGGATCGGCTTCTTCACGTTCAGCGGGCACCTGCTGATCTACTGGATCTGGGCGCACGCCGTGCCCCAGCCCTACGAGAACCCACTGGCCCGGCTCCTGATGGCGTTCACGGCGCTCATCTACCTCATGCCCAGCCTGCGCCGCGACCCGACCTCGGCCGCCAGCGGGCGTCTGTTCAGCCTGGCCACCTGGATCCAGCTGCCGTGGTTCTTCACCTGGATGTACGCCATGAACGGCGGCAACCCCGCCTGGCTGGGCAGCGTCGCGGCCATGGTCCTCATCTACTACCACGCCACCGACTGGCGCCTGGCCACGCTGGGCCTGTTCACCGGCGGTGCGGCGGGGCTGTACTCGGCGCACCTCATGGGCGCCAGCCCCGTGGGCCCGGAGCAGCCCCTGGCCAACGTGGTCGTGATCGCCTTCGCCTGGACCATGGGCCTGATGCTGGGCATCTCCAGCGCCAACCTGCGCCGCGCCCGGTTGCTCAACACCCTCTCCACCATGGGCGTGATGGCGCACGAGTTGCGCACCCCTCTGGCCACCGTGAACCTGATGGGCGACGTGCTGCGCAACCTCTCGCAGCACGACGTGAGCGACGCCAAGCGCAAGAAGTTCGAGGAACTGGCCACGCGGCTGCAAAACCTGGTGCGCAGCATGAACCGCCAGATCGACACCCAGATCTCCAACGCCCAGCTGCTGCGCCTGCCGCGCGAACAAAGCACCATCCGGGCGGCCGAACTGGTTCAGGAGGTGGTCGCCAACTACCCCTACCGCAGCTCGCGCGAGCGCGACTGCGTGCGTGTGCAGGTGCAGCAGGACTTCTGCTTCCTCGGTTCGCGCTCCCTGTTCGCCCAGGTGGTGATCAACCTGCTGAAGAACGCCCTGCACGCCTTGGCGGCCGCCAGCCACGCGCCCCAACCGGGCGATTTGCGGGTCGACGTGGGCATCCATCACGGCAAGGGCCGCATCGCCGTCTCGGACGACGGCGTCGGCATCTCGCACGAGTTGCAGAATCGCATCTTTGAACCTTTTTATTCCTCGCAGGCCGGCGCAGGCAACGGACTGGGCCTCACGTTCTGCAAGAACGTGGTCGAAGCCGCGCGTGGCCGCCTGAGCGTGCACTCCGAACCCGGACTGGGCGCCGTCTTCATGATCGACCTGCCCCTGACCGCGACGGCGCCCGTTCGGCCCGCCGCCACCGCCCAATCCCAATGGCTCTGACCCTCTCCCTCTTCCAGCGCCCAGGCGGCGTCCTCTTCCTGGACGACGACCCGGACTACCTCGAAATGCTCGGCATGGTGGTGCCCGCCCAGACCCAGGTGGAGCTCTACTCCCGGCCGTCCGGCTTCCTGGCCCGTATGCAGGCCGAGCCCGCGCACTGGGAGGCCGACGCCGCCCTGCAGCTGCAGATGATCGACCGCTGGCGCCAGGGGCAACCCCTCATTCCCCAGGTCCTGCGCTACTGGGCCAGTCGCCCCGAGCGCTACCACCTGGCCCAGGTCTGCGTGGTCGACTACGCCATGCCCGGCACCGACGGCCTGACGGTGCTCAACACCCTGCTCGACTGGCCGGGCGCGCGCGTGCTGCTCACCGGCCAGGCCGACGAGCAGATCGCCATCCAGGCCTTCAACAACGGCCTGATCGACCAGTTCGTGCCGAAACAGGCCACCGACATCACCCGCCACCTGCTGGGCGTGCTGCGCCGCCTGGCCCAGGCGCCCCACCCGCGGCTGAACACCCTGTGGCGCGGCGTGCTGCGGCCCAATCAGCTGTCGCTGCTGCAGATCCCTTCGGTGGCGCAGTGGCTGCGCGACTACACCCACCACCACTGGGTGGAGTACGTGGTGATCGGCGAGCCCTTCGGCCTGATCGGCCTGGACATGGCTGGCCAGGTGCACTGGCTGCAACTTGAGCCCACCTCCAGCCTGCCCGACCTGGCCGATCTCGCCGCCTCGGCGGCGCTGGGCATGGAGGTGGTGCAGGCCATCCGCGCCGGCCAGCGCTTGGCCGCGGTGGAACTGCACCAGCAACTTGCCCTGCCCGGTCGGGTGCGCACGGCGCCCGCCATCGCCATCGGCGAGGACGGCCTGCTCATGGCCGCGCCCTTCCAGCTCGAAGGGACCGAATTGCCCCAGCCCATCTACCCGTACCGCAACTTCCTGCAGTCCGAGAACCACCGCATGGTGCAGGACCACTGAGGCGGCGGGCGGCACGCGTCCGCCCGTGCCCCTCAGTCGGCCGCGCCCGCCCGTGCGCGGCGGGCGATCGGCCACTCCCAGGGCTGCACGATGGGAGCCACCTCGCGCAGCACCGCCTCGATGTGCTCGATCTCGGCCTCGGTGAGCGCGGCGTTCAGCGTCAGTCGCACCATGGCGCGGTTGCGGCTGGTCGCGGGCGCACAGAAGATGGCACCGAACAGGCCGCGGGCTTCCAGTTCATCGCGCAGGCGCATGGTCCCGGGCTCGGTGCCGGCCTCCAGCGCGATGATCTGCTCACTGCCCTGGTGGATGGGGTAGCCCATGTCGCTGATGCTGGCGCGCAGGCGCCGCGTGATGGCCATGAGCCGCTCGCGCGCCGCGTCGGCGCGCTGCAGCACACCCACGGTGGCGCGCAGGCCGGCCACCTCGTGCGGCAGCAGGCAGGAGCTGAAGATGTTCGGGAAACTGGAGCTCAGCACGTAGTAGCGCATGCTGGCCGGCATGGTGAAGAAGCCGGCGCGCCCGGCCATGGCCTTGGCCAGGCTGGCGGTGATGAAGTGCACCCGGTCGGTCAGGCCCAGCTCGGCGCACAGGCCGGCGCCGCGCGGGCCATGGGTGCCCAGCGAATGCGATTCGTCGACCAGGATCATGGCGCCGTGCTTCTCCACCACCTCGACCATCTCGCGCAGGGGGCAGACGGCGCCGGTCGTGCTGTAGACCGAGTCCACCACCACCACGCCCGGGCCCTTCTTGGTCAACACCCGGTCCAGGTGGTCCGGGTCGTTGTGGCGAAACGGGGACGCGGGCGCCCGCGCCGCATGGGCGCCTTCCCACAGCGAGGTATGGGCCATGGTGTCGATGTAGACCGGCGTGTCGGCGTTGGCGATGGCCTGCAGCAGGCCCACGTTGGCCGAGTAGCCCGATTGGCAAATCAGGCCGTCCTCCTTGCCCACCCAGTTCGCCATCTCCAGCTCCAGGGCCCGCGAGGGGTGCTGGGCCAGCAGAAACACGCCCGACTGCACCACGAATTCCGAGTTGCGGGTGAGGGCCGCGACCTGTGCCGACACGATGTCCGGGTGTCCGGTGACGCTCAGGTAGTCGTTGCCGTCCAGGCGCACCGCGTTGGGTCCGGGCTGGCTGCCGTGCAGCACGAATTTGCCCCCCCAGTCCCCCTCCCAGCGGGGCAGGAAGTCCCGCTCCAGGCGCGCGCGCAAAGCGGGGTTGAGCGGCGGATCCTTCGGCGCCGCGAGTTCGAGCGTTCCCAACGTTGTCATGGAGTTCCCTTTAAAGACCTAGGACTCCATTGAAAAAAGAAATGTGTGACGGATCGCACAAACCCTGTCAGGATTGACAGGGGGCTTGACGCTTTCGTCTCAACTTTGAGTTTGGAAAACCGACCAGTGGTCGGGCAGGCGCTTCTTTTTCGCAACATGTTGTGGCTGGCTTTCGCATCTGGTTACGTGTCCAGCCATCGCATCCGCGCCTTTGTTGCTGCAAAGCAGCGGCACCAGATCGGTGCCAGTGGCGCCGGCGGGCCGACACCCGCCCTGAGACACACGCGGCGCCACAATTCACATTATGAAATTTTGAAGAATTTCATCGCCCGCTTCAAAAAAATTCACGCGGTTCGCTGACCGCTGTCCCCTTCGCGAACAGAAGGCGGACAAGAGGCTGACACCCCGCCCCACGCTCCGTGAAAACCCTGTCTTGGTAAGCATGCACCCGGAAGGATGATGCCCGCTCCACCTGACCCTCACTGGAGACAAACCGATGTCCGAGAAGAAAACCGTCCCGTCCCGTCGCGGCGTGCTCAAGGGTGCCGCCGTCGCCACCGGTGCCATGGCCGTGCCCATGGTCGCCACCGCACAGACCACCACGCTTCGCTTCCAGTCCACTTGGCCCGCCAAGGACATCTTCCACGAGTACGCCAACGACTTCGCCAAGAAAGTCAACGACATGGCGGGCAACCGCCTCAAGATCGAGGTGCTGCCCGCCGGTGCGGTGGTGCCGGCCTTCCAGCTGCTGGAAGCGGTGTCCAAGGGCACGCTGGACGGCGGCCACGGCGTGATCGCCTACCACTACGGCAAGAACTCGGCCCTGGCCCTCTGGGGCTCCGGCCCCGCCTTCGGCATGGACCCGAACATGGTGCTGGCCTGGCACTACTACGGCGGCGGCAAGGACCTGGTGGACGAGATCTACAAGTCCCTGAACATGGACGTCGCGTCCTTCCTCTACGGCCCCATGCCTTGCCAGCCCCTGGGCTGGTTCAAGAAGCCGGTGGCCAAGGTCGAGGACATGAAAGGCCTGAAGTTCCGCACCGTGGGCCTGGCCGTGGACGTGTTCACCGCCATGGGCACCGCGGTCAACCCGCTGCCCGGCGGCGAGATCGTCCCCGCGCTGGACCGCGGCCTGATCGACGCGGCCGAGTTCAACAACGCCTCGTCCGACCGCGTGCTGGGTTTCGCCGACGTGGCCAAGAACTGCATGCTGCAGAGCTTCCACCAGAGCGGCGAGCAGTTCGAGATCCTGTTCAACGGCGCCAAGTACAAGGCCCTCAACGGCGAACTCAAGGCCATCATCGACTACGCCGTGCAGGCCGCCAGCGCCGACATGAGCTGGAAGGCCATCCACCGCAACAGCGAGGACTACATCGAGCTCAAGAAGGCCGGTGTCAAGTTTTTCAAGACGCCCGACCCGGTGCTGCGCGCGCAGCTCGCCGCCTGGGACGCGACCATCGCCAAGAAGTCCGGCGAGAACCCGCTGTTCAAGAAGGTGCTCGACTCGCAGAAGGCTTTCGCCGCCCGCGCGGGCCAGTGGCAGAACGACTACACGGTCGATTTCAAGATGGCCTACAACCACTACTTCGGCCGCGGCGCCAAGAAGAGCTGATCGCCAACAGCCAGCCCAGGAAAGGGCGCCCCCTTGGGCGCCCTTTCTGTTTCCGGGGAACTCCATGCAAAAACTACTTCTCACGGTCGACGCCATATCGACCTGGTTCGGCAAGGCCTGCGCCTGGACGGTGGTGCTCCTGACGGCGCTGATCACCTGGGAGGTGTTCTCCCGCTACGTGCTCAACCACCCGCACGCCTGGGTGCTCGACGCCCAGATCATGCTGTACGGCGTGCTCTTCATGACCGCCGGCGCCTACACCCTGGCCAAGAACGGTCACGTGCGCGGCGACGTGCTCTACGGCTTCTTCCGCCCGCGCACGCAGGCCTCGATCGACCTCACGCTGTACATCCTGTTCTTTCTGCCGGGCGTCATCGCGCTCACCTGGGCGGGCTGGACCTTCGCCAACGAATCGCTCGCGATCCGCGAGCAGACCTTCAACGCCGACCCGCTCCCGGTCTACCCCTTCAAATTCTTCGTGCCGATCGCCGGCGCCTTCCTTTTGCTGCAGGGCATCGCCGAAATCATCCGCTGCGTGATCTGCCTGCGCACTGGCGCATGGCCCAGCAAGGAAGAGGACGTCGAAGAGGTCGACGTCGACAAGCTCAAGGAAATGGTGCACGTGAAAGACGCCGACATCGAAGCCCTGGACCAGACGCTGGTCAGCAAGAAAGGCGGTCAGTGATGGCGATCCGCAAGGAACTCTGGTTCGGCTTCACGCTGATGGGCGTCATCGTGGCCGGCGTGCTGGCCATGGTGTTCAGTGTCGACACCATGACCAACGGCCACTACGGCCTGCTCATGCTCTCGCTGGTGGTGGTGGCCATCATGCTGGGCTTTCCCACCGCCTTCACGCTCATGGGCATGGGCATGATCTTCACCTTCTTCGCCTACCACTCGGGCAACCAGACCGCGGCCGGCGCGATCACGCAGACACTGGATCTGATGGTGCAGCGCGCTTTCTCGGTGATGGCCAGCGACGTGCTGATCGCCATCCCCCTGTTCGTGTTCATGGGCTACCTGGTCGAGCGGGCGAACCTGATCGAGAAGCTCTTTCGCAGCCTGCATCTGTCGCTGGCGCGCGTGCCGGGCTCGCTGGCCGTGGCCACGCTGGTCACCTGCGCGGTGTTCGCCACGGCCACCGGCATCGTCGGGGCGGTGGTCACGCTCATGGGCCTGCTGGCGCTGCCGCAGATGCTCAAGGGCGGCTACGACACGCGATTGGCGGCGGGCGCCATCACCGCAGGCGGCTGCCTGGGCATCCTGATCCCGCCGTCGGTGCTGCTCATCGTCTACGGCGCCACGGCCGGCGTGTCGGTGGTCAAGCTGTACGCGGGGGCGTTCTTCCCCGGGCTCATGCTGGCGGGTCTGTACATCGTGTACGTGATCGTCATGGCCAAGCTCAAGCCGACCTGGGCACCGCCTCTGACGGCCGAGCAGCGTCGCGTGCCGCTGCCCGAGCCTCTGCTGAAGCTGGGCGCCACCGCCGGCAAGTCGGCCCTGCTCGGCCTGCTGTCGGCGCTCAAGGGCCGCAACAACCAGGGCGTCTCCACCAGCTACCTGCTGCGCCAGCTCGGCGTGGTGCTGTTGCCGGCGGCCCTATTCGTGGCCGTGGCGGTGCTCAGCTACCCCAGCGCCAAGCCGGTGGCGGCCGATGTGCCGGCCGGTCTGGTGCCCCTGGGTCTGGGCGGCGGTGCACAGGACAGCGGCGGCGGCCTGGCCGAGCCACCGGGCGCCGACGACCAGGGACTGGCCGAGCCCGATGGCGGACTGAGCGAGCCGCCCAGCAGCGAAGGCGGCGATGGCTTGGCCGAGCCACCCTCCGCGGACGAGCCCGAGGCGCTGGGCGAGCCCGCGACCGGCGGCCTCGCCGAGCCTTCGGCGGCGCCGGCTGGCACGGGTGACGGCGCCTCGGGCGCCGACACTGCGCAGGGCGGCGCGGGCAGTGGCTACTGGATCGGCGTGGCCGTGGGAGCCCTCGCGCTCGCGGTGTTCTATGCGCTGTTCAGCTACGCCAGGGTCGAGATTTTCAAGATGCTGCTCGCCAGCTTCTTCCCGCTGATGGTGCTCATCCTGGCCGTTCTCGGCTCCATCGTGTTCGGCCTGGCGACGCCCACCGAAGCGGCCGCCGTCGGTGCCTTTGGCGGCCTTCTCCTGGCGGCCGCCTACCGGCAGCTCACGTTCAGCGTGGTCAAAGAAAGCGTCTTCCTCACGGCCAAGACGAGTGCGATGGTGTGCTGGCTGTTCGTGGGCTCGGCCATCTTCTCGGCCGCCTTCGCACTGCTGGGCGGACAGGAGCTGGTCGAGCAGTGGGTGCTGGGCATGAACCTGTCCAAAACCGAGTTCCTGATCCTGTCGCAGGTGATCATCTTCATCCTGGGCTGGCCGCTGGAATGGACCGAGATCATCGTGATCTTCATGCCCATCTTCATCCCGCTGCTGGACAACTTCGGCGTCGATCCGCTGTTCTTCGGCCTGCTGGTGGCGCTGAACCTGCAGACCGCCTTCTTGAGCCCCCCGGTGGCCATGAGCGCGTTTTATCTGAAGGGCGTCGCACCGAAGCATGTGACGCTGAACCAGATCTTCGCCGGCATGATTCCCTTCATGGGCATACAGATCATCGCCATCGTTCTGCTGTACCTGTTCCCCGGGATCGGCCTGTGGCTGCCCTCGGTGCTCTACAACTGACCACCGCTCATCCTGTACAGGGGCGCTTCGGCGCCCCTTTTTTTCTGGTTTGCCGCTACCATTGACGTTTACGTTAACGTCAATTCGACCAAGCCCGGTTAGGGTGTCCGTCGCGCCCCCGCCAAGACCCGCCATGCCCAGCCCCAGCGACATCCGCCTGCCCTTCCCTGCGTCGGTGCTGCGCGCGCCCAAGGGCTCGGCCTGGCAGCGCTGGCAGATCGACCCCGAGGCCGCGCGGCCCCAGGTCTCGCTCAAGTCGCTCGATCCCGCCGAGAAGCCCTTTTCGGGCGGTGACAAGGCCGCCGACAAGGCCGCGGTGGAGCGGCTGGCCGATGAAATCGATCAGCTGCAGAACGTGTTCCATCCCGATGCGCGCTACAAGCTGCTGGTGGTGCTGCAGGGCACCGACACCGCCGGCAAGGACGGCACCGTGCGCGGCGTGTTCGGCCGCACCAGTCCGCTGGGCGTGCGCACCGTGGGCTGGAAGGCGCCCAGCGAGGCCGAGCGTGCGCACGACTACCTCTGGCGCATCCACCAGGCCATGCCCGGCAATGGCGAGATCGTCGTCTTCAACCGCAGCCACTACGAGGACGTGCTGGTGCCCGTCGTCAACGGCTGGATCGACAAGGCCCAGACCCAGCAGCGCTACGCGCACATCAACGACTTCGAGCGCCTGCTGGCCGAGACCGGCACCGTGGTCCTGAAGTTCATGCTGCACATCGGCTTCGACGAACAGCGCCAGCGCCTGCAGGACCGCATCGACGACCCCGAGAAGCACTGGAAGTTCAGCCTGGGCGACCTCGAGGTGCGCAAGCAATGGGGCGCGTACCAGAAGGCCTATGAGGACTTTCTGGCAACCACCAGCACGCCCTGGGCGCCCTGGACCGTGGTGCCCGCCAACAGCAAGACCCACCGCAACCTCATGGTCGCCACCATCGTGCGCGACACCCTGCAGCGGCTGGCGCTGCGCTTCCCGCCCGACGACCCCGCGCTGAAGAACCTGCGCGTCGAATGAACCCACCCCAGAGAGACGAGCCATGACCCAGCTGAGCGCCGACTACCAGGCCCTGACCCAGTACCGCCCCAAGCACAAGGTGCGCTTCGTCACCGCAGCCAGCCTGTTCGATGGGCACGACGCGGCCATCAACATCATGCGGCGCATCCTGCAGGGCATGGGCGCCGAGGTGATCCACCTCGGTCACAACCGCAGCGTGGACGAGGTGGTCACCGCCGCCTTGCAGGAAGACGTGCAGGGCATCGCCATCAGCAGCTACCAGGGCGGCCACGTCGAGTACTTCAAGTACATGGTGGACCTGCTCAAGCAGCGCGGCGGCGCGCACATCCAGGTCTTCGGCGGTGGCGGCGGCGTGATCGTGCCGAGCGAAATCCAGGAGCTCCAGGCCTACGGCGTGGCGCGCATCTACAGCCCCGAGGATGGTCAGCGCATGGGCCTGCAGGGCATGATCGGCGAGATGGTCATGCGCTGCGACCACGACCTCTCATCGCACGCACCCAAGGCCTTGAAGGCCATCCAGGGCCACGGCGAGATGCACTGGCGCGCGCTGGCCCAGCTCATCACCGTGATCGAGAACGGACAGGCCGACGCCGCGCTGGTGCAGGCCGTGCGCGAGGCCGCCGCGCAGGTGAAGGTGCCGGTGCTCGGCATCACGGGCACCGGCGGCGCGGGCAAGTCCTCGCTCACCGACGAGCTCATCCGCCGCCTGCGCCTGGACCAGGGCGACGCCGCGCGCGCGGCCGTCATCAGCATCGACCCCTCGCGGCGCAAAAGTGGCGGTGCCCTGCTGGGCGACCGCATCCGCATGAACGCCATCGCGCCGTGGCAGAACGGTCCGCGCGTCTTCATGCGCTCCCTGGCCACGCGCGACTTCGGCAGCGAGATCAGCGCCGCCCTGCCCGATGTGATCGCCGCCTGCAAGGCCGCGGGCTTCGACCTCGTGATCGTGGAGACTTCGGGCATCGGCCAGGGCGACGCGGCCATCGTGCCGCACGTGGATGTGCCGCTGTACGTGATGACGCCCGAGTTCGGCGCCGCCAGCCAGCTCGAGAAGATCGACATGCTGGACTTCGCCGAGTTCGTGGCCATCAACAAGTTCGACCGCAAGGGTGCGGCCGATGCCTTGCGCGACGTCGCCAAGCAGGTGCAGCGCAACAAGGAGGCCTGGGGCAAGCGGGCGGACGAGATGCCCGTCTTCGGCACCATGGCCGCGCGCTTCAACGACGACGGCGTGACCGCGCTCTACCAGGCGCTCAAGCCCCGCCTGGCCGGGCTCGGCCTGGCGCTGAAAGAAGGCAGCCTGCCCGTGGTGGACGTGCGCCACAGCACCAACCAGACCCCCGTGGTGCCGCCCGCGCGCACGCGCTACCTGGCCGAGATCGCCGACACCGTGCGCGGCTACAAGAAGTCCGTGCGCGAACAGGCGCGCCTGGCACGCGAGATCCAGCAGCTGCAGGCCACGGCGGGCATGCTGCGCAAGGACAAGCCCGAGCGTGCCCGCGCCGCCGAAGCGGTGATCGACCTGGCCCAGGTGCGCGAACTCGACCAGGACCCGGGCGCGCGCAAGCTGCTGGCGCAGTGGCCGGACATGCAGAAGGCCTACGCGGGCGACGAGTACGTGGTGAAGATCCGCGACAAGGAAATCCGCACGGCGCTCACCACCAAAAGCCTGTCGGGCACGGTGATCCGCAAGGTGGCGCTGCCGGGCTACGAAGACCACGGCGAACTGCTCAAGTGGCTGATGCTGGAGAACGTGCCCGGTAGCTTCCCCTACACCGCCGGCACTTTCGCCTTCAAGCGCGAAGGCGAGGACCCCACCCGCATGTTCGCCGGCGAGGGCGACCCCTTCCGCACCAACCGGCGCTTTCGGCTGCTGTCCGAAGGCATGCCGGCCAAGCGCCTGTCCACCGCCTTCGACTCGGTCACGCTGTACGGCAACGACCCCGACCCGCGCCCGGACATTTACGGCAAGGTCGGCAACTCGGGCGTGAGCATCGCCACGCTGGACGACATGAAGGTGCTCTACGGCGGCTTCGACCTCTGCCACCCGGCCACCTCCGTGTCCATGACCATCAACGGCCCGGCGCCCAGCATCCTGGCCATGTTCATGAACACGGCGATCGACCAGAACCTGGAGAAATTTCAGGCCGACAACGGCCGCGAGCCCACCGCCACAGAGGCCGCCAAGATCCGCGAATGGGTGCTGGCCAATGTGCGCGGCACGGTGCAGGCCGACATCCTGAAGGAAGACCAGGGCCAGAACACCTGCATCTTCAGCACCGAGTTCAGTCTCAAGGTGATGGGCGACATCGCCAGCTACTTCGTGCACCACGACGTGCGCAATTTCTACTCGGTGTCCATCAGCGGCTACCACATCGCCGAGGCCGGGGCCAACCCGATCAGCCAGCTCGCCTTCACGCTGTCGAACGGCTTCACCTTCGTGGAGGCCTACCTCGCACGCGGCATGCACATCGACGACTTCGCGCCCAACCTGAGCTTCTTCTTCAGCAACGGCATGGACCCCGAGTACACCGTGATGGGCCGCGTGGCACGGCGCATCTGGGCCGTGGCCATGCGCGACAAGTACGGTGCCAACGAGCGCAGCCAGAAGCTCAAGTACCACATCCAGACCAGTGGGCGCAGCCTGCACGCGCAGGAAATCCAGTTCAACGACATCCGCACCACCCTGCAGGCGCTGATCGCCATCTACGACAACTGCAACAGCCTGCACACCAACGCTTTCGACGAGGCCATCACCACGCCCACCGAAGACTCGGTGCGCCGCGCCATGGCGATCCAGCTCATCATCAACCGCGAGTGGGGCCTGGCCAAGAACGAGAACCCCAGCCAGGGCAGCTTCATCATCGAGGAGCTGACCGAACTGGTGGAGGAGGCGGTGCTGGCCGAATTCGAGCGCATCGCCGAGCGCGGCGGCGTGCTCGGCGCCATGGAGACCGGCTACCAGCGCGGCCGCATCCAGGATGAGTCCATGCACTACGAGATGCTCAAGCACACCGGCGAGCTGCCCATCATCGGCGTGAACACCTTCCGCAACCCACACGGCGACCCGATCCCGCAGTCGCTGGAGCTGGCGCGCTCCACCGAAGATGAAAAGCAAAGCCAGCTCAAGCGCCTGCAGGACTTTCATGCCCGCCACGCGGCCGAGTCGCCCGCGATGCTGGCGCGCCTCAAGCGCGCCGTGATCGAGAACGGCAACGTGTTCGAGGTGCTGATGGACGCGGTGCGCTGCTGTTCGCTGGGCCAGATCACCAGCGCGCTGTTCGAGGTGGGCGGCCAGTACCGGCGCAACATGTGACGGCGCCGCCTCCGTGCGTGCCGTCCTCGTCAATCCCGCCGCTCGCGCCGGCAGGGCCCCGGCCCTGCTACCCGAGCTGCGCCGCGCCCTGCCCGCCGACGTGACCCTGCACGTGCCCGACAGCGCCGACGCGGCGCTCGCCGTGCTGCACGCCCTGCCCCCTGGCAGCCGCGTGGTGGCCGTGGGCGGCGACGGCACCTTGCACCGCTGGCTGCCCGCGCTGATCGCGCGCGACCACGAGCTGGGCCTGGTGCCCCTGGGCAGCGGCAACGACGTGGCGCGCGCGCTCGGCCTGGGGGGGGAGGCGCCGCTGACCTGGCTGTCGCATGCGCTCAACGCGCCGCCCAGTTTCATGGACCTCGGCCTGGCCCTCTGGCACGACGGCCAGGGCCGCCCGCACGAGACGCCCTTCATCTCCAGCCTGAGCGCGGGCTTCGACGCCGCCGTGGCGCGCCGCGCCATCGATGGCCCGGCCCGCCTGCGCGGCCTGCCGCGCTACCTCTGGGCCACGCTGCGCGAACTCGCGGCCCTGCGCACCTGGGCGCTGGACATCACCGTGGACGGCGAGCACCTGCACAGCGGTCCCGCCCTGTTCGCGGCCAGCCTGAATACGCCCAGCTTTGGTGGCGGCATGCCCGCCACGCCGGGCGCGCGCACGCACGACGGCCTGCTCAACCTGTTGCTGGCGGGGCCGTTCACGCGCGGCGGCGCGCTGCGCATGCTGCCGCGCCTGCTGCGCGGCCGCCACCTGGGCCACCCCCGCATCCACACCCAGGCCTTCGAGGCCCTGCTGATCCTGGCACGGGGCGACCTGCCGCTGGCCGCCGACGGCGAATGGCTGGGCTTCGCCCGCTCCGTTCAGGTGGTGGTGCGGCCTTCGGCGCTGCGTGTGGTGCGCAAGGGCTGATCAAGGCGCCGACTGCAGGGCCCCGGCCACCCGGCTTCCCCCGGCGATGGCGCGCAGCACGAAGGGGCTGGGCGTGTCGTTCACATAGGCTGCGTCCGGCACGCCCGACAGGCCGATGCGGGCCTGCAGCGTGGCGTTGGGCCAGAAGTTCGGCGCGCCCACGTTGCTGGCGCCAGGGATGTTGGCCGCCATGTCGAAAACGTTCTGGCTCTGGCCCACGCTGCCGCTGGAGAAGCCGCCGGCGATCAGCGTGGGGCTGCCCGTGCCCGCGAACAGGTTGGCGGTGAGGCCCACGGCGCTGGCGCCGCTGGCCACGTACAGGTAGCCGCCGCCCGATCGCGTGCTCACCAGGGTGTTGTGCACCAGCTGCAGCGAGCGCGAGGGATTGGTGTAGCCCTCGAAGCCATAGGCGACGAGGTAGGCGTTGTCGGCGTTCGGGCCCTTCTGCATGAGGTTGCCACGCAGGACGACCTGACCACCGTTCGGGAAGTCGGTCTGGTAGCTGGCGGTGCCGCTGGGGCCGTCCATGAAGTAGCTGTTCTCGATCAGGTTGTCGCGCGCGCGGCTCTTCAGGTTGTGCCCGATGCGGGCCTGGCGGAAGAAGCTGGCGCGCACCACCAGGCGGTCGATCTGGTTGACATAGAGGTTGTGCGTATAGCCATCGCCGCGCCCGTTGCCCGCGAACTCGGTGTAGCTGATGTCGATGCTGCCGTTGCCCGGGTTCGCCAGCAGGCCGTTCTCGTTGTCGTAGAAGCCGCTGTTGAGGATGCGCAGGGTCCCGCTGGTGTGCTCGGCGCGGATGCCGGCGCCGTTCTGGTCGGGCACGGTGGCGTTGTGGAAGGAAATGCCATCCACCGTGACGTTGGCGCCACCGATGACCCAAATGCCCTTGCCGCGCGCGTTCTGGCCGTCGGCGTACATGCGCGCGGGGCCGCCCGCGCCGCAGATGGTCAGGTTGCCGGCCGTCCATTGCGCGACGGCGGCCGAGCCCCGGTAGTCGCCCGCGCTGATGCGGATGGTGTCGCCCGACTGGGCGGCGGCCGCGGCGGCGGCGGGCGAGGCATAGGTTTTGCCGGGGCCCACCTCGAGCACGCGGCCGGCCGGGCTGGCGCAGGCATTGCCCAGGCCAGGGCCCGCGCCCGGTGGCAAGGGCGTCACGCTGGAGGGCGGCAAGGGAGAGGACGGGGACTGGCCGGGGCCATCGGAGCCACCGCCACCGCCGCAGGCGGCCAGGCCGGCAAGCAGCGCGGGAATGCACAAGAGACGAAGCAGCATACGGGCGCGGGGCCGGGCGGCGGCCCGGCGCAGAACAGGAGAACGGGGGAGTATCCGGTGTCGGCTGGCCTCACGCGCCCCGCCCAGGGTAGCGATTCGTAACAGTCGCGCGGAGAATGCCGAGCCATGCAAGCCCCCATCACCCTCATCGGCGCGCCCACCGATATCGGCGCCGGCGCGCGCGGCGCGTCCATGGGCCCGGAGGCCCTGCGCGTGGCCGGCCTCGCGGCCGTGCTGCAGGCCCAAGGCCTCACGGTGCACGACCGCGGCAACCTGACCGGCCCGGCCAACCCCTGGCGCCCGCCGCAAGGCGGCTACCGGCACATCGAGGAGGTGGCGGCCTGGAACCACGGCCTGCACGGCGCCGTGCTGGACGAGCTGCGCGCCGGCCACCTGCCCATCGTGCTGGGCGGCGACCACTGCCTGGGCCTGGGCTCCATCAGCGCGGTGGCCCGGCACTGCCGCGAAAGACACAAAAAGTTGCGTGTGCTGTGGCTGGACGCGCACGCCGACTTCAACACCGCCGCCCTCACGCCCAGTGGCAATCTGCACGGCATGCCGGTGGCCCTGCTGTGCGGCCTGGGCCCGCCCGAACTCACGGGCATCGGCGGCCACACGCCCGCGATCCGCCCGCAGGACATCCGCCAGATCGGCATCCGCAGCGTGGACGCGGGCGAAAAGCGCCTGGTGCACGAGCACGGGCTGGAGGTGTTCGACATGCGCACCATCGACGAGATGGGCATGCGCCACACCATGGAGCTGGCACTCGCGGGCGTCGACGGCGACACCCACCTGCACGTGAGCTTCGACGTCGATTTCCTGGACCCAGAGATCGCGCCCGGCGTGGGCACCACGGTGCGCGGCGGACCCACCTACCGCGAGGCGCAGCTGTGCATGGAAATGATCGCGGACACCGGCCGGCTGGCCTCGCTCGACGTGATGGAGCTGAACCCGGCGCTGGACGTGCGCAACCGCACGGCCGAACTGGCGGTCGACCTGGTGGAGAGCCTGTTCGGCAAGTCGACCCTCATGAGAAAGCAAGCACCGACGCGCGCGACTTGATCGAGGACGCCGCGGAACCGGCTCCCCCGGGCCGCAGACATCGCCCCCTGGGGGCTGACGCGCGCAGCGCGGCGCAGGGGATCAACTCTTGCCCACCAGCTCCAGGTGCTCCACCACCGGCGGCTGCGCGAAGAACGGCCCCACGATGGCGCGCCACTCGGCGAAGGCCGGCGAGCCGCGGAAGCCCACGGTGTGGTCCTCCAGCGTGTCCCAGTAGATCATCAACAGGTAGCGGCCCGGGCTCTCGATGCTGCGGTTGACCTTGAAGCCCTGGAAGCCCTTGGCCGTCGAGATGACGGTGCTCGCGCCGCGCAGGATGGCTTCCTCAAACGCCGAGGCCTTCGAGGGATCGATGCGGATGTCCGCGTGTTCCAGGATCATGTGCTGTCTCCGTTGTGGTTTCGGCCGCGGCGCGGCGTGCGGCGCGGATCATATCCACCGCCTTCTCGGCGATCATGATCACGGGGGCATTGGTGTTGCCGCCCACGATGCGCGGCATCACCGAGGCATCGACCACGCGCAGGCCGCTCACGCCGTGCACGCGCAGCTCAGGGTCCACCACGGCGCCCTCGCCCGGTCCCATGCGGCAGGTGCCCACGGGGTGGTAGATGGTGTCGGCGTGGCCGCGCACGAACTGTTCGATCTGCGCCGCGCTCTGTGCGTCGGCCGAGGCCCGCGACTCCACGCCGCCGAAGCGCGCCAGCGCGGGCTGGCTCAGCAGCTGCCGCATGCGCTGGAAGCCGAGCACCAGGCGCGCGGTGTCGTCCGGGTCGCTCAGAAAGGCCGGGTCGATCAGCGGCATCACCTGCGGGTCGCGGCTGGCCAGTCGCAGCGTGCCCCGGCTCTTGGGGCGCAACAGACAGACATGGCAGGAGTAGCCGTGGCCGAACACCGTCTTGCGCCCATGGTCCACCAGCTTGCCGATGACGAAGTGCAGCTGCAGGTCGGGAACGGCCTCGTCGGGCGAGCTGCGGATGAAGCCGCCCGCCTCGGCGAAGTTGGTGGTGAGCAGGCCGGTGCGCGCGCGCCGCCACTCGCCGATGCCGCGCAGCGCCGCCAGCGCACCCCGCAAGGACAGGCCGAACAGCTCGGTCGCGCGCGGCGCGCTGACCACCTGCACCACGTCCACGTGGTCGTGCAGGTGGGCGCCCACGTCGGGCAGGTGGTGCAACACCCGGATGCCGTGCTCGCGCAGCTGATCGCCCGGCCCGATGCCCGAGAGCATGAGCAGTTGCGGCGAGCCAAAGGCACCGGCGCTGAGCACCACCTCGCCACCGTCGCGGCAGCGCGCCAGCTGCAAGGGGCCGCGCCCGCCCTTGGCGCGGTACTCCACGGCCACGGCGCGCGGTGCCTGGCCGGCCTCTTCGTCCAGCACCACACGGCAGACCAGCGCATCGGTGATGACCGTGAGATTGGGCCGGCCCAGGTGCGGCGTGAGGTAGGCCTTGGCCGCGCTGAAGCGCTCGCCATGCTGGTGCGTGACCTGGTAGTGGCCGATGCCCTCCTGATCGGCGCCATTGAAGTCGGCGTTGATCGGGTAGCCCGCCTCGCGCCCCGCCTCGATGAAGTGCGGCACGAAGGGGTTGGGGCTGGTGAGGTCGCGCACGTTCAGCGGCCCGCCGGTGCCGTGAAAGGCGTCGGCGCCACGCTCGTTGTGCTCGGCGCGCTTGAAGATCGGCAGCACGTCGGACCAGGCCCAGCCCGGGTTGCCCGCGGCGGCCCAGGCGTCGTAGTCGCTGGGGTGGCCACGCGCATAGATCATGGCGTTGACCGAGCTGGAGCCGCCCAGCACCTTGCCGCGCGGCTGGTAGCCGCGCCGCCCGTTCAGGCCGGGCTGGGGCACGGTCTCGTAGCACCAGTTCGCCTGCCCGTTCTTGGCCAGCACCGCCAGCCCGGCGGGGCAGTGGATGAGCACGCTGCGGTCGGGCGGCCCGGCCTCGATGAGGGCCACGCGCAGGGCCGGGTCCTCGCTGAGCCGGCCGGCCAGCACGCAGCCGGCCGATCCGCCGCCCACGATGATCACGTCGTACATGCTGTCTCCTGCATTGCCGGCGGCACCCGGATGGGTACGCGACAATGGGCGGCCAAGGTAGCAGGCGCCCCCTTGCCGGTGTAGGCAGACCTGCCTAGCCGCGACGCCCCGACACCCGCGCATCACGCGGGTTTCCCCTGATCCCACTCCCTTTCTCGACGAGGTTCTTCGCATGAGCAGCAACAGCATCCAGACGGTCGGCATCATCGGCTCGGGCACCATGGGCAATGGCATCGCCCAGGCCTGCGCCACCAACGGCCTGCGCGTGGTCATGGTCGACATCGCGCAGGCCGCTCTGGACAAGGGCCTGGCCACCGTCGCCGGCAGCCTGGACCGGTTGATCAAGAAAGAGAAGATGACGGCCGAGGCCAAGGCCCAGGCGCTGTCGCTGATCAAGACCAGCACGAACTACGAGGACCTCAAGGGCGCGCAACTGGTGATCGAGGCCGCCACCGAGAACGAACCGCTGAAGGTCAAGATCCTGCAGCAGCTCGACGCCCTGCTCGCGCCCGAGGTGATCGTCGCCACCAACACCAGCTCGATCAGCATCACCAAGCTGGCCGCCGCCACGAAGCGCCCCGACCGCTTCATCGGCATGCACTTCTTCAACCCCGTGCCCATGATGGCGCTGGTGGAAATCATCCGCGGCCTGCAGACCAGCGACGCCACGCACGCCACGGTGAAGGCCCTGGCCGAGGCCCTGGGCAAGACGCCGATCACGGTGAAGAATGCGCCGGGCTTCGTGGTCAACCGCATCCTGGTGCCCATGATCAACGAGGCCTTCTTCGTGCTGGCCGAGGGCCTGGCCACGGCCGAGGACATCGACGCCGGCATGAAGCTGGGCACCAACCAGCCCATCGGCCCGCTCGCGCTGGCCGACATGATCGGCCTGGACGTGTGCCTGGCCGTCATGAACGTGTACGTCGAGGAATACAACGACAGCAAGTACCGTCCCTGCCCGTTGCTCAAAGAGATGGTGGCCGCCGGCTACCTGGGGCGCAAGACGGGGCGCGGCGTCTACACGTACTGAAGCGCCGCACGCGGGGCGCTTCACCGGGCACGGGCTTCTGCACCCGGCACCCCGGGTCACTCGTCCTCGCAGACCTTGCCGGTGGGGTAGGTCGTGGTGGTGCCGCTCAGGGCGCGCATGTAGGCCAGGTAACGCTCGGCGCGCTCGGGGGTGTTGGCCGTGATGGCTTCGATCTTGAGCGTGATGGCATATCCATCCTTATCCGCCTTGCTTTTTTTTGCGGGAGGAAAGTCAGCCTCAAAGGTCTCGGACATGCACGCGGTGGAGGCCATGCTGGCGTCGGCCAGGGCCATCAGCGTGTGGCCCGATCGGTCCTGGCTGTTCATTGGGAGGCTCACGTTGGACACCGGCAGGTAGGTGCCATCCACCCGGCGCAGGCCATGGATGACGAGGTCGCTGTCAGCCAGCACATACGGACCGCGCAAGGTGGGAGAGGCCGGCGCGATGTGCACCACCTGGGCCGCGACATAGCCGGTGTCCTCGCCCACCGCCGCGCCAGCCTGGCGCGAATGGGCCAGATAAGCCTCGTAAGCGGCATTGACGAACAGGTTGCCCTGCGAATGGGCCACGAGCACAGCGCGTTCGGCCCGCTGGCCGGCCCGGATCAGTTGCGCGGTGTGTTCGGCCATGTCCTGTGCGGTGAGCGGGTCCGCAGCCAAGGCCGTGCTCAACGCCGTGATCTTGGCCAGCGTCGCATTGGCCAGTGCATCGAACCAATTGCCCAGTGCCTTGTCGCTGCGCACCACCCGGGCCACCAGGCGCTGAGTGAAGGAACCCGGCTGATCGTTCTGGCCGCTGACCTGCTCCCAGAAGTGCTCCCAGCGCCGGGACAGCAGGCCATTCAACTCCGTGCTGCGCTGGCGGAACACCTCGGCCACGTCTTGCAGGCATGCATCGTCGTCGCTGCGCTTGCACGTCTGGTTGTAGAACAGCTCGTAGCGCACCGGCGCGCTGTGCCAATCGGGACCGATGAAGTTCTGTTGCTTCAGCACCTCCAGTGAGGCCCAAGCCTCCCTTCGCGTATTCCACACCCCATTGAAGAACCCCACCAGATAGGCCATGGTGTAGCAGGGGTACTGAAAGTCGACGCCGAAACCGACGCCTTCAAAGGTGTCCAGGTACTGGGCGTACGGTTTGTCGTCGGCGTAAGGCCAGGTTCGGTACCGGTCCCCGCGAGACCAGTAGGGAAACCGAGGGATCAGGTCCACCGCGGGATTCGGTGGCCAAGGCGTGGTGGCCTTTTTCACCTCGGGGTCCGTTGTTCGGGTCGCGGTGGATAGCGGTAGTTGGTCTCGATGGCCTGCTGCTTCAAGCGGACGTCTCCGCACAGTTGCTAGGGTTTGGGGCCCGCGGCCAGCGTGGCGGTGCACAGCAGCAAGGGCATCGACGCCCACGGATATCGGATGCGCATGGTTTTCCCCCTGAGATGGCCATGGCACCGGATGTCCAAGGCACGGCACCAGCTTAGGCAGCCCCGCCCATGCATACCCTCAGGAGTTGGGCCGAAGGTGGACAGTCAAGGCCCCCCAACCGTCCGGGGAACTGAGACAAGACCCGACATCACGCCGCGCCGCTCGCCTACCATCGCCCCCCATGAGCGCTTACGACTTCGATCTCTTCGTCATCGGCGGTGGCAGCGGCGGCGTGCGCGCCGCGCGCATGGCCGCGCAGCGTGGCCAGCGCGTGGCCCTGGCCGAGGTGCTGGGCACCGATGGCCTGGGTGGCACCTGCGTCAACGTGGGCTGCATCCCCAAGAAGCTGTACAGCTACGCGGCGCACTACCACGAGGCCTTCGCCGAAGCGGCCGGCTATGGCTGGCACGTGGGGGAAACACACCTCGACTGGGCCACGCTCAAGGCCAACCGGGCCCAGGAGATCGCGCGCCTGAACAGCGTCTACGCCAACCTGCTCAGCGGCGCCGGCGTCACGCGGCTCGACGGCTTCGCGCGCCTGGTCGGGGACCACGACATCGAACTCGCCACGCTGCACGCCGACGGCTCGCCGGGCCACCAGCGCTTCAGTGCCGCCCACATCCTGATCGCCACGGGCGGCACGCCCCATGTGCCGCACTTCAGCGGGCGCGAGCACGTGATCACCAGCAACGAGGTGTTCGACCTCGAGCCCTTCCCGAAGCGCCTGCTCATCGTCGGCGGCGGCTACATCGCCTGCGAGTTCGCCTCCATCTTCAACGGCCTGGGCGCGCGGGTGACGCAGCTCTACCGCGGCGAGCAGGTGCTGCGCGGCTTCGACGACGAGATCCGCCACTTCGCGGCGGCCGAGATGGCCAAGGCCGGCGTGGACCTGCACCTCAATGCCGGCGTGGTCGACATCCGCAAGACCGCCGACGGCCTCGTCGTGACCTGCGAGGACGGCAATACCCTCACCGTGGACGCCGCGCTCTATGCCACCGGCCGGGTGCCCAATACCCAGGGACTCGGGCTGGACACCGTGGGCGTGGCCCAGGGGGCCCAGGGCGAGGTGCTGGTCAATGAGCGCTACCAGACCAACGTGCCGCACATCCGCGCCGTCGGCGACGTGACCAACCGCGTGCAACTCACGCCGGTGGCCTTGGGCGAGGCCATGGTGGTGGTGGACGATCTCTGCGGCCCCGCGCCCGGCAAGGCCGCGCGCGAGATGAGCTACGACTTCGTGCCCACCGCCGTCTTCACGCACCCCAGCATCGGCACCGTGGGCCTCACCGAAGCCCAGGCGCGTGAACGCTTCGGGGAGGTCACCGTCTTTCGCAGCGAGTTCAAGGCCTTGAAGCACACCCTGTCGGGCCGCACCGAACGCACGCTGATGAAGCTGGTGGTGGACACCCGGAGCGACCGCGTGGTGGGCCTGCACATGGTGGGCGCCGAGGCCGGCGAGATCGTGCAGGGCTTCGCCGTCGCGCTCAAGGCCGGCGCCACCAAGGCGGTGTTCGACAGCACCATCGGCATCCACCCGACGGCGGCCGAGGAGTTCGTCACCATGCGCGAGCCGGTGCGCCGCTGAGCGCACGGCGGGCCGCTCGCCCCCTCAGCCCCACCAGGCCAGCAGGGCCACGCCCAGCAGCGTGTGCAGCCACAGCCCCGGCGCCAACCAGCGCAGGTAGGCCCAGCCGCCCGACGCGAACGCGGTGACCGACTTGCTGCCCGCGTGCACCAGCAGCGCCAGCATCAGCGCGTGCCGAGACCCTTCAGCGGGCGCCGCGTCGCTGAACACCGCCGCCACCGAGGCGTGCAGATCGGCCAGGGCGCCCACCACGGCGCCGGCCATCAGGCCCGCCTGGCCCAGCCAGGCCTGCAGGCCGTGCACCAGGGCCTGCACGGCCGCCAGCAGCGCCGCCACGGCCAGCGCACCGCCCAGACTGAACATGCGGTCGTCGCGCGCGCTCGGCAAGGCCTCGGTGCGCGGGGTGGCGCCCGTCACCACCACGTCCTTGACCTCGCCACGCACGAGCCACCAACCCCAGGCCAGCGCCAGCGTGGCGGCCACCAGTACGGGCAGCCACAGCACCGGCAGCCAGGCCGGGCGCACGGCGGCCGCCACCAGCAGCAGCTGCAGTTGCGTCGACACGCAGGACAGCAGGCCCCCGCCGGCCATGGCGCGCGCGGGGGCGCTGCCCTCGCGCGCCGCCAGGCCCATGCTGGCGATGGTGGCGGTGCTCGACACGAAGCCCGAGGCCAGCGCCGACAGCGCCACCGCGTGCCGCGTGGCCAGCAGCCGGCGCGCCAGGTGGGCCGCCGACTGCAGGGTCAGCAGCAGGGCCAGCAAGGTGCCGATGGTGCGCGGATTGAGCGCCTCGCCCCACAGCGGCCGATCGGGCAGCAGGGGCAGGCCCAGCAACACCAGCGCCACCAGCAGCAGGCCGTCGCGCAGCTCGGCGGCGCGCAGCCAGTGATTGACGAAGCGGTGGGCCCGATCGCGCACCGCCAGCACCACCGTCAAGCCCACGGCCAGGCCCGCCGCCAGCGCGGCGCTGTGCGCGCTCAACACGCCGACCAGGTAGGTCAGCAGCAAGGCCACCTCGGTCGTCACGCCAGGGTCCTCGGAGCGGTCCTTCAGGTAGGCCACCAGGCCCAGGCCCGCGACGAAGGCCGCGCCCGCCACCACAATGCCGCTCAGCCCGGTGAGCGCCGCCGCGGCGCCCGTGACGCAGGTGAGCGCAAAACTGCGCAGGCCGGCCAGGGCGCGCGTCGGCCCCGCGCCCTTGCGCCGCTCGCGCTCGATGCCCACCAGCAGGCCGCAGCCCAGCGCCACGGCCAGGGTGGCGGCCGCGTGGGACAAATCGGGGGAGTTCAGGCCGTTCACTTCACAATAGCCGCATGCAAAAAACGCCCGAATTTACCGCCCCCCAGCGCTTCGACGACCCGGACGCCGCGCTGGATCAGGTGCGCCGCATCTACCAGCACAGCGTCGAGTTCCTGCGCCAGGCCCTGCACGACTACGTCGGTGGCGCCGATTTCCACGACGTGCGCGTGCGCGCCTGCTACCCCTACGTGCGGCTGGTGAGCCACAGCAACCTGCGCCTGGGCGAAGGGGCCGACGAACTCGGCCGCCAGCGCCTGAGCTACGGCTTCGTGGCCGGCCCGGGCCGCTACGAAACCACCCTCACCCGCCCCGACCTGTACGGCGACTACTACCGCGAGCAGTTCCGCCTGCTGCTGGCCAACCACGGCGGCGAGATCGAGATCGGCACCAGCACCCAGCCCATCCCTATCCATTTCTCGTTCGCCGAGCACGACCACGTGGAAGGCCAGATGGGCGCCACGCGCCGCGCCTTCATGCGAGACGTCTTCGACCTGCCCGATCTCACGGCCATGGACGACGGCATCGCCAACGGCACCCACGAGCCCGGCCCGGGCGATCCGCACCCGCTGGCCCTGTTCACCGCCCCGCGCGTGGACTACTCGCTGCAGCGCATGCGCCACTACACCGGCACCTCGCCCGACTGGTTCCAGAACTTCGTGCTGTTCACCAACTACCAGTTCTACATCGACGAGTTCATCAAGCTCGGCCACGCCGAGATGGACAAGCCCGACAGCCCCTACATCGCTTTCATCGAGCCGGGCAACGTGGTCACGCGGCGCAAGGGCCTGGACGCCCGGCCCGGCGACGAGCTGGGCCACGCGCCGCCGCGCCTGCCGCAGATGCCCGGCTACCACCTGGTGCGCGAGGACCGCAGCGGCATCACCATGGTCAACATCGGCGTCGGCCCGGCCAACGCCAAGAACATCACCGACCACATCGCCGTGCTGCGCCCGCACGCCTGGCTGATGCTGGGCCACTGCGCCGGCCTGCGCACCACGCAGCAGCTGGGCGACTACGTGCTGGCACACGCCTACGTGCGCGAAGACCACGTGCTCGACGAGGAGTTGCCGCTGTGGGTGCCCATTCCCGCACTCGCCGAGATCCAGCTCGCGCTGGAGGCCGCGGTGGCCGACGTGACCGGCGTGCCGCCGGCCGAGCTCAAGCGCATCATGCGCACCGGCACCGTGGCCAGCACCGACAACCGCAACTGGGAGCTGCTGCCCGACAACACGCCTCAACGGCGTTTCTCGCAGTCGCGCGCGGTGGCGCTGGACATGGAGTCGGCCACCATCGCGGCCAACGGCTTCCGCTTCCGCGTGCCCTACGGCACCCTGCTGTGCGTGAGCGACAAGCCGCTGCACGGCGAGATCAAGCTGCCCGGCATGGCCAATCACTTCTACCGCGAGCGCGTGGACCAGCACCTGCGCATCGGCATCCGCGCGGTGGAGCTGCTGCGCGCGGGCGGCGTGGACCAACTGCACAGCCGCAAGCTCAGGAGCTTCGCGGAGGTGGCCTTCCAGTAAGGAGAAGCCGCATGGCGACCACCCGACGCAAGTTCGTCCTCGGCACCCTGGGCATCGCCGGCGCCCTGGTGGTGGGCTGGGGCCTGATGCCACCGCGCCAGCGCCTCACCACGGCGCAGCCGCTGCCCACGGGCGAAGGCGAGGTGGCCTTCAACGGCTGGGTCCGGATCGCGCGCGACGGCACGGTCACCGTGACGCTGGCCAAGAGCGAGATGGGCCAGGGCGTGGTCACCTCCTTGTGCATGCTGCTGGCCGAGGAGCTGGACGCCGACTGGTCGCGCGTGCGCTGGCAGCCGTCGCCCATCGACGCCATCTACAACAACATCGCCAGCGTGGTCGACGGCCTGCCGGTGCACCCCGACACCGACAACCTCGCCGTCGACGCCGTGCGCTGGCTCACCGCCAAGGCCATGCGCGAGATCGGCGTGATGATGACCGGCGGCTCGTCCAGCGTGAAGGACCTGTGGCTGCCCATGCGCCAGGCCGGCGCGTCCGCGCGCCAGATGCTGGTGGCCGCCGCCGCCGCGCAATGGGGCGTCGCCGCGGCCGACTGCGGCACCGAGAACGGCGAGGTGATCGCGCCCGACGGCCGCCGCCAGGGCTACGGCGCCCTGGCCGCCGCGGCGGCGCAGCAAGCGCTGCCGCGCGACCCGCCGCTCAAGGCGCCCGAGCGCTTCAAGCGCATCGGCCAAGCCACGCGCCGCCTGGACACGCCCGGCAAGATCGATGGCAGCGCGCGCTTCGGCATCGACGCCCTGCCCGAAGGCCTGCTGTACGCCAGCGTGCGCCTGTGCCCCACCCTGGGTGGCCGCGCGCACAGCCACGACGACGCCGCGGCGCGCGCGGTGCGCGGCGTCAAGGCCGTGCTGGCCGTGGAGCCCCTGCGCGGCGGCACCGGCGGCGTGGCGGTGATCGCCGACCACCCCTGGCGCGCCCGCCAGGCGGCCGACAAGCTGGACGTGAACTGGGACCACGGCGCGCTCGCCAGTTTCTCCAGCGCGCAGGCCATCGAGGGTTTCGCCGCCGCCGCGCGCACCGAAAAGGGCTTTGCCTTCTACGAGACCGGCGAGGTGGACGCCGCGCTCGCAGGCGCCGCGGCGCGCATCGAGGCCGAGTACCGCGCACCCTACCTGGCCCATGAGGCCCTGGAGCCCATCAACTGCACCGTGCTGTTCGAGGGCAACAAGGCCACGGTGTGGGTGTCGACCCAGGTGCCCGGGCTGGCGCGCAAGGCCGCGGCCGGGGCCCTGGGCCTGCCCGACGAGGCCGTGGCGGTGCATGTGCTCATGCTGGGCGGCGGCTTTGGCCGCCGGCTGGAGGTGGACTTCATCGCCCAGGCCGCCGCCATCGCCAAGGCGGTGCCGGGACATCCGGTGCAGACGCTCTGGAGCCGCGAGCAGGACATCCGCCACGACCTGTACCGCCCGGCCTGCGCGGCGCGCTTCGAGGCTGGCTTCGACGCCGACAAGCGGCTCGTCGCCTGGAAAAACACCAGCGCGGGCCAGGCCATCGTGCCGCAGGTGCTCACGCGCGCCTTCGGCCTGCCCGGCGGCGGGCCCGACAAGACCACCAGCGAGGGCGCTTTCGACCAGGCCTACGAGTGGCCAGCCGCCCGCATCGCGCACGTCAAGGTGGACGCGCCGCTGCAGGTGGGCTTCTGGCGTTCCGTGGGGCATTCGCACCAGGCCTTCTTCAAGGAAGGCTTCGTCGACGAGTGCGCGCACGCGGCGGGCCAGGACCCGCTGGCCTTTCGCGAATCGCTGCTGCGCCGGCACCCGAAACAGCTGGCCGTGCTGCGGGCCGCCGCCCAGGCCGCGGGCTGGGGCACCCCCTCGCCGCCCGCGCCCGACGGCGCGCGGACCGCGCGCGGCATCGCCCTGCACGATTCCTTCGGCTCCACGGTCGCGCAGGTGGCCGAGGTCTCGCTCGGCCCCGACAAGGCCATCCGCGTGCACCGCGTCTGGTGCGCCATCGACTGCGGCTTTGCCGTCAACCCGGCGGGCATCCGCCAGCAGTTGGAGGGCGGCGTGGTGTTCGGCCTGTCGGCCGCGCTGCATGGCGGCGTGGAGATCGTCGACGGCCAGGTGCAGCAGAGCAACTTTCACGACCAGCCCATCCTGCGGCTCAACGAAGCGCCGCGCGTGGACTGCCTGATCCTGCCGGGTGACGGCTCCCCCGAGGGTGTGGGCGAGCCCGGTGTGCCGCCGATCGCGCCCGCCGTGGCCAACGCGCTGTTTGCGCTCACCGGGCAGCGCCTGCGCAGCCTGCCCCTGAAACTCGCCTGAGGAGCCGCCCATGACCACCGCGCTCAATGTGAACGGCCGCGACCTCAGCGTCGACGCCGACCCCGACACGCCCCTGCTGTGGGTGCTGCGCGCCGACCTGAAACTCACCGGCACCAAGTTCGGCTGCGGCGTGGCCCTGTGCGGCGCCTGCACGGTGCACGCCAACGGCCAGCCCATCCGCGCCTGCGTCACGCCGGTCTCCGCGGTCGCGGGGCAGGCCATCACCACCATCGAAGGCATCGAAGGTCCCGAGATCGCCGCCCTGCGCGCGGCCTGGACCGCCGTGGACGTGGTGCAGTGCGGCTACTGCCAGGGGGGCCAGCTCATGAGCGCCTGCGCGCTGCTCAAAAGCAATCCCCGGCCCGACGACACGGCCATCGACGCGGCCATGAGCGGCAACCTGTGCCGCTGCGGCACCTACCAGCGCATCAGGGAAGCGGTCGCGCTCGCGGCGCAACAGGCCAGGGGCTGAGTCAGGCGGCCCGGCGCGGCTTCACCTTCGAGGCCGCGAGCTTGGCGTTCTCGCGCGCGCGCTGCACGTCGGCCTCGCGCGCCAGCGCGACGCCCATGCGCCGCTTCTGAAAGCTCTCGGGCTTGCCGAACAGGCGCAGCTCGGTGCCGGGCACGCGCAGGGCCTCGTCCACGCCGTCGAAGGCGATGCCCTGGGCCTCCACGCCGCCATAGATCACGGCGCTGGCGCCCGGGCTCTTGAGCGCGGTGTCCACCGGCAACCCCAGGATGGCGCGCGCGTGCAGCTCGAACTCGTTCTGCCACTGCGTGACCATGGTCACCATGCCGGTGTCGTGCGGGCGCGGGCTGACCTCGCTGAACCACACCTGGTCGCCGGCCACGAACAGCTCCACGCCGAACAGGCCCTGGCCACCCAGGTTGTCGGTGATGGCCTTGGCGATCTCGCGGCTCTTGCGCAGGGCCTCGGCGCTCATGGGGTGCGGCTGCCAGCTCTCGACGTAGTCGCCGCCCACCTGCACATGCCCGATGGGTTCGCAGAAGTGCGTCTCGGCCTGGCCGCCGGCGCCCAGCGCGCGCACCGTGAGCAGGGTGATCTCGTAGTCGAAGCGGATGAACCCCTCGACGATGACCCGCCCGTGACTCACCCGGCCGCCGGCCATGGCGAAGTCCCAGGCCTTCTGCACGTCGGCGGGGCCGTCGATCTTGCTCTGTCCCTTGCCGCTGCTGCTCATCACGGGCTTGACGATGCAGGGGTAGCCGATGCCGCTGTCGATGGCCGCCTGCAGCTCCTGCAGCGAATCGCAGAACTGGTAGGGGCTGGTCGGCAGGCGCAGCGTCTCGGCCGCCAGGCGGCGGATGCCCTCGCGGTCCATGGTGAGCCGGGCGGCGCGCGCGGTGGGGATCACGCGCACCACGCCCGCGGCCTCGAGTTCCTGCAGCATGGGCGTGGCGATGGCCTCGATCTCGGGCACCACCAGGTGCGGGCGCTCGCGCTCGATCAGCGCCTTGAGCTGGGCCGGGTCGCTCATGGCGATGGTGTGCGCGCGGTGCGCCACCTGATGACCGGGCGCGTTCTCGTAGCGGTCGACCGCGATGGTCTCCACGCCCAGGCGCTGCAGGGCGATCAGCACCTCCTTGCCGAGTTCGCCGCTGCCCAGCAGCATGACTTTGGTGGCCGAGGGCGACAGCGGCGTGCCGAGCGTGGTCATGGTGATGTCCCGAGGAAAGAAAGATTCAGAGCGCGCTGCCCATGGCCTCGCCCAGGCGCACGGGGCGCGCGGCGGTCCAGTCGGGGCGCAGGGCGATGGTGTCCGGCGGCCACAGCAGCACCACCGTGGAGCCGAGCAGGAAGCGGCCCATCTCGGCGCCTTGGTCGAACGAGAGGGGCGCGTCGTCGTAGCGCCATTCGCGCACGGTGCCCGGACGCGGCGGGTTGACCACGCCGTGCCAGGTGGTGGCCATGCTGCCCACGATGGTGGCGCCCACCAGCACCAGTGCGAAGGGCACGGTGCGCTCGCCCACAGGCATGTCGAACAGGCAGACCACGCGCTCGTTGCGCGCAAACAGGCCCGGCACGCCCGCGGCCGTGGCCGGGTTCACCGAGAACAGCTCGCCCGGCACGTGCAGCATGCGCCGCAGCGTGGCCGCCGCCGGCATGTGGATGCGGTGGTAGTCGCGCGGGCTCAGGTAGATGGTGGCGAAGCTGCCGCCCTGGAAGGCCTGGGCCAGCGCCGCGTCGCCGCCCAGCAGCGTGCGCGTGTCGTAGTGGTGGCCCTTGGCCTGGAAGATGCGGTCGCCTTCGATGCGGCCCAACTGGCTGATCGCCCCGTCCACCGGGCAGACGAAGGCTGCGTCGGCCAGCGGGCGCGCGCCGGGTTTCAGGGCGCGCGTGAAGAACTCGTTGAAGGTGCCGTAGGCGGTGGGGTCGGGGTTCGCCGCCTCGGCCATGTTCACCTGGTAGCGCGCGATGAAGCGGCGGATGGCCCACTGGGTGAGCGCGCCGGCGCGCGCGCCGGCGAAGGCGCCCGCCAGACGGGTAAGCGCCCCCTTGGGCAGAAGGTATTGGAGTTGGACGGCCAGCGACATGGGTGGCGGATTGTAAAAGTGGAACCCGTGGGGGTTTGAGGCGGCAGGCACAATGCCTTGGATGAGCACACCCCTGTTCGAAGCCACCGAGCTGGTCAAACGCTACGGCGAGAACACGGTCGTCAACGGCGTGAGCTTCGCCATCCACCCTGGCGAATGCCTCGGCGTGATCGGCCCCAACGGCGCCGGCAAGACCACCACCATCCGCATGTGTCTCGGCCTCACCGCGCCCGATGGCGGGCGCATCCACGCCTTTGGCAAGGACATGCCGCGCGACGCCATGGCCATCAAGGCGCAGCTCGGCGTGGTGGCCCAGATGGACACGCTGGACCCGGACTTCAACTGCGCGGAGAACCTGCTGGTCTATGGCCGCTACTTCGGCCTGAAGGACGCGCTCATCCGTGAGCGCATCCCGCGCCTGCTGGAGTTCGCCGCGCTCACGCACAAGGCCACGGCCCGCCCGGGCGAACTCTCGGGTGGCATGAAGCGCCGGTTGAGCCTGGCGCGCGCGCTGGTGAACGACCCGCGCCTGCTGATGCTCGACGAGCCCACCACCGGCCTGGACCCGCAGGCCCGCCACCTGATGTGGGAGCGCCTGCAGGTACTGCTGCAGCAAGGCAAGAGCATCCTGCTCACCACGCACTTCATGGACGAGGCCGAGCGCCTGTGCTCGCGCCTGCTGGTGCTGGACCACGGCCGCAAGATCGCCGAAGGCCGGCCGCGCGCGCTCATCGCCGAGCACCTCGAGCCCGATGTGGTGGAGGTCTACGGCCCCGGCGCGCTGGACCTCGCCCAGCGCGAGGAACACGCCCCGCTGCGCGCCCTGGCCGCGCGCGTGGAGGTGAGCGGCGAGACCGTGTTCTTCTACACCGCGCAGGCGCAGCCGCTGCTGGCCGCCCTGGGCGAGCACCACCAGCTGCGCACGCTGCACCGGCCCGCCAATCTCGAGGACCTGTTCCTCAAGCTCACCGGACGACAAATCAGGGAAGACGGCTGATGACCACAACCACCCTCACCCCCATGAATCCCTGGGCCCCGCCGCGCCTGTCCTGGCGCTGGTGGCCGGTGTTCCTGCGCAACCTGCTGGTCTGGCGCAAGCTGGCCCTGCCCAGCGTGGTGGCCAACATCGCCGAACCGCTGATCTGGCTGGTGGCCTTCGGCTATGGACTGGGCGCGCTGGTGGGCACGGTGAACATGGGCACGCCCGGCGGCTCGGTGGCGGTGCCCTACATCCTGTTCCTCGCCAGCGGCAGCATCTGCATGAGCGCCATGAACGCGGCCACCTTCGAGGCGCTGTACTCGGCCTTCTCGCGCATGCACGTGCAAAAGACCTGGGACGGCATCATGAACGCGCCCGTGCGGCTGGACGACGTGGTGCTGGCCGAAATGCTCTGGGCCGGCTTCAAGTCGCTGTTCACGGTGACGGTGATCCTGCTGGTGATGCTGGGCCTGGGCATCACGCACTCGCCCAAGTTGCTGGTGGCCTGGCCGGTGCTGGGCCTCGTGGGCATCACCTTCTCCTGCATCGCGCTGGTGTTCAACGCGCTGGCCAAGGGCTACGACTTCTTCAGCTACTACTTCACGCTGGTGATCACGCCCATGATGTTTCTCTCGGGCGTGTTCTTCCCGCGCGAGCAGTTGCCCGGGCCGGTGCTGATGTTCTCCGACCTGCTGCCGCTGACGCACGCGGTGCAGCTGGTGCGCCCGCTGTTCCTGGACCAATGGCCCACGGACGCGGCGCTGCACCTGCTCGTCCTGGTGGTCTACGCCATCGGAACGTTCTGGCTCGCGCTGGCCCTCACGCGCAAGCGTTTCGCGCGCTGAGGGCAGGGCCCGGGGCCCATCGCTGGCATCGAACAGCGGGGGCCGGTGGTGAGCGCCGCATACGACGCGCGCGCCGCGCACGGAGCCGAGCTGACGGCGCTCGCGGGCACCGATGAGGTCACCCTCTATGGCAATGGTCGGCCCACCATCACCTGCGTCGCGACGCTGAACGGCGGCGGCGACATCGACCTGGTCGGCATGAGCGGCAGCGGCGACGGGGCCCTCGTGCTCTACGCCAACCGGATCAGGGCCTGAGCGCGGGCACGCCCCGCGCCCTGGGGTTCAATGGACCTGGTGCAGGCCCGGCTGGGCGTCGAAGTAGGCCTCGGAGCCGCTGTCCATGAACTCTTCCTGGTCGATCGCGGCGTCGAATTCGCGGATCGTGGTGTCGAACAGCTTGGGGATCAGCGGCTTGTCCAGCGGGCGGCAGACGCGGCCACGCAGGCCGCGCAGCGGTTGGCTGCTCTCCATGGCGTTGATCACGGCTTCCGGGTCCAGCATCAGGACGAAGGGGTTGGTGCGGTTGGCGAAGGAGTTCATGGCGGGCTTTCGGGATTCGGGTGAGACAGGGGGTCCGTCGTTGGAAACAAACTGTATCGATGGCCCCCGGGGGCGTTAAGTCGGCGCCTCACCATCCCGCGTGTAGGAAGTTCCCCGACAGCTGTCGGGAATCCCCCCGCAGGCGATTCGTGACGCACATCACGCACCGAGCCATGAGCGGTCGCCCTTCGCGCCTGAGCGGCACTCGACCCGGCGCCCCACCGCGCGGCCCGTCACGGTTTCCCGGCGCGGTCGGCCGGGCGCCGTTCAAGGCCCGTGGCGCAGCGCCTCCACGCTGGCGCGCACCACCGCCTCCACGCTGCGGCTGTCCCGGTAGCGATTGCGCAGGAAGCTCGCGTGGTTGCCGGCGTGGGCGGCCGTGCGCTCGATTTCGTCGAGCGCGGCGAGGCTATTGAGCGCCAGCGCGTGCGGCGTGAGCTCGCGCAGCGTGGCCAGCACGTCCTCGCGGATGCTGATCTGCTCGCGCGTCTTGGGGTTGACCATCATGCCGTCGAGGCCGAAGCGGCAGGCCTGGAAACGGTTGTAGGTGTAGACGAGGTAGTCGTCTTCCTCGGGCGGCGGCTCGCTGCGCTCCAGCAGGTGGCGGCACAGGGCCTGCAGGTAGCAGGCCAGCGCGGCCGCGCGCTCCACCGTCAGGGGCGTGTCGCACACGCGCAGTTCGATGGTGCCGTATTCGGGCTTGGGCCGGATGTCCCAGTAAAAGTCCTTCATGGACTTGACCACGCCCGTGCTCTCCATCTTGGTGAAGTAGCCATTGGCGAATTCGTCCCACTTGAGCACGAAGGGCGCCCGCCCGCTCAGGGGGAAGGCAAACACCGAGTTCAGGCGCGCCGAATCGAACAGCGTGTCCACGCCCTGCGAGAACGGCGAGGACGCCGACAGCGCGATGAAGTGCGGCACGTAGCGGTTGAGCGAATGCAGCAGGAACAGCGCCTCGTCGGGCGAGGCGCAGCCGATGTGCACGTGCTGGCCGAACACGGTGAATTGCTTGGCGAGGTAGCCGTACAGGCCCGAGAGCTGGTGGAAGCGTGGCTTGGAGAAGATGCGCTGCTCGAACCAGCGCTGGAAAGGGTGCGTGCCACCGCCCGCCAGTTCGATGTTGAGCCGGTCGCCGGCGGCCACCAGGGTGTCGCGGATCTGCTGCAGCTGCTGCAGCAGGGGCCCGTGCTGGGTGTGGATGCCGGTGGCGATCTCGATCATGCTCTGCGTCATCTCGGGCGTGACCACGCCCGGAAAGGGCTTGCGCGCCAGCAGGTCCAGCAGGTCGTTGGCGCTGCTGGAGAGGTCGTGGTCGTAGCTGTTGACGAGCTGCAGCTCCAGCTCCACGCCCATGGTCAGCGAGTCGGAGGCCTTGAAGGTTTCCAATGGCATGGCTTATTCCTTCGTGACGTGGGTCTCGCGCGCGGCCATCAGGGCGCGCTGCGTGACGATGGGGCCCAGCAATTCCTGCAGCAGCATCATGCCGGCCATGGCCGCCAGCACCTGCACCGCGGGCTCGAAGCCATAGAGCCGCGTTTCCTCGATGAGCAGGATCGCGAAGGCCGACATGGGCGTGAGCGCCAGGCCCGTGAGCAGGCCCTTGCGCTCGGAAATGCCCGACAGCCGAGCCGCCGCCACGTTGCAGAACACCTTGACGGCGGTGCGGATCAGGATCAGGGCCAGGCCCATGAACAAGGTGGTGGGCACGTCGGTCCAGGTCAAGAGCGAGGCGATGTACACGAACAGGAACACCGAGAGCAGGTCGCCCGCGGTGCCGAAGTCGCGCTGCGCGCTGGTGAGGTGCACGCGCCGCTCGCGCGCCACGATGCCGAAGGTCAACGCCGCCAGCAGCGGCGACAGTTTGAGCCCGTAGGCCGCGGTGGTCAGCAGCAGCACGGCCAGCGCGAACACCACGGTCACGCCGTGCCCGTGCGTATTGCGCAGCCGCAGCAGCCAGGGAATGGCCATGCCCAGCACCGCGCCCACGGCAATCGACGTGCCCACCACGTGGATGCTGCCGAAGGCCGCGAGCGCGAAATCGCCCGAGGTGGACAGCGTCCAGTAACCCACCACGAGCTTGAGCGCCAGCACCGCCATCAGGCAGTTGATGGCGCACAGGTGCAGCACGCGCTCGGTGGCCTGGCCGGAACTGCGCAGCTCGTGCGCCACGCGCAGCACGCCCGCGGGGGACGCCGCCATCGACACCGCGGCGATGATGAGGCGCTGGTCGGTGGGCAGCGCGAACCAGCTGGTGGCCCAGTACACCGCGCCGAAGGTGGCCAGCGATTCGACCACCCCCAGCAGCAGCACCCAGAAGTTGTGGCGGAACCAGCGCAGGTTGATGCGATAGCCGAGCTCGAACAGCACCAGCGACAGCGCCACCGTGGCCAGGAAGGGCAGGCCCGCGATGTCGGGCGTGAGGCCGGGCAGGTTGATCAGGCTGGCCAGCAGGCCCACGGCCACGTAGCTGGTCACGCGCGGCAGTTGCCAGCGCTCATTGAGCCACTCGGCGAGGAACCAGGCCAGCAGCAGCACCAGGGGCCAGGCGATGGCCTGCAGCAGGAAGGCGATGTCGGAAGGAATCACGGAAAGGCTCTCCTCGGTGACGCCGTCGGACCGGCGCCGGCGCGGGCCGGTCGTCGTCGGGCGTCGTGACCCCGAGTGGGGGCCATCGGTTCATGGACTGGCGGCCCGTGGGGCCGCCGCGGCTCAGACCGCGAATCGGGTCTGCATGGCTTGCAGGCCGAACTGATCAAGCACCTGCAGCAATCGCTGGCGCGCGCGCTCCTGGCGGCCATGGCGATCGTCGGCCATTCTACGGGCCAGGATGAGTTCGTTTTTCATGGAATGCTCCCATCCGACGAGCTCGGTGACGGTCACGTCATAGCCATGCGCTTCCAGACGCAGGCAGCGCAGCACGTTGGTGATCTGGCTGCCGAACTCGCGCGTGTGCAGCGGGTGGCGCCACAGCTCCGCCAGCGGCGTCTGTTTGAGCGCGAAGGCCTTGTGCTGGCGCATCACACCCGCCACCTCGGCCTGGCAACAGGGCACCAGCACCAGGTGCTGCGCTTGGCGCGCCAAAGCGAAATCGATCGCGTCGTCGGTGGCCGTGTCGCAGGCGTGCAGCGCGGTCACCACGTCCACGCGCGTCGGCAGCCCGCTGTGCTGCATGGCCTGCTGCACCGTCGCGGCCAGGAAGCGCATGCGCTCGAAGCCCAGGCGCTGCGCCAGCGCCTGCGAGCGCTCCACCAGCTCCGCGCGCGCCTCCACACCGATGACGCTGCCCTGGCCGCGCGGCTTGAGCACCAGGTCGTACAGGATGAAGCCCAGGTAGGACTTGCCCGCGCCATGGTCGGCCAGCGCCACGTCACCGCGCTCGGCCAAGACCTGCGCCAGCAGCGGCTCGATGAACTGCACCAGGTGGTAGACCTGCTTGAGCTTGCGCCGCGTGTCCTGGTTCAGCCGCCCCTCGCGCGTGAGGATGTGCAACTCCTTGAGCAGCTCGATCGACTGCTCCGGCCGCAGCTCGGGCAGCTGCGCGTGAAGGTCTTGCGCCGGCTTGGGCCGCGCGGCGGAACGGGAAACGGAAGGCATGCGGAGATGATAGGTGAGCGCCGCGAACCGACCCTGGACAATCGCGCATGACCATGCCGACCCCGCACCCCTTCGACACACTCACCCCCGACGCCGTTCTCGACGCCCTCGACGCCATCGGCCTGCGCGGCGATGGCCGCCTGACCACGCTCAACAGCTTCGAGAACCGCGTCTACCAGGCGCACCTGGAGCGGCCGGTGGACGGCCACGAGGTGGTGGTGCTCAAGTTCTACCGGCCCGGCCGCTGGAACGACGCGCAGATCGCCGAGGAGCACGCCTTCGCTGCCGAGCTGGCCGCCGCCGAGGTACCGGCCGTGGCGCCGCTGGCCGTCGACGGCGCCACCCTGCACCACCACGCGGGCTTCGCCTGGGGCGCCTGGCCGCGCCGCGGCGGGCGCCGGCCCGAGCTCGACGACCTCGAGGTGCTGGAGTGGATCGGCCGCTTCCTCGCGCGGCTGCACACCGTGGGCGCCGCGCGCCCTTTCGCGCACCGGCCCGCGCTCGACAGCGCCAGCTTCGCGCGCGAGCCACGCGACTGGCTGCTGGAACACGAAATGATCGCCCCCGAGATGCGGCGCGAATGGTGCGCCGCGCTCGACGAGGCGCTCACGCTCATCGAGGCCCATCCCGTGCTGCGCGCCGGCGGCGACAGCGACCCGCAGGGCATCGCGCACCTGCGCCTGCACGGCGACTGCCACCCGGGCAACGTACTCTGGACACCCGAAGGCCGGCCCGGCGCGGGCCCGCACTTCGTGGACCTGGACGACGCCCGCATGGGCCCCGCCGTGCAGGACCTGTGGATGCTGCTGTCCGGCGACCGGCGCCAGCAGACCCTGCAGCTGTCCGCCCTGCTCGACGGCTACGAGCAGTTCCGCCCCTTCGACCGGCGCGAGCTCGCGCTCATCGAGGCCCTGCGCACCCTGCGGCTGGTGCATTACAACGCCTGGATCGCGCGCCGCTGGGACGACCCGGCCTTCCCGATCAACTTCCCCTGGTTCGGCGGTCGCGAGCACTGGCGCGGCCAAGTCGACCTGCTGCGCGAACAGATCGAGGCCATGCAGCAAGCGCCACTTCAGGCCTGATCCCGGACCCCGCCGGGGCACACCCTCAGGGGTTAACACCAAAGCACTCGCATAAGCTCGGTCGCGCCGCGCGCGAAAGGCCCTGCTTCGGCAGTTGTCTTTTACTCAATTCAATTGCACACAATTCAATTTCGACCCACACTCCCGCCATGGCATCGACGCCCCCCACCACCAGCGACCTGCTCAAGCTCGACCACCAGCTGTGTTTCGCGCTGTACTCGGCTTCGCTGGCCATGACCAAGCTGTACAAGCCCTGGCTGGACGAGCTGGGCCTGACCTACCCGCAGTACCTGGCCATGCTGGCGCTGTGGGAAGAGGACGGCCTGAGCGTCTCCGCCCTGGGCGAACGCCTCACCCTCGATTCCGGCACGCTCACCCCGCTGCTCAAGCGCCTGGAGGCCATCGGTCTGGTCGTGCGGCTGCGCGACACGCAGGACGAACGCCGCGTGCTGGTTCGCCTCACAACCGCCGGCCGCCGGCTCAAGGCCCGCGCCGCGCGCATCCCCTCGTGCGTGCTGCAGGCCGCGCAGTGCACCGTGCAGGAGGCCATCGCCCTCACCCGCGACGTGCGGCAACTGCGCGACCGGCTCAGCGCCTGACCCCCATTCGTTCCACCCGCTGTCACCAGCACCCACCCTGGAGAAACCACCATGCCCACCACGCTCGACAAAGTCGTCTACACCGCGCGCGCCCACACCACCGGTGGCCGCGAAGGCTCATCCCGCTCCGACGATGGCCTGCTCGAGGTCAAGCTCGCGCCGCCCAAGGCCATGGGCGGCGCCGGCAACGGCACCAACCCCGAGCAGATGTTCGCCGCGGGCTATTCGGCCTGCTTCATGGGCGCCATGAAGCACGTGGCGGGCATGAAGAAGATCGCCGTGCCAGCCAACGCCGCCATCGACGCCGAGGTCGACATCGGCCCCATCCCGCAAGGCTTCGGCATCGCCGTGCGCATGACCATCCACCTGCCCGGCATGGACCGCGCCGTGGCCGAGGACCTGGTGAACACGGCGCACCAGGTCTGCCCCTACTCCAACGCCACGCGCGGCAACATCCCGGTCACGCTGACCGTGGCTTGAGCCCGGCCCGGCGCCCATGAAAAAACCCGCCGGTTCCGGCGGGTTTTTTGTTGGAGCGCCTGCCTCAGCGGTTGGGCTTGTTCGGGTCGTAGATCGTGGTGCCCGTGCCCACACCGACGCCCGCGCGCACGCCGCTGTTGCCGATCTCGGTGCTGGCGCCCACGCCCACGCCCGCGTTCACGCGGCCGCCCTGGTCCACCCCGACACCCACGCCCACCGGCCCCACGCCGGCGCCCACGCCCAGGCTCACGCCGCCATTGCTCGCGCCCACGCCAATGGTCACCGGTCCCACGGGGATGCCGAAACCGACGCCCACACTGGCGCAGCCCCCCAGCAGGGCGGCAAGGAACAAGGCGGCAGGCGTGCGGGAGAGGCGGACGGTCACGGTGGGCTTTCGGTCAGGAGACATGCGATTGTGAACCCGGTGCCGGCGCAAAGTGCCCCACCCCGGCACCCGTCTGTCACACCAGCAGGGCATTGACGCGGCGCACATAGGCCGCCGGGTCTTCGGGCAGGCCGCCCTCGGCCAGCAGGGCCTGGTCGAACAGCACGTGCGCGAGGTCGTCGAAACGCTCGTTGCCCTCGAGCTTCTTCACCAGCGGGTGGCCCGCGTTCACCTCCAGGATGGGCTTGACCTCGGGCGCCTTCTGGCCCGCCTGCTTGAGCAGGCGGGCCAGTTGCATGGAGTAGTCGCCGTCCTCCACCACCAGGCAGGCCGGCGAATCCACCAGGCGCGAGGTCGCGCGCACGTCTTTCACGCGGTCCTTGAGCGCTTCCTTGAGCTTCTCCAGCACGGGTTTGAAACCTTCGGCGGCGGCTTCGGCGGCCTGCTTCTCGGCCTCGTCCTGCAGGTCGCCCAGGTCCACGGCGCCCTTGGCCACGCTCTGCAGCGGCGTGCCATCGAACTCGGGAAGGAAAGACAGCGCCCACTCGTCCACGCGGTCGGCCATCAGCAGCACTTCGATGCCCTTCTGGCGGAACACCTCGAGCTGCGGGCTGTTGCGCGCGGCGGCGATGGAGTCGGCGGTGATGTAGTAGATGGCCTTCTGGCCTTCCTTCATGCGCGACTTGTAGTCGGCCAGCGAGCCCGGCTCTGCCTGCGTGCTGCTGGCGAAGCGCAGCAGCTTGGCCAGCTTGTCGCGGTTGGTGAAGTCCTCACCCAGACCCTCCTTGAGCACGGCACCGAACTCGGCGTAGAACGCCGCGTACTTCTGCGCATCCTTGCTCAGTTCGTCGAGCATGCCCAGCACGCGGCGGGTATTGCCCTCGCGGATGGCTTTGACGTCGCGGCTTTCCTGCAGCAGCTCGCGGCTCACGTTGAGCGGCAGGTCGCTCGAATCGACCACGCCCTTGACCCAGCGCAGGTAGGCGGGCATCAGGGCCTCGGCCTCGTCCATGATGAAGACACGCCGCACGTACAGCTTGATGCCGGCCTTGCGGTCGCGGTTCCACAGGTCCTGCGGCGCCTTGGCCGGCAGGTAGAGCAGTTGCGTGTACTCGGTGCTGCCCTCCACGCGGTGGTGGCTCCAGCTCAGCGGGGCCTCGCTGTCGTAGCTCAGGTTTTTGTAGAACTCGACGTACTGCTCGTCGGTGATGTCCTTCTTCGGCCGCGCCCACAGCGCGTTGGCCGAGTTCACCGTGGTCCATTCGTCCTTGAGGCGGTGCTCGCCTTTTTCGGCGTCCCATTCCTCTTCCTGCATGCGGATGGGCAGGCTGATGTGGTCGCTGTACTTGCCAACGATGGACTTGAGCTTCCAGTGGTTGAGGTACTCCGTCTTGTCCTCCCGCAGGTGCAGGATCACGCTGGTGCCGCGCGCGGCGCGCTCGATGGCCTCGACCTCGAAGTCGCCGCTGCCGCCACTGGTCCAGCGCACGCCCTCGCTGGCCGGCAGGCCGGCGCGCCGGCTCTCCACGACGATCTTGTCCGCCACGATGAAGCCCGAATAGAAGCCCACGCCGAACTGGCCGATGAGCTGGGCGTCGGACTTCTGGTCGCCTGTGAGCCGGCTCATGAAGTCGCGCGTGCCGCTCTTGGCGATGGTGCCCAGGTGGTCGATCGCCTCCTGCGCGCTCATGCCGATGCCGTTGTCGGTGATGGTGAGGGTGCGCGCGTCCTTGTCGAAGGCGATGCGGACGTCCAGTTCGGGCGCGTCCTCGTACAGGGCGCTGTTGTTCAGCGCCTCGAAGCGCAGCTTGTCGCAGGCATCGGACGCGTTGGAGACCAGCTCGCGCAGAAAGATGTCCGGGTTGGAGTACAGCGAGTGCGTGACGAGGTGCAGCAGCTGGGCCACCTCGGCCTGGAAGGAATGGGTCTGTTTGCTCATGGCGGGAATGATGAGGGAAACGGAAAACGCTCGCCGGCAGCGCACCGGCGCGCACCGAGCGTGGCCCAAGTGGGGGCGGCACAGGGGCTTTTCAAGCCCCCGCTCTCAGGCGATCGACACCGCCGGTGCGGCCCTCAGCCACTGCCTCAGCTGCTCGGCCACCAGCGGGCTGGACAACAGGTCGAGGTGCCCGGTGCGGTACACCACGCGCAGGCTGCCGCGCGCGAACGCCAGGCGGCGCGCGGGCTCGTCGTGTTCACCCAGGGCGCTGCGCAGGGGAACCAGGCCGTCGCCCACCAGGCGCTCAGCCAACAGGCCGCGGCGCGGCGCCAGGCAGGCCGCCACGCCAAAGCAGGCCACGCCGTCGGGCAAAGGCAGCGGATCATCCATGTGCCCCTCGTCCGGGTGCCGCAGGTGGCCGTACCGCAGGTCGACGATGCCCGCGCTGCGCAGGCGACCCAGCCGCGCCAGCGGGGCGGAAAACGGCGAGGAGCCGAGCAGCAGATCCGCGCCGTGTCCCGCGCGCTCCAGAGGGGCACCGTGGTGCGGCGTCCCCAGGAACACCAGGTGCCTCAGCAGGTCGGGCCACCGAAGTCCCGCGCGGCGTGCCTCGTGCACCGCGCTTCGCGCCACCAGTCCGCCCATGCTGTGGCCCACGATGGTGATGCCCTGCACGGGCAGCGGCCACAGGGCCAGCACGCGTTCCAGCTGGTGCGCCAGTTCGCGGCCGTTGGCCGCGATGCGCAGGCCGCTGTTGTAGCGCAGGCGCAAAGGGGTGGCCCGCAGCGCCTCGCTCAGCACCTCGGTGTGGTCGTGTCCGCCGCGCCGCCATTGCGTGTCGTTCATGCACAGGCCATGCACCATCAGCAGCAAGTGGGGCCTGGCCCCCTGCAGCGCCCGATCGAACCGTTCGGCCTGCCGCGTGGGCAACACCCGCTCGCCCTGGCGCCACTCCATCGGCTGGGCGAGCGCATTGCCCATGGCCGCGAGGCGGTCTCCGAGCACCCCGTTGATCGCCGCCACCACGGCCTCGCGCCCGGGCGAGTCCTGCCCGACCTGGGCGGGATCGTCGAACAAGGGGAGAACGCTGTGCAACACGCCGTCGATGCCAGCGCCCACGCCGTGCGCGACCCCGCGAATGGCCCCATAGATTCGCCCGGTGAGGCCACCGGCACGCTCGGGCGCCTCACCCGCCGGCAGGCCCATGCGTTGGCGCACGGCCTGGTGCACGCCCTCGGCAATGCCGACCACGCCGAGCGTGGCCTGCGTGGCCAGTTGGGCGGCGGCCCTCAGATCGCTGGGGCGCAGGTGCCGCCGGCGAGGAGGAGGCGGCGGAACGGAGGCGGTCATGCCGGATTGTGGACAGGCCCCGGGGGGCCGCACCGGCCGGGGGGACCGGCGGCGTCAGAACGCTTCGCCAGGAAGCAGGTAGCGCCACTGCCCCTGGGGCAGCTGGCCCAGGGCCACGCGACCGATGCGCACGCGCTTGAGGCCCACCACGTGCAGGCCCACCGCCTCGCACATGCGGCGGATCTGGCGTTTCTTGCCCTCGGTGAGCACGAAGCGCAGCTGCTCGGGGTTGAGCCAGTCCACGCCCGCGGGCCGAAGCGGCTGGCCATCGAGCGACAGGCCGTGGCGCAGCCGCGCCAGCCGGTCGGCGGGGAATACGGCCTGCACGTCCTGCTCGACCACGCCCGGCCCTTTCGGCCCATGCGGCGCCCACACGACGCGCACCAGGTACTCCTTCTCCACCTCGCTGTCCTCGCCGATGAGGGCGCGAGCGACCCGCCCGTCCTGCGTGAGCACGAGCAGGCCGGTGGAGTCGATGTCGAGCCGGCCCGCGGGCGCCAGGCCCTTGAGCTGCGCGGGCGAGAAGCGGCGCGGGCTGCGGTCGTCCTTCCAGTGGGTCCTGGCGTTCACCAGCACGACGGCGGCCTCGTGGCCGTCCTCGGGCTGGCCGCTCACGTAGCCCACGGGCTTGTGCAACAGGATGGTGACGCGCTCGCCCTGGGCCCTTTGCGCGGCGGGCAGCACCTCGATGCGGGCGCCGGGCCCCACCGCCTGTCCCATGGTGGCCACGGCGCCGTCCACGCTGACCCAGCCATTGGCGATCCACTCGTCGGCCTCGCGGCGCGAGCACAGGCCCAACGCCGCCAGGCGCTTGTTGAGGCGCGTGCCGTCGCGCGGCGCGGCGGGCGCGTGAGGGGGGGCGGGGTCGCGGCGGGGCGCCCTGCCGGGGTCACCGGCCCGGGGGGCCGTGGCGGTGGCTGCGGGCTGCACAGGCAGTTCGGGCCGCTGCGCGCTGCTCAGGGGACGGGCGCGCGCCGGGCCGGGGGGGCGCACGGGGGGGCGGCGGGGCGCGCGCGGATCGGCCGGGGGCTTGGGGGCCGCGGGCTTGAGCTTGAGCGTTCGGTTGGGGGGATCGGATGCCATGGCAGCGATTGTCGCCAACCCCACCACCGGCAAAAGAAATCGCCCCGAAGGGCGATTTCCGCCGCTCTTGCCGCGCTCAGGTCTTGCCCTTGGCGGCCTTCAGCGCCCGTTCGTGCTCGGCCTTCGCATCGGCCTTGCACACCTTCTGGGCGTCGCCCGTCTGGTCTTCGCACTTCTCCTTGGCGATGTCGTAGGCGCTGTCGGCCTTCGCCTTCTCGAGCTTGCGGGCATTGTCCGGCGAGGCCTTGTATTGCTGCTCCAGGGCCGCCTTGTCGACACGCTCCGTGCCCTTGGCTTCTTCCTGGCACACGTCCTTGGCGTTGTCCTTCATGGCATCGCAGGCCTTCTTCGCGGTCTTGTAGTTCATCTCGATGCGCTCCTTGGCCGCGTCGTACTCCGCCTTGCTCATGGTCTGGGCGGTGGCGAAGGCGGAAACGGCGCACAAGGCGACGGCGGTGGCGATTCTGACGTTCATGCTTGACCTCCTTGGGGTTGGGATGCCCCATGTTCCGCCGGGGGGCGGGCGCGCGGCGTAGGAAAGGCCCGCCGCGGCGTGTAGGAGAAAGGCGGTCCCCACCCCGCCCCGCCCCGCCGATGCCGATGCCGATGCCGATGCCGGCCCGCGGCCGCGAAGCCCTCAGCCCAGGTCGCCCGAGCGCAATGCCTGCAGATCCAGCACGCGCAGGCCCCCGTACTCGATGCGGATCCACCCCTTCGCCTGCAGCGCACCCAGGGCCTCGTTCACGCGCTGGCGCGACAGGCCCACCAGGTAGGCCAGCTCCTGCTGCGTGATGCGCAGGATGCCGCCCACGTTGGGCGACAGCAGCGGGTGGAACAGGGCCGCCAGGTTGCGCGCCACGCGCAGGTCGGGGCTGCCCAGGCGGTCCACCTCGCGCGCGGCGATGAACTGGCCCAGGCGTTCGTTGAGCTGGTGCATCACGAAGCGGTTGAAACCAATGGAATGGTCCAGCAGCCAGTCGAAGGTCTCCACCGGCAGGCCCGCGATCAGGCTCTTGCGCAAGGCCTGGATGTTGTAGCGGTACTGCTCGTGCTTGAGCACCGTGCCCTCGCCGAACCAGCCACCGGGCGCCACCCCGGTGAAAGTGATGGCGGGACCGCTGGAATCGTCGTTCGTCATCTTGAGCAGGCCGTCGACGAGGCCGAACCAGTAGGTCACCGGCCGCCCGATGCGGCAGACGTAGTCGCCGGCCTCGGCCTCCACCACCTGCAGCGCGTCCAGCGCGCGCTCGCGCGCCTCGCCCTGCAAGGGCGGCAGCCAGGGAATGCCGGCGAGCTCGGCCTCGGTGGGGCGGCGTGCGCGCTCGCGGATGGCGCTGCGGCGGGCGGCAAGGTACATGGGGAAAGTCCTAGCAGGGTAGACCCTCAATTGTCGTCACACAGACAACATAACGTCAAACCCCGGCCTACCATGCGCTCCATACCCCAACCCGGTGTCGCCAGCGAGCGCCCGCGTCGGGACCACAGGAGACGAGGCATGCAGACCACTTTTCCGCGGATGCTGCGGGACCATGCGAAGCAGCGGCCCGACGCGCCCGCGATGCGAGAGAAGGCGTACGGGATCTGGCAAACGACGAGCTGGGGCGAGATGCTGCGGCTGGTGAGGGGTCTGGCGTGCGGACTGCACGAGGCGGGTTTGCGCCGTGGCGAGCACCTGGTGGTG
>NZ_QVLS01000015.1 GCF_003417535.1 Hydrogenophaga borbori
CGCGGCCGATCGCATCGAGAACCGCAGCGCGCGCATCGAAGCCCTGGGGGAGCTGGACGTCAAGGCCCGCGTGCTCATCAACGCCAACGAGCACCTGCAGACCGAGGTCGTGAGCGACGGGGGTGGCACCACCACGCGCACCCTGTACTTCACCCCCAGCGGCGAAGTCGATGCGAGCGAGATCGCCTGGATGGCCGTCAAACCCCTCTCGCTGATGCAGGGCAGCGAAGGCTGGAACGACTACGTGCTGCACGCCCGCCCCTGGATCCTCACCCGGGCCAGCGCCGAGGCCCTGGGCGTGAGCGACCCGCAGTTCAGCGCCTGGTACCACGGCCCCGAGCCCTACGTGCCCGCCGGCATCGTCACCGTGGGCCATGGAGACAGCGAGGCCCAGGTCTGGCAAGACGCGCAGTTCAACTACCGCCGCGGCGACCCCATCTGGGCCGCCCTGGGCGTGGCCCCCCCGCCCGGCGAGCCTCCGGGCCCCATGCCCCGCCCGCCAGTTCCCGACGGCCCCGCCCCCGTGGACCTGAGCGCCTACCAGCGCGCACTCGCCGCCTGGCAGGACCAGGCCGCCCCCTGGGCGGCGCTGGGCGAGAAGCTCGGGGCGGTGAGAAGCGCCATCAACGCCGAGCTGCGCCCCTTCGACATCTACCAAACCGTCACCGAGACCCGCCCCGCGCTCAAGACCGTGCACAGCGAGCCCGGGCAAATCCTCTCGGGCGGCGGCATGCGGCTCAACGCGAGCGAGCGGCTCAGCAACCAGGACAGCGAGATCGTGGCCGGCGGCGTGCTGCACACGCCGGGCGCGGCGGTGGACAACCAGGCCAGCGAGGTGGCCGCCAGCCTCAGGCGCCAAGGCACGGCCTACACCTGGGGCGTGGTCGACCACACCTGCGAGGTGCTCACCTGCCAGACCCACTACGGCTGGGTGCAGACCCCCATCGACCAGCGCATCCCCATCCCACTCAAGGTGAAGGCGCTGCGCCAGGAGCAAGGCGCCGCCGACGCGCCCCAGGCGCCCTCCGTGGAGCTCAACAACGCCCTGTTCAAGCCCAGCGCCAACCCCGCGGCCCCCTACCTCATCGAGACCGACCCGCGCTTTGCCGGGCGGCGCCAGTGGATGGGCTCGGACCACCAGTTGGCCCTGCTGGGCGTCGATCCCAGCACCTTCCAGAAGCGCCTGGGCGACGGCTTCATCGAACAGCGCCTGGTGCGCGAGCAGATCACCCAACTGACGGGCCAGCGCTTCCTGGGCGACTTCAGCGACGACGAAGCGCAATACATGGCGCTCCTGGAGGCCGGCGCCACCTATGCCCAGGCCCACCAACTGCGCCCGGGCATCGCCCTCACGGCCGAGCAGGTGGCCGCGCTCACCAGCGACATCGTCTGGCTGGAGACCCAGGTTGTCACGCTGCCCGACGGCAGCACGCAGAGCGTCCTGCTCCCCCGGGTCTACCTCATGCCCAGGCCAGGCGACCTGGCCCCCGATGGCAGCCTGATCGCCGGGCGCCAGGTACAGCTGAACCTCAGCGGCGCGCTGCTCAACGGCGGCACGGTGGCCGGGCGCGAGCTGGTGCTCATCGACGCCCAAGGGGTTCAAAGCAGCGGGCGCATCCGCAGCGAGGGCGTCACCGCGCTCAGGGCCCGGGACGACATCGACGTGCAAGGCGGTGAGCTGAGCGCGCGAGACGCGCTGCTGCTGGACGCCGGGCAAGACCTCAAGGTGGCCAGCACCACCGCGCACAGCGCCGACGGCCAGACCGAGGTGCTCGATCGGGTGGCCCGCCTGAGCGTGAGCGGGCCGGCCGGCCAGCTCATCGCCCACGCCGGGCGCGACATCGAGCTGCTGGGCGCGGGCGCTCAGGCCGACGGGGTGGACATGCACGCCGATCGCGACATGCGCCTGGGCACCGTGGACACGCGCGAAGCGCTGGACGCCACCCGCGACGAGAGGAACTACGGCCGGGTGCAGCGCAGCGCCGAGGTGGGCAGCTGGGTCGCCGGCAAGGACGTGAACCTCTCGGCGGAGCGGGACGTGCAGATGCGCGCCGCGCAGGTGCAGGCCAACGCGGACCCCAACAACGCAGACCTAAACAACGCAGACCTAAACGGCCGGGACCAGCCCGCCCAGTCCCCTGACGACGAAGACCCGGCCAACGGGCGCCTGCGCGTGCACGCCGGGCGCAACCTGGACATCGACGCCGGCGAGGCCCGCTACCAGGTCGAGCACGGGATGCACGCCAAGAGCGGCGACATCCTGGGCGCCTCCAGCACCACAACCCGCCGCCTGGACAGCCACACGCAGGCCCAGGGCAGCGCGCTGGGTGGGCGCCACATCGACCTCAGCGCCGACGGCGACATCACCTTCCAGGGCTCGAACGCCGTGGCCGATCAGGACCTGGACGTCAACGCCGGCGGCAGCGTGCGCGTGCTGGCACAGCACACCGAACACCGCCAGGAGCGCTTCAAGGAAGACAAGAGCAGTGGTGTCTTCGGCAGCGGCGCGGGCCTCACCCTGGGCAGCCAGCAACGCAGCAGCGAACAGAACGCCTCCGGCAGTGGCGCGGCGGGCAGCACGCTGGGGTCCCTCCAGGGCAAGGTGAACATCCGGGCCGGCCAGACCTACGAGCAGGTGGGCTCGGACCTGCTGGCCCCCCAGGGCGACATCGACGTCCACGCCCGGGCCGCCAAGGTCATCGACGCGCGCACCGGCGAGCGGCGCTGGCAGCAAGACAAGATGAGCCAGAGCGGCTTCACCGTGGGCCTGAGCGGCGCGCCGGTGCAGGCCATGCAGGGCTTTGCCGACACGGTGCAGGCCCTGGGCGAGACGAACAACAAGCGCCTGCAGGCGCTGGGCGTGGCCACGGCGGGGCTGCAGGTGCAGCAGGGCATGGGATCGGTGGCCCAGGCGCAGGGCAAGGGAGACGCCACGGGTGGCGCGGGCGTGAACTTCAGCGTCGGCGCCTCCAGCAGCCGCAGCACCAGCGAAGGCAGCGCCGACAGCGCGCAGGGCAGCCGCGTCTACGCCGGCGGCAACGTGACGTTCATCGCCGAAGGGGCCGGCCAGGACAGCGACATCCAGGTCCGCGGCAGCGAGCTCAACGCGGGCCGGAGCGTGCACCTCAAGGCCGAGGGCAACGTGGACCTAGGGGCGGCACACAACACCGTGCAGGAGCGCACCGAGAGCGAGAACCGCTCGGGCAGCGTGGGCATTGGCTTCCAGCTCGGCGGCGCCAACTCCGGCTGGGGCGTCACGGCCAGCGCCAGCGCGGGGCGTGGCAACGCCGACAGTCAGGCGCTGACCCACACCAACACCCACGTCACGGCGGGAGACAAGGTGGTGGTCGAGTCCGGGGGCGACACCGCCCTGGACGGTGCGGTGATCAGCGCGCCGCGCATCGAGGGCGATGTCCAGGGCGACCTGCACATCGAGAGCCTGCAGGACCGCGCCAGCTACCACGAGCGCAGCCGCCAGGCGGGTGGCAGCGTGAGCTTCGGGGCCAATGCGGGGGGCGCCTCCTTCAGCAGCGGCGCCACGAACATTGACAGCGAGTACGCCAGCGTGACCGAGCAGAGCGGCATGCGCGCGGGCGATGGCGGCTTTGATGTCCGGGTCAAGGGCAAGACCGTGCTCAAGGGCGGGGCGATCACGAGCACGCAGGTGGCGGTGGAGCAGGGCAGGAACCACTTCGCCAGCGACGGCGGGGTCGAGCTGCAGGATGTGCACAACGAGGCCAGCTACAAGGCCAGCGGCTGGAGCGTGAATGCCGGTGTGTCCGTGTCTGACAAGACGACCCCCGACGGTCGCCCGGTGCTGGGCCAGGACGGCAAACCCGTGCAGGAGGTGAGCCGGCCCAGTGGCGCAGGCTGGGGCGAAGACAAGGGCAGCGCGAGCAGCACCACCAAAGCGGGGATCTCGGGCATCGCGGGCGACAAGGACGCCCGCACGGGAGACGCGCAGAGCGGCATCTCGCCGATCTTTGACAAGGAGAAGGTCAAGGACGAAGTCAATGCGCAGGGGACCATCACACAGAACGGCTTGCCTGTGCTCGCCAAGGGCTGGGGCAACATGGCCGACCAGCAGCGCGACAAGAAGAGGAAGGACGCCGCGGGGCTTGATGTCAACCACCCGGCCCGTGCCGAGTTGCTGGCCGAGGCCGACCAATGGGACGAAGGCGGCGCGTACCGCGCGGCGGGGCATGCGGTGATCGGTGGGCTGGCTGGCGGCGCGGGCGCCGCGGCGAGCGCGGGTGCTGCCAGCCTGGCGGCACCCACCCTCAATGACCTGCAGAACCAGATGCAGTCAGCGCTGGAAGGTGCCGGCCTGGGCCCCAACGCGGCCAAGGGCATCGCGGGGCTGGGCATGGCCACGGGAGTGGGCCTGGCGGCCGGTGCGGCAGGGGGCACAGCGGCTGCGGGGACGGCGTTCAGTACCGATCTGAACAACCGGCAGTTGCACCCGACGGAGAAGCAGCGCATCCGCGAACTGGCGGGAGACAAGGCGAAGGCCAGTTGCCGAGGTGACAGCGCCTGCGAGCGGGATGCGCGCGTGTACTGGAGCGACATGCTTGAGCGTGCGGCAGAGAGCCGCGTGGACGCGCAGGCCGCTGCCCACGAACAGACCTATCAGCAAGGCGTGGTCGACGCTGCCAGGCAACCTGGCAGCGAGGCGGCCATGGGTGGGGCGGAGCGCTTCTTTGCCGACCTGGGCGAAGCCCGGAAGATGTTGGACGCTGAGGCAGGGCGCCCCATCCTGGACGGCCAGGGTCGAGCGGTGCTGGGCAGCGATGGTCAGCCACAAACCTACTTCAGCGCCACGCCAGCGCAGCGCAACGATCCGTATGGCAACGTCTTTCCGGGTGGTTCGCCCGACAACCAGGCCTCGGTCGTCCCGGGTAAGGAGCGGCGGGATGGGCAGCGGCTGGAACGCCTGAACACGCCCAACGGGCAGGCGGTGCCAGACACGACGCTGGAAGAGACGCTGCTCGGGTTTCGTCTGCCGGCTCGCGGCGCGAAGGTGGTGGCGCGGGGCATCGAGGGCAAGGAGGTCTCGGCCATTGCTGGCGCGGCCCGGGTCGGCGAAGGCGGCGAAGCCGCCATCAAGTCGGCCGGTGATGCTGCCCAGGCCCGACCGCCCACCAGCGCGGTCCAGGGCGAGCACTTGCGAACGGAGTTGGACGATTGGGCGAAGATGACGCCCGACACCAGCCGGGACGCCGAGTACATCGCGAAGACCGACAACCAGGTGCTGCAACAGAACAACTTCGACATGGACCATGTGTTGACGGGCGAGGTCAACGCCAAGGGCAAGGCCACGGGCTACCACGCGGAGTTCGCCGCCGATGGGGCCGCTCGCATCAAGCCGGGGGCGGACATCACATACAACGCCAATGGGACGTATGAGGCGCCGGTGCAGGTGTGGGATGCGAAGAAGGGGGTGTGGGTGGACAAGGGCCGTGAGTCGACCTTTTTCCCGCCTTCGTGGTCGCAGGCGCGCATCGATTACGAGGTGTCGGAGGCGTTCAAGAAGGGGGCACCGGGGACGAGTTTTGTGCAACCGTCGCCGAGCGGGATCGATATTCAGTTCCATTGGGACACCAAAAGCCAACGCACTACGTTCTATCCTCTCAAGGAGGCGACACCATGAAACTTAAATGCCACAAACGATTTGATCTAGGAGGCCGACGGGGCCTCAGTCGAAAAATCTATGTTGCAGATGTCGACGGGACGAACGCCGCAAGCTTCGAATTGATGTGCGCCGCGATCGGCGAGGACGTCCAAAGTGCAGAGGGCTCTGGAGCTACGGCACTCGAGGAAATTCGCCAGATTGAATCCGGTGAGTCGGCCTATATCGAATCCGACGGCAATGCCTGGGTCACCTACATCACCCCTGACAAAGTCTGGTTCGAGGGCCTATACAGCCAAGGCGAAGGCGGCGAGGTCAGCTTCGCCCAATACAAGCTCGCCGTGCAAACCTACGTGCGCTTTCTCGCCGATCCGGAACACAAGCCGATCGAGGTCGAATTCCCGAACTGACGTGCTCTTGACGATGAATGCCGAAACCTTTGGCCGGATTAGGCCGTTGATGACCTGCGTGGCGGTTTCCATTGGCGCCGTACTGACGGGGTGCGCCGCTCCGACTGTTCAGTACTACCCTGACGCCGAACAAGCGATCGAAGATGAGGTGGGGTCCGCGCCACCGCCAGGAAGCGCCGTCGTTGAGTTCACGACGAACTCCGTGGCGATCGCGGTCTTTCAACGGCGTGTGGGAGACAAGCTGTGTGAGCCCGAATCCGAGGACATCGCCGCACGCGTCAGAAGGCGCGAGATGCTCTCGGCTTCCGTACAGCGCTTTCATGGTCTGGCCAACTTCATGTCCTTGGGCAATCTGAATCGGATCGAGAAACTGCCAAGGACCAAGATCACCCACTACCCCGCTGGCCAGGCGATCGCCTTCGCGGCCACCACGTACATCAACGACGCCTCCTGCGGCCCATTGTTTCTGCGGTTCACACCGGAGGAGGGCAAACACTATTCGCTGTCGACGGATTTGCAGGACCACATCTGCCGATTGAGCATTCAAGAGCTGGTCGAAACAGAACAGGCGCGCCCCGTGAAGCACTCGCGTTGGTGGTGCAGCAAGCCATTCCTGGGTATCGGCAAGCCCAGGCTCATTGGCCCCGACGAGATCAATTGACGTGATCCCGGCAGAACCACGTTACCGTTGGTGCGGGCTCGCTGGCTGCCTCACCGCCCCGGTGGCACCAGAATCGTCGGCTTCGCCTCGGGCAGCATGCCCGGGTGGTCCAGGCTGAAATGCAGGCCGCGGCTTTCGCGGCGCAGCATGGCCGACATGACGATCAGGTCGGCCACCTGCACCAGGTTGCGCAGCTCCAGCAGGTCGCGCGTGACGTGGAACTGCGCGTAAAACTCGTGGATTTCGCGCTGCAGCAGGGTGATGCGGTGCGCCGCACGCTCCAGGCGCTTGTCGGTGCGCACGATGCCCACGTAGTCCCACATGAAGCGGCGCAGCTCGTCCCAGTTGTGCGAGATGACCACCATCTCGTCGGCGTCGGTCACGCGGCTGTCGTCCCATAAGGGCAGCGCCGGCGTGTCGGGCGCCTGGTGCGCTCGGATGGCGCTGGCCGCCGCCTGCGCGAAGACCATGCACTCCACCAGCGAATTGCTCGCCAGCCGGTTGGCGCCATGCAGGCCGGTGCAGGTGGTTTCGCCCACGGCGTACAGGCCGGCGATCTCGGTGTGGCCCTGCAGGTCGGTGACGACGCCGCCGCAGGTGTAGTGCGCGGCCGGCACCACCGGGATGGGCTCCTGGGTGATGTCGATGCCCAGCTCGGCGCAGCGCGCCAGGATGTTGGGGAAGTGCTCGCGCAGGAACTCGGGGCTCTGGTGCGAGATGTCCAGGTGCACGCAGTCCAGACCGTGCTTCTTCATCTCGAAGTCGATCGCGCGCGCCACGACGTCGCGCGGCGCCAGCTCGGCGCGCGGGTCGTGGTCGGGCATGAAGCGGTGGCCGCCCAGGTCGCCCAGGTGCGGCGGCAGCTTGAGGATGCCGCCCTCGCCGCGCACGGCCTCGGTGATGAGGAAGCTCTTGGCGTGCGGGTGGTACAGGCAGGTGGGGTGGAACTGGATGAACTCCATGTTGGCCACCTGGCAGCCTGCGCGCCACGCGGCGGCGATGCCGTCGCCCGTGGCGGTGTCGGGGTTGGTGGTGTACAGGTAGACCTTGCCCGCACCGCCGGTGGCCAGCACGGTGTGGCGGGCCGCGAAGGTGACCACCTCGTCGCGCACGGTGTCGAGCACATAGGCGCCAAAGCAGCGGCGCTCGCCGTTGCCGCCGACGTGGCGCTCGGTGATCAGGTCCACCAGCATGTGGTGCTCGAACACCTGGATGCCGGGCGTGGCCTTCACGCGCTCGACCAGGGTGGCCTGCACGGCGGCGCCGGTGGCATCGGCCGCGTGCACGATGCGCCGGTGGCTGTGGCCGCCCTCGCGCGTGAGGTGCAGCTCGCCGTCGGCGGTGGAAAAAGGCACGCCCAGTTCGCGCAGCCAGGCGATGGCGGCGGGCGCGTTCTCCACCGTGAACTCGGTGGCCTCGCGGTCGCTCAGCCCGGCACCGGCCACCAGGGTGTCTTCCACGTGCGAGGCGTAGCTGTCGCCCTCGGCCAGCACGGCGGCGATGCCACCCTGGGCCCAGTTGCTCGAACCGTCGAGCAGGGCGCGCTTGGTGATGACGGCCACGCGGTGGGTGGCGCTCAGGTGCAGGGCGGCGCTCAGGCCGGCCAGGCCGCTGCCGATGATGAGGACGTCGAAACGGTGAAGGTCGGTCATGGCGGTGGAGGAGACCGTGGGCGCGCCGCGCGGCGGTGGCGGGTGGGCGGGCTCAGGAAGTGGGGGTATAGGCCAGGCGAACGTAGATGGGCGCGAAGGCCTCGGCCTGGGTCAGCTCGATCAGGGTTTCCTTGGCGAGCTCGAGCATGGCGATGAAGGTCACGACCACCACCGGCACGCCCCGGCTGGTGTCGAACAGGTCGCCGAATTCGACGAACTGGCGGCCCTGCAGCTGGCGCAGCACGATGCTCATGTGCTCGCGCACCGACAGCTCCTCGCGGCTGATCTTGTGGTGCTGCACGAGCTTGGCGCGCTTGAGGATGTCGCGCCAGGCGCTCTGCAGGTCGACCATGTCCACGTCGGGAAAGCGCGGCTGCAGCGCCTGCTCGACATAGATCTGGGCGCGCAGGAAATCGCGGCCGTACTGGGGCACCTCGGACAGGCGCTGCGCAGCCAGCTTCATCTGCTCGTACTCGAGCAGGCGGCGCACGAGTTCGGCGCGCGGGTCCTCGGCTTCTTCGCCCTCGGCCGTTTTCTTGGGCGGCAGCAGCATGCGCGACTTGATCTCGATCAGCATCGCGGCCATCAGCAGGTACTCGGCCGCCAGTTCGAGGTTGTTGGCGCGGATTTCCTCGACGTACTCCAGGTACTGGCGCGTGACCCCGGCCATGGGGATGTCGAGGATGTTGAAGTTCTGCTTGCGGATCAGGTAGAGCAGCAGGTCCAGCGGACCCTCGAAGGCCTCGAGGAAGACGCGCAGCGCGTCGGGCGGGATGTACAGGTCCTGCGGCAGCTTGAACAGCGGCTCGCCATAGAGCCGCGCCAGCGCCACGTTGTCGACCACCGAAGGCAGCACCTCGTCGAGGCCCTGCGGGGCTTCGTCCAGGGAGGGCGCCGGTTCGGTCATGGTCGCCGGCTCAGTTGAAGTCGGAATTCGTCTGGTAGACGTAGGGCTTCTGCGGGACTTCGGCCGCCTCGGCCTCGGCCGCGAACTCGCGGTCGATGGTCTTGTCCCAGAGCAGACCACGGCCCTCGCGCTGCCGGGCCTCCAGCCCCGGCCGTTCGGCCTTGAGCTGCTCGATGAACTGGGTGGCTTCGGATTGGTAGTCGGGGCGGCGGAAGAAGGACATGGCGGCGGGGGAGGGTGTCCGGATCGGGGGAAACCGTCGATTTTACTGGCCGTCCCCGTCGACCTCGGCCAGGCGCCCCGCAAAGCCCGAGCGTGCCATCAGCGAGGCCGGCTGCGGTTGCAGGCCCACGATCTCCAGCCGCCCGCCGCGCCGCCGCAGGGCCTTGTGCAGCTGCTCCAGCGCGTCCAGGCCGGTGGTGTCGAGCGAGACCATCAGGTGCGCGTCCAGCAGCAGGTGCAGCGGCCCGGGCGCGGCCTCCACCTCGGTGACGATGGGGTCGATCTTGGTGACCGCGCCGAAGAACAGCGAGCCGTAGAGCCGCCAGGTCTGGCGGCCGTCCTCGCGTTGCAGCGGCTCGGCGCTGAAGATGTCGCGCTGGCGCCGCACGAACAGCACCACCGCCAGCACCAGGCCCAGCTCCACGGCCACGGTGAGGTCGAAGACGATGGTGACCGAGAAGGTGGTCAGCAGCATCAGCCGGTAGTGGTTGCTGAAGTGCTTCAGGCGGGCGAACTCGCGCCACTCGCCCATGTTCCAGGCCACGAACAGCAGCACGCCGGCCAGTACGGCGAGCGGGATGTGAAAGGCCAGCGGCGCCGCCGCCAGCACCACCACCGTCAGCGTGAGCGAGTGCACCATGCCCGCGACCGGCGAGGCCGCGCCGGCGCGGATGTTGGTGACGGTGCGCGCGATGGTGCCCGTGACCGGCATGCCGCCGAAAAAGGGCACCACCGCGTTGGCCACGCCCTGGGCCATCAGTTCCTGGTTCGGGTCGTGCTTTCGCGCCTCGGCGAGCTGGTCGGCCACGCGCGCGCACAGCAGCGACTCCACCGCCCCGAGCAGCGCGATGGTCAGGGTGGGCGTGACCAGCAGGCGCACGGTATCCCACGAGAAATCGGGCAGCGCGAAGGCCGGCAGGCCCTGCGGGATGCCGCCGAACCGCGTGCCGATGGTCTCCACCGGCAGCTGCAGTGCCCAGGCCAGCAGCGAGAGGGTGAGCAGCGCCACCACCGGTCCCGGCACCCGCGAGGTCGCGCGCAGGGCGCCGGGCACCTCCAGGTTGTCCAGCTGGCGGCGAAAGCGCGAGTCGGTGGCCCACAGGCGCGGCCACACGAACAGGCCCAGCACGCACAGCGCGCCCAACAGCAGCGCCCAGGGGTTGACGGTGTCCAGGTGGCGGCCCATGGTGGCCATCTGGCCGAAGAAGTTGGCTGGCATGTGCGGCACGCGCAGGCCCAGCAGATCGCGCAGCTGCGACAGCGCGATCAGCACCGCGATGCCATTGGTGAAGCCGATCACCACGCTGACCGGCACGTAGCGCACCAGCGCGCCCAGGCGGAACAGGCCCAGCAGGAACAGCAGCACGCCGGCGCTGGCGGTCGAGATCAGCAGGTTGGCCACGCCGTAGCGCTCGACGATGCCGTAGACGATGACGATGAAGGCGCCCGCCGGCCCCGCGATCTGCACCGAGGTGCCGCCCAGCAGCGAGACCAGCAGCCCGCCGATGATGGCCGTCCACAGCCCCGCCTGGGGCGGCAGGCCGCTCGCGATGGCGAAGGCCATGGCCAGCGGCAGCGCCACGATGCCCACCGTGACGCCCGCCCCGAGATCGCGCGCGAAGCGGCCGCCGTCGTAGCCGCGCAGGTCCGCCAGCAGGCGCGGGCGAAACGGTGCGAGGGGTGGCAGGCCAGGCATGGGCCGATGTTACCGATGGCTACCGGCGCCGCAAGGCAAGGTCCTACACTGCCGCTCACACCGGCAGACCCCTGCCGGCCGCCAGGACAGAAGGAGCCCGCATGACCCGACCGAACACCCGCAGCGCCTGGTGGCGCCTGGGCCGCCTGATCACCGGCGTGCTCGCCGCCGTCGGCTTCGTGGGCGCCTGCGATCTGCAGAACATCGCCGAGCTGGAGCCCGGCGTGTCCACCGAGGCCGACGTGCGCGAGAAGTTCGGCCAGCCCGAGGCCGTGTGGGAAGGCGAGGAGGGCGCGCAGATCTATGAGTACAACCGCCAGCCCGAGGGCGTGGTGAACTACATGGTCACCATCGGCGCCGACGGCGTGCTGGTGAAGGTCTCGCAGGTGCTGACCGAAGAGAACTTCGCCAAGGTGCAGCCCGGCATGCCGCTGGAGCAGGTGCGCCGCCTGCTCGGCAAGCCGCGCAAGGTGCAGACCTTCCCGCTCAATGGCGAAACGCACCAGGACTGGCGCTTCCAGGCCAAGGGCCAGACCGAGCCCATGATCTTCAGCGTGGCCTTCGACAAGGACCTGCGCGTGATCAAGTCCGGGACCATGCCGGACCCGGACCTGCAGAAGCGCTAGCTCAGCGCACCCGCATGCCCGGCACGGCGCCGGGCGTGGGCTCCAGCACGAAGATGCCGGGCTGGGCCTTCTCGTCGGCGTGGCTCGCGGCCAGCACCATGCCCTCGCTCACGCCGAACTTCATCTTGCGCGGCGCCAGGTTGGCCACCAGCACGGTGAGCTTGCCCTTGAGCTGCTCGGGCTGGTAGGCGCTGGCGATGCCGCTGAAGACGTTGCGCGTTGTTCCCTCGCCCACGTCGAGCGTGAGGCGCAGCAGCTTGGTGGAGCCCTCCACGCGCTCGCAGTCCACGATTCGGGCGATGCGCAGGTCGATCTTGGCGAAGTCGTCGATGGTGATGGTCTCGGCCAGGGCCTCGCCGCCGGGCAGCGGCGCCGCTGCCACCGGCGCGGGCGGTGGCTCGAACAGCGCCTCCAGCTGCTTGGGGTCCACGCGCTGCATCAGGTGCTGGTAGGCCTGGATGGCGTGGCCGGTCCCCAGCAGGTGGGCCGCGTCGGCCCATTGCAGGGGCTGGACCTGCAGGAAGGTCTCGACCTGCGCGGCCAGCGCCGGCAGCACGGGCTTGAGGTAGAGCGTGAGCAGGCGGAAGGCCTCGATGCAGGTGCTGCAGACGTCGTGCAGCCGGGCCTCCTGGCCGTCCTGCTTGGCCAGCTCCCAGGGCTTGTTCTGGTCCACGTAGGCGTTGACCTGGTCGGCCAGGCCCATCACCTCGCGCAGCGCCTTGCCGTACTCGCGCGCATCAAACAGCGCGGCGATGGCCGGGGCCTTGGCCTGCAGCGCCTGCAGCAGGGCCGCGCCGTCGGCCGAGGCCGCGCCCAGCTGGCCGTTGAAGCGCTTGGCGATGAAACCGGCCGCGCGGCTGGCGATGTTGATGAACTTGCCGATCAGGTCGCTGTTGACCCGCAGTTGGAAGTCTTCCTGGTTGAAGTCCAGGTCCTCGTTGCGCGCCGTGAGCTTGGCCGCCAGGTAGTAGCGCAGCCATTCCGGGTTCATGCCCAGGCTCAGGTACTTCAAGGGGTCCAGGCCGGTGCCGCGGCTTTTGCTCATCTTCTCTCCGTTGTTCACGGTGAGGAAGCCATGGACGAAGACGGCGTTGGGCGTCTTGCGGCCGCTGAAGTGCAGCATGGCCGGCCAGAACAGCGTGTGGAAGGTGATGATGTCCTTGCCGATGAAGTGGTACTGCTCGGTGGACGGGTCGGCCATGAAGGCGGCGTAGTCGATGCCCTGGCGGCCCAGCCAGTTCTTCAGCGAGGCCAGGTAGCCCACGGGCGCGTCCAGCCACACGTAGAAGTACTTGCCCGGCGCGTCAGGGATCTCGATGCCGAAGTAGGGCGCGTCGCGCGAGATGTCCCAGTCGCCCAGCTTGGTCTGGCCGTTCTCGTCGGGCGCGATCCATTCGCTGATCTTGTTCAGCACCTCGGGCTGCACGGCGCCGCTGGTGGTCCACTGCTTGAGGAAGGCCAGGCAGCGCGGGTCGGACAGCTTGAAGAAGAAGTGCTCGGAGTGCTTGAGCACCGGCTTGGCGCCCGACAGCGCCGAGTAGGGGTTGATGAGGTCGGTGGGGCTGTAGACCTTGCCGCAGACCTCGCAGTTGTCGCCGTACTGGTCTTTGGCGTGGCAGTTCGGGCACTCGCCCTTGATGAAGCGGTCGGGCAGGAACATGTTCTTCTCGGGGTCGAAGAACTGCTCGATGGTGCGCGTCTCGATCAGGCCGGCGGCCTTCAGGTCCTTGTAAATGGCCTGCGCCAGTTCGTGGTTCTCGGGCGCGTCGGTGCTGTGCCAGTTGTCGAAGGCGATGTGGAAACCGTCGAGGTAGGGCTTGCGGCCCGCCGCGATGTCGGCCACGAACTGCTGCGGCGTTTTGCCGGCCTTGTCGGCCGCGATCATGATCGGCGCGCCGTGCGCGTCGTCGGCGCAAACGAAGTGCACCGTGTGCCCCTGCATGCGCTGGAACCGCACCCAGATGTCGGCCTGGATGTACTCCATGATGTGGCCAACGTGGAAGTGGCCGTTGGCGTACGGCAATGCGGTGGTGACGAAGAGCTGGCGGGGCATGGTGGCGCTCGTGATGAAACCCTTCATTTTATGGGTGAGAGGAACCGCCCCGTCTGGCGGGGGTACTGACGCGGCGATGCATCGGGAAGCGGTCAAAGAGCAACAGGGCAAAGGCATTGGCCAGGCTGCAGACCCCTTCCCGCATGGCACCCGTGGTCGATCGAAAGGAACAACCCCATGCAAAAACACAGCGGAACATTTCCCCAAAGCCCCATCCCCCGCTTCCCCTCAAGCCCGAAGAGAGACCCGGAGAAGGGCCCCTTGCCCCCGGCGTCTATGCCGTTGGCCACAACGGCGTTGCAGCCGGACACCCCGGAGGACCGCCGCCCCGAAGGCCTGGAAGTGCGTCCACCTGAGCAGGCCCTCGGCTTCCCCCCTGCGGGCCTGCCAGCGACGCAGACGCAGCGGTTCCTGCCGCTGCTCGCCCTGCCCAAGCCGCACGACGAGCCGTCGGTGAAGGCGGTGCTGAAGGAGCTGCTCGACGACGCAGGACACGCGAACGAGAAGGTGCTTCAGGCCTTGTCCCAAGCGACCCCGCAGATCAAGGCGCTGTTGCTGGAGATGATCACGAAGACCATGGGATCGCCGCATTGCACGACCGGCCAGTTGTGTGCCCTCATCGCGGCCTATGCCCCTCACGTCGCGCTGCGCCGACTGCTCTCGCCCATCTGGGCGCCCTCGTCACCCGACGAGCCGCCGGTGTCCGGCCTCGATCGCCTCTGCGCGCTCGCCGCACGTTTGGCCGCTGCGCCCGAGCAACTGAACGCGCTTCAACGCCTGGCCGGCGATCGGTGGTCAAGTCCCACCGCCTGGGACGGGTGGGCTGTTCTCTTCGCCCTGGGACAGTTCATCCAGGACTCGCCCCAGGCGGCCCAGTGGGGCGAGGGCTTGACCATCCGGGAGTTTCTGCACCAATCGATGCGGTCTGGCGGCCAAGCCGAGCGGCGCGCTCTCGTTGACGACCTCTGGTTGTCGGCGGTGGTGAATGGTCTGTCCCCCAAGGTCCTCGACGACCATTTCATGTTCAGCGAGGTGTCGGGCGTGGCACCGGTATCGAACGTTCTTCGGGACCGCAGTCAGCACCCGCGTTTGCTGGCGCGCCTGTGCCCCGCCCGCTGCTCAGACCTTGGTCAACAGCAACAGCTCGCGTTGCTGAACGACAACCTGGCGCGCATGGCGGTGCGCAATCCGCGCTTGTTGCCGCTGTTGGCGCCTCAGGGCGGCGATTCATGGTCCAGCGAAGATGTGGAACGGGCCACGGCGTCGGTGGAGTTCACTCTGCAGTGGTGGACTGCGTCGGAGGCGTTCGCGCCGCCACTGATCGATCTTCCCCAGGCAGTCCTGGCCCCCCTCGTGCTGGACGTCGGCCGCTTCTGGAGCGGCCTGGCCAGGCTGAATCCCGAGTGGTGGGACGGCGTGTTGTCGCGCCACCCGTGGTTGGCCCGTGTCATCGACATCGTGAACGACAGCGATGCCAACAGCGCCAACAACGCCGACAACGCAGGTGCCAGCGACGAGGCGGCAGGCAGCGCCATCGTGCGCTGGGTGCATCAGCACCTCAAACGATAGGCGCTTGGCCTGAGAACGTGGCCACGCGCTGCCGTCTGCACACGCGCTGTCGTCTGCAGGCCGCGGCGGCGTCGTGTCGCCGTCCTTGCCCACCTGTCAAGCCAGCCGCATGCGAATGATCAGTCGCTCGCCTTCGACGTCTCCTCGGCGCCTATCGCGTGGGAGCGTTCACGAGCAGCGCCCGGTGGTCGTGCCACAGAACACCGGCTCGATGCCGCACTCGCCCGGGGGACGCGCCGGGTCCCCGCGGGAGGGGACCGAGCCGCCCACCCCCGGCGACCTCCAGCCCCTCGTCTTTGCGCGGGGGGCCATGAGCGAGAGCGCGTGGCTCGGCGTGTGCCAAACGATCCAGGCGTTCCAAAGGAAGGACCAGTCGCCCGCGCGCGTTGGCGACGGTCGCCTGGAGTTCAATGGCCCGGTGGAGCTCGACACGGGCGCAACGACCCACCTGGCCCCGTACATCACAGGGCTGGTGGCGAAGGGGCAGCATTCGCAGGTCTGCGACTGGCTTGAGGTGCTGGCTCCGGCCACGCGGGCCCAGCTGTTCCTGTCGATGAGCGCCGAAGACAAGGGGGCGCTCAAAGACCACGCCGACGAGGAGATTCGCCAGCGTTTCCAGGGCGCGCTGTTTGACGTGGCGGCGCACGCTTGCCGGCACATGAATGAGCAGTTCGAGTACCACGACTTCATCGTCGAGCACGTGAGTGCGCATTGCTCGGCCCACTCGCTCGCCAAGATTGCGCTGCTGCGCCATGACTGGAGCGGCTTCTGGACCGCCTATCGCGGGTGTACCCCCGAGGACAAGCGCGGCCTCGCGTACGGGGTCTCCGATGCGGTGGGCGGCTTGCACGAGGTGTGGGCCGGCCTTTCGACCCTGGACCTGTTCGACTGGGTACGCCAGAACGTCGAGGCGGGTTTTGACGCCAGCTTGTCGGCCGGTATGGGCCTGTGCGCGACCTGGCTGGACCGTGCGGAAGGCGCGGGGGACCCCTTGCGTCGCGCCATCCTGCTCAGCGCCGTGGCGCATGCCTTGACAGAGCGAGGCCCTTCGCCGGAGCAGCTGCCGCTTCAGCTCGGCGGTTGGGACCGCTTGCTCGAGCGGGCCTGGGCCTGTGAGCTGACGCCGGACCTGCTGGACGCCGTGCCCGAGCGGTACCGCGAACGCCTGCTGTCGGCGGCGGTGCAGCGGGCGGCCAACGCCGACACGACCCACGCCCTGAATGGGCTGGTCGCTTGCTACCTGGCACTGTGCGATGAACCGCTGGCGAATGCAGACGATCGCTGCTGGCTCGGTGACTGCCTGAGGTCGGCGTTCAAAGACCTGCTCGCCGCCGACAGTGGCCTGGACGAGCGGTCGCGGGCCGAGGTGCAAGCGATGCAGGCGGCTCTGGACCGGGGCGTGCCGCAACAGCTGGCCCGCCATCTCCAGAATGGTTGCCTCGAGAAGGCCGCCGATTGCATCGCCGAGCTGTGCTGGTTGGCGGGGCCAGGCGTCGCCCTGGATCACTTCGATCGGCTGGCGCAGGACTTCCAGGCGCTGCTCAAGACCGTTGGCCTGACGTACGGCTTGACCGGCAAGGGCTTGCACATCCACGAGCTCCCCGAAGAGGACGACGAAGCGCTGCGGCGCATCCAGAAGAAGGCCGATGGGCTGCGCGAGGCGATTCGGCGAGCCGAGATCACCTGGGCCGAGGACCCCCGGCACACCACACCGCAGGAGCAGGAGCGGCACGCGCGGGAGATGGGGGTGCTTGGGCGGCAGTTGGACAGGACGCTGGCGCGGTCGGCGACAGTGAAGAGCGAAAGGCGGACGCAGCGGCGGTCGGTGCTCCAGCGCCTGCTGGGGCTGCTGGAGCGCTGCGGGCTGGGCGAAAACCACCCTTTGGCGGACGTGGTGCGTCAACACCTGGACAGCGGGGCGGTGCCCCCTTGCGCCAACCCCGAGAGCGCCGGCAGGCAGGCCCGGATGGACCGGTTGCGGGCCCATATGGAACAACTGGCCCGCCGGGCCTGGCGCCCGGCCTGGGGGGCGTGGTGGGAGACGCGCCACTGGATAGACCGGCTGCTGGACCTGGGATTGGGCGCTTTCGGGGGCGGCGTGGTCCAGGCGCTGTCGTCCGCCGAGTTCGATGGATGGTGGCGACTCGCCGCCAAAGACCAGAAGGCTTCCGGCCCCCTGCTGGCGTGCGCCTTGGCGGCGGCCATCGACGGCGAGGCCTGCGGCATCGCCCGCATGGTGTGGCTGTTCGAGCGCTTCGCCGACGGCCTGGATCTGCGGCGGGTGCTGGTGGCGATGCCGCCTCCTTGGCAGAGCGAGACGCCGGTGTCGGGTGTGGACCGCTTACTGCGCATCGCCAGCCGGCTGATCTCACAGCGCGACTGGCTGGCCGACAGGGAAAGGCACGCCCATCGCTGGCAGCCGGGGTGGGGGTTGCTGCTGGATTTCTGCCGGTTCGTCGCGGCCAAGCCCGATCCCGCATCGGCGTCGATGGAGCGGTGGCTCATCGAGTTCTGCCTCGGCCTTGGCCTCGAGGCCGAGCGCGCCGAGGGCCAGCAGCGCAGGGCATTCCTGGAAGACCTGTGGGTCAGGGCGCTCGTCAATGGGCTGCCGTGCCCCGCGGAACTGCACGCACGGCTGATGGAGAACTACCAATGGCGCGAGCGGATGCAGATTCACCTTTGGGACCATGACAACCAGGGGCTGTTTCTTTCCCTGATGGAGCACCCCTTGGGGACACCGGCGGGCGGACCAGCGCCCGTGGTCTTGTTGCGGCACAACCTGGCGACAGGGCTGCTGCGCTGCCGTCAGGCCCTGAACGCCGCGCGCGTCGCGGCCTGCGCGCCGAGCGGGTCGCTTGGCCCCGCGTTCCAATGGGCGGAGCATTGGGCCACCGCCCTGGTGACAGCGTGCCGGGACGTGCTGTCGCGGCCGAACGCCGAGGCGGTGGGCCCGCGCTGGGCCTGGAACCTCGCCGCGCTCTGGACCGCCGCGGCCGAGACCTTTCCGCAGTGGCTGGACACAGCGATCGCTCAGCACGAGGCCACCTGGGTGAAAACCATGATGGGCCTCTTCACCTCGACAGACATTCCCACGGAGGACAAACCCCAAGCCCTGAAACAGACAGCGCTGGATTGGCGCAAGGCCCTGCTGTCATCGAAAGCGCAGTGAGCCGGAGGGGTGTGCGGGCACCAGGGCGCCTGGCGCTGAACCCCTTCCATGGCGGTGGTGTCCCCACGGCGGTAGACTTTCGCCGCCCCAGAGCACCCGCCCCCGTATTCCCCCACGGCGTGGCGGCCATCCCCTCACCCCAGGAGCCATCCCCCCATGCCCGTCGACCAACAGGCGCTGATGCAGGCGCTGCAAGCCGTGCAGGACCCGAACACCGGCCGCGACTTCGTTTCCACCAAGGCCCTGAAGAACCTGCAGGTGCAGGACGGCGAGGTGTCCTTCGACGTCGAGCTGGGCTACCCGGCCAAGAGCCAGATGCCCGCGCTGCGCAAGGCCCTGGTGGCGGCGGCGCGCTCGGTGGCGGGCGTGGACAACGTATCGGTGAACCTGCACACCAAGGTCATTGCGCACGCCGCGCAGCGCGGCGTGGCGCTGTTGCCGCAGGTGAAGAACATCATCGCCGTGGCCTCGGGCAAGGGCGGCGTGGGCAAGAGCACCACGGCCGTGAACCTGGCGCTGGCGCTGGCGGCCGAGGGCGCCTCCGTGGGCGTGCTCGATGCCGACATCTACGGCCCCAGCCAGCCCATGATGCTGGGCATCGAGGGCCGGCCCGAGAGCATCGATGGCCAGACCATGGAGCCGCTGGAAAACTACGGCGTGCAGGTCATCTCCATCGGCTTCCTCATCGACCGCGACGAGGCCATGATCTGGCGCGGCCCCATGGCCACGCAGGCGCTGGAGCAGCTGCTGCGCCAGACCAACTGGAAGGACCTCGACTACCTCATCGTCGACATGCCGCCCGGCACCGGCGACATCCAGCTCACGCTGTCGCAGCGTGTGCCCATCACGGGCGCGGTGATCGTCACCACGCCGCAGGACATCGCCCTGCTGGACGCGCGCAAGGGCATCAAGATGTTCGAGAAGGTGGGCGTGCCCATCCTGGGCATCGTGGAAAACATGGCCGTGCACGTCTGCGAGAAGTGCGGTCACGTGGAGCACATTTTCGGCGCCGACGGCGGCAAGAACATGGCCGCCGAGTACGGCATGGACTACCTGGGCGCGCTGCCCCTGAACATGAGCATCCGCGTGCAGGCCGACGGCGGCCGGCCCACCGTGGTGGCCGACCCCGAGGGCGAGATCGCCGGGCTGTACAAGTCGGTGGCGCGGCAGGTGGCCATCAAGATCGCCGCCAAGGCCAAAGACTTCTCGTCCAAGTTCCCCAGCATCAAGATCTCCAGCGACACCTGATCAGGGCCGTCATGTGCCCTACCGCCGACGCGGTATGGCACCCGGGAGCCGCTTGGGCTTTCATCGCGGTTTCACCTGAGAGGCCGCGCATGAAGACACCCGCCCACCGCATCCAGCGCATGTCGCGCCACGACCTCGGCCTGGCCCTGCACTGGGCCGCGCGCGAGGGCTGGAACCCTGGCCTGCACGACACGGAGATGTTCCACGCCATCGACCCGCGCGGCCACTTCATGGCCTGGGTGGGCGAGCGGCCGGTGGCCAGCATCAGCGGCCTGCGCTATGGCGTGGGCTACGGTTTCATCGGCCTGTACATCGTGGAGCCGGCGTTCCGTGGCCGGGGGTTGGGCCTGGCGGTGTGGAACGCGGCGCTGGAGCACCTGAGGGGCTGCGTGGCGGGGCTGGACGGCGTGGTCGCGCAGCAGCACAACTACGCGCGCAGCGGCTTCGAGCTGGCCTGGCGCAACCGGCGCTACAGCGGGCACGGCCTGGGCCCGCGACCGCCGCACCCGGCCACCGTGCGCCTGGCGGGCCTGCCCTTCGACGATCTGGCCGCCTACGACCTGGCCTTCCACCCCGAGCCGCGACCGGCCTTCCTGCAGGCCTGGATCCGCCAGCGCCGGGGCACGGCCCTGGGCTGGCTGCAGGATGGGCGGCTGCGCGGCTACGGCGTGCGCCGCGCCTGTGTGCAGGGCCACAAAATCGGTCCGCTGTGCGCCGACACCCCGGCCATTGCCGAGGGCCTGCTGCAGGCCCTGTGCGCGGGCGTGGCGCCGCAGGAGGCCGTGCACCTGGACGTGCCCGAGCCCAACCACGAGGCCCGGGCGCTGATGGAGCGCCACGGTTTCGTGGCAGGTTTCCCCACGGCGCGCATGTACCGCGGCCCGGCGCCGGCCATCGATCTGGCGCGGCAGTACGCGTTGACGGCGCTGGAGATCGGTTGAGCGTCGAGAGGGGCGGTCGATGCACCGCCCAGGGCCGCGCGGCGGCGGCCCTGGCGGAGGGCTCAGGCGAGCTGCAGGAGCCGGGCGGCGTCCGACGCGTCCAGCAGCGCGAGCCTGGGGTGCGGGTGCTGCGCCACGTCGCGGCCATTCAGGTGAAGCGTGCCGTCAAACAGGACGGCGTTCACGCCCGCTTTGCCTCTGGAGTCGATGGCTTGGGAATCCAGGATGCCGAACATCAAGCGCTTGTCGGGGTTGTTCCGCTGGGGCATTTCGATGCGAGCGGTGACCGTGCGGTCTCCCAGCGTGCACACCCGGCGGTCTTCGCCTTTGGCCAGCATGTCGTGGCAGATCGCCTGCATGCAGGCTTTCAGCTTGTCTTGCAGCTCTTGGGTCGATGCGGGTTCGGGCGGCACCGCGGCACTCTCGGACACGAACGGCTCGGCCAGCGCCGCGGCATAGGCCTGCGGTGTGTACCCCTGCGGCAGCGAATCGGCGGTGGTGAACACCACCGGCTGAGGCTGGGCCAGGGCGCGCAGGCTGTCCCGGTACTCCCGGCGATTCGGGAGGTCCTGCCTGGGCAGGTCGGTGACCACGGTGCGGATAACGCATTGCTGGGCGTCGCGTACCCGAGGGGTGGTGTTGAAATGGAAGTGCTTCTTGAAAAAGGCCTTGGCGCTGTGCTTGAAGCCCGGCTTCGCCGTCTTGGGCGCACGCGCCGCCGGCGCTTGCGGCTGGAGGAATTTGTTGAGCTTGGCGAGTGACTGGGCCGACGGCTGCTTCGGGTGGTGGGATTTGTGCTGGCGGGAGAGCTTGAACGGCATGGGTGAGCGCTTCGTAGATGGGCCAGCCGCTTGTCCAGGGGGCAGGGAGCCGGCGCGGTAGTGAACGCTCGATGGGTAACGCCAACCCGCCCGCTGGTGCTCGGCCATGTGGCTGGCAGCCGCCATTCCTGGTCACATGGCCGATGCCCGTCCCGTTGCGGGTTTAGCCCGCCGCCTTCTCGCGCTCGCGCAGCCTGAAGCGCTGGATCTTGCCGGTGGCGGTCTTGGGCAGCTCGTCCAGGAACTCGATGAAGCGCGGGTACTTGTAGGGCGCCAGGCGCTCCTTCACGAAGGCCTGCAGCTCGGCCGCGCTGGCCTGCTGGCCGGGCTTGAGCACCACGTAGGCCTTGGTCTTGGTCAGGCCGTCGCTGTCTTCCTTGCCGATGACGGCCGCCTCCAGCACGGCGGGGTGCTGCACCAGCGTGGCCTCCACCTCGAAGGGGCTGACATAGATGCCGCTCACCTTGAGCATGTCGTCGTTGCGGCCCGCGTAGGTGTAGGTGCCGTTGGGGTTGCGCAGGTACTTGTCGCCGCTCTTGGTCCAGGCGCCCTGGAAGGTGTCGCGGCTCTTGGTGCGGTTGTTCCAGTACATCAGCGCGGCGCTGGGGCCCTTGATGTAGAGGTCGCCGATCTCGGAGGAGCCGTCGGCGTTGTCGGCCACGGGACGGCCGTCCTCGCCGCGCAGCTCCACCTCGTAGCCCGGCACGGGCCGGCCGGTGGTGCCGTAGTGCACCTCGCCCGGCGCGTTGGACAGGAAGATGTGCAGCATTTCGGTGGAACCGATGCCGTCGATGATTTCGACGCCGAAGTGGCGCGTCCAGCGCTCGCCGATGTCCTGCGGCAGCGCCTCGCCGGCCGAGGAGCACAGGCGCAGCGCCACGGCGTCCCTGGCCGGCAGATCGGGGCTGGCCAGCATGCCGCCATAGCCGGTGGGCGCGCCGCAGAAGATGGTGGGGCGGTGCACGGTCAGACGCTGGAAGCAGGCCTGCGGGGTGGGCCGCTCGGCCATCAGCACGACCGTGGCGCCCACGCTGAGCGGAAAGCTCAGCGCATTGCCCAGCCCGTAGGCGAAGAAGAGTTTCGCGGCGGAGAAGACCACGTCGTCCTCGCGCATCTTCAGCACGCCCTTGCCGTAGAGCTCGGCGGTCCAGTACAGGTTGCCTTGGGTGTGCACCGTGCCCTTGGGCGCGCCGGTGGAGCCGCTGGAGTAGAGCCAGAACGCGGGCTCCTCGGCGTGCGTGTCGGTGGGCTCGGCGGGCGCGGCGGCCTGGAGCAGGGCATCGAAGGCGTGGGCGCCCGGGGGAAGCCGCTGGCCGCGCGAGACGATCAGGTGCTTCACGCCGTGTGTGCCCAGGGTCATGGCCTCCTGCACGGTGGGCAGCAGCGCGCCGCTGACGATGGCCGCCTGCGCTCGGCTGTCGCCCAGCATGTAGGCGATGTCCTTGGCCGGCAGCAGCGTGTTCACCGCCACCGGCACCACGCCGGCGTACAGCGCGCCCAGGAAAGCCACGACCCAGTCGCTGCTGTCCTGCGCCAGCAGCAGCACGCGCTCCTCGCGGCGCAGGCCCAGGGACTGCAGCGCGCCCGCGCAGCGGCGCACGGCGTCGGCGAGCTGGCCATAGCTGAGCGTGCCCTGGTCGTCGATGAGCGCGGTCTTGCCCGCACGCGTGGCATTGAGGTCGAGCAGATGGCGGGCGAAGTTGAAGCGCGCCGGCGGCGCGGCCACGGTGTCGGGGCTCATGGCGGTCTCCTCGGAATCGTGGGCTCAGTAGGTCAAGGCGGTGGCGCTCGCGGCCAGCGCGTCCAGCGCGGCGGTGCTGGCCTGCACGGCGCTGCGGCGGTGGTAGAAGCCCAGGGCGCGCAGGCCGCCGAGCTCTTCGCCGCCGCCCGCGCGGCCCGGTCCGCCGTGCAGGGAATGCGGCATCACGTTGCCGTGGCCGGTGTGCAGGCTGGCCACGTCGGGCGAGATGGCGTGCACGCGGCCGTGGCTGTCGGCCAGCTCCAGCGCGGCGCGCGCCACGAAGGCGGGGTCGGCGCTGTAGACCGAGGCCACGAGCGAGCCCTGGCCGCGGCGGATGAGTTCGAAGGCCTGGGCGTCGCTGTCGTAGGGCATGAGCGTGGACACGGGGCCGAAGACCTCCACGTCGTGCAGCACGCGGGCCTTCACCGGGTCGCTGGTGCCCAGCAGCACGGGCATGGCGCAGGCGGCCACCGCGGGGTCGGCGTCCACCAGGGCCTGGGCGCGGCCGTCGTACAGCGGCGTGGCTTCGGCGAGCAACTGGGCCAGGCCTTCCTGCACGCCATCGAATTGCGCGCGGCTCACCAGCGCGCCCATGCGCACGGCCTCGTGGCGCGGATTGCCCACGCTGATCTTGGCCAGCTTGGCGCCGATCGCCTGCGCGGCGGCGTCGTAGAGCGCGCGCGGCACGAAGGCGCGGCGGATGGCCGTGCACTTCTGTCCGCTCTTGACGGTCATCTCGCGCACCACCTCGTTCACGAAGAGGTTGAAGGCTTCGTCGCCGGCGGCGGCGTTCGGGTCGAGCAGGGCGCTGTTGAGGCTGTCGGCCTCGATGTTGCAGCGCACCGAGCGCTCGGCGATGGCCGCATGGCCACGGATCTGCGCGGCCGTGCCGGCCGAGCCGGTGAAGGACAGCACGTCGAAGGGCTGCAGCGCGTCCAGCAGGCCGGCGGAGGAGCCGCAGATGACCGACAGCGCGCCAGCGGGCAGCACGCCGGCCTCCACCACGTCCTGCACCATGCGCTGCGTCAGCCAGGCGGTGGGCGTGCCGGGCTTCACCACCACGGGCACGCCGCTGAGCAGGGCGGGCGCGGCCTTCTCCCACAGGCCCCAGCTGGGGAAGTTGAACGCGTTGATGAACAGCGCCAGGCCGCGTGTGGGCGTGAGGACGTGCTGGCTCTGGAAGGCCGGGTCCTTGCCGAGGCGGATGCGTTCGCCGTCGAGCAGGGCGCGCGCGTCGCCGAGTTTGTCGCCCCACTTGGCGTACTGGCCGATGGTGAAGATGCCGCCGTCGATGTCCACGGCCGAGTCGCGCGTGACGGTGCCGGAGTTGGCGGTGGCGATGGCGTAGTAGTCGTCGCGCTTGGCCTGCAGCACCTGGCCGATGGCGCCGAGCAGACCGGCGCGCTCGCGGTAGCTGAGCGCGCGCAGCGCGGCGCCGCCCTGTTCGCGCGCGAAGGCAAAGGCGCTGGCCAGATCCAGACCTTCGCGGCTCACGCGCACGAGTTCGGTGCCCAGCACCGGGTCGAACAGGGGGGTTCCCGGGCCTTGGCCCATTTGGGCTTTACCGGCAACGATGTTGGGCAGCAGGGGGGTGGTGGTCATGGTGGGCTCAATCAAACCGGGGGGCTGGTGTCAAAACCGGTGAAGCGATAAAGTGCACTATGTTGCGTGCGGCGAAATGTGCATTAAAGTGCATGTCTTGCCATTTTGCAAGCCCGCAAACCCTAAGCCCGACCAACCATGCCCACCATGGACGCCGACGCCAGTGCCGCCACCGCCAGCCCCGCCGCCGAGGATGAGGGCCGGCACCCTTTCCTCGTGGCGCTCGGCGAGCGCGTGCGCACGCTGCGCTCGCGCCGCGGCATGACGCGCAAGGCCGTGGCGCTGGCGGCCGACGTGTCCGAGCGCCACCTGGCCAATCTCGAGTACGGCACCGGCAACGCCTCCATCCTGGTGCTGCTGCAGGTGGCCGAGGCGCTGCACTGCCCGCTGGCCGAGCTGATTGGCGACGTGAGCACCAGCTCGCCCGAGTGGCTGCTGATCCGCGAGATGCTGGCGGGCCGGCCCGAGACCGACCTGCGCCGCGTGCGCGTGGCCATCGGTGCCGCGCTGGGCCAGTCGCAAACGGAGAGCGACAGCACCCGGCACACGCGCATCGCGCTCATCGGCCTGCGCGGCGCCGGCAAGTCCACGCTGGGCCAGCGCCTGGCGGATGAACTCGGTTATGCCTTCATCGAGCTGAGCCGCGAGATCGAGAAGTTCGCCGGCTGCAGCATCGACGAGATCCACGCGCTCTACGGCACGCCGGCCTACCGGCGCTACGAGCGCCGCGCGCTGGAGGAGGCGATCCAGATCTACCCCGAGGTGGTGATCGCCACGCCCGGCGGCCTGGTCTCGGACGCGGCCAACTTCAACGTGTTGCTGGCCCACTGCACCACCGTGTGGCTGCAGGCGGATCCGGCCGACCACATGGGCCGGGTGGCGGCCCAGGGCGATCTGCGGCCCATGGCCGCCAGCCGCGAGGCGATGGAAGACCTCAAGCGCATCCTCGCGGGCCGTTCGGCCTTCTATTCCAAAGCCGATCTGCACTTCAATACCAGCGCCTACGCGGGCGTGGACGAGGCCTACGCCGCCCTGCGGGAGCGGGTGCAGGCCCTGATCGCCGCCCCCGGCGGCTGAGCGACCCGGCCGACCAACGGCCGGGACATGCATAAAAATGCATTGACTGCACTTTGATGCATGCATTATTATTCCGGTCATGCCGGCGGCGCCTGCCATGGTCCGCTGGCCAAGCCCCACCCTCCCGAGGAGACCGCCATGAGCCACCCCGCCCCCGTCGACTACCGCACCGAACCCAGCCAGTACCGCCACTGGAAGCTGTCGGTGAACGGTTCCACCGCCACGCTGGCCGTCGACATCAACGAAGACGCCGGCATCCGTCCTGGCTACAAGCTCAAGCTCAACAGCTACGACCTGGGCGTGGACGTGGAGCTGCACGACGCCGTCAACCGCATCCGCTTCGAGCACCCGCAGGTGCGCACCGTGGTGGTGACCAGCGGCAAAGACCGCGTGTTCTGCTCGGGCGCCAACATCTTCATGCTGGGCCTCTCCAGCCACGCCTGGAAGGTGAACTTCTGCAAGTTCACCAATGAAACGCGCAATGGCCTGGAAGACTCCTCCAAGAACAGCGGCCTGAAGTTCATCGCCGCGGTGAACGGCGCCTGCGCCGGCGGCGGGTACGAGCTGGCCCTGGCCTGCGACGAGATCGTGCTGGTGGACGACCGCAGCAGCGCCGTGAGCCTGCCCGAGGTGCCGCTGCTGGGCGTGTTGCCCGGCACCGGTGGCCTGACCCGCGTGACCGACAAGCGCCACGTGCGCCACGACCTGGCCGACATCTTCTGCACCACCAGCGAAGGCGTGCGCGGCCAGAAGGCCGTGGACTGGCGCCTGGTGGATTCCATCGCCAAGCCGCAGCAGTTCGCCGCCCACGTCGCCGCGCGCGCCGAGGCCCTGGCCGCGCAGAGCGACCGCCCGGCCGATGCCAAGGGCGTGGCCCTGCCGCGCATCCAGCGCACCGACAGCGCCGACGGCATCGCCTACCCATACGTCAACGTCGCCATCGACCGCGCCAAGCGCACCGCCACGCTGACCGTGAAGGCGCCCGGCAGCGCCCAGCCCACCGACATTGCCGGCATCGAGGCCGCGGGCGCCTCGTGGTGGCCGCTGCAGATGGGCCGCGAACTCGACGACGCCATCCTCAACCTGCGCACCAACGAGCTCGACATCGGCACCTGGCTGATCAAGACCGAGGGCGACGCCGCCGCCGTGCTGGCCAGCGACGCCACGCTGCTCAAGCACCAGAACCACTGGTTCGTGCGCGAAACCATCGGCCTGCTGCGCCGCACCTTCGCCCGCCTGGACGTGTCCTCGCGCAGCCTGTTCGCGCTGGTCGAGCAGGGTTCGTGCTTCGCCGGCTCGCTGGCCGAACTGGCCTTCTGCGCCGACCGCACCTACATGCTCGCGCTGCCCGATGACGAGGCGAACGCGCCCAAGATCACGCTGGGCGAGTTCAACCTGGGCCTGCTGCCCATGGTGAACGGCCAGTCGCGCCTGCAGCGCCGCTTCTATGAAGAAGCGCCCGCCATGGAGGCCGTGCGCGGCGCCGTGGGCCAGGCGCTGGACGCCGACGCGGCCTTCAAACTGGGCCTGGTCACCGCCGCGCCCGACGACATCGACTGGGCCGACGAGGTGCGCATCGCCATCGAAGAGCGCGCCGCCATGTCGCCCGACGCGCTGACCGGCCTGGAAGCCAACCTGCGCTTTGCCCAGAAAGAGAACATGCTCACCCGCATCTTCGGGCGCCTGTCCGCCTGGCAGAACTGGATCTTCATCCGCCCCAACGCCGTCGGCGACAAGGGCGCGCTCAAGGTCTACGGCAAGGGCGACAAAGCGCTTTTCGATTTCAACCGAGTCTGACCCACCCACCGAACCCGAGGAAGAACGACATGTCCACGATCAACTACAGCGAGAAGATCCCGAACAACGTCAACCTGTCCGAAGACCGCACGCTGCAGCGCGCGCTGGAAGGCTGGCAGCCCAACTTCATCAACTGGTGGGACGACGTCGGCCCCGAGGGCTCGACCAACCACGAGGTCTACCTGCGCACCGCGGTCAGCGTGGACCCGCAGGGCTGGGCCCAGTTCGGCCACGTGAAGATGCGCGACTACCGCTGGGGCATCTTCCTCAACCCCGGCGAGGCCGAGCGCAAGATCCACTTCGGCGACCACAAGGGCGAGGCCGCCTGGAACGACGTGCCCGGCGAACACCGGGCCAACCTGCGCCGCATCATCGTCACGCAGGGCGACACCGAGCCCGCGTCGGTGGAGCAGCAGCGCCACCTGGGCCTGACCGCGCCCAGCATGTACGACCTGCGCAACCTGTTCCAGATCAACGTGGAAGAGGGCCGCCACCTCTGGGCCATGGTCTACCTGCTGCACAAGCACTTCGGCCGCGACGGCCGCGAGGAGGCCGAGGCCCTGCTGCAGCGCCAGTCCGGCGACCAGGACAACCCGCGCATCCTGGGCGCGTTCAACGAGAAGACCCCCGACTGGCTGGCCTTCTTCATGTTCACCTACTTCACCGACCGCGACGGCAAGTTCCAGCTGTCGGCGCTGGCCGAGTCCGCCTTCGACCCGCTGGCCCGCACGACCAAGTTCATGCTGACCGAGGAAGCCCACCACATGTTCGTGGGCGAGAGCGGCGTGTCGCGCGTGCTGCAGCGCACCGCGCAGGTGATGAACGAGCTCAAGACCGACGACCCGGCCAAGGTGCGCGCCGCCGGTGCCATCGACCTCGGCACGGTGCAGCGCTACCTGAACTTCCACTACTCGGTCACCATCGACCTGTTCGGTGCCGACCAGTCGAGCAACGCCGCCATCTTCTACAGCTCGGGCCTCAAGGGCCGCTACGAAGAGGGCAAGCGCACCGACGACCACGTGCTCAAGGGCCAGACCTACAAGGTGCTCGAGGTGCAGAACGGCCAGCTCGTGGAGAAGGAAGTGCCCATGCTCAACGCGCTCAACGAGGTGCTGCGCGACGACTTCATCACCGATTCCGTGGCGGGCGTGAACCGCTGGAACAAGGTGCTGGAGAAGGCCGGCATCCCCACGCGGCTGACCGTGCCGCACAAGGCCTTCAACCGCCAGATCGGCGCGCTCGCGGGCATCCGCCTGTCGCCCGAGGGCCGCGTCGTCAACGCAGCCGAATGGGAAGCGAAGAAGGCCGAGTGGCTGCCCACGCCGGAAGACTTCGCCTTCGTGGCCTCGCTGATGGGCCGCGTGGTCGAGCCGGGCAAGTTCGCCAACTGGATCGCGCCGCCGGTGATGGGCATCAACCGCCAGCCGGTGGATTTCGAGTACGTGCGATTCGGGTAAATCCCCCTGCGCGGCTTCGCCGCTCCCCCCTTAGAAAGGGGGGCGATGCCAGCGGCCCGGCACAGCCGGTTCCGCGGCATCCCTGGTTGAGGCCCGGGCACTCCCACGGGCCTCGCCTTTTTCTGGAGTAGGTTTATGAACGCCCCTGTTGAACTCGCTGTCATCCAGCAGCACCTGATCGACCCCGAAATCTGCATCCGCTGCAACACCTGCGAGGCGACCTGCCCCGTGGACGCGATCACGCACGACTCGAACAACTACGTGGTCGACGCGAGCAAGTGCAACCTGTGCATGGCCTGCGTGCCGCCGTGTCCCACGGGCTCGATCGACAACTGGCGCACCATGCCCAAGGCGCGCGCCTATTCCATCGAGGAGCAGTTCGGCTGGGAGTCGCTGCCTGCCGAGCTGCCGCCCGAGGAGCTGGCGGCCGCCGGTGCCGAGGCGCCCGTGGCCGACGCGTCCGCCCCGGCGCCCGCCCCCACCGCCGCCACGCTGGAGGACACCTTCGTCGCCAGCCGCTACGGCGCCACGCTGCCGCCCTGGTCGGCCGCGCACGCCTTCACCAACCTCTACGGCCCCAAGGCCGCGCAAAAGACCATCACGGCCACCGTGGTCGGCAACCTGCGCGTCACCGACGTGGGCACCGACTACGACACCCACCACATCGTGCTGGACTTCGGCGCCATGCCCTTTCCCGTGCTGGAAGGCCAGAGCATCGGCGTGGTGCCGCCGGGCACCGACGCCAAAGGCCGCCCCCACCACGCGCGCCAGTACAGCATCGCCAGCCCGCGCAACGGCGAGCGGCCGGGACACAACAACCTCTCGCTCACCATCAAGCGCGTGCTGGAGGACTACGACGGCAAGCCGGTGCGCGGCGTGGCCAGCAACTTCATGTGCGACCTCAAGGTGGGCGACAAGGTGGAGGTGATCGGGCCCTTCGGTTCGAGCTTCCTCATGCCCAACCACCCGAAGAGCCACATCGTGATGATCTGCACCGGCACCGGCTCGGCGCCGATGCGCGCGATGACCGAGTGGCGCCGCCGCCTGCGCGCCTCGGGCAAGTTCGAGGGCGGCAAGCTCCTGCTGTTCTTCGGTGCGCGCACGCAGCAGGAACTGCCGTACTTCGGCCCGCTGCAGAGCCTGCCCAAGGACTTCATCGACACCAACTTCGCCTTCAGCCGCACGCCGGGCCAGCCCAAGAAATACGTGCAGGACGCCATGCGCGAGCGCGCGGCCGACCTCGCTGCGCTGCTGAAGGACCCGAACACCCACCTCTATGTCTGCGGCCTGAAGAGCATGGAGGAGGGCGTTGTGCTGGCGCTGCGCGACATCGCCACGGGCGCCGGGATGGATTGGGAGAGCGTGGGCGCCGCGCTGCAGCGCGAAGGCCGGCTGCACCTCGAAACCTACTGACGCCCGGCGGGGTTCAGTAGAGGTACACCGCGCCGACGTCGCTGCCCGACCGGTCGGCCTGGTCGCCCCCGATGCCGGGGCTGGCGTTGACCGCCGAGGGGCTGCCCGCCGCCAGTGCCGCGCGGGGGGGCCCCACGCCAGCGCCCTGGTCCGACAGGGCGAGGGTGGAGCCGAAGCCGTCGCCGCGCAGGGTGTTCGAGGGCTTGAGGTAGGCCTGCTGCCGCCACCCCGCCGCGGTGCGCCGGAAGAGATAGGCCGCGCCGCTCCAGGGGGCGCTGTTGTCGCCCTGGTCGGCCTGCAGGCCCCGTGCGGCGCTGCCCTCGCCGGGGGCACCCACCGCCAGCGTGGCGCCATCGCGGGACAACACCACGCTGGCGCCGAAGTTGTCGTTGGCGTCGGCGTTCGATGCCTTGACGTAGGTCGACTGGCGCCACTGGCCACCCTGGCGGTCAAACAGGTACGCGGCCCCGCTGGCCGTGGCGGCGTTGTTGTGGGGATCGCCATCGATGCCTCTCGCGCCGCTGGCTTCGTAGGGGCTGCCCACGGCCATGGCCTGGCCATCGGCCGACAGCGCGATGGCAGCGCCGAACGCGGCGTTGCCCAAGGTGTTGGAGGCTTTCACGTAGGCCTGCTGACTCCAGGTGTCCCGGGCCCGACCGAAGACGTACACCGCGCCGCTGCTCTGGGCGGTGTTGTCGTCGGGGTCCCCGCCCACGCCCGTGGCGGCGCTGGATTCGTTGGTGGCGCCGACGGCCAGCGTCTGACCGTCGGCCGACAGCGCCAACGCGGCGCCGAAGCCGTCGTCGGCGTCGGCGTTGGAGGCCTTGACGTAGGCCTGCTGCGTCCAAGCGGCGGCGGCGAGGGCGAACACGTAGGCCGCGCCACTTCGCCGCCGGCTGTTGTTGTCCGCCCCGTTGATGGCGCGGGCATCGCCCGATTCGTCGGGTGCGGTCACGGCCAGGACGGTGCCGTCGCCCGACAGCGCCACTTGCCAGCCGAACCGGTCGCCCGCATCGGCGTTCGACGCCGCGACCCGGACCGGAAGGCCCCAGGCAGCGGCACCGCCCCCGCGCGTGAAGACAAAGGCGCTGCCGCTGTGGCCGACGTCACCGCTGCCAGTGGGCGCGCCCACCGCCAGCGTCGCGCCGTCGGCGGACAAGGCCAGGCTGTAGCCGAACAGGTCGCCCGGTTCCGGCGCCGGGGGCGCCAGTCGGGACGCCTGCGCCCACTGAGCGCCCGTGCGGGCGAAGACGTAGACCGCGCCGCCGCTGCCCCGGCCCGACGCGCTGCCCGGTGCGCCGACGGCCAGGAACTGCCCGTCGGCCGACACGGCCACGCTCTGGCCGAAGCGGTCGTTGTCGGCGGGGGCGGCGGCCTTGACGTAGCCGATGGCCGGCACCAGCGCGTCGCTCACCCGCTGCTCGGCGGTGTCGACGCAGTCCTGGTCGCGGCAGACCTGCAGCCGGTAGCGCGCGTTCACGCGCTCGGGCAGAAAAACCCCATGGTCGTATTGCGTGGTGTCGGCCGGCAGGTCGGCGATGGGCGTGTAGCCCGAGGCGCCGTCGGGGTCCTCGAGCAGGCGGTAGCCGGTTTCGCCGGCGGCGTCGTTCCAGGTGAAGCGCAAGGTCTTGATGGCGGCGGGCGTGAGCGTGAAGCCCAGGGTGGCGTCGCTGGGAAACCCGACGGTGGCGGACGAGGTCACGGCGCTGGAGCCGCCGCCGCAGGCCGCGAGGGCACTGGCCAGCAGAAGCAGGGAAGCGCGGATCGCGCGGCGGATGTCGGGTGTCATGTCGAGGCCGGCAGTCAGGAAAGCCCGCGATTGGATCGGCGATCTCGTGCGCCATCCATACGGCCTAGGCGGTAGTTCTTGCACCCATCAGGGCAAATAAATCCTTCGCCGTGGCGCGGGCAAACCCCGGCGGGGCCCCGGGCATCTCCGGGGGGGAGGCCGACGGATGGCGTACAGTCGTCGTTCCCTATGCATGCTGCCCATACGTCTCCCGTGCCGGCCCGGCATCGCCCCGTGATCGAGGTCGATGTCGTGATGCGCCGCGAGCCCGTGCAGGGGCCCATGGCGCACTGGCAGCCCTGGCGCTGGGTGCTGGCCGATGTGCTGCTGCGCGCCGAGCCCGACGAGGCCGCCCGGCTGGCGCCGGACGAGGCGCACCGGCCGCAGGCGGTCGAGCCCATCGATGCGGGCGCGGTGGCCGACGGCAGCCAGCACTGGCTGCACCCGCGCTTTCGCGTCGAGCTGTTCCGCGACGACGCCGAGGGCTACTTCCTCAACCTCAGCAGCCCCCGGCCCTGTTTCTGGGTCATGTGGCGCGCCGAGGGCGAGGCCCTGGTCGGGGGCGAGCCCCTGGCCGTGCCCCTGATCGTGACCCTGAGTTACCACGACGCCGGCCGCTGGCTGGACGCGCAGGAGCGCGTGGACCAAGTGGCCGCGCCGCCCGAGGTGGTGGACTGGCTGCGCGCTTTCGTCGACGCGACCTACGTGCCCGAGCCGAAGCGGCGCCAGCGGCCCCAGAGCTTTCGGCCGCTGACGGACCGCTTCGGCCAGCCGGTGCGCGTGAGCACGGACAAGCCGCGCGGCGGCAACGGAGGCCATTGAGGTGGCGGACGAGGGCGGCGGCTTCCTCTCGCGCTGGTCGCGGCGCAAGCAGGCGGTGCGCGAGGGCCAGGCGCTGCCGCCCGAGCCGGCGGCCGCGCCGCCGGGCGCGGAGCCGGTGCCCGCGGCCCCGGTCGCATCGGCCCCGTCGGCCGCTTCGCCCGCTTCGGCCCTGCCGCCCGCCGACGCGCCGCGCGACAGCACCCCCTCACCCACGCTGGACGACGTCGCCCGGCTCACTCCCGAGGCCGACTTCAGCCGCTTCGTCGCGCCCGACGTCTCCAGCGAGGTGCGCAACGCCGCCGTGAAGAAGCTCTTCGCCGACCCACACTTCAACGTGATGGACGGCCTGGACGTCTACATCGACGACTACAGCCTGCCCAGCCCGCTGTCCAAGGCCGACATGGCCAAGATGGTTGGCGCGCGCTTCCTCAAGCTGGTGGACGACCCGGAAGACGAGAAGGCGCCCGCGCCGGCCAGCGAACCCACACCGAGCGGCGGACCCACCGCCGCCATCCCCGGCGCCTCCCCCGCCGACACGCCCCCCACCCACGATGACCACGCTGATCTGCAACTGCAACCAGACCATGCCCCTGGACCCGAAGGCCCTGGGCGCGGCGCTGGATGAAGACCTGACGACGCACACCACGCTGTGCCGGCGCGATGCGGCCGCGTTCCAGCGCGCCAGCCGCAGCGGCGACGAACTGGTGGTGGCCTGCACGCAGGAAAGCCGCCTGTTCACCGAGCTCTCGCAACAGACCGAGGGCGCGGTACCGCTGGACGTGCGCCCCATCCGTTTCGTGAACCTGCGCGAGACCGGTGGCTGGGGCCGCGAGGCCAAGGCCGCCACGCCCAAGATGGCCGCGCTGCTGGCGGCCGCGCGCCTGCCCGACCCCGAGCCCGTGCCCACGGTGAGCTACCAGAGCGAAGGCCGTCTGCTCATCGTCGGTCCGCTCGACGCCGCCGAGCGGATCGCCGCGCAACTGGCGGATGCGCTCCAGGTCACCGTGTTCGCGCAAGGCGGGCGGGGCCAGCAGGCGCGTGCCTGGCCGGTGCTGGGCGGGCAACTGGGCGCCATCCAGGGCTGGCTCGGCGCCTTCGAGGTCGAGTGGTCCAGCACCAATCCCATCGACCTGGACCTGTGCACGCGCTGCAACGCCTGCGTGGCCGCCTGTCCCGAAGGCGCGATCGGCCTGGACTACCAGATCGACCTCGACCGCTGCCAGAGCCACCGCGCCTGCGTGCAGGCCTGCGAGGCCGTGGGCGCCATCAACTTCCAGCGCGACGCCGTCCCGCACCGCGATCGCTTCGACCTCGTGCTCGACCTGCGCGACGCGCCCGCGTTCGTTCAGCACGCGCCCCCGCAGGGCTACTTCCACTTGCCCGGCGGCCTGCGGCACGACAAGGGCCTCGAGACCCTGGTCCGACTGCGCGAGATGGTGGGCGAGTTCGAGAAGCCCAAGTTCTTCACTTACAACCACAAGCTCTGCGCGCATGGCCGCAACGAGACCGTGGGTTGCGACGCCTGCATATCGGTCTGCTCGGCGCAGGCCATCCGAAGCGAGGTCGAGCGGCAGCAGATCGCCGTCAACCCCAACCTCTGCGTGGGCTGCGGCGCCTGCACCACCGTCTGCCCCACGGGCGCGCTGGGCTTCGCCTACCCGCGCGCCAGCGAGCAGGGCAACCGGCTGCGCACCGTGCTGTCCACCTACGCCAAGGCCGGTGGGAAAGAGGCGGCCGTGCTGCTGCACAGCCAGACCGCCGGCAGCGAACTCATCGAGGCCCTGGGCCGCGAGGCCGTGCTGCGGCCCAAGGCCATCAAGGGCGTGCCCGCGCGCGTGATTCCGCTGCCCTTGTGGCACACCGCCTCGGTCGGCCTGGATGTGTGGCTCAGCGCTTTCGCCTACGGCGCCTCGCAGGTCTGGGTGCTGATGACGGACGAAGAGGCGCCGCAGTACCGCGAGGCCTTGCGCGAGCAGATGGCGGTGGCCCAGGCCATCGTGAGCGGCCTGGGCTACGCGGGCACGCACTTTCGCCTGATCGAGGCGCGCGACGCGGCCACGCTGGACGTGCAATTGGCCTCGCCGCCGGCGCAGGGCGTGAAGCGCCGCGCGAGCTACGCGGTGCAGCGCGAGAAGCGCGCCACCATGGAACTCGCGCTCGACCACCTGCTGCAGGACAGCGCCGCGCACCCGCGTGCGGTGGACGCCGTGCCCTTGCCCGCGGCCTCGCTGTTCGGCGCGGTGAACGTGAACAAGGACGCCTGCACCCTGTGCCTGAGCTGCGTGAGCGCCTGCCCGGCCAACGCCCTGCTCGACAATGCCGAGCGACCGCAGCTGCGCTTCGTCGAGAAAAACTGCGTGCAGTGCGGCCTGTGCGCCACCACCTGCCCCGAGGACGCCATCACCCTGCAGCCCCGCCTGCTGCTGACCGAGCAGCGCCGCCAGCCGCGCGTGCTCAACGAGGCCCAGCCCTACGCCTGTGTGCGCTGCGGCAAGCCCTTTGGCACGCTCAAGGGCGTGGAGCTGATGCTGGGCAAGCTGGCCGGCCACGCCATGTTCCAGGGCGAGGCGCTGGAGCGCCTCAAGATGTGCGGCGACTGCCGCGTGGTGGACATCTACAGCAACCCGAACGAATCGCGCATCACCGACCACTGAGACACGCCGCCATGATGGAACGCATCCCCGTCTCCTCCACGCTCGACGAAGAAACCGCGCGCGCCGAGGTCTATGGCCTGCTGGCCGCGCTGTACTACGCGCCGCCCGGCGCCGAGCTGCTGAGCCAGCTGCGCGTGGCCGCCACCGAGGCGCCGGCGGCGGGCGCCTTTCTCGAGGAGCCCTGGCGCCAGGTCGTGGCGGCCGCGCGCGAGCGCGACGACGCGGCCATCGCCGACGAGTTCGACGCCCTGTTCGGCGGCGTGGGTAAGCCCGAGGTTCACCTGTTCGGCTCGCACTACCTCAGCGGTTTCCTGAACGAAAAGCCGCTGGCCCAGCTGCGCGGCGACCTGGCCGCGCTGGGCCTGGCGCGCGAAGAGAGCATGCCCGAGACCGAAGACCACGTGGCCTACGTGTTCGAGGTCATGCGCTACCTGATCGCTGGCGACGACGTCGAGGTGGCCAACCTCATGCGCCAGCGCGAGTTTTTCACGAAGCACGTGCAGACCTGGGTGCCGCAGCTGTGTGAGACCATCGCGGCCCAGCCCCGCGCCGGCTTCTATGCCGCGCTCGCGGGCTTCACGCAGGCCTTCATCGGGGTCGAGGCGCAGGGCTTCGACCTGCTGGCCTGACCGGTATCACGCACACAGGAGCAGGCATGGCAGGCAAGGGCTATTGGATCGGTCGCGTCGACGTGGACGACCTGGAGCGCTACAAGCTGTACGTGGAGGCCAACGCGGCGCCGTTTCGCGAGTACGGCGCGAAGTTCCTGGTGCGCGGCGGGCGCTTCGAATGCGTGGAGGGCACCAGCCGCTCGCGCAACGTGGTGATCGAGTTCCCCTCGTACGAACAGGCCATGGCCTGTTACCGCTCGCCGGGCTACCAGGCCGCCATCGCGCTGCGCGCGCCGGTGTCGGTGATCGACCTGATCATCATCGAAGGCCACGAAGGCGCGCAGCCCTGAGCGGTCGCGGGCGGCGCTGCCGCCTCAATACAGGTAGACGGCGCCCACGTTCACGCCCGAGGCATCGGCCTGGTCACCGCCCACGCCGGCCGTGGCGTTGCTCGCATAGGGGCAGCTCACCGCCAGGGCCAGACCGTCGCCCGACAGGGCCAGCGCCGCGCCGAACTGGTACACGCTGTATTCGGCCGTGTTCGAGGGCTTGAGGTACGCCTGTTGCCGCCAGCCCGTGGCGCTGTGCGTGAACAGGTAGGCCGCGCCGGTGTCGGGCGCGTTGTCGTTGCCCTGGTCGCCGTTGATGCCCCGTGCGTCGCTGCTCTCGCCGGTGGCGCCCACGGCCAGTGCCTGGCCATCGCTGGACAGGGCCAGGGTGCTGCCGAAGCGGTCGTTCGCGCCGGTGTTGGAGGCCTTGATGTAGGCGCGCTGGTTCCAGCCGGCGTTGTCCCGGGCGAAAACGTACGCCGCGCCGCTGAAGGTGGCGCCCGTGTTGCCTGGGTCGCCGTCGACGCCCGTCGCGGCGCTGCTGTCGTAGGGACTGCCGACCGCCAGGACCTGGCCGTCGGCCGACAAGGCCAGGGCTTCCCCGAACCCCGACGGGAGCAGGGGGTTGGGCGCCGGCAGGAAGGCCTGCAGGCCCCAGGCGACCCCGTCGTGGGCGTAGACATGCACCGACCCGCCGGTGGCGCTGCCACCCATGGGGTCCGGCGACGGGGTGCCCACGGCCAGGGTATGGCCGTCGGCCGACAGGGTGATCCGCCGGCCGAACTGATCGGCGACGTGGTTGGTGGCGGCCTTGAGGTAGGCCTGCTGGCTCCAGGCATTGCCCTGGCGCGCGAAGACATAGGCCGCGCCGCTTTGCGGGCTGTTGTCGTCGTCGGGGGGATTGACGCCGGTGCCGCTGCCGGCTTCCTGGTCCGCCCCCACCGCCAGCACGTCGCCTTGCGCAGACAGCGCGACGCTGCCACCAAAGGCATCGCCGCCGCCGGTGTTCAAGCCGGTGAGGCGTGTCTGCAGGTTCCAGGCGCCGCCCTGGCCCGTGTAGAGGTAGACCGCGCCGCCGTAGTTGGCCGTCTGGCTGTCGTGCGGCGCGCCCACGGCCAGGGTGTCGCCCGCGCTGGACAGGGCCAGGCGGTAGCCGAAGCCGTCGTTCGGCTGGGGGGCCGGGGCCTGCAGCCGGGCCTGCTGGCGCCAGGTGGCGCCGTCGTGCGTGAACACATGGACGGTGCCGCTGGAGCTGTTGAGGGAGTCGCTGCCCGGCGCCCCCACGGCCAGGGTCTGGCCGTCCGCGGACAGCGCCACGCTCTGGCCGAACTGGGCGTCGCTGGCCGGATCGGAGGCCTTCACATAGCCGATGGCCTCCGCCAGTGGCCCGCTGGCGGTGACGGCGGCGGAGTCCACGCACGCCGACGCCTGGCAGGCCTGCAGGAGGTAGCGCGCGTTGATGCGCTCGGGCAGGAACACGGTGCGGTCGACCTGCGTGCTGCCGGCCGGCAGCGTGGCGATCAGGGTGTAGCCCGAGGCGCCGTCGGTGTCTTCGAGCAGCCGGTATTCGCTGGCCCCGGGCACGTCGGCCCAGCTGAAGTGAAAGGTCGTGGTGGCGGTGGGCGTGAGGGCCAGGACCGGTGCCGCGAGGGCGGCCGCGGGAAGAAAGGCGACCGTGGCGGAGGACGGCGCACCCCCGCCGTTGCCGCCGCAGGCCGACAACACGGCGGCGAGCGCAAAGGCAGCGGCGCGGACGGCAGGCAACGGGCGGACTTCCATGAACGCTGTGCAGGGGGGGCAGGCACAGCGATTGAAGCGGATGCCTCGTGCGCCTATCCATACCCCCGACGCAGTATTCACAGCGCCGCCGGCCCCGCCCGTGGCCGGCGGGCCGCCGCGTGGCCTCAGCCCGGCGTGGGCCGCCCGTCGTTCGTCGGCGTGGCCGCGGGCGCGCGCGGCTCGGTGAACAGGCGCACGGTGAACACCGCGCCGCTCATGCCGTCGCTGCGGTTGGCCGCGGTGATGCGCCCGCCGTAGCGCTCCACCAGGCCCTGGCTGATCCACAGGCCCAGGCCGTTGCCGTCGTTCTTGGTGGTGAAGAAGGGGCGGAACAGGCGCTCGCGCGTGGCCTCGCTCAGGCCGGCGCCGCCATCGATCACCTGCAGCTCGGCGCCGCCCTCCACGTCGCGCGTGACCAGGCGCAGACGGCCGCCCCCGGGCATGGCCTGGATGGCGTTGATCAGCAGGTTGATGATGACCTGCTGCAGTTCCTGCCGGTTGATGCCCACGCCATGCGTGGCGCCGCGCTCGCGCTCCACCGCAATGTCGGTCTGCGACAGCAGGTGGCCCACCAGCACGAGGCAGTCGTCCACCGTGCGGTCCAAGGCCAGCGTGTCCACGTAGCCGGCGTATTCGGTGGGCCGGGCGTACTGCAGCAACTGCGTGACGATGATGCGCATGCGCTCGACCTGCTGGTCGAGCAGGCGCAGCTCGCCCTGAACCGGCTCGGTGGCGCGGCCCAGGGTGTCGCGGATGAGGTCCAGGTTGCCCTGCATCACCGCGATGGGGTTGTTGATCTCGTGCGCGATGCTGGCGGTGAGCTGGCCGATGGCGGCCAGCTTCTCGCTCTTGACGAGCTGCTCCTGCGCGAGCCGCAGCGATGCGTTGCTGGCCTGCAGTTCGCGCGTGCGCTCGGCCACCTTGCGGTCGAGCTCGTCGGCCCAGCGCTGCAGGGCCTGGGTTTTCTCGTCGATGGTGTCGAGCAGCTGGTCGAGGTGGCCCGCGAGCGCGCCGAGCTCGTCGCGCGCGGGCAGCGGGCCCACGCGCGCGCCGCCCTGGCCCTGTTCCACGCGCTGCATGGTCAGGTTCATCTGCTGCACCGGCTGGAAGATGCTGCGCGCCCAGCGCAGCGAGAACCAGGCCGAGGCCGCCATCACGCCGCCGAAGATGAGGCCGATGAGCGCCAGCATGGCGTAGCGCACCAGCCGAAAGGGGGCCTCGGTGAAGCCCACGTAGAGCATGCCCACGCGCGCGCCGCTGGCGTCGGCCAGGGGCTCGTAGGCCGAGACGTACCAGTCGTTCACCACGAAGGCCAGGTCCAGCCAGGTGTGGCCTTCGCCGAGCACGGCGCCGCGCACCGCCTGCGACACGCGGGTGCCGATGGCCCGCCGGTCCTGGAACAGGCGCACGTTGGTGGTGATGCGCACGTCGTCGAGGAACAGCGTGGCCGTGCCCTGGCTGTCGAAGGGCAGGGAGCCGGCGGGGTAGACGATGCGGTTGATGTGGTCGATGAAATCCAGGTTCTGGTTCAGCAGCAGGCCGCCGCTGAGCAGGCCCAGGCGCCGGCCCTGCGCGTCGACCACGGGCAGCGTGGCCTGCGCGACCATGGCGCGGTCTTCGGCGCTGCGCTGCGTGGGCGTGGCGTTGCGCGTGGGCACCAGGGGGATGTCCAGCCGCGACATCAGGTGCGGCGCCAGGGCGTGCAGCGAGGCGCGGTCGAGCACCAGCAGGCTGGCCTTGGCGCGGTCGCGCCGGGCCTGGATGGACCCACCCAGCGCGGGCGGCTGCGGCAGCAGGCCGGCGCGCTGGTCCTGCAGGCTCAGGCCGGGCGGCGCACCGCGTGCCAGCGGCAGGCCGTCATTGCCGTACAGCACGAGGAAGTCGAGCCCCAGGCGCTCGCGCTCGGTGGCCAGGTGCGCGGCGAGCGCGGCCAGTGCGTCGGGCGTGCCGGGGGCCAGCCCGTCGGCCAGCGCGCGCGAATCGGCCACGCCCTGGGTGCCCGATCCGATCTCGATCAGCACCTGGTCGAAGTAGCCCCGCGCCACCGCCAGGTCGCTGCGCACCTTGGTGATGAGCAGGCGGTCGTAGGCCTGGTCGCTCCACACCGCCAGCGCCAGCACCAGCAGCGGGAAGGCCACCAGCAGCGGCAGCAGCGCCATGGCCAGCAGCTTGTTGCGCACCGAGCCCGCGAGCCAGCGCGGCGCGCGCCAGAGCGTCATGCCGACGCCTCCTGCGTTCGCCCGGGCCTGGCCCGGTGACGGCGTGGAACCGGCTGTGCCGTGCCGCCGGCGCTGCCCCCCTTGGCGGGGCGCGCGAAGCGCGGCGGGGGTGTTGTCTCTAGTTCGCCCATTCGGCCACGCGCCGCTCCAGGGTGCGGCGCGACACGCCCAGCAACTGCGCGGCGCGCGTCTTGTCGCCCTGCACCGAGTCGAGCACGGAGAGGATGTGCATCTTCTCCAGCGTGTGCAGGTCGGTGGGGCGCTCGGCCGCCGGCGCCTCGGGTGCGCCGGGGTAGAGCGCCGACACGTTGAGCGTGCCGAGGATGAGCGAGCGCTCGATCAGGTTGCGCAGCTCGCGCACGTTGCCGGGCCAGTCGTACTGCTGCAGGAAGGCCATCTCGGCCTCGCTGATGCGCAGCGGTTCGGCGCCCAGCGTGGGCGCCAGCTGGCCCATGAAGTGCGCCACCAGCGCGGGGATGTCGGCCTTGTGCTCGCGCAGCGGCGGCAGCGCGAGCTCCACCACCTGCAGGCGGAAGTACAGGTCCTTGCGGAAGCGGCCGGCCGCGACCTCGGCGCTGAGCTGGCGGTTGGTGGCGGCGACGATGCGCAGGTTGAGCGGCACCAGCTGCTCGCTGCCCACGGGGCGCACCCGCAGGTCCTCGATGGCGCGCAGCAGCGTGGCCTGGATGGACAGCGGCAGTTCCGCGATCTCGTCGAGAAAGAGGGTGCCGCCCTGGGCGTAGTGGAAGAGGCCGTCGCGCGCGCGCGTGGCGCCGGGAAAGGCGCCCTTGGCGTGGCCGAAGAGCTCGCTGGCGATGAGCTCGGGCGAGACGGCCGCGCAGTTGACGGGCACGAAGGGGCCGGCGGCGCGCGCGCCCCGCGCGTGCAGCTCGCGCGCGACCAGCTCCTTGCCGGTGCCCGATTCGCCCTGCAGCAACACGGTGCTGTCCACGCCGGCCACGCGGTCGAGGGAATCGCGCAGGGCCGCCATGGACGGCGAGTCGCCCACCAGCGCCGCGCGGTGCACGGTGGCGGGGCCCATGGCGCGGCGCAGCACGAAGTTCTCGCGCCGCAGGCGCGAGCGCTCGTGGCACTGCTTGATGGCGTTGAGGATCTGCGGAACGCGGAAGGGCTTGAGGATGAAGTCGGAGGCGCCGGCGCGCAGCGCCTCGATGGCGGTGTCGAGGTCGGCGAAGGCGGTGATGAGGATGACCTCGCCGGTGTAGCCCTGTTCGCGCAGTTCCTTGAGCCATTCGACGCCGCTCTTGCCGGGCAGGGAGATGTCGAGCACCACGAGGTCCACGTGGTGGCCGCGCAGCCACTCGGCGCCTTCTTCGGCGCTGGTGGCGCTCATGACGAAATGGCAGCGCGGGGCGAGCGTCTTGACGAGGAAGTTGAGCATGCCCTGTTCGTCGTCGACGACCAGGATGGACCAGTTGGGCCAACCGTCCAGGGTGCGCTCGGGGCTTGTCGGGGGGGTGATCGTCTCCACCGGTCGATTCTATGAAGCGGGCGTGGGCGCACCGCTGCGCGGCCTGGCGCGGGACCTCGATGGCCCACGCGCCCAAGGCCTTGGAGCCTGATCGAATCACTCGGGCATTGGCGCCCTTGGCCCGGTGAGGACCGGTGCTTGGCGTGCGACAAGTTGTCGCGCTCGTTGGACAACATGGCGCAAGCCAGACGCCGGGTGGTCCTAAGTTCTGCGGGTTTGCCCGCGCTTTGGGCGGTTGAGCGGGCCTGTGCGGGCCGACGTTGCGAGTGGTTCTCATCGATGGTGGTTGGCATGCTTATCGCTAAGCGCGGCGCCGCCGCCGGTGGTCCGCCTCGGCGCCCGCGCGAGGGGGCCGTGCCTTGGCCAGAGCGCTCATGCACAAGCTTGCATACCCCCAGGGGGCGAAGTAGATTCGACCTTATGCAAGGAGCCCACACGTCTGGTGTGCGGGCCCTGCACACCTGGAGACATGCATGAAAGAGTCTTCCCGCTCCGGCCCGGCCGAGGGCCGTTCGCGCCTGAGCCGGCGCACCCTGTTCGCGGGTGCTGGCACAGCCGGTGCCGTGGCCGCCGTGGCCAGCGTGATGCCCGTGGCCCAAGCCCCCGAGAGCACCGCCTCCGAGCCCAAGCCCGCGCCCGAGCGCGGCGGAGGCTACACGCTCAGCGAGCACGTCAAGCACTACTACCGCACCACGCGCCTCTGATCCGGCGCGCGAGAAACAGAGCCTCCCCACGAACGTCCCGTCCGCCGCCCACCCGCCCCACGGCATCCCGCGGCGCCCCAGGAGACACACCATGCTGCTGACCAAGAAATCCCCCTCCGCCGCCGGCCGTGGCACGCCGGCGCACGCCACCTTCGTGAACGCCCTGCAGCGAGGCCTGTCGTCCGCGCTGCCCACCATGGACCGCCGCGCCTTTCTGCGCCGCTCCGGTCTCGGGGTGGGCGTGGGCCTGGCCGCTTCGCAGCTCACCCTGGTGAAGAAGGCCAAGGCCGCCTCGGGCGGCTCGATCGACGGCACCGGCAAGATCGAGGTGCGCCGCACGGTGTGCACGCACTGCTCGGTGGGCTGCGCCAGCGACGCCATCGTTGAGAACGGTGTCTGGGTGCGCCAGGAGCCGGTGTTCGACTCGCCGATCAACCTGGGCGCGCACTGCGCCAAAGGCGCCTCGCTGCGCGAGCACGGCCACGGCGAGTACCGCCTGCGCTACCCGATGAAGCTGGTCAACGGCAAGTACCAGCGCATCACCTGGGACGAAGCCTACGACGGCATCGTCAAGAAGATGAAGGCCCTGCGCGAGGCCAGCGGCCCCGATTCGGTGTACTTCGTCGGCTCGTCCAAGCACAGCAACGAGCAGGCCTATCTGATGCGCAAGTTCGTGAGCTTCTGGGGCACGAACAACTGCGACCACCAGGCCCGCATCTGCCACTCCACCACGGTCGCCGGCGTGGCGAACACCTGGGGCTACGGCGCGATGACCAACTCGTACAACGACATGCAGAACAGCAAGTGCGCGTTGTACATCGGCTCCAACGCGGCCGAGGCGCACCCGGTCTCCATGCTGCACATGCTGCATGCCAAGGAGAACGGCTGCAAGATGATCGTGGTCGACCCGCGCTTCACGCGCACCGCGGCCAAGGCCGACGAGTACGTGCGCATCCGCTCGGGCACCGACATCCCCTTCCTCTTCGGCCTGCTGTACCACATCTTCAAGAACGGCTGGGAAGACAAGCGCTACATCAACGACCGTGTCTTTGGCATGGAGGCGGTGAAGGCCGACGTGATGGCCAAGTGGACGCCCGACAAGGTGGAAGAGGCCTGCGGCGTCAAGGAAGAACAGATGGCGCGCGTGGCCGAGATGATGGCCAAGAACCGCCCGTCGACGCTGGTGTGGTGCATGGGCCAGACGCAGCACTCCATTGGCAACGCCATGGTGCGCGCCTCGTGCATCGTGCAGCTGGCCCTGGGCAACATCGGGGTGAGCGGCGGCGGCGCGAACATCTTCCGCGGCCACGACAACGTGCAGGGCGCCACCGACGTGGGCCCCAACCCCGACTCGCTGCCGGGCTACTACGGCGTGGCGGCGGGCTCGTGGAAGCACTTCGCCAACGCCTGGGGCGTGGACTACGACTGGATCAAGTCGCAGTACGCCGAGGGCATGATGGAGAAGCCCGGCATCACCGTCTCGCGCTGGATCGACGGCGTGCTGGAGAAGAACGAGCTGATCGACCAGGGTCCGAACCTGCGCGGCGTGTTCTTCTGGGGCCACGCACCGAACTCGCAAACGCGCGGCCTGGAGATGAAGAAGGCCATGGACGCGCTGGACCTGCTGGTGGTGATCGACCCGTACCCGTCGGCCACCGCGTCGATGGCGGCCATGCCGAGCGACAAGATCAACCCCGAGCGCGAGGTCTATCTGCTGCCCGCGGCCACGCAGTTCGAGACCAGCGGCTCGTGCACCGCGTCCAACCGCTCCATCCAGTGGCGCGAGAAGGTGATCGACCCGCTGTGGGAGAGCCGCAGTGACCACATGATCATGCATGAGCTGGCGCAGAAGCTGGGCTTCGCGGAGCAGCTCTCCAAGAACTACAAGATGCAGAAGATCAAGGGCCGCGAGGAGCCGATGCCCGAGGACATCCTGCGCGAGATCAACCGCTCCGTCTGGACCATCGGCTACACCGGCCAGAGCCCGGAGCGGCTGAAGGCCCACATGCGCCACATGGACGCCTTCGACGTGAAGACGCTCAAGGCCAAGGGCAAGGTGGTCGACAAGGAGACCGGCTACGACCTGTCGGGCGATTACTTCGGCCTGCCCTGGCCCTGCTTCGGCACGCCCGAGATCAAGCACCCCGGCTCACCCAACCTGTACGACACCTCCAAGCACGTCATGGACGGCGGCGGCAACTTCCGCGCCAACTTCGGCGTGGAGCGCGACGGCGTGAACCTGCTGGCCGAAGACGGTTCGCACTCGCGTGGCGCCGAGATCACCACCGGCTACCCCGAGTTCGACCACGTGCTGCTCAAGAAGCTGGGCTGGTGGGACGACCTCACCGACGACGAGAAGAAGAAGGCCGAGGGCAAGAACTGGAAGACCGATCCCTCGGGCGGCATCCAGCGCGTGTGCATGAAGCACGGTTGCCACCCCTTCGGCAACGCCAAGGCGCGCGCGGTGGTGTGGAACTTCCCGGACGCGATCCCGCAGCACCGCGAGCCCATCTACGGCACGCGCCCGGACCTCATCGCCAAGTACCCCAGCCACGACGACCAGAAGAACCGCTGGCGCCTGCCCATCCTCTACAAGTCGCTGCAGGCGAAGAACGTCGAAGACAAGCTGCCGGAGAAATTCCCGCTCATCATGTCCTCGGGCCGCCTGGTGGAGTACGAGGGCGGCGGCGAGGAGACGCGCTCCAACCCCTGGCTGGCCGAACTGCAGCAGAACATGTTCGTGGAGATCAACCCGGCGGCGGCCACGCAGCGCGGCATCCGCCAGGGCGAGCAGGTCTGGGTGAGCACGCCCACCGGCGCGCGCATCAAGGTGATGGCGCTGGTGACCGAGCGCGTGGCGCCCGACACGGTGTGGCTGCCCTTCCACTTCTCGGGCCACTGGCAGGGCACCGACATGAAGCCCTACTACCCCGATGGCGCTTTCCCCGTGGTGCGCGGCGAGGCGGTCAACACGGCCACCACCTACGGCTACGACATCGTGACGATGATGCAGGAAACCAAGACCACGATCTGCAACGTCGAGAAGGCTTGAGGAGAACACCATGGCACGAATGAAATTCATCTGTGACGCCGAGCGCTGCATCGAATGCAACGGCTGCGTCACCGCCTGCAAGAACGAACACGAGGTGCCCTGGGGCGTGAACCGCCGCCGCGTCATCACCCTCAACGACGGCGTGCCCGGCGAGAAGTCGATTTCGGTGGCCTGCATGCACTGCAGCGACGCGCCCTGCATGGCGGTCTGCCCGGTGAACTGCTTCTACCGCACCGACGAGGGCGTGGTGCTGCACGACAAGGACGTCTGCATCGGCTGCGGCTACTGCTCCTACGCCTGCCCCTTCGGCGCGCCGCAGTTCCCCTCGCAGGGCACCTTCGGCGTGCGCGGCAAGATGGACAAGTGCACCTTCTGCGCCGGCGGCCCCGAGGCCCACGGCAGCCAGGCCGAGTTCGAGAAGTACGGCCGCAACCGCCTGGCCGAGGGCAAGCTGCCGGCCTGCGCCGAGATGTGCTCCACCAAGGCCCTGCTGGCCGGCGACGGCGACACCGTGGCCGACATCTTCCGCACCCGCGTGATCACGCGCGGCAAGGGCGCGGAGGTCTGGGGCTGGGGCACGGCGTACGGCACCGCGGAAGGGAAAAAATCGTGATGAAACGCCTGACCCTCACCTCCCTTGCGATCGCGGCCCTGCTGGGCCTGGCGGCCTGCGGCGAGAAGCCGCAGGAGATGGGCGCCAACGGCGTGAAGCAGGACAACGCGGCCTACAGCGGCGTTGGCCAAAGCCAGTACGCGCAATCGGGCTGGAAGGCCGGCGACAAGGGCAGCTGGGAGCAGCAGCTCAAGGCGCGCGCCCAGTACGGCCAGAACGACTACGTGCGCATCGGCGCGCAGCAGAAGTAAAGGCGACGGCCATGCACAAGCAAGCAACCCCTCGCTGGCGGGCCGGGCTCGCGGCGCTGCTGCTGGGTCTGGGCGCGGCCTCGGCCTGGGCCCAGGCGCCCAAGGCGGTGCCGGACGATCCCGCGCCAGCGGCCCAGCAGGCGGCGCCCGCGGGGCAGGGCGGCATCAAGAGCCAGAACATCTTCGATATCCGCCCCGACGCCGACACCGACCCGAACTACGCCAGCCAGAGCAACGCCGAGCGGCGCAAGGTGCAGCCCGGCAACAACGCGCCCATGTGGCACGACGTGAGCAAGGGCGTGACCGGCCAGACCATGCTGCCGTACCCGGAGTACGGCAACCTGATCCAGGGCTTCGTGCAGTACCCCGGCTCCAAGCTGACCACCGCCGGCGAGGCCTGGCGCCAGGTGCGCAACAACTGGATCATTCCCTATGGCGGTTCGCTGCTGCTGATCGTGCTGGTGGCGATCGCGCTGTTCTACCTCGCCAAGGGCTCGATCAAGCTGCACGGCCCGGAGACCGGCCGCAAGATCGAGCGCTTCACGTACTTCGAGCGCGCGGCGCACTGGGTCAACGCGATCGCCTTCGTCGCGCTGGCTGTCTCCGGCATCGTCATGGCCTTCGGCAAGTTCTTCCTGCTGCCCGTCATCGGCAGCACGCTGTTCGGCTGGCTCACCTACGCGCTGAAGAACCTGCACAACTTCGTCGGCCCGCTGTTCGCGGTGTCGCTGGTGGTGGTGATCTTCACTTTCATCAAGGACAACCTGCCGGCCAAGGGTGACCTGGTCTGGCTGCTCAAGGGCGGCGGCCTGCTCAGCGGCAAGGAGGTTCCCTCGCACCGCTTCAACGCGGGCGAGAAAGTGGTGTTCTGGGCCGGCGTGTTCTTCTTCGGCCTGATCGTGGTGGGCTCCGGCCTGTTCCTGGACAAGCTGCTGCCGGCGGTGGAGTTCACGCGCGCCAACATGCAGGTGGCCCACATGATCCACGCCACGGCCGCGGCGCTGATGATGGCGCTGTTCCTGGGCCACATCTACCTGGGCACCATCGGCATGAAGGGCGCCTACGCGGCGATGAAGACCGGCTACGTCGACGAGACCTGGGCCAAGGAACACCACGCCCTGTGGCACGACGACATCAAGGCCGGCAAGATCCCCGCCCAGCGCACGGCGAACAAGCCCGAGGGCGCGTCCGGCCAGCCGGCGAAGGCCTGAGCGTTTCAGGAGACAGACCGCATGAGCATCCAGAAAATCGCCATCGCCGTGGGCCTGCTGGCCGCGGCCACCCTGGCCCAGGCCAAGCTGCCGGCACCGCCGCCGCTCACGCCCGAGGCCGCCGCCAAGGCCGATGAGGCCAAGGCCAAGGCCGCGTACAACACCAAGGTCGACGCCTACAAGCTGTGCAAGGCCATGGACAAGGCGGCGGCCAACTACTTCAAGACCACCGCGGGCGCGGGCAAGCAGCCCTCGGCGGGCGCGCCGGCCTGCACGGACCCGGGCCCCTTCTCCTACGTGCCACCCAAGCCGGCCGAAGCGGCGGGCGCGCACTCGCCCGCGGCACCGGCGACCAGCCCGCCCAGCAACCAGGCGCCGGCCGGCGCGCCCACGCCCAAGAAGCCGTAAGCGCCGCGCGCCGCCGCCGGCCCCCATGCCCCCGCGCGGGGCAGCGCCAAAGGCCGCACCCCTCGGGTGCCGGCCTTTTTCTTTAGTAGTCTCGCCCCATGCGCCTGCCCCAACTGACCGAGGCCCGTGCCCCCCTGACCGAGTCCATCGACGCGCTGGACGAGTTCGGCCAGCGCCGCGCCATCCACATCCCCGCCGAGCGCGACCTCACGGTCTACGTCGACAAGCGCGAGCTGGTCACGCTCATGACCCTGGGCGCCCGGCCCGAGTGGCTGACCCTGGGCTACCTGATCAACCAGCGGCTCATCGCCTCGGTGGACGACATCGAGTCCATCACCGTCGACTGGGAGGTGAACGCCGCGAGCGTGAAGACCCGCCACGGCATCGAGCGCATTGAAGAGCGCACGGCCAAGCGCGTGGTCACCACCGGCTGCGGCCAGGGCAGCGTGTTCGGCGGACTCATGGACGACCTGGACCGCATCCGGCTGCCCGAAGGCGTGCTGCGCCAGTCGCAGGTCTACGCCATCGTGGACGCGATCCGCCTGAAGGAGAGCACCTACAAGTCGGCCGGCTCGGTGCACGCCTGCGCGCTGTTCCGCGGCACCGAGCTGGCGCTGTTCGTGGAAGACGTGGGCCGGCACAACGCGGTGGACACCATCGCCGGCTGGCTCGCCCTGCAAGACGATGCCCCACGCGACGTGGGCGAGACGCTCGACAAGGTCTTCTACACCACCGGCCGCCTGACCAGCGAGATGGTCATCAAGAGCGCCCAGATGGGCGTGGCGGCGGTCATCTCGCGCAGCGGCATCACGCAGATGGGCCTGCAGGTGGCGCGCCGCGTGGGCCTGTGCGCGGTGGGCCGGGCCACCAACAAGCACTTCCTGTGCTACGCCAACCCCGAGCGGCTGGTGTACGACGCGGTGCCGGCGGCGGCGCCGCAGGCCGTGCGCGGCTGACCCAGGCTGTCGCCTGGCCTGGGCGGTTCACGCCCTAACACATCGGCCAGGTCGCATACGGCGGCCTGTACCCGCTGGGCTGACGCGCGTATCGTCGGCCCGCTGGTCTTGTGGGCGAACGACCGGGATCGGGTGCACTGGCGAACCGAGCGGCGGCTCATGGCAAACGACGATAGACCGCGCAAGGGTTCGCCGTTACCAATCCGTCACGTCCGGTGGAAGGCAACAGGTCTTTCAACTGCGACCGACAGGGAGGGGAAATGCATAGATGCATGGCGCGACGCCATGGAGCGCACTTGCGCAGGCCTATCGGTGGGCGCTCAAGCCAAGCAAACCGTTGGTGGTTGTGGGGCGTGCGCATGCGCTGCCGCAGATGAACGGCTCGGAGGTGGTGCGCAACTCGCGGGCGGCGATGAGCTAGGCGAGCGCGCAGGCCGATGAGCTGGAGGCGGCGGTGGCGGCGTTCTCGGCGACCACGACGCGGGATGCCCAGCGGGCAGGAAGGGCCTTCCGCCACCGTGCTCATACACCGCGCGGTAGACAGTGCGGCGCCCACGTATCGTCGCGCGCTTGATTTTTTGAAAGGGAGTTTTGTCTTGACGACATCGAACAACAAAGCGGGCGTCGCCAAGTTTGGCGACGAGGTGGTAGCGGCCAAACCGCGTCGGCGTATCGGCCGCTGGCTGCTGGGATTGCTGCTCATCGGCCTGCTTGCCATCGCGGCGATCGTGGCCATCTGGTTGCACAAGGCCCAGCGCATCACCTCGCGTATCGAGAGCCATGTGGCCTCTCAGCCTTACCCGGGATTCGCCATTGGTGATTTGGGCGGCATGCCGGTGAAGATGCCGCGCTACATGGCTGAGCTGCTGGAGTACGACGGCGACCCGGGGTGGGCACCCGCACCGGACTGGCGCCCGCCGGTGCGCACTTTCGAATCGAAGATCAACAGCTTCGGCTTCTATGTGCGATTCCCGGATGGCCAGACACTGGATTCGTGGGAGCGGCGCGAGGAGAAGCTGTTGACGCCGCCTTGGGAGGATCGGTGGATCAGTGTGGGGGTGAAGAGCAGCAAGCGATATCCCAGGGACGGTTTTCTGGACGTCTATGTCAAACGACGCCTTCTGGATCACTCTGGAAAAAGTGTCAATCACCGCTACTTTCGCCAGGCCGAAAACGAACATGACCTGGAGGTGTTTCGGCTGACTCCGCCCCCAGAAGGGCCTGATCCGACCAAGACGCTCGTGTCCGAGGAGTTCGTCGGGCGCGATTCGACTGGCAAAGTGATCAGCACTCTTGATTGCACTGTCTCCTTCGATGCGAACAGGTCTAGGTGTTCCCAGGTCTGGTCCATGGAAACACAGGAACTTCGAGTTCAACTGACGGCAAGCTACCGCCGTCCCCTGCTACAGCACTGGCGCGAGATTCAACCCATGGTCACCCAGATCGTTCTGGGCTTCCGGCACGACCCCAGCAAGTCCGAGAAAGCGCCCTCTGCACCGCGCTGACCCATTCACTCATCACCTCAACCACCAACGCTCAGGAGGAAACCCATGTCACAACCGCAAGCACTGACCACCGTGCAACTTGAAGCCTACTCTCAGCAACTTGCCAACGGCACGCTGGCCAATGTGGAGCAGGTTTATGCCGATCTCTACAGCAAGGGCTACAGCTACGCCGGCTGGGCCGGTGGGGTCGCGAGTGAGAGCACCATTGCCGGCGTGTCAGCGGTGAACTTCCTGACGGGCACGGCCATGATGGGGTGGGGCGGTGAGCAGTGTCGTAACTTGCCAGAGGCGACACTGGATTCGATTCGAATGCAGATGGCGACGCGCTACGTCGATGTCCTCATCCGATATGCAGATCGTGATGGCGGGGTGCTTTCCAGCGACATCGACTATCGCGATACAAAAGAAATTCACGAAGCTGTCTTCGCAAACCACAACCTCTCCCTCGACAACTGGACCCTCAACACCCCCATGGAACTGGTTCGCCAGACCCAAGGCGATGAGGCGGTTGAGGCCCTTTGGGGAAAGGTTCGAGACACCGGTGGCGATGGTTGGGACGCGCTCGCCGTAAATTTTGAGCTCTATCACATCGTTAGCTCGCTGAGGTTTGACCCTACCTATCAAGAACAGGCACAAACATGGATTGACGAGGTTCCGGGTTTCGCGAACTTCGAAGAATGGGGCCGGCTGATCGATACGGTGAAGGAGTGGCTGAACAACACGCAAGTCGGTCGCATGTGGAATGCCATCCACCAAGTCATCGAAAGCGACCCGCTCTTCCTGGTCAATCCCCTGCTCAACACCGCGTTCACTTCCGCCCGAGCCGTCGTCCTTCAACGCGACCCGCTGGTGCTGGACCTGGACGGCGACGGTCTGGAACTCTCTGCCGCCGGCGGCAACGTGCTGTTCGATCACAACGCCGACGGCATCAAGACCGGCACGGGCTGGGCCCGCCCCGACGACGGTTTCCTCGTGCGCGATCTGAATGGCAACGGTCTGATCGACTCCGGGCGCGAGCTCTTCGGCGTGGACACGGTGAAGAGCAACGGCCAGATGGCCACGCAGGGCTTCGATGCGCTGGGCGATCTGGACACCAACGGAGACGGCCAGATCACCAGCGCGGACGCTGCCTGGGCCCAGCTGCAGGTCTGGCGCGATACGAACCAGGACGGCATCAGCCAAAGCGGCGAGCTCAGCGGGCTCGATGCGTTGGGCATCACGCGCATTGGGCTCAACGGCAGCGCCAGTGGCCCGCAGGCGGGGCAGACGATCAACAACAACCGGGTGGCGCTGAGCACCACGTTCACGCGCAATGGGGTCAACCGCACGGTGGGGGCGATCGACCTGGAGGCCAATGGGTTCTTCTCGCAGATCCCGCCAGAAGTGGTGGACGAGGCGGGCAACCCGGTGGTGATCACGCAGGCGGCGCATGCGCTGCCGCAGATGAACGGCTCGGGGATGGTGAGGAACCTGAGGGCGGCGATGAGCCTGACGGGCGCGCAGGCCGATGAGCTGGAGGCGGCGGTGGCGGCGTTCGCGGCAGCGGGCACGCGGGAGGCGCAGAGGGCTTTGCTCGACAACCTCATCACCGAATGGGCACAGACCTCGAGCTACTGGAGCAGCCTGGAGGGCTACCTGGGCGGCGCCGTGACGCTGACACCGCCGGCGGGCATGACCGGTGAGCAGTACCGCAACATGATCGGCGTGCTGGAGGCGTTCAATGGCAGCCGGTTCTATGCGTCAGTGGGCAGCGCGATGCCGGTGGGGCAGTCGGGCAGCACGGTCAATGGGGTGACGGGCTACGTCATCAACCCGGCGGCGCAGCAGGTGGCGTTCCTGCAGCAGGCGTACCAGGCTCTGAAAGAGAGCGTGTATGGGGCGCTGGTGATGCAGACGCGGCTCAAGCCGTATCTGGATGCGGTGGAGCTGACGGTGGATGGAAATGGCGTTCATTTCGACACCTCGGGCCTTCAGGCGCTGGCGCTGCAAGGAGCGCAGACCGATGCGCTCAATGCCATCAAAGACCTGACGGACCTTAGGCGCTATGGCAATGAGGTTCTGAAGGGTGTGGGGTGGGCGTTCGAAGACACCATGGCCGCGGTGCTGGCCTCGGTGGAGATCACGCCAGACGTGACCGCCTTGCTGACAGCGGAGAGGCTGGCATGGATGGGGACGCAGGCCACGTCGTTTGCCGTGCCGGCCGGGCAAGCCGGGTTCACGGTGATTGGCAATGCGCTGGACAACAGCATCGCTGGCAACGCCGCTGGGTCCGAGTACCTCCATGGCGGTCAAGGCAACGACACGCTGACGGCGGTGGGCAGCTGGGACGTGCTCGACGGCGGAGCGGGGGATGACGTGCTCAAGCTGAGCAACGGTGCGGAGCAGTCCACCACGTTCATTGGTGGGGCGGGCAACGACACCATGACGGGCGGCGGCTACAACGACACCTATGTGTTCAACCGGGGCGATGGCTCGGACACCATCAGCGACTACGGCACGCACGGCACGAGCAGCATTTACCTGGACCAGCTCAGCTTTGGTGCAGGCATCGCCGTGAGCGACGTGGGAGCGCGCCGGGTAGGCGTGGATCTGGTGGTCACGGTGGCGGGTGTGCCGGGCGACCAGATCACGATCAAGAACTGGTTCAGCGAGGTCAATGGCTTCTACCGCATCGAGCAAATCAACTTCGCTGACGGGACGGTCTGGACCCACAACAACCTGGCGCAGCTGGCGCTGGCCACGACGAACACCGGCACGGCCGGCAACGACACCATCAGTGGAACGGGAACCTACAGCGACCGGCTGATTGGCCTGGAGGGCAACGACACGCTGACGGCGGTGGGCAGCTGGGACGTGCTCGACGGCGGAGCGGGGGATGACGTGCTCAAGCTGAGCAACGGTGCGGAGCAGTCCACCACGTTCATTGGTGGGACGGGCAACGACACCATGACGGGCGGCGGCTACAACGACACCTATGTGTTCAACCGGGGCGATGGCTCGGACACCATCAGCGACTACGGTACCA
>NZ_QVLS01000016.1 GCF_003417535.1 Hydrogenophaga borbori
GGTGGGACGGGCAACGACACCATGACGGGCGGCGGCTACAACGACACCTATGTGTTCAACCGGGGCGATGGCTCGGACACCATCAGCGACTACGGTACGCACGGCACGAGCAGCATCTACCTGGACCAGCTCAGCTTTGGTGCAGGCATCACCGAAGAGGATCTGTGGTTCTCCCGCTCAGGCAATGACTTGCTGGTGCAGGTGCTCGGTGATGGCGGTCAGGTGCAGATCACGAACTGGTACGCCGGCTCCAACTACCTCATCGAGGAGATGCACCTGAGCGACGGCCAGAGGCTGCTGTTCAGTCAAGTCGACTCCCTCGTCAACGCGATGGCCGCCTTCGCTCCACCCGCACCGGGCCAGACCTCACTCACGCCCGAGCAGCAGGTCGCCTTGACTCCGGTGATCGCGGCAGCCTGGAACTGACGACAAGAACCCTTGGGAGGAGAACAGCATGTCGGACCCGACGCTGGAGGCGCCGGACGCCTCGGGGCCTGCGCGCGCTGATCAGGCGCCGCAGCCACCCCCACGCCGCCCCGCCGAGCAGGACAGCGGCATCGCTTGCCTGGTGATGATCGCCCGACTGCATGGCGTGGCGGCGGACCCGGACCAGATCGCGCACGAGTTCGCGCACGATGGCCGTGCACTGGACGCGCAGGACCTGCTGTTGGCTGCGAGGAAACTGGGGCTGGTGGCCAAGCGCGTGCGCGTGGATCCGGCGCGGCTGGCGAAGACGCCCTTGCCGGCGATCGGGATCGGTGCGTCGCGGGCCAGCAGTGCGCAGCACGGTGAGCCGGGCAAGGGCGCCACCGGCGACACCAGTTTTTTCCTCCTCGCCCGCATCGACGAAGGCCGCGCCCTGATCCAGTCTCCCACTGTTGGCCGGCCGGAATCCCTCAGCCTCGACGCCCTGCAGGCCCAGTGGTCCGGCGAACTGATCCTCTTTACCTCGCGCGCTTCCATCGCGGGCGACATGGCGAAGTTCGATTTCACCTGGTTCATTCCCGCCGTGGTGAAGTACCGCCGCCTGCTGCTGGAGGTGCTGGGCGTGAGTTTCGCGCTGCAGTTGTTCGCGCTCATTACGCCGCTGTTTTTCCAGGTGGTGATGGACAAGGTGCTGGTACACCGCGGCTACACCACCTTGGACGTGATCGCCATCGCCTTCGCGGTGGTGGTGGTATTCGAGGTGACGCTGGGCGGCTTGCGCAGCTTCGTATTCGCGCACACCACCAGTCGCATAGACGTGGAGCTGGGCGCCCGTCTGTTCCGACACCTGCTGGGCCTGCCGCTGCAGTACTTCCAGGCCCGGCGCGTGGGCGATTCGGTGGCGCGCGTGCGGGAGCTGGAAAACATCCGCGCCTTCCTCACGGGCAACGCGCTCACGGTGGTGCTCGACCTGCTGTTTTCCATCGTCTTTCTCGCGGTGATGGCGTACTACAGTGGCTGGCTCACGCTGATCGTGCTGGCCTCGCTGCCGTGTTACGTGCTGGTGACGGCGGTGTGCACGCCCATCCTGCGCGCTCGCCTGCACGAGAAGTTCAACCGCGGTGCCGAGAACCAGGCCTTTCTGGTGGAGACCATCAGCGGCATCGACACCGTGAAGGCCATGGCGGTGGAGCCGCAGTGGACGCGTCGCTGGGACCAGCAGCTCGCGGGCTACGTGTCGGCCAGTTTCCGAACGGCCACCATCGGCACCTTGGCCAACAGCGGGGTCACGTTGATTTCCAAGGCGGTGACGGTGCTCACGCTGTATTTCGGTGCGCGCTTCGTCATCGAGGGCGATCTGTCCGTGGGGCAGCTGATCGCCTTCAACATGCTGGCGGGCCAAGTGGCGCAGCCGGTGATGCGCCTGGCCAACCTGTGGACCGACTTCCAGCAGACCGGCATTTCCGTGCAGCGCCTGGGCGACATCCTGAACGCTCGCACCGAGGTGTCGGGCCAGAAGGCGGCGCTGCCGCCCCTGGCGGGGCGGGTCACGTTCGAGGGGGTGCACTTCCGCTACCGGCCCGATGGGCCCGAGGTGTTGAGCGACCTGTCGCTGGACATCGCACCCGGCACCGTGGTGGGGGTGGTGGGGCGTTCGGGTTCCGGCAAGAGCACCCTGACCAAGCTGGTGCAGCGCCTGTACGCGCCCGAGCGCGGGCGGGTCCTGGTGGATGGCATCGATCTGCTGATGGCCGATGCGAGTTCCCTGCGCCGCCAGGTGGGTGTGGTGCTGCAGGAGAACGTGCTGTTCGCGCGCAGCGTGCGCGACAACATCGCCCTGGCCGACCCGGGCGCGCCGCTGGAAGCGGTGGTGCGCGCCGCTCGCCTGGCGGGGGCGCATGAGTTCATTGCCGAGCTTCCCGAGGGCTACGACACGATGGTGGGTGAGCATGGTTCCACCCTGTCCGGTGGGCAGCGGCAGCGCATTGCGATCGCGCGCGCGCTCATGACCAACCCGCGCATCCTCATCCTGGACGAGGCCACGAGTGCGCTGGACTATGAAAGCGAGCGCATCGTGCAGCAGAACATGCAGCGCATTGCCCAGGGGCGCACGGTGATCATCGTGGCGCACCGGCTGAGCGCGGTGCGCGACGCGCATCGAATCGTGGTGATGGAGCGCGGTCGCATCGTGGAGTCGGCCACGCACGCCGAGCTGCTGGCGCGCCCGGGCAGCCGTTACGGCCAGTTGTGGCGTCTGCAGCAGGCGTGAAGGGATGGGCATGAAACTCCGTCTGCAATGGCAGGCCCTGAGCGATCTGCTGGGCCGCCACCGCGCCGTGTGGCGCCAGGTCTGGGCGCAGCGCGCGGCGCTGGACGCGCCGCCGCGCCCGGCGCACGAGACCCAGTTCCTGCCGGCCGCGCTGGCCCTGCAGGAAACCCCCCTCTCGCCCGCGCCGCGCCTGGCCATGGGGCTTGTTGTGGCCTTCCTGCTCATTGCGCTTCTGTGGGCCACGTTCGGGCGCATCGACGTGGTGGCGGTCGGACAGGGCAAAGTGGTGCCTAGCGACCGAACCAAAACCGTTCAACCCCTGGAGGCCGCCATGGTGAAGGCCATCCACGTGCACGATGGGCAGTTCGTGCGCGCGGGCGAGGTGCTGATCGAGCTGGACCCCACGGCGTCCATGGCCGACGCCGATCGGCTGGCGGCCGAGCACACGGCCGCGCTGCTGCAGCTCATGCGTGGGCAGGCGCTGCTGATGGCCTTGGACGGCTCTGGTGCCCCGAGCCTGCCGCCGCTGAGGGAGGTGGATGCCACCCGCCGCCAGGAGGCCGCCCGCTTGCTGCAAGGCCAGTACGCGGAGTACCAGACCCGCCGCGAACGGGTGGCGGCCGACACCGCGAGCCGCGAGGCCGAGTGGCGCGCCACGCAGGCCTTGGTGCGCAAGCTGGAGCAGACCTTGCCCATTGCCACCCAGCGCGCGCAGGACTACCGCAACCTGGTGGCGCAGTCCTTTGTGTCCCACCACGGCTACCTGGAACAGGAGCAGGCGCGCATCGAGATGGAGGCCGACCTGGCCGCGCAGCGCAACCGCCTGCAGGAGATTGCCTCCTCGCTCGACGAAGCGCGCGCGCAGCAGCGCGCCTTGACGGCCGAAACGCGCCGAACCGCGCTGGACAGCATCGAGCAGGCCCAGCAGCGCCTGGACGCACTGGCGCAGGAGCGCATCAAGGCCGAGGCACGGGGTCGACTCACGCGGCTCACCTCACCCGTGGACGGCACGGTGCAGCAGCTGGCGGTGCACACCGAAGGGGGCGTGGTCACACCCGCGCAGTCGCTGATGGTGGTCGTGCCGGCGGACCAGCCGTTGGAGGTGGAGGCCTTCTTCGAGAACAAGGACATCGGCTTCCTGCGCCAAGGCCAGGTGGCGGAGGTGAAAGTGGAGACTTTCCAGTTCACCAAGTACGGCACGCTGCACGCCGAACTCGCCAGCGTCTCGCACGACGCCATCAGCGACGAGCGGCGTGGCCTGATCTACGCCAGCCGCGTGCGTTTGGCGCGCACCAGCCTGGACGTGGATGGCTCCGAGGTGCGCCTGTCGCCCGGCATGGCCGTGAGCGTGGAGGTCAAGACCGGACAGCGCCGGGTGATCGAGTACTTCCTGGCGCCGCTGCTGCGGCACACCGACGAAAGCCTGCGCGAGCGCTGATCAAACCGCCTTCAGCGCCAGCCGGCTCGCGTGCTTCCACGCGCGGCGCAGCACGGCCGGCGACCAGGATTCCTCGGGGATCAGCAGCACGCCGCGCGCGCGCATCCATTGGCCCAGGTCCACGTGGCTGGTGGCCACGGTGAGCGGGATGGCCAGCAGCAGCGGCAGGGCCACGGGGGCCAGCCACAGCAGCGCGGCGGCGTTGAGCAGCGCCACGCCCGCGCCCATGAGGGCAATGACGGCGGTCATGGGCGCCAGGCGGCGGGCGGCATCGCCCCAGCTCACGCCACTGGCCTCCCGCGGGGGCGACTTCCACTCCAGCTTCAGGCCGGTGAGGGCCACCAGCACGAACAGCGAGTGCGCGAGCATGCGGATCGGCGCCTGCAGCACGGCCAGCAGGGTCTCGGCAACCGCACTGAGCATGAGCGTGCCCGCGCCGCCGAACTGGCGCTGCTCGCGCTTGAGGAAGACGGCGATCAGGCCCAGCACGCGCGGCATGAAGAGCAGGCACAGCGTCCAGACCCACAGGCCGCGCAGTTCGGCGGGCAGGGCCTGCCAGTCGGGCAGCAGGGTGCTGTCGGCCACCCACAGGGCGGTGCCGATGGTGAGGAAGCCCAGCCACAGCGGCGCCGACAGGTAGGACATGGCGCCAATGGCGAACATGCTGCGGTGCACGCGGTGGATGCCGGGCTCGGCCATCAGGCGCGCGTTCTGCAGATTGCCCTGGCACCAGCGGCGGTCGCGCTGCAGCTCGCTCAGCAGGTCGGGCGGCTGCTGCTCGTAGCTGCCGTGCAGGTCGGAGACCAGCCACACGTGGTAGCCGGCGCGGCGCATCAGCGCGGCCTCGACGAAGTCGTGCGACATGATGCCGCCCGACATGCCGCCGGTGCCCTTGATGGGGGCCAGCGCGCAGTGCTTCATGAAGGGCTCGACGCGGATGATGGCGTTGTGGCCCCAGTAGTGGGACTCGCCGAGCTGCCAGAACTGCATGCCCAGCGTGAACAGGCGGCCGGTGACGCGCGAGGCGAACTGCTGTGAGCGCGCGTGCAGCGTGGCGTGGCCCACGGCCTGCGTGGCGGTCTGGATGATGCCGGCGCGCGGGTGCGCTTCCATCAGCTTGACCATGTCGACCAGGCAGCGGCCGCTCATCACGCTGTCGGCGTCGAGCACGACCATGTAGCGGTAGTCCTTGCCCCAGCGGCGGCAGAAGTCGGCCACGTTGCCGGCCTTGCGGTGGCTGCGGCGCGTGCGCAGGCGGTAGTAGACCTCGATGGAGGGCAGGCCGCTGGTGGCCAGGGCGCTGCGCAGGCTTTCCCAGGCGGCGCGTTCGGCGCGCTGGATCTCGGGGTCGTAGCTGTCGGACAGCACGAAGACGTCGAACACCTTCGATTCGCCGGTGGCGGCGAGCGATTCGCAGGTGGCGCGCAGGCCCGCGAAGACGGTGGCCACGTCCTCGTTGCAGATGGGCATGATGATGGCGGTGCGCGCCTCGGGGTTCATGGCGTGGTCGCGCACCTCGGCCGCGCGCAGGGTGTGGCGGTCGCCGAAGATCGAGACCCAGAAGCCCATGAGCGCGGTGACGAAGCCGGTGAGCACCCAGGCCGAGAGGACCACGAACAGGGTGAGCTGCGCCACGCGCAGCAGGCCGTTGCCGCTGGTGGGCTGCAGTTCCCAGAACATCAGGCCGGCCATCAGCGTCCAGGCCAGGGTCAGGGCCACGAAGATCGCGCGGCGCCAGTTGGCGGCGTTCTGCCAAGGCTCCAGCGGCGCGCCGGCGCGCGCGGGCGCCTGGCCCTGGGCATAGGGCGGCAGCAGGCCGCTGGCCGTGCTGAGCAGCACCGTCCCGATGCTGTTCCAGAAGCCGCGCCAGGGGCGCGGCGCCATGGAGCCGCGGTTGATGGGGGGCGCGGTCACCGCGTTCGGGTGGCGCTCTTGCCGCAGCAGGCTGCGGGGCTTCATTCGGGCAGCAGAAGTTGCGTCCATGTTTCGCTCACGGTGTGTTGCTGGTGTTGCAGGAAGGCGCGCAGTTCGACCGGCTGGGTGGGGTCGATGCGCTCGACGCGCAGGCTCAGGCGCCAGGTGCGCGTGGCCGGGTTGGGGTAGGCGATGGCCTCGAGCACGCGGCCGTTGGCATTGGTGCTGACCTTGGGCTCGACGCTGGCCCCAGCGGGCAGGGCGTCCAGCGCGGGGCCGGCGAAGTCGAGCACGAACTTGGGCTGGGCGGCCTGCTCGGCGGCGCTGAGCTTGGTGTAGCCATAGCCGCGGCGGCTCTGCGTGACCCAGCTGGCGGGCGGGCGCTGCTGCTCGTCGCCCTGCCAGGACAGGTCGTAGCGCAGCTCCAGCGGCTGGCCGGCCACCAGCGGCTGCGCCGGCACCCAGTAGGCGACGATGTTGTCGTGCGTCTCGTCGGGCGTGGGCAGCTGCACCAGCTCCACGCGGCCCGGGCCCCAGTCGCCCACGGGCTGCACCCAGGCGCTGGGGCGGCGCTCGTAGCGGGCCTCGACGTCCTCGTAGCTGGCGAAGCGGCGGTCGCGCTGCATCAGACCGAAGCCGCGCGGGTTGCTGGTGGTGAAGGAGCTCACGGCAATGGCTTTGGGCCGCTGCAGCGGGCGCCACATCCACTCGCCCTCGCCGGTGACCAGCATCAGGCCGTCCGAGTCGTGCACCTCGGGGCGGAAGTCGCCCGGCAGGGGCTGGTTCTCGCCCGACAGGAACATGCTGGTGAGCGGCGCGATGCCCAGGGTGTTGACCGGCGCGGCGCCTTCGCGCGCAAACAGGCGCAGGCGCACGTTCATGGTGGTGGTGAACCCGGGGCGGATGACGAATTCGTAGGCGCCCGTCACGCGCGGCGATTCGAGCAGGGCCATCACCGTCACCTCGCGCGCATCGGCGCTCGGGCGGCGCAGCCAGAACTCGCTGAAGCGCGGGAATTCCTCGCCGTTGCCGCCCACGGTGTCGATGGCCAGGCCGCGCGCCGACAGGCCGTAGCCCTGTTGCGCGCCGAGGGCGCGGAAGTAGCTCGCGCCCAGGAAGACGGCCAGCTCGTCCTTGTAGGCGAGGTTGTTGAGCGGGTAGTGCAGGCGCAAGCCGGCGTGGCCCAGGTCGCCCCAGCCGCTGGTGTCGAAGCCGTTCTTGCCGAAGTGGAAGTCTTGCGCGCGGTAGGGCAGGGCGCGCACCTGGCCGTCGGGGGCGACTTCGTGGATGCGCACCGGCTGGGTCTGGTACAGGCCCAGGTGGAAGTACTGCACCTCGAAGGGCAGGTTCAGTTCACGCCAGGTGGAGCGCTCGGTGCGAAAGCGGATGTCGCGCAGCTGGTCGTAGGTGATGTCGGCCAGGGCCGGGGGCAGCTTGTCGCCGCTTTCGCGCCAGGGCTCCGCGGCGCGTGTCTGGGCGAGGTGGGAGAGCTGCTCCCAGCTCAGGGCCCGGGCCGGCGAGGACACCAGCGCCAGCGCGGCCAGCAGGCCACCCAGGCGCCAGCGCAGGGCCGGCAGGGGAAGGGAAAAAACCAAAGGCATGCCCCCTTGAGGGCAAGGCCTGTGCCAGTGGGGGAAAAGCCTTTTAAATCAATGGCTTGGATGGGCCTCGACGGGCCGGTCGGCCACCCAGGGCGTCGGCACTAGGGTAAACCCGCGTTTTTTGTCGCCGAGCGGCGACAGGGGGAGGGGGGTACCCAAAAATATCGAAAAGAATCAACGATCTTTTCGTGTCACGTATCGGCGACAGCCTCGTCACCCCCGGCCTCGGGGGCGCCGGAGCCGTCGCTCTTGAACAGGCCCGGGGTGAGCGCGTGCTTCTGCAGCAGGCGATAGAACTCCGTGCGGTTGCGCTGGGCCAGGCGGGCCGCGTCGGCGACATTGCCGTCGGTCATCTTGAGCAGGTCGACCAGGTAGGCGCGTTCGAAGCGCTGGCGCGCCTCGGCAAAGCTCAGCACCTCCATGGTGGGCGTGCGCAGCGCGCGCTGCACCAGGGCCAGCGGCACCAGCGGCGTGGTGGACAGGGCGCAGACCTGCTCGACCACGTTGTAGAGCTGGCGCACGTTGCCGGGCCAGGTGGCCATGGTCAGGGCCTTGAGCGCCTCGGGCGCGAAGCCCGAGCTGCGCTTGCCGTACTTGGCCGCCAGCTTGGAGAGGAAGTGATTGGCCAGCAGCGGGATGTCCTCGCGCCGCTCGGCCAGCGTGGGCAGGGTGAGCGTGACCACGTTGAGGCGGTAGTACAGGTCTTCGCGGAACTGGCCCTCGGCCATGGCGACCTCCAGGTCGCGGTGCGTGGCCGAGACGATGCGCACGTCCACCGGCACCGACTGGCTGGAGCCCAGCGGGCGCACGGCGCGCTCCTGCAGCACGCGCAGCAGCTTGACCTGCAGGGCGGGTGGCATGTCGCCGATCTCGTCGAGCAGCAGGGTGCCGCCGTCGGCGGCCTGGAACAGGCCCTTGTGGTTGGCCACCGCGTCGGTGAAGGCGCCCTTGACGTGGCCGAACAGCTCGGACTCGAGCAGGGCCTCCGGGATGGCGCCGCAGTTGACCGCCACGAAGGGCTTGCCGGCGCGCGCGCTGGCCTTGTGGATGGCGCGCGCCAGCATTTCCTTGCCGGTGCCCGAGTCGCCGCGCAACAGCACGCTGGCGTCGCTCTGCGCGACCATGCGCGCCTCGGCCAGCAGGTCGTCCATGCGGTTGGAGCGGCTGACGATGTCGCTGCGCCAGGCCTCGTCGGCGCGCCGCGACGGGCCGGCGGGCGTGCTCAGCGCCAGGGCCTGGGCGATCTTGTCGAGCAGTTCCTTGGCCTCGTAGGGCTTGGTGAGGTAGCCGAACACGCCGCGCGCGGTGGCCTCCACCGCATCGGGAATGGTGCCGTGCGCGGTGAGCAGGATGACCGGCAGCGAGGGGTGGCGCGAGCGCACTTCGGCGAACAGGGCCAGGCCGTCGCGGCCGGGCAGGCGCACGTCGGACAGCACCAGCTGCGGGCGCTCGATTTCCAGCTGGGCCAGCGCGGCCTCGGCCGAGCCGACCGCCGTGACCTGGTAGCCGGCCGCGCCCAGGCGCATGGACAGCAGGCGCAGCATGTCGGGGTCGTCGTCGACGACCAGGATGCGCGATCGGTGGTGGGGGACGTCGCTCATTGGATGTCCTTCGCGTGACGCGCTGCGGTGCGAGCCCCTTCGGGCGGCCGTGCGGTGCTCATGGGGGCTTTCTCAGGGCGCGCGCGGCGCGGGGGCCGCGGGCGCCGGCGGGCGGTTGTTGATGCTGCGCTCGATGGCGCGCATGGCCTCGAGCCGCTCGTTGAGCTGGTCGATGCGGCGCTGCTGCTCGCGCAGCTGCGCGTTCTGCTTGTCCAGGGCCTCTTCGATCTTGCGGTGTTCGAGCAGGCGCTGAGCCAGCAGGCGCGCCAGCGGCTTGAGCGGCGCGCTGTCGGGCGCGGCGCTGTTGGCCACGCGCTGCGCGAGGCCCAGGGCGCGCGCGGTCTCCACCGGCTGGTTCAGGTGCATCAGCGCCAGGGCGAGCTGCAGCTGGCGTTCGGGCGCGCCGCCAGGGTCGCCGATGGCGGCGATCTCCAGGCTCAGTTCGGCCGGGCTGAGGCCGCGCACGCGGTCGGCGTAGCGCAGCAGCCGGGCGGCGGCCTCGCCCTCGGTCGCGCTGGGCGACGCCGGCTGCACCAGCGAGGGGGCCTGCGGGGCAGGGGCCGCCGCGGCGGCCACGGGCGCGGCGGCGGGCGGATGAACCGGCTGGATCGCCTGGGGCGCGGCGGGGCTCATCGGCGCTGGCGCCGCCCGGGTCGCGCTGCTGGCGATGGGCGGGGCGGGCGGCGGCGGCAGCGGGGTGGTGGCGCAGGCGCTCAGGGCGCAGGTGGCCAGCCAGAGCCCGACCCGGGCGGGGGAGGGATCGAAGCGGGCGGGCGCCGTGGGGCGCGCGGGTTCATGTGGCATGGGGCAACTCGATGCGGAAATGGGCGCCGGCAGGGCTGTCAAGCAGCTCGACGCGGCCGCCGTGGGCGACGATGTACTCATGGACGATGGACAGGCCGATGCCGGTGCCGCGCACCGCGCCGTCGGGCTGGCGCTGGCCGCGGAAGAAGGGCTCGAAGATGCGGTCGCGGTCGGCCTCGGCCACGCCGGGCCCCTGGTCGACGATGTCGATGCTCACGCGCCCCGGCAGGCCCAGCAGCACCAGGCGGATGGTGCCATCCTGCGGCGAAAAGCGGATGGCGTTGAGCAGCAGATTGCCGATGGCCGAGGCCATTTTTTCGCGGTCGACCTGCAGCCAGACCGGATCGCCTTCGACGCGCACCTGCAGGCCGTGCGCCTGCCAGTGCAGGCGCTGCTCTTCCACCAGGTCGTCGAGCAGGCCGCGCAGGTCGGTGCGCTCGCGCCGGAGCTGGCGGGCTTCGAAAGCCACGGCGTTGAAGCGCAGCAGCGCCTCGATCTGTGTCTGCAGCACCTGGGTGTTGTGCTGCAGGATGTTGACCACCTCGGCCTGGTCGGGGTTGAGCGCGCCGGCCACGCCGTCGCCCAGCACCGAGACGCCTTCGCGCAGCGAGGCCAGCGGCGTCTTCAGCTCGTGCGAGATGTGGCGCAGGAAGCGCGCCTTGTCGGCGTCGAGTTCGGTCAGTCGCAGGCGCAGCCAGTCGAGCTGCTGGCCGACGCGGCGCACGTCGCTCGGGCCGACGATGTCGATCGGTTGGTCGAGCCGGTTCTCGCCCAGGGAGACGATGGCGCGCTCCAGCCGCTTGAAGGGCTTGGCCAGCCACACGCCAAAGCCCAGGGCCATGCCGGCGGCCAGCAGGATGGCGCCGGTGACGACCTGCGTGAGCTGCTCCTGGCTGCGCTGGAAACCGGCCTGCAGTGCGGCGTTGCGCGCGGCGATGATGGACTGCACCTTCTGCGCGATGGCCGCGCTGTGGCCGTCGAGTTCACGGAAGGCGCGCGCCACGTCGCGCTCGCGGTCCAGCGCGGTCTCGGGTGGGCCGTCGAGCAATTCGGCCACCGCCTGCATCTGCTCGCGCCAGTTCTGCGCGAACTCGGGCGGCAGCTCGTTGTCCTGCAGGCGCTGCAGGATGTCGCGCGCCTGGCTGGCGGCCTCGCTGAAGCGCTGGCGCAGCTGGCTGTCGCGCAGCACCAGCGACTGGCGCGCCGCGCGCTCCATGGTGAGGCTGCGCTCGGACAGCGACTGCGCCGCGGTGGACAGGGCGATGGCCTGGGCCGTGCCCTCGCGGCTCTGCCCGAGCAGGGTCTCCAGCGAGAACAGCGTGCGCACCGCCGCGCCGCCGAGCAGCGCGCCGATCAGCAGGAAGGCGACCAGCAGCAGCTGCTGGAACGAGAGCGAGGAGGGTCTCACGCGCCCGATCACCGCAGGACCGGCCTCAGGCGGTTTCGCGCACCATGACCTCGCCGCGCAGCGAGTGCGGCAGGGCCTGGGTGATGCGCACATCGATCATCTGGCCGACCAGGCGCGCGCCGTTCGGGCCGCCGTCGAAGTTGACGATGCGGTTGCACTCGGTACGGCCCATGAGCTCGGCCGCGCCGTTCGGGCCCGGGCGCCGCGCGGCGCCCTCCACCAGGATGCGCTGCACCGTGCCCTCGCGGCTGGCGCTGATGCGCCGCACATTGGCCTCGATGGTGGCCTGCAGGTGCTGCAGGCGCTGGAGCTTGAGCTCGTGCGGCGTGTCGTCGGGCAGGTTGGCCGCGGGCGTGCCCGGGCGCGGGCTGAAGATGAAGGAGAAGCTGCTGTCGAAGCCCACGTCCTCGATGAGCTTCATCATCTTGTTGAAATCGTCCTCGGTCTCGCCGGGGAAGCCGACGATGAAGTCGCTGCTCATGGAGATGTCGGGCCGGATCGCCCGCAGCTTGCGGATCGTGCTCTTGTATTCCATGGCCGTGTAGCCGCGCTTCATGGCCATGAGGATGCGGTCGCTGCCGTGCTGCACCGGCAGGTGCAGGTGGCTCACCAGCTGCGGCACGGTGGCGTAGGTTTCGATCAGGCGCGGCGTGAACTCGTTCGGGTGGCTGGTGGTGTAGCGGATGCGCTCGATGCCGGGGATGCCGGCCACGTACTCGATGAGCAGGGCAAAGTCGGCGATCTCGCTGGTGCCGCCCATGGCGCCGCGGTAGGCGTTGACGTTCTGGCCCAGCAGCGTCACCTCCTTCACGCCCTGGTCGGCCAGGCCGGCGATCTCCACCAGCACGTCGTCGAAGGGGCGGCTCACCTCTTCGCCGCGCGTGTAGGGCACCACGCAGTAGCTGCAGTATTTGGAGCAGCCTTCCATAATGGAGACGAAGGCCGAGGCGCCGTCCACCTTGGCGGGCGGCAGGTGGTCGAACTTCTCGATCTCGGGGAAGCTGATGTCCACCTGCGGGCGCGCCTGCTGCTGGCGCTGCGCCAGCAGCTCGGGCAGACGGTGCAGGGTCTGCGGGCCGAACACCACGTCGACGAAGGGCGCGCGCTGGATGATGGCGTCGCCTTCCTGGCTGGCCACGCAGCCGCCCACGCCGATGAGCACGCCCTTTTGCTTGAGGTGCTTGACGCGGCCGAGGTCCGAGAACACCTTTTCCTGCGCCTTCTCGCGCACCGAGCAGGTGTTGAAGAGGATGAGGTCGGCCTGCTCGGGGTCGTCGGTGGGCTCGTAGCCCTCGGCGGCGCCCAGCACGTCGGCCATCTTGTCCGAGTCGTACTCGTTCATCTGGCACCCGAAGGTCTTGATGAACACCTTTTTCTGTTGGCTCATGGCAAAGCTCCTGCGGGCGCGAAGCGCCCGTTGCGCCCCATGGCGGGGCGCGCATTCACGTGGGGATCAGTTGGCGGCGGGCTTGGTGGCCGGTGGGGCCGCGCCCTGCTGCGATTCGAAGGTGAAGTTGCGCTCCACACCCAGGGTGCGGCGGCGCTCCTTCTTCTCGGCCTCGCTCAGGATCCAGACCTGCGTGATCTGGCCTTGGCGGTCCATCAGGTAGTTGACCGTGAGCTCGCGGTTCACCAGCGAGGCCGAGCGCAGGTTGCGATTGCTTTCATCGAGGATGCGCGCGCCGGGCGTGAGCCGGGTGACCCGGTCGTCCATCTCGACGTGGGGCGGCAGCTTGACGGTCAGGGTGCCGCGCAGGGCTTCCTTGGGGAAGCTGCGCACGCCGGCCTGCGCGCCGGGCGCGGGCGCCGGCAGGAGCGTGGTGGTCGTGGTGCTGGTGGTGGAGGCTTCGGACTGCGCTTGCGCGGTGCCCGCCAGGGCCAGCGAGGCCCCGATCGCCAGGGAGGTGAGACAGCGGTTCATGGTGTTGATCCAGAGGCTGAACGAAGTCGGCGATTGTCTCACGCGTGCGTTGCCGGGTTCACCGCCAGCGCACGGGCTCCAGGCTCACGCTGCCGCGCTCGCCGCTGAGCGTGAGCACGCCCTCGAGCACCGTGGCCTGCAGCTGCATGCTGCGCTCGGCCAGCGCCCCCAGCGCGGGCGCCGCCTCGGCTGGCAGGCGCCAGACCTGCAGCTTGTCCAGCCGCGTCAGCTTGTTCTCGATGCCGCGCCACCAGACCTCGGCCGCGGGGCCGAAGGGGTAGACGCGCACCGCGTCGGCCTGGCTGCAGGCCTTGGCCAGCGGCTTGTCCTCGGGCTGGCCGACCTCCACCCACAGGCGCTTGCGACCGGTGAAATCGGTCAGGTGCAGATCGGGGTCGTCCGGGTCCGACAGGCCAGCACCGAAGGCCAGGGTGCCGTCGCCGCCGCAAATGTCGACCAGCTCGTGCGCGTTCAGTGCCAGCGCGGCCAGGCGGACCATCATGCGCTCGTCGGTCTCGCTGGGGTGGCGGGCCAGGGTGAGGGCGTGGTCGGCGTAGTGGCCGTGATCGATGTCGGCGATCTGCAGGTGCGCCTTGAAAACGGTGGACTTGAGGGCCATGGCGATTCGTCGGGCGAATGAAAAAGGCGGGTCCCGTTGCCGGAACCCGCCTCGCTGTCTGGTGGCGATAGGTGGACTTGAACCACCGACATCAGCATTATGAATGCTGCGCTCTAACCAACTGAGCTATATCGCCGAAGCCGCGCATTATAGCCCAAGCCGTGGCGGCTTCAGGCGCCCTTGAAATCGGGTTTTCGCTTTTCCACGAAGGCCGCCATGCCCTCCTTCTGGTCGCGGGTGGCGAACATGGCGTGGAACAGTCGACGCTCGAACATCACGCCGTCGGACAGCGAGCCCTCGAAGGCGCGGTTGACGGATTCCTTGGCCGCCAGCACGCTGGGCAGCGAGAAGCCGCAGATGATGAGCGCGGCGCCCAGGGCCTCGTCCATGAGCTTGTCCAGCGGCACCACGCGGCTGACCAGCCCGGCGCGCTCGGCTTCGGTGGCGTCCATCATGCGGCCGGTGAGCACCAGGTCCATGGCCTTGGACTTGCCCACGGCGCGCGGCAGGCGCTGCGTGCCGCCCGCGCCGGGGATGATGCCCAGCTTGATCTCGGGCTGGCCGAACTTGGCGTTGTCGGCGGCGATGATGAAGTCGCACATCATCGCCAGCTCGCAGCCGCCGCCCAGGGCGAAGCCGCTGACGGCGGCGATGACGGGCTTGCGCACCGAGCGGATCTGCTCCCAGTTGCGGGTGATGTAGTCGCCCTTGTAGACGTCGGCGAAGTCGTACGTGGCCATGGCGCCGATGTCGGCCCCGGCGGCGAAGGCCTTTTCGCTGCCGGTGACGATCATGCAGCCGATGTCCGGGTCGGCGTCAAAAGCCTTGAGCGCGGCGCCCAGCTCGTCCATGAGCTGGTCGTTCAGCGCGTTGAGCTGCTTGGGCCGGTTCAGCGCGACGATGCCGACGCGCCCTTCGGTGCGCACGGTGATGCATTCGGGGGTGGTGCTCATGGGTCTCCTCGGGTAGGGGTACGCGGTTCAGCCGGTCACTATAGCGTCAGGGAAAATATTAGCCGACCGATCGGTTGGTTAATGGTAAATTGCCGCCGACCCACCCAACGAGGAGACACGATGAGCGACACCACCGTGGTGTACGAGGAACGCGGGGCCGTGGCCCTGCTGACCCTCAACCGCCCCGAGGCACTGAACAGCTTCACGCGCGCCATGCACCGCGACCTCTGGGCCGCGCTGGACCGCGCCGAGGCCCATGCCGCCATCCGCGCGCTGGTCATCACCGGTGCGGGGCGCGGCTTTTGCGCCGGCGCCGACCTGGCGGAGTTCGACTTCGAGCCCGGCCCCGACCTGGTGCAGCGCGCCGACCCGGGTCCGGTGATCGAGCAGGCCTTCAACCCCACGGCGCGCCGCCTCATGGCGCTGCGCATGCCCACCATCGCGGCCGTCAATGGCGTGGCGGCGGGCGCGGGCGCCTCCCTGGCCATGTGCTGCGACATCGCCATCGCCGCGCCGGGTGCGAGCTTCATCCAGGCCTTCAGCAAGATTGGGCTGATCCCCGACGCCGGCGGCAGCTGGCTGCTGGTGGAGCGCCTGGGCCTGGCGCGCGCCATGGCCCTGGCCATGACGGGCGACAAGCTGCCCGCCCAGCAGGCCAAGGACTGGGGAATGATCTGGGACGTGGCCGAGGATTGCGTGGGCAGCGCGCTCGTCCTGGCCGACAAGCTCGCGGCCATGCCGACCAAGGCCCTGGTGGCCACGCGCGGCCTGTTGCGCGAGGCCTCCACGCGTGGCTTCAGCCAGCAGCTCGATGCCGAGCGCGACACGCAGTCGGCCCTGGGCCGCACGCACGACTACATCGAGGGCGTGATGGCCTTCCGCGAAAAGCGCCCGGCGCGCTTCAAGGGGGAGTGATGACGCCCGAGCAACGCGCCGAGACCGTCGGCACGACCATGTTCGCCAACGACGTGGCCAGCAAGGACACCATGGGCATGGAGCTGCTGGCCTGCGGTCCCGGCCGCGCCACCATGCGCATGGCCGTGAAGCCGCTGCACCTCAACGGCCACCAGATCTGCCACGGCGGCTTCATCTTCACCCTGGCCGACTCCACCTTCGCCTTCGCCTGCAACAGCCACAACCGCAACGCGGTGGCCGCCGGCTGCAGCATCGAGTTCCTGCGCCCCGCGCACGCGGGTGACGTGCTCACCTGCGAGGGCATGGAGCAGACGCTGTCGGGCCGCCACGGCATCTACGACATGAAGGTCAGCAACCAGCGCGGCGAGGTGGTCGCCATGTTCCGTGGCAAGAGCGCGCAGATTCCCGGTCACGTGTTTCCCGAAGAGGACAAGGCATGAACAGCTTCCCCCTGGAACCCATCGAGAAGGCCAGCCTCGACGAGCTGCGCTCGCTGCAGCTCAAGCGCCTGCGCGCCACGCTGGCCCACGCCTACGCCAACTCGCCCGTCTACCGCGCCAAGTTCGACGCCGCGGGCGTGCACCCCGACGACTGCCGCTCGCTGGAGGACCTGGCGAAGTTCCCGTTCACCACCAAGGCCGACCTGCGCGACAACTACCCCTTCGGCATGTTCGCGGTGCCGCGGGAGAAGTGCGCGCGCATCCACGCCAGCAGCGGCACCACGGGCAAGCCCACGGTGGTGGGCTACACGCTGCGCGACATCGACACCTGGGCCACGGTGATGGCGCGCAGCATCCGCGCCAGCGGCGCGCGCCCGGGCGACCTGGTGCACGTGAGCTACGGCTACGGCCTGTTCACCGGTGGCCTGGGTGCGCACTACGGCGCCGAGAAGCTGGGCCTGACGGTGGTGCCCTTCGGTGGCGGCCAGACCGAGCGCCAGGTGCAACTGATCCAGGACTTCCGGCCCGACATCATCATGGTCACGCCGAGCTACATGCTGGCCATCGCCGACGAGTTCGAGCGCCAGGGCCTGGACCCGCGCGACAGCAGCCTGCGCATCGGCATCTTCGGCGCCGAGCCCTGGACCAACGACATGCGGCTGGCCATCGAACAGCGCTTGGGGCTGGACGCGGTGGACATCTACGGCCTGTCCGAGGTCATGGGTCCCGGCGTGGCCAACGAGTGCGTGGAAACCAAGGACGGCCCGACCATCTGGGAAGACCACTTCTACCCCGAGATCATTCACCCCGAGACGGGCGAGGTGCTGCCCGACGGCGAGCTCGGCGAGCTGGTCTTCACCAGCCTGACGAAAGAGGCGCTGCCCATCGTCCGCTACCGCACGCGCGACCTCACGCGCCTGCTGCCGGGCACGGCGCGCACCATGCGCCGCATGGAGAAGATCACCGGTCGCAGCGACGACATGATGATCGTGCGCGGCGTGAACGTGTTTCCCACGCAGATCGAGGAGCTCATCCTCAAGCACGCCGCGCTCACCGCGCACTACCAGTGCGTGCTCACGCGCGAGGGCCCCATGGACTGCCTGACGGTGCGCGTGGAAACGCGCCCCGGCCTGGCGCCCGAGGCCGACGAGGCGCGCGGCGCCGCGCGTGAACTGCAGCACGATGTGAAGACCTTCGTGGGCACCAGCATCGAGGTGGTGCTGCTGCACGAGGGCGGCGTGGAGCGCAGCCAGGGCAAGGCCAGGCGCGTGATCGACCAGCGGCCGCGATGAATCGCACGGGCGGCGGCGGGTTTGTGGCGAATTGAGGTCAAACCCGCTGGTCACCCCCGGAGGGGATCGCTACATTCGCGGCCAAATCCTGCCCGGCTAGCGATGGACAAACACCTGATCTTCTCCAAAACGGAACAGGGCCGCGAGGCCCTGAGCAGCCGTCCCGCCGGCCTGGGGCCGCGCCTGCGTTCCCTGCTGATCATGGTGGACGGCAAGCGCAGCGTGGCCGACTTCGACAAGTTGCTGGGTGCCGACGCGGCCCCCCTGCTGGAACAGCTGGCCGGGCAAGGCTGGGTGCGGGGCGAGGGGGCGGCGCCGGACAATGGGGCCGCCGCGGACGGCGCGGTCCCGGCCCCCGCGCCGGCGGATGCCGCGCCCGCGCTGCCTTTTGCCGACGCACGCCGCCTGGTGGTCCGCTTCGTCAACGACCAGCTCGGGCCCATGGGCGAGCCGCTGGCCCTGCGCATCGAAGGCTGCAAGACGCCGGCCGACCTGCAGGCCCTGCTGCCGCGCGTGCGCGAGGGCCTGCTGAACTTCAAGAACGCCGCGACGGTCGCCCAGTTCGATCAGGACGTGGCCTCGCGCCTGTCCTGAGCGGCCCGCGCGGGGCCCGGGCGTTCAGGCGTTCAGCCAGCCCGCCAGGCGCGCGGCGTCGTCCACCCCCAGGCGCAGCGCCTGTTGCTCTTCGGGCCAGTGCAGGGCCAGGCGCAGGATCTGCCGGTCACGCGAGACCAGGGCCGTGAGCCGCGTGCGCGCGCCGCGCAGGGCATCGACCTCGTCCAGGCGCGCCACGCGCCAGGCCTCGGCCGGCGCGCCGCGGCGCGCGGGCGCGAACTCCACGCCCAGCCACTCGTCCCCGGCCGCAAAACCGGCCGCCTCGGCGGCGCCGCCGCGCAGCACGGTCTTGATGTGCAGCGCGCCACCGGCCTCGCTCACGCGCAGGCCCAGGCGCTGGGCCAACGGCGCCGCGTCGTGCTGCACCTTGGCGCCGCGGGCCTTGAGCAGGCGCTCGGCCGGCAGCCCGCCGGTGCCGTGCACCCAGTCGGCGAGTTCGGCCCCATAGGCCCGTCCGCCCACGCGGCGCAGCGCGGCGCGCACCTCGCTCTCGCGCAGGGGACCGCCATCGCAGCGGCGCCAGAGCTCGCGCATCACCTCGTCGAGCGAGCCCGGGCCTTCGTCGCGCAGCGTGAGGTCCAGGCACAGCGCCACCAGCGCGCCCTTGGTGTAGTAGCTCACGGTGGCGTTGGGCGTGTTCTCGCCCAGTCGGTAGTACTTCACCCAGGCGTCGAAGCTGGCCTGGGCCACGCTTTGCAGCAGGCGCCCGGGCGTCTGGTTCACCTGGTTGATGTTCTTGGCCACGAGCTGCAGGTAGGTGGCGTCGTCGATCAGGCCCGCACGGCGCAGGAACAGGTCGTCGTAGTAGCTGGTGAAGCCCTCGAAGAACCACAGCAGCTCGGTGTAGTTCTCGGCGTCGTAGTCGTAGCGCGCGAATTCCGCCGGGCGCAGCCGCTTGACGTTCCAGGTGTGGAAGTACTCGTGGCTGATCAGGCCCAGCAGCGTGGTGTAGCCGTCGCTGGCCTTGAGCGCGCGGTCCTTGGCACCGGCGCGCGGCAGGTCGTTGCGCTGGCAGATGAGGGCGGTGCTGTTGCGGTGTTCCAGGCCGCCGTAGCCGTCGCCACTGGCGTGCAGCATGAAGACGTAGCGCTCGAAGGGCGGTGCGCCGTCGCCGTGCCAGAAGGCGATCTGCGCCTCGCAGACGCGGCGGGTGTCCTCGATCAGGCGCTCGGTGTCGACCCAGCCGCCGGCGCCGGTGAGCACGAAGCGGTGCGGTACGCCGCCAGCCACGAACTCGGCGCTGAAGAAGCGGCCCAGCGTGAACGGGCAGTCGGCGAGCTCGTCGTAGTCGGCGGCGAGGTAGTCGCCGAAGCCGTGTTCGTCGGTGCGCGCGGCGCGCAGGCCGCTGGCGGCCTGCCAGTCCTCGGGCGCGGCGCCGCGTTCCAGCGTGAGCGCGTGCGGCCGGTCTTCCAGGCCGAGCGCGCGCAGGCAGGTGCTGGTGGCGTTGAAGAAGCCGCGCGTGGCGTCCAGGAAGGCGGTGCGCACCGAGGCGTCGAAGGCATAGACCTGGTAGCGCAGCTCCAGCGGCTGGCCGGCCGCGTTGTCGGCCTGCCAGCGGTGTTTGTCGAGCTGCTTGAGCGCCACCGTCTGGCCGCCCTGGCGCGCGTCCAGGCCCTGCAGGTGCTGGGAGAACTCGCGCACCAGGTAGCTGCCCGGAATCCACACCGGCAGCGCGAAGCGCTGGCGGGCCGTGGGCCGCTCGACGGTCAGCGTGACGCTGAAGAGGTGGCTGTGCGGGTGGTCCACCGCGATGCGGTAGCGCACGGCGGCGGCCGTGTCGCGCGAGGGGCGGCGCCGTGTGGTGCTCATTTGGCCTTGGCGGTCTTGAGCAGGGTCTCCAGGCGTTCGGCGTCGACCGCGCCCGGCACGCGCGTGCCATCGACGAAGAAAAGGGTGGGCGTGCCGTTGACGCGCAGCTCGCGGCCCAGCGCCACGTTGCGTTCCACGGCGGCGGTGTCGCAGCTGGCGTTGGGGATGGCGGTGCCGCGCAGCATCCAGTCGGTGTAGGTCTTGCCCTTGTCCTTGGCGCACCAGATGGCCTGCGACTTCTTCACCGAGTCGGGGCCGAGGATGGGGTAAATGAAGACGTGGATGGTCACGTCCTCGACCTCGGCGAGCGTCTTCTCCAGCCGCTTGCAGTAGCCGCAGTTGGGGTCGCTGAAGACGGCGATCTGGCGCGTGCCCTTGCCGTGCACCACCTTGAAGGCGTCCTTCAGCGGCAGGCTGGAGAAATCGACCGCGCCGAGTTTCTGCACGCGCTGTTCGGTCAGGTCGACGCGGCTGCGCGTGTCGAACATGGAGCCCTGGATCAGGTAGTTGCCTTCGCTGTCCGAGTAGAGGATTTCGGAGCGGTTGATGCGGATCTCCCAGAGGCCGGGGAAGGGCGTCTTGCTCACCTCCTCGATGGGCGGCAGGTTGGGCAGGCGCTCGGCGAGGTTCTTGCGGATGGCGGCTTCGTTGGCCGAGGCGGCGAAGGCCAGGCTGGCGATCAGCGGCAGCCAGAGGGTCTTGAGCGGCAGTTTCATGGACGGGTCTCGTGAATCGGGTGTCGGTTCAGAGCGACAGGCCCATGGCCTGGCGCGCGAACCAGCGCTTGAGCGGGCCGCTGCGGTCGAAGCCGGCGAGCCCGCGGTTGCGCAGCAGCTGCACGCGTGGGTCGCTCAGGCCGAAGAGCGAGAACAGGCCGTCGGTGACGGCGGACATGGCCTGGACATCGGCCGCGCGGGCGCGCTCGTAGCGTCTGAGCAGTTTGGCGTCGCCGAGTTCGCGCCAGTATTCGCGGGCGTGCAGCACGCGGGCCAGTTCGGCGGCGTCGGCCAGGCCCAGGTTGAGCCCCTGGCCGGCCAGCGGGTGCACGGCGTGGGCGGCGTCGCCGGCCAGGGCCACGGCGCCCTGCTCGGTGTGGGTGAACCAGCGCCGCGCGCGCGACAGCTGCAGCGGCCAGGCCTGCGCCGGGCCCAGTGGGGTGAGGGCGCCCAGGGCCTGGGCGCAGCGTGCCTGCACGGCCTCGGCGAAGGCGGGGGCGTCGGCCTGGAGCCATTCGTCGGCCTGCGGACCCGGCAGCGACCAGACCAGAGCGAGGTCGTGGCCATCGGCGCCGCCCAGGGGCAGCAGGGCCAGCACCTCGCCGTGGGCGAACCACTGGCGCGCCACGCCGCCGTGCGGCCGTTCGGCGCGCAGCCGCGCGGCCAGGGCCTTGTGGGGGTAGGCGTGGGTGTCGTAGTCGATGCCCAGGGCCTCGCGCGTGGCGCTGTGCCGGCCCTCGCAGACCACGGTGAGGCGCGCGGGCGGCGCCTCGGCCACCCGCTCCACGCCGGCCGCGAAGCCCACGGCATCGGCCAGGCGCTGCTCCAGCGCGGGCACGTCCACGATCCAGGCCAGGGCCTCGGCGCCCAGCGCGTCCGCGTCGAAGCGCAACTGGCCGCCGTCGTCGCCCCAGACCTGCATGGCGCGCACGGGGGTCACGGCGCCGGGCACGGCGTCGGGCCAGGCGCGCAGCGAGACGAGCAGGTCGCGCGAGGCCTTGTTGAGGGCGTAGGCGCGCACGTCCTGAGCGCGCGGGGGGGTATCGGGAGCCACCAGGGCGACGCGCAGGCGGTCCTGCGCGAGCAGCAAGGCCAGGGCCTGGCCCACCACGCCGGCGCCGCGGATGGCCACGTCGGCGCGCCGGGGGGAGGAAGAAGGGGACATGGCGGGATTCTAGGAGCGCGGCACAATCCGTCGCTTCGCCGATACCGATACCCGCATCCACCATGAGCGACACCGCCGACGTGCAAGCCACCATCGAGCAACTCTGGATCTACCCCGTCAAGTCCTGCGCGGGGGTGCGCCTCGAGGAGGCCGAGCTGACCGACACCGGGCTGCTTTACGACCGCGCCTGGATGGTGGTGGACGAACAGGGCGAATTCGTGACGCAGCGCGAACTGCCGCGCATGGCGCTGATCCAGCCCAGCTTCAAGATGGGGCAGCTGGTGCTGCGGGCCCCGGGCATGCTCTCGCTGCACCTGGCGCTGGACGCGGCCGAGGAGCCGGCCACCGTGCGCGTGTGGGGCGACACCGTTCAGGCCTACGACATGGGCGACATCGCGGCCCAGTGGTTCAGCGATTTCCTGGGGCCGGACGCGCCCGGGCCGCTCAAGCGGCTGCGCCTGGCGCGCTTTGACCCGGAGGTGCGCCGCCCCAGCGACCCCCGGTGGACCGGCGGCCGCGAGGCCGGCACCCAGTTCGCCGACGGTTTTGCGCTGCTGCTGACCAGCGCGGCCTCGCTGGACGAGCTCAACGCCCGCCTGGTGGGTGACGGCCACGCGCCGGTGGACCAGCGCCGTGTGCGGCCGAACATCGTGCTCGGCGGTCTGCAGGCGCACGACGAGGACCGCGTCGGCGCCCTGTGCATCGCTGCCGAGGGCGGCGACGCGGTGATCGAGCCCGTGAAGCCCTGCGCGCGCTGCTCGATCCCGGACGTCGACCCCGATGCCGGGCAAGCCGGCCACGCCGTGGGCGATGCGATGCGCAGCTACCGGGCCGACCCGCGCATGGAGGGTGCCATCACCTTCGGCATGAACGCCATCGTGCTCGAAGGCGATGGCCGGGTGCTGCGCGTGGGGCAGCGCGTCAGCGCTGACTGGCGCTTCGACTGAGCCCGGCGGCGCCGCTCGGTACAATCGGCGCCCGTTTCCCCATGGCCTAACGAGGACTCGGTCCTCACGGCGTCCGGGTGCCTTTCACCTCGACGCGCAGGTCTGCCGCGCAGGCGCTGCACGTCGCCGGGGGGCGATTCACAAGGAACTTCCATGAGCCTCCAATGCGGCATCGTGGGCCTGCCCAACGTGGGCAAGTCCACGCTCTTCAACGCCCTCACCAAGGCCGGCATCGCGGCCGAGAACTACCCCTTGGGCTGGACGCGCTGAGAGGCTCAATAGGATCAATCGCTTCCGGGCGCGGGGTTGCTACTCCCGGCAAAGCCAGGACCAAGATGCCAGCCACGAAGGCCATCCTACGATGGCCTTTGGTGTTTGTGGCGTTGAAGTGGAAGGCGGTCTGCGCAGTGTTTTGGACACCCGCTTGCTGGTAGTAACCGTGACTAGCGAGCGAGATCGCGCTTCACGCAGTGGGGGCCGCAGATCGCAGTCGAGGGGGTATAGGGCGCTTAATCTACGATTGCGCCCATGAATCGAGATCAGCTCAAAAGACTAGAAAACGACCTTTGGGCCGCCGCCGACAAGCTGCGTGCCAATTCCGACCTCAAGGCCAGCGAGTACAGCACGCCCGTGCTGGGCCTGATCTTCCTGAAGTTCGCCGACAACAAGTACCGCCAGCACGAGGCGGCCATCGACCAGGAGTTCAACAAGCTCAAGGGCACCCGCCGGGAGCGCAGCAAGCAGGACATCGCCATCGAGAAATGCGGCTTCTACCTGGAGCCCCAGGCCCGCTACGACTACCTGCTGAACCTGCCCGACAAGGAAAACATCGCCAAGGCCATCCGCGCCGCGATGGCCAGTATCGAGAACACCAAGCCCGAGCTGCTGGGCGTGCTGCCGCAGGAGGAGTACGACCGCTTCACCCGCAGCCCCAAGAACCAGCACATCCCCAAGGACTTGCTCAAGCTGTTCTCCGACATTCCGGTGGATGCCTCGGGCGACGTGTTCGGTCAGATCTACGAATACTTCCTCGCCAACTTCGCGCTCAGCGAGGGCCAGGGCGGCGGCGAGTTCTTCACGCCGCGCTCCGTCGTCAAGCTGATGACTGAGATCATCGAGCCGCACGGCGGCAAGGTCTTCGACCCCGCGTGTGGCTCCGGCGGCATGTTCGTGCAGTCGGCCGACTTCATTCTGCAGCACCAGGCCGACAAGGCGGCTGACCTGGACGTCTTTGTCTGCGGCACTGAGAAGACGCTTGAGACGGTGAAGCTGGCCAAGATGAATCTCGCCGTGAACAACCTGCGCGGCGACATCAAGCAGGCCAACACGTACTACGAGGACCCCTTCAACGCCTTCGGCGCCTTCGACTACGTGATGGCCAACCCGCCGTTCAACGTGGACGACGTGACGCTGGACGCCGTGGAAAAGGACCGCCGTTTCAACACCTACGGCGTGCCTCGCAACAAGACCAAGGCTAAGGCGGCGGCGGGCAAGGATGGCAAGAACAAGGCCGTCGAGACCGTGCCCAACGGCAACTACCTCTGGATCAACCTCTTCGCGACGTCCCTCAAGCCCGGCGGCCGCGCTGCGCTGGTGATGGCCAACTCGGCCAGCGATGCCCGCCACTCAGAGGCCGACATCCGCCAGACGCTCATCCAGCAGAACCTCATATACGGCATGCTCACGCTGCCTTCAAACCTCTTCTACACCGTCACCCTGCCGGCCACGCTGTGGTTCTTCGACAAAGGTAAGACCGATGAGAGGGTGTTGTTCATCGACGCCCGCAACATCTTCACCCAAGTGGACCGCGCCCACCGGGAGCTGAGCGACGCGCAGATCCAGAACATCGCCCTCATTCCCCGCCTGCACAAGGGTCGCCGCCAGGAGTTCGTGGACCAGGTGGACCGCTACCTGCACCAAGGCATGGTCCAGCTCAAGGAAGCCGCCGAGCACCTGCCCGCCCTGAGCGAGCGCTTGCTGGCCGTGCTGGCGGAGGAGGCTGCCGATGCCGCAACGAGCCAGGCCGCCCGGGACGCCATCGCGGCGCTGCAGGCCCAGTGGGGCCAGCTCGCCGCACTGGCGCAGGCTCAGGACCAGCACGAACGCACCCGCGGCCAGAAGCACAGCGTGGACGAGCGCAACACTACCCAGCACCTGCTCCGCGCCCAGTTCACGCCCTTCTTCAGCGGACTGCACGCGGCGGTGAAGGTGCTGGACAAGGCCATCCGCGAGATGGACAAGCGCAAGGCCGAAGCTGCAAAGGCGGACGGCAAGCGCGCCACCGCCAATCGTCAGACCAAGGGTGTGAAGGCCGCGGTGCAGGCCCTGCACGACGAGCTGAAGGCCGCCGAGCTGTACTACCAGCATGTGAGCTGGCTGCAGGAGCGTTTCCCCAAGGCCGCCTACGAGGACGTCATCGGCCTCTGCAAGCTGGCTAGCCGCGAGGAGATTGCTGAGCAGGATTGGTCGCTGAACCCGGGGCGATATGTAGGGGTGGTGATTGAAGAGGATGGGAAGACAGAAGAGGAGTTCCTCGCGGACCTCACCGAAGCCGGTGATGAACTGACGGAGCTTCAGAGCGAGGCCCACGAGCTCGAAGCCGTCATCGCCCGGAATCTCGCAGCGCTGACGGGGCTTTGAACGTGAGGCTGTTTCCCGATCACTGGAAGACCGACTCCGTCAGTGAGCTCTGCACCGATGTCGTGGACTGCGTGAACAAGACGGCGCCTGTCGTCGACGGCCCCACCGAGTACAAGATGATCCGCACGACCAACGTGAAGGCGGGGCGAATCAATCTTGACGACTGTCGGTACGTTGACGAGGCCACGTTTGTCAAATGGACTCGACGCATCCAGCCGAAGCGCAACGACATCGTATTGACTCGAGAGGCGCCTCTTGGAGAAGTGGGCCTGCTGCGCAGCGATGAATCTGTTTTCCTCGGCCAGCGCACGATGCTTTATCGGGCCAACCCTAAGAAGCTCGATCAGCGCTTTCTGTACTACTCGATGCTGGGCCCGTTTGTGCAGGGCCAGATCAGGTCGCAAGGCTCAGGCGCAACGGTCGAGCACCTGAGGGTGCCGGACGCCGAATCATTCCTGGTCGCGTATCCGCCACTGGAAGAGCAGCGTCGCATCGCTGCGCTGTTGTCGGCCTATGACGACCTGATCGCCAACAACCAGCGCCGCATCGCCTTGCTGGAGTCCATGGCCGAAGAGATCTACCGCGAGTGGTTTGTGCGGATGCGGTTTCCGGGAGCAAAGTCGGCAGTCTTTGTAAAGGGCGTACCAACCGACTGGACGCATGAGCCCATCCTCAATGCCTTCAAGTTCTACGGCGGGGCCACGCCAGCCAGGGACAACCCGCGCTTTTGGGTGGATGGTGACGTCCATTGGTACACCCCCACGGACATCACTGGCGCCAGCAGCCCGTACTTGGAGGAGTCGGCCGACAAATGCACCGACGAGGGCCTCCAGAACTGCTCCGCCAACCTTTTCCCGGCCTATTCGATCATGATGACGAGCCGAGCCACGATTGGCGCCATCGGCATCAACTGCGCACCGGCCTGCACGAACCAAGGTTTCATCACCTGCATTCCGAACCAGCGCTACCCGCTGACCTATCTGTACCACTGGCTCAAGCTCGCCAAACCGCACTTCGAGATGCTTTCCGGGGGAGCAACGTTTGCTGAGTTGACCAAGGGGACATTCAAGCGAATTCGCATCCTGACGCCCCCGGAGAAGCTGGTAGCGGCCTACGAGCAGCAAGCTAGGCCCATGTTTGAACAGGTGGAGTTGCTCACCAAGACGAACCGTAGGTTGCGCGCTACACGAGACGCCCTGATCCCCCGCCTGATCTCCGGCAAACTCCGTGTCGAGGCGTTAGACATCCAGTTCCCGCCCAGCATGCAGCCGCCGCCCGCAGAGGCCGCGCAGCGTGGTGAGGCGATAGCCAGTTAGCAGGTCTTCTTCTCCACAACGGGCAAGACCAGGGAGGTGCCGTGGCCGCCGCGAAGAACTTCATCAGCGAGGACGACATCGAGCAGGCTCTGCTGCAGCGGCTGCAGCACCTGTGCGGCTTCGATGCGCTGAACTGCTTCACGGCCCAGCCCGACGATCTGAACGATGGCTCCGGCCGCGCCGACAAACGCGAGGTGATCCTGGCCGACCGGCTGCGCGCCGCGCTGGAGCGGCTGAACCCGCAGGCCCCGGTCCATGCGGTGGACCAGGCCCTGGCACAACTGGTGCAGCCCCGCACGGCGATGAGCCTGGTTGCGGCCAACCGGGAGATGGACGGCCTCATCCGCGACGGCGTGCCGGTGACCTACAAGCCCGAGGCCGGGCCGCAGGCGGGGCAGACCGTCACCGAGCGGCTGAAGGTGATCGACTTCGACGCGCACGACCCGCGCACCGGCCGAAACCACTACCTGGCCATAAGCCAGTTGTGGGTGCGCGGCGAGCATGGGTACCGCCGGCCGGATGTGCTGCTTTACGTGAACGGCCTGCCGCTGGTGTTCATCGAGCTCAAGAACAGCAATGTGAAGCTGCGCGCAGCCTTTGACGACAACCTCACCACCTACAAGGCCGAGATCCCGCAGCTCTTCACCACCAATGCGCTGAGCTTGCTGAGCAATGGCATCGAGACCCGGCTGGGCAGCATCACCGCGCAGTGGGAGCACTTCTTCACCTGGCTGCGAGTGGACGACGAGAAGGAGAAGCTGGACCGCCCGGCCATTGCCGTCCAGGGCCTGAGCGTGGAGCGCGTGGTACTCGGCCTGCTGGCGCCCGAGCGGCTGCTGGACTACGTGGAAAACTTCTGCGTGTTCTACCGCGAGACGCAGAAGGTCATCGCGCAGAACCACCAGTTCATTGGCGTGAATAACGCCTTCGAGCAGTTCAAGCACCGGCGCGAGCTGGGCGGCAGGCTGGGTGTGTTCTGGCATACCCAGGGCTCCGGCAAGAGCTTCTCGATGGTCTTCTACACGCGCAAGATCTTCCGCAAGATCACCGGCAACTTCACTTTCGTGGTGGTGACGGACCGGGACGACCTCGACGGGCAGATCTATCGCAATTTCCTGCACACCGGCGTCGTGGCACCCAAGGACGACGTGCGGCCCAAGGGCAGCGCGCAACTGCGGGACATGCTGGGCAAGAACAAACGCGTGGTGTTCACGCTGATCCAGAAGTTCCGGTTCGAGAAGGGCAAGGACTACCCGCTGCTGTCCGACCGCAATGACATCGTCGTCATTGTGGACGAGGCCCACCGAACGCAGTACGCAGGACTGGCCGAGAACATGCGGGCCGGCCTGCCGAACGCGAACTTCCTGGCCTTCACCGGCACGCCGCTGCTGGGCCAGGAGCGCAAGACCAATGCCTGGTTCGGCGACTACGTGTCCGAGTACAACTTCCAGCAGAGCGTGGAAGACGGCGCCACGGTGCCTCTGTTCTATGAGAAGCGCGTGCCGGAGGTGCTGATCCAGAACGACGACCTGAGCGACGAGTTCGCCCAGATCCTGGAAGATGAGAACCTCGACGGCGAGGCGCAAGAGAAGCTGGAGAAGCGGTTCGCGCAGGAGATGGAAGTCGTCAAGCGCGAGGACCGGCTGGACACGATTGCGCGCGACATCGTCTACCACTTTCCCCGCCGCGGCTACCTGGGCAAGGGTATCGTCATCTCGGTGGACAAGTTCACCGCTGTGACTATGTTCGACAAGGTTCAGGCGCTTTGGAAGGCCGAGATCAAGGCGCTGAACGGGCGCATCTCCGCGACAAAGAACGACGTGGAGCGCCAACGCCTAAAGCAGCTCAAGGCCTGGATGGGTGCTGTGCAGATGGCGGTGATCGTCAGTGAGGAGGCCGGCGAGGACGAGAAGTTCGCCAAGAAGAACCTCGACATCAAGCCGCACCGCCAGCGCATGAGCGCGCTGGACGAGCACGGCCACGACATCGAATTCAACTTCAAGGACCCAGAGCACCCGCTGCAACTAGTGTTCGTGTGCGCGATGTGGCTGACGGGCTTTGACGCGCCCACGGTGAGCACGCTCTACCTGGACAAGCCGATGCAGGGCCACACGCTGATGCAGACCATCGCGCGGGCCAACAGGGTAAGTGGCCACGAGATCCTGGGCGTGGCCAAGCGCAACGGCGAGATCGTGGACTACTACAACGTGTTCCGGCGCATGAAAAAGGCGCTGAAGGACTACGCCGCCGGCCCTGAGGACGACGAACTGCCGGTGCGGGACAAGAGCCATTTGTTCGCGCTGCTGGATGAAGCCATCGAGCAGGGCCTGGCCTATTGCCACAGCCAGGGCGTGCCGCTGCACGAGGCGCTGGACCGGGGTGATGTGTTCACCAAGCTGGGCCAGTTCAACGGCTTTGCCGACACGCTGCTGGCCAGCGACGAGCAGCGCAAGTCCTTCAACGTCTATGAGAACGCGATTTCCTCGCTGTACGAGGCCTGTAAGCCTGAGGTGCTGGGCCGCAACCTGGGTCGTGTGGTTTCGGCCTTCCAGTACCTTCGCGGGGTGATGGACAGCATTGTCGAGCAGGCCGACATCGACAGTGCGGTGAAGCGTATCGAGGCACTGCTGGACGCCAGCGTGGTGGTGGACAACGCCGAGAGCTTCTCGGTCAAAGAGTTCGAGGCCCAATTCAAGATCGTGCAGCGCGGCAAGGCCTGGGACCTGAGCAAGGTCAACGTCGAGAAGCTGCGCGAGGAGTTCCAGCAAGCGCCGTTCAAGAACATCCAGATCGCCGACCTGCAGGCCTTCCTGCAGCGCAAGTTGGCCGAGATGCTGGCGCAGAACAGCACGCGAACGGACTTCATCCAGCGGCTGCAGCGGGTGATCGACGCCTACAACTCTGGCGCGACGTCTACCGAGAACTACTACGACGAGTTGACCGCTTACGCCCAGGAGTTGAAGGAAGAGGCCGAGCGGCACATCCGCGAGGGCCTGACGGAGGACGAGCTGGAGCTGTTTGACCTGCTCAAGAAGGAGTCACTGACGCAGGATGAGACCCAGCGTGTGAAGCTGGCGGCCAAGCATCTGCTCAAGCGCCTGGTGGATGAGCAACCAAAGGTACTGATCCAGAACTGGCACCAGAGCGCCCAGACGCAGAAGCAGGTGCGGGCGGAGATCGAGCGCGTGCTGGACACCGACCTACCCGACAGCTACGACCGTACGACGTTCAAGCAGAAGTGCGACAACGTGTACGACCTAGCGGTCGAGTATGCGATTCGGGGCAGAAAGTGGGCGGCGTAAAGGGCAAGTCGGATGAATAGATCGATCGGCGTTGCACAGCATGCTTTACTGCATCCGTGGTTTTTAAGCATACTGGTTGTGTCACACACTTCAAGTATCTCGAAATGCCATCAGATGCGTACGCTGAGTATCAGAAAAATTTGACCGATGTGCATCGTCTCTTGCTGCTGCATGGTGCTCTCAAGGGAACTGGCCGTGGTAGGCGCGGGTTAGGCCATCTAACAAGAGGCGGCCTATTGCTCCTGTGTGCAGCGTGGGAGCGATACATAGAAACGGTCGCAGTTGAAGCGGTGATGTACTTGGCGAGGAGATTGCCGTCTCACACTTCACTGCCACCCGTTCCAAGGCAGAAACTGATCGACTATGTGAACAGTTCCAAGAACGCATGGACGCCAGCACAACTGGCGGCGCCGACATGGAGTCAGATCTATATCGAATTGGTTACGAAGAGAACGGAGACGTTGAATACTCCGAAACACAGAAACCTACAGCCCCTCTTTGATCACTTCCTAGCGGTTCCAGACATCGCCAGTTTCTGGTCTGCGGGCTCGGCGGAGGTGGATGCCTTCGTGGAAATGCGGGGTGACGTGGCCCACAGGGGTGGACAAAGTGCATATATCCGCATTGCGCAATTAGCTGCGCTGGAGGAGTCAGTCAGTGAATGGGTTCTTGAAACGGACAATGCGCTTTCTGATCATGTTCGCCAACTTATCACCCCGCATCGACGCCCATGGAATCGAGTACTCTAGTGGTACCGATGTGCCGTGCGGTACTGGCCGCATACCGTGCTTGATGCGCTCGACACTCAAATGAATCTATAGGTCTCAATGCCTGTCACTCCCTACGTCAAGCGAGTCGTTTGGGTGCGCGATGGCGGTTGCTGTGCGCTCTGCAGGGAACGACTCCTATTGGACGGTATTGATGCTGAGCAGCCTATGTTCCGCGGTGAAGTGGCGCATATCGTTGCTGAGCAGCGGGACGGACCGAGGGGAGAATCCACTCTCACACCTCAACAGCGCAATCATCAGTCGAACCTTCTGCTTCTCTGCTTTGATCATCATGCGGAGATTGATACTCGAGTCGATGATTATCCGGTTGAACGTCTACATCAGATAAAGAATGACCACTCCTCATGGTTGAACGAGAGACTGCGGGAGGAAGAAAGATGGACGACCAAGCTCCACAACTTTTTTTACCTTAACGTTCCACGTCTACAGGCTCTGGCGGCTTTTGCTGGGGTATCAATCGACTTATCACGCTACGGTCATATCGTGGCTTTACACGAACTCGGTTGGGATCTAAATCGGCTCATGCTCGGCTTCAAGTCGCTGCTGCAGCAAGCTGACCTCAAGGCCATTCCGCTCGAGAAGGCTTTGACTCTTGGACATTCATCGCGTGGCGCCCTCGTCTCGTTCGATGGTCCATTTCGGACAAAGAACATCGACATGCCTGAGACGACGGAAGGATATCGAATGGCTGTACGCGGAGATCCAAGTACTGATCCACAGATCTATAAGAAGGTTGGTGATGTGCGCGTCACGCTCTATATAGATCCTCGCTGGATTACAACGACAACAGCGTTTGTCCATTTCCGTCCGCCGGGCGGCAGAGGTAGTTTTGCTGGTCTTGGCTTGCTCAACTCGTTCGACGCCAAGCGCGTGAATGTCACCCCGCTCGTTTTAGGTCTCCCTTCAACTCCATTTATGGACGCGTTCTTCCGGAGCGACTAGGGTATGAGCTGCTGACTCGATGGCAGAGCTTGAATAGCTCGCTGGTGTTGGCTCCGCGTGAAGTCCCCTCGAAAACCTGAACCAGCCGGAGGTAGAGAATTCCCTCAGACGGAGTCTCTACATGAAGAAATCCAGATTCAGTGAAGCGCAGATAG
>NZ_QVLS01000017.1 GCF_003417535.1 Hydrogenophaga borbori
GCAGCTCTACATCGCCGCCGGCATCTCGGGCGCCATCCAGCACCTGGCGGGCATGAAGGACTCCAAGGTGATCGTGGCCATCAACAAGGACCCCGAGGCCCCCATCTTCAGCGTGGCCGACTACGGCCTGGAGGCCGACCTCTTCGAGGCCGTGCCCGAGCTGGTCAAGGCGCTCTGACACCGGGGCCCGCCATGAAGGTCTTCATCGTTCACGCCCACCCCGAGCCCCGCTCCTTCGGGCAGGCCTTGCTGCAGCGCGCGGTGCAGACCCTGCGCGAGACCGGCCACCAGGTGGTGGTGTCCGACCTCTACGCCATGGGCTTCCAGCCCGTGGCCACGGGCGATGATTTCAGCGAGCGCCGCTTTCCCGACGCGCTGCAGTACGACCGCGAGCAGAAGCAGGCTTCGCAGCGCCAGACCTTCCGCGCGGACATCCAGGCCGAGCTCGACAAGCTCATGGCCTGCGATCTGCTGATCCTGCAGTTTCCGCTCTGGTGGTTCTCGGTGCCCGCGATCATGAAGGGCTGGATCGACCGCGTGTTCGCCAACGGCACGGTGTACGGCGCGGGCGGCAAGCGCTTCGACCAGGGCGGACTGAAGGGCCGCAAGGCCATGCTGGCCTTCACGACCGGCTGCTTCCCCGAGATGATGGCGCCCGACGGCCTGCTGGGCCAGCGCGACGTGATCCTCTGGCACCTGCAGCACGGCACCTTCGGCTACTCGGGGCTGCAGGTGCTGCAGCCCTTCGTGGGCTGGTCCATCCAGTACACCGACCCCGGGCAGCGCGGGGCCTACCTCGACGCCTACGCGGCGCGCTTGCGCGGCATCGAGCACGAGGCGGCGATGCCCTCGCACCCGCTGTCGGACTTCGGGCCCGACTGGCGCCTCAAGCCCGGAATCGCCCCGCGCACCGCGGGCCACCGGCGGCCCGGAGACGGGGCCTGAGCGCGGCGCCGCCAACGGCGCCTGGGCTCTTGGGCGCTAGTCGGTCCAGCTCACCAGGCAGTCCTGGGTGGCGGTGGCGACGTGCCGCTCGGCTTCGTCGTGGTAGTGCGCGAGCGCCAGGCCGCGGCCCTGGGCCGCGTGCGCGCTGTGCGTCTGCACATGGACCCACCGGTCGGCGCGCAGCGGCGCGTGCAGCCACAGGGCGTGGTTGAGGCTGGAGATGTACATGCCGCGCTCGCCGGCGCGCGCCAGGTGTGGCCGCAGGATGCAGAAGTTGAGCCACCAGTCGGACAGGTAGGCGAAGGCGGCGGCGTGCAGGGGCGCTTCGTCGGGCAGGGCCTGCGGCACCTTCATCCAGTAGCGGAACCCGCGCCCGGCGTCCACGCCGCCGAGCTGGCGCTCCACGTCGGGAATGCGGAAGTGAATCGCGGCATTGCAGTCGCGGCCGTAGCCGCCCATGAGCGCGATGCGCTCGCGCCAGGGCCCGGGCACCTCGTTCAGCGTGGGCAGGTCCTCGGGCCGCTCGCCAGGAGGCACCGGCGAGGCCTCGGCGTGCGAGGGACCCGACAAGGGCAAGGCACAGCTCACCTGGGCGTCGAGCACGGTGCGTTCGCCCTGCACGCCACGCACCTGGCGCGAGCTGAAGCGCTTGCCCTCCTGCAAGCGCCGCACCTCGAACACGATGGGCTGGTCTGGCATGGCGCCTTGCAGGAACAGGAACTGCATCATGGTCGGCGCGCGCGCGTCGGGCACGTCCATCAGCGCGGCCCGCATGGCCTGGCCCAGCAACTGACCGCCGTAGGAGCGGCCGTTCTGGTTGGCGTCGCCGTGCAGGCTGCGCCAGCGGCCCGGGCCGGCGGGTTGCAGTTGCAGGCGCTCGGTCAGCGGGGTGTCGGTCGGGGTCAGGGGCATCGGGTCTCCCGTTCAGGCGCGCCGGTCCCGGGGGCCAGCGCGGATGGCCCCAATAATAAACCGTCTCGTCGGTTTGTTATTTGAATCCCCCACCCGCCGGTGCGCGGGACGCGGCATGCCAGCGGTCGACGTCCCATAATCGGCGCGACCTCACGCGGCCCCGACCAGACCCCCATGACGCTTCAGCAACTGCGCACCTTCCTGGCCATCGTCGAGTTCGGCAGCTTCCGCCGCGCGGCGCGGGAGCTGGAGGTGTCGCAGGCGGGCCTCACGAGCAGCATCCAGGCGCTGGAGAACGCGCTCAAGCTGCGCCTCATCGAACGCTCCACGAGCGGCATCAGCCTCACGGCGGAGGGCCGCCAGATCTACGAGCGCGCCCAGCTCATCGACCGCGAATCCCGCCAGATCCTGATCGACGCCGAGCAGCTGCGCGGCGCGGGCGTCAGCAGCCTGAGCATCGGGCTGGGCCCGACGCCGACGGCCACGCTGCTCCACCTGGTGGTGCCCGACTTCCACAAGCGCTTTCCGGACGTGCGGCTGAACCTCATCAGCGGCGTGTTCGAGCACCTGGAGTCGGCGCTGCAGCAGGGCAAGATTGAACTGGCGATCACCGCGATTCCCCCGAAGGGCCTCGCGTCCAACCTGGCCTGCGTCGAGCTGTTCAGCTCGAACCTGACGGTGGTCGCGCGCGAGGGCCATCCGCTGGCGGGCGTGGCCTCGCTGGCCGACCTGCGCCACACGGAATGGGTGCTGCTCGGCTCGCCCGGCGGCCCGGGCGGCACCGTGGCGCGCTACTTCACCGACCACGGCTTCGCCGCGCCGCCGGTGGCGGCCACCTGCGAGGCCATCACGCAGATGGTGGCGCTGGTGCGCAGCACGGACTGGATGTGCATGATCCCCGCCGTCCTCATCGAGAAAGACCTGATGGGCCGCGGGCTGGTGACGCTGAAGCTGCGCGAGGCGATGCCGCAGTACGTCAATACCGTGCTGCACCGGCGCGAGCCCCAGCTGTCGTCGGCGGCGCAGGCCTTCCTGGCCATGAGCCAGTCCTGCGCGCGCGTGCTGTCGCGCGGCAGCCGGCGGCTGTAGCCGCCGGGCCGCGGTTCCGCGGCGCCCGGCCTACTCCTTGATGCCCCGGGCCTTGACGACCGCGCCGTAGCGCTCGCTGTCGCGCTGGATCTGGGCGGCGAAGGCCGCCGGCGCCATCGGCGTCGGCTCGGCGCCCTGCGCCTGGATGCCCGCCGCCACCGGCGCCGTCTTCAGCAGGCGGTTGATCTCCGCGTTCAGCCGCGCGACCACCGGCGGGGGCGTGCCCGCCGGGCCATACAGCCCGTGCGTCGTGCCGCCGTCGAAGTCCTTGACACCGAGTTCCCTCAGGGTGGGCGCGTCGGGGAACAGCGGCGAGCGCTCGTTCGAGGCCACCGCCAGCAGGTGGAGCCTGCCGGCCCGCACGTGCTCGAAGGCAATGCCCGGGTCGAACAGCACGTCGACCGATCCGCCCAGCAGGTCCTGCAAGGCCGGGGCCGCGCCCCGGTAAGGGATGTGCACGGCCGTGAGGCCGGTCTGCGCTTTCAGCATTTCCATCGCCACGTGCGGCGCGCTGCCATTGCCGGGCGAACCGTAGGTCAGGCGGCCGGGGTGCTGCCTGGCGTAGGCCTGCAGGTCCGAAAACGTCTTGAACGGCAGCTTGGCGTTGCCCACCAGGAACAACGAAACGCGCGCGAACGCCGCGATGGGCACCAGGTCGGTCCTGGGGTTGAGCGGCAGCCGCTCGAGCGTGTGGACCGAGATCGACATCGAGCTGCCGGTGGTCATCAGGAAGGTGTGGCCATCCGCGGATTTCGCCACCGCGTCGGCGGCCAGCATGCCGGTCACACCGGACTTGTTCTCGATCACCACCGCTTGGCCCAGCGCTTCCGACAGGCCCGGGGCGAGGCTGCGCACCATCACGTCGGGCCCGCCCCCCGCGGGAAAGCCCACGATGATGCGGACGGGTCGGGTCGGCCAGGCGCTGGCCTGCGCGGCGGCGCCGCCCGAGGCCAGGGCCAGCAGCCCGCCCAGGGCCGCCGTCAGCGCCCGCCGGCGCGTGGCGCGGTGACTGCGCGGGTCTTTGGTCGTCATGGCTGGTCTCCTTGCGCCGTGGAAGGCAACAGCGATTGCGATGTGATGGGGGCGAGCTGCACGTTCACCACGGCGCTGCGGCCCCCGCGCACGGCCTCCAGGGCCGAGCGCAGCGTCGACGCCAGCTCGGCCCGGTCCTGCACGGCGAAGCCGAGCGCGGCGCCCGTGGCCTCGGCCAGGGCTTCGAACTTCACGCCCTGCCCGGACGCCACCCAGTAGCGGTCGTGCCGTTCGGCCGGGCCGTCGGGGTGCACGAGCGCCGTCGAGTGCCGCGGCGATTTCCAGCCGCCGTTGTTGTAGACCACGGTCAGCGTGGCGGCCCCGCAGGCCCCCGCGACCCAGAAGGCGCTGCCCGGCACGCCGAACAGGTAGCAGCCGTCGCCGACCAGGGCGATGACCTCCGACTCGGGCGACGCGAGCTTCACGCCGATGGCGGCGTTGATGCCCCAGCCCAGCCCGGCGCCATGGTTCAGGTAGCAGCCGCCCGGCCGGTCGGTCTTGAGCACGGACGCGATCAGCGTGGCGTGCGACGGCGCCTCGACCAGCACCACGGTCTTGTCGTTCACCAGCTCGCGCACGGCCCGGGTCAGCTCGGCCGGCGTGATCGGCCCTTGCGTGGGCGCCGGCGGGATCCGCAAGGCGACCCGCTCTTTCGCCGCCGCGACCCATTCGAGGCGCTGCGCCCGCCCCGCCAGGGCCGGCGCGGCGTCCAGGGACAGCAGCTGCGCCAGCACCTGCGCCGCGCTGGCCTGGAAGCGGCCCTGCGCGGGGAAGTGCCAGTAGCCCAGGTCCGTCTTGAGTGGGTCGACGTCGATGTGGAACAGCGTGGCGTCCGCGTGCGGCGTGACCTGCGAGGCCAGCCAGGGCACGTCCACGTCGAGCAGCAGGATGAGGTCCGCCTCGTCGACGAGGACGTTGCGCTGGTAGCCCAGGTGGCAGGGGTGGCTGCCCGGAAAGCTCACGTATTGCGGGCCGAGCTCCAGCACGCCCAGGCCATAGCGGTCCGCCGCGTCCACCAAGCGGGGCGGCACGCCCGGGTCCATGCCCGCGTAGCTGGTGATCACCAGCGGCCGCTTCGCGCGGCACAGCGCCTCGTGCAGGGCCAGCGCCTCGGCGGGTGGCAGCCCGCCCAGCGCCGACGGCCGCCAGTGGTCGGGCTGCTCGCGCACCGCGGGCGCGGGCGCGTCCCAGACCTCGCGCGCGCCCGTCAGATAGACGGGACCGCGCGGCGACGAGGACGCGATCTGCAGCGCCCGCCGCACCACGGGCTCGACCATGTCGGGCGCGCGCAGCTCGTACATCCATTTCATGTACGGCGCGACGATGTCGCTCTGGCGGCTGGTGTCCTGCGTGTAGTGGATGTACTCGTTGCGGTGGCCGAGCACGGACGGGTCGCAGGAGACGGGCGACAGGCCGGCGACCACGATGGCCGGGATGCGGCCGCGCGCCGCGTTGTGCACGCTGGCGCCCAGGTTCTGCGTGCCCACGTCGACGTGGACCAGCACCAGCTGGGGCTGGCGGGTGACCATCGCGTAGCCGTCGGCCGCGCTCAGGGTCGTCATCTCGTGCGGGCAGACGACCACCTCGGGCATGGGCAGGCCGGCCTGCTGGAGCCGCGCGAACGCGCTGATGAAGGCCGGGTGGTCGCTGCCGAGGTTGCTGAAGATGTACCTGACGCCAGCGTCGGCGCACAGGCGCAGCAACTGCTCGGCCACGGTGGGCGCCGGGACCAGGGGGGATTCGGTGTTCATGCCTTGTGGAGCCAGCCCGCGGGGGCGGAGATGCTGTGGGGGGAGAGGAAGCCTTCGATGCCCTGGAAGCCCAGGTTGCGGCCGAAGCCGCTGTCCTTGAAGCCGCCGAAAGGCGCGCGGTTGTCCTGCGCCAGCGGTCCGTGGCCGTTGAGGTAGGTGTAGCCAGCCTCCAGCTGACGGGCGACCGCCATCGCGCGCTCGGGGTCGGCCGTCCAGACCGAGGAACACAGCGCGAAGCGCGAGTCGTTCGCCAGCGCGATCCCCTGCTCCTGCGTGTCGACGGGAAGGATCGGCAGCACCGGACCGAATTGCTCTTCGCGGACCACGTCGAGCGAGGGGTCGGGGTCGAGCACCAGGGTCGGCCGCTGGAAGTGGCCCTGGCGGTACAGCGCCGGGTCGGGCACCGCGCCGAATTCCCGCACGTCCGCGCCGCGCTCGCGGGCCTGCTGGATCATGTCCCGCACGACCTGGAGCTGACGCGGGTTGTTCAACGGTCCCATGGTGGTGTCCGGCAGGAGGCCGTCGCCCACGACCTGTTCGGCGGCAACGGCCGACAGCCCCTGCACCAGCTCGTCGTAGCGCGAGCGGTGGACGTAGAGCCGCTTCATCGCCATGCAGATCTGGCCCGCCGTCATGAACGCCCCCTGGTACAGCCGCCGCAAGGCGGCCGCGTCCAGTTCCGCGTCCTGCAGCACCAGGGCCGCGTCGTTGCCGCCCAGCTCCAGGGTCACCGGGGTCAGCCGCTCGGCGGCCAGGCGCATGACGTGCTTGCCCACGCCGACGCTGCCCGTGAAGTTGATCGCGGCGGCCAGCGGGTGCGTGAGCATGGCGTCGCCGATTTCAGCGGCCTCGCCGGTGATGAGGTTGACCACGCCCGGCGGGAGCATCTCCGCGATCATCGCGACGGTCTGCGCCGGCGCGATGGCCGACTGCTGCGGCAGTTTGATGACCACCGTGCTGCCCGCCAGCAGCGCCTGTGGCAGCTTGGCGCCGAGGATCGACAGCGGCCAGTTCCACGGGACGATGAGCAGCGCCACGCCGCGCGGCTTGCGCGCGATGACGGTGTCGAACGGCGGGCCGGACAGGCGCTCGTCGGCCATCAGCCGCGGCGCGTTGTCCGCCACGTCGGTGAACCGCGAGCCCAGGCGACCCATTTCGGTGGCGGCCTCCTTCAGGACCTTGCCGTGCTCGCGGGTGAACAGGCGCGTGCGGCGCTCCAGGTCGACGGCATCGGCCGTCAGGTGCTCGGCCACGCGGCGCAGCAGCGCCGCGCGCTCGGCGGGGCTGCGCGCCGACCAGGCGGGAAAGGCCCGGTGCGCGGCCTGGAACGCGCGGTCCACGTCCTCGACCGAGGCCAGCGCGGCCTGGCCCACGCGCTCGGCGGGACGCGCCGGGTTGTGGATCGGGTAGCGGCGGCCGCCGCTGGCCTCGACCCGCTGGCCATCGATGTACAAGCCCGATTGGGCGGTGTCGGTCATGGCGGCTCCCGGCTTCAGAAAACGTGGCGCATGCCCACCTGGAAGCCGCGCACGTCGGCACCGGCGGCGGGGCCGCCGCCGGCTTCCGTGCGCGAGGGCCACAGGCCGAAGGCCGCGTTGCCCTTGTTGCTCTGGTGGCCCACGCTGGTGTAGACCGAGGTGCGCTTGGACAGCGGGTGCATGTACTGCACCGCGAACAGGCGCGCGTCCGAGTTGGCCGCATCGTCCACGTTGCGCACCTGGTAGACGGCGTTGATCTCGCCGACGCCCGCGGGCACCTTGACGCCCAGGTAGCCGCCACGCATGCCGGGCGCGCCGTCCACATCGGCCTTGACCAGGTAGCCGTACAGCTTCACCACCTTCAGGTCGTAGCTCGCGCCCAGGCTGGTCACCTGGTTCTTCACCGACGCGAGCGCGGGCTGGCCGGCGGCGGCGCCGGTGGAGTTCAGGCGGTCGTGGACGAGCCCGAGGTAGAGCGCCTTGTTGCTGTACTCCAGCGCCAGGCTGGAGGGGTTGCCGAAGGGCGAGGCGCCTTCGTTGCTGGCCACCATCAGCTTGCCGACGACACCGCCGAAGCTGGGCGAGATGTACTGGACCGCGTTGTTGTGCATCGCCGGGTAGCCCAGCAGGCCGGCCGCGCCGCCGCGCTGGAACAGCGTGAGGCTGGCGCCCATGCCCGAGCGCTGGAACGGGTCCACGCGCAGCGACATGGCGATGTTGGGCGTGAACTGGCTGCCCAGGATCAGCGTGCCGTAGCGCTGATCGCGCAGGCCGACCACGGTTTCGCGGTTGAAGTACGCGGCCGGGTTGGACTGGGCACCGGTGTCGACGTTGAAGCCGCTCTCCAGCTTGAAGAAGGCCTGCAGGCCGGCGCCCAGGTCTTCGCTGCCGCGGATGCCCCAGCGCGAGGTGTCGCTCGACAGGAAGCTGTTCTGCCGCGAGGGCGCCGCGCCGGTGGCCGAGTAGCGCACCGAGTTGATGGACGCGTCCAGGCGCCCGTACAGCTGCACGGACGAGGCCGCCGGGGCGCCGCCTTGCGCCAGGGCCAGGGCGGGCGCCAGCAGGCCGGCGCCGATCAGGCTGATCTTCTTCATCTTGCTTGTCTCCTTCTGTTGTTCGCTCGGGGGCGAGCGGTTGGGGTGGCGGCGGGTGCCGCCTCGCTTACAGGTCCAGCACCACCTCCCCGTCCGCCTGCGCGGCGCGGGAGCAGCACAACACCATCCGGGACTTGCGCTGTTCCTTGCTGAGCACGAAGTCGCGGTGATCGACGTCGCCTTCGAGGTAGGAAACCGCGCACACGCCGCACAGCCCGTCGCTGCACTTGACGTCCACCTGCAGGCCGCCAGCGGCCAGGGCCTGCACCGCCGACTGGTCGGCGGCCACGGCGATGCATTGGCCCGAGCGGGCCAGCTTGAGCCGAAAGGGCAGGCGCTCGCGCGCCTCGGTCTCGGGCACGGAGAAGTACTCGCGGTGCAGGGCCTCCTCCGGCCAGCCGAAGCCCGTGGCGGTGTCGAACACCGCGTCCATGAAGGCCGCGGGACCGCAGGTGTACACGTGGTGGCCGTCGCGGTAGTCGCGCAGCACGTCGGCGATGTCGAGCCGGCGCTCGTCGCTGAAGTGGAAGTGCACCCTGTCGGCCCAGGGCATGGCCTGCAGCTCGGGGATGAAGGCGGCCTGGGCGCGCGTGCGCGACTTGTAGTACAGATCAAAGTCCGCGCCCGCGGCGTGCAGCTCGTGGGCCATGGCGATCAGCGGGGTGACGCCGATGCCACCGGCCAGCAGCACGTGCCGCTTCGCCGTGGCGATCACGGGGAAGTGGTTGCGCGGCTGGGAGATCACCACCTGCGCGTCCTGGCGCAGCATCTGGTGGATCTTCAGCGAGCCGCCGCGGCCCTGGTCCTCGCGCAGGATGCCGAGCAGGTAGCGGCCGCGGTCGGCCGGGTCACCGGCCAGGCTGAACTGGCGGATGAACTCGGGCGTGATGGTGATGTCGATGTGCGCGCCCGCCTGCCAGGCCGGCAGCGGCTGGCCGTCGCTGGCCACGATCTCGAACAGGTCGATCTTGCCGTCGGCCGAGCTGGTCCAGCGGCGGCCGATGCGGGCCACCCGCACCGGCGGCTCGTCCGTCAGGCGGCGCAGGGGCGGCACCAGGTTCTCCGTCTGGCCCTCGCGGATGCGCGCCTGGTACTGCGCCGGGCTCAGCAGGTTCCGGTAGGCCTCGATGCCGGCCTCGCGGTCCACCGGGCTGGGCATGGGCAGCGGCAGCGGCGCCAGCGGCGCGGGGTAGGCCGCGAGCGTCTGGTCCTCGTGCTTGATCTTGATGTGCTTGTTGAGGCCGCGCGTGTTCACCTCCTTGGCCGCCACCACCTTGCCGGTGCCGTCGTTGGTGATGTCCCACCACCACTTCTTGCGCGGGTTGATGACGCCGCGGTTGAGCGCGTCGTCCAGGCGCGCGAGCCACTGCGCGGCCACGGGCAGGTTCATCGCGGCCCAGCGGAAGGGCTTCTCCTGCACCAGGCCCGGCAGGTTCCAGGGGCAGGCCTTCATGCAGCGCCCGCACATGGAGCCGCCGAGGTTGGTCATGCGGTAGCGCGTGCATTTCTCGACGTCGGCCTTCCAGATCTCGTAGCCGTTGAACATCACTTTGGGGCCGGCAGAGATCGCGCCCGATGGGCATTCGCGCGCGCACTTGTTGCACGACTCGCAGAAGTTCTGCAGGCCGAAGTCGATGGGCTTGTCGGGCTGGATCGGGAAGTCCGTGGTCATCACCCCGGTCTTGCTGCGCGGGCCCAGGAAGGGGTTGAGGATGGTCTCGCCGATGCGGCTGACCTCGCCCAGCCCCGCGAGCAGCACCAGCGGCGTCTGGATGACGTCGCTGTCGGCGGCGGAGTGGGCGGTGGCGCTGAAGCCCAGGCCGCGCAGGTGGTCGCCCAGCACACCGCAGACCAGGCCGGCGCGCATGTAGGTGCGCATCGACTGGGCGCTGGAGATCCAGTCGTCGCCCGAGGTGCCCTCCATGGTGTCGAAGCCCTGGTCGATCATCACCGTGGCCGCGAAGGGGTGGGCCACCGGCATCTCCGTGCCGTCCTGCCGATGCGAATACCAGACCCAGGCCGGCGCGCGCGACAGACCGGCGATGTCGGCGCCCAGGTAGTGCAACGTGGCCTTCACCAGGTCGGCGTTGCGGGCCGGGTCGGCGTAGCTGGCCTTGTGCGCCGCGGGCTCGCCCCGCTGCAGCACGGAATAGACGTTCAGGGCCAGGCGCAGCGCGGCGGCCAGCGGGGCCTTGGCCACCGAGTAGCCGTCCTTGGAGGCCTCCTGCGGCGCCTTGCCCAGGTCGCCGAAGGCCGCGCGCAGGAAGAACTCGCTGCTCTTGGGCACGCGCGGGATGCGGTCCTCGTCGATGAAGGTCGTGGTCTCGTCGACCCGCTTGAGCGTTTCCACCGGGTGCAGGCTGTCGCGGTAGTGGCGCTTGGCGAAGTCCACCGCATTGGAGGCGTTCTTCTGGCTGGACGCGCCCAGCCACCAGCTCGGCCCGCGCGCGCGCCAGCGCTCGTTCAGGGTGGCCGGTGCCAGGGCTTCGTCGGGCTTGAGCGCGAGCGTGGTGGTGACCACGGCCAGGCCGAAGCGCGTGCCCACGAAGGGGTTGGTGAGCGCGCCGTCCTCCAGCCGCGCCAGTCCGGCGGAGACGGCCAGGCGGTTGAGGTGCACGTCGGTGGTGGTGGCCGTGTGGCTGCGCGCCTCGTGGCCCAGGATGCGCAGGTAGTTGGCCAGCACGGCCGCGGTCTCGGCGGCGCGCAGCGCGGCGCGCCAGTCCTGCATGCCGACGATCCACTCCGCGCCCGGTTCGTCCGCGGAGGGGTCGCGCGGGTGGGCCACCATCAGCACCAGGGCGTGGGTGTGGTGCTCGACGCCGCGCGCGCACAGGTCCATGGAGCGCTTCATCTGGCGCAGCACCGCGTTCGGGTTGAAGCGCAGGCGCAGCTTGGTCTCCGACTGCTCGTAGGTGGCGGTGCGAAAGGCCGGGTGCTCCACGCGCTCGGCCAGCCGGTGGTCCGGCCCCAGCGCGCAGACGCCGGCGATGGAGGTGTCGAGGAAGTAGGCCGCCGACTTCAGGTGCTCGCTGCGCAGGCCCGGGCTGCCCGGGATCTCGGCGAGGTGGGGGTTGTGGTCGCCTTCGCGCACCTGGTCGAGCGCGCACATGAAGCGGCTGATGGAGCGCGCCAGCGTGGGCGCGGCGCCTTCGTCCGCGGGCGGACGCAGCACGCCGGTGTCGACGATGCGGGACAGGTCCGGCTCGCCGGACAGGCGGCGCAGGCGCTCACTGGGGAAGGCGCCCAGGTGCACCGGGCGGTCGTGGTGGGTAAAAAGGCGCATGGCGGGTCCTCGGCCGCGCCCGGGCGCGGCCGTTCTGGGGAGACGGAAGGGCTTACTCTTTGATGCCGCGTTCGCGGACGATCGCGCCGTAGCGCGCGCTGTCGCGGCGGATCAGGGCGCCGAACTCGGCCGCGCTCATGGGCGTGGCCTCGGCGCCGATGGCGGTGAACTGCTGCGCCACCTGGGGCTGGGCCAGCAGCTTGTTGATCTCGGCGTTCAGCCGGTTGACGATGGCCGGCGGGGTGCCGGCCGCCGCGTAGATGCCGTGCGTGGTGCCGGCGTCGAAGTCGGCCAGGCCCAGCTCCTGGATGGTGGGCGTGTCGGGAAACAGGGGCGAGCGCTTGGTGCTGCCCACAGCCAGCAGGCGCAGCCGGCCGGCGCGCACATGCTCCAGGGCGATGCCGGGGTCGAACAGGAACTGCGTGGTGCCGCCAAGCAGGTCCTGCAGGGCCGGCGAGGCGCCGCGGTAGGGCACGTGCACCACGTTGATGCCGCTCTGCGCGCGCAGCATCTCGGTGGCCACATGCGGTGCGCTGCCGGTGCCGGGCGAGCCGTAGGTCAGCTTGCCCGGGTTCGCCTTGGCGAACGCCATGAACTCGCTGAAGTTGCGAAAGCCCTGGCGCGCGTCGGACACCAGGAACAGCTCGATGCGCGCGGCGGCGGCCACCGGCACCAGCTCCTTGTCGGGGTTGATGGGCACGCGCGGCAGCGTGTGCACCGAGATCGACATGGAGCTGCCCGAGGTCACCAGGAAGGTGTAGCCGTCGTTGGGCGCGCGCGCCACGGCCTCGGCCGCGATCATGCCGGTGACCCCGGCCCGGTTCTCCACCACCACGGGCTGGCGCAGGGCCTGCGTGAGGCCGGGCGACAGCGCGCGGGCCACCACGTCGGGCGAGCTGCCGGGCGGAAAGCCGACGATGAAGCGGATGGGCTTGGCCGGCCAGTCGCCCTGCGCCAGGGCCGAGGCCATCGCGGCGCAGCCCAGCAGGGCGGCCGCGGCGAGCTGACGGCCCAGGCGGCGCAGGAGCCCGTGTCGGGCGCGCGGCGCGGTGGGGGGATTCGTTGGCAGCATGTCTTGTCTCCTTGTTTGTTCGTGGGGTCCGCGGGAGGGCGGGCGTCTAGGTGGCGGGCGCTGGCGCGCGCTGCGCGTCCTCCAGCACCAGCAGGCCGTAGGCCGTGTTCGAGGCGGGCACGTGGTAGAAGCGGTGCACCACCTCGACCTGCGGGCGCAGGGCGCCGCGCATCACCAGCCACATCACGCACTCCAGGCCCTCCGAGCCCGCTTCGCGCAGCAGTTCCAGGTGGTCGTGGGCCGCGGCCTGGTCGGGCGCGTCGACGAATTCGTCGAGCCAGCGGTTGTCGAACTCGGCGTTGATGAGGCCCGCGCGCTCGCCCTGCAGCTGGTGCGACAGGCCGCCGGTGCCGATGACCGCCACGCGCAGGTTTCCAGGGAAGGACTCGACCGCGCGGCGGATGGCCTGGCCCAGCTTGAGGCAGCGCCGACCGGTGGGCGGTGGGTACTGGATGACGTTCACGCACAGCGGGATGACGCGGCAGGGCCAGGCCTCGGGCTGGCCGAACAGCACCGACAGCGGCACCGTCAGGCCGTGGTCCACCGTCATGTTCGAGGCGATGGTGATGTCGAACTCGTCCAGGATCAGCGACTCGGCCAGGTGCCAGGACAGCTCGGGCGCGCCCTCCACGCGCGGCACCGGCCGCGGGCCGTAGCCCTCGTCGTGCGGCTCGTAGTGCGGGGCCACGCCCAGCGCGAAGGTGGGCGTGAGCTCCAGCGAGAAGCAGGAGGCGTGGTCGTTGTAGACCACGATGCAGACGTCGGGCCTGGCGCGCGCGATCCAGTCCCTGGCCGCCTGCATGCCGTCAAAGACGGGCTTCCAGTAGGCGTCCTGCGTCCTGCCGTGGTCGACCGCGGCGCCGATCGCGGGCACGTGCGAGGTGCCCACGCCACCGATGAGCTCAGCCATGGCCCACCTCCGCGTTCTGGCGCAGGCTGCGCATGCCCTCGGCCGGGCGGCCGCCGGAGACCATCATGCGGCGGAAGTCCTCCACCGTCATGCCGGTGCCCGACATCGCGGCACCCACGTGCTGCATGCTCAGGCCGTCGAAGATGGCGAGCTTGAAGGTGTAGTAGATGTTGCCGCCCAGGCGCAGCAGGCCGAGCCAGTCGCGCATCAGCACGGCCTCGCGCTGGGCCTCGCTCATGGGGAAGCGCGCCAGGTAGTCGTTGGGGTGGGCGCGGAACTGGTCGCGGTGGGCCGCCACGTCCAGCGACTTGCAAAACATATTGAGCCAGTAGCCCTTGCGCTGGTGGGCGCCGTCGAACACGTAGGTGCCGGGAATGTCGTGGTAATCGCGCGTGGCGGGGGTCATCAGGTCTGCTCCAGGGGAAGGCCGGCGTACTGTTCGGCGAGCGCCACTTGCGCGCTGTGCGAGGACTTCAGGAATTCGAGCTCGTACTCCTGGGTGCGCTGGTCGAAGGCGGTGGTGCTCGGGAAGCGGTGCAGCAGGTTGGTGAGGTACCAGGAGGTGCGCACCGAGTGCCAGACGCGCCGCAGGGCGGTGTCGCTGTAGCGCTCCAGCAGGTCCGAGCGGCCCGTCTCGTAGCGGCTGGCCAGGGCCCGACTGAGGTAGTGCACGTCGGAGAAGGCCAGGTTCAGGCCCTTGGCGCCGGTGGGCGGCACGATGTGCGCGGCGTCGCCGGCCAGGAACAGGCGACCGTGGCTCATGGGCTCGGCCACGTAGCTGCGCAGCGGCGCGATGGACTTCTCGATCGAGGGGCCTTCCACGATCGCGGCGGCCAGGTCGGCGGGGTAACGCGCCTTGAGCTCTTCCCAGAAGCGCTCGTCGGACCAGTCCTCGATCCGGGTGTCCAGCGGCACCTGGATGTAGTAGCGGCTCATGGTCGGGCTGCGCATGGACGCCAGCGCGAAGCCGCGCGGGTGGTTGGCGTAGACGATGTCGGGCAGCGGCGGGCGCGGCGTGAGGATGCCCAGCCAGCCGAAGGGATAGACCTTCTCGAACTCCTTGAGCACGGTGGCCGGAATGGCCTTGCGCGACACGCCATGGAAGCCGTCGCAGCCGGCGATGTAGTCGCACTCGATGGTGGTGGTCTGGCCGTCGGCTTCGAAGCTCACGCGTGGCCGGTCGGTGTCGATGCCGTGCAGGGCCACGTTGGCCGCGCCGAAGACGAGGCGGGCCTGGCGGCGGTCGGCGGCCGCAAACAGGTCTTCCTGGATGCTGGTCTGGCCATAGGCCACGAAGCGTTTGCCGACGTGCTGGCGCACGTCGATGAAAAAGCTGCTGCGGCCGGCCCAGACGATCTTCATGCCGTCGTGCGCGTGGCCCTCGCGCTCCATGCGATCGGCCAGGCCGTACTGGCGCAGCATGTCCACGGTGGTCTGTTCCAGCACGCCGGCGCGGATGCGCGACTGCACGTACTGGCGGGTCTGGCGTTCCACGACGATGCTGTCGATGCCGTGGTGGTGAAGGATCTCGGAAAGCAGCATGCCCGCCGGGCCTGCCCCGACGATGGCGACTTGGGTTTTCATGAACGGTGGTGGGTGCCCTGTTGAAGTCGGCGGATGGTAGGAAGGCCCCCATGCCCCAACAAGGCAGCGCCAAGCGATAGCAATCGCTTGGCGCGATCACCCCGGCGCCCGTGGCGGGCCGCGGGGCTCAGCGGACGGCGTCGCTCAGGCCGGGTCCGGCCGGCGCAGCAGGCCTTCGAGCATGCGGCGAAAGCCCGCCACGGCCTTCTTCGACGCCGCCTCGGGATCGGGCGAGCTGGCGATCCAGATCGCGGCGTGGCTGCTGGCGCCGTTGATCAGCCGGGCCATCGCCTCCGGGTCGGCGTCGATGAGCACACCGTCTTCCTTGAGCGCCGCCAGGCTGGCCGTCAGGGCCTCGATGCAGCTTTGGGCGCTGGGGCATTGCGACTGATCTCCCAGCACGGCGGGCGCGTCGCGGAAAAGGATGCGCTGGATCTCGGGCTCCAGCGCCATCTCGATGTAGGCGATCCACTCGTCCACCACGGCCTGCCAGCGGTTGGGCGCGCGCGCGGCGATGGCCTTCAGCCGCACCGACATCTCGGCGTCGATCTGGTCCACCACGGCCTGCAGCAGGCCCTTCTTGTCGCCGAAGTGGTGGTACAGCGCGCCGCGCGTGAGGCCCACGGCGGAGGTGAAATCGTCCATGGACGCCTGGGCGTAGCCCACGCTGCCGAAGGCCTGGCGCGCGGCGGCGATCAGCTTGCCGCGGGTCTCGGCAATCATGTCCTGGCGGGCTCTTCGCATGGCTGGCTCCAATCAAACACATACAGAACGTACGTGAATTGACGTACGCAGCGTACGTCAATAACATGCATACGCCACGTATCTTATTGCCGTTCACCCCCGATCCAGGAGCTTTCCCGTGTCCAACCCCTATGCAAGGATATTCAGCGAGCCCGGCGCCAAGGGCTTTTCCATCGCCGCCTTCTTCGGCCGGCTGCCGCTGGCCATGGCGCCCATCGGCATCGTCGCCATGCTGTCCCAGACCCTGGGCGAGTACTGGCTGGCGGGCGCCGTCGCGGCCACGTACGGCCTGGGCAATGCCTTCCTGGCGCCGCAGATTTCGCGCTGGATCGACCGCTACGGCCAGACCGCGGTGGCGGCGCCGGCCGCTGCCGTGTCGGCCGCCGCCTTCGTGCTGCTGATCCTGGCCAGCCACTGGAACTGGCCGGCCTGGACGCTGTTCGCCACCGCCCTCGGCGCGGCCACGCTGCCCAGCATGTCGGCCATGGTGCGCGCCCGCTGGAGCGAGCTGTTCCGAGACCGGCCCGAGCTCAACACCGCCTTTGCCTTCGAATCCGCGGCCGACGAGCTGATCTACATCTCGGGGGCCTCGCTCTCGGTCGGCCTGGCCGCGGCCTGGTTCCCCGAGGCCGGCATGCTGGCCTCGACCCTGTTCATGGTCGGCGGCACGGCGGCCTTCCTGCTGCAGCGCAAGACCGAGCCCGCGGTGCGCGCGCCGCAGGCCGACGGCCCCGCGGGCTCGGCGATCCGCCAGCGCCCGGTGCAGATCATCACCCTCGCCCTGGTCTTCGTCGGCGCCACCTTCGCCACGGCCGAGGTCAGCGCCATCGCCATCACCACGGCGCTGGGCCAGCCCGGCGCCGCCAGCCTGGTGATCGGCGTCTACGCGGTCGGCTCCTTCGTCTTGGGGCTGGTGCTGGGCGCGCTCAACCCGCGCCTGGCCCTGCACCGCCAATTGCTCATCGCCGTGGGCGTGCTGGCCCTGACCTCGCTGCCGCTGCTGGTGGCGGGCTCGTCGGTCGCCCTGCTCGCGGCCGCCGTGTTCCTCAGTGGCGTGGCGATCTCGCCCACCTTCATCACCGCCTTCGGCCTGATCGAGCGCCGCGTGCCGGCGTCCATGCTGACCGAGGGCGTGACCTGGGTGATGACGGGCATCGGCATCGGCATGTCCCTGGGCGCGTTCGTGTCGGGCTGGGTGGTCGACCACTTCGGCCCGCAGAACGGCTTTTGGGTGTCGGTGGTCGCCAGCCTCGCCGCGGCCCTGACCATCGCGCTGGGGCAGCGCGCGCTGGCGGGCGAGCGCGCGGCGCCCGGGCGGCTCGCGGTGTCTTGACCCACGCGCCCTTCACTCCATGCGCTCGCGGATCCACCGCGCCAGCTGGCGCACGTCGTCGCGCAGGCGCTCGTGCGGCGCGATCCACAGGTTGAGCGTGTACGGGCTCTGGATGAAACCGAAGGGCGCCACCAGCTGGCCCGACTCAAGCTCCTTCTCCACCAGGTAGCGCGGCACGAGCGCCACGCCCAGCTGGGACACCGCCGCCTCGATCACCAGGTAGAAGTGCTCGTAGCGCTCGTGCGGCGTGAGGCCGATGTCCTCGCAGTTCATCAGCGCCACCCACTCCTTCCAGGCGTAGGTGCGCGTCGCGGTTTCCAGGATGCGGGCGCGCGCCAGCGACGCGATGGAGGAGATGCCGATGCGCGCCAGGTACTCGGGATGGCACACCGGGCCGATCTGCTCGTGCTGCAGCGGCTCGATCACCACGTCCTGCGGCGGGCGGTTCATGCTGGTGCGGATCGCCAGGCTGATCTGGTCCTGGATGAAGTCCACCTCGCCGTGGCTCATGTTGAGCCGGATTTCCACGCTGGGGTTGGCGCGCTTGAATTCGCTCAGCCGCGGGATCAGCCACTTCATCATGATGGTGGCGGAGCACGACAGCGTGAGCGGCCCGGGCGCCAGCCGCGCCACGGCCTCGCGCATCAGGCGAAAGGCCTCCGTCAGCTGCCCCGCCAGGGCCGCGCCCTCCGGCGTGGGCGCCACGGAGCGCGGCAGGCGCACCAGCAGGGGCACACCGAACTGGTCTTCGAGCAGGTGCACGTGCCGGCTGATCGCGCCGTGCGTGACGAACAGCTCGTCCGCCGCGGCCGTCATGGAGCCCAGGCGGGCCGCCGCCTCGAAGGCGCGCAGGGAGGTCAAGGGCAGGCGCTGGCGGGCATCGCCCCCGGCCGCAAGCGGTTGAGCTGTCATAAAAACTCACAGGTAGGGACGAACAAATGGAAGGTCAGCCGCGGCGAGTCTGACTAGACTGCCGTCAATTTCCCAGCATTTGCCGTTAACGCAATGGGAAATCTCAGGGTTTACCCTGAACATCGAGCGCGCAGCTGTCAGATTTTGACCGCAGAAACCCGGCGCCCGGGCCGCGCGTGTGCATCCCATTCCGCAGGCCATCCGGCCTCAACGACCAGGAGACAAAACATGAACATCCACCGCCGTCACGCCAGCGCCCTCGTCGCGGCCCTGGGCCTCGCGCTCGCCCTGCCCGCCAGCGCGGACGTTCTGGCCAACATCAACAGCCGCAAGAAGCTGCGCGTCGCCACCGACATGGGCATCCCGCCCTTCGGCATGCTCGACGGGTCGCTGCAACCCACCGGTTCCGACGTCGAGGTGGCGCGTGCGCTGGCCGCCGACTGGGGCGTGGAGGTGGAATTCATCAACACCACCGGCCCCACGCGCATTCCCAACGTCAACACCGACAAGGCCGATGTGGTGATCTCCTCGCTCTCCGTGACCGAAGAGCGCGCCAAGGTGGTGGACTTCACCAAGCCGTATTCCTTCATCCGCACCACGGTGATCGCGCCGGTGGCCGACAAGAGCGTGAGGGACTGGGGCGACCTGAAGGGCAAGTCCATCGCGGTGGTGCGCAGCACCATGCAGGACGTGGAGCTGACCGCCCGTGCCTCGGCCCTGGGCATCAACGTGGTGCGTTTCGACGACGATGCCACCGTCATCACGGCGGCCCTGTCGGGCCAGGCCACCTACGTGGGCCTGGGCGACCCGCAGATGAAGGCCATCAACCAGCGCGCGGGCGCCAAGCCCTTCGAGGCCAAGCTGGTGATCAAGCAGTTCCCGATCGCCATGGGCGTGAAGAAGGGCGAGCCCGCGCTGCTGGCCAAGCTCAACGAGTGGATCGCGGTCAACGCCAAGAGCGGCAAGCTCAACGCGCTCTACCGCAAGCACCACGGCGTCGACGTGCCCGCCGAGCTCCTGCAGCCCTGAGCCACGCGCCCGTGTGCGGGCCGGGCCCCGCACACGCCCCGCCGATTCTTCCTTGTTCCTGGCGCCCGCGCACGCACGCGCGGGCGCGCCATGGGCCTTCGCCCGGCACGCCATCCGACCCACCCCTGGAAACGCCATGCAGCAGCACCGTATTGAAGCGGACTACCTCCTCGAGACACCGGACGACCCGGAGCGCGTGGCGGCCACCATCGCCGGGGAGCAGTCCAGCGGCACCTTCGTCCGCGTGCCGGGCGAAACGCCCGAGCTGCTCGAGCGCGCGGCGGCGCGGGTGGAGAAGCTGGAGGTCATCGAGCGCTTCACCGGCGCGCGCGCGCTGCCCACCTCGACACCGACGCCCGCGGGCGAGTCCCTGGTCCGCGCCCGGCTCACGCTTTCCTGGCCGCTGGCCACGCTGGGGCCTTCCCTGCCCAACCTGATGGCCACGGTGGCGGGCAACCTGTTCGAGCTGCGCCAGGTGAGCGGCCTGCGCCTGCTCGACATCCGCCTGCCCCAGCCCTTCGCCGCCGCTTACCCGGGGCCCAAGTTCGGCGCCGAGGGCACGCGCCGGCTGACCGGGGTGAAGGGGCGCCCCCTCATCGGTACCATCATCAAGCCCAGTGTCGGCTTCTCCGCCGAGGACACGGCGGCCCTGGTGGCCCAGCTCTGCGCCGCCGGCATCGATTTCATCAAGGACGACGAACTGCAGGCCGACGGACCCAACTGCCCGTTCAACGAGCGCGTGGCCGCGGTGATGCGCGAGGTGAACGCCAGCGCGGACCGCACCGGCAAAAAGCCCATGTACGCCTTCAACCTCACCGGCGACGTCGAGGAGATGAAGCGCCGCCACGACGTGCTGCTCGCGCACGGCGCGACCTGCCTGATGGCCAGCATCAACTCCGTGGGCCTGGCGGGCATGATCGAATTGGCGAAGTTCTCGCAGCTGCCCATCCACGCGCACCGCAACGGCTGGGGCTACCTGTCGCGCCACCCGCTGCTGGGCTGGTCGTTCACCGCGTGGAGCAAGATCTGGCGCCTGGCCGGCGCCGACCACATGCACGTCAACGGCCTGGCCAACAAGTTCTCCGAGCCCGACGACAGCGTGATCGCGTCGGCGCGCGCCTGCCTCGAACCGCTGTTCGCGGACAAGCCCTGCACCGTGATGCCCGTGTTCTCCTCGGGCCAGGGCGTCACGCAGGTGCCGGGCACCTACGCGGCCGTCAACACCACCGACCTGATCGTCACCGCTGGCGGCGGCATCCTGGCCCACCCGCAAGGCCCGGGCGCCGGCGTGAGCGCCCTGCGCGAAGCCTGGGACGCGGCGCTGCAGGGCGTGCCGCAGGCCGACTACGCGCGCACCCACCCGGCGCTGCAATCGGCGATGGAGGCCGCTGCGTGAGCGGCGCCCGTCCGCTCCCCCCGGGGCCGCTGATCGCCTTCTATGGCGACGACTTCACGGGCTCGTCGGCGGCCATGGAGGTGCTGGCCTTCGCCGGGCTCGAGACCATCCTGTTCCTCGCGCCGCCCACGCCCGAGCGCCTGGCCCGTTTCGCGCACTACCGCGCCATCGGCGTGGCGGGCGTGGCGCGCTCGCGACCGCCCGAGTGGATGGAGCAGCACCTGCCCGCGGTCTTCGAGCAGCTCGCCGGCATCGGCGCGCCCGTCGTCCACTACAAGGTGTGCTCGACCTTCGACTCGGCGCCCCACATCGGCAACATCGGCCGCGCGGCCGAGATCGCCCGGCGGCGCTTCGCGGGGTGGATCCCGCTCGTGGTGTCGGACCCCGGCATGGGCCGTTTCCAGGCCTTCGGCAACCTGTTCGCGCACGCCAACGGCGTGGGCTACCGGCTCGACCGCCACCCCACCATGGCGGCCCACCCCACCACGCCCATGCACGAGGCCGACCTGGGCCGCCACCTGGCCGCGCAGACCGATCTGCGCGTGGGCCTGGTGGATTTCGCCAGCATGAAACGCGGCCGGGCCGATGCGCTGCTGGCGCAGGAGATCGAACGCGGCGCGGCCATCGTCTCGGTGGACGTGCTGGACCCGGAAACCCTGCGCGAGGCCGGTCGTCTGATCTGGGAACGGGGCGCGGCGCCGCAGTTTGTCCTGGGCTCGCAAGGCGTCGAGCAGGCGCTGGTGGCGCACTGGCGCGCGGCCGGGCTGATGCCGTCCGCCTCCGCCAGCGCCGGCTGCGCCCGCGCGGAGCGCCTCGCGGCCGTGTCGGGCTCGGTGTCGCCGATCACGGCGGCGCAGATCGAGCACGCCTGCGCGCGGGGCTTCGAGCCCATCGTGCTGGACGCGCGGCTGGCGGTCCACGAGGACCTGCTGGCCGCCGAGGTGCGGCGCGTGAGCGCGCTCGGCCGCGAGGCCATCGCGCGGGGTCGCGACCCGCTGGTCTTCACCGCCACCGGCCCCGACGATCCGCGCGTGGCCGCGTTCCGCGACGCCGTGCGGGCCAGCGGCACGCCGATCGCCACCGTCAACGACCGGCTCGGTGCCGCCCTCGGCGACGTCCTCAACGCCCTGGTGCGCCAGTGCGGCCTGCGGCGCGCCGTCATCTCCGGCGGCGACACCTCCAGCCACGCGGCCTCGCGCCTGGGCATCGACGCGCTGACCGCCATCGCGCCGCTGTCGCCGGGCGTGCCGCTGTGCCGCGCCCATTCGACCGACCCCGCCATCGACGGCCTGGAGATCGCCCTCAAGGGCGGCCAGACCGGCGCCCCCGACTTTTTCACGGCGGTCAGAGACCCACACTGAACCGCCGCACGCCCTCACCACCACAGGACCCTTCATGAGACTGCAAGCAAAGATCGCCCTCATCACCGGCGGTGCCCGCGGCATCGGCTTCGCCATCGCCACGGCCCTCGCGCGCCAGGGCGCCGTCATCGCCATCGCCGACATCAACCCCCAGGGCGCCAACGCGGCGGCCGCCAAACTGCGCGAGGCCGGCGCCCAGGCGCACGGCTTCGTGGTCGACGTGGCCGATCCGCGCTCGGTGGAGACGCTGCTCAAGGACGTCACCACCCAGCTCGGCCGGCTCGACATCCTCATCAACAACGCCGGCATCGGCGGCAACACCCCGTTCCTGGACATCACGCTGGAGAACTGGAACCGCACCATCGCCATCAACCTCACCGGCGCCTTCATCGTGGCGCAGGCCTGCGCCCGGCGCATGGTGGCGCAGGGCCACGGCGGCAAGATCATCAACATCGCCTCGCTCTCGGGCCAGCGCGGCGGCAACGGCCGCGGCGCCTACGGCGCGGCCAAGGCCGGCCTGGAGCTGCTCACCAAGGTGATGGCGGTCGAGCTGTCGCCGCACGGCATCAACGTGAACAACATCGCGCCCGGCGCCATCGAGACCGAGATGGCCGCGACCGCACACGACGCCGCCACGCGCAGCGCCTACAACTACCTCGTGCCCATGGTGCGCTATGGCACGCCCGAGGAAATCGGCGACGCGGCCGTGTTCCTCTGCTCGGACGAAGCGCGCTACGTGCAGGGCCACACGCTCAACGTCGACGGCGGCTTCCGTGCCGCCGGCCTGATGTTCGGCGACCGCAAGGCGCCCCCAGTCTCGGCTTGATCCCGCGCGCGCGGGCAACCCCATCGGAGGCACGACGGTGACCCTGGACTTCACTCCCATCCTCGAACGATGGCCGATGCTGCTGGACGGTGCGCTGGTGACGCTGCAGCTGGCCGCCGCCGCCACCCTGCTGGGGTTCGTGATCGGCACGCTCTGCGCCATCGGCCGCAATTCGAGCGTGCGCTGGCTGTCGGCGCTGTGCGCGGGCTACGTGGAAGGCATCCGCAATACCCCGTTCCTGGTGCAGATCTTCCTCGTCTTCTTCGGCCTGTCCTCGATCGGCATCACGATGAGCGCCTTCTCGGTGGCCATCATCGCGCTCACCATCAACGTGGGCGCGTACACGGGCGAGATCATGCGCGCCGGCTTCAACTCGGTACATGCCGGCCAATGGGAAGCGGCCGAGTGCCTGGGCCTGTCGCGCGCCCAGGTGTACTGGCACGTGGTGCTGCGCCCGGCCGTGGAGCGCGTCTACCCCTCGCTCACCAGCCAGTTCATCCTGCTGATGCTGGCCTCCTCCATCACCTCGCAGATCTCGGTGGCCGAGCTCACCGGCAACGCCAACTACATCCAGGGCGTCTCGTTCCGGCCAATGGAGACCTACATCACGATCGGCTTCATGTACTTCGGCCTGGCGCTGGTCATGCGGCTGGGGTTCTGGCTGCTCGGCCTGGTGATCTTTCCGCGCCGCCGCCGCCTCGGCACGCCGCTTTGAAGGGAGAGCGAACGATGCCCACCTTTGGTCTTGTCCACGTTCAATTCCTGCTCCAGGGCGCCCTGTGGACGGTCGCGCTGTCGGCCTGCGCCTTCATCGGCGGTGGCCTGATGGGGCTGCTGATCGCGCTGTGCCGCGTCTCTCGCTTCGCCTGGCTGCGCGCCATCGCGGCGGCCTACATCCAGGTGGTCCAGGGCGTGCCGCTGCTGGTCATCATGTTCGCGGGCTACTTCGGCCTGCCGGCGCTGGGCCTGGCGGTGTCGCCGCTGATGGCGGCGACGCTGTCCATGACGATCTGGGTCGGCGCCTACCTCGGCGAGTTCTGGCGCGGCAGCATCCAGTCGGTGCCCAAGGCGCAGTGGGAGGCGGCCGAGTGCCTGGCGCTGAGCCGCACGCAGCGCATGTTCAAGGTGATCATTCCGCAGGCCATCCGCAACGCCACGCCGGGCACCGTCGGCTTCATGGTGCAGATCGTCAAGAACACCTCGCTGGCGTCGGCGGTGAGCTTCGTCGACCTGACGCGGGCGGGCCAGCTGATCAACAACTCCACCTTCCAGCCCTTCATCACCTTCGTGGTCGTGGCGCTGATCTACTTTCTGCTCTGCTATCCGCTGTCGGCCCTGAGCCGGCGGCTGGAGCAACGCATGGCGCGCGGCATGCGCAGCGCGTGAGCCTCTCCATGAAAGAAGACCTTATGAATGACCTTGTCCCGACCGCCGCCGGCACCGCCGATTCCGCGAACGACATCGTGGTGCTGCGCGATGTGCACAAGAGCTTCGGCCAGATCGAAGTCCTCAAGGGCGTGAGCTTTCAGGTCAAGCGCGGCGAGGTCACGGTGCTCATCGGCAAGTCCGGCTCCGGCAAGAGCACCGCGCTGCGCTGCATCGACCGGCTCGAGAAGGTGAACCGCGGCCACATCCAGGTGTGCGGCCACGTGCTCACCGACCCCACGCTGGACCTGCGGCAGCTGCGCCTGGACGTGGGCATCGTGTTCCAGAGCTACAACCTGTTCCCGCACCTGACGATCGGCGAGAACATCATGCTCGCGCCGCGCAGCGTGAAAAAGCTGGGCAAGGCGCAGGCCATCGCGCTGGCCCAGCAGTGCCTGAGTCAGGTGGGCCTGTCGGAGAAGTTCGACGCCTACCCCGAGCAGCTGTCGGGCGGCCAGCAGCAGCGCGCGGCCATCGCCCGCTCGCTCGCGATGCAACCCAAGGTGATGCTGTTCGATGAAGTGACCTCCGCGCTCGACCCGCAGCTCACCGGCGAGGTGCTGCGCGTCATCGAAGGCCTGGCGGACCAGGGCATGACCATGGTGATGGTCACGCACGAGATGAACTTCGCCCGCAAGATCGCGGACCAGCTCGTCTTCATGCACCAGGGCAAGGTCTGGGAGGTGGGCCCGGCGGACGTGCTCGACCACCCCCAGACCGAGGAGCTGCGGGACTTCCTGGGGCACGACCTCTGAGCCGGCGGCGTTCGCCCGCGTCCCTGGACGCGGTGGCCGACGCGGTCCGCCGCGGTGGCGTGGTCGCCTACCCCACCGAAGCGGTGTTCGGCCTGGGCTGCGACCCCTTCAACGCGGCGGCGGTGCAGCGCATCTACCGGCTCAAGCGACGCCCCACCACGCAGGGCTTCCTGCTCATCGCCGCGAGCGAGGCGCAGCTCGACCCCTTCGTGGACTGGGCGCGGCTGGCCCCCGAGGCGCTGGCCGAGGTGCGCGCCAGCTGGCCCGGCCCCCACACCTGGGTGCTGCCGCGCGCGGCGAGCGCGCCCGCGGTGGTGGCGGGTGCGCACCAGGGCATCGCGGTGCGCGTCACCGCCCATGGCCCGGCGGCCGGGCTGTGCCGGGCCGCCGGCGGCGCGCTGGTGTCCACCAGCGCGAACCGGCACGGCCAGCCCGCGGCCCGCAGCGTGGCCGAGCTGTGGCAACAGTTCGCCGGCGCGGACCTCGACGCCCTTCTCGACCTCCCCCTGGGTGGCCTCGAGCGGCCCACCCCGATCCGCGACGCCCTGAGCGGACGCAGCCTGCGCGGCGCCTAGCGCCAGCGGCCCGCCGCCTTGGCGCTGCTCGGCCATCCGGCCCCGCGCCCGGGTAGAGGACAATGCGGGGCGCTCGCGCCCCCATTCATCCGCCTGTTGACCCCCGCGCCCCCGAAGGCGCCACCGACCGTTTTGCGCAGCCGATCCCACCGCTCCGCCCTGGTGCGCCAGCTCGCCGGGTACCTGCCCGCGCCGGCCGAGGCCCCCCGGCGGGACCTTGCCGAGCGCCTGGCCGAATGGCTGGACGTGCGCGACGCCATCGCCTTGCACGCCACCCACCAGGCCTTGCCGTCGGCGGCTGCACCACGGCAGCCGACCGGCCGGTCCCACGCCGCCCAGCTGCGGGCCGGGCTGCAGGGCCTGCGCGCCACGCTGGAGCAGGGCATCGCCACGCCGCCCCGGCAGCCGATCGGCGCGGACGACAGCCACTTCGGCGCCATCCACCAGCGCTGCCTCGACCAGCAGCGCCGCATGGACACCGCCATCGGCGCCTTTCGCGCCCACGTTCGCCAGGCGCTGGCCGCCACCTCGCCCCGGCTGGCGCAGCTGGCCGCGCTGGACGCCACCCTGGACCAGCTGATCGGCGGGCGCGAGCAGCGGCTGCTGTCCGGCGTGCCCGCCTTCCTCAAGGCGCGCTTCGAGCAGCTGCGCCAGACCCCGTCCGACGCCTGGCCCGAGGTGTTCGAGCAGGAGCTGCGGCAGGCCCTGCTCGCCGAACTCGATCTGCGCCTGCAGCCGGTGACCGGCATGATCGAAGCGCTGGGCCCGTCCCATGCTTCCCCCTCCATCGACACCCCGTGAACCGCCTTTCCGTGAACCGACTGTTCTTCGTCTCCGCCTTCGTCCTTGGCCTGCTGTCCGTCGTCTGGATCGGCGCGGGCTTCGTGGGGTCCAGCGGCCTGGCCCTGGCCATGACCGCGCTCATCGGCGGCGTGTACCTCATGGGCGCGCAGGAGATCCGGCGCTACCGGCAGGCCAGCGCGGCGCTGTCCCAGGCGCTGGCCCAGGTGCCCCAGCCCCTGGCCGCGCTCGAGGACTGGCTGGCCAGCGTGCCGCCCCCCCTGCGCGACGCGGTGCGCCAGCGCATCGAAAGCGAGCGCGGCGCCCTGCCCGGCCTGGCGCTCACGCCCTACCTCATCGGCCTGCTGGTGATGCTGGGCATGCTCGGCACCTTCCTCGGCATGGTCCTCACCTTCAAGGGCGTGGTGTTCACGCTCGAGGGCTCGGCCGACCTGCAGGCCATCCGCTCGGCGCTGGCCGCGCCCATCAAGGGCCTGGGCCTGGCCTTCGGCACCTCGGTGGTGGGCGTGGCCACCTCGGCCATGCTGGGCCTGATGTCGGCCATCGCCCGGCGCGAGCGCGCCGAGGCGGCGCGCCAGCTCGACGCGCGCGTGGCCACGGTGTTCCGCCCGTTCTCGCTCGCGCACCAGCGCCAGGCCACGGTCGACGCCCTGCAGCAGCAGGCCAGCGCCCTGCCCGCGGTGGCGGACCGGCTGCAGGTGCTCATGGAGCGGATCGAGCAGCGCAGCCAGCAGCTCGACGAGCAGCTGCTGGCGCGGCAGGCCCAGTTCCTGTCGGCGTCGGGCGACGCCTATGGCGGGCTGGCCCGCTCGGTGGAGCAATCGCTGCAGCACAGCCTGGACGCCAGCGCGCGGGCCGCGGGCGAAGGCCTGCAGGCTGCGGTGGACAAGGCCATGAATGCCCTCACCCAGGAAGCCACGCGGCAACACGAGCGCGTCGACGCCCTGGTGCGCACGCAGCTGCAGGGCCTGGACCAGGCGCTGGTCGCCTTCACCACCACCTTCGAGCAGCGCAGTGGCGCCCTGCTCGCCCAGGTGCAGGACACGCTGGGCCGCTCGCAGGCCGAGCACAGCGCGGCAGAACGCGAGCGCCAGGCCGCCTGGGCCGCCGCCCTGCAGGACACGGCCGCGGCCCTGCAGGACGAATGGCGCCGGCTCGGGGCGCAGACCCTGGCGCAGCAGCAGGCCGTGGCGCAGACCCTGCAGGACACGGCGACCCGCTGGCGCGAGGAACTCGCCGGCCTGCGCGGCGAAGAGGCGGCGCGCGGCGAGGCCGCCGTGCAGCGGCTGGGCGAACTGCAGGCCTCGCTGAACCAGCAGCTGTCCACGCAACTCGCCAGCCTGGCCCTCGCGCTCGAAGCCCCCATGGCGCGCCTGATCGAGACGGCCGCCGAAGCGCCCCGGGCCGCCGCCGAGGTGATCGCGCGGCTGCGCCAGGACATGAGCCAGCTCACCGAGCGCGACAACAGCGCCCTGCAGGAGCGCGCCACGCTGATGCAGCACATCGACGCCCTCCTGCAGTCCGTTCAGCAGGCCACCGCCGAGCAGCGCGCGGCCATCGAATCGCTGGTCGGCTCGGCCGGCGCCGTGCTCGACCGGGTGGGCCGCCAGTTCGCCGACACCGTAGGCGCGCAGGCCGTGCGCGCCGACGAAGTGGCCGCGCAGGTCGGCGCCAGCGCCATCGAACTGGCCAGCCTGGGCGAGGCCTTCAACCACGGCGTGGCGCTGTTCAGCCGCTCGCAGGAGGCGCTCATCGACAGCCTGCAGCGCGTCGAAGGCGCCGTCACGCAATCGGTCGCGCGCAGCGACGAACAGCTCGCCTACTACGTGGCCCAGGCCCGAGAGGTGATCGACCTCAGCATCAGCTCGCAGCAGGGCATCGTGGAAGACCTGCGCCGCCTGCGCGCGCCGCCCGGGGGGACGGCCGCATGATGGCCGGCCTGGACGAACGCCCCGACGACACCGAGGGCGGCGGGCACGGCGCGCCGGTGTGGGCGGTGTTCGGCGACCTGATGTCCGGCCTCGTGGGCGCCTTTGTGCTCATCCTCGTCGGCGTGCTCGTGGTGCAGATGGACCTGGTGAACAGCCTGCAGGCCGAGGTGCGCAAGCGCGAACAGGAGGAGCAGCGCCGCATGGCCCTGGAGAAGGCCCTGGCCATTCCGCTGCAGAACGGCCGCGTGACCCTGGACAACGGCCGCATCGGCATCAGCGGCAGCGTGCTGTTCGCGCTCAACTCCGACGAACTGCGGCCCGAGGGACGGCAGATCCTGCAAAGCCTGGTGCCGCCGCTGCAGGTCTACCTGGGCGAGCGCGACGAGATGCTGATGGTCAGCGGCTTCACCGACGACCGGCCGGTGCAGTCGGGCAACCAGCGCTTCGCCGACAACCTGGAGCTCTCGGCGCAGCGCGCGCTCACGGTCACGCGCGCCCTCATCCAGGAAGGCATGCCGCCGCAGCGCGTGTTCAGCGCCGCCTTCGGCGCCGAACAACCCGTGGCCTCCAACGCCGACGAGAAGGGCCGCGCGCTCAACCGCCGCGTGGAAATGGCGCCGGTGCCCAAGGCCGGCCATGGCGCCCGGGGGGCCCAGCGTGACTGACGCCGAGGCCGTGCGCGCCCACTACCGGGCGGCGCTGGCGCGCCGCATGCAGACCGCGCCCGAGGCCGTGCAGCGCCGGCTGATGGCGACGCTGGCCTCGCTGCCACCGGCCGAGGCCGCGGCGAGCGAGCCGGCGCCGGTCGAGCGCGCGCTTCGCCCGCGGTCGAAGCCGCCGCTCACGCCCCTGGCCCAGCTCAACCAGCACATCGGGCAACGCACCCAGCCGGCCGGCACGGCACGGCCCGAGCTGCGCAGCGCGCAGGCCTTCCACGACAGCTGGGCGCGCCTCTGCGCCGAAGACGAAGTGGCGCAGGCCGTGCAACGCGGCCCCGAGGCCGCCGGCCCGCTCAATTCGCACATGCTCGTGCTGCGCACCCTGAGCCTGCTGAGCGAACTCTCGCCCGACTACCTGCACCGCTTCATGGTGCACACCGACACGCTGTTGTGGCTCGACGAAGCGAGCGCCCGGCCCAAGCCCGCTGCCGCGGCCAAGGCCAGGAAGGCCCGTTGAAGCGGGGGGTATCGAGCGGCGCTGCGAGGCGGCCCGGGTGGGTTCGGCCGCGGCGCGACCACCACCGTTCTTGACCAGCGTCAAGGCGCGCCGGTCACCACCGGCCAAGAATGCCCCGAGCGCCAGGCGACTCCCTTGCCATCCGGCAGGGCACACATGGGCGCACAAGGAGGCAACACCATGGCCAACCAGGCAGAGCCCATCGCGGGCGCGGCCCCCGTCCCCCTGCCCTCCGCGCAGGACCGGTTCCCCACCGCCTACACCATCCTGTTCGCGCTGATCGTGCTGATGGCCGCGCTCACCTGGCTGCTGCCGGCGGGCCAGTACGAACGCGTGGCCAATGAGGCCCTGGGCAAGGACACCCCGGTGCCGGGCACGTACCAGGTCGTCGACGCCGCGCCGCAAGGCGCGCTCGACGTGCTGATGGCCCCCATCACGGGCTTCTACAACCAGGCCACGGGCGTGGCCAACGCCATCGACGTCTCCCTGTTCGTGCTCGTGGTCGGCGGCTTCCTGGGCGTGGTCAACGCCAGCGGCGCCATCAACACCGGCATCGAACGCGTCATGCTGCGCATGCAGGGCCGCGAGAAATGGATGATTCCGGTGCTGATGCTGCTGTTCGCCGCGGGCGGCACCACCTACGGCATGGCGGAAGAGACCCTCGCCTTCTATGTGCTGCTGCTGCCGCTGATGATCGCGGTGGGCTACGACGCGCTCACGGGCGTGGCCGTGATCATGGTGGGGGCCGGGGTCGGCGTGCTCGGCTCCACCATCAACCCCTTCTCGACCGCCATCGCCTCCAACGCCGCCGGCATCCCCTTCACCCAGGGCATGGCCTTGCGGCTGGTGATCCTGGCGCTGGGTTGGCTGATCTGCGTGGCCTACGTGATGCGCTACGCGGAGCGCGTCCGCCAGGACCCGTCCCGCTCGCTGGTGGCCGATCTCAAGGCGTCCAACGAAGCCCACTTCCTGCGCCACCGCGAGAGCCACCGCGACCAGGTGCTCACCGGACGGCAACAGATCATCCTGGTCCTGTTCGGCGCGACCTTCGTCGCCATGGTCTGGGGCGTGGCGCTGCGCGGCTGGTGGATGGCCGAGATGTCGGCGCTCTTCCTGGCGTCGGCCATCGCCGTGGGCCTGGTGGCCTGGATGGGGGAGAAGCCGTTCACCAACGCCTTCGTCGACGGCGCGCGTGACTTGCTCGGTGTGGCCCTGGTGATCGGCCTGGCGCGCGGCATCGTGGTGATCATGGACCAGGGAAAAATCACCGACACCATCCTGCACGCGCTGGAGGGCTGGATCGGCGGCATGTCCAACGTGGCCTTCGTGAACGCGCTCTTTGCCACCGAGGGTCTGCTGAGCCTGCTGGTGCCGTCCACCTCGGGGCTGGCGGTGCTGAGCATGCCGATCCTGGCGCCCCTGTCGGATTTCGCCGGCGTGCCGCGCGACCTCGCCGTCACCGCGTTCCAGACCGCGATCGGCATCACCAACCTGGTCACGCCCACCTACGCGGTGGTGGTCGGCGCGCTGGCCATCGGGCGCGTGCCCTACCAGCGCTGGCTGCGCTTCATCTGGCCGCTGATGCTGATGCTGGCCTTGCTCAGCATGGCCTCGCTGAGCGCGGCGGTCCTGCTGTGAACGCGCCCCCTTCGCCCGTGTCGAGCCCGGCCCGCTTCGGCGTGCATTCCGAGGTCGGCAAGCTGCGCCGCGTGCTGGTCGGCTCGCCCGGGCTGGCCCACGAACGCCTCACCCCCGCCAACCGCGAGGCGATGCTGTTCGACGACGTCTTCTGGGTGCAGCAGGCGCGCACCGACCACTTCGACTTCGTCACCAAGATGCAGGACCGCGGCGTCGAGGTGCTGGAGATGGGCCAGCTCCTGAGCGAGACCCTGGCCATCCCCAGCGCGCGCGACTGGGTGCTGCAGCGCCGGATCACGCCGAACCACGTGGGCGTGGGCATGCTCGACGAACTCAGGGGCTGGCTGTGGGAACTGCCCCCCGCGCAGCTGGCGCGCCACCTGGTGGGCGGCCTTGCGGTGCACGAGCTGCCCTTCAAGCCCGAAGGCATGTTCGGCCCCTACCTCGGCCCCGACGGTTTCGTGCTGCCGCCGCTGCCCAACCTGATGTTCACCCGCGACACCAGCGCGTGGATCTGCGGTGGCGTGAGCCTCAACCCCATGCACTGGCCGGCCCGCCGCCAGGAAACGCTGCTGACGGCCGCCGTGTACCGATTCCACCCCCTGTTCGCGCAGGCCGGCTTCCCCGTGTGGTGGGGCGACCCCGATACCGACCACGGACCGGCCACGCTGGAAGGCGGCGACATCATGCCCATCGGCCACGGGGTGGTGCTGGTGGGCATGGGCGAGCGCAGCACCCCGCAGGCCGTGGGGCAACTGGCCCAGGCCCTGTTCGCCGCCGGCGCCGTGCAGCGCGTGGTGGCCTGCCAGATGCCGCGCTCGCGCGCGGCCATGCACCTGGACACCGTGTTCTCGTTCTGCGACCGCGACACCGTGACCAGCTTCGTTGAGGTGGCGATGCAGATCGTCTGCCACAGCCTTTACCCGAACGACCGCGGCGGCATTCAATGCCGCACCGAGAAGCAGCCGCTGTTCGACGTGGTGGCGCAATGCCTGGGTCTGAAGGCGCTGCGCGTCATTCCCACCGGGGGAGACGGCTACGAGCAGGCGCGCGAGCAATGGGACGACGGCAACAACGTGGTCGCCCTCGAACCCGGCGTGGTCATCGGCTACGACCGCAACACCCACACCAACACCCTGCTGCGCAAGGCGGGCATCGAGGTCATCACCATCCGCGGCGGCGAACTCGGCCGGGGCCGCGGCGGGGCGCACTGCATGACCTGCCCGCTGTGGCGTGAGGCCTGAGGCCGCCGCCGCGACAGCCCGACACCACCGAAAGGCGCGCCATGGCCATCAACCTGCGCAACCGCAGCTTCCTCACGCTGAGCGACTATTCGGCGGCCGAGATCGGCTTTCTGCTCAAGCTCGCCGCCGACCTGAAGACGGCCAAGTACGCTGGCACCGAACAGGCCCTGCTGCGCGGCAAGGAGATCGCCCTGATCTTCGAGAAGGACTCGACGCGCACGCGCGTCGGCTTCGAAGTGGCGGCGCACGACCAGGGCGCCACGGTGACCTATCTTGGCCCCTCGGGCAGCCACATCGGCCACAAGGAATCCATCAAGGACACCGCGCGGGTGCTGGGCCGCGTCTACGACGCGATCGAGTACCGCGGCCATGGGCAGTCGGTCGTCGAGACGCTGGCGAAGTGGTCGGGCGTGCCCGTGTACAACGGGCTCACCGACCAGTTCCACCCGACGCAGATCCTGGCCGACTTCATGACCATGCGCGAACACTGCGACAAACCCCTGCGCGACGTGGCCTTCTGCTTCCTCGGCGACACCGGCAACAACATGGGCAACTCGCTGCTGACGGGCGCTGCCAAGCTCGGCATGGACGTGCGCCTGTGCGGGCCGCGCAGCCTGTGGCCCGACGCGGCCGTGGTCGACGAAGCGAAGGCGCTGTCGCGGGACAGCGGCGCCCGCGTGCGGCTGACCGAGGACCTGGCCGAGGGCGTGAAGGGCTGCGACTTTCTCTACACCGATGTCTGGGTGTCGATGGGCGAGCCCGAATCCGTGTGGGCGGAACGCATCCGCCTGCTGCTGCCCTACCAGGTCAACGCGCGCGCGATGGCCTTGACCGGCAATCCGCGCGTGCGCTTCATGCATTGCCTGCCCGCCTTTCACAACAACGAAACGGAAGTGGGCGCGCAGATGGAGAAGCTGTATGGCATCGGTGCCATGGAAGTCGACGACGAGGTCTTCGAAAGCCCGGCCTCCATCGTGTTCGACCAGGCCGAAAACCGCATGCACACCATCAAGGCGGTTCTGGTGGCCACCCTGGGCGGTTGACATGGCCCGCGTGGTGGTGGCCCTGGGTGGCAACGCACTGCTGCGGCGCGGCGAGCCGGTGAGCGCCGCCACGCAGCGCGACAACATCCGCCGCGCCGCGACGGCGCTCGCGCGGCTCATGGAGGATGGGCACCGCCTGGTCGTCACCCACGGCAACGGGCCGCAGGTGGGCCTGCTGGCGCTGCAGGGCGAGACCGCCGGCCAGGGCCGTTTTCCGCTCGACGTGCTGGGCGCCGAGACCGAGGGAATGATCGGCTACGTGTTGCAGCAGGAGCTGGACAACGCCTGCCCCGGGCCGGCGCGCTTCGCCACACTGCTGACGCAGGTGGAGGTGGACCCGCGCGACGCCGCTTTCGGCGCACCGGACAAGCCCGTGGGCCCGGTCTACAGCGAAGCGCAGGCGCGCTCACTGCAGCAGCAGCGCGGGTGGGCCATTGCCCCCGATGGCCCGGCCTGGCGACGCGTGGTGCCCTCGCCCAGGCCCCTGCGCATCCTCGAGATCGAGGTCATCCGCCTGCTGGTCGACCAGGGCGTGACGGTGATCTGCGCGGGCGGTGGCGGCATCCCGGTGGTGCGCCGCCCAGACGGCACCCACATCGGCGTGGAGGCCGTGATCGACAAGGACCACGCCAGCGGCCTGCTCGCCGCCGAGCTGCAGGCGGATGCGTTTCTCATGCTCACCGACGTGCCCGCCGTGTTCACCGGCTGGGGCACGCCCGACCAGCGCGCGCTCGGCGACGTGACGCCGCTGGAACTGAGCGGCATGGACTTCGCCGCGGGGTCCATGGGCCCGAAGGTGCGTGCCGCTTGCGACTTCGTGGACCGCACCGGCGCCCTGGCCGGCATCGGCGCGCTGGACGATGCGGCCGCCATCCTGGCACGGCAGGCGGGCACGCGGATTGACCCTGTCCCAGGATTTCGAACCGTTCCGTTACAGAGAAGCCCGGCATGATGAACGCCCCTCAGGGGCAGGAGCACACGCCAAGCATTTTGGCCAGGGAATCGCAAAGGTGGGCCTTGCTCACACCCGGAGGTCCGAAGAACAGCAATGGCGGCAGACGCACCGGCGGTTTGATCTCTTCTCCGACTGGTACTCCCTTGTCCACGCCGGCCGTCTTGGGCTCACCATTCCCTGCCCGGCCCTTCCTTTTCGAGGCGCCGGCTTGGACACCGTTTTCACGCTTTGCGCTCTCATGCCCTGGCGCCTCTCCAACAACGAGCTATTGCGCAAGATGCTCGATCGCCTGCGCGCTGAAGGCTACCTAGTGGTCTCCAACGCCTCCACGGAGACCTACCAGATAACGGGCAAGGTCGATCATCTGCATGCCGTCATGCAGTACCTAGTTGAGAACGTTCCCGAACTCACCGACACCGCTCTGCCCGATGCGGATGCCGCCGAAGACGACGACCAGGATGGCCAGGTGGATCTGCTTCGCGCCGCCGCGGCAGATGGCGGCCTCAAGGGAGCCTCGGGTGAGTGAGCCGCTCAACCCGATCCAGCAGCTGCTCAAGGCGCTGTCGGACCACAGCGACCTGGTGAGTGAGGCAATCCGCGGCCCAGTCTCCACCGGTGGCAAGCGCAACAAGGGAATTGAGACCCTCATCCGCATGCGCGCGCTCATGCCGGTGGACGAGGACACGTACTACCTCAACCCATTGCTTCGCGAGTTCATCGGCGACTACGTCGTCAGCAGCTACGGAGCGTTCCGTCAGCTCGCGCAACTGGATCCGCCCATCCGGCAGCTGCGCCAAGACTTCGACAGCCTGCGCGACTTCCGTCGTGAAGGATCGGTTCGCGATGCGGATCGGGCCATGGACAGGCTGGACCAGGCGGTGGTGCGAATCGGCTTCCTCATGGACCAGAACCTGCTGATGCTGGGCGCCAAGGTGACGACGAACTTCGGTGACGTCGAGTCCGTCGCGGGCAAGATCCGGGAGAACGGTTTCTACTACAAGGAGATCGGCCGCTTCAGTCGTCAGATCGTGACCTTGGACGCGCGGGTTCAGGAGATGGCGAACGAAGCGATCGGCCTGCACCTGCCTGAGGTGCGTCGCCTGCTCAACGTGCGCGTCCTCTCCCGTCTGGCCGACTGGACCGCACGTATCGGCGACATCCAGCGCGTGGTGTCTAAGAACCTGTTCTCACTGCGCCAGATGGAGCAGCCCCAGCGAAACCTGGCCAACGTGGCTTTGTGGCTGTCCAAGAACCGGATGAGCGAGGGTTTCGAGCTTGATGTGAAGCCGGAGGTCGCTGCCAAGCTGGCCACCCCGGAAGGTCTGCTCACCACCTGGAACGTGGACGTCGCAGACAACGACCCCGTAGTCACCGAAGGCGTGCTCTCCGCGGCCAAGCGCCTTCCTCCCATCACCAGAGCGCCCAAGCCCGAGGTCATCGAGTCGCCCGAGGTCCTCGCCACCTCGCAGGAGACGGTCGAGCCCGTCGTCGAGCCGATCGATGAACTCATCGATGCATACGTTGACTTCATACGGGCCAACCCTGCAATCAACGACCCGCAAACCGCGTCCCTCCTGCAATGGCGTGAGCGCCACGGGGAGGCCTATGACCTGGAAGACTCGGTGACTGACGAGGAATGGTTGCTCTACGCCTGCGCGCAGATCGCCTCCGCCGGGCTGCAGGTCGAAGTCCTCGCTCGGGCTCGTGCACCCGGCGAGTTCAACGACTTCTTCACGGATGCCTACGCCCAAATCCCGACCAATCGTCACGCAACCACCCCCCTGACTTCAGGCGTGGCGTCGCTGAACTCATGAGCTACACCGCCCACGAGATCGCCTTCCTGCAGGACTTGGTGGCCAAGGGCTCGGGGCAGAAGGCGGCCTCCTCTACCTCGAGGTCACTCGGCCAGCACTACGGCATGGGTCAGCACATTGGAAACCGGTTCATCTTCACCGAGGCAGACGCCGCCCGGGCGCGCCACATGCTGGTCAACGCCAATATCGCGATCGAGCCGCCGAGCACTGGACTGCGGCGAGCAGAGGCCGCGCAGAACAATCCGGCCAGGGAAAAGGCCGGCACGCTGCCCCCCCACGAGGACTCCATCGCCGTAAAGGCCGCCCACGGCCACTGCGACCTCGACGGTCTTCCCGTGGCCACCCAGGGTCATAAGTACTGGTCAAAGTTTGCGGAGTCCACGCAGCGGGAAATTGAGGAGAAGGCTAGCTTTTTGCATGAAACCCTGTTCGAGCCCGAGGTAACTCGTCCGGTGAAGACGCTTGACCTACCGCTCGGTGGCCCGCGCGGTGTTCGGACTGCGCTTGAGGCGCTCATCGAACTGAACCTGATCGCGACGAGGGACCACCTCGGTACGCCAAAATCGATTGACAAGACGAAGGACGACACAACGGGAGCCGAGACGCTAAGGACATTAAACAAGACGCTGTCTCTCATGCAGCGGCTAACAGGAAATGACAAGGGCAGCCTCGGATTGCACCCTGCCGTCTACTTCTATGGCCCAACCGGCAGACATTCGAGCCCCATGTTTATGGGCACGGTAGGCCTCTTTGCTCAAAAGCTCGCCAACAACGATTCCGGCTACTTTGGAAAGTTCACAAAGGTGCGCTCAGAACTGGAGCGCGTGCTGGTCGACAACAAAGATCTAATCTCGATCATTCTCCAGCGGGTTCAGAGCTACCGTCGAACTGACCGCTTTCAGTCACTGCTAGATTCGCTAGTCAGTGGCCTTCTCGAAGGTGAACCTATCACAGAAGACTACATCGTTACTGCAACAGGCTTCACTGGGAAGATCCTAACTGGCACTGCCACGAAGTCAGTCAAAGAGTTCACTGACGATACGAAGAGTGGAGTCTTCATCCGCTCGGCGCTCTCAAGCGCACTCAAGTGCCCAATCTGTCGAGGCTACCTTGACGTCGCCAAGTCGGTCTCTTATGACCACGGAACTCGCGTGCGAGAAGGCGGCGTCGGAAGCGCAGAGAACTGTGCGCTCACTCATCCGTACTGCAATCAATCAGTCAAGAACTAGTCTCCGCCCGGCGCAGTCAGGCCTAACACGTCTCTCGAGCCGACTCGCACTAGCGTGGCACTTGGTCTGCTTCTCGGTGTGGTCCATCATCCATCAAGCGGGCTAAGCACCACAACCGCCGCGTTTGGCATCCTGCCACCACAAATGAGCACCACATAGAGATGAACCAGGAAGTCAGCCGCATCATCAACAGCATTGCCAACTGGGACGACCTTAAGCAGTTCGAATCCAACGCTCGTGAGCGCGGCCGACTCGACGACGAGGTCGCTGAGGCGATCAAGGTGAAGGGCACCGAGCTTGGTCGCGCCCTGATCGCAGAGAAGACAGGGCTTGACGTGTCGGAACTGTCCCCGGCCGAAGGAAAGATCATCCAGGCCGTCAGCGAGTACGTAGCCGTGATGCGGCGACATCCGATCATCGCGTTCTTCCCTCCCGTCAATTGCACAACTACCTCCAGTCACACGCCGCCACTCGCGGCATCAACGCTACCGCGTTTCGAATCTCGGTTCCGGCGGGAGAACCAGCTGGATCAGTGCTTGCGTGAAGGGGTTGACCAACTCCACGCTCGTATCCCCCAAGCGATCCACGACGAACCCCTGACCGGCTGCCTGACCCTTGCGCAGGGTGGCCAAACTCCCATCGCTCCATTGGGCCAACACCGACGTCGAACCATCGGGTGCTCTCATGCGGCCAACAAATGTGAGACTGGGCAATGCAGCCGGAGGAGCCGTTGGCGCCATGGCCACTGCCGGCACGGGCGGCGGCGGTGGTGGCGCAGGCGCGACCACGGGCGCAAATGGGTCACGCGCAGCCTTCATCAGATTGGGACGAGCCACCGCCTCAGCGGGCGGCTCCAGCAACATGGCCCATGTCATGCGCGCCTCGATGCGCGCGTCGTAACCTTCGCCGCCTACCAATGGCCGAATTTGCAGCCTCTGTAAGGCCATCCCGGCATCTGCATGTTGAACCTGGGCCTGCCAGCGTCGAAACACGAGGTACGGCCCCTGCGCCAGCCAGTCGACTTGCAAGGGGGATTGTTCGGCACCAAACCCTACTTCACGCCTTACCGCAAAGGTTCGCAAATGCAGCCCTTGCGCGGTCGCCATGCGCAACAGCCCGTCTATGCGTTGTTCTGGGGTCCCGATAGAGGTCGTGTTGAGCGGCTCGGTCTCGGCAACCTCAGGGGCATATTGCGGTTCCGTGCGGGCTTGCAACAATTGGAGCTGCTCCACTAATGCACGCTGGCGCTGCTGCCCGACCACGCCAAGAACCAATAGCATTGCACCGACCGGCATAAGTGCGATCAACACAGCTCTGCGCGAGGCAAAATTACGCAAATTCGGCAATGCAATCACAGCAACAGGGACTTGGTGATAGCCGGCCTTTGGATCGACGGGCGTGTTTCGAAACGGTCCAAGCAGCATGCAACCTTATGCGGCGAATTAAATTTAAGTCTCGCATCAAATGTCCGATGACTCGGGCTACTTCATTTCCTAAAGCGACGGGAGCGATTAACGGCTGGGGTGGTGCTAGTAAATGGGCACGGCTGACTGGTGCTTGGCCTTGACTCTGTGTGGAAATGAAAGAGGCAAAGCCGTGGCTATGAAAGCACTGGCCCAAGCGAAATCTTGTGAGAATGTCGGCGAGGCCATTTCGACTATAGCGTGAATAGGAGAATCAACAGCGCCAGCGAAACCCCATCGCAGTAGTGAATGCTTTCCCGAAGATCGTCAGCAGGCACCGAACACAACCCCAAAGCTGAGCGTCTTGCAAGTAACCTCATGCCAAAGTAAAGCGCGATGAAGAAGCATAGTGCAATGGCAATAACTCGACCCATCTTTTCCAAACTAGAGAAAAACACTAGATTAACGAGAACTACCGCGGAAAACAATGAGCAAAAGTACTTGAAAACTCGGATCAACCTATTTTGGAGGTGCATGAGGATTCCTTTGTTCTCCATATGGAGGAAACCAAGATCTTGCAGCGGTGGCCTTCTCAACCAACCAACCTGAGTATGCCCCAACTCGTCCAGAGTTCGATGCAGCTTCAATAGCCTGGCTAGACAGAAAGCCTGCACCTGTGGTCAGTGCGTCGTCGTACCTCTCACTTCGAGCCCCTTCAACAATCGTGATGCCATCCATCAACGTCAATACCCCTCTTCCCAATGGGTTGGACATGGCAATCAACTTAATTCCCTCTACATTGCGCGCATTCTCTTCGGGAGTTAAGGGGTCGCGATAAAGTCCATGGCGAGAATCATCGAAAGTTTCTACGCCCGAATAAAATTTGCCCGAGCTCTTAAATGTTGTACCTTTTTTGGTGGAAAGCATTTCATTGAATAGGTATCCATAAGCCGCCGTCATCGCGCCATTGGCGAACTTGCCGCCGGCAAGTTCGGCAGCCACGCCGCCGGCTACTGTAGTGGCAATGCCTTGTAGCAGCGGATCGAGCCCCGCAGTGTTGACCGTTACCCATTTGCCAAAGAGCCCACTGCTGGCGCCCACACCACAGTCACCCTCGCTGATTACTGCACTCACACAGCCCACTAGGGCATGCCCGGCGTAGAGACTCCAGCCTCGGAGCTCGAGCCCCCCCACAAAGCCGAACATCGCCCCGGTGAGCCCGCCCGCCACGGCTGCGTGAAGGTTGCCGCGCGTGGCCGTGAGGCTGCCGCTGAAGCCGCCGATGGCGCCCGCGGCCACTGGGCCAACCTCCAGCGCCAACGCCCATTGCCCGGTGACGAATCCCACGCCCAAGCCCTGCAGAAGGCGGGTGACATCTGCGTCCCACAAGCCAAGCTGCTCGCCCAGTTCGGGCAACACAAGCGCGGTGAGGATATTGAGGAAAACGGATTCGAAGAAGAAGTGCCCGCTGGGATCGGTATACGCCAGCGGGTTGTTGAGCACATACGCGTAGCGGTTGTGGCTCTGCAGGTTGCCCGGGCTCTGGATGAACGGGTCCCCACTCATGAAGCGCCCGATCAGCGGATCGTACAGCCGCCCGTTCATGTGGATGACGCCCACCTCGTCGAGGTGTTCGTGCATGGTGTAGCCACGCTCGCTGTTTACGCCGTACTCGGTATCCCGTTTATTGCGGGCACGCCTGCCCTAGCGCCGCAGCCGCAGGTGGTGGGCGTCTTCGCTCTTTCGCACCTCGACCATCGCCTCCAGGGCCTTGAGCATTTCGCCGAATCCGGCGTAGCCGAAGTCTTTAGGGTCGAAGGTGGGGTCGAGCCGCTTGATCAGTGGCAGCACGTTGGCTTTGTTCACCCAGGGTTCACCCGTGGATTCGGACAGCAGGTGAAGGGCACGGCGTAGCAGGTCGGCGGCGGGGTTAGCCGGAGGTGTGGTGGCAGCTTCGGGAGCATCGCCCTTCTTGCTGTCGACCAGGGTCTCCGGCTCGATGAGGCTGTCGTAGAAGCGGAATTCGTGGCAGCTCTTGGCCCAGTGCTTGTTGGTGTTCTTGCGGTTGCCGATGCCGATCAGTGTGCGGCCAGCGGCCTTAATCTTCTGCGCAACGGGCATGTAGTCGCTGTCTCCGCCCACGACGATGACTGTCCTGATGTGAGCGAAACGGCTGAGATCCTCGGTGGCATCGAGGCAGAGCTTGATGTCGGCGCCATTTTTTGCGGAAGCCCCCGGCGGAAATAGCTGGATCAGCTCGACCGAGCCCTGAAGCAAGGCATCGCGGTACCGACCGAAGTACTGCCAGTTGCCGTAAGCGCGGTTGATGGCGACCGGCCCGAACGAGGCGCCGAGTTCAACCAAGGCCTGGACATCGATTAAAGGCTCTTGAACCTTGAAGCGGTTGTCTTGCTTCGCATACGCACCTTCGCCGTATTTGGCCTCAATGAGGCCGGCGTGGAGATTCTCGAAGTCCCAGTACAGGGCAACTGACCCGCTTTCGCCGTTGTCGTTGGTTCGCACAGTTTTCCCCCCCCAGTCGTGATGCAGTCATCGTAATGCCCGTGGGTAGAGATAATTAACCAGGGAGGGGGAATACCACCGCGACGTCCGGAGCCATGGCACCAGCACATCAAAAGAAGGAATTCGTCGGGCCGGGATGTTCACGCCACTGGTCGCTGAAAAACCGCAACTGAAGTGAAGTGACAGGCCAGCGCGGAGGACGTGGTAGGTCCTGACTTCTGCCCGAGCATCGCGAGGACGGTCTTCGACAAAACGGTGGTTCTCCCAGCCTGTAACGCTCTAAGGCGACCACCTAGGCCTGCCTCTTGGGCTAAAGAGCGATGGTCGTTCCCCGAGGAAAAACCACAGCACGCGGATTCCGCTGGGCCAGCAGTGGGCCAGTTGCGGGCCACAGCAAACCGCGCAGCAGCCCGAAGACCATCACCTCAATGCCCAAGCTGGCCCACGAACAGCGCGCTGCCAGGGAGAACGCGCCTCAACTACATGTTCGACCCACGCTTGGACGAGCGTAAGTCATTGATTTGGCGCGGCTGGCGGGGATCGAACCCACGACCCTCGGCTTCGGAGCCCATGCAATCGCTGCGTAGATACAGCGATATCGAGATGCATTAATCAGGATTCGTCAGTGCTGATCAATCAGATCAATAACTTAGCACATCTCTCTTGTGACGTCAGATGGTGCCTGCCAATGACTACAACACTTCGCTTGTCACAAACTCGCTGCAAAAACCCTGAGAGCTGACCCAGCGATACATGTACTTGCGGCGACCATAACCCACCGTGAAGCTTCGGGCTCACCACTCCATATTACCCACATCGCCTTAAGGGTTTTTGACGTCATCGCCAATGCCGTTCGTCGCCTCGCCCAGGTTCTAGTTTCAGAAAGGACAGGAACCTGCACATTCACCCATGGAAATAATAAAAATGGCTAAGGGCCTGATTCATTCCCGGGCAAAAACTAAACTCACACGCAAGTTGTTGATTGTGAAAGAGATATCGTAATTACAATTTCGGCTGAGTACGACCCATGGAACCTTTGGCGACAACCCCACTTCTCGCATATCTTGTATGGAGCTGACGCGCAAAGCTCCTCATCAGGACGGCCAGACTGGAATGTGATGGATTTCACGCGGCAGCTATTGAGTAGTCGCAGTTCGAATCTTCTGATGGGCAGGGATTAGGTAAGCGACAAACAAGAGTCGCGAGATCCCAACGTGTCACACCCTGGATTCCTGAAATCTGTCCCAAGTCCACAAGACGAATTCTTTACCGGCCTACCGCCCGAACTCAAGGGGTTTTCCCAACAGCTGCTTGGCTGCATTGATGTGCCGTCCGATCAGCCCAGTTTCGGCCGGGTAATTCACGCCATGAGCGGCGCGTTGGTGGCCTTCGCTCGCGAGCATGAATTCTATCGAGACACGGAGGTTCGCCAATTCGAACTGGCCTGCCAATTAGCCGCATACGCCAAGCTCCAGATCCCATTGGATGGCACACCGCTCGCGCACATGACCGGGCGCCTGGGCACTCACGGGGGTTGGGCGCTGTGCACAGAGCTGGATCCTCGCTGCCTTGAGATCCCTGTGGCGCTTGGCGCGGAGCTCGCCTTGGCACTGGCGCAAGGCCGACGCCTGCAGGTGGACTACCTGAAGCTGCTGCGTCGCGACCTCAAGAAGATACCCGCGCCGGGTCACGAAGAACCAGAGACGGCAACCGATCTCCGCGCACTGGGCGTCGGGAAGTACTGGCGCAAGGCCTTCGCAGGAAAGGTCAAGCGGCTAGAAGCCATCGTGGCACAAGCGTATGTCATTGTCCACCGCCATCGACGTTCACAACACCTACGCCGACTTCACCGCCATGGCTCTGAGCTTCTTGCTGGGTCTGCGCTCGTCAACCCAGTACGAACTGAACGCTGACTCGGCATTGCCAGACGGCGAGATGCTCACGCTGACAGACAAGTCAGATCCGGACAAGACCGGAAGCCGTTTCGCCGTCCTGACTCCGTTGGTGCGCGATCTGCTCGCGAACTGGTACGCCCACTGCGCTGCATTACTCGGCCGCTACCAGCGAGATCCCCAGGCAGGCAAGACCACCGTCGGCGTCGAAGTGATGGCGCACCTTGCCGAGGTGGTTCAGCACAAACCCGTCCCCGCGCTGTTTCGCATCTACAAGAATGGTGTAAGGCCTGCCAACAGCAAAACCACCTGGGACGTTCTGCCGCCCTTGTTGCGCTGCGAGGACAACGTCGGCCGCCACTACTGGTGTAGCCAACTGCACCGCGCGGGCTGCTCGGACAAGGCGATCGATCTGTTCATGCGCCACATCGTCGCCGGCAACAGCCCAATGTCGGTTTATGCCGGCGTCAGCATTGCACAGCTAACGAATGAGGTGGGGACGCTGCAGATGCAGCAAATCGCGAAGCTGGGGTTGGGCATGGCCACCGGGCTGCGCAAGGCCTGATCAGGTGTACGCCATGAGCACAAACAACAAGCGACACCAGCGCAGCCATTTGAATGCCTCAACGGTCTTGGGTTCACCACGGCCCCTGAAGCACTTCCAAGCCTTTCTGCTGGATGCCTCTCCCCTGCTATCCCCGAGCGCGCTCGCGCTGGGCTGCCTTGTGGGCTTCGACATGGTGGTTCGACCGGAGGACGTTCCGCATGCGTACGCCGCTTTGCAGAGAATCCATCGATATCAGGATCGACCATCAATCCGTTGGGTTGTTCCACAACCGACCGACGAATCCGCAGGCGATGCGAAAGCTCCCAGCGTCGCAACCCGGCCCGTTTACGACGAGCGCACGATCAGCGACTTCACCCACATCGCTACCAGCGAAGTGGTCGCATGGCAGTCCCTGGAGGAGTCCATTGCCGAACTGCTATCGGCAATGGATCAGCACCCCGAAAAGCGAAACCTGCCCAGGCACTGGGAGGGACTGCTTGCGAGTGCGCAGGTCCATGCCGTCACCTGCTTGCCTGGTGCGCTGCGCGGACATGTTGTCGGTCAGATCAGGATGTCGGCGCTCGATCCGAGCGCGGCTGCCCGAGAAGCAACGCAGCTCGCACTCGTAACACGGGATATCGACCTGGAGACCGAGGAGGCCCTGGCGATCAGCGAGACGAAGCTTGCGCAAGCTCGCCTACGACACCCGCTGCATGCCAAAGGCTTGGCAAGTGGATCGACCACAGAACGGGATCGCGCCGCCGATCTGGTGGATGACATCGTACGGGCCACCCACGCGGGCAGCGGCACAGCCGAAGCTCGCACCGCCGTCACACGTGAACTCAGGGCCCTGCACCTTCGGATGGCTGATTCACACCACTGGCCAAGGACGCTGCACCTGGTGGCATTGAACTGGGTACATGAGCAACACCTGGCCATGTCCAGCATCAGCCGATATTTTTCGGGTGCAGCCAAGAGGCTGTTCGTCGCTGTGCAGGACATGGATCTTGTGAACCTCGACGTCAAGGAACTGGTTCGGCGCATCGAGGACGTACACGCCAGCGTCGAGGATTCGAACAAACCCTCTGTGCGCGCGGTGGGTCAAGCGATCCTTGACCTGCTCGTTCTTCAGGAGGTCATTGAGCCCGCGCAGCTGCAGCGAGTTCAGAAGCGATCTGGCTCCATCGCGGTGCGTGCACAAGTCATCTTCCCGCACGAATGCAGTCGCGCAATGGACTGGGTGGACGAGCACATCAGCCGGGGCGAGCAGGGCCCGGCGCTCACGATGACACGCCTGCTGATTGGTCTCGCCAAAGAGTGTGGCTTTCGCATGGGCGAAGCGTTGCGCTTGCGCCTTGAAAACTTCCACTTCACTGGGGACCGGCTGCAGGTAGCCGTGAATCCGACGCGCTCAGACCCCAGGGTCAAAACCAAGGAAGGCCGTCGACTCACGTACACGGAAGACCCGCGTGTGATCCGCTACTTGATGGAGTACCTTGCCAGCCGCCATGGCCTGACCATGATCTTGCGGGCCGAAGACCCAGCACGACTGCTGGAGTTGCCTCCAGACGAACGACAACAGCTCAATTCGCAGCTGGCCGAGCGTAACGATCTGCTGTTCGCCGACCCGCACCAGCCGTACGCGATCTGGTACGAGAGCGAAATCCGCATGTGGACATCAGTTCTTCTGAAGTGCGCCACCGGTGATTCGCGATCGGTGCCCCACGACCTGCGCCACTCCTGGGTCACCTTCGGCAACGACACAGACTTCTGCACCCTTGGCTCACTGCAGGAAAACCCGTTCGACAAGCGAGCCAACGAGCTCGGCCACGCGGCCAACGATTTGATGTTCACAACCTACACGCACCAGTTCGGCCAAGGCATTCGGGTGCGGGTTGACCAGCAGCTACGCGAAGATGGCCTGATTTGCACGCAGTCGGCCGCCGCATGGACCTCTCGCAGCCACGCATCGGTGAAGTCGCTTCTCCTGAAGTCGGATGCCAGTCTGAGAAAGAAGCTCTCGCGTGCTGGCGCGAAGGCTCGTGATGCAGAAGGCCAGCGTCTGCTCTTGAAGGAAGTTCAGGGATACGCCACGCAGTTGCCACTACGAGGTGCCGACGAGGTGTTCGGCGTTTCGCTTCAGGAACCGATATCGCCCCTGGGCGGCTATCGCCCGCGTGAGCTGACAACGCGGGTTCTCCTGCAATGCTTGGTGATGTTGGCGAGCTCAAACCAGAACGCGGATCAGCGTGCAATGGACATCGCGAGGCTGGCCGGTATCGGCGCCGCAGACTGGGCTCGTGTACTTCAGGAGCTCTGGCTGGTGAGTCGTTCTGCTCATGCGGTGGTGTCACCCCGCAGGCTGGAGAAGAACAAGGCGGCATGGCTCGTGGCAAATCACTGGGAGCCGGTAATACGGGCGGCGCTTTCCGAAAAGTGGCAACGCTTGATGGCCTACCTGGATCGCCATGCGAGCGATGATGACGTTGTGAACGCAGGCGACTACGTTCTTGAATCCATGGGTTGCGACACCTACCTGCCTGTGGACGTCGCGGATCCAGCCTTCATCGCCTTGGTACGCGTCATACGCGCGAGCGGCATGAACCTGTCATCGTTGCATCTTCACTACGTGAGCGACACCGCCGACACCCAGCACAACGCCAGGCACGCGCTCGCCAAAATTCGTCATGAGCTTGGCATCGATGTGCAGCTTCGCGCGATGACATCGCGCGGTGGCCGACCACCCATGTACTTGTCGGTTCGTTCAAGGGGTGCCCAAGGCTCTGTGGATGCCGATCACGATGGCAGCGCCCATTCGATGCAGGGATTTGCCGGGTTGTTCCTTGGGGCGTATCTCAAGGCGGAACTGTTGCGGGAGCAGCGCAATGTCGCGTGAAATGAAGCGCGCGCTTCGCAATGAGACGATTGCGGTGCATCGGCCCCTCTACGACTCCGAGATCGTGACAGGCTCAACTGCGGAGCAACAGGCGCATGCCGCAAGACTGTGGGTGGATCAGGTGTCCGTCATGCTCCAGGAGCAAGGTGCGCTGTTCTTCACCTGTCTCGATTTCCGCTTCACCACTCAGGAAGGAGCCCTAAGCGTGGAGCTGGTCTGCCGAGAAGTCGCACAGCAATCCTTGATGCCCATGCTCCTCGAGGGCAATGTTTGCCTATTGGGGGACGAGGTCTTCGAGAAAGACGTGGCGGAGTGGCGGAATCGTTTGCGTGCGATATGTCAGGACCACGAGATCGCAATCATTGATCGTCCCGTACTTTCCACAGCCGCGAGGCGCATGACCAACGATCCGACGAGGGGACTCGTGCCGATCGCGACGGCAGACGAGATCTCGCGAGCGACAGAAGCGGTACTGCCGCCTTCCATGGAGAAGGTGGAAATTGACGGCGAGCGCTTCGAACTGGCGGATCATGGAGCATCTGACATCCCAGTCTGGAGCCAGCCCTGCGTGGTCCGCGGAATACCTAATCTGAACAGCATGGGGTTCATGCTTCAACTGATCATGTCGACCCCCATGCAACCCAGCGGAGGAAAGCTGCTTCTTCGCTTAATGGATCTGACCCGCGATGAAGCCGCCCGCCTGGTTCAGCACGCACATTCGAGAACACCACTCGAGATGCTTGTCGCCATTGCCAGGGGGAAGGGTCGAACGCTGCTTGGCGCTCCCGTACGAGAATTGCCGTCGACCTGAGGTGGATACAGATTTGGTGGGGGCAGACAGGGCCGCAATTGCGTGCTTCTCGCGAGGGCGTCTGAGCCCAGCAAGGGGCCGCGTAGGTATCGCCCTTTTATACAAGGCAGATCAGTGGTAGTCGCTCTCGCGCTGATGTCGTACCGCGCCAATGATGACGGCGGCTTCCGTGACCTTGTAGTAAGCAACATAGCCCGTGCGCCCGAACGAGATCACGATCTCGCGCTCGAACTGGCTGCGGACCTTACGGCCCATGAACGGATTCAACGCCAACGCGTGCAACGCGCTGGCGATCGCTGCCACGGCGCGTTCCGGCACGTCGAAGTTTGGCGTTGCGCTCTGCATCTCGCGCTCGAGTGCAAAGTCGTACAAACGTTCGAGGTCTTCACTGGCCTCGGGCGAGAGGATGACCGTTCTCACCGGCGAGTGCGGCTCTCTTTTGCGCGTCGCAGCTTCGCCTCGAGTTTGCCGAGCACATCCTCTGCAGTGAGGTACATGCCGCCGGCCTCGACTCGTTCAATCGCCTCCATCCCGCGCCGGTGGAATTCACCCTCCATGACGCGGCGCTCGATCTCCCCCCGCACAGCGCGCTCGACCAAGGCACTGACGGTCTCTCCATCGGCGAGCACATCCTCCAGCTGTTGCTTCAGCTCAGGCGTGATTCGGACGGCAGGAAGTGCGGCGGATCGCATGCCAGCAATGTATCACGTTCGTGCTACAAGAATCAATTCCCCCACGTTTGAGCGCCTCACGTGTCAACGCAACCGACAGCAGCCCACAGGGCCTCGTCCGCTCTGGTGCGAGCTGTTTCTCGCAGGATCGTGACCACCTGTCCTTGAGTGAATCGCCGCTTCTTCATGGGCCCCTCGCTAGTTGGAAGCCATCTTCTTAAAGTCTATTGGGCCAAAGAAACCGGGCAGTTCACCGACAGCCGCGGCAGCGGTCAGCCCGGCTCTGCCAAGGCCTGGAGTGCATCGCCCTCAGTGCGATAGACGTGCAAACGCTCACTTTCGCCCAGATGACCCGCCTGGCGCAGCACCGATTCCACCGGCAGCTTGATGCCCACCAGGTGCAGGTGAATGCGTCGGTCGTCGAGTTGCTCGCGCACGCGGCCGAAGGCCTCGGCGCCAGTGGCATCGATCCAGTTGATCGGGTGGGCGATCAGCATCACGCCTTCGGTGTCGGGGTGGGCCTGCAGGTGCTCGGCGATGGCGCGCTCGAAGCCGCTGGCGGTGGCGAAGTCGAGCGCGGCGTCCATGCGCAGGGCGTAGAGCTTCGGCGACAGTGGCGGCAGCTCCCACAGGTGGCGGTCGCGCAGGCTGCCGTCGGGGTGCAGGCCGACCTCGATGATGCGCGGGTGCAGCCGCAGGTAGAGGAAATGGCTCAGTGCCATCACCACGCCCGCGAGCACGCCCCAGTACAGACGCGGTGCTGCCAGCAGTGTGATGACGAAGGTGCTGGCCGCAATGACCGCCTCCACGCGCGACAGACGCCACAAGCGCGTGAAGCTGCGCGGCTGCAGCAGCCCCCAGATGGGCAGCACCACGATGGCCGCCAGCACCGCCAGCGGCACGTGGTAGAGCAGCGGCATGGCCACCAGCAGCGCGATCAGCACCACGGCCACCGAGAACACTGTGGCCCAGCCGGTGCGCGCACCCGCGTACAGGTTGAGCGCCGAGCGCGAGAACGAGGAGCTGGTGGGCATGGCACCGGTGAGGCCCGAGGCCAGCTTGGCCAGGCCCTGGCCGATCAGATCCTGGTCCTGGTCCCAGCGCACGCCACGCCGGCCGTTGTCCACCTTGGCACTGCTGGCGGTCTCCAGGAAGCTCACCAGCGTGATCATCAACGTGGGCAACAGCAGTGCACTGAAACGGTCCCAGCCGGGCCACGCGGGCAGGTAGAGCGCCGGCAGGCCCTGTGGCAGCGCGCCGATGACGGCGCCGCCCCCGGCCTCGAAGCCGATCGCGTGGCTGATGCCGGCGCTGATCAGCACCACCGCCAGCACCGAGGGCAGGCCCGGACGCAACCGACGAGCCGCCACCAACGCGGCCAGCGCGGCCAGACCGAAGCCCAGACCCGGTGCATGCCAGCCCGCCCCTTCGGCAATGGCATGCCAGCTGCGGAATCCCGTGAGCGCAGGCACCTGCGAGGCGAGGATGAGCACCGCTGCCGCCTGCGTGAAGGCCATGAGCACCGGCGAATTGACGAGGTTGAGCAGCCAGCCGAAACGCACCGCCCCCAGCAGCACCTGCAGCGCACCCGACAGCAGTGCCAGCCACATCGCGAGTTGCACCCACTCGGCGCTGCCGGGCGTGGCCAGGGGCGTGAGCGAGGCGCTCACCAGCAGGCAGGTCAGCGCCGTGGGGCCCACCGCCAGGCGCGGCGAGGCCGAGAACAGCACCGCGATCAGCGCCGGCAGCAGCGCCGCGTAGATGCCCGTGATCAGCGGCATGCCCGCGAGCGCGGCGTAAGCCACGCCCTGCGGAATCACCATCAGACCCACCGTGAGGCCGGCCAGGGCTTCGCCGCGCAGCAAGGCCGCGTCCGGGCGCGGCCATTGCAGGAAGGGGAACAGGCGCTGCCAGCGGGTCATGGGTATCGAGGCAAATTGAAACAGATCAGTTTGCAGTGGGCCGAGCGAAGGGTTCGCTCGGCTTCGACAGATAGCCATTGGCTGAAATGGCGCCGATGGCGCGCTGGCCCCGGATCGCATAAGTAACGAACCGCTGGCCAATATCGACATCCCAAGCCTGGCCTTATTAGTTCTCGGGGATCTCGGCGGCCTCGGGTAAATCATGGTCGATCGCAAACGAGCCTTGGTAGTAAAGCTCGCAATGCGCTACGGACACGCCATGGATCATCGACTTCAGCAAGGCTCGGATTGTGCGCACTGTTCTGGGTAAGCTTGCAACATACTGGCGTGTTTCTCGCGGACCTTACGTGAAACGTAGTCCACGAAGGCACTGGGGATCCGCTCCCGTGACGGCTTGTGGAATGCGCCCGCAGAGACCGCTTGTGCCTCAAATGCCGAACCGGGCGGCAGTGCAAGCAGCCGTTCGCGGTGCTTGCGCGGCAGCCTCTGCCAGGCCTTGAGAGGCAGCTTGAGCGATGCCTGATCCAGCTTGTAGCGCACTGCCAGCGGCAGCCAGGTCAACGCCTGGGCCTCGCAAGGCTCAAATGGCAGACGGACGGTCGGTTGGAGGTCAGCGCTCATTTTGAACTGCATATAGTTAGCGCCGAATTGGCGGTACGCATATTCCTGCTTTCGCTAACACGCAAAATCGATCACTTCCGTGGCGGCTGTTCACCCGACGGCATCTGGGAAACTGGAGCTACGACGCTTCGGCACTCACAGAGGAAACCCGTCGCACGAGCAACCACAAGAATGCCAGGTTGATCTTTGAAGGGGGAAGACCCGCGATGAGGTCTGCCCGCAGCACCTCCCTTTGCTGTCACATTGGGATCCACCGGGTGAACGGCAGCATCGATTTCACGACACGGCCTGGTAGTAGATGTTCTGTGGGTGGCGTGCCTGCGCAAAAAAGAACCAGCGCTCGAGCAGCAACCCTGCGGCCTGCGAAACAAACGCCAAAGGCCAGATGGGCGGGGAGCTGGTGGCCCATGCCCACCCCAGCAGCAACAACGGAATGCCGAAGGCCAGCGCCTGGAAGGCCAGGGGCGTTTTGCGCATGACCTGCGCTGTGGCGCCATGAAAGAACTCGCGGGTGTTGAACGAGCCACCGGTCATGCCCATCGACTTCTGCACAACGCGCGCCGCCTGGATGCCCGTGGCGGACTGTGGCGTGGACTTTGGCTTGAGACGAGCGTTGCGGCGCAGCGAAAGCCCCCGGGTGAACCAGGCCAGTGCAGTCGTGGCGATGGACCAGCCCGTCACGCTGGATGCAAATGCGCTGTCGCCTGCCAGCGCGCCCAGCGTACCCGACGCTACCAGGCCCGAGGCCAGGCCCAGCAGCGTGTAATTCACAACGGTGAGTGGATGAGCCCATTCCTGCACGAACCGGATGCAGGCGTAGATCATCGCGGTGCAGTACCACAGCAACAAGGCACCCGGAATGACTAGCGCCGCCAGCCACGGTGCGGCGGCCGCGGCAGTGGGAGGCTCCGCCAGCGTCGCCCACACAGCCCAGCCGCCCGCCAGCGCCATGAACGCCGGCAGCACGATGACCTCCCTGGACATCCATGAGGTGCGCCACATCAGGACCGCGCGCCAGGCGCGCATCGGATGGCCGAGATGGAAGAAGGAGGCAACGAGCGCCAGCACCAGCATGCATGTGGCCGTCCACAGCATGGGCAGCAGCGCTTCGACTGGCGGCTGGTTGGCCAGGGTAGTCACTGCCAGCACCACCATAAGCCCCTGGGCGGTGCCGGCGATGGTGGTGAACAGGATGATGGACAGCGCCGGCTTCACAGTCGATCCTTTTCCGCGCGAATGGCATCGGGCGCGGGCTGCTTTGTCACCCGCCGGGGCAGGTACTGGTTGGCGGGCTGGGTCTCCCATTCGGGCATGAGGGCGTAGCCACCGCGCTCCCGGATCGCCTGTGACACCTCTGAATCCGGGTCCTTCACATCGCCGAACAGCCGCGCGCCGGTGGGGCAGGCCTTCACGCAGGCGGGCTTTCGGTCCTGCGGCGGGAGCAGTTCGTCGTAGATGCGGTCCACGCACAGGGTGCACTTGGTCATCACCTTGCGCTCTTCATCGAACTCGCGGGCGCCGTAAGGGCAGGCCCAGCTGCAGTACTTGCAGCCAATGCACTTGTCGTAGTCCACCAGCACGATGCCGTCGCTCTTGCGCTTATAGCTGGCACCGGTGGGACACACCGGCACGCAGGGGGGCTCTTCGCAATGCAGGCAGCTCTTCGGGAAGTGCACCGTCTGCGTGTTGGGATAGCTGTCGGCCTCGAAGGTTTGCACCCGGTTGAAGAATGTACCGGTCGGCTGCTCACCGTAGGCGCCCTGGTCGGTCATCGGACCCGCAGCCCCCGAGGTGTTCCATTCCTTGCACGAGGTCACGCAGGCATGGCAGCCCACGCACACGTTGAGGTCGATGACCAAGGCGAGCTGAATCGCCAGCGTCTGGGGTTCGTTCGGGTGTTGGCTCATGGCTTTTTCGACAGGATGTGGGTCATGACCCGGCGGCCACTGCGCAGCAGACCCGGAACGCTTGGCACCGTCCGCACCTGTGGAAAGCTCGCGGCCGGTTCTTCGGGCTGGGCGGGCCGGAGGTTGACGCGAACGTCGTACCAGCCGGCCTGACCGGTGACCGGGTCCGAATTGCTGATCTGGCCGCCTGCGAACGGCAACTCCTCCGTGATGAGGTGGTTCATCAGAAATCCCTTGCGCGACTCATCGGCTCCAGGCGCCAGTTGCCACGCGCCAGACGCCTTGCCGATCGCGTTCCAGGTCCACACAGTTCCGGGTTCCACTGCGTCGCTGTGGCGCACCATGCAGCGCAGTTCGCCCCAGGCGCTTGTGACCCAGGCCCAGCCGCCGTCTTCCACGCCGGCCGCTCTGGCCGTCACGGGGTTCACGTGCAGGTAGTTGTGGCTGTGGATCTGGCGCAGCCAGGCGTTCTGTGAATCCCAGGAGTGGTACATCGCCATGGGCCGCTGGGTGATGGCGGCCAACGGAAACTGCTGGGTGTCCACACACGCGTTTTCCAGCGGTTCGTACCAGAACGGCAGCGGGTCGAAATAAGTGGCGATGCGTTCGCGCAGGTGGTCTGGCGGCTGTCGGCCTTTGCTTTTGCCTTGCGCGGCCAGCCGGAACGTTTGCAGCGTGTCGGAATAGATGGCCAGCTGCACCGGGTCGTTCTTCTGGCGCCAGCCCTTCTCCTTGGCGAAGTCCAGATAAGGCCGGTTCCAGTTGCGCATGTACTGCTGGTCCTTGGGCATGTGGTGCTGGAACACGCAGTTGTTCTTCGCGTACATCTCCCACTGGTTTGGGTTGGGCTCGCCGCGCAGATGCTGGGTGCCGTCCTTGCCCCGCCATCCCATGAGGAAGCCCACACCGGGCTGGGCCTGGAAATTGACCACGAAATCGGGGTAGTCCTTGAACTTGCGCGAGCCGTCTTCGTTCGTGAAGGCCGGAAATTTCAGGCGCGAAGCCAGCTCGATGAGCACTTCCTGAAATGGCTTGCACTCGCCGGTGGGCTCCACCACGGGAACGCGTACCGAGTCCACCGGTCCGTCGAACTCGGAAATCGGTCGGTCGAGCATGCTCATCACGTCGTGCCGCTCCAGATAGGTGGTGTCGGGCAGCACGAGGTCGGCAAAGGCCACGGTCTCACTCTGGAAGGCATCGCACACCACCAGGAACGGAATCAGGTACTCGCCGTCTTCGCCGCGCGCGTTGAGCTTCTTGCGCACCTCCATGGTGTTCATGGTGGAGTTCCAGGCCATGTTCGCCATGAAGATCAATAGCGTGTCGATCTTGTAGGGATCCCCCCGGACGGCATTGGTGATCACGTTGTGCATCAGTCCGTGGGCCGACAGTGGATGCTCCCAGGAAAAGGCGTGATCGATGCGCAGGGGCGTTCCGTCGGCGCGCACCGCCAGTTCTTCGGGGTTTGCTGGAAACCCGAGCGGCGCGGCGTTGAGCGGCGTGTTCGGCTTGATCATGTCCGGGTCGTTGAAGGCCCGGTAATTGGGAACGATGTGCCGCGGATAGGGCGCCTTGTGGCGGAAGCCGCCAGGGGCGTCGATGGTGCCGAGCAAGCTCATCAGCACCGCCAGTGAACGCACCGTCTGGAAGCCGTTGGAATGCGCGGCGAGCCCGCGCATGGCGTGGAACGCCACGGGCCTGGCCTGGGTGGTTGGGTGCTGCTTGCCCCAGGCGTCGGTCCAGGGAATCGGCAGCTCAAAGGCCTGATGCAGCGCGGTCTCACCCATCTCGCGCGCCAGCTGGCGAATGCGCTCAGCTGCAATGCCGGTGATGGCCTCGGCCCACTCGGGTGTGTGCTGGCTCACCCGTTCGCGCAGCAACTGAAACGCCGGCGCCACCCGGGTGCCGTCCGGCAAGGTGTAGTGGCCTTCCAGGGCCAGCGATCGGCCCTCTTCCACGCCTTCGGGGTAGGCCTGAATCGCGCGCCCGCTGGTCAGGTCCCATGCGAGCTTGTTGTGCGGGTTGCGCCCATCGCCCGGCACACCGGCGGCAGGATCGAAGGCAAACAGACCTTCTCGCTCTCCTTCGTCCAGCACCACCAGCTGCGGGGCGTTGGTGAAGCGTTGCAAGAAAGGCCGGTCAACCAGATCGTGCGCGATCAGTTCGTGCAGCAGCGCCATGAACAGCGCGCCATCGGTACCCGGTCGAATCGGAATCCACTCGTCTGCTATGGCTGAATAGCCGGTGCGAACGGGGTTGATGGAAATGAAGCGACCACCCGCGCGCTTGAACTTTCCCAGCGCCATCTTCATCGGGTTGCTGTGGTGGTCTTCGGCGGTGCCGATCATCACGAACAGCTTGGCGTGGTCCAGGTCCGGGCCTCCGAACTCCCAGAAGCTGCCTCCTACCGAATAGATCATGCCGGCGGCCATGTTCACCGAACAGAAGCCGCCGTGCGCAGCGTAGTTGGGGGTGCCGAATTGGCGCGCAAACAGGCCGGTGAGCGCTTGCATCTGATCGCGACCTGTGAACAGCGCGAATTTCTTGGGGTCGGTGGCGCGCAGGTGGGACAGCCGTTTCTCCAGAATGTCGAAAGCGCGCTCCCACGAAATCGGCTCGAACACGCCTTCGCCGCGCTCGCTGCCCGGCTTGCGCAGCAGTGGCTGGGTGAGTCGGGCCGGCGACACCTGCTTCATGATGCCCGAGCTGCCCTTGGCGCAGATCACCCCCTTGTTTAGCGGGTGGTCGGGATTGCCATCGATGTACCGGACCTGCCCGTCGCGCAGGTGCACCCGGATGCCGCAGCGACACGCGCACATGTAGCAGGTCGTCGTCTTCACCTCGGTATCGGCCGTGCTGCTGGCCGCTGGGTTGTGCACCGGATCGCTTGAGAGGAACTTGAACATCGGCTTATGCTAGGCAGCCTGCAAATTCGCGTATCGGATAATTTCGCTCGCCGTGAACCAAAAAATCGATCAACGACTGAGGCTTACGCTGCGCCAGCTGGAGGTTTTTGCGGCCGTTGCACGGGGTGGCACCACGCGAGCCGCCGCTGACGAAATCTCCCGATCCCAATCGGCCGCGAGCAACGCGCTGGGCGAGCTGGAGTCGGCGCTGGGGGTGCAGTTGTTCGACCGTGTGGGCAAGAAGCTGGTGATCAACGAGAACGGGCGTGCCTTGCTGCCACGTGCGGCCACGGTGCTGGAACAGGCGGCGGACACCGAGATGCTGTTCACGGCCGAGCACGCCGCACCGCTAAGGCTTGCTTCCAGCTACACCGTTGGCGAATACCTGCTGCCGGAACTCATTGCGCGGTGGAAAAGCGATCACCCCCACTGCCGGGTGCTGGTGGATATCGCCAACACGCACGACGTGTTCGAACGCTTGGTGTCGTTTCGCGCCGACATGGGCTTCATCGAGGGAACCCACAGCCATCCCGAACTCACGGTGCGCAAGTGGCGCAGCGACGAAATCGTGGTGGTTGCCGCTCCCGACCACCCGTTGGCGGGGCGTCGGGTCAGTGCGCGACAGCTGGCCCAGGCCACGTGGGTACTGCGTGAACCTGGTTCAGGAACGCGTGAGGCCTCTGACCGCTGGCTGATTCCCCATTTGACGCAAATGGAGGTCGAGCTTGAGTTGGGCAGCAACGAAGCGGTCAAGCGTGTGGTGGCTGCGGGGCTGGGTCTGGGCTGCCTGTCGCGCCTGGCCGTGCAGGAAGCGATTGCCGAAGGGTGGCTGGTCGAACTGCACACCACGCTCCCGGCGATGCAGCGCACCTTATCCATTGTGCTGCACCGGGCGAAGAAGCTGGGCGATACCGCCAATGGCTTCTTGCGCCATTGCATGCGCGCTTGAACAGGCACGCCGCAACGGGGAAGCACAGTCCATCGCGCCGGCATGCAAAGCCCCTTGGGCCGTCGCGGCAGAGCGTTCCGCGATGCTTCTCAAGGCATCGGCCGAGCGCGCTGGACAGACACCATTTTGGTGTCGAAAGTCGCCGAAAACACCGGGTCTCGAAATTGCAAGGGTTTGGGTTGACGTTTTTCTCAGTATGCAGAAAACGAAAAATAAGAGTCGAAAAATCGATTGGACCCCCTCTTATTCCGGGCACATCATCTTTCAAAAGCATCAAATTTTGAAAGTTAACGATGGACCTCTCCCTCTTCCCGCGCATCCGTCTGGGGCATTTCCCCACCCCCCTGGAGCCCATGGGCAACCTCTCGGCGCTGCTCGGCGGGCCGCGCCTGTGGGTCAAGCGTGACGACTGCACCGGCCTCTCCACCGGCGGCAACAAAACTCGCAAGCTGGAATACCTCATGGCCGAAGCCGTGGCGGCCCGCGCCACCGTGGTCATCACCCAGGGGGCTACCCAGTCCAACCATGCTCGGCAGACTGCTGCGGCGGCTGCCCGGCTAGGCATGAAGTGCCACATCCTGCTGGAGGACCGCACCGGCAGCACCGACCCGGACTACACCGACAACGGCAACGTGCTGCTGGATCGCCTGCACGGCGCCACGGTGGAACGGCGTCCGGGCGGTGCCGACATGCAACGCGAAATGGAACAGGTGGCCGAGAAACTGCGTGCCGACGGGTTGCGACCGTATGTCATCCCTGGTGGCGGGTCAAACCCGGTGGGGGCGCTGGGCTACGTGAATGCAGCCTTCGAGCTGGTGGCACAAGCGGCTTCGCAGGGCATGAAGATCGACTATCTGGTGCACGCCACCGGCAGCTCGGGCACCCAGGCCGGGCTGGTGGCGGGGCTGCATGCCATCAACAGCGACATCAAGCTGCTGGGCATCGGCGTGCGCGCACCGCGGGAAAAGCAGGAGTCGATGGTGCACGACCTGGCCTGCCGCACGGCCGAGCACATGGGCATGCGCGGTGGCGTTCCACGCGAGTTGGTGGTGGCCAATTGCGACTACGTTGGCCCGGGCTACGGCCTTCCCACGCCAGGCATGCAGGAAGCGGTCGAAGTGCTGGCGCGCACCGAGGGGCTCCTGCTGGACCCCGTGTATTCCGGCAAAGGCATGGCGGGGCTGATCGATCTGATCCGCAAGGGATATTTCCAGCCGAAACACAACGTGGTCTTCTTGCACACCGGAGGGTCGGTTGCACTGTTCGGCTACGGTGAGTCGCTGGGGCTCAAGCCAGCGCAGGTCAGCTGATCGGCCGCTCCCCCGAGGGGTGCAGACGATCGGGTTCGGGGTTTGTTCATGGTTCATCAACAGGAGACATCTAAATGAAAAAGACCACGGTTCGCACGCTGCTGCGTTATTCCCTTTTGGCGGGTGCCGCCGCCGTCATGGCCACCACTGCCCATGCACAAACCACGTTGCGCTTGTCCACCTATGTGAACGAAGTTGACGTCCGATACGAGGGTTTCAAGAAATTTGCCGAGCTGGTGAATGCCAAGACCTCTGGCCGGGTCAAGGTGCAGATCTTTGGCTCCTCCACCCTGCACGGCTGGAGCGAGGGCGTGGACGCCATGCAGGGCGGTGTTGCCGACATCAGCTGGGTGTCGGCCGACAAGCGACTGCCGTGCTACCGGGTCACCTCGCTCTACCCGATGGCGGTGGACATGAAGAAGCAGATCGAGCTGGACGCTGCCTACGCCGCCTTGATGGCGCCCGAAGCCAACAAGGCGGGACTGGTGCCGCTCATCAACTCCAACTATTCCTACGACCAGGAGTGGTGGTTCAAGAATCCCAACACCGACCTGGCCAAGCTCGACGGCAAGCTCGTGCGCTCCATAGGCCCGATGGTGTCGATGATGATCGAGACCTGGGGTGGCAAGCCGGTGTTCATTGCGCCCAAGGAAGTGTTCCAGTCGGCCGAGCGCGGCGTGGTGGACGGCATCAACATGGGTGTGGCCACCTACAGCGCCTGGAAGCTCTGGGGCGTGATGCCGCACATGGTCCAGTCCAACCTGTTCTACGGCAACATCCAGTACATGATGAATAAGCGCAAGTTCGATGCGCTGTCGCCTGCCGACCAGAAGGCGCTCCAGGCGGCCGCCACCGAGTCCGAGGTGTGGCTCAAGCCGCGCTACGAAGCCTGGGTGGACGCGAGCATGGCTGACGCTGTGAAGCAGGGCGGCACCGTGACCAAGATCACCGCCGAGAAGCGCAAGGCCCTGCTGGACAGCGTGGTCGGCAAGTGGACGGGCGAGGTGGACACCGGTTGCGGGCCTGAGTTGGCTGGCAAGGTGCGCGCCCTGTTCAAGCAGTATTCGCTCTGAAGCCCATGTTGGCAACGATTGAACGGGGCCTGGAGCGGCTGGCCGGTTGGCTGGCCGCCGCAGGCGCCATCATCATCGTGGTGCAGACCGTCTGGATTTCCTACGGCGTTTTCATGCGTTACGTCGTCGGCAAGCCTGACGGCACGGTGACAGAAGCCACTGCCTTGCTGCTGTTTCCCGCCGCCTTGCTGGGGCTGGCGTTTGCCCTGCGGGAGGACGCCTACCCCAAGGTGTCGTTCCTGATCGATGCGCTGGGGCCGCGCGGTCGACAGCTCCTGACGGCGGTCAATTTGGTGCTCATGATCGCCGTGGGGACCTTCTTCTCCATCGCCGGTATAGAAGCCACTTTCCGAGCCTACGAGTCTGGCACCGCGTCCGAGATTCTGCTTTGGCCGCGCTACCTCTTCTGGGCGCCTGGCGCTCTCGCACTGGTGGTGTTCACTGTGTATGCCTGCGTGCGCCTTGTGTCGGTGCTCTCCAGCCCGCCGCAGCCCGCTCCTCAACAACGGTAGAGGTTTTTCATGGAGTGGTACCACGTCGGACTGGGGCTGTTGGCTCTGCTGGTTGTCTTCATCGGGATTGGATTGCCCATTCCCTTTGCGCTGGCATTGGCCTCCATGCCTTTCCTACTGCACATCCAGGGTTGGTCCACCGCCCTGGTCAGTACGGAGCTCAAACTGTGGGGTGTCTGGATCGACTACGTCTTGCTGGCCGTCCCACTGTTTGTTTTCCTGGGTGAATTGATCGGGCGGTCCAACATCGGGGCCAACCTTTACCAGCTCATGCACCGGGGTGTGCGGGTGAAGGGCTCAGCCGCGTATGGCAGCATCGCGGCGTGCGCCGGTTTCGGCGCGGTGTGTGGCTCGTCGATGGTGGGCTCGCTGACCATCGGCGGTGTGGCCCTGCCCGAGATGACCAAGCTCGGCTACAACAAGCGGCTGTCGAGTGGTGTGCTGGCTGCGGGGGGCACCCTCAGCGTGCTGATTCCGCCCAGCCTGATCCTGCTGTTCTACGGTATCGTCACCGACACCTCGATCGGCGAGCTGTTCATCGCGGGCGTCATCCCTGGTCTGCTGCTGACGCTGTTGTTCGCCGTGACCGTTTTCATCTGGGGGCGCATGTACCCCAGCCACATCCCCGGCGCGGACAACGCACCACGCCCCTCGGTGCGCGAATTCCTGATTGCTTTCGGCCCGATTTTTCTCATCGGACTGGTCATCACCGTTTCGATCTACGCCGGCATTGCCACCCCCACGGAAGCCGCGGCGGTGTCGGCGCTGCTGACCACGATCCTCGCGTTTGCCGTAGGGGGCCTGACCGTGCGAGGCTTCAACGAAGCCTTGTTTGCCACCATGCGCACCATGGGCTACCTGGGCTTGCTCTTGTCGGCGGGCATCCTTTTCGGCTTCGTGCTGACGTACTACCGGGTGCCGCAGGAAGTCAGCGAACTGTTCCTGTCCTACAACCTCAGCCCCGTCATGGTGCTGGCCATGGTGATCGTGTTCTACGTCATCCTGGGCATGTTCCTGGAACCGGTGTCGATGACCTTCATCACCTTGCCCACCATCTACCCGCTGATGCAAGCAGCGGGTTATGACCTGATCTGGTTTGGCATTGTCTACACCATCACCATGGAAATCGCGGTGCTCACACCGCCGGTGGGCTTGAACCTGTATGTCATTCAGGGGATCAGCCGAGGCACCATTCCCATCGGTGACGTGATCAAGGGCTGCCTGCCGTTCCTGGCCTGCATGGTGTTGCTGATCGCCATGGTGATCGCCATTCCCGGCATTGCCCTGTGGCTGCCCTCGATCATGAAATGACAGCGAACGCGATGGCTTCTGAAGTGCTGCATGTGGCGCGGGCCGGCAAAGGCGAGCCGCTGGTGCTGGTGCATGGGTATCTGGGTGGGTCCAGCCAGTGGGCTGCCGAGCTGCAGGCCCTGGGCCAGCAGCTGGACGTGATCGCGCCCGACCTGCCGGGCTTTGGCAAAAGCCGACACCTGACCTCGCCCGACCGGATCGAGGGGTACGCCAGTGCGGTGCTGCAAGCCCTGGACCACCTGGGCGTGCAGCGCTTCCATCTGCTCGGCCACTCCATGGGCGGCATGATCGTGCAGGAGATGGTTCGCCTGGCGCCAACGCGTGTGGACCGCCTGGTGCTTTATGGCACCGGCCCGCTGGGCTTGCTGCCGGGCCGCTTCGAGACCATGGCGCGGTCGCGCGAACGATTGGCCGAAGATGGCGTGGACGCCACCGCACGCCGCATCAGCGCCACCTGGCTGTTGCACCGCGAACAATCGCCCCACGCCGCAGCGCTGGGCGATCTGGCGGCGCAGGCCAGCGCTCAGGCGGCCGAAGCCGGTCTTTGGGCCATGGAGCGTTGGGACGGGCGGCCGAACCTGCCCCACATCACCCAGCCAACCCTGATCGTCTGGGGCGACCACGACCGCAGCTACCAGTGGCCGCAAGTGGAGCAGTTGTGGCGGCAGATTCCCAACGCATCGCTCGCGGTGCTTCCGCATTGTTCGCATGCACTCCACCTGGAATATCCCGAGTTGTTCCATCGGTTGGTGGCGGACTTCCTGCTCGGGCCTGCCAACCAGCCCATGCAGACAGGGCCGGGCAGGTGAGGGCCTTGCCCCGGCGCTCGACCGCGAAGCTGCCTAAACTCGTGCCATCTGTTTGCAGCGCGCGGGGGCTTGCATGGAACTGAAGTGGCTGGACGACTACCTTGCCTTGATAGAGACAGGCTCCTTCTCGGCAGCAGCCGAGAAGCGGCATGTCTCCCAACCCGCGTTTTCGAGGCGCATCCAGCAGCTGGAAGACTGGGCGGGGGTTTCGCTGATCGACCGCTCACGCAAGCCGTTGCGCTTCACGCCGTTGGCTGCAAAGCACGAGGCGGCCTTCCGTAGCCTCGCCACGCAGATCTACGAGTTTCAGGCCACGTTGCGCTCCGACGCCAATCAGACACCCGGTCTTGTGATGGCCGCCCAACACAGCCTGGCCGCCTGGTACCTGCCCACCTTTCTGGAAGAGCTTCGTTCCTTGATGCCCGACCAGCGCTTCAGGATCCGTTCCGAGAATCGTGACGAAAGCGTGGCGCTGCTGGCGCGTGGCCATGCCGACATCCTGCTGACCTACGAAACACGGCAGACCCAAAGCGACGTTCCGCCGCAGCTCGCCACATGCTGCCAACTGGGCGAGGACGCGCTGGTGCTGGTGGCCAGCGCCAGGCTGTGCAAATCGGAAGACTTCACGAACCCGAAGCGGCCCCTGCCGTTACTGTGCTTTCCCCCGGAGAGCTTCTTCGGGCAAGCCATCCGTACCCATGCACTGCCCGAATTGATGCACGCCCGGTTGATCACCATTCAGTGTGTGAGCGAATTCAGTCTGGGTCTTCGGGAAATGGCGCTGATTCATCAGGGCGCTGCGTGGCTGCCACGAAACCTGATCGCGCAAGACCTTCAGGAGGGGAAGCTGCGGGAGGTTCAATCGGTGGGCAGCGAGGTACCGCTAAAGATTGTGGCCTATTTTTCGAACCACAGCGGGCGAGCACTGCAAGGCCTGCTGGCGCAACTCCTTGCCCGGCGAGGCGCCCACAGTAAAGCAAACCCGCCCACGCAAGCAGAGGCCTCACTAGCACCGGAATGAACGCCCGCAGAGCAAGCAGAAAGGTCCAGAAGTGGCCCGGTGCCTTAGTAGTCGGGCAGATACGTCGCCGACATCGCGATCAACGCACACACGAGCGCTCCAAGCTCAACAGGCGCGATGCCTGCCAAACTGGCTTGGCACTGGGCGAACTTCTCTTCAACTCTCGAAAAGAGATAAGGACAATGGAAAAAACCGCCCTTCTCCGGGGAGTCCAGGCCGACGACGTTGAGCTACCGCGAAAGGGCTAAATGCTCCGCAGCCGTCGCGAGAGGTAAAGCAGCAGCAACGCCCCTACACAAGCGGCACCACCTGCCAAGCCGAATGAAGCGGCGTAGCCGCCGCTCATGTCGCGCACCAACCCTCCCGACCAGCTACCTATCCCTGCGGCCAGGAAGGCGAAGAAATAGATCTCGGCAATCCGGCGACCCGCCTCGGAAGCCGGAAACAACTCTCGCACCAATACCGCGTATGCGGGGACATAGCCACCGAATCCCAGGCCTATCAGGACGACCGCTGCGAAAGTCGACGCAGGGCCAGTGGAGCCGGCCAACAGGATCACACCGGTGAGGTGCAGCACAGACACTGCAACCAACATTCGGTAGTGACCGAACCGGTTGGAAAGCTGCCCCATTGACAGACGGGACAGCAACGTCACGCCCAGCATGACCGACACAAAGACAGCCGCCGTGGCGGGCGCAAGGCCGATCTCTTCGCCGAAGGCAGTCAAGTGGCCGATCGCAATGAAGGTTGCGAGGTTAAAGAGTGCCATGCACAGTCCCAGGAGTGCGAATCCCGCACGGTCGATTTTGACGACACCTTTTTCTGCGGTCCTGCCATGCGAGGCGGGTTGCGGCGGTGCCCGGCGGAATGCGAACGCACAGGCCAGGAGGATCACCCCAGCAACAATCCCATAGCCCTCGATGGCCTGGCGCCATCCGTACTGCTCCGCACTCCAGCGCAGCAGAGGCGGCAGTGTCAGCCCGCCGACACTCTGACCAGATGCGGCGATCGCAATCGACAGCGCCCGGTGTCGGTCAAACCATTGGCTCACTGCAGCCGCCAGAGGACTGAAGAAGGCGCCCTGCCCGATACCACCTACGAGCAGGCCATAGGCCAGATGAAGTGTCAGTAGGTTTTCAGCCCGTGCGGCGACCACCAAGCCTATCCCGGTGGCCAGCGCAGCCACCACCGCGATGCAGAAGAAGCCGAACCGATCCAACATGCGCCCGAGCAGCAGACTGCCCGCACCTGCACCGAACATCGCAGAGGTGTGGATCAGTGCGATCGTGCTGGCCCCTGCCTGCCAGTCACTCGAGAGCGGTTTGAGCAGAACCGGAATGCTGGTCACCGCACCGAAACTGATCGAAGCGATGACGAGCGTAACGAAGGCAACCCACCACCCATATGCACTCTGGATAGAGGGTTCCTCTACCGCCTTGACGGACAAACCAGGAAGCGGCTCTTCGCTACGTGTCAGCTGCACGAGGAGTCGCCGAAGCGCTTGAGTTTCTGGACATTGACAACGTACTTACCCGCCTCCAGACGAACTGGGGCGACCTGAAGCGGCATTTCTGCGAGCCCGACCGGTTCGCCACTGAGAAGGTTCCACTGCCAAAGGTGCTTGGAACATGTAAGAACGTTGCCGTCCACGATGCCGTGGGCGAGCCGCTCCTCCATGTGCGGACAGATCGCGGGGCACGCGACCACGCCGACTTCGGTGCGAACCAACAGGATCTGCTGGCCGCCCGAGTGGCATTCGAGCAACTCCTCGCCTTCGAACTCGTCGGCATCGCAGGCAACCTGCCAGTCCTCTTGTGTGCTATCTGGTTCCATGATTTGGGATTAGGAGAAACTGTCATATCGGATCTTGGTCGGACTCAGCTTTGCGCGTAGGAGCAACATGCGCATGCTGGCTTCGACCATGGGAGGCGGCCCGGCGACGAAGACGGCGCGTTTCTTCCACTCTTCGGTGCTCAGAAGCTCAGACGCCAGCTCGTGTACAAAACCACGTTCGTAGGTCAGCCCCGGAATCGCCTGAGGCAAGTCCGCGTCCGCCGGCTCATCTGATAGCGCCACCACGACGCGCAAGTTCTCAGAAGCACTTTTCGCTGCTTCGACCAGCCTCTCGATCACTTGCTGGGAACGCAGCGTCCGCAGGCCACACACCACGTCCAAGCGGTGCCGCGAAAGATGCCCTGTGGCTTTCGCCCAATCGAGCAGCGACAACGCGACGCCCGCGCCGGATCCACCGACAAGGACAGCCATGTCATGGTCCTGCGCGGGATGAACGTGCGCCGTTCCAAGCGGCCCGAAGACCGTAACCTGTGTGCCCACCTGCTGCTGCCCGCAGAGAAGTGGCGATACGCCTCCCCCTGGCTTCTCACGCACGAGCAGGGCGAGCTCGACAACGTCTGCGCCGTCATGAGCTGGCGAATACGCCCGGAAGCCCTCCACGCCTGGAATCGAAACGAGCACGAACTGGCCCGCCAGGAAGCGCATGGGCCTCTGCAACTTAAGCACGACCCAGGCGAGCCCATCCTCATCGCGGGCTACCGAGGACACGGAAGCTTGGTGCGTCATCGGGGTGTCCCGCTGATGCCTAGAGTCTCCCGCTCTTGCCTCCAGGACACAATTCCTCAGCGGCGTCGACTGGCAAAGCAGGATCTCCCCTTCCTTCTTCAGTGCACGACTGCCGGGAGCCTCTTTCCACAAGGTTTCGACCTCCCCCGACAGCAGCGTTGCCCTGCAGTTCCCACAGGTGCCAGTAGCACAACCGTAGGGCAGGTCGGCCCCGCCGCTCAACCCCGCGTACAGCAGCCGTTCACCCGAAACGCAGGTGAACAATTGCGAGCCGCTGTCGTTGCGAATCTCCACCGTGTGTCCCATCGCGGCCGTACCTCGGGGAAATCACGCGGCCTTGCGGATGCCGTGGGCGAGCCGCTGGGCTTCCTCGATCACCACGTCCTCCTGGGCCGCGACCACCTTGCGCTCGCCCAGACGCAGGACCAGCTTTCGTGGATCGCATCCGTAACGCTCCGCCGCGTGCTTGACCGGGTGGATGTAGCCGCCGTAAACGTTGGCATAACCCATGAGGATCGAATCATTGTCGATCACGGGCATCGGCTGCGGCGCCACCTGCTTGCTGAAGACGTCGGCCGCATCCATGATGCCGAAGATGTCGGCCCCGACCTCGTGACCGGCACGCTTTAGCGCAGTGATCGCCACCTCGGTCTGCGCGTTGCCAGCGCCACCGCCAAACCCTTTGAGGCTTCCATCGATGAAGCTGGCACCCTCCTCCACCGCGGCAAGAATGTTTCCGATGGCGAGGCCCAGGTTGTTGTGTGGGTGAAAGCCGATGGGAATCTTGACCGCGCCGCGCACGGCGCGCACCCGGGCAGCGACCTCGGTCGGCACCAGGTGGCCCTGCGACTCCGCAAGGTTCACGTAGTCGGCGCCGTAAGACTCAAGCTTGCGTGCCTCTTCGGCGAGTTGCTCAGGCGACGCCATCCCGGCGGAAATGAGGTAGCCGACTGTGAACATTCCCAGGTCTTTCGCCCGTCGAAGATGCTGCTCGGTGATATCGGCTTCGGTGCAATGAGTGGCTACGCGAGCGACCTTCACGCCAGCGTCTGCCGCCATTTCCAAGTCATTGAAGAGGCCGAAGCCCGGAACCAGCAGAATCGCGATCCTCGCCCTTTTCACCACTCGGCAGGCCGCACGAAGCAGCTCCTCGTCGCTCGCTGCTGCCCGGCCCACATGCAGGCTGCTGCCACCCAGGCCATCGCCGTGGCCAACTTCGATGATGTCGACGCCTGCCCGATCCAGTGCCGCCGCCGTCGCCGCGACGATCTCCGGCGTGAATTGGTGTCGATAGGTATGGTTGCCGTCGCGAAGCGTGACGTCAACAAATGTGATCTTGGCCAACTACATCTCCTCAGTTCAAAGTCGCCGCGAAGCGTTCCGCGACAGCTACGGCCGCCGCGTTGATGATGTCCAGGTTGCCGGCGTAGGCCGGCAGGAAGTCGCCAGCGCCTTCGACCTCAACGCCGATCATGAAGTGATCACCACGGCGGAAAGGTTCCACGGTGAGACGGTAGCCGGGCACATACTTCTGCACTGCCTTGACCATCTCCAACACGGAGTTCGTCACAGCCTGCTCGTCCACGTCACCGTCCACCATGGTGTAGACGGTGTTACGCATCATGAGCGGCGGATCGGCAGGATTGACCACGACCAGGGCCTTGCCCCTACCTGCTCCACCCACTTCAGCAAGCGCCTTCTGCGTGGTCAGGGTGAACTCCTCGATGTTCTGCCGGGTCCCCGGTCCGATGCTTCGGCTCGAAACTGTGGCGACGATCTCAGCGTACTTCACGTTCGCAACGCGGTTGACGCCGTGCACGATCGGAATGGTGGCCTGCGCTGCGCACGAGATCAGGTTGACGTTGTGCGCGTCGAAGCGGCTGTCCCCGTTGACGCAGGGGACCACACTTGGCCCGACTTTGGCGGGTGTCAAGTCGATCGCGAAGATGCCCGCCTCCTTGTACCGCGGTGCATTGGCGATATGCGCTCGCGCTGAAGTGGCTTCGAAGACAATCTGCACACCCTCCTCTTCGAAGATCGCCTCGACACCATCCGTAGACGTCCGGCAGCCGAGTTCACGGGCTCGCGCAAGGCCTTCGGATTCAGGATCGATGCCAGCCAGCAGGCGCAGGTCGAACGCCTTGTTACGGCAGATCTTGTACATCAGGTCGGTGCCGATGTTGCCCGAGCCCAGGATGGCGACGGGAATGCGTTGGCGAACATTGCGCGTTTGACTTTCACTCATTGGTTACTCCAATTCAACGGTTCGGCAGGAAAGACAGCGTGAGTGCCGGAAAGGACACAATGGCAGCCCAGGCGATCAGCAGCGGCACCAGGAAGATCAAGATGCGTTTGACAAGCTGACCGTAAGGAATGCCCATAGTGGCTGACGTGACGAAGAGATTGAGACCGTACGGTGGCGTGATGAAACCAATGGAAGTGCCGACGACAAACGCAACGCCCCATTGAATCGGGTCCATGCCCAAGCTCAGAGCGACAGGACCGAGAATCGGCGCCAGGATCAGGACAACTGCGACGGACTCCGTAATGCACCCAACCACCAACACGATTGCCATCATGGCGACCATGGTCATGGCCGGCCCATGGCTCGCGGCCAGCCCTGAGAGGAGTTCCTGCACGGCACTCTGGATCTCGAGTACCGAGAGGATCTGCTGGAACTGCAGCGAGAAGGCCACCATAGGCGCGATGATTCCTGTGACGGCGGCACTGGCCTGCAGAATTCTCGGAATGTTGCGCCAGCCGATCTTGCGCGTCACGAACAGGCCCACCAGCAGGCAGTAGATGGTGGCTACCCCCGCCGCCTCGGTGGAGCTGAACCAGCCTAGATACAGTCCGAAGAAGAGCAGCGCGACGGCCACCAAGCCTAGCGAAGCGCCTGCCGCTTCGCGGCCGATGTTGCGCAACAAGGTCAGGGGCACGAAGCGGTCTGCGAGTTCATTTCGGCGTGTGAGCCATACGCAGAAAACCATCATGAGTACCATCATGAGAACACCGGGGAGCAAGCCCCCAAGGTTGAGATCAACCGGCGATACGCCCATGGTGATGCCATAGATGATGAAGATGGTGCTTGGCGGGATGACCACGCCCAGGGTCCCGCCGGCTGCCACGATCGCCCCCGCCAGACCAGGCGCGACACCAGCCTTCTTCATCTCCGGCCCAACCAGTTGACCCATGGTTGCGGCTGTGGCCGCATTGGATCCGCTCACCGCGGCAAACATGCCGCTGGCAAGTACGGCAGTGGCAGCGGTGCGCCCTGGCAGGAACGCAACCAAGCTTTTGGACAATCCGACAAGGCGCTGCGAAAGACCGCCCGCGGTTAGGAAATCACCAGTGCAGATGAATAGCGGGACCGCTAGGAACGCGAAGCTTTTCAGTGAGTCGAGTGCCGAGAGCCCCATGTTGGTTAGCGGGAAGTCGATCACCCAGTAGGATGTTGCAGCAACCCAAAGCGCAATTAGCAACACTATTGGCGTTCCCAGTGCGAACATCAGGACCGCGGCGAGCGAGATTAGGGTGAGAGTCATGGTTTTGTCCTGCCAAGTCCTACAGGTTCAAAAAGCCACCACGCTCAGCCTTGAGTCGGTCCCATGCGAATAGGACCATGGCTGCTCGCTGGAGGATGCGAACCATCGAGAAAGCCCAGCCAACCGGTACAGCGAGGCTTGCCACCGCGAGCGGAATCGGCGTGCCAAATACCGTCTGCCCCATATTGATCTGATTCTCAACCACACCCCATGAGGTCACGATAATGATCACCCCGATTGCGACCCAGAGCGCGCAGTCGATGAGCTCGAGCGCCCGCTGCCCGTTCTTCGGCAAGCGTTGCCGAAGCTCTGAGAATGACAGGTGTGTCCCATATCGCCCATGCTTGGCCATGGAAAACCAGGAGAGCCAAACGAATGCATAGAGCGCGATCTCCGGGCCCCATACCTCTTGTGCGCCAATGAGCGCACGCCGCAATGTCTCGACGCCGACAATGACGATCAGTGTCGCGTAGCTCACTAGGATGACTCCACTCTCCGCTTGCCCGAGCACGCGATCGATTCGTGAAATCACGCCTGCCAAGCCCCTTCCCTCTTGCTGACCTTCGGCCGGAGGAGCCACTGTCGTCGCGGCGGCTTCTGCAATGGGCGCCATGGGAGTCAAACCCACCACTTGTTCGGCTGAAGGGGCTTGCCAGCAAGTTTTGCTGCTGATTCCTTCATCGCGCCGTAGACATCAAGACCAGCAATTTGATCCAACTTTTTGCGCGTGGCGTCGTAGATCTGCGGGTTCTTGTCGACGCTTCCGATGGCACGAAACTCCTCGCGCTGTGCCTCCGTTAGCCGGGAATGCTTGATGTTGCTCTTGGCATAGACAGTATCCGCTGATGGATTCGCGCCATTACCCACCAGCTTGTTCTGCGCTTCCGTGACACCGTCGTAAGCGGTTCGCATGGTCTCGTGCGCCGCCTCCATGAACACGGTCTTGATCTTGTCTGGAAACTTGTCGAACGTGCTGGCGGAGATAAACACCATCTCGAAACCTGGAGAAAACTCCACCCCGACGTCCTGCGCCAGGACGCTCTGCATGCCGAAACCCACCGCCGCGCCAGGCCATGTCTCCGCCGCATCCACAACCCCGGACTTCAAGCCCTCGAGGAGCTCTGTCCACGCCAAGGGGATAGGATTCATCTTCATGCTCTGCGCGAAGCCCGAGATCATCTCGCTGTTGGTGATGCGGATCTTGGCGCCCTGCAACGCGGCGGGGCTGACGATGTTTGGCTTGCCCGAGTACTTCAATCCCATCATCACGTTACGCATCTCTCCGCTTCCATACAGCGGGACGACGTTGTAGGCCTTGCGGAGAACGTCGCGGTAGAGTCGATTCGACTCCTTGCTGAACAGGAAGTTGAGGTACTCCGTACGGTCGCGCCACAGGAAGGGCCAGTCGAGTGCGATTGAGTACGGCATCACTGAACCGAGGTTCTGCGGCGATGAAGACCCGATGTGCAGGACGTTGTTGATCACGCGTTCGCCGCAGGTGGTCTCGGCGCATCCCTGCGACTTGTCAATGACTTGGATAGCCACCTCGCCGTTCGACTTCTCCTCCACGAGCTTGACGAAGTCATAAACACCAGTGCGTAGATAGGCCTCGTTGGTCGGCGAAATTACGCTTGCACCAAAGCGCAATCGATACTTGGCCTTTTCTTGCGCATTGGCCTCCTTCATTACGAAGTTCGAAAGGCCCGGCACAATTCCGCCGGTCACACCCGCGGCAGTTGCAAACAGGGCGGCCTTCAGTCCGAAGCGTCGAGCGATGTTGACCTGATCAGCTCTGGAAAGGGGTTGGGTCTGGCGCATGCTTGTCTCCTAAGAACGTTGGTGTGATGATTCGCACGCGCACACGAACGCGCGCGGGGAGGAAGAGGCGGAACGGGGGCTTCCCTAGACAGGCACGTGCACGCCCGGTCCGAGGTTTCGGGTTTCTAAGCGGACGACACGCTCGAGAATGCGGGGTGTATCTCCTGCAGTGTCGATAAGGTCCTCGTATTGCCCTGCAGCGAAGAGCTTGGAGTTGCCTTCCATATCGGTATGCACGAGCAGAACGCTAGAGTGCGCACGGGCATGGCGGTCATCATCCCTATCGACGGAGTAGACGCTTACATGACGCTTGAATCGCCCTGTCATACGAACATGCTTTGGCAGCATGGCGAAGAGGTCCTGCATCCCCTTTCGATCGTGCTCGAGCCAGACCATCTCCTGACCGAGCTCCGGGCTATAACTACGAATCGAGTATCTAAAATCGTCGCCGCACTGGCGCATGAACCCCTTGAAGTCCTCGGCGTCCAGCTTGATTGCGGCACCATAGATCATTCGTGCAATTGCTTCACTGTTCATTTGGTCTTCATCTCTCAGGCGCGGCGCGCCACAGGCACTGCTTGTCCTTCGCGTGCGCCCAACGGGTTTGATGCTTCGCGCTCCATATAGCGACCCCAGGTTCGGTAGTACGCGCGCATGATTTCATCGTCCTGCGACTTCAATTCTTCGTGTCGGGCGATGATTCCGAAACGCGCACCACCGTGCCGGTTCGCTCGCTCTACCGCTTCTACGAAGATCACGTCTTCGGCCAGGTTGCGTCCGAAGGGGCCCCAGAACTGGTTGTGGTGGTGCTGGCGGTGCGCCCTGTCTTGTGCCGACTCGCCCTTTACACCCAGTCCACGCTGTTCGAGAAGAGTGATGCCGGGGGCAATTGGGATACTGGTGTCGATTCGGATCGTTGTCGCTCGGACGATCACGGTGGTGTTCGGGAACAGGTCTACCACGCGGAACTCTCCAGGTGACAGACCCGGGAGCGTCAGGTTCTCGCGCTGATCCCAGCCTTTGTAGTTGCTGTACTGCACCTTTAGCGGCTCCAGAGAGCCATGGCCGCTGGGATGGATCTTCCACTTGCGATCGTGGTAACCCGGAACCGCCACACTGGTCGTGCGGTTTACTACGTGGCCCCACTCGTGGTAAAGCTCCATATTGGTCTCGTGCCACTGCTTCCAGTTGGCATGCATAAGCACGCGGTGAAAATGGAAGACCTCCATTGGTTGGGTACCCATCGGCTCCAATAGGTCGTCCATGGCATTGCCAACGTGGGTGTCGAAATCCTCGGCCTGGTCATCCATGTTGATGAACACCATCCCGAGCTTGATTTCCGTACGAACTTTTCGCAGCCCGCAATCGTCCTTGGTCAAGCCGCACTGCTTGTAGCCTTCTTCGCGAGTGATCTCGATACAGCGCCCACCCGTGTCGTACGACCAGAGATGGAAGAAGCAGGTGAAGTGCTTCGTATTGCCTCGCGGCTCATTCACCAGCTTCGCGCCACGATGCGAACATGCGTTGACGAAGGTGCGCACCGTGCCGTCCGGTCCGCGCACCACGACTAGCGGGATACCAACATGCTCCACAGATCTGAAGTCTCCCGGGTTGGGTAACTCGCTCTCGTGGCAGATGAACTTCCAAGTGCGCGCGAAGATCTTTTCGCGCTCTTCGTCAAATATCTCCTGGCTCGTATATACCTGCGAGTCGATGTAGTGGTCCGCAGGCAGCTGGGGGGGACTGGTCCACTGAACGGCGTTGCGTGTCATATCGTGCTTTCTAACGAGAAGGGGTTAAGCCAGAGTGGCGGAGCCTCGTCGGATACCTCGCGCCGTCCACTGGCGAAATACCTGCATCGTCGGCGCTCCGTTCATAAGCAGCGTGGTCGCGGCACGAAGTTGCTCTGAAACCTTCGGCTCGGCTTCAGGGCCCAGAGAGCTGCTTGCTGCGGAGATGACAAGGCAGCCAATCGGTTGCGCATCGCGCTGAAAGGCCAGCGGGACGCCTAGCGCGACTAAGCTCTCGTAAGCATCCTCACGCGCAACCGCATACCCCCTCTGGCGCACCAGCTTCAGGTCGCCCTCGAGCTCTTCTGGTGACGTGATGGTCTTAGCTGTATGCGCCGGGTAGGGCCCTGGGCCCAACAACTCCGCTCTTTCGGCTTCTTGCATCCATGCCAACAACAGCTTTCCCGAAGCCGAACCGTGCAGCGGGCTCTTCAGCCACGTGTCGTAGTACGGCGACAGCGGATGACTACCGCGCACGAAGTCGACTACCAGACGTTCCTGGCCGAGGAAAAGCACGAACGCACAGGTCTCTCCGATCTGCGACTGGAGGAACTCCAAGACAGGCAAGGCTTCGCGACGAAGCTGCGTTAATGGGTGGAAGAGCGAAAGGGGCGACAGAGTGCGAGGGCCCGGCAGGTAGCGTTTGAGAGCGTCGTCTCGTACGGCATGGCCGCTCTCGATCAGCGTTTGGAGCAGTCGATGCGCAGTACTGGCGTCAAGGCCCGTCTCTGCAGCGATGTCGGAAAGCGAGAGCCAACCGGGCGCTTGAGTGAGGACGTCCAGGATCTGGAGCCCCCGAGACAGTGACCCAACTGCAGCGCCCTCTTCTCGATCCGATCGCCCGCCCTGTCTCTTTCGCTCTGATCCACCTGATTTCTCGATGTCTTGCACAAAAAGCCTCGCTTCACTATTCATTGCGTCCAATGTACGTTCGCGTTTCGATATGTGCAAGCTTATTTTCGATATATCACCTAAGGATTTTACTTAGTAGAAAAGATTTATTATTTTGGTTGCTGTGAAGGCCGGTACGGTATGTCGCTCGCTCGGCTTGAAGCGCTGTCTGGGGCGATGCAGCACGAGCAAACAGGAGTGCAGGGCTTCTCAGACACGAGCGAACAAGCTGATCGAGCCCATCGTTTCTCAAGAGCTTTGGGAAAGGGGGCAGCGCAGCCTGTGCTCGCGGGGACGGCTGCATCGGGACAAGGAACAACTTCTGCTGGTTCTGCGTAAGAAGCTGGCCATCTAGCGCGCGCGCAGCGCGAGTGCACGCGGGTCAAGTAAAGAAAGAGCGGGGACCGGCTGCAACGCGACATCAGCAAGCTGCTGACCAGGGCCGGTGTCCCCTACCAAATTTACCCGCGCAGTCGGATCCTGGTCCTTGGCGACTCGCTGCGCCTTCGACTCCAGTTGATATGGCACAGAACGATTCGGGGTGAGCACCGATGGCATTTGCTGAAGAACCGGCGTCCACCCGCAGACGCCATGCTTTCGGTGCAGACGGACGAAGGGCTGGTAGCCAACGCCTTCGTCTTGCTGCGTCCGTCCGCGTTCCGGAGTACGACGCCTTGGTTCACTAGAGAGCTTCCAGACTAGTTGCACCCAATCAGGACTCCCGGTGATCTCGTGTGCGCACTAACAGAACTGGTATCTGAAGCATCGCGCTGATCGCTGTGGATTCAACTTGGTAGGGCTCGCCCCCAGTTATGTATTCTCGCGTTCCAGAGCGGATGTCGTCAGATCAATGAATAGACGCCTTGCCACTGTTGTTGCCGCCACGGCCTGTCTCATCAGATTCAGCTAGCACCGCCGCAGGCAGGTGCTCTAGTCGCACCGCGGTGTATCCCTTGGCGGCCGCCCTGCCCGCCGCCATCACTGTGACCTGAAAAATCTCCCGCGCACTGAGGTGCGCCAGCGCTACCACGATTCGCCGATCCGGCTCTCCTATCCCGAACCCCGCCGCCGTCAGCGCGTTCTTCACCACGCTTCGTGCGAGCTGAATCGCCTGCTCCGCATCTGGCGGCATGATGAAGAACTCCCTGAAACGCGATCGCAATGTGGCCGGCACCCACCAGGGATAGTTGGCCGTGGCGATCCAGGCGATCTGGCTCGCATCGAGCTCCAGATCCAGACTGATGTCCCGCACCTGGGCTGCCGAGACCGGCTCCAGCAGCGAGTGCAGCACCCCGGTCGGCGATGAGAACCCGCCCGAGGTCTTGCCCATGGTCTGCGCCTTGTCCAACTCGTCCAGGATCACGAGTGGGTTGGCGTACTCACCCAGGCCCAGCAGATCGAAGACCAGCCCATAGCGCGAGTTGCCCCAGACAGCGTCCGAGCCAAGCAGCGCCCCGGAGGTTTCAGCCTGATCCATCGGGTGGCGGCGCACCGGCACCCCGAGCACCTTGGCCAGGGATTCGCAGAAGTGGGTCTTGCCGACACCGGGCGGGCCATAGAGCAGCAAGGGCGGCAAGCGCACCGGTGGCTTCACCTGGTCTGCCGTCTCGGGATGTGCGCCGCCCCTGGTGCTCGCGCCCTTCCCTGCCCTGACCTTCTTCCCCTTCGCCGGCACTTTGTCGGTCTCGGCGTTCCCGGCCCCGAAGCGCATCTTCTGCAGCGCCACGTGGTTCGCCACGAACTGGATGACTTCACCGAAGTGCGGGTGATCCTCCTGCAGCGCCAGGATCGCCTCCACCGATTCCGGCGTTCCAATCCTCCGCCAGGGGCCTTTGGCCTTGAGCAGGTAGCCCAGCGGCTCGTTCCGCTTCCTCGCGTCCGAGTCCACGCTCTGCGCCGAGGCCGCCACGCGCTGCACGTCCTCTTCCCGGTACACCTGAAGGCGCTGGGTCGGGGGCAATTTCTCGATCTGGGCCCGAAGCTCACTTTGATCCGGGTTCACACCCATGCGCCGCAGTTCGGCCTCCAGCTTCTCCCGGGCTTGCTGCTCCTCTCGCTCAGCCGCCTTGGCAGCAAGCGCCTGTCGCTCTCGCTCTCGCTCTTGTTCTCGCGCTCTCTCTCGTTGCGCCGGATCATCCTGCTGACCCACATGCTTGCCGTGTTCGTCGGTCTCGGGCGAGTCAGCGGCCTCCTTCCCCAGGCGCTGCTTGAGCTTCTTGAACTGCTCGGCCACGCCAGGAGGCAGCAGGAGCTCGTGCTCGTAGTTGTCGGCGAAGTGGGGTAGGCCCACGAAGTTGCCATCCTGCAGCAGCCGCGAGCGGCCTTGCGCAGGAGGTGCGGTGAAGCTGGGCGGTCGGCGCCTGGCCTGCGGGGCCAGCACCCAACCCGGCTTGGGGCGCAAGTACGGGCTCACCGCGTCAACCATGGACACGCCTGGTCCGATCGGGTCGGGGGTCTCGGGATCGGTCTTCTTGGGATCGGTCATGTCTGCTCTCCCCGGCCTCACTTCAACGCGCGCAGCTTGTTGTAGTGGCTGATGCGGATCTGCTCGATCGAGGGTGGCACGCCCCTCCCCCCGAAACGCCGACCCACCTGCCCTTTCTCGATGAAGGAGAGGGCCACCTCGGCCTCCGGGCGCTTGCGTACCAGGTGCGCTGCCAGGCGCTGCAGCACCAGCACGGCTTTGGGGCCGGAGTACATCAAGGCGTAGACCTGCCGGTTGTGGCCGATGCGGCGCTTCACCTCATGAATCGGCCCTGGCACGCCCACGCACACCCGGAAGTGCTTCAGGGTCTGCAGGCAGTTCTGCGTCACTTGAACCACCAGGCGGTAGGTGCTGACGCGGTTCGGGTACGTCTGCTTCACGATGGCCACGCACCCGTCGCCGTCGAGCATGCCGGCCGCCCAGGCCAGGCTCGGGCGGGGCCAGGGGATGGAGCGGTTCTCATAGGCACGGCGCTCGTGGTCGGGAATGCGCACTGGCGTCGAGGCCCGGGCCAAGCCGGAGAACATGGCCAGGGACGACAGCCGCACGGAATCGTCGACGTCGCTGTCGTCGATCTCGGGCATCTCGGTGAGCGGGCCTTCGTCCAGGTCGAGCGCGAGCTGGTCTTCGTCGGTGTCTGCGTCGGTCTGTTCGCTGGCGCCTTCGGCATCGGCCTGGGCACAAGATTCAGCCGATTCGACCGGCGCATCCGGCACCCTCACCAGCGCCGCCGTGACCAGCGTCGGCACGGGCTCCAGCGGCAGCGGCTGCTGGGTTTCGCCATCTACATCGCGCAGCCGGGCATACGCTTCGCGGCGCGCAAGCCGCATGGCATCGCCGAAGGTCTGTGCCATGAGCGCAAACCTCGGGTTCACTGGGTTCTTGCCAAGCGGGCCGTATTTGCTGCCGATGCGGTACTGCTGGTGCACGGCATCGGAGAGAAGCAACTGCAGCCAGACGCCATCGTTGACTGCTTGTTTCATGCCACCTTGGCCATCGACCTCATCGCTCTTGGGCTCAAGGTTGATGAAGCGTGTGAGCAGCCCACGCAGCGTGAGTTGGGTCAGCGGGTGCGCGGGGCGCTCGGCCTCGCGTTCTCGGACCAGGGCCTCGCTGGACGAATAGCCACCGCCGGACACCAGGTCTGGTGCAGCGTGCAACGCTCCCAGTTCGGCGATCAGGCAGGCCAGGCGAACCAGCGAGGTTTCGTCGCGGGTCAGTTCAGGGGAGTTGACTTGCTCGGCCGCAACCACACCGAGGGCCAGCGGGTGAACCACGCTGCGCGCTCGCACCTCGGGCAACAGGGCCACGAGCGCCTGCTCGATGTCGGCCCGAGCAATCGCGGACATGAAGAACGCCTGGTGAGCGGGCTTCAGACTCAGGATGGCGTGACTCAGGTCGGCGGTGATGCCCTCGGACAAGCCCAGGTGGTCGAGCAGCCAGGGGCCCGAGCCGCGGCCAGAGCGCGGCTGATCGATACCCGTGACCAGCAGCGCATCACCCGGCACACCAGGCACGCGGGTCTTGATGGCGCGGATCCAGCGTACGCAGGGAGAGGAGACCTGGGCGATGCCGGCCTGCTCCGAGGGCGTGGGCAGCACCAGCGTCTGATCACCGCTACCGAGCAGGGCAATCGAGACACTGCCCTCGCGGCGCGGGCAGATCTGGCCCTGCTGGTTCATGTACGGGCCCACGGGACCGAACGGGAAAGCCGCGCTCAGCAGCGTGTTCACGCGAAACACCGAGCCGGGCTCGGCGAGTTCACCCAGCACGTTGGGCATCTCCTCGCCGGGGGAGACGGCGTAAGGCGCAAAGCCACCGGTGTCCGCGCCAGTGTTCGCGTCGGAAAGAGACGAGTTCTCCGGATGGGCCTTGTCGTTGGCCGCCTGCTTGTTCAGGCGCGCCGAGAGCTGGCTGCGCACGTCCTTCTCGAACTCGCCCATGTTCTTGGAGAGTTCCTTCAGGATGGTCGGCATGCCCAGGGCGTGTGCCACCGGATCGGTGTGCGGCTGGATATGGCCGGTGATGCCGTGGGCTGCTTGGTCAACGGCCGGGTTGTTGATCTGGGCGCTGGTCTTGAGATTCGAGTTCATAGTCTTGGTCCTTGGTGATGAAGGGATAAGTCGGGTGTCGGGTGTCGGGTTCGGAGATCGGGCTGTTCCGGGCGGCGGTTTCGACGTGTTCTTGTTGTCTTGGGGCTGTTTCAGGCAAGGCTTCGCCCCACCGGTGCAGCGGACACATCGGTCCGGCCGGTCAACCAGTCAGCTGGTAAGGGCTCTTGGGTCGAGAAAAGCGCCTGGGCGCTCAGCGCTGCGCTATGAGCCGTGCCTCAGGAACGGCGGCAGCGGGGGTGGCCTGAGCAAGGCGGCAAGCTCCGCATCGCCCGGATCGGTGACGGTTCGATTCCGGCCTTCGGCACCCGATGCAGCTTTGCGGCGTCGCGGCGCAGGCAGCACCTCGAAGGCTTGCGCCTCGTTGGCTGCCGGTGCCGAGCTGGCTTGCCCGCCCTGAAGCGGCGCGCCAGGCTGAGACAGGAGAGCCGCCGGATCGAGCGCATCGTTGGCCGCGGTCTCGGCCGATGCAGCATGCGCCCCTGCCTGATGGGCCGCTGGCAACATGGCCGCCTCTTCCGGCAGGCGCACCACCAGACCCTGCACCGGGGCGACAGAGATGTGTTGCTTCAAGAGCCGCTCCATCGCCGAGCCGTCACGGCGAGTCAAGTTGGGCACGTAGCGGCTGTACACCCGAAACAGCATCTCGGTGCTGGTGTGGCCGAGCTGGCGCGCGATCCACTCCGGCGCTTCGCCCGCGGCGAGCCACAGGGTGGCAGCCGTGTGCCGCATCTGGTACGCCCTGCGGTGAGGGATATTGAGGTGGCGCAACAGCGGTGACCAGACCCGATTCAGAAAATTCTGGTTGTCGATCGGCTCACCCTTGCGGTTGCAGAAGACGAACTCGGAGAGTCTTCCGGTGACCTTGAACTGCGCCTGTAGAGCGTCGAACACCAGGTCCGTCATCTGGATGTCGCGTACGCTGCCATCGGTCTTGAGCTCATCCTCCTCCTTCATCACGATGGCCTCGCGAACCAGGATCAGGCGACGCTCGAAGTCGATGTACTTCCACTTCAGGCCGTGCACTTCCCCCGTACGCATGCCGGTGAAGAAGCGCACGGTGAAGTAGTTGCGGAAGTCGGCCCGCACGGTCGTGAGGATCTGCTGGACCTCCTCGAGCGTGAAGGGCATGACGTCGCTTCGCTTCATCTTCAGCGGCTTGATGTTGCGAAACGCGGACGTAAACTCCAGCCGGTCGGCCGCCTCGTTGAGGATCTGGCGCAGCGGCTTCATCACGGAGTTGATGCGACGGTTGGACAGCGTGGAGAGGCTTTTTCGGGCGGGTACTTTGGCGAGTGATGCCCGAAAAGCCAGAACGTCTGCCTTGGTGATGTGGCCGACCTCTTTGTCCCCGAAATACGGGATCAGGTACTGGTCTAGCGATCCCCGCTGCGTCACGCGGTAGCTGCGGCGCCAGGACACTTCACACTCGGCGAACCACATGTCGGCGAAGTCCTTGAACAGGGGGGTGCCAGAGCGCGTGGTGGGCTGAGTGAGTTCAGCGTCTTTGCTCGAAGCTTCGGAGTCCGTCTGGCCAGACTTGGCTGGAAGTGGCTTTCCGAAGGTCTTCTCGTAGTCGAACGTGCCGAGGGCGATTTCGCCTTCGATGCGCTCAAGGGCCTTTTGTAGGCGCTTGCGGTTGGGCTCCGTATCCGGCAGCGCGGTCTGCTCGCGCAGGCGTTGGCCGAGGTACTTGAAGTCCAAGAACAGGAGCCCAGACTCGGGGCGGCGGCGAATACTACCCACGGAGCGCACCTCCGTTGGTCATCGGGATGCCGGAACTCATCACCTGCGAGTGGCGGGCCATGTCCTCTTGGATGTGCTCCCAGATATAGAGGGTCTTGCGGCCGCCAAAGGGACGGATGTAGTGCCGGCCTTCGATGAGCACGCTGTCCTTCAGCCGATCGCGGATCGTTCGGCTGTCGTACTTGATCAGCGCAGACAACTCATCGGTCGTCAGGTAGGTTTGGTGCGGCCCAGCCGCGATAGGGACTTGCATGGTTGGCTCTCCTTTCTTGAGCAGTTACACTGGGAGACCAGTTTGCAAAGCATCAGGTGTTTTTGATCTCCTGTAGGTCACTATATCCCACACTTTGACCCAGAACAACACTTTTTGATCTTCTACAGATCATTTTCTGACGAACGGCATCATGATCCGCTGTCACTTCGCCCGCTTGATGGGGGAGCGCAAGCTCAAGATCGCGGACGTCGCACGCGATACGGGGATCAATCGGGGGACGCTGACCAGGCTGTACTACGAGACAGCGGAGCGGATCGAACTGGAGGTACTCGATCAGCTATGCGAGTACTTTCAGATTGACATCAGCGATCTGCTTGAACGAGTCAACTCTGGCGAAGGTCCTTGAAGGGACGTACTAAGCGATGCATCCCCGCACTGGTAGTGCATCGCATTGCTCTGAGATTGAAGAAGAGGCCAACTCACGGTCGGCTTGAGATCGCCAGTACGCGTGCTCAGAACGACAGCCACGGAACACAGTGATTCAGCCTACAAGCCGTGCCGTGACTGGGGATGCAAGCAAGTTGAGGCATATTGCCTACCCTTGTGAACTCGTATCCGACCTGAATACGAGTTGGTGCCACTTGACCTCGTACGAGTGGCGGTCACTGCGATTTGCTGTGACCTTGCGAGGTGAACTACGTACAGGGAAAAATCTGCGATGAACGATAGCGGCTTGAAATGGCTTGACCCCGACGACATCACAACCATAGTCCCAGACGCAGCTGGGATATCGCTTAGTGCATTAGAGCCATTCACCTCAAGGCTGTTTAGCGATTCTTTGGTTGCTCAACGACTCATCACGGTAGGCGAGCTAAAAATTTCTGAGGAGTCTGCCCTGCCAGGCAGTCCAAGCACGGGCTGGGGGCACTCAGTGGCTTCGATTGTTGCCGTCTTACTGTCGGGCAGCCTTGCCAACAACACGCCGCAAGAGCGACGCACGATCCGACGGTCTCAAGAGCAACTACTTAGAGCTCAGGACGCTTGGCCGGACTTGGCATCCACTTCAGACAGAGCCTTTTTAGTTTGCGCAGACCACCTTCCCTCTGAATATGGCCTGCCGAGACAGCTCTATCCTTCCGAGGGCCCCGATGTACTACTAAGTCAGTCTGGCTTTGCCCAACTCGTTGATCGCCTTATCGATGTAGTAAGTCCAGTGCCAAGTTCAGTTTGGATGTCAGCCAGAGTGGGGCTGCGTGAAGCACTAGTGACAATTCTTGCGGAGACATTCAAGAATACTCATGACCATGCTCGTCGCGATATCGACAATTCGGACATAGCACCGTCAGTGCGGGGGATCTTCGCGCGATATTGCAGCCTTCAGCAGATCCAAAAACTCTTGGTCGCGGAAAGACGGGGCACTCTGACGCCTGCGCAAGACTTCGCAAGCGGATTCTTCCCGCGGAAGGTACCCGAGGGTGTGAGACCGCCCAATGCCCCGAAAGCAGACGGGATACTGGAGTTGAGTGTCTTCGACTCGGGCCCGGGAATGGCTGCCAACTGGCTCGGACGCAGTGTCAATGGCGTTCCAGTGAACGAGCAGCTCGATGCTGTGTTGTCATGCTTCGCGAAAGGGCAGAGTTCCACAGACACTCTAGGGCGCGGATATGGTCTTGCAAAGGTCCTGCTTCGACTAAGAGAACTGCGCGGATTCATTGGTGTCCGGACTAATCAGATTCATATCTATCGACAGTTCGGTTCGAGAATAGAGTTAGCACATCGCGAGTTGTCCGACGGTACCAGAGTGCCCAAGGAGATTCTGTTCGACTGGAACAGGCCCTTCACGCAATCAGCAACTCAACAAACTGCCGTCAAGGGAACGGTAGTGACGTTCCTCCTCCCCATGGGGGGCGAATGAAAGCCTGGCTATTCAACGCCTATCAGACGAGAGACTGTGGAGTGGTCCGCCAGATCCTCAGCATCTTCCTCGCAGAGCACACTCTTGACGGAGATGCACTCGAGAATGATCTCGTCAGCGAGCTGGAGAAGCTTGGGCCGATACATGCGATTCACTTTGTCGGCTTCCCCGATTCAGTTGGCAACCTAAGGAAGTTGCTAGCGCAGCCTGCCAGTTTGTTGATGGACAGGCTCTACAGTGTCGTCGGCAACTCAGGAGATAGTCTGACGTTTGTGTCGATTGACCCAGCGACTGGCGAACACACCTGCAATGCCATTCAAGGGGGTACACATAGCGGGTCGGGCCTGCTCGACATAGAACGACAGCATAGTTTGCTGGAGGTCTTCTGCCGCGCTGGTGGGGAAGAGCGCGCTCCGACCGGGACACACTACTCAAAGACCTCTGAGAGGCATAGCGATAGATTTCTGCGTGTGGCAAACGTCCTTGAGGATAGTCGCCACGTCAAGTTGCTTGCTTTCTGGCTGGTCCCTTACATTTGGAAGGCCAAAGCTCAGCATGTCGTAGTAGACACCTCTGGCATCTACTCTGTTGCCTTAACGGCCCTGAGTGAGATCATGAGACTCGGCGGGCTCCCCGCCTACCCTGCGGTTTGGTCGCACAGATCCCATGAAGGCGTCAACCAAGTGACCGCGGAAGTCGCCGGCAAAGCACTTTTCCTCGTTTCCGCGTCAACGTCGAACGGCTTAGTTCGGCGATTGATGGAGCGAGGAGCCACTCCGAGCAAGTTAATTACGCTGTTCTCGTTATGCCAAGACCCATGCGATGAGCATATTGTTCTCTGTAACTTGAACGGCCTCAATGGAGACGGCCTAGAGTTCATAGAGAACCAGGACAGTAGCAATTGCAGGTGGTGCAAGCAGCACTTTCATGTCATAGGCATCCGCGGCGATCAGTTCAGTGTGTCTCCGCCGCGTGTAACTTCGGTCGAAATCGTTGCAACAGATCTTCCATCTTCGGCCAAGAGCACACTGTCTTCGCTAACAGGGCTCGGGGTCTTCTACGCTTACAGACGCATCGATAACGGTCGACTGTGCTCTCTCGGGGCAGACGTCACCCCGTTGTTATCGGGAAAGCCGCCCGAAAAGTCCAAGGCCCTTGTTGACAAAGTGCGGAGCAAATGGGCTGCAATGACTCGTCGAAGCCAAACAATTTCCTTGCGCCGGATTGTTGCAGCAGCCTATCCAGGCTCTGCTTCTCTATCAGAAGAGTTGCTTGAGTCAACTCAGGGGAAGTTGACCGATCACATGCAGGTTCAGATTGTTTCCTCCTCCAAGCTTAGACACGAAGCCCCAACTCCAGGTACGTCCACTGTAGTTGTCTCCGCATGCGTGGACGAGATTCAAGAACTGCTAAGTATTTCTAGGAATCTCAGAGACATTCAGGATGGAGGTACAACTACTTACCTCGCAGTGCTTCAAATGCTCGCTCCCAAGAAGGTTGCAGAGCGACTCAAGTCAAACCTCACCTACGGTGCGCTTGGGGCTGACACGTTTAGCTCGTTTAGCGCTTTAGATCTAGAGGTCCACTGCTACGAGGACGAGCCCAGTTGGGCCACCGAGCTTACTGTCCTGAGAAGGATGATCTCTTGGGCCGACAACAAGGGGATTGACGTACCGGTCGAGGTCGAACTGCGTGTTCAAAGACTGACAAGAGCAGTGGCCACTGGTCTTTCTAGGGACCTGTACTGGCCAGATATGAACGGCAATCCGTTAGGACTTCGTTCAGATTTCGCCCTGCTCAGCGGGGCACTGCAGACGCCGGTCGCGACACAAGCAGACTTGTTCGCGGCAATATGCACGCTACTCACGAGACTGCGCGGGCATACTGACGGCAGCAAGCGCCTTGCCAACAATTCATACGAACGCAGCGTATTGTCCCCGTTGAACTTTTCTCGCTTCAACGACGGGGTACTTCAGGCAAGTTTTCTGCGTGCATGCAGAAGCAAGGAACTCGCATATGGCGCCTGCGATGAAGAAACTAGTCGGCAGATGCTAGGTGTTCTATTGGATGCACTTCCAAATGCGACCCGCCCGGAGAAGTCCGAGGCGCTTATCGAGTTCTTGCTTGCCTTGCTCACTCAAAGAATGACTCTGCAGAACAACGATCTCCGCGAGTTCATAACGAGCGTCGTAAACTCGACCGAGAGCACTTGGCCAGTAGCATGGCTCTTTGCGCGATTCATCCAAGATGAGCTGAAGGCTGGCTAGTTGTACACCCCTTCACGGCGTGACCAAGCGCTCAACGAACACAAGCATGTCGCGCTTCACAGCCTCAACCTCCGCTGCAGAGAAATGAATGAATTCACCGAGCGTGAGCTCCTTTTTGGGGTCTCCTCGTTTTCAGTGCAATAAGTGACGGTACGAAAAGCTAGCACTGGCGCGGAGGTGGTGTTGGTAGATCGTTGATTTCATTGACTT
>NZ_QVLS01000018.1 GCF_003417535.1 Hydrogenophaga borbori
AAGTCAATGAAATCAACGGTCTACCCAGACCACCCCCGCGCCAGTGCTAGCTTTGCGTACCGTCACTTATTGCACTGAAAACGAGGAGACCCCATGTCTGCACGTCGCAGTGGGCTGACGCTCTACGACACCTATTGAATGTTTTCCTCCAGTCTATGTCTGCCACAAGAAGATCCATGAGGCCCACGCATTGAAGCTTGCATAGGCAAAATTTGTCCCACGTATAGGTTCATGTCGGTGCACCGGGCTAGGGTGGCTACAGGCAAGCGAACTGAAGCACCCGTCATAGGTGCGGCGTGTCGCGCTATGCCGACTCGAGCTGTCGCGCAGCTTCTCGCTTGCCCATCGCCATAACCTCGAAGTAACGAGCGAGTTTTGAGGCCCGCGGCGTCACCTGGCCAGACTCCCACTTCCATTGACTAAGGGAGGAGATCCCGAGGAGCTCTGCCATCTGCGCCTGACTCATGCCGAGCGCTTGTCGTTTGACCTTGAGGCGTTCGGCGTTGAAGGTTGGCTTTCGACCTGGACGTGAAGACGCCTCTTCTGGGGCTTGAACGGGTACGGCACGAGCGAATGCCCTTTGGGTGGCGCGCAGTTGCACCTGCAGGTCCTTGACCGATCGCTTGAGCGCCGCGATCTCTGTTCTGTGTGTTGAGGCTGCCTTTCGAAGTGCGGTGACATCTTCTCGTACCTCCTTGCGGGCGATACGGGCAATTTCTTGTTTGAGCGTCTGTGCGAGGTTTGACATGGACACATCGTAAGTCCATGCAACGAATCCGCCAAGCTGGGCTACGGCACATGTGCATGCATTGACTCAGTTCAAAGGCAGAGGGGTCTGCATTCGACGTCCGCCTGGGCCAACCGCACGGCTCGATTGTTCAGCAAACTATGCACTCGTCCTATTCGAGCTTTGCTGCTCAACGAAACCAGTTTAATGTTCGCCGCGTAGCCTCCCACAGCAGCGCCATCTATGCACTAGGCGAATCGAGAGTTTTACCCCTCCTGAGCGGCATCGACGTATTCAACCGCGAGGATACGGTCGAATCGACTTCCATTGGCGATTTCTACACTGCTCAATCCACGGCGCAAGTTCGGTGACCAGACCCAGAATAGACATGGGCCTAGCTTAGGTAGCTGGTCGCCGCCGCTCAGTTCTTCCTGTCTTTGGGTGGATTCGGATCGTTTCCGTAGCTGTCGCTATCCCGGATCGTGCCGTCCTTGCGGTGAATGACCACCTCAGCTCGTTCCCGCTTGGCTTGCTCGCGGGCGCGCTCGATCGCCGCCTTCTGCGTATTAACAACGACTCCTGCGCGGCTGGCCCCTTCAGTTTTTGTCGCCCAGCCATCTTTGTGAGGTACGACGTGAATGTCCTTCTTGGTCATCTATGAAACTCCTCTGGCGAACTCACAACTCGAAGCTGAGGGGGCTTGGCTGCACGGCTATGGCTGCCGCGCCCTCCGCCGCTCAGCCCCGTGATTGCGAGCCCAAATACAAGCTGATCCAGCTCTTCCACGGGAACGCAAAGCTCACTCGCTATGTCGACCTTGGAGATGCTTTCATCACGCAATGCGGTGAAGACCTTCTGGAGAATCTGCGACGACTCCCGCTGTCCCTCGTCAGGTTCGCTTTTGCGATATCCGCGGGACGACAGGTCGATGTATAGCGACTGGTAGTGCCAGTCGCTTATCGCCCCCACGGCATGTAGCCGGTAGGTAAGCGCTGCCACGGAGACGCTCCAGTACTTCTTGAGCCTGATCAGGTGATCGAGCGTCGCCATGCGGGGCGCATAGGCGAGGACACTGGCTCTTGGCATCAAGAATGCCGAGGCGAAGGTATTGGCCTCACGCTCCGCTTCGCGCCCCTGTGGCGATCCATGGCGATGGAGGACCAGGTGCCCCAACTCGTGCGCGGCATCAAAGCGGCTGTGCTCGGCAGATTTCTTCGTGTTCAGGAACACGAAGGGTGTGCTCTGTCGCCACATCGAGAAGGCATCAACCTCGGCGGCATCCACCGACAATGAGAAGACACGTACACCCTTCGACTCAAGCAGGTGGACCATGTTCTTCACCGGCAACTCGCCGAGCCCCCATTGCTGGCGCAGCGCGCGCGCTGCAGCCTCGGGATCATCCTCACGACTAAGGTCCGGCAGATCAGGCGCAGGAAGCTCGAAGCGAGCCTCGATCCATGCATTCAGCAATAGTGCGATAGCACCGGCACCGAGGGCGGTATCGCGCTGACCTGCAGACATCTTGGAAAGCGCACGGAAGCTGGCAATGTCTGGCGTTGGCTCGTCCAGATCATCACCGAAGAAAAACTCCTGTGGAAATTTCAGAACCGCGGCCAAGCTGGCCAGTCGATCATCGTCTGGCCCGAACTCGCCCTTCTCGTAGGCCGACACGGAGCGCGGCTCGACGCCGATGGCGGTGGCGAGCTTGGTCATTGTCAGTCCGCGACGCTTGCGGGCGAGGGTCAACCGAGACGGATTGAACAGCTTGTCTCTAGTCATACGCGACGCTTAACGTCGACATTGATGTCCGGCAACGACGGTTGCGGAGGCGTGATCTCAACAACTTCCGGATCAGTCGGGATGGCACTCAAGATGATCCGTTCACGCCAGCCATCAACGCGCCCGTCAGCGCCCATCGATGTGGGCAAAGAGAGTTCGCAGCGCACCTCACCCTGTGCGCGGTGCACCAGGAGAATCCACGTCATCCGCTGCTCATCCGGGTTAGCCGGACGCGCCGGTGCCGTGACGGGCGGGAAGACGTAGGGGAGTTCGAGTTGCATCTGATTAGAGACGACGGCGCCGACCGTGCTCGGCCCCTTGGACGACTTGGTCGTCGGGATCGCATCGCGCCGCCCTGTCGCGTCATCACCGGTCGCGACAGCAATCGCGACATTTCGCGCTGGGTTGATGACCAGCGAGTAGTTGTTCTCGTCCGACCGCTCCCACTCGGGCAGCAGGTATTCGCGCAAGCCGCAGACCATCGTCGCCCAGGCGCTGAAGCCGGGGAAGAGCGGGGGATGGTTCGGGGTGCAAGAGATAAAGGCGACGTAGCCGCGCTTCACGATGTCCGCGAGTCGCGCCTCCTTAAGCCCGAGCGTTTCCAGTCGCGCATTGACGTCGCTTGCGTCTACATAGGTCTGAATCACTGCGATATTCCTTTCCCGCCCAGAAGGCCGTTACTTCCGGTTTTTATACCTTAAGTCAGGAGGAAAAACAAGAAGTTGCCGAAGAGTGGCGCGGTGTTGTTCTCCGGTATTGGCCGCCCCAAATACTGGACATACCAATTGTTTAGAGGCCGGCTAGGTGCGGTGAAGCGAATCTGGTCCCCACCGCCGTTGTTCCCACAAGTGCTGCAGAGGGAATCGGCCGAGCCCCATCGCGTTGCATGCCAAGGGCTGATTTGCAGCCGGTTGCGTTGACACCGACCTGAGGCTCCTGAACTTGCTACTTGTCGGTAGCCAGCCATACAGAGACGTGGCTTGAAGGTCTGCTTCCGGACAGGAGGAGCAGTTAACGCCTTGAAGGCCAGTGTCCGAAAACATCGCTGCAAAGTAGAGCGGCGAGTCAGCGTTGCAGCTAAGCACGCATAGTGCAGGATTAGGAGGATCTTCTTGGCACGGGACTGAGGGTCGCAATCGAGCCTTGCCCGCTTGAAGGATGGCACAGGCTGGGCACAGCCAAGGCACAGAAAAAAACGCAACATTCCTTCTGACCATTGGTCCGAGGGCATGCTGTGCCCTGAAGGGCTTGCTCAAGAACGAGACGTCGAAGCCAATCAGCTGCCCTTGTGATTGGCTACTCACCGAGGGGGTGAGGTATGGCGCGGCTGGCGGGGATCGAACCCACGACCCTCGGCTTCGGAGGCCGATACTCTATCCACTGAGCTACAGCCGCGTGGCTGGAAAAGACCAATACTCGTTCTACTGCGCGGTTCCCGAATGACGACAGCCTTCGGAGGCCGATACTCTATCCACTGAGCTACAGCCGCGTGGCTGGAAAAGACCAATACTCGTTCTGACGCGCGTTGCTCCGATGACGACAGCCTTCGGAGGCCGATACTCTATCCACTGAGCTACAGCCGCGCGGTGGCGCCCATTCTAGCGGCTTGCTCGGGATCGCCCGGCCCGCCAGAGGCGCTAGATATAATCGCGGGCTGTCCGCCGGTGCCCCGGCGCACCTTGCCAGAAGGCCTTGAAGGCCCGCCTGCCACCCCCTGAGGACCCCATGAGCGACCACGATTCCCATACCGGCCCCATCAAGACGCCTGCCCAGCTGCTGTGGACGTCGTTCTTCGCGTTCGTGGTGCCTGTGTTCGTCATCATCGGCCTGGTCTACTTCGTGACCTCGGCCAACAAGCCCGGCGCCGGCGCGGTGGATACCGACATCGCGGTCGCCCAGCGCATCGAGAAGATCGGCTCCGTGGAAATCCGCGACGCCAACCGCCCGCTGGAGTCTGGCGCCAACGTCTTCAAGGCCCAGTGCGCCGCCTGCCACGAGGCCGGCCTCGCGGGCGCCCCCAAGTTCGGCGACGCCAGCGCCTGGGCCGCGCGCATCGCCACCGGTTACGAAGCGCTGCTGAATTCGGCGCTCAAGGGCAAGGGCGCCATGGGCGCACAGGGTGGCGGCGCCTTCCGCGACCCGGAGATCGGCCGTGCCGTCGTGTACATGGCCAACGCCGCCGGCGCCAAGTTCGCCGAGCCGCAGCTGGCGGCCCCCGCCTCGGCGGCCGAAGCCGCCGCGCCGGCGCCCGCACCGGCCGCGCCCGCGCCTGCGGCTCCCGCGGCCGCGGCTCCTGCCGCCGCCCCTGCGCCGGCGGCCCCGGCCGCCGCCGTCGCCGCCAACGGCGAAGCCCTGTACAAGCAGGCCTGCACCGTGTGCCACGCCGCGGGCGTGGCCGGCGCGCCCAAGACGGGCGACAAGGCCGCCTGGGCCCCGCGTATCGCCCTGGGCGTGGACGCGCTCACCGCCAGCGCCATCAAGGGCAAGGGCGCCATGCCGCCCAAGGGTGGCGCCATGGCCGCCTCGGACGCCGAAATCAAGGCCGCCGTGCAGTACCTGGTGGACCGCGCCAAGTAAGCGCGCGCGGCGCCACCGAACACAAGCCGGTCAATGACCGGCTTTTTTCATGGCCTCGGGGCTGCGCACGAAGCCATAGCGTGCGGGCAGTTCGTCCACGCGCACGGCCTCGGGTTGCCAGCGGCCCGCCTCCACCGCATCGGCCGCGAGCGCCATGTCGGCCGTGTGCACGAGGCCGATGCCACGATCGGTGTCGAGGTAGAGCCGCCCCTCCTCGTCGAGCAGGCTGGAACGCACCGCCACGGGCTCGCCGTCGTGGGCCTGCACGCCGCCGTCGGGCTGCAGGCGCCAGACCCAGGGCGTGTTCTCCAGCTCCACGTACACGCGCTGCGGGCCGTTCTGAAAAAACCATTGGCCCTGTTCGTCGGCCGCGTAGTTGCGCTGGATGAAGGCAATGAGCTTGTCGTGCCGCAGCAGCGAGCCCTTGCTGCGTGCGAAGGGGCCGGCGGCCTGCACGCGGTCGTCGCGCATGTACCACTGGCCGCGCGCATCCAGCCCCAGCCAGCCGTGGCAGTGCGGCACGTTGGGCCATTTGGCGAGCGCAGCCTTGACGATGTCGTCCATGACGGTGGCCTCAGGTGTGGGCGAGCAGCCAGTGTCCCACCGCCTCGGGCATGGCGCGCACATGGCCCGGCAATCCCCAGGCACCCAGCGGGGCGGCGAAGCCCACGTGGCCGCCGTGCGCCGGTTGCCACAGCGTCACGCGCGGCCCGGCCTCGCGCGCGCTCGGCAGCGAGTGCGCGGGCACGAAGGGGTCGTTGCGCGCATTGACGGCCAGCGCCGGCACGCGGATGCGCGCCAGGTGCGGCTTGGCGGAGGCGCGCGCCCAGTAGTCCTCGGCGTCGCGGAAACCGTGCAGCGGCGCGGTGAAGATGTCGTCGAAGGCGTGCAGGTCGGCCGCTGCGCGCAACGCCTCGGCGTTGAACAGGCCCGGGTGCTGGGCCAGCTTGTCCAGGGCCTTGGGCTTCATGCTGCGCAGGAACATGCGCGTGTAGATCTGCCGGTTCAGGCCCCGCCCGATGGCGTGGCCGCCCGCCGCGAGGTCCAGCGGCGAGCACACCGCCGCCACCGCCGTCACCACGCCGCCCGCCGCATCGCCGGACTCACCGGCCCAGCGCAGCAGCGCGTTGCCGCCCAGCGAGACGCCCACCGCGACCAATGGGCGCAGCGGGTCGGCCTGGGCGAAGCGGCGCAGGATCCAGTCGATCTCCTCGAAGTCCCCCGAGTGGTAGGCGCGCGGCGCGCGGTTGATCTCGCCCGAGCAGCCGCGAAAGTGCGGCACCGCGTAGGCCAGGCCGCGCTCGGCGGCGAAATCGGCGAAGGCCACGGCGTACTGGCTGGCCGAGGAGCCCTCGAGCCCGTGGAACAGCACCAGCCGCGGCGACTGCGCGTGCGCCGCGTGCGTGGCGTGGTCGACATCGATGAAGTCTCCGTCGGGCGTGGTCCAGCGCTCGCGCCGCCAAAGGGGCGCCGGGCCGAAATGCCGGCGCGCCAGCAGCGCGGGCCAGATGGTCTGCGCGTGCCCGCCGGGCAGCCACCAGGGCGCTCGGTAGGCGGACAGATCGGCCAACAAGGGTTCGGGCTTCAATTCAATGCAGCAAGGGCTTCTGGGCGGACGCCTCGGCCGGCTCGGTGCGCGTGCCCGGGCTCGCGTGGTGCGCGATCAGGCGCCAGCCCTGCGCCGTTTTGATGTAGACGTTGGTGGCGAGCACGAAGGCATGGCGCGGCCCGTCGTCGCCGAGCACGGCCACGCGCTCGACCACGCTGTGCACGGCACAGTGGCCGTCGTCGTGGCGGTGCAGCTTCTCGGGCATGGCCATCACGCTGCCATTGGCGAACATGGCCTCGAAGGTGGCGCGGATGGCCTCGTGCCCCAGCAGGCGCGGGCCACCGGGGTGCACGCAGACGATGTCGTCCTCGTCCGCCCAGCAGGCCATGAGACGGTCGATGTCGGCGTGTTGCAGGGCGTCGTAGAACGCGGCTTCGGTGTCGTCCGGCGTACCCGGTGGCAGCTTGGGTTTGCGCATGCGCGCATTGTGCCGCCGCGCCACGGGTGCGGGGTATAGTGCCCGCGAACCCGGAACCCCAAGGAGATCCCATGCGTCGCCTGCTCTCGCTGCTGCTGCTCTGCGCCACTGCCGTGCTGGGCGGCTGCGGCTACAACGATTTCCAGCGCCTGGACGAAGAAAGCCGCTCGGCCTGGGCCGAGGTGCTCAACCAGTACCAGCGCCGCGCCGACCTCATCCCCAACATCGTCGCCACCGTGCAGGGCGAGGCCAATTTCGAGCGCGGCACGCTGGAGGCGGTGATCAACGCGCGCGCCAAGGCCACCTCGATCCAGGCCACGCCCGAGCTGCTCAACGACCCCGCGGCGCTGCAGAAATTCCAGGCGGCGCAGGGCGAGCTGGGCAGCGCGCTCAGCCGCCTGATGGTGGTGGTGGAGCAGTACCCCAACCTCAAGGCCAACCAGGGCTTCTCCGACCTGCGCGTGCAGCTCGAGGGCACCGAGAACCGCATCGCCGTGGCGCGCAACCGCTACATCCAGGCCGTGCAGGCCTACAACGTGCTGGCGCGCAGTTTCCCGAGCAACCTCACGGCCATGGTGTTCGGCTACCAGCCCAAGGCCAACTTCACCGTGACCAACGAGGCGCAGATCAGCCAGCCGCCCAAGGTGGACTTCGGCACGCAGAAACCGTAAGGCCGCGCCTGGCCGCACCCTGAACCCCACGCGGCCGCGCCCCCCGTCGATGAGCACCCCCCTGTTGCGCGCGCTGATGGCCCTGGTCCTGGGCCTGGCCACCGCCTTCGCCTGGGCGCAGGGCCTGCAGCCCGTGCCCGAGCTGCGCGCGCGGGCGATGGACCTCACGGGCACGCTGGACGCCGCCACGCTGCAGCGCATCGAGGAGCGCCTGGCCGGCTTCGAGCGCGAACGCGGCACGCAGATCGTGGTGCTGATGGTGGCGAGCACCGCCCCCGAGGACATCGCCGACTACACCCAGCGCCTGGGCGACGCCTGGAAGATCGGGCGCCGCGACGTGGGCGACGGCCTGCTGTTCGTCATCGCCAAGGACGACCGGCGCATGCGCATCGCGCCGGCCAAGACGCTCGAAGGCGCCATCCCGGACCTGCTGGCGCGCCGCATCCTCGACCAGGCGGTGGCACCCGCCTTGCGGCGCGGCGATTTCGCGGGCGGCATCGACGCCGGGCTCACGCAGATCATGGCCGCCGTGCGCGGCGAGGCGCTGCCGCTGCCCGCGCAGGAGCCGAGCGCCCGCGGCGGCGCCGGCGAATGGACCGATGCCCTGGTGTTTCTGCTGTTCGCCGTGCCCATGGTCGCCGGTTTCATGCGCCGGGCCTTCGGGCGCGGGCTGGGCATCCCGCTCACCGGCGCGGCCACGGGTGTGATCGCCTGGCTGCTCACCTCGGTGCTGTGGGTGGCGGCCGGGGCCGCGGTGCTGGGCATGCTGGTGGCGGTGCTCGCTCGCTTCATGCCGGCGTCGGTGCCTTCGTCGCGCGGCCGTGGCGGCCCTTGGGGCGGCAGCGGGGGCTGGGGGGGTGGCGGCTTCGGCGGCGGTCGCGGCGGCTTTGGCGGCGGCGGGGGCTTCAGCTCCGGCGGCGGCGGCAACTTCGGGGGCGGCGGCGCCTCCGGCGGCTGGTGAGGAGGGCCCGGTCATGAACCGCTGGTGGCGCTTGCTCAGACACCGCTGGATGGACCGGCACGACAGCGCGCGCGCCGTGCCCGACGACATGGCCGAACGCCTCACTCGGCGGGTCACGGCCAGCGAGGCGCGCCACACCGGGGAGGTGCGCCTGGTGGTCGAGGCCGCCTTGCCCACCAGCTACCTGCTGCGCATCGGCCCCCGCGAGCCCCTGGCCGCCGTGGTGCGCGACCGCGCCCTCGCCTGGTTCGGCCGCCTGCGGCTGTGGGACACCGAACACAACAACGGCGTGCTGATCTACCTGCTGCTCGCCGAACACGCCATCGAGTTCGTGGCCGACCGCGCGCTGGCGCGCCGGGTGCCGCCCGAGACCTGGCAGGCGATCGTCGACCGGCTGGGTGCGCAATTGCGCGCGGGTGGGTTCGAAGATGGCCTCACGCAGGTGCTGGAGGAGGTGTCGGCGCTGCTGGTGCAGCACTTCCCGTCCGACGCCGCGGCGCCGGGCGAGAACGAGCTGCCCGATGCGGTGCTGCGCGCCTGAGCGCTGCACCGCCCCGCCAGCGCTCGCACCGAAGCGCACCGCGCGGAGGGGACACAGATTCGCGCCGCCGTTCAGCCGCGCCCGCGCGTCAGATTGGTGCGGTTGTTCATCACCACCTGCAGCTCTTGCTGCAGGGCCTTGTTCATCTGGGCGAAGGTCTTGAGCTTGCGCGTGGTGTCGCGCAGCCGGTCGGCCAGGCGCTTGGAAATGGCCAGCAGCAGGCGCGAGCCCAGGCGCGGATCGTCCTTGAGCAGGCGCATCAGCGCGGTGCGCGACAGCACGGCGGCGGCGATGTCGGTGTTGGCCGTGCAGGTGGCCGAGCGCGGCGCCCCGTCGAGCACGCCCATCTCGCCCAGCAGGTGGCCCGGGCCCATCACGTTGACCACCATGCTCTCGTGCAGGCCGGGCAGGTCGCTCTCGACGGCAATGTCGCCTTCCAGCACCAGCAGCATGTAGTCGTTGCCGCGCACCTCGCCCTCGTGAATGATCACGGTGCCGGCCTTGATGAGCTTGGGCTTCATGTAACCCACCACCTTCATCGCGTCCGCGATCGTGAGATCGGCGAGCGCCGTCGGCGTGACCAGCAGCCGGGCGGCGACTTCTTCAGGGGCGAGTTCCGGACTGTCGAAGAGCGAGGACATGCAGCGGGTGGCGCGCGGGGGACGCGGCCATCATAGTGAAGCGCCCGAACGCTGAACAGCGGCGCGGGCAAAAAAAGACCGGCGCAGGGCCGGTCTCTCGCGAAGGGAAGACGTCCTTCACTTCTTCTGGCGGTACTTGCGCAGCGCAGCGATCTGCGCGGCCATGACCGCGAGTTCGGACGTGGCCTTGGCCAGGTCAACGTCGGTCTTGGCGTTCTTCACCGCTTCTTCGGCCTGCTGGCGGGCCGACGAGGCCTTGGCCTCGTCGAGGTCCTTGCCGCGAATGGCGGTGTCGGACAGCACAGTGATGGCGTTGGGCTGCACCTCGAGGATGCCGCCGGCCACGAAGACGAACTCTTCGCCGCCGTCGGCCTTCTCGATGCGCACGGCACCGGGCTTGATGCGGGTGATCAGCGGAATGTGGCCGGGCAGGATGCCGAGCTCACCCGCCTCGCCCGGCAGGGCGACGAATTTGGCCTCGCCCGAGAAGATGGACTCCTCGGCGCTGACCACGTCGACGTGGATGGTGCTCATGGTATTTCCTCAGGCAGGGACCGATCAGCCCGCCGCCAGCTTCTTGGCCTTCTCGAAGGCCTCGTCGATGGTGCCGACCATGTAGAAGGCCTGCTCGGGCAGGTGGTCGCATTCGCCGGCGGTGATCATCTTGAAGCCGCGGATGGTCTCGGCCAGCGGCACGTACTTGCCGGGCGAGCCGGTGAACACCTCGGCCACGTGGAAAGGCTGCGACAGGAAGCGCTGGATCTTGCGAGCGCGGGCCACGGCCAGCTTGTCTTCGGGAGACAGTTCGTCCATGCCCAGGATGGCGATGATGTCGCGCAGCTCCTTGTAGCGCTGCAGCGTGCCCTGCACGGCGCGGGCCGTGCTGTAGTGCTCCTCGCCCACGACCAGCGGATCGAGCTGGCGGCTGGTGGAGTCCAGCGGGTCCACGGCGGGGTAGATACCCAGGGCGGCAATGTCGCGGCTCAGCACCACGGTGGAGTCCAGGTGGGCGAAGGTGGTGGCGGGCGAGGGGTCGGTCAGGTCGTCCGCGGGCACGTACACGGCCTGGATCGAGGTGATGGAGCCCACCTTGGTGGAGGTGATGCGCTCCTGCAGACGGCCCATCTCTTCGGCCAGCGTCGGCTGGTAACCCACGGCGGACGGCATGCGGCCCAGCAGGGCGGACACTTCGGTACCGGCCAGCGTGTAGCGGTAGATGTTGTCCACGAAGAACAGCACGTCGCGGCCTTCGTCGCGGAAGGACTCGGCGATGGTCAGGCCGGTCAGGGCCACGCGCAGGCGGTTGCCCGGGGGCTCGTTCATCTGGCCGTAGACCATGGCCACTTTCGACTCGGCCAGGTCGTCCAGCTTCACGACGCCGGAGTCGGCCATCTCGTGATAGAAGTCGTTGCCCTCGCGGGTGCGCTCACCCACGCCGGCGAACACGGACAGGCCCGAGTGCGCCTTGGCGATGTTGTTGATGAGCTCCATCATGTTCACGGTCTTGCCCACGCCGGCGCCACCGAACAGGCCCACCTTGCCGCCCTTGGCGAAAGGGCAGACCAGGTCGATCACCTTGATGCCGGTCTCCAGCAGTTCCTGCGAGGGCGACAGCTCGTCGTAGGCCGGGGCCTTGCGGTGGATGGAGGCGGTGAGCGTCTGGTCGACGGGACCGCGTTCGTCGATGGGGTTGCCCAGCACGTCCATGATGCGGCCCAGCGTGGCCTTGCCCACGGGCACGGTGATGGGGGCGTTGGTGTTGGTCACCAGCATGCCGCGGCGCAGGCCGTCGGACGAGCCCAGGGCGATGGTGCGCACCACGCCGTCACCGAGCTGCTGCTGGACTTCCAGCGTGAGGGCCGTGCCCTCCATCTTCAGCGCGTCGTACACGCGCGGCATTTGGTCGCGCGGGAATTCCACGTCCACAACGGCGCCGATGCACTGGACGATCTTGCCTTGCACTTGAGACATGATGTTTACCTTCTGTTTTCTCTGGATTCGGAGGGGCGCGGACCTTAGACGGCGGCGGCGCCGGCGACGATCTCGGACAGCTCTTTGGTGATGGCGGCCTGGCGGGTCTTGTTGTAGACGAGCTTGAGCTCGCCGATCACGTTGCCCGCGTTGTCGGTCGCGGCCTTCATGGCCACCATGCGCGCCGCCTGCTCGGACGCCATGTTCTCGGCCACGGCCTGGTAGACCTGGGCCTCGACGTAGCGCAGCAGCAGCTCGTCGATGACGGTGGCCGCGTCGGGTTCGTAGATGTAGTCCCAGTCGCGGCCGCCCGCGCCTTCCTGCAGGTCCTCGGCGGTCAGGGGCAGCAGCTGCTGCACCACGACCTCTTGCCTCATCGTGTTGATGAAGCGGGTGTAGGCCAGGTGCACGCTCTTGATGCGGCCCTCGGTGTAGGCGTCGAGCAGCACTTTGACGGGGCCGATCAGCTTGTCCAGGTGGGGCCGGTCGCCCAGGTTCGTGACGCTGGACACCACCTTGGCGCCGATGCGGTTCATGAAGCCCAGGCCCTTGTTGCCGATGGCCACGATCTCGGCCGACTCACCCGCGGCCTGCAGGGCCTTGAGCTCGTTCGTGAAGGCGCGCAACACGTTGGTGTTGAGGCCGCCACAGAGGCCCTTGTCCGTGGTCACGACGACGAAGCCCGCGGTCTTGGCTTCGTTGGTTTCCATGAACGGGTGCGTGTACTCGGGGTTCGCCTTGCTCAGGTTGCCCGCAATCTGCCGCACCTTCTCGGCGTAAGGCCGGGCCGCACGCATGCGGTCCTGCGCCTTGCGCATCTTGGACACGGAAATCATCTCCATGGCCTTGGTGATCTTCTTCGTCGATTCGAAGTTTTTGATCTTGCCGCGGATTTCCTTGCCTGTAGCCATCGCTGCTCCTGGTTGGCCCTGGGGCGCTCAGTACGTGCCGGTTTTCTTGAACTCGGCGATGGCCGCCGACAGCTGGGCTTCGGCGTCCTTGTCCATGGCCTTGTCGTTCTGCAGCTTGCTCAGCAGCGCGGCGTGCTTGTCCTTCAGGAAGGCGTGCATGCCCGACTCGAAAGCCAGCACCTTCTTCACGTCGACGTCGTCCAGGAAGCCCTTGTTCACCGCGAACAGCGACGCGGCCATCAGGCTGATGGACTGCGGGCTGTACTGGGCCTGCTTGAGCAGTTCGGTCACGCGGGCACCGCGGTCAAGCTGCTTGCGGGTGGCTTCGTCGAGGTCGGAGGCGAACTGCGCGAAGGCCGCGAGTTCACGGTACTGCGCGAGGTCGGTACGGATACCGCCGGACAGGCCCTTGATCAGCTTGGTCTGGGCGGCACCACCCACGCGCGACACCGAGATACCCGCGTTGATGGCGGGACGGATGCCGGCGTTGAAGAGGTTGGTTTCCAGGAAGATCTGGCCGTCGGTGATCGAGATCACGTTGGTCGGCACGAACGCCGACACGTCACCGGCTTGCGTCTCGATGATGGGCAGCGCGGTCAGCGAGCCGGTCTTGCCCTTGACTTCACCCTTGGTGAAGGCTTCGACGTAGTCGGCGTTGACGCGCGCGGCGCGCTCGAGCAGGCGGCTGTGCAGATAGAACACGTCGCCCGGGTAGGCTTCACGGCCCGGCGGGCGGCGCAGCAACAGGGAGACCTGACGGTAGGCCACGGCCTGCTTGGACAGGTCGTCGTACACGATGAGGGCGTCCTGGCCGCGGTCGCGGAAGTACTCGCCCATGGTGCAGCCCGAGTAGGCCGACAGGTACTGCATGGCGGCCGACTCGGAAGCCGACGCGGCGACGACGATGGTGTAGTCCATCGCACCGGCCTGCTCAAGGGCACGCACCACGTTCTTGATCGACGACGCCTTCTGGCCGATGGCGACGTAGATACAGGTCATGTTCTGACCCTTCTGGTTGATGATCGCGTCGATCGCCACGGCGGTCTTGCCGGTCTGGCGGTCGCCGATGATCAGCTCGCGCTGGCCACGGCCGACGGGCACCATGGAGTCGATGGACTTCAGGCCGGTCTGCACCGGCTGGTCGACCGACTGGCGCGCGATCACGCCCGGGGCGACCTTCTCGATCACGTCGGTCAGCTTGGCGTTGATCGGGCCCTTGCCGTCGATGGGCTGACCCAGGGCGTTCACCACGCGGCCCACGAGCTCGGGGCCCACGGGCACCTCCAGGATGCGGCCCGTGCACTTGACGGTGTCGCCTTCGGAGATGTGCTCGTACTCGCCCAGCACCACGGCGCCGACGGAGTCGCGCTCGAGGTTGAGCGCCAGGCCGAAGGAAGGCACGCCGTCCTTGTTGGCCGGGAATTCGAGCATCTCACCCTGCATCACGTCGGACAGGCCGTGCACGCGCACGATGCCGTCGGTGACGGACACCACGGTACCCTGGTTGCGCACGTCGCTGCTGGCCGCCAGGCCCTCGATGCGGGACTTGATCAGTTCGGAAATTTCGGCGGGATTGAGTTGCATGACTCTTTCCTTCTTTCGTTGATTGGTATGCGGCGCGCCCGACGTCCGGCCATCAGGCCGTGAGGGCAACTTTCATCTGTTCCAGGCGGGCCTTGACGGAGGTGTCCAGCACCTCGTCGCCGACCACCACGCGAATGCCGCCGATGAGTTCGGGCTGCACTTGCACCTGCAGGTTGAGCGGGCGGGCGAAGCGCTTCTCGAGCACGGCCGACAGGTCGGCCAGGGCCGAGGGCTCGATCGGGAAGGCGCTGTACACCGTGGCGTCGGCCGAACCCTGCTGGGCGTTCTTGAGCGCGCGGAACTGGGCGGCGATCTCGGGCAGCGCGGCCAGGCGGTCATTGTCGATCACCGTGCGCAGGAAGTTCTGGCCGGCGGTCGGCAGCGGGCTCTTGAGCACGCCACCGATGAGATCGAACACCTGCTGGGGCGTGACCTTGGGGTTGTCGGCGAACTGGCGCAGCCCCGCATCGGCGGCCACGGTGGCCAGGGCGTCAAGCCAGGCCGCCGCGCCGGCGGCATCCTGGCCGCAGGCCTTGAACAGCGCTTCCGCGTACGGGCGGGCAATGGTGGCGATTTCGGCCATGGTCGTCTCGTGTTGGACCGATCAGAGCTCGGTCTTCAGGCGGTTGAGCAGGTCGGCGTGCACGCCGGCGTTGACTTCCTTGCGCAGGATCTGCTCGGCGCCCTTGACGGCCAGCGCGGCCACCTGCTCGCGCAGCGTCTCGCGGGCCTTGACGACCTGCTGCTCGGCTTCCTGGCGCGCGGCGGCCACGATCTTGGCGGCCTCGTCGTTGGCGCGGGCCTTGGCCTCTTCGATGATGGTCTGGGCGCGGCGCTCGGCGTCGGCCAGGCGGGTGGCGGACTCGTTGCGCGACTTGCCCAGCTCCTCTTCGACGCGCTTGTTGGTCGCGGCGAGCTCGGTCTTGGCCTTCTCGGCGGCGGCCAGGCCTTCGGAAATCTTCAGCGCGCGCTCATCGAGGGCCTTTGCGATCGGTGGCCAGATGAACTTCATCGTGAACCAGATCAGGATCGCGAAGACGATGGCCTGCGCAAAGAGGGTTGCATTGATGTTCATCGCAACGCCTTTCTGTGTGGACTAAGGGAAAAACACACCGGCGAACCGGCGGACGGACCGGGGCGGCGGCGGGCGCTGCGCCCGCTCACCGCGATGGCCGCGCCCGCGCGGGGCCGACCAACCGATTTACAGCGTGAAGGGGTTGGCGAAGGCGAACAGCAGGGCGATGGCCACGCCGATCAGGAAGGCCGCGTCGATCAGGCCGGCCAGGATGAACATCTTGGTTTGCAGGTCGTTCATGAGTTCGGGCTGACGGGCCGAAGACTCGAGGAACTTGCCGCCCATCAGCGCGATGCCGATGGAAGCGCCGATGGCGCCCAGACCGACGATGAGGCCGCAAGCCAGAGCGACGAGACCCAGAACGTTTTCCATGATGACTCCTATTGAGATGGAAGTTTGCTGATTGAGAAAAGGAACGAAATTACCCGAGCGCGTCCTGGACGGTCGCGTCAGTGAGCGTCATGCGCCTGCCCCAGGTAGATAAGGGCCAGCATCATGAAGATGAACGCCTGCAAGGTGATGACCAGGATGTGGAACAAGGTCCACACCGTGCCGGCGATCAGGTGTCCGACGAAGAAGAGTCCACCGCCGAGCGAGAGGGTGGCATAGGCCCCCAGCAGCGCGATCAGCATGAACACCAGCTCACCCGCGAACATGTTGCCAAACAACCGCATGCCGTGCGAAACCGTCTTCGCCACGAACTCGATCATTTGCATCAGGAAGTTGACCACGCCCAGCAGCACCGCCCAGAGCGGGTTCTTGCTGGTGCCGAAGGGAGCGGACACCAATTCGTGCGCCCAGCCGCCCAGGCCCTTGATCTTGATGTTGTAGAACAGGCAGAGCAGCAGGACGGAGACGGACAGGCCCAGGGTCGTGGACAGGTCGGCCGTGGGCACCACGCGCAGGTAGTCCTTGAAGCCCATGGCGGGGCCGGCGCTGTGCCAGATCTGGGGAATCAGGTCGACCGGGATCATGTCCATGAAGTTCATCAGGAAGATCCAGACGAACACGGCCAGGGCGAGGGGGGCGATGAGCTTGCGGCTGGTGGCGTTGTGGATGACGGCCTTGGCCTGGTTGTCCACCATTTCGACCAGGATCTCGACGGCGGCCTGGAAGCGGCCCGGCACACCGGCGGTGGACTTGCGCGCGGCCAGCCACAGCACGACGCACATGAGCAGGCCCAGCAGGCTGCTGACAACCACCGAATCCACGTTGATCACGGAGAAGTCGACGATGCTCGACTGCTTGTGGTTCGTCAGGTGAACGAGGTGGTGGCGAATGTATTCGCCCGGGGTCAGAGTGCCTTCAGCAGCCATTTGTGTGCACCAAAACGCGGAGTCAACCGTTTGCGACCGGTCTGCGGGTCTGGAGGAGCACCCCAAACCAGTAGACCTTGAGAACCAACACCAGCCCGATCAGCAGCCCGATCCAGTTCGGCTCGGGCAGGATCCAGACCGCCGCGGCCAGCAGAGCCACCGACAGCAGGACTTTCACGCCCTCCCAGAACAGGAAACCGACCAGCGCGGCCTGCGCAAAGCCCGACGAGAGCCGGGACAAGGCGCTGGAGGTCAATCCGTAGGCCATGAGGGCCGAAGGGATCGCCACCGTTGCCGCGCCGTACAGGACCGACACCGCGACAGAGGCCCGCTGCGTGAGCAACGCGGCAACCGCGGCGGCGAGCAGCCCCACCAGCCACTGCACCCCCACCAGCCGCCAGAGCGATAGCCCCGGCTGGCTGGCGCGCCATTGCCGCGCTTCCTCGCGCGTCAACGGCTTGAATTCGGGTTCTTGCGCCCCATCTCCGAGGTCATCGGTCAAGGGCGGCGTCGGCTTGGCAGTCAGCATGGGTCGACAACGCGGTTGACGGAGAGATGACGGACCGGTCAGGTTCGCAAAGCCATTGATTATACGTAGAAACCCGATGGGCCAGTCAAGGCTGGGGGGCGGTCGCGCGCGGGCGAAAACACCCAGCCGGATAATCCCCTCATGAACCCTCCCCTGCCCGATTCGCTCTGCTTTCTCAACGGCGACTACAGCGCCCTGCGCGACGCGCGCATCAGCGTGCTCGATCGCGGCTTCATCTTCGGTGACGGCGTTTACGAGGTGCTGCCGGCCTACGGCGGACGGATCTTCCGCTTCACCGAGCACATGGACCGGCTGGACCGCTCGCTGCGCGAGCTGCGCATCGCCAACCCGCACACGCGCGACGAGTGGCTGGCGATCGCGCGTCGGCTGATCGCCGACCGCCAGGCCGCGGGCGTGGTCAACCAGTTGATCTACCTGCAGGTCACGCGCGGCGTGGCGCCGCGCGACCACGTGATGGTGCCGGGGCTGACGCCCACGGTGTTCGTGATGGCCGGCGAGATGAAGCTGCCCAGCCCCGAGCAGCGCGCCAAAGGCGTGGCCTGCGTGACGGCCGACGACTTCCGCTGGCAGAAGGCCCATATCAAAAGCACCAGCCTGCTGGGCGCGGTCTTCGCACGCCAGATCAGCGCCGACGCCGGCGCGCTGGAGACCGTGATGTTCCGCGACGGCTTCCTCAGCGAGGCCGCGGCCAGCAACGTCTGGGTGGTGAAGAACGGCACCGTGATGGGGCCGCCCAAGGACCACCTGGTGCTGGAAGGCATCCGCTACGGCCTGATCGAGTCGATCTGCCGCGACAACGGCATCCCCTTCGAGCTGCGCCGCGTGTCGCGCGACGAGGTGCTGGCCGCCGACGAGCTGCTGCTGTCCTCGGCCACCAAGGAGGTGCTGCCCATCACCACGCTCGACGGCCGCCCCGTGGGCAACGGCCAGCCCGGTCCGGTGGGCGCGCGCCTGCTGGCCGCCTACCAGCGCGCCGTGGCCGAGCAATCCCTCTGAGGCCACGCCATGCACACGCCCCCCGACATCCCGCCCGAGCAGTCGCTCATCACCTACCCCGCCCATTTCCCGATCAAGGTGATGGGCGACAACGTCGAGGGCTTCGCCGAGGCCATCATCGAGTTGGTGCGCAACTTCGACCCGTCCTTCGACGCCGCCACGCTGGAGCGCCGGCCCAGCAAGGCCGGCAACTACATGGGGCTGACGGTGGCCGTGTTCGTCACCAGCCGCGACCAGCTCGACGAGGTCTACCGCACCCTGACCACGCACCCCATGGTCAAGGTCGTGCTCTGATTCCATGGACGTGCGCTGGCTCGGCCGGGCCGCCTACCGGCCCACCTACGAAGCCATGCAGGCCTTCACCGCCGCACGCGTGTCCGACACGCCCGATCAGCTCTGGGTCTGCGAGCACCCACCGGTGTTCACGCAAGGCCTGGCCGGGCACGAAGACCACCTGCTCGCGCCCGGCGGCATCGAGGTGGTGGCCACCAACCGCGGCGGCCAGGTCACTTACCACGGCCCGGGCCAGGTGGTGGCCTATCCGCTGATCGACCTGCAGCGCGCCGGCTACTTCGTCAAGGAATACGTCTACCGCATCGAAGAGGCGGTGATCCGCACGCTGGACCATTTCGGCGTCACCGGCCACCGCGTGGCCGGCGCGCCCGGCATCTACGTGCGGCTGGACGACCCGCGCGGCCACGCGCGGCTGCCGCAGGCGCCCGCGCGGCGCGAACCCGGCAGTCCGCCGCCCGCGCCCGACTTCACCGGCCTGGGCAAGATCGCGGCGCTGGGCATCAAGGTGAGCCGGCACTGCACCTACCACGGCGTGGCCCTGAACGTGGCCATGGACCTGCAACCCTTCCGCCGTATCAACCCGTGCGGCTACGCCGGGCTGGAAACGGTGGACCTTTCTACAATCGGCGTCCCCGTCACCTGGGACGACGCGGCCGCCGTCCTGAGCCAGAAGCTCGGCGCACTGCTGGCGCCCTGAGCCCATCGCCCCCCTTTGCCATGAGCACGACCTACGATCCCACCGCCAAGCAGAAAAGCCAGGCCAAGACCGCGCGCATCCCCATCAAGATCGTGCCGGCCGAGACGCTCAAGAAGCCGGAGTGGATCCGCGTCAAGGCGGGCAGTCCGAGCACCCGCTTCTACGAGATCAAGGACATCCTGCGCAGCAACAAGCTGGTGACGGTGTGCGAGGAGGCCAGCTGCCCCAACATCGGCGAGTGCTTCGGCAAGGGCACGGCCACCTTCATGATCATGGGCGACAAATGCACGCGCCGCTGCCCGTTCTGCGACGTCGGCCACGGCCGCCCCGATCCGCTGGACGCCGACGAGCCGCTCAACCTCGCCAAGACCATCGCGCAACTCCAGCTCAAGTACGTGGTGATCACCAGCGTGGACCGCGACGACCTGCGCGACGGCGGCGCGGGCCATTTCGTCGAGTGCATCCGCAAGACGCGCGAACTCTCCCCCCAGACCACCATCGAGGTGCTGGTGCCCGACTTCCGCGGCCGCGACGACCGCGCGCTGGACATCCTGAAGGCCGCGCCGCCCGACGTGATGAACCACAACCTGGAGACCGTGCCGCGCCTGTACAAGGAAGCGCGCCCGGGCTCGGACTACGCCTTCAGCCTGAACCTGCTCAAGAAGTTCAAGGCCCTGTTCCCGAACGTGCCGACCAAGAGCGGCATCATGGTCGGCCTGGGCGAGACCGACGAGGAGATCCTGCAGGTGATGCAGGACATGCGCGAGCACGGCATCGACATGCTCACCATCGGGCAGTACCTGTCGCCCAGCGGCCACCACCTGCCGGTGCGCCGCTACGTGCACCCCGACACCTTCAAGATGTTCGAGGCCAAGGCCTACGAGATGGGCTTCACCCACGCCGCCGTGGGCGCCATGGTGCGCAGCAGCTACCACGCCGACCAGCAGGCCCACGGCGTGCTGGAAGCGCTGGCGGCGCCGGCGTCCGCCGGCCCGCGCTGAGCGCCCGGCCCGCTCAGCGGGCCTCGGCCAGCAGCGCCTCGATGCGCGCGCCGGCCACCAAGACCGCGGCGTCCTGGAAGCGCGGCCCCACCACCTGCACGCCAAAGGGCGCGCCCTCGGCGTCGGCGCCCAGCGGCAGGCTCAGCGCCGGCTGCTGCGTGAGGTTGAACGGGTAGGTGAAACCGCCCACGGCCTCGAACCAGGGCCCGGCGCCCACCTCGCCCAGCGGCGGCGCCGCGCCTGGCGTGGCCGGCGTGATCAGCAGGTCGACGTCGGCGAAGCGCCGCGCCAGCGCACCGCTCCAGGTGCGCAGCCGGGCGCGGGCGCGGGCCAACTCGGCCGGCGCCTGCGCGGCGCCCTGCCCGTACGCGTCGCGCAGGCCCGGCGAGAGGCGCTCGCGTTGCGCCTCGGTCCAGTCCACGAAGGACTCATGGATGCGCGACAGCCACACGCGCCACATGTCCTCGGCGCGCTCACTCGCGGCCTCGGGCCAGTGGATCAGCGTGTGGCCCGCGCCGGCCAGGCGCTCCACCAGCGCCGCCACGGCCTCGGCCACGGCCGGCTGGACGGCCCGCGACGAGCCCAGCGACAGCGTCCAGGCCACGCGCAGGGCGCGCGCGGGCGGCGCCTCGGTCCGCGCGAACAGCGAAGAAGGGTCGCGCGCGTCGGCTTGCGACAGCACGCGCATGGCCAGGGCGCAGTCGGCCACCGAGCGCGTGAACGTGCCCAGGTGCGCGAACTCGGCGAAGGCGCTGGCCGGCGCCAGCGGGATGGCGCCGAAGCTGGGCTTGAAACCCACCGTGCCGCTCCACGACGCGGGCAGGCGCACCGAGCCGCCGGCGTCGCTGCCCAGGGCCAGCGGCCCCCACCCGGCGGCCACCTGCGCGGCCGCCCCGCTGCTGGAGCCGCCGATCTCGCGGTCCGGCGCCGCAGGGTTGCGGGTGGTGCCGGCCTGCGGGTTCGACGAGCCCACGGTCCAGCCGAACTCGGTGGTGGTGGTCTTGCCGAACAGCACCGCGCCGCCCGCGCGCAGCGGCGCCACGCCGGGCGCGTCCTGCGGCACAGGGTCGTCGCTGCCGCTCAGCGAGCCGCGCCGCGTGGGCCAGCCGGCCACGTTCACGAGGTCCTTGATGGAGACCGGCACGCCGTCCAGCACCGACAGGGGCCGGCCCTCTTGCCAGCGCCGGCCCGAGGCCTCGGCCTCGCGCGCGGCCGCCGCGCGGTCGAGCAGGCAGAAGGCGTTGATGCCGCGCGCGTCGGCCTCGATGGCGTCGAACAGCTGGTCCAGCGCCTGCAGCGGGTGCAGGCGGCCGTCGCGGTAGGCCGCGGTCAGCCCGGCGATGTCCAGGGACAGGGCGTCGACGGCCATCAGGGCGCCGCCTTGAAGGTTTCGAACTCGACGTTGTAGTACGCGCCGTCCTGCTTCTCGAAGCGGCGGATGTACTGGTCATGCACCACGTCGCGGCTGCTCTTGTCGATGGTCAGGCTGCCGCGCGGGCTGTCGATCTTCAACCCGGCCAGCGCGGCGATCAGCGTCGGCCCGTCGGCCTTGCCGCCGGTCTTGGCCAGCGCCGCGTACAGCGCGGCCATGCCGTCGTAGGCGGCCACGCCCATGATGGTGGGGCGCGACTTCGGGTCGCGCTGGGCCTTGAACTCGCGCACGAAGCGCTCGTTCAGCGCCGACTTGTGGTGCATGGAATAGGGGTACACGGTGGTGATGCCCACGCCGCGCTCGCCGATCGCCTCGACCAGGGCCTCGTCGACGATGTCGCCGGTGCCGATGAGCTGGATGCCGGCCTCGGGCAGGCCCTTGTCGCGGTACTCCTTGATGAAGGCCGGCGCCACGTCGCCGCCGTTGACGAAGGAGAACAGCACGTCGGGCCGGGCGTCCTTCACGCGCTGCATGTAGGGCGCGAAGTCCAGCGTCATGAGCGGCGTGCGCACGCTGCCCACGATCTCGCCGCCGGCCTTCTTGAAGGCCGCGATGAAGGCCGCCTCGGCGTCGTGGCCTGGCGAGTAGTCGGCCACGATCACATAGGCCTTCTTCGCGCCCTGCTGAATGGCCCATTGCGCGATCGGCGGCACCGTCTCGGGGTAGTGGAAGGAGGTGCGCACCATGTAGGGCGACTTGGCGGTGAGCCCGCCGGCAGCCGCGTTCATGACGATCATGGGCACCTTGGCCTGGGTGGCGATCGGCGCCACCGCCAGCGCGTTCGGCGTGAAGCCGAAGCCCGCGAGCACGTTCACCTTCTCGCGCACCACCAGCTCGGTGGCGATGCGCTTGGCCGCGTCGGGGTTGGGCCCGCCCACGTCCTTGATCACCACCTCCACGCGCTTGCCGGCCACGCTGTCGCCGTGCATCTTCTGGTAGGCCCGTATGCCGGCCTGCATCTGCTTGCCGAATTCGGCGAAGGGGCCGGACATCTCGGCGATGACGCCGACGCGCACGGTGTCCTGGGCGAAGGCCGCTGGCGCGGCCACCAGGCCCAGGGCGACGAGTGCGCCACCGAGGGCTTTCTGGAAGGGAAATGGCATGACAGGTGTCCTCATGGGGGGTTGAACCGGGCGCCTCGGCGCCCGCGATGGGATCGGGGGATCAGGCGGGTTCGGCGATGCCCACGCCCAGCAGGCCTTCGAGCAGGGCCGCGTCCTGGGCCAGCGCCGCGCTCGGCCCCGCGTGCACCACGGTGCCGCGCTCCAGCACGATGGCCTGGTGCGTCATCTCCAGCGCCAGCACAGGGTGCTGTTCCACGACGATGGACGCCAGGCCTTCCTGCTCGCAGAGCCGGCGGATCGAGACCGCCAGCTCCTCCACGACGATGGGCGCCAGGCCTTCCATGGGCTCGTCCAGCAGCAGCAGGCGCGGGTTGGTCATCAGCGCGCGGCCGATGGCCAGCATCTGCTGCTCGCCGCCCGAGAGCTGGTTGCCGTAGTTGCCGCGCCGCTCGCGCAGACGCGGGAACAGCGCGTAGACGCGCTGCAGGTTCCACGGCCCCTTGGTGGCGATCACCGTGAGGTTCTCCTCCACCGTGAGCGAGGGAAAGACCTCGCGCTCCTGCGGCACCCAGCCCAGGCCGGCGCCGGCGCGGCGGTGCGAGGGCCAGCGCGTGATGTCCTGCCCGGCCCAGCGCACGGCGCCGCGCATCACGCGCGTATTGCCCATCAGGGTTTCGAGCAGCGAGGTCTTGCCCACGCCGTTGCGGCCCAGCACGGCGAGGCTCTGCCCCTCGTCGAGCGAGAAGTCCAGTTCGTGCAGCACGATGGCGTTGCCGTAGCCGGCCACCACCCGGTCGAAAGCCAGCAGCTCAGCCATGCGACACCTCCGCGGGGATGACGCGCGTGGCCTTCGTGTGGGACTGGCCGAGGTAGACCTCGCGCACGCGCGGGTCGCGGCCGATTTCGGCCGGCGTGCCCTCGGTGAGCACCTGCCCCGTGACCAGCACCGAGATGCGGCGCGCGAAGCGAAAGACCAGTTTCATGTCGTGTTCGATGAAGAGGACGCTGATGTCCGACGGCAGCGCGGCGATGACCTCGAAGAGCTCGCCGCTCTCGTCCTCCGGCACGCCGGCGGCCGGCTCGTCGAGCAGCAGGATGCGCGGCCTGGCCGCCATGGCCAGCGCGATCTCCAGCAGGCGCTGCTTGCCGTAGGGCAGCTCGGCCACCGGCACCTCGGCCAGCGCGTCGAGCTTCAGGCGCCCGAGCAGCTCGTGCGCCTCCGCGTAGACGGCGACATGCCGCTTGAGCGGGCGCCACCACACGGCGCCCAAGCCCTCGCGTTCGCTGATCGCCAGCACCACCGAGCTCAGCGGCGTGAGGCTGGGGAACAGGGTGTTGATCTGGAAGGTGCGGGCCAGGCCGCGGCGCGCGCGCCGGTCGGCCGACAGCGCGGTCACGTCCTCGCCGTTCATGAGCACGCGGCCGGCCGAGGGCTTGTAGATGCCGGTGAGCAGGTTGATCAGCGTGGTCTTGCCGGCGCCGTTGGGGCCAATCAGGGCCTGGCGCGCGCCAGGCTCCAGCGACAGGCTGACATCGCTCACCGCGCGGAAGGCACCGAAGGAGATGCCCAGGCCATGGGTCTGCAGGGCGGGCGTATTCATCGGGCGGCCTCCCGGGTCTGGAACAGGCGCGAGAGCGCGCCCATGAGGCCGCCGCGGCCCAGCAGCACCGCCGCGATGAGGAAGAGGCCCAGCCAGAACTGCCAGTACTGCGGGTTCATGTCGGCGAACCAGTCGTGCACCAGCATGTAGACGATGGCGCCGACCAGGCCGCCGTAGAGGCGCCCCGTGCCGCCCAGCACCAGGATGATCAGGATCTCGGCCGAGCGGTTGAAGCCGATCGATTCGATGCCGACGAACTGCGTGGTCTGCGCCAGCAGCGCGCCCGCGACGCCGGCCACGCCGGCCGACAGCGCGTAGGCCAGGCGCAGGCGCGCGTCCACCGGCGAGCCGATGGCCAGCATGCGCTTGCGGCTGTCGTGGATGCCGCGCAGCGCCAGACCGAAGGGCGAGCGCAGGATCAGCCGCACGCCCAGGAAGACCAGCAGCACCATGCAGAAGGCGTAGACGAAGGCGGTCTGGCCGAACAGGTCGAACTCGAAGCGGCCGAACAGCGGCTGCACCACCATGCCCTGCAGGCCGTCGGTGCCGCCGGTGATGCCCGAGAGCCGGTTCGCCAGTTCGGCCAGCAGCATGCACACGCCGATGGTGATCATCAGCCGCGCCAGGTCGGTTCCACGCACCACCAGGGTGCTGAGCAGGTAGCCGAGCGCCACGCAGACCAGCAGCGCCACCAGCAGGCCCGAGAAGGGCTCGCCCCAGCCGTGCTTGGCCAGCAGGCCGGCCGCGTAGGCGCCCGCGCCGAAGAAGGCCGCGTGGCCCACGGTGAGGATGCCGGCGTAGCCCAGGGCCATGTCCAGCGACACGGCGAACAGGCCGAAGATGAGGATCTGGCTCATCAGGCTCAGGTGCTCGGGCAGCAGGAAGTAGCACGAGGCCAGGGCCAGCCAGAAGAACACCTCGGCCGCGCGCAGCTGCGCGGGCTTCAGGACGATGGGCTTCATGCCAGGCCCTTTCGCGGGACGATCCCGTTGGGTCGCACGAGCAGCATGACGATCATGACCACGTAGATGAGGAAGGCGCCCGCCTCGGGCAGGTAGTACTTGCCGGCCACGTCCACGATGCCCACCATCAGCGCGGCCACGAAGGGACCGGTGATGGTGCCGGCGCCGCCGACGCAGACCACGATGAGGAAGTACACGAGGTACTTCAGCGGAAAGCTGGGCTCCAGCCCCAGCATGCCCAGGCTGAGCGCGCCGCCCAGGCCCGCCAGGCCGCAGCCCAGCGAGAAGGTGAGGAAGAACAGGCGCTGCACCGGAATGCCGGTGCCGGCGGCCACGCGCTGGTTGTCCACCGCCGCGCGCACCATGGCGCCGTAGCGGGTGCGCCCCAGGCCCAGCAGCAGGGCCGCGAGCACCAGCAGGCCGCAGACGATGAGGAACAGGCGGTAGCGGCTCACCTCCAGCCCCAACAGGGACAGGCGGCCGTCGAGGGACTCGGGCAGCGTGAACGGCTGCATCGTGGGGCCGAAGAACCAGGTGAAGGCCGCCACCGACACGAACACGATGCCGATGGACAGCAGCACCTGGTCGAGCGGGTGCGCCTTGTACAGCCGCCGGTAGAGCAGCGCCTCGAACAGCGCGCCCACCAGCGCCGCGGCGACGAAGGCCGCCGCGAGCGCGGGGTAGAAACCCAGGCCGTAGCGGTTCATCAGCAGCGCCGCCGCGTAGCCACCCACCATGGCGAAACTGCCGTGGGCCAGGTTCACGAAGTTCATCAGGCCCATCGTGATGGACAGGCCCACTGCTATGAGGAACAGGAGCATGCCGTAGGCCACTCCATCGAAGATCACGATCGCCATGGGGATCCGTTCACAAGGCCGCCGGGCGCCCGTTCAAGGGGCGGCCTTGGCCGGGTCCTTCACGCGCTCGAACTGGTCGAACTCCACGTTGACGAGCTTGCCGTTCACGCGCTCGGTCTTGCGGATGTAGACGGTCTGCACAATGTCGCGCGTGGCGGCGTCGATCTCCACCGGGCCGCGCGGGCTCTCGAACTGCAGGCCCTTGAGGGCCTCCATGACCTTCTCGCCGCGGGTGTCGCCCTGGGTCTTGGCCAGCGCGGCCTCGATGGCCGAGAGCGCGTCGTAGGCCGAGACGGCGAAGTAGCTCGGGCGCATGGCCTTGCCGAACTGGGCCTCGAAGTCCTTCACGAACTTCTGGTTCTTGGCCGAGGGGTGCGCGTAGGAGTAGTGGTGGCTGGTGACCAGGCCCAGGGCCACGTCGCCGGTGGCGTCGAGGTAGCTGTCGTCGGTGGCTTCGCCGGTGGCGAAGAGCTGGATGCCGGCGGCTTCCATGCCGCGTTCCTTCCACACCTTCAGGAAGGCCGGCGGCATCACGCCCGAGGGGAAGAAGAAGAACACCGCCTGCGGCTTGGCGTCCTTGATGCGCTGCACGTAGGCCGAGAAGTCGGGGTTGTTCATGGGCGTGCGCAGCTCGCCGGCGATCTGGCCGCCACCGGCCGTGAAGGCCTTCTTGAACGCGGTCTCGGCATCGACGCCCGAGGCGTAGTCGGCAACCACCGTGTAGACGTTGTTCACGCCCTTGCGCAGCAGCCAGCGGGCCATCGGGTCCGACACCTGCTGCACCGTGAACGAGACGCGCGCGATGTAGGGCGAGCTGGTGGTGATGGCCGAGGACGAGGCGTTGGCCACGATGGTAGGCACCTTGGCCTGGGTGGCGATGGGCGCGACGGCGTAGGCGTTGGGGCTGAAATCCAGGCCGGTGATGAAGCTCACCTTGTCGCGCACCACCAGCTCCTGCGCAAAACGCTTGGCCGCGTCGGGCGCCGGGCCGGCGGTGTCCTTCTTGACGATCTGCACCGGGCGGCCGGCGATCTGGCCGTTGCGCTCCTTGAGGAAGAGCGCGATCCCGGCGTCGAACTGGCGACCGTAGTCGGCGTAGGGACCGGAGTAGGTGGCGATCAGGCCGATGCGCAGCGGCTCGGCGGCCTGCGCGGCCCCGAGCGCGCCCAGGGCGCCGAGGCCGGCCAGACCGAGTGCGGCGATGGCTTGTCGTTTGGTGAGGGTCATGGTGGGGCTCCGTGAGGAAGGGATGAATGCAAAAGGGGTTCAGGCCGCAGCGCTCTGCGCCGCCATGGCGGCCTTGAGGTCGCTGTCCGGATCGGCCAGGACCTGCGGCGACAGGCGCGCGCCCGCCGCGATGAGCTGGCGGCTCAGCAGGTGTTCGCCGGGGCGGTTGACGCTGTGCGCGGCCGCGACCGCGCCGTCGCGCAGGTAGAAGACGCTGAAGCGCCCGCTGGCGGGCTCGCCGCGCAGCACGGCCTCGTCGTCGGCCCGGGCCACGCCGGCCATCTGGAACTTGAGGTCGAACTGGTCGCTCCAGAACCAGGGCACGGCGGTGTTCGGGCGGGGCTGGCCGACCAGCAGGCTGGCGGCGGCGCGCGCGCCGTCGGTGGCGGCCTGGATGGATTCGTGCCGCACGCGCGGCGCGCCGGGCGAGGGCGCCACGGCGGCCACGTCGCCGGCCGCCAGCACGCCCTCGGCCGAGGTGCGGCCCAGCGGGTCGGTGACGATGCCGTTGTCCACCGTCAGGCCGGCGTCGCGCGCGAGTTCGCTGTTGGGCCAGACGCCAATGCCCAGCACCACCAGATCGCAGTCGATGCGTTGGCCATCGGCCAGCTCGACGGCGGCCACGCGGCCATTGGCGCCCAGCAGACCGCGCACGCCGCGCCCGGTCAGCACCCGCACGCCGCGCTGGCGGTGCGCGTCTTCCACGAAGGCCGCCATGCGCTCGGGCAGGCTGCGCGCCAGCAGGCGCGGCTGGGTCTCGACCACGCAGACCTCGGCACCGCGCGCGCGCAGCGCGGCCGCCACCTCCAGGCCGATGAAGCCGCCGCCGATCACGCAGACCGAGCGCGCGGATGCGGCGGCCTCGGCCACGCGCAGCGCGTCGTCCAGGGTGCGCAAAGGCAGCACGCCGTCCAGTTCGGCGCCGGGCAGCGGCAGGGCGCGGGCGCGCGCGCCGGTGGTGAGCGCCAGCCAGCCGTGCTCGAGCACGCTGCCGTCGTCCAGCGTGAGGCGGCGCGCCGCCAGGTCCAGCGCGGCGACGCGGCGGCCCAGGCAGAGCCCGATGCGCTTCTGGGCATAGAACTCGGGCGCGCGCAGCCAGAGCTGGTCCACCGTGGCTTTGCCGGTGAGCAGGCCCTTGGACAGTGGCGGGCGCTGGTAGGGCGGGTGTGGCTCGTCGCCGACGATGAGGATGTCCTCCTCGAAACCCAGCTCGCGCGCGCTGCTGGCGAGCTGCAATCCGGCGTAGGAGGCGCCGACGATGACCAGGGGCCGGGTCGTTGTGCTGCGGGTCATGGGCTCACTCCGGTTCGGGGGTATCGGGGCGCCGCATTGTATGCAAGTGAATTCATCAAACCAACACAGTCAGGCAATCAGGCGACAAGCGCGAGATGTCCAATGAAAAATAAAGGGTTAACCCGAATCAAACAGGCACCAATTTGGAGCAATCGATGGACTTTTGAGATCAATGTCAAATCATTGCATGCAGCTTGCATGCCAACCAATCGTCATGGCGTGCATTCGTGGCCGGCTCTCCTAGAATTCCCCGCCCGCATCCCCTGTTCAACCGCATGGACTCCCAACAATCCCGCGTGCTGGTGCAGCTGCGCGACCTGATCCTCAAAGGCGAGTTCGTGCCGGGCGAGCGCCTGGCCGAGATCCCGCTGGCCGAGAAGCTCGGCGCCTCGCGCACGCCGGTGCGCCTGGCGCTGGCCAGCCTGGAACACGAAGGCCTGATCGAGCCCTCGCCGACGGGGGGCTACCAGATGCGCCGCTTCACCTCGCAGCAGATCGCGGACGCGATCCGCGTGCGCGGCCTCATCGAGGGTTTTGCCGCCCGCCTGCTGGCCGAGGAAGGCGCGCCGCGCCAGCTGCTGCGCGAGCTGCACGAATGCCTGGAGCGCGGCGACCAGACGGTCAACAAACCGACCATGGAGCTGGACGACTACACGGCCTACGTCGAGGCCAACGACCGCTTCCACCAACTCATCATGGACGGCTGCGGCAACTCGGTGCTGCGCCGGATCATGGACATGCTGGACGCCATGCCCTTCGCCTCGCCCAGCTCCATGCTGCCCATGCAGTCGTCCATGGAGGAGGGCCAGCAGTGGATGCGCCTGGCCCAGCGCACGCACCACGCCATGGTGCAGGCCATCGAGCGCGGCCAGGGCTCGCGCGCCCAGGCCCTGGGCGAGGAGCATGTGGAGATCGCGCGCATGAACCTGGACTACGCGCTGGAGCGGCCCGAACTCGCCACGCGGCTGATGCCCGGCATGCGGCTGGTGGCCACCAAGAACAAGGCCTGAGGACACCCCCATGGGCCGCACCGCCCCCGCCCACGACCACCTGAGCGTGCGCGCCTACGGCGCCTCGCACGGCTGCCACGACCACGGGCATTTCCAGATCCTGGTCGGCCTGGAGGGCGCGCTCGAACTGGAGATCGCGGGCCGCGGGCAGCGCATCGCCGCGGGCGACGGCTGCGTCGTGCCGCCGGGCGAGCGCCACGACTTCGAGGCGCGCCAGGGCGCGCGCTGCCTGGTGCTGGACAGCCACGCCAGCGACTGGGCCTTGGCCATGCCCGGGCCCACGGCCGCCACGCAGGCGCTCGCGCGCTACCTCGCCGAGGCCTGCGCGCGTGGCCTGCCCCGCGCCCTGGCCCTGGGCCCCACCCTGCTGCTGGAGAGCTGGCTGCCCGAGGGCAGCGCGCCCCGGCGCGCGCGCCGCGCGATCGACTGGTCCGCGCTGGCCGACTGGGCGCGCACGCGCTGGGCGCACGAGGCCATCGAGGTGGGCGATCTGGCCGCGCGCGCGCACCTGAGCCCGGCGCAGTTCGCCGCCCGCTGTCGCGAGGAGCTGGGCCTGAGCACGCAGCGCTGGCTGCGCGGGCTGCAGCTCGAGCAGGCGCGCCGGCTGCGCGCCCAGGGCCTGCCCGTGGCCGAGGCCGCGCGGCGCAGTGGCTACCGCTCGCCCTCGGCGCTCACGGCGGCGCTGCGCCGCCGCGCCTGAGCCGCGCCGCGCGACGATGGACCCGCGCCGCGCGACGGCGCGCCGCGCGATGATCGCGGGATGCGTTCCGCCAACCTGCTCGCCCTGGGCGCGATCGCGCTGTGGGCCTCGCTCGCCGCGCTCGGCGTGGCCCTCTCGCACGTGCCGCCCTTTCTGCTGACCGGCCTGGGCCTGCTCGTCGGCAGCCTGATCGCCTTGCCGCTGTCGCGCTTCGACCTGCGCCGCTGGCGCGTGCCACCGAGCACGCTGGCGCTGGGCATCTACGGCCTGTTCGGTTTTCACTTCCTGCTGTTCATCGCGCTGCGCCACGCGCCTCCGGTGCAGGCCAACCTCATCAACTACCTCTGGCCATTGGGCATCGTGGTGATGGCGCCGCTGATCCTGCCGGGCGTGGGCCTGGGCGCGCGCCACCTGAGCGCCGCGCTGATCGGTTTCGCGGGCGCCGCCCTGGCCATCCTCGGCCGCGCCGAGGATGGCGCCGGCACCGCCTGGTCCTGGGGGTACCTGCCGGCGCTGGGTTCGGCGTTCATCTGGGCCACCTACTCGCTGCTCACCAAGCGCGTGGCGCCCTTCCCCACCGCCGCCATCGGAGGCTTCGCCGCGGCGTCGGGCGTGTTGTCGCTGCTGTGCCACGCGGCACTGGAGCCCTCGGTGGCGCTGTCGGCTCGGGATGGGGCGCTGATCGCGCTGCTGGGCCTGGGCCCATTGGGCGGCGCCTTCTTCCTGTGGGACGCGGCACTCAAGCGCGGCGACGCCCGTCAGATCGGCGTGCTGAGCTTTCTCACGCCGCTGCTGTCGACCTGCACTTTGCTGGCGGTGCGCGGCGAATGGCCCAGTGCCTCGGTGCTGGTGGCGGCCGCCATGATTGTGGGCGCGGCGGTATTGGCCACGCGCGCGCGCTGAGACCGCCTCAGTCGACCAGCAGCGCGGCCGGGTCGTCGGACTGCAGCACGGTCTGCGCCCAGGCGGCCAGCTTGCCCGTGTCGCTGCGCAGGATCTGCTGCTTGACCGCGAGGATGCGCGAGGGGTGCATGGAGAAGCTGCGCAGCCCCAGGCCCAGCAGCAGGCGCGTGAGCGTCACGTCGCCCGCCATCTCGCCACACACGCTCACGCCCTTGCCCTGGGCGCGCGCCTGCGCGATGGTGCTGGCCACCAGCTGCAGGACCGCCGGGTGCAGCGGGTCGTACAGGTGCGACACGGCCTCGTCGGCGCGGTCGATGGCCAGGGTGTACTGGATCAGGTCGTTGGTGCCGATCGACAGGAAGTCGAAGTGGCGCAGGAACAGCGGGATGGTCAGCGCCGCCGCGGGCACCTCGATCATGGCGCCGAGCCGCACCTCGCCGAAGGGCACGTCGGCCACGGTGAGCTGGTCGCGCGCGCGGTTCACCAGGGCCAGGGTCTGGCGGATCTCGCTCGCGTGCGCGAGCATGGGAATGAGCAGGTTGACCGGTCCGTGCGCGGCCGCGCGCAGGATGGCACGCAGCTGCTCGAGGAACATGGCCGGGTCGGCCAGGCTCCAGCGGATGGCGCGCAGGCCCAGGGACGGGTTGAGGTGGTCATCGCCGCGCGCGGCGCTGCGGTCCAGCGGCTTGTCGGCGCCCACGTCCACGGTGCGGATGGTGACCGGCAGGCCCTGCATGCCCTCGACGGCGCGGCGGTAGGCGCGGTACTGCTCCTCCTCGTCGGGCAGGCGGCCGTTGCGGCCCATAAAGAGGAACTCGCTGCGGAACAGGCCCACGCCAGCGGCACCGGCCTTGAGCGCGCCCACCACGTCGTCGGGCTGCTCGATGTTGGCCAGCAGCTCGATCTTCTGGCCGTCGAGCGTGACGGCCGGCGTGTTCTTCAGCCGGGAGAGCTTCTCGCGCTCGACCTCGCCCTGGCGTTGCTTGTAGCCGTACTCGGCCAGCACGATGGGCGACGGATCGACCACCACCACGCCGGCGTCGCCGTCGATCACCACCCAGTCGTCCTGGCGGATCAGGTGGCTGGCCGAGCGCGCACCGACCACGGCCGGGATGTCCAGGCTGCGCGCCACGATGGCGGTGTGGCTGGTCTTGCCGCCGACGTCGGTGACGAAGCCGGCGAACACGCTCTGCTTGAACTGCAGCATGTCGGCCGGCGAGAGGTCGTGCGCAATCAGCACCAGCGGCTCGTCCTCGCTCGCGCGCGCGGCCGCGACGGTGGGCGCGGCGATCGGCGTGGCCTGGCCGCGCATCACGCGCAGCATGCGGTCCACCAGTTGCTCCAGGTCGGCCTTGCGCTCGCGCAGGTACGGGTCCTCCATCTCGTCGAACTGGCGCGAGATGACCTCCAGCTGCGTGGTCAGTGCCCATTCGGCGTTGTAGTGCCGGTCCTGCACCCAGTGCTTCACGCCGTCGGTGAGCTGTTCGTCCTGCAGCAGCATGAGGTGCACGTCGAGCAGCGCCGCGAGTTCGGGGTGGGCGTCGACCTGGCCCAGGCCGACCAGGCCCTGCTGCACGCGCAGGATCTCCTCGGCCACCGCCTTTCGGGCCTGGCGCAGGCGCTCGATCTCCCCCTCCACCTCGTGCGCCGCGATGAGGCGGTGCGCCACGTCCACGCGGCTGGCGGCGACGATCACTGCCCGCCCGATGGCCACGCCTCGGGACACCGCCAGGCCGTGAACGCTGAAGGTCATTCCCCTTCGCCGAACTTGTCGTTGATGAGGGCCAGCAGCGCGTCCATCGCGGCGCGCTCGTCGCTGCCATCGGTCTCGATGTCCACCGTGCTGCCCAATCCCGCGGCCAGCATCATCACGCCCATGATGCTCTTGGCGTTGACGCGGCGTTCACCGCGCGACATCCAGACGTCGCTGATGAAGGTGCCCGCCAGCTTGGTGAGCTTGGCCGAGGCGCGGGCGTGCAGGCCCAGCTTATTGCTGATGGTCGCGGTGGTCTTGATCATGCGAGGATCGTCGGGCCTGGTTTTGCGGAGCGGTCACGGCCACCTGCATCACGCCCTGCGTGGCGCCGATGATGGCGCGCGAGATCAGCGCGTCGAGCGACTCGTGGCGGTAGCTCACGGTGCGCAGCAGCATGGGCAGGTTCACGCCGCAGACGAGCTTGCTGCGCACGCCGTCGATGAGGCGCTGGGCCACGTTGCAGGGCGTGGCGCCGAACATGTCGGTGACCACCAGGGTCTGCGGACGGGCCATCTGGGCCAGCAACGCGCGCGCCTGGGCCAGGGTTTCTTCGGGCGGCACGTTGGGCTGCACGTCCAGCGCCACCACCGCGTCCTGCGCGTCGGGAAAGACGTGCAGCACGCACTGCCGCAGGGCCGAGGCCAACGGGGCGTGCGCGATCAGCAGGATGCCGTTCATGCGCGCAGTGTAGCGGCGCGGTCCCGCTCGATGCGGCGCCAGCCGCGCCAGAACAGGCCGTAGGCCGTCACGCAACACAGCGCGAACAGGGCCACCGCGCCGCGGTAGCGGTCGGGCTCGCTCCAGCCGAAAACGTCCAGCGCGTCGATCGCCAGGCCGATGCCCCACTGCAGCACGAACACGCCGGCGAAGATGACCAGGTTGTAGGCCGACAGCGCGCGGCCTGCGGCCTGCGGCGGCAGGGCCAGGGCCACGGCCGGCTGCGACAGCGCCACGAAGGTGGAGCTGACGCAGAACAGCGCCCAGAGCAGCCAGCCCGCGCGCGGGCCCAGCCAGGCGATGGCCACGATCACCACCAGGCTGATGGGCAGACCCCAGCCGATCAGCGACTCGGGCCGGATGCCGCGGCGCGCCAGGTGCGGGTTGACCACGCCCCAGGTCCAGAAGGACGCGAGCATGCTCAGGTTGATGGCGAACAGGCCCATGGCGGCCTCGTCCGGCGTGTAGCCGGCGACCTTGACCATCCAGGGCCCGGCCCACAGCGCCTGCACGGCCACCATGCCGCCATAGTTCATGAAGCCCACGGGCACCATGGTGCGGAAGTAGTGGTCGCGCCAGATGAGTCCGTAGCCGCCATCGGGCGAACCGGCGGCCGGCGCGGGTGCGTTCGCGTGCCGCGTCCACGCCGGCACCGACCAGGCCAGCGCCGCCATGGACAGCACGAACAGCAGGGCCAGCGCCCAGAACAGGCCGCGCCAGCCGATCACGGGCAGCAGCCATTGCACCGGCAGCGTGGAGGCCACCATGCCCATGGAGCCGGTCATCAGCATCCAGGAATTGGTGCGCAACTGCACGGCGGGGCTGAACCAGCGGCGAAAGCCCGTGAGTGGCGCCATGAGGCAGGCGCTCAGCCCCATGCCGGTGAGCACGCGCGCGGCCAGCAGGCTGTAGAAACTGTCCGCCAGCGCGAAGGCCACGCTGCCCGCCACGGCCATGGCCAGGAAGGCCAGCACCACGCGCTTGGGGCCGTGGTGGTCGAGCCAGCGGCCCATGGGCAGCTGCGTGAGCGCGAAACCGAAGAAATAGCCGCCCGCGAGCAGGCCGAGGTGGCCCGGCGTGAGCGAGAGTTCCGCGCTCAGCGTGGGCGAGAGCGTGGCCGTGATCGCGCGCACCAGGGCCGACAGGAAATACGTGCCGGCGAAGACGAGGAACACCGTCACCGCCACGCGCGGGGCGAGCAGTTCGTCGTGGGCGCTGGAAACGCTCATGGCAGTCGGACTCCCTCGAAGAAGGTGGCGGCGAGCTCGGGCTCGATGGCGCGGCCGTAGATGGCCGCGTGCAGCAGCTGGCCGCCCCGCATGGCGTGCAGGGCGCGCACCTGGACGGGCTCGCCGCCGGGGTTGCGCCCGCTGGCCTGCAGGCCGAGCGCGCGGTCGCTGCCCGGCACGCCGGCCGGCCAGGACGCGGCGGGGTCGTCGGCCAGGGCCGGGTCGGCCTGCACCGCCAGCAGCGTGGCGCGGCGCCAGGCCTCGAGCGCCAGCGCCGCGCGCGCGGCGTCGCCCGCGTCGACCCAGGCCACGGCGAAGGTCAGCCCGCCGGTGTCGCAGCTGAGCATGTGCAGCGTGGCGTTCAGGCCGCCCAGCGGCACCTCGCGCTCGGCGCGCTCGGGCTTGCAGGGCATCAGGGCCTCCACGGGCGCGCCGTCGGCGCGCACGGTGCGCCAGTTGAAGGTGGGGGTGCAGGCGGCGATGAGCAGCAGCCCGGCCAGGGCGCCGGCGAGTCGTCGGGAACGGGTCATGGAACTGGACGGGGGCCGGGGTCCGCGGGGCGCGGCACCGGGGCGCGAGGGTCTCGCGCACAATGCACGGATGAATGCTCTGGATGGTATCCGCATCCTCGATTGCTCGCGGGTCCTCGCCGGCCCGTGGTGCACCCAGACCCTGGCCGACCTGGGCGCCGACGTGGTGAAGGTGGAGCGCCCGCGCGGCCCCGACCACCCCGGCGGCGACGACACGCGCGGCTGGGGCCCGCCCTTCCTGCGCGGACGCGACGGCCAAGACACGGCCGAGGCGGCCTACTACCTGGGCGCCAACCGCAACAAGCGCTCCATCACCTGCGACCTCTCCGTGCCCGCCGGGCAGGCGCTGATCCGCGAACTGGCCGCCCGGGCCGACGTGTTCGTGGAGAACTACAAGGTGGGCGACATGGCGCGCTACGGGCTGGACTTCGCCGAGCTGCGCGCGCTCAATCCGCGCCTGGTCTATTGCTCCATCACCGGCTTCGGCCAGACCGGCCCGTACAAGGACCGCGCGGGCTACGACTACGCGGTGCAGGGCATGGGCGGCCTCATGAGCATCACCGGCGAGCGCGACGACCTGCCCGGCGGCGGCCCGCAGAAGGTGGGCGTGGCCGTGGCCGACCTGTTCACCGGGCTGTACGCGACCGTCGCCATCCAGGCCGCGCTGCGCCACGCCGAGCGCACCGGCGAAGGCCAGCACATCGACATGGCCCTGCTCGACACGCAGGTGGCCATGCTGGCCAACCTGGGCGCCAACTACCTGGTGCGCGGCCGCGCCGATGGAAAAGTGCCGGGCCGCGCGGGCAACGCGCACGCCAACATCGTGCCCTACCAGGTGTTCGAGGTCGCGCCCGACGGCAGCGGCCAGGCGCAGCACATCATCCTGGCCGTGGGCAACGACGGCCAGTTCGCCAAGTTCTGCGACGTCGCCGGCCGGCCCGAACTGGCCCACGACGAGCGCTTCGCGCGCAACCAGAACCGCGTGCGCCACCGCGCCGTGCTGGTGCCGCTGCTGGAGGCCGTGATGAAGACGCGCGGCAAGGCCGACTGGCTGGCCGCCCTGGAAGCCGCCAAGGTGCCCTGCGGCCCCATCAACGACCTGGCCGAAGTGTTCAGCGACCCGCAGGTGCGCGAGCGCGGCATGGTCCACACCTGGGAACACCCGCTGGCCGGCGCCATGGACCTGGTCGCCAGCCCCATCAAGATGAGTGCGACGCCCGTGTGCAATCACCGCCCGCCGCCGCTGCTGGGCCAACACACCGAGGAGGTGCTCGCCGAGTGGCTGGGCGCCGACGCCGCGCGCCTCGCGCAACTCCGCGGCAGCGGAGCGATCTGAACCGCCATGGCCTACCAACCCCTGCCCACCCCCCCATCGCTGCGCGCCGCGGCCGACGCCACGGCCGCGCGCGGCGAACCCCTGGTCGTGATGATCACGCTGCGCGGCTGCGTCTATTGCGAGCTGGTGCGCAACAGCTACCTGCACCCGCTCATGCGCGAGGGCCGACTGATCGCCGTGCAGCTCGACCTGCAGGACAAGGCCACCGCCATACAGGACTTCGGCGGCCGCACCACCACGCCCGCCGCCCTGGCCGAGGAATGGCGGGTGCGCCTGACACCCACGGTCCTCTTCTTCGGCCCCGAGGGCCGCGAACTGGCCGAGCGGCTGGAGGGCGTGACCTCCACCGACTTCTACGGCAGCTACCTGGACGACCGACTGGAGTCTGCGCGTCGCCGCCTGAAGAAGTAGCAGCCACTCACTTACAGAAACACAGAAGAACCGGCTCTGCCGGGCGGCGGTTGCCCCCGCGCCGAGGACCTGGTGTGTCGCGCAAAGCGCGGCAGCGGTGTTACTTGATCGCGCCGAACACCTTCTTGAGGATGTCGCTGCCCGTGCCCACCGGGTCCTGGCGGATCTTGCGCTCCTCCTCGCCGATGATGGTGTAGAGGCCGTCGAGCGACTTGCCGGTGACGTAGCGCTCGATGTTGGCGTCCTCCTTTTTCACCAGCCCGAAGCCGGAGGCCTTCTCGGCCACGCGGTTGTAGCTGCGGGCCAGGCCCACCTTCTCGGTGGTTTTCGTGACCACCGGCAGGAATTTTTCGCCCAGCGGAGCGCGGGTCTTGTCGGCGAAGAAACGGGTGACGGAGTCGTCGCCGCCCGTCAGGATGTTCTTGGCGTCGGTCACGCTCATGGACTTCACCGCGCCGACCAGCAGGTCCTTGCCCAGGGGCACCGCCTGCTCGGCGGCACGGTTCATGCCGGTGATGAGCTCGTCCACCCGCTTGCCCTGGCCGGCGAAGCTGAGCAGCTTGGCCGCATCTTCCAGATAGCCGGGCAGGGGAATCCGAACTTTCGGGTTGCCGAGGAATCCATCCGTCTTGCCCAGCAAGGCCACGGCGGCCAGCGCGCCTTTCTCGAGCGCGGTGCGGATGCCGGCGGCGGCGTCCTTGTCCGTCAGGTCCGACAGGGACAATGCCCAGGCCTGGCGCTGGGCGGCGACAATCAGCAATCCCAAGCTGCCCAGGGACAGGTGATGAAACTGGCGGCGCTGCATGTGGGTGCTCCCTCACGTTGATCCGAGGCGGGCACTGTAGATGGTGAAGCAGGAAATGACAAACCCGATGACCAAGAGGCCCGAACCGAACCGCCGCCAGGTGCTGGGCGCGGGCCTGGCGCTGGGCGCCGCCGGCGTGCTGGGCCTGAGCGGCTGCGCGAGCCGCGAGGCCGCGCCGGATTCCACCTTCGTGCTGCTCGACGGCAGCCAGGCCCGCACGGCCGACCTGCAAGGCAAGGTCACCCTGGTGAACTTCTGGGCCACCACCTGCGTGACCTGTGTGAAGGAAATGCCCGCGCTCGTGGCCACCCACCAGAAATACGCGCCGCGCGGCTACGAGACCATGGCCGTGGCCATGAGCTACGACCCGCCGGCCTGGGTGGTGAACTTCGTGCAGTCGCGCCAGCTGCCCTTCAAGGTGGCGCTGGACAACACCGGCGAAATCGCCAAGGCCTGGGGCGACGTGAAGCTCACGCCCACCACCTACCTGCTCGACAAACAGGGCCGCATCGTCAAGCGCTACGTGGGCGAACCCGAGATGGACGCGCTGCACAAGCTCATCGAGGAACTGCTGGCGGCCTGAGCGCGGCGCGCGGGTCCCCAAGAAAAAAGGCCGGGATCAACCGGCCTTTTTGCTGGGCGCGGGGCGCCGCGCTCAGTTCTTGCGGAAGTCGTCGTGGCAGGCCTTGCAGCTCGCGCCGGCCGCGCCGAAGGCGGCCTTGATCTGGTCCAGGTTGCCGGTCTTGGCGGCCGCGTTCAACTTGGCGACCTCACCCATCATCTTCTCGCCCGCCGCCTTGAATTTGGCCTGCTCGGTCCAGACGGCGGGCTGGGCCCGCGTGTCGCCCTTGTCGGTGCCAGGGCCGAAGGCCTCCCAGGGCAGCTTGCTCATGGTCTCCGCGATGGCCGCGCTCTCGGCCGCCACCTTGGCGTCGAAAGGCACACGGCCGTTGGCCATGGCGCCGACCCGGCCGAAGTGCGCGGCCAGCACCGTGAATGAGGCCTTGCGGTATTTGACGGCGTCCTCGGGTTTCTGGAACTGGGCCATGGCCGGAGCGGCCAGGGCGCTGGCGGCCAGCGCCAGGACGAGCGGAGCGACTGTCTTCATTGAATCTCCTGTGGGGATGTTGAACGCCGGCTCTGCAGGCCGGCGCTCGCTGAGGTTGCCACGACGGGTAAAGTTCCGTTGAACCGATGCGGCATTTCCCGATCCACCGCTCGGTCGTCACCCACGCTTCGCCAACATGCACACCATCCGCATCTGGGACCTGCCCACCCGACTGTTTCACTGGCTGCTCGCGCTGTGCGTGATCGGGCTCATCACCACCGGCACCCTCGGTGGCGCCTGGATGGAGTGGCATCTGCTGCTGGGCTACGCCGTGCTGGCGCTGCTGCTGTTCCGACTGGTGTGGGGTTTCCTGGGCGGGCGCTGGTCGCGCTTCGCCAGCTTCGTCTACTCGCCGCGCTCGCTGCTGCGCTACCTGCGTGGTCGCGCGCCCCTGGAACACACCGCCGGCCACACGCCCCTGGGCGCGCTGTCGGTGTTCGCCCTGCTGCTGGCCTTGGCCGCCCAGGTGGCCAGCGGCCTCATGAGCGACGACGAGATCGCCACCTTCGGGCCGCTGGCGCGCTTCGTCTCGGGCGAGACGGTCTCGGCCGCCACCGGCTTCCACAAGGACGTGGGGCAGTACCTGGTGATCGGCCTGCTGGTGCTGCACCTGCTGGCCATCGCCTGGTACCTGTTCGTGAAACGCCAGTCGCTGGTCCAACCCATGCTGAAGGGTGACAAGCAACTGCCCGCGCCCCTGCCGCCCTCGCGCGACGGCCGTTGGGACCGGGCGCTCGCCGGGGCCTTGCTGGGGGTGTGCTCGGCCTTCGTGGCCTGGCTGGTCAGCGTCGGTTACGCGCCCTGACGGCCTGGCAGGCTCGGCGCTGGCTGGCCCCGCTCGGGCGGATTGACTTATATTGCCGGTTCGCCCTCCCCCTGTGGCCCCGCCGGCCGCCCCCCGAACCCATGCCCGAGACGCCCTCAGCCGCCATTGAACTGCGGCTGGCCGAATCCCCCGAAGACATCCTGGCGGTGCGCGCCTTGTTCCTGGACTACCAGGCCTCGCTGGACGTGGACCTGTGCTTCCAGGGCTTTCAGGACGAACTCGCGACGCTGCCTGGCGACTACGCCCCTCCAGGCGGCGCGCTGCTGCTGGCCCTGGTGGACGGCGCGCCCGCCGGCTGCTGCGCCCTGCGCCCGCTGCCCAGCGCCGACCACCCCGACGCCTGCGAGATGAAGCGCCTGTTCGTGCGCCCGGCGTTTCGCGGCTTCGGTTTGGGGCGGCTGCTGGTCGACCGCATCCTGGTGCTCGGACAGATGGGGGGCTACGCCACCATGCTGCTCGACACCCTGTCGGACATGGAGGCGGCGCGCGCGCTCTACCAGGACAGCGGCTTCGTCGAGATCGCGCCGTACTACCACAACCCCTTGCAGGGCGCGCACTACCTCAAGGTGGATCTCTGAATCAGGCCGCCTTGGCCTGGGCCAGCAGCGTGCCGGCGTCGCTCACCTCGAACTTGCCCGGCGCCTCGATGTTGAGCGTCTTGACCACGCCGTCCTTCACGAGCATGGAATAGCGGTTGCTGCGCAGCCCCATGCCGCGCGCGGTCAGGTCCAGCGTCAGGCCCGTGGCCTTGGTGTAGTCGGCGCTGCCGTCGCCCAGCATGCGCACCACGCCGGTGGTTTTCTGGTCGCGCGCCCAGGCGCCCATCACGAAGGCGTCGTTCACGCTGATGCACCAGATCTCGTCCACGCCGGCGGCCTTGAGGTCGGCCGCCTGCTGCACGAAGCCCGGCACGTGCTTGGCCGAGCAGGTGGGCGTGAAGGCGCCCGGCAGCGCGAAGATGGCGATGGTCTTGCCCGCGGCGGCCTTCTGCACGTCGACCGGATTCGGGCCGATGCTGCAGCCGTTGCCTTCGACCTCGCTGTACTCCATCAGCGTGCCGGCGGGCAGCTTGTCTCCGACCTTGATCATGGTTTCTCCTGTTCGGTTGGGGGCTGAAAACAAAAAAGCGACCGGATTGTCGGTCGCTTTTTCGATGCGCGCTGCGCAGGTCCGGGAAACGGACTCAGACGATGGCGGCTTTCTGCACCAGACGGCTGGCCACCCAGTTCTTGGTCTTGGAAATCGGGCGGCTCTCGGTGATCTCGATCAGGTCACCCAGCTTGTACTCGCCCTTTTCGTCGTGGGCGTGGTACTTGCTGGACTTGATCACGATCTTGTCGTAGATCGGGTGCTTGACGCGGCGCTCGACCAGGACCGTCACGGTCTTGGCGCGCTTGTCGCTCACCACCTTGCCGACCAGGGTGCGCTTGAGGGCGGTTTTGGCTTCGGTCATGGTTGGCTCCTTACTTGGCGGCTGCGCGCTGCTTCTCGGCCAGGATGGTCTTGGCGCGAGCGATCGCACGGCGGGTGTCGCCCAGCGTGGCGGTGTTGTTGAGTTGTTGCGTGGCCTTCTGCATGCGCAGATTGAAGTGGGCCTTTTGCAGCGACTTGATCTCGGCCTCGAGGCCGGCCGCGTCCTTCTGGCGCAGTTCTTCAGTATTCATAGCGTGTTCTCCTGAATCACTGGCCCAGCAGGCGCGTCACGAACGTGGTGCGCAGCGGAAGTTTGGCGGCGGCCAGGGCGAAGGCCTCACGGGCGAGCGCTTCGGGCACGCCCACGATTTCGTACAGCACCTTGCCGGGCTGGATCTCGGCCACGTAGTACTCGACCGAACCCTTGCCGTTGCCCATACGGACTTCGGCGGGCTTCTGCGAGATCGGCTTGTCCGGGAACACACGGATCCAGATGCGGCCGCCACGCTTGACGTGACGGGAGATCGCGCGACGCGCGGCCTCGATCTGGCGGGCCGTGATGCGGCCACGGTCGGTGGCTTTCAGGCCGAAGTCGCCGAAGGCAACGGTGGCGCCGCTGGTGGCGACGCCGGTGTTACGGCCCTTCTGCTCCTTGCGGTACTTGCGACGAGCGGGTTGCAACATGTTTATTCTCCTTTGCCGTCCGCAGCTGCAGGTGCGGGTGCGTCTTTGCGTACGCGCTTAACGGCGGGTTTGGAATCACCACCCGTGGCTTCGGCCGGCTTGTCGCTGCCATCGGCCGGGGCGGTGTTGGTGCCACGGCGCACGGCGGCGCGGGCGGTCGGGCCGGCCGGGCGCTCGCTGCGTTCACGGCGCGGACCACGCGGGCGGCGCTCTTCTTCGGCGCGCGGCTCGGCCACCACGGGGGCGTCGTTGCGGCCCAGGGTGTCACCCTTGTAGACCCACACCTTCACGCCGATGACGCCATAGGTCGTCTTGGCTTCGGAGGTGCCGTAGTCGATGTCGGCGCGCAGCGTGTGCAGGGGCACACGGCCTTCGCGGTACCACTCGGTGCGGGCGATCTCGATGCCGTTCAGACGACCGGCGCTCATGATCTTGATGCCCTGGGCACCGAGGCGCATGGCGTTCTGCATCGCGCGCTTCATGGCGCGGCGGAACATGATGCGCTTCTCGAGCTGCTGGGTGATCGAGTCGGCGATCAGCTTGGCATCGATCTCGGGCTTGCGCACTTCTTCGATGTTGACGGCAACCGGCACGCCCAGCTTGACGGCCAGTTCCTTCTTCAGCTTCTCGATGTCCTCGCCCTTCTTGCCGATCACCACGCCCGGACGCGCCGAGTAAATGGTGATGCGGGCGTTCTTGGCAGGGCGCTCGATGACCACGCGCGACACGGCGGCGTTCTTGAGCTTGGCCTTCAGGTACTCACGCACCTTGATGTCTTCGGCCAGCATGCCCGCGAAGTCGCGGTTGCTGGCGTACCAGCGGCTGGCCCAGTTGCGCGAGACGGCCAGGCGGAAGCCGGTCGGGTTGATTTTCTGTCCCATGTTCCTGTGCCTCTCAGTTGCCGACCGTCACGTAGATGTGACACGTGGGTTTGCTGATGCGGTTGCCACGGCCTTTGGCGCGAGCCTCGAACCGTTTGAGCGTCGTGCCTTGTTCGACGTAGATCGTCTTGACGCGCAGCTCGTCGATGTCGGCACCGTCGTTGTGCTCGGCATTGGCGATGGCGGACTCCAGGGCTTTCTTGACGATGCCGGCGGCCTTCTTCTGGGTGAAGGTCAGGATGTTCAGGGCCTGGTCGACCTTCTTGCCGCGAATCAGGTCGGCCACGAGGCGGCCTTTGTCCACCGACAGGCGCACGCCACGGACGACAGAGCGGGTTTCCGTACTCATGGTGGTTCCTTACTTCTTGGCTTTCTTGTCGCCCGGATGCCCCTTGAAGGTGCGCGTCAGGGAGAACTCGCCGAGCTTGTGACCGACCATCTGGTCGGTGATGTACACGGGCACGTGCTGCTTGCCGTTGTGCACGGCGATGGTCAGGCCGATGAACTCGGGCAGGACCATCGAGCGGCGCGACCAGGTCTTGACCGGCTTCTTGTCCTTGGTGGCCTGGGCCTTCTCGACCTTGGCCATCAGGTGGTGGTCCACGAAAGGACCCTTTTTGAGCGAACGAGTCATGTGGTCAACCCCTTACTTCTTGCGACGCGAGACGATCATCGACTGCGTGCGGCGGTTGTTGCGGGTACGGTAACCCTTGGTGAGGTTGCCCCACGGATCCACCGGAGCGCGGCCTTCGCCGGTCTTGCCCTCACCACCACCGTGCGGGTGGTCGATCGGGTTCATCGCGGTGCCGCGAACGGTCGGGCGGATGCCCATGTGGCGCACGGCACCGGCCTTGCCGATCTGGCGCAGGCTGTGCTCGGTGTTGGAGACCTCGCCGATGGTGGCGCGGCAGTCCACATGGATCTTGCGCACTTCGCCCGAGCGCATGCGCACCTGAGCGTAGATGCCTTCGCGGGCCAGCAGCACGGCCGAGGCACCGGCCGAACGCGCCATCTGCGCGCCCTTGCCGACCTGCAGCTCGATGCAGTGGATCGTCGAACCCACGGGGATGTTGCGGATCGGCAGGGTGTTGCCCACGCGGATCGGCGACTCCGAGCCCGACAGCAGCGTGGCGCCCACCTCGACGCCGCGCGGCGCGATGATGTAGCGGCGCTCGCCGTCGGCGTAGCACAGCAGCGCAATGTGCGCGGTGCGGTTCGGGTCGTACTCGATGCGCTCGACCTTCGCCGGGATGTTGTCCTTGTTGCGGCGGAAGTCGACCACGCGGTAGTGGTGCTTGGCACCACCGCCCTTGTGGCGCGTCGTGATGTGGCCGTTGTTGTTGCGGCCGGCCTTCTGGAACTGCGGCTCCAGCAGCGGCGCGTAACCGGCACCCTTGTGCAGGTTTTCGCGCGTGACCTTCACCATGCCGCGACGGCCTGGCGAGGTCGGTTTCATCTTGATGACAGCCATGATTACGCGGCCTCCCCACCGAAGTTGAGTTCCTGACCGGGCATCAGCGTGACATAGGCCTTGCGCACGTGGTCGCGGCGGCCGATGGTCTTGCCAAAGCGCTTGGTCTTGCCCTTCTGGTTCACGACCGACACACCCTTGACCTGCACCTTGAACATCAGCTCAACGGCGGCTTTGATCTCGGGCTTGGTGGCGTCGCGCAGCACCTTGAAGAGCACGGCATTGGATTGTTCGGCGGCCTGGGTGGCCTTCTCGGACACGATCGGTGCCACGAGGACCTGCATCAGGCGACCTTCGTCGAATTGGGCGGTGCTCATGCGAACATCTCCTTGAGCTGGTCGATCGCCGCCTTGGTGACGATCACTTGCTTGTAGTGCACCAGCGACAGCGGGTCGGCGTAACGGGGCTCGACCACCAGGACGTTGACCAGGTTGCGCGAAGCCAGGTACAGGTTCTCGTCGACCTCGTCGGCGATCACGAGCACCGACGACTTCAGGTTCATCGCCTTGAACTTGTCGGCCAGCTGCTTGGTCTTGGGCGAATCGACCTTGATCGACTCGACCACGGCCAGGCGGCCTTCACGCACGAGCTGCGAGAAGATCGACGCCATGCCGGCGCGGTACATCTTCTTGTTGAGCTTCTGGGTGAAGTTCTCGTCGGGGCTGTTCGGGAAGATGCGACCGCCCCCGCGCCACAGCGGCGAGGAGGTCATGCCGGCGCGAGCGCGGCCGGTGCCCTTCTGCTTGAACGGCTTCTTGGTCGAGTGCTTGACCATCTGGCGGTCTTTTTGCGCACGCGTGCCTTGACGGGCGTTCGCCTGGTACGCCACCACGAGCTGGTGGATCAGGGCTTCGTTGTAGTCACGACCGAACACGGTCTCGGGCACGTCCAGCTTGGACGCGGCCTGGCCTTGGTCGTTGAGGAGTTCGACTTGCATCAGTTCGCTCCTTTGGCGGCGCTGGCCTTGACGGCGGGACGCACGGTGACGAAACCGCCCTTGGCACCGGGCACGGCACCACGGATGAGCAGCAGCTGACGGGCTTCGTCGATGCGCACGATGTCGAGGTTCTGGATGGTCTTGGTGACGTCGCCGAGGTGGCCCGTCATCTTCTTGCCCGGGAACACGCGGCCCGGGTCTTGCGCCATGGAGATCGAGCCCGGCACGTTGTGCGAACGGCTGTTGCCGTGCGACGCGCGCTGCGAGGCGAAGTTGTGGCGCTTGATGGTGCCCGCGAAGCCCTTGCCGATCGAGGTGCCTTGCACATCGACCTTCTGGCCTTGCGAGAACAGCTTGTTGACATCGACCACGTCGCCCGGCTTGTACTGGGCGGCGACCTCTGCGGTCACGCGGAATTCGATGATGAGTTCACCGGCTTCGACACCGGCCTTGGCCAGGTGGCCTGCCACCGGCTTGGTGACGCGGGAGGCGCGGCGCTTGCCAAAGGTGACTTGCAGTGCGTCGTAGCCGTCGTTGGCCTGGGTTTTGACCTGGGTGACGCGGTTGTTCGACACGTCGACCACCGTGACAGGCACTGCGTCCCCGTCATCGGTGAACAGGCGCATCATGCCCACCTTGCGGCCCAACAACCCGAGGGAGTTGCTCAGACTCATTGTTTTCTCCGTTCCCGACTTCAATTGGCCGGGGCTGATGGTGCGCGGCCCGAAGACCGCGCCTGAATGGCGAGCACCAGGGTGCCGGCGCCACGAAATATCCGGCCCAAAAGCCGGAAAGCCCGCCAGTATAGCCAGCGGGCATTCCTTGTGCAAGTCCACCGGGCGAAAACCCGGCAGACCAGGGCCTCTGGCCTTACTGCAGCTTGATCTCGACGTCCACGCCGGCCGGCAGGTCGAGCTTCATGAGCGCGTCCACCGTCTTGTCGGTCGGGTCCACGATGTCCATCAGGCGCTGATGGGTGCGGATTTCGAGCTGGTCGCGGCTGGTCTTGTTGACGTGCGGCGAACGCAGGATGTCGAAACGGCGCATGCGCGTCGGCAGGGGCACGGGGCCCCGGACGATGGCGCCGGTGCGCTTGGCGGTTTCGACGATCTCGGCGGCCGATGCGTCGATCAGCTGGTAGTCGAAGGCCTTGAGGCGGATGCGGATCTTCTGTTTGGTGGCAGCCATGGACACCGCTCCTTATTCGATGATCTTGGCCACGACGCCGGCGCCGACGGTGCGGCCGCCTTCGCGGATGGCAAAGCGCAGGCCTTCTTCCATGGCGATGGGCGCGATC
>NZ_QVLS01000019.1 GCF_003417535.1 Hydrogenophaga borbori
CGCCCCCATGAGTCCCTCGGCCGAATCCCACCGGTCGAGTACCGTGTCAAACTGTTCCCCAACCTCTACTTCTGACTGGCTCAGGAATTCGAGGGGACCACAAAGTTTCCCAAAGACGTGATTTCTTCAGCAATTTCATCGCCCCAAGGGGGGCGAGCTGAGAGGTCATCTATGTCCCACACGACTGCGGACGGAGGAAAACCTTCCAGCAACTGCTTCACCGCAGTCAACTCCGCCAAGGCTGCTCGGGCATTCTTGTGGCTCAAACGACCCTGGTACAGGTCGTTCATGAGAAGTGGAAACCGTGACCCCCATCCATCGGGTTCGCAGCGAACAGATATCGTTGAGAAGAACGCATTCAGAAAGGAGGGCGTGCCAATCTCACTAGTGACTGAGCCCACTCGAATTCCCACTGCCATTGCCTGCCTTTCATATTCGAACGACCGCTTCTGGCCGATTTCGGCAGTCTAGCTACGCACTCGCCTCATGCAAGCAGGCGCCCCATATCGCAAAGGCCTGAGCGTCCGTAACGTGGCGCAGAACGAACGTTCACTGCGCAAGCCTGGCCGACCGCTCTCGCTGCAAATCCGACTCTCAGCCAATCAGTACAACCCGTTCGACCCAGCCCGATCTATTTGCTCAACAACGCCTCAAGCGATAGATCGAGCGAAGCCGCAAGCTTCGCCAGCGTTTGAAGTGATGGGTTGCGCGCCTGGCGCTCGATGTGCGCGATGACGTACATGCTGACGCCCGACCGCTGCCCCAGTGTGTCCTGGGTCAACATCAGCGCCTTCCTTGCCGAGACGAGCTTGTGTGCCAGCACCTCCTCGATCAGCGCATCGCCGTCTTGTCGGGCCACTGGCCTCAGGCCGACCAGAGAGCCCGTGGTGACGCCGAGCGCCCGGGCCAGTTTGTCTACCGTGTTCAAGGAGACGTTGACCTGCCCTTGCTCCATCAACCGGATCATTCGTGGGTTCACACGCGCCTGCTCCGCCAGCGCGCCAAGGCTCCAGTTCCCTTTTGCTCGCAGAGCAATCAGGTTCGCAGCCAGTGGGGCAAGAAAGGGAGGTGTATCGGGGGCTTCGGCAGACACCAAAAAAGTGTTGGCTTCGAAAGCCTTCGTGCAAATACTTTGAGGCAGAATTTCCCTCCCTTTGGCCTTTGGGACTCCCACCGTGTTCATCACCGCCCCCGGCCTCGTCCAGCACCTCCACCCCGCCCAGGTGGCCCCGCGCCAGACGCATTGGCCGGCCATCACGCTCGCGCTGGAGCGGCCCTGGTACCTGCTGGTTCATGAGGTGTCCTGCAACGGCCAGAAGCGGTCGCAGACCTCGCTGGTGGCCTGGGACGCGACGCTGCTGGACCTGCTGGCCCGCATTCCCGTCGCGGACCTCAGCGGCATCGCGCGCCTGGACCGGCGCCGCGAGGCCGGCCCCAGTTGGGCTCTGGAGTGGATAGGCGCGCTGTGGGCGCCCGCACCGGGCGAGTCGCCGGCCCTCGGCCCCTTGCTGTTCCAGCTGGGCACCGACCCGCAATTGCGCAACACCGATCTGCTGCCCGTGGGCGAGGCCGCCGGCAGGCGCCTGCTGTATGAAGCGGCCCGCGCGCGCTCTGCAGGGCCAGACCCAGGCCCTTCCGGTGTGGCTTGGCGTAGAGCGTGAGGCGACCCTGGCGTCGAACGGCCCCGCGTCAGCCGGACCGGGACAGCTCGTCCAAGGCCTGCAGCGCGTCGTCCAGCCTGTCCCTGGGCACGAACAGGTGGTCGTGGTGGAAGGCCGAGACCACGTTGCAGGCGATGCCCCGGGCCGCGAGCGCGGCGCTGATGCGGGCCAGGAAGCCCACGGCGTCCAGGGCCGAGTGGATGGTCAGCGTCACCATCCGCGATTCGAACTGGAACGCCAGGCCCAGCGCCTGCGCCTGCCGCAGCGGGACGATGGCCGTCAGGCCCTCGGGTTCATGGAAGCTGCCGACCGGGCTGAGCGCTTCGGGGAGCCGGCCGTTGGAAAAGCAGCAGAAAACGAACACCTCGGGGTGGACCGAGGGGGTCATCTGCTGCAGCAGGGTGGGGAGGTGGTGTTCGGCGGGCATGTGTCGATTCGGCGCTCCGGTGTTCAGAAATCCCACGCCCACCGCTCCCGCCCCCGCGTGAGCATCACCCGTTGCCGCGTGGCCTTGCAGTGCCAGGTTTGCAGGGTGCCGTCGAGCCCGCCCGGGGGCTCGCGCAGGCACTGGGGCAGCAGGGCCACGGCGCAGAACTGCCCCGGCGCGCGCACGGATTCGTAGCGCAGCCATTGCAGGCCGCGCGCCTGCGCCGCCGTGGCCACGGCGTGGGTGGCGCTGTAGTCGCTGTCCTGCGTCCAGTCGGCGCGGGCCTGGTGCCAGGGTGGGGCGCTCAGGTCGATGGAAGGGCCTTCGATCTGGCCCTGGAAGAAGCTGTGCTCGGTCAGCAGCTCGCGGTCTCTCAGGCCTTCGCTGTCGCTGACGAAGCGGTGGCGCCAGTAGGCCACTTCGGCGCCGGCGGCGAACAGGGTTTCGGCGCCGTACCACTGCCCCTTGGCGTGCGCCGCGCGAAAGCGGCTGGCGTGGGCTGGCGCGTAGCGGAAGGGCGTGGCCAGCAGGTAGTGCAGCCCCTGGGCCGCCGCGGGCAGGGCGGGTTTGCTGTCGTCCAGCAGTTGTTCCAGCAGGGCTTGTTCGTCGGGGTCGTCGACCAGGCGCAGGGTGGAGACCACGTGCTGGGCCTCCACGCCGCGCCAGGCCAGGGTGCGGCGCACGGCGGTGGCGCCCGCCGCCGCGAACCATTCGGTGGACCAGGCGCTCACGCGGGCGCCCGCATGCCGTCCAGGTAGTTCAGCGTGGCCACCAGGCCTTCGGCCTTCTGCACCAGCTTGAGGGGGACGCCGGCCAGGGCGTCGTTGGGGGTGCCCATCCAGGCGCGGCGCTTGGCGTCGTCGGTGCCCACCAGGGCGTCCAGCGATCGGTAGACGCGCACCAGCAGCAGGGCCAGTTCGCCTTCCTTGGACTGCGGGTTGAGGGTCTTGTCGCCGCGCACCAGCCGCGAGACGCTGGGCTCGCTCAGGCCCAGGGTGCGGCCCAGGTCGGCGCCGGACAGGCCCAGCAACTGGCTGGCGCGCACCGTGGCCTTGGCGAGGACCTGGTCGGCTTGGGGCTGGGGTTTGGGCTGGGCTTGCTGGGTAAGGCGTTTCACGATGAGACTCCCATTGAGGCTTTCCAATGAAATTTTACGTGGAAATTCTTTAATTTTTTGCTGGATTCTTGTTCGTCTCGAGTCCTTCAGTCAGCAGGCGCAAGGTCTGCTCGTCCGGCTGGCCTTGGTAGAACACCGCCAGTGCCTGGGCGAAGCAGGGCTCCTGCGGCGCCACCGCCGCAAACAGCGTCAGACACGACCGGAGCTTTATCGCGTCCACCTCGCCCAGCATCGCCACCGCGGTTCGATCGGGGTGGCCGAGCAGGGCGTTGACGCAGTCCACCAGGCGGGGGCCCAGCACGGGGTGGGCCAGGTAGTCGGCGGCTTCCTGGCGGTCGCGGATGCCGTACTCGCGCGCCCTCTGGCTTCGGCCCAGCTCGCGCAGCTGCGGCAGCACGTACCAGATCCAGTGCGTGCGCTTCTGGCCCGCCTTCAGTTCGGCCAGGGCCTGCGGGTAGTCGTGGGCCTGGGCGTGCAGGAAGCGGTCGAGGGGCGAGGGCGGGGCGGTCATGGCGGCGCGGGGGGTGGCGGGCTTGTCTCCCTCAAGCGTGCACGAAATTACCGCCCTCGCGGTATTTGCGGTCGGCCTGGGCGCTGATGCAATCGCACGCGCTGTTTTTCCCGGGCCGCCCTGTCGCCGCCCACCAACGGCCCTTGACGCCATCGCCCGGTGACAGGCCTTCAGCCCCGCGCTGACGCCTCGCCCCACGCGTTCCCCATCCACGTTTTTTTCCGTCCCAGCGGCTGCCCGGCGAGGCCAGCCGCCGGGAGGCTTTGCCCCGTCCTGCCTCGCCGTCCGAGAACCAAGAAAGTCTTTTCATGAAGCTGTCCCATGCCCTGTTGACCACCGCCTTCAGCCTGTCGCTCGCCGCCTGTGGCGGTGGGGGCGGCGATGCCCCGGCGACCGCCTCCGCCGACCAAGCCAAGGTGTCGCTGGCGGAGTTCGAAGGCGTCTGGAAACGCGACGCCGCCCACGACGTTTGCGTGCCCGACTTTGTCTACAACAAGGACTACGCCGCCCGCGTGCGCGACGTCACGCTGACGAAGACAGGCAGCAACGAGCTGGAAATCGCCTACGCGGTGCAGGTCTACAGCGACGACGCCTGCACGGTCAAACAAGGCCTGGTGAGGGAACGCTTCACCGTGAGCCTGGTGCCGGTGACCCGGGCCGGCCGGGACAACGTGGTCAAAGGCATTCCCCGCTTTGTCGGGGTCGTGGCCAGCGCCGATGGCGGGGCGGGCATCACCCTCACCGCGCTGCCCGACGGTCGCATGACCGGTTTGACCAACGTGAAAACCATTGGCGACGTGCAAGGCGGCCGGCTTCAGTTCTCCGTGGCCGAGTCGGGCCAGCCGGTGGACGCCGACGGCTACCCCAACGACTTCAACGCCAACGACTACTTCGTTCGCTGAGCGCCGCGCCCAGGCGACCGATCCTGGGAGGGCTCTCACCCCAAAAGGATTTGCCCTCCCAACGAAAATCGCCGCGATGCAATCTTCCTCTTATTACCGAATGGCCCTGATCCTGGGCCTGCTGTCGGCCATCGGCCCCTTCGCCATCGACATGTACCTGCCCGCGCTGCCGGCCATCGGCAGCGCCCTGGGCGCCGAGGTGGGCGCCGTGCAGTTCAGCCTGACGGCTTTCTTCCTGTCGCTGGGCGTCGGGCAGCTCTTGTACGGGCCGGTGTCCGACATGGTGGGGCGCAAGCCGCCGCTGTATTTCGGCCTGGGTCTGTTCGTGGTGGCCAGCGTGGGCTGCGCGCTGGCGTCCGACATCCACACCCTGGTGGCTTTCCGCTTCCTGCAGGGCCTGGGCGCGGCGGCCGGCATGGCCATTCCGCGCGCCGTGGTGCGCGACCTGCACACCGGCACCGAGGCCGCGCGCCTGATGTCGCTGCTGATGCTGGTGTTCAGCGTGTCGCCCATCCTGGCGCCGCTGGCCGGCAGCGGGGTGATCGCGCTGGCCGGCTGGCGCGGCGTGTTCTGGGCGGTGGCGCTGGCGGCCGTGGCCGGGCTGGCGCTGGTGGGGGCCACGCTGCGCGAGACGCGCCCGCCCGAGCAGCGGGTGGACAGCAGCGTCGGCGGCGCGCTGCGCGCCTACCGTCTGCTGCTGGGCGACTGGCACTACCTCGGGCTGGTGGGCATCGGCAGTTGCGCGCTGGCGGGCTTCTTTGTGTTCCTGGCAGGCTCGCCCTTTGTGCTCATCAACCACTACGGGCTCACGCCCACGCAGTACAGCCTGGCGTTCTCGTTCAACGCGGTGGCCTTCATCGGCGCCTCGCAGTTCACCGCCACGCTGGGGCGGCGCTTCGGCCTGGCGCCCATGGTGAAGGTGGCGGCCACGGCCTCGGGTTCCACCATCGCGTTGCTGCTGGCCTATTACCTGTTCGGCGGTGACGCTCTGTGGGTGCTGATGGCGCTGAACTTCATCGCCAGCGCCTTCATGGGCCTGGTGATTCCCACGGTGTCGGTGCTGGCGCTGGAGGAGCACGGCCCCATCGCGGGCACGGCCTCGGCGCTGATGGGCACGCTGCAGATGCTGGTGGGCGCCCTGGCCATGGCGGTGGTGGGCGTGTTCGCCAACGGCCAGCCGCTGCCCATGGTGGTGGGCATGGCGCTGGGCTCGTTCAGCAGCGTGGCGCTGACCTGGCTGACCCTGGCCCGACCGGCTGGGGGCTCGCGCCCCCAGGCCCTCAGAACGTGATGTTCGCGGACAGCCAGAAGGTGCGGCCCGGCAGCGTGGTGCCGCTCACCGAGGCGCCGCCCTGGAAGTACCCGTTCACCCAGGTGGGCGTGCCGTTGAGGTTGACCAGGCGGTACTCCCGGAAGTCCTTGTCGAACAGGTTGTAGATGTTGGCGTTGAGCGTCACGTTCTTCGACAGCTTGTAGGCGCCGCCCAGGTGGAAGAGGGCGTGGGCCTTGATGTCGCCCACGGCCTGGTAGATGGCCAGGTTGTTGCCGGTGAGGCGGGCCGGGTCGCCGCTGAAGCGCGGGCTCTTGCCGCGGTATTCGCCGCGCAGCCACAGGCTCCACTTGTCGCTCGGGTCCCAGCTCAGCTGGGCGTTGGCCACGTGGCGGGCGGTGTTGGCCAGCTGGCCGTTCTTCACACCGTTTTCGATCACCTCGCTGCCGGTCCAGGTGTAGCCCAGCTTCAGGCCCCAGTCCTTGGCGATCTGGACGCGGCTGCTGAGCTCCAGGCCGTAGGTGGTGGCCTCGTCCACGTTGATGGCGTAGGTGGCGTTGGGGTTGGCCGAGCAGCTCGACACCCAGTTGACCGTGCAGTCGCCGCCGCTGCTGATCTTGTCCTTGACCTTGTTGTGGAACAGGGTCACGGCGCTGCTCAGGCCGGCCTGGCTGTCGAACAGCGCCGAAAGTTCGGTGCTGGTGCTGGTCTCGGGCTTGAGGTTCGGGTTGCCGATGTTGAGGGTGGCGCCCTGGCCGCTGACGCCGCTCACGCCGTCGATGAGCTGGTTCAGGCGCGGCGCGCGAAAGCCCTTGCTGACGCCGCCCTTGAGGGTCCAGTGCCGGGTGGCGTCCCACACCAGGTAGGCGCGCGGGCTCACCTGGCCGCCGAAGGCGCTGTGGTTGTCGTAGCGGGCGCCGAGCGTGGCGGTCAGCGCCTGGCTGAGTTTCCATTCGTCCTCGGCGAACACCGCCCACAGGGTCTGGTCGTGCTTCTGGGGCAGCAGGCCGTCGGTGAGCTGGGCGTCCCACCATTGGCCGCCCAGGGTCAGCACGTGCGCGTCGCCCACCGGGGCCACGAGCTTGCTGTCGAGCACCAGGTTGGTGGTCTTGAGCTCGCGCGGCGTGCCGCGGCGCGGGTCGCCGGCGGGCACGGCGCCGCCGGGGATGGTGCGGCCGATGGTCTCCGTCTCGGTGTGCATCAGGCTGGACTCGAGCAGGCCCACGCCCAGGCGCGCGGTGTGGCCCACGGCCACCTGGTCGCGGTTGAAGCGCAGGGCGTCCTGGTAGCCGGGCGGGTTGTTGCCGAGCAGGTTGGTGGTGGCGTCGCGCGTGCCCAGGCGGCCGTCGCTGTTGTCGTACCAGGTGCGGCCCTGTTCCACGTCGAGCCAGAGCTCGTGGTGGCGGTTGGGTGTGAGCGTGAGGCGCGCGCCCAGGTTGTGCTGGCGGCTTTCGGCGGGGGCGGGGTTGCGCGCGGCGGCGGGCTGGGTCGCGCCGGGGGCGAGCACGAAGTCCGAGGCCTCGCGGCGGTAGAGGTTGCCGCGCACGGCCAGGCCCAGCAGGTCCTGCACGAGGGGGCCGCTGGTGTAGAGGTTGTAGCGCTGCTGCACGCCCCAGTCGCTGTCCTGCGGAATGCCGGTCTCCAGCGTGAGCTGGCCGCCCCATGCCTTGGCCACCTTGCGGGTGATGATGTTGATCACGCCGCCCATGGCGTCGGAGCCGTAGAGCGTGGACATGGGCCCGCGGATGATCTCGATGCGCTCGATGGCGGCCACCGGCGGGATCAGGCTGGTGTGCGCGGCGCCGAAGCCGTTGGGCGTGACGTCGCCGGCCACGTTCTGGCGGCGGCCGTCGATGAGGATCAGCGTGTACTCGCTGGGCATGCCGCGGATGCTGATGTCCAGGCCGCCGGTCTTGCCCGTGCCGCCGAGCACGTCGATGCCTTCGACGCCGGCCAGGGCTTCGGCCAGGTCGCGGTATTGGCGCGTTTCCAGTTCCTGGCGCGTGACGACCGAAATCGAGGCGGGCGCCTGCTTGAGCTCCTGCTCGAAGCCCGAGGCGGAGACCACGACCTCGCTGAGCGAGACCTCGGCGGTCTGGGCGTGGGCGTGGCCCAGCAACAGCAGGCCGCAGGCGAGGGCGGTGGCCTGCAGGGGGAACCGGCCAGCCGGCGGGGTGCGCCGCCGCGCGGGCGGCGGGGTCAGGTGTCGAGACATCAGCTTCCTCTGTGGGATGTGTTGGGTTGGCGGACTGGCTGGCTACGGCTGCAACCCGACCCACACACGGCGCACAGGGGCGCGGCCGACGGGAGAAGGCGAACTTGGCTGGCTGGTTACGGATTATTGCAAATAAAAATGATTCTTCTTAACTTGATCTTAAGTTTTGATCGGGAAAGGGGCGATTGCGTGCCGCCCGCGCCTCCGGGCGGGGACCGCCCTGGGCGCTGGATTTTTATTGCCATTGGCAAATGAAAACTTGACAATGGCAAGTATGTCGACGCCCCAAGCCCCCAGCCCCGTGCCCGCCGCCGCCGTCAAGGCGGTGCGCCGTTTCAACCGCTTCTACACCCGCCGCGCGGGCGTGCTCTCGCCCTACCTGGGGGGCGATCTGTCGCTGACCGAGGTGCGCGTGCTCTACGAACTGGCGCACCAGCCGGGCCTGGTGGCCACCGAGCTGGCGCGCGAGCTGGGCATGGACGGTGGCTACCTCAGCCGCATCCTCAAGCGCTTCGAGCAGTCGGGCTGGCTCAGCCGCGCGCCCAGCCCGAAGGACGCGCGCCAGAGCCTGCTGACCCTCACCGACGCCGGGCACGCGGCCTTCGCGCCCCTGCAGCAGAAGTCGCGCGAGGAGGCCGCGGCGCTGCTGGCCCCACTGGCGCCGGCCGAGCAGCAGGCGGTGGTGGACGCGATGGCGCGCATCGAGCGGCTGCTGGACCCCACGGCCGTGCCGCGCACGCGCGCGGCCGTGCTGCGCGAGCCGCGCCCCGGCGACATGGGCTGGGTGGTGCAGCAGCACGGCGAGGTCTACGCGCGCGAGTACGGCTGGAACATGGCCTTCGAGGCGTTGGTGGCCGACATCGTGGCCAAGTACGTGCGCGAGTTTCAGCCCGACTGGGAGCGTTGCTGGATCGCCGAACTCGACGGCGAGCGCGTGGGCTCGGCCTTCGTGGTGCGCCAGTCGGCCAGCACGGCGCAGCTGCGCATGCTGCTGCTGACGCCGGCCGCGCGCGGCCTGGGCCTGGGCGCGCGCCTGACCGACGAATGCCTGGCCTTCGCGCGGCACAAGGGCTACCGCAAGATGATGCTGTGGACCAATAGCTGCCTCACGGCGGCGCGCGAGATCTACGCCAAGCGCGGGTTCGAGCGGGTGAAGTCGGAGCCGTACGAGGGCTTCGGGCAGTCGCTGGTGGGCGAGACCTGGGAACTGAAGCTTTGAGGCGGTTCGGGGGGGCCTCGGCCCGCCCACCCATCGCGCCTGAAGCCCTGAACCTTCAGAAACACCCACTCGGCTTTTCGTGTCGTCGCTGCTACATTCGAATTTACTTATGAATGAGACGGCCGCCCCCCACCCCCGTTCCCGTGTGCAAGCCCCCGGCCACCCCCTCGGCTGGACCCGGCTGAAGCGCCGGGCGCGCGCCGCCCTGGCGGCGCTGGCGGGCGCGGGGGTCCTGTCCGGCGCGCTGGCGCAAACGCCCGCGCCCCAGCCCTTGCCGGTCCAGCAGGTGGCGCCCGGCATCTGGCTGGCACAGGGCGAGGCGGCGCTGGGCTCGCCGGCCAACCGCAACTTCATCTCCAACGCCGCCTTCGTCGTCACGCCCGAGGGCGTGGTGGTGATCGACGCGCTGGGCTCGCCCGCGCTGGCCGACGGCCTGCTGGCCGCCATCGCGCGCATCACCCCGTTGCCGGTGCGCTACGTGATCGTCACGCACTACCACGCCGACCACATCTACGGCCTGCAGCGCTTCAAGGCGGCGGGGGCCCGCATCGTGGCCGGCACGCAGGGGCGCGAGTACCTGGCCTCGGACACCGCCCGGCTGCGCCTGCAGGCCAGCCGCGAAGAGCTGGCGCCCTGGATCGACGAGCGCACGCAACTGGTGCCCGCCGACCGCTGGCTCGATGGGCCGACCGTGATCGAACTGGGCGGCGAGCGCTTGCGCGTGCAGCCGGTGGGTCCCGCGCACACGCCGGAAGACCTGGTCGTGCTGCACGAGCGCACGGGCGTGTTGTTCACCGGCGACCTGGTCTTCCAGGGGCGCATCCCCTTCGTGGGCCAGGCCGACAGCAGCAGCTGGATCCGCTCGCTGGACCAGCTGCTGGCCCTCAAGCCCCAGCTGCTGGTGCCGGGCCACGGCGCCATTTCCTCGCAGCCGGCGGCGGACCTGCGCCTCACGCGCGACTACCTGGTGCACCTGCGCCAGGCCATGGGCGAGGCGGCGGCCAACCTGGAGCCCTTCGAGGACGCCTACGCGCGCACCGACTGGTCGCGCTTCGAATCGCTGCCGCTGTTCCAGGCGGCCAACCGCATCAACGCCTACAACACCTACCTGCTGATGGAGCGCGAGGGCATGCGGCGCTGAGGCCCGGTGCGTGCGTCGTCGCCTAGAATCGATCGGCTCTTTTCCTGGCCGCGCTCGAGCGGCGGCCGCAGACACCGGGGTGGCTCGATATGCCTAGGATCCTGACCGCATGGGGCCGCAGGGGCTGGCGCGCCGGCTCGCTCGGCCTGTGGCTGGCCGCGTTCGCGGCCGCGGCCTCGGCACAAGCGCCCGCGCCGTCGCCAGGCCCGGCGGCCACGCCCATCGCCTTCACCGCCGCCTGGGACCAGCTGCTGCGGCGCTCCGACCGGCTGGCGGCGGCCCGCGCGGCCACCGACAGCGAGGACCTGCGCGCCAGCGGCCTCGCCGGGCTGGGCGGGCCGGTGGTCAGCCTGTCGGGCGCCGCCTACGCCTACAACGCCAACCTGGACGTCAACCTCGACCCGGTGAACCAGCGCATCGCGCAGCTGGAGCAGCGCCTGCCGATCCCGCTGCAGAACCTGCCCATTCCGGTGGCGGTGCCGCAGTTCCCCTCGCGCTACACCTACAACCGGCACGACAGCGGCACCACCGCGTCCATCGGCGCGGTCTGGCCGATCTACGCCGGCGGCATGGCCGACGCGGTGCGCGGCATGCAGGAGGCGCGCGCCAGCGAGTCGCGCGCCGACGCCGACAAGGCCACCCACGAGCTCGCCACGCTGCTGGTGCAGCGCTACTTCGGCGCCCAGCTCGCCGCCCGCGCCGCCAGCCTGCGCGAGGCGGCGCTGCAGACCATCGCCCTGCACGACGCCTCGGCGCAGAAGATGCTCGACGCGGGCGTCATCGCGCGGGTGGACCGGCTGCAGGCGCGCAGCGCGCTCGAAGAGGCGCGGCGCAACGCCATGAAGGCGCGCGACGACGCCGAGCTGGCCGCCACCGCGCTCACGCGCACCATCAAGAGCGACACCCCGGTGGTGCCCAGCAACCCGCTGTTCGTGCTGTCGGCCCCCATCGAGCCGCTGCCGCATTTCCTGTCGGCCGCGCTGCAGCGCCACCCCGGCCTGGCCAAGGTGGCGGCCAAGAAGAGCGAGGCCGAGCGCCTGCACGCCGCCGGCGAGGCCTCGCGCAAGCCCCAGGTCTTCGCCTTCGGCCAACGCGAGCTCAAGAGCGGCAACGCCGACTGGGTGGCCGGCATCGGCGTGCGCTACACCCTGTGGGATTCGGTGGACCGGCACAAGCTGTCGGCGGCCACGCTGCAGCAGATCGAGCAGGCCGAGCGCACCGACGCCCAGGCCCGGGCCGACATCTCGCTGCTGGTCGAGCGCCACTGGCTGGCGGTGGAGCAGGCGCGGCGCCAGTTCATGGCCATGGCCCCGGGCGCCGAGCTGGCCGACGAGGTGCTGCGCCTGCGCGAGGCCGGCCTGCGCGAAGGCACCAGCACCATGCTCGACCTGATCGACGCGCGCACCAACGTCACCAAGGTGGCGACCGAGCGCGCCCAGGCGGCCAACGACTACGTCAATGCCCTGGCCGCGCTGCTGGAAGCCTGCGGCCTGTCCGAGGAATTCGCGGGCTACATGGCGCGCGCCGACATCCGTCTGGAATGACATGAGCCCTCAACAGAAACGCCTGTCCGCGGCCGCCGCCGGCGCGGCGCTGATCGCCTTGCTGGCCTACGGCTTCTGGCGCGCCTCGGCGCCGCCGCCGGACTACTTCCAGGGCCAGATGGAGGCGCGCGAGACGGACATCGCGCCCAAGATCGCCGGGCGCATCGCCGAGGTGCTGGTGATCGAGGGCGACCGCGTCGCGGTGGGCACGCCGCTGATGCGCATGGACAGCCCCGAGGTGGAGGCCAAGCTGGCCCAGGCCACCGCCGCGCAGCAGGCCGCCCAGGCCGTGGCCGAAAAGGCCGAGCGCGGCGCGCGCAAGGAAGAGGTGGAGATGGCGCGCCTGAACTGGCAGCGCGCCCAGGCCGCCGCCGACCTGGCCCAGAGTTCCTTCCGCCGCGTGGAGAACCTGGCGCGCGAAGGCCTGGTGGCGGCGCAAAAGCGCGACGAGGCCGAGGCCAACTACAAGGCCTCGCGCGACCAGGCCATGGCCGCGCGCGCGCAGTACGACATGGCGCGCGCCGGCGCGCGGCCCGAGGACAAGGCCGCCGCCGCCGCGCAGGCGCGCCAGGTGGCGGGCCTGGTGGCCGAGGTGGAGGCGGCCCGTGCGGAGACCGCCTTGCAAAGCCCGGTGGCCGGTGAGGTGGCCAAGGTGCTGGCGCGCCCCGGCGAGCTCTCGCCCCAGGGCGTGGCCGTGGTCACCGTGGTCGACCTGAACGACCAGTGGGTCGTGCTCAACGTGCGCGAGGACCGGCTCTCGCGCTTTCCCATCGGCGCCGAATTCGAGGCCACGCTGCCGGCCCTGCCGGGCCTGAGCGCGCGCTTCAAGGTCTTCTACAGCGCGGCGCTGCCCGACTTCGCCACCTGGCGCGCCACGCGCGCGGGCCAGGGCTTCGACGCGCGCACCTTCGAAGTCCGGGCCCGCCCCCTGCAGCCCATCGAGGGCGCGCGGCCCGGCATGAGCGTGCTGGTGCGCTAAGGCGATGTGATCGGCAGGCGAGGGCCATGCGCTTTACCCGGGCCTTCACGCAGGCGTGGTCGCGCGAATGGGCGCGCCTGCGCGCCAGCCCCTGGGACCTGGCCATGCTCAGCTGGGTGCCGCTGGCGGGTGTGGCGCTGCTGTGGTGGCTGTTCTCGGCCGGGCTGCCCACCCAGCTGCCGATCGGCGTGCTCGACCAGGACCACAGCGCGATGTCGCGCCAACTGGTGCGCTTCCTCGACGCCACGCCAGGCCTGCGCGTGGCGCGGCAACTGCCCGATCCGCACGCCGCGGCTGGCGCGCTCACCCGGGGCGAGCTGCACGCCGTGGTGCTCATCCCGAGCGGCTTCTCGCGCGAGCTCAAGCTGGGCCGCGCGGCCCAGCTCACGCTGCTGCACAACGCGCAGCTCGGCACGCACTCGGGCCTGATCCAGCGCGACGTGCGCACGGTGGTGGGCACGCTGTCGGCCGGCGTGGAGATGGCGGCGCGCCAGAAGCGCGGCGAGCCGGCGCGCGGCGTGCGCGTGGCCATGGAGCCGATCAAGGTCGACATGGTCACGCTGTTCAACCCCTCGCTGAACTACGAACAGTTCCTCGCGGCCGCGCTCATTCCCGCGCTGCTGCACATCCTGGCCATGACGGCCGGCGCCTGGGCCGTGGGGCGCGAGCTGCGCGACGGCACGGTCTGGTCCTGGCTCGGCGTGGCGCCGTCGCCCGCGGCCACGGCCGGCGCCTTGCTGGGCAAGCTGGCGCCGGCCTGGCTGCTGCTGCTGGGCGTGGCCAGCGCGGGCCTGCTCTGGTTGACCGGGGGGCGCGGCTGGCACCCGGCCGGGCACCTGTCCTGGGTCTGGCTGGCGCTCGCGGCCCTGCTGGCCCTGTCCATCGGGCTGGGCGCGCTGGTGGCGTCGGCCACCGCCTCGCTGCGCACGGCCCTGTCGGCCACGGGGCTGATCACGGCGCCGGCCTTCGCCTTCAGCGGCGTGGGCTTTCCGCTGCAGTCCATGCCGGCCGGCGCGCGCGCCTGGGCCGAGGCCTTGCCCTACACCCACTACATCCGCCTGCAGATGGAGCAGCTGCAGATGGGCGCGCCCGTGTCGCTCAGCGCGCCCACGCTGGCGGTGTTCGGGCTCGCCACGGCGGCCTTGCTGGCCGCTTGCGTCTGGCCGCTGATGGGCGCCAGCCGCTACCCTCACCGATGGGGGGGGCGATGAGCGGGCCGGGCTTCTGGCGCGAGCTGGCGGTCCACTGGCTCGCCACCCTGCGCGCGCTCTCGCGCGACGCGGGCATCCTGCTGATCCTGGTGGGCGCGCCGGTGCTCTACGGCTTTTTCTATCCCTGGCCCTACGCGCACCAGGCCGTCACGCGCGTGCCGGTGGCGGTGGTCGACCTGGACCGCAGCGGCCTGTCGCGCCAGATCACCCGCTTCGCGTCGGCCAGCCCGCGCATCGACGTGCGCTGGGTCGGCGGCAACGAGGAGGACGCGCGCCAGGCCCTGTGGCGCGGCGAGATCGAGGGCTACGCCGTGCTGCCGCGCGAGCTCAAGCGCAGCGTGGTGCGCGGCACGCCGGCCGTGGTCGGGGTGCACGCCAACGGCGCCTATGCGCTGCTCAACAAGGCCGTGCTCTACGGCTTCGCCGAGGCCGTGGGCACGGTGTCGGCCGGGGTGGAGATCCGCAAGCTCGAAGCGCGCGGCCAGCCCGCGCTGCAGGCCCAGGCCAGCCGCAGCCCGGTCAACCTTCAGATGGTGCCGCTGTTCAACCCCACCGAGGGCTACGGCGACTACGTCGTGCCCGCCGTGGCGCTGCTGATCCTGCAGCAGACCCTGCTGATGGGCTCGGCCATGCTGGCCGGCACGCTGGCCGAGGCGGGCCGCCTGCGCGCGGGCGCGGCGGCCTGGGCGGGCCGGGTGCTGGCGCTGTGCGGCGTGGGCTGGCTCAGCGGGCTGTTCTACTTCGGCTGGGTCTTCCTGATCGAGGACTTCCCGCGCGGCGCCAACCCCGGTGGCGCCCTGGTGCTGCTGCTGGCCTACATCCCCGCCGTGTGCCTGGCCGGCCTGGCGCTGGGCCGCTGGTTCGGTGACCGCGAGCGCGCGCTGCAGGTGCTGCTGTTCACGGCGTTGCCCATGGCCTTCCTCTCCGGCTTTTCGTGGCCGGTGGAGGCCATGCCCACGGCGCTGCAGTGGCTGCGCTGGCTCATTCCCAGCACGGCGGGCATCCAGGCCTCGCTGCGGCTGAACCAGATGGGCGCCTCGCTGGGCGATGTGATGCCGCTGATCGGGTGGCTTCTGGCGCTGGCCGTGCCCGCCGCGCTGCTGGCGGCGGGCCGTGGCCGGGACCGCGCGCTCAGAACCTGAGGCGCGCGCCGACGTAGAACGAGCGCGGCTCGCCGGACTGCAGGATGGCGTCGTTGGTGCCGGCCCTGTCGCGCACGCTGAAGTACGACACGTGGTTCTTGTCGGCCAGATTGCGCGCCTCGGCGAAGACCTCCCAGTCCTTGCCGGTCCAGCCCGCGCGCAGGCCCCACAGCGTGTAGCCATCCACACGGTAGGTGTTGCTGAAGTCGGCCCAGCGCTTGCCGACGATGTCCAGCGTGGGGCCGAAGAAGAAGCCGCTGGCGTGGCGCGGGTCGTCCAGCCACTGCTGGCGCGTCAACGCGCCGGGCAACTGCTGGTCGTTGTCGATCCGGGTGTGGTAGACGCGCGTCTGCACCCGCTCGCCCAGTTGCCAGCCGCCGTTGGCGTACAAGGCGGTGCGCTGCTGCCGCTGGTGCTCGCGAAAGCCTTCGTAGCGACGCGTCTCGGCGGTGACCAGCCCATCGAAGTCGCCGGAGGTGGTGCCCAGCGTCAGCAGCCCTTGGCGCTGGCCGTGGCTGCCCAGCTGGAGCAGCGGCTCGTTCGGCGCGCCGTCGCGCGCGGTCGGCGTGCGCGCGGCCGGCTGAAAATTTCATTGGAAGTTTTATTTCACATTTGATATTCTGTGAAAAAATACTTTCAAACCGGCGAAGCGCTGAGCACGCGCCCGCCATTGGCAGGAAGACCATGACCCAGAGACAAGCCGCCCGCGCCAGCGCGCCGCCCGCCGCCGACCCCGGCATACAGGCCCGCATCGCGGCGGCCCTGCCCCGGCTCACCGGCGCACAGCGGCAGTTGGCCGAATTCGTCAACCACGAGCTGTTCCGCGCGGCCACCATGCGCATCGAGGAGATCGCGCAGGCGGCCGGCGTGTCGGCGGCCTCGGCCAACCGCTTCGCGCGCGCGCTGGGCTTCGACGGCTACCCCCAGTTCCGCGCGGCCATGGTGCGGGAGTTCCAGGCCACGATGGCGCCAGTCGAGCGCCTGCGCGACGCGCTGGCCTCGCCGGCCAGCTCGCACGATGTGGTGCTGTCGGCGCTGGAGACCGACATCGACAACCTGCGCGCCACCCAGCGCACCCTGACCGGCAAGGCCTGCAACGACGCGGTGGGCGCCCTGGTGGCGGCACGGCGTGTGTACGTGCTGGGCTTCGGCAGCAGCGCCCAGCTTGCCGCGCAGCTGGAGTACGGCCTGACCCCTTACCTGGGCGATGTGCAGTCCCTGGCCACGGCGGCGGGGCCGGCCAACGCCGCGCGCCGCCTGCACGACCTGGGCGCCAAGGACGTGGTGGTGTCCATCGCCTTTCCGCGCTACCTGCGCGACACCGTGGCGCTGACGCGCATCGCGCGCGACAACGGCGCGCGCGTGCTGGCGCTGACCGACACGCCGTCCTCGCCCCTGGCCCGGCTGGCGCACACCACCTTGCTGATCAACGCCTACCGGCGCATGGCCGCCAATTCGGACGCGGTCGTGCTGTCGGTCATCCAGGGCCTGTGCGGCGCGGTGGCGCACCGCGTCGCGCACTCCGCGGGCTCGGCCGCGTCCATGACGCAATCGACCTTGCCCTGGCTCTACCAGGAGACCGGCCAGCTCGAGCCCGAGCCGGCCGCGCCCAACACCAGGCGCGCGCCATGAGCGCCCCCGCTTCGCTGTCCGCGCGCTGGCGGCGCGCGGGTGACGCCCTGTCGTTGCTGCGCTGGTCGCGCGTGCTGCACCTCGGCCTGGTGTGGCTGGTCTACCTGTTCATGCTCGCGCCCCTGATCTTCGTGGTCTGGCTGAGCTTCTTCCAGGACGCGATCCTGCACTTCCCGCCCTCGGGCCACACGCTGGACTGGTACCTCAAGGCCTGGCAGGACAAGGCCTTCAGCCAGGGTTTCATCTTCAGCTTCCAGGTGGCGCTGGTGGCGGCGCTGATCGGCGTCGTCGTTGGCGTGATGGCGGCGGTGGGCATCGTGCGCCACCGCTTCGCGGGCAGCGAATGGGTCAACACCCTGCTGCTGTCGCCGCTGCTCATCCCCGGCATCATCGTCGGCGTCGCGGTCTACCTGTTCTACCTGCGCGCCGAGAGCGTGCTGGACCAGGACATCGTCGGCACCTACACCGGCCTGGTGCTGGCCCACGTGTGCCTGACCATTCCCTGGACGGTGCGCCTGGTGTCGGCCGGCCTGCTGGGCCTGGACCCGTCCATCGCCGAGGCGGCGCGCAACCTGGGTGCCAGCAGCGGCGTGGCTTTCCTGCGGATCACGCTGCCCATGCTGCGGCCCTCCATCGTGGCCGCCGCGCTGTTCAGCTTCATCGTCTCGTTCGAGAACCTGGAGCTCTCGCTTTCGCTGGTCGGTCCGGGGCGCACCACGCTGCCCATCGCGATCATGCAGTACCTCGAATTCAACCTCGACCCGACGATCGCCGCGGTCTCGTCGGTGCAGGTGCTCTTGCTCGGGGCGGTGATGCTGCTCACCGACCGGTACGTCAAACTCAGTCAAGTGGTGTAGCCATGGCCCGCGTCTCCCTGCAGAACCTTCAGAAGCGCTTCGGTCCCACCACTGCGGTGGCCGATTTTTCCCTGGACATCGACGACGGCGAACTGGTGACCTTCCTGGGCCCCAGCGGCTGCGGCAAGACCACCACGCTGCGCATGATCGCCGGCTTCATCGCTCCCACGGCGGGGCGCATCCTGGTCGGCGACGACGACATCACCCGCCTGCCGGTGCACAAGCGCCACACGGGTATGGTGTTCCAGCGCTACGCGCTGTTCCCGCACATGACGGTGGAGCAGAACGTGGCCTTCGGCCTGGAGATGCACAAAGTGCCGGCGGCGGCGCGCGGCGCGCGCATCGGTGAGGCGCTGGAGCTGGTGCGCATGGGCCACCTGCGCGCGCGCTATCCGCGCGAGCTCTCGGGCGGCCAGCAGCAGCGCGTGGCCATCGCGCGGGCGCTGGCCATCCAGCCGCGCGTCTTCCTGCTGGACGAGCCTTTGTCCAACCTGGACGCCAAGCTGCGGCTGGAGGTGCGCGAGGAGATCCGCGCGCTGCAGCAGCGCCTGGGCCTGAGCACCGTGTTCGTGACGCACGATCAGGAGGAGGCCCTGGCCATCTCCGACCGCATGGCCATCATGCACGACGGCATCGTGCAGCAGGTGGGCGCGCCGCGCGAGCTCTACGAGCGCCCGGCCAACCTGTTCGTGGCCGAGTTCCTGGGCCGCATGAACCTGTTCCCCGGTCGGGCCGAGGGGCCGGACCGCTTCGTCAGCGAGACCGGAACCGTGATGGCCACCGACACGGCGCCGCGCGGCGCCACCCACCTGGGCATACGGCCGGAACGGCTGCGCCTGGCAGCGCAGCCGATGGCGGGCGGCAACGCGCTGGCCTGCACGCCGCAGGCCATCAGCTACCTGGGCGCGCACATCGAGGTGAAGGCGCTGCTGGCGGATGGCGCCACCGTGACCAGCCAGTTGGCCAACCACGTGGACGGCGGTTTCGACCCCGGGCAGATCGCTGTCGGCCGGCCCGCCTACGCCTGCTTCCGCCCGCAAGACTGCATGTTGTTCGACCGATGAGCCCGCACCTCACGCCCCCGCCGCGCCGCGCCCTGGCCCTGACCGGACCCGGCCTGGCCTTTCCCGCCTCCCTGGTGGTGCTGCTGGTGGTGCTCGCGCCCATGCTGCTGCTGCTGCTGGGCAGTTTGCGCGCCGACGCCACGCCCGGCACCGACGCCGCCAGCGGCTACACGCTGGCGAACTACGCGCTGTTCTTCACCGACGCCTACTACCACCGGGTGCTGTTCGACACGCTCTGGGTCTCGGCCGTATGCACCCTGGCGGCGCTGCTGCTGGGCTTCCCGGTGGCTTACTTCCTGGCGCGCACGCAGAGCCCGCGCAAGAGCCTGTTCATCGTGCTGCTGGTGTTCCCCCTGATGGTGGGTGGGGTGGTGCGCGCGGCGGGCTGGATGGTGATTCTGGGCAACGCCGGCATCGTCAACGCGGTGTTGACCGGCCTGGGCCTGAGCGAGGCGCCGGTGAAGCTGCTCTACACGCCGCTGGCGGTGATCCTGGGCACCACGGGCGTGGTGTTGCCCTACCTGATCCTGGCGCTGCAGAGCGTGCTGGAGGGGATCGACTTCTCGGTCGAGGAGGCGGCGCAGAACCTGGGGGCGAACTTCTTCACCACCTTCTGGCGCGTGCTGTTGCCCATCGCCGCGCCCGGCGTGGCCGCCGGCACGGTGCTCGTCTTCATCCTCTGCATGAACGCCTATGCCACGCCGGTGCTGCTGGGTGGCACGGGCCTCACGATGATGGCACCGGCCCTCTACGACCAGATCACCAAAGCCGCCAACTGGGGCTTCGGTTCGGCGCTGGCCTGGGTGCTGGTGACCGTCACGCTGGCCATGGCCGTGCTGTCCAACGGATTCATCCACCGCCGTTACCGGCGAACCATGGGCGGCTGAGCCCGCCGGGACCCGCAGCGAGCCATTCCCTCCCCACCTCAACCACCAACAGGAGTGTGTTTCATGAGACTGATCCGTCGTCGATTCATTCAAGGGGCTGGCGCCATCGCCCTGGCCCCGGCCCTGGGCCTGGCCGGCCGGCCGGCCCTGGCCGCCGGCGAGGCCTGTTCGGGCCGCGTGGTGGTGGGCACCTGGGGCGGTGACTACCAGCGCCTGTTGCAGGAGAACATCGACCCGCTGGCCAAGGCCGCGCAGCTGGAGGTGGTCTACGACGTGGGCGCCGCGCTGACGCGCCAGACCAAGATGCGCGCCGAGCGCAACGCCCGGCGGGCCACGCTGGACGTCTCGCTGCTGCGCGACAACGACATGTACCAGATGTTCGCCGAAGGCACGACCCAGGCCATCGACAAGGCGCTGGTGCCCAATCTGAAGCATGTGCTGCCCGGCCTGTCGCGCAGCTACGCGGTGCCGCACATCTTCAGCGCGCTGGTGCTGGTGTACGACACCGAGAAGGTGAAAACCGCGCCCACCGGCCTGGCGGCGCTGCTGGATGCCTCCCTCGCCGGCCGGGTGGGCGTGGTGGACGACCAGTACGACTACCTGACCCTGGCCGGCTCGCTGGCCTCGGGCAAGGGCGCGAGCGACCTGGCGGCCGGCCAGAACTTCCTGCGCGAGTTCAAGAACAACAAACCCAAGGTCTACCCCTCGGTCGACGCCCTGGCCAGCGCGCTCAAGAGTGGCGAGATCTGGGCCACGGTGACCTGGAAGGCGCGCGCGCTGCAGTGGAAGAAGGCCGGCCTGCCACTGGCCTTCGTGTTTCCGCGCGAAGGGGCCTTGCCCGCGACTTTCGAGGCCGCCGTGGCGGCCGGCAGCCGGGTGGGCGCCTGCGGCATGGGCTACCTCAATGCCATGCTGGACGCGCGCGCGCAGCGGGCTTTCGCGGAAACCATGGGCTACGCGCCCACGGTGGCCAACGCGGAGCTGCCGCCCTCGCTGGCCGAGTCCGTGGGCTTCAGCCGGGCCGAACTGGACCGACTGGCCCAGGTCGATTTCGAGCTGCTGATGAAGAACAAGGCCGCATTGCTGGCCTTCTGGACCAAGGACTTCCGCGTCGGTCTCTGACGCGATCGCTGAACCGCGCGCGCGGCGCAGAGCCGCGCGCCATGGGAATTGACTGTGATTGTTATTGCGAACAACGAAGGCAAGTCGGGCATCCCCACGGCCGCGCGCCTGCTGGCGGCGGGCGCGCCCGGCCTGGATGCGCTGGAAGCCGGCATTGAGCTGGTGGAAGACGACGAGGAGGTCTGCACCGTCGGGCGAGGCGGTTGGCCCAACCTGCTGGGTGAGGTCGAACTCGACGCCTCGGCCATGCACGGCACCAGCCTGCGCACCGGCGCGGTGGGCGGGCTCAAGGGCTTTCGCCACCCCATCCGCGTGGCGCGGCAGGTGCTGGAGCGCCTGCCGCACGAGCTGCTCATCGGGGCGGGCGCGGAGCGCTTCGCGGCGGAGATCGGCGCCGAGCGCATCGAGCTGCTGACCGAGCGCTCGCGCGGCGCCTGGCAGCGCTGGTTCGAAGCCGAGGTGAGCGAAGAGGACCGGCGCCGCTGGCCCGAAGTGGCGCTGGAGCGCTACTGCCACGACGCCGTCGACCCCGAGATCGGCAAAGACACCACGGTGTTCCTCGCGCAGGACGCCGAGCGCCACCTGGTCAGCGGCACCAGCACCTCGGGCTGGGGCTGGAAGTACCCCGGCCGCCTGGGCGACAGCCCCATCATCGGCGCCGGCTCCTACGCCGACAGCCGCTATGGCGCCTGCGCCTGCACCGGCGCGGGTGAGATGACCATCCGCGCGGGCACCTCGCGCGCCGTGGTGCTGTACATGAAGATGGGCATGTCGGTCGGGCGTGCGGTGGAGGAGGCCATCAACGACATGCGGGCCCTGCAGGGCGGCTTGCTCAACCGCGTGACCATCCACGCCATCGACAACCGCGGCAACCACCGCGTGGTCGCCGTCAACGGCATGGAGGGCAACCACTACTGGCTGTGGACGCCCGGCATGGACGCGCCCCAGGCCTTTCCGGCCGAGATCGTGGAGATCACGCCCCAGGTGACCCGAAAGAAAGGCGCAATGAGCGTCTACACGCGACCCGACGGGATGCCCGGCTGAATGAACGCCGCTGGGCGCTGCGGTCTCAGAGCGGCGCAACCATGTAGGCCGCGTCCTCGCCGTAGCTGAGCAGGTGGCGCTGCTGCTGCGGGTCCGTGACGGCCCGCCGCGTGAAGCCGTGGCGCGCCCAGTAGGCTTGCGAACCCTGCACCGAGACCAGCGCGGCCTGGCGCACGCCGCGCGCGCGGGCGCGCTGGAAGAGGGCGCCGAGCAGCGCGCCCGCCGCGCCGCGCCCGCTCCACTCGGGCGCCACCGACACGTCGTGCAGGTAGAGCACGGGCTGGTGCGCGCGCGGCGGCAGGAAGTCACCGTCGAAGGGCGTGACCTTGCCGGGGTCCGACCAGTAGGCCGCCGCGTAGGCGCGCAGCGCGCGCGTGCGCTCGCAGGCGATGCCCAGCGACTGCTGGTGGTCGCTGGCCAGCCGCCGCGCGTAGACCTCGGCGCTTTCGAGGAAGTCCTCACCAAAGCATTGGGCCTGCAGGTCCAGCAGGTCGTTCAGGTCGTCGGGGAGCAGGGAGCGGATGGTCCAGGAAGGCGCGGCGGGCATGAAGGCAAAGCGTGGCGCGAAGGCCGGTGGGCGCAGGGGCCCCGGAAAAACGAAAGGGCCCGAAGGCCCGACGCGCATTTTATCGGGCGCGGGTTGGCCCCCCGGTGGGGGCGGGCGGGCACTTCAAGCGGTCCACACCGTGCGCCCTCCCAGCACATGGCGCAGGACCCGCGTGCGCCGCACGGCGGCGGCCTCGGCCTGGAACGGGTCCGTGTCCACCAGGATGAGGTCCGCGTCGGCGCCCACGTTCAGGTGACCGATGCGGTCCCACAGCCCCATCGCCCGCGCGGCGTTTTCCGTGTGGCTGCGCAGGGCCTCGGCCGCGTCCAGGCGTTCGCGGGCGCCCAGCACCGCGCCCGAGGGTGTGCGCCGCTCGCGCGCGTCCGCCATGGAGGCGAAGGGGGAGAAGTCGCCGGCGGGGGCGTCCGAACTGCCCACCAGCCGCACGCCGCGCTCGACCAGGCTGCGGGCGGGGTAGAGGCGCTGGGCGCGCTCGGGGCCGAGCGCGGCCGCGAAGCCGTCGCCCATGCGCCCGATGAAGCTGGGCTGGGTCGCCACCGCGGCGCCGGTGGCCGCGAGCCGGTCCAGCGCGCCGTCGGACAGCAGGCCGAGGTGCTCGACGCGGTGCGGGCGACCGTCGGCCAGCGGCGCCGCGGTGCGCAGCGCGTCCAGCGCCTCGTCCACGCCGTGGTCGCCGATGGCGTGGATCGCCACCTGCCAGCCCGCCGCCGCCGCCACCGACACGCCGTGGCGCAGCGCCGCCGGGCTGCCCATGAGCAGGCCCTTGCGCTGCGCGCAGGCGCAGTAGGGCTGGTGCAGCGCCGCGGTCTGGCTGCCCAGGGTGCCGTCGCTGAAGCACTTGAGCGTGGCGGCGCGCCAGCGCGGGTCGAGCGAGGGCCGCAGGCCGCGCAGCGCGGCCTCGGTGGCGCCGATGGCGAACATGAAGCCCATGCGCAGCGGAAAGCCGCCCTGGTCGCGCACACGGCACCACAGGTCCCACTCGGCCTCGAAGCCCGCGGTGAAGCCGACGGCCGCCTCCACCACGGTGCCCACGCCGAGCGACAGCGCGTGCCGCGCCACGGCGTGCAGGGCGCTGGCCAGTTCGTCGGCGGCGGGGCGCGGCAGCAGCGGGTACAGCGGCACGGCGGCGGCCTCGCGCATGATGCCGTTGGGCACGCCGTCCTCGCGCTCGAGCAGGCCACCGGGCGGGTCGGGGCTGTCCTCGCGGTAGCCGGCGCGGCGCAGGGCCTCGGTGTTGGCCACGGCCGCGTGCCCGCACACCCGCCGCAGCACCACCGGCCGGTCCGCCACGGCGCGGTCGATCTCGGCGCGCGTGGGCAGGCGCCGCTCGGCGAGCCGGGCCTCCGACAGCCCGTGGCCCACCAGCCAGTCGCCGTCCCCGCGCGCGCGCTCGCGCAGTGCGTCCAGCAGCTCGGGGATGGAGGCGGGGGCCTGCGGCCCCGACAGCTGCCAGACCAGCCGGTCCATCGCCATCCACCACAGGTGGGCGTGCGCGTCGATGAAGCTGGGCAGCACGGTGGCGCCGCCCGCGTCGATGACCTCGTCCGCCGGGGGCAGGGCCTCGCCGGCCTGGCCCAGCCAGCGCACGCGGCCGCCTTCCATCAGCAGCGCCGTGGCGTGCGCGCCCGACGCGTCCGGGTAGATGCGGGCGTTGCGCAGCAGCACGCGTCCGGTGGGGTTGCGCGCCTCAGGCATGGGTGGCCCCGCTGCCGAGGTAGCTGTCGATCACGCGCGGATCGCGCGCCAGTTCGCTGGAGGGCCCGTCGAGCACCACGTCGCCCATCTCCAGCACGTAGGCCCGGCCGCTGAAGCGCAGCGCCAGGCGCGCGTTCTGCTCGACCAGCAGCACGGCCAGGCCCTGGCTCGCGCGCAGGGCATCGAGGGCCTGCAGGATCTGCAGCGTGATGCGCGGCGCCAGGCCGGTGGAGGGCTCGTCGAGCAGCAGCAGCCGGGGGCGCGACATCAGCGCGCGGCCGATCGCCAGCATCTGCTGCTCGCCGCCCGACAGCGTCTGCGCCATCTGCGACTGGCGCTCCCGCAGCACGGGGAACAGGCCGAACACGAAGTCCACGTCGGCCTTGAGCGCGCCCCGGGCCTGGTGCCGACGCAGGTAGGCGCCGAGGCGCAGGTTGTCGATCACCGACAGGCCGCCGAACAGCTCGCGCCGCTCGGGCACCAGGGCCATGCCGGCGCGCAGGCGCTGCGCCGTGCCGGGCCCCAGGGCGCGACCGTTCCAGGTCAGCGCGCCCGAGGCCTGTGCATTGAGGCCCATGAGCGCGTTGAGCAGGGTGGTCTTGCCCGCGCCATTGGGGCCGATGACGGCCACCGCCTCGCCGGCGTCCACGCGCAGCGACAGGTTCTGGATGACCTCGGAGCGGCCATAGCCGGCCTTCAGTCCCTCGACGTTCAACATGCCTCGTCTCCCATGCCCAGGTAGGCCTCGATCACGCGCGGGTCGCGCCGCACCGCCGCCGGCGCGGCGTCGGCGATCAGGCGCCCGCGGTCCAGCACCACCACGCGGGTGGCCAGGGCCATCACGATGTCCATGTCGTGCTCCACCAGCACGATGGTGCAGCCCTGCGCGCGCAAGGCGCGAATGAGCGCCACCAGGCGCTCGCGGTCGGCGCGGCGCAGGCCGGCGGCCGGCTCGTCCAGCAGCAGCACCTCGGGGTCGGCCATGAGCGCGCGCGCCACCTCCACCAGACGGCGTTCGCCGAGCGAGAGGGTCTCCACCAGGCGCTGCGCGTGCGCGTCCAGGCCCACGCGCGCCAGGCAGTCGCGGGCCGAGGCGGCCACGCGGGCCTCGTCTTTCGCGTCGCGCCCGAACACGGCCGCCAGCACGCCGCTGCGGGTGCGCCGGAACGCGCCGAGCATGACGTTGTCGAGCACCGTGCGGTCTTCGAGCAGGCGCGTGTGCTGGAAGCTGCGCGCCAGGCCGCCGGCCGCGCGCGCCTGGGCCAGGGGCTCGCCGCGCAGGCGCACGCGCCCGGCGTGCCGCGCATTGACGCCGCTGATGACGTCGAAGCAGGTGGACTTGCCCGCGCCGTTGGGACCGATGAGGCCCAGCACCTCGCCGCGGTGCAGCCGGAAGCTCACGTCGCTGAGCGCCTTCACGCCGCCGAAGGCCACGCCCACCGCTTCGACGTCGAGCAGGGGCTCGCCGGCCTCGCCGGGCGCGGCGCCGGCCCGCGAGGGCAGGGCCACGCCGCCCGGCCGCGTCCCGCGCGTCGCCAGCGCGCGGTCCAGCCGGGTCCAGAGGCCTTCGGGGAAGAACAGCATGACGGCGATGATCAGCACGCCATAGAACAGCGGCTCCAGGCTGCTGGCCGTGGACGAAACGGCGGGCAGCACCGCCTGCAGCACCCAGTTCAGCCCTTCGACGATGCCGGTCCCCGCGAGCGCGCCCATGGCACTGAGCTCGCCACCCACCACGGCGATCATCAGGCCCTTGATGGAGCCCGACAGGTCGAACGGCGAGGGGCTGATGAAGCCCAGGTAGTGCGCGTACAGGCCGCCGGCCCAGCCCGCCACCATGGCCGACACCACGAAGGTCCACAGGCGCACGCCGCTGACCGAGATGCCGAAGCTCTCGGCCATCACCTCCTGCTGGCGCACCGCGCCGAGCGCGCGGCCGGTGCGCGAGCGCTGCACGCGCAGGATGGCGAAGACCACCAGCAGCGCGCAGCCCCAGCTCAGCAGGGCCATGGGGCGGGGCGCGCTCAGCGACTGGCCGAACAGCGTGAAGGGCGCGATGCCCGCCAGGCCCGAGGCGCCGCCGGTCCAGTCGGCCGCCGCGCGGAAGCACACGGCCAGCGCGATGCCCCAGGCCAGCGTGGTCAGGGCCAGGAAGTGGCCGCGCAGGCTGCTGGTGGCGCTGCCGATGAGCCAGGCCGCCGCGCCCGACACGCCCAGGCCCGCGATCAGGCCGGCTGCCGGGTGCAGGCCGGTGCGCGCCACCAGCAGGGCGCTGGCGTAGGCGCCCAGGCCCATGAAGGCGGCGTGCCCCAGCGAGACCTGGCCACTGAGCGCCAGGATCACCAGCGACAGGCCGAGCAGGGCGTAGATGCCCATGGTGGCGAGCACGGAGGCGTGGAACTCCGCGCCCGCGACCGACACCAGCGCGACCAGTGCCGCGACGACAAGAAGTCCGCGCGCCTCAATGCCCATGAACGACTCCCCGGCGCTTGTGGCGTGCGGTCTGCAGCAGCAGGATGGGAATGATGAGCAGGAACACCAGGGCGTCGCGGTAGGCGCTGCTCAGGTAGGAGAACACCGACTCGAAGCCGCCGATCAGCACGCCGCCGACGATGGCGCCGGGGTAGCTCACCAGGCCGCCCAGCGTGGCGCCCACGAAGCCCTTGAGCCCGATGAGGAAGCCCATCTCGTAGTGCACCCCGACCACGGGGGCGATCAGCACCCCGGCCACGGCGGCCAGGCCCGCGCCCAGGCCGAAGGCGCGGCGTCCGGCGCTCGCGACCTCGATGCCACACAGGTCGGCGCCCGTGCGGTTGACCGCGCAGGCGCGCAGTGCCGTGCCCGCCAGGGTGTGGTTGAAGCCCAGGTAGAGCGCCACCACCAGCAGCACCGTGAGGCCCAGCACCAGCAGCGACTGGTGGCTGATCACCACCGCGCCGATGGCAAGGCTGCCGTCGAGCAGGGGCTCGACCGAGTGCGCCTGCGGCCCCCAGAGCTGCAGGGCCAGGCCTTGCAGGATGAGGTGCATGCCCAGGGTCACGATGATGTAGACCAGCACGCTCGCGCGCGCAATGGGCTCGATCGCCAGGCGGTGGAACATGGGGCCGAGCGCCGACACCATGAGCACGGCGGCGGCGGCGTTGAGCGCCGCGGGCGCCCGCAGCGCCGCCAGGGCCAGCGGCAGCGCGAACGCGAGCGCCGCGGTGGCCAGCGCGCCCAGGCAGGGCCGCGCGATGGCCCAGGCCCCCTGGCGGCGGGCCGCCAGGGCGCTGAGCGCGCCCCACAGCAGCGCGCCCGCGCCGAGCAGGTAGCTGGTGCCCGGCAGCAGGCCTTGCTCCAGGCTCACCAGGGTCATGGCCGCGAGCATGGCGAAGTCGCCGTGGGCGATGTTGATGACGCGCGTCACCAGGTAAATGAGCACGATGCCCAGGCCGAGCAGCGCGTACACGGCGCCGCTCGTGAGCCCGTCGATGCCGAGGAACAGCAGGGTGTCCAGCGATGCCACCGCTCAGTCCCCCAGCAGCTTGAAGCGCCCGTTGTCGACGCGCAGCATGACCAGGCCGACATCGTCGAGGCCCAGGTGGTCGTCCTTGGACAGGTTGAAGATGCCGTTGGCGCCGGCGTGGCCGCGGATGCGCTCCATCTGGTCGCGCGCGGCGGCGCGCAGCGCGGGCAGCGGCGCGCCCGCGGGCGCCGCCTTGGTGGCGGCCGACAGGGCGCTGAGCGCGAGGTGGGCCGCGTCCCAGCCCTGGCCCGCGAACAGGTCGGCCGTTTCGCCGGGGAATTTGCGCGCGTAGGCTTCGACGAAGCGCTGCAGCGGCTGCTTGAGCGGGTGGCTCGCCGGCAGCTGCTCATGCACCTGCAGGGCACCGCTCACCACGTAGGCGCCGTCCAGCGTGCCCTTGGCCATGGCCAGAAAGCCCGCGTTGGCCGCGCCCGCGCTGTGGAACACGGGCCGGTCCACGCCCACGCGCAGCAAGGCCTGGTGCGCCAGCACGCTGGACGGCGGGATGGCGTGCAGGTAGACCGCGTCGGCGCCGGCCTGGCGGATGCGCAGCGCCTGCGGCGTGAAGTTGGTGTCGGCGCGGGAGAAGCGCTCGTTGGCCACGATCTGCAGGCCGTACTCGGGGGCCAGCTTGCGGAACTCGTTCCAGCCGGCCTCGCCATAGGCGTCCTCGAGCCCGAAGTAGGCGATGCGCTTGGCGCCGCTTTTCCTCAGGCGCTCGAGCGTGAAGGCGATCTGCATGCGGTCGGTCATCGGCGTCTTGAAGGTCCAGTGCCGCTCGGCCACGGGCTCCACCACGGTGGCGGCCGAGGCCATGGAAATGTTGAGCACGCCGGCCGCCTTGACGGTGTCCAGCACGGCCATGGAGGCGGGCGTGGTGGTGCAGCAGATGACCACCGCGGCGCCGTCCTCGCTGGCCAGCTTGCGCACCGCGTTGACGGCCCGCGTGGGATCGGAGCCGTCGTCCAGGTAGACGAAGCGCGGCTGGAACGGCAGGTCGCCGCGCGAGCGCGCCATCTCCTCGACCAGCTCGATCGCCTTCTTCTCGGGCAGGCCGAGGGCGGCGGCCGGCCCGCTGGCCGATGCCACCACGCCGATCACCAGCGTCGGTTTGCCAGGGGCCTGTGCCCAGGTCGTGGCGTGGGTTGCCGCCAGCAGCAGGGTCGCCGCCAGCAGCCGTTTGATGGGCTTCATGTGAGTGCTCCTCGTTGTGGATGCCGCGACGGTACGCAGCGCGCGCGCTCCTCGCGGTATCGGCCGATACAAGCGCGCTAAGGGAATGCCCTGGCGTGCAGGTATCGATCGATACAGACGTTGCGCGCCGGGCTCGCGAGACTGCGGCCCACCATCAATCACAACGGAGGTCCTCAGGATGGACAGCACTCTCGACAGCCGCCGGTTTCGCGCCGCGATGGCCTGTCTTCCCACTGGCGTCACCGTGGTGGCCTGCGGCACGGCCGAGGCACCCGCGGCCATGACGGCCAACTCGGTCACCTCGGTGAGCCTGGAGCCGCCGCTGCTGCTCGTCTGCGTGCGCAACGAAAGCCGCTGGCTCTCGCCGCTGCGGCGCCACGGCCGCTTCTCGGTCAACGTGCTCAAGGCCGGCCACCAGGCCGTGTCCCAGTACTACGCCGGCCGCGGCGAGGCGGGCTGCGAGGCCCCCTGGGCCATGGAGCAGGGCGTGCCCGTGCTCGACAACGCCGGCGCCGCCCTGGTCTGCGAGGTCGTGGCGCAGCACGCCGCGGGCGACCACACCATCGTCGTCGGGCAGGTGAACGCCCTGCGCGACGGCGATGTCGACGCGCGCGCGCTGGTGTACCTGCGGGGCCAGTACCACGAGCTTGGGGGGGCCGCCGCATGAGCCGCATCGCACCAGCTTCACCCGCCCCGGCCATCGAAGAACTGGTGGCGCGGGCGCGCGGCCTGGCGCCGCTGCTGCGCGACTGCGCGCCGCGGCACGAGGCCGAGCGCCGCGTGTCCGACGAGGCGATGGCCGCGATGCGCGGCATCGGCCTGTTCCGCATCGTGCAGCCCCTGTCCTGCGGCGGCTGGGACATGCACCCGCGTGCGCTGTTCGAATGCGCGCGCGAAGTGGCCCGCGCCGATACAGCGGCCGGCTGGATCCTTTGCCTGGCGGGCGTGCACCCCTGGCTGCTCGGCATGTTCGAGCCGCGTTTTCAGGACGAGGTCTTCGCCGGTGGTCGCGACGCGGTGGTGCCCGTGCTCAGCGGCGGTGTGGGGCGCGATGTGCAGGTGCGCCTCGAAGGCGACGCGCTGCGCCTGTCGGGCCGCTGGCTGTACGCCTCGGGCGTGGACGTGGCCGACTGGCTGTGCGTGATGGTGGCGGTGCCGCGGGACGGTGGCCCGCCCGAGCAGCGGCTCGCGGCGGTGCCGCGCAGCGCCTTCACGGTCGACCACGCCAGCTGGCAGGTGGCCAGCATGCGCGGCACCGGCAGCAAGGACGTGAGCCTGAGCGATTGCCTCGTGCCGCTGTACCGCACCCTCTCCTGGACCGACGCGCAGCGCGGCGTGTACCCGGGCCAGGCCCGCAACCACGGCCCCATGTACCGCATGCCGCTCAACGCGGTGTTCGCCTTGTGCACCGCGGCGGGTGTCGTGGGCGGGGCCTTTGGCCTGCTCGACGCCGTCATCGCGCTGGGTCGCAAGCGCATCGCCAACGCCACCTCGACCGCGCAGTCGGAGGACCGCCACAACCAGATCGAACTGGGCCAGGGCGCGGCGCAGATCCACATGGCGCACCGCCTGATCGTCTCCGACATCGACGAGATGCACGCCCAGGCCGAGCGCGGCGAGCCCTTTGGCCAGGAGCAGCGCGCCCGCTACCGGGCCGACGCCGCGCTGGCCTCGCGCATGGCGGTGGCGGCCGCTGGCCGGCTGGTGGCCACCTGCGGCGGTGCCATCCTGCCGCAGGGGCCGGTGGAGCGCTTCTTCCGAGACATCCACGGCATGGCCTCCCACTTCCTGCTGCAGGCCGAGGTGGGTGGCGAGCTCTACGGCAAGACCCTCTATGGCCTGGAGCTGCCGCCCACCACGCGCCTGTGAGGGCGCCATTGAAGGATCGCGGCCATGAAGCTAGATTCCCCCGCCATGAGCGAACGCCGACAAGAAACCTGGGGCCTGTCCCCCGAGGACGTGGAGCTGTGGCTGCGGCACGACTACCTGGCCGACCGCCTGCGTATCCGCAAGGGCAACCTGCTGTACGGACAGGGGGAGGTGTCGCCGCACTTCTTCCTGATCCTCTCGGGCGAGGTGCGCATCTCCTGCTTCGAGGAAGACGGGCAGGAGATCACCATCGAGGTCATGGGCCCCAACGGCCTGTGCGGGGACGCCCCGGCGTTCGACGGGCTGCCGCGTTTCTCCACCGCGGTGGCCCTGCGCGACGCCGAGGTGCTGCGCTTCGACGCGCGGCGCCTGCGCGAGGCCTTCGCCACCCATCCCGAGCTCGCCCTGTCGCTGCTGCGCATCGTGAGCATCAAGCAGCGCGTGCTGGCCATCCGGCTCGAATACGCCTTCTCCCTGCCGCCCGAGGCGCGCGTGCTGCACCTGCTGCGGCGCGTGGCTGGCATCTTCGGCACCACCACCGCGCAGGGCCGGGAGATGACCGTGCACCTCACGCACGAGCAGGTGGGGCGCATGACCGGCACCTCGCGCGTGACCGTCACGCGCGTGATCAACCGCCTGCGCCAGCGCGGTCAACTGGCGATGAATGGGTCGCGCTTCGTGATCCTGAACGAAGGCGACCCGCCGGGCGAGGGCTGGCCCGAGACGCGGGCCGAGGCCTCCAATACGCGCTGAGGGCGCGCGCCCGGCGCACCCTCAGGACGGACTCAGGCCTTGGCCTCGGGCCCGTTGTCGTTGTCCATGTCGAGCATGGCGCGCCATTGCCCGTCGACCTTCTTCCACACCACCACGTACTTGCCGACGAAGCTCACCGGCCCTTCGTCCTTGACCATGCTGATGCGGTAGCGGCCAATGTCGTAGGCCATGTCACCGGCGTCCGACAGGTGCAGCGTGGGCGTGTACTCGGCCACGAAGTCCTTGCGCTGCAGGTAGCCGCCCCAGACCTCCTTCAGCTTGGCCCGGCCCGTGGCCAGCGGCCGCCCGGGTGGCATGTAGGTGGCGTCGTCGGCGTAGATGGACAGGATGGCCTCCAGGTCGCGTTCGCGGATGGCCTTCATCCACTCCTGGTAGCGCTGGGTGATCGCCGCGACGGCGTCGGGGTGCTTGCTCATGAAATCTCCATGTGATCCGTGCAACCGCTTGTGCACGGGGCCATGGTGCGCACGGCGGCCCGCCGTGTCTGTATAGGCCGATACCGATCGCGGCTCAGACGCCGAGCCGGCGCATGCGATCGGCCATGTCGGACCAGACCTCCTTGGAGGCGATGAGGCCGTTGTCGATGTCGAAGCGGTCGATGTAGCGCACGCCATCGAAAGCCTGGTCATTGGCGAACACGCCACTGACCGTGCCTTGGGCGAAGACCACGGTGTGGCCCTGGTGGCTCTGCGCCAGTTCCATCGCGCCATAGGTGTAGGCCACGCGCTGGTAGCGAGGCCCGCTCAGGGCGAGGAAGTCGGCCACGCGCTGGAAGCGGGTGGGGCCGGGAAAGACCAGCTGGACGTCGGGCGTGAGGCAGCGCTGGGCCGCGTCGGCGTCTCCGTTGTTGACGGCGCGGATGAAGCGCTCGATCAGTTCGCGGGCGTGTTCTAGGGGTGTCATGGCGAAGGCCCAAGTGAAGGAAGCCCCATTCTTGGGGCGCGGCGCGGGTCGCGGCTGTATCGGGCGATACCGGCGCGGCGGGGCCGGCTTCGAGGGGGCGTTCAGGGCCTGCCTGGAACGAATGGGGCGGTGGCGCTATCGCCTTTGGGGCCACATCCGAAGCAGCGTGTTGTCTCGGGTGATGAAGTGGTGGAACAGCGCCGCCAGGGCATGCGCGCCGACCAGGAAATAGCCCAGCGTGCCGAGCGCTTCGTGGACCTCTTTCAACTGCTTGCCGAGGTCTTTGTTTTCCGCCAGGAGCGCTGGCAGCTGGATGCCGAAGAACGGGATCGGCTTTCCCGAGGCGCTGAGCGTCAGCCAACCGAGCAGGGGCATGGCCACCAGAAAGACGTACAGAGCGATGTGCATGGCGCTTGCCAGCCCTTGCTGCCAGCGGGGCAAGGGTGGCGCGACGGCCGGGGTCTCGCCCAGGACGCGGTTGAACAGGCGCGGGGCCATGAGGGCCAGCACCGCCAGGCCGAGCATGAAATGCCCGTCCTTCAAGGCTTCGCGCGGTGCGCTGCCCTTGGCGAAGAGGTCGGTCAGGTTGATGCAGGCATAGACACCGATCAAGACGAGCACGGTCAACCAGTGGAGGGCTATCGAGACGGTTCCGTAGCGGCTTGAGGTGTTCTTCCAAGGCATCGTGAGCTCCTTGACCACGCCGAAAAGCTGAGGGTGGGCCATACGCCCTCTTCAATGCATTCTGCGCTCGATCGTTGGGATGACCCAAGCCCATGGCGAGGTTAGGCGGGGTTCAGGCGCGGGGGCTTGCGCTGCATCAAAGGGCCGGCTCTTGGCGAGGGTGCAAGGGATGCGCCGCGTGATTGGTCGGTCGTGGGCGGTGCACCGGGATGCACGAAAAAAAGCCCCGCAACACGAGGGTTGACGGGGCTTTCAGGGCTCTGGGTGAAGCGACCTGGGTCGTTCTGAGCGTGATGGTTGGCGGAGAGGGCGTCTGCCAAATAGGGATTCCAATCGATCCCAAATTGTCCAGGTTGAGCAGATTTTCCCTCTGGGGTCTGATCGCGCTCTGTCCAAGATCGTCCATCCCAATCATCTCCAATCCAAGCCTCTATGGTAGAAAGGATGGTAGATCCTGAAAGCAAGGAAATATGGCTAGAAAAGCAAAAGAGCTGTCTGCACTGGAGGTAGGGCGCCTGAAGGAAGCAGGTCACCACGCTGTGGGTGGTGTGGCCGGTCTGTACCTCTACGTCAACGAGGCTGGCGCGCGTTCATGGGTCTTGCGCTTCATGGCCGGAGACAAGCGCAGGCATATGGGGCTAGGTGGTTTTCCAGACGTCCCGCTGGCACACGCCAAGGAGAAAGCCCGGCAGGCACGTGACGATATCGGCAGAGGAATCGATCCCATCGCCCAACGTCAGGCAGCCATCAGCCAACTGCGTGTCCAGCAGATGAGCGAGAAGACTTTCGAGCAAGCGGCCACAGCCTACATCGAAGCCCACGGAGACACTTGGAAGAACGCCAAGCACCGCGCCCAGTGGGAAGCCACCTTGAAGACGTATGCCTATCCGATCATGGGCAAGCTGCACGTGCGCGATGTGGGCCAGGAGCAGGTTCTCAAAGTGCTGGAGCCGATATGGAAGTCCAAGAACGAGACGGCCTCCCGAGTGCGGGGGCGTATCGAAAGCGTCCTGGACTGGGCTACCGTGCGCAAGTACCGCACGGGAGAAAACCCGGCCCGCTGGAAAGGCCATCTCGATCACTTGCTGGCGGCGCCCAGCAAGGTCAAGAAGGTGGAACACCATCGCGCCTTGCCCATCGACGAGATGGCCGCGTTCATGAAGGAGCTTCGCCAGCGCGAGGGAATGGCTGCCCGGGCATTGGAGTTCACCATCCTGACTGCGGCGCGAAGCGGAGAGGTGCGCGGTGCATCGTGGTCCGAAATGGATCTCGAGGTCGGCGTTTGGACCGTGCCCGCCGAGCGCATGAAGGCTGGCAAGGAGCACCGGGTACCGCTCTCAGCTGCGGCGCTCAAACTTCTCAAAGCCTTGCCTCGGCTGGAGAAGGGGGAACATGTCTTTTATGCGCCGCGTGGCGGGCAGCTCTCTGATATGTCGTTGACGGCAGTGATGCGGCGCATGGAGGTCGATGCCGTGCCCCATGGATTCCGATCCACTTTCCGGGACTGGGTGGGAGAGCGAACGCAGTACCCCAGAGAACTGGCTGAGCAGGCGCTCGCGCATGTGCTGGACAACAAGGTAGAAGCGGCCTACCGAAGAGGAGATGGATTGGAGAAACGTCGCCAGATGATGACGGAATGGGCAAAGTTCTGTACTCTAAAATTCGGATAATCTTTTAGACATGCTGCACGGTCCGCTCAACTACCTGCTAAAACCGGCAGGAGATTGGCTGTAAACGCACGATGTCGGTGATCGGCCTTGCAGCCCAAAATTTTTTTCAGACTTCCCCGCCAATGACTGTTGACAACCCCCAGCACTCCTGCCTGCTTCGCATTGAGCTTGGGCTTGAGAAATTCGCATCCATCATGTTGGGGAACCTAGATAGCTGCTATCAGCTACTTCTAAAAAAGGATGAGCACAATCTCACGTTTGATCAATTCATGATGATGGTCTGAAGTCCCCTCGAAAACCTGAACCAGCCGGAGGTAGAGAATTCCCTCAGACGGAGTCTCTACATGAAGAAATCCAGATTCAGTGAAGCGCAGATAG
>NZ_QVLS01000002.1 GCF_003417535.1 Hydrogenophaga borbori
CGCGTGGCCCTGGCTGCCGTAGCCGATGATCGCGACCGTCTTGCCCTTGATGAGGGACAGATCGCAGTCCTTGTCGTAGAAAACTTTCATGGTCTTGTCTGTGGTGGGTGAAAACGGAAGGGGGATCAGGCGGCCGTTGCCTGCGCGGCGTCGGCCATGAGCTGTTGCGCCGCCTCGACGACGGCGGACGGGGAGACGCGGGCCACGGTCTCCAGGCGCGTGGCGTAGCCCACGGGAATGCGCGGCGCGCCCAGGCGACCGATGCGGCAGCCCGTGGCCTGCGCGGCGGTGGCGGCCACCTCGGCGCCGAAGCCGCCGGCCTGCACCGCGTCGTGCACCACCAGCAGGCGGCGCGTGCGCGCGCAGTCGGCCAGCACGGTGTCGCGGTCCCAGGGCCAGAGTGTGCCCAGGTCGATGACGCTGGCGCGCACGCCCAACGCGGCCAGCTCGTCGGCGGCCTGGCTGGCGGTGCGCACGGCGGCGGACCAGCTCACAAGGGTGAGGTCATCGCCGCGCCGCAGAACGTTCGCGCGGCCGGGCGTGGCGACGAGGGATTCGTCCACGTCGCCTTCCAGGCCCCAGAGTTCCTTGTTCTCCATGTAGATCACCGGGTCCTCGCCGCGCAGGGCCTGGGTGAGCATGCTGTAGTTGTCCTGCGGGGTGGCGGGGCACATCACCACCACGCCGGGCAGGTGGGCGAACCAGGCTTCCAGACTTTGCGAGTGCTGCGCCGCCGAGTTGGACCAGAAGCCGATGGGCAGCCGCATCACCAGCGGCACGCGGCCCTGTCCGCCGAACATGTAGCGGTTCTTGGCGGCCTGGTTGACGATCTCGTCCATGGCGCAGAGCGCGAAGTCGACCACGCGCATTTCCACCACGGGGCGCATGCCCACGAGCGCCATGCCCACGCCGGCGCCGACGATGGTGGCCTCGGAGATGGGCGTGTCGATCACGCGCTCCGGCCCGAAAGCGGCCTGCAGGCCCTTGTATTGCTGGAAGATGCCGCCGCGACCCACGTCCTCGCCCAGCACCACGACGCGGGGGTCGGCGCGCATGGCGTTGGCCAGGGCGCGCACGGCGGCGTCGGCGTAGGTGGTTCGGATCAGTGCCATGGGCCGGCTCCGGTGGTCTGGATGTCGGTGAACGCGCTGGACGGGTCGGGCGCGGGCGAGGCGTCGGCGAAGGCCACGGCGTCGTCGATCTCGGCGCGCACCTCGGCGTCGATGGCGTCGAGCTGGGCCAGCGTGGCGCCGCGCGCCAGGGCGCGTTCGCGCGCGCGGCGCAGCGGGTCGGCGTCGATGGCGCCTTGCAGGTCCTGCGGGTCGCGGTAGCCCTGCGTGTCCACCGAGACGTGGCCGCGCACGCGCCAGGTGAGGGCGTGCAACAGCTGCGGGCCTTCGCCCGCGTGGATCCTGGCGACCAGGCGGCCGGCCGCCGCGTGCACGGCTTCCACGTCGTTGCCGTCGGCGGTTTCGCCGGGCACGCCCAGCGCCGCCGCGCGCGCGGCCACGCCGGGGCCGGCGCTCAGGCCGGCGGTGGCGGTGGTGGCGGAGTAGCGGTTGTCCTCGCAGACGAAGAGCACGGGCAGCCGGTAGACGGCGGCCCAGTTCAGCGATTCGAGGAAGGGACCGCGGTTGGTGGCGCCGTCGCCGAAGAAGCAGGCCACGAGCTGGGGCTTGCCTTGCAGCTTGAGCGCCTGCGCCGCGCCGCAGGCGATGGGCAGGCCGGCCGTGACCACGCCGTTGGCGCCCAGCATACCGACCGAGAAATCGGCGATGTGCATGGAGCCGCCCTTGCCGCCGTTGCTGCCGCCGGCGCGGCCGAACAGCTCGGCCATCATGCGGCGCATGTCGCCGCCCTTGGCCAGGGTGTGGCCGTGGCCGCGGTGGGTGCTGGTGAGCAGGTCCTCGCGCGTGAGGTGGGCGCAGACGCCGGCGGCCACGGCCTCCTGTCCGATGGACAGGTGCAGGGGACCGCGCACCTTGGCGCGCTCGTCCACCTTGGCGCCGAGCACGCCCACGCCACCCTGGCTGGCCACCTCGGCCGCGAGTTCGAAGGCGCGAATGCGCGCCATGGTCCGGTAGAGATCGATCATGGAGACAGTGGGATGGGTCACAAGGCCAGGGTGGTGATGCCCGGCACGGCCGCGATGATCAGCACGCCCACCAGCAGCGCGATGAGGTAGGGCCAGATGGCGCCGATCACCTCGTCGGGCGGTGCGTCGCCGATGCGGCAGGCGATGTAGAAGCCCACGCCGATGGGGGGCATCATCAGGCCGATGTTCATGGCGCAGACGATGACCATGGCGTAGTGCACGTCGTTGATGCCCAGCTTGTGCGCGATGGGGAACATGATGGGCGCCAGCAGCAGCACGGCGGGCAGGCCTTCGAGCAGGCAGCCCAGGGCCACGAAGACCAGGATGGTGACGGCCATGAAGCCGACCCAGCCGCCGGGCAGCGTGGTCATGAAGCCGGAGAGGTGCTGCACCACGCCGCTTTGCGTGATGGACCAGGCCATGGCCGAGGCCGAGCCCAGCACCAGCAGCACCACGCCCGAGAGCGCGGCGGTTTCCACCAGCATGTCGTAGAACTTGCGCAGGCCGATGCCGCCGTACATCACCTGGCCCACGAACAGGGCGTAGACCACGGCGACGGTGGAGACCTCGGTGGCGGTGGCCACGCCTTCGCCCACCGCGGCGCGGATGAGGAAGGGCAGCACCAGGGCGGGCGCGGCGATGAGCAGGAAGCGGCCCACCATCTGCATCGGCGCGCGCTGGGTGTGGCTCATGTCCTCGTGGCGCGCCTTCCAGCGCGCCAGCACCAGCAGCACGGCCAGCAGCACCATGGCGATGACGAAGCCGGCCTGGAACAGGCCCGCGATGGACACGCCGGCCACCGCGCCCAGCACGATGAGCACGATGCTGGGCGGCACGGTGTCGGCCATGGCCGCGCCGGTGGCCAGCAAGGCCACCATCTCGCGCGGCTTGTGGCCGCGGCGCTTCATCTCCGGGAAGAGGGCGGGGGCCACGGTGGCCATGTCCGACACCTTGGAGCCCGAGATGCCCGAGACGATGAACAGCGAGCCCAGCAGCACGTAGGACATGCCGGCCTTGACGTGCCCGAGCAGCGAGCCCAGGAAGTCGACGATGGCCTTGCCCATGCCGGTGGCGTCGAGGATGCAGCCCAGCAGCACGAAGATCGGCACCGAGACCAGCACCAGGCTGGACATGCCCTCGTCCATGCGACCGATGACCACAGTGAGCGGCACGTGCGTGGTGAAGGCCAGGTAGCACACCGCGCCAATGCCGAAGCAGAAGGCGATGGGCACGCCGGCCACCAGGCAGACGGCGGCGAAGCCGATGAGCACGAGGCCGATGTTGGCCGTGCCCAGCTTCATGAGCTGCGGCGAGAAGTGCCAGCACAGGCCCGCGACGGCCGCCACCAGCAGCACCGCCAGCGCCAGGTCGAGCTTGCGTGCCGAGCGGCCCGCGTACTGCACGATGAGGGCCAGCATGGCGATGAAGCCGAAAGCGATGGAGCTGACGCGGAAGGTGTTGGGCAGGTCGAGCGCCGGCGTGTGGATGAACCACTCGTCCCTGGCGTAGTCGATGGCCGGGCCGACGAGCGCCAGCAGCACGGCGGCGATGGCCACCAGCGCGAAGGCGTGCACGAACTCGCGCAGGCGCGGCGGCAGCAGGTCGACGAACAGGCCCAGGCGCAGGTGCTCGTTGCGGTGAACCGCGATGGCCGCGCCCAGCATGGTGAGCCAGATGAAGGAGATCGAGACGACCTCGTCGGACCACACCAGGGATTGGTTGAACAGGTAGCGCGAGATCACGCCCACGAGCAGCAGCACCGTGATGTTGAGCATCAGCAGGGCCGAGACGGCCTCCAGCGGCTTGAGCCAGAGCGGGCTGCGGCGCGTGTCGTGAAGGACGGCGCCCTTGAAGGCGCCGTCGGCGTCGGCGGAGGTGCCGGCGATGAGTTCGCTCATCGGACCGCCCGCCGGGCCGCCCCAAGGGCGGTCTGCGCCCCCTTGGGGGGCAGCGAATACACGAAGTGATGAGCGTGGGGGTTCATTTTTTCAGCCCAGCTTGCCGGTGTACTTCTCCATCACCGCCCAGGCCTCGTCGCCGAACTTGGCTTTCCACTCGGCGTAGAAGCCGGCGCTGCGCAGCTTCTCGCGGAAGGGCGCGGTGGCGGGCGAGTTGAAGACGATGCCCTTGGCCGTGAGGTCCTTCTGCAGCGTGGCCTCGTTGGCGGCCACGTCCACGCGCTCCTTCACGGCGGCGGCGTTGATGTGCTTGGTCACGATGTCGCGCACGTCGGGCGGCAGGCGGTCCCAGGCGCGGCGGTTGATCAGCGTCCAGAAGCCGTCCCACATGTGGTTGGTGAGCGAGCAGTACTTCTGCACCTCGTAGAGCTTGAAGTTGGAGATGACCGCGAACGGGTTCTCCTGTCCATCGGCCACCTTGGTCTGCAGGGCCGTGTACATCTCGGACGCGTTGATCGAGATCGGCGAGGAGCCGAAGGCCTTGAACATCGAGGTCCACATCGGCGACACCGGCACGCGGATCTTGAAGCCCTCGAGGTCGGCCGGCGTGTTGATGGGCTTGGTGGACGAGGTGGTCTGGCGGAAGCCGTTGTCCCAGATGCGGTCGAGCGCGTGCAGGTTGGCCTTGGCGATTTGCGCGCGGATGTAGGCACCGACGTCGCCGTCCATGGCCTTCCACACGGCGTCGTAGTTGGGGAAGGCGAAGCCCAGGCCGTTGAGCGCGGCCGGCGTGACCAGGGTGGACAGGATGAGGCCGGAGAGGTTGAACATCTCCACGCCGCCCGAGCGCAGCTGGCTCAGCGTGTCGGTGTCGGAGCCGAGCTGGTTGCTGGGGAACAGCTGGATGTCCATGCGGCCGTTGGTTTCCTTCTTGATGGCCTCCACGGCTTCCTTGGCGCGCACGTTCATGGGGTGCTGCGGCGGCTGGTTGTTGGCGTACTTGAAGGTGAACTCGGCGTTCTGGCCGTACGCCAGCTTCAGCGGCGCGGCAATGCTGGCCGCGGTGATGCCCGTGGCCTTGATCAGGGTGCGGCGGGAAAGGCTCATCGTGTGTCTCCTCTGTGTGGTGGGACTGGCGGGGAAAGCGGTGCGGCTCAGGCGGCGGGCGCGGTGGCGGCGGGAATGTCGAACAGCTGGCGCATGTACAGGCCGCTGGCGAGGTAGCCACCGTCCACGCCCAGGGTCTGGCCGGTGACGAAGCTGGCCTGCTCGGAGGCGAAGAACAGCGCGGCGGCCGAGACCTCGGCCGGCGAGCAGAAGCGGTGCATGGGGCAGACGTCGAGGTAGGTGCTGGCCTTGGAGCTGCCGTGCAGGGTGCGGATCATGGGCGTGTCCACGAAGCCGGGCGCGATGGCGTTGACGGTGATGCCGTGCTCGCCGAGTTCGATGGCGAACTGCGCCGTCATGGCGATGAGCGCGGCCTTGGAACTGCCATAGGCCAGGCGGCCGGTGCCCGCGCGCACGCCGCTGATGGACGAGACATTGACGATGCGGCCCCAGCGCTGGCGCTTCATGCCGGGCAGCACCGCCTGCGTGAGCAGCATGGGCGCGGTGAGGTTGATGGCCAGCGTGGTGTTCCACTGCGCCAGCGAAACCTGGTCGTGCGGCTGCGTGGAGACCACGCCGGCGTTGTTGATGAGGATGTCCACCCGAGGGAAGCGCTGCCCCAGCGCGGCCATGGCGCGCTGAATGGCTTCGGCGTCGGCCAGGTCCAGCACCAGGGCTTCGGCCTGGCCGCCGGCCTGGCGGATGCCCTGCGCCGCCTGTTCGGCCGCCGGGCCGTTGCGGTCCACGATGCAGACCGTGGCGCCCTGTTGCGCGAGGTCTTGCGCGATCTGCAGACCGATGCCGCTGGCGGCGCCCGTGACCAGGGCGATGCGCCCGCCGTGCTGATTGGGGTTGTCCATCTCGCCCTTGTGAGGTTGAATGTCCAGAATGTGAATCGAATGGACCGATGTTGGCAGCACAACCCGGGGCTGCGTCAGAGGAAAACCCTGAATCCGTCCGCAAAAGCGGTCCACTATGTGATCCGCGGTTTGCGGGTTTTCACCAAGATGAACACACCCGAACCACCGGCCGGCGAAACCGCCGGCGCGCAGACCCTGAGAAGGGGGCTGGGCATCCTGAAGCTGCTGGCGCGCCATCAGCCCGAGGGGCTGCGCATCGGCGAGATCGGGCGCCGCCTGGGCCTGAGCAAGGCCACGGCGGTGCGGCTCACGCACACGCTGGCTGACGAGCGCTTCGTGGTGCACGACCCGGCCACGCGCTGCTACCGCCTGGGGCCGGAGTCCTTCGTGGTGGGGCTGGCGGCCGAGCCCAGCTACTCGCTGCAGCGCCTGGCCACGGCCTCGCTGCGCGCGCTGGCGCTGGAGACCGGTGACTGGGTGTTCTTCTCGGTGGTGCAGGGGCTGGAGGCGATCTGCCTGTCGCGCGAGACGGGGCACGGTCCGATTCCCAGCGACGCGCTGCGCCTGGGCGACCGGCACCCGCTGGGCGTGGGCGCGGGTGGCCTGGCCATCCTGGCGGCGCTGCCCGACGACGAGGTGGAGCACGCGCTGTCGGTCAACGGCCCCTACATCGACGAGCACTTTCCCAAGTCGCCGGTGGCGGTGATCCGCCACCTGGTGGCCGAAACGCGCGAGCGCGGCTACGCGGTGATCCCGGGCATCGTGGTGCCGGGCTACTGGGCGCTGGGGGTGTCGCTGCAGCAGCGCGACGGTCGGCCGGTGGGCGCCATCGTGCTGGTGGCCAGCGAATCGCGCCTGCACCCGACGCGCCGCGCCGCGCTCGGCGAGCGCATGCTCAACATCGGCCGGGACCTGATGAGCCGTGCCGCGCAGGGCGAGGGCGAGGCCGCACCCTATCGGTGAGGCTCGGCCGGCTCCAGGATGCTCCTGGGCGGGTTGCGCTTCATCTCGTCGGCCAGGGTCACCTGCTCGGGGCTCATGCACTCGTCGGCCACCCGCAGGCCGAGCTTCTGGCTCATGAGCATGGACTTGTTGCCCAGCTGCAGCCAGAGCGCACCGCGTTTCGGGTCTTCCAGGCGGATGGCGCCGGTGCGGCTTTCCACCGGGTGCATGAAGTAGCGCGCCTTGCGGGGCTTGTCGACCTGCAGGATGAAGAAGCCTTGGCGCTTGGCGGGCGTGACCTGCACGGCGTTGCCCAGCTCGCAGGGGATGTTGCCGACGTAGACCCGCTGGGCCACCGCGAGCTCGGCGTCGCTCAGGGACACGTCGGTGTCTTCGTCGATCGGCGTCGCCTCTTCCACGGCCTTGGCCGCCGAGCGGGCCAGGGGCGCGCGCTTCTGGGTCGGCGTCTGGGTCGCGGGCTTGGCCACGGCCTGGGATGCGGGGGCCTGTGCCAGCGCGGCGGGCGCCAAGGCCAGGGCGCTCAAGGAGACCAAGGAGACCAGGAGGGGGAGGGGCTTCATGGGTCGCGGCAGGTGGTGGGGATCAGCGCGCAGTCTGCGCGCACCGCTGGCGAAAGGGTGTTCGCAGATGTTTCCGTGGGGCCGTGCCCCTGTCGGCGCGTCCTGGACGCAGGCACCATCCGATTCTATATACTTCGTATATGTTTCGTATAGAATCAGACCCATGGGCATCGTAAAGATTTCGGACCAGATGCACGAGAACCTGCGCCTGGCGAGCAACGCGCTCAGCCGCTCCATCAACGCGCAGGCCGAACACTGGATGCGTGTGGGCATGTTGGCCGAGCTGCACCCGGACCTGGACCACCAGGCGATCGCGCGCCTGTTGGTCCGGGCCGAACTCGAGGGCGGGCTGGACATCGCGCTGGCGGTTCCGCCCGAGGGCAGGGGCCGCCAGTCCCGCGCGCCATCGAACGGAAAACGCGGATGACCCGGGGCGTCGCCATCCAGTCCGCCGAGGGCATCGAGAAGGCGCGGCGCGCCGGCCAACTGGCGGCCGAGGTGCTGAGCGCCGTTGCGCCCCACGTGGTGCCGGGCGTGAGCACCGAAGCGCTCGACCGCCTCTGCCACGAGCACATCGTGAACGTGCAAGGCGCCCTTCCCGCGAACCTGGGCTACCACGGTTACCCCAAGACCATCCTCACCTCCGTCAACCAGGTGGTCTGTCACGGCATTCCGTCGCCCGACAAGATCCTGAGGAAGGGCGACATCGTCAACATCGACGTCGCGGTCAACAAGGACGGCTGGTTCGGTGACACCAGCCGCATGTATTTCGTCGGCGAGCCCGGCATCCTGGCCCGCCGCCTGGTGGAGGCGACCTACGAGGCCCTGGTCGCCGGCATCCGGCAGGTCCGGCCCGGCGCGACGCTGGGCGATATCGGTCATGCCATCCAGTCGGTCGCGCACCGCGAGCGCTTCAGCGTTGTGCGCGAGTACTGCGGACATGGCATCGGGCAGATCTACCACGACAAGCCGGATGTGCCGCACCACGGCCAGCGGGGGGAAGGGCTGCGGCTGGAGGCGGGCATGGTCTTCACCATCGAGCCGATGCTCAACGCCGGCCGGCGCGAGACGCGCACCCTGGCCGATGGATGGACCGTCGTGACGAAGGATCGCTCGCTGTCGGCGCAGTGGGAGCACATGGTGGCCGTGACGCCAGAGGGGTGCGAGGTGCTGACCCGTTGGCCGGACGGCACGGGGGCGTACGCACCGGTGTGAGTGCCAGCCGGGCCGGGCGGCAGCGAGCTCGCTAAGCTGCGCGCCCATGGACTCCCTCATCGCCGCTGCCGCCCGCGCGCTCGCCGCTGGTGATCCGCTGGGCGCGCTGCAGCGCGTGGCGCTGCGCGAAGACCCGCCCGCGCTGGCCCTGCGCGGCACCGCGATGGCGCAGCTGGGCGAGTACCCGCGCGCCCGCGAGCTGCTGCGCCGCGCGGGCAAGGGGTTCGGACCGCACGAGGCCCTGGCCCGCGCGCGCTGCGTGGTGGCCGAGGCCGAGGTGGCGCTGGCCCAGCGCGAGCTGGGGGGCTCGCCGCGCGCGTTGATGGCCGCCGCCAAAGCCCTGGCCGCGCGCGGCGACAGGCCCAATGCCTGGCGGGCGCAACTGATCGCCGCGCGCTGGCCGTTGCTGATGGGGCGGCTGGACGAGGCCGCCGCGCAGCTGGAGCCGCTGAATGGCCAGGCCCTGCCGCCGCCGCTGGCCGCCCTGGCCCACCTCACGGCGGCGGAACTCGCGCTGCGCTCGCTGCGCACCGGCCCGGCACGCCAGGCGCTGGCGCGCGCGACGCAGGCGGCCGAGCGCGCGGGTGTGCCCGCGCTGCGCGCCGAGGTGAACGAGGCCCGCGCGGCCCTGGACCGCCCGGCCGCGCGCCGCGTGGGCGGCGGTGGTGAGCAGGTGCTGCGCCTGCAGGACGTGGAGGCGCTGCTCGCGTCGCGCGCCCTGGTGGTGGACGCCTGCCGGCGCGGCCTCAGCGCGGGCGCGGCGTGGCAGTCGCTCGCCAGCCGCCCGGTGCTGTTCGCGCTGGCGTTCGCGCTGGCGCAGGCCTGGCCCGGCGACGTGGACCGACAAGCGCTCATCGCGCGCGCCTTTCGAACGAAGCACCCCGACGAGACCCACCGCGCGCGGCTGCGCGTGGAGATCGGCCGCCTGCGCGCCATGGCGGCGGGCGTGGCCGACATCACGGCCACGCCGCGCGGTTTTCGGCTCGTGCCCCGGGACGAGCGGCCCGTGATCGTGCTGGCGCCGCCGATCGAGGGCGAACAGGCGGCGCTGCAGGCGCTGCTGTCCGATGGCGCGGCCTGGTCCACGTCGGCCCTGGCCCTGGCGCTGGGCGCCAGCCAGCGCACGGTGCAGCGCGCCCTCGCGGAGCTCCAGGACCAGGGCCGTGTGCGCGCCATCGGGCAGGCCCGCGCGCGCCGCTGGCTGGCGCCGCCGCTGACGGGATTCACGACGATCTTGTTACTCCCCGCTTCGCTGCCGCTTGACTAGAGTGCACCTCAAGGCGCCGCGTGTGGCGCCTTCAAGGAGCAAGCGATGAAGAGCAAACCATCGATCCAGCCCGCCGAGGTCGTGCGCGAGTACGGCCCCTTCGACGGCGCTGCCCAGGTCCACGGCGTGAGCTACGACGGCCGCCATGTGTGGGCCGCGACCGGCCCGCGCATCGTGGCCTTCGACCCCGCCAGCGGCGAGACAGTGCGCCGCATCGAGCAGCCGTGCGATGCGGGCACCGCCTTCGACGGCACGCACCTCTACCAGATCGCCGAGTCGCGCATCGACAAGATCGACCCGGCCACGGGGAAGGTGCTGTCGTCGATTCCCGCGCCGGGCCAGGGTTACGACTCGGGCCTGACCTGGGCCGAGGGCAGCCTGTGGGTGGGCCAGTACCGCGACCGCAAGATCCACCAGATCGACCCCGAGACTGGCGCGATTCGCCGCACCATCGAATCGAACCGCTTCGTCACCGGCGTCACCTGGGTCGACGGCCAGCTGTGGCACGGCACCTGGGAAGCCGACGACAGCGAACTGCGCCGCCTCGACCCCGCCAGCGGGGAGGTGCTGCAGCGTCTGCGCCTGCCGGCCGGCGAGGGCGTGAGCGGCTTGGAGTCCGACGGCGCCGAGCTGTTCTATTGCGGTGGCGGCGCCAGCGGCAAGGTGCGCGCCGTGCGCCGGCCCAAGTCCCTTCAATCTTGAGACAGGAGCGTCACATGAACCCGACCACCACCACCGACCGAGAGCAATGGCTGGCGCAGCGCCTCGCGCTGCTGGCCCGCGAGAAGGAGCTGAGCCGCCTGGGCGACGAACTCGCCGAGGCGCGCCGCGCGCTGCCCTGGGTGCGCATGGACAAGCGCTACCTGTTCGACACGCCCGAAGGCCCGCGCGAACTCGCCGAGCTGTTCGACGGACACAGCCAACTGCTGGTGCAGCACTTCATGCTCGGCCCGGACTGGGAGCAGGGCTGCAAGAGCTGCTCGTACATGGCCGACCACACCGACGGCATGCTGGCGCACCTGGCCGCGCGCGACGTGAGTTTCGTGGCGATCTCGCGCGCGCCGCTGGCGAAGATCGAGCGCTTCCGCCGCCGCATGGGCTGGAACTTCCGCTGGGTTTCCTCGCATGGCAGCGACTTCAACCGCGACTTCGGCGTGAGCTTCACACCCGCGGAGGTGGCCGCGCAATCCATGCACTACAACTTCGCGCAACAGCCCTTCGCCAACGACGAGATGCCCGGCGTGAGCGTGTTCGCGAAGAACGGCGCCGGCGAGGTCTTCCACACCTACTCGACGTACGGGCGCGGGGTGGAAGTGATGATGGGCACCTACCGGCTGTTGGACCTCACGCCGCGCGGGCGCCACGAGGGCGGCCTGGACGACACCATGGGCTGGGTGCGGCACCACGACCGCTACGAGAGCGCTCCGGCGGCCAAGGCGGGTGGATCATGCTGCGGCTCGCGCGCCTGATGGTGCTGCTGGTGCTCGGGCACCTGGGGTGCGCGAGCCAGGCCCTGGTGCCCGCCTTGCTGCCGCTGTGCCTGAGCGTGGTCTGACGCCGCCTCACGGCCCAGGTCCAGGAACATCGATTGCAGGTCGAGCGCGCCCCAGGTGCCCGGCCTTCGCCGGCCAGCAGGGCGCCAAGGAGCTTGCCCCATGCCACACGACAACCCGAAAGAGAAGGACCTGAAGGAGAAGGAGGACGTGCGCCTGTCCGGTCAGGCGCGCTCACCAAAGGACAAGGTACCGACCTACCAGGAGGCCTTGGACGAGGCGCTGGAGAACACCTTTCCGGCCAGCGACCCGGTGGCGGCCAGTGCGGCTGCTCAGCCACGGGAGCCGCACGCCACTTCGCGCGACGACAAGGACTGGCACCTTGAACCCGGCGCGGGCGACCCGGTGAACGCCGCGGCCTCGGACGCGCCCAAGCCTTCGGCGCGGGAGCCCCAGAGCGACGGGGCGCGGCGCCTGCGCCAGCAGTCGCGCGATGCCCTGGACAACGTGCGCGAAGGCCACGAGCGCCCGATGGACGATTCGCCGGCCCGGCCCTCGCCCGACCGCGTGGGTGCGCCCCGCAAGGGGCCGGTCAAGCGACCAGGATCGCGCTGAGGGATCAGCTGCGGTCCTGCAGTTCGGTCACGCCCGACTCGCGGGCGCAATGCGCGCAGCAGAAGATGCGCTCGCCGTCCTGCACGCCGTGGCCAATGACCTTGCAGCCGCAGTGCGCGCACGCGGGCGCGCAGGCGTGGATGGCGCACTCGAAGCTGTCCACGGTCACGGTCTTGTCCTGCGTGACGATCTGGAAGGATCGGTCGTAGTTGTTGCCGCAAACCTCGCATCGGGCCATGTGATACCTCCTTGAACTGGGTGGGGGAAAGCCGCGCGGCGGCAAGCCGCGTGCCCAGCCCATCCGGGCCGGATTGCGCCGACCCGGCCGAAATTGCGCGGAAGCTGGGCCGCGCGCTCCGGTGGGGCCCACCGCGCCGCTGGCCTGACATACCTTCGCTCCCCGTTCGACCCGCCCGGGTCTTGTGGCAACGACGAGGAGACCTCCAATGAACCTGAACCGCCGCGCCTTCACCGGCACCCTGGCCTCCGGCCTGCTGGCCGCTCCGCTCGCGGGCCTGTCTTCCCTGGCGCGCGCCCAGGGCAATGAGATCGTCATCGGCAGCATCCAGGACATGTCCGGCCCGCTGCAGCCCTTCGGGCGCGGCAAGAGCAACGTGCTCAAGTTCGGCGTGGCCCAGATCAACGCGGCCGGCGGCCTGCTGGGCCGCCCGCTGCGCATCGTCGAATACGACACGCAGTCGAACAACCAGCTCTACGCGCAGTTCGGCCAGCAGCTGGCGCTGCGCGACAAGGCCGTGGTGGCCTTCGGCGGCGTGACCAGCGCCGCGCGCGAGGTGGTGCGCCCCGTGCTGCGCCGCGCCAACGTGCCCTACTTCTACAACATGCCCTACGAGGGCGGCGTGTGCGACCGCAACACCGTGCTCACCGGCGTGACGCCCAGCCACGCGCTGCGCACCATCGTGCCGCACCTGATCAAGAACCACGGCAAGAAGCTCTACGTGCTGGGCGCGGACTACAACTTCGGCCAGCTCTCGGCCAAATGGATCCGCCGGCTCGCGGCCGAGCACGGCGGCGAGGTGGTGGGGGTGGAGCTGTTCCCCATGGACGCGGCGAACTTCAACACCACCATCGCCAAGATCCAGGCCGCGGCACCCAACGCCATCATCAACAGCTTCGTCGGTCCGGCGCACGGCAGCTTCTACGGCCAGTGGGCGGCCTCGGGCATGAAGGGCAAGGTCGCCCTGGCCTCGCAGACCTTCGGCGACGTGGGCGAGCACCTGCTCATGCCCAAGGAGATCACCAACGGCGTGATCGTCTGCACCAACTATTTCGAGGAGCTGGACATGCCCTCGAACAAGGCCTTCATCAAGGCCTACCGCGACGCGGGCCACAAGGACTACGTGAGCAACACCACGATGAACGAGTACGTGGCGCTGCGGCTGTGGGCCGCCGCCGTGGCCAAGGCCGGCAGCCTGGAGCGCAACGCGGTGCTCAAGGCGCTGGAGTCGAACCTGTCGATCGACGCGCCGCACGGCCAGGTGGCGCTCGACCCCGCCACCCACCACTGCAGCTACGACATGTACCTGGCCGAGGTGCGCGACGGCGGTTACCGCGTGCTGGACAAGAGCCGAGCGGTCACGGCCATCGACATGGTGGGCCAGTGCGACCTGGTGAAGAACCCGAACACCAACCAGCAGTTCGAGCCGCGCATCTGATGGACTACGCGGTCCTGTCCTTCCACCTCGTCTACGCCATTGCCCTGCTGGTGCTCACCAGCCTGGGCCTGGCCATCGTTTTCGGGATGATGCGGGTGGTGAACTTCGCACACGGCGAGTTCCTCATGATCGGCGGCTATACCCTGGTGCTCAGCGTGCAGGCCGGCCTCAACATCTGGCTCGCCATGTTCGTGGTCGCGCCGGCGGTGGTGGGGCTGGTGGGCTACGCGCTGGAGCGGCTGATCATCCGCCACCTCTACGGGCGCATGCTCGACACCATCCTCGCCACCTGGGGCGTGAGCCTGGCGCTCATCGGCCTGGCGACCTGGGCCTTCGGCTTCCAGCAGCGCGGCGTGGTCGCGCCGCTGGGCAGCTTCACGCTCGGCGGCTACCGCGACTCCTGGTACAGCGTGCTGATCATCGCGGTCGCCGCCGCGCTGGTGCTGGGCACCTGGTGGGTGCTGCGCCACACGCGCACCGGCCTGCTGGCGCGCGGCACCATGCAGAACGCGCCGATGGCCGAGGCCCTGGGCATGAACACCTCGCGCGTGTACGCCTGGACCTTCGCGGCCGGCGCGGCCATCAGCGGCCTGGCGGGCGCGGTGATGGCACCGCTGACCGGCGCGGTGCCCACCATCGGCACGGCCTACGTCACGCGCGCCTTCATCACCGTCATCACCGGCGGGGCCAACGCGATCACGGGCACGGTGGTGGCGAGTTCGCTGTTCGGCACGCTGAGCGAGCTGGTCACGCGCTGGGCCACGCCGGTGGCCGGGCACGTGGCGCTGCTGGCACTGGCCGTGGTGCTGCTGCGCCTCATGCCGTCGGGCATCACCGGCCGCTTCTTCCGGAGGTCGCTGTGAGCGCACGCATTGCAGGTGTCAAGCCGCTGGCGTGGGCGCTGGCGGTGGTGGCGCTGTTCGGCGTCGCCTGGCTGGTGGACCTGGCCACGCTGGTCACGCTCAACGTCTACGTGATCTTGTCCATCCTGGCGCTGAGCATGGCGCTGGTGTGGGGCGTGGCGGGCATCTTCAGCTTCGGCCAGTCGGTGTTCTTCGGCCTGGGCGCCTACGCCTACGCGGTGCTGGCGCTCAATGGCCAGGGCAGCGCGATCGCCCTGGGCGCCGCCTTGCTGCTGCCGGTGGCGGGCGCGGCGCTGATGGGCTACTTCCTGTTCTACGGCCGCATCAGCGACGTCTACCTGGGCGTGATCACGCTGACCGCTTCGCTGATCCTGTTCCATCTGGTCAACACCGTGTCGGGCTCGGATTTCCGCCTCGGCGAGGTGGCGCTGGGTGGCTACAACGGCATCCCGGGCGTGCCACCGATCGCGCTGTTCGGGCAGGAGCTGGACTTCGCACAGCTCTACCTGCTGAGCGCGGCGCTGCTGGTCCTGGTCTACGCGGGCCTCGAGGGCCTGGTGCGTTCGCGTTTCGGCCAGGTCGTCGCGGCGATCCGCGAGCATGAGCTGCGCGCCGAGCTTCTGGGCTACGACGCGCGCGCCCACAAGCTCGGCGTGTTCGTGATCGGCGCGGCCATCGCCGGTTTGGCGGGCGCGCTGCACGCGGCCTGGGGCGGCTTCGTCGGACCCGATGTGTTCGGCATCAGCTTCGCGGCGCAGATCATCATCTGGGCCCAGGTGGGTGGCGTGGGCTTGCTGCTCGGCCCGGTGCTGGGCTGCGTGCTGATCCAGTGGCTGACCACCTGGCTGGGCCAGACGCGCCTGGCCGACACCAACCTGGTGCTGGGCACGATCTTCGTGCTGTGCGTGCTGCTGCTGCCCAAGGGCCTGCTGCCCTGGCTGCGCGAGCGCATGCCCGGCCGCGACGGGGGCGCCGCATGAGCGCCCCGGCATCCCCGCAGGACCTGGCCATCCACACCGAAGACCTGAGCGTGCGCTTCGGCGGCGTGGTGGCGGTGGACCGGGTGAACCTGTCCGTGGCGCGCGGCGAGCTGCGCTGTCTCATCGGCCCCAACGGCGCGGGCAAAAGCACGCTGTTCAAGACGCTCACGGGCCAGCAGGCGCCGAGCGCGGGCCGCGTGCGCATCCTGGGCCGCGAGGTCAATGGCTTCGAGCGCCACGAGATCGCGCGGCTAGGCGTGGGCGTGAAGACCCAGGTGTCCAGCGTGTTCGACGGCCTCACGGTGGACGCCAGCCTGCGCGTGGCCGCCGGCCGCCACCGCGCGCGCCGCCCGGTGGGCGCGGTGGTCGACGAGGTGCTCGAACAGCTGCGCCTGGGCGCGGTGCGCCAGCGCCAGCTGGGTGCGCTCTCGCACGGCCAGCGCCAGTGGGTGGAGCTGGGCATGGTGCTCGCGACCGACCCGCTGCTGGTGCTGCTGGACGAGCCGGTGGCCGGCATGAGCGAGGAGGAGACCGCGCGCACGGCCGAGCTGATCCTGTCCATGCGCGGCGCGGGCCGCGCCATCGTGGTGGTGGAGCACGACATGCGCTTCGTGCGCCGCATTGCCGAGCGCGTGACGGTGCTGCACCGCGGCGCCGTGCTGCGCGACGGCGCCGTGGACGCGGTGCTGGCCGATCCCGTGGTGCGCGACGTCTACCTGGGTCGAGAGGAGCATGTGCGTGCTTGAACTGCAAGGCATCCGTGGCGGCTACGGCCGCATCAACGTGCTCGACGGCGTCTCGCTGTCGGTGGGCGAGGGCGAGTTCCTCGGCGTGCTGGGGCACAACGGCATGGGCAAGACCACGCTCATGCGCGCCATCGTGGGCGAGATCGCGCTGACGGCGGGCACGCTGCGCTGGCGGGGCCAGTCGATCGCGGGCCTGCCCACGCACCGGCGCGTGGCGCTGGGCATCGGCTATGTGCCGCAGGGCCGGCGCATTTTCCCGCTGCTGTCGGTGCGCGAGAACCTGCTGTTCGCGGCCTCGGTGCACGGGCGGCGCGAGGCGGCGCGCGTGGTGGACGAGGTGCTGGCCGACTTCCCCGCGCTGCCGCGCCTGCTGGAGCGCCCCGGCGGCCTGCTGAGCGGTGGCGAGCAGCAGATCCTGGCGCTGGCGCGTTGCCTGTGCACGCGGCCCACGCTGGTGCTGCTGGACGAACCCACCGAGGGCATACAGCCCTCCATCATCGAGGACATGGTGGTGCTGCTGCGGGCACTGCGCGAGCGCCACCGCCTGTCCATCGTGCTGGTCGAGCAGAACCTCGACTTCCTGCGCGCCCTGTCCGACCGCATCGTGGTGCTGGAGAAGGGCCGCACCGTGCGCGAGGCCCGCGCCAGCGACGCCGCGGCGATGGCGGCGCTGGTCGAGTCGGCCGAGTTCGCGGGCTGAGGCGGCGCGACCCGCGCCCGCCGATCTCCAACAAGACTTTCAAGGGAACACCATGGCATTCCATCTGCCGAACAAGGACCGCCTGCGCTACCTGGGCGAGGAACTGGGCATCGACGTCGACGCCGACTACGCGCAAACCGTGCTGGACATGCTGGCCCCGCTGGTGCCCGAGTTCCGCACGGTCGACCGCCTGCCCGACCAGACCCTGCCCGTGCGCTACCCGCGCGCCGGCGGCACGCGGCCCGAGGCGAAGGACAACCCCTGGGGCGCCTGGTCGGTGCGCTGCGACATCCGTGGCGCGGCCGAGGGCCCGCTGGCGGGCAAGACGGTGGCGATCAAGGACAACGTGCAGATCGCCGGCGTGCCCATGATGAACGGCGCCTCGCTGCTGGAAGGCTATGCGCCCGAGGGCGACGCCACGCTGGTCACGCGCATCCTGGACGCGGGCGGACACATCGTGGGCAAGTCGGCCTGCGAGTACTTCTCCTTCTCGGGCGGCAGCGCCACCAGCGCAGGCGGCCCGGTGAACAGTCCGCGCAATCCGGGCCACACGCCGGGCGGCTCCACCACCGGCAGCGCCGCGCTGCTGGTGGCGGGCGAGGTGGACCTGGCCATCGGCGCCGACCAGGCCGGCTCCATCCGCATCCCGGCCTCGTTCTCGGGCATCGTGGGCCTCAAGCCCACCTATGGCCTGGTGCCTTACACCGGCGTCATGGGCCTGGACCACAGCATCGACCACGTGGGGCCCATGGCGCGCGACGTGGCCGGCGTGGCCTTGCTGCTGGAGGCGATCGCGGGCGAGGACGGCATCGACGGTCGCCAGCGCGGCGTGCGGGTGGAGCGCTACACCCAGGGCCTGGACCGCGGCGTGAAGGGCCTGCGCATCGGCGTGGTGAAGGAGTCCTTCGGCCTGCCCGAGTCGCACCCGGGCACCGACAGCGCGGTGCGCGCCGCCATCGAGGCGCTGCGCGCGGCGGGCGCGGTGGTCGACGAGGTCTCGGTGCCCTGGCACCGCCATGGCTTTGCGATCTGGAGCGCCATCGCCAACGAAGGCACCTACCACACGCTCTACGGCGGCCAGGGCGCGGGCCACCTCACCACGGGCGCGTACCCGCTGTCGCTGATGACCGCGCTGGGCGGCCTGCGCGCGCGCGCCAACGAGATGCCGCACACGCTGAAGATCGGCATGCTGCTCGGCGCCTACCTGCACCAGCAGTACCAGGGCCGCTTCTACGCCAAGGCGCAGAACCTGCGCCGGCGCCTGCGCGCGGCGTACGACGAGGCACTGGACGGCCGCGAGCTGCTGCTCATGCCCACCACGCCCTTCCCCACGTTGCCCATTCCGTCCGACGACGCGCCGGTGGCCGAGGTGATCCAGCACAGCTGGACCATGCTGGCCAACACCAGCCCCTTCGACCTCACCGGCCATCCCGCGGTCAGCGTGCCCTGCGGCGAGGCGGACGGCAAGCCGGTGGGCCTGATGCTGATCGGGCGTCACTTTGACGACGCGCTGGTGCTGCGCGCCGCGGCCGACCACGAGCGCCGCCACGCGGGCTGAGGCCACGCGGCGTGGCGCGGCCCTCAGTGCCGGCGCCGCCCGCCCACGCCGCCCAGCGCGGTGCGGTAGGCGCGCGGCGACAGGCCCGTGGCCTTGCCGAAGGCGCGCGCCAGGTGGTCGGCGCCGGAAAAGCCGCTGTCGCGCGCCACCGCGTCCATGGGCAGGGCGGTGCGCTCCAGCAGGCGGCGCGCGTGCGCCACGCGCAGGTCGCCCACGTACTGCAGCGGCGAGCGGCCGGTGGAGGCCTTGAAGCAGCGCAGGAAGTGGAACTTGGAGAAGCCCGTGATGGCCGCGAGCTCGTCCAGGCTCAGGTCCTGCGTGAGGTGTTCCTTGATGTGGTCGATGAGCCGCTTGAGCACGGCCGGCGGCAGCTTGCGCACCGCGGGGCCGGCGCGCCCGCGCGCGCCCCACTGCTGGCCCAGCTCGTTGGCGATCACGGCGCAGTAGCTGTCCACCATCAGCCGCGGGCTGGCGCTGGAGGCGTGCTGCATGAACTGCGTCACCAACTGGTAGATGGTGGGGTTGGCGAAGCCGCGCTGCGACAGCTGCCACAGGCCGTCGCCGGGGTTGCGGTGGCCCAGCTCGTCGAGCAGGCCATTGAGGTCGCCGGCCGACAGCGCCAGCAGCGTGACGTCGGCGTAGCCGTCCTTGCACCAGCGGTAGGCGTTGCCGGCGGGAAAGACGTGCAGCGGGTGCGGGTGGCTGCTGAAGTGGTCGCGAAAGCCCCAGCCGAAGTCGAACAGCGCGCGCTTGAGCCGGTACTCGTTGGCGGCCAGCAGCACCACCTCGTCCAGCGGCGGGATCTCCACCGTGTGCGCCTCGAAGGTGCAGTGGATCAAGGTGCCGCGGCAGCGGCCCGCGAGGGGCGTGACCTGGTCGAGGCGGTAGCTGGGCGAGCGCGACAGCACGCTCGCCAGGGGAGTGGCCGGGGCGCCCACGGGCTCAGCCGCGGGCCTTGTTCGCCGCCACGAAGGCGGCGAAGGCTTTCATGTAGTTGCGCAGGAACTCCTCGGTGCCGGCGTCGGTGCAGCTGCCGTCCTCCGCCACCAGGCCCTTCTTGAACTGGATGTAGGCCTCGGGCTGCGCCATCTGCGGCGCAGCGCAGAAGTTGAGCACGGCGCGCAGGTGGGCCTGCGCCAGCGCGGTGCCGATGGCGCCCACCGAGGCGCCGATGACGCCCGAGGGCTTGCCCGTGAACGAGTTCTTGCCCCAGGGGCGCGACCCCCAGTCGATCGCGTTCTTCAGGCCGCCCGGGATGGAGCGGTTGTACTCGGGCGTAACGAAGAGCAGGGCGTCGGCGTCGGCGATGGCCTGCTTGAAGGCGGTGGCCACGGCCGGGTAATTGGCGTCGTGGTCGTAGCTGTACAGCGGCAGGTCCTTGATGGGGATCTCGTGCAGGGCCAATTCCGCCGGCGCGAGCTTGACCAGGGCCTTGGCGAGCTGGCGGTTGATGGAGGCGCTGGCGAGGCTGCCGATGATGTAGCCGACCTTGTACTGGGCCATGGAGGATCTCCTGCGGGGGATGGATGGGCGCATGGCCCGGGTGGTCGGGGCATTGTTGGTCAGCGCCCAATTCCGACCAAACGATGGGGGAACGGGGCATGCCCTCCAGGCCCGGGTATTGCCTACACTGGTCGCTTCGTTCGCGACCCGACGAGGCCTTCCATGCTCCAGCTGCGACCCCCTTGCGAGTGCCGCCGCGCCGACCTGCCGCCCGAGGTGGGCCACGAGCGCCTGCTCAAGCCCCAGGGCTGCGTGGCATGCCGCTGACGAAGGGGCCCTTGTGTTTTCCCACATCCACCTGGGCGTCAGCGACTTCGACCGCGCGCTGGCCTTCTACCGGCAACTGATGCCCGTGCTGGGCATCCAGGAGCGCTTCTGCGATCCCGCGCGGCCCTGGGCCGGCTGGCAGTCCGAGCCCGGCCCGCGGCCCCTGTTCCTCATCGGCCGGCCACACGACGCGCAGGCCCACGCGGTGGGCAATGGCCAGATGGTGGCCTTCCTGGCCGAGCGCCGCGCCACCGTGGACCTCGCCCACGCCATGGCGCTGGCCAGCGGTGGCACCTGCGAGGGGCCGCCCGGGCCGCGCCCCGAATACCACGCCCACTACTACGGCGCCTACTTCCGCGACACCGAGGGCAACAAGCTCTGCGTGGCCTGCCATTCGCCAGCCTGAGCACACGCACGCACCCCAAGGACGTTTCCATGCCCGACCGCCTTTCGCCTGGGCCGCTGCCGCGGGCTGGCGCTTGCGCCCGCCCACCCGGCACATCAGCATGAGCTTTTCAGGAGGACACCGCCCATGAAGTACCAAGGCAGCTGCCACTGCGGCCGCGTCGCGTTCGAGGTCGAAGGCCGCATCGACGGCGCGCTGGCCTGCAACTGTTCCATCTGCTCGCGCAAGGGTTCGCTGCTGTGGTTCGTGCCGCGCGCGAGCCTCGTGCTCCAGACGCCCGAGGACGCCGCGAGCACTTACACCTTCAACCAGCACCTCATCAAGCACCGCTTCTGCCCGGTGTGCGGCATGCACCCGTATGGCGAGGGCACCGACCCGCAGGGCCGGGCCATGGCGGCGATCAACCTGCGCTGCGTGGAGGGCATCGACCTCGCGGCGATCCCGGTGCAGCACTTCGACGGCCGGTCGGCCTGAGCGGGGCGCGCCCGCCGCTCAGGCCAGGGTCTTGAGCCCCAGCCAGGTGAGCAGCAGCGAGCCGAGCAGGTGCAGCGAGGCCACGCCCAGGGCCAGCGCCAGCCGGCCCTGCTGCAGCAGCGTGATCACCTCGACGGAGAAGGTGGAGAAGGTGGTGAGCGCCCCCAGCAGGCCGGTGACGATGGCCAGGCGCCAGACCGGGTCGATGTGCGGGTTGGCGTGGAACACGGCCAGGGCCAGGCCGATGGCATAGGCGCCGATCCAGTTGGCCGCCAGCGTGCCCCAGGGCAGCAGGCTGTGCGGCTGGCTCAGCCACAGCCCGAGGCGCCAGCGCAGCAGCGCGCCGGCGCAGGCCCCGAGGCAGATGGCGAGCACCGAGGCCATGTTCAGAACGGTGCGTCGTCGCTGGCCTTGGCCGGGGTGGCGTCGGACGCGGGCGCCGCGCCGGCCGGCGCGGGCTCATGCCCCGGCACCTGACCCGGTTGCAGTTCACCGCCGAGCGCCGCAATGAGCGCGTCGAGCACGCCGCGCAGCTCGCCCGTGCCGATGGCGACGTTGCTGTCGAAACTCTGCTCTTCCTTGCCCTGGTTCTCTTCGAACACGCCTTCGAGGAACTGGATCTTCTTGAGCGCCATGCTTTCGGTGAGCGTGAAGCCGACGCGGCCTTCCCAGTTGAGCGCCAGGCGCGTGGGCAGTTTGCCTTCGCTGATGTGGCGGCGCACCTCGTCGTTGAAGAGGTGGTGGCGGGTGAATTTCACCACCGACTTTTCCTCATCGCTGGAGCGCAGCTCGCAGTCGCGCTCCACGGCCAGGCCCTCGGGCCATTCCTCGGCGTCGCTGGCGCTGAGCCACTGCGTCATGGCGCTCTGCGGCGTCTGCTGCGTATTGAAGAGCGTGAGCACCAGGCCGTCGAAGGCGCGCACCAGGGCGGTGACCAGGTCGTCGAGCTTGCCCTGGCTGCTGGCGTCGGTGGCGAGCCAGCCGCGCTCGGGGTCGATCCACACCCAGGACGTCTGCTGGCGCGAGAAGGCCTGCGGCAGCAGCGAGAGCAGGGCGTCTTCGCGCAGGGCCTTGGTTTCCTTTTTGCCGGGCTTGCGGCCCGTGGTGGCCTCGATGTGATCGGCCGCCTCCTGGGCCTTGCGGCGCACGACGGCACCGGGCACCGACTTGGTTTCGATCTGCAGCTTGAGGATGCGCTGGCCGGCGATGGCTTCCACCAGCGGGCCGTGGGCCTCGCCGCGCGGCTCCACCCAGCCGACCGATTTGTCCTGCGTGGCGGGGCAGGGCACGAAGCGCTGGCCGTCCAGGGCTTTCTCCATCGCATCGGGCGTGGGCGCCCAACCGGGGCCGATGCGGTAGAGCGTGAGGTTCTTGAACACGAAAGGGATCTCCGGAAAAACGAACCCCGCTCACCTGGGCGGTGGCGGGGTGTGCATCTTAGCGGCGGTGGATCAGCGCGGCGCCAGCGGCGTGCGGGTGGTGGCCTCGGCCAGCAGGCGTTCGATCAACGGGCCGTGCAGCCGGGCCAGGTGGCGCGCCAGGCGCTCGACCGAGGCGTACTCGAAGAACAGCGCCATGGACACGTCGGTGCCCAGCCGGGCCGCGAGCGCGTGGCAGGTGTGCACGGCGATCAGCGAGTCGGCGCCGAGCCGCGAGAACGGCACCGAGCGGTCGGCGCACAAGAGGCCGTGCGACGCGAGCTCGGTCTCGATCCAGTGGGCCACGGTGTCCTCGGCCAGCGGACCGGCGGGTGGCGGGGCGGCCGGTGGGCTGGCGGTGGCGGTGGCGGTGGCGGTGGCGGTCTGCCCGATTGCTGCCTGCGCGTCGGTGGTCCGCGCCGGGGCGGGGTGCGGGTCGTCACGGCCCGCGGCGCTGGCACCGGGCGATCCGCCGGCTGGCTCGCGCGCCACTGGCGCGGCTGGCCCCCGCGTGTCGGGTGAGCTGCCCGGCAGCCAGTACGCGCGGCGGGTGAAGGGGTAGGTCGGCAGGGGCACGATGCGCGCGCCGCTGCCACGAAAGTGCTCGCGCCAGTCGACGGGTTCGCCGCGCAGCCAGCGCTGGCCCAGTGCCACCAGGGCCGCCAGCCCCTCGTCGCCGGGCCATGCCCGAGGTCCGTGCCGCAGCTGGTCGATGGCGTCCCGCACGCCGCAGACCACCAGGCATTCGCGCAGCCTGAAGGCTTCGCGCCCCGCGCAGCGGGTGAACGACAGGTCGAGCATCGACAGGTCGGGTTGCTCCAGCAGTTGGTCGAGCAGGCGGGCGCGCACCGCCAGCAGTTCCTCGCGGTTGCGCGCCGACAGGCACAGCAGGTGGTGCGAACGCGTGGTGCGCGCGCGGGTCGCGGGCAGCGGCGCGTCGGACACGATCGCGTGCGCGTTGGTGCCGCCGAAACCGAAGGAGCTGATGCCGGCATGCCGCGGGGCCGCGCCCCGGGGCCAGGGCGCGGCGGACAGCACCGGCCAGAACGGCGTGTGCTCCAGGCGCAGGTTCGGGTGGGGCTTGCGCAGGTTCAAGGTGGGCGGCAGCAGCCCGTGCCGCAGGGACAGCAGCAGCTTGATCAGCCCCGCCACGCCGGCCGCGGCCATGGGGTGGCCGATGTTGGCCTTGACCGATCCGATGCCGCAGTACGGCGCGCCGCCCGGCTCGCCAAACACGCTGGTGAACGCGTGCACCTCGATCGCGTCGCCGACCGGCGTGCCGGTGCCATGGGCCTCGACGTAGCCGATCTGCGAGGGGTGTAGGCCGGCCTGGGCCAGGGCCTGCCGCAGCATCGCTTCCTGCCCTTCCAGCGTGGGCGCCATGAGGCCGATCGAGTGGCCGTCGTTGGTGACGGCGGTGGCCGAGATCACCGCGTCGATGCGGTCGCCGTCGGCCAGCGCCTGGTCGAGCCGCTTGAGCACCACCAGGCCCGCGCCCTCGCTGGCCACCATGCCGCTGGCGGCCTCGTCGAATACCCGGCAGACGCCTTCGTCCGACAGGGTGCCGGTCTGGCTGAGCAGCTGCAACATGCTGAGCGTGGACAGCAGGCTCACACCGCCGGCCAGCGCGATCTCGCACTGGCCCGACCGCAGTTCGGTGCAGGCGCAGTGCAGCGCCACCAGCGAGGACGCGCAGGCCGTGTCGATGTGCAGAGCGGGGCCTTTGAGGTCGAGCCGCTGCGACACGCGCGCGGCGATGATGCTCAACAGGTTGCCCGGTAGCAGCTGCGGGTGCTGCGCGGCAGGGCAATCGCCCCGGCGGCGCAGTTCGATGAGCGGCTCCAGGTAGGCGTTGTGGATCGAGCCGACACAGACGCCGACCTTGCGCTGGGCCGGCATACGGGCGCCGGTGTAGCCGGCGTCGTCGAGTGCTTCATAGCCCAACTCGAGCATCAGGCGCTGCTGGGGGTCCATGAGCCGGGCCTCTTCGTCGTCCACGCCGAAGAAGTCGGCCGCGAACAGCTCGATGCCATCGATGCGCCCCATGTGCAGGCGCTGGCCTTCGGGCATCCAGGGCGGCGCCGGCACTTCGCGGATCGACGACACGCCGTCGCGCAGTTGGCCCCAGAACTGCGCCGGCGAGGCCGCGCCGGGGAAGCGGCAGGCCATGCCGATGACGGCGATGGCCGGCGACGCGTCGGCAGGCGCCTGCGCCGGCGCACAGGCGGGGGAAGCGGTGGAGGCAGAGGTGGAGGCAGAGGTGGAGGCGGAGGTGGAGGCGGAGGTGGCACGCGCGGCCTGCGAGGGCGCTGGGTGGCGCTCCAGGTAGGCCACGGTGTCGCGCACCGTGCGGCCGTCGACCAGCAGCCCCGTGCCGAGGCGGCGGCCCAGGCGTTTTTCGAGCAGCGCCAGCGCCTGGATCGCCTGCACCGAGCCGCCGCCCAGCGAGGTGAACGGGGTGTCCAGGCCGATATCGCCGGGACGCAGGCGCAGGGCCTCGGACCAGGCCTGCACCACCTGGCGCACCAGGTCGTCGTTGGCCGGTGCCGGGGACGGCGCCTGGGGCGCAGGGGCAGGGACGGCCTGGAGCCGCTCGGCGAATTCGCCCAGCTGCCATTGCTGCCGGAGCTGGTGGCGCTGCGGCTTGCCACTGGAGGTGTGCGGGATGCGGCGCACCGGCACGGCGCAGGCCACCGGGTGCGCCAGGTAGGCCTCGGCGGCGGCGCGCAGGCGGTGCAGCAGGCACCCGCCGCCGTCGCGCGCGCGTGCCACCACGAACAGCACCACGGCCTCGCTGCCATCGGCCTGCGGCACGCCGCAAGCGGCGATGCGCCCGGTCTTGAGCCCGAACAGCTGGCTCAGGTGCTGCTCCACGTCGACCGCCATCACCTGGCGGCCGTGGAGGGCGATCACGTCCTTGAGCCGGCCGGTGATGGTGAGGCGGCCGCCACGCAGGAAGCCGAGGTCGCCGGTGCGCAGCCAGCCCTCGGCGTCGAAGCATTCGCGCGCGGCGCCCTCGGCGCGGGTCTCGTAGCCGCTGGTGACGCTGGCGCCACGGACCTGGACCTCGCCCAGACGCTCTTCGCCGAGCTCGCCACCGTCTTCGCCGACGACGCGCACCTGCGTGGAGGCGAGGGGCAGGCCGACATCGGCGTACTCGATCGCCTCCACGCCATCGGCGGCGTCCCGGACCAGGCCGTCGCGCAGCAGCGCCTGGCGGTCGAGCCGGTGGGCCAGCGCGCGCCCGCCCTGCGGGGAGAGCGACACGACCACCGTGGCCTCGGCCAGGCCGTAGGCCGGCGTCATGGCGTCGGGGCGCAGGCCGGCCGTGGCCATGCGGGACATGAACGCGCGCATCGTCGGCACCCAGATCGGCTCGGCGCCGTTGAACCACAGGCGCACGCAGGACAGGTCCACGCCCACGGGCGGGCCGCCGTCGAGCGCTTCGAGCACGTGGCGCAGGCCGAAGTTGGGGCCACCCACCACGGCCGAGCGGTGCTGGTGGATCTTGGTCAACCACAGCAGCGGATCGGCGACGAAGTCGGTGGCATCGAGCTTGACCTGGCCCGCCCCGAGGTAGGCGGGCAGCAGATGGAACATCACCAGGCCCATGTCGTGGTAGTACGGCATCCAGTTGAGGAAGCCGTGCGCCGGCAGCAGCCCGTGGGCCTGCGCCATGTCGCGCAGGTTGGCGAGCATGTTCGCGTGCGTGAGCCGCACGCCCTTGGGCGTGCCGGTGGAGCCGGAGGACAGTTGCAGGTAGGCCAGATCGCCGGGCTGGGCCCGGTGCGCGCGCGCCCGCGCGGCGTCGGCCTCGCCGGGGTCGCGGAGCCAGCGCATGCCGCTGGGCAGGGGCGCCGCGCCACCGGCGTAGTCGGCCCGCTGGTCTTCGTCGATCAGCAGCGTGGCGTCAGGCCCGAGCAAACCGCACACGGCGCGCAGCCGGCGGGAAGCCTCGCTCTCGCGCCGCCAGCTCGCCACCTTGGGCAGCAGCACGGGCACCAGACCCCCGAGCACGCAGGCCCAGAAGACCTCGAGCTGGCGGGCGCTGGCGCCGACCTGCGTCAGCACCGTCTGGCCCGGCGACAGGCCTTGCGCCTGCAGCGCGGCCAGCAGGCCCCGCGCGCGGGCCAGCAGGCCGGGGTAGCTCAAGGGGGTCTCGCTGCCGTCGCGGTGCACGGTGACGAGGGCGTGGGGGGCGGGAAGGCTGGCGGCGTTGAGCAAGACGTCGGCCAGCGTCGCGGGTGGCGTGCTGTGCATGGTGGACTCCCTGGTTTGAGCGGGGCACCATGCTGGGCGAACTGGCCCGAGCCGGCGCCGATGCGGCGCAAGCTTGATCCTTTGGTTGGCACTGTTGCGTCGAACGGGCGGGCCCGCCGCCGCACCGGCAAAAGAAAACCCGCACACCGAACGGTGGCGGGTTGGCGGTGGGAAGCGCCCGGGCCTACATCTTGGACGGCAGCCAGTTCACCAGCCCGGGGAACCAGTAGAGCAGCAGCACGGCGAACACCATGATGAGGAAGTAGGGCAGGCAGGCCGTCGAGATCCAGGTGATTTCGCGCCGCGTCATGCCTTGCAGCACGAAGAGGTTGAAGCCCACGGGCGGGGTGATCTGCGCCATCTCCACCACGATGACGATGAAGATGCCGAACCAGATCAGGTCGATGCCGGCGGCCTGCACGGTCGGCAGGATCACGCCCATGGTGAGCACGATCATGGAGATGCCGTCGAGGAAGCAGCCGAGCACGATGTAGAACACGGCCAGCGCGATCAGCAGCATGCCGGGCGTGAGGCCCAGGCCACCGACCCATTCGGCCAGGTGCCGCGGCAGGCCGATGTAGCCCATGGACAGCGTGAGGAAGGCCGCGCCCGCCAGGATCAGCGCGATCATGCAGTACAGCCGCGTGGCGCCCAGCAGCGAGTCGCGAAAGCTCACCCAGTTGAGCGAGCCCTGCGAGCCCGAGAGGATGAGCGAGCCCACCACACCGATGGCCGCCGCTTCGGTGGCGGTGGCGATGCCGCTGTAGATGGCGCCGATGACGCTGCCGATGAGCACCACGACGGGGATCAGGTGGCGCGCCTCATGGAGCTTCTCGGTGAAGCTCAGCCGCGTGTCGGCGCTGGGCACCTTGTCGGGGTTGAGCAGGGCCCAGACCACGATGGCGCCGCTGAACAGCGCCGCCAGCACGATGCCGGGGATGACGCCGGCGACGAAGAGTTTCGCGATGGAGACCTCGGCCGCGACGCCGTACACGATCATGATGATCGAGGGCGGGATCAGCAGGCCCAGCGTGCTGGCGCCGCCGAGCGAGCCCACGATTTTTTCGGGCGGGTAGCCGCGCCGCGTGAGCTCGGGGATGGTCATCTTGCCGATGGTGGCGCAGGTGGCCGCCGACGAGCCCGAGACCGCCGCGAAGATGGTGCTGCCCAGGATGTTGGTGTGCAGCAGGCGCCCGGGCAGGGCGTTCACCCAGGGCGCCAGGCCTTTGAACATGCTCTCCGACAGCTTGGTGCGGAACAGGATTTCGCCCATCCACACGAACAGCGGCAGCGCGGTCAGTGTCCAGCTGCTGGCCGAGCCCCAGATGGTGAGCGCCATGGCGTCGCCCGCGGGGCGCGAGGAGAACAGCTCCATGCCGATCCAGGCCACGCCGGCGAGCGTGAGGCCGATCCATACGCCGCTGCCCAGCAGCAGGAACAGCGAGGCGATGAGCAGGCTGGTGACGACGAACTCATTCATGCCGCGTCTCCCCCTCGGCGCGCGAGCGCTGGCCGCGCCATTCGAGCACCCAGTCGTCCAGCAGTGCGATGAACAGCACCGTGCAGCCCAGGCCCATGAGCACCTGGGGAATCCACAGCGGCGTGGCGTCGGCGGCGGTGGAGATGTCGTGGAAGGTGTTGGACTGCCACACCAGGCGCCAGGCGTACCAGGCCAGCGCGCCGCTCATGAGCACCGCCACCGACAGCGCCCAGAGCTCCAGGCCGCGCCGCGCGCCGCCGCGCAGCTTGCCGATGATCAGCGTGACGCGGATGTGCTCGTTGCTCTTGAGCGTGTGCGCCAGCGCCAGGAAACCGGCGCCGGCCATGGCGTAGCCCGCGTAGGCGTCGGTGCCGGGCACGTAGAAGCCGGCGACGCGGCTGACGATGGACAGCAGCACCATCACCAGCACACCGATCATGAAGAGGGCGGCCAGCCAGCCGGCGCCGAGGTAGAGAGAGTCAAGCAGTTTGCGCATGAGGAACGGTGGAGGCGCCGCGAAGCCAGACCCAGGGCACCGAGGATCCGGTTGCGCCGGTCCTCAGGTGCCGCCCCCTCGAGGGGGTCGCGCGAAGCGCGGCGGGGGTGTTACTTCCTGTACGCGTCGATCAGTTGCTGGCCTTCGGGGCCGGCCTTCGACAGCCATTCCTGCAGCATGGTGGCGCCCACCTTCTGCAGGTCGGCCTTGAGCGCGGCCGAGGGCGGCTCCACCGCCATGCCATTGGCCTTGAGGGTGGCGAGCGTGTCGGTGTTGACCTTCTCGGAGGCCGCCCAGCCGCGCGCCTCGGCGTCGGCCGCCGCCTTCATGAGGCCGTCGCGCGTGGCCTTGTCGAGCGCGTCGAAGGCCTTCTTGTTGGCGATGACGGCGTTCTTCGGCAGCCAGGCCTGCACGTCGTAGTAGTACTTGAGGTGTTCGTAGAGCTTGCTGTCCACGCCGGTGGCGCCCGAGGTCATGTTGTTTTCGACCACGCCGGTGGCCAGGGCCTGCGACAGCTCGGCGGCCTGCACGGTGACGGGCTGCGCGCCCACCAGTTCGGCGATGCGCGAGGTGGCCGGGCTGTAGGCGCGCCACTTGCTGCCCTTGAGGTCGGCGGCGCTGGCCACGGGCTTCTTGCTGTACAGGCCCTGCGGCGGCCAGGCCACCGCATACAGCAGCACCATGCCCTGTTCGGCGAGCTTCTTCTCCAGGATGGGCTTCTGCGCGGCGTAGAGCTTCTTCGAATCGGCGTAGCTGGTGGCCAGGAAGGGGATGCCGTCCACGCCAAAGACCTGCCACTCGTTCTGGAAGTTGGCCAGCAGCACCTCGCCGGCCTGGGCCTGGCCGCCCTGCACGGCGCGCTTGATCTCCGGCGCCTTGAACAGCGAAGCGCCGGGGTGCACGGTGATCTTGAGCTTGCCGCCGGTGGCCTTGTCGACGTCGCTGGCGAAGCTGGCAAGATTGACCGAGTGGAAGTTGGTGGCCGGGTAGGCGGCGGGCAGGTCCCAGGCGGTCTGAGCCTGGGCGCTGGCGCTCAGTGCGAAGGCCGCGCCGGCCAGGGCAAGCTTGAAGTTCATGGTCGCTCCAGAAAGTTGAACGGATGACGAAGACGGGCAGCATAGTTGCAAAAGCCGGGCCAGGCCCGTCCGTATTTCCCCGGAGAACACCATGAATCTGCGCTTCGTCGAGGCTTTCTATTGGGTGGCCACACTCAAGAGCGTGACGCGCGCGGCCGAGAAGCTCTTCCTCACGCAATCGGCGATGTCCAGCCGAATCGCCGCGCTGGAGGAGGAGCTGGGCGTGCTGCTGCTGGATCGGCGCGACAAGCAGTTCCGGCTGACCATGGCCGGCACGCGCTTCCTGGTCTACGCGCAGCGCTTGCTGGAGCTGCAACGCGAGGCCAAGGCCGAGATGGGCTCGGGCGATGCGCTGGCGGTGTCGTTGCGCATCGGCGCCATCGAGTCGGTGCTGCACGCCTGGCTGATCCCGTGGATGGAGCAGCTGCGCACCGAGAACCCGGCGCTGGAGCTGGAGTTGTCGGTCGAGACCACGCCGGTGCTGATCGAGCAGATGCGACGTGGCACGCAGGACCTGGTGTTCACGGCGCTGCCAGCCACCACCGATGGCGTGCGCTCGCGCGCGCTGCCGTCGATGGAAATGGTGTTCGTGGGCAGCGCCAGCCTGCACCGGCGGCGTCGCTACACGCTGCAGGAGTTGGCCGAGCTGGAGTTGCTGACCTTCCAGCGCGGCTCATTGCCGCACGTGGCCCTGCTGGAGCTCTTTCGCGCGGCGCGCGTGGAGCCGCGGCGCGTGCACACCATCTCGTCCGTTTCGGCCATGCTGCAGATGGCGCAGGGTGGCTTCGGTGTGGCCACGCTGCCGCGCGAGGCGGTGCGGCACTTGTTCGTGGTGGCCGACCTGCGCGAGTTGCCCTGCGACGCGCGCCTGCAGCCGCTGCCTATCCATGCCAGCTACCGCAGCGACCCGTCCGCGCAGGCGGTGGAGACGGTGATGCGCTCGGCGCAGGCGTTCGTTGACGTCTGGAACGGGTCGGGCGACGGCACCGCATTGGGGCGGCCGCGCACGAAGACGTCGCAGAAGTCGCCCCAGTCAAAGGCATCGAAAAAATCGATGAGATAAGCAAGAAAATTTTCGTTTGTGGTGGCTTCGGCCACTGACCACAATCCGGCCCCAATGTGACGGGCTCGTCACGAACACAAAGGACCGGAGGCGAACGCAGTGGGATTCCTGGACGACCTGGCGACACGGCGAATCGATGCCGATGCGCAAGCCCTGGCGCGCCGCGTGCGCGGCGCCATTCGCCGCGGCGAATGGACGAAGCACACCAGCGGCCTGGCCGACGAACTGGTGCAGGGCAACGTGGTGATCCTGCCGCAGGCGTTGGCGGACGATTTCCTGCTGTTCTGCCAGCGCAACCCCAAGCCCTGCCCGCTGCTGGCGGTGGGGCGACCGGGCGATCCCTCACTGCCCGGTTTGGGCGAGGGCATCGACATCCGCAGCGACATGCCGCGCTACCGCGTCTGGCGCGACGGCGAACTGGTCGGGGAGCCGACAGACATCGCCGATGTGTGGCGGGAGGATCTCGTCACCTTCGTGATCGGGTGTTCGTTCTCGTTCGAGCAGGCGCTGATGGACGCTGGCATGCGGCTGCGCCACGTGGACGAAGGCCGCAACGTGGCCATGTACCGAACCCATCTGGCCACCGCGCCGGCCGGACCGTTCGCGGGCCCCATGGTGGTGAGCATGCGCCCGTTCAAGGCAGCCGATGCGGCGCGCGCCGTGGAGATCACCTCCCGCTTTCCCGACGTGCACGGCGCGCCGGTGCATGTGGGCGACCCCGCGGCCATCGGCATCCACGACCTGTCGCGGCCCGACTACGGCGACGCCGTGGCGGTGCTGCCCGACGAAGTGCCCGTGTTCTGGGCCTGCGGGGTCACGCCCCAGGCGGCGATCGCCCAGGCCCGCCTCCCGTTCTGCATCACGCACGCCCCGGGCGCGATGCTGATCACCGACCTTCTCAACCAGCAACTCGCGAGCGAACAAGGAGAGCGACCATGATCAAGACAACAATCGGCCTGTGTGCTCTGGCCCTGGCCGGCGCCGCGCACGCGCAGACCCGGTGGGATCTGCCCAGCGGCTACGGCGCCAATACCTTCCAGGTGCAGAACCTGCAGCAGTTCGCCAACGACGTGGACAAGGCCACGGGGGGCAAGCTCAAGATCACCCTGCACGCGGGCGGATCGCTCTACAAGGCCAATGAGATCAAGCGCGCGGTGCAGACCGCGCAGACGCCGATCGGCGAGTTCATTCTCTCCGGCGCGGCCAACGAGAACCCGCTGTTCGGGGTGGACTCGGTGCCCTTCCTGGCCACGGGCTACGAGCAATCGCGCCGCCTGTACCAGGCGGCCAAAGGCGCGCAGGAGAAGCTGCTGGCCCAGCAGGGCCTGAAGGTGCTGTTCTCGGTGCCCTGGCCCGGGCAGTCGCTGTACTCGATCAAGCCGGTGAACTACGCGTCCGACCTGGAGGGCACCAAGATGCGCGCCTACAACCCGGCCACCACGCGCATCGCCCAGCTGCTCAAGGCGCAGCCCGTGACGATCCAGCTCGCCGAGCTGCCGCAGGCCCTGGCCACGGGCGCGGTGCAGAATTTCCTCACCTCCAGCGCCAGCGGTGTGGAGAGCAAGCTTCACGAGCAGGTGAAGCACTTCTACCCGGTATCGGCCTGGCTGCCGCGCAATGTGACGGTGGTGAATCTCAAGGATTTCAACGCGCTGGACAAGGCCACGCAGAACGCGCTGACCACGGCGGCGGCGCAGGCGGAAGCGCGCGGCTGGGCGCTGAGCGAGAAGCTCGACAGCGAGTACATCGGCCAGTTGAAGGCCGCCGGTATGTCGATCAGCCAACCGAGCGATGACATGAGGAAGGCGCTGGCGTCCATCGGCGAGACCATGACCGCCGAGTGGATCAAGGCCGCGGGTCCCGAGGGGCAGGCCATCGTCGACGCGTACCGCAAACAGCCCTGAACCGATTCGCGCACGGCGGGGCCCGGCCCGCGCAGGCCGCCTCGCCCCGCCGACTGCGCTTCCTTCCTTTCTTGTGAACCGATGCCGGAGGGCACGATGGATGCGTTCGTCCGTACTGTTCATCGCTGGCTGCTCGCGCTCTCGTGTGTGGGCATGCTCGCGGCTTTTGTCTCCGTCTCGCTGGGCATCCTGGCGCGCCTGCTGCGCTGGGACATGGCCGGGCTGGACGCTTACGCGGGCTACGCCATCGCGGCCTCGCTGTTTCTGGCCCTGCCGGCCACGCTCCTGCGTGGCGAGCACATCCGCGTGACGCTGGTGCTGGAGCGCCTGCCCGGCTGGGGGCGCGCTGCCCTGGAGTGGTGGTGCCTGCTCGCGGGCACGGCGCTGTCGTGCTACCTGAGCTGGTACGCGGCGCGCCTGGTGTGGGTCTCGCGCGTGACGCACGACGTCTCGCCGGGCGCCGACGTGACGCCGCTGTGGATCCCGCAAACCGCCATGGCCGTGGGCTGCGCGGGCCTGGCTCTGGCATTCCTGCAGGTGGTGCTGCACCGCTGGCGGGGCACCGATCTGTTGGCGCCGGGCGCGGCTGCCCGCACCGAATGAACCCACCCAAGGAGCCGCTGTCATGGACGCCGTGATCGCATTGACCCTCATCGTGCTGTTGTTTGCCGTGCTCGGGTCGGGCCTGTGGATCGGCCTGTCGCTGCTGGGCGTGGCCCTGGTGGGCATGGAGCTGTTCACCCAACGCCCGGTGGGCGACAGCATGGCGCTCACTGTGTGGGGCTCCACTTCGAGTTGGACGCTGACCGCCTTGCCGCTGTTTCTGTGGATGGGGGAAATTCTGTTCCGCAGCAAGCTGTCCAACGACATGTTCAAGGGCCTGGCGCCCTGGCTCAACTGGCTGCCCGGCCGTTTGCTGCACACCAACGTGGTGGGGTGCGCGATCTTTGCGGCCATTTCAGGCTCGTCGGCCGCCACCTGCGCCACCATCGGCAAGATCACGCTGCCCGAACTGAAGAAGCGCGGCTACCCGGACGCTCAAGCCATCGGCACCCTTGCGGGCGCGGGAACGCTGGGCCTGTTGATCCCGCCCTCGATCATCATGATCGTCTACGGTGTGGCGGCGAACGTGTCGATCGCCAAGCTCTTCCTGGCGGGCGTGGTGCCAGGCGTGATGCTGGCCGTGCTGTTCAGCGGCTACATCGTGGTCTGGTCTCTGCTCAACCGGGAGCGCCTGCCCGGCAAGGAACCGGCGACCTCGCTGCGGCACAAGCTTCACGCCTCCCGCCATCTGATTCCGGTGGTCACGCTGATCGCGCTGGTGCTGGGTGGCATCTACAGCGGCATCGCCACCGCCACCGAAGCGGCGGCGCTCGGCGTGGCGGGCTCGCTGGTGCTCTCGCGCCTGGAAGGCTCGCTGAACTGGGGGAGTTTTCGCGAAGGCCTGGTGGCGGCCTGCCGCACGTACTGCATGATCGGTCTGATTCTGGCGGGCGCGGCCTTCCTCACGCTGGCCATGGGCTTCATCGGCCTGCCGCGCCAGGTGGCCGAGTTCATTGGCGGCCTGCAGCTCTCGCCCTTCGCGCTCATGCTCTTGCTGGTGCTGTTCTTCATCGTGCTGGGCTGCTTCCTGGACGGCATCTCGATGGTGGTGCTGACCATCGCCGTGCTGCTGCCCACGGTGCAGGCGGCGGGCTTCGACCTCATCTGGTTCGGCATCTTCATCGTGCTGGTGGTGGAGATGGCGCAGATCACGCCACCGGTGGGCTTCAACCTCTTCGTTCTGCAGGGGCTGACGCAGCGCGAGGTGACCTGGATCGCGCGCACGGCGCTGCCACTGTTCACGCTGATGATGGCGGCCGTTCTGCTGACCTACGCGGTGCCGGAGCTGGCGCTTTGGCTGCCCTCGCGCATGCAGGGCTGAGAGACAGCCTGGCACGCGACTCGCTACGATCCGTGGGATTCGTTCCCGCGTGAATGCGGCTTTCTTCCCTGTTTCCCTTTCACGGCGCACGCGCCCGACCGACATGACCTCAACGCAAGACCCCCGCTGGCAGTTCTGGATCGACCGCGGCGGCACCTTCACCGACATCGTGGCCAAGCGGCCCGACGGCACGCTCACGACGCACAAGCTGCTGTCCGAGAACCCCGAGCAATACCGCGACGCCGCGGTGGCGGGCATCCGCTACCTGCTGGGCCTCAAGCCCGGGGAGCCGGTGACGCCCCGCCAGGTGGCCTGCGTGAAGATGGGCACCACGGTGGCCACCAACGCGCTGCTGGAGCGCAAGGGAGAGCCCACGCTGCTGGTCACGACGCGCGGCTTCCGCGACGCGCTGCGCATCGCCTATCAGAACCGCCCGCGCCTGTTTGACCGCCACATCGTCCTGCCCGAGCTGCTCTACAGCCGCGTGATCGAAGCGCAGGAGCGCGTCGGCGCGCACGGCGAGCTGATCGAAGCGCTGGACGAGGCCCACCTGCGCGAGCGCCTGTGGGCCGCTTTTGATGCCGGCCTGCGCAGCGTGGCCATCGTCTTCATGCACGGCTACCGCTACACCGCCCACGAGGCCGCGGCCGCGCGGCTGGCCAGCGAGATTGGCTTCACGCAGGTCAGCACCTCGCACGAAACCAGCCCGATGATGAAGTTCGTGAGCCGGGGCGACACCACGGTGGTGGACGCCTACCTCTCGCCCATCCTGCGCCGCTACGTGGACCAGGTGGCGGGCGAGATGCCGGGCGTGCCGCTGTTCTTCATGCAGAGCAGCGGCGGCCTGACCGACGCGCACCGTTTCCAGGGCAAGGACGCCATCCTCTCGGGCCCGGCGGGCGGCATCGTGGGCATGGCCCGCACAGCCACCCTGGCCGGGCACGACAAGGTGATCGGCTTCGACATGGGCGGCACCTCCACCGACGTGTCGCACTACGCGGGCGCGTTCGAGCGCGAGTTCGAGACCCAGGTGGCCGGCGTGCGCATGCGCGCGCCCATGATGAGCATCCACACCGTGGCGGCCGGTGGTGGCTCCATTCTCAGCTTCGACGGCTCACGCTTTCGCGTCGGCCCCGAGAGCGCGGGCGCCAACCCCGGCCCCGCGAGCTACCGCCGCGGCGGGCCGCTGGCCGTGACGGATGCGAACGTGATGCTGGGCAAGATCCAGCCCGCTCACTTTCCGAAGGTCTTCGGTCCGCAGGCCAACGAGGCCCTAAGTGCCGAGGCCGTGCGCGCGAAGTTCGATGAACTGGCGCAGCAGACGGGGCGCACCGCCGAGGACGTGGCCGAGGGCTTCATCCGCATCGCCGTGCAACAGATGGCCAACGCGATCAAGAAGATCTCGGTGGCGCGCGGCTACGACGTGACGCGCTACACCCTGCAGTGCTTCGGCGGCGCGGGGGGGCAGCACGCCTGCCTGGTGGCCGACGCGCTCGGCATGGGCCGCGTGTTCGTGCACCCGCTGGCCGGCGTGCTGAGCGCCTATGGCATGGGCCTGGCCGATCAGAACGTGATCAAGGAGCAGGCGGTGGAGCGCGTGCTGGAGGCCGGCGCGCTCGGCGCGATCGCCGGGCAGCTCGAGGCGCTGGCCCAGGCAGCGGGCGAGGAGCTGCGCGCCCAGCAGGTGAGCCAGGGCGAGGTGCAACTGCACCGCCGCGTGCACGTGCGCTACGAGGGCAGCGACGCCGCGCTCATCGTGCCCTTCGGCGAGCTGGCGGCGATCGAGTCGGCCTTCGAGGCGGCCTACCGCCAGCGCTTCGCCTTCCTCATGCCCGGCAAGCGCCTGATCGCCGAGGCGGTGTCGGTGGAGGCCGTGGTGGCGGGCGACGCGCCCGCCGAGCCGCGTCACGCCCTGCACGAGCCGCGCGAGGTGCCGCGCCGCGACACGGTAAGGCTGTACGCCGAGGGCCAGTGGCAGGACGCCGCGCTGGTGGTGCGCGAGGACCTGCGCCCGGGCGACGTCATTCCCGGCCCGGCCATCATCGCCGAGAAGAACGCCACCACCGTGGTGGAGCCGGGCTGGGAGGCCCAGCTCACCGCGCTGGACCACCTGGTGCTGGAGCGGCGCGTGCCGCGCGCGGCGCGCCACGCCGTGGGCACCACGGTGGACCCGGTATTGCTGGAGGTGTTCAACAACCTGTTCATGAACATCGCCGAGCAGATGGGCCTGCAGCTGCAGAACACCGCCTACTCGGTGAACATCAAGGAGCGGCTGGACTTTTCCTGCGCGCTGTTCGACGCCGAGGGCAACCTGATCGCCAACGCGCCGCACATGCCGGTGCACCTGGGCTCGATGGGCGAGAGCATCAAGACCGTGATCCGAAAGAACGCGGGGCGCATGCAGCCGGGCGACGTGTACGTGCTCAACGACCCGTACCACGGCGGCACCCACCTGCCCGACGTGACGGTGATCACGCCGGTCTACATTGGCGGCGCCGACCAGCCGACCTTCTATGTGGGCTCGCGTGGCCACCACGCCGACATCGGCGGCACCACGCCGGGCTCCATGCCGCCGTTCTCCACGCGCATCGAGGAAGAGGGCGTGCAGATCGACAACGTGAAGCTGGTGGAGGGCGGTCGCCTGCGCGAGGCCGAGATGATCGCGCTGTTGCAGAGTGGTGAGTACCCCAGCCGCAACCCGCAGCAGAACATGGCGGATCTGAAGGCACAGATCGCCGCGAACGAGAAGGGCGTGCAGGAACTGCGCAAGATGGTCGAACAGTTCGGCCTGGACGTGGTGCAGGCCTACATGCGCCACGTGCAGGACAACGCCGAGGAATCGGTGCGCCGCGTGATCACGCGCCTGAAGGATGGCCAGTTCACCCTGCCGCTGGACAACGGCGCGCAGATCCAGGTGGCGGTGCGCGTGAATGCCGCCGAGCGCAGCGCGCGCATCGACTTCACCGGCACCAGCCCGCAGCAGACCAACAACTTCAACGCGCCCACGGCGGTGTGCATGGCGGCCGTGCTGTACGTGTTCCGCACGCTGGTGGACGACGACATTCCGCTCAACGCGGGCTGCCTCAAGCCGATCGAGGTGATCATTCCGCCGGGCTGCATGCTCAACCCCAACCCGCCGGCCTCCGTGGTGGCGGGCAACGTGGAGACGTCCACCTGCATCACCAACGCGCTGTACGGCGCGCTGGGCGCGATGGCGGCGAGCCAGTGCACGATGAACAACTTCACCTTCGGCAATGCGCGCCACCAGTACTACGAGACGATCTCGGGTGGCAGCGGCGCGGGCGGCGTGACGGACGAAGCGGGCCGCCTGGTCGATGGGTTCAACGGCACGTCGGTGGTTCAGACGCACATGACCAACTCGCGCATGACGGACCCCGAGGTGCTGGAGTTCCGCTTTCCGGTGCGGCTGGAGAGCTACCAGATCCGCCAGGGCTCGGGCGGTGCGGGGCGCTGGCATGGTGGCGACGGGGGCGTGCGCCGCGTGCGCTTCCTGGAGCCCATGACGGCGAGCATCCTGTCCAACGGGCGCGTGCACCCCTCGTTCGGCATGGCCGGTGGCCAGCCGGGGGCTCTGGGCCTCAACCGCGTGGTGCGCGCCGACGGGCGCACGGAAGAACTCAAGCACATCGGCCAGGCCGAGATGGCTGCGGGCGACATCTTCGAAATCCACACGCCGGGTGGCGGTGGGTACGGGCAGGCCTAGAGCTCTTCCACGCGGCGGGCCGGGTAGCTGTCCCAGGCCTGGCAGCCCGGGCACTGCCAGAAGTGCTGGCGCGCCTCGAAACCGCAGGCCGCGCAGCGGTAGCGCCGCAGCGGGCCGCTGGCGTGCTCCAGCGCGCGCTGCACGCTGGACTGGGCCTGCGGGTTGGACAGGGTTTCGCCCGCCAGCCACTGGCTGGCGATCACGAGCGAGGGCTCGGCTTCCAGGTGGCGCAAGTACATGCCGCGCGCGCCCTCGGGCTGGGGCGCCAGGCGGGCCAGGGCTTCGGTCACGTCGATGGAGGGCGCGCGCGCCTGGGCGTTGCCCAGGGTGCGCAGCACGGGATCGGTGCGGCCGGTCTGCTGGGCCAGCTCGGCCATGGCGCGCGCGGCCAGCGGCAGGGCGGCGGGCGCCTGTTCGGCCAGGGCCAGCAGGTCGTCCAGGGCGCCTGCCGCGTCGCCCTGCTGGTTGCGCAGGGCCGAGCGCGCCATCCAGCCGCGCGCCAGCGTGGGTGCGCGCCGCACGGCCTCGTCGAGCAGGGCACGCACGCGCTCGGCCTGGCCCTCGCGGTGCGCGAGCTCGGCCAGTTCGCACAGGTAGTGGGCCACGCGCGTGGTGAAGGCGCCGTGTTCCGCCGAGTCGAGCTTTTCGGCGATGGCGCGGGCTTGCGCCCAGTCGCGCGAGCGTTCGTAGATGCCCAGCAGGGCCAGGCGCGCCTCGTTCTCGAAGGCCGTGCCTTCGAGTTTGCTCAGCGCAGACTCGGCGCGGTCGAGCAGGCCGGCCTTGAGGAAATCGAGCGCCAGCGCGTGCTGTGCGCGGTCGCGCTCCTTGCGGTTGAGGTCGGCCCGCGAAAGCAGGTGTTCGTGCACGCGCACGGCGCGGTCGTAGTCGCCCCGGCGGCGGAACAGGTTGCCCAGGGCGAAGTGCAGCTCGGTGGTGTCGGGGTCGCCCTGCACGGCCTCGATGAAGGCGTCGATGGCCTGGTCCTGCTGTTCATTGAGCAGGTGGTTCAGGCCGCGGAAGTAGGCCTTGGGCGCCTGCCGGCCTTCGATGCGCCACTGGCGCAGGTCCAGGCGCGAGGCCACCCAGCCCAGCGCGAAAGCCACCGGCAGGCCCCAGAGCAGCCAGGTCAGGTCAAAGTCCATGCCGGCGATCGACGGGGTCTTGTGGCATCAGCGTGGTTTCGCTGCCGAACAGGGTGGTGTGGCCGCGCTGGCGGTGCCGGCGGGCGCGCAGCCACAGCGGCAGCATCACGATGACGCCGAGGAACACGCCGATGAGCAGCACCAGCAGCAGCACCAGCACCAGCGGCGCCTCCCAGCTGTGGCCGAAGAACAGCTTGAGCGTGACGCTGTCCTGGTTGTTCAGCGCGAAGGCGAAGAGGACAAAAAAAATGGCCGCGTTGAGCAGCCACATGAGGTACTTCAAAACATCCCCTCAAGTGGTGGGGGACGATTGTAGCGAGGGGGTATCAGCCGGTGCGCCGCTGGTCCTCGTGCTGCTGCATGAGGGCGGTGCGCTCGTCGACCTGCTCGCGCAAGGCCTTGCCGGGCTTGAAGTGGGGCACGCGCTTCTCGGGAATCATCACGCTCTCGCCCGAACGCGGGTTGCGTCCGATGCGAGGCGAGCGGCGATTGACCGAGAAACTGCCGAAGCCCCGGATCTCGATGCGGTGGCCCTTCACCAGGGCATCGCCCATGGCGTCGAGGATCGCCTTGACGGCGAACTCGGCATCGCGGTGGGTGAGCTGGCCGAACCGGGCGGCCAGGGCTTCGACAAGATCGCTGCGGGTCATTGGGCGCGGATCAGCGGCCGTTGCTGTTGTTGTCCAGCTTGGCGCGCAGCAGGGCGCCCAGGCTGGTGGTGCCGGCATTGCCTGCGCTCTGGCTCAGGCTGGCCATGGCTTCCTGCGCGTCGGCGTTGTCCTTGGCTTTGATCGACAGCTGGATGTTGCGCGTCTTGCGGTCGACGTTGACGACAACGGCCGACACTTCGTCGCCTTCCTTGAGCACGTTGCGGGCATCTTCCACGCGGTCGCGGCTGATTTCCGAGGCGCGCAGGTAGCCGAGCACGTCTTCGCCGAGGTCGATTTCGGCGCCCTTGGCGTCCACGGTCTTGACCTTGCCGGTCACGACGGAGCCCTTGTCGTTCACCGACACGAAGGTGGTGAACGGGTCGCCGTCGAGCTGCTTGATGCCCAGGCTGATGCGCTCGCGCTCGACGTCGATGGCGAGCACCACGGCCTCGACTTCCTGGCCCTTCTTGTAGTTGCGTACGGCTTGTTCGCCGGCTTCGTTCCAGGACAGGTCGGACAGGTGCACCAGGCCGTCGATGCCGGCGGCCAGGCCGACGAACACGCCGAAGTCGGTGATCGACTTGATCGGGCCCTTGACGCGGTCACCGCGCTTGGTCTGCTCGGCGAACTCGTGCCAGGGGTTGGCGCGGCACTGCTTCATGCCCAGGGAGATGCGGCGCTTGTCTTCGTCGATGTCGAGCACCATGACCTCGACCTCGTCGCCCAGCGACACCAGCTTGGACGGGGCCACGTTCTTGTTGGTCCAGTCCATTTCGGAGACGTGCACCAGGCCTTCGATGCCGGGCTCGAGTTCCACGAACGCGCCGTAGTCGGCGATGTTCGTGACCTTGCCGAACATGCGGGTGCCCTGCGGGTAGCGGCGGCTCACGCCCAGCCACGGGTCGTCGCCCATCTGCTTGAGGCCCAGCGAGACGCGCTGCTTCTCGGTGTCGAACTTGAGGATCTTGGCCGTGATTTCCTGGCCGGCCTGCACCACCTCGCTGGGGTGGCGCACGCGGCGCCAGGCCATGTCGGTGATGTGCAGCAGGCCGTCGATGCCGCCGAGGTCCACGAACGCACCGTACTCGGTGATGTTCTTGACCACGCCGTGCACGATGGCGCCTTCCTTCAGGGTTTCCATCAGCTTGGCGCGCTCTTCGCCCATGGAGGCTTCCACCACGGCGCGGCGGCTCAGCACCACGTTGTTGCGCTTGCGGTCGAGCTTGATGACCTTGAATTCCAGGGTCTTGTTCTCGTAGGGCGTGAGGTCCTTGGTGGGACGGCTGTCGACCAGCGAGCCCGGCAGGAAGGCGCTGATGCCGTTGACCATGACCTTGAGGCCGCCCTTGACCTTGCTGGTGGTGGTGCCGGTGACGAATTCGCCCGACTCCAGGGCCTTTTCCAGGGCCATCCACGAGGCCAGGCGCTTGGCCTTGTCGCGCGACAGCAGCGTGTCGCCGAAGCCGTTTTCGACGGAGTCGATGGCCACGGACACGAAGTCGCCGACCTGCACTTCGAGTTCGCCTTGGTCGTTCTTGAACTCGGACAGCGGAACGTAGGCTTCCGACTTCAGACCGGCATTGACCACCACGTGGTTGTGTTCGATGCGAACGACCTCGGCGGTGATGACTTCGCCCGCGCGCATTTCGGCGCGCTTGAGGGACTCTTCAAAGAGGGCGGCAAAAGATTCAGACATTGGGTTTTCCTGAAACCGCTTGGTGTCGGCGCACGGAGGCCCGCAGGGGGCGGCGCGGGTGACGACGGGTGGGCGGCGTAGCGTTGTGCCGTGTGGAACACGGCGGGTTGGTTGACGATCCCTAGGACCTGCGGACGGGGAACATCCGGCGGGGTCTTCGGGGCCTGGGGGTGGCTTGCTCAGCGGACCGGGAAAGCCTGTTGGCCGTGCCAGCGATTCAACACGAATTGCACCGATTGCTCGATGTCCAGTTCGGAGTTGTCCAGCAGCACCGCGTCTTCGGCCGGCTTCAGGGGAGCGTGCGCGCGGTTCATGTCGCGTGCGTCGCGCGCCTTGAGATCGGCCAAAAGGTCGTCGAGTATAGCCGGTATTCCCTTTGAAATCAATTGCTTATGGCGGCGCTGGGCGCGCTGCTCGGCACTGGCCGTGAGGTAGATCTTCAGCGGGGCGCCGGGGAAGATGACGGTGCCCATGTCGCGGCCGTCGGCCACCAGCCCGGGCAGGTGGCGCATCTGCAGCTGCAGGTCGACCAGGGCGGCGCGCACCTGGGGCACGGCCGAGACGCGCGAGGCCGCCATGCCGGCGGGTTCGGCGCGCAGGGCCTCGGTGACGTCCTCGCCCTCCAGCCAGGTCTTGCCGGGGGTAAAGCGCACGTCCAGGCCGGCGGCCAGGCGACCCAGTCGCTCGGCGTGGGCGGGTTCGCGCAGGTCGGCCTCGGTGGTGGACAGGCCCTCGCGCTCGGCCGCCAGGCCCACCAGGCGGTACAGGGCACCGGAGTCGAGCAGGTGGTAGCCCAGGCGCGAGGCCAGCTCGGCCGCCAGCGTGCCCTTGCCGGAGGCGGTGGGCCCGTCGATGCAGATGACGGGGATGCGCTCGGCCGGCGTGTGGCAGACGCCGAACAGGGTTTCGAAGTAGTCGGGGAAGGTTTTGCCCACGCACTTGGGGTCTTCGATGCGCACCGGCAGACCCGCGGGGTTGAAGGCCGCGAGCGAGAAGCACATGGCGACGCGGTGGTCGTCGTAGGTGTGGATGCTCGCCCGCCGCCATCCGTGGGCCCCGACGCTCCCCACTGCGTGTGGTTCGCTGCTCCCCGAGGGGGCTGCCCCGCCTTGGGGCGGCCCGGCGGCGGGGCCCGCGGGCGGCGTGATGCGGATGAAGTCTGCGCCTTCTTCAATGGTGGCGCCGAGCTTGCGGCCTTCGATGGCCATGGCGGCGATGCGGTCGGTTTCCTTCACGCGCCAGCTGGCGATGTTGCGCAGCGTGGTGGTGCCGTCGGCGTACAACGCCATCACGGCCAGGGTCATGGCCGCGTCGGGGATGTGGTTGCAGTCGAGGTCGATGGCCTTGAGCGGCCAGGCGCCGCGGCGCACGCGCAGGCGGTTGCCGTCGCCCTCGACCTCGGCGCCCATGAGCCGCGCGGCCTCGATGAAGCGGATGTCGCCCTGGATGGAGTCCGTGCCCACGCCTTCGATCACGACGCCGTCGGTACCCGGCGTGGCGGGCGCGATCGCGCCCAGCGCGATGAAGTAGCTGGCCGAGGAGGCGTCGGCCTCGACGGCGATGCGCCCCGGTGAGGCGTAGCGGCTGCCGCGCGGGATGGTGAAGCGCTGCCAGCCCTCGCGCCGCACGTCCACGCCGAAGCGCTGCAGCAGCTTGAGTGTGATCTCGATGTAGGGCTTGGAAATGAGCTCGGTGGTGACTTCGATCACCGCGTCCCGCTCCTGCGCCACCAGCGGCAGCGCGAGCAGCAGGGCGGTGAGGAACTGGCTGGAGACGTCGCCGCGCACGCGGATGGGCTCGTCCAGGCGCAGCGGGTGCACGGTGCCGTCGCCCAGGCGCAGCGGCGGGTAGCCCTCGTTCTGCAGGCAGGCCACCGGGCAGCCGAGCTGGCGCAGGGCGTCGACCAGGTCGCCGATGGGGCGCTCGTGCATGCGCGGCACGCCGGACAACTCGAAGCGCGCCCCCTGGGCCGCGGCCAGGAGCGACAGCGCGGCCGTCAGCGGGCGCATGGCGGTCCCGGCATTGCCCAGGAAGAGGGCGGCCTCGCGCACCGGCAGCCGCCCGCCCAGGCCCTGCACGCGCACGCTGGCGGGGCCGGTCTCTTCGATGGCGCAGCCCAGCTGGCGCAGGGCCGCGAGCATCACGCGCGTGTCGTCGGAGTCGAGCAGGTCCTCGACCAGGGTGGGGCCTTCGCTGAGCGCTGCCAACAGCAGCACGCGGTTGGAGATGCTCTTGGAGCCGGGCAGGCGCACTCGGCCGCCGGCGCTGATGAGGGAAGGGAGGTCGAGGCTGGGGATGTCGAACATGCGCGGTCGGCGGCTCAGCCCTGGGGCTTGACGGCCGTCATGCGCCAGCCGGCGCGCGCTTCGCTGGCCTGGTCGATCAGGGTTTCGAGCGCGTCGGGGTCGTTGTTCTTGATCGCCGCCTCCAGCTCCTGCAGGGCGCGCAGGAAATGGCGCGACTGCGAGACCAGCTCTTCCTTGTTGGACAGCAGGATGTCGCGCCAGACGGCGGCGTCGCTGGCCGCGATGCGCGTGAAATCGCGGAAGCCGGGACCCGCCAGGGCCAGGAAGTCCTTGCCCTCGTCCTGTTTCTGGATGGCGTTCATGAGCGCGAAGGCCAGCAGGTGCGGCAGGTGGCTGATGGCCGCATAGGCGGCGTCGTGCCCCTCGGGCGTCATGCGCTTGACCTGGCAGCCCAGGGCGCGCCAGACCTTCTCGGCCTTGTCCAGGTGCGCGGGCAGGGTGCGCTCGATGGGCGTGAGGATGACCTGGCGGCCGGTGTAGAGGTCGGGGTCGGCGTGGTCCACGCCGGCCAGTTCCTTGCCGGCGATGGGGTGCGCCGGCACGAACACGCCCACCTGCTCGCGCAGCACGCGGCGCGCGGCGTCGATGACCTCGCGCTTGGTGGAGCCCACGTCCATGATGAGCACGTCGTTGCGCACCAGGTGGCGGATGGCCTTGAAGGTGGCCTCGGTGGCGGCCACCGGCACCGCCAGCAGCACCAGGTCGGCGCCCGAGACGGCGAGCAGCGCGGACGGCGCTTCCACGTCGATCACGCCGAGCTGGCGCGCTCGTTCGGTGGTGGACGGCGACTTGCTGTAGCCCACCACGCGCTTGACCAGGCCAGCGCGCTTGAGCGCGAGCGCGAAGGAGCCGCCCATGAGGCCGCAGCCGATCAGTCCGAGTTGCTCAAACATCATTCCGTCACCGGGTAGGCGCCCAGCACCTTGTAGAAGGCGCACAGGCGTTGCAGTTCGTCGAGCGCCGCCGCGACGTGCGGCTGCGAGGGGTGGCCGGCGAGATCGATGTAGAAGTAGTACTCCCATTGACCGGACTTGGCGGGGCGCGACTCGAAGCGCGTCATGGACACGCCGTGCTGCTTGAGCGGCACCAGCAGGTCGTGCACGGCGCCGGGGCGGTTGGGCACCGACACCACAAGGCTGGTGCAGTCGCGCCCGCTGGCGGGCGGCATGGCCAGGGTCTGCGGCAGACAGATGATGGCGAAGCGCGTGCGGTTGTAGGCCTCGTCCTGCACCGCGTGCGCGACGATGTGCAGGCCGAACTGCGCAGCGGCGCGCTCGCTGGCCAGGGCGGCGAAGCGCGGGTCCTCGGCGGCCAGGCGCGCGCCCTCGGCGTTGCTGGAGACGGCGCGGCGCTCGGCGTTCGGCAGGTGCTGCGACAGCCAGCCCTGGCACTGCGCGAGCGCCTGCGGGTGGGCCATCACAACCTCGATGCCCTCGAGCGAGGCCTCGCGGCACAGCAGGTTGTGGCGCACCAGCAGGCTCACCTCGCCCACCACGTGCACGGGCGAGCGCAGGAACAGGTCGAGCGAGCGCGCGACCACGCCTTCGGTGGTGTTCTCCACGCCGACCACGCCGAACTGGGCCGTGCCGGCCGCGGTGGCGTGGAAGACTTCGTCGAAGCTGGCGCAGTGGATGAGGTTGGCGGCGCTGCCGAAGAACTCGATCGCCGCCTGCTCGCAGAAGGTGCCCTGCGGACCCAGCACGGCCACGCGCTGCGGCGTCTCCAGCGCGAGGCAGGCCGACATGATCTCGCGCCAGATGGCGCCCACGTGCTGGTTGAGCAGCGGGCCGGGGTTCGCGGTCTGGATCTTCTCGATGACCTGGGCCACGCGGTCCGGGCGGAAGAAGGGCGAGCCTTCCTGGCGCTTGAGCTCGCCGACCTTTTCGGCCACCAGCGCGCGCTGGTTCAGCAGTGTCAGCAGCTGCTGGTCGATCGCGTCGATCTGGACGCGCAGTTCGCCCAGGGCTTCGGATTGTTGCGGTGAAGCTGCCATCGGATCAGGCCATTTCCTTTTCGAAGTCGCGCAGGTAGTCCACCAGGGCCTGGACGCCTTCGATGGGGATCGCGTTGTAGAGGCTGGCGCGCATGCCGCCGACCGATTTGTGCCCCTTGAGCTGCAGCAGGCCGCGCGCCTGCGCGCCGGCCAGGAAGGCCTCGTTGCGCGACTCGTCCTTCAGGAAGAAGGGCACGTTCATGCGCGAGCGGCAGTCGGGCGCGACGCGGTTTTCGTAGAAGGGCGACTGGTCGAGGAAGTCGTACAGCAGCCTGGCCTTGGCGATGTTGCGCGCCTCCATGGCCGCCACGCCGCCCTGGCGCTTGAGCCACTGGAAGGTCAGGCCCGCGATGTAGATCGCGTAGGTGGGCGGGGTGTTGTACATCGAGGCGTTGTCCGCCACGGTCTTGTAGTTGAAGGCGCTGGGGCAGATGGGTAGGGCATGGCCGAGCAGGTCCTCGCGCACCACCACCAGCGTGAGGCCGGCGGGTCCCAGGTTCTTCTGCGCGCCGCCAAAGGCCAGGCCGACGCGCGACCAGTCCACGGGGCGCGAGGCCACATGCGAGGAGAAATCGACCACCAGCGGCGCGTCGCTGCCCAGGGCCTTGAGGTCGGGCAGCGCCTGGAACTCCACCCCATGGATGGTTTCGTTGCTGCAGATGTGCACGTACTGGGCGTCGGGCGAGAGTTGCCAGCTGGCCGGCGCGGGCAGGGTGGTGTGGCGGCTGTCGGCGTTGCTCGCGGCCAGATGGGTCTGCGCGTAGCGCCCGGCCTCCTTCAGCGAGTTCTGGCTCCAGCCGCCCGTGACCACGAAGTCGACCACGCCGCCGCGCGACAGGTTCATCGGCACGATGGCGTTCTCGGCCAGGCCGCCGCCCTGCATGAACAGGATCTTGAAGTGCGAGGGCACGGCCAGCAGCTCGCGCAGGTCGGCCTCGGCCTGGGCGGCGATTTCGCCGAAGGCCTTGCCGCGGTGGCTCATTTCCATCACGCCCATGCCGGTACCGTGCCAGTCGAGCATCTCGCGTGCGGCGATCTCGAGCACCTCGACCGGCATCGCGGCCGGACCGGCGGAGAAGTTGTAGGGCCGCGCCATCACGCGGCCGGCGCGGCGTCGCCGCTGTCGGGTTCACCACCCTCGGGAACGTTGGCGTCGTTTTCGACGATGCGCTGCAGGCCGGAGAGTTCGTCGCCATCGTCCAGCGAGATCAGCGTCACGCCTTGCGTGGCGCGGCCCATTTCGCGGATCTCGGCGACACGCGTGCGGACCAGCACGCCCTTGTCGGTGATCAGCATGATCTGGTCCTCGGTGTGCACCAGCGTGGCGGCCACGACCTTGCCGTTGCGCTCGCTCTGCTGGATGGCGATCATGCCTTTGGTGCCCCGGCCATGGCGCGTGTACTCGCCGATCGGCGTGCGTTTGCCGTAGCCGTTGACGGTGGCGGTGAGCACGCTCTGCGTCTCGTCCTCGGCCACCAACATGGCGATCACGCTCTGGCCGTCCTCTAGCATCATGCCGCGCACGCCGCGCGCGTTGCGGCCCATGGGGCGCACGTCGTTCTCGTCGAAGCGCACAGCCTTGCCGCCGTCGGAGAACAGCATCACGTCGTGGCGGCCGTCGGTGAGCGCAGCACCGATGAGGTAGTCGCCTTCGTCCAGGTCGACGGCGATGATGCCGGCCTTGCGCGGGTTGCTGAATTCATCGAGCGCGGTCTTCTTGACCGTGCCGCCCGCCGTGGCCATGAACACGTAGTGGTCGGCGGGGAAGCTGCGGAACTCCCCGGTGAGCGCCAGCACCACGTTGATCTTCTCGCCCTCGGCCAGCGGGAACATGTTCACGATGGGCTTGCCGCGCGAGCCGCGCGAGCCGCTGGGCACTTCCCAGACCTTGAGCCAGTACAGGCGGCCGCGGTTGGAGAAGCACAGGATCCAGTCGTGCGTATTGGCGATGAAGAGCTGGTCGACCCAGTCGTCTTCCTTGGTGGCCGTGGCCTGCTTGCCGCGCCCGCCGCGCTTTTGCGAGCGGTACTCGTTGAGCGGCTGGCTCTTGATGTAGCCCGAGTGGCTCAGCGTGACGACCATGTCGGTCGGCGTGATCAGGTCCTCGGTGGCCAGGTCCTGGGCGTTGTGCTCGATCTCGCTGCGGCGCGCGCCCAGCTTGGTCTGGCCGAACTCCTGCTTCACCGCGATCAGTTCTTCACTGATGATGATCGAAACGCGCTCGGGCCGGGCCAGGATGTCGAGCAGGTCGTCGATCTCGGCCATCACGCCCTTGTACTCGGCGACGATCTTGTCCTGCTCCAGCCCGGTCAGGCGCTGCAGGCGCATCTGCAGGATTTCCTGGGCCTGCGTGTCCGACAGGCGATACAGGCCGTCGCCCTGCATGCCATAGCCGCGGTCCAGGCCCTCGGGTCGGTAGTCGTCGGCATTGATGGTGCCGCCATCGGCCCTGGCGCGCGTGAGCATCTCGCGCACCAGCTGGCTGTCCCAGCTGCGGGTCATCAGCTCGGCCTTGGCCACCGGCGGCGTGGGCGACTCGCGGATGATGCGGATGAATTCGTCGATGTTGGCCAGGGCCACGGCCAGGCCCTCGAGCACGTGGCCGCGCTCGCGCGCCTTGCGCAGGTTGAAGATGGTGCGCCGCGTCACCACCTCGCGGCGGTGCTCCAGGAAGACCGTGACCAGGTCCTTCAGGTTGCACAGGCGCGGCTGGCCATCCACCAGCGCGACCATGTTGATGCCGAAGGTGTCCTGCAGCTGCGTCTGCTTGTACAGGTTGTTCAGGACAACCTCGGGCACCTCGCCGCGCTTGAGCTCGATCACCAGGCGCATGCCGGATTTGTCCGACTCGTCCTGGATGTGGCTGATGCCCTCGATCTTTTTCTCGTGCACCAGCTCGGCCATGCGCTCCTGCAGCGTCTTCTTGTTGACCTGGTAGGGCAGCTCGTCAACGATGATGGCCTGGCGCTGGCCGCGGTCGATGTCCTCGAAGTGGCACTTGGCGCGCATCACCACGCGGCCGCGGCCGGTGCGGTAGCCGTCCTTCACGCCCTGCACGCCATAGATGATGCCGGCGGTGGGGAAGTCGGGCGCCGGGATGATCTCCATGAGTTCGTCGATGGAGGCCTCGGGGTTCTTCAGCAGGTGCAGGCAGGCGTCCACCACCTCGTTGAGGTTGTGCGGCGGGATGTTGGTGGCCATGCCCACGGCAATGCCGGCGCTGCCGTTGACCAGCAGGTTGGGCAGGCGCGTCGGCAGCACCAGAGGCTCTTTCTCGCTGCCGTCGTAGTTGGGGCCGTAGTCGACGGTCTCCTTGTCGATGTCGGCCAGCATCTCGTGGGCGATCTTCGACAGGCGGATCTCGGTGTAACGCATGGCCGCGGCGTTGTCGCCATCGACCGAGCCGAAGTTGCCCTGACCGTCCACCAGCATGTGCCGCAGGGAGAAGTCCTGGGCCATGCGCACGATGGTGTCGTACACCGCCGAGTCGCCGTGCGGGTGGTACTTACCGATCACGTCGCCGACGATACGGGCCGATTTTTTGTAGGGCCGGTTCCAGTCGTTGTTGAGCTCGTGCATCGCATAGAGCACGCGCCGGTGCACCGGCTTGAGACCGTCGCGGGCGTCTGGCAGGGCGCGGCCCACGATCACGCTCATGGCGTAATCGAGGTAGCTCCTGCGCATCTCCTCTTCCAGACTGATGGGCAGTGTTTCTTTGGCGAATGAGGTCATGGAAGAAGGGCGCGTGTTGGGTCTCGGCAAGGCAACGGAAGATTTTAATCGGCGCCAATCGGGCACCTGCCTTGGCCTTCATGTTGTACCTGGGCAACGGATGTCGCGTCAGGTTCGTAGGCGTTGTCTGATCTTGGAGCCCCGGGATTGGCGCGATCGTCCTTGTGGCACAATGAGTCGAGCGTTTTGGAGTGCTCACATCCAGGCGCCTCTATATCTAAATACGTCACGCAGGTCGTCTGCGGCTTACCTAGAGGAAAACCATGAAGAAACTCAACCGAGTGGCAATGCTGTTTGCAACCGCCGCCATGGCAACGGCTGCTGGCGCCCAGACCATCGACAACTGGCGCAATGGCACCAGCGAGCTGGTGTGGAAAAACGGCACCAACGAACTCTGCTGGCGTGACGCCTCCTGGACCCCCGCGACCGCTGCCAAGGGTTGCGACGGCGCCATCGTGCCGGCGGCCGCTCCGGCCCCCGCACCGGCCCCGGCTCCTGCACCCGCCGCCGCTCCGGCCCCGAAACCCGCGCCCGCCGCCGCCCCCGTGGCCCCCGCTGCCACCAAGGTGACCTACGCCGCCGACGCCTTCTTCGATTTCGACAAGGCCGTGCTCAAGCCCGAGGGCAAAGCCAAGCTGGACGACCTGGCTGGCAAGGTGAAAGGCATCAACCTCGAGGTCGTGATCGCCGTGGGCCACACCGACTCGACCGGTAAGGCTGCCTACAACCAGACCCTGTCGGTTCGCCGCGCCGAAGCCGTGAAGGCCTACCTGGTGAGCAAAGGCATCGAAAGCAACCGCATCTACACCGAAGGCAAGGGCCTGACCCAGCCGGTGGCCGACAACGCCACCCGCGAAGGCCGCGCCAAGAACCGCCGCGTGGAAGTCGAAGTGGTCGGTACCCGCAAGAACTGATCGATTCGATCGTTCTCAAAGAACCGCGCTTCGGCGCGGTTTTTTGTTGTCTTCTCGATAATTGCCCAATGACTGCGCAAACGAATGCCGATCCGGCCGAACTGGCCAAATTTTCCGACCTCGCCCACCGCTGGTGGGATCCCGATGGCGAATTCAGGCCCTTGCATCAGATCAATCCGCTGCGCATGGCCTGGATTGATGGAATTGCGCCATTGAAGGGTCAGCAAGTGCTCGATGTGGGGTGCGGCGGCGGCATCTTGTCCGATGGCATGGCGCGGCTGGGCGCCGACGTGCTGGGCATTGACCTGGCGTCCAAGGCCTTGCGCGTGGCCCAGCTCCATGCCCTGGAGGCGGGCACGTCCGGCGTGCGCTACCAGGAGATCAGCGTTGAGGAACTGGCGCGCGAGCGGCCGGAGAGCTTCGATGTGGTGACGTGCATGGAGATGCTGGAGCACGTGCCCGATCCGTCCTCCGTGGTCCGCGCCTGCGCCGCGCTGGTGAAGCCGGGCGGGCACGTGTTTTTCTCGACGCTCAACCGCAACCCCAAGGCCTTCCTTTTCGCCATCCTGGGGGCCGAGTACGTGCTGGGCCTGCTGCCGCGGGGCACGCACGAATACGCGCGCTTCATTCGGCCGAGCGAGCTCGCGGCCCATTGCCGTGGCGCCGGACTGGCGCTGGAGCACACGCGCGGCATGGAATACAACCCGCTCACGCGGCGCTACTGGCTTAGCGGCGACACCAGCGTGAACTACCTGTTCGGCACACGGAAGGTCTGAGCGGTGGGTCAGCGCTTCAATGGCCTGCAGGCCGTGCTGTTCGATCTGGACGGCACTCTGCTCGACAGCGCGCCCGACCTCGGCGGTGCGGCCGAGAGCCTGCGCGAGGCGCGCGGCTTGCCGCCGCTGCCGATCGGCTCGTACCGTGCCCATGCCGGCGCGGGCGCGCGCGGCATGCTGCGCGTGGCGTTCGATATGGCGCCCGATCACCCGGAGTACGCGGCCCTGCGCTTGGCCTTCCTGGACGCCTATGAGGCGCGCATGCTGCAACTCACGAGGCCCTTCGACGGCGTGTCAACGCTGCTGGAGACCTTGAGCGGCGCGGACATGCGCTGGGGTGTCGTGACGAACAAGGCCGAGCGCCTCACCCACCCCATTGCCCGGTCGCTGCGCCTGTTCGACGCGGCGGGGGCCATCGTCTGCGGCGACACCACGCCGCACGCCAAGCCCCATCCCGCGCCGCTGCTGGAGGCGGCTCGGCGCCTGGGGGTCGATCCCGGGCGGTGCGTCTACGTGGGCGATGATGAGCGCGACATCCAGGCCGGGCGTGCCGCCGGCATGCGCACGGTGGCCGCCCGCTATGGTTACCTGGGCCCTGGCGCCGACGTCCAGGCCTGGGGCGCCGATGCGCAGATTGATGCACCACTCGAGGTCTTGAATCTGATCGAACTGCCCTAAAATCCCATCTTCCTGGGGCTGCACCGGTTTCGACGTGGGTTCGGACGCGCAGCAGGGCATGCCGAGGTTCTGTCACCTCGTAAATCCGCAGAAACAAACCAACTGCCAATACTGAAGCAGCAAACGACAAAGCTTTCGCCCTCGCGGCCTAAGTAGAGTCGTTCGGGGCTTAACCTCCCCGATCCTCGCAACAGCTCGTCGATGGGCTGCGCCGAGGGCCGCAAGGCCCGAAGCCGCGAGGTCATTCACATCGACTGGTTCCGCGCCGGGCAGCTTGGCGTGGAATGAGATCCAAGGCTGCTGGTCGACCGGGTAGCGTGCCACTGCGCGATCCGGCCGGCGAGACCCAAAACAGACGGCTACGCATGTAGAACTGCTCGAAGAAGGCTTGCGGACGGGGGTTCAATTCCCCCCAGCTCCACCACCCTTTCCGCCCGTGGGCCGCTGGCCCGCGGGCCCGCGCTGTTTCAAGCGCCGACGCCTGTCCCAGCGCACGCGCAGGCGCCACGCCGCATGTGCGATGGCGTACGCCAGCAGGCCGCAAGCGACGGCCAGGATCGCCAGCCCCACGAACAGCGGTTTGCCGACCTGGCCGATCTGCGCCAGCCAGCGCTTGAACCGATCGACCAGGCCCAGCCGTTCGGCCACCGGGTCGGGCGTGACGGTCAGCTCTTCCACGAGGCGCTCTTCGCTCATGGCCGGCGGCTGAGCGGCTTCGTCCTCGCCCAGCACGGCCTTGCCGAGCCGGTAGGCCACGTAGTACACGGGCCCGAAAGTGACCGGGTTGGTGACGAAGGTGCTGGCCATGGCCACCGGCAGGTTGGCGCGCAGCACCACGGCCAGGGTGGCCGCCACGGGCATCTGGGCGATCGGGATCAGCAGGCCGAAGAAAACGCCCAGCGCCACGCCCAGGGCCACGCCCTTGCGGCTCAGGTGCCACAGGCGGGGATGGGCCATGAACGGCGCCAGCCAGCGCAGCCAGCGGTTGCCAAGGATGGTCTCGGGCGTGGGCAGCCAGGCCTTGAGCTTTTGTGAAAAACGGGATGTCACGGGGAAAGGCGGCAGACGAGGGTGGGGCGGCGGTCTCTCACCGATCCGGCCAGGCGCAGCGAGTTCGCGCGGAGCGCCTGGCGCCATTGTCGTGGCCTGTCGCCTCAGTAGACTCGCGGCCCATGAAACGCTTGGAAGAGTTGCTTTTCACCCAGGGCTTCGGCACCCGTCGCGTGTGCCGCGGCCTGGTGCAGCAGGGGCGCGTGCGCGTCGGTTCGCCGCCGCAGCCTTGCCTGGACCCCGACGCGCTGTTCGAGCCGCAGGGCTTCGCGTTCGAGGTGGAAGGGGTGCCCTGGACCTGGCACGAGCGCGCCTACCTGGCGCTGCACAAGCCCGCTGGCTTTGAGTGTTCCCAGCGTCCCGGCGCGCACCCCAGCGTCTATACCCTGCTCCCCGCGCCGCTGCGCCAGCGCGGCGGTGGCGCGGCCGCAGGGGTGCAGGCCGTCGGCCGGCTCGACCACGACACGACGGGGCTGCTGCTGCTGTCCGACGACGGCGCGTTCATCCACCGCCTCACCTCGCCCCGCCACCACGTGCCCAAGGTGTACGAGGTCAGCTTGCGCCACGGCATGGACGGCCCGGCCTGTCAGCGGCTGCTCGACGGTGTGGTGCTCGACGACGATCCCCGGCCGGTGCGGGCGGCCGGCGCGACCTTGGTGGACGCTCACCACCTGCGGCTGGTGCTCACCGAGGGCAAGTACCACCAGGTCAAGCGCATGGTGGCCGCGGTGGGCAACCGCGTGGAGGCGCTGCACCGTTCGGCCATTGGCGCGTTGAGCCTGCCGCCGGATATGGCCCCGGGCCATTGGCGCTGGCTCACGCCAGAGGAAGTGCAGGGTTTGCGCGGGCGCTGAACGGCGCGCCGCGCGGGCCGTTCAGAGCAGATCGCCCTTGCGGCTGTCCAGCGGCATCAGGAAGGAATTGTTGTCCTGCCACTGCGAGTGGTAGTCGCTGCTGCGCGCGTCGGGCACGCTGTTGGGCCAGCTGGACAAGGGATTGAAGTCGCTGTGCGAGCGCGTGCTGCGCTGGCGGTTGAGCGCGCTGCGCAGGTTGGTCTGGGCCGCGATGATGGCGCGCTCTTCCATCTCGCGTTCACGCATGGCGCGGTTGAGTTCGGATTCACCCAGGAACTCGGCGCGGATCTCGGCCACCGTGGGCAGGCTGTTGGAGCGCACCACCCAGTACGGCAGGCCGATCTGGCTCAACAGGGAATGCTTGAGCGCGCGCGTGCTGCGGGGAATGCCCGCAGGACCCGGCACGTCCAGGCAGCCGATGACGCGGCCATCGGACTTGCAGACGGTGAAGGTGCAGTACACACCGCCCAGAAGCCGGTACCACTCCATACCTTCCTCGCGTTGGCGGGGCAGGGTGAAGCGCGTCACCGGCAGCTTGATCATGACGTGGTGGTCGTAGAAGGCCCGCGCCAGCCAGTGCCAGACGCGGGCTTCCTCGCTGTTGGCCAGCGGACGCCCGGTCAGCGGCCAATGCTTGGGCAGGCGGCGCTTCTGCCGCGCCTGGCGCTCCGCCCAGGCCCGATGCGCCAGCGCACCCACCGCCAGCAGGGCGGGTACGAGGGCGGCGATCAGCCAGGGGTGGGTCCAGATGCTCATGCGTTGGGGTCAGGGGCGACCAAGATGTATCAAAGTGTATAGAGGTGCCGGACGCGCCGGGTATCCGCCTTGGGGCAAAGCCGGGCCGCTCGTGATTTGTTTGGTGATTTGGCGGCCAGGCTGTGGTCTGCAGGCTGCGGGGCGCGGGGTGGGAACGGGGCGGGCGAGGCGATTGTGGGGTGGGATGGGGCGCGCTCCCTCCCTCAGAGAAAGGAATCCCCGCTCAGGCCGTGATGGAAGACCGGAACCAGTGTTCAAGTGCCTCGGTGAGTTCGTGTGGTTTGTCACGGTGCGGGCTGTGTCCGCAATCCTGAAGGGTCAGGACGTCGGCGTGGGGCACTTGTTCCCGCACGCGATGTAACTGTTGCAGCGTGCCGTATTCGTCTTGCTCGCCCTGCACCAGGAGCAGCGGGGCGCGGATGTCCGCGCAGGCGCCCAGGATGTCGAAGTCGCGAAAGGCCGGGCTGAGCCAGATGTCGTTCCACTGCCAGAAGGCGTTGTCCACGTCGCGGTGGTAACGGGCCAGGCGCTGGCGAAGGCCGCGCGGGTCGTCGTGCGTGGCCAGGTACTGGTCGCGCGCCTGGGCTATGGACCGAATGGACACGTCTTCGACGAAGGCGTGCGGTGCGATGGCGACGCAGCCCGCCACCGGGTACCGGCTGGCGTGCAGCAGGGCAATGGTGGCCCCGTCGGAATGGCCCACGAGCACCGGTTCGCGCAGGCCCAGTCGGGACAGCAGCAGGGGCAGCACCTCGAAGGCCTCGCGGTGCATGTAGTCGGGCTCGTGGCGGCCGATGTGCCAGAAGCCGTCCTGGCGCGGCGTGCCGCGCACGTCGGCCACCGGGTCCGATTGGCCGTAGCCGCGGCGTGAGAACAGCCAGCCGGCGCGCCCGCTGGCGCGGCACAGCGCTTCGGGCCAAAACAGGTTCCGCTGGGTCCACATGGCGACGCTGCCCAGGCCTTCGTGCAAGAACACCAGGGGGGCGGGGCCGGATGGACCAGGAATGTGGGCGGCCTCCAGCCGCACGCCGTGAATGTCGATGCGATCCATGGGCGACATCCTAGCGGCCGGTTGGTCGGCGCTTGCGGGTATTCTTCGCGCCATGCGAGCGATGTTCGATGCCTTCTGGCGGGCGGTGGCCTACTGCCTGCACCCGCGCGTGATCGCGCTGTCCTTCCTCCCTCTGGTGCTCATGGTGGCCTTGTCGTTCGCCCTGGGCTATTTCTTCTGGGATGGGGCGGTGGCCTCCGTCATGGCCTGGTTCGAAGCCTTCGACCTGGTGCAGGCCTTCCTGGGCTGGCTGGAGCGCATGGGCATGGGATCGCTGCGAGCGGTGTTCGCGCCGCTCATCGTGCTGGTGCTGGCCACGCCGGTGATCGTGCTGCTGTGCCTGCTGCTGGTGGCCGTGTTCATGACGCCCGCGATGGTCGATCTCGTGGGGCAACGCCGCTTTGCCCATCTCGAGAAGCGGCGCGGTGGCTCGTTCATCGTGAGCGTGTTCTGGTCGCTGGGCTCGACGCTGCTGGCGGTGGTGGTGCTGGTGCTGTCCATGCCACTGTGGCTGGTGCCGCCCCTGGTGCTGATCCTGCCGCCGCTGATCTGGGGCTGGCTCACCTACCGCGTGTTCGCGTTCGATGCCCTGGCCACGCACGCCAGTGGCGACGAGCGCCGGCGCATCATGCGCGAGCACCGCGGCACGCTGCTGTTGATGGGGGTGCTCTGCGGCTACCTGGGCGCCGCGCCCAGCCTGCTGTGGGCCTCGGGTGCCATGTTCATCGCCCTGGCGCCGCTGCTGGTGCCGGTGGCAATCTGGGTCTACACGCTGGTGTTCGCGTTCGCGTCGCTGTGGTTCGCCCACTACGCGCTGACCGCCCTGGAACGTCTGCGCGCCGTCGTGCCGGTCGAGGTGGTACCGGTCGAGCCCACGCTGGAGCCCCCAGCGCCGCCGCCCAGCCCCGACCCGCTGCCCTTGCCGCCCACCGCGCCCGCGCCATGAGCACCGGTTTCGGTCTGATCATCGTCGGCGACGAGATCCTGTCGGGCAAGCGGCAGGACAAGCACCTGCCCAGGGTGGCCGAGTTGCTCGCCGAGCGCGGGCTGGCGCTGTCCTGGGCGCAGGTGGTGGGCGACGAGCGCGCGCGCATCACCGCCGTGCTGCGGGCGGCCTTCGAGGGCCGCGAGCCGGTTTTCTGCTGCGGCGGCATTGGCGCCACGCCCGACGACCACACCCGCCAGTGCGCGGCGGCGGCCCTGGGCGTGGAGCTCGCGCTGCATCCCGAGGCGGCGCGGCTCATCGAAGAGCGCATGCGCGACGTGGCGGCCGAACAGGGCGTGCCCTTCGAGCCCGAGCGGCCGGACAACGTGCACCGCTACAACATGGGCGTGTTTCCCGTGGGCGCCAGCCTCATTCCGAACCCGTACAACAAGATCCCCGGCTTCAGCTGCCGCGGCCCTGGCGGCGCCGAGGTGCACTTCGTGCCCGGCTTCCCGGTGATGGCCTGGCCCATGCTGGCCTGGGTGCTCGACCAACGCTACAGCCACCTGCACCGGCAAGGCGCCTGGCGCGAGCGCTCGGTGATCGTCATGGGGGCCATGGAAGCGGCGCTGACCCCGCTGATGGAACAGATCGAAGCCGCACACGCGGTCAAGGTGTTCAGCCTGCCCAGCGTGGACCACCCCACCTACGGTCGCCACATCGAGCTGGGCGTCAAGGGCGCCGCGCCCGACGTCGAACCCGCCTTTGCCGAGCTGCTGGCCGGCCTGCGCGCGTGCAAGGCCGAAATGGGCCCCGAGTTGGTGCGTCCTTGAAAATCTCCAAAACGGTGCATGAATGCACCACTAAGGTGATAAATGCGGCGGCCAGCCGGTGCCAAGGCGGTGCGTGTGCACCTGGGGGCGCCGTCGCATGGCATGGAAACTGCATGCCATGCCCCCGAAGTACCTTTTCAACCCACCCTTCCAGATACAGGAGCAATTGATGGCCAAGACCGTCGCAGACGTGATGCAGATGGTGAAGGACAACGAAGTCAAATTCGTCGACTTCCGCTTCACCGACACCCGCGGCAAGGAGCAGCACGTCACCGTGCCGATTTCGGCTTTCGACGAGGACAAGTTCACCTCGGGCCACGCCTTCGACGGTTCGTCCATCGCCGGCTGGAAGGGCATCGAGGCCTCGGACATGCAGCTCATGCCCGACCCGAACACCGCCAACATCGACCCGTTCTTCGAAGAGACCACCCTGTTCCTGCAGTGCGACGTGGTCGAGCCCAGCGACGGCAAGGCCTATGACCGCGACCCGCGCTCCATCGCCCGCCGCGCCGAGGCCTACCTGAAGGCGTCCGGGCTGGGCGACACCGCCTTCTTCGGACCGGAACCCGAGTTCTTCATCTTCGACGGCGTGCGCTGGAGCAACGAGCCCGGCCGCGTGATGTTCGAGATCGAAGAGTACGAAGCACCCTGGAACAGCGGCGCCAAGCTGGAAGGCGGCAACCGCGGCCACCGCCCCACCGTCAAGGGCGGCTATTTCCCGGTGCCCCCGGTCGACAGCACGCAGGACATGCGCGCCGAGATGTCCCTGATCCTCGAATCCCTGGGCATCCCCGTCGAGGTGTTCCACCACGAGGTGGCGGGCGCCGGTCAGAACGAGATCGGCACCAAGTTCAGCACGCTGGTCGAGCGCGCCGACTGGACCCAGGTCCTGAAGTACGTGGTCTGGAACGTGGCCAACGCCTACGGCAAGACCGCCACCTTCATGCCCAAGCCCTATGCCGGTGACAACGGCTCGGGCATGCACGTGCACCAGTCCATCTGGAAGGATGGCAAGAACCTGTTCGCTGGCGACGGCTACGCCGGCCTGAGCGACTTCGCGCTGTACTACATCGGTGGCATCATCAAGCACGCCCGCGCGCTCAACGCGATCACCAACCCCGGCACCAACAGCTACAAGCGCCTGGTGCCCGGCTTCGAAGCCCCGGTGAAGCTGGCCTACAGCTCGCGCAACCGCTCGGCCTCCATCCGCATCCCGCACGTGGCGAACCCCAAGGGCCGCCGCATCGAGGCGCGTTTCCCCGATCCCTCGGCCAACCCTTACCTGTGCTTCTCGGCACTGATGATGGCCGGCCTGGATGGCGTGGAGAACAAGATCCACCCGGGCGAGGCCGCCACCAAGGACCTGTACCACCTGCCGCCCGAGGAGGACAAACTGGTCCCCACCGTGTGCCACAGCCTGGACCAGGCCCTGGAGTACCTCGACAAGGACCGCGCCTTCCTGACCAAGGGTGGCGTGTTCACCGACTCCATGCTGGACGCCTACATCGAACTCAAGATGGCCGAGGTGACGCGCTTTCGCATGGCGCCTCACCCGGTCGAGTACGACATGTACTACAGCCTCTGATGGCCGGCCCGCGCGAGCGGGCCCGCATTCGCAGAAGGGACGGCTCCGGCCGTCCCTTTTTCTTGGGCGCACGTCGCTGCGGGTTCGCCCCCGGCACTTTCGCCGGGCAATTGCGTCATACTGCCCCGCGCTCACCCTTGCTGGAGGTTCCGTGTCCGTTGTCCCGTCCCGTCCGATGCCCCGCCTGCCGCTGGTCCTGGCGGCCTTGCTGGCCACGCCGGCCATGGCGCAGGACACCATCTACCGCTGCGGCAACGAGTACACCAACAACGCCGCCGTGGCCAAGCAGCGTGGCTGCACGCCGCTGCAGGGGGGCAATGTCACCGTCATCGAAGGCACGCGCCCCAGCCCGGCCGCCGCGCCGCGCAACCCCAGCGCCGGTGGCGGCAGCGGCAGCGCGCCGCGTGTGGACAACGCCGCGCAGCGTGCCCGCGACGCGGACGCCCGCGCCATTCTCGAGACCGAGCTGCGGCGGGCCGAAGAACGGCTCGCCGAGGCGCAGAAGGCCTACGCCAACGGGGAGCCCGAAAAACAGGGCATCGAGAGCCGCAACTACCAGCGCTACCTTGACCGGGTGGCCGAACTGAAGGCCGCCGTCGCGCGCGCCGAGAGCGACGTGGCCGGCCTGCGACGCGAACTGCAGCGCCTGGGACCCGCCGCCAACTGAGCTCTGCGGGCAGGGCGCTGGCGCCGCGGCTTCTGCCGCACAATGGGCGGCTTGAAAACGCCCGACGCCACCTCCCTCATCCACCTCGTCGCCCGGCGCGGCGCGGCGCCCAAGGAGCCCGCCGCTCACCCGCGCTTCCAGGCGCTCGATCTGCTGGCCACCCTGGTGGCGGTGGTGGACCACCAGGGCCGCGTGCTCTTCGCCAATGCCGTGCTGGAAGACGCGCTGGGCCTGTCCCGGCGCAGCATCACCGGCGCGCAGCTGCAGGACTGCTTCACCGAACCCGTGCTGCTCGACAACGCCCTGAAGGGCGCGCGCGACAACGAGTTCGCGGCCTTGCGCTACGACGCCCACCTGCGTCGCCTCAACCACGACGCGCTGTCCGTGCACGTCGTCGTGGCCCAGACCGAGGGCACAGGCGAGGTGGTGGTGGAAATGCTGCCGCTGGAGCAGCAGACGCGCCAGGAGCGCGAGGCGCGCCTGCTCGACCAGGCCCAGGCCAACAAGGAGCTCATCCGCAACCTGGCGCATGAGATCAAGAACCCGCTGGGTGGCATCCGCGGCGCGGCGCAGCTGCTGCAGATGGAGCTGCAGGCCAAGGAGCTGATCGAGTACACCCAGGTCATCGTCCACGAGGCCGACCGCCTGCAATCGCTGGTCGATCGGCTGCTGGCGCCGCACCGCCGCCCGCATGTGGTGGGCGACGTCAACATCCATGAGGTCTGCGAGCGCGTGCGCGCGCTCATCCTGGCCGAGTTCCCCAGGGGCTTGCGGGTGGTGCGCGACTACGACACCTCCATCCCCGAATTCCGCGGCGACCGTGAGCAGTTGATACAGGCGGTGCTCAACATCGCGCACAACGCGGCCCAGGCGCTGGCCGAGCGCATCGAGGCGGGCGATGCGCGCATCACCTTCCGCACGCGCGTGGGCCGCCAGCTCACCTTTGGCAAGCAGCGCTACCGGCTGGCACTGGAATTGCATGTCATCGACAACGGGCCCGGTGTGCCGGACTCGATCAAGGACCGCATCTTTTTCCCGTTGGTATCGGGACGCGAGGGCGGCTCCGGCCTGGGGCTGACGCTGGCGCAGACCTTCGTGCAGCAGCACCATGGCCTGATCGAGTGCGAGAGCGCGCCGGGGGAGACGGATTTCAAGATCCTGATCCCGCTGCCCTGACCGATTCGACACGCACGCGCTTGCGCGACTGAAGGGACGACCGATACATGAAGCCGATCTGGATAGTGGATGACGACCAGTCCATCCGCTTCGTTCTCGAGAAGGCTTTGCTCCGAGAGAACCTGCCCACCCGCAGTTTCACGAGCGCGCCAGAAGTGCTCAAGGCCCTGAGCGACCCGGGCGACACCGACGGACCGCAGATCCTGGTGAGCGACATCCGCATGCCGGGGGGCTCCGGCCTGGATCTGCTGGAGAAGGTCAAGGCGCGTTTCCCGCTGCTGCCCGTCATCATCATGACGGCCTTCTCCGACCTCGACAGCGCGGTCGCGGCCTTCCAGGGCGGCGCCTTCGAGTACCTGCCCAAACCCTTCGACCTGACCAAGGCGGTCGAATTGATCCGCCGCGCGGTGGACGAAAGCCTGCGCGAGGAGGTGTCCGAGGAGCGGCTGAGCGCGGCACCCGAGATGCTGGGCCAGGCCCCGGCCATGCAGGACGTCTTCCGCGCCATCGGCCGCCTCAGCCAGAGCCAGGTCACGGTGCTGATCACGGGCGAGTCGGGTTCGGGCAAGGAGCTGGTGGCGCGCGCGCTGCACAAGCACTCGCCGCGCGCCAACGGCCCCTTCGTCGCGATCAACACCGCCGCCATTCCCAAGGATCTGCTGGAGAGCGAGCTGTTCGGCCACGAGCGCGGCGCCTTCACCGGCGCGCAGACCATGCGCCGTGGCCGCTTCGAGCAGGCCGACGGTGGCACGCTGTTCCTCGACGAGATCGGCGACATGCCTTTCGACCTGCAGACGCGCCTGCTGCGCGTGCTGTCCGACGGACACTTCTACCGCGTGGGGGGGCACAGCGCGGTGCGCGCCAACGTGCGCGTCATCGCCGCCACGCACCAGAACCTCGAGCAACGGGTGAAGGAAGGCGTGTTCCGCGAGGACCTGTTCCACCGCCTCAACGTCATCCGCTTGCGCCTGCCCGCGCTGCGCGAGCGCCGGGAAGACATCCCGATGCTCACGCGCTTCTTCCTGCAGCAAAGCGCCAAGCAGCTCGGCGTGGAGCCCAAGCGCATCGCCGAGTCAGCGCTCAAGCTGCTGGGTGGCTTCGACTTCCCCGGCAACGTGCGCCAGCTCGAGAACGTCTGCCACTGGCTGACCGTGATGGCGCCGGCCCAGGTGATCGAAGTGAAGGACCTGCCGCCCGAGGTGCTCCATGCCGTCGGTGCGACCGAGGTGTCGGGTGTGGTGGCCAGCGCGCCGGTGCCGGCCACGCGGCCGGTGGAGCCGGTGGCCGTGAGCGGGTACGCGACGGCGGCGCCCGGGGCGCCGGCGCCCCAGGCCACCTCCGTTGCCGTGGACGCGCCGCCGGCGGAAAGCGTGCCGGCCGCCTGGGAGGCCGGCCTTCAGGCCGAGGCCATGGCCTTGCTGGAAAATGGCCGCACCGATGTGTGGGACGTGCTCACGCGGCGCTTCGAGACCCGGCTGATCCAGACCGCGCTCGCGAACACCCGCGGGCGGCGCATCGAGGCCGCGCACAAGCTGGGCATCGGCCGCAACACCATCACGCGAAAGATCCAGGAACTGGGGATGGAGTGATCCACCCCATGAGGCGGTTCAGCCGAGCGTGAGCACCACCGGCGCGTGATCGCTGGGCTGCGGGTTCTTCCGCGGCAGCCGGTCGATCTGGCAGGCGATCACGCGGCCGCGCAAGGCCTCGCTCACGAGGATGTGGTCGATGCGCAGCCCCCGGTTCTTCTGGAAGCCGAGCATGCGATAGTCCCACCACGAGTAGCTCTTCTCGGGCTGGTCAAACAGGCGGAAGGCGTCCGTCAAGCCCAACTGGAGCAAGGCCTGGAAGTGCTGGCGTTCTTCCACCGTGTGGTGGATCGTGTCCTTCAAGCCCACGGGGTCGTAGGAGTCGCGGTCTTCAGGGGCGACGTTGAAGTCGCCGAGCAGCACCAGTCGGCGGTGCACCTTCAGCTCCTCTTGCAGCCAGCGGTGCAGGGCCTCCAGCCAGCGCATCTTGTAGGCGAACTTCTCGGTGCCGGGCGCCTGGCCGTTGACGAAGTAGCAGTTGACCAGGCGCAGGGGCCCGTCCGGTGTGTCCAAGGTCCCCGCGATCACGCGCGATTGGTCGTCGGTGTGCTGCGGGATGTTGCGCACCACATCCGTGATCGGCGTGCGGCTCAGGATCGCCACCCCGTTGTACGTCTTCTGCCCGAAGGCCGCGGCGTGGTAACCGGCCTCTTTCAGGGCATCGAACGGGAACTTCTCGTCCACCAGCTTGAGCTCTTGCAGGCCGAGGGCGTCGACGGGGTTGGCGGCGAGCCAATCCAGCACCTGGGGCAGGCGCACGGCGAGGGAGTTGATGTTCCAGGTGGCGAGCTTCATGGTTCTTGCGGTTGCGGATCGGCTCGCCCTGTCGGACGGTCGTGGCTGACGAAGGCGAAGGGCAGGCCGTTCGCGGCGGTGTGGGCCTCGCGCGCCGTTTCGCGCCACTCGGGGCCCAGCGCGGGCATGAAGGCATCACCCTCGAAGTCGCGCGCGATCTCGGTCACCTCCACACGCTGCGCGCGTGGCAGGGCCTGGCGGTAGACCTCGGCGCCGCCGATCACCCAGACCTCGGACGCATCGGCGCACAGGGCCAGCGCTTCGTCGATCGAGCCCACCCGCAGGGCGCCCTCGGCCCGCCACGACGGATCGCGCGTGAGCACGAGATTGCGGCGCCCCGGCAGCGGCCGAAAGCGCGGCGGCAGCGAGTCCCAGGTCTTGCGGCCCATGAGCACCGGGTGGCCCAGGGTCTGGCGCTTGAAGTGCGCCAGGTCCTCGGGCAGGTGCCAGGGCAGGGCGTTGTCCTTGCCTATCACGCCGTTCGCGGCGCGGGCATAGATCAGGTGGATGCGCGGCATGGCGTTCAGACCGCGACGGGCGCCTTGATGGCCGCGTGGTGCTGGTAGTCCAGGATCTCGAAGTCCTCGAGCGTGTAGTCGAAGATCGAGCCGGGGCGGCGCTTGATGCGCAGCGTGGGGTAGGGGTAGGGCTCGCGCGAGAGCTGTTCCTGCACCTGCTCGCGGTGGTTGCTGTAGATGTGGCAGTCGCCGCCCGTCCAGATGAACTCGCCCACCTCCAGGTCGCACTGCTGCGCGAGCATGTGCGTGAGCAGGGCGTAGCTGGCGATGTTGAACGGCACGCCGAGGAAGATGTCCGCGCTGCGCTGGTAGAGCTGGCAGCTCAGTTTGCCGTCGGCCACATAAAACTGGAAGAAGGCGTGGCAGGGCATCAGCGCCATCTTGTTCAGGTCGGCCACGTTCCAGGCGCTGACGATGATGCGGCGCGAATCGGGGTTGGTCTTGAGCTGCTTGACCACCTCGGCGATCTGGTCGATGTGGCCGCCGTCGGGCGTGGGCCAGCTGCGCCACTGCACGCCGTACACCGGGCCGAGGTCGCCGTCTTCGCGCGCCCATTCGTCCCAGATGGTGCAGCCGCGCTCCTGCAGCCACTTCACATTGCTGTCGCCACGCAGGAACCACAGCAGCTCCACGATGATGGCCTTGGTGAAGACCTTCTTGGTGGTGACCAGGGGGAAGCCTTCCTTCAGGTCGAAGCGCATCTGGTGCCCGAACACGCTGACGGTGCCGGTGCCGGTGCGATCGGTCTTGGGCACGCCCGTGGTGAACACGTGGCGCATGAAGTCTTCGTATTGGGAGCGGGCGGGGCGGGGGGCTGTCATGGGGATGGCGCGGGAGAGGTGGCGCGGGTCGCCGGCATTGTGCACCGGCCCGTGCCCCCCCGTCAGCGCTGCGCGGATACCGGCTGCAGCAGCAGGGGCGAAGGCGCCGTCAACCGCGCGTCGAAGGGGTGCTCGGTGATGGCGAAGAAGCGCTGGATGCGGCGGACGTAGTCGCGCGTTTCGGCGAAGGGTGGCACGCCGCCGTACTTGTCCACCGCACCCTCGCCCGCGTTGTAGGCCGCCACGGCCAGCGGCACCTGGCCACGGAAGTAGGACAGCAGCCAGCGCAGGTAGGCCATGCCGCCGCGGATGTTCTGCTCGGCGTCGAAGGGCTTGCTGACCGCGAAGCGCGCCGCCGTCTCGGGGATCAGCTGCATCAGCCCCTGGGCGTTCTTGTCGGAGACGGCGTTGACGTTGAAGTTGGATTCGGCGCGGATGACCGCGTAGACCAGCCCGGGCTCCAGGCCGTAGCGCGGCGCGAGCTTGTAGACGATCTTCATGATGCGCTGCTGCTCGGCCGTGTCCACGTGCGCGCGGTAGGCGGTGGACAGGGCCTGCTTCTCCTCGGCCTGGCGCTGCTGCTCGGCCTGGTCGGCGGCGAGGCGGGCCTCGCGCGCCTCGGCCTCGCGCACGCAGTCGGGCTTGTCGGCGGGCACGCCCAGGCGCTGGAACATGGCCTCGGCCTTGTCGTCGCCCAGCAGGGCGGCGCGCGCGAACCAGTGGGCGGCCAGGCCGTCGTTGCGCGGGACGCCGCGGCCGTTGGCGTGGATCCAGCCGAGGTTCCAGGCCGAGGGCGCGTCGCCGGCCAGCGCGGCCTGGCAGTACAGGCGCATGGCCGCCGCCATGTCGCGCGCCACGCCTTCGCCGTGTTCCAGCGCGACGGCCTGCTCGCGCCAGGCCTGGCGTTCGCTGGCGTCGGCCGCCGCTTGCGCGGGGCCCCCGAGCAGGCCCAGGGCGAGCGCGCCCAGGGCGAGCCGCGAGGCGCCGCGGGGCCGGTCGGGCCGGCCCGCGGGCACCGCTCCCTCGAGGGGGGCGCGCGACGCGTGGCGAAGGTGTGTCACTGGATCACTCGGCCGGGGTTGAGGCGGTTGTGGGGGTCGATGGCCTGCTTGATGCGGCGCATCAGCGCGAGCGCGACCGGGTCCTTGAAGTGCGCCAGGTGCTCCACCTTGAGGCTGCCCACGCCGTGCTCGGCGCTGATCGAACCATCGTAGCGAGCCACCGCGTCGAACACCAGTTGGTTGACCCGCGTTTCCTGTGTCTGCAGGAACTTTTTGGCATCTTCGCCGGCCGGCGCCTGGACGTTGTAGTGAAGGTTGCCGTCGCCCAGGTGGCCGAAGTTGACCAGGCGCACACCCGGGATCTCGCGCGCCAGCCGGGCGTCGGTCTCGTCGCAGAAGGCGGGGATGCGCGACACCGGCAGGCTGATGTCGTGCTTGATGTTCAGGCCTTCCTGCGCCTGCGCGAGCGGGATGCTCTCGCGGATGTGCCACAGGCCACGCGCCTGGGCGATGGACTCGGCCACCACGGCGTCGCTCACCAGGCCCCGCTCGATGGCGGCCTCCAGCAGGCCTTCGAACTGGGTGCGGGCGTGGTCCTCGCCCTCGCTGTCGCTGTTTTCCAGCAGCACGCAGTACGGCGACTGCCGCCACAGCGGCACGCGCAATGGCGGCATGTGCCGGTCGACCAGCGAGAGCGCGAACTGGCCCATCACCTCGAAGCCGGTGAGCCCGGCGGCCAGGCGCTGCTGCGCCAGGCCCAACAGGTCCACGGCGGACTGCAGCGTGGGCACGGCCGCCCAGGCCGTGAGCCTGGCCGCGGGCGGCGGAAAGAGCTTGAGCGTGGCCGCGGTGATGACGCCCAGCGTGCCCTCGCTGCCCACGAACAGGTCGCGCAGGTCGTAGCCGGTGTTGTCCTTGCGCAGGCCGGTGAGGCCATGCCAGACCTCACCCTCGGGCGTCACCACCTCCAGGCCCAGGCAGAGCTCGCGCGCGTTGCCGTAGCGCAGCACCTGGGTGCCGCCGGCGTTGGTGGCGAGGTTGCCACCGATGGTGCAGCTGCCCTCGGCCGCCAGGCTCAGCGGGAACAGCAGGCCCTCGGCCTCGGCCGCCTGCTGCACGGACTGCAGCACGCAGCCGGCCTCCACGGTCATGGTGAGATTGGCGCGGTCGATGGCGCGCACGGCGTTCATGCGCTGCAGGCTCAGCACCACCTGGGTGCCGCTGCCGTCGGGCACCGAGCCCACCACCAGGCCGGTGTTGCCGCCCTGGGGCACCAGGCTGGCGCCGTGCGCGGCGCAGGCGCGGACCACGGCGGCCACCTCGGCGGTGGAGCCGGGGCGCACCACCCCCAGGGCGTGGCCGTGCGCGCGCTGTCGCCAGTCGCGTTCGTAGGCGCTCAGGTCGTGGGTGTCGCGCGTGAGCACATGCGCGGCGCCCACCACCTCGCGCAGGGTGGCCAGCAAGGCGCCGCTCATGGCTGGCCGGCCGCGCGCTCGGCGGCCTCGTTGGCGGCGGCCACGTCGGCCGCCACGGCTTCGGGACCGGCGGCGCGCAGGCGGATGCGCACGTGCAGCGCGCAGGCCACGAAGAGCAGCAGGCACAGCAGGGTCTGCCCGGCGGCCAGGGCCGTGGACAGGGCGCTTTCGCCGCTGGTGGCGCGCACCACGCCTTCGGTGAAGTACAGCCAGACCAGCAGGCTGAGCCAGCGGTACGTGTACATGCGGTTCTTGAGCAGGCCGGCCAGCGGCAGGGTCAGTGGCAGCACCTTCAGCGCCCACCAGGAGCCGCCTTCGCGCAGCGGCGCGAGCCACAGTTCCCAGGCCAGGCCCAGCGCGATCAGGCCGACGAGGCAGGCCACCGCGAGGCGGCGGGTGAAGGCCACGCGCGAAGCCGTGGTGGAGTCGATGGAAGGCATGCGGGCGGGGCGAAAAACGAGGCTGGCATGATACCGGCATGACCCTGTCCGAGCGCCTCGACACCCTGCGCGAACTGGCGCGCGACGCCTGGCACGGCGCGCTGCGTTTTCCCTGGCGCACCACGGCCATCACCCTGCGCGAGCGCTTCCGAGAGGACCGGCTGGGCATCACCGCCAGCAGCCTGACCTTCACCACCACCATCTCGCTGGTGCCGCTGTTCACGGTGGCGCTGGCCATCTTCAGCGCCTTTCCCATGTTCGATCGCCTGCAGCGCAACCTGCAGCGCAACCTGGTGGAAAGTCTGGTGCCCGAGAGCATCGCGCGCCCGGTGCTGATGTACCTGAACCAGTTCGCGGCCAAGGCCACGCAGATGGGCGGCGCGGGCGCGCTGGCGCTGCTGGTGACGGCGCTGGCGCTCATTCTCACCATCGACCGCAAGCTCAACGACATCTGGCGCGTGCGCCAGCCGCGCCCGGTGACGCAGCGCATCCTGGTGTACTGGGCCGTTCTCACGCTGGGGCCGCTGCTGCTGACGGCCAGCACGGCGGCCACCACTTACGCCATCGGCAGCGCGCGCCACGCGGCGGCGCTGCCCGCCCCGCTGGGCTTCCTGCTCGACTCGCTGCAGCTGCTGCTGGTGACCGGCGGCCTGGCGGCCCTGTACCGCTACGTGCCGAACACGCGCGTGCGCTGGAGCCATGCGCTGGCGGGCGGCTTCTTCGCTGCGGTGGCGCTGGAACTGGCCAAGGAGCTGCTGGCCTGGTACCTGAAGCAGGTGCCGACCTTTTCGGTGCTGTACGGCACCTTCGCCACGGCGCCCATCCTGCTGGTGTGGATCTACCTGGCCTGGGTGATCGTGCTGCTGGGCGCGGTGATCGCGGCCTACCTGCCGAGCCTGCTGCGTGGCGTGGCGCGGCGCGGCGATTCGCCGGGCTGGAACTTCCAGCTCGCGCTGGAGGTGCTGGCGCAGCTCAGCGCCGCGCGCGCCGAGGTGCCGCGCGGCCAAAGCCTGGAGGCGCTGGCCGCCTCCCTGCGCGTGGAGGCGCTGCAGCTGGAGGAGCCCGTGGCGGCGCTGGTCGCGCTCGACTGGCTGGGCCGGCTGGACGAGGAGGGCGAGCGCTACGTGCTGCTCATCGACCCCGACCACACGGCGCTGGGCCCCTTGATGGAGCGTCTGCTGCTGGCGCGCCAGGGTCCCACGGCGCGGCTGTGGGAGCAAAGCCGCTGGGCGGGGATGACGGTGGCCGAGGCCCTGCCGGAGGCGATGGCGCTGCGCTGAGGCGCGGCGTGCGTCAGCCCACCGCGAACGGCGCCGCCAGAAACCCCCGAAAGCGCGCCCGTCCGCCGCGCGTGGGCGCGGCCGTGAGCCGGTAGTTCGGGAAGCGGTGCAGGAAGCGCCCGATGGCGATGCGGCCCTCCAGCCGCGCCAGGCTCAGGCCGGCGCACTGGTGGATGCCGAAGCCGAAGGCCAGGTGCTTGTTGGGCTCGCGCAAGACGTCCAGCGCTTCGGGGTCAGCGAACTGCGCCGGGTCGCGGTTGGCCGCGCCGATGCACAGCGTGACCAGCGTGCCCGCGGGCAGGTCCACGCCGCCGATGCTCACGTCCTTCACCGCGCGGCGGTTGCCGAGCTGGTTCGACGATTCGTAGCGCAGGAACTCGTCCACCGCGCGGTCCAGCACGGCCACCTCGTCCGCGCCGCCCAGGCGCCCCAGCAGCTGCTGGCGCACCGCCGGGTGCTCCTGCAGCGCCACCAGGGCGTTGCCGATCAGGTTGGTGGTGGTTTCGTGGCCGGCGTTGAGCAGGAAGATGCAGTTCTGCAGCAACTCCACCTCGCTGAGCTGTTCGCCGTCGGACTCGCCCTGGATCAGGCGCGTGAGCACGTCGCGCTCCGGGTCGCCGGGGGCCTGGCGGCGAGCGGCCACCAGGGTGCGCAGGTAGTCGCACATCTCGGTCACGGCGCGGTGGCCCCGCTCGGCCTGGGCGGGCGTGATGGTGGGCTCCAGGGCACCGAGGATGGCCAGCGACCAGTCGCGCAAGGGCCCGCGCTCGGCGTGGGGCACGCCCAGCAGGTTGCCGATGATTTCCACCGGAATGGCGGACGCGAAGTCCTCGATCAGGTCGCCGCCCTCGTGCACGGCGATGCCATCGAGCAGGCGGTCCACCAGCTCGACGAGACCGGCCTCCATGTCGGCGATGGCGCGGCGCGTGAGCGCGCCCATGATCAGGCGGCGCACGCGCGTGTGCAGCGGTGGGTCGTTGAACACCAGGCTGGTGGTGTGGTGCTCGAACAGCGGCGTGCCCAGGCCGTACTTGGGCGCGAACTCCACGTGCTTGTCGGAACTGAACGAGGCGGCGTCGCGGTAGACGGCCGCCAGGTCGGCCCAGCGCGTGAGGAAAACCGAGCCGTCGGGCATGCGTCGCACCGGGTCCTGCTCGCGCAGCGCGCGGTACACCGGGTAGGGGTTGGTGAAGAAGTCGGGCGGCAGGGCGCGCAGGTCGAAAGCCTGTGCGATGGCCCGCGCGCGCGTGTCGCCCATCGGCGGGGTGATGTGGTCGGCGGAGATCGTCATGCCTGGAGGAAGTCGCGGATCGCGAACAGCGTGGCGTCGGGGGTCTCGGTCATCTGGTGGTGTCCCACGGGCAGGGTGACCACCTTCACGGTTTTGCCGGCCGCCTGGGCGGCGTCGATCAGCGGCTTCGCGGCTTTGGCCTGGGTCATCTGGTCCTGCGCGCCGAGCAGGAACAGCACGGGGCAGGTGAGGGCCTTCACCGCGGCCTCGCCGTGGGCGTAGGTGTCGCAGGCCACGAAGCCGCGGTGGAACACATTCACCCTCGGGTTGCTGCGCAGCACGCGCCGGCCCAGGGCCATGCTGGCGCCGTACACCCAGGTGCCCGGCCCCAGCGCCGAGGGCGGCGCGGCCAGGGTGCTGCGGCTGAAGACGTTGATCATGGCCAGCGCCTTCTCCGGCTGGTTCAGCGAGGCTTCGATCAGCGCCGGCGAGACCTTCATCGGGTAGGCCGTGCCGACCAGCACGGCGTGCGTGATGCGCTCCTTGAGCCGACCCGCGGCCTCCAGCGCGATCAGCGAGCCCCAGCTGTGGCCCACCAGCGCGGCCTTCTGCACGCCGGCGGCGTCGAGCAGCGCGGCGATGAAATCGGCCGCCGCCTCCACGCTGGCCGGCGCCTCGCCCTCGCTGCGCGCGTGGCCCGGCAGGTCCACGGCGAGCACGTTGAAGCCGTGGTGGGCCAGGTAGCGGCTCTGCAGGATCCAGACGCTGTGGTCGTTCAGCACGCCATGGATGAAGACCACGGTGGGCTTGGCGGCGTCGAAGGGCTTGCCGCCGGTGTAGCAGTAGGTCTTGGCGCCGTTGACAGTGAGCTCCATGTCAGGCCCCCGCTTTCTCGGCGGCCTTGAGCGCGCGCTTGAGGTCGTCGATCAGGTCGTCGGCGTCTTCCAGGCCAATGGACAGGCGGATGGTGCCCGGGCCGATGCCTGCGCCCGCCAGGGCCTCGTCGCTCATGCGGAAGTGCGTGGTGCTGGCCGGGTGGATCACCAGGGAGCGGCAGTCGCCCACGTTGGCCAGGTGGCTGAACAGCTTGAGCGCCTCGATGAAAGCGCGCCCCTGGGCGCGCGAGCCCTTGATGTCGAAGCTGAACACCGAACCCGCGCCGCGCGCGCCGAAGCGCAGCAGCCTGTTGGCCAGCGCGTGGCTGGGGTGCGACTCGATCAGCGGGTGGCCCACGCGGCCCACCAGCGGGTGGCTGGCCAGGAACTGCACCACCTTCTCGGTGTTGCCCAGGTGGCGCTCCATGCGCAGCGACAGGGTTTCGATGCCCTGCAGGATCAGCCAGGCCGTGTGCGGGCTCATGCAGGCGCCGAAGTCGCGCAGGCCCTCGCGGCGCGCGCGCAGCAGGAAGGCGCCCACCGTCGACTCCTCGGTGAACACCATGTTGTGGAAGCCGTCGTAGGGCGCGCTGAACTCGGGGAAGTGGCCGGCGGCGTCCCAGTCGAAACCGCCGCCGTCGATCAGCACCCCGCCGATGACCGTGCCATGGCCGCTGAGGAACTTGGTGGCCGAGTGGTAGACCAGATCCGCGCCCAGCTCCAGCGGCTTGACCAGGTAAGGGGTTGTCAGGGTTGAATCCACCAGCAAGGGCACGCGCGCCTCGTGTGCGATCTGCGCCACGGTGGGCATGTCCAGCACGTCCAGGCCCGGGTTGCCCACGGTTTCGCCGAAGAGCAGGCGGGTGTTGGGCCGGATGGCGGCGCGCCAGCCGTCGATGTCGCCGGGCTTGACGAAGGTGGTGTCGATGCCGAAGCGGCGCATGGTGTAGTGCAGCAGGTTCTGGCTGCCGCCATACAGCGCCGTGCTGGCCACGATGTGCGAGCCCGCGCCCATGAGCGTGGCCACCGCCAGGTGCAGCGCGGCCTGGCCGCTGGCGGTGGCGATGGCGCCGATGCCGCCTTCCAGCGCGGCCATGCGCTGCTCGAACACCGCGTTGGTGGGGTTGCTCAGGCGGCTGTAGACGTGGCCTGCGCGTTCCAGGTTGAACAGGGCGGCGGCGTGGTCGCTCGACTCGAAAACGAACGAGGTGGTGAGGTGGATGGGCACGGCGCGCGCGCCGGTGGCGGGGTCGGGCGCGGCGCCCGCGTGCAGCGCGAGCGTGTCGAAGCCGGGGTCGGCGTGGCCTGCCATGGGGACGGTCTCCTCTGTGATTTCTGGGGGATTGTGGGCTATATTGACCCACCCGCTCAGAGCGGAAGCGACACCCCCCAGAGGAGACCCACCATGAAAGTCAGCGACATCCTGCGCGTCAAGGGCGGCACGCTCTACACCGTCTCGCCCGACGAGCGACTCGACGTGGCCGTGCAGACCATGGCGCAGTTCGACATCGGTTCGCTGGCCGTGATGGAGCATGGCGAACTGGTGGGCATGCTGACCTTCCGCGAGCTGATCGAGACGCTGGCGGCCAACGGCGGCCAGCTGGGCGGCAAGATCGTGCGCAGCGTCATGGACGACCACCCCATGACCTGCACCCCCGAGACCGAGCTGGAAGCCGTGCGCCCCATGATGCTGGAGAAGCACACGCGCTACATGCCGGTGATGGAGGCCCGCATGCTCATGGGCGTCATCAGCTTCTACGACGTGGCCAAGGCCGTGGTGGACAGCCAGAACTTCGAGAACAAGATGCTCAAGGCCTATATCCGCGACTGGCCCGAGGAAGAGACGCCCGCGGACCCGCCGCCGCAGCTGCGCGTCGCGCGCTGATCGCCCACCGCCACCCGTCCCGGGACACCACGGAGCCGGCATCGCCGGGCCGGTGGTGTTGTCGTGCGTCATCGCCTGCGAACTGGCGCTGGACCTGGTGTGCCTGGCGCAGCGCAGCCCTGGCGTCACAGCCCCAGCCCTCGGCCATGGGCCGGTGCGCGAGCGGAAAAGCCCTGGCGCAGTAGGCGCGTCGCGGCCCCAGGGATGGACCGCTTCGCGTCGAATAGGATGGCGGCTCATGCACGACAACTTCTTTGACAGTCCCTTCAAAGGCAAGCTCCTCTCGGAGCAGGTGGCCAACCCGAACATCGAAGTCGGCCGCTACAGCTATTACTCAGGCTACTACCACGGCAGATCGTTCGACGACTGCGCCCGCTATCTCTCGCCCGAGCCCGGTGGCGCTGCCGATCGCCTGCGCATCGGCAGCTTCTGCTCGATCGGCACCGGCGTGTCGTTCGTGATGGCGGGCAACCAGGGACACCGGTACGACTGGGTCTCCTCGTTTCCTTTCTTCTACATGAAGGAAGAACCGGCCTTCGCCCAGGCGCTGGACGCGTGGCAGCCCGCGGGGGACACCGTGGTAGGCAACGATGTTTGGATGGGCGCCGAAGCGATCGTGATGGCGGGCGTGACCATCGGCGACGGTGCGGTGATCGCCAGCCGCGCCGTGGTGACGCGGGACGTCGAGCCTTACGCCATCGTCGGCGGCAACCCCGCGCGCACGATCCGCAAGCGCTTCAGCGACGAACGCATCGCATTGCTGCTGGAGATGCGCTGGTGGGACTGGCCCATCGAGCGCATCCGCGACGCGATGCCGATGCTGTGCTCCGGCGACATCGAGGCGCTGCATGGATGGTGGCTGGCCGGCGCCGACTGACAGGTGCGCGGGCGCTTGTCGGCCCGGCAAAGGCCTCGCCGATAATCGGCGGCCTATGAGCGGCAACACCCTAGGCACCCTGTTCCGGGTCACGAACTTCGGCGAATCCCACGGCCCGGCCATCGGCTGCGTCATCGACGGCTGCCCGCCCGGCATGGACCTGTCCGAGGCCGATATCCAGGGCGACCTGGACCGCCGCCGCCCCGGCACCAGCAAGTTCGTCACCCAGCGCAACGAGCCCGACGCGGTGGAAATCCTCAGCGGCGTGTACGAGGGCAAGACCACCGGCACCCCCATCTGCCTGCTCATCCGCAACACCGACCAGCGCAGCAAGGACTACAGCGAGATCGCGCGCACCTTCCGCCCCGGCCACGCCGACTACACCTACTGGCAGAAATTCGGCATCCGCGACCCACGCGGCGGCGGCCGCTCCTCGGCCCGCCTCACCGCCCCCACCGTGGCCGCCGGCGCCGTGGCCAAGAAGTGGCTGGCGCAGCAATACGGCACCCGCTTCCGCGGCTGCATGGTGCAGGTGGGCGAACTCGCCATCCCCTTCGAGGGCTGGGCGCACGTGCCGAACAACCCCTTCTTCGCCCCCGTGGCCGACGTCTCGGCCATCGAGGACTACATGAACGCCCTGCGCAAGCGCGGCGACTCCTGCGGCGCGCGCCTGCGGGTCACGGCCACCGGCATGCCCGTGGGCCTGGGCGAGCCCCTGTATGACCGGCTCGACGCCGACATCGCGCACGCCCTGATGGGCCTGAACGCGGTCAAGGGCGTGGAGATCGGCGCCGGCTTCGCCAGCGTGGCCGACTTCGGCAGCACGCACGGCGACAGCCTCACCCCCGAGGGCTTCGCGGCCAACAAGGCCGGCGGCGTGTTGGGCGGCATCAGCACCGGACAGGACCTGGAGGTGCAGATCGCCATCAAGCCCACGAGCTCTATCCTGGTGCCGCGCGAGAGCATCGACATCGAGGGCAAGAGCACCGAGCTCATCACCAAGGGCCGCCACGACCCCTGCGTGGGCATCCGCGCCACCCCCATCGCCGAGGCCCTGCTGGCCCTGGTCGTCATGGACCACGCGCTGCTGCACCGCGCGCAGTGCGGCGACGTGCGCACGGACACGCCGGACATCGCCGCGCGCGCCCGTGGCTGAGCGCGGCCGGCTCTTTGCCTTCTGCGCGCTGTCGGGCAGCTACTTCGCCCACATCGGTTTCTTCAATCCTTACCTGCCGCTCTGGCTCAAGGACCTGGGTTTCGGCCTGCTGGCCATCAGCGTGCTCACCTCGGTGCAGGCGGCCACGCGCCTGTTCGCGCCCTATGGCTGGGGCTGGCTGAGCGACCACACCGGCGAGCGCGTGCGCCTGCTGCGGGTGGGCGCCGGCGTGGCGCTGCTGTGCTCGCTGGGCCTGTGGTTCGAACTGAGCGGCCCGCTGCTGTTCGTGGTGCTGCTGCTGATGTTCACCCACACCAGCGGCATGATGCCCATGAGCGAGGCCGTGCTGGCCCAGCAGGTGAGCCGCGATGGCCGGCTGGACGTGCGCCGCTACGGCCGCGTGCGCGTCTGGGGTTCGCTGGGCTTCCTGGTCACGGTGCTGGCGGCCGGTGCCTGGTTCCAGGCCTTCGGCATGGGCAGCTTCGCGGCCTGGACCTCGCTCAGCCTGGCCGCCGTGGCACTCAGCACCTGGCTGCTGCCCGACGCGCGCGAGCCCGCCGCGCACCAGGCCAGGGCCGAGCCGATCGGGCCCGTGCTGCGCCAGCCGCGCATGCGCTGGTTCTTCGCGGCGGTGTTCTTCCACGTGCTCGCGCATGTGTTCATCTACGTGTTCTTCTCGTTGCACCTGGACGCGCTGGGCTACCCCAAGTCGGCCATCGGCGCGTTCTGGGCCGCCTCGGTGCTGGTGGAGATCGGCTGGTTCCTCACCCAGGGGCGCTGGATGCCCGCGCTGTCCTTGCCGGGCTGGCTGGTGCTGGGTGGCGCGCTCACCGCGCTGCGCATGGCGATCACGGCCGGGCTGCCGTCGGTGTGGCCGCTGCTGGCGCTGGCGCAGCTGGCGCACGCCATCACCTTCGCGGCGCACCACACGGTCTGCATCGCCTGGATCAGCGAGCACTTCCCGGGCCGCCTGCGCGGGCGCGGGCAGGCGCTGTACGCGGTGCTGGGCTACGGCCTGTCGGGTGTCACGGGCGGCCTGCTGGGCGGCCTGGTGTCCAGCCGCTTCGGCCTGGCCAGCGTGTTCTGGCTGGGCGCGCTCTGCGGCCTGGTGGCGGCCGCTTGCGCGCTCAAGGTGCGGGCGTTGACGCGAGCCAGCGGCGCAAGGGGTTGAAGCCCGTCACCAGGCCCGTGGCCACCAGCACCAGCGCGCCGCCGATGAACAGGCCGCTGGAGAGCTCCTCGCCCAGGAAAAGGTGGCCCCAGGTGACGCCGAAGATCGGGATCATGAAGGCCGGGCTGATGGCCGCCACCGGCGAGACGTGGCGCAGGATGCGCAGGTGGACCCAGTAGGCGGTCCCCGAGGTGATGATGCCCAGCACGCCCACGGCCATGAGCGCGGCCGGCGTGAACGTGGCCTGCGGCCAGGCCCAGGCCGCGCCGGGCAGCAGGAACACCAGCGCGCCGGCGTGCAGGCCGGCCGCGATGGCCAGCGGCTCCATGCGCGTGGTGGCGCGCTTCATCAGCGGGGTGGAGGCCCCGTAGCCGGCCGAGGCGGCGATGCAGGCCAGCACGGCCAGGATGGTCGGGCCGTCGAGCCGGACCGGGCCCAGTTGCACGATGAGTCCCACGCCCACGAAACCCAGGGCGCAGCCGATGAGCTTGTGGCGCGTCAGCGTGTCTTCCTTCAGCCAGGCGGCGGCCAGGGTGCCGAACAGCACGGCCGTGGTGTTGAGCAGGGCGCTGTAGCCGGCCGGCAGGTACAGCGCGGCCCAGGCATAGAGCAGGAAGGGCAGGACCACGGTGAGCGTGCCCAGCCCCAGCAGCTCGCGCCAGTGCTTCCAGGGCCAGCGCTGGCCCAGCGCGCGCATGACGATGGTGAGCACCACCAGCGCCAGCGCCACGCGGATGCCGGCCAGCGGCAGCGGCGTGAGCGCCGGCGTGGCGATGCGCAGGAACAGGAAGGAAGCCCCCCAGAGCGCCGACAGCCCGACGAGCTGGGCGAAGTGGCGGGTTTTCACCGGGCGGCGGCCTTGCGGACCAGCCCTTCGATCGCGAGTTCGTAGCCCGCGACGCCGAAACCGACCACGATGCCCGCCGCCACCGGCGAGACGTAGGAGTGGTGGCGGAAGGACTCGCGCGCGTGCACGTTGGAGATGTGCACCTCCATCACCGGCAGCGGCGCGACGCCGGCGATGGCGTCGTGCAGCGCGATGGAGGTGTGGGTGTAGGCGCCGGGGTTCATCACCACGCCCAGCAGTTCGCCGGCCTTGAAGCGCCGGCCGGCGGCGTGGATGGCGTCGAGCAGCGCGCCTTCGTGGTTGCTCTGCAGCGCCTCCAGCGTGTGGCCCAGGCGCTCTGCGGTGGCGCGGCAGCGGGCCTCCACGTCGGCCAGCGTGGCCGCGCCGTAGGTGGCGGGCTCGCGCGTGCCGAGCAGGTTCAGGTTGGGGCCGTTGAGCAGCAGGATGGCGGGCATGGACGGGCTTTCCTTGTGATCCGACCGACTTTAAACCAGGGGCACCGACAGCCGCTCGATCACCTCGCGCGTGCCCGGTCGCACGCCGCGCCACCAGGCGAAGGCCTCGGCCGCCTGTTCCACCAGCATGCCCACGCCGTCGGCCAGCGCATGCACCCCGGCCTCGCGCGCCTGGCGCAGGAACGGGGTCAGGCCCTTGCCGTAGACCATGTCGTAGGCGAGGGCGCCGGGCGCGAACAGGCCACCGGGCAGGGGCAGGGCCTCGCCGGACAGGCCGGCCGAGGTGGCGTTGATCACCACATCGAAGCGCTCGCCCGCGAGGTCCGCGTAGCCGCCGCTCTGCAGCGTGGCGTGGGCGGCGAAATCGGCGCGCAGCGCGTGCGCCTTGTCGGCCGTGCGGTTGGCCACGGCCAGTGCGGCGGGGCCTTGTTGCGCCAGGGGCAGCAGCGCGCCGCGCGTGGCGCCGCCGGCGCCCAGCAGCAGCACGCGCCGACCCTTGAGCGCGTGGCCCAGGTTGCGCTGGATGTCGTTGACCAGGCCGACGCCGTCGAAGTTCTCGGCGCGGATGCGGTCGCCCGGCTCGAAGCGCAGGGCATTGGCCGCGCCGGCCAGGCGCGCGGCCTCGCTCGGGTCGGTGGCCAGTTCGCAGGCCTGCAGCTTGAAGGGCAGGGTGACATTGGCGCCGCGCCCGCCCTGTTCGCGAAAGGCCCGCACCGTGGCCGCGAAGCCGTCCAGCGGCGCCTCGATGGCGGTGTAGGCGATGTCCTGCCCGGTGGCCCGGGCAAACGCGGCGTGGATCTGCGGGGACTTGCTGTGCGAGATCGGGTGGCCGATGACGGCGTAGCGGTCGGTCATGGAGGGGATTGGGGGCTATCACGCCCTGCGGGCAGGGTCATTGCGGGGAAGCCGGCATTGTCTCGCAGCGCCGGGCGGGACAATCCCGCCCATGAACATCCCACGCCTCAAGATCGATTTCGTCTCCGACGTCTCCTGCCCCTGGTGCGCCGTCGGCCTGGGCGGGCTGGAGCAGGCCCTGAAACGGCTCGACGGCCAGGTCGCGGCCGACATCACCTTCCAGCCCTTCGAGCTCAACCCCCAGATGGGTGCCGAGGGCCAGGACATCGGCGAGCACCTGACGGAAAAGTACGGCAGCACGCCCGAGCAGCAGGCGCAGATACGCGGGACCATCGCCGCGCGCGGCGCCGAGGTGGGCTTCCCATTCAACCCGGCGGGCCGGGGCCGCATCTGGAACACCTTCGACGCCCACCGCCTGCTGCACTGGGCGGCCGAAGAGGGCGCGCCCGGCCAGCAGCACGCGCTCAAGAAGGCGCTGATGGCCGCCTGCCACACGCGCAGCGAGGCCATGGGCCACCACGAGGTGCTGCTGGCCTGCGTGCGCGAGGCGGGGCTGGACGGGGCGCGCGCCCAGGCCATCCTGGCCAGCGACGAATTCGCGCAGGACGTGCGCGAGCGCGAGCAGTTCTACCTGTCGCACGGCATCCACGCGGTGCCGGCGGTGATCGTCAACGACCGCCACCTGATCTCGGGTGGCCAGCCGGCGGCGGCCTACGAGCAGGCGCTGCGGCAGATCGCGGCCGGGCCGGCGGAGTGATCGCGCGGCGGCGCGGGGCTCAGCGGGCCGCTTCGCGCGCCGCGCCGCCGTGCGCCGGCGCGGCCGAAGGCGCCGACGCCATGTCCAGCTCGGCGCGCAGGCGCGGCAGGTACTGAGGGTAGGCCCGCTGAAGAAAGTCGACCAGCTTCTCGCGCACCTCGCAGCGCAGGTCCCAGGCCGCGCCGGCCGAGCCCGCCGTCACCAGGCAGCGCAATTGCAGGGCGCGCTCGCCGGCTTCCGTCACCTGCAACAGGCTGAATCGCTTGTCCCAGTGGGGCGAGGCCTCGCAGATGCGCTGCAACTCCTCGCGCAGCGGCGCCAGCGGCGTGCGGTAGTCCACCCACAGGAAGACGGTGCCGATGAGATCGGATGTGGTGCGTGTCCAGTTCTGGAAAGGCTTCTCGATCCAGTACTGCAGCGGCACCACCAGGCGGCGCTGGTCCCATATGCGCACCACCACGTAGGTTCCGGTGATCTCCTCGATCACGCCCCACTCGCCTTCGACGATCACCACGTCGTCGAGGCGGATCGGCTGGCTCAGGCCGATCTGCAGGCCGGCGATCAGGTTGCCCAGCACCGGCCGCGCGGCGAAGCCCGCCACCAGACCCGCCAGGCCGGCAGAGGCCAGCAGGCTGGTGCCGATCTGCCGCGCCTGTGGGAAGGTCATCAGCATGAGCGACAGACCGATCAGCAGCACCAGGCCCTGCAGCGTGCGCGCGAGCACGCGCGTCTGCGTCTGGACGCGGCGCGCGTGCAGGTTGTCGGCCGTGCTGGTGGGGTTGGCGGCGATGACGCCCTGGGCCGCGCCGCGCACCGCGTTGGACACCAGCCAGGTCACGGCGCCGATCAGCAGCAGAGCGCAGAGCTGCTGCGCGCCGGCCAGGCCCGGCGCGTCGGCCGGTGTGCCTTGCAGCACGGCGTTGACGGGCAGCAGCGGCAGGCCCCATTTCGCGGGCGAGCGGATGGCCTTGGCCACGCTGGCCGCGACGGGCGCATCGCGCGTGGCGCGGCGCACCACGCGTTCGCCGAGGCGAAAGGCCAGGCTGGCGAGCAGCACGCCGATCAGCATGCTGCCCAGCGAGGGCAGCCAGGTCAGCAGGGCGGGTGGCAGCCAGTTCAACGCGTCCATGCGGCCGCAGGGTAACCAGCGTGCCTATCCGCACGCAAGTCTGTGTGCTTTGAAAACCGCAGCAAGTCAGCCGCGTACCGCGTGAACGGCGCCTTCAACGCCCCAGCTGCGCCAGCGCCGCCTGCAGGCCGGCCAGACCGCCCACGCGCTGGTCATTGATGAAGATCTGCGGCATCTGGCGCACCGAGGGACCGCACTTTTCATAGAACGCGAGGCGTTCGGCCTCGTCGTCGATCTTGATCTCCTCGAAGTCCATGGCGCGGGACTTCAGCAGCATCTTGGCGGACTCGCACTGCGGGCAGGCGGACTTGGAATAGACGGTGATCTTGAGGCTCATGCGCAAAGTGTAGGGGGATGGCCGTTCAGGCCGCCTCGCGCTGCGCCAGCGCCCGCGCGATGCGCTGCTTCTTCACCGTGGGCCGTGGCACCGGATGCGCCAGGTGCTCGAACCAGGCGCGCACGTCCTCGTCCAGTCCGCTGCCGTGCATGTAGTTGTAGAGCGCCTTGCGCAGGCCGATGCCCAGCGCGTCGTGGTCCACGCCGGTGGGGTCGATGAAACCGATGTCGTTCTTCGCGAAGCTCACCGGTGGCAGGGGCACCAGCTCGATGCCATAGGCCTTCGGGTCCAGCCCCACGGGGGAGTGCACGGTGCACGAGAAGCGGTGGAAGAAGCCGCTCTGGATGCAGCCGTTGAGGAAGAGCTGGCGCACGTACTCCAGCGCGTCCACCGTGTCTTGCACGGTCTGCGTGGGAAAGCCGTACATCAGGTAGGCGTGCACCAGGATGCCGGCGTCGCTGAAGCCCTTGGTGACGCGCGCCACCTGGTCCACCGTCACGCCCTTCTTCATGAGCGCGAGCAGGCGGTCGCTGGCCACCTCCAGCCCGCCGCTCATGGCGATGCAGCCGCTGTCGGCCAGCAGCTGCGAGAGCTGGGGCGTGAAGGTTTTTTCGAAGCGGATGTTGCCCCACCAGCTGATGGCCAGGTCGCGGCGCAGCAATTCCTCGGCCAGGGCTTTCAGGGCCTTGGGCGGCGCGGCCTCGTCGACGAAGTGAAAGCCGGTCTGGCCGGTTTCATCGACGATGCGTTCGATGCGGTCGACCAGCGTGCTGGCGGCGGCGGTCTCGTAGCGGCCGATGTAGTCCAGCCCCACGTCGCAGAAGCTGCACTTCTTCCAGTAGCAGCCGTGCGCCACCGTGAGCTTGTTCCAGCGCCCGTCGCTCCAGAGCCGGTGCATGGGATTGAGCATGTCGAGCAGGCTCAGGTAGTCGTGCAGCGGCAGGCCGTCCCAGGTGGGCGTGCCCACGTCCTCGAAGGGCACGTCGGGCTCGGCGAGGTTGAGGTACTTCACCGTGCCGCTGCCGGCGTCGCGCAGGAAGGTGCGCACCAGGCGCTGCGCGCTGCGCCGGCCCTGCAGGTGCTCGATGAGCGCGAGCAGCGGGCGTTCGCCCGCGTCCAGGGTGACGTAGTCGACGAAGTGAAACAGGCGCGCTTCCTTCAGCTCGCGCAGTTCGGTGTTGACGTAGCCACCGCCGAGCGCGATGGGCAGCGCCGGCCAGCGCGACTTGATGGCCTGCGCGATGCGCAGCGCGCCATAGACCGCGCCGGGGAAGGGCACCGAGAGCAGCACCAGCTGCGGGTTCGCGCGCGCCACCGCGTTCAGGGCCAGTTCGCGCAGCAGGTCGTCCACCAGCGTGGGCGGCGCGGCCAGGGCCTGGGCCAGGGGCTCGAAGGTGGGCTGGCTGCTGGCCAGGGATTCCCCGTAGCGCACGAAGGCGAAGCGCTCATCCACCGCGTCGCGGACCACGTCGGCCAGGTCGTCGAGGAAGAGGGTGGCGATGTGGCGCGCGCGGTCGTTCGTGCCCAGGGCGCCGAAGGCCCAGCCCAGCGGGTCGCCGCCGCCGTCTTCGCCGTCGTCGCCCGTGAGGTGGCCGTATTGCTCCAGCGCGGCGAAGCGCGGGCCTTCGGGCAGCAGCTCGCGCGCGGCGATGCGGTGTGCCAGCGTGCTGTCGCGCCCCTGCAGGAAGGCGATGGTGGGCGCGATGGCGCGGCGGTGGCGCGCGAAGTCGTCGAGGAAGGCGTGCACGCTGGCGCTGCGCCGCCGCTCGGGCAGGGCCAGGGCGCGTTCGCGGATGGCGTCCAGCCCGGCGGGCGTGAACAGTCGCAGTACCAGGGCCAGGGCCAGATCGGTCTGTTCGGCCTCGATGCCGCGCGAGCGCAGGAAGCCCGTGAGGTAGGCGGTGGAGGGGTAGGGCGTGTTGAGCTGCGTCATCGGCGGGATGACGCTGAGCACGCGGAAGGCGGAGGCGGTCATGGCAGGGCGGAACCGGGCAGTGTACGGGGCCGCGGTCGGGGCGGCGCGATCCCCCGTTCAGTCGAGCGGGCGCAGCGCCTCGACCAGGCCGGCGATGTTGCCCACGCCCAGCTTGCCGTAGATGCCCTGGATCTGGTTGCGGATGGTGGCGGGCGCGCGCTCCAGCAGGCGCGCGATTTCCTTGTGGGTGTGGCCCTTGGCCACCAGGCGCGCGATCACCAGCTCGCGCGGCGACAGGTCGTCGGCCGCGCAGCGCGGGCGCGCACCCAGGAACAGCAGGCCCTGTTCCACGCGGTGCCAGACCACGGCGCGCGCGCCGAGGTGGCGGGCCTGGCCGCGCCGCAGGTGGTCCAGCAGGGCGGGGGGCAGGGCGGCGCCGCCGTTCCAGCTGGCCCATTCGGCGCGCAGCGCGGACTCGAAGCCGGCGTCGGCGTGGTAGATCACGCCGTGCGCGTCGGCGATGGCCGTGCCGTGCGCCGGCCGGCGGGCGGCCTCCAGCCGGTCGAGGTGGGCGATGCGGTTGAAGGCCAGGGCCTGCATCACGTGCGGCGACAGCGCGGCCAGCAGGCGCTGCTCGTCGCCGGAGCAGCGCGCGCGTTCGTCGGCCCGGAACAGGGTGAGCCAGTGCACGAAGCGCGTGCGCGGGTCGTGCTCGGAGCTGATGAAGAAATTGGCCTGCTCGAAGCGGCGGCCGTGTTCGCGCAGCGGCGCCTGTTCGCGGTGGTGGAACCAGTCGCGGGCGTTGAAGGCCAGCGTGGTGCGCGGCTGCAGACCAGCGGCCACGGCGGCGGTGTCCAGGTGCTTGATCTGCTCGTAGCTGGCCAGCATCTCGGGCGGCTGCTCGTGCAGGTGGATGGTGTGGATGTCGATGCCGTCGGGCCGGCTGGTGGCCGTGCCCCACATCGAAGAGTCGAAGGGCAGCGCCTGGCGCAGATGCTGCAGCGCCGCATCCTGGAAGCGCTCCAGCGGCAGCTCGTGCGAGAGGCGGTACAGCGTCAGGACGAACTGGCTGAAATCTTCGAGTGACATGGGCGGGTGGACGGCGGCTCGGGCTGTGATCTTCTTCGCGGGGTCGGTGCATTTGCACTATGCGGCCGGCATCGCGGGCGTTCCTAGAATGCCCGCGATGCCCGGGGATGATATGCCTGTGATCCGTTGTTCGCCGCCGCGCCTGGGGCGCTGGCTGGTCATGGGCGCCTCGGCGCTGCTCGTCGCGGCCACGGCCATGGCCCAGGTGCGGTCCCCCGGGCCACCCTTGCCGCCGATCCGCATCCTCGCGCCCGAGGCGCGGCTGCCGGTGCGGGTGCAGCGGGCCGTCGTGCGCACCGAGATCGTCGGCCTGGCGGCGGCCACGCGGGTCGAGCTGGAGCTGTTCAACCCGAACGCCGAAGAGCTGCAGGCCGAGCTGCAGTTTCCCTTGCTGGAAGGGCAGGTGGTGACGGGCTTCGCGCTCGACATCGGCGGCCAGCTGCGCGCGGCGGTGCCGGTGGAAAAGCCCAAGGGCCGCCAGGTGTTCGAGGACGTGGTGCGCGCCCGCGTGGACCCGGCGCTGCTGGAAACCACGCAGGGCGGGCACCACAAGCTGCATGTGTATCCCTTGCCGGCCCGGGGCCAGCGCCGCGTGGTGCTGGAGGTCCGCGAGTCCGTGCCCGCCAGCGCCCGTCCCGTCTGGCGCCTGCCGCTGCGCTTCGGCGGCGCGGTGGGCGCCCTGGACGTGGCGGTGCAGGTGGCCGGCGTGGCGCCGCGCGCGCTGTCGGCCACGCTGGGCGCCGAGCGCCTGCTCGCCACGGCGCAGAACGGCGGCAGCCGCATCGCCTTCGGGCGGACCCAGCACCAGGGCCGCGACGGATTGCGCGTCGCGCTGCCGGCCGCGCCGCGCGAGCCCCTGGTGAGCACCGACACCTGGCAGGACCAGCGCTATTTCCTGGCCGAACTGCCGGTGGCCGCGCCGCGCTGGGCCCGCCCGGCGCCGCGCCGCGTGGCCCTGCTGTGGGACGCTTCGGCCTCCGGCGCGCAGCGCGACCACGCGCGCGAATTCGCCGTGCTCGACGCCTGGTTCCGCCAGCTGGGCGAGGTGCAGGTGCAGCTGGTGGTGGTGCGCAACGAGGCCGAGCCGATGGAGCCGCACACCGTGCGCGGTGGCGACTGGAACGCCCTGCGCCAGCGCCTGCAATCGCTGCCCTACGACGGCGCGACGCGCCTGCAGGCCCTGCAGCCGCCGGCCGACGCCGACATCGCCGTGCTGTTTTCCGACGGCATGGGCAACTGGGGCGCCGCCGGCCTGCCCAGCCCCGCCCTGCCGCTGGTGGCCTTCTCGTCCTCGGCGGGCGCGGCGGCGCGCACCCTGCGCCACGCCGCCGAGGCCAGCGGCGGCGCCTACGCCGACCTGCAGGCCCTGGACACGGCGCAGGCCCTATCTCTGCTCACGCACGAGCGCCAGCGCGTGGTGGACGTGCAGGCCGAGGGCGCGCGCGACCTGGAGCTGGGATCGGTCTACCCGCAGGGCGGGCGCATCGGCGTGGCCGGCGTGTTGACGCAGCCGCGGGCGAGCCTGCGGCTCACGCTTTCTGCACCCGACGGCTCGCGCCAGGTCCGCCGCCTCGAGCTGTCCGCCGACGGCGCACCGCCACCGGTGCGCGGTGCCACGCCGGTGGCCGTGGCCGCGCACCGCTGGGCCGGCTGGCGCATCGCCCGGCTGGAGGCCGACCTGGAGCGCCAGCGCCAGGCGATCCGCCGCCTGGGCCAGGCCTTCGGCATCGCCAGCACCGAGACCTCGCTGCTGGTGCTCGACACCGCCGAGGACTACGTGCTGTTCGATGTCGAGCCGCCGCCCGATCTGCGCGCCGAATGGGACACGCTGATGCTGCACCGGCGCGAAGGCGCGGTGCGCCGACAGCGCATCGCGCTGGCGACAACGGTCGAGCGCTTCAATGAGAAGGTGGCCTGGTGGGAGAAGGCCTTCCCGAAGGACGCGCCGCCGCCGCCCCGGGTCGCGCCGGGCAGCGGCTCGGACAGCCGGCGCGCGGCGCCCGCGGCCATGGCCCGTCCGCCGGCCCCTGCACCCGCACCCGCACCCGGTGGCGCGGCCCCGCAGCCGCCGCTGCCGGGCGACACCACCATCGCGCTGCGCCCGTGGCAGCCCGACGAGCCCTATGCCCGCCGCCTGCGCGCCGCCAGGGACGAGGACCTCTACGCCATTTACCTCGACGAGCGCCCCGGCTACGCGCAAAGCTCGGCCTTCTTCCTGGACGTGGCCGACCTGCTGGTGGCGCGCGGGCAGAACGCCCTGGCGCTGCGCGTGCTGTCCAACCTGGCCGAAATGGACCTGGAAAACCGCCACCTGCTGCGCATCCTCGCCTACCGCCTGCAGCAGGCCGGCGCCGTGGCCGACGCACTGCCCGTGCTGGAGCAGGTGCGGCGCCTGGCGCCCGACGAACCCCAGTCCTGGCGCGACCTGGGCCTGGCGCTGGACCAGTCCGGTGAGGCGCAGCGCGCGGTCGACACCCTGGTGGAGGTCGTCTCGCGGGCCTGGAACAACCGCTTCCCGGACATCGAGCTGATCGCGCTGGCCGAGCTCAACGCCATCGCCGCGCGCGCCGAGGCCACCGGCCGGCCAGTGGACCTGTCGCGCCTGCACCCGCGCCTGCGGCGCAACCTGCCGCTGGACCTGCGCGCCGTGCTGTCCTGGGACGCCGACAACACCGACATCGACCTCTGGGTGATCGACCCCAACGGCGAGCGCGCCTACTACGCCAACCGCCTCACCTACCAGGGCGGGCGCATGTCGCGCGACTTTGTCGGTGGCTACGGCCCCGAGGAGTTCTCGCTGCGCCACGCCAAGCCCGGCACCTACACGGTGAAGGCGCAGTTCTATGGCCACCGCCAGCAGATCGTGGCGCCGGCCACCACGCTCATGCTGCGCCTGTCCACCGACTTCGGCCGAGCCACGCAGAATGACCAGGACGTGGTGCTGCGCCTCAGCGGCCGGGGCGACGAGGTCACCGTGGGCACCTTCACCGTGGGCGAAGGCGCCAGGCCATGAGGCGCGCCGCGCTGGCCGCGCGGCTGGCACTCGGCGCCGCGGCGGCCGTGGCAGGCGGGGCCACGCAGAACATCGTGCCGCGCGGCCGGGGCACGCTCACCTGAGCCCCAGGCGGTTGGGCGCGTGAGAGCGAAGCGCCCCCGCGATCGGTCCACACACCACCGGCCAGCGGCGGTGGCCGTTTCGAGCGCCTGCCGGTGCCGCAACGCCCGGTCCATGGGCTGCCGGGCCTCGCCCACGCCCGACGAATGCCGTCAGGGCCACCGCGTGGCCGCCGCCCGCCTCAGTCCGCCAAGTCCCCGATCGGCACGCAGCTGCAGAACAGGTTGCGGTCGCCGTAGACGTTGTCCACGCGGCCCACGGGCGGCCAGTACTTGGCGTGTGCGCGCGTGTCCAGCACGGCGGCGCCGGTCTCGCGCGGGTAGGCGCGCGTCCACTCGCCCTTGAGCAGGCTGGCCGCGGTGTGCGGCGCGTGCTTCAGGGGGTTGTCGTCCTGCGGCCATTCGCCTTTTTCGACACGGCGGATTTCCTCGCGGATGGCGATCATGGCCTCGATGAAGCGGTCGATCTCCTCCAGCGTCTCGCTCTCGGTGGGCTCCACCATCAGCGTGTTGGCCACGGGGAAGGACAACGTGGGCGCGTGGAAACCGTAGTCGATCAGGCGCTTGGCCACGTCCTCGGCCATCACGCCGCTGGTGTCCTTCAGGTCGCGCAGGTCGAGGATGCACTCGTGCGCCACATGCCCGTTGGCGCTCGCGTACAGCGTGGGGAAGTGGTCCTTGAGGCGCGCGCTGATGTAGTTGGCCGAGAGGATGGCCGTCTCGGTGGCATGCCGCAGGCCTTCGGCGCCCATCATGCGGATGTACATCCACGAGATCGGCAGCACGGCCGCGTTGCCCAGCGGCGCGGCCGAGATGGCGCCCACGCCGTTGACCGGCAGGCCGCCGGCCGCGTGGCCAGGCAGGAAGGGCACCAGGTCGTCCACCACGCAGACCGGGCCCACGCCCGGGCCGCCGCCGCCGTGCGGGATGCAGAAGGTCTTGTGCAGGTTGAGGTGGCTCACGTCGCCGCCGAATTCGCCCGGCGCGGCCACGCCCACCAGGGCGTTCATGTTGGCGCCGTCCACGTAGACGCGCCCGCCGTGCTGGTGCACGAGCGCGCACAGTTCTTTCACCTGGGTCTCGAACACGCCGTGCGTGCTGGGGTAGGTGATCATCACCGCCGCCAGGTTCTTCGAGTGCTGCTCGCATTTGGCCTTCAGGTCGGCCAGGTCGACGTTGCCGTTCTCGTCGCACTTGGTGACCACGACCTGCAGGCCCACCATCTGCGCGCTGGCCGGGTTGGTGCCGTGCGCGCTGCTGGGGATCAGGCAGATGTTGCGGTGGCCTTCGCCGCGCGATCGGTGGTAGGCCTGGATCACCAGCAGGCCGGCGTACTCGCCCTGCGAACCGGCGTTGGGCTGCAGGCTGATGCCGGCGTAGCCGGTGGCCTCGCACAGCCAGTCGCGCAACTGCTGGTCGAGCAGGGCATAGCCCTGGCGCTGGTCGGCCGGGGCGAAGGGGTGCACGTTCGCGAACTCGGGCCAGGTGATGGGGATCATCTCGCTGGTGGCGTTCAGCTTCATGGTGCACGAGCCCAGCGGGATCATGCTGCGGTCCAGCGCGAGGTCCTTGTCCGACAGCAGGCGGATGTAGCGCAGCATGCCGGTCTCGCTGTGGTGGGTGTTGAACACCGGGTGCGTGAGGAAGTCGCTGCGGCGGCGCAGGCCGTCGGGGATCAGCGGCTCCACGCCTTTCTCGAAGGCCTCCACGGAGGGCAGGGCCTGGCCGTCGGTCGCGAAGATCGTCCACAGCAGGGCGATGTCTTCACGCGTGGTGGTTTCGTCCAGCGTGACGATCACATACCCGTCCCAGGCCCGGCGCAGGTTGGCGCCGTGGGCCACGGCACGGGCCATGAGCGCGTTCGCCCGGGCCGGGTCCACTCGCAGGGCGAGGGTGTCGAACATGCCCCGGTCGCCGTGGTGCGTGTCGGTGTAGCCCAGCTGGGCCAGGCCCTTGGCCAGGATGGCCGTGTAGGCCGCCACGCGCTGCGCGATGCGCTTCAAGCCCTGCGGGCCGTGGTACACGGCGTACATGCTGGCGATCACGGCGGGCAGCACCTGCGCGGTGCAGATGTTGCTGGTGGCCTTCTCGCGGCGGATGTGCTGCTCGCGCGTCTGCAGGGCCAGGCGGTAGGCCGGCTGGCCGTGGGCGTCCACGCTCACGCCCACCAGACGGCCGGGCAGGCTGCGCTTGAACTCGTCGCGGCAGGCCATATAGGCGGCGTGCGGGCCGCCGTTGCCCATGGGCATGCCGAAGCGCTGCGTGGTGCCGACCACGATGTCGGCGCCCATCTCGCCGGGCGGCTTGATCAGGGTCAGGGCCAGCAGGTCGGCGGCCACGATGAAGGCGGCGTTCTTGCCGTGCACGGTGGCGGCGTCCGCCGTCCAGTCGTGCAGCCAGCCACTGGAGGCCGGGTACTGCGTGAAGGCGGCGAAGTAGTCGTCGGCCGCCAGCATGGCGTCCCATTCTTCGCCCGACATGGCCACGCGCACCTCCAGGCCCAGCGGTGCCGCGCGCGTCTGGATCACCTCGATGGTCTGCGGGTGCGTGTCGCCCGACACCACGAAGGCATGGCCCTTGGCCTTCACGGAGCGCTTGGCCAGCGTCATGGCCTCGGCCGCGGCCGTGGCCTCGTCGAGCATGGAGCCGTTGGCGATGTCCATGCCCGTCAGGTCGGTGACCATGGTCTGGAAGTTGACCAGCGCCTCCATTCGGCCTTGGGAGATCTCGGCCTGGTAGGGTGTGTAGGCCGTGTACCAGGCCGGGTTCTCCAGGATGTTGCGCAGGATGACGCCCGGTGTGTGGGTGCCGTGGTAGCCCTGGCCGATGAAGCTCTTGAGCAGCTTGTTCTGCCGCGCGATGCCCTGGAGCTCGGCCAGCGCGGCGGCCTCGGTCAGCGGCGCGGGCAGCTGCATGCCCTGGCGGCGCGCGATCGGGCGCGGCACGATGCTGTCGATCAGCGCGCGACGCGAGGCCTCGCCGATGACCGAGAGCATGTGGCGCTCGCCCGCTTCGTCGAGGCCGATGTGGCGCGCGACGAATTCGCTGGCGTTCTCGAGTTCACCCAGGGGCTTGACGGAGGGCATGAGCATGGCGGGCCTCGGTGGCGGGGGAAAAATCAGGCGTTGTCCTTGACGAACTTCTGGTAGGCCGGTTCGTCCATGAGCGGATCGAACTGGCCCATGTCCTTGATCAGGACCTTGAAGAACCAGCCCTTGCCCAGGGGGTCGCTGTTGGCCAGCGAGGGGTCGGCGCGCAGGGCTTCGTTGACCTCGGTCACCTCGCCGTCCAGCGGCATGTAGACGTCGGCCGCGGCCTTCACCGACTCGACCACGCCGGCGACCTCGCCCTTGGCGTAGGTGCGGCCCACCTCGGGCAGCTCGACGAAGACCACGTCGCCCAGCGCGTCCTGCGCGTGCAGGGTGATGCCGACGACGGCGGCCTCGTGGTCCTCGAGCTGGATCCACTCGTGATCGGGGGTGTACTTGACGGTCATGGTTGTGCTCCTGCGGCGATCAGCCGCGGTGGTAACGGTTGGGAACGAAAGGCAGGGAGGCCACCTGCATGGGCACGGCCTTGCCGCGCACCAGCGCGTTCAGGCGCGTGCCCACGGCCGCGAAGGCCGGTGGCACATAGCCCATGGCGATGGGCTGGTTGATGCTGGGGCCGAGCAGGCCGCTGGTGACTTCACCGAGGCGCTCGCCGGCCTCGCTCTGCAGTTCGGTGTGCTCGCGCACCGGCACCCGCTCCTGCGCGAGCAGGCCCACGCGCACGCGCGACAGGGGCGCGCTGCCATCGAGCTGCGCGAGCACGCGCTCGGCGCCAGGGAAGCCGCCCGCGCGCGCGCCGCCCGTGCGGCGCACCTTCTGCATGGCCCAGTTGAGCGCGGCTTCCACGGGGGTCGTGGTGGTGTCGATGTCGTTGCCATAGAGACACAGGCCGGCTTCCAGGCGCAGCGAGTTGCGCGCGCCCAGGCCGACGGGTTTCACCTCGGGCTGCGCGAGCAGGGCGCGCGCGAAGGCCTCGGTGTCGGCCGCGGCCAGCGAGATCTCGAAGCCGTCCTCGCCGGTGTAGCCGCTGCGCGTGGCGAACAGGGGCTTGCCCTGCCAGCTGAAGGCGCCACCGGTCATGAAGACCAGCTTCTCCACGCCGGGCAGCAGGCGCTGCAGGGCCGTCACGGCCCGCGGGCCCTGCAGCGCGAGCAGGCCGCGGTCGAATTGCGGCTCCACGGTGCAGCGCGCGCCGATGCGCTCGACGATGTGCTTGAGGTCGCCGTGCTTGCAGGCGCCGTTGACGATGACGAAAAGGTCGTCGCCCCGGTTCACGAACATCAGGTCGTCGATGACCGTGCCCTCGTCGCTGAGCAGCAGGCCGTAGCGCTGCTTGCCGGGCGCCAGGCCGATCACGTCCACCGGCATCAGGCTTTCGAAGGCGGCGGCCGCGTCGGGGCCGATGAGCCGCAGCTGTCCCATGTGCGAGACGTCGAACAGGCCGGCGGCTTCGCGCGTATGCAGGTGCTCGGCCATGAGGCCGGCCGGGTACTGCACCGGCATGCTGTAGCCCGCGAAGGGCACCAGGCGCGCGCCCAGTTCGAGGTGCAGCGCGTGCAGCGGGGTCTTGAGGAGGTCGATGGAAGCGTCGGCGGACACGGCGGGTTCTCTGGCGGGGGCAGGCCCCTCGCGGGGCGGGACACGGGTTCATCCGTGCGCTGCCCCACTGTCCGCTTTACCTGAGAGATTCACGCGGGCGATGCCGCGCTTGCTCCTTCGGTGGACCCCATCGGGTGGGGCCTCTCTCCAGGGGGGATCGCCCGCCGGGTGGCGGGCGTTTGCCAGTCCTTTTGCCTGAGCGTTCGGGGCCTGATCCGGCCCCTGCGCCTTCGGCGGTTCCCCGGGGGAACGCTCTCCTGACAATGCGGCGAATTCTAGCCGGGAACCCGGCGTGCACGGACAACGCCACCCGGCGTCCCCAGGGGCGCGAGGGCGCGCTCAGGCGTCCTGCGGGGCGGTCTCGGGCAGCACCTTCGCCAGGCGCTCGCTGATCGAGGCGGCGCGCTCGGCGCCCGCGACACGCTCGATCTCGGTGAGCATGTCCTGGCCCACGGCCATCATGCTGGCGGCGTCGCGCGCCTCGCGCAGCGCCTGGCGGAAGCGGTCGGCCAGGGCGCGGTCGCGCGCGGCGAACATGCGGTCGGACAGGTCGAACAGGAACATGCGCGCGCTGGCCAGCGAGCGTGGCCCGCTGAAGGTGTCCACCGAGCCGCGCGGGGGCGGCGGCACCGGGCGCGCGGGCGGCTCGGCCGGGGCTTCGTCGATCAGGTAGCCGTCGGCCAGCAGCGCCTCCACCATGGCGCGGCCTTCGCCATGGAAGAGGGCATGGAGCGACGCGGTGGACTTGCGGCCATCGGCCACCAGCAGGATGGCGCGCTCGCGCTGGCCCAGCGAGCGCTGGCCCGGGAGCAGTTCGGTGCGGCCTTTGTCGGTCTTGATGAGCATGTGCGGTGCGCAGGCAGCGGTGGACGCCGCACTCTGGGCGGGGCGCATGACGCTCGCGTGTCACGCGGGCGTGAAAAAGCCGCCCGGGGGCGGCTTCGTGGCGATCGCGTGAGGGACGTCACACGCCCGCGGCCTCACATGCCCGCGTAGTTCGGACCGCCGCCGCCTTCGGGCGTTACCCACACGATGTTCTGGGTCGGGTCCTTGATGTCGCAGGTCTTGCAGTGCACGCAGTTCTGCGCGTTGATCTGCAGGCGGTCCTCGCCCGCATCGGTTTTCACGAACTCGTACACGCCGGCCGGGCAGTAGCGGCTTTCCGGGCCCGCGTACTTTGCCAGGTTCACCTGCACCGGCACCGTGCTGTTCTTCAGCGTCAGGTGCGCGGGCTGGTTTTCCTCGTGGTTGGTGTTGGAGACGAAGACGCTGGAGAGGCGGTCGAAGCTGAGCACGCCGTCCGGCTTGGGGTAGGCGATCTTGGGCATCTGGTCCGCGGGCTTGAGGTACTCGTGGTCGGGCTTGTCGCGGTGCAGGGTCCAGGGCGGCGCGCTCACGCCGATCTTGGGCAGGAACCACTGCTCGATGCCCGTCATCAGCTTGCCGATGGTCGGGCCCTTCTTGAACCAGGCCTTGAAGTTGCGGGTCTGCCAGAGTTCCTCGTGCAGCCAGCTTTTCTCGAAGGCCGCGGGGTAGGCCGAGAGCTCGTCGCTCGAACGGCCGGCCGTCACGGCCTCGAAGGCCGCCTCGGCGCAGAGCATGCCGCTCTTGATGGCCGCGTGGCTGCCCTTGATGCGCGCGGCGTTCAGGTAGCCCGCGTCGCAGCCCACCAGCGCGCCGCCGGGGAACACCGTCTTGGGCATGGCCTGCGGCGTGCCGTTGTTGATGGCGCGCGCGCCGTAGCCCAGGCGCTTGCCGCCTTCGATGTGCGCCTTGATCGCCGGGTGCGTCTTCCAGCGCTGCATCTCCTCGAAGGGCGAGAGCCAGGGGTTGCTGTAGTCCAGCCCGATGACGAAGCCCAGCGTGACCTTGTTGTCCTCGAGGTGGTAGAGGAAGCCGCCGCCGAAGGTGTCGTCCGTCATGGGCCAGCCGGCGGTGTGCACCACCAGGCCGGGCCTGGCCTTGTCGGCCGGGATCTCCCACAGCTCCTTGACGCCGATGGCCCAGCTCGACGGGTCCTTGCCCTTGTCGAGGTCGAACTTGGCGATGAGCTGCTTGCCCAGGTGGCCGCGAGCGCCCTCGGCGAACACGGTGTACTTGGCGTGCAGCTCCATGCCGAGCTGGAAGGCCTCGGTGGGCTCGCCGTCCTTGCCGATGCCCTGGTTGCCCGTGGCCACGCCCTTGACGGAGCCGTCGTCGTTGTAGAGCACCTCGGCGGCGGTGAAGCCGGGGAAGATCTCCACGCCCAGGGCCTCGGCCTGCTCGGCCAGCCACTTCACCACGTTGCCCAGGCTGATGACGTAGCAGCCCTCGTTGTGGAAGTTGCGCGGCATCAGGAAATCGGGCGTGCGGCTCGAGCCCGTCTCGCTGAGCATGAGCAGGTCGTCGCCCGTGACGGGCTGGTTCAGCGGCGCACCGCGCGCTTTCCAGTCGGGGAACAGCTCGTTGATGGCGCGCGGGTCCATCACCGCGCCCGAGAGGATGTGCGCGCCGGGCTCGGAGCCCTTCTCCAGCACGCAGACGTTGACCTCCTTGCCTTGCTCGGCGGCCAGCTGCTTCAGTCGGATGGCGGTGGACAGGCCGGCCGGGCCGGCGCCGACCACGACCACGTCGTACTCCATGGCTTCGCGGGGACCGAACTGGGCCAGGATCTGATCATGCGTCATGGGGGGTCTCGCTCATAATGTTTGGCAACCTCCGGCCACCCTCCTTTGCGAAGGGCTCGTGTCCCGGAGCGGACCGCATTTTATGCGGCGACCGCACAAAATCGAACGACCGTTCACATTTCGGGAGACTGAGCATGGCGTACACCCTCGACCTGTCGGGCCGCGTGGCCCTGGTCACCGGCGCGTCCAGCGGACTGGGCGCGCAGTTCGCCAAGACCCTGGCCCAGGCCGGCGCCGCCGTGGTGCTGGCCAGCCGCCGCACCGATCGCCTCATGAACCTGCGCGCGCACATCGAGGCCGGCGGCGGCGCGGCGCACGTGGTGGCGCTGGACGTGACCGAGCTGGCCTCCATCAAGGCCGCCATCGCGCACGCCGAGACCGAGGTCGGGCCCATCGACATCCTGGTCAACAACTCGGGCGTGAGCACCACGCAGCGCCTGCAGGACGTGGACGAGGCCGACTACGACTTCGTCTTCGACACCAACACCAAGGGCGCCTTCTTCGTCGCGCAGGAAGTGGGCAAGCGCATGATCGCGCGCGCCAAAGGCGCGGCGCCGGGCACCTTCGTCGGTGGGCGCATCGTCAACATCGCGTCCATGGCCGGGCTGAAGGTGCTCCCGCAGATCGGCGTGTACTGCATGAGCAAGGCCGCCGTGGTGCAGATGACCAAGGCCATGGCGATGGAATGGGGCCGCTTCGGCATCAACGTCAACGCCATCTGCCCGGGCTACATCGACACCGAGCTCAACCACGAGCACTGGAAGACCGAGCAGGGCAAGAAGCTCATCGAGATGACGCCTCGCAAGCGCCTGGGGCAGGCGAGCGACCTCGATGCGCTGCTGGTGATGCTGTGCGCCAATGAGAGCCATTTCGTGAACGGCGCGGTGATCGCCGCCGACGACGGCTTTGGCGTCTAGATGACTTCGCTGGCGCTGCACCAACCCGGCGGTCTGCCGCCGGGCATGGCGACCGGCTTGGCCGCCGGCCTGGGCGCCGGCGCCTTCTGGGGCACCACCTTCGTGGCGCCGCTGGTGTTGCCCGAGTTCGGCACGGTCGATCTCACGGTGGGCCGCTTCCTGGCCTGCGGTCTGCTGTCGCTGGCGCTGCTGCTGTGGGCCGCGCTGCGCGGGGACGCGCGCTGGCCCACGGCGCCCCAGGCCTGGGCCGCGCTGGGCCTGAGCCTGCTGGGCTACACGGGCTACTACCTGCTGCTGGTGCTGGCCATCCAGGCGGCGGGCGCGGCGCTGCCGGTGCTCATCATTGGCACCATCCCGCTGTGGGTGATGCTGCTGGGCAAGCCGCAGCGCCTGCGCTGGCGCGCGCTGTTGCCCGGCCTGCTGCTGACGGCCGCGGGCATCGCCCTGATGGTGCGTGCCAGCGCGCACGGCGGCGAGGCCGGCGCCGGCTCCGACCTGTGGCGCGGTGTGTCGTTTGCCCTGCTGGCCACCGCGTCCTGGACGGCCTATGGCCTGCTCAACGCGCGCTGGCTGGCGCGCCACCCCGAGGTGAATTCCACGCTGTGGGCCAACTGGCTGGGCGTGGCCGCCGGCCTGGGGGCGCTGGGCATCGCGGCGGTGGCGGGCAGCGCACCGGCCGGGCTCATCGCCCAGCCGCGCTTCGGCCTGTTCGTGGCGGTGTGCCTGGTCACGGGCATCGGCGCGGCCTGGGTGGCCTCGGTGCTGTGGAACATGGCCAGCCGGCGCCTGAGCCCCAGCCTGGCCGGACAACTCATCGTGAGCGAGACCGTCTTCGGCCTGCTCTACACCTTCGCCTGGAACGGGCAATGGCCCGCCGCCGCGCAATGGCTGGCGTGCGCGCTGTTCGTGCTGGGCATCCTTGCCTCCATCCGAGCCCACCGATGAAATTCGAACTGCCTGAGAAGAAAAAACAGGTCCACCGCATGCGCATCCCCATCCGCTGGGGCGACATGGACGCGATGGGCCACGTGAACAACACGGTGTATTTCCGTTACCTCGAAACCATTCGCATCGAGTGGATGCAGTCCATCGGTTGCCAGCCCGACCCGCGCGGCGAGGGGCCGGTGATCGTCAATGCCTTCTGCACCTTCCACAAGCAGTTGGAGTTTCCTGGCGAGGTGATCGCCACCATGTACGTGAGCGACACCGGCCGCACCAGCTTCGAGAGCTGGTGCACGCTCACGCGCGCCGACGACCCGGAGACGGTTTACGCGTCAGGCGGCGCCACCACGGTGTGGGTGAACTTCCCGCAGCAGAAGTCGGCGCCGATCCCGGACAGCCTGCGCCAGCACCTGCAAGGCTGACCCGGGTGGACCGGACGCGCGGTGGCCGCGCCGCGGCGGCCCGGCGCGCTCACTGCTTGTTCTTCTTGAACTCGATGTCGTCGGCGTACAGCCGGCCGTCGCGGCGCTTGATGTCCACTTCCACGTAGTGGCCCTCGCGCAGGTCTTCGAAGCGCTTGTAGTCGTTTTCGTAGTCCGTTTTGTCGGTGACGTAGACCACTTCGCTGTTGATCGTGAAGCTGCGCGCGCTGTGGTCGATGGACTGGATGCGGCCTTTCAGGTCCTCGGCGTGCGCGGCGCCCACACCCAGGGCGAGGGCCGAGGCGAGCAGGAAGGCGCGGACGCGGAACGGGTGGCTGAGCGGCATGGTGAACCTCCGAAGTGATGACGAGAGGTATTGAAACGCCCGGGCGCCGCGCGTTCGGTTTTTTTTGGTTGCCTGGCGGTATCGGCCCGTAAAGGGGGCCTTGTCCTACAGCGGTCAGGCCGCCGGCTTGGCCTTGGGCACGCGCCCGAGCAGATAGAACTCGGGGTTGGGCGCCATGCCCGTGACGTTGGCCATGCGGTTGGACAGGCCGAAGAAGGCCGTGATGGCGGTGATGTCCCAGATGTCCTCGTCGTCGAAGCCATGCGCGTGCAGGGCCTGGAAGTCGGCGTCCTCCACCTCGTGCGAGCGCTCGCAAACCTTGAGCGCGAAGTCGAGCATGGCGCGCTGGCGCGGCGTGATGTCGGCCTTGCGGTGGTTCACGGCCACCTGGTCGGCCACCAGGGGCTTCTTCTCGTAGATGCGCAGGATGGCGCCGTGCGCCACCACGCAATAGAGGCACTGATTGGCCGCGCTGGTGGCGGTGACGATCATCTCGCGATCGCCCTTGCTGAGGCTGCCCGTCTCCTTGAGCATGAGCGCGTCGTGGTAGGCGAAGAAGGCGCGCCACTCCGCCGGGCGTCGCGCGAACGCGAGAAAGACGTTCGGGATGAAGCCCGACTTTTCCTGCACCTCGCGGATGCGGGCCTGGATGTCGTCGGGCAGGCTGTTGAGGTCGGGCAAGGGGTAGCGGGCCATGGCGTGTCTCCTGTGCGGGGGTGTCGATGGCCACCAGTATCCCCGAGCCGCGGGACGTGCCGCGCACGCGTGGTGCGGTATCGTTGCGCCGCCCTGAATCCACGGAGCCCGCATGAACCTGCCCGACGACCCCGAATTCCAGCGCGGCCTGGCCGCGCGCACCGACGTGATGGGCGAAGCCTTCGTGGCCAGCGCCCTGGAGAGCATGACCCCGTTCACCGAGCCCATGCAGCACCACATCACGCGCCGCGCCTGGGGTGACGTCTGGCAGCGCGGCGTGCTGGACCGCAAGACCCGCAGCCTGATCACCGTGGCCATGCTCGCGGCCCTGGGCAAGCAGCACGAGCTCAAGGGCCACGTGCGCGGTGCGCTCAACAACGGCGCCACGCCCGAGGAATTGCAGGAGGTGTTGCTGCACGCCGCCGTGTACTGCGGCATCCCCACCGCCGTGGACGCCTTTCGCACCGCCGCCAGCGTGGTCGACGGCGAGCCGCGCTGATGTGTTCGTCCTTTCTTTTATACCGGAGGTTTTCCATGTCGCGATCTTTCCCCCTGACCCGCCGCGTGGCGCTGCTGGCCGCCCTGGCCCTGGGCACCGGCCTGGCGCAGGCCCAGTCCAACGTGCGCATCCTGGTGGGCTTCCCGCCCGGCGGCGGCACCGACGCCATCGCGCGCATCCTGGCCGAGAAGCTGCAGCCCGAGCTGGGCCAGGCGGTGGTGGTGGACAACAAGCCCGGCGCGGGCGGCCAGCTCGCGGGCCAGGCCCTGAAAGCCGCGCCGGCCGACGGCAGCACCGTGTTCCTCAGCCACGACCACAGCGTGAGCATCCTGCCGCTGACCATGAAGAACCCGGGCTTCGACCCGGCGAAGGACTTCGTGCCCGTGGCCGGCTTCGCCACCTTCGTGAACGCGGTGGCGCTGTCGGGCGGCACGCCCGCGCGCGACTTCAAGGCCTGGATCGACAGCGTGAAAGCCGCCGGCGGCAAGGCCACCGTGGGCATTCCGGCGCCGGCCTCCACGCCCCAGTTCGCGGTGCAGGTGATCGCCAAGCGGTACGGCCTGGACCTGGTGGCCGCGCCCTACCGGGGCAGCGCGCCCATGATGGGCGACATGCTGGGCAACCAGATCCCGGCGGGCGTGGGCTCGGTGCCCGACTTCATTGAGAACCACAAGGCCGGCAAGCTGCGCGTGGTGGCCGTGATGGGCACCCAGCGCCAGGCCGCGTTGCCCGAAGTGCCCACCTTCAGCGAGCTGGGCATCAAGGGCTTCGAGGACATGCCGTACTACGGCATCTTCGCGCCCGCCGGCACGCCAGCGGCGGCCGTGGACAAACTCGGCGCGGCGGTGCAGAAGGTGATTGCCTTGCCCGACGTGCGCGAAAAGCTCTCGGCCATGGGCCTGACGGTGGGCTACATGAGCGGCGCCGAACTCGGCAAGCGCGAGGCCGCGTACCGCGAGGTCTGGGCCCGCATCATCAAGGACAGCGGCTACCAGCCGCAGTGAGGCCCCTTATCCAGCCATCAGGCGGTGCACCAGGTCCGGCGTGCTGTGCGCCTGGTACTTGCGCATCAGTCGCGCGCGGTGCACCTCCACCGTGCGGTGGCTGATGGCCAGCAGCTTGCCGATCTGCTTGCTGGTCAGCCCGTCCATGATCAGCGCGGCGACCTCGCGCTCGCGCGCGGTCAGTTCGGCGCGCACCGGCCGGTGCGAGCTCAGGTCCTCGAAGCTCCAGATGCCCGCCGCGTGCGGCGCGCCGCGGTCCACCGCGCGGCCCGTCACGTGGCACCAGAAGGTCTCGCCCGCCTGGCGGCCGCCCACGCGCTTCATGATGCGGTTGTCGGCGTAGGTACCGCTGCGGCCCAGCAGCGGCGCCATGCGCGCGCCCAGGCGTTCGTACTCGTCTGCGCTGGGGTAGAGGATCTGGAAGCTCTGGCCCACCAGCTGCTCGCGCGTGGCACCGAACATCTCGCACAGGGCCTGGTTGCAGTCGACCATGAAGCGCTCGCGCGACAGCGCCAGCCCCACGGGGGCCAGGTCGAAGGCCAGCCGGTAGTCGATGTCCATCATGGTTGCCCTTTACGAAATACTACGTAATCCGCTACGTAGTATCGTTGCGCTTTTCCGCATTCCCCAGCACGACTCCCCGGAGGCAATCCCCGTGAACAAGATCTACCCCAGCGCGGCCGCGGCGCTCCAGGGCGTGGTCGCCGATGGCCAGCTCATGGCCGTGGGCGGTTTCGGCCTGTGCGGCATTCCCGAAGCGCTCATCGACGCCCTGCGCGACAGCGGCGTGAAGAACCTCACCGTCATCTCCAACAACGCGGGCGTGGACGGTTTCGGCCTGGGCAAGCTGCTCGACACGCGCCAGATCAAGAAGATGATCAGCAGCTACGTGGGCGAGAACAAGGAGTTCGAGCGGCAGTACCTGGCCGGCGAGCTGGAGCTGGAGTTCACGCCGCAGGGCACGCTGGCCGAGAAGCTGCGCGCCGGTGGCGCGGGCATCCCGGCCTTCTTCACCAAGACCGGCGTGGGCACCATCGTGGCCGAGGGCAAGGAACTGCGCGAGTTCGACGGCGAGACGTATGTGATGGAGCGCTCGCTGGTGCCGGCCGTGTCGCTGGTGAAGGCGCACCGCGCCGACAAGAGCGGCAACCTGCAGTTCCGCTACACCGCGCGCAACTTCAACCCGGCCGCGGCCATGGCGGGCAAGGTCTGCATCGTGGAGGTGGAGGAGATCGTCGAGACCGGCGCCATCCACCCCGATGAGGTGCACCTGCCGGGCATCTACGTGCACCGCATCGTGCACAACCCGAATCCCGAGAAGCGCATCGAGAAGCGCACCATCACCGAAAAGGCCTGACCATGCCCTGGACCCAAGACCAGATGGCCGCGCGCGCGGCACAAGAGCTCGAGGACGGCTTCTACGTCAACCTCGGCATCGGCATCCCCACGCTGGTGGCCAACCACACCGGCACCAAGGAGGTGTGGCTGCAGAGCGAGAACGGCATGCTGGGCATCGGCCCCTTCCCCACGGAAGACCAGGTCGACGCCGACCTCATCAACGCCGGCAAGCAGACCGTGACCACCATCAAGGGCTCATCGATCTTCGGCAGCCACGACAGCTTCGCCATGATCCGCGGCGGCAAGATCAACCTGTCCATCCTGGGCGCCATGCAGGTGAGCGAGAAGGGCGACCTGGCCAACTGGATGATCCCGGGCAAGATGGTCAAGGGCATGGGCGGCGCCATGGACCTCGTGGCCGGCGTGCCCCGCGTCATCGTGCTGATGGAGCACGTGGCGAAGAAGAAGGACGGCAGCGAGGACCTGAAGATCCTGCCGCACTGCACGCTGCCGCTCACCGGCGTGGGCGTGGTCGACCGCATCATCACCGACCTGGGCGTGATGGACGTGACCCCGCAGGGCCTGACACTCGTGGAGCTGGCGCCCGGCGTCACGCGCGAGTTCATCCAGTCCAAGACCGGCGTCACCCTGGTCTGATGACCGTGGCGGGTATACTCCCGCCCGCACCCGTCATTGGGGAGTAGCCGCCCGGCGCGCCATGCGCCGGGGCTCGCGTCAACAGACTTGGCCCGCAGGCCATGGCGCGAGCAGCCTTCCAGCCTGGCAAGACCTTTGACCGCACCGCCTCCGCACGCGCCGGGGAGGCGCTGCGGTCTTTGGTTTGTTCGCCGGCCGTTGGAGTCCCCCCTTGGAAGCCTTTCTCCTGTCCACTGGCATCGTCGCGCTCGCCGAAATGGGCGACAAGACGCAGCTGCTGTCGCTGGTGCTCGCCGCGCGCTTCAAGAAGCCCTGGCCCATCGTCGCGGGCATCCTCGTGGCCACCCTGCTCAACCACGCGCTCGCGGGCGCGGCCGGGGCCTGGGTCATGGCCGCCGTGGGGCCGGTGGCCATGCGCTGGGTGCTGGGCCTGTCCTTCATCGCCATGGCGGCGTGGATGCTGATTCCCGACAAGCTGGATGGCGACGAGGTGAAGGCCTCGCGCGGACTGGGCGTGTTCGCCGCCACCGCCTGGGCCTTCTTCCTGGCCGAGATGGGCGACAAGACGCAGATCGCGACCATCGCCCTGGGGGCGCAGTACGAGCCCCTGTTCGCGGTGGTGATCGGGACCACGCTGGGCATGATGATCGCCAACGCGCCGGTGGTGTTCTTCGGTGAAGCGATCACGCGCCGCGTGCCCATCAAGCTGGTGCACGCGGTCGCGGCGCTGATTTTCGCGGTGCTGGGGGTGCTCGCCTTGCTGGGGGCGGGTCCCGCCCTGACCGGCGCTCAGTAGAGGTACACGGCCCCGCTGCCGACGACGCTGTTGTCGTCCGGGTTGCCGTTGACGCCGGTGGCGTTGCTGGATTCTTTGACCGCGCCCACCGCCAGCGCCAGGGGGCGTCCGCCTGAACCGCCACCCAGCGCCACGCTGCCGCCGAACTGGTCGTTCGCGTCCGGGTTGGACGCCTTCACGTAGGCTTGCTGTGCCCAGGTGCTGCCCTGGCGGGCGAACACATAGGCGGCGCCGCTGTAGGCGCGGCTGTTGTCGGTCTGAATGCCATTGAGCCCCGTGGCATTGCTGCCTTCCTGCCAGGCGCCCACCGCCAGGACGTTGCCGTCGACAGACAGCGCGACCGACACGCCGAACTGGTCGCCGCTGCCGGCGTTGGAGGCCTTCACATAGGCCTGCTGCGCCCAGCCCGCGCCGTTGTGGGCGAAGACGTAGACGGCGCCGAAGTCCGGGCCGTTGTTGACGTGCTGGTTGCCGTTGATGCCGGTGGCGCCGCTCTGTTCGGCGGGCGCGCCAACGGCCAGGGTGGTGCCGTCGCCCGAGAGGGCGAGGGCGCCCCCGAAGGCGTCGCCCGCCTCGCCGTTGGAGGCCTTCACGTAGGCGTCCTGGCTCCAGGCCGTGCCGGCGCGCCGGAACACGTAGACCGCGCCCGCGTCGGGCGCGCTGTTGTCGGCCGGGTCGGGGGTGGCGACGCCGTTGGAGAAGCCATCTTCGCCCGGCGCGCTCGCGGCCAGGATGTTGCCGTCGCTGGACAGCGCGACCGATGAACCGAACTGGTCGCCGCTGCCGGCGTTGGAGGCCTTCACATAGGCCTGCTGCGCCCAGCCCGTGCCGTTGTGGGCGAAGACGTAGACGGCGCCGAAGTCGGGGCCGTTGTTGGTGTGCTGGTCGCCGTTGATGCCCGTGGCGTTGCTCTGTTCGGACGGGGCGCCCACCGCGAGGGTGGTGCCGTCGCCCGAGAGGGCGAGGCCGCTGCCGAAGGCGTCGCCGGCCTCGCCGTTGGAGGCCTTCACGTAGGCCTCCTGGCTCCAGGCCGCGCCGGCGCGCCGGAACACGTAGACGGCGCCCGCGTTGGGCGCGCTGTTGTCGACCGGGTCCGGGTTCGCGACGCCGTTGGAGAAGCCGTCCTCGTCGACGGCGCTCACGGCCAGCACCGAGCCATCGGCGGAAAGGGCCACATGGTCGCCGAACAGGTCGCCGGCGTCGTGGTTGGATGCCTTGATGTAGGCCTGTTGCACCCAGGTGCTGCCGCTGCGCGCGAACACGTAGACCGCGCCACTGTTGGGGGAGCCGTGGTTGAGCGGGTCGGGTGCGCCGGCCGTGCCGGTGGCATCGCTGCCGTCCCCGCTGGCGCCCACGGCCAGGGTGTTGCCGTCGCCGGATATCGCCACGCGGGCGCCGAAGCCCATGTTCTGGCTTTGTGCGGAGGCCTTCACGTAACCACTGGCGCCCGCGAGATGGCCACTGGCGTTGGCGCTGGCGCGGTTGGCGCAGCCATTGGCGTTGCAGGCCTGCAGCATGTAGCGCGCGTTGACGCGTGCCGGCAGAAACACCTCATGGTCGTACGCGCGGGCGCTGGCGGGCAGGGTGGCCACGGCCGTGTAGCCCGACTGGCCGTCGGGGTCCTCGAGCAGGACGTAGCTGGTGGCGCCGGCCACCGCGGCCCAGCTGAAATGAAAGGTCTTGACGCTCTGCGGCGTCAGGCTCAGCGTCTCGGTGCCGCCTCCACCATCCGAGGGCGATTCACCGCCATCGACGACATGCCCGCCGCAGGCGGTCAGGAGGCAAGCGGCCGTCCAGACGGTCGCGCAGGACAGGTACCTTTTGAACGTGTTCATCTCGATGGCCTCAATGGGAAAAGGAGAAGGGCATTGAAAGAAAAACCCCGACGGAAAGCCATTCACCGGACGGCCTAGTGATGGCTGTGCCAAGGCATCGGCCGCCCTTTTGGCTGGCATCGGTTCGACGCGTCCCCCGCACTGGCGCACCACGCACGGGATCGACGCCTTCGTCACGCTGACGCGGGCCATCCTGCTGTTGTTCATCGGCAAGCACCCGATGCGGCGGGACGTGCGCACGGTCTGCACGCCTCCGCGGCCATCGCCAACAGGGGTGCCGTCGTGCGCGTGTGCGGCGCCGCGCCGCGCGCCTTCATCGTGGTGCCGCTGGTGTGCGGCTTCTTCATCGACCTGGTGAACGCGTGGGTGGTCGGGGTGCTGGCGCGCGCGGCCGATGCCCGGCGTGCGGGGGCGCCTAGGCATTCGGATGTAGAGCATCCAAACGATATACGGGTAGGGGTGGTGGGCATAAGGTGAAGACCTCACGGCTTCCAGCGACCGCGCCATGCAAACGCCCAGCAAAACGCCCAGCAAAACGCCCATCAAGATCGGTGTCCATGCCCTGCCCGAGGCGGTTCGGGTGCGATTCGCGGCCCTGTTCCCGGTCGCCAGGGCGCGATGCACCACGACGTGGGCGCTGGTGCGCCCGGCCGATGCCGAGGTGCTGGTGTGCCATGGCCCACCGCCGCGAGGCGCTCAGCGGGTGAACCTGTGCGTCGGGCCGATCCCGGTACTGGCCTGGGGCGCCTGCCCGGTGCCGCTGGAGGCAGGCTTTCGCGTGCTGTCGCTCATCGCCGCCCTGGAACAGGCCGCGGCGCTGGTGCGCCCGGCGCGCGAGGCCCGGCCAGCGCCGGCCCGCCGCAACCTGGCGGCGTTCGAGGAATGGCTGTCGGAGCTGCGGGAAGAGAACCTGCCGTCCGCCACGGCCTACTGAGGCGGTCCGGCCGCGTTCAGCCGCAGAAGGCGCGGACGATCTTGCCGGTCTTGGGGTCCGTCTCGATCGTGACCCGCTCTTGACGGTAGTCCAGGGTCACGGGCTGGCCGGGGGCGATCTGCCGCACCAGGCTGGCGCCGGTGAGCTGGCGGGCCTGGTCGTCGCCGACGCGGTCCTTGCCGGCGAGCGCTTGCGCGGCATCGGGCCGGCAGGCGCCCGGGGTGGCTGGTGCGCTGGGCATGGGGCTTTGGCAGGCCGCGAGGCCCAGGAGGGTGAGTGCGGCGGCGCCGGCGGCGAGCGGTTTCAGCTTCATGGCAAGCCCTCCCGGCTCAGGTGGTGGCGGGCGGTGGCCATGTGGAATGGCGCGATGGCACCCGCGGCTGGCGGTGATGGAGCGGGTGAAGGGAATCGAACCCTCGTATGAAGCTTGGGAAGCTGCCGTTCTGCCATTGAACTACACCCGCGTGGGGGCGGATTCTAGCGCCCTGCGCTCAGTCCGCTCCGGTGGCGATGGGGGCGCCGGGGCGGCTGCACCACTCGCTCCAGGAGCCCGGGTAGAGCATCGAGCCGCCCAGGCCCGCGACCTCCATGGCCAGCAGGTTGTGGCAGGCGCTCACGCCAGAGCCGCACTGATTCACCACGGCCTCGGGCGGGCGGCCGTCCAGCACGGCCTCGAACTCGGCGCGCAGCGTGGCCGCCGGTTTGAAGCGGCCGTCGGCCTGCAGGTTGTCGCGGAACAGGCGGTTGCGCGCGCCGGGGATGTGGCCACCCAGGGGATCCAGCGTTTCGTTCTCGCCGCGGAAGCGGTCGGGCGCGCGCGCGTCCAGCACCAGCCAGCGCGGCGTGTCGATGTTGGCGCGCAGTTGCCCGTGGTCCGCCGTCGTGGCCAGCGAGGGGCGGGCCTTCAGCGCCGCGGGCGTGGGGCGTGGCGGCAGATCGGCGGTCACCGGCTGGCCCGCGGCCTTCCAGGCGCCCAGGCCGCCGTCGAGCACGGCCACCGCGCCATGGCCGATCCAGCGCAGCATCCACCACAGGCGCGAGGCGTACACGCCGCCGCTGTTGTCGTAGGCCACCACTTGCGTGTCGGTGCCGATGCCCAGCGCGCTCATGGCCTGCAGGAATACCAAGGGCTCGGGCAGGGGGTTGCGGCCGTTGTCGCCGGTGCGCTGGCCGGACAGCGTGCGCCCCATGTGCACGTGGTGGGCGCCCGGGACGTGGCCCGCCTCGTAGGCGCGGCGCCCGATCTCGGGGTCGCTGGTGTCGCTGCTGCAGTCGAGCACGGTGGGCGGGTTCGGCGAGCGCAGGGCGGTGGCCAGGTCGTCGGCGCTGATCAGGGTGGTGTGGTTCATGTCGAAAGGCAGAGAGGGAGGGTCAGGCCTTGTGGCCGCTGAGCTGGCTGCCCGCGTCGGGCGGCAGTCGCAGGCAGGCGGGCGTGGCCAGGGCGCCGATGAGGGCAAGCATGAGGAAGGCGATGCCGTAGTCGACCGGCGCAGCCTCGGCCCGGCCGGCGCCGCGCGCGGCCAGCGACACCACCACCGAAGACAGCGCGATGCCGACCATGATGGCGAGCTGCCAGACCATGGTGTTGAGCGTGGTGGCCGCGCCGATGCGCGCCGGCGGCAGTTCGGCGTAGGCGATGGCCGCCACCGCGTTGAACTGCACCGCGCGGAAGAAGCCCGCGATGGACACGGCCAGCGCGATGGCGCCCAGGCCCCAGGATTCGCGGAACAGCGCGCACACCAGCAGGCCGGCCACGCACAGGCTGCCGTTGGCCAGCATCACGCGGCGAAAGCCCCAGCGGCGCAGCATGGGCGTGGTCTGGGTCTTGGTGAGCATGGCGATCAGGCCGGCGGCCAGCAGCACCAGGCCGCTTTGCACTGGCGTGTAGCCCAGGCCCAGCTGCAGCATGAGCGGCAGCAGGAAGGGCAGGGCGCCGTAGCCCACGCGCAGCAGCGAGCCCGACCAGAACGAGGCCGCGAAGGTGGGCACGCGCAGCAGCGAGAAGTCGAGCATGGGCAGCTGCGCGCGGCGGTGGCGCCATCCGTAGGCCAGGCCGAGCGCGGCCATCGGCACCAGCCACAAGGCCCCGCTCCAGCGCCCTTCGCGCAAGCCTTCGAGCACGACGATGGCGATGGCCAGCGCGCCGCCGAGCAGCAACCAGGACAGCGGGTCGAAGCGGCCGTCGGCCGCCTGCCGGATCTGCGGGAAGGCGCGCAGCGAGCCCAGCAGGCACAACAGCGCAATGGGCACGTTGATGAGGAACACCCAGTGCCACGACAGCCAGGTGGTGAGCAGGCCCCCCAGGGGCGGGCCGAGCATGGGGCCGGCCATGGCCAGCGTGATCATCCAGGCCAGCGCGTTCACCAGCTGCGGCTTGGGCGTGACGTGCACGATCGAGGTGCGGCCCACCGGCACCATCAGCGCGGCCGAGGCGCCCTGCAGGGCGCGCGCCGCCACCAGCAGGGGCAGGCTGGTGGCCAGCGCGCACATCAGCGAGCTGAGCGCGAACACCGCCAGCGCGGCCTGGAACACGGTGCGCGTGCCGAAGCGCGCGGCCAGCCAGTCGCCGGTGGGGATGAAGACCACGCTGCAGAGCAGGTAGACGGTCATCGTGAGGTTCAGGCTCAGCGGGTCCACGCCCAGGCTCGCCGCGATGTCGGGTATGGCCGGCGCGATGATGGTCGAGTCCAGCTGCTCCATGAAGAAGGCCAGCCCCACGGTGAGGGGCAGCAGGCGCGCGTTCATGGGCAGCGGGAGGCCGGGCGGCTCAGCGGGCGCCGGGCGAGAAGGCGCTGGGGCGCAGCACCGTGGTGGTCTGGCGCGCCAGCAGCGGGCCGTTGGCTTCGCTGGCGGCCTTGCCTGCCTTCCAGTCGGGGTCGGCGCCGAAGGCCTTCCAGGCGGCCTCGCTGGCGGCCGCGTCGGCGAAGGCCACCAGGTAGAGGAAGGTGTCGGGCTCGCCCTCGGGCTCCCAGCAGTGCAGCAGGGTGATGCCATGGCGGTGGAACAGGGGCATGGTGAGCCGGGCGAAGCGCTCGCGCAGGGCGGGGCCCTGGCCGGGCGCGGCCTCGTAGCGTTTGAGTTCGTGGATCATGGGCAGAGCTTACTGGGTGACCTGGATGCCGCTGGTCTTGACGAACTCCGACCACTTGCGCGCGTCGTTCGCCACCTGCTTGGCGAACTCGGCGGGCGAGTTGCCGCCGGGCTCGGCGCCCACGGTTTCCATGCGCTTGCGCATGGCCGGCGTCTGCAGGGCCGGGCGCAGCACGTTGGCGATGCGCTCGACGATGGCGGGTGGCGTGCCGGCCGGGGCGAACAGGCCGCTCCAGCCGGTGACGTCGAAGCCGGGCACGCCCGATTCGGCGATGGTGGGGATGTCGGGTGTCTGCGGGTAGCGGCGCGCGGTGGTCAGCGCGATGGCGCGCAGCTTGCCCGATTGCATCCAGGTCAAGGCGTCGGAGTAGTTGGCGAAGCTCAGGTGCACGTCGCCGGCCGCGGCCGCCGCCACGGCGGGCGCACCGCCGCGGTAGGGCACGTGGACCATGTTGATGCCCACCTGGTGCTTCAGGATTTCGCCCGCGAACTGCGTGAGCCCACCGGCGCCGCCGAAGTTGAGCTTGCCCGGGTTGGCCTTGGCGTAGGCAATGAACTCCTTGAGGTTGGTCACTGGCAGCGAGGGGTTGACCATCAGCACCAGCGGGTTGGTGTTGATGAGCGTGATGGGGGCGAAGTCCTTCACACCGTCGTAGCCGACCTTGAAGATGTACTGGTTCAGGGTCTGCGGCGCGGCCAGCGCGAGCAGCAGCGTGTAGCCATCGGGCGGGGCCTTGGCCACGAACTCGGTGCCCAGGCTGCCGGCGGCGCCCGGCTTGTTCTCGATGATCACCGGCTGCTTGAGTTCGTCCTGCAGGACGGGCTGGATCATGCGCGCGACGATGTCGCCGATGCCGCCCGGCGCGTAGGGCACGACGATGCGGATGGCCTTGTTCGGCCAGGGATCGCTGGCCAGGGCGAAGGGGCTGCAGAGCGCGAGGCCGGCGCCGAGCAGCGCCAGCGCCGCCAGGCGGCGCGGGATCTTGGGTGTCATGGGCTTTTGTCTCCGAAGGGGTGGGGGGTCAGAGCGGATAGACCATCAAGGTGTCGACCATCCGCGAATCCAGCACGACGCGTCTTTGCGCGATTCGCCATCCCTGAGGTCCCGGCTTGAGCACGTCGTCGTAGCGACCCGTCGCGAAGACCTCGGTCTCGCCGGTGTACATGGTCCGGTAGATCACGAAGGACGTGCGCGCCTCGCAGCATCCGTCGGCCCGGGGTTCGATGAGGGGCCGGCCCATCACATGGCGGTGGGTGTGGCTCTCGAAGATATTGGCGATGCGCAGCGCCTTGACGCGGTCGTCCAGCATGCCGCGACCCTCGCACAGCACGATGCCGATGGGACGGCCGGCCCGCAGGTTCTCGCGCGTGGTCACCTGGTAGACGCCGTCCGGCTCGAAAAAGCCGCTCCATTCCTCGACGCGGTCGTCGTCGAGCGCGTGGCCGTAGCGCTCCAGCAGGTCGGCGATGGCCTCGCGCGCCGCCGGGGAAAGGCTTGGCGCCGCGGCCTGTGCCGGGGTGGGCGTGGGGGTGGGGGTGGGGGTGGGGGAGAGAACGGCGGCGCTCATTCGTGGAATCCCATGATGGTCTGGTAGCCGTGCCAGAAGCCGCGCACGGCCGCTTCGGTGGCGCGCGAAGACTCGTTCGATTCGGCGAGCCTGCCGCCCATCTCGATGAACGAGGCCTTGTCGTCGGAGCCGCGCGTGCCGCGCTGCACGAAGGAGTTGATGCAGCCGTCCTCCAGCGCCACCAGGCCCGCGGCGCCGGTGAGGTTGGCCTGCATGACGCGCATCTTTTCCTGCTCGGGCGTGTCGGTCTCGTAGCCCAGGAAGATCCAGAACAGCTCGGTCTTGTCCACGCCGCGCGGCACCACGAAGCGCACCGCCAGCGAGTTCAGCGTGAGCTGGCTCACCAGTGTGGGAAAGATGGTCTGGATGCTGTGCGTGATCTGGTCGTCGAAGCCGTCCCAGGCCTGCAGCAGCTGCGGGCCGTCGAGCTCGGAGCTGTACTTGGCCGAATGCACCTCGGCGCTCTGGTACTCGGCGGCGGTGTCCAGCGTGGCGCGCTTGCTGTAGCTGATGTGGTGCCACTTCTTCTCGGACAGGATGATGCCGCCGTCCATGTCGAGCCGGTTCACCTTGAAGGTGGTGTAGAAGGTGTGCAGCAGCGTGGCGTGGTAGGAGTCGCGCACGTTCTCGGCGTACAGCTTCCAGTTGTTGTGGATCATCTGGCTGTGCGTGCCGAGGATCTTCAGGGGGTGGTCCATGTTGCGCTTGAGGAAGGCGGTGATGCGATCGCCCAGGAATTCCTCCAGCGGCGGCGTCTCGTCCTGGAAGGTGCCGAAGACGATGCCCGCCATCACCGACACGCGGATCGGCTGCAGGCGGTGCTTGGAGACATCGAAGTCCTCGGGCATGCCGCCCTTGCCCTTGACGCCCTTTTGGAAGGCCACGCCGCGCAGGCGGCCGTCGAGCCGGTAGTTCCAGGCGTGGTACACGCAGGTCAGCGACTTCTTGTTGTCGTGGTCCTTGAGGCAGACCAGGGCGCCCTTGTGCGCGCAGCGGTTGACCATGCCGTGCAGCTCGCCGTTTTCGTCGCGCGTGACGATGATGGGCGTGTCGCCGATCCAGGTGGTGCGGATGTCGCCGGGGTTCTTCACCTCCACCGCGAGGCAGAGGTAATGCCAGATCGGGCCGCGGAAGATCTTCTCCTGCTCCATCTGGTAGATGGCGGGGTCGGAGAAGACGCGGTAGGGCACGCGCGTGGCGCCGCCGGCGGGCCAGCGCAGGCTCACGGGCGGGGCCACGGGGGCCTCGGCCGCGCGCTGGCTCGCGGCGCCAGCGCACGCATCGGCGTCGTGCAGTTCGCAGGAGGTGGTGTCCATGTCTCGTGGGGGCGGGATGAAGAAGGTGTGCGGATGCTAGGGACGCGCCATTCATAAGTCGATAAGATGAAGGCGATCAACAGTATCTGGATTGCAGATGGGACAAGACGCAGCCCCCCGTTTCGACCTCAACCTGCTGCGGGTGTTTCTCGCGGTGTACGACGCCAAGAGCGTGGGCGGCGCCGCCCAGGCGCTGAACATGAGCCAACCGGGCCTGAGCACCGCGCTGGCGCGCCTGCGCAAGCAGCTCGGCGACCCGCTGTTCCTGCGCGGCGCCAGCGGCATGGAACCCACCAGCCGGGCGCGCAGCCTGGCCGATTCGGTGCGCGGCATCATGCGCGCGGTGGACGCCGAGGTGCTCAAGCCGCCGGTGTTCGACCCCACCACTTCCACGCGCGAGTTCCGCATCGCGCTCACCGACATCGCCGAGGGCATCTACCTGCCGATCGCGCTGCGGGCCTTGAAGGAAAACGCCTCGCGCATGAGCCTGCGCTCGGTGTTCATGTCGCCGCGCGACCTGGAGGAGGCAATGGCGGCGGGCGAGGTGGACATGGCGGCCGGCTTCTACCCCGACATCAAGGGCTCGGCCTTCATGCACCGGCGCATCGCGTTGCACTCGTTCGCCTGTCTCGCGGCCGCGCGCCACCCCGAGTTGGGCGAGCGCATGACGCCGGAGCAGTTCGCGCGCCTGCCGCACGTGGTGGTGGAGGCCACCGGCCGCAGCCAGGAGGTGTTCGACCGCTTCCTGCAGCGGCGCCAGCTGCAGCGCGACGTGGTGCTGCGCACGCCGCACTTCATGAGCGTGCCCGTCATCGTGGCGGAGAGCGATGCGGTGGCCGTGGTGCCGCAGGCGCTGGCCGATTTCATCATCGACCACCCGCGCATCAAGCAGGTGCGGCTGCCCTTTCGGCCGCCGACGTTCCAGGCCAACCTGTACTGGCACCGCAGCGCGCACACCGATCCGGCCAACCAGTGGCTGCGCCAGGCGCTGATCCGCGAGTTCCCGCGCCTGCAGGCGCGCGCCTACGACCGCAACGGCCGCGCGGCCAACGCACCGCGCGGCTGAGGGCTCAGGCGGCCTCGGCGGGCAGCGTGCGCATCCAGTCGTCGAGCGCGCGGGCCAGCTCGGCCGGGCATTCCGCGGCGCTGATGTGCGCAGCGTCGACCTCGACGATGCGCGCGCCCGCGATGTCGGCGGCGATGGCCTGCGACTGCGCCAGCGGCGTGGCGAGGTCGTGCCGGCCCGCGACGACCAACGTGGGCGTGTGGATGCGCCGGTTGCCCGGGCGCAGGTCCATGGCCGCGATGGCCTCGCAGGCGCGCACGTAGCCCAGCGAATCGGTGCCAAGCAAGGTCTGGCGCAGGCGCTCGGCCACGGCCTGGCCGGCCGGGCTCTGGCGAAAGCCCGGCGTGAGCCAGCGGTCGAGCGAGGCCTCGGCCACGGCGGGCATGCCGCTGGTGCGCACGGCCTGGATGCGCGTGTCCCACAGCGCGCGGTCGGCGTAGTGCGGCGCGGCGTTGATGACCGCCAGGCCCCGCAGCAGCGAAGGGTGCCGCGCGGCCAGCGCCTGACCGACCATGCCGCCGAGCGACAGGCCGGCGAACACCACGGGTCGCGATGAGACCGAGCGGATCACGGCGGCGGCGTCGTCCGCCAGGTCGTCGATGGTGTAGGGCGCCTCGGGCGAGGGGCCCCGTCCATGGCCACGGTGGTCGTAGCGGACCACGGTGCAGCGCGGGGCGAGCAGGGCGGTGAGCGCGTCCCACATGTGGCGGTCGAGGGCGAGTGCGTGGCTCAGGACCACCAGAGGTCCTTGTCCGTCCTGGGTGATGTTCATGGGGTCTGCCGTGGCGTTGAGGGAACGCCGGGCAGTCTACGGGCGGGGATGGCGCTGGCGCATCGCTCGCAGCGATACGCGGTATCGCGCCGGGCAAGCCCGCCGAGGCCGCCTACGCGAACAGCCGCAGCGCCTGCACGCCCAGCCCCCGGGCCACGCTGGCGTCGCGGTCCCCATGCCAGGCGAGCGCCGCCGGCAGGCGGGCGGCAATGCGCTCGGTCAGGGGCCTGAAGCCGGTGGAGCCGCCGGTGAAGTACACGGCGTCCACCGCGTCGGCGCGCACGCCGCCCGCCCGCAGCGTTTCGTCGGCCGCCGCCACGATGCGCTGCAACTGCGCGTCCAGCGCCTGCACCGCCTGGGCGCCGTCGAGCGTGGCGTGCAGGCCGGGTTCCAGCCGGGCCAGGTCGATGCGGGTGGCGCCGCCCTCGGCGACGGCGATCTTGGCCGCTTCGGCCTGGCCGACGAGGGCGTGGCCCAGGCGCTGTTCCAGCACGGTCATCAGCCGCCGGTACTGCGTGGGGTCGCCGTAGAAGCCGCCCATGCGGCGCAGTTCGGCCATGCGCCGGGGGCTGTAGACCGTGTTGATGAGGTGCCAGGTGGCGAGGTCGAAGTACACGCGGCTGGGCACTTCGCGCGGCGTCTCGCCGGGGCGCCGCGGGCCCAGGCCCTTGTAGCCGCACAGGGGCAGGATGCTGGCCAGCTCGATGTGGCGGTCGAAGTCGGTGCCGGCGACGTGCACGCCGTGGTTGGCCAGGATGTCGCCCTGGCGCTCCAGTCGCCGGCGGCGTTCGGGCCCGACGCGCACGAGCGAGAAGTCCGAGGTGCCGCCGCCGATGTCGGCGACCAGCACCAGCTGCTCGCGCTGCACGGTCTGCTCGTAGTCGAGCGCGGCGGCGATCGGCTCGTACTGGAAGCTCAGCTCGCGCAGGCCGACGGCGCGCGCCGCGTCTTCCAGCGCCTGCTGCGCCTGGGCGTCGCGCACCGGATCGCCGTCGACGAAATAGACCGGCCGGCCCAGCACCGCGCGCTCCAGCGGCGCGCCGGCCTGTTGCTCGGCCAGCGACTTCAGGTGCCGCAGGTAGCCCGAGACCACGTCGAGGTAGCGCACCGAGCGGCCGGCGCCCACCTCGGTGCTCTGCTCGGCCAGGCTGGAGCCGAGGATGCTCTTCATCGAGCGCATGAGCCGCCCCTCATGCCCCTCCATGTAGGCGGCGAGGGCCTCGCGGCCGTACGCGCGCTGCGGCTCCTCGTGGGCCGCCAGCCCCTCCACCTGGTAGAAGACCGCGGTGGGCATGGTGCGCCGGCCGGGCTCGACCTCGACCAGTTCGACGCCGCCGCCGGGCGCTGGCAGCGCGATGGCCGAGTTGGAGGTGCCGAAGTCGATGGCGCAGCTGGGGGCGCGGGCGGGGGCTCGCGCCGCCGGGGCGCTCAAAACCCCACCGCTTGCCCGTCGCGCCGCGAGTCGCTGGCGGCCACGTAGCCGTCCTCCAGGTCGTCGCTCAGGCGGGCGATGAACTGGCCGCTGCCGAAGTCGAGGTAGCTGTCGGCGGTGGGCTCGAAGCGGTGGCCCAGGGCCTTGAGGCCCTCGCGCAGCGCGGGGTCCATGGTGGACTCGAAGTCCACGTCCAGGCCCTTGCCCCACTTCCAGCGTGGCGCGTCGCTGGCGGCCTGCGGCTGCTGGCCGTGCACCAGCATGCGCACCAGCGTTTGCACGTGGCCCTGCGGCTGCATGTTGGCGCCCATCACGCCGAAGCCCATCACCGGCTGGCCGCCGCGCGTGAGAAAGCCTGGAATGATGGTGTGGAAGGGCCGCTTGCCCGGCGCCACCTGGTTGGGGTGGCCGTCCTGCAGCGTGAAGCCGTGGCCGCGGTTCTGCAGACTCACGCCCCAGCCGGGCACCACCACACCGCTGCCGAAGCCCAGGTAGTTGGACTGGATCAGGCTGACCATGCGGCCCTGCGCGTCGGCGGTGGTGAGGTACACCGTGCCGCCGCGCGGCGGCTCGCCCGGCCCGGGGTCGATGGCGCGCTGGGGGTCGATGCGCTGGGCGCGCTCGCGCAAGTAGGCGGGGTCCAGCAGGTCGGCCGCGGTGACCTCGGTCATGTAGCGCTCGTCGGCCACCCAGCGGTAGGTGTCGGCGAAGGCCAGCTTCATGGCCTCGATCTGCAGGTGCTGGCCTTCGATGCTGTCGACCCCGAAGCGGCCGATGTCCAGTTGCTCCAGCATGCCCAGCGCCATCAGCGCGGCGATGCCCTGGCCGTTGGGCGGCAGCTCGTGCACCGTGTGGCCGGCGAAGCCGATCTCGATGGGCTGCACCCATTGCGCCTGTTGGGCGGCGAGGTCGCTGGCGCGCAGCTGGGCGCCGTGCTCGCGGGCGAAGGCCTCGATGGCGGCGGCGATCTCGCCGCGGTAGAAGGCCTCGCCGCGCGTCTGGGCGATGGCGCGCAGCGCGCGGGCGGCATCGGGGAAGGCGAAGCGCTCGCCCACCTGCGGCGCGCGCCCGCGCGGCAGGAAGGCCTGGGCGAAGCCGGGCTTGTCGTGCAGCAGGGGCACGGCCTGCGCCCACTTCTTCGCGATCACCGGCGCCACTGCGTGGCCGCGCTCGGCGAGTTCGATGGCGGGCTCCATCAGATCGGCGAAAGGCAGGGCGCCGAAGCGTTCGGACAGCGCCGCCCAGCCGCTCACGGCGCCCGGCACGGTGACGGCGTCGAAGCCGCGCAGGGGCATCTGGCCACCGTGCTTCTGATCGAAGTAGGTCTTGCTCCAGCCCATGGGCGCCACGCCCGAGGCATTCATGCCGTGCAGGCGCTCGCCGTCCCAGACGATGGCGAAGTTGTCGCTGCCCAGGCCGTTGGAGCAGGGCTCCACCACCGTCAATGCGGCGGCGGTGGCGATGGCCGCGTCGATCGCGTTGCCGCCCTTGAGCAGCATGCGCAGCCCGGCCATCGCGGCCAGCGGCTGGGTGGTGGCCACCGCGTTGCGCGCCATCAGCGGCGCGCGCGAGACGGGGTAGGGGTTGTTCCAGTGAAATTGCATGACGAAGAGGCGGTGGAGAGCACGCCCCTCAGCCGGGGGCCGCGCGGAGCCGGCTTTGCCGGGCCGCAGCGGCCGCCCCCTGGGGGGGGACGGCCGCAGGCCGGCGCGGGGGGATCACTTCAGAACATCCCCCAGGCACAGGTACTTGATCTCGACGTAGTCGTCCATGCCGTGGTGCGAGCCCTCGCGGCCCAGGCCGGACTGCTTGACGCCGCCGAAGGGCACGTGCTCGGTGGCCAGGATGCCCACGTTGATGCCCACCATGCCGTACTCCAGCGCCTCGCTCACGCGGAAGATGCGCCCCACGTCGCGGCTGTAGAAGTAGCTGGCCAGGCCGAACTCGGTGTTGTTCGCGGCGTCGATGGCCTCCTGCTCGGTCTCGAACTTGAAGACCGGCGCGAAGGGGCCGAAGGTCTCCTCGCGCGCGCACAGCATGTCGGCCTTGGCGCCGGCCACCACCGTGGGCTCGAAGAACTGGCCCTGCAGCTTTTTGCCGCCGGCCACCACCGTGCCGCCCTTGGCCACGGCGTCGTCCACGTGGCGCTGCACCTTGTCCACCGCCGCGTCCTCGATCAGCGGGCCCTGCACCACGCCGTCTTCAAAACCGTTGCCCACCTTGAAGGCCTGGACCTTGGCGGCGAACTTCTTCACGAACTCGTCGTACACGCCGGCCTGCACGTAGAAGCGGTTGGCGCAGACGCAGGTCTGCCCGGCGTTGCGGTACTTGCTGGCCAGCGCGCCTTCCACGGCGGAGTCGATGTCGGCGTCGTCGAAGACGATGAAGGGGGCGTTGCCGCCCAGCTCCAGCGCCAGCTTCTTCACCGTGGGCGCGCACTGCGCCATGAGGATGCGGCCGACTTCGGTGGAGCCGGTGAAGCTCAGGTGGCGCACCGTGTCGCTGGCGCACAGGGCCTTGCCCACGGCGATGCTCTGCTGCGAGTCGGCGGTGATGACGTTGAGCACGCCGGCCGGGATGCCGGCGCGCACGGCCAACTCGGCGGCGGCCAGGGCCGTCAGCGGCGTGAGCTCGGCCGGCTTGATCACCACCGGGCAGCCGGCGGCCAGGGCCGGCGCCACCTTGCGCGTGATCATGGCCAGCGGGAAGTTCCAGGGCGTGATGGCCGCGCACACGCCAATGGGCTGCTTGAGCACCAGCAGGCGGCGGTTGGGGTCGAAGGTGGGCAGGGTCTCGCCGTTGACGCGCTTGGCCTCCTCGGCGAACCACTCGACGAAGCTGGCGCCGTAGGCGATCTCGCCCTTGCCCTCGGCGAAGGGCTTGCCCTGCTCGGCGGTAAGGATGCGGCCCAGGTCTTCCTGGTTCGCCATCAGCAGGTCGTACCACTTGCGCAGCAGGTTGGCGCGTTCCTTGGCGCTGCGCGCGCGCCAGGCCGGCCAGGCCTTGTCGGCGGCGGCGATGGCGGCCTCGGCGTCGGCCGCGCCCAGGTTGGCCACGTCGGCCAGCTTTTGGCCGGTGGCGGGGTCGTGCACGTCGAAGCGGGCGCCGCCCTTGACCCACTGGCCGTTGATGAGGCCGTCGGTCTTGAGCAGGCTGGGGTCTTTCAGCAGGGCCAGGGGGGAGGTTTTCATGTCCATGGGTGTCTCCGTCGGTTCGCGAGGCAGCGGGAAGGTGAAAATTTAACTTGTTAAATAATTCAGGGCGCGATTGTGCTCCCGATCCGGGGTGGGAGCATAGCCCCGGGGGTGGGGCGGGGTGCGCGAACGCCGGCGACCGCCCACCCGGGGCGGTGGTTTTCCCCGGGATGGTGGCGCCTGTCCCGCATGTTGGAAAATAGCGGGTTCGCGTGCCCGGCGCGCTCCCACCCCGCAGCCCCAAAGGTCCTATGACAGCCCCCACGACCGCTCCCGTCTCCGTCGCCGACATCCGCAAGAGCTTCCTGGACTTCTTCGCCTCCAAGGGGCACACGGTGGTGCCGTCCAGCCCGCTGGTGCCGGGCAACGACCCCACGCTCATGTTCACCAACTCGGGCATGGTGCAGTTCAAGGACGTGTTCCTGGGCACCGACAAGCGCCCCTACGTGCGGGCCGCGTCCGTGCAGGCCTGCCTGCGCGCCGGCGGCAAGCACAACGACCTGGAGAACGTGGGCTACACCGCGCGCCACCACACCTTCTTCGAGATGCTGGGCAACTGGAGCTTTGGCGACTACTTCAAGCGCGAGAGCCTGAAGTGGGGCTGGGAGCTGCTGACCGAGGTCTACAAGCTGCCCAAGGAGCGCCTGCTCGCCACCGTCTACCACGAAGACGACGAGGCCTTCGACATCTGGACCAAGGAAATCGGCCTGCCGCCCGAGCGCGTGATCCGCATCGGCGACAACAAGGGCGGCAAGTACAAGAGCGACAACTTCTGGATGATGGCCGACACCGGCCCCTGCGGCCCCTGCTCGGAGATCTTCTACGACCACGGCCCGCACATCCCCGGCGGCCCCCCGGGCAGCCCCGACGAGGACGGCGACCGCTTCATCGAGATCTGGAACCACGTGTTCATGCAGTTCGACATGAAGGAAGACGGCAGCGTGGTGCCGCTGCCCGCGCCCTGCGTGGACACCGGCATGGGCCTGGAGCGCCTGGCCGCCATCCTGCAGCACGTGCACAGCAACTACCAGATCGACATCTTCGCGGCGCTGATCGAGGCCGCCGCGCGCGAGACCCACACCAGCGACCTGGCCAACCCTTCGCTCAAGGTCATCGCCGACCACATCCGCGCGACCGCCTTCCTGGTGAGCGACGGCGTCATCCCCAGCAACGAGGGCCGCGGCTATGTGCAGCGCCGCATCGTGCGCCGCGCCATCCGCCACGGCTACAAGCTGGGCCAGAAGACGCCCTTCTTCCACAAGCTGGTGCCGGTGCTGGTGCGGCTGATGGGCGCGGCCTATCCCAACCTGGCCCGTCAGGAGTCGCGCATCGTCGAGGTGCTCAAGGCCGAGGAGGAGCGCTTCTATGAAACGCTGGCCAATGGCATGGAGATCCTGGACGCCGCGCTCGCGGGCGGCCAGACGGTGCTGCCCGGCGACGTGGCCTTCAAGCTGCACGACACCTACGGCTTCCCGCTGGACCTGACCAACGACGTCTGCCGCGAGCGCGGCGTGGCCGTGGACGAGGCCGGCTTCCAGGCCGCCATGGAGCGCCAGAAGGCGCAGGCCCGAGCGGCCGGCAAGTTCAAGATGGACAAGGCGCTGGAGTACGGCGGGGCGGGCAACCAGTTCGTGGGCTACGAGCGGCTCGAGGCCCCGGGCAAGATCGTCGCGCTGTACCTCGACGGCACCCCCGTGGCCGCGCTCAAGAGCGGGCAGAGCGGGGTGGTGGTGCTCGACAGCACGCCCTTCTACGCCGAGAGCGGCGGCCAGGTGGGCGACGAAGGCCTGATCAGCGCCGGCTCGGCGCGCTTCGCGGTGGCCGACACGCAGAAGATCAAGGCCGACGTGTACGGCCACCACGGCACGGTGGAACAGGGCACGCTCAACGTCGGTGATGCGGTGAACGCGCAGGTGAACACCGCGCAGCGCGCCGCCACCGTGCGCAACCACAGCGCCACCCACCTGATGCACAAGGCCCTGCGCGAGGTGCTGGGCGATCACGTGCAGCAGAAGGGCTCGCTGGTGAACGCCGAGCGCACGCGCTTCGACTTCGCGCACAACGCGCCGCTCAGCGATGAACAGGTCCGCCGCATCGAGGCCCTGGTGAACGCCGAGATCCTGGCCAACGCGGCCACGCAGGCGCGCCTGATGGACATCGAGTCGGCCCAGAAGACCGGCGCCATGATGCTGTTCGGCGAGAAGTACGGCGACACCGTGCGCGTGCTCGACATCGGCAGCAGCCGCGAACTGTGCGGCGGCACGCACGTGACGCGCACCGGCGACATCGGCCTGTTCAAGGTGGTGGGCGAGGGCGGCGTGGCCGCCGGCGTGCGCCGCATCGAGGCCGTCACGGGCGAGAACGCGCTGGCCTACCTGCAGTCGCTGGAAAGCACCGTGGCCCAGGCCGCGGGCGCGCTGAAGGCGCCGGCGTCCGAGCTCACCGCACGCGTGGGCCAGACGCTGGAGCAGATCAAGGCGCTGGAGAAGGAAATCGCCGCGCTCAAGGGCAAGCTGGCGTCCAGCCAGGGCGACGAGCTGCTGGGCCGCGCGGTGGACGTGAAGGGCCTCAAGGTGCTGGCCGCCACGCTCGACGGCGCCGACGCCAAGACCTTGCGCGACACGATGGACAAGCTCAAGGACAAGCTCAAGAGCGCGGCCATCGTGCTGGCGGCGGTGGACGGCGGCAAGGTGCAGCTGGCCGCCGGCGTCACGGCCGACAGCGTGGGCAAGGTGAAGGCCGGTGAGCTGGTGAACTTCGTCGCCCAGCAGGTGGGCGGCAAGGGCGGCGGCAAGCCCGACATGGCCATGGCCGGCGGCACCGACCCGAGCGGGCTGGCGAAGGCCCTGGCGTCGGTGCAGGGCTGGGTGGCCGAGCGGGTCTGATCAGCCCGGCTGGCCCGAGGTGTCCACCATGTCCGCCGGGCGCGAGGCCACGAAGCCCAGCCGGCCGATCTGAAACAGCACGTTGCGCAGCAGGCGCGCCAGTTGCGCGCGCGCTTCGCGCGAGGGCGCGAGGGCCATCAGCGAGATCGAGGGCAGGCGGGTTTCCACCGCGTCGTCCTCGGCGGCGGCCCAGGGGCGCAGCAGGTGGTCGCGGCCCATGGCCAGGCGCGCGTCGACCAGGGCGACCGCGCGCTCCAGCTTGCGCATGTCCTCGAAGCCGATGTCCCAGCAGACCTGGCGGCCCTCGTGGCGTTCGATCACGCTGCAGCCCAGCGGCAGCGTCCAGCGCTTGGGCTCGGTCTTGCTGGAGAGCAGGCGGCGGGCGTGTTCCCACAGCGAACCGGTGTCGGCCACGAAGGACTCCAGCGCCTGGCGGATTTCCACCGCCATGTCGCCCTGCGAGCCCGGGCCGGGCACCACGACCACGCCGTCGCCGTCCAGGCGCGAGCCGTCCACCGTGATGCGCTGCGGGTGCCAGCTCTTGGCCACCGAATCGGCGACGCCGCGCACGAGCTCGCGCGCGGCCCAGGGGGCCAGCATGAGGGTGACGCCGCCGGACTGCAGCACGCGCAGGTCGACCGGCGTGGCCGAGCCCTCGCCCAGCAGGCGCTGCAGCACGGTGGCGGCCTCGCGCTGGTCGTGGCGGTCGGCGCCCATCAGCACCACCACCACGTGGGGCACGGTGCGCTTCATGGCCGGCGCGATGCAGACCATGCACTGCACCTTGGCCTGGGTCTGGGAGAACACGTCGCAGGAACTGCGCGGGGGCAGCACGGCGCCGTCGTGGTTGAGCGCCTGCACGACGGCGGCGGGCGTATCGATGGAAGTGCGGGGCATGTAAGGCGAAAGCGCGACAGCGGGTACAGCGAGGGCGGTGTCCCACCCTCTCTCGTCGGCAGCTTCGAGGTTTTCTTGACCTGGCGTTCCCCGCCAGCGGATCGCCTGCGCCTGTGGGCGACCGCCGGTCAGTGCAAGGGCCAGTCCAGCGTGCGCGCGCTCTCGAAGCGCCGGGCCTGGCCCGTCACCGGGTCGGTGAACGCGATGGCGCGCGCCAGCAGCCGCAAGGGGTCGGTGAAATCCTCGGCCTCGTCGGGGCCGCGCCGCACGCGTGGGTAGAACTGGTCCCCCGCGATGGGCAGGCCCAAGGCGTCGAGGTGCACGCGCAGCTGGTGGCGCTTGCCCGTGCGTGGTGCCAGGCCGTAGCGCGCCCAGGCGCCGCGCACCTCCAGCCGCTCGACGCGCGTTTCGCTGTTGGGCTCGCCCTCGGCCTCCACCATGCGGAAGAAGGCCTCCACGTCTTCCTCGATGCGGCTGCGGCGGGTGAGCGGCAGCGCGAGCGCGGGGTCGTGCGGCGCGATGGCCTCGTAGGTCTTGTCGACCGCGCGCTCGCGGAACAGCGCGTGGTAGGCGTTGCGGTCCTGCGGCCGGAGGTTGAACACCACCAGGCCGGCGGTTTCTCGGTCGATGCGGTGGATGGGGTTGAGCGTGTCCAGCCCCGTGCGCTGCTTGAGTCGCACCATCAGGCTGTGCCGCACATAGCGCCCGCTGGGCGTGACGGGCATGAAGTGCGGCTTGTCGGCCACCAGCAGGTGCCCGTCCTGGAACAGGATCTGGGGCTCGAAGGGAATCTCCGCTTCGTCCTCGATGTGGCGCCAGTAGTAGAGCCGGGCGCCGGGCTCGCAGGGGGCCTCGGGCGCCAGGGCCTGGCCATGGTCGTCGAGCACCTCGCCGCGCGCCAGGCGCCGCGCCCATTCGCCGGGGGCGATCACCGGCAGGCGCTCGCTCAGGAACTGCAGCACCGAGGCCCAGGGCGCCGGCTTGGCGAAGGGAATGGCCACGCAACTGGGCGACACGCCCTCGCGCGTGGGGATCAGGGGGTTCTTGGGGCGGTGCGCCATGCGGGTGTCAGACGGGCGAGAGGGCCGCTTTGTACCGCAGGCGCCGGTCGGGCGTGTCGGGCACGGGCGGCGGGCTGGCGTGGCGCACCCGCGGGGTCGCCGCCGGGCCCGAACAGCACGGGGCCGACCGACTGCGCTGCGCGCATCCTATGGGCGCCGCGCTTCAAAGCTGATGATTGCGTCGTCCTTCTGCGGCGCTTTGCCGTGCTGGTAGTTGCCTGACACCACCACATCAGTGAAACCGGCCTCTCGCAACGCGAGCGAGAATTCATGGACACCCCACCAGCGCAATTCGAACAAATCGAGCTCGGTCGCCATTAGGCGTCCACTGTGCCAATGCTCATAGCGGAGACTGGAAAGGGTCGTCTGCGAGATGTGGTTGGTTTCGAGTCGATGGTCCGTCAGTGTCAGCAGGTCGCCGTCTTCCGTCACCCAATGGCGAACGGAACCGGAAGGCCCAAGAAATCCGCCGATGGCATCGAGGTCGATGATCACCCTCCCATTGGGCGACAATTGATCATGGAACCGCTTCAATAAGGCGCCAGCCGAGGCCACGTCCGTGACCAGCTGAAACGACCCGGCTGGAACGATGATGGCAGCAAAGCTCTTCTCGTAAGAGAATTCTTCGAATGTCTGTTGCGTCAAGCCGGCGGAGAGATTTCGGGCCTGGCACTCACGCCGGCAGTAATCAAGCATCTCATTGGACGCATCGAAGCCCTCCATTTGGAAACCAGCTTCAAGCATCGGCACAAAAATGCGGCCGTTGCCGACAGCGGGCTCAAGAATGGGGCCGGCCGGGCCATTCTGCAGGCGCTGTCGATAGTACTCTATGTCCCCAAAGGAACGGCCGACCGGTTTGTCCAGGTTGTAAACCCAAGAGGCCAGTTTTCCATATCGGTTGTGCATTTCGTCTGTCGGGGGCATGGCTGGTAATGGGCCCCGCGCAGATTCCTGCGCATTGCATTGATGCGAGGCCTCACACCAAAGGCCGCCCATTCCGGCGAATTCTCGCCAGTATGCCATGGAAATATCTTCGGAAATTGGGCGGGCCAGCCGCTTGCCATGCACCACAACGCGAAATCCGGCGGGTCTCGGCGCGACAAAGCCGCCATGGCCAATGGGGACGGGTTCAAAGCATTCATCCGCAACAGCGCTGCAAAGCGTTCCACCGCGCAGGGAAATTTCACGCCCCGGATTCCCGATACCGCTTTCCATTGAAAACACGCAGGTTCCGCTGGATAGGCAGGCATCCTGTCTGACTCGGGAGGGTCTGCACCCACCCTGGCCCGCCCGCGTGACGCGAGGCATTGCCGCATGAAGCAAATGGGCCTGTGCGGCGGGTGTGGTGCAGCGCTTCCCTAAAGCTTGGCGGCCCCCTGGAGGCGCTGGCCCTTCTTCAACCGATCGAAGAAGCCTTGCACGGCGGACTCGGCGCGGCTGTCGTCCAGGCGGACGGCGCTTCGCCCCTGCGCAGGGCCGCCGTGCAGAGATCCCAGCGCTCCAGCGGGTCGATCAGTGTCAGGATGGCCTGCAGGCACAGCGCGTGCAGCGAGCCGCTGGCCTCGTTGCGCGCCGGCAGTGGATTGAAGATGGCGTCGAACCGCTGGAGCCGCTCGCGGGGCGTGCATGGCGGGTGGCAGGCCTGCTCCAGCAGGGGGGGGCAGCGTGCGCCCGTTCAATGGCCGATTCAATGGCCGACCGCCGGATGGGCCGGATGGGCCTCTCGCGCTCAGACCCGGCGCCAGACCAGGTCCCACACGCCGTGGCCGAGCTTCAAGCCGCGGTTCTCGAACTTGGTGAGCGGGCGGTAGTCGGGCTTGGGGGCGTAGCCACCGGCGTCGTCGCCCACGCTGTTGCGCAGCAGGGGCTCGGCGCGCAGCACCTCCAGCATCTGCTCGGCGTAGGGCTGCCAGTCGGTGGCCAGGTGCAGGTAGCCGCCGGGCTTGAGCTTGTTGGCCAGGCGGTTCACGAACGGGCCCTGGATGAGGCGGCGCTTGTGGTGTTTGGTCTTGTGCCAGGGGTCGGGGAAGAACACGTGCACGCCGTCCAGGCTGGCGTCGGCCAGCATGTGGTCCATGACCTCGACCGCGTCGTGGCGCAGGATGCGGATGTTCTCCAGCCCGCCGTCGCCCGCGAGCTTGAGCAGCGCGCCCACGCCGGGCTCGTGCACCTCGCAGCAGAGGAAGTTGTCCTGCGGCCGCACGCTGGCGATGTGGGCCGTGGCGCCGCCCATGCCGAAGCCGATCTCCAGCACCAGTGGGGCCTCGCGGCCGAAGGCGGCGCGGGCGTCCAGGTGCTGGTCGGCGGTGTAGGGCAGCAGGAAGCGCGGGCCATAGACCTCGTAGGCCTTGGCCTGCGCGGCCGTGGTGCGGCCCGCGCGCAGCACGTAGCTCTTGACCTGCCGCAGGAAGGGCACGTCGCTGGGGGGAGTGCGCGGTTGCGCGTGGCGGGGGTCGGTCATGGTCGGGCCGGGATTTTAGGGGGCGTGCCGACCGGGCCGCCCATGGCCGGGCCCGCCAGGCCCGCCAGGCCCGTCGGCGCGACGGCCTCCATCGTGCAGACAGACGGACAGCAGGCCTTGAAGGGCCCGGGCCGCGTCCTCGCGGTGCATCGACAGCAGCGCATCGGCCTCGACGCGATCGCGCAGCGCGGCCAGCTGGCGCCGGCGTTGCGCCAGGTCGGGCGCGTGCAGGGCACAGAACAGCTGGGCGAAGGCGGATACCGTGTGGGCCAGCGCCGGCGGCGCGTGCAGCGGCGACGCATCCTCGGAGGGGCACAGGCCCTTGCGCAGCACGTACAGGGCCCCTTGCAAGGCCAGGAGGTGAACGGGCGGCCGGGCCGGCGTGAAAGGGGCGAAGGGAGGCCGCATCGACTGCTGGATCCACGAGGTGCAGGCGCCATAGAGCCGCTGCGCGAAGTGCGGTCGATGCGCCACGTCGATGGCGTGCGTCAGGTCGCTGAGCAACTCGAACAGGTGCTGGATGGCCACCGTGGCATCGCCCCCGTCGGGGTCCGACAGGCGCAGCAGCGCGCGCAGGACGAGGGCGTCGAGCCGGCGCTGGTTCGGCGCCGACTGCCTAGACCGCTGGAACGATTGCACCACCGGCGCCAACTGCGCGGCCAGCACGCGGCAGAGTTCGCGCCACAGGGTCCAGTGCGTCGATGGGCCCGGGCTCGGTGCGCGGTGCAGGGCCGCCCAGGTGCGTTCCGTCGCGCGGTGCTCGGGTTTTTGCAGGTGAGACACCAGGTGGAAGAGGCGGGCGGTGGGGTCGGTGGGCGCATGGAAGGGGTGCCACCGCTCGTAGCCGCGGAACAGGTCCGCGCGCGCCGCGGGATCTTGTTGCGCCAGCAGGACGCGGAGGACCGCGGCGTGCGTCGCCGCCTGCTCGGGGGTGCGCGCCGGCAGGCGGGGCATGAGCAGCAACCAGAGGGCCGAGGCCGGGCCGTGTGGCTGGCGGCCGCGGCTGAAGGGCGGGGGGTTGTCGCGCACCAGCCGCGCGGCACGCCCGGCGGCGAGCGGGTTGTGCGGTGGGTGCGGACCGGGGTTCGGCAGGCCCGGGCCAGGCCATGAGTGGCGCCGTGCGTGGGATGGGGACAGGGCTTTGCTGCAGGACATGGGCCGGGTTCAGTGGAGCGGGCTGGGCAGGAACAGCGTGTGGATGAGTCGGGCGATGTCCGGCGCGTGGCTCTTGGTGATGGACCGGTCGAATCGGAGCGACAGCGCGTTCAGCCAGTGCCGCCGGGACTCTTCCTGCTGGTCGCGGGCCGCCAGCTGGCACAGGAAGCCATGGGCGAACAGCACGGCCGCCTCGTCGACCATGGGCTGGTTCGTCTCCGGTGGGGGCGGCAGATCGCGGAGCGGTGTCGTGTATGCGGTCAGCGCCTGCAGGGCACCCTGCCAGGCCGCCTGCAGGGCGGGCGCTCCCTGCCACTCCAGGCTCGCGCCGAACAGGCCCTGGAGGCAGGGCAGGCGATCGGCCGACGGCAAGGCGTCGGCCAGGTCCCGCACCAGATCGAACAGCTGGGGAATGGCGAGTGCCAGGGCGCCCGAGGTGGGTGTCGCCAGGCGGGTCAGGGCGTCGAAGACCCGGTGCGTGGCCGGGCCGTGTTTCGGGTCCCGTTGCATGACGTGCCACAGGGCGGGCGCGGCGCGCGCCAGCAGCACGCGGCACAAGGCGCGGCAGGCGGGCCATGGGACCTGGGCGGGCAACTGGGGGACCGCCGGCAAGGCCGCCTCGAGCAGGGTCGCGGGGTCGGGCGGCGTCGCTTCGCCCAGCTGGGCGAGGTGACCGAACCAGCGCCGCATGTCCGAACCACCGCCGTACGTGGCCTCGAAGCCCGCGATGCAATTGTCGCGCAGGGCGGGCGGCAGCGAGAGGACGGCCCGAACGCAGGCGTCGACCAATGCCATGTTCCGCGTGGGATGGAGCCAACGCCACAGCCGCTGGATCAGGGCGGCGCGGATGATTTCGTTCAGCCCGCCGTCGCTGGCGATGCCCAGGATGGCCAGCAGGGCCGGCTCATGGGGGCGTTCGTCCTGCCAGGGGGACTGCAGGTGGTCCAGCAAGACCTTGGGGGTGTGCGCGCGCCGCGCGTGGGCCAGGCACAGGTCCAGCAGCCGCGCCCGGTCGATGCGCAGCTGCCAGACGCCTTCCAGGTGGTTGACGATGCCCAGCAGGTCCGACCAGGCATGGGCCTTGTCTTGCAGCGCGACGTCCATCCAACTGAACAGAAGGGCTTCGAAGCGCTCCTGGTCTTCCTTCTGTGCGGGGGCTTTGGCGCGAGACGTGCGAATCACCACCGTTCCATCGCCCGTGGTCTCGAGGGTGAACCAGGCGCCCAGCGCCGCCAGCGCCTGACCCGCCAGCGGCGCGCGCCGGCTCTGGCGCCATTGGCGTTGTTCCCGCAGCGCCTTGAAGTCCTGGCGCAGACCGTCGTGCGGCCCGAGGTGGGGCTGGACGGCGTCGATCAGGCGGACGAGGGCGTTCGCCGTGAGGGCGCACTGGGGGTTTTGGCACAGCGCCAGGAGTTGGCCCAGGCGCTCGCGATCGACCAGGTCGGTGGTCTGCGCCTGCGCGAGCAGGTCGATGAGGGGGGCGGCGTCGCCGCGTTGCGCGCAGAGCAGACACAGCGCCCATTCGTTCTTCGCGCTGAGTGCCCAGTTCAGCTCAGCCTGCACCACCTTGTCGACGGCGAGCTTGTCGCGCCAGGGCATGCCCGACTTGATGTGGTCGTACAGGCGGAGGAACCACTGGTGCCGGGCCTCGTCGGTCCCCCAGTCGCTCTCGATGAGGCGAAGCTGCTGGATCGCGGGCTGCATGTCGCCGTGGCGGCTGGCCTCGAGGGACCAGGACAGCCAGAGCCCGCTGTCGGGCTGCCATTTGTGCCGCTTCATGGCCGCGACGACCACCCGCGCCACCATGCCCCAGGGCGCGGGCGGTGGGCCTTTCAGCAGGCGGCCGATGTCTCTGTAGAACAGGACCTCCTCGCGGCGTGACGCGTCGTCGGTCAGGTGCTTCTCGGGGCAGATCAGCCGCGCCCATGTCCAGGTGCCCGCGACGGGGTCCCATTCGGCCTGCGCCTCCAGCCGGCTCTGGAGGCCGTAGCGTTCACGCAGTTCCTTCGGCGTGGGTGGCGTGGCGCTGAATGGGCCGGGGTTGGTGCCGATCACCGCGGCGGCGGGGTTGGCCGGTGGGGACCCTGGGGTGGGGCCGGGATCGGTGGTGGCGGTGGGGGGCTGTGGGCCAGCCGCCGTCGGCGGCGCCGGGAAGCGGCTGGTTCTTGTGTTGCCCAGTTGGGGGACTTGGGGGCGCATGGGTGGTGGTCCGGGGGGGGCGGTGGCGTTCAGTGTTCGATGTGCCGGGCGAGCGGTTCGGTTGCCGAGGGGGTGGCCGCCTGGCCCCCACGCGGCGTGGCCAGGGTGCGCACGGCGCCTTGCAGGGCCAGCAACGGGATGGGCGGTGCCGATGCGGCGTCACCCGGCTGAAGGGCCGTGGCGATGAGCTGGGTGCAGGTGGCGTCGAGCTGGTGCAGGAAGGTCTCGCGGTGGCCCTCGGGCAGGGCCTGGACGAGGTCGCCGAGCAGCTCGAACTGGCGGTCGATGGCCGTGGACTTGCGGGTTCCGGCCTGGGCCGACAGCCGCCACAGGACCTGCACGACGAGGGCGTTGAACCGCTGCCGGTCCGCCGACGGCAATGACGCGGTCTGGAAGAACCGGATGCGCTCGGCCATCGACCGGGCGAGCTGCCCACACAGGCGGCGCCAGTGGTCCCAGTCGACGCGGGCGTCCGGGTGAGGGGCTTCGCCGAAGCGCGCCCAGGCGCTCTCGCTGGACCGGTAGTCCTCGTTCTCCAGCCGGGCCACGAGCTCCACCAGGGCGACGAGCCCCTTGCCCGCAGGGGAGAGGCTGTCCCGGTAGGCCCGCAGCAAGACCTTGCCGGTGTCGGGCTCGAGCCGGCGGAACACGGTGCGCAGGAAGTCCTCGTGCAGCGCGGTGTGCGCCTCGTAGGGCGGCAGTTGCCGGGCCAGGTGCTTCAGCAGGGCGGTGCGGCCTGCCGGCGCAAAGCGCAGGTCGCTGGCGAGCGCCAGCAGCTGGCGCAGCATGGCTTCGTCGAGTGGACCCGCGCGCTGCATGGCCAGTCGCTGGTCCAGCGAGGACAGGCTGTTCGAGCGCGACACCTCCCGCAGGCACAGGGCCAGCCATTGCCGGTCGTCCAGCGGCCGCTTCCAGGCGCTCTCGACCAGCTCGAGCAGCGAGCGCACGTCCCCCCAGGCGGGCCCTTGCGGGTTTTCCAGTTCGATGCGAACCCATTGGAGCAAGGCCCGCCAGGCGTTCGCCTGCTGTTCGGGCGTGGCGGGGGCCTGGTCGGCGCCGCTCCACCCATACGTGAGCCTGGCCTGGCCGGCCCGCGGGCTGGACAAGGGCGCGGTGTTTCGTTGCAGCACGAACCAGGGTCGCAGCGCTGGCCTGGCCTGGTCGAACCAACGCTGCGACACCTCGGTGAACAGCTGCTTCAACGGGGCCTGCAGCCCGTGGTCCTCGCCGAGGCGCCGGGCGAGTGCCTGGGCGAGCCGCAGGGTGCGCTGCGCGACCAAGGCATCGTCCTTGCCGATGCTCGCCAGGCTGAGCCTGGTGAGCTGCTCCAGCAGGGCGCGGCCCGTGTCGCCCCGCAGCGCTGCGGCCGGCAGGTGTTGGATCTGGTGCTCGATGGCGCTGAGCTCGATGTGGGCGTACTGGCCCCAGTCGATGGCGCGCACCAGGGTGCGGAGCACCGTGCGCGTGGCGGCATCGGTCTCGTGGGTGTGGCCGGCCGTGGCCCAGCCCTGGCGGGCCAGCCCCGCGATGGCGGACAGGATGCCCTGCCACTGGGTCTGCAGCGCCGCATGGGGCAGCAGGGCGGCGAGCCGGTCGGCGTAGAGCGTCAGCAGGCGGCGGTGCAGCGAGAGGTCCTGGGTGCCGCGCAGCACCGCATCCAGCAGCTTCTGCACCTTCTGCATCTGCCGGCCCTGGGCCCAGGTGTCGCAGACGGTGATGAGCGCGTCGACCTCGCCGGGGCTGAGCACCGGCTGGTTCAGTTGGAAGGCGTCGGGCCGCTCGTCCCCGGGGGGCGCGAAGAGGCGTGGGCTGTTCTGGAACAGCGTCTGGTAGGCCTGTGGGTAGCCGCCGCCCCGGCGCGGGCTGCGCAGGGCGCGCAGGGCATCGGCGCAGCGCGCTTGCAGGGGCGCGTCGCGCAGGTGCTCGTCCAGCAGCGCCTGGGCGGCCAGGAGCAGGCGCTGGCGGTCGCCCTGGTTCAGCGGGGCGTTGTGGGCGAGGTCCAGGACATCCTGGAACAGCTCCTTGTCGATGAAGCGGTGCGCGTCTGGCGGCGGGGCCTTCAACCAATCGATCAGGGCCTGCGGCTGGCCGCCGTGCCGGGCGCCGATCAGGCAGAGGTTCAACCATTCCCCGGGTCCCAGCGGCCAGGGCAAAGCCGGCAACAGCGCCTGCATGGCCGCCAGGGGCAGGCCGCCGGTGCGGCCCGCCTGCTCGTGCAGCCAGGCCACGACGCGCGCGCGCGCGTCGTCGTCGCGCGCGTCGTTCGAGGCCGCCGCGAGCCGCAACTGCTGGCAGGCGGTGCGCAGCAGTGCGGCGCGATCGTTCTCGTTCAGCCGCGGGTCTGCGCACACCGACAGCAGGTCATCGAACAGCGGGCTGTCGGGCGAGTGAATGGACTGGCGGTGTTCCAGCTGGTATTGCAAGGCGTGGGCCTTGCCGCTGCGCTGGGCCTCCGCGACGCACCAGTGCCACCACACCAGGGCATCGAACGGGCGCTCCAGGGTGGCGCTGACGGTGACGGCCAGCTGCACCAGCTGGCCCCAGGGAACGCCCTGCGGATGGGCCAGCTGCGCGTCGATGAAGCCCATGAGCGAGGACAGGGCGAGCGGCAGGTCTTTCGGCCGCTTGAACGCACCGCCTTCTTGCCGGACCCGGATCCGCGACAGCCTGTCGGGCTGGCTGCCCGAGCCGCTGTGCCACTCGAGGGTGAGCCAGTCCGAGAGCCGCGCGATGTGCACCTGGGCCAGCGCCTGGTGGCTTGCCCGGACCAGCCGATGGAAGCGCGCCTGCAAGACGGCCGCGCCGCCGGTGGGCCGCGACCCGCAGGCGGCGGCCAGCGCCTTGGCGCCCTCCCGCGCCTGCTTGAGCACGGCGGGATCGTTCTGTTCGCTGCCCAGGCGCAGCAGCAGCCCCAGCAGGTCGGCAAGGTGCTTGCCCTCCGCCGGCGCAGGCACTGGCGCCGGGCCATGGGAGAGGTGGTGGCCCAGCTCGCTGGCGGCGAGGCTGATGGCGGCCACGGGGTCGAAGCGGCCGAGCAGTTGCAGCAGCGCCAGGCGCGCGGCGGGTTTCAGGTGGCGGGGGGTGTCCACCAGGAACCAGCCGCTGGCGCCCAGGGCGCGGATGGCGTCGAGCACGCCGCCGCCCTGTCCGCCGGCCCAGGCGCTGGTGGGGCTCTCGTTCAGCGCCGCCGCGTGCGCCGCCAGCAGCGTGTGGTGCGCGCCCAGGTCGTCGACGGCCGACAGGACCAGGCCCAGCAAGGCGATGGCCCGGGGTGCCTGGCCGTCGCGGAACCAGGCCGCGCACAGCGTGCCGACAGCGGGCAGGTGCGGCAGCAGCGCCTCGCTTCGGTGGACGGTGAGCTCGAATGTGTCGTGCTGGAAGTTGTGTTGCAGGGGCGGGGATGCGCCGCCGAACAGCCTGTCGAGCGCCTCGCTGACGTCCGCTTCGCTGGTGGCGAACGCCGGCCCGAACCAGGCGCAGGCCTCGTCCGGCGGTGGTGGGGGTTCGTCGTCGGCGGCAGGCCCCGACGGACCGTGGGGCGCCTCGTGCCGTGCGCGGTCCTCGAGCCGCTGGCGGACGTGGCCCGAAGGTGTGTTGGGCGGCGCCCGCCGGGGCCGGACCGCCGCCTCGTGCTGTTCGAGCGCGGCGCGTGCCGCGTCGTTGTCGGGCAGGGCGTCGATCAGCTGGCGGTACGCCAGGTGCAGGCGCGGGTCGTCGAAGGGGTGCGGCAGCAGCGGCAGCATCCCGCGCAGCAACGCGATGCGCCGCTCGTCCGGCACGTCGGGGCGCCGGTAGCGCTCCAGCAGATCGCGCAGCAGCCCGGCGTCGGCCGGCGCGCCGTCGAGCCAGGTGCTCAGCAGGTTCAGCAGGGGCCGGGGGTTGAGGCGGAGCAGGGCCTCGTCCCGGCAGAGGGTGAGCCGCTCCTCGAGGTCGAGGGGGCGGTGCAGGCACGGCATCAGCTCATCGACGAGGGTTTGCAGTTCGGCCCAGGGCAGGGCGTCCGTGCCCTGGGTCTGCTGTTCGTGCACCCATTGCAGCAGTTCCCGGCGGGCGGTCTCCGGGGCCTTGTCGACGAGGGCCTGCTTGACCTGGACGTCCAGCAGCCGTCGCCCGTCGGGTCCGGGCGGCCAGGCGACGTTCAGCAACAGCCAGTCGTTGATCCGCAGCGTGGTCACGCCGCTGAGGGCGCTTGGCAAGGCCTGGACCATCACGTTGACCAGTGCCTGGACGGCGGGTGGGTTGGCCTGTCCGGTGGGCGCGGCGCCATTGGCCACGCGTTGGGCCAGGTCCACGGCGGTGCGGACCAGCGCATGGCTGCCCAGGTCCAGGGCCTGCTGGCTGAGGCGGTACAGGCGCTGCACCAGTTTCTGGGCGTCGTTCTCGGACAAGGGGGCCTTGGCCTGCTCCAGCGCCAGCACGGTGGCCGTCAATTCCCGCAGCGCCGTGGCGACGCCCGCCTCGGGGTGAAAGGCCAGCACGAGCCGGCGCAGTGCGGCTGGGGTGTGCCGCGTGAGCTGGTGGCCGAGCGCGTGGAGGCAGGTGGCGATGGCGGGGAGGCGGGCGTCGTCCCAGGGCGGGGGCGCGAGCGTGAGCAGGTCGTCGCCGTGCTGGTCCAGCAGTTGATGGCCCAGGGTGGGCGTGTCTGCCTGGTCGATGACCGCGTCGAGGAAGGCAAGGCCTTCCTGTGGGTCTTGCGGTGCCGGCGAGGCGAACCATTCGGCGCAGGCGGCGGCGATGAGGGCGTGGTGCGCCGCCGGATCGATCGAGCGGGTGAAGCGAAACCGTGGCGGCTGCCCAGGGGATGCTTCGCGCACCACCAGCGGCGGGTCGCCGCCAAGCAGCGCGTCGCGGGCGCTGCCGCCGTGGGTCGTGCCGGGGGCGGGGCTGCGGGGTGTCAGCGGGACGGGCGCGCCCGGACCGTGTCCCGGGGGTGAGCCGATGACCGTGTGACGGGACGAGGCCCTGGCGCCGGCGCGGGTCGATATGGGTCGCCACTGCGGCGCACGGTGGGACGGTGTGTGGGTGGGGTCCGCCGGGTCGGCGCCAGGGGCAGGCGGGCGTTGTGGCGCGGGGGCGCGGGGGCGCGCGGGGGGCTTGGGGTCGAGCGAAAAGCGTCGGCTCATGGCGAAAGCTCGTGCAGCTTGAACAGCCCGTTCATGAGGGCGGTGAGGTCGCGGGTCAGCGGGTCCATTCGCACCTGGAACAGTTGCGCCTGGTGGAGAAGCTTGATGCCCGACAGGTCCGCCGTGCCGGGCTGGCGCAGGGCCGCGAACCAGTCGGCGAAGAAGCGCACGGCCTTGCCGGTGGTGGAGTTGTCCTGGCGGGGCGCGGGGCCGGTTGGCCCGTCGCGCAGCGCGGCGCTCAGCACCCGGATGGCGCCGCGCATGGCGAGCGCGGTGATGGGCGCCTCCCGCTCCGGGTGTTCCAGACAGGCCACCAGCGCCTCGTCGATGTGCTGGGCATAGGCCCCGTCCAGTTGCTCGAGAAACGCCTGGCGCCGCTCGCGGGGCAAGGCCCCCACCAGCGCGCCGAGCAGCTCGAACTGGCGCTCGATGGCCTGCGCCTTGTCGCCCCTCTCGGGGTGGGCCAGGCGAAACAGCAGCTGGCGGATGAGCTCATGGCTGGCCTTGGTCAGGCGGGCATCGGCCGATGGCTGGCCTTCAACGAGGCGGGGCGCCGCGCCCTGCAGCAGCGCGCCGCACAGCACGCGCCAGACCGCCCATACCGCGGTGCCTTCGCGCCGCTGAAGGCTGCGCAGCAGCTCCAGCCACTCGTCAAGCGGTGCGGGCGGCGTGGCCTCTTGCCGCAGCACGGCCTTGATCAGGCGCCCGGTTTCGCTGGACGTGTCGACGTGCTGGCTGGTCAGGTAGTACCGCAGAAGGGTGTGGCGGTCTCCGGGGTCGGGCAGTGTGAGGACGGCGTCGAGGTACTGGGCGTGCAGCGGGCCCGCCGTGTCGTCGAGCGTGGGCAGCCGCGGCCCGATGGCCTGCAGCAGCGCGCTGCGGATGGGAGAGGCCCAGTGCCCGTTCCGGGCCTGTTCGATCAGGCCGGCCAGGGGGCATTCGGCCGCCTCGCAGCCTTCCAGCAAGTGCAGGAACTGCAGCAGAGGGCCTGGGTCTTTGTGCTCCTCGGCCGTCCAGACGCACAGGGCCAACAGGCGCTGGCGATCGAAGCGGTACTGCCAGGCGCCTTCGATGTCTTTGATGGTGTCCATCAGCGTGGGCCAGCGCAGGCCGCGCGGGTCCGCCAGTTCGCGCAGCGCCCAGGTGAGCACGGCCTCCTGGGCCTGCTCCCTGTCGTCGGGCGTCCGGGGGGCCTGGGGGCCGCGCGGTACCCAATAACGCACCGGGCCCGTGCTGTCGCCCCCAGGGCCGGCGCGTTCGATCCGGAACCAGGGGGGCAGGGGATCGGGCCTGGCCGTGTCCTGGTCGGGCCGCGGGCAGGGCTGCGTGCCCAAGCGCTGTGCGCCGGTGGGCGGGTTCAGCAGGGGCAGCAGGTGGGCGTTGGTGGGCAGGCGGGCGAAGCCGGGGCGCTGACGCAGCGCCTGGAGCAGCTGGTCCCACTCGGACCGGTCCGCCTTGGCCTCGTGGCACAGGCGGATCAGGTCGCGCAGCGCGGGGTTGTCGAACCAGGGCATGTGCGCGGGCACGGCCTGGAACAGCCAGAGGCGCAAGGCCTTGGGGTCGGGCGTGCGCATCCGGGCCCGCAGCTGCAGCTGCAGCCACAGCGTGCCGTCCAGCGCCTGCTGGACAGCGGGCAGCACATGCGCGATCAACTGTTCCATGTCCTCCCAGCTGGGGCCTTCGGGGTCTTGCAGGCGCCGGTCGGCCCATTGCAGGAAATCGGCCCAGGCCTGCTCGCGGCCCTGCGGCGTGGCCAGCGCCGGGCTGTGGGCATGGATGTGCAGGGCCCGCAGGCGCCGCGGGTTGGTGCCGTCGGCCGGCATCAGGTGCAGCCAGCCGGGGCAGGACGCCGGGTGGGCCCCGGCGGATGGGGGCGGGCCCTCGCCGCCGGGAAGCGCTGGCGGGGCGAGGGGCGGTGCGGGCTCCTGGAGGGGCTGTGCGGGCTCTTGGAGGGGCTGTGCCAGGGGCTTCTTGGGAGAGCGCGCCTGCAGGTGCCCGCGAACCCGGTCGGACGGCGAATTGCCTGGGGCCATGGGCCGAGCGGGGTACACCGACGCCCTGGGGGATGTGGCGCCCCCCCCGGACCGGGGAACGGGGGCCGGGGCGAAGCGGGGCGGCGGGTCGTCGCTCAGCACGTGTGCGGCCGACCGGCCCGTCGGGGGCGATGTGGGGGTGGTGGGGGAAGGGTGCCCGGGGCCGGAGGGGGTCGCGTCGGGCGCGGGTTGCCCGGTGTTCACGAGCGGCCCGGACGGTGGACGCAGTCGCCGGCTGGCGCCGAGCCGGATGGGGGGCGTGTCTTTTTGCATGCGGTGGTGGCGGGGCGGCACGCGTGCGTGCAGGGGGACGGCGCGGGGCGCGCCGCCGCAGGCGGGTCAGTGGGTGTCGAAGGTGAGCAGTCCGGTGACGCGCGCGGCGATGTCATCGGCGTCGGAGGACAGGTCGAACAGCTGCGCCATGGCCGTCTCCGCGCCGCCGGCAAAGGCGGCCAGGTACTGCTGGACGCAGCGCTCGCGCGCTTCGCCCGTCGGCAAGCCCAGGATGGCCGTGACACAGGCGGTGTGCAGCGCGGCGTCGGCCGGGTCGCTGGCGGGCAGCCAGGGGATGAGACGGCGGATCAACGCGGCCCGCTGCGCGTCGCTGTGGGGGGCCTGGCCGGCGATGTCCAGCAAGCTGGCCAGAGACGGTTTGGGGGGAGGCCCGCCCTGCCACCGCCGCAGGTGGTCCAGCAGCGCGTCCAGGGTCTTCGTGCGCGTGGCGTGTTCGATGCACAGCCTCAGCGCGGACGCCCGGTCGATCGGCAGTTCCCCGGCCGTTTCCTGGCCATCGACGGTGTCCGGCGGGCGCTTCTCGCTGGACGGATCGCTCCCGCGCAGGCCGCCGCTGGAGAGGCGCACGGGGGAGGGCGGCTCCTTGCGCGGGCCGCGGGCCGACACGATCGGCGGGTGCCAGCTGGCCAGTCCCGGGGGCTTTTCCTGCGCTGGCGGGTGGTCCGTTCGGATGGCGTGGCCCCCGTCGCGCAGGGCCTCGCCACAGCGCTGGCTCAGGCGCTCATGGCGCTTGAGCCGCTTCGCTTGCGAAGCCAGGGCCGAGGCGCCATGGCAGGCCAGGTACTGCGTCCAGCCGAGGACGCGCAGCATCAAGGGCTTGTCCTGGTGTGCGTCGGCGCCATGGAACAAGGTCTCCAGCGCGTCCAGAAGGGGGTCGATCCCGTCCGGTCCGCCGGCCTGCACCGGCTGCCCGAGCCGTTCGCTCACCTCCTGGTCAAGGGCGACCACCACCGAGGCCCAGTCGCCCAGCGCCAGCAGCGTGGCCCGCACGGCGGGGTCCAGGTAGCAAGGCTGTTGGGGCCTCCACCACCCGGATTTGGCCAGCAGGCGGATGGCCCGGCCGATGCCCGGGCAGTGCTTCAGCGCGGGCGCTTGGTGGGCCAGCGGGATGAGTTCCGGCGAGAGCGCCTTCAGCAGGTTGAAGGCCAAGTAGTGGGTGTTGGCGGCCGCCATCGCCTCATCGAGCAGCAGGAGCGCGTCTGGTGCCCGGCCTTGCTGGAACCACTGCCGGCACACCAGGATGAGGTGGGGCTCCCAGCGCTTGATCTGGCCCAGCAGATGTCGCCGCAGCGCGGGCTCGGTGGTGCTCGACGCCACCGCGGTGAGCAAGCGGACCGCTTCCATGGTCTGTGCACCCTCCAGCCATTGCAGGGCCAGCTGGACGATCGGGTGTTTCCACTGGGGCAGCTCGTCGCACCGCAACACCTGGAACGACACCCCCGATCCCTCGCCGGTCTGTCGGATCGGCGGTGAGTCGCCGCCGAACAGCAGCTGCTGCGCCGAAAGGGGCGACGTGCGTGGGGTGGGCCCGGCGGTGTCGGTGCATGGCTTGCCCGTCCCTTCCGCGCGGGGTTCGCGGCTGGCGCTCAGGGACCAGGACCCGGTCCTGTGGTGGGGCGAGGTCGGCTGGGGGAGCGTGAAACGTTCGGGGCCGGAGGCCATCGCTTCCCTGGCGAGTTGCGGGGTGGTGGGGGTGGAGGCCGAGGCGCGTGGGGACGCCGACGCGCGTGCCGTCTCTTCAGAACTGGACAGCGCGGTGGTCGGCGTCTGCGAGCGCGACAGGGAGCGGGTTTTTTCCTCTTGGGGGGCCGCTCGGCGGGTCTTCTTGCCAACGAAGGTCGGGGTCGGTTTCATCCGCAGCGATGGGTGGGTGGGGACGCGGGGGCGGGGGAGACAGCGGCGGCATCAGGCGAACCCGCAGCCCGGCGGCTCGGCGCCCCCGAGCGCGATGGCGCCGCGCGGGCGGGCGTCGGCCCAGGCCTGGCGCGCCATTCGGCGGCACAGGTCCAGTCCTTCGTGGTGCAGGCGCAGCGTGCGCGCCACCGCGTCGTGCCTGAGTTCATTCAGCGGGATCTGCGAGGCCAGCATGGCCTGCTGCGTGGCCGCGTGCCACCAGAGCGTGAGGCTGGCTTCGGGCGCCAGGTCCCGCGTCGAGATGGACCAGCCCGGGTCGCGCCAGTGGGGCAGGGTGTCGAGCTCGGCCGGCGAGGGCGACACCAGGGTCAGGGTCTCGACGGCCTCGAGATCGCTCAGGCAGCGCCAGGCCATGGGGTGCTCGTGCCCGAGCGCGCCGCTGACCACCTGACCGTCGATTTCGAGCTGGCCGAACAGCTCGGGCTCGGCCTGCAGCAGGCGGGCGAGGTCGGTCGCGAAAGTGCCGGGGTCGTGGTGCATGGTGTGAGGCCGGTGGAGCGGAACAAGAGTGGGTCCGGCTGGCCAGCGCCGCGGCCTTGGTCGCATCGCCGGCGTGATAGGCCAGCGCCGCCGAGGCGCAGCGGCGGAACAGCTCGATCAGGCGCGGCTTGTCGTCACGTGACGGGGTGGTGAGCACCCCATCCAGGGGCGGGGGGGCCGGGTCGCTGTGCGCGTCGATCAGCGCGCGCGCGGCGCCGCACAAGGCCGCCTGCGCCACCGGGAAGGCGGTCTCCGCGGGCCATTGCGCATGGAGCCTTCGCGTGGCCTGCGCGTCCAGCGCCCGCAGCCAGTTCAGGCGCCGCTCGGGTGGCAGGTGCTCCAGGGTGTCGCTCAGCAGCTCGGCCAATCGCGGAACCCATTCGTGCGGCCGGGAGGGGTCGGGTTGGGCGAGTGTCTGAATGAGGGTGAGGACCGTGTCCCCATCGTCGGGACCTTGCAGGCTCACGATCTCACCCAGCCAGGCGCTGGCCACGGCACGCCAGACCGTCCAGTCGGCGCCGACGCACCACCGGAACAGGGCCGCCCGGAGCGTGGACGCGTCGCCGGCCCTGGCGGCGGCCTGGCGGCACCGGCGGGGTGTGCGTGGGGCGAAGGGCGGTGGGCCGATCAGGGTGCTGAACACCAGCGCGTGCAGGCGGGGGTAGTCGGCCGTCTTGGCGATGGCCGTGGCCGCTTGCGCGTCGTGCCCCCACGCCATGAGTTGGCGGTGGGCCTGTTGGTATTGGCCGTCTTGGTTGAGGGCGGCGTTGAGGCCGATGCCCATCCGCTGGAAGTGCGTGGATAGGCTGGATCCCCACCCGGTCGATGGGGGTGTGGCGGGTGGGCGCTCGGGTGGCGCGGTCTCGGCGCTGGTCCGCAAAGGCTGCGCGGTCTTTGGCGCCGTGGGCGATGTGTGGCGTTCCATGGTCGGGCGGTGAGGCTGCGGCCGTGGGCCGCGGTCGCTGAACGCCGGTTGAGTGGTCGGGCCGGACAGGCCCGTTCCTGATGGAGCGCTTAAGGCGCAGAGCCGGCCCAGGCCCGGGACCAGTCCTTCAGTGCCGAGGCGACGGTCCCCGTGCGCGGGCTCAAGCCCAGCGCGCGCGCCGCCGCGTTCAGGGCCGCGAGCGGGTCGCTCAGGTCCAGCGCCTGGGCGCCGTTCTGCTTGCTCAGCTTCTCGCCGTTGTCGCCCCGCACCAGCGGCGTGTGCAGGTACTGCGGCGTGGGCAAGCCCAGCGCGCGCTGCAGCAGGATCTGGCGCGGCGTGTTGTCGGCCAGGTCCTCGCCGCGCACCACGTGGGTGATGCCTTGCGCGGCGTCGTCCACCACCACGGCGAGCTGGTAGGCCCACAGGCCGTCGGCGCGGCGCAGGATGAAGTCGCCCACCGTGGCCGCCACGTCCTGCGACTGCGGGCCGAGGCGGCGGTCGTGCCAGCGCACCGGGGCGCCGTCCGGCACCCGAAAGCGCCAGGCGCGCGGCGCGCGGCCCCGCAGGCCGCCGTTCTCCGGCCGGCAGGTGCCCGGGTACACGGCGGCCTGGTGGCGTTCGCGCGGCGTGCCGTTGGCCAGCAGCGCGCGCTCGATGTCCTGGCGCGAGCAGGCGCAGGGGAACACGTCGCCCTGCGCGATGAGCCGGTCCAGCGCGGCCTGGTAGCCGGCGCCGCGCGCCGATTGCCACACCACGGGCTCGTCGCTCTCCAGGCCGCAGGCGGCGAGCTGTTGCAGGATGAGCTGGTCGGCCCCGGGGATGCAGCGCGGCGTGTCCACGTCCTCGATGCGCACGAGCCAGGCGCCGCCGTGGGCGCGCGCGTCCAGCCAGCTGGCCAGCGCGGCCACCAGCGAGCCCGCGTGCAGCGGGCCGGTGGGTGAGGGCGCGAAGCGTCCGCGGTAGCTCACCGGTTCATGGGGCTTTCAGGCCACGGCCAGCGCAAGCTCCAGGCCGGACACGAAGGCGTCCTCCACCCGGTGGCCCAGGCACCAGTCGCCGCACAGGCCAATGCCCAGCGCGGTGTCGAGCAGGTGGCTGCGGCCCAGCGGGGTCTGCGTCTGCGCGTAGCGCCAGCGCTGCACCTCGGCGAAGGGCGGCGTGGCGCGGATGCCGGTGATCTCGGCGAAACCCTTGAGCAGCTTGGCCTTCACGCGCTCGCCGTCGTCTTCCAGGTGCTTGGTCGACCACGCGGGGCTGGCCTGCACCGTCCAGCGCTCGATGGGGTCGCGCGCCGGCTTGCTCGACTCGCGCGCCAGCCAGCTGATGCGGTGGTGCGTGCTGCGCGCCGCGCTCCACTGCGGGCCCAGGTGGTACAGGCCCGGTTGCATGGCCTGGGGGAAGGCGACCATCAGCGTCCAGCACGGCGCCACATGCACCGGCGCCAGCGCGGCGCGCAGCTCGGGCGCCAGGCCCGAGGCCAGCAGCAGCGCGTGCGCCTGCGGGTGGGGAATGGCCAGCAGCACGCGATCGAAGCCGCCCAGCACGCGCTGGCCGCCCTCGCCGTCGTCGGTGCGCAGTTGCCATTGCCGGGGGTGCAGGGCGTCGGCTTCGATTTGCGCCACCCGCGTGTCCAGCAGCGCCAGGGCCGACGCCTGGCCGTGGGCCTCGGGTTGCAGCAGCGGCTGCGCCCAGAGCGCGACCAGGGCGTTCATGCCCGGCGCGGCCACGAAGTGCGGCTCGGTGGGCGGCGGGGCGCTGGCCAGCACATGGCCGACGGCGTCGAGCACGCGCACGGTGCTGGCGCTCCACGCGCGCACGGCGCGGGTGGCGGTGGCGCGCAGCGCGAGCTCGAAGCGCGCATCGCGCACGGTGAAGTACTGCACGCCGGGGTCGAATCCGCCGAACTCGGTGCGCCGGGTGGCCATGCGCCCACCGACGGCGGACGCGGCCTCGATCAGCGTGACGCGGTGGCCGGCCTGCAGCAGGGTGCGCGCGGCGGTGACGCCCGCCATGCCCGCGCCCACCACGGCGACGTGCAAGGGAGCGCGCGGAATCGGGGCGGGGCGTGAAGTCATGGCGCGAATGTAGCAGTGGCGGTGCTCAACTCTGGTGGTGGTTGTTCAGCAAGGCCTCGCGCGTGCCGGCGTGCTTGAGGTGGTCCAGCCACCAGCGCAGCGCGCGGGCACCGTCGGCGGCGTGGCGCGTCTGACGCCAGGCATAGGCCACGCGGAAGCTGCGTTCGCCCTGCTGCACCGGCTTGACCACCAGCCGCCCGGCGTTGATGAAGGGCTGGGCCAGCGCCGTGGGCAGGAAACCCGCGCCCAGGCCGCGCAACTGCGCCTCCAGCTTGTGCTGCATGGTGGGCACGGTGAGCACGTCCTGGCCGGGCAGCAGGTTGTGGCTGACGCCGCGGCCGCGCTGGGTGCTGTCGGCCACGGCCACGGCGCGGTGCTGACGCATGTGCTCCTCGGTCAGCGTGGCCGCCACGCGCGCCAGCGGGTGGTGCGGCGCCACGGCATAGACGAAGCCCGCCGTGCCCAGCGGCGCGGCCTGCAGGCCCGGGCCCACGGAATCGGCCGCCACGCCCAGGGCGATGTCGGCCAGCCCGTTCTGCAGGGCCTCCAGCGTGCCCGAGAGCGTTTCGGCGCGCAGCCGCAGCCGCGTGGGCGCGCCGGTGGCGTAGAAGGATTCGCACAGCTCGAACAGCGTGGCGCGCGAGATCAGCGCGTCGGCCGCGATGGTGAACTGCGGCTCCCAGCCCGTGGCCACGCGCTTGACGCGGCGCGCCACGGCGTCGAACTCGTTGAGCAGGAATTCGCCCGCGCGCAGCAGTTCCTCGCCGGCCGGGGTGAGCATGGCGCGGCGCGCGCTGCGGTCGAACAGCAGCACGTCCAGCGCGTCTTCGATCTGGCGGATGCGGTAGGTGAGGGCGCTGGGCACCATGCCCAGGTCGCGTGCGGCGGCGGCCATGCTGCCGAGCCGGGAGACGGCCTCCACCAGGGCCAGGTTCTCGGCGGACAGGGCGCTGCGGGCGCTGATGGGAGCGGGCATCTGGGGGTGTTTGTGTTCAAAGATTTTGAATGATGCCATCAAAAGCCTGCGGCCCGGGTCGGGGGCTCGACGCCCAGAATTCAGCCCATGCCAGCCCGCTGGCCCCCGAAAGAAAGGACCCCACCATGATGCAGATCCGCCGCTCCGACGCCCGTGGCTACGCCGATCACGGCTGGCTCAAGAGCTACCACTCCTTCTCCTTCGCCGACTACTTCGACCCCGCCTGGATGGGCTGGGGCAACCTGCGCGTCATCAACGAGGACCGCATCGCCCCGGGCACCGGCTTCGGCACGCATGGCCACCGCGACATGGAGATCATCAGCTACGTGCTGCAGGGCAACCTGGCGCACAAGGACAGCATGGGCAACGTCAAGGGCATCCCGCCCGGCGACGTGCAGCGCATGAGCGCCGGCAGCGGCGTGCGCCACAGCGAGTTCAACCACGCGCCGAACGACACCACGCACTTCCTGCAGATCTGGATCGAGCCGAACCAGCGCGGCATCGAGCCGAGCTACGAGCAGAAGGGCTTCGCCGAGGCCGACAAGCGCGGCCGGCTGCGCCTGGTGGCCTCGCCCGACGGCCGGGACGGCTCGGTGACCATTCACGCCGACGCCGCCATGTACGCGGGCCTGTTCGACGGCGCCGAAGCCGCGCAGATCGCGCTGGACCCGAAGCGCAAGGCCTACGTGCACCTGGTGCGCGGCCAGCTCGAGGTCAATGGCCAGCGCCTGGCCGGCGGCGACGCGGCCGTGCTGGACGGCGAGACTTCGCTTACCCTGGACAAGGGCCAAGACGCCGAGGTGCTGGTGTTCGACCTCGCCCACTGATTCCCCCAACCGCTTTTCAACCCTGGAGAAACTCCCATGAACGCCCTGCAAAATCCCCTGGCCCTGATCGGCCGCATCCTCCTGGCCGTGCTCTTCGTGCCGGCCGGCTTCGGCAAGATCGCCGGCTTCTCCGGCACCGTGGGCTATGCCACGGCCATGGGCCTGCCGCTGCCGACCGTGGGGGTGGCGATCGCGCTGGTGATCGAGCTCTTCGGCGGCCTGGCGCTGCTGATCGGCTACCGGGCGCGCCTCGCGGCCATCGCGCTGGCGGTGTTCACGCTGGTGGCGAGCGTCTTCTTCCACGCCTACTGGGCGGTGCCGGCCGAGCAGCAGATGGTGCAGCAGCTGCTGTTCTTCAAGAACATCGCGGTCGTCGGTGGCCTGCTCGCCTTCGCCGCCTTCGGCGCCGGCGGCTGGAGCCTGGACGCCAAGCGCGGCGCCTGATCGCACACCGGAGCGCACACGCATGACCAAAGTGCTTGTCGTCTACCACTCCGGCTACGGCCACACGCAGCGCATGGCGCAGTCGGTGGCCGATGGCGCGGGGGCCGAGCTCATCGCCATCGACGCCGATGGCAACCTGCCCCCAGGCGGCTGGGAGGCGCTGGACGCGGCGGACGCCATCGTCTTCGGCTCGCCCACCTACATGGGCAGCGTGAGCTGGCAGTTCAAAAAGTTCGCCGACGCCTCCAGCAAACCCTGGTTCGCGCAGAAGTGGAAGGACAAGATCGCCGCCGGCTTCACCAACAGCGCGGGCATGAACGGCGACAAGCTGGCCACGCTGAACACCCTGTTCACCCTGGCCATGCAGCACGGCATGATCTGGGTGAGCCAGGGACTGATGCCCGCCAACACCCAGGCGGCCCAGCGCGACGACGTGAACTACCTCGTGTCCTACAGCGGTGCCATCGCGCAGTCGCCGTCCGACGCGGGCGCCAAGGACATGCGGGCGGGCGATCTGGAAACGGCGCGCCTGTTCGGCGAGCGGGTGGCGGCGATCGCGGCAAGGTTCAAGAACTGATGCGTGCGGCAACGGTGGCTGGCGAAGACCGATCCGCCGCCGGGCCGCCCCAAGGCGGATCAGCCCCCCCTGGGGGCAGCGACCCGCGCAGCGGCGGAGCGCGGGGGTCTAATATTCCGCCTCCATGAAGATCTTCAGCATCCTCCCCTGGGCAGACTGGCTCGCGCTGGTCTGCTTTTTTTCGCTCTGGATCGGCTACGCGATGGTTGCCAAGCCCTGGGCCCGGCGCAGGCCCTCGCTGCTGGCCACCACCAACCGCTACCGGCGCTACTGGATGGAGCAGGCCATCGCCCGCGACCCGCGCATGCTCGATGGCCTGATCACGCAGAACCTGTCGAGCACGCCGTCCTTCTTCTCGTCCACGTCCATCCTGATCATCGGCGGCCTGTTCGCGCTGCTGGGCACCACGGACAAGGCGACCGAGCTGATGAGCGAGATCCCCTTCGCGCAGGCGACCACGCTGATCGTCTTCGAGTTCAAGATCCTGGTGCTGATCGCGATCTTCGTGTATTCGTTCTTCCGCTTCTCCTGGTCCATGCGGCAGTACACCTTCGTGGCCCTGGTGATCGGCTCCATGCCACCGCCCGAGGATTTCGCCTCGGGCAAGTTCGACCGGCGGGCCTACGCCGACCGCGCGGGTGCCCTGGTGGCCTCGGCCGCCGAAACCATGAACGACGGCCTGCGCGCGTACTACTTTTCGTTCGCGCTGCTGGGCTGGTTCGTCTCGCCCCTGGCCATGGTGATGGCCACGGCCGTGGTGACGGCCATCCTGTACAGCCGGGAATTCCGCTCCGAGGTGCTGCGCATCCTGCGCGACTGAATCGGGGACAGAGGGGCGCCTTCTAAAATCGGGCGATGTTCGTTCACCTGCGCCTGCACACCGAGTTTTCCGTCGTCGACGGCACCAACCGCATCGATGAGGTGATGGCCGCCGCCGCGGCCGACGGCCAGCCCGCGCTGGCCATCACCGACCTCAGCAACCTCTTCGGCGCCGTCAAGTTCTACCGCGCGGGGCGCGATGCCGGCGTCAAGCCCATCATCGGCGCCGAGGTGCTGCTGCAAGGCTTCACCGAAGAAACCCCGAACGCCATGCCCGGCGCCCACCAGCCACCGCTGCCGCGCGTGTTGCTGCTGGTGCAGGACAAGCAGGGCTACCTGAACCTGAGCGAGCTGCTGGCGCGCGCCTGGACGCGCAACGTGGTGCGCGACCAGGCCGTGATCAAGCGCGAATGGCTCGAAGAGCTCAACGCGGGCCTGATCCTGCTGTCGGGCGCGCAGGCCGGCCCGGTGGGGCAGGCGCTGATGGCCGGCGATCCGCAGCGCGCGAGCGACGCCGCCCTGAACCTGGCCACCCTGTTCCCGCACCGCTTCTACATCGAGGTGCAGCGCGCCGGCCGCGCCGACGACGAACGCCACGTGGTTGCGGCCGCGCAGCTGGCCGCGCGGCTGCGCCTGCCGGTGGTGGCCACGCACCCGGTGCAGTTCCTGCAGCCCGACGACTACGAGTCGCACGAGGCGCGCGTGTGCATCGCCGAGGGCGAGATCCTGGCCAACAACCGGCGCGTGCGCCGTTTTACGCGCGAGCAGTGGTTCAAGCCCGCCGCCGACATGAGCGCGCTGTTCGCCGACCTGCCATCGGCCGTGGCCAACACGGCCGAGATCGCCAAGCGCTGCAACCTCACGCTGGTGCTGGGCAAGCCGCAGCTGCCCAACTTCCCCACGCCGCTCATCGATGGCGTGCCCATGCCCATGGAGGACTTCTTCCGCCAGTCTTCCTTCGACGGCCTGGAGGAGCGCCTGGCGCACCTGTACCCCGACGAGGCCGAGCGCGAGAAGCAGCGCCCGCGCTACGTCGAGCGCCTGGAGTTCGAGATCGGCACCATCCTCAAGATGGGCTTCCCGGGCTACTTCCTGATCGTGGGCGACTTCATCAACTGGGCCAAGAACAACGGCTGCCCGGTGGGGCCGGGCCGCGGCTCGGGCGCGGGCTCGCTGGTGGCCTATGCGCTCAAGATCACCGACCTCGACCCGCTGCAATACAACCTGCTGTTCGAGCGCTTCCTCAACCCGGAGCGGGTGTCCATGCCCGACTTCGACATCGACTTCTGCCAGGGCAACCGCGACCGCGTCATCGAGTACGTGAAGCAGAAGTACGGCAAGGACGCGGTGAGCCAGATCGCCACCTTCGGCACCATGGCCGCGCGCGCGGCCATCCGCGACGTGGGCCGCGTGCTCGACCTGTCCTACGGCTTCTGCGACGGCATCTCCAAGCTCGTGCCCAACAAGCCCGGCATGAGCGTGACCCTGCAGTACCCGCCCGTGCCCAAGAAGGAGGGCGACAAGAACAACTACGCGCTCGAGATGGAGCCTGTGCTGGCCGAGCGCGTGCGCCAGGAAGAGGACGTCAAGACCCTGATCGAGCTGGCGCAGAAGCTCGAGGGCATGACCCGCAACGTGGGCATGCACGCGGGCGGCGTGCTGATCGCGCCCGGCAAGCTCACCGACTTCTGCCCGCTGTACGCACAGCCCGGCAGCGAATCGGCCGTGAGCCAGTACGACAAGGACGACGTCGAGGCGATCGGTCTGGTGAAGTTCGACTTCCTGGGCCTGGCCACGCTCACCATCCTGGAAATTGCGCGCGAGTTCATCATGAAGCGCCACAAGGGCCAGGAGAACTTCCGCTACGAAGATGTGCGGCTCGACGACCCCAAGGTCTATGCCCTGTTCTCGCGCGGCCAGACCGAAGCCGTGTTCCAGTTTGAAAGCCGCGGCATGCAGGGCATGCTGCGCGACGCCAAGCCCACGCGCCTGGAGGACCTGATCGCGCTCAACGCGCTGTACCGGCCGGGCCCGATGGACCTGATCCCCAGCTTCGTGGCGCGCAAGCACGGGCGCGAGACGGTGGAGTACCCGCACCCGGCCGTGGCCGACATGCTCAGCGAGACCTACGGGATCATGGTCTACCAGGAGCAGGTGATGCAGACGGCGCAGATCCTGGGCGGCTACTCGCTCGGTGGCGCCGACCTGCTGCGGCGCGCCATGGGCAAGAAGAAGGCCGAGGAGATGGCCGAGCACCGCGAGAAATTCCGCGCCGGTGCGCTCAAGACCCACGGCATCCCGCAGGACAAGGCCGACGAGGTCTTCGACCTGATGGAGAAGTTCGCGGGCTACGGCTTCAACAAGTCGCACGCGGCCGCGTACTCGCTGCTGGCCTACCACACGGGCTGGCTCAAGGTGCACTACACGGCGGAGTTCTACTGCGCCAACATGACCGTGGAAATGGACGACACCGACAAGCTCAAGGTGTTGTTCGAGGACGCGCAGAAGATGGGCATGGCCTTCGAGCCACCCGACGTGAACCGCGGCGTCTACCGCTTCGAGCCGGTGACGGACAAGCTCATCCGCTACGGCCTGGGCGCCATCAAGGGCACGGGCCAGCAGGCCATCGAGGCCATCGTGGCCGCGCGCGAGGGCCGTGGCGAAGGCCCCAACGGCGGCGAGAGCGGCCCGTTCAAGAGCCTGTTCGACTTCTGCCTGCGCATGGACCGCACGCGCCTGAACAAGCGCACGGTGGAAGCCCTCATCAAGGCCGGCGCCTTCGACGCCCTGCACCTGAACCGCGCCGAGCTGCTGGCCACGCTGGACATCGCCTTCGAATACGCGGCCACCACGCAGGCCAACGCGCACCAGGGTGGGCTGTTCGACATGCTGGGCGGCGACGACCATGGCTCCAGCACGCAGGAGCCCGATCTGGTCGCCGCCATGCCCTGGGGCGTGAAGGAAAAGCTCACGCACGAGAAGAGCGCCATCGGCTTCTACTTCTCGGGCCACCTGTTCGACGAGGTGGAGCGCGAGGTGCGCCGCTTCGCGCGCACGCGCCTGGTGGACGTGGTGGACAGCCGCGACCCGGTGATCCTCGCGGGCATCGTGACGGACTTCCGCGTCATCAATGGCCAGCGCGGCAAGCTCGCGCTGTTCAAGATCGACGACAAGACCGGCGTGATGGAAACCAGCGCCGACGAAAACCTCATCAACACGCACCGCGCCCTGTTGAAGGACGACGAACTGATCGTGGTGCAGGCGGTGGCGCAGCCGGACCGCTTCTCGGGTGGCCTGCGCCTGAAGATCCAGCAGGTCTGGGACCTCGCCAGCGCGCGCTGCCGCTTCGGCAAGTACCTGCGCGTGGCGGTGAACGGGCACGCGCCGTCCGTGGCTCAGCTGGTGCGCGACTTCCCGCCCAAGCGCGAGATGAGCGACCAGGGCGAGTTCGTGCGTGGCCTGCCGGTGCGCCTGGCCTTGCAGCGGGAGGGCGCGCGCTGCGAGCTGCAGCTGGACGACCGCGCGCTGTTTTTCCCGACGGACGCGGCGCTGGCGAGCTGGATGGCCCAGGCGCACGAGCAGCGGGCGGAGATCGTGTTCGATTGACCGAGCGCCGCGGGCACCGCGCGCTCGGCCGAGGCGCCGGGCCATGCGCGATGGGTCGGGCCTCAGATGCCGGCCTCAGGCGCCAGCCTTGGGCTTGGGCTTGAAGATGTGCACGGTTTCGCCGCGGGCGAGCATGTCCACCAGCTGCGCGATGCGCTTCGCGCGCGTCTCCGGCCGGACGGCCGTCTGGATGCGCCAGAGCACGGCGTAGCGGTTGCTCGCGTTGAGGGTGGCGAAGAAGGCCTTGGCCGGCGGCCTGGCGTCCAGCGCGGCGACGAGGTCGTCGGGCGCGGTAGACGTCCTCGCACCGTCGTAGGCCTGGGCCCAGCGGCCGTCGGCCTGGGCGGCCTCGATCTGCGCCTGGCCCGGCGGCTGCATGCGACCGGCCTCGATCAGCCTGGCCACCTTGTCGACGTTGGTCTTCGACCAGAGGCTGCGCGGGCGCCGCGGCGTGAAGCGCTGCAGGAAGTGCCGGTCGTCCAGGCCCTTCTTCTGGCCGTCGATCCAGCCCCAGCACAGCGCGATCTCCACCGCCTCGGGATAGGTGACGCTGGGCTCGGTGGTACCGCGCTTGGCGATCTTGAGCCACAGCCCGTCGGACGTGGCGTGGTGCTTCCGGAGCCAGGCCTCGAAGGCCTCAGCGTTCTTGAACAGTGTGGGGGTGGCGGGTGCAGCGGCGGGCATGTGCGCAGTGTGCCGCGGACCCTAGTCCTGCGGTCGCAGGCCGATCAGCATGGGTGAGTACACGCGACCGTCGGTGTCGCGCGGCAGGGTGCCGGTGCGGTCGATGGCGCGCAGTGCCGCCTCGTCCCAGGCGGGGTGTCCGCTGCTCTTGACCAGCCGGCGGCCGGTGATGGTGCCGTCGGGCGCCACGCGCACCTCGACCTCGGCCCGCGGGTTGCCCGGCGCGATTTCGGTGAACACGATGTTGGGCCGGATGGCCGCGATCACCTTGCCCAGATAGCTGCCCGAAGGCCCGCTGGACTGCTGGGCCGTGCCCGTGCTCTGCGGCGAGCCGCTGGCGCCGGCCTGTCCCATCATGCGGGCCATCTGCTCCTTGCGCAGCTGCTCCTGCAGCTGCGCCTGGCGCTTCTCCTGTTCGGCCTTGCGCTGGGCCTCGCGTTTTTCCTCGGCGAGCTTTTGCTGGCGCTCGGCCTCGGCGCGCTTCTTCTCGGCCGCCAATTTTTCCGCGGCGGCTTTCTCGGCCGCGGCCTTCTTCTCGGCGGCGGCCTTCTCCGCCGCCTTCTTTTCCTCGGCTTTCTTCTCCGCCGCGAGGCGCTCGGCGCGTTCGCGTTCCGCCTTCTCCTTCTCCTTGGCCTTCTGCGTGGCGATGTCGGCCTGCTGCTGCGCCGGGGCGGGCGGCGGTGGCGGCGCCGGGCGCGGCGCAGGGGCCGGCGCGGGGGCCGGCACAGGAGGCGGGGGCGGTGGCACCGGCGCGGGCGGCGTGGGGGCCGGTGCGGGTGGCGGTGGCGGGGCGGTGGCGCGCGGCGCGGCCTGCTGGGGCAGGCGCGACCACAGCTCGGCCTCCACGGCCGGCGTGTCGGCGTCGCGGCGCCAGTTCACGCCCCAGGTAAGCGCGAGGATCAGCAGGGCGTGAACGCCGATGGCCTTGCCCAGTGCGCCGCCCCAACGGCCCTGTGGTGGCGGGGCGAGGTCGAGGTGGTCGGCGGTGGAGCGCATGGCGATCGGGTCGGACAAGCTCAGCGGGTGGTCTGCACCGACAGGCCCACGCGCTGCACGCCGGCGCGCTGCAGGGTGTCCATGGTGCGCACCACGGTCTCGTAGCGGATGGTCTTGTCGGCGCTGATGATCACGGGCACGCCGGCCTGATCGGCCTGGCCCGTGCCCTGCAGCTCGAGCACGCGCGCGGCCAGCAGGTTGAGGGGCACGAGCGCGCCCTCGCCACTGCTGCTGCCTTCGCGCACGCGCAATTGTTCTTCCTTGTCGATGGTCACCTGCACGAAGCGGTCGGGCTGGCGCTGGGCCTGGCCCACGGTGGGCAGGGCGATCTGGCTGGGTGTGATGAGCGGGGCCGTGACCATGAAGATGATCAGCAGCACCAGCATGACGTCGATGAACGGGACCATGTTGATCTCGTTCATCGTGCGGCGGCCGCGGCCGCGGGCGGCGAGCTTGGCCATGGTTCAGTGCCTCAGAAGGTGGATGCCGACGCCGTGGCGTGCTGGGGCGGGTGCGAGCCCAGGTTGCGCTGCAGGATGTTGGAGAACTCCTCCATGAAGGTCTCCAGGCCGTTGGCGACGCGGTCGATGTCGTGCGCGAAACGGTTGTAGGCCACCACCGCCGGAATGGCGGCGAACAGGCCGATGGCCGTGGCCACCAGGGCTTCGGCGATGCCGGGCGCCACCGTGGCCAGCGTGACCTGGGCCAGCGAGGCCAGGCCGGTGAAGGCGTGCATGATGCCCCAGACCGTGCCGAACAGACCCACGTAGGGGGCCACGGAGGCCACCGTGCCCAGGAAGGAGAGGTTGGACTCCATCACGTCGAGTTCGCGCTGGAAGCTGGCGCGCATGGCGCGGCGCGCGCCATCGAGCAGGGCGCCGCTGTCGGTGATGCGGCGCTCGCGCAGCTTGCTGAATTCGCGCATGCCGCTGGCGAAGATGCGCTCCATGGGGCCGGCCTGGCGGGCGTTCTGCGCGGCGGCGGCGTACAGCTCGTTCAGGTTGGTGCCCGACCAGAACTCGCGCTCGAAGGCGTCGTTGCGGGCGCGCACGCGCTTGAGCGTGCCGAGCTTGCGGAAGATGGCCGCCCAACTGATGAGCGACATCAGCACGAGCAGCGCCACCACGGCCTGGACCACCCAGGTCGCGTGGAGCATGAGCTGGACGATGGAGAGTTCTGGGGTCATGGGTGCAGAGATCGGAACAGGTGGAAAAGGTTTCGGTCTGTCACCGGGGGCGGTTCAGGCCAGGCCCAGGGCCTGGAGCAGGGAGGCCGGCATGCGCCGGGGCACCAGGGTGTGGGCGTCGACCCAGCCGATGCGGATGCTGCCTTCGCACAGGCATTCCCCCGCCGGGGTGTCCCGGCGCGCCGACTGGGCGATTGTCAGCGAGGCGCGGCCCGCTTCCGTGACCTCGGCGGTAACGAGAAGCAAATCATCCAGGCGCGCGGGGCGCAGGTAGCGCAGGTCGGTGGCGCTCACCACGAACATGGCGCCCTCGGCCTCGCGCAAGCGTTGCTGTTCCACGCCGCGCGCGCGCAGCCATTCGGTGCGGGCGCGTTCGAAGAACTTGAGGTAGTTGGCGTAGAACACGATGCCGCCCGCGTCGGTGTCTTCCCAGTAGACGCGCACGCGCCACTCGAAAGGCGCCATGAGCGGTGGCTGCGCGTTCACCAGGCCGCCTCCAGCCGCGCCACGGCCTCCTGCAGCTGCTCCATCGAGTTGGCGGTGGAGAAGCGCAGGTAGCGCCCGGCCTCGGCCTGCGCGAAGTCGCGCCCCGGCGTGGCCGCGAGCTGGCAGCGGCGCATGAGCTCGAAGGCCAGGGGCCAGCTGCCACCGGTCTCGGGGCTGTCGCCGGGCGGTGCAATGCCCCAGCGCTCGCACAGGGCGCCGACCTCGGCCCAGGCGTAGAAGGCGCCGTCGGGCATCACGGGCACGGTGAGGCCCAGGCGGTTGAGCTCGGGGATGAAGTAGTCGCGCCGGGCCTTGAAGGTGGCGCGGCGGCGCTCGTACTCGGCCAGGCTGTCGGGTTCGAAGCAGGCCAGCGCGGCGTGCTGCGAAATGGCGCTGGGGCAGATGAACAGGTGCTGCGCCAGGCGCTCGACCGCGGGCACCAGGGCGGGCGGCAGCACCAGCCAGCCCAGGCGCCAACCCGTCATGTTGAAGTACTTGCTGAAGCTGTTGACGCTGATGACGGTCTCGCCCAGGCCGTCGGGCAGGGTGAGCGCGGTCTGGCCGAAGGCGGCGTCGTGGCTCAGGCCGAGGTAGATCTCGTCGAGCAGCGTGATGCCCTGGCGTTCGCGCACGGCGGCGGCGATGCGCTGCAGTTCGTCGCGCGCGATCGAGGTGCCCGTGGGGTTGGACGGCGAGGCCAGCAGCACGCCGCGCGTGCGCTCGCCCCAGTGCGCGTGCACCTGCTCGGCGCTGAGCTGGAAACGCTGCTCGGGCCCGCAGGGGACCATGCGCGCCACGCCCTCGGCCGCCTGCACGAACTGGCGGTTGCAGGGGTAGCTGGGATCGGGCATGAGGATCTCGTCGCCGGCGTCGATCAGCGCCAGGCAGGCCAGCTGCAGCGCGGCCGAGGCACCGGCCGTGACGACGATGCGCGAGGCGTCGACCGCGGCGCCGAAGTGCGTGGCGTACCAGCCGGCGATGGCCTCGCGCAGCGCGGGCAGGCCCAGGGCCTGGGTGTACTGGCTGCGGCCGTCGCGGATGGCGCGCTCGGCGGCCTGCTGCACCAGCGGCGGGGCGGTGAAGTCGGGCTCGCCGATGTTGAGGTAGATCATCGGGCGCTGGCCGGCGCCGCCCTCGGCCGCGAGGCGGGTGGCGGCCTTGGCCAGCTCCATCACGTAGAAAGGCTCGACGCGCTCGGCCCGGCGCGAGACCCTCATCGACGGGCCCCGGCGCGGGGCGACGCCGCCACCTCGGCGGGGCGCAGCTGCTCGGCCAGGGGGTGCAGCACGCCGTTGACGAACTTGTGGCCGTCGGTGCCGCCGAAGGACTTGGCGAGCTCGATGCACTCGTTGAGCACCACGCGCCAGGGCACGTCCAGGCAGTGGCGCAGCTCGTAGGCGCCGATCCAGAGCACGCCGTGCTCGATGGGCGAGGTCTCGACGAGCGGGCGGTCCAGTCGCGGCGCGATCAGCGCGTCGAGTTCGGCGGCCTGTTCGATGCAGCCGCGCACCAGGGCGTCGAAGTGCAGGCTGTCGCACTTGTGGAAGCCGGTGAGGTCGCGCGTGAAGGCGTCGATGTCATCGACCGGGTTGTGGCCCACCAGGTGCTGGTAGAGCGCCTGCAGCGCGAATTCGCGGGCGCGGGTGCGGGCCGACTTGTCGGTGGCTTTGCGCGGCTTGGCGTGGCTGGGGTCGGAAGCGGGGGCGGTGCTCATGGAATCAGCCGATGCGGTCGAGCACCAGCGCCATTTCGACGGCCACTCGCGCGGCGTCGCGGCCTTTGTCGATCTGGCGCGCCAGGGCCTGGGCTTCGTTCTCGGTGGTGAGGATGGCGTTGGCGATGGGAATCTGGTGGTCGAGCGCGACGCGGGTGACGCCCGCGCCGGATTCGTTGGCCACCAGCTCGAAGTGGTAGGTCTCGCCGCGGATGATGCAGCCCAGGGCGATCAGGGCGTCGTACTCGTCGAGTTCGGCCATGGCCTGCAGGGCCAGGGGCACTTCCAGCGCGCCGGGCACCTTGACGTGGGCGATGTTCTTCTCGTGCACGCCCAGGGCGAGCAACTCGGCCTGGCAGGCGCTGAACAGCGCGTCGGTGATGGCTTCATTGAAGCGTGCCTGCACGATGCCGATGTGCAGGCGTTTGCCGTCGAGCAGGTCGGCCGTGCCTTTGTCTGCGCCAAACATGGAGGGGCTTTCGTTGTCGTGGGAGGGTTCAGTGGGGGTGGCCGATGAAGCCGGTGATCTCGAGGCCATAGCCCTGCATGCTGGGCATGCGGCGCGGCGTGCCCAGGAGCTCCATGCGGCTCACGCCGCACTCGCGCAGGATCTGCGCGCCCACGCCATAGGTGCGCAGGTCCATGCGGCCGCGCTCGGGCGCCTGGGCGGAACGGGCGGTGCCCTCGAACTGGGCGAGCAGTTGCTCGGCCGCCTCGCCGCAGTTGAGCAGCACCGCGACGCCGCGCCCGGCCTGGGCCAGGTGGCGCAGGCTGGCGTCCAGGCCCCAGCTGTGCATGGAGCGGTCGATCTCGAGCGCGTCGAGCACGGACAGCGGTTCGTGCACGCGCACGGGCACGCTTTCGTGGGCTTGCCACTCGCCCATCACCAGGGCCAGGTGCAGCGCGCCGCTGGGCTGGTCGCGGAAGGCGTGGGCGGTGAAGGTGCCGAAAGCCGTCTTGAGCGGGCGGCTGCCCACCTTGCGCACCAGGCACTCGGTGCGGCTGCGGTATTCGATGAGGTCGGCGATGGTGCCGATCTTGATGCCGTGCTCGGCCGCGAACAGCTGCAGGTCGGGCAGGCGGGCCATGGTGCCGTCGTCCTTCATCACCTCGCAGATGACGGCGGCGGGCGAGCAGCCCGCCATGGCGGCGAGGTCGCAGCCGGCTTCGGTGTGGCCGGCGCGCATGAGCACGCCGCCCTCGACCGCCTGCAGAGGGAAGATGTGGCCGGGCTGGACCAGGTCGCTGGCCTTGGCGTTGGGGGCCACGGCGGCCTGCACGGTGCGTGCGCGGTCGGCGGCGGAGATGCCGGTGGTCACGCCCTCGGCGGCCTCGATGGAGGCGGTGAAGGCCGTGCCCATCTTGGTGCCGTTGCGCGGCACCATGGGCGGCAGGTTCAGGCGCTCGCAGCGCTCGCGCGTGAGCGTGAGGCAGATCAGGCCGCGGCCGAAGCGGGCCATGAAGTTGATGGCCTCGGGCGTGACGTGGTCGGCCGCCAGCACGAGGTCGCCCTCGTTCTCGCGGTCTTCCTCGTCCACCAGGATGACCATGCGGCCGGCGCGGATGTCGGCCACGATGGCTTCGACGGGGGAGATGGCCACGGGGGCCAGGGTTTCGGGGGCGTTCATGCGGGCTCCTTGGCCGGGCTGAGGCCCGCGCCGAGCATGCGCTCGACGTAGCGGGCCACGGTGTCGATCTCGAGGTTGACGGCGCTGCCGGCGACCAGGTCGCCCAGGGTGGTGTGCTGCACCGTGTGGGGGATGAGGTTGATGCTGAACTCGCAGCCGTCGGGCCGGTCGGCGACGCGGTTGACGGTGAGGCTCACGCCATTGACGGTGATCGAGCCCTTGTAGGCCAGGTACTTGCCCAGTTCCGGCGGTGCGAGCACGGCCAGTTCGTGGCTTTCACCGATGGGGGCGAATCGCACCACGGTGCCGGTGCCGTCCACATGGCCGGAGACGATGTGGCCGCCGAGCCGGTCGTGGGCGCGCAGGGCCTTCTCGAGGTTCAGGCGGGCGCCGACGGCGTCCAGCCCGGCGGTGCGGGCCAGCGATTCGGCGGAAATGTCGATGGTGAAGCGGTCGCGGCTGGGGTCGAGGGTGGTGACGGTCATGCAGGCGCCATTGAGGGCGATGCTGTCGCCCAGGCCGACGTCGGCCAGGTAGCCGGCCGGGGCCTCGATGGTGAGGCGCCGCCCGTGCTGCAAAGAACCGCCCAGCGCATGGGAGTCGGCGATGCGCCCCACGCCAGTGATGATGCCGGTGAACATCCCGGCATTTTCGCAGGGTTTGCAGGACCGTCCGTCGCGGGTGCGTCGCCGGCCCCGTGACGGGCGCGGTCAGCCGCCGCGGAAGCAGTCCGCCAGCACCGCGTTCGCGGCGGCGTTGCGCAGGGCACGGGCGCCGGTGTGGGCGAGTTCAAGGTCTCCGCAACGGTCGGCGGCCATGGCGCCGGCCCGCACGGCGCGCAGGGTGTAGCTGTGGGCCTGCGTGGCCACGCCAACGGCCTGGCCGTTCTCGACCAGCGTGAGGGTGTAGGCCGCCGCGCCTTCACGTGGGCTTTGGGCCATGGCGGGTGGCAGCGTCGCGCCCACGTGGGTGTCCATGCTGCTGTAGCGCCGGCGCAGGAACTGGCTGGCCTCTTCGAGGGCGCGCTGGGCGTCCGCCCGCCGGCCCTGGCGCACGTATTCGGCGTAGCTGGGGTAGGCGATGCTGGCCAGCACGGCGACGATGGCGCAGGTGACCATCAGTTCGATGAGGGTGAAGCCTCGGGGGCCGGGCCGGCGGTACCGGGTGATCCGGGCGGGGCGCGCCGGGACACGAAGCTCATTCATAGCCTTTTCCATTGAAGTGCACGGGCTCGGGCGAGATGACCGATTGCAGCCAGACCTCCGCCCCACCCAGCAACTGGCCGCTGCCATTGAAGCTGGCGCCCGCCGACAGGCCGCGCGCCGTGACGAGGTAGCGGCCATCGGCGAGGGGCTCGGCCAGGCAGCGCGGCGCGGGCGCGCCCTGCAGGGCGGCGCTGGCGTTCTGCCCGGCCACCGGCGCGGTGATCAGCACGGCGCTGGTGTCGGCCCAGTTGGCGATCCTGGACCAGGCGGCGTTCCGGTCGCTGGCGTCGGCGATGGTGGTGGTGCCCACGCGCTGCTTGATCACGCCCTCGAATCGGCCGCCGCCCTCGACCGAGTCGATGACCACGGCCTCGCAGTAGCGCAGGCCGCTCTCGGCGGACAGCCAGGCGACCTGGTGGACCCGCGCGTTGTTGCTGATCTCTTCGACGGTGGCGCTGCGGCGCGCCGCCAGCAGGCCGGCGAAGGCCATCACCAGCAGCAGCACCAGCACCACGGGCAGCGCCAGGCCCCGGCCGCGCGCGGGGCGCCGCGCCAGCGCGGTGGGGGCGGGCAAGGGGCGGCTGCTCATGGGCTGGTGTTCAGGTCGCGGTAGGGGTTGGCCACGGCGCCGGCGCTGGCGTCGTAGGGCTGCGGCAGGGCCGGGCGCACATTGGGCAGCGGGACCAGGGTGCGGTAGGCCCGGCGCAGGCGGCCGTCGGTGGCGGTGTGCGCGCTGCCATCGCAGCCAATGTGGCGGGTGGTGTCGTTCATGCTCAGGCCGTCCCGGGGCACGGCCCGCGCCGAGCGCACCACCAGGCACAGTTCCACCGCGGCCACGCGCGCCCATTCGTCGCCAGGCGGCAGGTCGCTTGCCGAGACGAGCGCGGTGACCTGGTGAGGGGGCACCTCTCCTGCGGTGGGGCGGCGGGTGATCGCGTAGCGCAGTTGGAGGCTTTCGACGTTGGGCACCAGCGCCGCCGCGGCGCTGAAGCTGCCGGGGCCATCGCTGCCACGGCAGTAGAGCGTGGGGGTGTTGTCGTTCCTGGGATCGGTGGCGATGTAGAAGCGGTTGTCGGCGAACCATGGCTCGACCTGGGGGGCGAGGACCGTTGCGGCGATGCCGACGTTCGTGCAGTTGGCGGGCAGCGCCGTGCCGCTGCCGACCATCTGGGTGTTGAAGGCGGTGGCCTGGAAGCGCAGGGCGATGGCGTCGTTGCCGCCGCCGCCCTGGCAGGCCAGCGAATCGAAGGTCCCGGTCTCGGTGGCGCTGGTGAAGCCGCCGTCGCAGCCGCGCAGGGGCGATTCCTTGAGCAGGCGCCGGCCGTCGGCGCCCGTGTCGGAATAACCCGCCAGGCGCAGCTGCGAGCGCAGCGTGTCCAGCGCCAGCGCAGCCTCTTCGTTCATCTGCGATTCGAGGGCACCGAAGCGCGTGCCGCCGGCCGCCTGCAGGTAGGTGAAGCCCACCACGCCCACGAGGAACAAGCCCAGGGCCAGGGCCACCATCAGCTCCACCAGGGTGAAGCCGCACTGGTGCGCTGCGCGCCATGGGCGGGCGGGGCGCTTCATAGACCCACCCGGAAGTGCATGCAGCTGGCGCCCCGGCGGTCGCTGTCGCTCAGGCCCTGGGGGCACTGCCGTGTGGCAGCGGGGACCAGACCCTGGGCGTCGCTGACCGGGGTGTCGCGCCAGAGCAGCCAGACATCGAGGTCGCGCGCCGTGGCGCTGGGCTGCGAGTGGGCCTGGGCGCGCCCTTCGGGCAGGGCACTGGCCACCGCCTGGAGGAATTCGCGCTGGTCCGCCTGCGCCACGGCCTGGGCCGCGGCCAGGTCGGCGGCGTCGGGGTCCAGCGGGGCCGCGGCGGGCGCCGTGGCACCCAGGGGCAGGTCGTAGGCGCCCAGGTCGAAGCCGTAGACGTTCAACCGGGCGCGCTCGGCGTATTGCTGGACCAGGGTCTGCCCCAGCAGCCGCAGCTGCGCCGATTTCTGGTGGCCGATGGCGGCAGCGCTCAGGCGCGCCATGGCCAGCAGGCCGACACAGGCCACGAGCAGGGCGATGAGGACTTCGATCAGTGTCGAGCCCCGGGCCGCGCGTCGAGGGCTCATGGCTTGGCCTCTGGCTGTCCCACGCGGGCGCGACCAAGTAAGTTGATGGTGATGGCCTGCGTCGGTCCGTCCGCGCCCTGGGGCTGGACGCTCACCGTGTCGGTTGTGCCGCTGAGCGTGCCGTTGCTGCGAAAACTCAGCTTGGCGGGCGAGGCCTTGTCGCGCATGGCGGCGATGCCGGTCTGCGCGCCGCGCTGGGCGATCACCGGTTCGCCCGCGTCCCGCTCGCCGTCGCCGTTGAGATCGGAGAACACCAGCCAGCCACTGGCCCAATCGGCCCCCGTGGAGCATCTGCCGGCGCTCCCGATCGCGCAGACCACGACGGGTCGGGAGGTGCGCGTGGCGGTGCTGCGCGCCAGGCGCAGGTCGCCGACGAAGGCGTCGACGGCGCTGTCCTGCCGCCACTGGCGCACCAGCGCCGCGAACGAGGGCATGCCAACGGCCAGCAGCACGGCCAGCACGGCGATGGCCACCATCAGCTCGATCAGGGTGATGCCGCGCGCCGCGCGCTGGTGGGAAGGGCGTTCGCTCATTGCGGCAGCCGGGTGAGTTGGTACTGCTGGCGGCTCCAGGTCCTGGCGCATTCGGTGGCCGCCTGCAGGCCACCGTTGCTCGTGCCTGTGACGTTGGTGTTCCCGCCACGGCACCCGGTGTCGTCGTACGAGCTTTCGCCGTCCTGGGTGGCCACGTGCCGTTCGTACTGCTGCGCGGGGCTCATCCTGGCGTCGGGCGTGGTGTTGACCAGCGCATAGCCACGGGCGTAGCCACCGGCGGCGACGAAGACCATGGACACGCCGTTCGGCCGTCCGTCCTTGTCGGTATCGAAGGCCGGTTTGCCCGCGCCGTCGAGCGCGTTGAGCACGTAGATGGCGTTGCCCGGCGCATCGCGGCCCGTGCAGCTCTCGTCCTCGCTGTTGCCCCGGTTGATCACCACCGAGCTGACCAGCACGCTGGAGCCGGCGTTGGCCACCTGCTCGATCACCCGTTCGCCCGCTCGCGTCATTTGGTCCTTGTCGCCCCAGCCGCCGAGCTGCAGCTTCCAACCCTTGTGACGCTGCCAGTCGATTCGGTTGCGGCTGATCGAGTAGTAGCTGTTGCTGTCCACGCTGGCCTTGAGCGCCTCGACCTTCTGCTCCAGGAGCTGACCGGGCGTCGCCGGCTGGAAGTTCGCCAGCTCCTTGCCATCGGTGCGCGAGGTCGGGTCCCAGATGCCGTAGATGGCCTCGCGCTGCGTGGTGTCGGTGGTGTCGCTGTCCTGGAGCAGGATGCCGGTGGCCAGCACCACGATCATTCCGCCCCTGGGGTGGGCCTGCCAGGCTGGTCCGGCGTAGATGGGGCGGTTGTTTTCGGTGGTGAACAGCGGTTGGCCGTAAGAGACCTTCCAATCGGCGGGTTGGCCGCGCAGATCGAAGCGCCACAAGTGCCCCATGGCATCGCCCGCGTAGGCGGCGACGATGCGCTTGCGCGCATCGCGCACCAGGGTGGCGCCACCCAGTCCACGGCCGGCGGAATAGGCCGCCGGCAGGGTGATCGTGCGCAGCACCTGGCCTGTCAGGGCGTTGAGCACGACCAGGCCGTGGCGGCTGCCGTCGGCTTGTCCGTTGTAGTGGCCGCTGTTGAGCACCACCACCCAATCGCCCGAATCGGTCTGGCCACTGCGCGCGGGGTTGGTCATGTAGCCGGTGGCGAATGGCGTGTTGTCGCCGTCGTTGGCGGTGTCGATGGCGTCGGGGCCGGTTTCCCAGAGGAAGCCGCCCTGGTCCATCTGGGCCTGGCCTTGCGCGTCGAGCCGGGGCCGCAGGGCATAGACCACGCGCTCGCCCCGGCCGCCGCTGCCCACCACCAGCGCGTTCCATGAACGGCCGTCGTACACATCGTGTGTGCTGAGTGGGCCGTCCAGTACGTAGCGGAAGCCGCTGTCGGGCTGGGCCTGGTCGAGCAGGCGGCGCAGGCTGCGCCGGGGCATGTAGGCCGCGATCTCCCGGCCGTTGGCGGCGTCGAGGGCGTGCACCACGCCGGCGTTGGTGGCCACGAACAGGGTGTCGGGGGGCAGGGCGATGCGGTCGCGGTAGGCCGCGTAGCGCTCCTTGCCGCTCACGGTGCTCTGGGCGTCTTCGTAGCCATGGTGCTGCGACGCGCCGAGCAGCACCGGCGCGCTGTTGACGATGGCGCCGAGGGGCGAGGCGCGCAGGCGGTACGGCTGGTTCTTGAGGTCGACGACCGGATCCTTGCCGCGCAGGTAGTCGACGAAGCGCTCGTCGTCGGGGAGGTTGGCGGCCTGGTCGCCCGTGCGCAGGGCGCTGCGGATGCCGTTCGGCAGTCGGTCGAGGCGACCCTTCAGCTCGATGCCCAGCCCGTCGTCGCCGAGGCTGTAGAGCCGGCGGTCGGCGGGAGCGGGCGTCAGTTGCTGGGCCGACCAGTAGGTCTCGCTGGGGGGATTGAGTGCCTGGCCGTTGGCGTCCTGGTCGAGCGGCTGGGGCTTGCCGTTCTGATCGATCCGCTGGGCCGTGACGTTGCCCATGTTGTCGGTGGTGCGGTAGTCCACCTTGAACTTCAGGCGGCCGCCGAGCGGATTGGCCGCGGCCGGGGCGCTTCCCAGCGCGATGCCCGCGTCGTTGCCGCTGGCGTCGAGGATGTCCGAGAGGATGGCGTCGATGGTGGCGCGCACGCCAGCGGCGTCCTGCACGCTGAAACTGCGGCCGCCACCGGTGTAGCCCGATTGGATGAAGTCGTCGATGCGGTCGGATTCCGGGCGGGCGAATGCCCAGAATTTGTCGTTGTTGTTCCACGCGGTGGTGCGCAGATCGGCGCCCTTGGCGGGCCAATGGGGAGGCGTGGCGCCCTGGTACCCCTTCACCAGGTACTGGTTGCGGTAGGTGTTGATCTGCTGAAAGCTCAGGCCCGATGCGACGCCGCTGTCTCCCGAGGGGCGGATCAGGTAGCCGATGGCGTAGGTGGTGAGGTTCTGCCAGAACGCGGGCTGGAAGTCGCGGGTGGGCACGTTGTTCTGCAGTTGAGGCCGCAGGTCGGTATGCCAGTGGTACTGGGCGGCGAGATCGGCCAGCCCGCCCGTGGCGGAGCCGGGGTAGGGGATGTACCGTTGCCGGCCGCTGTTGATGCCCTCGGGCTGGTAGGCAAAGGTCTCGGCGGGGGCGTCGCCGGCGGTGCTGCGCGCGAAGCTCGGGCCTTGGGTGGCGTCCTGGTTGGGGGTGTCGGGCGGCGTGCCTCGCAGGTCGTCGTCGCTCCAGCCGCCGTCGGACAGCACCACCTGGTAGGCACGCCGGCAACCCAGCTCGGGGTTGGTGTCGTCGCTCACGCGGCTCGGGTCTCGCGCCCAAGGGTTTTCCTTGGCCCCGGCGCCCACACCGAGGTAGTTGGCCACGTCCTTGTAGGCCCGTTGCAAGGGGGTGCCGCCGTTGGCGTAGCTGCCATAGAGCCACTGGTAGAACTGATCGTTGGCCGAGCCCTTCGCCCAGGGGCGCACGCCCCGCAGCACCTGGGGCGTGTTGGTGTCCTTGCCCAGGTGCGGCAATGCGCCGGACACGGGAGCCATGTTGATGGGGCGGTAGCCGACGCGCGCGAGGCCGTCGGTGAGCTTGTCGCTCTGCAGGGCCTGGCCCAGGGCGGTTTTGATCGCCTCGATCCGCGTGCGGTAGTAGCGGTACCAGTTGATGATGTTGGTGACTTCCTCTTGGTGGCTGCAGCGCAGGTTGGAGGCCTGTTTGCATTCGGTGCGCCGGTGGTCGGCCGGCAAGACGATCGCGTCCGTGTCGTCGTAGCGGATGTCGACGGTGCGCAGTACCTTGTTGCAGGTCGTGCCGGATGCCGTCGTCCTCAGCAGGCCATTGGGCGCGGAGGGGTCGCAGAGGACGTAGGTGAACGGCGGCGTATTGCCCTTGGGATCGGCGGCGCCATGGGCCTGATTCACCGGGGCCCATTGACTCAGGCTCAGGGAGTAGAGCGGCGCCTGGTCCTTGGGCTCCTGCACCGCCGGGTAGTGGGGGAACTGGGCGCTGAAGATCAGAACCGGGCCGCCCCCGGCCGGGGCCGCCGGATCGGCGAAGACTTTGTACGAGAACTGCGCGGAGCGGGCGTTGGAGATGAACTGGATGCCGTCGTTGGCCTGCAGCGGGTCACCCTTGGCATCCACCCGTGGCCGATAGGTGATCCGAGGGTTGTAGTACATGGGGTTGACGTCGGGTGAGCGCTGCGCCTCGAACATCGGCTGACCGTCGTCTCCGGCGGGCAGGCCGCGCCACCCTGGCCTGCTGACGTCGTACCCATCGGGATAGGGGATCGCCATCGACCCCGAGTTGTCCAGCGAGACCACGATGTTGGGTTTGGCGCCTGTGCTGCTGACCAGCAGCGGGCGCTGGCTGGGCTGGGCCTGGGCACCCACCGTGCCCAGCCCGGCGGCGGTGCCGATGGCGCACAGCAGCCAGCCCGGCAGATGCGCTGCCGCGCGTGGGGCGCGTGGCGGACGGGCGATGGGCGCCGGGCCAGGCGCGGGATGGGGCAGGGGTCGGGAGCAGGGCGAGCGCGACATGGCCCGCGATGGTTCAGCCTGTGCGCCAGGCCCGCCGGGCATCAGCCGATGGGCTGCGCGGCCAAACGGATGTGGAACTAAGTGCTACTCACTTTGCGGTAGTTCGGCCGCCAGCGGTCGCGCTTGGATGATCAGCGGTCCATGAGGAATGCGTCCCGGCCTTCGAGCCGGGCGCGCAGTCGCAGGTCGATGCCCACCGGCAGGGTGTCCAGCCAGCGCAGGGCCACGCCGTCGGCCAAACGTTCCAGCGGACCGAAGGGCGCCATGCCCGCTCCCTGGCCGAGCAGGCGGGGCGCCAGATAGACCAGCAGCTCGTCCACCCAGCCCTCGCGCAGCAGGGACGCGTTGAGCTTGGCCCCGGCCTCGACGTGCAGCTCGTTCACCTCGCGCCGGCCCAGCTCTTGAAGCGCGCCGCCCAGGTCGACCTTGCCGTTCGCGCCGGGCATCGGGAGGGTGTCGGCGCCGCGTTCCCGCAGCGCCGCGGCCCGGGCCGCCGCAGGGTCGGCGTGGAAGAACCACCGCTGGCGCGGCAGGCCGCCGTGCGGCGGCTCGAACAGCCGCGCCGTGGGCGGGGTGTCCAGGCGGCTGTCGATCACGGCCAGGTGCGGTTGGCGCAGCAGGCCCGGCAAGCGCGCGTCCAGGCGGGGGTTGTCTTCGAGCACCGTGCCCGCACCCGTCAGCACGGCACAGGCCCGGGCGCGCCAGCGGTGGCCGTCTTCGCGGGCGGCTTCGCCGGTGATCCACTGGCTCTGTCCGTTGGGCAGGGCCGTGATGCCATCGAGCGAGGCGGCCATCTTCATGCGCACCCATGGCCGCCCGCGCACCATGCGGCTGAAGAAGCCGATGTTGAGTTCGCGGCTGCCCCTGGCGATGGGGTGGTCGCCGGGCAGAAGCTCGACCGCGAGGCCGGCGGCGCGCAGCCGCTGCAGGCCTTGGCCGGCCACGCGGGGGTTGGGGTCGGTGGTGGCCACCACCACGCGCGCCACCTGGGCCGCGATCAGCGCGTCGCAGCAGGGCGGGGTGCGCCCGTGGTGGGAGCAGGGCTCCAGCGTGACGTAGGCGGTGGCGCCGGCCGTGCTCTCGCCGCGCGCCTGGGCGTCGCGCAGGGCCATGACCTCGGCGTGCGGTCCGCCGGCCTGTTGGGTGTGGCCCGAGCCGATCTCGCGACCGTCCGGCGCGACCAGCACGCAGCCGACGCGGGGGTTGGGGTTCGACAGGCAGAGGGCGCGTTCGGCCCGTTCGAGCGCCGCCGCCAGGGGTCCGGTGCTCACCTCGCGGCTCCCACGCGGGCGCGGGCCGCGGACCGGGGGGCCATCAGCGCTTCACCTCATCCACCAGCGCCCGGAACTCGTCGATGTCCTCGAAGCTGCGGTAAACGCTGGCGAAGCGGATGTAGGCGACCTTGTCGAGCTTCTTGAGCTCGCGCATCACCATCTCGCCGATGCGGTTGGCCGCAATCTCGCGCACGCCCAGGTTGAGCAGCTTTTCCTCGATGCGCTCGATCGCGGCATCGACCTGCTCGGTGCTCACCGGGCGCTTGCGCAGGGCCAGCGCGAAGGAGGCGCGCAGCTTGTCGGGTACGTACTCGACGCGGCGGCCGTCCTTCTTGACCACCATCGGAAAGCTGACGTCGGGCCGCTCGTAGGTGGTGAAGCGCTTCTCGCAGTGGCCGCAGCGGCGGCGGCGGCGGATGAAGTCGGCGTCTTCCGAGACCCGCGTCTCGACCACCTGGGTCTCGAGATGGCCGCAGAAGGGGCACCGCATCGCCGCCGCTCCGGGTTCAGCGGTAGACCGGGAAACGCGCGGTCAGCGCGTTGACCTTCTCGCGCACCGCGGCGATGTTGGCCGGGTCGCGGTTGTCGAGCACGTCGGCCACCAGGTTGGCGGTCAGGCGCGCTTCCTCGTCCTTGAAGCCGCGCGTGGTCATGGCCGGGGTGCCGATGCGCACGCCGCTGGTCACCATCGGCTTCTCGGGGTCGTTCGGGATGGCGTTCTTGTTGATCGTCATGTGCGCCTGGCCCAGCACCGCCTCGGCTTCCTTGCCGGTGATGCCCTTGGCGCGCAGGTCGACCAGCATGACGTGGCTTTCGGTGCGGCCGCTCACGATGCGCAGGCCGCGCTGGGTGAGCGTCTCGGCCACGATCTGGGCGTTCTTCAGCACCTGTTGCTGGTAGGCCTTGAACTCGGGCGAGAGCGCCTCCTTGAAGGCCACCGCCTTGGCGGCGATCACGTGCATCAGCGGACCACCCTGCAGGCCGGGGAAGATGGCGCTGTTGATGGCTTTCTCGTGCTCGGCCTTCATGAGGATGAAGCCGCCGCGCGGGCCGCGCAGGCTCTTGTGGGTGGTGGAGGTCACCACGTCGGCGTGCGGCACCGGGTTGGGGTAGACGCCGGCGGCGATCAGGCCGGCGTAGTGCGCCATGTCGACCATGAAGAGCGCGCCCACGTCCTTGGCCACCTTGGCGAAGCGCGCGAAGTCGATGCGCAGGCTGTAGGCCGAGGCGCCGGCGATGATGAGCTTGGGCTTGGTCTCGTGGGCCTTGCGCTCCATGGCGTCGTAGTCGATCTCTTCCTTCTCGTTGAGACCGTAGGAGACCACGTTGAACCACTTGCCGCTCATGTTGAGCGCCATGCCGTGGGTGAGGTGGCCGCCTTCGGCCAGGCTCATGCCCATGATGGTGTCGCCGGGCTTGAGGAAGGCCAGGAACACGCCTTCGTTGGCCGAGGCGCCGCAGTGCGGCTGCACGTTGGCGGCTTCGGCGTCGAAGAGCTGCTTGATGCGGTCGATGGCCAGCTGCTCGGCCACGTCGACGTACTCGCAGCCGCCGTAGTAGCGGCGGCCGGGGTAGCCCTCGGCGTACTTGTTGGTGAGCTGGGTGCCCTGCGCGGCCATCACGGCCGGGCTGGCGTAGTTCTCGCTCGCGATGAGCTCGATGTGGTGTTCCTGGCGGGCGTTTTCGGCCTGGATGGCGGCAAACAGCTCGGGGTCGGTCTGTTCGATGAGGATGCGGCGGTCGTACATGGCAGTCCTGAATGACGAGGAACCTTGCGCGTGACAAGGGCTGCCCAGGCGAACGGCTGAACGCCCGGCCTGGCGGCGCGGGCGGTGCGCTTCCCAGTGGTTGTCCCGGTGGTCGCCCTGAACAGGGGGCCGGGTGTCCACGTCAGCGGCCGATCCCCTCAAGGGGTGGCCGCCTATCGCCAGTCGCGCACCGCGCTAGTTTAGCCCAGCGGGATGCGGATCCCGCCGGCCGCGCGGGCGGGTGGCTTCAGGATGGAATGGCCGTGGACGGGGGCGCCACCGTGGGCCGGACCTCGGCCTCGACCTCGTTGCTCGGCGCCGGCGCATTGACGGGGATGGCGCGCGCCGGCGGCGGCGCGTCGAAGTGCTTGAGCGGCTTGCCCTGGGCCACGCGCTGGATGCGCAGGTGCTCGGCCATCACGCGGTTGATGTACCAACTGCCGTCGGTGGTGACCGCGCCCACGTACAGGCGCAGGCCTCCCTCCAGGGAGCCGGCGCGCTTGACCGCGTCGCTCAGCACGCGCGCGCCCACGCGCAGGTTGGACAGCGGGTCGAAGGCCGCCAGCTCGCCGCCGAAGTCCTCGTACTTGTCGGTGTGCACGCGCGTGAGCACCTGCATCAGGCCCTGGGCGCCCACGGGGCTCTGGGCGAAGGGGTTGAAGCGCGACTCGATGGCCATCACGGCCAGCAGCAGCGTCGGGTCCAGGCGGCTGCGCTCGCCGATCAGGTAGGCCTCGGCCACCAGGGCGCCCACGGGCTCGGGCGCCACGCGGTACTTGCGGCTGAGCCACTGCGTCACTTTGGCCTGCTGCTCGGTCAGGTCGCGCAGGTTGGCCACGGTCACGCGGTCGATGGCGGTGGGTTCCACCTCGACGTCGCGCTCGACCATCTGCTGCGCTTCCTGGCGCTGCAGCAGCCAGCTCAGCAGCCGCTCCTCGGCGCTGGCGCGCAGGTCGGCGCGCATGCCGAAGACGAGCAGGGCCACCGCGGCCACCGTGCCGAGCAGCGCCAGGCTGTTCTGCGTGGTGTGGATGAACCCCTGGTACACGTCGGAGGCGGCGTGGTTCAGGGACGATGCCAGGGCACGTGTCGTGCTCTTCTGCGGCGTCGGCGAGTGGGTCCTCATGGGTCGCTCCTTGCAGGTCGCCCGCGGCGTTCGTGGGAACGGCGCGGGCGGTCGTTGGGGGGGCTCTCGGTGGAGGGCCGCAGGGGGCCGCTTCCAACGAGTGGGCCTGCCGTGCAGGCCCGGGTTTACCCTCGCGTGGGCAAAAGTCGGCGGATGGTAGGGAGGCGTTAATAGCCAGTCAATGGTTTTGAACGCTGTTTGAAGAATAATTAGTAATATAAAATCGTCGGCCGACGTGCCAAAGTGGACAAACGCAGCGCCGCCGCCAATGGCCACGCGGGTTTGCGCGCGATGACAGGCGTATGACCGCTGGTCGGCCGATACCCACCTTTCATGGGGCAAAACGGGGTTTTGGGGGGCCGGAATGGGTTGCCGGGCCACGATTGAAAAGTTCCATGGTCGGGCGACGCGTGAGCCTTGATTCGACCGGTGGCGCGGCGTACGCTTCATCGGTCGGTCGCAGACCGGCACAGCCGACCCGGTGGAGTTCCACCGAACGGCCCCCTTGGGAGCAATCTCTTGCTCCCCGGCTGGCGGGACATCACCCTCCCACCACCCAACCGACGGCAAGTGCTTCATTGCCCGCCGTCAACCCCGGCGGGTTTTTCCCGCCGGGGTTTCTTGTTTTTGGGGCCGTCATGCGGCGGGGCCTTGGCTTGCGCGACACTCGCGCATGGCCGACACCGCAACGGATACCCCCGCCCCCCTTCCGCCCGCCGCCACGCCGCGCTCGCGCCTTGCGCGGCGCGTGGCCTGGGCGGCGGGCGGCCTGCTGTTGCTGTGGGGTCTGACCTGGCTGGGCCTGCCGCCGCTGCTGAAGTGGCAGCTGCAAAAGCAGGGCAGCGAGCGGCTGGGCCGTGCGGTCACGGTGGAGCAGGTGCGCTTTCACCCCTGGTCGCTGGAGTTGTGGGTGGATGGCCTGCGGGTGGCCGGCGCCGAGGGCGCCGACGACCTGCTGTCGGTGAAGCAGCTCTATATGAATGCGGAGTTGCAGTCCCTGGTGAGGCTCGCGCCGGTGATCGATGCCCTGAGGATCGACACGCCGCGTCTGGCGCTGCGCCACCTGGGGGGAGGGCGCTGGGACTTCGACGACGTGCTGCAGCGCCTGACGCCGCCGCCGCCCAGCGGGCCCCAGGACAACTCGCCCGCGCGCTTCGCCGTCTTCAATATAGAAGTGGCCGACGGCCAGGCCAGCGTGCGGGACGAGCCCGTGGGCGTGACCCACCACCTGGACGGCCTGCAGATCGCCGTGCCCTTCCTGAGCAACCTGGGTTCGCGCCGCGAGGTGGTGACCGAACCGCGCCTGGCTTTCACGCTCAACGGCAGCGCCTTCGACAGCCGCGTGGCCACCACGCCCTTCGCCGAAGACCACCAGACGCGCGCGCGGCTGCAGATACCCGAGCTGGACCTGGCCCCCTACCGGCCGTACTGGCCCAAGGCCTGGCCGGTGCAGTTCACTTCGGGGGCGCTGCACCTGGACCTGACGCTCGACTTCGAGCAGCACGCCGAGCCGACCCTGGTGGTGGCCGGCACCGTGGGCCTGTCGAACCTGCGCCTGGACGAAGCGGGCGGCGCGCCCCTGCTGCTGTCGCCGCGCCTGGACGTGGCGCTGCAGCGCGTGGAGCCCCTGCGCCGGCGCGTGGCCCTGGGCGCGGTGCGCTGGCAGGGGCTCGAACTCGACCTGGGCCGCGACGCGCAGGGGCGGCTCAATCTCCAGCGGCTGGCGGCCAGCTGGCCCATGGCCCCGGCGGCCGAGGCCACACCCGCCCCCGCCCCCGCCCCGGCGCCGGAAGCGGCCTGGCAACTGGCCATGCAGGGCTTCGAACTCCACGAGGCCCTGGTGCGCTGGCGCGACGCCTCGGTGCATCCCCGCGCCGAGCAGGACCTGCGCATCGCATCGCTGACGCTGGCGCCGATCGCCTGGCCGGTGAAGGACCCCGCGCGCCTGCAACTCGCCGCCGCCGTGGGCGAGGCCACGCTCAAGGCCGAGGGCGAGGTCGCGGGCGACCGCGCCCAGGTGCGCGCCGCGCTCGACAACTGGGGCCTGCGCCTGGCCGCGCCCTATCTGGCCAGCGTGCTGGCGCCCGAACTCGACGGCCGCGCCCGCGCCAGCCTGGTGTTCGATTGGGTGCGCGGTGCCGAGGGCCAGCCCGACCAGCTGGGCCTGCAGGGGGCGGAGCTGGTGCTGGAGAAGCTGCAATTGGGCCCGGCCAAGCGCCCGCTGGCCCGGCTGGACAGCCTGCGCCTGGCCGAGCTGAAGATCGACCTGGCGAAACACCACGCCGAGCTGGGCCAGCTGGCGCTGGACAACCCCGTGCTCGACGCCCACCGCGACGCGCAGGGGCGCTGGATGGTGGAGCGCTGGCTCACGCCCGCGCCGGCCGCGCCCGCGGCCACGAAGGCGGCTGGCCCGGCGGCCGAGCCCACCGCGTCCTGGACCTGGCGCCTGGCCGATGCCCGCCTGCGCGGCGGGCGCGTGCGCTTCATCGACGACAGCAAGGCCAACCCGGTGCGGCTGGACCTCGACCGCTTCGACGTCCGCCTGCAGGACCTGCAGCCCCCCGGCGAGCGCGCCCCCGAGGCGCCGCTGAACCTCAGGCTGCGCGTGGCCGGCGGGGGGGCCACCGCCGGCACCGTGGCCGCCGACGGCCGCCTGCGCCTGCCCGGGCCGGCCGGCGCCGGCCCCGACCTGCACTGGCGCGGCCGCGTGCAGGTGGAGCGCTTTCCCGTGCACGCGCTGGAGCCCTACCTGGCCGACTACCTCAACCTGGAGCTGCTGCGCGCCGACACCAGCGTGCGCGGCGACGTCGATCTGGCCTTGCCGGCCAAGGGCCCGCGCGTGCAGGCCGCGGTGGACCTCGCGGTGGAGGACTTCCGCGCCAACACCCGCTCGCCCGGCGAGGAACTGCTGCAGTGGCAGTCGCTGCAGGTGCGTGGCCTGCGGGTGCGCCAGGCGCCGGGGCAGCCCCTGTCGGTGCAGGTGGCCGAGACCGTGCTGAGCGACTACTACGCGCGCATCGCCATCGACCCCAACGGGCGCTTCAACCTGCAGGACCTGGTCAAGCCCGCGCCGGGCGAGCCGGCCGCGCCCGCCGCCCCGGCACCCGGCGTGGCCGCGCCCAACGCCGACACCACCACAACCGACGTGGCGGCGGCCGCGTCGCCGCCGCCCGGCCCGGCGGCCGACATCCGCATCGGCCCCATCAGCCTGGTCAACGGCCGCATCCTGTTCTCGGACCACTTCGTGCGGCCCAACTACAGCGCCAACCTCAGCGAGGTCACAGGCTCGCTCAGCGCGTTTTCCAGCACCCCGGCCGCGCCCGGCCAGCCGCCGGAGATGGCCACGCTGTCGCTCAAGGGCCGCGCCGAGGGCACGGCCACGTTGGACATCAATGGCCGCATCAACCCGCTGGCCACGCCGCTGGCGCTGGACATCAAGGGCGTGGTGCGCGACCTGGAGCTGCCGCCGCTGTCGCCCTACAGCGTGAAGTACGCGGGCTACGGCATCGAGCGCGGCAAGCTCAGCGTGGACGTGGCCTACAAGGTGGAGCCGAACGGCCAGCTCACCGCCAGTAACCAGATCGTGCTGAACCAGCTCGCTTTCGGCGAGCGGGTGCCCGACAGCCCGGCGAACCTGCCGGTGAAGCTGGCCGTGGCCCTGCTGGCCGACCGCAACGGCGTGATCGACATCAACCTGCCCATCAGCGGCTCGCTCAACGACCCGCAGTTCCGGCTCGGCCCGGTGATCGTGCGGGTCATCGTCAACCTGATCGGCAAGGCCATCACCGCGCCGTTCTCGCTCATCGCCAGCGCCTTCTCGGGCGGCGGCGCGGACGCCAGCCAGATCGGCTTCGATCCCGGCCGCGCCGAGCTGAGCGACGCCAACCGCACGCAGCTCGAGTCACTGGCCAAGGCACTGGAGAACCGGCCGGCGCTGCGGGTCACCATCGTGGGCCACAGCGACCTGGAGGCCGAGCGCGCGGGCTGGCAGCGCGCCCGGCTGGACGGGCTGCTGCAGGCCGAGAAGCGCCGCCGCCTCGCGCGCGCCGGCGGTGAGGTGCCCGCGCGCGTGAGCGTGAGCGCGCAGGAGCGCCCCGAACTGCTGCGCGAGGCCTACCGCCGCGCCGACATCCCCAAGCCGCGCAACCTCATCGGCCTGGCCAAGGACATTCCGCTGGAAGAAATGGAGGCGCTGCTGTTGGCCGCCCAATCGCCCTCCGAGGACACCATGCGCGAGCTGGCGGTGGCGCGCGCGGTGGCGGTGAAGGACTTCCTGGCCGGCCTGCGCCTGCCCGAGGACCGCCTGTTCCTGGGCGCGCCCAAGACCCGGGCCAGCGGCGACCGGTGGGTGCCTCGGGCCGAACTGCAACTCGCGCCGCGTTGAGCGGCGCGACCGCAGGAGCGCCGGCGCCGCGCTGAGCGGCGACAATACGCGTTTATCCGCGCGGCCCGCCGCGCATCCGCTGCCCTTTTCACATGTCGCTGTTTTCTCCGCGCCAGACATCCGCCCCCGAGCCCGCCGTGAACACCCCCTCCAACCCCAAGTCCGCCAACGCCCATCCCCTGGACGCGCTCACCGGCGGCGTCTTCTCGGCCCCCACCGCCGGCGAGCGCGCCGCGCGCGTGCGCGATTGGCTCGCCACCGATCCCTCGGCCGAGCACATGAACGAGGTGTTCAAGGAGCTCAGCCAGCGCGACCGCGGCGCGGCCAAGGCGTTGAAGGAAAAGCTCGACGAGCTCAAGCGCCAGAAGTCGCAGGAGCAGGCCGCCAGCGAATGGTCGGCCAAGGCCGAGGCCCTGCTGGCCGCGTCGCGCCTGAACCTGGCCGACGCCCTGGCCTGGCAGCGCGACGCCGCGCGCGCCGGCGCGCCGCTGTCGCGCGAGCCCCTGGCCACGCTGCGCCAGCGCCTGGCCGAGCGCATCAAGTCCATCGAGGACCTGCAGCACGCGGTGCAGGTGGAGCGCGAGGCCGCCGTGCTGATCGCCCAGCGCATCGAGGTGCTGTCCACCAAGCCCTGGCAGGAGGCCCGCCAGGCCGCCGACGCGCTGCGCGGCGACGTGGCCCAGTGGCAGCAGCAGATCGACGGCCTGACGCAGGACCCGCAATGGGCCAGCGTGGAGGCCAAGTTCCCGCCCATGCTCGAGGCCTCGCGCCAGCAGCTGCAGTTGGTCTGGGACGCCTTCGATGCCGCGCTGGCCCAGGCCACCGCGGCCGCCGCCGACGCCAATGCCCCGCTGCCCGCCGTGCCCGTGTGGGCCGACGAGCTGCGCGCCGCGCGCGGCCTGGCTCCCGCCGAGCAGCAGGCCGCCAACGAGCAGGCGCAACAGGCCCAGCAGGCGCGCCGCGAGCGCGCCGGCGCCGAGATCGAAAAGGCCGTGGCCGCGCTCGAGGCCGAGGTGGCCGAAGGCCATGGCAAGGCCACGCCCAAGGCCGCGGCCGAGCTGCGCCAGCTGCTCAAGCAGCACGGCCGCCTGATCGGCCAGGCGCTGGAAGCGCGCGCGCATGCCGTGCTGTCGCAAGCCGGTGAACTCGAAGGCTGGCAGCGCTGGCGCGCCGACCAGCTGCGTGAGGAGCTGGTGGCCAAGGCCGAGGCGCTGACGCAGGCGCCCGAGGGCCAGCGGCCCACCGGGCGCAAGCTGCAGGAGGCCATCCGCCAGCTGCGCGAACAGTGGAAGACCACCGACCAGGGCGGTGCGCCCAACCACGCCCTGTGGAAGCGCTTCGACGAGGCCTGCACCGAGGCGCACAAGGGTGTGGAGGCCTGGCTGTCGCAGGTGCGCCATCAGGCCGAGGCCACGCGCGCCCAGCGCCAGGCCATCATCGACGAACTCAAGGCCTGGACCGCCGCGCACGCCGAGAGCAGCGACTGGAAAGCCCAGCTGCGCGAGCTGCATGCCTTCTCCGAGCGCTGGCGTCAGGCCGGCCACCTGAGCGAGAAGGCCTTCGCCGAGGTGCAGCCGCTGTGGAAGGACACCATGCACCAGGCGCACGCGCGCCTGGAGGCCGCGCAGGCCGAGAGCGTGGCGCGCCGCCGGGCCTTGATCGAGGAGGCCGCCGCGCTGTCGCAGGCGCAGCCGCTGCGCATCGACGCCGTGAAGGCCCTGCAGCAGCGCTGGCAGGCCGAGGCGCACGCGGTGCCGCTCGACCGCAAGCAGGAACAGAAGCTGTGGGAGGCCTTCCGTTCGCCCATCGACGCCGCCTTCGAGCGCAAGACCAGCGAGCGCCAGCAGCAGGCGGGGGCGCTCAGCGCCGTCGACCAGCGCGTGCTGGACGCCTCGCGCGAGCTCGAGGCCGCCACGCAGTCGGGCGACGCGCAGCGCATCCGCGCGGCCATGGCCGCGCTGGAGGCCGCCGGGCGCGCGGCACCGGCGGCCACGCCGGCCGCAGCGCCTGAGACCGCCGCCGGCGGAGAGACCGCACCGGCCGATGGCGCCGAGACCGCGCCGGCCCCCGCCGCGCCCCCGGCGGCGCCACGCAAGCTGGTGGCCATGCGGGGCGACGACCGCCCCGGCGCCAGGAAAGCCGAACCCGCGCCCCGCGACGCGCGCCGCGATGGCCGCCCTGGCCGCCCCGACGCGCGCGGCGGCCGAGACGGTCGCGATGGCCGTGACCGCCGCGACTTCCGCGATTCGCGCGAAGACCGCGAGCCGCGTGGCCCGCGCCTGGGCGACACCGCCTTTCGCGCGCAGCGCCAGGCCATGGAAGCCGCGCAGGCCAGCCTGCGCCGCCTGGCCGAGCAGGCGCACGGCGAGGTGCTCACCCAGGTGCTGGACGCCTGGCGCGCGCGCGACGCGCAGCAGCTGCCCGCCGCGCAGGCCCTGGGCGGGCGCGTGGCGCCGGCCCAGCGCTCGGCCTGGGCCTCCGCGCTCGGCCAGCCCGCGAATGCCTTGCCCGCCGAGGCCCTGCTGCGCCTGGAGATCGCCGCCGAGGCGCCGACCCCGGCCGAGCACCTGAGCGAGCGCCGCCTGCTGCAGCTGCAGCTGCTCACGCGCCGCAACGCACCGTCGCCCACGGAAACCTGGGCGCAGGACGTGGCCCAGGTGCTGGGTGGGGCGCACGACGAGAAGTCGGCGCGGCGCCTGCAGGCCGCGCTGAAGGCGCTGCTCAAACGCTGAGCGGGCGCGCGCTGAGGAAGAAGGCGTCGTAGAGCGCCAGCAGGGCGGGGAACTCCTGTCCGAAGCGCTCGCGGCTCACGAAATAGGCCTCGCAGGTCACGGCGAAGAACTCGGCCGGGTCCTTCGCGGCGTAGTCGTCCAGCCAGGGCGGCTCGCCGCCGAAGCGCTCGGCCATGGACACGGCTTCGCGAAAGCCCTCGAAGTGCTCCTTCATCACGCGCTGCCAGCGCGCGCGGGCCTCGCGCGGCTTGCGCGTGCCCAGGAAGCCTTGGGGCAGGGTGGGCGCGCCCTGCGGGTGCTCGCCGGCCTGCAGTTCGCGCATGTCCATCTTGTGCACGAACTCGTGGATCACCACGTTGTGGCCGATGGCGGCGCGCTCGCCCGCGCTGGCCACGTCCTCCCAGCTCAGCATCAGCGGGCCGCCGTCCATGGCCTCGCCGGCCAGGGCCTCGGTGTACTCGTGCACCACGCCGGCGGCGTCGTGCACCTTGCGGCGCGCCAGCACGGCGCCGGGCTGCAGGACGATGCCCACGAAGTCGTCGTACCAGTCGAGCAGGTCGGGCGCGCGGCGCGGGGCGCGTCCACCGGGGCCGTGCAGGTGCAGCAGCGGTCGGCAGGCCTGCGCCGCGATCGACAGCGCCATGGCGTCGGTGACCACCAGGCCGTTGGCGCCGCTGAACTCCTTCTCGACCAGGAAATGCTGGCACAGCAGGCGCAGGCGCGCGCGGTCCCCGCCGTCCAGCGCGGCGAGGAAGGGCAGGGCCGCGAGCGTATCGCGCCACAGGGCCTCGGGAATGGGGGCGGGGCGGCGCCAGCGGCGCCGCAGCGAGGCCAGCCAGCTCACGCGGCGCTCACCCGCTGCGCGCCGCGCTCGCTCAGGCGCAGGGCATCGGCGCGCGGCGGTCGGGCGCCCGCGTCCCAGTCGCTGAGCACGAGGCGCCGGCGCCCGGGGGCCAGCGTGTGCTCGGCGGGGCGGTGCGTGTGGCCGTGGATCAGCGTGGCGGCGCCGGCCTGTTCGAGCCAGGCGGTGGCCGCGTTGGCGTCGACGTCGGCCCACAGGCCGGGGTCGGGGCCCAGGCTGCGCTTGCGCGCCTCGCTGCGCGCGCGCAGATCGCGCGCGATGGCCTGGCGTTCGGCCAGGGGGCGGGCAAGGAAGTCGCGTTGCCAACCGGCGCCGCGCACCTGGGTGCGAAAGGTCTGGTAGTCGGTGTCGGCCAGGCACAGCGCGTCGCCGTGGCTCAGCAGCCAGCGCTGGCCGGCGAACACCAGCACGGTGGGGTCGTGCAGGGCCGTCATGCCGCAGGCGGCCAGGCCCTCGGCGCCGAGCAGGAAATCGCGGTTGCCGGCGATGAAGAAGGTGGGGGTGTGGCGGGCGAAGCCGCTCAGCGCCTGGGCGCAGCCGCGCCAGAAACGGCGGTCGGTGTCGTCGTGCGCCTCGTCGGGCGCGAGCAGGTCGTCGCCGACCCAGACCTCGAACAGGTCGCCGAGGATGAAGAGCGCGTCGGGCCGCGGCGCGCGCGCGAGGTAGGCGAGCCAGGCGGCGTGTGTGGCCGCATCGCCCGCGTGCAGGTGCAGATCGGAGATCAGCTCGACGGATCGCCACGACGCGGGCGCCACCAGCTCGGGGAAGCGCTCGGTCATGGGCGTGGGCCGGTCGCTCAGACGGCGACCGCTTTCTCGATCACGACGTCGGTCTTCGGCACATCGTCGTGGAAGCCGCGGCGGCCCGTGGGCGCGCCCTCGATCTGCTTGACGATCTCGCTGCCCGCGACCACCTTGCCGAACACGGCGTAGCCCCAGCCCTGCGCGCTGGGCGCGGTGTGGTTGAGAAAGCCGTTGTTGGTGACGTTGATGAAGAACTGCGCGGTGGCCGAGTGCGGGTCGCTGGTGCGCGCCATGGCCACGGTGTAGACGTCGTTCTTCAGGCCATTGTTGGCCTCGTTCTGGATCGGCTTGTCGGTGGGCTTCTGGTTCATGCCGGGTTCGAAGCCACCGCCCTGGATCATGAAGCCGGGGATGACGCGGTGGAACACGGTGTTGTCGTAGTGGCCCTTGTTCACATAGGCCAGGAAGTTGGCGGTGGACTGCGGCGCCTTCTCGGCATCGAGTTCGAGCGTGATGACGCCCATGCCGGCGATGTGCAGTTCGACTTTCGGATTGGCCATGTTCATTTCTCCAGGCTGGCTTTGACGATGGTGACGGGGGTCTGCGGAACGTTCTGGTGCATGCCGCGGTTGCCGGTGGGCACCGCGCGAATCTTGTCGACCACGTCCATGCCGGCGACCACCTTGCCGAACACGGTGTAGCCGTGGCCGTCGGGCGAGGGCGCGTTGAGGCCCGGGTTGTTCACGACGTTGATGAAGAACTGCGAGGTGGCCGAGTCCGGGTCACCGGTGCGCGCCATGGCGATGGCGCCGCGGTCGTTCTTCAGGCCGTTGCCGGCCTCGAGCGGCACGGGCGCGCGCGTGGGCTTTTGCTGCATGTCGGCCGTGAAGCCGCCGCCCTGGATCATGAAGTTGCCCATCACGCGGTGGAACACCGTGCCGTCGTAGTGCTTGTCCTTGACGTACTGCAGGAAGTTCTCGACCGTCTTCGGCGCCTTGGCGGGGTCGAGCTCGACGACGATGTCGCCGAGCGAGGTGGACAGGCGCACGCGCGGGGCCTTGTTGTCCTGGGCCTGGGCCGCGAAGGCCAGGGCGAGCGTCAGGCTGGTGGTCAGCGCGGTGGCCAGGCGGGCGAAGCCGCGGCGGTGCAGTGTCATGGGCGAAGTCCTCAGCGGGGGGGTGGGGCGAGCAGGTTCTGCACGGCTTTGAGTTTGGGCGCCAGGCGCGGGTTCTGCGTGTCGATCTCGCGCGCGCGCTGCCAGGCGCGCTCGGCCAGCCGCGCATGGACGTCGCCCAGGTTCTCCAGCGCCACCGCGTAGCGCGGGTTGGCGCGGATGGCGGCCTCGAGCGCAACGCGGGCTTCGTCGTAGCGGCCGGCCGCGGCGTGCAGCACGGCCAGGTTGTTGTGCGGTTCGGGCAGCTCGGGGTTGTCCTGCGTGAGGCTGGTGAACGTCTCGAGCGCGGCCGCGCTGTCGCCCGTCTGGTTCTGCGCCACGCCGAGCAGGAAGCGCATCTGCGGATCGCGCGGGTTGCTGCGCAGGTAGTCCTGCGCGCGGCTCAGGGCCTGGTCCAGCTGTTGGGCCCGCATGAGGCGCGAGACCTCGTCGTAGGCCGAGGGCGCGGGGATGCTGGGCGACTGGGCCTGCGCCAGCCAGGGCAGGGCGGCGGCCAGGCCGACCAGCAGCGCACGGGTGAAACCACGGAAACAAGCGAGGACGGCGCGGTCCAGCGGTGAAGCTCGGTGAGACATGGAACCTCATGGGATGCGCCGGGCGAAGCGGATGCCCGACCAGTGGCGCCCATCGGTGCGTGCGTGCGCGGGATGGGCGTCGATATACTGGCGCATTGTATCTGAGGGGTACCGGCGAGCCGGTCGTTTCAGACCGTGCCTGCGGGGCGCCGGACCCGTGAGGCGCCGCGCTGGCGAGCGTGGTTGGAAGCGGTCGGCACCGCGCCTGCCCTGCGCCTTGCGATGACCCTGCATATCCACAACACCCTCACGCGCCGGCTCGAGCCTTTCGCGCCCATCGAGCCCGGCCACGTGCGCATGTACGTTTGCGGCATCACGGTCTACGACCTGTGCCATGTGGGCCACGCCCGCTCCAACATCGCCTTCGACGTCGCGCGCCGCTGGCTCGAGGCCAGTGGCTACCGCGTCACCTTCGTGCGCAACATCACCGACATCGACGACAAGATCATCCGCCGCGCGGTGCAGAACGGTGAAACGGTTCGCGGCCTCACCGACCGCATGATCGAGGCCATGTACCAGGACTTCGACGCCCTGGGCATCGCGCGCCCCACGCACGACCCGCGCGCCACCGACTACGTGCCGCAGATGCTCGACATCGTGCGCACGCTCGAAGACAAGCAACTGGCCTACCGCGCGGCCGACGGCGACGTGAACTACGCGGTGCGCCGCTTCCCCGGCTACGGCAAGCTCTCCGGCAAGACGCTCGACGAACTCCAGGCGGGCGAGCGCGTGGCCGTGGCCCAGGGCAAGGGCGACCCGCTGGACTTCGTTCTGTGGAAGGCCGCCAAGCCCGACGAACCCGCCGACGCGCAGTGGGACTCGCCCTATGGCCGCGGCCGTCCGGGCTGGCACATCGAGTGCTCGGCCATGGCCTGCGCGCTGCTCGGCAAGACCTTCGACATCCATGGCGGCGGCGCCGACCTGCAGTTCCCGCACCACGAGAACGAGATCGCGCAGAGCGAGGGCGCCAACGGCGTGCCGCTGGCCGCGGTGTGGATGCACAACGGCTTCGTCAACGTCGACAACGAGAAGATGTCCAAGAGCCTGGGCAACTTCTTCACCATCCGCGAGGTGCTGCAGAAGTACGACGCCGAGACGGTGCGCTTCTTCATGCTGCGGGCCCACTACCGCAGCCCGCTCAACCACAGCGACGCCCACCTGGACGACGCGCGCGCCGCGCTCAAGCGCCTGTACACCGCGCTGTCGGTGGTGAAAGCGGCGGACGTTTCCATCGACTGGAGCGAGCCCTTCGCCGCGCGCTTCAAGGCCGCGATGGACGACGACTTCAACACGCCGGTGGCCTTGAGCGTGCTGTTCGAACTCGCGAGCGAGGTCAACCGCGGCAAGGACCCGTGCCACGCGGGCCTGCTGCGCGCGCTGGGCGGCGTGCTGGGGTTATTGCAGGCCGATCCGATGGCATGGTTGCAGGGCGGACCATCTAGGCATCATGAAGCGTCTGGTGCCCTTGTCGGGCAGGGCGCCTGCGTCTCTGGCAATGCCCATGTGACATCGGGCTTGGACGAGCCCGCCATCGCCGCGCGCATCGCCGCGCGCGCCGCCGCCAAGCAAGCAAAGAACTTCGCCGAAGCCGACCGCATCCGCAACGAGCTGCTCGGCCAGGGCATCGTGCTGAAAGACAGCGCCGCGGGCACCACCTGGGAGCGCGCCTGATGAGCGCCGTGCTGACCGTGCCCGAGCCCGCCTACTGGCAGGACGCCTGCAAGCACCTGATGAAGCGCGACCGCGTGATGAAGAAGCTCATCCCGCGCCACCCCGACGTGTGCCTGCAGTCGCGGGGCGACGCTTTCGTCACGCTGGCGCGCAGCATCGTGGGCCAGCAGATTTCGGTGAAGGCCGCCCAGTCGGTGTGGGACCGCTTCGAATCGCTCACCCGCAAGATGACGCCCGCGCAGGTGCTCAAGCTCAAGGTGGACGACATGCGCGCGGCCGGCCTGTCGGTGCGCAAGGTCGAGTACCTGGTGGACCTGGCGCTGCATTTCTCGGACAAGCGCGTGCGCGTGAACGAGTGGCCGCACATGGACGACGAGGCCATCATCGCGGAGCTGGTGGCCATCCGCGGCATCGGCCGCTGGACGGCCGAGATGTTCCTCATCTTCCACCTCATGAGGCCCAACGTGCTACCGCTGGACGACCTCGGCTTGCAGAACGGCATCAGTCAGGCCTATTTTTCGGGTGAGCCCGTCAGCCGCAGCGAGATCCGCGAGGTGGCCGGCTCCTGGGCCCCGTTCTGCAGCGTGGCCACTTGGTATATTTGGCGGTCGCTCGATCCGCTCCCCGTGAGCTATTGAGCCGCCTGAGCAAAGGAGCCTATCTTGGCCAAAAAGAACTTTCTCGACTTCGAGCAACCGATCGCGGAACTCGAATCCAAGATCGAGGAACTGCGCTACGTCCAGACCGAATCGGCGGTCGACATCTCCGAAGAGATCGACAAGCTGGCGTCCAAGAGCCTGCAGCTCACCAAGGACATCTACAGCAACCTCTCACCCTGGCAGATCACCAAGATCGCGCGCCACGCCGACCGGCCCTACACGCTGGACTACGTGCGCGAAATCTTCACGCACTTCGTCGAGCTGCACGGCGACCGCCACTTCTCCGACGACCTGTCCATCGTCGGCGGCATGGCGCGTTTCAACGGCCAGCCCTGCATGGTCATCGGCCACCAGAAGGGCCGTGACACGAAGGAGCGCGGCCTGCGCAACTTCGGCATGACCAAGCCCGAGGGCTACCGCAAGGCCCTGCGGCTGATGAAGCTGGCCGAGAAGTTCAAGCTGCCGGTGTTCACCTTCGTCGACACGCCGGGTGCCTATCCGGGCATCGACGCCGAAGAGCGTGGCCAGTCCGAGGCCATCGGGCGCAACATCTTCGAGATGGCGCAGCTCGAGGTGCCCATCATCTCCACCATCATCGGCGAGGGCGGTTCCGGCGGCGCGCTGGCCATCGCCGTGGCCGATCAGGTGCTGATGCTGCAGTACTCGGTGTATTCGGTGATCAGCCCCGAGGGCTGCGCCTCCATCCTCTGGAAGACCAGCGAACGCGCGAGCGACGCGGCCGAGGCCCTGGGCATCACGGCGCACCGCCTCAAGGCCCTGGGCCTGGTGGACAAGATCGTCAACGAGCCCGTGGGCGGCGCGCACCGCGACCACAAGCAGATGGCCGCCTTCCTCAAGCGCGCCCTGGCCGACGCCTACCGCCAGGTGGCCGACCTCAAGGTGAAGGAACTGCTGGAGCGCCGCCATGCGCGCCTCGATGGCTATGGCCGCTTCACCGACACCAAGGCCGACGCCAAAGACCGCCGCTGAGGCGGACGCTTTTCCCGGTGCCGCCGAGCTGCAGCGCTGGGCGGCGCGCCACGCCCTCGACCAGGACACCGCGCCGATCGGCATCGCCTGCAGCGGCGGCGCCGACTCGGTCGCCCTGCTGCTGGCCGCGCACGCGCGCTGGCCGGGGCGCTGCGTGGCCCTGCACGTGCACCACGGCCTGCAGGCCGCAGCCGACGGCTTCGAGGCCTGCGTGCGTGAGGTCGCGGCGTCCCTGGGCCTGCCCGTGCAGGTGGCCCGCGTCGACGCCCGGCACGCACCGGGCCAAAGCCCCGAGGACGCGGCCCGGCTCGCGCGCTACGCCGCGCTGGCCGGCCTGGCGCGGGACCAGGGCATCGGCTGGGTGCTGCTCGCGCAGCATGGCGACGACCAGGCCGAGACCGTGCTGCTCGCGCTCTCGCGCGGCGCGGGCCTGCCCGGCCTGTCCGCCATGCCCGAGGCCTTCGAGCGCCATGGTCAGCGGTTTGGCCGGCCCTGGCTCGGCGTGCCCGCGCACACGCTGCGCGAAGCGCTGATCGCGCGCGACCAGCGTTTCGTCGACGACCCCAGCAACGGCGACGAGCGCTACACGCGCAACCGCATCCGCGCGCAGTTGATGCCGGCCTGGGCGCGCGCCTTTCCGGGCTACCGCGCGGCGCTCGCGCGCAGCGCGGCGCACGCGGCGCAGGCGCAGCGCCTGCTGGACGAGTTGGCGGCGTTGGACCTGGCGGCCAGCGGCGAGCCGCCGCGCATCGCCACCCTGCAGGGCCTGTCGCGCGACCGCCAGGCCAACGCCTTGCGGCACTGGCTGCGCCGCGCGCACGGCGTGGCGCCCAGCGCCGCGCAGCTCGACGAACTGCTCGACCAGGTCGGGGCCTGCCGCACGCGCGGCCACGCGATCCGGCTCAAGGTGGCCGAGGGCTTCGTGGTGCGCGATGGCCCGTGCCTGGCCTATACCCCCTAGGTATAATCCCGCGGTTCTGCCCGGCCCCAGTGGCTGTGCGGCGCGCGCCCCGACGAAGCCCTGAAGGACGCGCCGCGCCGCGTCCTTCCTCCCTTCCAATGGCCCTCATCGTTCACAAGTACGGCGGCACCTCCATGGGGTCGACCGAACGCATCCGCAACGTCGCGCGTCGCGTCGCCAAATGGCACAAGGCCGGCCACCAGATGGTGGTGGTGCCCAGCGCCATGAGCGGCGAAACCAACCGCCTGCTGGCGCTCGCCAAGGAACTCGCGCCCGCCAAACCGGGCACGTCCTATGGCCGCGAACTCGACATGCTGGCGGCCACCGGCGAACAGGCCTCCTCCGCGCTGCTGGCCATCGCGCTGCAGGCCGAAGGCCTGGAGGCGGTGAGCTACGCGGGCTGGCAGGTGCCGATCAAGACCAACGACGCCTACACCAAGGCCCGCATCGAATCCATCGACGACGCGCGCGTGCGCGCCGACCTGGACGCGGGCAAGGTGGTCATCGTCACCGGCTTCCAGGGCATCGACGACGGCGGCAACATCACCACGCTGGGCCGCGGCGGCAGCGACACCTCGGCCGTGGCCGTGGCCGCGGCGCTCAAGGCCGCCGAGTGCCTGATCTACACCGACGTCGACGGCGTCTACACCACCGACCCGCGCGTGGTGCCCGAGGCGCGCCGCCTGTTGCGCGTGAGCTTCGAGGAAATGCTGGAGATGGCCAGCATGGGCTCCAAGGTGCTGCAGATCCGCTCGGTGGAGTTCGCGGGCAAGTACCACGTGCCGCTGCGCGTGCTCTCCAGCTTCACGCCCTGGGACATCGACCTGGCCGAAGAAGCGGCCTCCGGCACCCTGATCACTTTTGAGGAAGACGAAGACATGGAACAAGCCGTCGTTTCCGGCATTGCCTTCAACCGCGACGAGGCCAAGGTCTCGGTGCTCGGCGTGCCCGACAAGCCCGGCATCGCCGCGCAGATCCTGGGCGCGGTCGCCGACGCCAACATCGAGGTCGACGTCATCATCCAGAACCTGAGCAAGGACGGCAAGACCGACTTCAGCTTCACGGTGCACCGCAACGAATACCAGAAAACGCTGGACCTGCTCAAGTCGCAGGTCGTGCCCGCGCTGGGCGCCGCCGACGTGGTGGGCGACAACCGCATCTGCAAGGTCAGCATCGTGGGCATCGGCATGCGCAGCCACGTGGGCGTGGCCAGCCGCATGTTCCGCTGCCTCAGCACCGAAGGCATCAACATCCAGATGATCTCCACCTCGGAGATCAAAACCTCGGTGGTCATCGACGAGAAGTACATGGAGCTGGCCGTGCGCGCCTTGCACCGCGAGTTCGATCTCGACCAGGCCGCCGACACGATCAGCGCCTGAGAGGGCCTGGCCCGCGTGTGCTTTGGGGCATAATGCGGGCTTCGCGGAGTGATGACCGAGTGGCCGAAGGTGCTCCCCTGCTAAGGGAGTATGGGGTGTAGAGCCTCATCGAGGGTTCGAATCCCTCTCACTCCGCCAGATGTTCACATCGACAAGGCGCCCTGCGGGGCGCCTTTGTTTTTTGTCCTCCTGCTGTTCTTGCCGCCGGACCCGCCATGTCTCAGAGCCTGTCGCGCACCGCGTTCGCCACCCTGTTGCTCATCGCCTTCATGATGGGCGCCAACCACGTGGCCGCGCGCCTGGCCTTCGACCACGGCGTGACCGTGGCCACGGCCGTGACCTTCCGCAGCGGCGTCACGGCGCTGGTGGTGGCCGGCATTCTGTTCTTCTACCGCGTGCCCCTGGCGCTCACCGCGCGGCACCGCAAGGCGCTGCCCGCCATCGGCCTGCTGGTGGGTGTGCAGAGCCTGTGCCTGTACGCGGCGGTGGCGCGCCTGCCGGTAGCGCTGGCGCTGCTGGCCTTCAACACCTACCCGCTGTGGACGGCGCTGTGGTCGCGCATCGTCTATGGCCAGAAGCCGGCACCGCACCTGCTCAAGGCCATGCCGCTGATGCTGCTGGGCCTGGCGCTGGCGCTGGACGTGTCGGGCGCGGCCTCGGGCCTGGGCGCGGGTGGGCATTGGGCGCGCATCGGCGTGGGCGTGGGCTTCGCGCTGGCGGCCGCGGCGAGCTTCGGATTGGCGCTGGTGTTCACGCAGCACGAAGCGGGCGATCTCGACGGCCGCCTGCGCACCGCCACCACCATGGGCATCGTCGCGGTGATCGCGCTGGCCGCGAGCGCCACGCAGGGCGGGCTGCATTTCCCGAACGCCCTGCCGGGCTGGTGGGGGCTGCTGGGCCTGACCTTCCTCTACGGCACGGCCTTCACCATCATGTTCACGGTGCTGCCGCGCCTGGGGGTGGTGGGCAACTCGGCCATCATGAACATCGAGCCCATCTTCGCGCTGGTGCTGGCCTGGGTGTTCCTGGGGCAATCGATCGCGGCCATTCAGGTGGCCGGTGGCCTGATCGTCGTGGCCACGGTCATGTGGCTGGGCCTGCGCAAGGGCTGAGGCCGGCGCGCGGGGCCAGGTTCATTCGTTGCCGTCGTCGTCGAGCGACGCGCTCCAGCGGTCTCCCCAGTCCTTGAGCGTGCGCCGGTCGCGCTTGGTGGGGCGTCCCATGGGTTGGCTCAATGCCGGTTCGGGGGCCAGGCGCCGCTGCTCGGCCGCGGCCAGCCGGCGCGCCACCGACGCGGGTGTTTCCTCGTAGAGCTGCTGCGCCACGGGCGCCGGCCCGCGCACCGCGCTCAGGCCCTTCACGGTCACCACACGTGCCTCATTGCCCTGGCGGAACTCGATGGTGTCGCCCACGCGCGGCTCGCGCGAGGCCTTGGCCGCCTGGCCGTTGACGCTCACGCGGCCCTTGTCGATGGCCTCGGCGCTGAGCGCGCGGGTCTTGAAAAAGCGCGCGGCCCAAAGCCATTTGTCCAGGCGCACGCGCTCGGGTTCGGTTCTGCTTGTCATGCGTTCGCGGGTGTCAGGGGCAGGCGCACCGTGGCGTCGAGTCCGCGCACGCTGCCGCCGTCGGCGCGGTTGTCCAGCTCGATCTGGCCACCGAGCGATTGCACGATCTCCCGGCAAATGGCGAGCCCGAGGCCCGAGCCCGAGAGGCTGGGGCCCGCGCGGTGGTCGGTAGCGAATGGCTGGAACAGGCGCTCGCGCAGCGCCGGCGCGATGCCGGGGCCGCTGTCGCGCACGATCAGCGCCGCCGTGCGTTCGTCGCTCAGCAGGCCCACGCGCAGCGCGCCGCCCGGTGGCGAGTGCTTGATGGCGTTGTGCAGCAGGTTGCGCGTGAGCTCGCGCAGCGCCCATTCGTGCGCGCGCACCGGCGCGGCCTGGCCGACGTCGAGCGCGAAGTCCAGGGACCGCTCGGCGATCAGCGCCGACAGGTCGAGCGCCACCGCGCGCACCACGGCGGCCCAGTCGCTCACCGGCACGTCGCGGTCCTGGCGCAGCTGCTCTACCTTGGCCAGGGCCAGCATCTGATTGGCCAGTTCGGTGGCGCGGTCCACGGTGTGCGCGATCTCGTCGAGCGCCTGGCGCGGCTCCACGTCGCCGCGCCGCGCCGACTGCACCTGCGTCTTCAGCACCGCCAGCGGCGTGCGCAGCTGGTGCGAGGTGTCGCGCACGAAGCGCTTCTGGTGTTCCAGCAACTGCGACAGCCGCTGCATGTGCTGGTTGGTGGCGTCCAGCAGCGGCAGCAGTTCGCGCGGCGCGTCCTGGCCGGGCAAGGGCGACAGGTCGTTTTCGCTGCGCGAGGCCAGGGCGCGGCTGATGTCGCGCACCGGCCGCGTGGCGCGCTGCACCACCAGCACCACCACGAAGGCGATCACGGCCAGCAGCGCGGCCTGGCGCCACAGCGTATCCACCAGGATCTGGCGCGCCAGTGTCTCGCGCAGTTCCAGGGTCTCGGCCACCTGAATGGTGGCCATGCCCTGGCCCTGCACGCCGGCCACCGGCTGCAGCAGCACGGCCATGCGCACCGGCATGTCGCGGTAGTGGTCGTCGTAGAAGCTCACGAGCGCGGCGTAGATGTTGTCCGAGGGCGCGTGGCGCCGCGGCGCGGGCATGTCGGCGAAGCCCGAGACCATCTCGCCCTGGAAGCCGCTCACGCGGTAGAAGAGGCGGCTGCGGTTGTCGGCCTCGAAGGCCTCCAGCGCGGAGTACAGCACCGTGGCCTGCACATGGACCTCGCCGCCCTGCGACGTCACCTGCAGCTGTTCGCCCAGCGACTTGGCGGTGGCCAGCAGCGTGCGGTCGTAGGCGGTGTCGGCGGCCGCCAGGGCCTGGCGGTACAGCACCACGGTGTTGAACACCACGTAGCCGAACACCGGCAGCAGGATGCCCAGCAGCAGGGTGCGGCGCAGCGAGGTCGCGCGCCGCTTCATGGCTGGGCCTTGATGAGGTAGCCCAGGCCGCGCAGGGTGACGAGTTGCGCGCCGGTGTGCGCGATTTTCTTGCGCAGCCGGTAGGCCACGACCTCGATCGCCTCCGGCTGCACGTCGGGTTCACCGGGAAAGACGAGTTCGAACAGGCGCTCCTTGGCGATGGCATGGCCCGGGCGCGCGAGCACGGCGCGCAGCAGGGCGAGCTCGCGCGGCGGCAGCTCCAGGGGCTGGCCCAGGTGGTACACGGCGCCGCTCTCGCGGTCCACGGCCATGCCGCACCAGGCGGCGGGCGCGGCGTCGGCGTCGCCCGCGCGGCGCACCAGGGCGCGCACGCGGGCCTCCAGCTCGTCCAGGTCGAAGGGCTTGGGCAGGTAGTCGTCGGCGCCGGTGTTCAGGCCCAGGATGCGATCGCCCACGGTGCCGCGCGCGGTGAGGATGATCACGGGCGTCTTCAGGCCGCCGCCGCGCGCCTGGGCCAGCACCTCCAGGCCGTCCTTGCCGGGCAGCGACAGGTCCAGCAGCACGGCGTCGGGCTGGGTGTCGCGCCACACCGCCAGCGCGCGCTCGCCGTCGTCGCAGGTCACCACCTGGATGCCGCGCCGCTCGAAGGCGCGGCTCAGCGTGGCCTGCATGGTGGTGTTGTCTTCGACGAGCAGGAGTTTCATGGGGGGACCGATTATGGGGACGCGCGCGCCTCAGGGTTTATCCCAGGGTGCCCGACAGCCAACTGACAGCCCGCCCGCCGACCATTCGCGGCGTCGTTCCCATCAACCACGGAGACAAGCCATGCGCCGCGATACCTTCCTCAAATCCCTGGCCGCCCTGGCCGCCGCTGGCGCTCTGCCGAACGCGGCCTGGGCCAGCGCCAACATCAAGATGATGATCCCCGCCAACCCCGGCGGCGGCTGGGACGGCACCGGCCGTGCGCTGGGCGACGCCCTGCGCGACGCCGGCGTGGCCTCCTCGGTGACCTTCGAGAACAAAGGCGGCGCGGCCGGCGCCATCGGCCTGGCCCAGTTTTTCAACGCCAGCAAGGGCGACCCGAATGCGCTCATGGTCATGGGTGCCGTCATGCTGGGCGGCATCATCACCGGCAAGCCGCCGGTGTCCATCACGCAGGTCACGCCCATCGCGCGCCTCACCACCGAGTACAACGTCTTCGTGCTGCCGGCCGATTCGCCGCTCAAGACCATGAAGGACGTGATCGAGCAGCTCAAGAAGGACCCCGGCAGCGTCAAGTGGGGCGGCGGTTCGCGCGGCGCCACCGAGCACATCGCGGCGGCGCAGATCGCGCAGGCCGTGGGCGTGCCGGCGGCCAAGATCAACTACGTGCCCTTCCGTGGCGGTGGCGAGGCCGTGGCGGCCATCCTGGGCAACAACGTCACCGTGGGCGGCAGCGGCTTCAGCGAGTTCCAGCCCTACATCGAGAGCGGCAAGATGCGCGCCATCGCCGTCACCTCGGGCAAGCGCCTGGACGGCATCAACGTGCCCACGCTGAAAGAGCAGGGCATCGACGTGGAGATCGGCAACTGGCGCGGCGTGTATGGCGCGGCCGGCATCACCCCCGCGCAGCGCGACGCGCTGGTGGCCATGGTGGTGAAGGCCACGCAGAGCAAATCCTGGGCGGAGGCGGTGAAGAAGAACAACTGGACGCCCGCGCTGCTGACCGGCAAGGCCTTCGAGGAGTTCGTGGACCGCGACTTCTCCTCCCTGCGCGCGACCATGGTGCGCGCGGGCATGGTCTGACGCGGACGGCGACATGAGCGACATGCAGCAGCCCGCGTCCACGGACGTGGGACAGGTGGCCATCGGCCTGGGCGCGCTGGGCGTGGCCTTGGTGCTCGCCGTAGGCGCCTGGCAGATCCCCTCGGCCGCGGGTTACTCGGGCGTCGGCCCCGACTTCCTGCCCTGGCTGATGTGCGCGGCCATGGCCGTGTGCGGCGCGCTGCTGGTGTGGCAAGCGTTGCGCGGCGGCTGGCGCCACGTGGAGACGCCTTCGGGCGCCGAGCGCGGCGACTGGCGCGCGCTGGCCTGGGTGGCCGGTGGCGTGGTGGCCAACGCCTCGCTCATCACCACCATCGGCTTCGTGCTGAGCTGCACGCTGTGTTACGCCCTGGCCGTGCGCGGCCTGCGCCTGAGCGAGGGCCGGGCCGGCGGCGGCGCGCGCGCCACCTTCATCGACCTGGTCACCGGCGTGCTGATTTCGGCGCCGGTGTTCTGGGTGTTCACCAAGGTGCTGGCGGTGAACCTGCCCGGCATCAGTCCCAGCGGCTGGATCTGACATGGGCGACATCCTCTCGCAACTCCTGGGTGGCTTCGCCACCGCCGGCACGCCCATCAACCTGCTGTGGGCGCTGGCCGGCTGCGCGCTCGGCACCGCCATCGGCGTGCTGCCGGGCCTGGGGCCGGCCGTCACGGTGGCCATGCTGCTGCCCATCACGGGCCAGGTGGAGCCCACCGCCTCGATGATCTTCTTCGCGGGCATCTACTACGGCGCGATGTACGGTGGCTCCACCACCTCCATCCTGCTCAACACGCCGGGCGAGACCGGCACCATGGTGACCGCGCTCGAAGGCTTCAAGATGGCCAAGCACGGCCGCGCGGGTGCCGCGCTGGCCACCTCGGCCATCGGCTCCTTCGTGGCCGGCACCATCGCCACCGTGCTGGTGACGCTGTTTGCGCCCATCCTGGCCGACTTTGCCGTGCAACTGGGCCCGCCCGAGTATTTCTGCCTGATGCTGCTGGCCTTCACCACGGTGAGTTCGGTGCTGGGGCAAAGCGCCTTGCGGGGGCTGGCCGCGCTGTTCCTGGGCATCTCGCTGGGCCTGGTGGGCATCGACCAGATCACCGGCCAGGTTCGCTACACCGCAGGCATCCTGGAGTTCATGGATGGCGTGGAGGTGGTGCTGGTGGCCGTGGGCCTGTTCGCGGTGACGGAGGCGCTCTACAACGCGCTGTACGAAGGCCGCATGCAGACCGCCATGAACCACCTCAACAAGGTGCACATGACGCGCGGCGAGTGGCGCCGGTCCTGGCCAGCCTGGCTGCGCGGCACGGCGATCGGCTTTCCCTTCGGCACCATTCCCGCCGGCGGCACCGAGATCCCCACCTTCCTGAGCTACGCGACCGAGCGCAAGCTGGCCGACGCCGAGGCGCGGCAGCAGTTCGGCACCACGGGCGCGATCGAAGGCGTGGCCGGCCCCGAGGCGGCCAACAACGCGGCCGTCACGGGCACGCTGGTGCCGCTGCTGACGCTGGGCATCCCGACCTCGGTGACGGCGGCGATCCTGCTGTCCGCGCTGCAGAACTACGGCATCAACGCGGGGCCGCAGCTGTTCCAGACGTCGTCCGCTCTGGTGTGGGCGCTGATCGCTTCGCTCTACATCGGCAACGTGATGCTGCTGGTGCTGAACCTGCCGCTGGTGGGCCTGTGGGTGAAGCTGTTGAAGATCCCGCGCCCGCAGCTCTACGCGGGCATCATGATCTTCGCGACGGTGGGCGTCTACGGCATGCGCCAGAGCGCCTTCGACCTGTACCTCATGCTGGGCATCGGCCTGCTGGGCGTGCTGATGCGCCGCTTCGATTTCCCGGCGGCGCCGGTGATCGTGGGCCTGATCCTCGGGCCGCTGGCCGAAGCGCAGATGCGCAACGCGCTGTCGATCGGCGAAGGCAACTGGCTGATCTTCGTGCAGCGCCCGATGTCGCTGATCCTGCTGCTCGTGGTGCTGGCGGTGCTGGTGGTGCCGAGGCTGTTGGCGCGGCGGCAGGCGATGGCCGCCGCCTGAAACCACCCCACTTCGGCGCAGCGGCTCGCGGACCCCAGGCCGCGAGCCGCTTCTTGCTTTTCATCATTGCCTGAACCCGCCGATTCGAGGGCATCGTTGTCCGGGGTGCTCGCCTAGAGTCGCCCGCTTCTTCGCATGTGCCGATAGGCGAGCCATGAAAGCACTCTCTTGGCGGCTGTATGCCGTCGCCTACCTGGTGGCCTATCTGACGACAGTCCTGGGTACGGCGTTGTCGATTTTTCTTTGGGCAGCGCCAATGGATTCGTGGCCTGATATCTGGCGAGGGCTGCTCTGGAAAGCCTTGCCGCACGCCGTGCCGCTGGCATGCATCCTGCGTATCGCATGGAACAAACGACGTCAGCCCAAGGGTTGAGACAAGGCGGGGCAGAGACATGAATGGTGATGGGTTGGGTGGGGTGGCATTGGGCCTGACCTTGGCCGTGTTGCTGGTGCGGCCAAAGCCCCGCCATCAACTGCCGCTGGGCGCCGGCGCAAGCCTCTGCCAGTTGAGGGCCGCCCTGGAGGGACGATGGTCGCTGCTGGCCTGGCCACTGGGCGCGGCAGTGGTGGTGCTCGGAATGGCAAGCTGGGCGAGTCGATCGGAATAAGGCCGCTTTCTCTCGCATACCCGCCCCGGGTACCATCCCGGGCATGACCCGCGACGACCGCCTGCCCCGTGACGCGCAGAGCATCCTGGAGCTCGCCGCGCGCTCCATGTTCGATCTCTTCGCCAACGCCAGTGAGGGCATGCTGCTGGTGGACCGGCACGCGCGCGTGGTGTGGATCAACGACCAGTACCGGCGTTTCCTGCCCGCGCTGGGCTTCGACCGCGAGGAAGACTTTGTCGGCCAGCCCGTGAGCAATGTGGTGCACAACACCCAGATGCACCGCGTGCTGGAAACCGGCAAGCCCATCCTCATCGACCTGCTCACCAACCGCGCGGGCACCTTCGTGGTCACGCGCATTCCGCTGCGCGACGACGCGGGCGAGGTCATCGGCGTGCTCGGCATCGTGCTGTTCGACCACCCCGAGACCACGCTGCAGCCCCTCATCACCAAGTTCGCGCGGCTGGAGCAGGACCTGAACGACGCGCGCCGCGAGCTCGCCCACCAGCGCCGCAGCAAGTACACCTTCGCCAGCTTCGTTGGCACCAGCGCGGCGGCGGTGGAGGTCAAGCGCCAGGCGCGCCGCGCGGCGCTGTCCAGCAGCCCGGTGCTGTTGCTCGGCGAGACGGGCACCGGCAAGGAACTGCTCGCGCACGCCATCCACGCGGCCTCGCCGCGTGCGGGCCGGCCCTTCGTCAGCGTGAACATGGCCGCCGTGCCCGAGACCCTGCTGGAGGCCGAGTTCTTCGGCGTCGCGCCCGGCGCCTACACCGGTGCCGACAAGAAGGGCCGCGACGGCAAGTTCAAGCTGGCCGATGGCGGCACGCTGTTCCTCGACGAATTGGGCGACATGCCCATGGCCATGCAGGTGAAGCTGCTGCGCGCCCTGCAGGAGGGCGAGATCGAGCCCCTGGGCTCGAACCAGTTGGTGCCCTTCGACGTGCGCGTGGTGGCCGCCACCTCGCGCGACCTGCCGCTGATGGTGAGGGAAGGGCGCTTCCGCGAGGACCTGTACTACCGCCTCAACGTGCTGCCCATCCGCGTGCCGCCGCTGCGCGAGCGCCAGAGCGACGTGCCGCTGCTGATCGAGGCCCTGTGCGAAGACATCGCCGCGCGCGGCGGAGGACCGCAGCTGGAGTTCGGCCCCGAGGCCCAGGCCCTGCTGGCCGCGCAGGCCTGGCGCGGCAACATCCGCGAGCTGCGCAACGTGCTGGAGCAGCTCGCGCTGCGCACCGACTCGGCCCTCATCGATGCCGCGCAGGTGGACGAGGTGCTGCGCGAGGCCGGCCTGCCCGCCTTGGCGCCGGTGCGCGAGGCGCCGCCCGCGGCGCCCGCGCAGCAGGACGCTCTGCGCCCCCTGGCCGAGCAGATCGCCGAGCTCGAACGCCGGGCCATCGCGCAGGCGCTGGCGGCCACAGGCGGCAACCGCAGCGCGGCGGCCAAGCTGCTGGGCATCTCCCGCGCCAGCCTGTACGACCGGCTCGCCGCGCTGGATAAGCTGTCTGAAATTCCGGCGACTGTCTGAATTTCAGACAAATCGTGTGCGATGGGTTGTCTGAAATTCCGGCAATCGATCGGGTGTCAAAGAAAAATTCCTTTGATATCAAGGCATTGCTGGGTTGGCACGGCATGTGCAAAAGAGGCGCACGGCGCACCGCGCTGTGCCAGCAACCATCAGGAGACAAGCATGTTCGACACCACCCGCCGCCTGGCGGTGATTGCCCTGGCCTGCACGGCCACCCTGGGTTTCGCCCAAGCCAACAAGGGCGAGATCCGCATCGCCCACATCCACAGCAAGACCGGCCCGTTGGAGGCCTACGCCAAGCAGACCCAGGCGGGCCTGATGATGGGCCTGAACTACGCCACGGGCGGCACCATGATGGTGGCCGGCAAGAAGATCGTGGTGATCGAGAAGGACGACCAGGGCAAGCCCGACGTGGGCAAGAGCCTGCTGGCGGCGGCCTACGCCGACGACAAGGTCGACCTCGCCATCGGCCCGACCGCCTCGCCCGTGGCGCTGGCCATGCTGCCGGTGGCCGAGGAGTACCGCAAGATCCTGCTGGTGGAGCCCGCCGTGGCCGACTCCATCACCGGTGACAAGTGGAACAAGTACATCTTCCGCACCGGCCGCAACAGCAGCCAGGACGCGGCCGCCAACGCCGTGGCCCTCGACGCCCCGAACAACGTGATCGGTGTGCTGGCCAACGACAACGCCTTCGGCCGCGACGCCGTGAAGGCCTCCAAGGACTTCACCAAGAAGGCCAAGATCGTGCACGAGGAGTACCTGCCCGTGGGCACGACGGACTTCACTGCCGGCCTGCTGCGCCTGGTCGACAAGCTCAAGGACCAGCCGGGCAACAAGTACATCTCGGTGGTGTGGTCGGGCGCGCCCACGCCCTTCCCCAAGATCGCCGAGATGGAGCTGGACAAGCGCTACGGCATCAAGCTCGCCACGGGCGGCAACATCCTGCCGGCCATGGTGGCCTACAAGCAGTTCCCGGGCATGGAAGGCGCGCTGTATTACTACTTCGGCATCCCCAAGAACCCGGTCAACGACGCCATGGTGGCCGAGCACTACCGCCAGTTCAAGCAGCCGCCGGACTTCTTCACCGCCGGTGGCTTCTCGGCCGCCATGGCGGTGGTGACCGCGCTGAAGAAAACCAATGGCGACACCAACAGCGAGAAGCTCATCCAGACCATGGAAGGCATGAGCTTCGACACGCCCAAGGGCACCATGACCTTCCGCAAGGAAGACCACCAGGCCATGCAGAGCATGTACCACTTCAAGATCAAGGCCGACCCGGCCTTCGCCTGGGGGGTGCCGGAGCTGGTGCGTGAGATCAAGCCCGGGGACATGAACATCCCCATCCGCAACAAGCGCTGAACCTGGCGTGCGCCCGCCGGGCGCACGATCCCCATGCTGCAAACCTCGAACCTCACGGTCCGCTTCGGCGGGCACGTGGCGGTGAACGCTGTCTCCTGCGGATTCGCGCCGGGCACGCTCACCGCCATCGTCGGCCCCAACGGCGCGGGCAAGACGACCTACTTCAACCTGATCTCGGGACAGATCAAGGCCACGGCCGGCACGGTCACGCTCGATGGGCGCGAGCTCACGCCGCTGAGCGCGCCGCTGCGCACGCGCGCCGGCCTGGGCCGGGCCTTCCAGCTCACCAACCTGTTCCCGCAGCTCAGCGTGCGCGAGAACGTGCGCATGGCGGTGCAGGCGCGCGCGGGCGCGGGGCTGGACTTCTTCCGCATCTGGAGCGACCGCAAAGACCTGCTGGACCAGGCCGACGACATCCTGCGGACCGTGGCCCTGGCCGACAAGGCCGAGGCGCGCGCGGCCAGCCTGCCGCACGGCGACCAGCGCAAACTGGAGGTGGGCATCCTGATGGCGCTGGACCCCAAGGTTTACATGTTCGACGAGCCCACCGCCGGCATGAGCGTGGACGAGGTGCCGGTGATCCTGAACCTGATCCGCCGCCTCAAGGCCGACAAGAGCAAGACCATCCTGCTGGTGGAGCACAAGATGGACGTGGTGCGCGAGCTGTCGGACCGCATCATCGTGCTGCACAACGGCGAGCTCGTGGCCGACGGCGAACCCGAGGCGGTGATCGCTTCGCCCGTGGTGCAGCAGGCGTACCTGGGCATCAACCCCGAAGAAGAGGTCGCGGCATGACGCAGCCACTGCTGACGCTCGAGGGCGTGCACACGCACATCGGGGCGTACCACATCCTGCACGGCGTGGACCTCGCCGTGCCCGCCAACCAGCTCACCATGCTGCTGGGCCGCAATGGCGCGGGCAAGACGACCACGCTGCGCACCATCATGGGCCTGTGGCACGCGAGCCGGGGACGGATCACGCTCGCTGGCCAGGACATCACCGCGAAGGCGACGCCCGACATCGCGCAGAGCGGCGTGGCCTACGTGCCCGAGAGCATGGGCATCTTCGCCGACCTGAGCGTGAAGGAGAACATGCTGCTGGCCGCGCGCGGCGCGCGCTCCATCGACGGCATCGACACGCAGCGCCTGGAGTGGATCTTCGACATGTTCCCGGCGATGAAGAAGTTCTGGCTGCACCCGGCGGGCAAGCTCTCGGGCGGGCAGAAGCAGATGCTGGCTGTGTCGCGCGCCATCGTCGAGCCGCGCCAGCTGCTGCTCATCGACGAGCCCAGCAAGGGCCTGGCGCCGGCCATCATCCAGAACATGATCGAGGCCTTCCGCGAACTCAAGGTCGCGCAGACCACCATCCTGCTCGTCGAGCAGAACTTCAACTTCGCGCGCCAGCTCGGTGACAGCGTGGCCGTGATGGACGACGGCCGCGTGGTGCACAGCGGCGCGATGGCCGAACTCGCCGAGGACAGCGCGCTGCAGGCGCGCCTGCTCGGCCTCTCGCTGGGAGCGCATCAATGAACACCACGGCCATCCCCACGCCCGCCAGCGGCAGCCTTGCGCGCTGGCAGGCGCTGAGAGACTTCGACTGGAAGCCCGTGGCCCTGGTGCCGCTGCTGGCCGCGCTGGCGCTGCCGGCCGTGGGCAGCGGCTCGACCTGGCTCACGCTCACCGTGGCCGGACTGGCCATGGGCCTGATCGTCTTCATCATCGCCTCCGGCCTGACGCTGGTGTTCGGCCTGATGGACGTGCTCAACTTTGGCCATGGCGTGTTCATCGCGCTGGGCGCCTTCGTCGCGGTCAGCGTGTTCGGTGGCCTGAACGCCTACGCCATCGCCGACAGCTTCTGGCTCAACCTCGTGGCCCTGGTGCCGGCCATGCTGGCCGCCATGGTGGTGGCCGGCGCGGTGGGTCTGGTGTTCGAGCGCGTGATCGTGCGCCCGGTCTACGGCCAGCACCTGAAGCAGATCCTCATCACCATGGGCGGCATGATCATCGGCGAGGAGCTCATCAAGGTGGTCTGGGGCCCGGGCCAGCTCGCGCTGCCGCTGCCCGAGACGCTGCGCGGCAGTTTCCTGCTGGGCGATGCCTCGATCGAGAAGTACCGCCTGCTCGCCATGGCCGTGGGCCTGGCGGTGTTCGCCGCCATGGTCTGGACGCTCAACCGCACCAAGGTCGGCCTGCTGATCCGCGCCGGCGTGCAGGACCGCGAGATGGTGGAGTCGCTGGGCTACCGCATCCGGCGCCTGTTCGTGGGCGTGTTCGTGGCGGGCAGTGCGCTGGCCGGCCTGGGCGGCGTGATGTGGGGGCTTTACCAGCAGACCGTGCTGCCGCAGATGGGTGCGCAGGTCAACGTGCTGATCTTCATCGTCATCATCATCGGTGGCCTGGGCTCCACGCTGGGCGCTCTGGTGGGCGCGCTGCTGGTGGGCCTGATGGCCAACTACACCGGCTTTCTCATGCCCAAGGTCGCGCTGTTTTCCAACATCGCGCTGATGGTGGCCATCCTGCTGTGGCGACCGCAGGGCGTGTACCCCGTTGCGAACCGCTGAGGAGCGCCGATCGTGTTGTCCCGTCTGCTCTCCCACGACCTGCCGCGCAGCCGCTGGCTGGCGCTGCTGCTCACGCTGCTGGTGCTGGGCCTGGCCTTCGCGCCTTTCCTGTTTCCCGGCGTGAAGGCGCTCAACGTCGCGGCCAAGGTGCTGATCTTCATCGCGCTGGTGGTCAGCTTCGACCTGCTGCTGGGCTACACCGGCATCGTGAGTTTCGCGCACACCATGTTCTTCGGCATCGGCGCTTATGGCATCGCCATCTCGGCCAGCGCGCTCGGCCCCACCTGGTGGGCGCTGGTCGTGGGCGCCGTGGGCGCGCTGCTGCTGTCCTTCCTGCTGTCGCTGCTCATCGGTCTGTTCTCGCTGCGCGTGCGGGCGATCTTCTTCGCCATGATCACGCTGGCCGTGGCCTCGGCCTTCCTCACGCTGGCATCGCAGCTGTCGGACATCACCGGTGGCGAAGACGGCCTGACCTTCCGCCTGCCCGAGCTGCTGTCGCCCGGCTTCGCGCTGATGGAGGAGGACTTCCAGGGGCCCTTCGGCGCCGTGCCGCTCAATGGCCGCTTCATCACCTACTACCTGCTGTTCGTGAGCGTGGTGGTCATGTTCCTGGTGATGCTGCGTATCGTGAACTCGCCCTTCGGCCGCGTGCTGCAGGCCATCCGGGAGAACGACTTCCGCGCCGAGGCCCTGGGCTATCGCGTGGTGGTCTACCGCACGCTGTCCAATGTGATCGCCGCGTCCTTCGCCACGCTCGCGGGCTGCCTGCTCGCTCTCTGGCTGCGCTACAACGGGCCGGACACCTCGCTGTCCTTCGAGATCATGCTGGACATCCTGCTCATCGTCGTGATCGGCGGCATGGGCACGCTGTACGGCGCCATCATCGGCAGCGTGGTCTTCCTGGTCGCGCAGAGCTACCTGCAAGACCTGCTGCGTTGGCTCGGCGGGCTCTTCGAGGGCCTGCCGCTGCTGCCCGCGCTGCTCACGCCCGATCGCTGGCTGCTGTGGCTGGGCCTGCTGTTCGTGCTGTCCGTCTACCACTTCCCCACGGGTGTCGTCGGCAAGCTGCGCGAGCGCGCGGCGCACAAGGCGACGAAGGAGTCGACATGAACTTCGCCGCTCTCGAACCGCGCTCGCGCTACATCACCTGCGAGGAGCGCGAGATCCACTTCATGGACTGGGTACCCGCGCAGGCCGGTGGCCCGGTGGTGGTGGCCTGGCACGGCCTGGCGCGCACCGGGCGCGACATGGACCCGCTGGCGGCGCATCTGTGCGCCCAGGGTTGGCGGGTGATCTGCCCCGACACCATCGGGCGCGGGCTGTCGCAGTGGAGCCCGGACCCGAAGGCCGAGTACTGCCTGGACTTCTATGCGCGTCTGGCGAAGTCGCTGGTCGACCAGCTCGGCCTGAAGCAGTTCCATTGGGTGGGCACGTCCATGGGCGGTGCCATCGGCATGGCCTGCGCGGCCGGGCCGCTGCGCGGGCGCATCGAGCGCCTGGTGCTCAACGACATCGGCCCGCAGCTCGCGGCGCCCGCGGTGCAGCGCATCCGCAGCTACGCGGGCAGTCCCGCGGCCTTCAACACCATGCGCGAGCTGGAGCAGTACTTTCGCGCCGTCTACAAGCCCTACGGCCACTTGCCCGACGCGCAGTGGCGCCTGCTCAGCGAAAGCTCCATGCGCCGGTTGCCCGACGGCCGCGTGACACCGCACTACGACCCGGCCATGGTGCAGCAGTTCGAGCACCACCCCGACGACTACGAACTCTGGCCGGTGTTCGACACCATCGATGTGCCCGTGCTGTGCCTGCGCGGCGCGGAGTCCGACCTGCTGCTGGCCGAGACCGCCGAGGCCATGCGCGACCGCGGGCCGCGCGCCCTGGTGGTGACCATCCCCGGCTGCGGACACGCGCCCGCGCTCAACGTGCCCGATCAGCTGGAGCTGGTGCAGCGCTTCCTGAGCGATCCGCGCGCGCACTGAGCCCGCCGGCTCAGTCCTTCGCGCCCAGGGCCAGCGCGCGTTCGCGGCTGGCGGCCCGCTCGGCCTCGTCGGCGGGCGCCGTGGGCCAGCCCTGCAGGTGCCGCGCGGCGATATCGCCCAGGGCTTGGATCCATTCGGGTCGGTCGTTGAGGCAGGGGATGTAGGCGAAGCGTTCGCCGCCGGCCTGCAGGAAGGCGGCGCGCGCTTCCATGTCGATTTCTTCCAGGGTCTCGATGCAGTCCGCCACGAAGCCGGGGCAGATGAGGTCCACGCTTTTCACGCCCTGGCCCGCGAGCTCCACCAGCGTGGGCTCGGTGTAGGGTTGTAGCCATTTGGCCTTGCCGAAGCGGCTCTGGAAGGTGACGGCGAAACGCTCCGGCGCCAGGCCCAGCGCCTGCGCCAGCAGCCGCGCGGTCTTGTGGCACTCGCAGTGGTAGGGGTCGCCCAGGTGCAGGGTGCGCTCGGGCACGCCGTGAAAACTCATCACCAGCCGCTCGGCCTGGCCATGGGCCTGCCAGTGCTGGCGCACCGAGCGCGCGAGCGCCTCGATGTAGCCCGGGTCATCGTGGTAGCGGTTGACGAATCGCAACTCGGGCACGGCGCGCTGGCGGGCGCTCCAGGCGTTCACGGCGTCGATGAGGCTGGCGGTGGTGGCCCCGCTGTACTGCGGGTAGGCCGACAGCACCAGCACGCGCGTGGCGCCCTGGGCCTTGAGCTCGTCGAGCACCGAGGCGATGGAGGGATGGCCGTAGCGCATGGCGTGGCGCACCAGCACCGCGTGCCCGCGCTCGCCCAGGTGGCCCAGCAGGCGCTTGGCCTGCTTCTCGGTCCAGACCTTCAGCGGCGAGCCTTCGGGTGTCCAGACGCTGGCGTACTTGGCGGCCGACTTCGCGGGCCGCACGCGCAGGATCACGCCGTGCAGGATCGGCCACCACAGCAGGCGCGGGATCTCGACCACGCGCGGGTCGGCGAGGAACTCGGCCAGGTAGCGCCGCAGGGCGGCGGGCGTGGGCTCCTCGGGGGTACCCAGGTTGCACCAGATCACTGCCGTGCGCTCGGCGCGGCCATGGCGGAGGGGCGGTTCGGTCGCGAAGGGCATGCGCTATTCTCTCGCAAGCATGAAAGACGATTCCTTGAGCACGGAGCCCGCGGGGTCCGGCGCCGCCACGCTGGAGCCGTCGCGCGTGCGCGCGATCAGCATCGACCTCGACGACACCCTCTGGCCCATCGCACCCACCATCGAGCGGGCCGAGGCCGCGCTGCTGGCCTGGTTCCGCGAGCACGCGCCGGCCGCGGCCATCCTCGCCGCCAACCCGCAGTCGCTGCGCGAGGCGCGGCACTTCCTGCAGATCAAGCGGCCCGATCTGTCGCACGACCTGAGCGCGCTGCGCCGCGAGTCCATCCGCTTCGTATTGCTCAAGGCCGGCGACGACCCTGAGCTGGCCGAGGAGGCGTTCGATGTTTTCTTCGCCGAGCGCCAGCGCGTGGAGTTGTTCGACGACGCCTTGCCCGCGCTCGAATGGCTGGCCGGGCGCTACCCGGTGGTGGCTCTGTCCAACGGCAACGCCGACGTGCGGCGCATCGGCCTGGGCCAGCACTTTCGCGCGGCCATCAGCGCGCGCGAGTTTGGTGTCGCCAAGCCCGACGCGCGCATCTTTCACGCGGCGGCCAGCGCCGCGGGCGTGCGCCCAGGCGAGGTGCTGCACATCGGCGACGACGCGCAGCTCGACGCGCTCGGCGCCCTGGTGGCGGGCCTGCAGGTGGCCTGGCTCAACCGCGACGGCCACGCCTGGGACCATGCGCCGCTGGCGCCGCACACCACCGTGGCCGACCTCATGACGCTGTGCAACCAGCTGGCCTGACGGAGTCCGTCCCATGAGCCTCACCATCCACGGCATCCCCGCGTCGCGCGCCCTGCGCCCGCTGTGGGCCGCGGCCGAGCTGGGCCTGGATGTCGCGCACGTGCCCACGCCCTACGTGGACGGCAGCACGCGCACGCCGGCGTTTCTGGAGCTCAACCCCAACGGCCATATCCCGGTGCTGATCGACCGGCGCCCCGAAGGCGAGGTGGTGGTGTGGGAGAGCATGGCCTGCACCCTGTACCTGACGCGCGTGCACGGCCGGCCCGATGGCCGCGGCATCGCGCCGGCGACGGCGCGCGAGGAAGCCGAGGCCCTGCGCTGGTCGTTCTGGGTGGTCAACGAGGTGGAACGCGACGCGCTCACCGTGCTGGCGCACTTGCACGCCATGCCCGAAGAGCGCCGCAGACCCGAGCTCGCGCTGGCGGCCGAGCGGCGCCTGGCGGTGCCCTTGCGCGTGCTCGAACAGCACCTGAAGCGCCAGCAGGCCGCGGGACAGGACTGGCTGGCGGCGGGGCGCTTCACCGTCGCCGACCTGTGCGTGGCCAGCGTGCTGAACTGGGTGCGCGTGTCGCGGCCCCTGCTGGGCGCGCACCCGCTGATGCACGAATGGCTGCGGCGCTGCATGGAGCGGCCGGCCTACCTGCGCGTGCGCGAGAGCGGCTGAGTTCAATGATCGGAGCAGACGCATGGCACTCGATTGGCGGCACACGGCCGAAGGCATCGATTGGGATGAGCTGAGCGCGCTCTATCGGGACGCGCCGCTGGGCGACAAGCCGCCGGACCTGTTGCGCACGGTGTTCGGCAACAGCCTGTTCAAGTGCTTCGTGTTCGAGGGCGGCCGCCTGGTCGGCGCCGGCCGGGCGCTGGCGGACGGCGCCGACTGCGCCTACCTCTGCGATATCGCCGTGCTGCCTGGTCACCAGGGCACGGGCCTGGGCAAACAGATCGTTGCCCAGCTCGTGGAGCGCTCACGCGGCCACAGGAAGATCATCCTGTACGCGGTGCCCGGCAAGGAGCCGTTCTATCGGAAGTTCGGCTTCCTGCGCATGAAGACGGCGATGGCGATCTTTTCGAATCCGCAGCAGCAGCTGGAGCGGGGCTACCTCAGCGAGGACTGAGCGCCCGCCCGCGCCTCACCAGCCCCAGACCAGGCGCTCGGACACCCAGCCCGACTCGCCCGTCTCGCGCTCCACGCGCACCCAGTCGCCGCGCTTCTCCAGGGTCTTGAGCAGTTCGCCGTACTGGGCCTGCACCACCACCTCGTTGTTCAGGCCGGGGCCGCTGCGCACGTTGAGGATCTTGCTGGTGACGATGTGGTGCGGTTCGTCGCCGGTGAGCGAGCGCGCCACCCAGCCGGTGTCGCCCTCGAAGTCCTTCACCTCGAGCCAGTTGCCGCGCCGCTCGGTCACCTGCAGCGGAAAGCCGCGCCGCAGCTCCCACAGCACGGTGCTTTTCAGGCTGGGGCCATCGCGCATGTTCACGGTGCTGCCGCTGATGCTGACCATGTTCTGGGCATGGGCGCTGATGGCGGCCACACCCAGAGTCAGGGCGAACAGGCCGCGGAACAGGGATCGTGCAACGGTGTTGACCGGCATGGCGATGGGCTCCTTTCCTCGGGTCAAGAAAAAACAAAGGGGGTGGGAGCCGCTCGCGCGACCCAGGTTCCCCCGAGGGGCCAAGGTTAACAGCCCCGATTCGCCATGCCGAGGGGCGAAGCGGTTCATGAGACCGCCGTACGTCACGGATGGGGCGTTTTCAGCGCCCGCGCGCGGCGGCCCGGCCCGCCGCCTGGCCGCTGCGCACCGCGCCTTCGATGGTGGCGGGGTAGGGGCCGTCGACGTGGTCGCCCGCCGCCCAGAGCCCGGGCGCCACGGTGGCCGGCGGACGGCGCAAGCCGGGCGTGCAGGCGAAGGTGGCGCGCCGCTCGGTGATGGTGCGCAGCGGGATCAGGCCCTCCAGGCCGAGTTGCGCGCGCGCCTGCTCCAGCGTGGCGGCCTGCAGGTCCTCGCGTTCGCCGTGGCTGTCGCTGAGCACGAAGGCCAGCACGCCGGCGTCGGCGGTGCGCAGCCGGCCGCGGTCGAAGGCGAACTGGGCGGGACCGCCGCGCAGCGACACCATGGGCGCGGGCAAGGGCGGGTGCTCGCGCGGGCCCAGGGCGTAGACCGTGGTGATGGCGGTGTGGGCCAGCGCCGCCGCCGTGCCGGCCCAGTCGGGGGCAATGCCACGCAGCGCGTCGGCCGCCACCGGCGCGGGCGTGGCCCAGACCACGCGGTCGACGCGCTCGCTCTGGCCTTCGCCGCTGAGGCGCCAGCCTTGCCCGTCCGCCTCGATGCGTTCGATGCGCCGGCCCAGGTGCACGGCGTGGCCGCGCTCGCGCAGCCAGCGCGCGGCCGGGTCGGGGCCGAGTTTGGACAGGTCGTGGCGCGGCAGCAGCAGGGCCGAGGGCGCGAAGCCCGGCGCGCCGCGGCCGAACAGCGCGTCGCGCATCACGCGCAGGAAGGTGGCGCCGCTGGCCTGGTCGGGCGGCAGGTTCAGGGCCGAGACGCACAGCGGCCCGATCAGCTCGTCCATCACGCGCGGGGGCAGGCCCTCGCAGACAGTGGCCACGGTGTCCGACGCGCCGCAGGCAAAACCTTGCGCGCGCCAGCGCAGCGACACGCGCAGCAGGGCCAGCCGCTCGGCGGCGCGCCAGCCGCGCGCGCCGAGCATGGCGGCCAGCGCGTCCAGCGGCGCGGGCCAGCGCGCGGCCCAAGGCGGCACCGCCAGGCCCTGGCCGTCGGCGAAGCGCAGCGACAGCGGCAGCGCCAGCAGGGCCTCGCGCGGGTTCACGCCCACGGCGCGCATGAAGGCCAGGGTGGCGGTGTAGGCGCCAATGAGGATGTGCTGGCCGTTGTCCAGCGGCAGGGGCGCGCCGTCGGGGGGGGCGATGTCGACCCGGCGGGCCCGCCCGCCCAGGGTGTGGGTGATCTCGAACAGCGTGACCCGGGCGCCACCTTGCGCGGCGGCCACGGCGGCGGCGCAGCCGGCCCAGCCGCCACCGACGATGGCGACGCTGGGGCCCGTGCTCACAGCCGCCCCAGCGCCTGCACCTTCCACGCGAGCCAGAACTTGCGCAGCGGCGTCAGGCTCACGCGGCGCGTGAGCACCAGCAGCGGCTCGGCCTCGATCTCGCGCAGCAGCGTGCGGTAGATGCTGGCCATCATCAGGCCGGGTTTCTGGCTGCGGCGGTCGGCGTCGGGCAGCAGGGCCAGGGCCTCGTCGTAGGTGGCCAGCGCGCGTTGGCACTGGAAGGCCATGAGCGCGGTGAAGCGGCGCTCGAAATCGGCCGCTTCGCCACCCGGCGCCGCGCCGCGGCGCAGCAGCTCGTGCGCCTTCACGTCGAAGCGCTGCAGCTCGTCGATGGGCAGGTAGATGCGCCCGCGCACCGCGTCCTCGCCCACGTCGCGCACGATGTTGGTGAGCTGGAAGGCCAGGCCCATGCGGTGCGCGTACTCGGTGGTGCGCTCCTGCGTCTGGCCGAAGATGCGCGCGGCAACCTCGCCCACGAGGCCGGCCACCAGGTGGCAGTAGCGCTGCAGGTTGGCGAAGTCGAGGTAGCGGCTCTGCTCCAGGTCCATCTGGCAGCCGTCGATGACGCCCAGCAGGTGGCGCGCCTCGATGCCGTAGGCGGCGGCCAGCGGCATCAGGGCCTGCGTCACCGGGTGGCTGGGCTGGCCCGCGAAGGCCTGCGCCACCTCGCCGCGCCACCAGGCCAGCTTGGTCTGCGCCACGCCCGGATCGCTCACCTCGTCGACCACGTCGTCCACCTCGCGGCAGAAGGCGTAGAAGGCCGTGATGGCGGCGCGCCGCTCGGGCGGCAGAAAGAGGAAGGCGTAGTAGAAGCTGCTGCCGGAAGCGGCGGCTTTCTGCTGGACGTAGTCTTGCGGGCTCATGGGGTGCCACGAGTGTACGCATGGCGCCCGGGGCCTCGGGACGCGCCGCCGGGGCCGCGCCCGGCGTCAGCCGGCGAAGGGCGGCGGCTCGGTGGCCGGCCTGTCGGTCGCGGGCAGGGGCGTGGTGGTCCCGGGCCGTGCGGGGACCAGCGCCCGCCAGGCCGCCTGCAACAGGCCCAGGCCTTGGGGCCGCTGCAATGGCGCGAGGTGTTGCGGGGCGGGCTGCAGCAGCGCGTGGCCGAACAGCTCGACCGGTGCGGCCTGGCGGCTCGATGGCTCGCGCCGGTCCAGCCGCAGCAGGGTGGGGTGCAGCGCGCGGGCCAGTTCGGCGCAGGCCTCCTCGGCCACGGCGGTGTGCTCGACGGGGGGCATGACGATATCGACGGCGAAGCGCAGCAGCTCGGGCGACTGCAGGCGGGCGGCGCTGTGGTCCTGCTCCAGCCAGGCGATCAGCAGCCCTTGGGCCAAGGGGCGCCACTCGGGCACGTCGGCGACGCCGCTGTTGTCGAGCGTGTGCAGCACGTGCGCCATCACCGCCTCGGGTTTCGTGCCTTTGGCCAGTTGGTTCAGGCCGAAGCACAGGGCGCCCACGGCCTCTTGCTCGGTGCGGGTGCCACGGGTCAAGGGACCCCGCTCCAGCCAGAGCTTCAGCAGCGTGGCCCGGGGACGCGGCGCGCGCAGCACCAGGGCGATCAGGCGCCCGCGCTGGGGTGTGGTCCACGGGGTGCCGCTGGGCAGGGCCTTCAGCAGTTGGGTCAGGCGCTCGGTGAGGGGGCCGCCGTCCAACCGGTCGAGCAGCCGCAGCGCGCTGTCGATGGGGGGCGGGGTCGGGGCGGGGAAGGCGCTCAGGGTGAACTCCACCAGCCGCTCGATGAGCGCGCGGGGGGCTTGGGGGCTGTCCGCGAGGGCCTCGATGTAGTGCAGGAGCTGCGCCTGGCGCTGCAGAGCGAGCCCGGGCGTGGCCGCGTCGTCGCGCGACAGGTAGAGGCGCACGGCGTCGTCCACCGGGCGCTTGTCGAAGGACGGCAGCCAGGACGCCATCGCCTCGCGCATGTCGTCAATGCCTTGTTCGAGCGCGAGTTGCTGCGGGGTCTTCTGACCCATGGCTTGCAGGGCCGCCTGCACGGCCTGGGCCTGGGCGTCGTTCCCACAGACGGCGCGCAGCGATCGCATCAACGCCAGGGCGCCGCTGCCATCCAGGCCATTGGCGCCCAGCAGGCGGTGGACCTTCTGGATGTCGAGCACCAGCCGCGCCGCGAGGGCCTGCCGCTCCTCTGCCGCGCCCATGGCGCCCAGGCGCTGGATGTCCAGGGTGATGCCCCGCAGGCGAAGCCCGGCGACGCAGCCCGGGGCCTGGTGCCGCTGGGCAATCGATTCAAAGGTCTGCAGCCATTCGGCGGGGAGCGCGCCACGGGCGACCAGCTCGCCGACGCGCGCGCACAGCGCCGTCAAGACTTCGTGGGGCAGTGCGCCGCTGCGGGCTGGCGGGGCAGTGCCGAGGTGCTGTTGGGTGAGCCGGTCGAGCAGGGCCCTGCCGCAGCGTTCGATCAGATCGATTTCCTTGCCGCCTTGGTGGTGGGCGGCCAGGCTCAGGGCCGCGAGCAGGTTCGCCGCGCCGGGGATGTGCAGTGCCTGCAGTTGGTGGGCGAACCAGGCCAACTGGTCGAAACGCCCGCCACGCTCGTCGCCGGGGGGCACGAGGCAGTGCTGGCAGCCGCCGTCGTTCCACACGGTGAGTGCGGGCGGCTCGCCCGACTGCAGGGTGTCGAACGCTTGCCGCAGATCGTCGCGCTCCAGGGCCTGGCGGCGCTGCTCGGCGCTGGCGCCGAGCTGGTCCAGCAGCGCGTCGAAGGCGGGGTGGGGCGGCGGATCCTTCTCTGCTGAAAGGAACAGCGCGAGTTCATCGGGCGACAGCCGGTTCGCCTGGGCGCAGTCGCTGGCCAAGCCCTGCAAGGCCTGCAGCAGTTGGGGGTCGATGGCCCCGCGCACCTGGCGAACGGCCTGGCCGCAGGCGAGCATGAGCCGGGGCATCTCCGGGTGATGAGGGTCTTTCAGTTGCAGCACGGTCGCCGACAGCACGAACACGGCGCTCCTCTGTCGGTGCTGGAGCAGAAACTGGCCGAGGTGCAGCAAGTGCTCCACCTGCTGCGCATTTGTCGGCGTGGCGCTGCAGTGCCAGCCGCCGTTGCCGTCCCAGATGCGCAGCACCGGGGGGCGGCTGTCGAGCAGGGCATTGAGCGTCGACTCCAAGGCCTGCGTGGCCTGCGCGAGGACCCGCTGGTCCTGGATGTTCAGCGATGCCTCCAGGAACCGGGCGTTGCGTCGGTTGGCTTCGTTGCGACTGGAGGGGCGGGGTGTGTCGGCGGCCTCGGTGCCGCTTCGGTTGATGAGGGGCTTGTGCTCGGCGCGGGGGATGGACGGTGGTTTGGGATTCGAGAAGAAGAAGGACGAGAAGCGTTGCATGTCGAGGGAAAGCGCGAGCGGAGGGGAAGCGCCTTCAGTAACCGCCACGTCCCGCGCGGCTCATCACCTTTCCCTCACCTCAGTAGGTCACCGTCAGCACCACGCTGTCGCTGTAGCTGCCGGCCGGCACGCTCTGGTTGGCGGGTAGGCGGCCGTAGACGGTGTGCGACTTGCTGCCCGGCAGGCACACCAGGTTGAGCAGGCTGGTGGTGATGGTGCCGCCGGTGGTGGGACCGCTGGCGCCGCCATCGCCCCAGGGCTGCTGGCGCAGGCTGTCGCTGAACAGGCCGTAGGCCAGGCGGCCCGCGCCGGCGGCCAGTTGCCGCTGGGCGCCGCTGGCGTGGTCGCCCACGGACAGCGAGAGCGTGTAGCTGCTCTTGCAGGCGAGCAGCAGGTACTGGGGCGTGCAGGTGACCAGCACGGCCGCGCTGCTGTCGGCGCGCGCGCCGCCTGGCGAGGTGTAGTTGCCGAAGGCCAGGGCCGTGGCGCTCACGCTGCAGCTCTGCGCCCGGGCGGCGGTGCCGCAGAGCAGGGCGGTCAGCAGCAGGAGCAGTGCGCGCAGGAGGGGCTTGGTGTTCATGGTGTGCAGGTGAATGGGCCCAGGGTGGCGGCGGCGCCCAGGGTCGGTGCGAGCGCAAAGCTCACCCGGCACAGGCCCTGCGGGCCTTCGACGCGCAGGGTGTTGAAGTCGTCGAGATCGGTGAGCCAGACCTGGCCGCCGTGGGCGAAGGGCGCGCCTTCGTCGCCGGCCGGGGCGCCACCGGGCGCGCGGTAGGCGCGCGCGCCCGGTGGCACGGGGCTGCCGTCGGGCAGGCGCACGCTGACCAGCGCCGAGCGCGTGCGCCGGGCAGGGAAGCGCACGCGCACCACGGTCTGCGCGGGCGGGCGCACCTGCAGCTCGGGCACGCCCAGCACCACGTCCAGCGGCAGCACGTCGGCGGCCACGCCCAGGGTGTTCTCTTGCCAGGGCTGCAGGCCCCAGACCCAGGCCTGGCCTTTGGCGTCGGTGACGGCGGTGTCGCGGTGGTTGAGGCGCACGCCCACGCCGCCCATGCCCTCGATTTCCACGCGCGCGGCGGCGGCCTCGCCGATGGTGCGGCCCAGCATGGGCTGGCCGCCAATCCACAACACGCCGCCCTGCGCCGCGACGCGCAGGTGGGCCTCGGGGTCGTGGCGCCATTTCGTGGCTTGCGCTTCCACACGGCCGAGTTGGCCCAGCCAGCTCACGCCGGCCAGGGCGCTCAGCGCGTCGCTGCCCCCCTGCAGGCGCCAGCCCAGGCCGCCGGCGTCGGGCTCGCTGCGCTGCGCCTGCACGGTGAGGCCGGCGTCCGCGCCGGCCTGCGCGCGCGCGGCCAGCGTGGTGTCGGGGCTCAGCGCGCGGGTGAGCAGCAGGGCCGCGCTGAACTGGCCGTCGCGCCGGTACAGGCTCAGGCCGGCGTGCCAGTGCGCGCCCAGGCGGCGCTGCAGGCCGGCGGTGAGCACGCGTGTGTCCTGCCCCTGGGCGCCGCGCTGCCACACCAGGCCGGCGGACAGGCTGGTCTGGCCGATGCCGGTGCCGGCGAACAGGGTGGTGCGCCGCTGCGGCAGGCGCGAACCGTCGAGCGAGCGGAAGCCGGTGCCGGCGGTGTCGATCGTGGCGCTCAGGCTGCCGGCGCGCGCCACGCGCTCGAAGCCGATGGCGGTGCGCTGGCCGGCGCCGGTGCCGTCGGCCTGGCTGCGCCCGAGCTGCAGGCTGAGCACGCCCGCGCCCGCCACCACCCAATGCGCGCCCAGGTGCACGGCGCGCACGGCCTGGCCCGCCTCGGCGCGGCCCAGCAGGGTGAGCGTGTCGCTCAGTCCGTGGCGCAGGCTGCCGGCGATAAAACCGCCACCGTAGGTGTCGCTGGCAGAGGCGTAGCCGCGGCGCAGCACGCCGGCCTCCGCGCAGTGCTCGCTCAGGCCCTGGCGCAGCAGGCGCGGGCTGCTGTAGTAGGGCACCACCTGCACGCGCTCCACACCCAGCAGGTCGCGCTGCACCACGCGGATCTCGCCCGCGCCGGTCACGCCGGGCAACTGATCCAGGGTGTAGTTGCCCGGCCCCACCTGGGCGCTGCCGGCCGGGCGGTTGTCGATCAGCAGGTCCACGCCGCTGGGCACCTGCGCGCTGCCCGACACCGAGGGCAGGGGCTGGGTGACGAGGTCGGGGCGCAGGCTGAAGTCGGTGCCGTATTGCGCGCCGGCGAAGCGCAGCGCGGGCGCAAGCTCGCCGCCGCAGGTGATGGCGTCGCCCAGGCTGGTGCGCCACAGGCCGTTGGGGTCGCTGTGCTGCAGGCTGGTGTCCAGCCGCTGCCAGCGCGGCAGTCCGGCCGGGTTGGCGCCGGCGCGCAGCACACCGCTGGCGCGCGCCAGGCCGCCGGTGCTCCAGCCGAAGCCGCGCAGGTCGAGCAGGGCGGCGGTGCTGCTCTGGCCGCCGCTGCGTTCGGCGTTCACGCTGTAGTCCATGGCCAGGCCGGGCAGGGGCTCCATCAGCGGCGCCTCGCTGTCGCTGCGACCGTCCAGGCGCAGGCGCTGGGCCAGGAACTGCTCGGGCGGCGCCTGCAGCGCCAGCCGCTGCTGGGCCTTGTCGAAGCGGGGCGACCAGTTCTGCAGGCCATGGTGCGCCACGCCGGCGATGGTGCGCGGCGGATCGGCGGGGCGCAGGCGCCAGCGCGCCAGGGTCTCGGCCGTGGCGTACCAGCGGCCGTCGTCCTCCATCAGCGGCGCGAAGCCGTCGACGCGTTCGCCGTTGAGCCAGACCTCCAGCAGGCGCGGCGCGGGTTCGGCCCGCGCGGGTGTGAGCGCGCCGCACAGGCCGATGGCGAGCAGCAGGGCCTCAACGCGGCGCCACCGCATCGACCACCCCGCGAAGCGGCCCCGCGCTGGTGTCGGCGTCGTAGCGCGTGGTGGCGGCCGACCAGCCGGCCGGCAGCGTCCAGCGGCACCACTGGCCGGGCAAGGCGTAGCAGGGGCCGAAGTGGGTGCTGCCGCCCTGGTCCGACAGGAGTTGCAGGCCATGCACGTGCAGGTGGCGCCCGCCGGCGTTGTGCAGCTCCAGCGTGTCGCCGTGGCGCCGCCACTGCGGCTGGGCCGCCGGCGTGGCCACGCCGGTGACGAACACCGGCAGGCTCACGCGCAGCAGCAGCTGCACGCCGTCGTCGACGTCCCCAGGCGTGGGCACCTGGCTCAGCCAGAGGCGGTGGCTGCGCTCCACGCCCGACTCCACCGCCTGGCGCAGGCCCACGCGCACCACCTGGGTGGCGCCTGGCGCGAGCTCGAAGATGGGCGGGTTGACGATGAGCGCCTGCGTGGGCTTGAGCCGGTCGGCCCCGCCGTCCTGGCTCCAATCGAAGGCCTCGGCCTGCAGCAGCAGGGGGCGGGTGGTGGGGTTGTGCACCGTCAGCTGCGAGGCCGGGGCGCGGCTGCCCAGCTCCAGCCGCACGGGCCGCACCTGGAAGGCCGACGCGGCCGGCGGGAAGGCCAGCGCGAGAACCACTGGCGCGAGCAGCGGGGCGAGCAGGCGCTTCATGCCGGACCCCGCCTCAGTAGGTGGCGGTCACGGTGATGGTGTCGGCGTAGACACCCACCGTGGCGGTGGCGCTGGACGGCACCCGACCGTACACGGTGAAGGACTGCAGCAGGCCGGTACCGGTGCTGCTGTTGAACACGGTGCCGTTGGTGCCATCGCCCCACAGCTGGGTGCGCCCGGCGTCGCGGTAGAGGCGGTAGGCCAGGGTGTCAGTGCCGCTGGTCATGCGCCGGTCGGCCACCGTGGCGCCACTGCCCGTGCCGGCGTCGAGCGAGAGGCTGTAGGGGGTGCCCACGGTGCAGGTGGCGGTGACGACGGTGCTGCTGTCGGCCTGCACGCCGGGCGACACGATGCCGAATGCCAGGGGAATGCCGCCGACCACCGTGCAACTGGCCAGCACGGTGGCCGTGACGCCGAAGGTGGCGCTGCTTTGCGCGAGCGCGGGCAGCGCGGCCAGGCACAGGCCGGCGGCGGCCAGGGTGCGGCGGATGGGGGTGTGACAGCGGGACATGGCGACCTCCTGGACAGACATCGAGACCTCGGCCGCACGGTCCGGGTGGGGTGCGTGCCTGTCTGCGATCTCGGAGGCCCGCAATCTATCTTTTGAGGGCGCGCGTTTCGGGCAGAGGTTTTCTTGAGGTTTGACGCCAAGTCGCAAGCTTTCCCGGCATGCGGTGGCGCGCGCCGTCAAGGTTTCCCGGCAGGCCGGGCGGCGCGGCTCAGCTCGCCTGGCGAAGGGCCTCGGTGCGCTGCGCGAACTCCTGGCGCAGCTGCTTGCGCACGCGCGCGGCGGCCTGGCGGCGGTGCTCGTCGGGCGTGGCGGGCTTGAGCGGTGGCACCGGCACGGGCTTGCCGCCGTCGTCCACCGCCACCATGGTGAAGAAGCAGCTGTTGGCGTGGCGCACCACCTGCGAGCGGATGTTCTCGGCCACGACCTTGATGCCGACCTCCATGGACGAGGTGCCGGTGTGGTTGATGGACGCCAGGAAGGTGACGAGCTCGCCCACGTGGATGGGCTGCAGGAACATCACCTGGTCCACCGAGAGCGTGACCACGTAGCGCCCCGCGTAGCGGCTGGCGCAGGCGTAGGCCACCTGGTCCAGCAGCTTGAGGATGGTGCCGCCGTGCACATTGCCCGAGAAGTTGGCCATGTCGGGCGTCATGAGCACGGTCATGCTCAGCTGGTGGGAGGGGAGGTCCATGGCCGGTTCGATGGGGTGCGCGCGGGGTGCGCCAATGTACACGGCACGGGGGCCCCGCCGGCGCGGGGGCCGGCGGGGGCGGGCGGCCTCAGGCCAGCGCGGCGCTGGGGTGGGGCGCGGCGCTGGTGCCCGTGCGGGCGGCGCCGCGCAGCATCGCCACCAGCGCGCGCGCGTCGGCGGGCACCGTGTCGCCGCGCCAGACCACGTGCTGGTCGGGGCGGCAGAGCAGCAGCGCGTGGCGGTACTCGGGCGGGCGCCGCGCTTCGCGAGAGACATCCAGCACCGTCAGCGGCACGCCGGCCTCGGCGGCGGCGTCGAGCAGCGGCTGGGCCTCGGTGTCGGCCTGCGCGAGCAGCAGCGTGTAGCCGGCGCCGAAGGCGTCGTAGAGCGATCGGCCGTCGGCCAGCCAGAAGTGCGGCGCGCGGCAGCCCGGCACCGTGGAGGGCGTGAAGTCACCCATGGTGTAGGCCGGCGGCGCCTCGCCATCGGCCGCGATGATGGGCGAGCCGCTGTAGTAGTAGCCGTAATTCAGGCCCGCGCAGCAGAACTGCTGCACGTTGAGCTGGTAGGCCTCGTCGCCGATGAGGGCGCGCGCCGCCGCGCCGGCCGCGTCGTTGGCTTCGATGTTCGGCGGCACCGCGCTGCGCGCCTTGATCATCTTCTGCGCGTGGTCCATGGCGAAGCGCGACACCTGTTCGGTGATGGGCTGGCGTTCGGCCTCGTAGGCGTCGAGCATGGACGGGTCGGCCCAGCCCTGCACCTGCGCGGCCAGCAGCCACGACAGGTTGAGCGCGTCCGCGATGCCCGCGTTCATGCCGTAGCCGGCATAGGGCACCCACAGGTGGGCGGCGTCGCCGGCGATAAAGGCGCGCCGGTCGCGGAAGCGGTCGGCCACCAGGCGGCGGCCCACCCAGTCCTCCTTGGAGATGACCTCGTACTGGAAGTCGTCACCCACGCCCAGGATGTGGCGGATGCTCTGGTCGCGGTCCACCGAATCGAACTCGGTCTCGTGCGGGTTGAGGTGGTTGTGCACCAGCCAGGTCTCGCGGCCGTCGATGGCGAAGGCCGTGCCGCAGCGGCGGGGGTTCACCGAGTAGTAGCACCAGGCGGGCTTGCCGGGCAGGCGGCTCAGCAGGTCCTTGGCACGGATGTAGGTGGACTGCACGCGCTGGATCACGGCCGTGCCCTCGAACCGCGCGCCGATGGCCTTTCGCACGCCGGAGGAGCCGCCGTCGCAGCCGACCAGGAAGCGCGCGCGCACGCGGCGCGGGGTGCCACCGTCCAGGCCGACGAGCGTGGCCGTGACGCCATCGGCGTCCTGTTCGAAGCCGTCCACGCGCGTGCGGTTGAGCAGGGTCACGTTCGGCAGCGCCGCCGCGTGCTCCAGCAGGATGGGCTCCAGGTAGATCTGGTTGATGCGGTGCGGTGGCTCGGCGGTGGGCCACCAGGTGTCGGGGCCGCCGTTGTCGACGAAACGCTCCAGCCGGTTCGGGATGGGGATGCGGGTGAGCTCGATGCCCGTCATGGCGGTGCGGAACACCACGTCGTTGGGGTGTTCATCGGGCAGGCCCGCCTGGCGCAGCCGGTCGGCCACGCCGAGCTGACGGAAGCGCTCCATGGTGCGCGAGGCCACATGGTTGCACTTCACGCTGGGCGGCTCCTTGTAGGCGCGCAGCTCGGCGATGGTGACGCGCACGCCGCGCGCGGCAAGGTCCATGGCGAGCGTCAGGCCGACGGGGCCGGCGCCCACGATGAGCACGTCGGTGGACGACGCGCTGGTCGGGTCGGTCAGGGGGGCGGAGGGGTTCATTCGAGTTTGATGCCAGCGGTGCGGATCACCTTGGCCCACTTGGTGGTTTCGGACTTGATGTAGTCACCGAAGGCCTTGGGCGTGGTCGGCGCGGGTTCCACGCCCAGGCCGCGGATGGTGGCCTGCGTGGCGGGGTCGTTGAGCGCCTCGACCAGGGCCGCGTTGAGCTTGTTGACGATGGCGTCGGGCGTGGCCGCGGGCGCGACGATGCCGAACCAGCCCACCGATTCGTAGCCCGCCAGACCGGCCTCGGCCACGGTGGGCACGTCGGGCAGGGCGGGCACGCGCTTGTCGCTGGTGACCGAGAAGGCCTGCAGCTTGCCGGCGCGGATGTGCGGCAGCGCGGCGGGCAGGTCGGTCACGGCCAGCGGGATCTGGCCCGCCAGCGCATCCACGGCAGCGGGGCCGGAGCCGCGGTAGGCCACCTGCACGATCTTCGTGCCCGCCATCTGGTCGAACAACGAGGCCGTGAGGTGCATGGCCGTTCCGTTGCCGCCGTGGCCGATGGTCAGCTTGCTCGGGTCGCGCTTGGCCAGGGCGATCAGCTCGGCCTGCGTGCGCACGCCCACCGACGGGTGGCCCACGAACACGAAGGGGATGGCCGCGACCAGCGAGACCGGTTTGAAGTCCTTCACCGGGTCGTAGGGCATTTGCGGGTAGAGGCTGACGTTGGCCGACAGCGCGCCGGCCGCGCCCAGGCCCACCGTGTGGCCATCGGGCTCGGCCTTGGCCACGGCGGTCAGGCCGATGTTGCCGCCCGCGCCAGGGCGGTTCTCGATCACCAGCGGCTGGCCCAGCTTCTCGCTCACGCGCGGGCCGATGGCGCGCACGATGGCGTCGGCGCTGCCGCCGGGCGGGAAGGTCACGATCACGCGGATGGGCTTGGTGGGCCAGGCGGCCTCGTTGGCCAGCGCGGGGGCGGCGAGCGCGAGCAGGGCGCTGGCGCCAAGGGCGGCGCCCAGCGCGCGCCGGAGGGCGGAAGGCTTCATTGACTTGTCTCCTGTTTCTGGTGGTGCTTGTCCGCCCGCGATTCAACCCGCTCCCGATTCATGCGTAAAGTAAAACTTATCGAACCATTTATTATTCGAACTCATGAATATGGACGCCCGCTTCATCCCCAGCATGCGCCAGTTGCGCGCCTTCGCTGCGGTTTTCCACCTGCGCAAGGTGAGCGCGGCGGCCGAGCAGCTGTCGGTCACGCAGTCGGCGGTGAGCCTGTCGCTGCGGCAGCTGGAAGAGGGCCTGGGCGCGCGCCTGTTCGACCGCACCACCCGCACGCTGCAGCCCACGCAGGCCGCGCTCGAGGCCATCGTGCTGGCCGAGCGCATCCTGCGCGACGCGGAGGCCCTGGGCGCGGGCACGCTGGAGCTGTCGCAGCTGCGGCGCGGGCGCGTGAGCGTGGCCGTCACGCCCACGCTGGCCGAGCTGCTGCTGCCGGCGGCCGTGGTGCGTTTTCGCGAGCGCCACCCGGGCATCCACGTCGATATCAACGACTGCGCGCCCGACCAGTTCGTCTCGCGCGTGGTGGGCGAGCAGGTGGACTTCGGCATCGGTGTGCCCGAGCAGGCCGGCGCCGACGTGGACACCGACACCCTGGTGCGCGACCACCTGGCGGTGGTCTGCCCGGCGGGCCATGCGCTGGCGGGCCGCTCGCGCCTGCGCTGGGCCGACCTGGACGGCCACCCGGTGATCACCGTGCGCCCGGGCTACGGCGTGCGCCCGCTGATCGACGCCAGCGCCGCGCGCGCGGGCGTGCGGCTGCGCGTGGTGCACGAGGTGACTTTCCTCTCCACCGCGCTGTGGATGACGCGCGCCGGCATGGCGATCGCCATCATGCCGGCGGCGTATGCGCGCGCGGCGCGGCCACAAGAACTGGCGGTGCTGCCGCTGAGCGCGCCGCGCGTCTCGCGCGACATCTGCATCGTGACCAAGCGCGGGCGCGCGCTGTCGCTGACGGCGCAGGCGCTGGTGCGCGAGGTTCGAGCGGCGCTGCGGGCCTAGCGAGCCGCGCCGGTCGAGGCCGGTGCGGACGCCAGGCCTCAGCGCTCGCGCACGCGCTGTCCCTCGCGCACCCCGTTGCCCGGGTACAGCACCACCCGCTCGCCAGCGCGCAGCCCGTCGGTGGCGACGGCCTGCTCGGTGCCGCGCGGCCCCAGGGTGAGGGCGCGCGCCCGCGCCCGCCCGTCCCCGTCCACCACGAAAACCTGCCAGCCGGTTGGTGTGCGCACCAGGGCCGCGTTCGGCACCAGCAGCGCGTCGGCCTGCGCCAGCGTCACGATGCGGGCCTCCACGCGGTAGCCCTCGCCCAGCGGCAACCGGTCGGGCCAGGGAGCGGCCGGCTCCACGTGCACGTTGACGCGCTGCTCCTCGATGCCGAGCGCGGACACCTTGGTGAACGCCACCGGCTCCACGCGCGTGACGCGCCCCGGCAAGGCCGGCAGGCCGCTGCCCGCCTGCAGCGTGACCGCCGCGCCCGGCGGCACGCGCGCCGCATCCCCCGACAGCAGGTCCACGATGGCTTCCAGCCGCGTGGTGTCGCCCAGCTCCATCAGGGCCTGCCCTGCGCCCACCGGGCCCGCGCTGTCGCGGTGCACCGCGATCACGCGGCCCGCGATCGGGCTGCGCAGCGTCCACAGGCCCTCGCTGGCCTCGCCGCCGCCGTCGGCGCGCGCCAGCGCCGCGCGCGCCTCGCTCAGGCCATGCGCCGCCACGCGCTGCTCGGCCTGCGCGCCGGCCAGGGCCTGGCGCGCCGCGGTGAGGTTGAGCTGCGCCTGTTCGCGCGCCGACGGCGCCACGAACTGCGCGCGCGCCAGTTCCTCGCTGCGCCGCGCGTCCAGCTCGGCCTGCGCCAGCGCGGCCTGCGCGCGCGCGGCCTGCGCCCGTGTGGCCGCCAGCGCGGCCTCGGCGCTGCCGACGCGCTGGCGCAAGACCTCGCGCGTGCGGCTGTCGATCATCGATGGCGCCGCGGGCCGCAGCACCGCCAGCGGCTCGCCCTCGGCGACGGTGTCGCCCACCTTCAGGCCGGGCCGCAGCAGTTCGCCGGCGGTGGGCGCCGCCACGGTGTAGCGCTGCAGCAGCCGCAGCACGCCGTCCTCCTCGATGGATTGCTCGAAGTCGCCGCGCTGCACCGTGGCGATCTCCACCGGCAAGGCCGCGGGCCGCAGGGCCCAGACGAGCAGGGCGGCGATGGCCAGGGCCGCGGCCGTGGCGGCGGCGATCAGGCGCACGCGGCGCCTGGGTGGGGTCTTGTCGTCGTTCATTCGCGCACCTTCAGAACAGCCACCAGGTCGAGCCGGTCGACGTGGCGGCGCACGAGCAGGGCACTGGCCGCGCCAGCGGCCAGCACGATGAGCGCCGCCCACGCGTAGGTGGACGGCGCGATGACCACGGGAAAATCGATGTTGTCCGATGACATGAGGCGCATGAGCAGGCCGGCCAGGGCGCGCCCCGCGAGCAGGCCCAGCGGCAGCGCCAGCAGCAGCTCCACGGCGAGCTGGCCCAGCAGCAGCACCGAGACCTCGGCGCGCGTCATGCCCAACACGCGCAGGCTGGCCAGGTCCCAGGCGCGTTCGGACAGCGCGATGCGCGCGGCGTTGTAGGTGATGCCCACGGCCATGGCAATGGCGAACAGCGTGAGGATGGCGCTGAAGGCCCCCATGTTGTGCTGGGTGCGCTCGTCGAAGGTCTGTTGGACCGATCGCTTGTCGAACACCCCGCCGATCGAGGGCGCTGCCTTCACGGCCGACCAGAACGCCGGCATCGAGGCCGGGTCCACCTGCAGCACGGCTTGCGACAGGCCCGCGCCATCGCGCGTGAGGCCCTGCAGGGTGGACAGGCGCATGTAGGCCTGCTGACCCATGAGGGCGTGCACCTCGGCCACCACGGGCAGGTCGATCCGGCGCCGGTGGCCGGTACGGAACACCACCGTCACGGTGTCGCCCACGCGCGCGTCCAGCGCGCGCGCGAGCAGGTGCGACAGCACGAGGCCTTCGTCGGGCAGTTCCACCGCGCCGAGCGGATCGTCCACCACGCGCATCAGCCGCGCCCCCGGCGGCATGCCGGCGAGGCTGGCGTCTTTCCAGCGCGCGCCGTGGTGCACGCGCACGGCCTCGTTGCGGTAGCCCTCGGCCTGCAGCACGCCGGGCAGGCGGCGCAACTCGTGCAACACGCCCTCGGGCGCGCGCGGCTCGAACTGCAGCGCCACGTTGCCGGGCTGCACCTGGCGGAACTGCACGTCCACGATGTGGGCGATGGCGTCGAGCCAGAAGGCGCCCGAGATCTGCAGCGCCATGGCCATGGCCACGCCGCCGATGGTGAAGGCGGTGCGCCAGGGCCGGTGCTGCACATCGCGCAGCACCAGCAGCGGCGCGGCGCGCACGCGCCGGCCCGCCAGGCGTTCCAGCAGCGTGCGCCGGTAGTGCGGGGGGGCCGGTGGCAGCATGGCCTGGGCCGGGCGCAGCCGCACCACGGCGCGGATCGAGGCCCAGGTGCCCAGGCCCGCCGCCAGCAGCGACAGCAGCACCGACACGCCCACGGCGGCGGTCGTGGTGCGGTAGGCCAGGGCATCGAATCGGAACACCGGCTCGTACAGGCCCAGCATGAGCCGGCCGATGACGGCGCTGAGCAGCAGCCCGCCGAGCACGCCCAGGCCGGCCACCACCAGCGCCAGCTGCAGGTAGTGCCCGCCGATGACCGCGTCGTCGTAGCCCAGGGCCTTGAGCGCGGCGATCTGCGGGCGCTGCGTGGCCACCTGGCGCGCCAGCACGCCGTTGAGGATGAACATCGCCACGCCGAGAAAGATGGCGGGCAGCACCGTGCCCATCACGCGCAGCTGGTCGAGTTCGTCGTCCACCACGCGCGCCGAGAGCTGGTCGGCGCGCGCCACCGCGCCCAGCGAGCCATAGGGCTCGAGCAGGCGGTCCAGCGCGTCGATGACGGCTTCGCTGGAGGCACCGGTGTCCAGCCGCAGCGCCGCCTGGTTGAAGGCGCCTTGCAGGTCCAGCAGCTCGCCCAGGCGGCGCGCGTCGGTCCACCAGATGCCGAAGCTGCGTTCGTCGGGCGCGGCGCCGCCGGAGGCGAACACGTACTCGGGCGAGATCGCCAGGCCGACGATGCGCACCGTCTGCTGCCGGCCGTTGAGCACGGCCCGCGCACTGTCGCCGGGCTTGAGGCCGCGCGCCTTGGCGAAGGCCTCGCTCACCAATGCCTCCAGGGTGGTGCCCGCCTCGGGCCAGCGCCCCTCGCGCAGACGCAGGGCATTGAGTCCCTGTTCGCCGCGCTGCACGCGCGCCAGGTCCAGGGCCACGAAGCGGCCCGTCACGGGCGGGCCGGGGTCGCCCAGGTCGACGCGCGCGTCGAAGGCCAGGCCGGTCTTCACCTCGGCCACGCCGGGCAGGGCGGCGATGCGCTCGCGCAGCGCCAGCGGCGCGCGCTTGAGCGCGACGAACACGTCGGCCAGGCGGTGGCTGGCGTAGAACCGGTCGCGCGCGTCGAGCAGGGACGCGTGCACCGAGAACAGGCCGACGAAGCCGCCCACGCCGATGGCCACGACCATGGCGATGGTCAGCACCTGGGCGCGCAGGCGCCACAGGTCGCGGCCCAGCTTGATGGTCAGCGCGCGCATGGTCCTGGCCTCGCTGCTCACCAGCTCAGCGCCGCGGCGGCGAGCTTGCTCGGGTTGGCCTGCACCGAGGCGATGCGCCCGTCGGCCAGGCGCAAGACGCGGTCGGCCATCTGCGCGATGGGCGCGTTGTGCGTGATGACCACGGTGGTGGTGCCCAGTTCGCGGTTCACCCGCTCGATGGCTTCCAGCACGCGCACGCCGGTGGCGCAGTCCAGCGCGCCGGTGGGCTCGTCGCACAGCAGCACCTCGGGGCGCTTGGCGATGGCGCGCGCGATGGCCACGCGCTGCTGCTCGCCGCCGGAGAGCTGGGCCGCGAAATGGTCCAGACGCCCTTCCAGGCCCACGAGCGCGAGCGCTTCCTCGGGCGCCATGGGATCGGTGGCGAGGTCGGTCACCAGGGCCACGTTCTCGCGCGCGGTCAGGCTGGCGATGAGGTTGTAGAACTGGAACACGAAGCCCACGTGCTCGCGCCGGTAGCGCGTGAGCTCGGCGTCGCTGGCGCCGGCCAGCTCGTGGGTCTGGCCGGCGTGCGTCCAGCGCGCCGAGCCCCCCGAAGGGGAGTCGAGCCCGCCCAGGATGTTGAGCAGCGTGCTCTTGCCGCTGCCCGAGGCCCCGAGCAGCACGACGAACTCGCCCGGCATGACGTCCAGGTCGACGCCGCGCAGGGCGTGCACCGCGGTGGGGCCTTCGCCGTACACCTTGGTGAGCGCGCGCGCGGAAAAGACAGGCGTGGCAGGCATGCCGGGGATTGCAGCATGGGGGCGGCCCCGGCCGCTTGACGAACGTCAAGCGCGGGCCTCAAGCTGGCGGATCGGGGACGGATGGGCACACCGCTTGCCGCTCGCCCGACGGCCGCCGTACGGCCACACGGCCACCCGACGTCAGGAACACGCCATGAACCCACCTTCGCCTTCGCCCCGCACCGAACACGATGCCTGGGGCGAGATCCAGATCCCCGCCGACGCGCCCTGGGGCGCACAGACGCAGCGGGCCATCGGTCACTTTGCCATTTCCACCGAGAAGATGCCGCCTGAGCTGCTGCACGCGCTGGCACTCACCAAGCGCTGCGCGGCGCGCGTGAACGCGGCCCTGGGCACGCTGGAGCGGCCCGTGGCCGACGCCATCGCGCAGGCCGCCGCCGAGGTGGTGGACGGCCGCTGGCCCGATGCCTTTCCGCTGTCGCTCTGGCAGAGCGGCTCGGGCACCCAGAGCAACATGAACATGAACGAGGTGATCGCGCGCCGCGCCTCGGCGCTGCTGGGCCGGCCGGTGCACCCGAACGATGAGGTCAACCTCGGCCAGTCGTCCAACGACACCATTCCCACCGCCATCCACCTGGCGGCGCTGCTGGGCGTGGAACGCGCCTTGCAACCGGCGCTGCGCACCCTGCGCGGCACGCTCGCCGCCAAGGCCGAGGGCGTGCGCGATGTGATGAAGACGGGCCGCACCCACCTGCAGAACGCGCTGCCGCTCACGCTGGCCGACGAGCTGCTGGCCTGGGTGGCGCAGCTCGATCAGGCCGGGGCCGCGCTGGCGCCGGCGCTGCGCGCGGTGCAGGGCCTGGCCATCGGTGGCACGGCGGTGGGCAGCGGCGCCAACGCCCACCCCGACTTCGGCCCGCGCATGGCCGAGGCCTTGAGCGAGGCCACCGGCCTGCCGCTGCGCCGCGCCGACAACCCCTACGCGGCCCAGGCCGCGCACGACGCGCTGCTGCAGCTGCACGGCGCGTTGCGGGGGCTGGCGCTGGCGCTGTGCAAGATCGCCGACGACCTGCGCTGGGAGGCCAGCCCGGGGCTGGGTGAATGGCGGCTGCCGGCCAATGAGCCCGGCAGCTCCATCATGCCGGGCAAGGTCAACCCCACGCAGTGCGAATCGCTGCTCATGGTGTGCGCGCAGGTGATGGGCAATGACGTGAGCATCGGCATTGGCGCCACGCTGGGGCAGTTCCAGATGCACGCCGCCAAGCCGCTGCTGGCGCACAACCTGCTGCAGAGCATCCGCCTGCTGGCCGATGGCATGCGCAGCTTCGAGGAACATGCCGTGCGCGGCATGGAGCCCGATCGCGAGCGCATCGCGGCCACGCTGTCGCCCGCGATGCTGCAGGCCACGCTATTGGCCAAGCGCATCGGGCACGAGGAAGCGGCGGTGTTGTACCGCGAGGTCCAGGCCTCGGGGAGACCGCTGCGCGAGCTGGTGCTCGAACGTGGGCTGGCCAGCGCGGAGCAGTTCGATGCCTGGGTGAAGGGGGGGTGAGCCAAGGGCCGGGGCGGGCCAGCGTTGCAAGCCGACGACCGGGTTGATGGCCGAGTGCCGGGTGCTTCGCCCCGGCCAGCCCCGCAGCGCTCAAACCCGCTCGACGATCACCGCGATGCCTTGCCCCACGCCGATGCACATGGTGCACAGCGCGTAGCGCCCACCCGTGGCGTGCAGGCGGTTGACGGCCGTGGTGGCCAGGCGCGCGCCGCTGGCGCCCAGCGGGTGGCCCAGGGCGATGGCCCCGCCCCAGGCGTTCACGCGCGCATCGTCGTCCTTCAGGCCGAGCAAACGCAACACCGCCAGGCCCTGGGCCGCGAAGGCCTCGTTGAGCTCGATCACGTCCATCTGCTCCAGCGTGAGGCCGGTGAGCGCGAGCACCTTCTCGCTGGCCGGCGCGGGGCCGATGCCCATCACGCGCGGCGCCACGCCGGCCGTGGCCATGCCGACCACACGCGCCTTGGGCGTGAGGCCATGCTTGGACGCGCTCGCCTCATCGGCCAGCAGCAGGGCGCAGGCGCCGTCGTTCACGCCGCTGGCGTTGCCGGCGGTCACGCTGCCCTCGGGCTTGACCACGCCCTTGAGCTTGGCCAGCGCCTCCAGGCTGGTCTCGCGCGGGTGCTCGTCCTTGTCGACGATGACCGGGTCGCCTTTCTTCTGCGGGATGGTCACCGGCACGATCTCGCGCGCCAGGTGGCCGGCCTTCTGCGCGGCCACGGCCTTGAGCTGGCTGGCCAGGGCCATGCGGTCCTGGGCCTCGCGCTCGATCTTGTAATCCACCGCCACGTTCTCGGCCGTCTCGGGCATGGAGTCCACGCCATACTGCCCCTTCATGAGCTTGTTGACGAAGCGCCAGCCGATGGTGGTGTCGTACACCGCATTGGCGCGGCTGAAGGCGCTCTCGGCCTTGGGCATGACGAAGGGCGCGCGGCTCATGCTCTCCACGCCGCCGGCGATCATCAGGCCCGCCTCGCCGGCCTTGATGGCGCGCGCCGCGCTGCCCACCGCGTCCAGGCCCGAGCCGCAGAGTCGGTTGATGGTGGCACCGGGCACCTCGATGGGCAGGCCCGCCAGCAGCGCGGCCATGCGCGCCACGTTGCGGTTGTCTTCGCCGGCCTGGTTGGCGCAGCCGTACAGCACGTCGACCACGGCGGCCCAGTCCACGGACGGGTTGCGCTCCATCAAGGCCTTGATGGGGATCGCACCGAGGTCGTCGGTGCGCACGCTGGACAGCGCGCCGCCGTAGCGGCCGAAGGGGGTGCGGATGGCGTCGCAGATGAAGGCTTGACGGGTGCTCATGGGTTCTCCGGAAGAAGTGAAGGGGTTCAGGCGGGCGTGGCCGGGGCGGCGATGGGCAGGCCCACGAGGCGCTGCAGTTCGTCGAGCGAGAGGCCCTCGACCGTGTCGATCAGGCGCAGGCCCTGGGGCGTGCATTCGAGCGTGGCCAGGTCGCTGTAGATGCGCTTGACGCAGCCGATGCCGGTGAGCGGGTAGCTGCATTGCGGCACCACCTTGCTCGTGCCTTGCTTGGTGAGCAGGTCCATCATCACCCAGGTCTGCTTGGCGCCGATGGCCAGGTCCATGGCGCCGCCCACGGCCGGGATGCTGCCGGGCTCGCCGGTGCTCCAGTTGGCCAGGTCGCCCGTGGCCGAGACCTGGAAGGCGCCGAGCACGCAGATGTCGAGGTGGCCGCCGCGCATCATGGCGAAGCTGTCGGCGTGGTGGAAGAAGGCGCCGCCGGGCAGCAGGCTCACGGGCTGCTTGCCGGCGTTGATGAGGTCGTAGTCCTCCTGGCCGCTGGCGGGCGCCGGGCCCATGCCGAGGATGCCGTTCTCGCTGTGCAGGATCACCTCGATGCCCGGTGGCAGGTGGTTGGCCACCAGCGTGGGCTGGCCGATGCCCAGGTTCACGTAAGCGCCGTCGTGGATGTCTTGCGCGACGCGCTTTGCGAGCGCGTCCTTGGTGCGTCGGGTGTAGCTCATGCCGCCTCCTTGAAACCGCCGGCCTGCGTGGCCACGCGCGCAATCTTCACCACCGCGCTGACGTGGATGCCTGGGGTAACGATGGTTTCGGGGTCGAGCGCGCCGAGTTCGGCGATGTCGAATACGCTGGCGATGCAGCGCTTGGCGGCGGTGGCCATCACCGGGCCGAAGTTGCGCGCGGCCTTGCGGTAGACCAGGTTGCCCCAGCGGTCGCCGCGCTCGGCCTTGATGAGCGCCACGTCGCCGTGGATGGGGTACTCCAGCACATAGGGCCGGCCGTCGATGACACGCGTTTCCTTCGGCGAGCCGTCGGCGTTCTTGGCGAGCTCGGTGCCGTAGCCCGTGGGCGTGAAGAAGGCGCCGATGCCCGCGCCCGCGGCGCGCAGGCGCTCGGCCAGGTTGCCCTGGGGTACCAGTTCGAGCTCGATCTGCTTCGAGCGGTACAGGCCGTCGAACACCTGGCTGTCGGCCTGGCGCGGGAAGCTGCAGATGATCTTGCGCACGCGCCCGGTCTTGAGCAGCGCGGCCAGGCCGTGCTCGCCGTTGCCGGCGTTGTTGTTCACCACGGTGAGCTCGCGCGCGCCCTGTTCGATCAGGCCGGCGATGAGTTCGTTGGGAATGCCGGCGGTGCCGAAGCCGCCGATGAGCACGGTGGCGCCGTCGCGCACGCCGTGCAGGGCCTCGGCCACCGAGGAAGCGATCTTGTTGATCACGGGGGTTGGTCTCCGGACGGAACGCTGAAACAGCGGGGAGGGGCGCTTGCCGTGTCGATCGCCAGATGTTCTAATGACGAACACTTGTTCGATTGACGAATCATTCTAGTCGCCCACCAAAGCCCATGGCAACCCACGCCCGTCGCGCACCCGACGCCCCCACGCCCGGTGACGGCTACGTGCAGTCTTTCGCGCGTGGTCTGGAGGTGATCCGCTCCTTCAGCGCCGAGGCGTCCGAGCAGACCCTGTCCGAGGTGGCCGCGCGCAGCGGGCTCACGCGCGCCGGCGCGCGGCGCATCCTGCTCACCCTGCAGACGCTGGGCTACGTCGAGGGCGACGGCAAGCTGTACCGCCTCACGCCGCGCATCCTGGACCTGGGCTTCGCTTACCTCACGTCCATGCCGATATGGAACCTGGCCGAGCCGGTGATGGAGCGCCTGGCGGACGCGGTGGGCGAGTCGTGTTCGGCGGCGGTGCTGGACGGCAGCGACATCGTCTACGTGCTGCGTGTGCACACGCACAAGATCGTCTCGCTCAACCTCAACGTGGGCACACGCCTGCCGGCCTACTGCACCTCGCTCGGCCGTGTGCTGCTGGCGGGGCTGGACGACGCCGAGGTGAAGGCGCGGCTGAAGGCCAGCGAGCGGCGCGCGAACACGCGCCACACGGCCACCGAGCCGGCCGAGATCCTGGCGCGTGTGCAGCAGGTGCGTCGCCAGGGCTGGGCGCTGGTGAACCAGGAGCTGGAGGAGGGCCTGATCTCCATCGCGGCGCCGGTGAGGAGCCGCGCGGGCGCGGTGATCGCGGCGCTCAACGTGTCGGGGCAGGCGAACCGCACCTCGGCGACGGTGATGAAGGAGCAGCTGCTGCCGAAGCTGCGGGCGGCGGCGGACGAGGTGTCGTCTTTGCTGGGACGCGCCGGGCGGGGGTGAGTCGGTCGCTTGGGCCGGCCGTCCTGCGCTCCTCGCCTGCGCATAGTCGCCCCCAGCGGCCGGGCCCAAGCCCTCGGCTGGCGATGGGCGGGCGATCGCCGCGAAGCATTGGCGGGAGTGCGCCCTGGCTCGGATGTGGGCCGAGTGGTTTCGTGTCGACTGCGATCGCGGCTCACGGCCAGGAGCGGGCTCTTACCAAGCGCGGCGGTGGTGAACTCAGGCGCTTAGGCGTTCAGGAGAAACTTTTCGCTTTCAACTGCGGCGACCACGGCAGCCAATGTGAGTTCTGGCGACAGGCTTCGTATGTCCAGCACATGCTTGTTCAGCGCCCCAAGAGACGACAACTGGCGATGCAGGGATGCAATCACTTGCGCATCGGTGAGCGTGTCGCCGCCACGGGCTTGGCAGCGCGCAATTGCGCTGTCGACATCGATCTGAAGCACTATGTAGTGAAGGCGCGCCGAAAGCCCAATGAAGGCGTCCAGGAACCACGGCCCGACGATGCCATCCACGATGACAAAGTAGCCACCCTTCGCATAGCCCTCCGCCGCCTGGGCCAACACCTTGACGACCGTTTCGTTTTGTTTGTGCGCCGATTCCAGAAAAGGTGGGATCGCTCCGTGCTTGATGAAGTGCCAGAAGTCATCGCAATGAAGATGCACCTTGGGCGAGCCCGATGTCGCTGCTAGCGCCTTGGCGGTGGTCGTTTTCCCCGCGCCTGGAGTACCGGTAAGGATGAGGATGTCTTTTGCCTGATTCATTGAGGACCGGATTCTGCAGCGCGTTGTGGCCAGTGCCAAAGACGGCTTCGGGCCCCCAGCCGGCACCCGGAAACGAAGCAGGTGCCCCGTGGGTGCACCAGGGCGCCTTCCCTGACACCCGCCCACCCGCGGCCCCTTCACCCCGACCCGCCCAACACCTTCCTCGGCGCCTGCCCGAACTGCTTGGCGAACATCTTTCCGAAGGCCGACGCGCTCGCATAGCCGAGTTCATCCGCCAACTGCCCGATGTTCATGCCCTGGTCGCTCAGCGCGAAGGCGCGCATCAGCCGCGCCTGCTGGCGCCAGCGGTGCAGGCTCAGGCCCGTTTCCTGCGGGAACAGCCGGATCACGCTGCGCTCGGACAGGCCCACCTCGCGGCCCAGTTCGGCGATGGAGGCGGCCTCGCCCGGGTTCTCGATCAGCCACTGGCACAGGCGCGCGAGCCGCTTGTCTTCGGGCAGTTTCAGGGACAGGGGCCGGGACTCCAGCCAGCCCACCTCGTCGACGATCAGGTCCATCAGGCGCGCGTCGGCGCTGTCGAGCGCGTAGCGCGGCGGGATCGTCATCGCGCGCAGGATCAGCTCACGCAGCAGCGGTGTGATCGCCAGCACCTGGCAGTCGCGGCCCTGGCCCGTGACCGTGCCGGGCTGGAAGTACAGGGTCCGCATCTCGACCTCGGTGTCCATGCGGATCTGGTGAACGGTGTGCGCGGGCATCCACATGCCGTGGCTGGGCGGCAGGGTCCAGATGAAGCCCTTGGCGCGGATCGTCATGACGCCACGGATGGCGTAGATCAGCTGGTCGCGCGCGTGCAGGTGGGGGGCGATTTCCATGCCGGCCGGATCGGAGCGCGCCAGCGCGGCCACGGGGCGCGGCACCCGGTTGGCGGCCTGCGCGTCGGCGCTGGGACCCCGGCGCAGCACGCCGGGACGGCTTGGCGGTTTTGGACGCATTTCTGGCGGTCTTGAATTTCTTCCGCGCAGCTTAACCGGCGATGATCGCCCCCATGCACAACAAGACCACCCAGACCCTGTTGAACGTGGGCCACGCCATGGACCACATGATGTTGCTGATCTTCGCCACCGCGGTGACCAGCATCGCCACCGAGTTCGGCCTGGCGCGCTGGGAAGACCTCATGCCCTACGGCGTGGCGGCGTTTTTCTTCTTCGGCATCGGCTCGCTGCCCGCAGGCAAGCTGGGCGATCACTGGGGCCGGCGCAAGATGATGCTGGTGTTCTTCTTCGGCATGGGCCTGGCCTCGCTGCTGGTGGCCGCCACGAACACGCCGCTGCAGATGGCGTTCGCGCTGGCGCTGCTGGGCGCCTTCGCGTCGATCTACCACCCGGTGGGCATTCCCATGCTGGTGCAGGGCGCGCCGCGCCCGGGCTGGACCATCGGCGTGAACGGCCTGGCGGGCAACCTGGGCGTGGCCTTCGCGGCCATCGTCACGGGCTTTCTCGTGAAGTACGCGGGGTGGCGTGTGGCCTTTGTGGTGCCGGGGCTGCTGTGCCTGGCCTGCGGCCTGCTGTTCGCTGTCTACGGCTCGCGCGAGAGCGCGGCGCCAGCCAAGAAAAAGGGCGGCGCGGCGCAGGTGTCCGGGGTGCCGATGGCGCGGCTGTTCCTCATCATGACCATGGCCGCCACCAGCGGCAGCCTGTTGTTCAACTTCTCCACCAACGCCAACTTCGAGCTGCTGACCGACCGCCTGCGCGAGGTCTCGCAGGACCCGGCGCGCATCGGCACGCTGCTGGCGCTGGTCTACGCGGTGGCCTCGGTCACGCAGCTCATCGTGGGGCACCTCATCGACCGGCACTCGCTCAAGCGGCTCTACATCGGCGTCATCACCCTGCAGGCGCTGCTGCTGTTGCTGGCCACCACGCTGAACGGCTGGGCCTTCCTGCTCATCCAGCTGCTGTTCATGTCGGCGATCTTCGGCGCCATTCCCTTCACCGACGCGATGATCGTGCGCTTCGTCGACGACGGCATGCGCTCGCGCGTGGCCGGCATGCGGCTGGCGGTGTCGCTGGGCGCCAGTTCGGTGGCGGTGTGGCTGATCGGGCCGGTGGTGAAGGCCGCAGGCTTCACCGCCTTGCTGGGCGTGATGGCGGTGACCTCGGTGGTCACGCTGCTGGTGCTCACGCAAATGCCGCGCACGCCCGCGCCGGTGCCGGCGCCGGTGGGCTGAAGGGGGGCGGCGACCCCGTCTCGCCGGACTAGAACGCCAGGTGCCGTGAGCCGGGTTCGAGCCAGGCCACGGCCGCCAGGGCCTCGCGGTCCACGTCCACGCTGAGCACCGTCACCTGGCAGGCCTGGCCCGACACCGGCACGGTGGTGGTGCGCTGCTCGGGCGTGGTGCCAGCCTCGAACAGGCCTGGCTCGATCGACAGCCCACTGCCGATGGCCTTGAGGCAGGCTTCCTTGCGCGTCCAGCAGCGCAGGAAGGCGCGCAGGCGCCCGGCCTCGGGCAGGGCCAGCAGTTCGCGGCACTCGGTGGCGGTGAAGTTGCGCTCGGCCAGGGCCATCAGCTCGCCCATCTCGCGCGGCGCCTCGATGTCCACGCCGATGGGCGTTTGCCCGCCGATGCCGATCAGGGCCCAGCGCCCGCTGTGGCTCATGTTGAAGGCCGGCGCGCCGGGCAGGTCCAGGCGCGGCTTGTCGTGGCTGCCCGCCCCGAAGCGCAGGCTGGCCGCCGCCACGCCTGTGCGTTGGGCGAGCAGGTGGCGCAGGGCGCTGTGGCTGGCGCGGTAGCGGTGGGCGTCGCGCTCGAAGTGAAAGCGCGCGGCGCGCGCGCGCTCGGCGTCGTCCAGCCAGTCGCCGGGGGCGGGCGCCTCGTGTTCGCGCGCCGGGACCTCCAGGTCCACCAGCCACAGCTCGATGCCCGGGGCCGCGAGGGGCGCCTGTTGCTTGATCCGCATCCTTGGTTACACCCTCGTGGGCCGTTGCGTGAATATTTACTACCTATCTTTGGCCGGTGCCCGTCTAATCGCCTGCCGGCCCCGGCCGACATTCTGTAACGGGTATTCGGAGGCCCCCGGATTTCACCAGTTCTTCACTCTGCGCACGGTGCTCGCATGGAACTTGATACAGGTAGAGGAAGGAACGTGATGAAAGGCACTGAAATAGGGGGTCGGCGGAGCCGCCCGAGACGATACATTCGGTAACATCGAAGGCCAAAAACCCATACGTTCCCTCTACATGGGGAGCAGGTGCGCCCACCTGGGCGAGCCAGAGGAAGTCATCATGCAACGCAGGGTCGCACCAGCCGTCGACGCTCAGGTCTCCAGCCGCCGGGGCGCGCCATGAACAGCCCGTGGTTTCAGCGCTTCGTTCCCCGTCCCGGCGCGCGCCTGCGCCTCTTTTGTTTCGCCCACGCCGGCGGCAGCGCGGCGGTCTATCGGCCCTGGTGCAATGCCTTGCCCGACGCGGTGGAGCTGATCGCCATCCAGCTGCCCGGGCGGGCCAATCGCCTGAACGATCCGGTGGTCACGCGGCTGGACACCATCGTCGAGGCCGTGGTGGCCGCGTTGAGGCCGCACCTGGACCGGCCGTACGCGCTGTTCGGCCACAGCATGGGCGCCGTGCTGGCCAACGAAGTGGCGCGCGCGCTGCGCCATGAGGGCGCGCCCCAGCCCGGGCACCTGTTCGTCTCGGGCCGGCGCCCGCCGCACTGGCCCAACCCCGACCCGCTGCTGCACGTGTTGTCCGACGCCGATTTCGTGGCCGAGATCCAGCGCCGCTACGGCGGCATTCCGCCCGAGGTGGCCGAGCACGAGGAACTGATGGCCATGCTGCTGCCGTCCCTGCGCGCCGACATCCACGCGCTGGAGACGCACGCGCCGCTCGCCGGGCGCCCGCCGCTGGCCTGCCCGCTGTCCGTGTTCGGCGGCTCGCACGACCCGCTGACGCCGCGCGAGCACCTGGAGGGCTGGCGCAACGAGTCCAGCGGACCCTTCCGCTTGCGCGTGCTGCCGGGCGACCATTTCTACCTGAACGCCCAGCGCGACGCGCTGCTGGCCGAGGTGTCGGCCAGCCTGGCACCGCTGCTGGGGAGGGTGGCGGCATGAGCCCGGCACGGCCGCCCGAAGGGGCTCGCACCGCAGCGCGTTGCGCGGGGTTCTCCGAATGAGCCCGAATCCACCGATGCCCATCGCTGTCGTCGGCATCGGCTGCCGCTTTCCCGGAGGCGTGACCGATCCGGCGGGCTTCTGGCGCCTGCTGGCCGAAGGGGTCGACGCCATTGGCGAGATCCCCACCGACCGCATCGACCTCGGCCATTACTTCGATCCGCGCCCGGCCACGCCGGGCCGCATGATGACGCGCTGGGGTGGCTTCCTCGAGGGCATCGACCGCTTCGACGCCGGCTTCTTCGGCATCTCGCCGCGCGAGGCCGAGCGCCTGGACCCGCAGCAGCGCCTGCTGCTGGAAACCGCCTGGGAAGCTCTGGAGGACGCCGGCCTCGATGCGCGCGCGCTGGACGGCTCGCGCACCGGCGTGTTCGTGGGCCAGTGGCTCAGCGACTTCGAGGCCCGGCTGTTCGCCGATCCTGAGGGCGTGGATTTCTTCATGACCACGGGCAGCGGCCGCTACGCCAGCTCGGGGCGCCTGTCCTACCTGCTGGGCCTGCGCGGCCCCAGCCTCACGCTGGACACGGCCTGCTCGTCGTCCCTGGCCGCGGTGCACCTGGCGGCGCGCAGCGTGCGCAGCGGCGAGAGCGAAGTCGCCATCGCCGGCGGCGTGAACATCATCTTGCAGCCGCACATCAGCGTGGCCTACTCGCAGAGCCGCATGATGGCGCCCGATGGCCGCTGCAAGTTCGGCGACGCCCGCGGCGACGGTTATGTGCGCAGCGAAGGCGCGGGGCTGGTGGTGCTCAAGCCGCTGGACAAGGCCCTGGCCGACGGTGACCGCGTCTACGCCGTCATCCGCGGCAGCGCGCTCAACAACGACGGCCGCGCCAGCGGATCGATGGGCACGCCGAGCCAGGCCGGCCAGGAGGCCCTACTGCGCAGCGCCTGCGAGGACGCGGGCATCGACCCGGCCCAGGTGGGCTACGTGGAAGCCCATGGCACGGGCACGCGCGCGGGCGACCCGGTCGAGCTCGGGGCCATCGCCGCCGTGCTGGGCGCCGGACGCGACGCCGCGCAGCCGGTGCGCGTGGGCTCGGTCAAGACCAACATCGGCCACACCGAAGGCGCGGCCGGCGTGGCCGGCCTCATCAAGGCGGCCCTGGCCCTGCACCATGGGCGCATCCCGCAGAGCCTGCACTGCCAGCAGCCCAACCCCGCCATTCCCTGGACCGACATTCCCGTGGTGGTGGCGCGCGAGGCCACGCCGTGGCCACGCGGTGAGCAGCCGCGTCTGGCCGGCGTGAGCGCCTTCGGCATCGCCGGCACCAACGCGCACGTGCTGCTGCAGGAAGCCCCCGCCGCCACCACCACCCCGCCCGCGCCGCGCCTGGCGCCGGCGGGCGAGGCGGCGCTGCTGGTGCTCAGCGCGCGCGACGAAGGCGCCTTGCGCGCCCAGGCGCGGCGCTTCGCCGAGGTGTTGTCGGATGGCGCGTCCCTGGCCGACCTGTGCTGGAACGCCGCCGTGCGCCGCACGCCGCACGAACACCGCGCCGCCTTCGTGGCCGGTGACGCCGCCGCCATGGCCGAGGCCCTGCGCCAGCACGGCGATGGCCAGGCGGCCGCGGCCGAAGGTCGCGCGCCCGAGGCCCGCCCGCGCATCGCCTTCATCTGCCCCGGGCAGGGCGCGCAGTGGGACGGCATGGCCCGCGAACTCATGGCGCGCGAGCCCGTGTTCAAAGCCGCGCTGCAGCGCTGCGACGCGGCCGCGCGGCCCTACGTCGATTGGTCCATCGTCGAGCAACTGGCGCTCGAACCCGGCGATCCGAAGCACCTGCTGGAGCGCATCGACGTCATCCAGCCCGTGCTGGTCGCCATCTCCCTGGCCTACGCCGAGCTGTGGCGTTCGCTGGGTGTGCGGCCCGACGCGGTGGTGGGCCACAGCATGGGCGAGGTGGCGGCGGCCTGCATCGCGGGCGCCCTCAGCCTGGACGAGGCGATGCGCATCATCTGCCGCCGCAGCGCGCTGATGCGCCGCACCAGCGGGCAGGGCGCCATGGCCCTGGTCGACCTGCCCATGGACGAGGCGCAGCGGCGCCTGGCCGGCCACGAGCACGAGGTCTCGGTGGCGGTGAGCAACAGCCCGCGCTCCAGCGTGATCTCCGGCCGGCCCGAGGCCGTGCAGGCGCTGATGGCCGCCTGGGAAGCGCAGAACGTGTTCTGCCGCCTGGTGAAGGTGGACGTGGCCTCGCACAGCCCGCAGATGCAGCCGCTGGCCGAGCAACTGCGCGCCGAACTCCAGGGGCTGAACCCCGGGGCGCTGGCCGTGCCGCTGGTCTCCACCGTGCTGGCTCGCCGCGCCGAGGCGCACGAACTGGGCGCCGCCTACTGGGGCGACAACCTGCGCCAGCCGGTGCGCTTTGGCGCCGCCGTGCAGCGCCTGCTCGACGATGGCGTCACGGTGTTCATCGAACTGGGGCCGCACCCGGTGCTGCTGCCCTCGGTGGAGCAGACCGCGCAGGCGGCGGGCGCCGAGGTGGCGGTGATCGGCTGCGCGCGCCGCGGCGAACCCGAACAGGCGGCCTGGCTCGCGGCCGTGGGCGCCGCGTTCTGCGCCGGCGTGGCGCCCGACTGGTCGCGCCTGATGCCCGAGGGCGGGCGCTTCCTGGCCTTGCCCACCTACCCCTGGCAGCGCGAGCGGCACTGGATCGCCGCCGCCGAGCGGGCGGCCGCGGGCGCCCAGGGCCACGGGCGGACGGTGCCCAGCCAGCACCCGGTGCTGGGCGCGGGCATCGAACTCGCGGGCGCCCCCGCGGGCGCCCTGTGGGCGCTGAGCCTGGACCCGCAGCGCGTGCCCGCCTGGTTCGGGCACGCCTTGCACGGCAGCGCGCTGCTGCCGGCCTCCGCCTACCTCGAGCTCGCGCTCGCGGCCGCGCGCGCGCTGTCGCCCGGGCAGCCCCTGGCGCTCGAGGGCCTGAGCTTCGAGCGCGCCCTGCACCTGCAGGCCGATGCGGCCTGCGCGCTGCAGCTGCAGGCCAGCGCGGACGGACAGGGCGGTCTGCGGCTGGCGTTCCAGACGCACAGCGGCAGCGAGTGGCTGCCGCACGCGCGGGCCCGGCTGGCGGCGCCCAGCGCCCGCCGCGCCGGCCCGGTGTCGCCCGTGGACACGGCCGCGCTGCGGCGTGGCGCGGCGCTCTCGGCGGACGCGGTCTACCAGCGGCTCGCGGCGCTGGGCGCCGGCTTCGCCGCGCCACTGCGTGGCATCGCCCGCGCCTGGCTGTCGGCCGACGAGGCGCTGGTGGACCTCGAGGCCCGGCCCGAGGACACCGCCGCCGCGCCCGGCTTCTGTTGGGCGCCCGAGGTGTTGGACGCCTGCTTCCAGGCCGCCGCGCTGCTGGCGCCGCCAGGCCAGCTCTGCCTGCCCACCGGCCTGGACGACGTGGCGGCGCACCGCGCGCCACGGGGCGCCTTGAGCGTGCACCTGATCCGGCGCGCCGGCAGCGGTCTGATCGATGCGACGCTGAGGGACGGGCAGGGCCCCGCGCTGGAACTGCGCGGCCTGCGCCTGCAGCCCTTGGGCGAGCGCGCCCTGGCAGACCCCGCCGACTGCTTCTACGACCTGCAGTGGGTGCCGGCCGAGCCGGCGGCCAGCGCCGCGCCGGCGGGTGCCCGCCGCTGGTGCCTGATCGCCGACCAGGGCGGGCTGGGCCCCGCGCTGCTGAACGCCCTGCGGCAGGCCGGTGAAACGGCCGAGCTGGTCGACGGCCCGCCCGCCGCCGACGACGCCGGTGCCCCCATCGAGCTGGTGGACCTGCGCGCGCTGGACCTGTCCCGCCTCGACGCCGAACACGCCGCCGGGCTGCACCGCCTGCTGCTGGGCGCGCAGGCGCTGGAGCGCCTGCCGCCGTCCTCGCGCGCCCGCCTGTGGTGGGTCACGCGCGGCGCCATGGCCGTGTCGCCGGCCGAGGCCACGGCGCTGGCGCTGGCGCAGTCGCCGCTGTCGGGGCTGGCGGCCGTCATGGCGACGGAGCAGGGCGAGCGCTGGGGGGGGCTGATCGATCTGGACCCTGCCGCCGCGCCCGGCGACGCGGCGCTCGCGCTGGCCCAGGCCCTGCCGGGCGCGGCGCCGGGCACCCTGGCCCTGCGCGGCCACCAGCGCGTCGAGCCGCGCCTGCGCCGCGCGCCCTGGGCGCCCGAGGCGCCGCCGCGCTGGCGCCCGGACGCGAGCTACCTCATCACCGGCGGCCTGGGCGGCGTTGGCCAGCAGATCGCGCAGCGCCTGGTGGCGCAGGGTGCGCGCCACCTCGTGGTGCTGTCGCGCACGCCGCTGCCGGCGCGCGCGGCCTGGGCGGGCCTGGGCGCGGACACGCCCGCGGGCCGCGCCGTGGCGGCCGTGCGCGGTCTCGAGTCGCAGGGCGCCAGCGTGCGCCACGTCGCGCTCGACGTGGCCGATGAAGCCGCCCTGCGCGACTGGCTCGAGGGTTTCGCCGCCGAGGCCCATCCGCCCATCCGTGGCGTGTTCCACGCCGCCGGCCTCACCGACGACCAGCTGGTGCGCGACCTCGACGCCGCCTCGCTCGCCGCCGTGCTGCGCCCGAAGTTGGGCGGTGCCTGGAACCTGCACCGCCTGCTGCCCGAACTCGATGCCTTCGTGCTGTTTTCGTCCATGGCCGCTGTCATGCCGCAGGCCGGGCAGGCCAGCTACGCGGCGGCCAACGCCTTCCTCGACGGCCTGGCGCGGCACCGACGTGCCCTGGGCCAGCCCGCGCTCAGCATCGGCTGGGGCGTGTGGTCGCAGACCGGCGTGATGCGGGGCGACACCGGCCAGCGCCAGCAAGACGAGCTGCAGCGCCAGGGCATCGCCGCCTTTGCGCCGGCGCAGGCCCTGGCCCTGTTCGACGAGGCCCTGCGCTGGCCGCACGGTCACCTGCTGGCCATGCCCATTCACTGGGCGCGGCTGCGCGCGCAAGGCGGCGCGCGCCAGGCGCCGCTGCTGCGCGACCTGTTCGAGTCCGAGGCCGCCCCGGCGCAGCCCGGCGCGGCGCCCACCGCGCCGGCACCCGCCGACCCGGCCGACCCGGCTGAGCGCCGCCGCGCCCTGGAGCTCACGGTGCGCGAGGTCGTGGGCCGCGTGCTCAAGCTCAACCCCGCGCGCATCGACCCACGCAAGCCCCTGGGCAGCCTGGGCCTGACCTCGCTCATGGCGCTGGAACTGCGCAACCGCCTGGAGCCGCTGCACGGCCAGCCGCTGTCGGCCACGCTGGCCTGGAACTACCCCACCATCGAGGCCCTCACGGGCTTTCTCGCCGGGGCGCACGCCGCCGCGCCGGCGCCAGCCGCCGCGCCCGTGGCGGCGCCGGCCGCCGGGCCAGCGCCCGAGCTCGCCGCCGCGCTCGACGACGTGAACCAACTCTCCGACGAGGACGCGGCCCTGCTGCTGCGCCAGCGCCGCTGACCCCCATGAGCGACACGCCTTCCTCTCCTTCGCTGGGCCAGCTGTCGGCCATCAAGCTCGCCTTGATGGCGCAGAAGGTGCGCGCGCAGAGCGAGGCCGTGCTGCGGGCCGACCCGATCGCCATCGTCGGCATGGGGTGCCGCTTCCCTGGCGGCGCGGACTCGCCCGAGGCGTTCTGGCAGCTGCTGGTCGACGGCGTGGACGCGGTGCGCCCCGTGCCCGCCGACCGCTGGGACGTGCAGGCCGTCTACGACGCCGACCCCTCGGTGCCCGGCAAGTCCATCGCGCGCGAAGGCGGTTTCCTGGAGCGCATCGACGGCTTCGACGCCGCCTACTTCAACATCCTGCCGCGCGAAGCCGAGCGCATGGACCCGCAGCAGCGCCTGTTCCTCGAAGTGGCGATGGAGGCGCTGGACGACGCCGGCTTCACGCGCGACAAGCTGCGCGGCAGCCGCGCCGGCGCCTTCGTGGCCAGCTACCACAACGACTACCAGCTGCTGGAGTACCGCGACCCCGAAGCCATCGACGCGCGCACGCTCACCGGCACGGTGCACAGCGTGCTGGTCAACCGCCTGTCTTATCTGCTGGACCTGCGCGGCCCCAGCGTGTCGGTGGACACCGCCTGCTCGTCCTCGCTGGTGGCCATCCACCTGGCCTGCCAGAGCCTGCGCCACGGCGAGAGCGACATCGCCCTCGCCGGTGGCGTCTCGCTGATGGTCACGCCCGACCTGATGGTGTCGCTCTCCAAGGTCGGCTTCATGGCCCCCGATGGCCGCTGCAAGACCTTCGACGACAGCGCCGACGGCTTCGGCCGCGGCGAGGGCTGCGGCGTCATCGTGCTCAAGCGCCTGAGCGACGCCGTCGCCGACGGCGACCGCGTGCTGGCCGTGGTGCGTGGCTCGGCCGTCAACCAGGACGGCCACTCCACCCTGCTGGCCGCGCCGAATGGCCTGGCCCAGCAGGACCTCATTCGCGAGGCCCTGGCCGCGGCGCAGCTCGAGCCCGGCCGCATCGGTTTCATCGAGGCCCACGGCACCGGCACGCCGCTGGGCGACCCGATCGAGGTGGAGGCCCTGGCGGCCACCGTGGGCCGCGCCGACGTGGGCGGCGGCACCTGCTGGCTGGGCGCGGCCAAGGCCAACCTGGCGCACATGGAGGCGGCGGCGGGGGTGGCCGGTGTCATCAAGACCGTGCTGGCCATGCGCCACGAGGCGATCCCGCCGCAGATCCATTTCAAGTCGCTCAACAAGCACCTCTCGCTGGACGGCACGCGCCTGGCCGTGCCCACGACGCTCACGCCCTGGCCGCGCGGCGCGCTCACGCGCTGCGCCGGCACCAGCTCGTTCGGCGTGGGCGGCACCAACGCGCACGTCGTGCTCGAAGAAGCGCCGCGCCTGGGCGCCGCGCCGCAGGCGCCGGCCGGGCAGGGCACGCATCTGCTGCACCTGTCCGCGCAGAGCGGGCCCGCGCTGCGCGAACTCGCCCGGTCCTGGGCCGGGTTCCTGCCGCGCAGCCAGGCCTCGCTGACCGACCTTTGCTTCACCGCGGGCGCGCGCCGCTCCGCGCTGGACCACCGCCTGGCGGTGCTGGGCCGCGACCGCGAGGAACTGCGCGCCCGGCTCGAGGCCTTCGCGCGCGACGGCGAAGCGCCCGGCGCCTGCCTGGGCCGCGTGGCGCCCGACGCCGCGCCGCGCCTGGCCTTCGTCTTCAGCGGCCAGGGCCCGCAGTGGTACGCCATGGGCCGCGAGCTGTTGGCGCAGGAACCGGTGTTTCGCGCGCGCATGGACGAATGCGAGGCGCTGATCCGCGCGGCCACCGGCTGGTCGCTGCTGGCCGAGCTGTCCGTGGACGAAGCGGCGTCGCGCCTGCACCAGACCGAGGTGGCTCAGCCCGCGCTGTTCGCCATCCAGGTGTCGCTGGCCGCGCTTTGGGCCGCCTGGGGCGTGCGCCCCGGCGCGGTGGTCGGCCACAGCGTGGGCGAAATCGCCGCGCTGCAGGTGGCCGGTGTGCTCAGCCTGGCCGAGGCCGTGCGCGTGGTCTGCCTGCGCGCCCGCGTGATGCAGCAGGCCACCGGCCACGGCCGCATGGCCGCCGTCGACTGCAGCGCCGCCGAGGCCGAGGCCCTGCTGGCGCCCTTCGGCGAGCGGCTCTCGCTCGCGGCCCTGAACGCGCCGCGCAGCGTGGTGCTCTCCGGCGAGCCCGCCGCGCTGGACGAAGCGCTCAATGCCCTGGCGTCGCGCGGCGTGCACCACCGCCTGCTGCCGGTCAACTACGCCTTTCACAGCGCCCAGATGGCGCCGCTGCAGCGCGAGCTGGTGGCGCGCCTGGGCGAGGTGGCGTCCTCGCCGGCGGCCGTGCCGGTGTACTCCACCGTCACCGGCGCCGCCGCGCCGCGCCAGCGCTTCGACGCCGACTACTTCGGCCGCAACGTGCGCGAGCCCGTGCGCCTGCAAGCCGCCATCGAGGCCCTGTCGGACGACGGCTTCAACGCCTTCCTGGAGATCGGTCCGCACCCGGTGCTCAGCGGCGCGCTGGGCGACACGCTGCAGGCCCGCGGCCGCGCCGCCACGGTGGCCGCCTCGCTGCGCCGGGGCAAGCCCGAGCGCGACGCGCTGCTGGCCTCGGCCGCCGCGCTGCACGTGGTGGGCCACACGCTGGACACCGAGGCCTTGCTCGGCGGCCCGGGCGAGGTGGTGGACCTGCCGCGCTACCCCTGGCAGCGCCAGCGCTACTGGCTGCGCCCCACGCCGGTGGCCGCTGCCGCCCCCGCGCGGCCCAGCGGCGCGCACCCCTTGCTGGGCGCGCGCCTGCCGCTCGCGGCCACCAGCGACCGGGTCTACCAGGCGCGCTGGACGGTGGACAGCGCGGGCGCGCTGCGCGACCACCGCATCGGCGGGCGCCTGCTGATGCCCGGCGCGGCCATGCTGGAGACCCTGCACGCGGCCTGGCGCGCCGAGGCCGGCGCAGGCTCGCTCGAGGCCTTCGCCGTCGACCGCCCGCTGCCGCTGCCGGACGCGGGCGAACTGGCCTGGCAGGTGGTCGTGCGCGACGGCGCGGCGGGCGCGGTGCTGGAGCTGTTCCAGGCCATCGACGCGGCACCCGGCTGGCAGCGCGTGTGCTCGGCCATCGGGCGGCGCGAGGCCGCGCCGTCGCCTGGCGCCGCACCCGCCCCGATGGAAGGCGCCGCCGTCGACCGCGCCGCTTTCTATCAACGCTTCGACTCGCTCGGCGTGGCCTTCGGCCCCGGCTTTCGCGGCGTGCAGGTCTTGGCCGCCGGCGACGGCTGGGCCCGGGGCGAGCTGGCCCTGCCGCCCGAGCTGTCGCACGAGGCGCCGCGCTTCGGCCTGCACCCGGCCCTGCTCGACGCGGCCCTGCAGCTCTGCGCGGCCGCCGCCTCGGCCGGCTCGGCGGGGCTGCCCACCCAACTCTGGGTGCCCATGGGCGTCGAGCGCTTCGCGCTGTGGCGCCCGGGCCTGGCGCGGCTGCGCGCCAGCGCCACCCTGCGCGCCGAACCGGCGCCGGGCGCCGAGGCCTTCGCGGCCGACCTGCGCCTCGACGACGAGGCCGGCGAGCCGGTGGCCTTCATCACCGGCGCCCGTTTCGCGCGCGCCGACGCGCGGCGCCTGGCCGGCGACGCGCCGGACGAGGGCGTGTACGAGGCGCGCTGGCAGCCGGCGCCCGCCGGCGCCGCGTCCCCCGAGCGTCCCGCCGACGGCGCCTGGCTGCTGTTGAGCGACGCCTCGGGCCTGGCGGCCTCGCTGCGGGCGGCGCTGCAGGCGCGCGGCGCGCGCTGCATCGAGGTGCGGCCGGGCGAACGCCTGCAATCCCTGGGCGGGGACCGCTGGACCGTGGACCCGCACGGCCCGCAGGACTTCAAGGCGGTGCTGGACGCGGCCCAGGCCAGCGGCCCGCTGCGCGGCGCGGTGCACCTCTGGGGCCTGGACGCCCCGGCGCTGGAGGCCGATGACCCCGAACACGCCGAGCGGCTGGCCAGCGGCGCGCTGCTGCACCTGGCCCAGGCCCTGGTCGCGGCGCCGGCAACGCTCACCCTGGTGACGCGCTCGGCGCAATCGGTGCACGCCGGCGAAGCACCGGCGGGCCTGGCGGCCGCGGGCGCCTGGGCCTTCCTGGGTGTGCTGCGCGTGGAACACCCCGAACTGCAGCCGCGCGCGATCGACATCGATGCCGCGGCCAGCGACGGCGCGGCGCTGCTGCCCTGGCTGCTGGGCGCCGGTCCCGACACCGCGCTGCGCGGCGGCGGCGCCTGGGTGCAGCGGCTGGTGCCGCTGGCGCTGACTCACCCGGACGCGGCGCCGGCGCCCGTGGCCGACGCGCCCCGGCGCCTGGAAGTGGCGCAGGCCGGCACCCTCGACGGGCTGGCCATCCGCCCCCTGGCGCGCCCGGCCTTGCAGGCCGGCGAGGTGCGCCTGCGCGTGGCCGCGGCGGCGCTGAACTTCCGCGACGTGCTGCTGGCCCTGGGCGTCTACCCCGGCACGGGCATCCCGCTCGGCGCCGAATGCGCGGGCACGGTGATCGAATGCGGCGCCGGCGTCGACGGCCTGCGCGTGGGCGACGCCGTGTTCGGCTTCGCCCACGGCAGCATGGCCAGCGAGGCCGTGGTGCCCGCGGCCTTCCTGTCGCGCCTGCCCGCCACGCTGTCGTTCGAGCAGGCGGCCGCCTTGCCGGTGGCCTTCCTCACCGCCTTGTTCGGCCTGCAGCGCATCGCCGGCCTGCGGCGCGGCCAGCGCGTGCTGATCCACGCGGGGGCGGGCGGCGTCGGCCTGGCGGCGGTGCAACTGGCCCTGCGCGCGGGCGCCACGGTGTACGCCACCGCGGGCTCCGAGGACAAGCGCGCCTTTCTGCGCTCGCTCGGCGTGGCGCAGGTGATGGACTCGCGCAGCACCGGTTTTGTCGAGGAACTGAAGCGCGCCACGCAAGGCGAGGGCGTGCACGTGCTGCTCAACTCGCTGGCGGGCGATTTCATTCCCGCGGGCCTGTCGGTGGTCGCGCCGGGCGGCTGGTTCCTGGAGCTGGGCAAGCGCGGCATCTGGACGCCCGAGGCCGTGGCCGCGCGCCACCCCGGCCTGCGCTACCGCGCCTACGACTTCGGCGACGAGGCCTACGCCGACCCCGCGATGGTGGCGCCGCTGCTGGACGAGGTGCTGGCCGGCCTGGCCGACGGCAGCCTGCGCCCCTTGCCGGTGACGCCCTTCGATTTCGAGCGCGCCAGCGAAGCTTTCCGCCACATGGCCCAGGCCCGGCACACCGGCAAACTGGTGCTGCGCCTGCCCCCGGCGCCGCAGGCGGCACCGGCCGGTCTCGTGCGCGCCGACGCCAGCTACCTCATCACCGGGGGACTGGGCGCGTTGGGGCTGCACACCGCGCGCGGGCTCGCCCAGCGCGGCGCGCGCCATCTGGTGCTGCTGGGTCGCCGCGCGCCCTCGGCCGAGGCGCAGGCGGCCATCGCCGCGCTGCGCGGCAGCGGCGTGAGCGTGCGCGTGGCCGCGCTGGACGCCGCCGACGCCGGCGCCATGGGCGCGCTCCTGGCCGAACTCGCGCGCGAGCTGCCGCCCCTGCGCGGCGTGGTGCACGCGGCCGGCGTGCTGGACGACGGCGCGCTGATCCGCCAGACCTGGGCGCGCTGCGCCGCCGTGCTGCGCAACAAGGTGGGGGGCGCGCGCGTGCTGCACGCGCTCACGCGCGAGTGGCCGCTGGACTTCTTCGTGCTCTATTCCGCCGCCGGCGGCTGGCTGGGCGCGCCCGGCCAGTGCGCCTACGCCGCCGCCAACGCCGAACTCGACGCCCTGGCGCGCGCACGCCGCGCGTCGGGCCTGCCCGCGCTCAGCGTCGGCTGGGGCGCCTGGGCGCAGGGCGGCATGGCCACGCAGCTGGCGGCCTCGGGCCGCGACCCCTGGGCCGGGCGTGGCCTCAAGCCCATCGAGCCCGAGCTGGGCCTGCAACGCCTGGAAGCCCTGTGGCGCGAGGGGGCCACGCACGCCCTGGTGCTGCCGATCGATTGGTCGGCCTTCCTTTCGCACTTGCCGGCCGGCGTGGACGCGGCCCTGTTCCCGGCCGCCGCGCGCCGCCCCGCGCCCGCCGCCGAGACCCTGCCCGACGCCACCCTGGCCGCCCGCCTGCGCCAGCTGCCCGCCGGCCAGCGCCGCGGCGCGCTCATGGCCCACCTCGCCGAGCGCGCGCTGCAGGTGCTGGGCCTGGACGCCGGCACCGCCATCGACCCCCGGCGCGCGCTCAAGGACATCGGCCTCGACTCGCTGATGGCGGTGGAGCTGCGCAACGCCCTGACGCGCTCCATCGGCCAGCCGCTGTCGGCCACCTTGCTGTTCGACTACCCCAACCTCGACGCGCTCACCGCCTACCTGATGCGCGCGCTCGGCCTGGAGGACGCGCCCGCGCCCCAGGCCACGGCCGGCGCGCCGGCCCATGGCGAGCTCGCCGCGCTGTCCGACGAAGAAGCCGAGGCCCTGCTGATGCAGGAACTCTCGGGCGGACCCGAAAGCCCCGGAACATGAACGACCCGCAGCCCGCCACCGAAGCCCTGTCGCCCGTCAAGCGCGCCCTGCTCGAAATCCGCGAGCTCAAGGCGCAGCTCGCGCGCGCGCAGTCGGCCGCGCACGAACCGCTGGCCATCGTCGGCCTGGCGCTGCGCCTGCCGGGCGGCGTGAAAGACATGGAGGGCCTGGGCGATCTGCTGTGGAACGGCCGCGACGCCATCGGCGGCATTCCCGCCGATCGCTGGCCGCTCGACGCGCTGTACGACGCGGACCCGGACGCGCCCGGCAAGATGACCACGCGCCATGGCGGTTTCCTCGACGGCGTGGACCGCTTCGACGCCGAGTTCTTCGGCATCTCGCCGCGCGAGGCCGCCAGCATGGACCCGCAGCAGCGCCTGCTGCTCGAAGTGGCCTGGCAAGCCCTGGAGAACGCCGGCCAGGCGCCAGGCGAGCTGGCGGGCACGCGCACCGGCGTCTACATGGGCGTGGGCAACAACGACTACGGCCGCGCCATCTACCGCCACCACGAACTCATCGACCCGTACTTCGGCACCGGCAACTCCTACAGCGTGGCCTCGGGGCGGCTGTCCTACGTGCTGGGCGCGCAGGGTCCCGCCGTCACGGTGGACACGGCCTGCTCGTCGTCCCTGGTGGCCCTGCACCTGGCGGTCCAGGGCCTGCGCCTGGGCGAGTGCGACACCGCCCTGGTGGGCGCGGTCAACCTGATGCTCACGCCCGAGATGAACATCAACTTCTCGAAGGCGCGGATGATGGCCGCCGACGGCCGCTGCAAGACCTTCGACGCCGCCGCCGACGGCTACGTGCGCGGCGAAGGCTGCGTGGTGCTGGTGCTGCGGCGCCTGTCGGACGCGCAGGCGCGGGGCGACCGCGTGCTGGCGGTGGTGCGCGGCAGCGCCATCAACCAGGACGGCCGCAGCGGCGGCCTGACCGCGCCCAACGGCCCGGCGCAGGAAGACGTGATCCGCGCCGCCCTAACCAACGCGCGCGTGCGGCCGGGCGAGATCGGCTACGTCGAGGCGCACGGCACCGGCACGCCGCTGGGCGACCCGATCGAGGTCGGCGCCCTGGGGGCCGTGCTCGGCGCGGGCCGCGAGGCCGCGCGGCCCCTGCTCATCGGCTCCATCAAGACCAACATCGGCCACCTGGAGGCCGCGGCCGGCCTGGCCGGCGTCGCCAAGGTGGTGCTGGGCCTGCAGCGCGGCGAGCTGCCGCCGCACCTGCACTTCCGCCAGGGCAACCCGCACATCGACTGGGCCGCCTGGCCGCTGAAGGTGCCCACCGCCGTGACGCCCTGGGCGCCCATCGAGGGGCGCCGGCTCGCGGGCGTCAGCGCCTTCGGCTTCAGCGGCACCAATGCCCACGTGGTCCTGGAGGCCGCGCCCGAGGCGCCCGCGCGCGAGGCGCCCGCGCACGAGCGCACCACGCACCTGCTGGCCCTGTCGGCGCGGCACGACGGCGAGCTGGCCGAGCTGGCGCGGCGCTACGCGCAGGCCCTGGCCGCGCCCGACCTGAACCTGGCCGACCTGTGCTTCACCGCCAACGCCGGCCGCGCGCATTTCGCGCACCGCCTGGCCGTGCGCGGTCAGAACGCGGCGCAGATGATCGACGGCCTGCGCGCTTTTCTGGACGGGCGCGAGTCCGAGGCGCTGGTGAGCGGCCACAACGAGGGCGCCACGCGCCCGCGCGTGGCCTTCCTGTTCACCGGGCAGGGCGCCCAGCACGTGGGCATGGGGCGCGCGCTGTACGAACAGCAGCCCGTGTTCCGCGCCGCCATGGACGCCTGCGACGCCGCGCTGCGCCCGCACATGGACCGGGGCCTGCTGGCGCTGCTGTACGCCCCGCCTGACGCGGCGGTGTCCATCGACGACACGGCCTACGCCCAGCCGCTCACCTTCGCCATCGAGGTCTCGCTGGCCGCGCTCTGGCGCTCCTGGGGCATCGAGCCCGAGGCCCTGCTGGGCCACAGCCTGGGCGAGTACGCGGCGGCCTGCGTGGCCGGCGCCCTGTCGCTGGAGGACGGCCTGCGCGCCGTGGCCGCGCGCGGGCGCCTCACGCACGCGCTGCCGGCCGACGGCGGCATGGCCGCCGTGTTCGCGCCGCTGGCCACGGTGCAGGCCCAGCTGGCCGCCAGCGGCGACCCGGCGCTCGCCATCGCCGCCGACAACGGCCCCGAGCACTTCGTCATCAGCGGCCCGCGCGACAGCGTGACGGCCGCCGTGGCCGCGCTGCAGGCCCAGGGCGTGCGCGCCAAATCGCTGCGCGTGCCGCACGCGGCGCACTCGGCCCTCATCGAGCCCGCGCTGCCCGGCCTGCGCGAAGCGCTGGCCAGCGTGCGCTTCTCGCCGCCGGCCATCGCCCTGGTGTCCAACCTCACGGGCGAGCCCGTGGGCCCGAACGAGCTGGCCGACCCCGACTACTGGCTGCGCCACATGCGCCAGCCGGTGCGCTTCGCGCCGGCCCTGCAGGTGCTGCTGCGCCAGGGCATCACGCACTTCATCGAGGTCGGCCCGCACCCGGTGCTGCTGGGCATGGGGGCCGAATGCGCGGCCGGGGCGACCGTCGACTGGCTGCCCTCGCTGCACCGCGAGCGGCCCGAGGCGAACGACATGCTGGAGGGCCTGCAGAAGCTCTACGCGGCGGGCGCCGAGGTGGACTGGGCCGGCTTCGACGCACCCTTCGCGCGCCGCCGCGTGGCCGCGCCGAGCTATCCCTGGCGCGCCACGCGCCACTGGATGGACGTGGTCAACCAGGCGCCGGGCATGGCCTTGAACGCGGGCCAGCGCTGGGCCGCGCTGAGCCAGGCGCTGGACCGGCAGGCACAACGCGGTCCGCTGGACCTGGGCATCGCCTCCTACCCCGCCAAATGGGCCTGCCTGGAGGCCATCACCCTCGCGCACGCCGCGCACACGCTGCACGAAGCGGGCTTGTTTCGCGTGGCCGGCGAATCGCGCACGCTCGACGAGGTGCTGCACGCCGGCGGCATCGCGGCCGGCTACCGCCACCTGGTGGCGCGCTGGCTGGCCGGCCTGGCCGCGCGCGGCGATCTGCGCGCCGCGGGCGAGGCCTTCGTGGCCGACGCGCCGCTGGCCGCGCCCGACCTGCCCGCGCTGTGGGCCGGCGCCGAGGCCCTGTTCGCCGACAACCAGCCCCTGCTGGACTACCTGCGCCACTGCGGCTCGCTGGTCGAGCCCGTGCTGCGTGGCCGCGAAAGCCCGCTGGAAACCCTGTTCCCTGGTGGCTCCTTCGAACTCGCCGAAAACTTGTACCAGCGCTCGGCCACCATGCGCTACATCAACGGCCTGGCCGCCACCGCCTTCGAGTCGCTGGGCGCCTCGGTGCCGCCAGGCCGCCAGCTGCGCGTGCTGGAGATCGGCGCCGGCACCGGCGGCACCAGCGCCGCGGTGCTGGCCGCGCTGCCGCCCGATCGCGCGCGCTACCACTTCAGCGACGTGTCCGACGTGTTCCTCGACCGCGCGCGCGAGCGCTTCGCCGAGCACCGCTTCCTGAGCTTCGGCGCCTTCGACATGGACCAGGACCCGGCCGCGCAGGGCTATGCGCCGGGCGGCTTCGACGCCATCGTCGCCGCCAATGCGGTGCACGCGAGCAAGGACCTGCGCACCGCGCTGCAGCGCCTGCGTGGCCTGCTCGCCCCGGGCGGCGTGCTGGTGCTGGTGGAGTCCACCACCCACCTGGCGTGGTTCGACATGAGCACCGGCCTGATCGAAGGCTGGCAGCACTTCGCCGACGACCTGCGCACCGACAACCCGCTGCTGCCGCCCACCACCTGGGTGCGCGCCCTGCGCGAGGCCGGCTTCGACGAGGCCGGCGCCTGGCCGCCCGCGGGCTCGCCCGCCGAGGCCCTGGGCCAGCACCTCATCGTGGCGCGCGCGCCGGGCTCGGCCGAGGCCGCCGGTGGCGTGACGCAGGCGATCGAGCCGGCCGGTGCGCCGGCGAGCGCGCCCACGCGCACCGGGCCGCAGGAAGCGGCCGAGGCGCTGCGGCGGCGGGTGCGCGAGGCCTTGCCAGGCGAACGCCTGGACCTCTTGCGTGAATTCGTGCGCGATCGGGTCGTTCGCGTGCTGCGCCTGGACCAGAACGAGCCGCCAGGGCGGCACGATCGGCTGATGGACCTCGGATTCGACTCGCTCATGGCCGTGCAGCTGCGCAACCAGCTCGGCACCGGCCTGGGCCTGGACAAGCCGCTGCCCGCCACGCTGATGTTCGACTACCCCACCATCGACGCGCTGGCCGCGCACCTGCTGGGTCGCGTGGCGCCCACCGACACGGCCGCACCCGCCGCCCCGTTGGCCGCGCCCGCCACGCCCGCCGCCGCGCCCGCCGCATGGGGCGAGGCCGCCGTGGCCGCCATGAGCGACGCCGAGATCGAAGCGCTGCTGCTCGCGCGCCTGGACAAGACCTGAACGATGAACGACGCAAGCCCCCCGGCCCCCGCTGGCGAATCCGCCCTGTCGCCCCTCAAGCGCGCCTTTCTCGCGCTGGAGGCGGCGCAGTCGCGCGTGGCCGCGCTGGAGGCCGCGGCGCGCGAGCCCATCGCCATCATCGGCCTGGGTTGCCGCGTGCCCGGCGGCGGCAACGACGCCGACAGCTTCTGGCGCCTGATGCGCGACGGCGTGGACGCCATCGGCCCGCTGCCCGCCGATCGCTGGGACACCGAGGCCCTGTACGACCCCGACCCCGAGGCGCCCGGTCGCATCGCCACGCGCGCGGGCGGCTTCCTCGGCGCCATCGACGGTTTCGACGCCGGCTTCTTCGGCATCGCGCCGCGCGAGGCCCAGGGCATGGACCCGCAACAGCGCCTGCTGCTCGAAGTGAGCTGGGAGGCCCTGGAGCACGCGGGCCAGGCGCCCGACCGGCTGGAGGGCACGCGCACCGGCGTCTACATGGGCATGTGCAGCAGCGACTACGCCTACCTGCAGCTCATGAGCGGCGACCGTTCCCTGCTCGATGCGCACTTCACCTCCGGCATCGCCCACAGCATCGGCTCGGGCCGCCTCTCGTATCTGCTGGGCCTGCAGGGGCCCAGCCTCACGCTGGACACCGCCTGCTCGTCCTCGCTGGTGGCCGTGCACCTGGCCTGCCAAGCGCTGCGCGCGGGCGACTGCCGCATGGCCCTGGCCGGCGGCGTCAACCTGATCCTCTCGCCCGACCTGTACATCGCGCTGTCGCACGCGCGCATGCTCGCGCCCGACGGCCGCTGCAAGACCTTTGACGCGTCCGCCGACGGCTTCGCGCGTGGCGAGGGCTGCGGCGTGGTGGTGCTCAAGCGCCTGAGTGATGCGATGGCCGACGGCGACCGCGTGCTCGCGGTGATTCGCGGCAGCGCCGTCAACCAGGACGGTCCCAGCAGCGGCCTGACGGCGCCCAACGGCCCGGCGCAGGAAGCGGTGATCCGCGAGGCCCTGGAACGCGCCGGCCTGCGGCCGCACGAGGTCGGCCTGATCGAGGCGCACGGCACCGGCACGCAACTGGGCGACCCGCTGGAGGTGCAGGCCCTGGGCGCGGTGTTCGGCGCCGGGCGCGAACAGCCGCTGTGGCTGGGTTCGGTGAAAACCAACGTGGGCCACCTGGAAGCGGCGGCCGGCGTCACCGGGCTCATCAAGCTGGTGCTGTCGCTGCAGCAGCGGCAGATCCCGCCGCACCTGCACTTCAAGACGCCCAGCCCGCACATTCCCTGGGACGATTTCGCCCTGCGCGTGCCCACCGCGCTCACGCCCTGGGAGCCCATCAACGGCCGCCGCATCGCGGGCGTCAGCTCCTTCGGTTTCAGCGGCACCAACGCGCACGTGCTGGTGGAGGAGGCCCCCACGGCGCCGGCCAGGGCGGACCACGCCCTGGGCCGCCAGTGGCCGTTCGTGCTGTCGGCCAAGAACGAAGCCGCTTTGGCCGCGCTGGCCGCGCGCTGCGCCGAGGCCCTCGCGGGCCGGCCCGACGAATCGCTGGCCGATCTCTGCTTCAGCGCCGCCGTGGGCCGCGCGGCCTTCGCGCAGCGCGCCGTGGTGCTGGCGCGCAGCGTGACCGAACTGGTCGAGGGCCTGCGCGCCCTGGCCGAGGGCCGCGAGGCGCCGAACCTGCGCACCGCGCGCGTGAACCGCCGCGACCCGGCGCGCATCGCCTTCCTGTTCACGGGGCAGGGCGCGCAGTACCTGGGCATGGGCCGCACCCTCTATGAGCGCGAGCCGGTGTTCCGCCGCGCGCTCGATGAATGCGCCGCCGGGCTGCAGGGCGCGATCGAGCGCCCCTTGCTCGAGCTGCTGTTCGACCCCGAGGCGCCTGCGAAGCGGCTCGACGACACCGGCTTCACCCAGCCCGCGCTGTTCGCCATCGAGTACTCGCTGGCGCAGCTCTGGATCAGCTGGGGCGTCCGGCCCGACGCGGTGATGGGCCATTCGGTGGGCGAACTCGTGGCCGCCTGCCTCGCGGGCGTGATGCCGCTGGAGCGCGCCCTGTGGCTGATCGCCCGGCGCGGCGGGCTGATGCAATCGCTGCCCGCCGGTGGCCGCATGGCGGCCGTGTCCGCGCCCGAGGCCGAGGTGGCCGAGGCGCTCGCCCCGCGCGCGGCGCGTGTCGCCATCGCGGCGGTCAACGGCCCGCGCCAGACCGTGATCGCGGGCGCCGCCGCCGACGTGGACGCCCTGTGCGAGGGCTTCGCGGCGCGCGGCCACCGCTGCCAGGTGCTGCCGGTTTCGCACGCCTTCCATTCGCCCCTGGTCGACCCGGTGCTGGACGCCTTCGAGCAGGCCGCGTCGAGCGTGCCGTTCGCCGCGCCGCGGCTGCGCCTGGTGTCCAACCTCACGGGCGGCTGGGCCGACCCGGCCGAGGTGACCCAGCCCCGCTACTGGCGCCGCCACGTGCGTGAGGCCGTGCGCTTCGCCGACGGCCTGCGCACGCTGGCCGGCCTCTCGCCCGACGTGTGCATCGAGGTCGGCCCCCACCCCACGCTGCTGCCGTTCGTGGAGGCCACGCTGGACGAGGGCGCGCCCGCCCGTCTGCCCACCCTGGTGCCGACGCTGCGCAAGGGCCGCGACGACCTCGACCAGCTCGCCGAATCGCTGGGCAGCCTGTTCCTGGCCGGCGCGCCGCTGGACTGGCGGGCCGTCTGGTCCTCGTCCGGCTGCCGGCCCGCCGACCTGCCCAGCACCCCCTTCCAGCGCGAGCGCCAGTGGTTCCGCGCGCGCGCCGTGGCGCCCCGGCCCGTGGGCCGCGACACCGCGCACCCGCTGCTGGGCGCGCGCCTGCGCGGCGCCTTGCGCGAGGTGGTGTCGTTCGAACAGCGCCTGCGCGCCGCCGACCTGCCGTACCTGGCCGACCACCAGGTCAACGGCCGCGCCATCCTGCCGGCCACCGGCTTCCTGGAAATGGCGCTGGCCGCCAGCCGCCAGGTCTGGGGCGAGGCGCGTGCGCTGCACGAGGTGGCGATCGTCGAGCCGCTGGCCTTCGAGGGCGAGGAGGCCCGCACGGTGCAGGTCGTCGTGCGCCGGCCCGAGGGCGAGGCCGCCAGCGTCGAGGTGCTGTCGCAGGCCGATGGCGCCGATGAGGACGCGTGGCAACGGCACGTGCTGGGCCGCTACGCCGACCCGGCCGAGCGCGCCGACGCGCCGCTGCCCGAGCCGCGCGAGGCCGTGCGGGAACGCTGCACCCGCACGCTGGACGGCGCCGCGCACCGCGAGGGCCTGCGCGCGCGCCGGCTGGACTTCGGTCCCAGCCTGCACGGCGTGCAACGCCTGCACCGCCAGGACGGCGAAGCCCTGGGCGAGATCGAACTGCCCGCCGCCGCCGGCGCGGGCGACTACCTGCTGCACCCGGCCCTGCTCGACGCCTGCCTGCAGGTGATGGCGGCGGCGCTGCCCGAGCGCACGGCCGCCGGCCAGGCCTACCTGCCGATGGCGATCGAGCGCCTGCAATGGCACCGCACGCCGGGGCCGCGGGTGACCAGCCACGCGCGCATCGCCGTGGGCGAGGGCGGGGCGGGGCTGCTCAAGGCCAGCGTCACCGTCGCCGACGAGCACGGGCCGGTGGCCACGCTGGAGGGCATCGCGCTGCGCCCGCTGGGCGCGGGCGAGGCCCCGGTCTACGCGATCGAATGGCCGCGCGCGAGCGACGCCGCCTGGCTGCCCGCGCCCGCCGAGCTGGCCGCGTGCGCCGGCCCGCTGCTCGACGGCCTGGCGCGCGAGCATGGCCTGGACGACTACCACCAGGCCTTCCTGGCGCTGGAGTCCCTGAGCGCCGACTGGATCGTGCGCGCGCTGGCCGAGCTGGGCTGGCGCCCCGCGGCCGGCGAGCGGGTGGAAGCCGCCGCGCTGGCGCGCACGCTCGGCGTGGCGCCGCGCTACCACCGCCTGCTGCCGCGCCTGCTGGCCATCCTGGCCGAGGACGGCGTGCTGCGCGCCGAGGGCGGGGCCTGGCGCGTGCTGCACTGGCCCACGCCGGCCGACCCCCTGCAGCGCCTGCCCGCGCTGCTGCAGCGCCACCCGGCCGCGCGCCCGCGCTTCACGCTCACCGCGAACTGCGGCGCGGCGCTGGGCGGCATCCTGCGCGGCGCGGTGGACCCGCTGCACCGGCTGTTCCCCGACGGCTCGGCCGCGCTGGCCGAGGCCCTGTACCGCGACGCCCCCGAGGCCAAGGCCTACAACCAACTGGTGCGCGAAACCGTTCGCGTCGCGCTGCGCCAACTGCCCCCGGGCCAGCGCCTGCGCGTGCTGGAGGTGGGCGGCGGCACCGGCGGCACCACCGCCTGGCTGGCGCCCGCGCTGCCCGCCGGGCGCTGCGACTACCTGTTCACCGACGTCGGCCCCTCCATGGTGGCGCGCGCGAAGGAGGCCTTCGCGGCGCACCGCTTCATGGCCTTCCAGGCCCTGGACCTGGAGCAGGACCTGGCCGCGCAGGGCCTGGACGGGCGCCGCTTCGACCTCGTGATCGCCTCCAACGTGGTCCACGCCACCGCCGACCTGCGCCGCACCCTGGGCCGCCTGCGCGGGGCGCTGGCGCCCGGCGGCACCCTGCTGATGCTGGAGGTGGCCGGCGACGAGCGCTGGATCGACATCACCTTCGGCCTCACCGAGGGCTGGTGGCGCTTCACCGACACCGACCTGCGGCCCCGCCAGCCGCTGCTGTCGCGCGAGCGCTGGCTGTCGCTGCTGGCCGAGACCGGCTTCGAGGCCGCGGCCATCGATTCGCCCGACCCGCGATCGCGCGAGGTGCTGCTGGCCGCGCGAAAACCGGTGGAAGCGCAGGAGCCGATGCCCACGGGCGGGCGCTGGCTGCTGCTGACCGATCAACAGGGCGTGGGCGACGCCCTGGCCGCCGGCCTGCGTGGGGCCGGCCAGGTGGTGGACCTGCGGCCCGCGAACGCCGCCACCGGGGCCGACGCCGCCGCGCTGCGCCAGGCCCTGGCCGGTGCCGATTGGCGGGGCGTGGTCCACCTCGGCAGCCTCGACACGTCCCCGGCCCCTGCCGGCGCCGTGGTGCCTTCGCTGCGCGCCGGCCTCGGCTCGCTGCTGGATCTGGTGCAGGCCATGGGCGCCACCGCGTTCGCCACCGCGCCGCGCCTGTGGATCGCCACGCGCGGCGCGGTGGCCGTCGATGGCGCCGACGCGGTCGACGCCGCGCAGGCGCCGACCTGGGGCCTGGGCAAGGTCATTGCGCTGGAGCACCCCGAGTGGCGCGCCAGCTGCGTCGATCTCGATCCGCGGGCCGATGCGTCCGCGATGGCCGGCGGCCTGCTGCGCGCGCTGGCCGCGGCCGATGCCGAGGACCAGGTCGCGCTGCGCGGCGGTCGGCGCCACGTGGCGCGCCTGGCGCCCTTCCCGCTGGTGGCCGCCGACGACGCGCCGGTGCGACTGGAAAAAGCCGCCAGCGGCGTGTTCGACGACATGGCCCTGCGCCCGATGGCGCGGCGCGCGCCCGGCCCGGGCGAGGTCGAGATCGCGGTGCGCGCGGCCGGCCTGAACTTTCGCGACATCATGAACGCCGTCGCCCTGCGCGACGACCCCGAGCCCCTGGGCGGCGAATGCGCCGGGCGCATCGTGCGCGTGGGCGAAGGCGTCACCCGCTTCGCCGTGGGCGACGCCGTGGTGGCCACGGGCGAAGCCTGTTTTGCCAGCCACGTGACCACGCAGGAACGCCACGTGGCGCCGCTGCCGCGCGGCCTGGGCTACGCCCAGGCGGCCACGCTGCCCTTTGCCTTCATGACCGCCTGCCACGCGCTGCACACGCTCGGCGGGCTGCGCCCGGGCCAGCGCGTGCTCATCCACGCCGGTGCCGGCGGCGTGGGCATGGCGGCCCTCCAGCTGGCGCGGCGCGCGGGGGCGCAGGTGTTCGCCACCGCCGGCAGCGAGCCCAAGCGCGCCACGCTGCGCGCGCTCGGCGTCGACCACGTCATGGACTCGCGCACGCTGGACTTCGCCGACGAGGTGCTGCGCCTCACGCAGGGCCGCGGCGTGGACCTGGTGCTCAATTCGCTCGCCGGCGACTTCATCGCGGCCAGCGTGCGCTGCCTGGCGGCCGATGGCGTTTTCCTGGAGATCGGCAAGCGCGACATCTGGACGCCCGAGCGCTTCGCGCAGGAGCGCCCCCAGGCGCGCTACCACGCCATCGACCTCAACGCCCAGCGCTACCAGGACCCGGCCGCCGCCCAGGCCCTGTTCGAGCGGGTGATGGGCCTGGTGAACGCGGGTGAGCTGCAGCCGCTGCCGTACCACGCCTTTGCGCTGGCGCGCGGCGCCGAGGCCTTCCGCTTCATGGCCCAGGCGCGCCACACCGGCAAGGTGGTGCTCACGCGCCACGATCCGGCGCAGGCCTGCATGGAATCGCTCTCGCCCGAGGCCAGCTACCTGGTCACGGGTGGCCTCTCGGGCCTGGGCCTGATCAGCGCCATGCGGCTGGCCGAGCAGGGCGCGCGCCACCTGGTGCTGGTGGGCCGCCGCGCACCCGGCGAGGCCGCCCTGGCCACGCTGGACGCCATGCGCGCGCTCGGCGCGCAGCTCAAGCTGGTGCAGGCCGACATGTCGCGCGCCGACGAAGTGGCGCGCGTGCTGGACCTGATCGGCGAGGACCACCCGCTGCGCGGCGTCATTCACAGCGCCGGCGTGCTGGAAGACGGCGCCCTGCAGCAGCAGACCTGGGAGCGCTTCGCGCGCCCGCTGGGCCCCAAGGTGGAGGGCGCCTGGGCCCTGCACGCGCTCACGCGCGAGCTGCCGTTGGACTTCTTCGTTCTGTATTCCTCGGTGGCCGGCCTGCTGGGTTCGTCCGGCCAGGGCAACCACGCGGCCGCCAACGCCTTCCTCGACGCGCTCGCGCTGCACCGCCGCGCGCAAGGCCTGCCGGGACTGAGCATCGCCTGGGGCGCCTGGAGCGAGGTCGGCGCCGCCGCCGACCGCGCGATCGACCAGCGCGTGGGCGCGCGCGGCATCGAAGCGATCGCGCCGCGCATGGGCCTGGACCTGCTGCAGTCGCTGATGCGCAGCGAGGCCACCAGCGTGGGCGTGTTCCCGGTGCGCTGGGAGCGCTTCCTGGAAGCGGGCGCGCCGCCGCTGCTGGAGCGCTTCCGCGCCGCGGCGCGCAGCGAGGCGCCCCGCGCGGCGAGCGCGCCGGCGCCCGAGCGCGGCGCCTCGCTGGCCGATCAACTCAAGGGGCTGTCGAGCGCGCAGCGCGCCGAGCGCCTGCTCGCCTTCGTCGGCGAGCACGTGGCGCGCGTGGTCGACGTGGCCGACGCCCGCCGCATCGACCCGCGCCAGCCGCTCAACGAGCTGGGCCTGGACTCGCTGATGGCCGTGGACCTGCGCAACCGCCTGGGCAAGGACCTGGGCCTGGCGCGCGGCCTGCCCGCCACCCTGGTGTTCGACTACCCCACGCTGGACGCGCTGGCCGCGTACATCGGGCAGCTGCTGGCGCCGCAGGCCGAGACCGAAGCCGCCGCCGCGCCCGCGCCCGTGCCCACGGCCAGTGGCGCGGTCGAGGCCATCGATGACCTGAGCGACGAGGAGATCGAGGCCTTGTTTGCGAAGAAGCTGCAGAGAAAGCCATCGGATGTCTGACTTCCTGGAACGCATCAGCCACTTTTCGCCCAAGCGCCTGGCGCTGCTGGCCGACGAGCTGCAGGAGCGCGTGACGGCGCTGCAGGCGCGGCTCGCCGAGGCCGGCGGCACCGGCGCGCGCGAGCCGATCGCCATCGTCGGCATCGGGTGCCGCTTCCCCGGGGGGGCCGACACGCCCGAGCGGTTCTGGACCCTGGTGCGCGACGGCGTGGACGCCATCACCGAGGTGCCGCCGCAGCGCTGGGCCATCGACGACTTCTACGACGCCGACCCCGACGCGCCGGGCAAGATGAACACGCGCTGGGGCGGCTTCGTGGGCGACGTGGACGGCTTCGACCCGCACTTCTTCGGCGTCTCGCCGCGCGAGGCGCGCAGCATGGACCCGCAGCAGCGCCTGCTGCTCGAGGTGGCCTGGGAAGCGCTGGAGCACGCCGGCATCCCGGCCGATCGCCTGGAGGGCAGCCGCACCGGCGTCTTCATCGGGATGTCGGCCGGCGACTACTACCAGCTGCTGCGCGACGGCGGCAAGGAGCGCTTCGACGCCTACACCGCCTCGGGCATCGCGCACAGCATCGCCTCGGGCCGCCTGTCCTACGTGCTGGGCACCCGCGGGCCCAGCCTGTCGATCGACACCGCCTGCTCGTCCTCGCTCGTGGCCATCCACGAGGCCGTCATGAGCCTGCGCCGCGGCGAGTGCGACGCCGCGCTGGCCGGCGGCGTCAACCTGATCCTCACGCCCGACGTCAGCGTGGCGCTGTCGCGCTCGCACATGATGGCCCCCGACGGCCGCTGCAAGACCTTCGACGCGCGCGCCGACGGCTTCGTGCGCAGCGAGGGCTGCGGCGTGCTGGTGCTCAAGCGCCTGTCCGACGCGCAGGCGGCGGGCGACAACATCGTCGCGCTCATCCGCGGCAGCGCGGCCAACCAGGACGGCCGCAGCAACGGCCTCACGGCGCCCAACGGCCCCTCGCAGGAGGCCGTGCTGCGCGAGGCCCTGGCCGACGCGCGCGTCGACCCGGCGCGCGTGGGCTTCGTGGAGGCGCATGGCACCGGCACCTCGCTGGGCGACCCGATCGAGGTGCAGGCCCTGGCCAAGGTGCTGGGCGAGCCGCGCCAGGCGGGCGATGCGCCGCTGCTGCTCGGTTCGGTCAAGGCCAACGTGGGCCACATGGAAGCGGCCGCCGGCGTGGGCGGCGTGATCAAGCTGGCCCTGGCCCTGCGCCACGGCCAGGTGCCCGGCCAGCCGCACGTGCAGACGCTCAACCCCTACATCCCCTGGGACGATCTGGCGGTGCGCGTGCCCACCGCGCTCACGCCCTGGCCCGCCGGCGCGGGCCCGCGCCTGGGCGGCGTCAGCTCTTTCGGTTTCAGCGGCACCAACGTGCACCTGGTGCTGGAGCAGGCGCCCGAGCCCGCGCCCGCCGCAGCCCCCGCCGGCCCCGACCGGCCGCTGCACCTGCTCACCGCCACGGCCCGCCAGGACGGCGCGCTGCGCGCCCTCGCGGCGGCCTATGCCGAGGCGCTCGACGGCGCCGGCGCCTCGCTGGCCGACATGGCCTACAGCGCCAACACCGGCCGCGCGCCTTTCGCGCACCGCCTCTCGGTGCTGGCGGCGTCGCCGCAGGAAGCCGCGTCGCGCCTGCGCGCGCACCTCGCGGGCGAGGACCCGCCCGGCGTGTTCGCCGCCACGGCCGGCGCGCGCCCGCCCAAGATCGCCTTCCTGTTCACCGGCCAGGGCGCCCAGTACGCCGGCATGGCGCGCGAGCTCTGCGCCAGCGAGCCGGTGTTTCGCGCCGCGCTGGAGCGCTGCGCCGCCGGGCTCGACGCCGAGCTGCCGCGCCCGCTGCTGGAGGTGCTGTTCGCGCCCGAGGCCGACGGCGCCATCGACGACACCGCCTTCACCCAGCCCGCCTTGTTCGCCGTCGAGTACGCGCTGGCGCAGCTCTGGCTGTCCTGGGGCGTGCGGCCGGCGGCGGTGATGGGACACAGCGTGGGCGAATACGTGGCGGCCTGCGTGGCCGGCGTGTTCGCCCTGGACGACGCGCTGCGGCTGATCGCGGCGCGCGGCCGCCTGATGGGCGCCTTGCCGCGCGACGGCGGCATGCTCGCGGTGATGGCCGAGCCCGCGCGCGTGGCCGCGCTCATCGCGGCCTGGCCGAGCGAGCTGTCCATCGCCGCGGTCAACGGGCCGCAGAACGTGGTGGTCTCGGGCCTCCTGCGCGCCATCGAGGCCGTCGAGGCGCAATGCCAGGCCCAGGGCCTGCGCTGCTCGCGGCTCAAGGTGTCGCACGCCTTCCACTCGCCGCTGATGGAGCCCATGCTGGCCGAGTTCGAGCGGGTGGTGGCGTCGGTGGACCTGCGCGCGCCGCGCATCGAGCTGATCTCCAACCTCACGGGCCGCCCGGTGGGCGAGGCCATCACCCGGCCCGGCTACTGGCGCGAGCACGTGCGCGAGGCGGTGCAGTTCGCGCCCGCGGTCCAGGCGCTGGCGCAGGCGGGCGTCGAGGTCTTTCTGGAAGTGGGCCCGCACCCCACCTTGCTGGGCCTGGGCCAGGCCTGTCTGCCGGACGGTTCGGGCGACGGCCAGCGCCATTGGCTGCCCTCGCTGCGCCGAGGGCGCGGTGACTGGGAGAGCCTGCTCGGCAGCCTGGCCCGCCTGCACGGCCTGGGCGCCGCCATCGACTGGACGGCCTTCGACGCCGGCCGCGCGCGCCGCCGTGTCGCGCTGCCGGGCTACCCCTTCCAGCGCGAGCGCTACTGGGCGCCGGACGACCACGCGCCCGCGCGCGGCGCCGAGCCGCTGCCCACGCCGCTGCACCCGCTGCTGGGCTGGGAGGTGGCGCAGTCGCTCACCAGCGACCGCCTGTTCGAGACGCGCTGGGGCCTGGCGGCCCAGCCCTGGCTGCGCGACCACCGCATCCTGGGCCGCTGGCTGCTGCCTTCGCCCGTGTACATGGAAATGGCGCGCGCCGCCGCGCAGCTGCAGTTCGGCGACGGCCCGGTGGAGATCACCGATGTCGTCGTGCACCGCGCGATGCCACTCGACGGCGACGAACCGGTGCGCGCGCAACTGGTGCTGGGCGCGCCCGAGGCGGGCGTGAGCGCCCTGCGCATCGCCGCCTTCGACGCCGAGGAGGGCGGCTGGCCGGTGAACGCCAGCGCGCGGCTCGCGGCCGCCACCGGGCCGGTGCCCGCGCACGAGGCGCCCGCCGCGATCGCGGCGCGCCTGGGCGAAGCGATCGACGTGGACCGCCACTACGGCTGGCTCAAGACCCTGGGCCTGGACTTCGGCCCGCTGTTCCGCGGCGTCGAGTCGATCCGGCGCGGCGAGGGCGAGGTGCTGGCGCGCATGTGCTGGCCCGAAGGCCTGGCGCCCGAGGCCGGTCTGCTGTGGCACCCCGCCTGCCTGGACGCCTGCTTCCACGTCATCGGCGCTGGCCTGCCCCAGCAGGGGGCGACCCTGGACCAGGCCTTCCTGCTGCTGCAGGTGGACCGCATCCGCCTGGACGGCGCGCCGGGGCGCGCGGTCTGGAACCACGTGAGGCTGCGCCCCGGCGAAGGCCGCGACCCGGCCCGGGCCGAGACCTTCAGCGCCGACCTCACGCTGCTCGACGACGCCGGCGCCGTGCTGGCCCGCTTCGAGGGCATGCACTTCAAGCGCGCGCGGCCCGAGGCCCTGGCGCCGCAGGGCCGCGTGCCGGCCAGTGTGCGCCGCATGCTGCATGAGATCGTGTGGCGCGAGCTGCCGCCGAACGCGGCCGGCGCCGCCTCGCCCGCCGCCATCGCCCAGGCCCTGGGCCCACGCGTGGACGCACTCGCGCGCCAGCACGGCCTGGACCGCTACGCCGCTTTCCTGCCCGAACTCGACGCCCTGGCCGCCGACTACGTGCGCCAGGCCCTGCATGGCCTGGGCCTGGACCCGCGTCCCGGCGAAGCCCTCGGCCCCGCCGCCGCGCTCGCCACGCGCCTGGGCGTGCTGCCGCGCCACGGCCGCCTGTTCGAGCGCATGCTGGGCATGCTGGTGGAAGACGGCGCGCTCGTGCGCGGTGCCGGCGGCTACGCGGTGCGGCACTGGCCCGGGGCCGGCGACCCCGAGGCGCGGTACCACGAGCTGCTGGCGCGCTTCGCCGACTGCGATGCCGAGCTGAACCTCACCGCGCGCTGCGCGCGCGAACTCGCGGCGGTGCTGCGCGGCCAGGCCGACCCGCTGGCCCTGCTGTTCCCCGGCGGCTCGCTGGCCGACACCGAGCGCCTGTACCAGCACTCGCCGCCAGCCCAGGTCTACAACGCCCTCATCGCCGACGCGCTGGCGGCCATCGCGGCGGCCTGGCCCGCCGGGCGGCCCCTGCGCGTGCTGGAGATCGGCGCTGGCACCGGGAGCACCACGCACCACGTGCTCTCGCGCCTGCCCACGGCGAACCTGGACTACACCTTCACCGACGTGTCGCCGCTGTTCCTGCACCGCGCGCGCGAGAAGTTCGCCGCCCATGGCTTCATGCGCTACGCCGTGCTCGACATCGGCGCCGCGCCCGCCGGGCAGGGCTTCGCCGAGGCCGCCTACGACGTGGTGATTGGCGCCAACGTGCTGCACGCCACGCCCGACCTCGACACCACCATGGATCACGTGCGCCGCCTGCTGGCACCCGGCGGCACGCTGGTGCTGCTGGAGGGCACCACGCCCCAGCGCTTCGGCGACCTCACCGTGGGCCTGCTCGAGGGCTGGTGGGCCTACGCCGACACCCAGCGCCGCCAGTACGCGCTGATGCCGCGCGGGGCCTGGATCGATCTGTTCCAACAGCACGGCCTGGGCGAGCCGGCCGCGCTGCCCGGCGACACGCCACACCCCGTGCTGCAACAGCAGGCCGTGTTCCTGGCCCGCCAGCCGCTGGCCGAGGCCAAGGCCGAGGCCCACGCGGCGCGGCGCTGGCTGCTGCTGCCCGACGCGGCGGGCCTGCAGCAGGCGCTGGCCAGCGAACTGCGCGCGCGCGGCGACGAGGTGCGCGTGCTGGCCGAGGGCCCGGCCGGCCTGGCCGCCGCGCTGGGCGAGGGCCCCTGGCAGGGCGTCGTGCAGCTGCAGCCGCTGGACGCGCGCCTGGACGAGGCGCTGGACCTGGACGCCGTCGAGCAGCAGCAGCAGCGCCTGATCGGCGGGCTGTTGCCCACGGTGCAGACGTTGGCCGCCCAGGCGGGCAGCGCCGACGGCGCGCCGGGCCTGTGGCTGGTCACGCGCGGCGCGCAGGCCGCGCGCGCGAACGACAGCGCCGACGCCGCCCAGGCCACGGCCTGGGGCCTGGGCCACGTGGTGGCGGTGGAGCACCCCGAGCTGCGCTGCGTGCGCCTCGACCTCGATCCCGCCAGCGAGGACGCCGAGGCGGCGCGCCAGCTGGCGGACGAACTGCAATCGCCCTCGCGCGAGGACCAGATCGCGCGGCGCGGCGGCGCGCGCCTGGCGCGCCGCCTGGTGCGCCACGACGCGGCCACCGCGCCGGCCGGGGGGCCGACGCGCCTCGCCGCCGACCGCGCCTACCTCGTCACCGGCGGCCTGCGCGGCCTGGGGCTGCGCGTGGCCGAGTGGCTGGTGGAGCGGGGTGCGCGCCACCTCGTGCTGATGGGCCGCCAGGCGCCCGACGCCCGCGCGTTGGCGGTGATCGAAGGCCTGCGGGGGCAGGGCGCGCAAGTGCTGGCCGCGCGCGGCGACGTGGCGCGCCGCGCCGAGCTGCAGCGCGTGCTGGCCGAGGCCGCCGCGCTGGCGCCGCTGGCCGGCGTGGTGCACGCGGCCGGCGTGCTGGACGACGGTGTCATCGCGGCGCAGACCTGGCCGCGCTTTGCCACCGTGATGGGGCCCAAGGTGCGGGGCAGCTGGAACCTGCACACCCTGTGCCCGGGCCTGGACTTTCTGGTGCTGTTCTCCTCGGGCGCGTCGGTGGCGGGGCCGGCCGGCCAGTCCAACCACGCGGCGGCCAACGCCTTCGAGGACGCGCTGGCCTGGTACCGCCAGGCGCGCGGCCTGCCCACCGTCAGCATCAACTGGGGCCCCTGGGCGGAGATCGGCGCCGCCGCCGACCGCCGCCTGGACAAGCCCGGCTCGCTGCGCGCCATCGCACCCGCCGACGGCCTGGCCGCGCTCGACCACGCGATGCGCCGGTCCGCGCCCGGCGCGCTGTTCCCGAACGCCCAGCTGGCCGTGCTGGACAGCGACTGGGCGCACCTGGCCGACGGCGCGCCGCCGCTGTTCGGCGAGCTGCTGCGCGGGCTGGCGCGGCCCGGCCACGCGCCGGCGCCCGGCCAGACCGCCGCCGCACCCGAGCCGTCCTTGCGCGAGCGCCTGGCATCGGCCGCCGCCAACCGGCGCAAGACCCTGCTGCGCGACCACGTGCGCCAGCTCACCGTCAAGGTGCTGGGCCTGCAGCGCGGCGAAGACCTGGACGTGACCGAACCCCTGCGCCAGCTCGGCCTGGACTCGCTGATGGCGGTGGAGCTGCGCAACCGCCTGGGTCAGGCGGTCGGGCGCACCCTGCCGGCCACGCTCACCTTCGACCACCCCAGCGTCGCGGCGCTCACCGAGCACCTGGCGCGTGAGGTGTTCGCCGACCTCATGCCCGCGGCCGGCGCGCCGGCGCCCCAGGGGCCCGCACCCGACCCCGCGCCCACCCCCGCCGCCGCGCCCGACGTCGACGCCTTCGACGAACTGTCGGAAGACGAACTGGCCCAGCAGCTGATGCGCCGTCTCGACGGCCTGGGCTGAAGCGATTCACACCCTTTAGGAAACACCGTGACCGAACCCCGCCAAGGCACCGACCACGCCGCGCTGCTCAAGCGCTCGCTGGTGGCCATCGACCAGTTGAAAGCCCAGCTGGCGGCCGCGGAACAGGCCCGCAGCGAACCCATCGCCATCATCGGCATGGGCTGCCGCTTCCCCGGCCAGGCCGACACGCCCGAGGCCTTCTGGTCGCTGCTGCACAGCGGCCGCGACGCCGTGACCGAGGTGCCACCGCACCGCTGGGACGTGGAGCGCTACTACGACCCCAACCCCGACGCCATGGGCAAGAGCTACACGCGCTGGGGCTCCTTCGTCGAGGGCGTGGACCGCTTCGACGCGCCCTTCTTCGGCATCTCGCCGCGCGAGGCCGTGAGCCTGGACCCGCAGCAGCGCCTGCTGCTCGAGGTGTCGTGGGAGGCGCTGGAGCGCGCGGGCCTGGCGCCCTCGTCGCTGGCGGGCTCGCGCACCGCCGTGTACATGGGCATCACCACCAGCGACTACGCCGGCCTCATGAACGAGGAGCGCGGCCCCTGCCACGGCGATGCCTACACGCCCTCGGGCACCGCGCACAGCGTGGCGGCCGGGCGCCTGTCGTACTTCTTCGGCCTGCACGGCCCCAACGTGGCGGTGGACACCGCCTGCTCGTCCTCGCTGGTGGCCATCCACTGGGCCATCCAGTCGCTGCGCAACGGCGAGGCGGAGCTCGCGCTCGCCGGCGGCGTCAACCTCACGCTGGCGCCCAATGGCGCGGTGCTGACCTCGCGCGCCCGCATGATGTCCTTCGACGGCCACTGCAAGACCTTCGACGCCTCGGCCGACGGCTACGTGCGTGGCGAGGGCTGCGGCGTGCTGGTGCTCAAGCGCCTGTCGGACGCCCAGCGCGACGGTGACCGCGTGCTGGCCGTGCTGCGCGGCTCGGCGCTCAACCAGGACGGGCGCAGCAGCGGCCTCACCGCGCCCAACGGCGCCGCGCAGGAGGCGGTGATCCGCGCCGCGCTGGCCAACGCGCGCCTGCAGCCCGGCGACATCGGCTACGTCGAGGCGCACGGCACCGGCACGCCGCTGGGCGACCCGATCGAGATGAAGGCGCTCAACCAGGTCTTCGGCGACCGCCCGCGCGAGCGCCCGCTCATGGTGGGTTCGGTGAAAACCAACATCGGCCACCTGGAGGCCTCGGCCGGCGTGGCCGGTGTCATGAAGGTCGTGATGGCCCTGCAGCACGCCACCGTGCCGCCGCACCTGCACCTGCGCCAGCCCAATCCCCTGATCGCCTGGGACCAGTACCCCATCACCGTGCCGACCACGCCGACCGCCTGGCCGCGCCCCGGCGACGCGCCCCGGCGCGCCTGCGTCAGTTCCTTCGGTTTCAGCGGCACCAACGCGCACGTGGTGCTGGAGGAGGCGCCGCCCCCGCCGGCGGCGCCCGCCAGCGGCGAGGCGCCGCGCGCCGAGCACCTGGTGGTGCTGTCGGCGCACACCGCCACCGCCCTGGCCGCGCAGGCGCGCCGCCTGGATGAGGCGCTGGCTGCCGGACCCGGGCTGCCGCTGGCGCCGGTCGCGGCCACGCTGGCGCTGGGCCGCTCGCACTTCGTGGAGCGCCTGGCCCTGGTGGCCGCCAGCACCGACGAGCTGCGCGCCCAGCTCAAGGCCTTCCTGGACAGCGTCGCTGCCCCGGATGGCGAGAGCGTTGCGCCCGCCGGCGTAGTGCGCGCGCGCGCCGCGCTTGGCGCCGCGCCCGAGGTGGTCTTCATGTTCACCGGCCAGGGCGCGCAGTACGCGGGCATGGGCCGCCAGCTCTACGAACAGGAACCGGTGTTCCGCGCCGCCCTCGACGAATGCGATCGCCTGGTCTCGCCGCTGCTGCCGCACGGCCTGCTGGACACCCTCTTCGGCAGCGGCGAGGACGCCGCGCGCCTGGACGACACCGCTTTCACCCAGCCCGCGCTGTTCGCCATCGAGTACGCGCTGGCGCAGCTGTGGCGTTCCTGGGGCGTGGTGCCCACGGCCGTGATGGGCCACAGCGTGGGCGAGTACGTGGCCGCCTGCCTGGCGGGCGTGTTCAGCCTGGCCGATGGCCTGCGCCTGATCGCCGCGCGCGGCCGCCTGATGGGCCAGCTGCCGCGCGACGGCGGCATGGCCGCCGTGTTCGCCGACGAGGCCACGGTGCGCCAGGCCATCGCGGCCGACGCGGCGGTGCTGTCGATCGCGGCCGTCAACGGCCCGGGCAACACCGTCGTCTCCGGCCGCAGCGACGCGCTCGCGGCGGCGCTGGCGCGCCTGCGGGCGCAGGGCGTGGAGTCGCAGCCGCTGGTGGTGTCGCACGCCTTCCACTCGCCGCTCATGGAGCCCATGCTCGAAGCCTTCCGCGCCGAGCTGGCCACGGTGCAGCTGAACCCGCCGGGCATGGACCTGGCCTCCAACCTCACCGGCACCCTGGCCGGCGAGGAGGTGTGCACGCCCGAGTACTGGTGCCAGCACGTGCGCGACGCGGTGCGCTTTGGCGACGGCATCGCCGCGCTGCAGAAAGAAGGCTACCGCGTGTTCGTGGAGGTCGGCCCGGCGCCCACGCTGGTGAACATGGCCCAGCGCGCCAGCGCGCTCGCCGACGCCAGCTTCATCGCTTCCCTGCGCAAGGGGCGAGCGGACACGCGCTGCCTGCTGGAAAGCCTGGGCCGCCTGCACGCGCGCGGCCTGCCGGTGCAGTGGCGCGCGGTGCTCGGCGAAGCCACTGCGCGCCAGCGCGTGGTGCTGCCCACCTACGCCTTCCAGCGCGAGCGCTACTGGTTCGAGCCGGGCGGCCGGGCCGAGGGCGCCGCGCTCGCGCCCACGCGCAGCGGCCACCCGCTGCTGGGCGGCGTGGTGCCCAGCCCGCTGTTCATCTTCCAGAACCGCATCGGCGTGGCCTCCCAGCCCTGGCTGGCCGACCACCGCATCTTCGAGTTCACGCTGTTCCCGGGCACCGGCTTCCTGGAGCTGGCGCAGATCGCCGGGCGCGAGGCCGCGGGCAGCGACGACGGCCAGCTGTTTGACGTGCTGATCCGCGAAGGCCTGCCGCTGCCCGAGGAGGGCCAGCGCACGGTGCAGGTGGTCGTGGACGAACCCGATCAGGGCCGTTACGCGGTGCGCGTGTTCAGCCGCGCCGACGCCGAGGCGCCGGGCGCCGACGCGCCGGCCTGGAAGCTGCACGTCGGCGCCAACTTCGTGGTGGGGCAGGGCAGCGCCGCGCCCGCGCCCCTGCGGCGGGCCGGCCTGCTGGGCGCCGCCGCGCGCGAGCACGACGTCGACGCCTACTACGCGCGGCTCGCCGAGCAAGGCGCGCACTACGGCCCGGCCTTTCGCTGCATCACCGAGATCCGCAGCGAGGGCCGCCAGGTGCTGGGCCGCGTGGCCCTGCCGGCGGGCGTGGCCGCCGCGGCGCCGTCCTTCGTGCTGCACCCGGCCCTGCTCGACGCCTGCCTGCAACTGGTGGGCGTGGGCCTGTCCTGGGGCGATACCGCGCCCGACGGCACGCCCAGCGACGACCTCTGCGTGCCCGTGGGCATGGGCAACTACCGCGTCCACCAGAGCGGCCTGTCGCAGGCCTGGTGCCATGTCAGCGTGGACGAGGCGACGCCCGACGCCGAGGCGGTGGGCGCCGACGTGACCCTGTTCGACGACCACGGCGTGGTGGTGGCCGAGGTGCGCCGGCTGGTGCTCAAGCGCGTCACGCGCGCCCTGCTGCAGCGTGCGATGGCCGGCAACGCGCCGGCCGCCGAGTGGGCCTTCGAGGCCGATTGGCAGGCGCTGCCGCCGGCCCCGGCGCCGGACGCGGACGCCGAGGGGCGCTGGCTGGTGCTGGCCGACGGCAGCGGCGTGGGCCAGGCACTGGCGGCGCGGCTGCGGCGCGACGGCGCGGGCGTGGCGGTGATCGCCCGGGGCGAGGGGTACGCCGAGTGCGGCGCCGAGGGCTGGCGGGTGGACCCCTCGAACGCCGCGCAGATCCGCCAGGCGATCGAGGCCGCGGCCCGCGCCGATGCGCGCGCGCTCGAGGGCATCGTGGTGGCCTGGACGCTCACGCCCCCGGCCGGTGGCGCCGACCTGCAGGACACGCACCTGGCGCTGCTGGGCGACCTGCTGCGCGTGGTGCAATCGCTGGGCGAGTCCAGCGCGCGCCTGTACTGGCTCACGCGCGGCGCGCAGGCCGTGGCCGGCTCGGTGCCCGACCTGCTGCAGGCGCCGCTGTGGGGCCTGGGCGGCGTGGTCGCCTCCGAATACCCCGCCCTGCGCTGCGTGCGCGTCGACCTCGACCCCACGCCCCGCGACGACGAGACCGAGCTGCTGTGCGCCAGCCTGCGCTCGGCCGACGCCGAGGACCGCGTGGCGCTGCGCGGTGGCCTGCGTCACGTCTCGCGCCTGGTGCCCGGCGACTTCGTGCCCGAGCCCCGGCCGCTGCGGCTGGAGATCACCGAGCGCGGCTCGCTGGACCGCCTGGCCCTGCTGCCGGTGCCGCGCGAAGCGCCCGGGCCGGGGCAGGTGGAGATCCGCGTGCACGCCACGGGCCTGAACTTCCGCGACGTGCTCAACGCCCTGGGCATGTACCCGGGCGACCCGGGGCCGCTGGGCAACGAATGCGCGGGCGTCGTCTCCGCCGTGGGCGAGGGCGTCACCGACCTGGCCGTGGGCGACGAGGTGGTCGCCATGGTCGACAAGAGCTTCGCCACCTGGGTCATCGCGCCGGCCGTGATGACGGTGAAGAAGCCGCCCAGCCTCACGTTCGCCGAGGCCGCGACCATTCCTGTCACCTTCCTCACCGCCGAGTACGCGCTGCGCCACCTGGCCGGCATGAAGAAGGGTGACCGCGTGCTGGTGCACGCCGTCACCGGCGGCGTGGGCATGGCCGCGCTGCAGCTGGCGCGCCGCGCGGGCGCCGAGGTCTTTGGCACCGCCGGCTCGCCGGCCAAGCGCGCCCTGGCCACCGAGCTGGGCACCCACCACCTGGCCGACTCGCGCTCGCTGAGCTTCGTGCCCGACGTGCGCCGCGACTCGAAGGGCGAGGGCGTGGACATCGTGCTCAACTCGCTGGCCGGCGATTTCATCCCCGCCAGCCTGGGCCTGCTGCGCCCGGGCGGCCACTTCATCGAGATCGGCAAGACCGGCATCTGGGACGCGGCCAAGGTCGGCGCCGAGTTCCCCGGCGTGCACTACCACCCGCTCTACCTGGGCGAGGTGGCCGCCGAGCGGCCCGAGTTCGTGCGCGACATGCTGCGCGATCTGCTGGCCGACTTCGAGACCGGCGTGCTCAAGCCGCTGCCGCAGCGCCTGTACCCCATCGAAGCCGCGGAGGACGCCTTCCGCTTCATGGGCCAGGGGCACCACGTGGGCAAGATCGTCATCACCCAGCACGACGCGCCCGCCGTGCGCGCGGACGCCAGCTACCTCGTCACCGGCGGTCTCACCGGCCTGGGGCTGGTGACGGCGCGCTGGCTGGCGCGCGAAGGCGCGCGCCACCTGGTGCTGATGGGCCGGCGCGCGCCCTCGGCCGAGGCGCAGGTCGCCATCGCCGAACTGGAAGCGGCGGGCGTGCGTGTGCGCGTGGCCCAGGCCGACGTGGCCGACGCCGCGCAGGTGTCGGCCGTGGTGGACGGACTGGGGCGCGACATGCCGCGCCTGCGCGGCGTGGTGCACGCCGCTGGCCTGGTGGACGACGGCACCCTGGCCGAACTCGCGCCCGAGCGATTCGAGGCCGTGCTGTCGCCCAAGGTGCGCGGCGCCTGGAACCTGCACCAGGCCACGGCGCGGCTGGCGCTCGACTTCTTCGTCTGCTTCTCGTCGGGCGCGGCGCTGATGGGCTCGCCCGGCCAGGGCAACTACGCGGCGGCCAACACCTTCATGGACGCGCTGGCGCACCTGCGCCGCAGCCAGGGCCGCCACGCGCTCAGCATCAACTGGGGCAGCTGGGCCGAGGTCGGCATGGCCGCCGGCCTGGGCGAGCTGCACCACCGCCGATGGGCCGCCATGGGGCTGGGCATGATCACGCCCGATGACGGCATGCGCATGCTCGGGCAGATGCTGCGCGGCGCGCGCGCGCCGCAGATGGCGGCGATGCCGCTGGTGCGCGCGCGACTGCCCGCCAACCTGGGGCCCTTCTTCAGCGCGCTGGTCAACGCGCCGGCGGCCCAGGCGGGCGCGCCGGTGGCCGAGCCGGTGGACATCCTGCCGCGCCTGAGCGAGACGCCGGCGCCCGAGCGCCACGCCGTGCTCTCGGACTTCCTGGCCGATCAGGTGGTGCGCGTGCTCGCCCTGGGCGCGGCCCACCACGTCGATCCGCAGCGCTCGCTGATCGACCTGGGCATGGACTCGCTCATGGCCATGGAACTGCGCAACCGCATCCAGGCTTCGCTCAAGGCCACCGTGGCCGTGGCCGATCTGCTGCAAGGCCCCAGCGTGTCCTCGCTGGCCAGCAGCCTGCTGGACGGCCTGGACCTGCCGGGCGGCGAGGCGGCGCTCGAGGCCGGTACGGTCGAGGGCGTCGAATGGGAGGAGGGAACCCTGTGAACCGTGTGCCGTTCGTGCGCCCCGCGCGCCGCTGGCTGGCCCAGCGCTCCAGCCGCCAGTGGGCGGTGCTGTTCGCGCTGGCCTTCGCGCTGGTGTGGTCGCTGGTCGAGGTGCTGGTCACGCAGCTGCACCAGGCCTACAGCCTGGTGCAGGTCGAGGGCGTGCGCTTCGGCGTGCAGCTGCTGCTGATGGTGCTGCTGTGGACCTGGCGCGGCGACGCCGGCCAGGGCTGGTGGCGCAGCCGGCGCGCGCCCTGGCACGTGTTGCGCGGCCTGTCCATGCTGGCCTTGCCCTTCGCCTTCGCCGCCGCGGTCTACTCGGGCGTGTCCATCCCGCTCGCGCTCTCGGGCCTGTGGTTCGCGCCCCTGTTCGCGCTGGCGCTGGCGGCGCTGTGGCTGCGCGAGCGGCCGCCCGCCGTGCTGTGGCTGGGCGCGCTGGCGGGGCTGGGGGCCGTGTTGCTGCTGTTCCAGCCGGCGCTGCCGGGCTCGCCAGCGGCGCTGCTGATGCCGCTGCTGTCGGGCGCGGCCCTCGCGGTCTACCTGTTGCTGACGCGCCTGCTGCGCGACGAACCCGTGCAGACGGGGCTGTTCTTCGTCGCCGCCGTGGGCCTGCTGGTGTTGCTGCCCTTCCTGCCCGGCGTGTGGGTGCGGCCCAGCGCGCGCGACCTGGCGCTGCTGGCGGGCGTCGGCGCCTTCGGTTACCTGGCGCTGTGGCTGCTCGACCAGGCGCTGCGCCGCTGGTCGCTGTCGCACCTGGCGCCCCTGCTGTACGCGCACGTGCTGGTGCTGCAGTGGCTGCCGGCGCTGTGGCGGGGCCAGTGGCCGTCGTGGCGATTGGTGCTGGCCTCGGCGCTGATCGGCGGGGTGGTGGCCATCGTGTGGTGGCGCGCCTCGGCGCGCCGCGTGGCGAGGGCCGGAACCGGCGATTCCTTGATCGGCGATTCGGGGCTCGGTGCACCGGTGTCGGTGCGGGGAGGGCTGTGATGAGCGCCGCCGCGCCGCGCGCCGCACGGAGCATGGTCCCATGACCACCGGTCTGGCCACGCCGGCCTGGGCCGCGCCGCTGGGCGACGGCCGCCGCGCGCTGCTGCTGCTCGCGCTGTTCGTGCTCTCCTGGACCCTGCTCGAAGGCGTGGTCGGCGCGCAGTTCCAGCAGCCCTACCACCTGATGCAGATCGTGTGGTGCCGCTACGCCGTGCACCTGGCCTGCCTGCTGCTGGTCTGCGGCTGGCGCGAGCCCTCGCGGCTGTGGCGCACGCGCCGCCCGGTGTTCCAGCTGCTGCGCTCGCTGTGCATGCTGGTCATGCCCCTGAGCTTCGCGCTGGCCCTGGTCGGCGGTGTGGGCGGGCACACCGTGTGGGCGCTGTTCTGGGTGGCTCCGCTGCTGATCCTGGCGCTTTCGCGCGGCTGGCTGCGCGAAGCCGTGCCGCCGCTGGCCTGGGCGGCGGCCGCGCTCGGCGCGCTGGCCGCGGTGCTGCTGCTGCAACCCCATTGGCCCGCCGCGCCGGGCCGGCTGGCCTGGCCGCTGGCCATGGCGGCCTCGTTCGCCCTGTACGTGGCCATGACGCGCCAGCTGCGCGAGGAGACCGTGCAGGCCAACCTGTTCTACACCGCCGCCGGCGTGTTCGCGCTGCTGACGCCGCTCATGCCCTGGGTGTGGGTGACGCCCAGCGCGCACGACGCGCTGGTGCTGGCCGGTATCGGCGTGGTGGGCCTGCTGGGCCTGTGGGCGCTGGACCGCGCCTGCGAGGCCGCGCCGGTGTCGCTGGCCGCGCCGGTCCTGGTGCTGCACCTGGCTGGTATGTTCGGCATCGAATCCCTGGCCCGAGGCAGCGGGCCGTCGCGCGGGCAGTGGCTGGCGCTGTTGTTGATCGGCGTGGCCGTGCTGCTCGCCTGGCGGGTGTCCGCCGGCCCGCGCGGCGCGCCAGGGACTTCCCCATGAAAGGCAATGAGCACGTGTCCGAGGAGCTGAGGCAATGGATGGCCGCCCTGCAGGCGCAGGGCGTGGAGCTGTGGGCGGAGGGCGGCCAGCTGCACTTCCGCGCCCCGCCGGGCGCGCTCTCGGCCGAGACGCGCCAGCAACTGGCGGGCCGCCGCGCGGAGCTGCTGGCCGCGCTCGGCGACAAGGCCGCGCCCGCGCCGCCGGCCTCGGGCGGCGTGGCCGATCTGCTGGCGCGACTGGCGCGACTGGACATCCGCCTCTCGGTCGACGGCGACAAGCTCAACGTCAGCGCGCCCAAGGGCGCGTTGACCCCGGCGCTGCGCGAAGAGCTCGGCCGGCGCAAGGAAGAGGTCAAGGCGCACCTGGGCGCGCAGGCCGGGGCGGGCGCGGCCCCCGCGCGATCGGCGCTGCCCCCGCTGGTGCCGGTGCCGCGCCAGGCCGACATGCCGGTGTCGCACACCCAGCAGCGCCTGTGGTTCCTGCGCCAGGTCGACCCGCACAGCCACGCCTACAACATCCCGGCGGTGCTGCGCTTCACGGGCGCGCTCGACGACGGCGCGCTGGAGCGCGCGCTGCAGATGCTGGTGGTGCGCCACGAAAGCCTGCGCACGCGCTTCGTCACCGTGCAGGGCGAGCCGCGCTGCGTGATCGAGGCGCAGACGCCGCTGGCCATCGAACGCATCGACCTGTCCCACCTGCGGGGCGAGGCGCTGGCGGCGGCGTCCACCCGGGCGGCGGAGGGCGTCGTGCAAAAGCCCTTCGACCTCACGCGCGCGCCGCTGCTGCACGTGGGCCTGATCCGCGAGGCCGCCGATCGCCACGTGCTCGCCATCGCGATCGACCACATCGTCTCGGATGGGCTGTCGATCGGCATCTTCATGCTGGAATTCCAGTCGCTCTACACCCACCTGGTCACCGGGCAGGAGCCCAACCTGGCGCCGCCGCCGGTGCAGTACCACGACTACGCCGAGTGGGAGCGGCAGGCCTTCGCGCAGGGCGCGCTGGACGAGCACGCGGCGTTCTGGAAGCGCGAGCTGCAGGACCTGCCTTCCCTGCTGCAGCTGCCCACCGATCGGCCGCGCCCGCCGGTGCAGACCACGCGGGGCGCGCGCCGCACGCTGCAGCTCCCGCCGGAGCTGTCGCAGCGCCTCAAGGCCTTCGGCCGCCAGGAAGGCGTCACGCTGTACATGGTGCTGATGTCGGCCTTCCAGGTGCTGCTGCACCGCTACAGCGGCGAGACCGACATCGCCATCGGCTCGGCCATCGCCAACCGCAACCGCACCGAGGTCGAGCACGTCATCGGCTTCTTCGCCAACAACCTGGTGCTGCGCGCCGACCTCTCGGGCAACCCCAGCGTGCGCGAGCTGATGGCGCGCGTGCGCGACCGCGCGCTCAAGGCCTACCAGCACCAGGCCATGCCCTTCGACATGCTGGTCGACCTGCTGGGCACGCGCCGCGAGCTCGACCACTCGCCGCTGTTCCAGGTGCTGTTCGTGCTGCAGCACATGCAGCTGACCGGCCTGGACCTGCCCGACCTGCGCTGCGAGCCCGTGGAGCTGGAGGTGAAGTCGGCGCGCTTCGACCTCGCCGTCGACGTCTTCGACATCCCCCAGGGCCTGCGCTGCTACTTCGAATACAACGCCGACCTGTTCGACGACAGCACCATCGCGCGCTGGCAGGGCCACTACGAGCGACTGCTGCGCGGGTTCATCGACGCGCCCGAGGCGCGCATCGCCGACCTTCACCTGCTGACCCCGGCCGAGGAGCGCCAGCTGCTGCTCGACTGGAACGCCACCGCACAGGACTACCCGCGCCAGCAGACCGTGCACGGCCTGTTCGAGGTCCAGGCGGCGCGCACGCCCGAGGCGGTGGCCGTGCGCTTCGAGGAGCAGGCGCTGGGCTATGGCGAGCTGAACGCGCGCGCCAACCGCCTGGCCCACCACCTGCGCTCGCTCGGCGCGGGGGCGGGTTCGCTGGTGGGCGTGTGGATGGAGCGCGGCCTGGACATGGTGGTCGCGGTGTTGGGCATCCTGAAGGCCGGCGCGGCCTACGTCCCGCTGGACCCGGCCTTTCCCAAGGACCGGCTCGACTACATGATGGAAGACGCCGAGCTGGGCATCGTGGTCACGCAGTCCGCGCTGGCCGATGGCCTGCCCGATGGCGTGCACGGCGTGCGCCTGGACGCGGGCGAGGCCGAGCTGGCGGCGCTGTCGCCGCTGAACCCGCCCGCGATCGCGGGGCCCCACGACCTGGCCTACGTCATCTACACCTCGGGCTCCACCGGCCGCCCCAAGGGCGTGATGCTGGAACACCGCTCGGTGGTGAACTTCCTGCTGTCCATGCAGCGCGAGCCGGGCATTGGTGCGCAGGACCGCTTCGTGGCCGTGACCACGCTGTCCTTCGATATCGCCGGCCTGGAGATCCATGGCCCGCTGACCGTGGGCGGCACCGTGGTGCTGGCCGCGCGCGCCACCGCGCTCGACGGCCTGCGCCTGGCGCAGTTGCTGGACCGGCACGAGGCCACGCTGCTGCAGGCCACGCCCGCCACCTGGCGCCTGCTGCTCGACAGCGGCTGGCGCGGCCGGCCCGGCCTGAAGATGCTGTGCGGCGGCGAGGGCCTGCCGCGCGAGCTGGCCGACAAGCTCATCGCCACCGGTGGCGAGCTCTGGAACATGTACGGGCCCACCGAGACCACCATCTGGTCCACGGTGCAGCGCATCACCGACACCGCGCGCGGCATCTCCATCGGCCGGCCCATCGCCAACACCCAGGTCTACGTGCTGGAGCCCTCGGGCCTGCCGGCACCGATCGGCGTCGGCGGCGAGCTGTGCATCGGCGGCGACGGCCTGGCGCGCGGCTACCGGCACCGCGACGAGCTCACGGCCGAGAAGTTCGTGACGCTGGCGCTGCCCGGCGTGGGTCCCACGCGCGTGTACCGCACCGGCGACGTGGTGCGCTTCCTGGCCGACGGCCGACTGGAGTTCGTGGGCCGGCGCGACCACCAGGTGAAGGTGCGCGGCTTTCGCATCGAGCTGGGCGAGATCGAGACCGTGCTCTCGCGCCACCCCGGCCTCAAGGGCAACGTGGTGCACGTGCGCGAGGACACGCCCGGCGACCAGCGCCTGGTGGCCTACGTGGTGCCCGAGGCCGGCGCCCGGCCCGAGGCCGAGGCCATGCGCGCCACGCTGCGCGCGCAGCTGCCCGAGTACATGGTGCCCGGCCAGTTCGTGGTGCTGGAGGCCTTTCCGCTCACGCCCAACGGCAAGGTCGACCGCAAGGCCCTGCCGGTGCCCGAGGCGGCCGCGCCGAGCGAGGCCGACGAGGTGGCCGAGGCCCTGATGTCGCCCGTGCAGCGCCAGGTGGCCGCGCTGTGGCGCGAGATCCTCAAAATCGATCGCGTGGGCCTGCACGCCAACTTCTTCGACATTGGCGGGCACTCGCTGCTGCTGGTGCGCCTGCAGGCCGCGCTCAAGCGCGAGTTCGGGCAGGAGATCGCGCTGGTCGAGTTGTTCCAGCGCACCACGGTGGCGGCGCAGGCGCAGCGCCTGGGCGCGCCGGTGGGCGCGAGTTCGGCGCTGGAGCGCGCGCGCGCCCGGGCCGCGAAACAGATTCAGGGTTGACGGATGAACCTCAAGGACCAGTACCCCGCGCACGCCATCGCCATCGTCGGCCTGGCGGGGCGTTTCCCCGGCGCGGCCGACCTCGACGCCTTCTGGCGCAACATCCGCGAGGGCGTGGAATCGCTGGAGGACTTCAGCGACCAGGACCTGCGCGAGGCCGGCGTGGACCCCGCGTTGAGCGCCTCGCCGGGCTACGTGAAACGCGGCACCGTGCTGCAGGAATCGGAGCACTTCGACGCCGCCTTCTTCGGCCTGTCGCCGCGCGAGGCGCAGGTGATCGATCCGCAGCAGCGGATTTTTCTGGAATGCGCGTGGGAGGCGCTGGAGCACGCGGGCTACGCGCCCGGCGCCATCGAGGCACCGGTGGGCGTGTACGCGGGCGCCAGCATGAACACCTACCTGATGTCGCAGATCCTGCGCCAGCCCGCGCTGGCGGCGGCGGTGGGCGGCTACCAGCTCATGCTGGGCAACGACAAGGACTTCCTCTGCACGCGCGTGTCCTACAAGCTGGACCTGCGCGGCCCCAGCATGACGCTGCAGACCGCCTGCTCCACCTCGCTGGTGGCGGTGCAGGCGGCCTGCCGCGCGCTGGAGCGCCACGAATGCGACATGGCCCTGGCCGGCGGCGTCTCGCTGAGCTTCCCGCAGCGCGGCGGCTACCTCTACCAGGAGGGCATGATCCTCTCGCCCGACGGCCGCTGCCGCCCCTTCGACGCCGAGGCCAAGGGCACGCGCCCCGGCGCGGGCGCGGGCATCGTGGTGCTCAAGCGCCTGGCCGACGCGCTGGCCGACGGCGACACCATCCACGCGGTCATCCGCGGCGCGGCCATCAACAACGACGGCGCCGGCAAGGCCGGCTACACCGCGCCCAGCGTGGACGGCCAGGTCGAGGCCATCGCCACCGCACAGATCCTGGCCGACGTGGCGCCGCGCAGCATCGGCTACATCGAGGCGCACGGCACGGCCACGCCGCTGGGTGACCCGATCGAGATCGCCGCGCTGCGCCAGGTGTTCGAGGGCGACACCGACCAGCGCGGCTTCTGCCGCCTGGGTTCGCTCAAGGCCAACCTGGGCCACCTGGACGCGGCGGCCGGCGTGGCCGGGCTCATCAAGGCCGTGCTGGCGCTCAAGCACCGCGAGCTGCCGCCGCTGGTGAACTTCCAGCGGCCCAACCCGCAGCTCAACCTGGAGGCCTCGCCCTTCACCGCCAGTGCCGAGGCCGCGCCCTGGCCGGCCGGGCCCACGCCACGCCGCGCGGGCGTCAGCTCCTTCGGCATCGGCGGCACCAACGCGCACGTGGTGCTGGAAGAGGCGCCCGAGCGGGAGCGCCCGCTGGCCGACGAAGGCCCGCAGCTCATCGTGCTGTCCGCGCGCACCGAGGCCGCGCTGGACGCCGCCACCCAGCGCCTGAAGCAGCACCTGCAGGCCCATCCCGAGGCGGCCCTGCGCGACACCGCCTGGACCCTGCAGACCGGCCGGCGCGCCTTCGCGCAGCGCCGCGCGGTGGCCGTGTCCTCGGTGGCCGAACTCATCGCCGCGCTCGACGCGCCGCAGCGCCCGCCCATGCACGGCGCGCGGCACGAAGGCGGCGAGCGCCCCGTGGCCTTCCTGTTCAGCGGCCAGGGCAGCCAGTTCGCGGGCATGGGGGCGGGCCTGTACGCGCAGTACCCCGTCTACCGCGAGGCCGTGGACCGCTGCGCCGGGCTGCTGCGTGAACCCCTGGGCCGCGACCTGCGCGAGCTGCTGTTCGCGCCGGCGGGCGACACCACCATCAACGAGACGCGCTACGCCCAGCCCGCGCTGTTCGTCACCGAGTACGCGCTGGCCCTGCTGTGGCAGAGCTGGGGCGTGCGCCCCGCCGCCATGCTGGGCCACAGCATCGGCGAGTACGTGGCCGCGCACCTCGCGGGCGTGCTGTCGCTGGCCGACGCGCTCGCGCTGGTGGCCGCGCGCGGCCGCCTGATGCAGGGCATGGCGCCCGGTGGCATGGCGGCCGTGCACATGGACGAAGGCGCGCTGCGCGCCTGGCTGGCGGCGAACGCGCCGGCGCTGGAGATCGCGGCCGTGAACGCGCCCGGCCTGTGCGCCATCGCCGGCCCGCGCGAGGCGCTGGAGGCTGGGCTGGCCGCGCTCGCGGCGATGGGCACCGAGGCGCAGCCGCTGCACACCTCGCACGCCTTTCACTCCTCCATGATGGACGGCGTGCTCGAGCCCTTCACCGCACTGGTGCGCGGGATCGCGCTGCACGCGCCCACGCTGCCTTACGTGTCCAACCTCACGGGCCAGTGGATCACGCCCGAGCAGGCGACCTCGCCCGCGTACTACGCCGAGCACCTGCGCCGCGCCGTTTTGTTCGACGCCGGTGTGCGCACGCTCTCGGCCGACGCCTCGCTGCACCTGCTGGAGGTGGGCCCGGGCCGCGCGCTGGCCACGCTGGCCGGCCTGGCGCTGGGCCCGCAGGGCGCGCGGCGCGTGGCCGCTTCGCTGGGCGGCGCGCGCGAGGCGAAGCAGGAAGCGCCGGCCGCGCTGGACGCGGCGGGCCGCCTGTGGCTCGCGGGCGTGGCGCTGGACTGGGCCGGCCTGCATGGCGGGCGCCCCGCGCGCCGCGTGCCCCTGCCCACCTATCCCTTCGAGCGCCAGCGCTGCGCGATCGATGCGTCCGCGCCGGCGCCCGCGCCGGCTGCCGACGCGCCGGTCGCAAAGGCGGGCGGGGCCCAGGACCTGGCCTTCAGCCGCGACGTGGCCGACTGGCTCTACGCGCCCACCTGGTCGCGCGCGCCGCGCAACCGCGCGGCCCGGCTGTCGGGCACCTGGCTCATCGCCGGTGGGGCCGACGCGCTGGCCGAGGCGCTGGCGCGCCAGGTCGGCGACGCCGGCGGCCGCGCCGTGCGCATCGCCTCGCCCGCCGAGGCCGAGGCCGCCGTGGCCCAGGCCCGCGCGGCCGGCCAGCCGGTGGCGGGCGCCTTCGCGCTCTGGGGCCTGCCGGTGCACGAGGGCAGCGACACGCAGGCCATCCAATGGCTGCACCACGCGCCCGTGGCGCTGGCCGCCGCGCTGGCGCCCTCGGCCCGTGAGCCGGTGCGGGTGATCGTGGCCACGGCCGGCGCGCACAGCGTGTTGGGCGAGGCCGTGGCGCGCTCGGTGGCCGCGCTCGCCATCGGCCCGGTGCTGGCCCTGCCGCTGGAAATGCCGGGCCTGCGCCTGCGCCAGCTCGACCTGGAGGCCGCGGGCGCCGAGTCCGCCGAGTCGGCCGCGCAAGGCCTGCTGGACGAAGCCCTGGCGCGCGACGAGGAAGACATGGTGGCGCGCCGCCAGGGCCAGCGCTGGCTGCGCCGCCATGAGCGCACCGCCTTGCCCGCCGTGGACGCCGACGCCCTGCCGTTGCGCGACGGCGCGGTGGTGCTGATCACCGGCGGCCTCGGTGGCATGGGCCTGGCCATCGCGCAGCGCCTGGCCGAGCGGCGCCGCGCGCGCCTGCTGCTCACCGCGCGCACCGCGTTGCCGCCGCGCGCCGGGTGGGACGCCTGGCTGGCCACGCACGGCGGCGATGAGCGGCACGCCCAGACCATCGCGGCGCTGCGCGCCATCGAGGCCGCGGGCGGCGAGGTGGAGCTGGCCCAGGCCGACGCCGCCGACGCCACGGCCATGGCCGCCGCCGTGCGGGCCGCGCGCGCGCGCTGGGGACGCATCGACGCCGTGGTCCACGCGGCCGGCGTGGCCGGCGAAGGCGCGCTGTCGGCGCTGAAGACGCCCGAGTCCATCGAGGCCGTGCTCGCGCCCAAGCTCGGTGGCCTGCGCGTGCTGCGCGAGCTGCTGGCCGATGAGCCGCTGGAACTGGTGGTGCTGATGAGCTCCATCAACGCCGTGCTGGGCGCGCCCGGCGTGGCCGACTACGCCTCGGCCAACGCCGTGCTCGACGCCTTTGCCGAATCGGCCGAGGCGCCGCCGGCCTGGCGCCGCGTGGTGGCCTTCGACTGGGGCGCCTGGCGTGAGGTCGGCATGGCCGCGAAGCTGGAGGTGCCCGCCTGGCGCCGCGCCGCCTGGGACGCGTACCTGGCCCAGGCCATCGGCACGGCCGACGGCCTGGATGCCTTCGAGCGCGTGCTCGCCAGCGAGCTGCGCCGCGTGGTGGTGGTGCCCTACGACCTGCCACAGGCCCTGTCGCTGGCGCGCTCGGCCGCGCTGAACCCGCCGATCGAGGCGCCGCGCGCCGAAGCGGCGGCGCGCGACACCGCGCCCGCCCGCCAGGCCGCGTCCGCGCGGCCCGCGGGTGCCGACGATGCCCCGCCGGGCGACGTGCAGGCCCGCCTGGCCGCCATCTGGGTCGAGCTGTTGGGCGTGGACAGCGTGGCCGCGCACGACGACTTCTTCCATCTGGGGGGACACTCCCTGCTGGCCACGCGGGTGCTCGCGCGCATCCGCGAATCGCTCGGGGTGCAACTGGCGCTGCGCGACATGTTCGACGCCTCCACCCTGCAAGCCCTGGCGCAGCGGGTGCAGGAGGGCCTGGCCACGACCGAAGCCAACGACGACGATCGGGAGGAGATCGAGTTTTGAATGCGCGAGAACTGCTGCACCGGCTGGAGGGGCTGGGTGTGGACCTGGAGGTGGTCGAAGGCCGGTTGCGCGTGAGCGCCAGCCGCGGCCGGCTCGACGACGGGCTGAAGGCCGACATCGCCGCGCACAAGGCCGAGCTGATGGCGCTGCTGGCCGAGCGCGGCGCGGTGGCGCACGCGGTGCCGGCGCCGAGGGACGGCGGCGCGCCGCGCGCCCGCGTGGCGCACGACGGCCTGCTGCCGCTCTCGCTGTTCCAGGAGCGCCTGTGGATCCTGCAACAGCTGGAGCCCGAGAGCACCACCTACCTGCTGGCCCTGGCCTGGCCCGTGCGCGGCGAGGTGCCGCGCGAGCAACTGCTGGCCGCCGTGCAGCGCGTGCACGCGCGCCACCTGGGCCTGCGCGTGCACTTCGTGCAGGAGGACGGCGTGCCCGGCGCGCGCCGGGTGGACGTGCCGCCGGTGACCGTGCACGACCTGCGCCACCTGCCGGCCAGCGAGCGCCTGGCCGCCGTGCAGGCCGCGCGGGAGCGCGCGGTGCACACGCCCATCGACCTGTCGCGCCAGACCCCGCTGCGCTTCGAGCTGCTGGACTTCGCGCCCGAAGGCTACGGGCTGATCGTGGCGGCCCACCACATCGCGGTGGACGCCTGGTCGCTGCAGATCCTGCTGCGCGAACTGGCGCGGGAGCTGCAGACGCCGGCGCCCGAGCCGCAGGGCGGGCCCACGCGCCTGCAGTACGCCGACTACGCCGCCTGGCAGCGCGAGCACCAGCGCCCCGAGGCCATCCGCGCCGCACTCGACTGGTGGGACGACACCCTCAAAGGCGCGCCGCCCACCTCCATGTTCCCGCCCGACCTGCCGGCGAGCGACGCGCCCGCGCGCGGCGCCACGGTGGATTTCGAGTTCGACGCCGCCTTCAGCGCCGCCCTCAAGCGCTGGGTGCAGGAGCGCCAGGCCACCGTCTACATGGCTTTCCTGGCCGCCAGTGCCGCGCTGCTGCGCGCGCACACGGGGCAGGGCGACGCGCTCATCGGCAGCCCCATGGGCGTGCGCGAGCGCGCCGAGTTCGAGGACCTCATCGGTCCCTTCGTGAACCTGCTGGTGATCCGCCTGCGCACGGCCGACGACCCCAGTTTCAGCGAGCTGCTGCGGCGCGCGCGCGGCGCGCTGCTGGACGCGCATGCGCACCGCGACACCCCCTTCGAGGCCGTGGTGGAGCGCGTGCGCCCGGTGCGCAGCTTCCAGCACTCGCCGCTGTTCCAGCTGGCGGTGGTCTACCACCAGGCCGCCGCCGCACCCGAGCAGGGCGACGTGGTGGTGCACAGCGGCGGCGCGCTCAACGAGATCACCTGGTTCGCGCGCGAGCACGAGGGCCGCATCCTGTGCAGCCTGGAATACCGCAGCGACCTGTACTCCGCCGCCCACATGCAGCGCCTGGCCTCGCAGCTGCAGGTGCTGCTGCGCGCCGCGCTGGCGCAGGGCGAGGCACCGATCAGCCGCCTGCCCCTGCTCACGGACGGCGAGCGCCGGCAGCTGCTGCTGGACTTCAATGACACCGCGCGCGCCCTCGACACCGCGCCCTTCGCGCGCCAGTTCGAACGCCAGGCGGCGAGCGCGCCCGAACGCACCGCCGTGGGCTTCGAAGGCGAATTCCTGAGCTACGGCGAGCTCAACCGCCGCGCCAACCAATGGGCGCGCCACCTGCGCGGCCTGGGCGTGGCCGCGGGTGTGCGCGTGGGCGTGTGCACCGAGCGCTCGCTGGACATGCTGGTGGCCCTGCTCGCCGTGCAGAAAGCCGGCGGCGCCTACGTGCCGCTGGACCCGGGCTTTCCCGCCGATCGCCTGGCCTACATGCTGGACGACAGCGGCGCGAGCGTGCTGCTCACCACCGGCGAGGCCGCCGATGCGGTGGACCCGCCGCCCGGTGTGCGGCTGTTCGACCCCGCGCGCGAGGCCGGCGCGCTGGCGGCGCTCGACGGTGGCGACCTCGACGGCACGCCCGCGCCGGGCGACCCGGTCTACGTGATCTACACCTCCGGCTCCACCGGCCGACCCAAGGGCGTGGTGGTGTCGCACGGCGGGCTGAGCAACTTCCTCGGCGCCATGCGACAGGCGCCCGGCCTCGCGGCCGAGGACGTGCTGGCGGCCATCACCACCATCTCCTTCGACATCGCGGGCCTGGAGCTCTACCTGCCGCTCCTGGTGGGCGCGCGCGTGGAACTGCTCTCGCGCGACACCGCGAGCGACGGACCCTCGCTGATCGAGGCCTTGCAGGCCAGCGGCGCCACGGTGCTGCAGGCCACGCCCGCCAGCTGGCGCCTGCTCATCGAATCGGGCTGGACCGGGTCGCCCGCGCTGCGCGCCTTCTGTGGCGGCGAAGGGCTGCCGCGCGAGCTGGCCGACGCGCTGCTCAGCCGCGTGGGTGAGCTGTGGAACCTCTACGGCCCCACCGAGACCACCATCTGGTCCACCGCCGAACGCGTGGCACCGTCGCCCGCGGCGGTGGGCATCGGCCGGCCCATCGCCAACACCCAGGTCTACGTGCTCGATGCGCACCAGCAGCCCCTGCCCGTGGGCGTGCCCGGCGAGCTGTGGATCGGCGGCGCGGGCGTGGCCCTGGGCTACCACGGGCGGCCCGAGCTCACGGCCGAGCGCTTCGTGGCCGACCCCTTCGCGGCCCAGGCCGGCGCGCGCTTCTACCGCACCGGCGACCTCGCGCGCTGGGACGCCGAGGGCCGGCTGCACCACCTGGGCCGGCTCGACCACCAGGTGAAGATCCGCGGCTTTCGCATCGAACTGGGCGAGATCGAGGCCCGCCTGGCCACGCACGAGGCCGTGCGCCAGACCGTGGTGATGGGCCGCGAGGCCGCGCCCGGCGACCTGCGCCTGGTGGCCTACATCGTCTTCGAGCCGGGCGCCGACCTCACCGCCAGCGACGTGCGCCGCCACCTGCGCCGCGACCTGCCCGACTACATGATTCCCTCGGTGGTGGCGGCGGTGGACGCGATCCCGCTCACGCCCAACGGCAAGGCCGACCGCGCCGCGCTGCCCGACCCGTTCAAGAACGCGGTGCAGGCCGCGCGCCACTACGTGGCGCCCGAGGGCGGCCCCGAACAGACCATGGCCGAGATCTGGCGCGACATCCTGCGCGTGGAGCGCGTGGGCGCCGAGGACAACTTCTTCGAGCTCGGCGGGCACTCGCTGCTCTCGCTGCGCGTGGTGCTGGCGGTGGAACAGAAACTGGGCTGGCGCATGGACGCGCGCACGCTGTTCTTCCAGAACCTGCGCCAGGTGGTGGCCTCGGCCGCGGCAGGAAAGGGGGTGGTCAAGGCATGACGCCCCTGTACTTCGGCGAGCGATCGCGCCGCCTGTTCGGCCTCTACACCCCCGCGCGCGCTGGCGGCGGCCGCGCGCGCGGCGCCGTGCTGTGCGCGCCCTGGGGCCCCGAGTACCTGCGCGCGCACCGCAGCATGGCCCAGCTGGGCAAATGGCTCAGCGAGGCCGGCGTGCACGTGCTGCGCTTCGACTGCCACGGCACCGGCGACTCGGCCGGTGACATGGGCGATGCGCGCATCGACGGCTGGACAGGCGACGTGATGACCGCCATCGACGAATTGAAGGACACGGCGGGCCTGCAGCGTGTGACCCTGGTAGGCCTGCGCCTGGGCGCCACGCTCGCGGCGCGCGCGGCCACCAAGCGCCGCCGCGACGTGGACGGCCTGGTGCTGTGGGACCCGGTGCTCAGCGGGCGCGAGCACCTGGCCGAACTGCGCGCGCTGCACGAACAGACCCTGCGCACGCGCGGCCTGAGCGCGGGACCCTCGGAGCTGCTGGGCTTTGCGCTGAGCGAGGCGCTGGTGCAGGACATCGAGGCCATCGACTTGTTGAACCCCATGCCCACCTGGCCCGCGCGCAGCCTGGCCGTGGTGAGCGAACACCGCGAGGCCTGGGGCGCGCTGGGCGCGGCGCTGCCGCCGGGCGACGGCTCGGCGCTGGAGCGCATCGAGGTGCAGCCCGCCTGGCTGGAGGACCGGCACTCGGGCGCGGGGGCCGTGCCGGTGAAGCTGCTGCGCCGCGTGGTGGAGTGGACGGTGTCATGACGAGCCCCCACGCCGCCGAACAAACGCTCCTGCTCGGCCCGGCCAATGGCCTGGTCGGTGTCATCACGCCGCCGCTGCCGCCAGCGAATGGCCAGGCGCCGCGCGAAGACCCGCCCTTCGTCATCATCCTCAACGCCGGCATCATCCACCGCGTGGGCCCCAACCGCCTGCACGTGTCCCTGGCCCGTGCGCTCTCGGCCGATGGCTTCCCCGTGCTGCGCGTGGACCTCTCGGGCCTGGGCGACAGCCAGGGCCGAGAGGACGGATCGGCCCCGCTGGACGCGGCCCTGGCCGACATCCGCGACACCATCGACACCCTGCAGGCCACGCGGCAGGTGAAGCGCGTGGTGCTGATGGGCCTGTGCTCCGGCGCGGACCACTCGGTCATCTACGCGGCCAGCGACCCGCGCGTGGTCGGTGTGGTGCTGCTGGACCCATCGATCCCGCGCACCAAGGGCTACTACCTCAAGCACTACTCGGGCCGCCTGCTGAGCCTGCGCACCTGGAAGAACGTGGCCCTGGGGCGGCACCCCGTGTGGCAGCTGCTCAAGCGCCGCGCGCATGGGGCGCCGGTGGGCGAGGGCGACGCGGCGGGCGGCGACATGGCGGCGGCCCGCCCGGCCGTGACCCTGGAGCACCCCGAGGTGCGGGCCTTTCTCGAGAACGCCTATGGCCGCGCGCTGGGCAACGGCGCGTTGTTCCTCACCGTGCTCACCTCCGACCGCGAGCGCCAGCACAACTACCGCCGGCAACTGCAGGACGCGTTCCCCGCGCTGGACTTCAACGGCCGCCTGCTGATCGAGTACTTCGAGCGCTGCGACCACACGTTCACGACACTGGCGAGCCAGCAAAGGTTGGTGGGCTTGGTGAGAAGGTGGATGGGGGCGGCGGGGTTTCGGTGAGGGAGGACGTCAAGTCCCGCACAGGCCTTCGGGCGCGGCCGGGATGGCCGGGTAATGACCGGCGGGCGGCGCAAGACGTGATCACTTCATAAGGCGCTTTTCGCGGGCCTGCGAGGCAGCCGCGGCATGATGCGCGCCCGTGATGCTCTCGGCTTTCTATACACGGCAAGGCGACGCCCGCGACGTGCTTCGGGTGGACGAACTGAATCTGCCCACGCCCGCAAGGGGTGAAGTGCGCGTCAAGGTGTTTGCGTCCGGCATCAACCCGGCCGACGTCAAGCGGCGTGCCGGTGCCATCGCGAGGCCCATGGTGTTTCCGATCGTTATTCCGCACAGCGATGGCGCGGGCGTGATTGATGCGGTCGGCGCTGGCGTGTCACCGGCCCGCGAGGGTGAGCGCGTATGGTTGTGGAACGCGCAATGGTGTCGGGCGTTCGGCACCGCCGCCGAATTCATCGCGCTTCCCAGCGCACACGCGGTCCCGCTCCCGCCGTCGGCGTCGTTCGAAGTGGGTGCCGCCTTGGGCGTTCCCGGCATGACCGCGCACCGATGCATCTCCGTGTTGAACGATTTGCGGAACCGATCGGTCTTGGTCTTCGGGGCAAGCGGCGCCGTCGGGCGCCTCTGCGTCCAGTTCGCCAAGTCACGCGGCGCCATGGTTGCGGGCGTCGTCCGCACGCCATCGGGCAAGGCGTCCCTGAGCGACGTCGGCGCCGATGGCTGCTTCATTGCCAGCGACCCCGGGTTCGTGCAAGCCGTGACGTGCTTCGCCGGGTCTCGCGGCGTGGACCACATCGTGGACGTCGACTTCGCGGCAAACGTTGGGCTCTACTTGGGTTTGCTCGCAAGACACGGGTCGGTGGTGGTCTTCGGTTCGGCGTCCGGCATGCGGCCCGCCGTCGACGTTCTGCCGCTTCAGAAACACGGCGTCACGCTGCATTTCGTCTCTGGCGCGGAGCAGCCCCGTCATTGCCGCGACCAGGCCATTCAACACATCAACCAGATGCTGGCGGCGCGTCGTCTGTCCGTTCGTTTGCCTGTTGCCTACCGCCTTCAGGACATCGCCGGCGCGCACGAGCGTGTCGAGGCCGGCGCCGCCGGCAAGGTCATTCTCGACATCGCCCTGCCGGGCGCTGCCGGTTGACGCCGTGCACGCTGGTCTTCTTGCCCTCGCTGCGGCGCTTCTCTTCTCGAGCAAGAGCGTGCTGATCAAGCTCGCTTATGCCGCCGGCGGCAACGCGGAGGCGCTGCTGGCCTTGCGAATGCTGATCGCGCTGCCCATCTACCTGTCGGTCTGGCTCGTGGCCCGTCTCCGCGGGTCGGTCAGGCCGGTTTCTCGGTCGGCCCTGGTGACAAGTGGGGGAATAGGCGTGCTGGGCTATGCGGTATCGAGCTACCTCGACATGAAAGGTCTCGAGTACGTCTCGGCGCCTGTCGAGCGCTTGATCCTGTTCACGTACCCCTTCTTTGTGGCGGTGATGGGAGCCGGTTGGTTCGGCCATCGACTGCAGCGCCGTGCGTTGGCCGGCCTTTTCGTCAGCTATGCGGGCCTGGCTTTGGTTCTGTTTGAAGGTTTGGCAGGCACCACCGCCACGGTGGGCGCCATCGGTGTCGTCCTGGTTTTTGGCTCCGCCTGGACCTATGCCTTGTTCCAACTGCTGGCGAGCACCGCCGTGCGCGGCGTGGGCGCCGTCGCCTTCACGTGCATCTCGATGTCGGCTGCCGCTCTTTGCACGATCGCCGCCTGTGGCATTGCACAACCGACGGACGGGTGGTTCGCGCACACCGACGTTCTGGTCTACGCGGGCCTCCTGGCCGTGCTCGGCACGGTGCTCCCGTCCTTTCTTCTCAGCGCCGCGCTGAAAACCTTGTCGCCTCAGGCCCACTCGGCCATTGGCGCGGTCGGCCCCGTCTTCACGATCCTGCTGTCCATGGCCATCCTCGGTGATTCGATGGGGCCTCTGGCCATGCTGGGGAGCGTGTTCGTCGTTGCCGGCGCGACATGGTTCGTCAGCAAGGACAGCGGCGCGTGAGGCCTGCCCCCACCTCAGTCGCTCGCTGCTGCCTGGCGGGCGTCGCAGCCGGCGCGCAGCCGAAACAGGGCACCGGTTTCGGTGAGGGCGGCGTCGGCAGCGCGCAAACCGCGGACGGCGGCCTGGGCGGCGTCGTCGAAGCGAACCAGGAAGCTGGCCGACTCGCCGTCCGGTGGCGAGAGCATGTAGGCGCAGAAGTCGGGGTTCGACAGAAACGCCCGGACCGGCTCGGCGGCGAACACCGGCGCGGGATGGTGAGGCGGTTCGGCGCGACCCGTCCCCAACGCGCCGGCCAACAAGGCGATGACCACACAACTTCTCGACCCATGCTGCTGCTTCATGTTCTTCCTTTCGCCCCTTGGCGGAGGCTGGAAAAAAAGGAGCGATTGCACCGCAGCAGCCCTGGGCGGGGGGGCGTGGCGGGGACAGGCTGATGATTTGCAAAAAAATGCAGCGCTATTGACGAGGCGTGCGAAAAAGCGTACGCTTTGACCCTTTCCGGAGTACCCCATGAACGTCTTGACCGCATCCGCCGCGCGCGCCAATCTCTATCGCCTGATCGACCAGACGACTGAATCCCATCAGCCCGTCATGATTGCCGGCAAGAACGCGTCTGCCGTGCTGGTGTCGGCCGAAGACTGGGCCGCCATTCAGGAAACGATGCACCTGCTGTCCGTGCCGGGCATGCGTGAGTCCATCCGCGAAGGCATGGCCGAGCCCTTGTCCAAGAGCGCGCGCGAGCTGAAATGGTGAAGTGGGAGCTGGCCTACGCGAAGCAGGCGCTCAAGGACGCGAGGAAGGTCAAGGCAGCAGGGCTCAAGCCAAAAGTCGACGAGCTGTTGGCGATCCTCGAGAAGGATCCTTTTCAGAATCCGCCGGCCTTTGAGAAGCTGGTGGGCGATCTCGCCGGCGCGTACTCGCGGCGGATCAACATCCACAATCGGCTGGTCTACGAAGTTTTCGCCAAGGAGCGCGTCGTCCGCGTCCTTCGCCTGTGGACGCACTACGAGTGACGGTCAGCCGCTGGCACCACCCGCTCCCGCACCCATCCCGTCGTCATGTCGATGAACGCCCGCTTCGCCGGCCCGCTCGTGATCAGGTGGTCCGTTGTCTCCAGCAGCTCGAACGAGACCTTGGCCAGCCAGGGCTGGCCCGCGAACATGGCGGCGAACTGTCCCCGGTGGTTGAACCATTCGGGTTGGCCGCCGCAGTAGGCGAACAGCAGTTCCACGCCCTGGTTCGTGAGCCGGTCCACGCGGCCCATGAATTCGTCCTTGGGCGGCGACACCGACATCTCGCCCTTGGGCTTGGCCGGCGTGTCGTCGGGCGGCATCAGGCGCAGTTGCCGCAGCAGCATCACGCCGGCCTTCTGCGCCGAGCCGATGAGCCCGGCGCGGCCGATCTTGAAGGCGAGCTTGCGCAGGCGCGACTGCAGCGTGGGGTAGGCGTACATGTCCCACAGCAGCACGGCGCGCATGCGCGGGTCTTCCAGGGCCACCAGGTGGCCGATGATGGCGCCCGAGCACAGGCCCACCATCACGAAGCGCGCGCAGCCGAACTGGGCCTGGGCGGCGTCCATCACCTCGCGCGTGTCGGCCACCCATTGCTCGGTGACGGAGCGGGTGCTGTCGCTGCGCTGGCTGTCGCCCAGGCCGCTCATGTCGAAGCGCACCGAGGGGATGCCCATGGCGGCGAACTCGCGCGCCAGCAGCACGTTGATGCGGTGCGGCCCGCCGCGCGGGATGACGCCGGAGTTGCTGAGCACGGCCACCACGGGCGGTGTCGCGCCCGGCGCGCCCTGGGCGGGGGTGAAGGTGGCGACGAGGTGGCCTTCGGCGCCGACGGTACGGGTCTGCTCCTGCATGCGGGTCAATCGAGGGTGGCGAGCAGCACGCGCGGGATGTCGGGTGGGGCGATGGCGGTGCCCATGGCCTGACTGGACATCCAGTCGGTGGGGTGTTCCACGGTGTGCAGCTTCAGGGCCGCCAGGCCGGCGTGGGCGGCCAGCGGGTGGGGCTGGTCGCCGCGCACGGCGCAGGTGATGCGCAGGCCGCGGCGCAGCGCGGGCAGCACGTTCAGGTCGGGCAGGGCGCGCAGGTCGGCGACCAGGCGCTCGCCGAAGTCAAAGCCCAGCACGTCGCCGGGCAGCGCGGGTTCGGCCACTTTGCCGCTGGCCGCGATCTGCTCCCAGGGCTGGGCGAACATCATGGCCAGCTCGGCCTTGTGGCCGGCGACCAGGGCCTGCAGGTAGCCCGGGCCGTTGAACACCGGCTCCCACAGCACCAGGTGGCGCGGCGGGTGTTTGGCCAGCAGCGCGGCGCGCAGGGCGATGACCGCGCCCAGGCCCATGCCGAACCAGTGCACGGGCAGGCCGCCGTCGCCGACGATGAGCTCGTGCGCGGCCAGGGTGTCGCGCACCCAGTCGTCCAGCGACTGCGCGCCCTCGTCGCCGGGCGAGTCGCCGGTGCCGTGGTAGTCGAAGCGCAGGGACTCCACGCCCTCGCGCGAGAGCCGTTCGCCGGCCACGCGGAAGACAGCCGAGCTGCGCACGGCTTCCTGGCCCAGGGGGCGGCAGAGCAGGAAGCGCGCGCGCGGCCTGGCGCCGCCGTCGGCCGCCATGTGAATGCCCACCATCGGCCGGTCCCAGTGGCCGAAGTGCCGGATCGAGATCGTCATGGGAGGCGACGGTAACAGGCTTGGCCGTTCACCGCTTCAGGCGCCTTGCACCAGGCGACGCAGGCGCGACATCAGGCCGCCACCGTTCTTCGGTGGGAGGGACGGGGCGTCGGTTTCGGTGGTGGTGGCGCCGGCGGCCTGGCCGTCGTAGGCGGCGGCAAGCTGGGCCAGGGTTTCCGAGACGTAGCGGCGCGGACTCACCTGTTTGCCCACGCGTTTCTCCAGCTTCTGCACCGCCTGCATGGCGCTCAGCGAGGTGCCGCCGAGGTCGAAGAAGTTGTCGTTGCGGCGGATGGCGGTGGTGCCCAGCAGCTCGCTCCAGACGAGGAAGATCTCGCGCTCGGTGGCCGTGCCCTGGAAGTGGTCGGCGGCCGAGGCGGCGCTGTCGCGGCGGCGCAGGCGCGAGGCGGTGGGCGCGAAGCGGCCCTCGGCGGTGGTGGCCAGGCGCTCGCAGCACAGCACCTGCAGGTGGGCGCGCGCGGCGGCGGGCAGGTGCTGGGCCAGGCGCTGGTCCACGCGCTGCAGCAGGGCGTCCAGGCCGGCGTCCTGCAGGCCGGTGTCGGGCTCCAGGCCCAGCAGCAGGCGGCGCTCGCCTTGCGGGCCGATCTGCAGCGCGGCGGCGGCGCGGGCCACCAGGGGCAGCTGGGCAATGCCCTGTTCGATGGCGTCGAGCGCCAGGCGCTGGCCGGCGATCACGGCGTGCGCACCGTCTTCGCCGATGGCCTGCAGCACGCCGTCGGAGCGCCAGCGCGCGAGCGTGCCAGTGGCGCGCCAGCTGCCGTCGGCCCCGCGCGCCCACAGCGGCGCGGCCACGCCGATGGCGGCGGGCCGCTCGGCCGCCTCGCCGATGCGCAGGCTGTCGGGCAGCAGGGGCTTGCCGAAGGTGTTGTGGTCGGCCGGGCCGTGCGCCCAGCCCATGGCCAGGGGCAGGCCGGTGGCGGGGTCTGGGGCCAGGTTGAGGGCGCTGGCCTGGGTGTCGGCCAGGGCTTGCATCCCTTCGGGGCTGGCCTCGCGCACGTCCAGCGCGGCGATGAGCGAGAGCGCGCGCCCGGCGTTGGCCTGCAGCAGCGTGGCCCAGCCGTTGGCGTCGGCGAAGACCAGGGCGGTGTTGTCGGCGTGCAGGGCCTCCAGGGCCTCGGGCGCGCCAGGGTCGTCGGCCAGCACCAGCTCCACGCCGTGGCGCAGCGCCAGGCCCAGCAGGGCCAGCCGCAGGCCGGGGTGGCCGCCGTGGGCGATGAGGCGGTCGCCGGGCAGCAGTTGCACTTGGGCGGCCAGGGCTTCCACGGTGTCGCTCCAGCGGCGGGCGTCGGTGTCGGCGCCGCCGGGCCAGCGCAGCGCCCGGTTCGCGCCGAAGGCGGCGAGGGCGCGGGCCAGGGCCTCGATGGGGTCCTGGGTGGCGATCTCCACGGCGGAGCGGCCACTGCCCTGCTGCGCGCGCGCGGCGGCCACGCGGGCCTGCAGGGCGGCGCCGTCCAGGGCGTTGGCGCCGTGGCGCAGCAGTGGGGTGCCGTCGGCGCGGGCCAGGGCCTTGAGCAGGTCGTGGCCGACCACCGGTGCGGCGTCGAGCGTGCGCAGGCGCTCCAGCTCGGCGGCGCCGGGCAGCAGGACGTCGGCCACGCGGCGGTTCGGGTTGTCGGCCAGGCCCATCAGCGTGGCCAGGAAGCGCTCGCGCAGCAGCTGCGCGGTGCTGGGCAGGAAGAGCTGGGTGTCGTACTGGATGCCGCCTTCGATGCCGCCGGGGATTTCCACCAGCCAGAAGTTCAGGTCCTCGGTGGCGCCGCGGTGTTTGAAGCGCGTGCGCTCATGCGTGAGCGGGCCCCAGTTGGCGGGACGCGCGCGCGCGTCCTGGAAGGTGAACAGGGCCTGGTAGAGGCGGCCGTGCTGGCCGGGCTGGGCGGTCTCCAGCGCGGCGGACAGGCGCTCGAAGGGCACGTCCTGGTTGGCGAAGGCGTCCACCATGGTGGCGCGCACGTGCTTGATCCACTCCAGCCAGCTCATCTCGGGCCGCACGGCCAGGCGCACCGGCAGCATGTTGTTGAAGAAGCCCATGATGGGCTCCAGGTCCGGGTGCGGGCGGCCGCGCACCGGCACCCCGATGGTGGGCTCGGGGTCGTGCAGCAGCTGCGAGGCCAGCACCGCGTACACGGCGAGGGCGACGATGCTCAGCGTGGAGCCGGTCTGCTTGGCGACTTCGCGCACGCGCTCCGCATGGGCGGATTCGATGCGCATGTACTCGGTGCTGCCCACGCGCTGCGCGCCGGGCAGGCGCGGCAGGTCGGTCAGCGCGGCCGGCACGGGGCGTTTGAGGAACTGGCGCTGCCAGTGGTCGAGCTGGCTGGCGATTTCTTCGCCCTGCATCCATTCGTTGTGCCAGGCGGCGAAGTCCACGTACTGCAGCGGCATGGCGGGCAGCACGGGTTCGCGCTGCTCCAGCAGGGCCGAATAGAACGCGCTCATGTTCTCGTACAGCAGGTCGAAGGACCAGCCGTCCCACACCACGTGGTGGGTCATGAAGAAAAAGATGTGGTGGCGCTCGTCCATGCGGATGAGCCGGGCGCGGAACAGCGGGGCCTGGTCCAGGGCGAAGGGCTGGGCCACCCAGGTGGTGACGAGGTCGGCCATGGCCTCCTCGCGCCGGGCCTCGGGCACGTGGCTCAGGTCTTCGACGGGCAGCAGCGAGCAGGGCACGCTGTCGAGCGTGCGCTGCACCCAGGTGTCGCCGTCGCGCACGACGATGGTCCGCAGCGAGGCCTGGCGCCGCACCATGGCCTGGAAGGCCTGGTCGAACAGGGCTTCGTCCATGGGGCCGCGCAGGCGGTGGGCCGAGGGCACGTTGTAGACCACGCGGCCGGGGTGCATTTCCTCGATGAAGCGGATGCGCTCCTGCATGAGCGTGAGCGGGGCCTGGCGCCGCTCGGGCTGGTGCACCAGCGGCGGGCGCTGCGGGGCGTTGCCGCCGCGCTGCTCGTCGATGGCGCGCGCCAGCTTTTGCACCGTGGGCGATTCGAACAGCACGCGCAGGTTCAGCTGCAGGCCGAGGCCCTTGTTGAGCTGGCCCATGAGCTTGGCGGCGAGCAGCGAGTGGCCGCCGAGCGCGAAGAAGTCTTCGTCGGCGCCGATCGCGGGCAGCTTGAGCACGGCCTGCATGGCCTCCAGCACGGCGCGTTCGGTGTCGGTGGCCGCAGCGGTGAGCGGGCCGCTGGCGGCCGGGGCCATGGCCACGGGTTGCGGCAGGGCCTTGCGGTCGATCTTGCCGTTGGGCAGCAGGGGCAGGGCGTCCAGCAGCACCACCTGCTGGGGCAGCATGTAGTCGGGCAGGCCGCCGCGCAGGGCCTCGCGCAGCGCGGCGGGCTCGGGCGTGGCGCCGGCGGCCGGCACGGCGTAGGCGATCAGGCGCACATCGCCGGGCGTGTCCTCGCGCGCCATGACCACGGTGCGCGCGACACCGGGCAGCGCGGCCAGGCGGGCCTCGATTTCGCCGAGTTCGATGCGGTAGCCGCGGATCTTGACCTGGAAGTCCAGGCGGCCCAGGTGTTCCAGGGTGCCGTTGTCGAGCCAGCGGGCGAGGTCGCCGGTGCGGTACAGGCGCGCGCCCGGCGCGGCGCTGAAGGGATCGGCCACGAAGCGCTCGGCCGTGAGTTCGGGGCGGTTGAAGTAGCCGTTGGCCACGCCGGTGCCGCCGATGCACAGCTCGCCTTCCTGGCCGATGCCGCAAGGCCTGCCCTGCTCGTCGAGCACCCAGACCTGGGTGTTGGCGATGGGGTGGCCGATGCTGATCTTCTGCGTGGCATCGGTGATGCGCTGCACCGTGGACCAGACCGTGGTCTCGGTGGGGCCGTACATGTTCCAGAGCTCGATCTTCTGGTCCAGCAGCTGGGCGGCGAGCGAGGGCGGCAGCGGCTCGCCGCCGCACAGGGCGCGGAAGTTCGCGGGCGCGCGCCAGCCCGCGTCCAGCAGCATGTGCCAGGTGGTGGGCGTGGCCTGCATCACGTTGATGCGCTGCTCGGCGATGAGGCGGCCCAGCACCTCGCCGTCCATGATTTCCTCGCGCTGCGCGAGCACGGTGCAGGCGCCGATGGCCAAGGGCAGGTAGAGCTCCAGCACCGCGATGTCGAAGGACAGGGTGGTGACGGCGAGCAGGCGGTCGCTGGCCGTCAGGCCCGGCTCGCGCCGCATGGCCATGAGGAAGTTGCTCACCGCGCGCTGCGGCACCACCACGCCCTTGGGCTTGCCGGTGGAGCCGGAGGTGTAGATCACGTACATCGGCGCGTCGCCGCTGGGGTTCTGCGGCGTGGGCAGCTCGGTGTCGGGCGCGGCGTCGATCAGGGCGCGGTCGTCGTCGACGCGGACCTGCTGCTCGCGCGACAGGCCGCTGAGCGCGGCGTGCGCCGATTCGGTGATGACCAGGCGCAGGCCCGCGTCCTCGGCCATGTAGCTCAGGCGGTCCTTGGGGAAGTTCGGGTCCAGCGGCACGTAGGCGGCGCCGGTCTTGAGGATGCCCAGCAGCGCGGGCACCAGCTCGGGGCCGCGCGCCATGCAAACGCCCACCAGGTGGCCGGGGCCGACGCCGCGCTGCGCCAGCAGCTGGGCGAAACGCCGGGCGCGCTGTTCGAGCTGGGCGTAGGTGAGCGGAGCGCCGTGCGCGATCACCGCGATGGCGTCGGGCGTGGCCAGGGCCTGCTGGCGGATGGAGGCCTCGACGCGCGTGGTGACGTCGAAGGGCATGTCGGTGGCGCGGTTCCAGGCGCCCAGGCGCGGGTCGACGGTGGGCGTGGCGGCGCTGGCCGGCGCTGGCGCCGCGGATGCCTTCGGCGTGGCGGGCGCGGCCACCGCGGGCGAGCCATTGAGCCGGTCGATCTGCGCCAGCAGGCCGTCCACCAGGGATTGCGCGCGCTCCAGGCTGAAGAACTCGGCGCTGTGGTGCAGGTCCAGCGTGAGCGCGGCGTCCTGCTCGTAGAAGTTGAAGAACAGCTCGGCCAGCAGGCCCTGCTTGCGGCCTTCGTGCAGGGCGGCGCGCAGCGGCAGGTAGCCCGAGAGGTCGACCTTGGGGTTGAGGTTGAAGTAGATGCCGGTGAGCGGCGGGCGGTCGCCGCGGCTGGGCAGGCCCAGGGCGCGGGCCAGCGTGCCCTGCGTCATGACCGGGTACTCCAAGGCATCCATGAGGTGCGAGCGCACGCGCGTGAGCAGCGCCTCATCGGTGTCCTGTGGCGAGCACGACAGTCGCAGCGGCAGGTCGAGCACGCCGTCGGCCATGAGCGGGCCATGGCGCTGCAGCGCCTGGCTGGCGTAGGGGATGCTGACGACGAATTCGTCCTGGCCGCCGCGTTCCTGGATCAGGCGCGTGACGGCGGTGAGCAGCCACTGGAACAGGGTGGCGCCGCGCGCCTTGGCGCGCTGGCGCAGCTGCTCCAGCCGCGGGCCCTCGATGCGCACGCGCACGGTGTCGGCCGTGAACTGGCGGCGCCCGGCCGGGCTGCGGTCGCCCAGGTTCACCGGAGGGGGCGGCTGCTGCATCACGTTGGTCCAGAACGCCAGCGCCTCCCGGGCCTGCGCGCTGTCCTGGCGCGCCTGCTCGGCGGCGGCGAAGGCCAGCGGCGACTCGGCGGGTTTGGCGAAGGCCGGCGCCATGCCCTGGCGGCGCGCCTGGTAGGCCTCGGCGAGCTCGGCGTTGAAGACGCTGGAGGCCCAGCCGTCGAAGATCAGGTGGCTGGCGACCACGTGCACCACCACGCGGCCATCGGACAGCTCGAGCAGGCTGAAGGCGGCGAGCGGGGCCTGGTCGAAGGGGAAGTCGCGCCGGCTGGCCTGTGTGCAGAAAGCGTCGAGCGCGGCGTCGGCGTCGGCCTCGTGGCGCAGGTCCACCTCGGCGATGGCCACGGGCTTGAGCGGCTGCAGGCTCTGGCGCGGCTCGCCGGTGTCGAAGGCCAGGTGGAAGGCGGCGTGGCGCTGCGCCACGTCCTGCAGGGCCTGGCGCAGCGCGGCCTTGTCGGCGCCGCCCTGCAGGCTCACGCAGAAGGACTCGTTGAGCGCGCGGCGCGCGTTGTCGTCGAAGGCGCCGACCAGCCAGCGCTCGGTCTGGCCGGGCGAAAGGGCGGCTTCGGTGGGCGCCGCGGTGGCGGTGGTGTTCGTGGGCGTGGGCTCCACGGGCTGGCCGCCGCCGGGCGAGCCGCCATCGCGGCGCGTGATGAAGCCCTGGGCCATCAGCTCGTCCAGGGCCTTGAGGATGGTGTCGGCGATGCGGGTGGTGATCTCTTCCGTCATGGCCTCGGTCACGAAGTGGCCGAACTGCTCGTAGACGTGCAGGCCCAGGTGGCGGATCAGGTAGTAGAAGAGGCTGACGTTCTTCTGCCCTTCGTCCCAGTGCAGGCGCCAGATGGAGGCGCAGTGCACCGCGCTGCAGGGCGCGCCGCGCTGCGCGAAGCCGGCGTTGAGGCGGTCGATCATGCGCTGGGTGCGCGCGTTGATCTCGGTATAGAAGGCCGGGCCCGCGCGGTCGATGTGCTCCAGCGAGGCCTTGGCCGCGGCCAGGGCCAGCGGGTGGCGCACGAAGGTGCCGGCGAAGTAGGTGACGCCCGCCTCGGGATAGGAGTGGTCGCCGTACTGCCAGTGGCCGCCGTCCAGGGCGTCCAGCCAGTTGGCGTTGCCGGCGATGGCCGCGAAGGGCAGGCCGCCGCCGATGACCTTGCCGAAGGTGGCGATGTCGGCGCGCACGCCGTAGAACTCCTGGGCGCCGCCGCGCGCCACGCGAAAGCCGGTGACGACCTCGTCGAAGATCAGCGCGCAGCCGTGCTGGTCGGCGATCTCGCGCAGCGAGCGCACGAACTCGCGCGGGCGGATGTTGGGGTACTTGTTCTGGATCGGCTCGGTCATGATGGCCGCGAGCTGCGGCCCCTGCTCGCGCAGGACCTTGAGCGATTCCTCGCTGTTCCAGTCGAGCACGAGGATGTTCTCGACCGCGTTGGCCAGGATGCCCGGCGCGGCCGACAGCGAACGCAGCTGCTTGGTGCCGCGCACGATGACCTCGTCGAAGATGCCGTGGTACGAGTTGCTGAAGATGGCGATCTTCTTGCGGCCGGTGACGGTGCGCGCGATGCGCATGGCGCCCATCACGGCCTCGGAGCCGGTGTTGCAGAAGCCCACGCGCTCCATGCCGGTGAACTGCGAGATGAGGCGCGCGACGTCGGCCGACAGCGGGTGCTGCGGGCCGACCTCCAGGCCCCGGTCGAGCTGCTGGTGCATGGCCTGCAGCAGGTAGTCGGGCTGGTAGCCCAGCATGTTGGCGCCGAAGCAGGAGAGCAGGTCGATGTACTCGTTGCCGTCCAGGTCCCACAGGCTCGCGCCCTTGGAGCGCTCGACGACGATGGGATAGACCAGGTCCTTCCACATCGGGTTGAAGCCGGTGACCACGCGCGGGTCGGCCATGACCTTGCGGTTGTCCTGGCTGAAGGACTTGGATTTGCCGGTGCGCGCGTTGTACTGGGCGATGAAGTCGTCGATCCAGCGGTGCTGGGCGGGCGTGAAGTCCTGCCCGGCCTGCAGCGTGAGGCGCGGCGAGGCGCCGAAGGGTTTGTCGACCAGGGCCTTGATGGAAGGCTCGGCGCCGTCGGCACCGGGGGTGTTGCCCCCGGCGGCGGGTGCGGGGGCGGTTGCGCTGGCGCGGGCCACGGGCGCGGCGGCGCTGACCGGGGCGGCCACCGGTGCGGCCATCGGTGCGGCCACGGCGGCCGGTGCCACCGGCGCGCCGGCGAGCAGCGCGAGCTGCTGCGACATGAGCTGCATCTGCTGTTGGATGAGCGTGTGCAGCGCGCCGCCCTGGCCGGCGGCCAGCGGGGCGGCATGGAAGGCGGGCAGGGCCACGGCTTGCGGCGCGGCCATCGGTGCGGACAGGGCGACGGCATCGGCCACGACCGGTGCGGCCACCGCGGCCGGCGCGGGGGGCGCGAAGCGCTCGGGCGGCATCTCGGCGTCGAGCAGGGCCGCGAGCTTGTGCGTGTTGTCCAGGTCTTCCAGCAGGCGGCGGAAGCGCAGCTTGACGCCGAACACGCGCTCGATCTCCAGCGTGGCCTGGGTCAGCGAGAGCGAGTCCAGGCCCTGGTCCACGAAGCTGGCTTCGGGCGCGATCTCGTCGGCGGGCAGGCCCGAGACATCGCTGAGGATGCGTTGCAGTTCGGCTTCGACGGCGGGGATGCGACTCATGGCAATAGGGGCCTGCTGGGGTGCCGGGGCACCGGTCGATGAAAGGGTGGGGGTGGCGGGGGCGCGGCGCGTGAACCAGTGGCGCTCGCCGCCGAAGGGGTAGGTGGGCAGGGCCGCGCGGCGCGCGCTCGCGGCCACGGGCCAGGCGATGTCCACGCCCGCGCACCACAGCGCGCCGATGGTGGCGAGCGCGTGCGCGGCGGGCTCGCCGGGCTGGTTGGCGGGACCGAGCAGGGCCAGGCAACGCGGCACCGCGTTCTGCGCGCTGCGGTGCTGGCGCACCAGCGCGGACAGCGCCTGGCCGGGGCCGACCTCCAGGAAGACGCACTCGCCCTGGGCGAGCTCGGCCTGCACGGCCTGGCTGAAGCGCACGGGCGCGCGCACCTGGCGCGCCCAGTAGCCGGGGTCGGTGGCCTCGGCGGCGGTCAGCGGCGCGCCGCTGACGCAGGAATAGACCGGCAGGCGCGGCGCGCCCAGGGGGGCCTTGGCGAGCGCGGCTTGCACGCGCGGCAGCGCACCGTCCATGCTGGCGCTGTGGAAGGCGTGCGAGACGCGCAGGCGGGTGCAGTGCACCTCGCTGGCTTCCAGGGTCTTGGCCAGCGAGTCGATGGCCTCGAAGGGGCCCGCGACGACGGTGAGCGTGGGCGCGTTGATGCCCGCGATGTCGATGCCTTCGGGCAGGCGCGCGCGCAGTTCGTCCGCGCCCAGGCGCACGGCCAGCATGGCGCCAGGGGGCTGTTCGGCCATGGCCTGGCCGCGCGCGACCACGGCGGCCAGTGCGTCGTCCAGCGGCATCACGCCGGCGTGGCAGGCGGCCGCGTACTCGCCGATGCTGTGGCCGATGAGCGCCGCGGGCTTCAGGCCCAGGCTGTCGAGCCAGCTGGCCAGCGCGTAGGACATGGCGAACAGCGCCGGCTGCGCGTGGCGCGTGTCGGCCAGCTCGGCCGCGATGGCCTCGTCGGCCGGATCGGCCTGCACCAGCCAGGGCAGCAGGTCGGTGCCGCCGAGCAGGGGTTGGAGCGCCTCGGTGCAGCGCCGCAGGGCCTCGCCGAAGGCGGGGGCCTCATCGAACAGCTGGCGCGCCATGCCCGGGTGCTGCGAGCCCTGGCCGGGGAACAGGAAGACCAGGCGAGGTGCGGCCAGGGCGGTGGTGGGGGATTTGAGCCCGCGCAGCGCCGCGATGGCCTGCGCGGTGGAGGCCGCGACCACGCTCAGGCGCTGCGCCATGGCCCGGCGCCCGCGCATCAGCGTGGCGGCCACGGCGGGCAGCGGCAGCTCGGGGTGGGCCTGCAGGTGGTCGGCCAGGGCGTGGGCGCGCGCCAGGGCCTCGTCGGCCGTGCGGGCGGACAGCGGCAGCACCCAGCGCTGGCCTTCGGCCTGCTCGCCGGTGGAAGACGGCGCAGCAGGTGCAGCAGGCGCGGCCTCGATGACCACGTGGGCGTTGGTGCCGCCCACGCCGAAAGAACTGACGGCGGCGCGGCGCGGGGCGTCGCCATGGCCTTCGGTCCAGGGCGTGTTGCGCGCCACCACCTGGAAGGGTGTGCGCCCGAAATCGATCTGCGGGTTGGGCTGGGTGTAGTGCAGCGTGGCCGGGATGACGCCGCGCTGCAGCGCCAGCGCGGCCTTGGCCAGGCCCACCACGCCGGCGCCCGCCGCCAGGTGGCCGATGTTGCTCTTGACCGAGCCGATGGCGCAGAACTGCGTGTCCGCGGTGTCTTCGGCCCAGGCCTTGCTCAGCGCGCTGATCTCGATCGGATCGCCCAGCGCCGTGGCGGTGCCGTGCGCTTCCACGTAGCCGATGCTGCGCGGGTCGACGCCGGCGTGCTCCAGCGCCATGCGAATGGCTTCCATCTGGCCCGCGACGCTGGGCGCGGTGAAGCTGGCCTTGTCGCCGCCGTCGTTGTTGAGGCCCACGCCGCGCACCACCGCGTAGATGGTGTCGCCGGCCGCGACGGCGTCGTCCAGGCGCTTGAGCACCACCATGCCGCCACCGCTGGCGAACACGGTGCCGCTGGCCTGGGCATCGAAGGGGCGGCAGTGGCCGTCGGCCGACTCCATGCCGCCCTCAACGTGCAGGTAGCCCGTGGCCTGCGGCACGTGCACGTTGGCGCCGCCGGCCAGCGCGATGTCGCACTGCCCGCTGGCCAGCGCGTGCCAGGCCTGCGCCACGGCCACCAGGCTGGTGGAGCAGGCGGTGTGGATGCTGAGCGCCGGGCCCTTGAGGTTGAGGCGGTTGGCGATGCGCGTGGCGACGTAGTCCTTTTCGCTCGCCAGCATGGTGGCGAACTCGCCCACCTGGCGGATGAGCTCGGGGTTCTCCTGGCGCAGCGCGAGCGCATAGGCGTTGTTGCCGGTGCCGGCGTACACGCCCACGCGTTCGCTGGTGCGCGTGTGGTCGATGCCGGCGTGCTCCAGCGCGCTGATGCTGAGTTCCAGCATCAGGCGCTGCTGCGGGTCCAGCAGCACGGCCTCGCGGGCGGAGACACCGAAATGCGCGGCGTCGAAGCGGTCGGCGTGTTCCAGCGCGCCGTGCGCGGGCACGAAGTTCGGGCGCGCGCGCTGTTCTTCCGGCACGGCGGGGTCGAGTTCGTCCGGGCGGAAATGGCGGATGCCCTCGCGCCCGTCCAGCAGGTTCTGCCAGAAGGATTCGAGGTCGGGCGAGCCCGGCACGCGCACGGCCATGCCCACGATGGCGATGCCACCTGCGGCGTTGGCCGGGGCCGCGCGGCGCGGGCGGCGCGGCGCGCTGGCCGTGCCCGCCATGGCGGCGGCCATGCCGGCCAGGGTGGGGCGGTCGTACACATCGGCCACGCCAAGGGTGGTGATGCCCGCCTCGCGCACACGCGAGACGAAGCGCATCACCAGCAGCGACTTGGCGCCGATGTCGAAGATGTTCTGCTCGTCCGCGATGCGTTCGACCCCCAGCAGCTCGCACCACAGTCGGCGCGCCAGGGCCAGCGGGTCGCTGGCGTCCAGCGGGCTCGCGTCCATCGCGGGCAGGGGCAGGCTGCGGCGGTCGATCTTGCCGCTGGGCGTGACGGGCAGGCGGTCGAGCACCACGTAGCGCACCGGCACCATGTACTCGGGCATGCGCGCGCGCAGGTGCTGGCGCCACAGGGGCGACAGGCTGGCCGCTGCTGCGGCCACGCCGGGGTTCAGCACGACGTGCGCCACCAGCTGGCGGCCCGCGCCGGGCAGCTCGGGCGCCGTCACCACGGCTTCCTTCACGCTCTCGTGCGCCATCAGGGCGAGTTCGATTTCGCCGGGCTCGATGCGAAAGCCATCGACCTTGACCTGCTGGTCCGCGCGGCCCAGGTACGTGAGCACGCCGTGTTCGTCGCGGCGCACCAGGTCGCCGGTGAGGTACCAGGTCTGGCCACCGGGGCCGGGCTCGGGGCCGACGTCGGTGCGGAAGCGTTCGGCGCTCAGATCGGCGCGGCCCAGGTAGCCATTGGCCAGGGTTTCCCCGCCCAGCAACAGCTCGCCCACGGTGAAACCTTCGCCGTCGTCGTGCGCCTCGCGCAGGGCCACCTGCACGTGCGGCAGGGCCTTGCCGATGGGGGGGATCTCGGGCCACTGCGCCGGGTCGCCGGTGAGGTCGTGCGCGGTGACGACGTGGCTTTCGGTGGGGCCGTAGTGGTTGTGCAACTCGGCGCCGGGCAGGCGCTGGAACAGGGCGCGGATGGCCGGGCTCACCTGCAATTGCTCGCCGGCGCTGACCACTTCGCGCAGGTGGCGCGGCGCCTCGTCGCGCGAGGCGTCGGCGATCATCTGCAGCGCCACGTAAGGCACGAAGAGGCGCTCGACGCGCAGGTCGATCAGCGCGCGGTGCAGCAAGGCCGGGTCGCGGCGCTGGGCGTCGGGCACCAGCACCAGGGTGCCGCCCGTGGCCACGGTGGAGAAGATTTCCTGGAAGTGCACGTCGAAGGACAGCGGCGCGAACTGAAGGGTGCGCGCGGCCTGGCCCAGGCGCGGGTGCGCCACGTGCCAGTGAATGAGGTGGCGCAGCGGACCCTCGCCCATGGCCACGCCCTTGGGCCGGCCGGTGGAGCCGGAGGTGAAGAGAACGTAGGCCAGGCGGGGTCCGGCGGCGTGCAGGTCCGACGTGGCGGGGGCGGGCCGCTCCAGCGTGGGCAGCTCGCCCACGCGTTCGCGCAGCAGGGCCAGTGCCGATGCCTCGCCCACCACGGCGCGCGGGCGCGCGTCATCGAGCATGGCGGCCAGTCGTTCGGCGGGGTACGCCAGATCGAGCGGCACGTAGCCCACGTCCAGGTGGGCGGCGGTGAGGATGTGGACGATGGACTCGGGCGAGCGCGTGGCGGCGATGGCGATGCGCTCGCCACCGCGCACGCCCGCCTCCCGCCAGCGGCGCGCGCCGTCTTCGACGCGCGCGAGCAGTTCGCGGTACGTCAGCGTCTGACCGTCGGCGGTTTCCAGGGCGGGCCGCTCGGGCCAGGCCCGCGCCGCTTGGACGAGCCATTCACCCAAACGGGACACACGCCGTGCCGATGGTTCCGTTTGAGCTGTCTTGTCCATCCTCACCTCGTAGAACCAGAGCCGGAGAATCTAATACAAAATAACGCCACTCGAAACCGACTGTAACAACGGCGTTCCCGAAGGCCAATCGCCGTGGCCGCGCGGTTGTGAACTTTTTGACGGTACCGGTGGCGGTATGGGGAATCAGGCGCCAAGCGGTGCGCTGAGGCCTGCTGGCGGCGGAATGCGAGTACCAGTAAGGCGATTGTGTTGATGATTGACATCTCATGCATCGCCATTTCGTGGAGATATCGCACGTTCGGATGTGCATCGAAGGTATGTAAATGTGCATCCCTGTGCTAGCTTCGACGGATGGTGGCGGCCCTTGGGCGCCCATTCGCGCAAATCAACTGGAGGCCTTCGCATGACGAGCCCGACTTCACACGATGCCCAACGCGTCAGCCGCGAGGCCGAGATCTACGACAACGACGAGCTGGAGCGCGACCGCCTGGAGGCGGTCATGGCCTATACCCAGATGGGCCCCGCGCGGCGCCGCCGCGACGAGCTGATCCGCGCCGTGCACACGCGCCACACCGACACCCGCGTGCTGGAAGTCGGCAGCCAGGCCTGGGAGGCCCACTACCTCAAGTGGAACCTCAAGCCCACGCAGCTCACGTGCATCAACATCTCCGACCGTGAACTCGACAAAGGCCGCCAGGTGGCCCAGGCCAAGGGCCTGCCGGTGGAGTTCAAGCTGATGGACGCGCACGAGCTGCAATTCCCCGACGCCACCTTTGATCTGGTGTTCGGCACGGCCATCCTGCACCACCTGGAATTCGAGCGCGCGGTCAAGGAGATCGCGCGCGTGACCAAGCCGGGCGGCGAGATCCTGTTCGTCGAACCTTTGCTGCTCAACCCGGTGGCGCGCCTGGTGCGCGCCCTCACGCCCAAGGCGCGCACGCCCGACGAGAAGCCGCTGGCGCGCGAGGAACTCGACATCCTGGACCGCTACTTCGCGCCCAAGCACCTGTACACCGACCTGTTCGCCTTTCCCGCCGCGGTGCTGTCCAAGGCGGTGCGCGCGCAGCCCAGCAACTGGATGGTGAACGCGGCCGACCGCGTCGACGCCGCCATCGCCTCGTCCATGCCCTCGCTCGGCGCCTACTACCGCACGGTCACCGTGCACGGCACGCGCCGCGTGTGAGCCCGGCGCGTTCCACCGCCCGCCCGATGGTCGCCGGCTACCGCCCGATCGATCACCCGGAACTGCGTCCGGTGCCGGCGCGGCGTTCGTCCGATCGGCCCCTGTTGCTCGTGGTGGTGGACACCGAGGAAGAGTTCGACTGGACCCAGCCCTTCAACCGCGACGCCGTGGCGACGGAGTCGATCCCCGCGCAGGACCATGCCCACGCGGTGTTCGACAAGTACGGCATCGTGCCGACCTACGTGCTGGACTATGCGGTGGCCCGCTCGGCGCCGGCGGCGAGCTACCTGCGGCGGCTGGTCGACGCGGGCCGCGCCCACTTCGGCACGCACTGCCATCCCTGGGTGACGCCGCCGTACGACGACGAGGTCAACGCCTACAACTCCTTCCACGGCAACCTGCCGCCCGAGCTGGAAGCCGCCAAGCTGGAGGCCAGCACGGAGGCCGTGGCCCAGGCCTTCGGGCAGCGGCCGCTCATCTTCAAGGCCGGACGCTATGGCGTCGGCGCGGCCACCATGGGCGTGATCCGGCGCCTGGGCTACCGCATCGATTGCAGCTTCGTGCCGGCCACCAGCTTCGAGCGCGTGCACGGGCCCAACTTCCTGGGCACGTCCATGCACCCCTTCTTCGCCGACGAGTCGCGCGATCTGCTGGAGGTGCCGCTGACCGTGGGCTACGGCGGGCGCGCCTGGTGGGCCGGCCAGCGCTTCGCCGCGCTCTGGGACAACCCCATGCTGCAGCAGCTGCGCGTGCAGTCGGTGCTGAGCCGCCTGGACGTGCTGTGGCGCGCCCGCCTGAGCCCCGAGGGGTTCGACGCGGACACACAGATCCGATTGATGGAGGCGCTGTACGCGCAGGGCGTGCGGGTGTTCAGCCTGACCTACCATTCACCCTCGCTGGCACCGGGCAACACGCCTTATGTGCGCAACGAGCACGACCTGCAGGAGTTCCTGCGCCGCATCGACCGCGTCTGCGCGCACTTTCGCGACCGGCTTGGTGGCCAGTTTTCCACGCTGCTGGACCTGTGGCGCGATGTGGCCGCCACACCGGCGACCGCCCCGAGCGAGCGCGCGGCGGTTTGAACCGCCGGCCGCTCAGCGCGGCACGATGGCGTAGGACGGGTCGCTGCTGAAGCCGCGCGCACCCGACTCCAGCTGGGGCGTGAACGCCCTCCAGCGCGCATAGGCGGTGGCGGCGTTGTTGGCTCCGGCGTTGCTGGCGGCGGCGAGCATGCCGCGCGCCACGGCCGCGTAGCCGCCGGCCCAGTCGGGATAGGCGGGATCGCCGACCGCGGCAGAGCCTTCGCAGGCGGCCGAACCGTAGTTGGCGCGGTAGAAGTCGGCCCAGTTGTTGATGTAGCTGCCGCCGCTCATGGTTTGCAGCCAGTAGCCCGCGGCGCGGCTGGTGCAGAAACCGGCCGACTGGGTGCTGGCCAGGAAGCGGTCGATCTGCATGCGGCCCACGCTGTTGAGCACGGCGCTGGCGTTCGGCACGTTGTTCTCGGCCAGCCAGCTCATCACGGTGGCGAAGAAGTCCGACTCGTACGACGGCGTCTGGTTGTTGTTGTACTGCGAGATCAGCGCGCCCATGGGCGAGAACAGCGGGCCCGATTTGCCCGGGCCGTAGGTGGCCAGCGCCCAAGCCATGTTGTTCGACAGCATGGTGTCGAAGTAGCCGTTCATGGCGTGCGAGTCCGGGGCGGCGAAAGCGGCCTCCGCGATCGAGCGGATGCCCCAGGCCTGGCCGCGCACCTGTTCGGGCATCAGCAGGCCCTTGTCGCGCTCGCGGTAGATGGGGTCGTTGGCGGCGATGTTCCAGGCGGCCCAGAACATCATTTCGTCGAGGTAGAAGGCGTCGCCGGTGATCAGGTAGGGGATGTACGAGTACGACCCCTGGTGCGCGATGTCCGGCGTCCAGGCGCTGGAGCCATTGCCCGCGGGCACCGAGGGGCTGGAGGCGCCGTAGCGCAGTGCGATGCCGGGGTACTTGACGACGCTGATGGGCTGGTCGGTGGACTCGTCGCGGTAGTGCACGGGGGCGCTGGCGGCGGCGTCGGCGTTGGCCAGCATGGAGGCGCGGGCGCGGTCGTCCTGCGTGATGAGGTAGAGCGCCGTCCAGCGCGGCAGCGGCGCGATCTCGTCGCGGCCACCGGTACCGGGCATGTTGGTGGTCAGCATGGCCGTGCCCATGGGCCCGGTGTTGCTGCTCGACAGCGAGCGCGCCTCGTCCAGCAGCACGCTGTCGGGAATGTTTAGGCCCAGGTTGTAGTTCCAGGTGGCGCGGCTGGCCAGGAAGTAGGGCATGTGGTGGCGCAGGCGGACGTTCGGCGCGGCGCCGCCGCTCCACACCACCTTGTGCCAGCGCGCATGGTGCGTGTGTGTGAACGAGGGCTGCGACAGCAGCGTCTGGCCGTTGGCCGTGACGGTCAGCGAGTAGCTCAGGTTGGTGGGGTTGGCCTTGAGCGCCCAGTTGTTCTCCATCACCACGTCGGTGCGGATGCGGCTGCCACCGTTGTACAGGCGGGTGTGCAGGCGCGCCACCAGGTGCGGGTGGGCCGCGCCGGTGGCCTGGTTGATCATGGGGGCCACGACGTTGAACTCGCTGGCCACCGGGCCGTGCAGGCGCCGGCCGGCGCCCGAGGCGATGAGTTGCCGCAGCTGCTGCTGCGGGTTGGCCACCAGGGTGGTGCCGTCGGACAGGCGCGCCGTGACCTGCAGGTTCCAGGCCGGATCGGCCGGTAGCGAGACGGCGGGATTGCTCTTGGCGGCGGGGTAGAGGTTGATCAGGCGCGGGGTATTGGCCGGCAGGCTGGGCAAGGTGGCGCTGAGCACGGCGAAACGCACGGAGCCGTTGGCGTGGGTGGACACCTCGTCCATCTGCACGGGCACGGTGTTGCCGGCGCTGTCCTGGGCGCTGAGGCCCTGGCTGGTGGAGAGGTCGCCGCTGCGGAAAGGCTGGCCGAAGGTGATGGGCAGGTTGGTCTGGGCGCTGCCGGACGTCACCTCCACGCAGGTGATGGCGCCCGCGGCGCAGGCCAGACCCGCTGCGCCAGCCGAGGGAGCGGGTGGCGGCGGCGGGGGCGGCGGGAAGCCGGGCGGCGGCGCGGTGGGCGGCTGCGACGCGCCGGGAGGCGACACTGCGCCGGGTGTCTGGGCCGGTGCGTCGCTGACCAGCCCGCCGCTGCCACCGCCGCCACCACAGGCGGCCACCAGACAGGTGGCGGCAAAGAGCGTCGCGAGCATGGTTCCGCGCTGTTGAACCTCGAAAAAGTAGGTGTTCATGGATGACAGGTCAAACAATCTCTGCGCCGGGCCACGCGGCACCGACAGAAGGTCACCGAGGTTCTTGGAAGCGGGAAGGACGGGCGCCGCGTGAACGCCTGGAGGGAATTTGGCGGCGCGTGGATTTTTTCACGAATTCGTGACGCCAAGGATTCAGAATGTGAGTTCCGCCGAAATCGAAACCATCTGAAAAGGCCCGGGCTTTGTCTCGGTGGCCTGCAGGGTCTGCGGGCCCTGGCGGGGCAGATACCGTGGTTTCGGATTGATACATTTGGGTCTTCATGACCGTTCGAGCCCTGAAGACGCTGGCGGCCGCCGCCCTTGCCCTGAGCACCGCCGCCGCGGCCTTGATCGGGGCATCGGCCCACCCGGTCCTGCCGCTGGGCCTGGGCGCAGGGGTACTGCTGGCGATGGCGCTGACGGCCTGGCGCCCATTGCTGGGCGCGTGGCTGCTGCCGGCGCTGCTGCCCTGGGCCAGCCAGGCCGTGCACACCGGCTGGCTCATGTTCGACGAGTTCGACCTGATGGTGCTGGCCGTGGCGGCCGGCGGCTGGGGCGCCTGGGCGCTGCAGGCCTGGCGGCACCGCGACGGCGGGCCGGCGCTGGACCGGCGCTCGCTCGCGCTGTCGGGCGCCTTGCTGGTGGTGGCGGCCTGGGGTGCGGGCCGCGCCCTGGGCGATGGCGGGGCCTGGCCGTCCTGGGCCTTGTTCCCCTTCGCCGACTATGCGTCGCCGGCCAACGCCTGGCGGTCGAGCAAGTCGCTGGTCTGGGCGGCGCTGCTGTTGCCGCTGTGGAGCAGCGGCAATGGCGAATCGCGGCAGCGCTGGCGCCTGGCCTGGTGGCGCGGCTGCCTCACGGGCCTGGCCACGGTCTGCGCTCTGGTGCTGCTGGAGCGCGTGCTGTACGCCGGCCTGTTCGACCTGTGGTCGGGCTACCGCACCACCGCCTGGTTCTGGGAAATGCACGTGGGCGGCGGTGCCATCGACGCCTACCTCGCCCTCAGCCTGCCGCTGGCCGCCTGGTGGTGGTTGCGCGCGCGCGGCCCATGGGCCTGGTGGGCGGCGGCCGCGCTGTTCGTGCTGGGCTGCCATGTGGTGCTGACGACCCAGTCGCGCGGCCTGTACGGCGCGGCGCTGATCGGCACGCTGCTGGCCGCCGCCTTGCACCGGCTGATGCCACTGGGGGCATCAGCCGGCGACCGGGCGCCGCCGCGCCTGGGCAATGCCGTGGTGGTGTCGCTGGTGCTGGCCCAACTGGTCTGGGTGCTGCTCGGGACCACCGCCATCGCGCAGCGGCTGGCGCGCTCGGGCCAGGACTTCAGCGATCGCTTCGGCCATTGGCGGGCCGTGGCCTCGGCGGCCGATGGCATGGCGGACGTGGCCCTGGGCATCGGCGCCGGCCGCCTGCCGGCGCGCTGGGCCGAGCGCCCCGACGGGGGGATGCCGGGCCGCGTGCAGTGGCCGACGGCCGACGGCGCGACGCGCCTGCGGCTGCACGGCCCCGATCGTGCGGGCCTGGACGGCGTGCGCTTCGCGGTGGTGCAGCGCCTGCGCGGCTTCGAGGCCGGCACCTACCGCGCGCGACTGGTCTACGAGGCGCGCCCCGGGCTGCGGCTGCTGGTCAGTGCCTGCGAACGCCACCTGATCTACGACCGCCGCTGCCAGTGGCGCTTCATCCGCCACGCGGACGACGCCGCCGGCGAGACCGGCCGGGTGGTGCGCGAGGTGGATCTGTTCGGCGATTCGCTGGCCCCCGACGCGCCGCTGGCGGGCTGGCGTGAAGGCTTTTTCAGCCTGTCGGTGCTGAACCCCGGCGTGGCGGTGACGGTCGAGCGCCTCGAGCTGTTCGATCCCCAGGGCCGCCAGCGCTTGCTCAACACCGGCTTCGAGCAGGGGGCCGCCCGCTGGCTGCCCGCCGCCCAGGGGCATTTCGAACCCTGGCACGCGGACAACCTGTACCTGGAGGTGCTGGTCGAGCGCGGCGCCGTCGTGCTGGTGGCGCTGCTGGCCTGGCTGGTCGGCACGGCGCAGGCTGCCTGGCGCGGGGTGCGGGAACGCGAGCCATTGGCCGGCGCCTGGCTGGCCGGCGTGGTCGCCATCGCGGCGCTCGGTCTGCTCATCAGCGTGACCGAAGTGCCCCGGGTGGCCTGGTGCTGGTGGGTCACCCTGGGCCTTGGCTTGGCATTCGGGCGAAATACTTCACACAAAAGCAGGATGTAAGCGATTGTGTTGACATGGTGTGGCCACTATCCTCGGACGAATGGGCAGGATGCGGTAGGGAGTACCCACATGACACCGATCTGCCGTGCCCGGAGAACCGCGCGTGATCAGGATCTTCAACCACTATTTCGACCGACACACCCTCATCCAGCTGTTGCTTGACGTCACGCTGGTCGCCGGCGTTTTCGTCGGCGCGCTGATCGCACTCTCCAAGCCCGAAGACCTCACCAGCGCCCAGATCGGCCGCGGCGCGGCGCGCGGCCTGCTGATGGGCATCGGCTTCCTGGCGATCAACGCCGCCCTGGGCTTCTACGACCGCCGCACCATCCTGTCCACCCGGCAAGCGCTGGCGCGTTCGCTGGTGTCGTTCAGCCTGACCACGGCCCTGGTGGTGGCGGTGTTGCTGCTGCTGCCGCTGCAGGCCTTCTACGGCCGCACCTGGTCGGTGGTGCTGATCATGATGGTCACCGCCGTGCTGCTGCTGTACCAGGTGCTGGTGGGGGAATTCCTGCCGAAGGCCATTCCCAGGCGCCGGGTGCTGGTGTTCGGCACCGGCGCGCGCGCGCTGGCCGTGGGCCGTGCGCTGGAATTGCCCGGGGCCAACGCCGAACTCTGCGGCTACCTGGCCGGCCCCAATGAACAGGAGCAGCAGGTGCCCGCCGGCAAGGTGATCACCACCCAGCAGGCCTTGACGGATCTGGTGCAGAGCCGGCGCATCGACGAGATCGTCGTGGCCATCACCGAGCGGCGCGGCGGCAGCATGCCCATGCGGGCATTGCTCGACTGCAAGCTGGGCGGCGTGCGCGTCACCGACATCGCCGCCTTCTATGAGCAGAACCTCGGCCAGATCCGGCTGGAGGCCGTGTCGGCCGGCTGGCTCATCTTCGGCGACGGTTTCAACCAGGGGGTGGTGCGTACCACCATCAAGCGCCTCTTCGACATCCTGGGCGCGTCGGTGCTGATCCTGATCTCGCTGCCGATCATGGCGATCGCGGCGCTGGCCATCAAGCTGGAGAGCCCTGGCCCCATCCTGTACCGCCAGGAACGCATCGGCCTGAACAACCGCCCCTTCAACGTGGTGAAGTTCCGCAGCATGCGCACCGACGCCGAGAAGGACGGCGTGCCGCGCTGGGCCACCGCCGGCGACAGCCGCGTCACCCGCGTGGGCAAGGTCATCCGCAAACTGCGCGTGGACGAACTGCCTCAGCTCTTCTCGGTGCTCAACGGCGACATGAGCCTGGTGGGTCCGCGCCCGGAGCGGGGCTTCTTTGTTGACAAGCTGATCCAGGAAATCCCGTTCTACGCGGTGCGCCACAGCGTCAAGCCGGGGGTGACGGGCTGGGCCCAGGTGCGGTACCAGTACGGCTCGACCGTGGAAGACACCGCCGAGAAGCTCCAATACGACCTGTATTACGTGAAAAACCACTCACTTTTTCTTGATCTGGTGGTGCTGTTCGAGACGGTGGGGGTAGTGTTAACAGGTAAGGGCGCGCAATGAGGCTGCCGGCCGTCCAGACGATTACTTTTTGCTACAGATCGATCTACAATACCCCGTATACGTGCGGCCAAACTCGCGGGGTTTTGGCTGTCAGGCCGAAGGAGTTTTTCCATGTCCGATGTGAACCAATCTGAAGACGGCGCCGTGCGGGAAGCCGGGGCCCAAAAGTCCGGGGTCTCGCGTCGCCATTTGGTTCGGGCCGGCCTCAGCGCCGCGCCCGTGCTGGCCGCGCTCAAGAGCAACACCGTGCTCGCTGGCGGCGACCACACCTGCATCAAGCCCTCTACCTTCTCCTCGCTGCGCGCGGCGCAGATGAAGGTGAGCGCTCGGCGCGAGATCAAGACCGACTACGAGTGCCAGTCGCACGGTTACTGGAAGAACCGCGACAACGGCCTGCCGCGCGACTACAAGACCACCACCCGGTTCCTGTCCACGGAAACGGGCTTCACCCAGAACCCGGCCGGCGTCTTCACCGGCAAGAGCCTGCAGCAGGTGCTGGAGTCCGGCGGAAACCAGGGCAATACCGCGCTGGCCCGCCACGTTGTCGCCGCCTTCCTCACGGCCAAGGCCTACCAGAACGACCCGTCGCGCGTGATGCTCACCCAGGCGCAGTGCCGCGCCATCTGGAACGGCCAAGGTGTCTGGCAGCCCTTCGCGGGCACCACCTGGACGCTGAGCCAGACCATGGCCTATTTCGACCTGGTCTACGGTCCTTCGTTTCTGTGACCCTGGCACCAGGCGATCCGTTCGCCTGGGTCTGTCGGCGCACGCAGGCGCTGTACCTGCGGCGATGGCCCGATGGCGGCGTGGTCTACGACGCCGCGGACGGCAGCCTCAGTGCCATTTCGCCCGTGGCGGCCGAGCTCATCGAGCGGCTGCTGGATGGGCGGCCCGCCGACGCCGAATCCCTGGCGCGGCATCTGCTGCAAGCCCCCCCTGAAGCCGAGGACGTCGAGGGCGTGCGCCAGCACCTCGCGCAGTTCGAGCACATGGGTTTCATCGAACGGGTGTCTGCGTGAGGGCGGTCCGCGGACGCGTCGCCGACCTGACGCCCACGGAGCTGTCGGCCCGGCTCAACAACGGCGGTCTGGTGCTGTCGGTGCCGCCGTTCACCGTGCGTGTGCGAAGCCCCATTCCCATCGTGCGCGAAGGCATCGAGCGGCTGTACGCGCTGCATGAGCACGCGGGCGACGAAGACGTGTTTTGCGACTTCCACGTGAGCATCCTGCCCAGTCTGGGCTGGACCAGCCTTCGCTGCGAACTCGACGTCGACGGCCAGCGGCCGTTCACGCCGTTGGCGCGCGGCGAGGCCTTCGCCTTCTTCGAGTGGGGCTTGAACTGGTGCGTGACCAGCCACTGCCACCACTGGCTCACGGTGCACGCCGCCGTGCTGGAGCGCGACGGCCGCGCGGTGCTGCTGCCGGCGCCACCTGGCTCGGGAAAAAGCACGCTGTGCGCCTGGCTCATGCACCGGGGCTGGCGCTTGATGTCCGATGAGCTCGCGCTGATCGATCCGGCGAGCGGGCAGCTCAGCGCCTCGCCGCGGCCCGTGAGCCTGAAGAACGAATCCATTCCCTTGATGCGCAAGCGCATGCCGGACGCGGTGATCGGCCCATTGGCGCACGACACGCTCAAGGGCGTGGTGGCGCACCTGCGGGTGAACGAGGCCAGCCTGCGCCAGGCGGCGCTGCCGGCCCTGCCGCGCTGGATCGTGTTTCCGCGTTTCGAGAAGGGCGCGCCCCTGAGCGCCGTGCCGCGCCCGAAGCCGCAGACGCTGGTGGAGCTGGCGTCGAACAGCTTTAACCACCACGTGCACGGCCCGCGCGGTTTCGAGCGCATGGCCGACATCGTTGACGGCTGCGACGCTTTCGATCTGCGCTACAGCGAGCTCGACGACGCGGCGGCGTGGTTCGATTCCCTGGCGAGGGCCGCATGAGCGCCGCCGACCTGTGCCCGCATCGCTCGGCACCGCGGTATGCGGCACGGAGGGTCGCCCCGTGACATTGCCCGCGCTCGACCTGCTGATGCTGCCGCTGCGCGAGCCCGAGCGCCTGGGCTCGCTCACGCCGGGCCAGTGGGACCTGCTGGTGCGCCAAGGCCGCCGCGCCGATCTGCTGGCCCGCATGGCCGAGCGCATCGACGCCGCCGGCCGCTGGGCGGACGTGCCGCCTGAGGTGGCGCGCCACCTGTGGTCCATGCAACTGCTGGCGCGGCGCCAGCACGAGGAACTGCGGCACGAGACGCAGCAACTGCTGCGCGTGTTCGGGCAGGCCGGTCTGCCGCTGGTGTTGCTCAAAGGCGCGGCCTACGTGCTGCAGGGCTTGCGCGTGGGCGAGGGGCGCATGGTGTCGGACATCGACATCCTGGTGCCGCGCGAGCGCCTGGCCGAAGTGGAGTCGGCGCTGATGCTCAGCGGCTGGGTCAGCACCAACACCAATGCCTACGACCAGCGCTACTACCGCACCTGGATGCACGAGCTGCCACCCATGCGCCACCTGCGCCGGGGCACGGTGCTGGATGTGCACCACGCCTTGGTGCCGCTGTCGGGCCGGCTGCGGGCCGATCCTTCGGCCATGCTGGGCGACATCCGCCCCATCCCCGGCCACCCGGGCGTGCACGCGCTGGCACCCGTGGACATGGTGTTGCACAGCGCCGCGCACCTCTATGCCGAAGGCGAACTGGAGCTGGGTTGCCGCGGCCTGCTGGACATCGAGCTGCTGGTGGGCGAGTTCGGGCAAGACCCCGCGTTCTGGCCCGCGCTCACCGCGCGCGCCACGGCGCTGCACTGGGAGCGTCCGCTGGCACAGGCCCTGGTTTATCTGGACGAGCTGCTGCGCACCCCGCTGCCGCCCGAGGCGCGCGACTGGGCCGCGCGGGCGCACCGCCGCTGGGCACCGGGCTGGCGCGGCCGCCTGCTCGACGCCATGTACCGGCGCGCGCTGCGCCCCGACCACCACTCCCTGTCGGACCACTGGACCGCGCTGGCCCGCGCCGGCCTGTATGTGCGCGGCCATTGGCTGCGCATGCCGCCCTGGCTGCTGGCCGGACACCTGGCCCGCAAGTCGCTGATGGCGCTGCGGGCGCCGCGTGGCGCCACGGAGAACTGACATGGACAGGCGCCACTGCCTGGGTTTGATTGGTGCCCTGCCGCTGTGGGGGATGCCCGGCGCTGCGCGGGCCGCGCTGGCCGATACCGTGGCGCGCATGAAGCCTTCGGTGGTGTTGGTGGGCACCTGGCGCGAGACCGACAGCCCGCGCTTCCAGCTGCGTGGCAGCGGCTTCCTGGCCGGCCGGCCCTCTCAGGTGGTGACCTGCGCACACGTGCTGCCCACCCAGGAGGACGGCGCGCCGCCCGCGCAGCTGGTGGCGCAGGTGTGGCAGCGCGACGGCGGCTGGTCGCTGCGCCAGGCCCGCGTGCTGGACACCGAGCGCCACGGCGACATCGCCTTGCTGGGCATCGACGGTCCGCCCGGGCCGCTGGCGGCACTGGGCGATTCGGCGTCGGTGCGCGAGGGCGACGACCTGGCCTTCATGGGCTTTCCCATCGGCAACGTGCTGGGCTACGCGCACGTGGTGCACCGGGCCATGGTGTCCAGCATCGCGACCTCGGTGCCGCCGAGCCCGGACGCCGATCGCCTGCGTGGTCCGGCGATCCGTGGCGCGCGCGAAGGCGCCTTCGATATCTTCCAGCTCGACGCCGTGGCCTACCCGGGCAACAGCGGGGGGCCGCTGTTCCGCCCGGACACGGGAGAGGTCGTGGGCATGATGAACATGGTGCTGATCAAGGGCACGCGCGAGTCGGCGCTGAGCCAACCCTCGGGTATCGCCTACGCCATCCCTTCGGCGCGTGTTCGCGAACTGATGAGGACCCAGCGATGACGGCCGAGCGCGTCGATGCGGTGGTGGTGGGAGCCGGCGTGGTTGGCCTGGCCGTGGCGCGCGCGCTGGCGCAGGCCGGCCGCGAGGTGCTGGTGCTGGAACGCGAGGCGGCCATCGGCACCGGCACCAGTTCGCGCAACAGCGAGGTCATCCACGCGGGCATTTACTACCCCGCAGGCTCGCTCAAGGCCCGGCTGTGCGTGCAGGGCAAGCGGGCGCTGTACGCCTACGCGGCCGAGCGCGGCATCGCGCACCGGCGCTGCGGCAAGTTGATCGTGGCGAACACGCCCTCGCAGCTGGCGGGACTGCCGGGCATCGTGGCGGGCGCGGTGGCCAACGGCGTGGACGACCTGGAGATGCTCTCGCGCGACGCGGCGCGTGAACGGGAGCCTGCGCTGGAGTGCCTGGGCGCGGTGCTCTCGCCGTCCACCGGCATCGTCGACAGCCATGCGCTGATGCTTTCGCTGCAGGGCGACCTGGAGGCCGACGGCGGCATGGTGGTCTGCTACAGCGGCGTGCGCGAGATCGAACGCCAGGGCGACGCCTGGCTGATCGTGTCCGAGGACGGCACGCCGCTGCTGGCGCGCACCCTGGTCAACAGCGCCGGCCTGCACGCCTGCGAGCTGGCCGGCCGCATCGCCGCGCTGCCCGCCGGCAGCGTGCCGACGCCGCGCTACGCCAAGGGCAGCTACTTCACGCTTGCCGGCCGTTCGCCGTTCCAGCGGCTCATCTATCCCGCGCCCGAGCCCGACCAGCACTTGGCCGGCCTGGGCGTGCACCTCACGGTGGACCTGGGCGGGCAGGCCAAATTCGGGCCTGACGTGCAGTGGGTGGACCGCGCCGACGACCTGGTGGTCGACCCCGCCCGCGGCGAGGGCTTCTACGCCGCCGTGCGACGCTACTGGCCGGCGCTGCCCGACGGCGCACTGCAGCCGGGCTACGCCGGCCTGCGGCCCAAGATCAGTGGCCCCGGCAAGCCCGCGGCCGACTTTCTGATCCAGGGCCCCGCGCAGCACGGGCTGCCGGGGCTGGTCAACCTCTTCGGCATCGAATCGCCGGGGCTGACCAGCTGCCTGGCCATCGGCGAGCGGGTGCGCGAGATGCTGGCCGGCTGAGCGGGTGCAGCTTCAGCGCTTGAGCGCCGCGATCGCCTTGGCCGATTCGTAGACCAGCGCCGGGCCCTGGTAGATCAGGCCGGTGTAGATCTGCACCAGGTCCGCGCCCGCCTCGATCTTGCTCAGCGCGTCGCGCGCGCTCAGCACGCCGCCCACGCCGATGATTGGAAACGAGGCCCCCAGGGCCGTTCGCAGGGCGCGGATCACGCGGTTGCTGGCCTCCAGCACCGGCGCGCCCGACAGGCCGCCGGCTTCCTCGGCGTGGCGCAGGCCCTTCACGGCCTCGCGCGACAGCGTGGTGTTGGTGGCGATCACCCCCAGCTCGCCGCTGGCCTGGCCGTCGGCGCGGCAGCCGTGGCGGCGCAGGGTCTCGGCAATGACGCCGATCTGGGCCTCATCCAGGTCGGGCGCGATCTTCACGAACACCGGGATGCGGCGCTGGTGCCGCTGCGCCAGCTGTTCGCGCCGCTCCATCACCGCGCCCAATAGCGCGTCCAGCGCAGCGTCGCTCTGCAGGCTGCGCAGGTTCTGCGTATTTGGGCTGGAGATGTTGACGGTGACGTAGTCGGCGTGTGGGTAGACGCCGTCCAGGCAGGTGAGGTAGTCCTCGGTGGCGCGCTCGATCGGCGTGCTGGCGTTCTTGCCGATGTTCAGACCCAGCCGCATGGGCGTGGCGCCGCCGTCGCGGCGAAAGCGCGCGCGCTGCACGTTGGCCAGGAAGGCGTCAAGGCCGTCGTTGTTGAAGCCCAGCCGGTTGATCAGGGCCTGGCGCTCGGGAAGGCGGAACATGCGCGGCTTGGGGTTGCCGGGCTGGCCCTTGGGCGTGACCGTGCCCACCTCCACGAAGCCGAAGCCCATGGCGGCCAGGCCGTCGATGCAGCGCGCGTTCTTGTCCAGGCCCGCCGCCAGGCCCACGCGGTTGGGAAACTGCAGGCCGGCGAGCGTGAAGGGGTCGCTCACGCGCGGCTGGCTGTACAGGCAGGTGAGCGGCGAGTGCTGCACGCGGGCGATGGCGCCCAGCGTCAGTTCGTGGGCGGCCTCGGGGTCCAGGCCGAACAGGAAGGGGCGCGCCGCGCCGTAGGGAAAGAGTGACATCGGATAATCCGCGGTTTTTCGACCAACCCCGGATTCTCGCAAATGACCCAGGACGAACTCAAAACGCTGGTGGGCCAGGCCGCCCTGCACTACGTGACGCCCGGCGAGGTGGTCGGCGTGGGCACGGGCTCCACGGTGAACAAGTTCATCGAGGCCCTGGCCAGCATGAAGGACCGCGTGCCCGGCGCGGTGTCCAGCTCCGAGGCCTCCACCGCCCGGCTCAAGGCCATCGGCATCCCGGTGCTCGAGGCCAATGAGGTGGGCGAGCTCTCGGTCTACATCGACGGCGCCGACGAGATCGACCCGCGCGGCCACATGGTCAAGGGCGGCGGCGCCGCGCTGACGCGCGAGAAAATCGTGGCGGCCCAGTCGCGCCGCTTCGTCTGCATCGCCGACGAGTCCAAGCTGGTGCAGACCCTGGGCGCGTTTCCCCTGCCGGTGGAGGTGATCCCCATGGCCACGGCGCGCCTGGTGCGCCAGTTCGCGGCCCTGGGCGGCCAGGCCCGGGTGCGCCTGAAGGACGGCCAAGCCCTGGTGACCGACAACGGCCAGCACATCCTGGACGTGACCGGCCTGCGCATCACCGACCCGCTCGCCTTCGAGAGCGAGGTCAATCAGTGGCCGGGGGTGGTGACGGTGGGCGTGTTCGCCCACCAGAAAGCCGCCGTGTGCCTGCTGGGCACGCCGGCGGGGGTGAAGACCCTGAACTTCTGAGCGCGGCTCAGAAGCGGATGCCGGCCGGGTTGGTGACCGGCGGCTGCACCGGGGTCTCGGCGGGCGCGGGCTGAGGGGCGGCGGTGCCGTCGGCGGACGCTTCGCCCGCTGGGGTGGGCGAACCCGGCGCCGGCGTGGCGGCCACCAGCGGCGCAGGTGCCGGGCGGCGGTAGTTGGACGGCAGGGCCGACTGCTTGGGGTAACCCGCCGCATCGAGGTACTGCGTCCACTCGGTTTCGAGGTAGCCGCGCAGCTTCTGGCCGCCGATGGTCAGCAAGGGGAGGGTGGCGTCGCTGTTGAGGCGGCGCAAGGCCTGCACATCGTCGGCGGTGTTCACCGTCTTTTCGGTGTACGGAACGCCGCGCGAGTTGAGCAGGTTGCGGCCGGTGTTGCAGGGCGCGCAGCTGTCGCCGGTGTAAAGCACCACGGGATAGCGCGAGGCGATCTGGCGCAGCTCGTACGGCAACTGGCCCCCCCCGCCGGCCGAGGTGGCCGGGGCGCTGCCGCTGGCGCCCGGCTGAGGGCGCGCCGAGGCGCTGGGGGGCGGCTGGTCGGAGAAGGTGACGCGGCCGTCCGGGCCGACGATGCGGTGGACCCCCTGGGCCATGGCCGGCAGCGCGGCCAGCAGGGCCAGGGCGGTGGTGACACGGGCGGCGGCGGAGCGCTTCTTCATCTTCGTCCCTCGGTTCTTTGGGCTGGTCGGCGGCCGGCGCGCGGGTTCAAACCATGCCTTGGTGCCGCAGCAGGGCGTCGATCGATGGCTCGCGGCCGCGGAAGGCCTTGAACGATTCCATCGCAGGGCGGCTGCCGCCGGCCTCCAGAATCGACTGACGGTAGCGCCGGCCCGTCGCAACGTCCAGGGTGCTGCGACCCTGTTGCGCCGCGGCCTCCTCGAAGGCGGCGTAGGCGTCGGCGCTCAGCACCTCGGCCCACTTGTAGCTGTAATAGCCGGCCGCGTAGCCGCCCGCGAAGATGTGGCTGAAGGTGTGCGGCGTGCGGCTGTAGGCGGGCGGCTGCAGCACCGCCACGTCGTCGCGGACGCGGTTGAGCAGGGTGAGGATGGCCGCACCGTCCGCTGGCGGTGGGGTTTCGCTGTGCAGCAGCATGTCGAACAGGGCGAACTCCACCTGGCGCAGGGTCTGCAGGCCGCTTTGGAAGTTCTTGGCGGCCAGCATCTTGTCGAACAGGGCGCGCGGCAGCGGCTGACCGCTGTCCACATGGGCGGTCATGTGCTTGAGCACGTCCCACTCCCAGCAGAAGTTCTCCATGAACTGGCTGGGCAGTTCCACGGCGTCCCACTCCACGCCGCTGATGCCCGAGACGTCGCGCTCGTTCACCTGGGTGAGCATGTGGTGCAGGCCGTGGCCGAACTCATGGAAGAGCGTGATGGCGTCGTCGTGCGTGAGCAGCGCCGGCTTGCCGCCCACGCCCTCGGCGAAGTTGCAGACCAGGTGGGCCACGGGCGTCTGCAGGGCGCGCGAATCGGGGCGCAGCCAGCGGGCGCGCACGTCGTCCATCCAGGCGCCGCCGCGCTTGCCGGTGCGCGCGCCAGGGTCCAGGTAGAACTGGCCCACGAGCTGGCCACCGCGCTCGATGCGGTAGAACTCCACGCCCGGGTGCCAGACCGGCGCGCTGTCGCGGCGGATGGCCACCTCGAACAGCGTCTCGACGATCTGGAACAGGCCGGCGAGCACCTTGGGTGCCGTGAAGTAGGGTTTGACTTCCTGTTCGCTGAAGGCGTAGCGTGCCTCCTTGAGCTTTTCACCGATGTAAGGCCAGTCCCAGGCCTGGGGGTCGGCGATGCCCAGGTGATCGGCCGCGAAGGCGCGCAGGTCGGCCAGGTCTTGTTCCGCGAAGGGGCGGGCCTTCGTCGCCAGGTCGCGCAGGAAAGCGCTCACCTGCTCGGGCGACTCGGCCATCTTGGGCACCAGCGAGACGTCGGCGAAGTGGCGGTGGCCGAGCAGGCGCGCTTCTTCGTGGCGCAGGGCCAGCAGCTCGACCATGAGGGCGGTGTTGTCGAAGCGCGCGAGCTCGGCCGGGGCCTGATCGCTGGCGCGGGTGACGTAGGCGCGGTAGAGCTTTTCGCGCAGCGCGCCCGAGCGGGCGAACTGCATCACCGGCAGGTAGACCGGCATCTTCAGGCTGAGCTTGTGGTCCGTGCGGCCTTCGGCGCGCGCCGCGGCGGCGGTGGCCTGGACCACGTCCTCGGGCACGCCGGCCAGTTCATCGGTGTCCACGTACAGCGCGAAGGCGTCGGTGGCGTCCAGCGCGTTCTCGCTGAATTTCTGCGCCAGTTCGGCCGCGCGTTCCTGGATGGCAGCGAAGCGGTCCTTGGCGGCGCCCTGCAGCTCGGCGCCGCCCAGCACGAAGCCGCGCAGCGCGTTGTGGTGGGCTTGGGCCTGCTCGGCCGTGAGCGAGGCCGGGTCCATGGACTTGTATTTGGCGTAGAGCCGCTCGTCGGCGCCCAGGCGGGTCCAGAACTCGGTGACCTTGGGCAGGGCCGCGTTGTAGGCGGCGCGCAGCGCCGGGGTGTCGGCCACGCTGTTGAGGTGGCTCACCGCCCCCCAGGCCCGCGACAGGCGCTCGGTCGCCACGTCCAGGGTGCCGGCCATGGCGGCCCAGTCGGCGGGAAAGCCGGCGGCCGTCACCGCCTCCAGCGCGGCGCTGGCCTGGTTCAGCAGCTCATCGACGGCCGGGCCCACGGTGTCGGGGGTGATGGCGTCGAAGCGCGGCAGGCCGCTGAAATCGAGCAGGGGGTTGAGCTGGGCGGGGTCTTGGCGGACGTTCATGGCGGCTCAGATGGGTGGCGGCGGGCGGGAGTTCAAGCCATCGGCGCGAGCGGGCGCTCAGCCGGCGGTCTTCTTGACACTCTTTTTGCGGACTTTGGCGCGCTTGACCTGGCCGCCGGGCGTGATGCGCTGGTTGCCCAGCACCTTCACGACCTTGACCTCGGGTTTCTGGCCGGGGCGCTTGCCGAACTTGAGCACCTTCACCTCGCGCGGACCGGGTTTGCGGTCTTCGTCGGCGGGGCGGGCTTTTTCGGGCAGGGGGCGCCAGAGCACCAGCAGCTTGCCGATGTGCTGGATCGGCGCGGCGTCGAGGGCCTCGGACAGCTCGGCCAGCATGGCCTCGCGCGCGGCGCGGTCGTCGTTGAGCACGCGGATCTTGATGAGGCCGTGCGCCTTGAGCGCGGCATCGGCTTCCTTGCGCACGGCGGGGGTAAGACCGTCGTTGCCGATGTGGACCACGGGGTCGAGGTGGTGGGCCTCGGCGCGGTGGACCTTGCGTTGGGCGGGCGTGAGGGTGATGGAGGGCATGGGAGAATTATCGTTTACCACCCCCGAGCACGCATGGGCATCAAGGTCCGCACCCAGAGCAAGAAGGTCAACAAGGCCTGGCTCAACGAGCACGTGAACGATCCTTACGTGCGCCTGGCCCAGAAAGAGGGCTATCGCGCCCGGGCCGCCTACAAGCTCAAGGAAATCGACGAAACCCTGGGCCTCGTGAAGCCCGGCATGGCCGTGGTCGACCTCGGCAGCGCCCCGGGCGCCTGGAGCCAGTACCTGCGCCGCCGCCTCAGCCCGCAGGGGGCGGCGCTCGGCCAGCTCAACGGCACCATCGTCGCCCTCGACCTGCTGCCCATGGAACCGGTGGAGGACGTGCTCTTCATCCAGGGCGACTTCCGCGAGGCCGAGGTGCTGGCGCAGCTGGAGGCCGCGCTGGCCGAGCGCGGCCTGGCCCAGCTCGACCTGGTGGTGTCGGACATGGCGCCCAACCTGTCGGGCGTGGCCGACGCCGATGCCGCCCGCATCGAGCACCTGATCGAGTTGGCCGTGGATTTCGCCCGGGCCCACCTCAAGCGCGAGGGCGCGCTGGTGGTCAAACTCTTCCACGGCGGGGCCTATGACCCCATGCTGGCCCTGTTCCGGCAGAACTTTCGGGTTGTCAAGGCGATCAAGCCCAAGGCCAGCCGCGACAAATCCGCCGAAACCTTCCTCGTTGGGCTGGGTCTGAAGGGCTGAACCGCCCGTTCGTCCGATGAGTGGGCGGTGCGGCAGGGGCCAAGCCAAGACGCCCATTGACATTTCCACGTCACCGACGAACGGCAGGGGGACTTGAAAGTCCTAGAATGCCTTGCATATGCGTGCAAATGCGCGCGTGCGCACCCAGGAGCAGCAGTTGAACAACCAGTGGTTCTCGAAAATCGCCGTGTGGATGGTCATCGCCATGGTGCTCTTCACGGTCTTCAAGCAGTTCGACGGCCGTTCGACCGCAGGCGCGGGGTACATCGGGTACTCCGAGTTCCTTGACCAGGTCAAGGCCCGCCAGATCAAGAGCGCCACCATCCAGGAAGGCCAGGGCGGCACCGAAATCGTGGCCGTCACCCAGGACGACCGGCGCGTGCGCACCACCGCCACCTACCTCGACCGGGGCCTGGTCGGCGATCTCATCAACTACGACGTCAAGTTCGACGTGCGCCCGCGCGAAGAAGGCTCGCTGCTGATGACCCTGCTGGTGAGTTGGGGCCCCATGCTGCTGCTGATCGGCGTCTGGATCTACTTCATGCGGCAGATGCAGGGCGGGGGCAAGGGCGGTGCCTTCAGCTTCGGCAAGAGCAAGGCGCGCATGCTCGACGAGAACAACAACACCGTGACCTTCGCCGACGTCGCGGGCTGCGACGAGGCCAAGGAAGAGGTGAAGGAGGTCGTCGATTTCCTGAAGGACCCGCAGAAGTTCCAGAAGTTGGGTGGGCGCATCCCGCGTGGCCTGCTGCTCGTGGGGCCGCCGGGCACCGGCAAGACCCTGCTGGCCAAGTCCATCGCGGGTGAGGCCAAGGTGCCGTTCTTCAGCATCTCGGGCTCCGACTTCGTGGAGATGTTCGTTGGCGTGGGCGCGGCCCGCGTGCGCGACATGTTCGAGAACGCCAAGAAGAACGCTCCCTGCATCATCTTCATCGACGAGATCGACGCGGTCGGCCGCCAGCGCGGCGCCGGCCTGGGCGGGGGCAACGACGAGCGCGAGCAGACCCTCAACCAGATGCTGGTCGAGATGGACGGCTTCGAGACCAACCTGGGCGTGATCGTGGTGGCCGCCACCAACCGCCCCGACATCCTTGATGCCGCGCTGCTGCGCCCGGGCCGCTTCGACCGCCAGGTCTACGTGACGCTGCCCGACATCCGCGGCCGCGAGCAGATCCTCAACGTGCACATGCGCAAGATTCCGCTGGGTACCGACGTGAACGCCGCCATCATCGCGCGCGGCACGCCGGGCATGAGCGGCGCCGACCTGGCCAACCTCTGCAACGAGGCCGCGCTGATGGCCGCCCGCCGCAACGCGCGCACGGTGGAGATGCAGGACTTCGAGAAGGCCAAGGACAAGATCCTCATGGGCCCCGAGCGCAAGAGCATGGTCATGCCCGAGGAAGAGCGCCGCAACACGGCCTACCACGAGGCCGGCCATGCGCTCATCGGCAAGCTGCTGCCCAAGTGCGACCCGGTGCACAAGGTCACCATCATTCCGCGAGGGCGCGCGCTGGGCGTGACCATGAGCCTGCCCGAGAAAGACCGCTACAGCTACGACCGCGAGTACATGCTCAACCAGATCAGCATGCTGTTTGGCGGCCGCATCGCGGAAGAGGTGTTCATGAACCAGATGACCACCGGCGCCAGCAACGACTTCGAGCGCGCCACGCACATCGCGCGCGACATGGTGATGCGCTACGGCATGACCGACGCCCTGGGTCCGATGGTTTACGCCGAGAACGAGGGCGAGGTCTTCCTGGGCCGCTCGGTCACCAAGACGACCAACATCTCCGAGCAGACCATGCAGAAGGTCGACTCCGAGGTGCGCCGCATCATCGACGAGCAGTACGCCGAGGCGCGCCGCCTGATCGAGGAGCACGCCGACAAGATGCACGCCATGGCCAAGGCCCTGCTCGAATGGGAGACCATCGACGGCGAGCAGCTTGATGACATCATGGCCGGCAAGCCGCCGCGTCCGCCCAAGGACTGGACGCCGCGCAACCCCGTGGGTGGCGGCGGCAACGGTGGTGGCTCGTCCACCGTGACGCCCGACCCGGCGCCCAACGCGGCCTGATCGCCAAGACACCCACACCACCCGAACGGGGCCCTCGCCGGCCCCGTTTTCTTTTCCCGCCCACGTGCCCGCCATGCGCTGGACCACCGCCCGCTTCGATATCGACCTCACCGAGCCCCGCGTGATGGGCATCGTCAACGTCACGCCCGACTCCTTCTCCGACGGCGGTCAGCACGCCAGCGCGCGCGCGGCCATCGTGCATGCCGAGCGGCTGGTGGCCGAGGGCGCGCACCTGCTGGACATCGGTGGGGAGTCCACCCGCCCGGGCAGCCAGCCCGTGCCGCTGGAGGAGGAACTGGCGCGCGTGCTGCCCGTGCTGCGCGAGGCCTTGCGCCTGAACGTGCCCCTGTCCGTGGACACGAACAAGCCGGAGGTGATGCGCGCCGTGCTGGACCTCGGCGCCGACATCGTCAACGACATCTGGGCCCTGCGCCAGGGCGATGCGCTCGGGGTGGTGGCTGCCCATCCGCGCGCGGGCGTGTGCCTGATGCACATGCACCGCGATCCCTCGACCATGCAGGTGGCGCCGCTGGAGGGCGACGTGCTGCCCGTGGTGCGCGGCTTCCTGCGCGAGCGCGCCCAGGCCTTGCGCGAGCGCGGCGTGGCGCGCGAGCGCATCGTGCTCGATCCCGGCATCGGTTTCGGCAAGACGGTGGCGCAGAACTTCAGCCTGCTCGCGCGCCAGGCCGAGCTGCTGGACGAGGGGTATCCACTGCTGGCGGGCTGGTCGCGCAAGTCCTCGCTGGGCGCGGTCACGGGCGTGCAGAGCCCCGCCGAGCGCGTGCACGCGAGCGTGGCCGCTGCGGTGCTGGCGGTCGACCGTGGTGCGCGTGTGCTGCGCGTGCACGACGTGCGCGCCACGGTCGAGGCCCTCAAGGTGTGGCAGGCCTCACGCTGAGGGCGGCCGTTCGCCCCGGGGGATCGCGATAATCAAAAGGTCACACAAAACAAGCCATTCCCAGGAGAACAAGACATGGCCCGGCAGTACTTTGGCACCGACGGCATCCGCGGCACCGTCGGTCAAGCCCCGATCACCCCCGATTTCGTGCTGCGCCTGGCGCACGCGGTGGGCCGGGTGCTCAAGCGCACCGAGACCCACCCCACGGTGCTGATCGGCAAGGACACGCGCATTTCCGGCTACATGCTCGAGGCCGCGCTCGAGTCGGGCTTCAACTCGGCGGGCGTGGACGTGGTGCTGCTGGGGCCGGTGCCCACGCCGGCGGTGGCCTATCTCACGCGCGCGCAGCGCGCCAGCCTGGGCGTGGTCATTTCGGCCAGCCACAACCCCTTCGCGGACAACGGCATCAAGTTCTTCAGCGCGCAGGGCACCAAGCTGCCCGACCAGTGGGAGCTCGATGTCGAGGCCGCGCTGGACGAGCCCCCGGTCTGGGTGCCGGCGGCCGGCCTGGGCAAGTCGCGCCGGCTCGACGACGCCGCAGGCCGCTACATCGAGTTCTGCAAGAGCACCTGCCCGCAGAACCTGAGCCTCAAGGGCCTGAAGATCGTGGTCGACGCGGCGCACGGCGCGGCGTACCACATCGCGCCCGCCGTGTTCCACGAGCTGGGGGCCGAGGTGGTCAAGATCGGCTGCTCACCCGACGGCCTGAACATCAACGCCGGGGTGGGTGCCACCCACCCCGAGGCCTTGCTGGCGGCGGTGCGCGAGCACGGTGCGGACTACGGCATCGCGCTCGACGGCGACGCCGATCGCCTGCAGATGGCCGACCGCCACGGCCGGCTCTACAACGGCGACGAGCTGCTCTACCTGATGGTGGCCGACCGCCTGGCGCGCGACGAAGACGTGCCCGGCGTGGTGGGCACGCTCATGACCAACATGGCGGTGGAGGTGGCGCTCAAGGCGCGCGGCGTGCGCTTCGTGCGCGCCAAGGTGGGCGATCGTTACGTGCTCGAAGAGCTGGAGCGCCATGGCTGGATCCTCGGCGGCGAGGGTTCGGGCCACCTGCTGGTGCTCGACCGCCACTCCACGGGCGATGGCCTGGTCTCGGCCCTGCAGGTGCTCTATGCCTGCGTGGGCAGCGGCAAGACGCTGGCGCAGCTGCTGACCGACGTGACCCTGTTTCCGCAGACGCTCATCAACGTGCGCCTGCAGCCCGGGCAGGACTGGAAGACCAATCAGCGCCTGGCCGACGCCACGCAGGCCGTGGAGGGCGAGCTCGGCGAGGCTGGCCGCGTGCTGATCCGTGCCAGTGGCACCGAGCCGCTGCTGCGCGTCATGGTGGAGGCGCGCGACGCCAGCGTGGCCAAGGCCAGCGCCGAACGCCTCGCCGAGGCCGCGAGGGCCGCCTGATGCCGGCCGCTTTCTCGGTGCGCCCCGCCGACTACGGCCGCCCCAGCGATGCGCGCGCCATCGTGGCCCTGCTCGACGCCTACGCCAGCGACCCGGCCGGTGGCGGCGAGCCCCTGAGCGACTTTGCCCGCTCGCGGCTGGTGCCCGAGCTCGCGAGCCGGCCCCAGGCCTTCAGCGTGCTCGCCTTCGATGGCGAGGCCGCCGTGGGCCTGGTCAACTGCATCGAGGGGTTTTCCACCTTCAAGTGCCTGCCGCTGGTGAACGTGCACGACGTGGCGGTGCTCGCCAGCCACCGCGGCCGCGGCATCGCCGAGGCCATGCTGGTCGAGGTGGAGCGCCTCGCGCGCGAGCGCGGCGCCTGCAAGCTCACGCTGGAGGTGCTATCGGGCAACGCGCCCGCCATGCGGCTGTACCAGCGCGTGGGCTTCGAGGGCTACCAGCTCGATCCCGCGATGGGGACCGCGCAGTTCCTGCAGAAGTGGCTGGACTGAGGCGCAGGCGCGCTCAGTAGAGCAGGAAGGGCCGGCGCGCCTCGGTCCACGCGGCCTCGTCGGCCCGTGCCGGCGCGTCCAGTGCCTCGGGTGGCGCGTCCACGTCGTCCACCCATTCGCGCAGCGCCGGGCCGCCGTTGATGAGATCGATGGCCAGGCGGTCGCGTTCGTATTCGTAGGGGAAGTCGCGCCACAGCGGGTAGTCGGGTCGCTGCAGGCGGATGGCGCGAAAGGCCAGGGCCTGCAGGCGCCAGGGCTGGAAGGCCGCGTGGCCATAGTGCGCGGGGTCTTCCACATGGATCTGCACGCCGGCGCACAGCTGGCCCGCGTGCTTGTGGAAGGTGGGCTCGAACCAGCACTCGCGCAGCACGCAGCCGCGCAGCCACTGCGGCGCCAGCTGGCGCATGTCGGCCAGCAGGCGCGTGGTGTCGATGTCGGGGGCGCCGAACAACTCCAGCGGGCGCGTGGTGCCCCGGCCTTCGCTGAGCGTGGTGCCTTCCAGCATGACCGTGCCCGCGTAGGCGCGCGCCATCGACAGGTTGGGCGCGTTCGGGCTGGGGTTGACCCAGCTGCGCTCGCCGATGGGCCAGCCAAAGCCCGGCGCCTCGTCCGGCCGCCACCCGTCCATGGCGATCACCCGGTACTCCAGCGACAGGCCCAGCGTGGCGATGAACCACTGGCCCAGCTCGCCCATGGTGAGGCCGTGCCGCATGGGCATGGGGCCGGCACCCACGAAGCTCTCCCAGCCCTCGCGCAGCGTGAGGCCTTCCACCGGGCGACCCGCCGGGTTGGGCCGGTCCAGCACCCACACCGCCTTGCCCCGGCGCGCGGCGGCCTCCAGCACGTAGCGCAGCGTGGTGATGAAGGTGTAGATGCGGCAGCCCAGGTCCTGCAGGTCGACGAGCAGCACGTCGAAGCTGTCCATCATGGCGTCGCTGGGGCGGCGCACCTCGCCGTACAGACTGAACACCGGGATGCCCCAGCGGGGGTCGGTGTAGTCGGGCGACTCGACCATGTTGTCCTGCTTGTCGCCGCGCAGCCCGTGCTGCGGGCCGAAGGCCGCGCTGAGCTGGAGGTCGGGCAGGGCGGCCAGGGCGTCCAGGCTGTGGGTGAGGTCGCGCGTGACGGAGGCCGGGTGGGCCAGCACGGCGACGCGCCGACCGGCCAGCGGCGCGCGCAGCGCGGGATCGTTCAGGAAACGTTCGATGCCGAATTGCATGGGCGGTGTGTTCAATCGGCGGGCAGGCGCAGCGTCCAGCCCGCGGGGTCGTGGAAATCGGGTAGGGGTCGGGGGTGGTGCAAGGCCCAGTGCGAGACCTGGCCGCGCTGGTCTTCGATCACGGTGCTCAGGCCCAGCTGCCAGGGCCCGGGCGGCAGTTGCCGGCGATCGAGCACGGCGACGAGTTCGACGCTCTCGGCCGTCTCGCGCCGCTCGATCAGGGGCGCGTTCGGCGGTCCCCTCAGCGCATCGCGCACGCGCGTGCGGCTGAAGGCGTAGTCGGCCCACTGTCCCGAGGGGGAGAAGTTGAACTCGCGGTAGGCGCCCTGGCCGGGCTGGCCGATGAAGGCCTCGAAGCAGGTGTGGCGCCACAGGCCGTCGGCCATGCCCCCGCCCTGAGGTTCGGGCCAGCGCACCGCGGCGGTGTCGCCGCGCACGCGGTAGTGCAGCACCAGTTCGCGCGGCTCGGCGCTCACCAGCACCGAGACCGACAGTTCGATGCGCGGCGATGCGGGGTGGGGGCTGAGGTGGAGGGCGGCGGACACGGGCGCCATTGTGTCAGCCCGCGCCCCGCACCGAGTCACGGAACGGTCATTGGTCTGCCATGGGTGCGCCACGCAAGCGGCGCAGCATGAAAGGCCATGGACAAGACCTTGATCTCCGCGGCGCCGGCGCCGCCCATGGCCCCGCCCGCGCCCGAACGCGCCAGCGGCCTGCAGGTGCGCTGGGCGCGCCACCTCGACGACGTGCGCGCGGCGCAGCGCCTGCGCTTCGAGGTCTTCGCGGGCGAGATGGGTGCACGGCTGTCCACGCCGCTGCCCGGCCACGACATCGACCTCTTCGACGACTTCTGCGAGCACCTGCTGGTGTGCGACGCCGCGACCGGCGCGGTGGTCGGCACCTACCGTGTGCTCACGCCCGTGCAGGCGCGCCGCGTGGGCAGCACCTACAGCGACACCGAGTTCGACCTCACCCGCCTGCGCCAGGTGCGAGAGCGCATGGTGGAGCTGGGCCGCAGCTGCGTGCACCCGGCGCATCGCCAGGGCGGCGTGATCCTGGCGCTGTGGGGCGCGCTGGGCGACTTCATGCAGCGCAATGCGCTGGACGTGATGATCGGCTGCGCCAGCATCCCCATGCAGCACGACGGCCGCCTGGCCGCCAGCCTCTGGCGCCAGGTGCGCGAGCGCCACCTGGCGCCCATCGACTGGCACGTTCGCCCGCGCCTGCCGTTGCCCGTCGACCGGCTGGACGATTCGCTCGAGGTGGAGCCGCCGGCCCTCATCAAGGGCTACCTGCGGCTGGGCGCCAAGGTACTGGGGCCGCCGGCCTGGGACCCGGACTTCAACACCGCCGACCTGCCCATGCTGATGCGCTTGGGCGATCTGCCCGCTCGCTACCGCAAACACCTGTTGGGGAACGCCTGATGCGATCCGCTTTTGATGCACTGGGTGGCTGGGCGGCGCGTTCGCGCCTGCCGGCTGCGGCCGGTGGTGTCCTGCCCATCGACCTGGGGGCCGACGACGACGGCGACGACACCCCCGACGGCCCGGAGCGCGCCCGCTACCGGGCCGTTTTCATCTCCGACCTGCACCTGGGCACAGCCGGCTGCCAGGCGCGCCAGCTGCTGGAATTCCTCAAGCGGCACCCGAGCGACACCCTGTACCTGGTCGGCGACATCATCGACGGCTGGCAACTGCGCCGCAAATGGTTCTGGCCGCAGTCGCACAACGACGTGGTGCAGAAGCTGCTGCGCCGCGCCCGCAAGGGCTGCCGCGTGGTCTTCGTGCCCGGCAACCACGACGAGTTCGCGCGCCAGTTCGACGGCCACCAGTTCGGTGGCATCGAGGTCAGCAACGAGGCCGTGCACCTCACGGCCGACGGTCGCCGCCTGTGGGTGGTGCATGGCGACCACTTCGACGGCGTCATCCAGTGCGCGAAGTGGCTGGCCTACCTGGGGGACAACGCCTACGAGCTGCTGTTGCGCCTGAACCGCCACCTCAATTCGCTGCGGGCGCGCCTGGGCCTGCCGTACTGGTCGCTCTCCCAGTACCTCAAGCACAAGGTCAAGAAGGCCCTGAACTACGTGATGGACTTCGAGCGCGCCGTGGCGGCCGAGGCCCGCTCGCGCGGCTACCACGGCGTGGTCTGCGGCCACATCCACCGGCCCGAGATGCGCAGCATCGACGGCACGCTGTACTGCAACGACGGCGACTGGGTGGAAAGTCTGTCGGCCCTGGTGGAGCACCTGGACGGCCGGCTGGAGTTGGTGCACTGGGCGCCGGGCGCCTTGCCCGAGGGCATCGCGCATGGTGAAAATGCGCGCGGCCAAACCATAATCGGCGCATGATCGGCTCTGCCTCCATTCCGCGCTTTTCCCTCCTCGATCGCGACCACAGCATCCTCGCGTTCAACGAACGCGTCATGGACTGGGCGCGCCGCCCCGACGTGCCCGAACTGGAGCGCCTGCGCTACCTCAGCATCGTCTCCAGCAACCTGGACGAATTCTTCGAGGTGCGCATGGCGCCGCAGCTGGCGGCGGCCAAGGCCCACGAGACGCGCGGCCTCTACACCGCCCAGACCTTCGAGGCCCTGTCGGCCAAGGTGCACGAGTTGGTGGCCCAGCAGTACGCCATCTACAACGACGAGCTGCTGCCCGCGCTCGAGAAGAAAGGCATCAAGATCGTCGCCCACAGCGAGCGCAACGCGCGCCAGCGCCGCCACGTGCGCGAGATCTTCCACAACGAGGTGCAGCCCCTGCTGATGCCCGTGGGCCTGGACCCGGCGCACCCGTTTCCGCAGGTGGCGAACAAGTCGCTCAACTTCATCGTGCGCCTCACGGGCAAAGACGCCTTCGGGCGCGAAAACGAGATCGCCATCGTCAAGGTGCCGCGCATCCTGCCGCGCTTCTTCCGCCTGCCGTCGGTGAAGGGCTCGCGGCAGATCCACTTCGTCTCCATCTCCAGCCTGATCCGCACGCACCTGGGCGACCTGTTCCCCGGTCGCCAGGTGACCGAGTTTTCGCAGTTCCGCGTCACGCGCCACTCCGACCTGGCGGTGGACGAGGAAGAGGTGAAGAACCTGCGCACCGCGCTGCGCAAGGGCCTGCAGCAGCGCCACTACGGCCAGGCGCTGCGGCTGGAGGTGTCGGCCGGCGCCTCCACCTTCCTGTCCGACTTCCTGCTGGAGCAGTTCGGCCTGCCCGAGGCCTGCCTGTACCGCGTGCCCGGCCCGGTGAACCTGGTGCGCCTGAACCAGCTCATCGACAAGGTCGACGCACCCGAGCTGCGCTTCGAGCCCTACCTGCCCGGCTGGCCGCTGCAGCTCACGCCGGGCCAGTCCTTCTTCGAGCGGCTGCGCCAGGGCGACGTGCTCATCCACCAGCCTTACGAGAGTTTCGACGCGGTGCTGTCCTTTCTGCGCGAGGCGGTGGAAGACCCCGATGTGCTGGCGATCAAGCAGACCATCTACCGCACGGGCGCCAAGAGCGAGCTCATGGACCTGTTGCGCGAGGCGGTGCGCCGCGGCAAGGAAGTGACGGCGGTGGTGGAGCTCAAGGCCCGCTTCGACGAGGAAGCCAACATCAACTACGCCGAGCGCCTGGAGTCCGTGGGCGCGCAGGTGGTGTACGGCGTGGTCGGCCTCAAGACGCATGCCAAGATGCTGCTGATCACGCGCCGCGAGGCCGAGGGCCTGCGCCGCTACGCACACCTGTCCACCGGCAACTACAACCCCGGCACCGCGCGCGTCTACACCGACCTGAGCACCCTCACGGCCGACGAGGCGCTCACCGCCGACGTGGACCAGGTCTTCCTGCACCTGGCCAGCCAGAACCGCCTCGCCCGGCTCAACAAGGCGCTGATCGCGCCCTTCCTGCTGCACAAGGCCATGCTCGACAAGGTGGCCGCCGCGGGCGAGGCGGCGGCGCGCGGGCAGGACGCGCGCATCACACTGAAGATGAACGCCCTCACCGACGAACCGCTGGCGCGCGCGCTGGCTTCGGCCTCGCAGCAGGGCGTGAAGATTGACCTCATCGTGCGCGGCGCCTGCGTGCTGCCGGCCGGCGTGCCGGGTTTCACCGACAACGTGCGCGTGCGCTCGGTCATCGGCCGCCTGCTGGAGCATTCGCGCGTGTACCACTTCCGCGTGGGTGGCGAGGAAGAGGTCTGGCTGGCCAGCGCCGACTGGATGAACCGCAACATGCTGCGCCGCGTGGAGCTGGCCTGGCCGGTGACCGATCCGGCCTTGCGCCAGCGCATCGTGGACGAATGCCTCAACGCGTATCTGCACGACACGCGCGATGCCTGGCTGCTGCAGCCGGACGGCCGCTATGTGCCGGCCGGGCAGGGCGCCTCGGGGCGCCAGCGTCACCACTTGCAGTCGGCCCAGGCCAGCCTGATGGCCCGGCATGGCGGGAAAGGCTGAAGGCATGGCCATGGCGGTGCGCGGCATGGACCTGATCCTGTGGCGCCACGCCGAAGCGCAGGACCACCCCGACGCGGCCGAAGGCCTGCCGGGCGACCGCCTCGACCTGGCGCGCCGGCTCACGCCGCGCGGCGAGAAGCAGGCCGCGCGGATGGCGGCCTGGCTGGACCGCCAGCTGCCGGAGGGCGCGCGGGTCTGGAGCAGCCCGGCCGCTCGCTGCGAGCAGACGGTGATGGCGCTGGGCCGGCGCTACAAGCTGAGCGAGGCGATCGCACCCGAGGCCAGCGCCGAGGCCCTGCTGGACCTGGTGCAGTGGCCGGCGGGAAGAAGCCCCGTGCTGGTGGTGGGCCACCAGCCCACCCTGGGCCAGGTGGTCGCGCGCCTGCTGGGCTTCACCGAGGACGATTGCTCGGTGAAAAAAGGCGCGTTGTGGTGGCTGCGCCACCGCGAGCGCGCCGGCGTGGGCGAGACCGTGGTCGTGACGGTGCAGACGCCCGAAATGCTGTGACGCCGGCTCAGGCGGCCTTGGCGGGCGCCTTGCGGGGGGAGGCCTTCCTGGCGGGGGCCGGCTTCGCCGCAGCTTTGGCCGTGGGCTTCGCGGCGGTTTTGGCCGGCGCCTTGGGCGCGGCCCTGGCGGCGGGTTGTGTGGCGGGTCGGGTGGCCTTCTTGGCGGCTGGCTGCTTCGCCGCGGTCTTCTGCTTCGACGGGGCCGGCGGGGCGGCGGGCGCTTCGGCGGCCGGCCGGCCGGTCTTGAGCGTGGGCACGGCGGCCACGGCGGCCTTGTAGGCGGCGTCGCTCAGGCCTTGCAGCACCATCAGTCCGGCGCGCAGCAACTCGCTCTTCTTGACACTGATGCCCAGGGCGATGGCGCGGGTCTTGAGCGTTTCGATCGCGGCGAACTCGTTCTTCGGGATGGTGAAGCTGTCGCGAACGAGCTTGGGCTTCTTGCTGGTGGACTTGTCGGTGGCAGGCGCCATGAACGCTCCTCGGTTAGTGGGGCGTTCAGTATAAACCGTATAAACGGTTTATATGAAAAAGGCAGGGCGGCGTCAGCGGACGTCCGCCGTGAACTTCCAGGCCGACACTTTCTGCCAGGCCTGTACCTCTTCACCCAACAGCCAGGCAGACTGCGGGAAGCGCCGAGCCCAGCCCGATGGCGTGGACAGCTTGAAAGCGCCCGACTTGTAGTTCAGGCGCATCGCCTGGTACTCGGGCATCTGGCGCGCGTGGCACAGCAGCACCGCCAGTCGCAGGCAGATGAGCTGTTTGGCGAACAGCTCGTCCTGCAGCGACTGCTCCAGCTTGCGCAGCTTGCCGCGCTGTCCCAGCACCAGTTCGCTCATGCGGTGCAGCTCGCGCAGCGAAAAACCCGGTGCGTCCAGGTTGTCCAGGATGTACGCCCCGTGGTGGTGGTTGCGCTCGTGCGAGATGTGTGAGCCGATCTCGTGCAGCTGCGCCGCCCAGGCCAGCTTCTGCGAGTAGCGGCTGTCCTGCTCGTCCGGCGCGGCGATCTGCGAGAACAGGGCGTTGGCCACCTCGCCCACGCGGCGCGCCTGCGCCTCATCGGCTGAGAAGCGCTGCGCCAGCCAGCGCACGGTGCGCTCGCGCACATCGCCGCCATCGCTCTCGCGGTCGATCAGGTCGTACAGCGCGCCGTGGCGCAGCGCGCCCTGCGCGGGCAGCATCTGGTCCAGGCCGTAGAGGTCGAAGATCGCGCGCAACACCGCCAGGCCGCCCGCCAGCACGGGACGGCGGTCGTCCTTCAGGCCGTCGAGGCGCAGGTTGTCCACGTGGCCGGCGCGCAGCAGCCGCTCGGTCAGCCAGTCCAGGCCCGAGCGGGTGATCAGTCCCATGGCCCAGCCGTTGGCACCCAGCATGTCGGCGATGGAGCCCACCGTGCCGGAGGAACCGTAGGCCACGTGCCACTGCGCGGGCGGGAACTTGTCCAGCGCCTCGTCCAGCACGGCCTTGGCGGCCACCTCGGCCGTCTTGAGCGTGGACGCGGTGAACTGGCCGCGCGGGAAGTAGCGCGAGGACCAGGCCACGCTGCCCAGCCGGTAGGACTCCAGCACCTCGGCGGTGTAGCCCTGGCCCATGATCATTTCGGTGGAGCGCCCGCCGATGTCGACGACGAGGCGGCGCTCGTCGGAATGCGGCAGCAGCCGCGAGACGCCCTGGTAGATCAGCCGCGCCTCCTCATGGCCCGAAACCACCTCGATCGGAAAGCCCAGCACCTGCTGCGCCCGGTTGAGGAATTCGTCCCGGTTGCGGGCCTCGCGCAAGGTCTGCGTGGCCACGGCGCGCACCTGCTGCTTCTTGAAGCCCTGCAAGCGCTCGCCGAAGCGCGCCAGGCATTCCCAGCCGCGCACCATGGCGGCCGAACCCAGGTTTTTTTCCTCGTCCAGCCCGTTGCCCTGGCGCACCGTTTCCTTCAGGTACTCCACCCGCTCGATGTGGCCGGCGTGGTAGCGGCCGATCTCCAGGCGAAAGCTGTTCGAGCCGAGGTCAACGGCGGCGAGGAGGGTTCCGTTTTGCATGAAGAAATGGGGGGCGTGCGGGTGAACCCCGCAGGGAGGCGAGGCGCCGATTGTGACGCATGCCCCGGGCGTGGGCGGTGGCGGGGGTGGCGTGGGTGGTTCTTTTTGTGACGGGCTTTTGATGTCACGCAGTTGTCACACAGCCTCCATAAAGTCCGTTCGTCCGCCTTTTCCGCAACCCCTGAGGACCCCTCGCATGAACAGCAAACGCACCCTCCTGAAAGCCCTGGCCGCTGCCGCGATGGCCACCGTCGCCCTCGGTACCGCGCACGCCGCCGACATCACCGGCGCCGGCGCCACGTTCCCGTTCCCGATCTATGCCAAGTGGGCGGAGATGTACAAGGCTCAGACGGGTACCGGCCTGAACTACCAGTCGATCGGCTCGTCGGGCGGCCTGCGTCAGATCCGCGCCAAGACGGTGGCCTTCGGCGCCTCCGACGCCCCGGTGAGCGGCGCCGACCTCGACAAGGACGCCATGGTGCAGTTCCCCGCCATCATCGGCGGCACCGTGCCGGTGTTCAACCTCGAAGGTTTCGCCCCCGGCTCGGTGCGCATCACCGGCCCCGTGCTGGCCGAGATGTTCCTGGGCAAGATCACCGCCTGGAACGACGCCAAGATCGCCGCGTTGAATCCCGGCAAGACCCTGCCCAACACCGCCATCACCGTGGTGCACCGCGCCGACGGTTCGGGCACGACCTTCAACTTCACCGACTACCTGAGCGCCGTCAGCAAGGACTGGGCCGACGCGGTGGGCAAGGGTGCCGCCGTGAAGTGGCCGGCCGCCACCTCGGTGGGTGGCAAGGGCAACGAAGGCGTGGCCGCCAACGTCAGCCGCACCCGCGGCGCGATCGGCTACGTCGAGTACGCCTACGCCAAGAAGAACAACATCCCCCACATGACGCTGCAGAACGCCGACGGCCAGTACGTGCAGCCCGATGACAAGAGCTTCGCGGCGGCCGCCGCCGGCGTGGACTGGTTCAGCGTGCCGGGCATGGGCGTGTCCATGGTGAACGCCAAGGGCAAGGACAGCTGGCCCATCAGCACGGCCTCGTTCATCCTCATGTACAAGCAGCCGGCCGACAAGGCGCAGTCGGCCGAGGTGCTCAAGTTCTTCGACTGGGCCTTCAAGAACGGCAAGCAGGCCGCCATCGACCTGGACTACGTGCCGATGCCCGACGCGGTGACCGGCCAGATCCGCGACAAGGTCTGGTCGCAGATCGCCCGCTGATCGTCGGGGCCCGGGCCCCGACGAACCCACCGGTGGGCACAGGCCGGCCGGTGGGTTTTTTCGGTCCGATGTCTGTCATACAGTCCGTCATAAACGGCCCGAAGGGGGTCCGATGAACACCACCACCCGCAGCGCAGGCACCAGCATGGCTTCCTCCCGTTCCCCATCCGGTGCGCGTGACCAGCGCAGCGACGACGCCATGATGGCCGTCGCCCGCCGCCAGCAATGGCAAGACCTCGTCTTTCACCGCCTGACCCAGGCCTTCTCGCTGCTGGTGCTCGTGGCGCTGGTGGGTATCATCGTTTCCCTGTTCCTCAACGCCTGGCCCACCTTCAAGACCTTTGGCTTGAAGTTCCTGTGGACCGTGGAGTGGGACATCGTCAATGAGCAGTACGGCGCCGCCATCGCGATCGTCGGCACCCTGCTCAGCGCGGGCATCGCCATGCTGTTCGGCGTGCCGCTGGCCTTCGGCATCGCGCTCTTTCTCACCGAGACCTGTCCCGTGTGGCTGCGCCGGCCGCTGGGCACCGCCATCGAGCTGCTGGCGGCCGTGCCATCCATCATCTACGGCATGTTCGGCCTGTTCGTGTTTGCACCGGTGTTCGCCGATTACTTTCAGGTGCCGGTGCGCGAATTGATGATGGGCATGCCCCTGATCGGCTGGCTGTTCGGCGGCGCGCCCAACGGCCTGGGCATCCTGGCGGCGGGCGTCATCCTGGCGTTCATGGTGCTGCCATTCATTGCGGCGGTGATGCGCGACGTCTTCGAGATCACGCCGCCCATCCTTCGCGAATCGGCCTACGGCCTGGGCTGCACCACCTGGGAGGTGGTCGCCAAGGTGGTGCTGCCGTACACGCAGAAGGGCGTCATCGGCGGCATCATGCTCGGCCTGGGACGTGCCCTGGGCGAGACCATGGCCGTCACCTTCGTGATCGGCAACGCCAACCGCATGCCCACCTCGCTGTTCTCGCCCGGCACCTCCATCGCCTCGGTGCTGGCCAATGAGTTCGGCGAGGCCGAGGGCCTGCACTTCAACACCCTGTTCGCCTTGGGCTTCCTGCTGTTCTGCATCACTTTCGTGGTGCTGGCGCTGGCCAAGTGGATGATCCTGCGCACCGAGAAGGCCAAGGGCGCCTGAGCCCCGAGCGAGACACACCATGCAGATGAACCAATCGCTCTACAAGCGCCGCCAGCGCACCAACCTCGTTGGCCTGAGCCTTTCCATGGGCGCCATGGGCCTAGGGCTCTTCGTGCTGCTGTGGATCCTGTGGGTCCTGTTCTCCAACGGTCTGGCGGGCCTGGACCTCAACGTCTTCACCGCCGACACGCCGGCCCCGGGGTCGGAAGGGGGCGGCCTGCGCAACGCCTTGCTGGGCAGCCTGATGATCGTGGGCCTGTCGGTGCTGGTGTCCACGCCGGTGGGCATCCTGGCGGGTATCTACCTCACCGAGTACGGCGACAACAGCAAGGTGGCCGAGTTCACGCGCTTCGTCACCGACATCATGCTGTCGGCCCCATCCATCGTGCTCGGTCTGTTCGTGTACTCCATCGCGGTCGCCACGGCGGGCCATTTCTCGGGCTACGCGGGCAGCCTGGCGCTCTCGCTGATCGCCGTGCCGGTCGTCGTTCGCACCACCGAGAACATGCTGCGCCTGGTGCCCGGCAGTCTGCGCGAGGCGGCCTTCGCGCTCGGCGCGCCGCGCTGGAAGGTCTCGCTCATGGTCACGCTGCGCGCGGCCAAGAGCGGCGTCATCACCGGCCTGCTGCTGGCGGTGGCCCGCATCAGTGGCGAAACCGCGCCGCTGCTGTTCACCGCACTGAGCAACCAGTTCTTCAGCACCGACATGAGCCGCCCCATGGCCAACCTGCCGGTGGTGATCTTCCAGTTCGCCATGAGCCCCTACGACAACTGGGTCCGCCTGGCCTGGGCTGGCGCGCTGATCATCACGCTCACCGTGCTGGCGCTCAACATCCTGGCGCGCGTGTTCTTCCGCGACAAGGTGAAAGCCTGACGCCCACGCGAGCCGACCGCACCACAAGGAACACGACCATGTCCGAATCCGCCATCGCCATCCGCCCCGAGAACCTGGCCGCCAGCCGTGCGCCCGCCGCCCCGGGCGAAGCGCGCAACGCCCTCGAGGTGCGCAACCTGAACTTCTTCTACGGCAAGTTCCAGGGCCTCAAGAACGTCACGCTGGACATTCAGGAAAAGCGCGTCACGGCCTTCATCGGCCCCTCGGGCTGCGGCAAGTCCACGCTGCTGCGCACGCTCAACCGCATGTACAGCCTGTACCCCGGTCAGCGCGCCGAGGGCGAGATCCGCCTGTACGGACAGAACATCCTCGACCCCAAGCAGGACCTGAACCTGCTGCGCGCGCGCATCGGCATGGTGTTCCAGAAGCCCACGCCGTTCCCGATGTCGATCTACGACAACATCGCCTTCGGCGTGCGCCTGTATGAGAACCTGTCGCGCAGCGACATGGACGACCGCGTGGAATGGGCATTGACCAAGGCCGCGCTGTGGAAGGAAGTGAAGGACAAACTTAACCAGAGCGGCCTGTCGCTGTCCGGCGGCCAGCAGCAGCGCCTGTGCATCGCGCGCAGCGTGGCGGTCAAGCCCTCGGTGCTGCTGCTCGATGAGCCCACGTCCGCGCTGGACCCGATCTCCACCGGCAAGGTCGAGGAACTGGTGCATGAGCTCAAGTCCGACTACACCATCGCCATCGTCACGCACAACATGCAGCAGGCCGCGCGCTGCAGCGACTACACCGCTTACATGTACCTGGGCGAATTGATCGAGTTCGGCGCCACCGAGCAGATCTTCTTCAAGCCGACCAAGACGGCGACCGAAGACTACATCACCGGCCGCTTCGGCTGACCCGGCCCTGCAGACGCCAACCCCACGGGAGACACGCGAATGAGCGACAAACACCTGTCCAGCCAGTTCGACGCCGAGCTGAACTCCATCTCCACCCACGTGCTCGAGATGGGCGGCCTGGTCGAATCCCAGCTTCACCAGGCGGTCTACGCCCTGGGCAACATGAGCCTGGAGTCCGCCCTCCAGGTGGAAGAGAACGAGAACCGCATCAACCAGATGGAGCTCTCGATCGACCACGAGATCATCTCCACGATCGGACGCCGCCAACCCACGGCGCGTGACCTTCGCTTTCTGATGGCGATCTCGCGCACCACGCAGAACCTGGAGCGCGCGGGCGATGAGGTGGCGCGCATGGCGCGCATGGTCAAATCGATCATCGGCAACGGCACGCCGCGCAACCTGCCGATCTCCGAGCTGCGCCTGGCGGCCGATCTGGCTGCCGCGCTGCTGCGCAAGTCGCTCGACTCCTTCGCGCGCCTGGACACGCAGATGGCGGTGTCCATCATCAAGGCCGACGACCAGATCGACGAGGAGTACAACGGCTTCCTGCGCAAGCTCATCACCTACATGATGGAAGATCCGCGCACCATCTCGCCGAGCCTGGACCTGCTGTTCCTGGCCAAGTCCATCGAACGCATCGGCGACCACGCGAAGAACATCGCCGAGCAAATCATTTTCATCGTCAAGGGCGAAGACGTCCGTCACACGCCCGTCGACAAAGTGGAGTCCGTTGCCGGATGAGAAAGCTGCCCCGGATCCTGGTCGTCGAGGACGAACCCTCGATTGCCGAACTGATCGCCGTCAACCTGCGCCACAACGGCTTCGCGCCCACCATCGTGTTCGATGGCGCGGCCGCACAGCGCGAGGTGGACGCGGTGTTGCCCGACGTGATCCTGCTCGATTGGATGCTGCCCGGCGAAAGCGGGGCGGTGTTGGCGCGCCAGTGGCGCAAGAGCGAACGCACCAAGAGCGTGCCCATCCTCATGCTCACCGCGCGCAGCGACGAGAGCGACAAGGTGCAGGGCCTGGACGCCGGTGCCGATGACTACATCACCAAACCGTTCTCCACGCAGGAGCTGCTCGCGCGCATCCGCGCGGTGCTGCGCCGCCGCGCGCCCGAGATCGTCAACGACTCGGTGCAGGTGGGCGAGCTCACACTCGACGCGGCCACCTACCGCGTGAGCTTTCGCGGGCGTGAACTCAAGGTGGGGCCCACCGAGTTCAAGCTGCTGCACTACCTCATGAAGCACGCGGAGCGCGTGCACACCCGTGGTACGCTGCTCGACAAGGTCTGGGGAGACCATGTCTTCATCGAGGAGCGCACCGTGGACGTTCACGTCAAGCGATTGAGAGAGTCCCTGGGTGAGGCCTCGACCATGGTCGAGACGGTGCGCGGCGCGGGTTACCGCCTCACCGCCATGGGCAGCCCCGCACGCCAGACGCCCGGCACGCCGCTCTCGGCGACATGAACCCGGCCCGGCCGCCCGCAAGGGCTCGCACCGCGGCGGCTTGCGCGCCCGTGACCCCATGAGCCGCCGGATTCTGGAGCTGCTGCTGCTGGTGGCGTTGGGAGCGGCGGTCGGCTGGGCCGCCGACCGCGCGGCCCTGGCGTTCGTGGGCGCCCTGGCGGGCTGCTCGATCTGGATCGTGCGCGACGCCCTGCGCGCCCAGCGCGTGCTGCGCTGGCTGAACAAGGCCGATGCCTCGCGCATGCCCGAACTCGGCGGTTTCTGGGGCGAACTGCTCGACCGCTGCCGCAAGCTGATCAAGAAGCTGGAGAAAAAGGCCGCCAGCAGCGACGCCCGCCTGGAAGACTTCCTGGCCGCGATCCAGGCCTCGCCGAACGGTGTGGTGCTGCTGGACGCCACGGGCCGCATCGAGTGGGCCAACCTCACCGCGTCCAACCAGCTGGGCTTCGATCCGCAGCGCGACCTGGGGCAGTACGTGCGCAACCTGGTGCGTCACCCGGCGTTCAACGCCTACCTGAGCGCGGGCGATTTCGGGCACGAGATCACCATCGACGGCATCGGGCCGCGCCCATCGCAGCCGACCAAGATATCGCTGCAGATCCACCCTTACGGCAAGAAGCGCAAGCTGATGATCACCCGCGACGTCACGGCCGTGCAGCTGGCCGAGACGATGCGGCGCGACTTCGTGGCCAACGTGTCGCACGAGATCCGCACGCCGCTGACGGTGCTCAGCGGCTTCGTGGAGACCATGCAGAGCCTGGAGCTCAGCGAAGAGGAGCGCCAGCAGTACCTGGGCCTCATGAGCCAACAGGCGCACCGCATGCAAACGCTGGTGAACGACCTGCTGACCTTGTCGCGGCTCGAAGGCAGCCCGGCGCCGGGGCCGGGCGAGTGGACCGGCACGCAGGAGTTGTTGGAGCATGTGGTGCAGGAGGCGCGTGGCCTGAGCCAGGCGATTGCCAGCACGCCGCACCGCATCGAGCCGTCGGCGAACAGCGCCTCGTTCTGGGTGTCGGGTGCCAAGACGGAGCTGATCAGCGCGATGTCCAACCTGATGAGCAACGCCGTACGCTACACGCCGGGCGGCGGCCGCATCGAACCGGGCTGGCGCATCAACGACGAAGGCCTGGCGGAGTTCTATGTCAGCGATTCGGGCCCCGGCATCGCGGCCGAGCACCTGCCGCGCCTGACGGAGCGCTTCTACCGCGTGGACCGCAGCCGCTCGCGCGAGACCGGCGGTACGGGCCTGGGGCTGGCGATCGTGAAGCACGTGGCGCAGCGGCATGGCGGGCGCATCGACGTGCAGAGCACGGTGGGGCAGGGCACAACCTTCACCATCACCCTGCCGCCCACACGGGTGAGGACCACGGCGCCGGACTGAGGCGAGCGGAGCCGAGGCGCGGTAGGCTCAGCGGCCCACGCGCAGGTAAAGCACCAGACTTTCCTTGCTGTCGTTGAGGCGCCAGAGGTTGGCCTTGAAGGCCCACTGCGTGAGGTCGACGCGCTGGTGCAGGCTGCTCTGGCTTTGCGGGGTGGCGATCAGGCTGCGGCAGTCGGCGCCGGCCGGGTCGTTCTGGCCGGTCCGCACCAGCCTCAGCCCGCCGTGGTGCCGCAGGGCCGCGATCTGCGCCTGGGACAGGCCGTCGGCGAGCACGCAGGACGTCGGGGGCACCAGCTCCGCGATGCGCCGCGAGATCGGCCCATAGCTGCGGCCGAAGTCCAGCAACGGCAGCCACAGGGTCATCAGCAGAAGCCAGCACAGCGTGCTGCCGGCCGCGGGCAGCACCAGGCTTTTCCAGATGGCTTCGCGGTGGCGGCCCACCCGCCAGGACACGAGCCACAGCCAGGCCAGCGTGGCGGCGGCGCCGAGCGCGAACAGCAGGAAGGAGAACTCGGGCACGAAACCCGGTGCCAGGCGCGCCACGTTGGCGGCGGGCTTGGCCGGCACGCCGGTCATCATGGCCACCCAGATCACCCAGATGACCAGGGCGCAGAAGGAGAAGAAGAGCAGCGTGAACCAGTCGATCAGCGCCGCCACGCTGCGCCGCAAGGTGGGCAGGGCGAAGGCGGCCAGCGCGGCCAGCGCGGGCAAGGCGAGCAGCAGGGCGCGGTCGCGATCCGGGTCCAGCGCGGAGTGCAGCACCACGACCAGCGCGGCCCACAACGGCAGGGCCACGTGGGGCTGCTGCCACTGGCGGCGCCAGCGCCACACCGTCCAGAGCGCCAGCGGCCAGGCCGGCCAAGTGAACCAGAGCAGCAGCCGGCCCCAGCTGTCCCAGGGACGGCTCAGCGCCAGGGACGTGTCGGGCAGCGCCAGGGCTCCCGACCAGGCGCTGCCCAGGGCCATGAGCGCGCCGACGGCGCTGGCGGCACCCAGCGTGGCGGCATCGTGGCGTTCTTCGCCGGGCTGAGCCTGGCGGTTGAACCACAGCAGCGCCAGCCAGCCCAGGCCCAGGGTCAGCGCCAGGGTGGCCGAGCCGCTGAGCGCCAGCGCCAGCCAGCCGCCCGCCCACCACATGAGGCCGCGCCAGGCGCGGGGCAGGCTGGGATGCGCCAGCCGGGCGGCGCCGAGCAGCATGGCGGCGGTGGCGGCCAGGCGCACCCCGTCGGGCGTGGTTTCATGCGAGAACTGCGCCAGGCCCAGGCAGGCCACCAGGGCCAGCAAGCCGGCGTCGGCCAGGGCGCGGGCGTAGTCGGCCGGTTGCGCCTCACCGCCGAAGGCGAAGGCCACGGGCAGGGCGGCGGGCTGGCGCGCCAGCTGGTACACCGCGTACCAGGTGCAGCTCAGGGTGAGCGCCAGCAGCAGGCCAAAGGGCAGGCGGGCCGCGAAATCGGGGGGCAGGAACGGCAGGGCCTTGATGAACAGCGCGCCCAGCCAGTAGGGCAGCAGGGCGGCGTCCTCCACCGGCAGGCCCAGCACGGCGGGGTGCCACCAGCTGCCGCCGGCGGCCATTTCGGCCATGGCCCCGAATGCGCCGACGTCGGCGTTCTTCCAGGGCTCGCGGCCCAGGAAGCCGGGCAGCACATAGGCCACGCAGAACAGAATCAGGGCCACGCGCGGCAGGCGGCGCACGGCCGACTGGCTCACGATGGCGGGCGTCGGGCGGTTCACGGCTGGGGACTATACAAGCGGCATGGCCGGGGCAAGCGGCGTGCGCGTGGCGGCGGGGGCAAAAAAAAAGCAGCCGGTGGCGGCTGCTTTTGGGGGATCAGGCGCCAGGCTTACTTGGCTGCCTTGGCGTAGCGGTTGCGGAACTTCTCGACGCGGCCGCCCATGTTGTCCACGCTCTTCTGCGTGCCCGTGTAGAAGGGGTGCGACTCGCTGGAGGTGTCGAGCTTGAACAGCGGCAGTTCGCGGCCATCGTCCAGCTTGACGGTTTCCTTGGTGGGGGCGCAGGAATTGATGATGAACTGGGCGCCGTTCGACAGGTCCTGGAAGCAGACCGGGCGGTAGTTCGGGTGGATGCCTTCTTTCATGGCGGTTCCTTGAGGTCGGTTGCGACAGCCGCGCCGGAACCCTTCCGACGTACTTGCCGCCAAGCAAAGCCGGCGATTATAGCCGAGCGCGAATGTCTGGCCGGGAATGGCGCGGGACCGGCTTGGCCGGGCCGCGGGCCTGGGCCCCCGTCCAGGGGGGCGCGGGAGGCTTAGCCTCCTCGGCGCATCATGTCGAAGAACTCGGAGTTGTTCTTCGTCGCCTTCATGCTCTTGAGGACCATTTCCATGGCCTCGATCTCGTCCATGTTGTACATGAACTGGCGCAGGATCCGGGTCTTCTGCAGGATCTCGGGCTGCAACAGCAGCTCTTCGCGGCGGGTGCCGCTGCGGTTGAGCTGGATGGAAGGGAAGACGCGCTTTTCGTACAGGCGGCGGTCCAGGTGGATCTCGCAGTTGCCGGTGCCCTTGAACTCCTCGAAGATCACCTCGTCCATGCGCGAGCCGGTATCAACCAGGGCGGTGGCGATGATGGTCAGCGAGCCGCCTTCCTCCACCTTGCGCGCCGCGCCGAAGAATCGCTTGGGCCGCTGCAGGGCGTTGGCGTCCACGCCGCCGGTGAGCACCTTGCCCGAGGAGGGCAGCACGTTGTTGTAGGCGCGGGCCAGGCGGGTGATCGAGTCGAGCATGATCACCACGTCTTTCTTGAGCTCGACCAAGCGCTTGGCGCGTTCGATCACCATCTCGGCCACGTGCACGTGGCGGGCGGCCGGTTCGTCGAAGGTGGAGGCGATGACCTCGCCGCGCACGGTGCGCTGCATCTCGGTCACTTCCTCGGGGCGCTCGTCCACCAGCAGGACCATGAGCTCCACGTCGGGGTGGTTGGCGGTGATGGCGTGGCAGATGTGCTGCATCATCACCGTCTTGCCGCTCTTGGGCGGGGCGACGATCAGCGCGCGCTGGCCGCGGCCGATGGGCGCGATGATGTCGATGATGCGACCGGTGATGTTCTCTTCGCTCTTGATGTCGCGTTCCAGGCGCATCTGCTCCTTGGGGAACAGCGGCGTCAGGTTCTCGAACATGATCTTGTGCTTGTTCTCCTCGGGAGCCAGGCCGTTGATCTTGTCGAGCTTGTTGAGGGCGAAGTAGCGTTCGCCGTCCTTGGGGATGCGGACCTCGCCCTCGATCATGTCGCCGGTGTGCAGGTTGAAGCGGCGGATCTGGCTGGGCGAGATGTAGATGTCGTCGGTGCTGGCCGTGTAGCTGGTGTCCGGCGCGCGCAGGAAGCCGAAGCCATCGGGCAGGACCTCGAGCACGCCGTCGGCGAAGATCTGTTCGCCGGCTTTCGCTCGCTTCTTGATGATGGCGAACATCAGCTCCTGCTTGCGCATGCGGCCGGTGTTTTCGATTTCGAGCGCTTCGGCCTGCTTGACCACTTCGGAAACGTGCAGGGCCTTGAGTTCGTTCAGGTGCATAGCCGTCACTCCAGGGCGGAGGCGATAGGGGGATGAGCGGGGAGGTGGGCGCTGCGGTCCGGATGACGGACGTTGCGCTGGGGGAAAGCGGCGGGCTTGCTGCCCGCGTTGCGGCGGATTATGACAGGAATCGCTGCGTGTGCGCCCTGTCGCCGAGCCCGCGCGCGGCTCGGGGCCCGGGCGGGTGCCCGGGCCAGGGAGGGGGGTCAGGCCAACTGCTGGTCGATGAAGGCGGTGAGCTGGGCCTTGCTGAGGGCGCCCACCTTGGTGGCGGCGAGCTGGCCGTCCTTGAACAGCATCAGCGTGGGGATGCCGCGGATGCCGAATTTGGCGGGCACATCGCGGTTGTCGTCGACGTTGAGCTTGGCGACCTGCAGCTTGCCGTCGTAGGTGCCGGCGACCTCGTCCAGGATGGGCGCGATCATCTTGCAGGGGCCGCACCATTCGGCCCAGAAATCCACCAGCACCGGGGCTTTGCTGTCCAGCACATCGGCCTTGAAGCTGGCATCGGAAACGTGTTTGATCAGGTCGCTGGCCATGGTTCGTCCTTGGGTGTTCGGTGAGCGGTGGGAGGTTACAGTGCGGCGCTTGCGGCAGGCCGGGCGACGACATCGGCTCCCTCGTGCAAGCGGCCGCATTGTGACAGAAACCCCCCATCCATGACGCCAGCGCCCGCGAGACCTCACGACGAGTCAGCCCTTGTGGCCGGCGCTGTGCAGGACGGCGGGATGCCGTGCGCGTGGCGCCTGCCCATGGACGAACTGGCGCGCCAGGTCGCCCAGGCGGGCCTGGCGCCGTCGCGCGTGGTCGTGCTGCTGCCCTACGGAGCGCTCGTGGCCGAGGCGCGCCGCGCCTGGGCCGCCCGTGCGCCGCTGGCCTCGGGCTTCGCGCCGCGCTTCACCACGGCGCGCGATTGGGCCGCCGCGCTGTCTCCCTGGCGGCCGGGCTCGGACGACATCAGCCACGACATGGCGCGCGACGCGCTGGTCGCCGCCGCCTGGATAGAGCGCGTGGTGCGCGAGCGCCTGGAGCCCGGCCTGCGCCGCGAATTGGTGGCGCGCCTCATCGGCGCCGCGCGGCAGCTGGCCCCGCTGGCGGCCGCGCAGCCGCCCGAGCGGCGCGCGGCCTGGGCCGAGGACCGCCGCGCCGCGTTGGCCGCCACGCTGGGCTCGGCCGCCGCGCAATGGGAGTCGCTGGTGGCGAGCCTGGCCATCACCTGGGCGGGCAGCTCGGCCTACGTCACCGACGCCTTGTGGTCACCGCTGGCCGCACCCGGTGCCGACGCCGACCGCCTGCTGTGCCTGCCCGGCCACCACCCCGACCCGCTGGCCGAGGCCTTGCTGGCCCACTGGGGTGATCGCGCCGCTCGGCTCGCCTGGTCGGCGCCCGCCGAGCCGGCCCCGCGCGTGTGGGCCTGCGAGGACTTCGAGGCCGAGGCCCAGGCCGCGGCCGCCTGCGCCATCGAACACCTCAACGCCGGGCGTGCGCCGGTGGCGCTGATCGCCAACGACCGCTTGCTCACCCGCCGTGCGAGCGCGCTGCTGGTGGGCGCCGGCGTGCGCCTGCGCGACGAGACCGGCTGGAAGCTGTCCACCACGCGCGCGGCCGCCAGCCTGATGGCCCTGCTGCGCGCGGCGGACGCGCGCGCCAGCACCGACGAGGTGCTGGATTGGCTCAAGCTCTCGCCGGCCTTCCCGCCGCTGGCGGTGGAGTCGCTGGAGCGGCGGCTGCGGCAGCGGGGTGTGGCGCGCTGGTCCGCCGTGCCGCTGGACTGGCGCGGCGCCGACATCGATCCCCAGCGCGCCGAACTGCAGGCCTCGCGCCCCTTGCTCCTGTGGCTCAAGGACACCGCGGCGGCCCTGGAGCGCAGCGGCCAGTGGGCTGCCCTGCAGGCCGACGAAGCCGGCCGCCAACTGATTGGCGTGTTGCGATTGGGCGAGGGCGCGCACGAACTCGACGGCCTGGGTGAGGCCGCCGCCGGTGAGCGCGGCGCCAAGGCTCGCTGGCCGCTCACGGCCTTCGCCGCCTGGGTGCGCGACGTGCTCGAGGGCGCGGTGTTCCAGCCCACCGTGGCCGGCGCGCCGCAGGTCGTCGTGCTGCCGATGGCGCAGCGCCTGGGCCGCCGCGTGGCCGCCGTGGTGGCGCCCGGCAGCGACGAACGCCACCTGAGCGCCAGCCCCGAACCCGACAGCGCCTGGACCGCCGCACAGCGCGCGCTGCTGGGCCTGCCCGACCGCGAGGCCCTGGCCCGCGCCGAGGCCTCGGCCTGGGCGCAGTTGTTCGACGGCGCGCCGGTGGACGCGCTGTGGCGCCGCCACGAGGCCGGCGAGGCGCTGCTGCCCAGCGCCTTCATCGACGGCATCGAACCGCGCCCGGCCAGCGAGCTGCTGCCCGCCAGCGCCGTGCCCGCGGGCGGCACGGCCCCGCCCGCGGCCCGCGCGCCCGCGCTGCTGCCCGAGCGCCTGTCCGCCAGCGCCTACGACGACCTGCGCACCTGCCCCTACCGCTTCTTCGCGCGCCGCCAGTTGCGGCTCGACGAGGTGGACGAGCTCGACACCGAGCCCGACCAGGGCGACCTGGGCAACTGGCTGCACGCGGTGCTGCGCGCTTTCCACGAAGCGCGCGGCGACGATCGCCCGGGCGAGGACGCCGACCGCGCCGCGCTCGACGCGCTGGCCGAGCGTGTGGCGCTGGACATGGGCCTGGGTGATGAGGTGCAGGCCGGCGGCTTCCTGCCGTACCGCGCCGTCTGGCCCGCGCTGCGCGAGGCCTACCTGCGCTGGCTCTGGCCGCACGAGGCCGAGGGCTGGCGCTTCGTGGCGGCCGAGGCCGAGCGCGAGCAGCGCGCGGGCCGCTGGGCCTTGTATGGCCGGCTCGACCGCATCGACGCGCGGCGCGACGCCGATGGCGGCGAGAGCTTCGTCATCGACCACAAAACCGAGAGCCGCGCGCGCACCGAGGCGCGCGTGAAGGAGCCGATGGAGGACACGCAACTGGCCTTCTACGCCGCGCTGCTGTCCGAGCCGCGCCTGCGCGCGGCCTACCTCAGCATCGCCGACACGCGCGGCGAGCGCGACGAACCCGCGAAGCTGATCGAGCAGACCGAGGTGCTGGCGGCGCGCGACGCCATCGTGCAGGGCTTGGTGCACGACCTCGACCGCGTGGCCGGCGGTGCCGCCATGCGGGCGTTGGGCGAGGGCATGGCCTGCGAGTACTGCGCGGCGCGCGGCCTGTGCCGCAAGGATTTCTGGACCCCGTCGACCGACGGCGTGCAGGGACTGCCATGAGCGGGCTTGCTTACCGCGTCGATGGCCAGCCTGCTGGCCCCGAGGCCTTCTATGCCCGCGCCTGCGACCCGGCGCGCAGTGTGGCGGTGGAGGCCTGCGCCGGCGCCGGCAAGACCTGGATGCTGGTTTCGCGCATCCTGCGCGCGCTGCTCGACGGCGCGCTGCCGCAGGACATCCTGGCCATTACCTTCACCAAGAAGGCCGCGGGCGAGATGCGCGAGCGCCTGCAGCAGGCGGTGGCCGAATGGTCCCGGCTGAGCGACGACGAACTGTGCGCCGCGCTGGTGATGCGCGGCCTGAACGAGGCCGCCGCGAGCGCCCTGGTGCCCGCCGCGCGCGGCCTGCGCGAGTGGTTGCGCCAACACGGCCGTCCGGTGCAGCTGCGCACCTTCCACAGCTGGTTCGCGGCGCTGCTGCGCGGCGCGCCCCTGTCCGTGCTGCAAGAGCTGGGCTTGCCGCCCCAGTACGAGCTGCAGGAAGACGACAGCGCCATCCTTCAGCGGTTGTGGCCGCGTTTTTATGCCGCGCTCGCGCAGGACGCCGCCGCGCGCGAGGACTTCTTCGCCAGCGTGGCCGACATCGGTCGCCACCAGACCCTGGCCGCGCTGCGCAACGCGGTCGCCAAGCGGGTGGAGTTCCAGTGGGCCGACAGCGCGGGCGCCGTCGACGGCGCCGTGCGGCCGTTGGCCGAGCAGATGCCCGACTGGGCGGGCGCGGGCGACGACCCGTTGGCCTGGTTGGTGTGCGGCGAGCGCTTCCGCGCCGAACTGCTGGCCGCGGCGGCGGCGCTGGGTGGCCTCGCCAAGGCCAAGAAGGCCGAGACCGCCGCGCGCGAACTGGAGCAGGCGGTGTCGGCCGGCGACGGCCGCGCCGCGATCGCTGCCTTGACCACCGCCAAGGGCACGCCGCGCAAGCTGGGCGAGCAGGCCGACGCGCTGCCCGCCGTGCAGGCCGCGCACGCGCGCATCGAAGAAGCGCTGCAGGCCGAACGCCAGCAGCGCGCCTGGGTGCACCACCAGCGGCTGGCGCGGCTCACGCGTGTGCTGCTGAGCGCGCTGGCCGAGCTCAAGCGCGAGCGCGGCTGGGTCGACATGAACGACGTGGAGGGCGCGGCGCGCCGCCTGCTGGGCGACGCCGAGCTCTCCGGCTGGCTGCAGCAGCGCCTGGACGCGCGCGTGCGCCACCTGCTCATCGACGAATTCCAGGACACCAACCCGCTGCAATGGCAGGCCCTGTACGGCTGGCTCTCGGCCTACGCGGGCGCCGGGCCGGGACAGGCCCCCAGCGTCTTCATCGTCGGCGACCCCAAGCAGTCCATCTACCGCTTCCGCCGCGCCGAGCCGCAGGTGTTCCGCGCGGCCCAGGCTTTCGTGGTCGAGGGCCTGGGCGGCTCGCTGCTGGCCTGCGACCACACGCGCCGCTGCGCCATCGCCGTGGTGGACGCCGTCAACACCGCCTTGCAGCGGGCCGTGGACGCGGGCGAGTACGGCGAGGCCGTGGGCGCGGCCTTCCGCCCCCACACCACCGCCAGCCCGCAGGCGGGCGCCGTGCTGTCCCTGCCCGTGGTCCCGCGCGAGGCGCGCACCCCCACAGAGGCGGGGGACCCGAGCGCCTGGCGCGACAGCCTGGCCACGCCCCGCCACCTGGCCGAGGACCTGATGAGCGAGCGGGAGGCCCGCCAGGCGGCCGACTGGATCGCCGATGAGATCGCCGCCGGCCGGTTGCGCGCCGACGAGGTGATGGTGCTCGCTCGCAAGCGCGAGCGCCTGGGCTGGATGCATGAAGCCTTGCGCGAGCGCGGCATCGCCAGCGAACAGCCCGAGAAGCTGGACCTGGCCGAGGCGCCCGCCGTGCAGGATGTCATCGCGCTCATCGACGCCCTGGTGTCCCCGGGCCACGACCTGAGCCTGGCGCGCGCCCTGCGCTCGCCCATCGGCGGCTGGGGCGACGAGGACCTGGCCGCGCTGGCCGCCGCCGTGCGCGCGGCCGGCGCGGGCGCGCGCTGGTGGCCCGTGCTGCAGGACGCGGCCGGCTCGGCCGAGGTCCCGCCGCTGTGGCGCGACACCGCCACCCGCTGGCGGGCCTGGCGCGAGGCACTGCTGAACCTGCCGCCGCACGACGCGCTCTCGCTCGTGTTCCGCGACGGCGATCTGCCCGCGCGCTACCTGCGCGCCGTGCCGCCTGCGCAGCGCGCCGCCACGCTGGCGCAGCTGCAGGCCCTGCTGGGGCAGGCGCTCGACCACGAAGGTGGCCGCTTCCTCAGCGCCTACCGCTTCGTGCGCGCGCTCAAGGCCGGTGGCACGCCGCTGCCGCCGGTGGCCACGCCCGGCGCGGTGCGCCTGCTCACCATCCACGGCGCCAAGGGCCTGGAGGCCGACACCGTGCTGCTGCTCGACACCGACGCGGCGCCCGCGCGCGCCGAAACCATGGGCGTGCTGGTCGACTGGCCCGGCGAGGCGCCGCAGCCGCGCCGCTTCGTCTTCCTGGCGAGCGAGAAGTCGGCGCCGCTCTGCGCCCAGGCGCTGCTCGACGCCGAGCGCCGCGCGCGCTCGCTGGAAGAACTCAACGCGCTCTACGTGGCCATGACGCGCGCGGGCCGCCGGCTCGTGGTGTCCAGCTTCGAGCCCGGCCGCGCGGGCACCGGCGCGTCCTGGTGGCAGCGGCTGTCGCCGCTCGCCGAGCCGCTGGCCGCGCCCGAGGCCGCCGCGCCCGCCGCGCGGGCCGACGCCGAGCCGTTTGTCCTGCACGCGCTGCCCGGCTTGCGCGTGGCCCCGGAACCGGTGGCCGACACCGAAGCGGCCGAGGCCGACGAGCAGACCCGTTTCGGTCGCGCCGTGCACCAGCTGCTGCAGTGGTGCCCCACACCCGCGCGCGGGTTTGACTGGACCCCCACGCACCAGCGCGCCGCCGCCGAGCGGCACGCGCTCGACGCCGCCGGCGGCGCCCGGGCCGTCGAGGCCGCGCGACGCATCGTGCGCGGCGAAGCGGCCTGGGCCTGGGACGACGGGCTCGTCGAACAATGGGGCAACGAGGTGGAGCTGCTGCACGGCGGGCAGCTGCGCCGCCTCGACCGCCTGGTGCGCGAGCGCGCCAGCGGCACCTGGTGGGTGCTGGACTTCAAGACCCACGAAGCGCCGCACACCGTGCCCGCGCACCGCGAGCAGATGGCGGCTTACCGCGCGGCGGTGTCGGCCATCCACCCCGGGGAGCCGTTGCGCCTGGCGTTCATCAACCCGCAAGGGCGGGTGTTCGAATGGAGCGGGGAATGAAGCCTGATCAACGCGTGGCCATCGTCGGCGGTGGCCCGGCGGGCCTGATGGCGGCCGAGGTGCTGTCGGGCGCTGGTGTGCCCGTGGACCTGTTCGACGCCATGCCCTCGGTGGGGCGCAAGTTTCTGCTCGCCGGCAAGGGCGGCCTCAATCTCACGCACGCCGAAGCCTTCGACGCCTTCGTTTCGCGCTTCGGCGAACGCGCCGGGGCGCTGAGGCCCCTGCTCGAACGCTTCGGCCCGCAGCAGGTGCGCGACTGGGCCGAGGGCCTGGGCATCGGCACCTTCGTCGGCAGTTCGCGGCGGGTGTTCCCCACCGACATGAAGGCCGCGCCGCTGCTGCGCGCCTGGCTGCACCGGCTGCGGCACCCGGCGCCGGGCGGCGAGGCCGTGCACTTCCACATGCGGCACCGCTGGCTGGGCTTCGGCGCCGATGGTGGGCTGCGCTTCCACACCCCCGACGGCGAGCGGACGGTGCACGCGCGCGCCGCCTTGCTGGCCCTGGGCGGTGCGAGCTGGCCGCGCCTGGGTTCCGACGGCGCCTGGGTGCCGCGCTTGCGCGAGGCGGGTCTCGACGTGGCCGATCTGCGGGCCGCCAACTGCGGCTTCGACGTGGCGGGCGCGCCGGCGCGCGGGGTGGCCGAGGGCTGGAGCGCCGTGTTCGCCGAGCGCTGGGCGGGCCAGCCCTTCAAGACCGTGGCGGTGGCGGTGGGCGGGCCGCCGCCGGCCGCCGCGCGGCCGGACGCGCGCCCCGATGCGCGGCAGTGGCATCGCGGCGAGTTCGTCGCCACCGCCACCGGCGTTGAAGGCAGCCTGGTCTATGCGCTGTCGGCGCCGCTGCGCGAAGGCATCGCGCGTGAGGGCTCGGCCACGCTGTGGGTTGACCTGCTGCCCGACCGCTCGGCCGAGCGGGTGCTGGCGGAGGTGGCGCACCCGCGCGGCTCGCGCAGCCTGTCCAGCCACCTGAAGGGCCGGCTCGGGCTCGACGGCATCAAGCTCGCCTTGCTCAACGAATGCCTGGACCGTGAGGCCATGCACGACGCCGCGCGCCTCGCGGTCGCCATCAAGGCCCTGCCGCTGCGCCTGATCCGCCCCCGCCCGATGGCCGAGGCCATCAGCACGGCCGGCGGCGTGCGCCTGGCGTGTTTGGACGAGGGCCTGATGGCGCGCGGGCGGCCCGGCCTGTTCGTGGCGGGCGAGATGCTCGACTGGGAGGCACCCACGGGGGGCTACCTGCTGACGGCCAGCCTGGCCAGCGGGGCGTGGGCGGGAGAGGCGATGCGGCGCTGGGTGCGGCCGGGCTGAACGGCCAGGGCTGGGTGGCGGTGGCGAAGGGCGCGGATGAACTTTGCCCTGGGGCCCGTTACTCAGCGCAGGCCCCGGCCATCCGGGGTTGCCATTTGCCCTCATCTCCTTCCTTCGTGAAAGCCCTTCGATGACCCAACCCACCGCCATCAAGCGTTCATCGACTCCCGTGACAGCGCCGCAGGTGCCCGTCGACCAGGGCAGCGCCACCGCCCAAAGAGTGGATAGGGTGCTCGGTCGCAATCCCCAGGCGAAGCAAGCCTTCGTCTTCAAGCTGCCGGGGTTTCGAGAGCTGTCGATGGCGACGCCCAACTGGTTCAAGCGGTGTCAGAAAGGCATGGATGCCATCAACCGGGATACCCACCGGTTCTTTCACAAACTGGGCGTCGAGAACCTGTTCCACCCGGATCCCACGGTGCGCGAAGCGGCGACATTCGTGGCGCAAATCGCTGAAAAGAACGGCAGCGATGCGTTCGACGTGACACCGAAGCTGCGCGCGGCGGTACGCACACTGGCCGACCCCTCCAGCGGAGCCTTTCAGCGTTTCCAGCACCGCGAAGAGAAAGACCGATTCTTGAAAGAGACCGGCTTTGGCAACCAGCTGACGGCGCTTGCCCGACAGAAGCTGGCGTCTGGTGCTGCCAGTGCGAGCCCTCTCGTGGAACTCGATGCGGTCGTGTCGGCGTTCCATCCTGCACTTCCTCATGAACTGCAGGAACGATACGACGCGATGCGCCAAGGCCGCGTCAGATGGTCTCGCGAACTCGACGCCGCCGTGACCGCCTATGCGCGTCAGACGTACGGCGGCGAGAACCCTTTCGAGGCGCGGTCATCCGCGGGCCAACCGGTGTCGGACCTGCTGACGTTCATCACGACGGGGGGGACGGAAAAACTGGCCAAGGGGGGGCGTTCGATCCAAGCCTTGAACGGATTCGATGGCATCACATTCGGCACTCGCACCGAGGCGCTTCACCACCTGCTGTGGAATACGCCCTTCCTCGTCCGCGTGCCGCCCGCGGAAGCCAACCGGTTCATGAAGCTGTACAACGAACTCGCGAACGCGGGGCTGTAAGGACGCGCTGATGCGCGGTGCACCAGCATCGCGATCCACCTCAACGGGAGATGCTGTCGGCATCTCCCGTTGTGTTTGGGGCGGATGAATCGCCAAGCCGCCTCCCGCCGCTAGGCGGGCGCTGTTCGGTCGCTTAATTCAGTCGCTCAAGGCGCTGAGGTCCAGCGCATACGACCTGCCCAGCCACAAGGCGCTGTCGCGGTGGTCGCCCAGTTCATCGCCGGTGTTGGGGTGGATGAACACATCAAGCGCGCCATGGTTGAGCGCGAGCCAGCTGGTCACACACGAAAACTGGTCGGCCTCAAAGGCCAGTTGGTACGACCACATCGGGTGTGGCCCCACGGGTTTTTCGTGGAAACGGCCGATCTGCACCCGCTCGGCCAGATCGCTGGCGATCAATTCCCGCAGGGCCCAGGCCGCGTCGCGCGTGGCGGCGTCGAAGTAGACGTGGGCGTGCCAGCTGGCGATGGAAGAGGGATCGCGCGGGGACATGGGAAGAGAAAGAAGGTGACGAGCCTTGACCCCGGCACTGGCTCCACAGTTAGGGCTGCTTGGTTCCCCACCTGACCCGGTTGGCCGCTTCACCATGCGGGAAGGCCCGTCACCCGCGATTGTAGGCGACGGGGCATGACCGCCACCGGGGCACGGGTACCCCGACGCATAGAATCGCCCGATGTCCTACGTCGTCCTCGCCCGCAAGTACCGGCCGCGCAATTTCCGCGAGATGGTGGGCCAGGGCCACGTGGTGCAGGCCCTCGCCAACGCGCTCACCAGCCAGCGCCTGCACCACGCCTACCTGTTCACGGGCACGCGTGGTGTGGGCAAGACCACGGTCTCGCGCATCCTGGCCAAATCGCTCAACTGCACCGGGCCCGACGGGCAGGGCGGCATCACCGCCGAGCCCTGTGGTGTGTGCCAGGCCTGCACCGACATCGATGCCGGCCGCTTCGTCGACTACACCGAACTCGACGCGGCCTCCAACCGCGGCGTGGACGAGGTGCAGTCGCTGCTGGAGCAGGCGGTCTACAAGCCGGTGCAGGGCCGCTTCAAGGTCTTCATGATCGACGAGGTCCACATGCTCACCAACACCGCGTTCAACGCGATGTTGAAGACGCTGGAGGAGCCGCCCGAGTACCTCAAGTTCGTGCTCGCCACCACCGACCCGCAGAAGGTGCCGGTGACGGTGCTGTCGCGCTGCCTGCAGTTCAACCTGCGTCCCATGGCACCCGAGACCGTGGCTGAACACCTTCAGCAGGTGCTGCAGGCCGAGGGCGTGAACGCCGAGCCGCAGGCGCTGCGGCTGCTGTCGCGCGCGGCGCGCGGGTCCATGCGCGACGCGCTGTCGCTCACCGACCAGGCCATCGCCTTCGGCGGCGGCCAGCTGCTGGAGGCGCCGGTGCGCCAGATGCTCGGCGCGGTCGACCGCAGCCATGTGCTGCGCCTCATCGACGCGCTGGCGCGCGCCGACGGCGCGGCCGTGGTGGACACCGTGAACACGTTGCGCATGAACGGCTTGAGCGCGGCGTCCACGCTGGAGGAGATGACCGGCCTGCTGCAGCGCATGGCGGTGCTGCAGAGCGTGCCTGAGTCGGCCACCACCGACGACGACCCCGACGCGCCCGAGATCGCGCGCCTGGCCGAGGCCCTGCCCGCCGACGAGACGCAACTGCTCTACAGCCTGTGCCTGCATGGCCGCACCGAACTGGGCCTGGCACCCGACGAGTACGCGGCCTTGACCATGGTGCTGCTGCGCCTGCTCGCCTTCAAGCCTTCGGGCGCGGCGGAAAAAAAAACTCTGAGGCCGGCTGAGGCCCGGCCAGCGCCGGCGGTACCGGTCGCCACGGCGGCGCCTGCCGTGCCCGCTGCGCCTGTGGCCGTCGCACCGCGTCCGGTGCCCGCTGCGCCCGTGGGGGCGCCGGTCGCTGGCGAACCGGGCGCGCGACCGGCCCCCGCCGCGCCAGCGCAGGCCCCCGCGCCGGTGGCGCCCGTGGCCCGGGAGCCCATCGCCGCGCCGCCGCTGCCCGCGACCGCCGCCGATGGCCCGCCCGACGACGAAGCCCCGTGGCCCGAGCCCGACGAGGACCTGCCGCCCTGGGACCCGGTGCCGGCGCCCACGGCGGCTCGGTCACCCGCGGCACCGGCCCCCGCCGCCGCGCCGGTGGTGCGCATCCCCGTGCGCGACCCGGGCTCGCCGGGCCGGCTAGACCAACCCCGGCCCGCCGCCGCGCCCTTGCAGCCCACGCCCGAGGGCGACTTCTGGACCGGGCTGGTGCAGCAGCTGGCGGACAGTGGCGCTATCACCGCGCTGACACGCGAGCTCGCGCTGCAGTCACAGCTGGTGTCGCGCGAGGGTGCGCGCTGGCTGCTGCGCATCGAACGCGAAACCCTGGCCCAGGGCAGCAACCGCGAACGGCTCATGGCCGCGCTGCACGCCGCGGGCCACACCGTCGAACTCGCGCTGGAGAACGGCGTGGTCACCGATTCGCCCGCGCGGCGCGCCACCGCCGAGGCCGAGCGCCGCCAGCGCGAGGCCGAGCAGCAGATCCTCGGCGACCCCTTCGTTCAGGCCATGATGCGCGACTTCGGCGGCACAATCGTGCCCGGCTCGCTCAAGGCGATAAGCTGAATCACCCCCGCCGCGCTTCGCGCGACCCCCTCCAGGGGGCACACCAGCGGCCCGTCCTGCACATGTCAAAGGGCGGTTCCGCGGTGTGCCCCGATCAACCCCAAGGATTGCCATGTTCAACAAAGGACAACTTGCCGGCCTCATGAAGCAGGCCCAGGCCATGCAGGACAACCTCAAGAAGGCCCAGGAAGAACTCGCCCACATCGAGGTCACCGGCGAGTCCGGCGCCGGCCTGGTCAAGGTGGTCATGACCTGCAAGCACGACGTCAAGCGGGTCACCATCGACCCCAGCCTGCTCGCCGACGACAAGGACATGCTCGAAGACCTCGTGGCTGCCGCCTTCAACGCCGCCGTGCGCAAGGCCGAGGAGACCTCCAGCGAGAAGATGGGCAAGCTCACCGCTGGCATGCCGGGCCTGCCGCCGGGCATGAAGTTTCCCTTCTGATCCCCCGCCCGGTGGCCGACAACCATTCCCTGGAGAACCTGGTGCAGGCGCTGCGGCGCCTGCCCGGCGTGGGTGTGAAGTCGGCCCAGCGCATGGCCTTTCACCTGCTGCAGCACGACCGCGAGGGCGCGCAGCTGCTGGCAGGAGCCTTGCAGGCGGCGGTGAGCGAGGTGCGCCACTGCGCGCTCTGCCACACCTTCACCGAAGACGAGGTCTGCGCCACCTGCCGCGACCCGCGGCGCGACCGCAGCCAGCTCTGCGTGGTGGAAACCCCGGCCGATCAGGCCGCCATGGAGCGCACCGGGGCCTACAAAGGCCTGTACTTCGTGCTCATGGGCAAGCTCAGTCCGCTTGACGGCGTGGGCCCGCGCGACATCGGCCTGGACAAGCTGTTCGACCGCGTGGACGACCCCGCCGCCGAGGTGCCGGTGCGCGAGGTGATCCTGGCCACCAACTTCACCGCCGAGGGCGAGACCACCGCGCACGTCATCGCGCAGGCGCTGAAGGACCGGGGCCTGCAGGTCACGCGCCTGGCGCGCGGCGTGCCGGTGGGCAGCGAGCTCGAGTACGTCGACCTGGGCACCATCGCGCACGCCCTGGTCGATCGGCGCTGAAGTTCCCGTTCCGCGGGTCGGTGTAAACCCGCTCAGGACTCGCCCGGATGGCGGGCGCGCCTCGCCCCCCTAATCTCGGCGCATGGGTCCCCTGAACCGCCGCCAGTGGAGCGCCGCCATGGCCGGGCTGGCGCTGGCCGCCGGTGCGGGGCCGGCCGGGGCCGCTCAGCCCACCCCGCGTCCGGCCCCCTGGCCACCCAAGCTGGTGGACACCCGCATCGTGATCGCGCTGGAGCCGCGCACCGGCCTGGGCAACCTGCCGCTCACGGTGGCCGAACAGCGCCACTTCTTCCGCGAGGAAGGCCTGGACGTGGAGCTGCGCGAATTTCCCGACCTGGGCCAGGCCATGGCGGCGGTGCAGGCCAAGGCGGCGCACGTGGTGTGCGTGCCCTTCGCGCAGCTGATCGCGCCGCCGGTGCACGCCCTGGGCTGGCAGAGCTTCGTGGTGCAGGGCCGCGCGCCGCAGGTGGTGCTGGGCGTGTCGCACAAGACGGTGCCGGGGTTTCGTGGCCCGGCCGATCTGCGCGGGCGGCGCGTCGGACTGCACGCCAAGGACCCGCTGGCCCGGCGCGTGCTCACGGCATTCCTGCAGCGCGAACAGGTGAGGGAGGACGAGGTGCAGGTGCTGCCCCAGTCCAGCCCCGGGGCGGCGCTGCTGGCGTTTCGCGGCGGGCAGCTGGACGCGCTGTGCCACGCCGATCCCATGATGACGCTGCTGGAGCAGTTGGGCGAGCTGCGCGTGGCGGTGGACACGCGCAGCCTGGGCGGCACCACCGAGGTGTTCGGCGGGCCCGTGCCGGTGGGCTGCCTGAGCGCGCCGGCCGAATTCCTGGAGCAGTACCCGCGCGTGACGCAGGCGCTGACCGACGCCGTGGTGCACGCGCTCAAATGGCTGCAGACGGCCGGTCCCTCGGACCTCATCAAGACCGTGCCCGAGAGCCACTTCCAGGGCGACCGGGCAATCTACCTGGCCACGGTGGAGCGATCGCGCGACGCCTGGACGGCCGATGGCCTGATGCCGCGCGGCGGTCCCGAGGCCATGAACCGCGTGGGGGAGGGAACGCCGCTGGCGCCGGCCGAGGTGGCGCGGCATTTCACGAACGCCTTCGCGCAGAAGGCGAAGGCGCGCTTCAGGGCCTGAGGCCCGCCCGCGCGCCGCGTCACTGGCGCGCGGTCTTGCTCGACCCCGAGCTGGCCGTGCGGGACTTGCTGGAGGAGGTCTTCGCGGCGGTCGCCGGTTTTTTGGCCGCGGGTTTTTTTGCCGCGGCCGAGCGGCTCGCGCTGGCGCGTGGCTTGACCGCCTTGGTGGACCGCGCCGTGGTCGTGGCCTTGGCGCGCTGGGACGGCAGGTGCAGGGTCACGCGCTGGCCGGTCTTGAGCGAACTGCCCACCGAGAGGCGGTTCCATTCGGCCACGCTCGCCGCGCTCAGGCCGTAGCGCCGCGCCAGGCGGGCCACGTTCTCGCCCTTGCGGGCCTTCACCACCACGCGCCGCGTGGTCACTTCGGGCTGCAGGCTGAGGGTGCCGTTGTCGGCCACGTGGGCGGGCACGTCGCGGTCCAGCTTGCCGTTGCGCGGCACGATGAGGCTGGAGCCCGCGCGCAGCCGCATGCGCGGCGGAATGGCGTTGACCTTGCGCAGTTCGGCCTCGCTCATGCCCACGCGCTCGGCCGCCTGCGCCACCGTCATGGTGCTGGGCACCACCCAGGCCGTCCAGCTCGCCAGCGGGCCGTTGTAGGCCTGCAGCTTGCGTTGGAAGATCACCGCGTTGTCCCAGGGCAGCAGCACCTGGGGCGTGCCGGCGGCCATCACCACGGGCTGCTTGAGGGACGGGTTGAGCGCGCGCACGTCGGCCTCCTCGACCTCGGCCAGGCGCGCGATCACGGCCACGTCCATGTCGCGCTCGATGCCGACCGTGTCGAAGAAGGGGTGGTTGCCGATGTCGGGCAGGGTGGCCGAGTAGCGCGCCGGGTTGGCCACGATGTTCTTTACCGCCTGCAGCTTGGGCACGTAGTGGCGGGTCTCGGCGGGCATGATGAGGTCGCCATAGCCCGTGGGCAGGCCCGCGCGCTGGTTGCGCGTGATGGCACGGCTGACGTTGCCCTGGCCCCAGTTGTAGGCGGCCAGCGCGAGGTGCCAGTCGCCGAAGCGGGCGTGCAGTTGCTCCAGGTAATCGAGCGCGGCGCGGGTGGAGGCCAGCACGTCGCGCCGGTCGTCGCGGAACGCGTTCTGCTTCAGGTCGAAGGAGGCGCCGGTGGCCGGCATGAACTGCCACATGCCGGCGGCGCGCGCGCTGGACACGGCCTGCGGGTTGAAGGCGCTTTCGATGAAGGGCAGCAGCGCCAGCTCCATGGGCAGGCCACGCGCCTCGATCTCCTCCACGATGTGGAAGAGGTAGCGGCTGGAGCGCTCGGTCATGCGCTGGATGTAGTCGGGGCGCGAGAGGTACCACTGCTCGTGCTGGCGCACCAGCTCGTCGTTCAGGTCGGGCAGGGCCAGGCCGCGGCGGATGCGCTCCCACAGATCGGCGGGCGCGGCCAGCGAGGTGACGGTGGGCGCGTCCATCGGCGCGACGGCGAGGTCACTCAGGGGCACGTTGCCGGGCAGGCGCACGGCGGGACCGCCGCGCGCGCCGGTGGCGGGGTCGCTGGCGGGCGCGCTGGCGGTGGGCGAGCCGGGGGCATCGACGGCGACGGTGCTGGCGCAGCCGGCCAGCGCCACGGGGAGGGCGAGGGCCAGCGCCAGGCGCTGGGCACCGCCACGCAGGCGCGCGAGCGCCGGGGCAAGACAAGGGATCATCGAAAAACGTTCTTCCATTCGCGCAGCGTGGCGAACACGGCCACCGGATCGGCCGAGAGGCCGGGCGCCTGTTGCTGAGCCGCGGCCACCACCTCGGGTTCCGCGGTGCGCAGAAATGGGTTGATGCGCCGCTCCAGATCGATGGAGCTGGGCAGGGTGGGCTGGTTGCGCGCGCGCTGCTGCTGGCAGTGCCGCGCATAGGCCGCGAGCTCGGCGTTGCCGGGTTCCACCGCTTGCGCGAATTTCAGGTTGGAGAGGGTGTACTCATGCGTGCAGCACACGCGGGTGGTGCCGGGCAGGGCCGCCAGGCGGTTCAGCGAATGGTGCATCTGCGCGGGCGTGCCTTCGAACAGTCGGCCGCAGCCGCCCGAAAACAGCGTGTCGCCGCAGAACAGCAGGGGCAGGCCGTCGAGTTCGGGGGTGTAGTACGCGATGTGGCCGCTGGTGTGGCCCGGCACGTCGATCACCTCGAAGGCCAGGCCCAGCGCCGCGACCCGCTCGCCCCCGCCCACGCGGTGCAGCGGCTCGGGCATGGGCTCGTGGACGGGGCCGATGACCTGGGCACCCGTGGCCTCGCGCAGGGCGGCCACGCCGCCGGTGTGGTCGGCGTGGTGGTGCGTGATGAGGATGGTGTCGAGCGCCAGGCCCAGGTCCTTCAGCGTGGCCAGCACGCCCGAGGCCTCGCCCGGGTCGACCACCAGCGCGCGGCGGCCGTCGTGCAGCAGCCAGATGTAGTTGTCGGTGAAGGCGGGGATGGGCAGGAGCTGCATGGGGGCTGCGGTGGGCGTAGGGGTGGGGCGTGTAGAGTGCGGGCACTGTGAACACGCCCCCGCGCCGATGACCGAAAAAATTATAGGGTTGACCGAATGGTTCGCGACCCCGCCTGGCAGGTACCTGCTGGCCTGGGAGCAGGACCGGTTCGACCTGGCGGTGGCCGATGTGTTCGGTTTCCATGCCTTGCAGCTCGGTGTGCCCGAGCTCGACGCGCTGCGCGCCAACCGCATGCCGCAGCGCTGGCTGGCCTTGCCCGAAGGCGATGCGCCCGCCATCGATGGCGCGCGCGTGGCGCTCGTCACCGACGCCGCGGCCCTGCCGTTTCCCGAGGCCAGCCTCGACCTGGTGGTGCTGCCGCACACGCTGGAGCTCAGCGCCGACCCGCACCAGGTGCTGCGGGAGGTCGAGCGCGTGCTGGTGCCCGAGGGTCGGGTGGTGCTCACCGGCTTCAATCCCGCGAGCCTGTGGGGCCTGCGCCAGGCGCGCGCGCGCGCCCTGCAGCGGCTGGGCCGGGGCACGCGTCCGTACCTGCCCGAGGCGGGCGAGTTCATCGGGCCGGGCCGCCTGCGCGACTGGTTGCGATTGCTGAGCTTCGAGATCGAGGCCCAGCACTGCGGCTGCTACCGTCCCGCGGTGCGCACCGACAAATGGCTGCACCGCCTGCGCTGGATGGACCGCGCCGGCGCGCGCTGGTGGCCGATCTTTGGTGCGGTGCACGTCACCACCGCGGTCAAGCGGGTGCGCGGCATGCGCCTGCTGGGCCCGGCCTGGAAGCCGCGCCGCGTGCCGGCCACGGCGCCGGTGCCGCTGGCCAACCGGCAGCGGCGCTGAGGCGCTCGCCGTCGCGCCGCGCGGCGGCACGCACGGCCACCGGGCATTTTTTCTTTGGATGGAGCATTCTTTGGACCACGTGGTGATCTACACCGATGGCGCCTGCAAGGGCAATCCCGGCCCCGGCGGCTGGGGCGTTTATCTGAAATCCGGCGGGCATGAAAAGGAGTTGTGGGGCGGCGAGCGCGACACCACGAACAACCGCATGGAACTCATGGCGGTCATCCAGGCTCTGTCCGCCCTGAAGCGGCCCTGCCGGGTGTCGCTGCACCTGGACAGCGAGTACGTGCGCAAGGGCATCACCGAATGGATCCACGGCTGGAAGAAGAAGGGCTGGGTGACGGCAAGCAAGCAGCCGGTCAAGAACGCCGATCTGTGGCAGCGCCTCGACGCCTTGGTGCACGGCGGGCCGCACCGCGTCGAGTGGCACTGGGTGAAGGGCCACGCCGGCCACGCCGGCAACGAGCGCGCCGACGCGCTGGCCAACCGGGGCGTGCCGGGCTGAGGGTTCTGCGCGAAAAATCGCCCGGTTCGACTGTTACCGTTTGTCAGCGGGACACATTCGGACTGCACAATGTCGGGATTGTTGGCATGGAAACTGTTGCCCCAGGGGCACAGGGCTGACAGCAGCATTCGAGCGGAGACTTCATGGCGAAACCCAAATCAACGGTCTGGCTGGCGGTGCTGGGCCTGGCGCTGGCGCTGGGCGGTGCCTGGTGGTGGCAGCAGCAGCCGCGCGCCTCGGGCGTGTCCGGCTCGGCGGGCGCGGCCTCAGCGCCCCGTGCCGCCAGCGGCGCCGGTCCGGTCAGCGTGGAGATCGCCGCCGTCAAGCAGGCGCGCCTGCAGGACGACGCCCAGGCCGTGGGCTCGCTGAACTCGCGCCAGGCCGTCACCCTCAAGCCCGAAACGGCGGGCCGCGTCGCCCGCATCGCGTTCAAGGACGGCCAGGGCGTCAAGCGTGGCCAGTTGCTGGTGCAGCTCGACGACACGCTGCAGCGCGCCGAGCTGAGCCAGGCCCAGGCCCAGCTGTCCATCGCGCGCGCCAACCTCAAGCGCAATGAGGAGCTGCTGGCGCAGAGCTTCGTGGCCGCGCGCGTGGTGGACGAAAGCCGCGCCGCCCTGCAGGTGGCAGAGGCTCAGGTGGACCTGGCCCAGGCGCGGCTGCAGCGCATGCGCATCACCGCGCCCTTCGATGGCACGCTGGGCCTGCGCAGCATCAACCTGGGCCAGTACGTGAAGGACGGCGATCCGCTCGTCAACCTGGAGGACACCTCCCAGCTGACGGTGGATTTCCGCCTGCCCGAGCGCTATCAGAACCGCATCGCCCCGGGCCAGTCCGTGCAGGTGCAGCTCGACGCGCTGCCCGGCCAGCGCTACCCGGCGCGTGTGCTCGCGGTCGATCCCCTGCTGGACGCCAACGGCCGCTCCATCGCGGTGCGCGCCGAGATGCCGTCCTCCCGCGGCCAGGAGCTGCGCCCCGGCATGTTCGCGCGCGTGCTGATCGTGTTCTCGGTGAACGAGAACGCGCTGGTGGTGCCCGAGGAGGCCCTGGTGCCCCAGGGCGGACGCCAGTACGTCTACGTGCTCGACGAGCAGGGGCAGGGCGACGCGCGCAAGCGCACCTCGCGCCGCGTCGAGGTGGAGCTGGGCGTGCGCCGCGGCGCCGACGTGCAGATCACCCAGGGCCTGAAACCCGGCGACACCGTGGTGGTGGCCGGCCAGCAGCGCCTGCAGCGCGACGGCACCGTGGTGCGCGTGGTGGACCTGGCGGCCCGCGCCGCCGCCGCGAACTGACGCCGCCGCGCGCCCGCCACCGGAGGCCCGCATGCAACTGCCCGAAGTCGCCATCCGCCGGCCGGTGTTCGCCACCGTGCTGTCGCTGCTCATCCTGCTGGTGGGCCTGGTCTCGTTCAACAACCTCACGGTGCGCGAGTACCCGCGCATCGACGAACCCACCGTCACCGTCACCACCCGCTTCGGCGGCGCCTCCAGCGAGGTGATCGAGTCCCAGGTCACCAAGGTGCTGGAAGACTCGCTCGCCGGCATCGAGGGGGTGGACATCATCACATCCATCAGCCGGCAGGAGCAGAGCCAGATCACGGTGCGCTTCAAGCTCGAGCGCGACCCCGACTCCGCCGCCGCCGACGTGCGCGACAAGGTCAGCCGCGTGCGCCAGCGCCTGCCCGACGACGTCGACGAACCCACCATCGCCAAGGTCGAGGCCGACGCCACGCCCGTCATCTGGCTCGCGCTCAACTCCGACACGGTGTCGGCCCTGGACCTCAGCGACGTGGCCAACCGCCTCATCAAGCCGCGCCTGCAGACCGCGCCCGGCGCGGCCGATGTGCGCATCTGGGGCGAGCGGCGTTTCTCCATGCGCATCTGGCTCGACCCGGACCGCCTGGCCGCCTACAACCTGACGGTGCAGGACGTGGAGGACGCGCTGCGCCGCTCCAACCTGGAGGTGCCGGCCGGGCGCATCGAGAGCTCGCAGCGCGAGTTCAACGTGACGGCCGCCACCGACGTGCAGACGCCCGAGCAGTTCCGCGCCATCGGCATCCGCACGGTCAAGGGCCAGACCATCCGCATCGGCGACGTGGCGCGCGTGGAGCAGGCGCCGCAGGACGAGCGCACGTCGGTGCGCTACAACGGCCGCGACGCCGTGTCGCTGGGCGTGATCCGACAGGCCACGGCCAACCCGCTGGAGCTCTCGGCCGCGGTGCAGAAGATGCTGCCCAGCATCAGCGCCGAACTGCCCAGGGGCGTGAGCATCGAGGTCGCCAACGACAACTCCATCTTCATCGACCGCTCCATCAAGGCGGTCTACACCACCATCGCCGAGGCGGTGGTGCTGGTGGCGCTGGTGATCTTCCTGTTCCTGCGCACGCTGCGCGCCTCGGTCATTCCGCTGATCACCATCCCGGTCAGCCTGATCGGCTCCTTCGCGCTGATGGGCCTGTTCGGCTTCTCCATCAACACGCTCACGCTGCTGGCGCTGGTGCTGGCCATCGGCCTGGTGGTGGACGACGCCATCGTGATGCTGGAGAACATCTACCGCCACATCGAGGAGGGCATGAAGCCCTTCGACGCGGCGATCAAGGGCGCGCGCGAGATTGGTTTTGCCATCGTGGCCATGACGCTCACGCTGGCGGCGGTGTACGCGCCGCTGGCCTTCACGCCCGGGCGCACCGGGCGGCTGTTCGCCGAGTTCGCGCTGGCGCTGGCCGGCGCGGTGGTGGTCTCGGGCTTCGTGGCGCTCACGCTCTCGCCCATGATGTGCTCCAAGCTGCTGCGCCACGTGGACCAGCCCGGCCGCTTCGACCGCTTCATGGAGCGTGTTCTGGTGCGCATCAACCAGGGCTACGACCGCCTGCTGGGCCTGTCGCTGCAGGTGCGCTGGCTGGTGGTGGGGGTGATGCTCGCCAGCGCCGGCGCGAGCTGGTGGCTGCTGAGCTCCACGCGCTCGGAGCTGGCACCCATGGAAGACCGCGGCGTGGTGCTGGCCAACATCAATGGACCCGACGGCGCCACCCTGGCCTACACGCGCCGCTATGTGGACGCGATCGAGAAGATGGCCAGGGAGCAGCCGGAGTTCGACCGCATCTTCGCGGTGGTGGGCAACCCCTCGGTGGCGCAGGGCAGCGTGACCATGCGCGGCAAGGCCTGGGAGGAGCGTGAGCGCAGCACCATGGAGATCGCGCGCGCGCTGGCGCCGCGCATGGCGGCGCTGCCGGGCATCAGCGCTTACCCGATCACGCCGCCTTCGCTGGGCCAGGGCTTTCGCGAGCGGCCGCTCAACTTCGTCATCGTCACCAACGACACCTACGAAAACCTCGCAGCCGTGGTGCGCCAGTTCCAGGACCGCATGGCGCAGAACCCGGGTCTGGTGCAGGTCGACACCGACCTGCGCCTGAACAAGCCCGAGATCCGCATGGACGTGGACCGCGAGCGCGCCGCCGACATGGGCGTGAGCGTGGACGCCATCGCGCGAACGGTGGAAACCATGCTGGGGGGGCGCACGGTCACGCGCTACAAGCGCGACGGCGAACAGTACGACGTGGTGGTGCAGACCGTCTCGGCCAACCGCAGCACGCCCGAAGACATCGACCGGCTGTTCGTGCGCGGGCGCGGCGACGCGATGATCCCGCTGGCCTCGCTGATCAGCACGCGTGAGGTGGTGGTGCCGCGCGAACTGAACCATTTCGGCCAACGCCGCAGCGCCTCGATCACGGCCAACGTGGCGCCCGACTACTCGCTGGGCGAGGCGCTGCAGTTCATGGAGCAGACGGCGCGCGAGATCCTACCCGCGGGCTACGCCACCGACCTGAACGGCCAGAGCCGCGAGTTCCGCAACGCCTCGGGCTCGCTGGCGCTGGTCTTCGTGCTGTCGCTGCTGTTCATCTACCTGGTGCTGTCGGCGCAGTTCGAGAGCTTCGTCGATCCCTTCATCATCATGCTGTCGGTGCCGCTGTCGATGATGGGCGCGCTGCTGGCGCTCAAGCTTTCAGGGGGCACGCTGAACGTGTTCAGCCAGATCGGCCTGATCACGCTGGTGGGGCTGATCACCAAGCACGGCATCCTGATCGTGGAGTTCTCCAACCAGCTGCGCGAGCAGGGACTGGAGAAGCTGGACGCGGTGAAGCAAGCGGCCGGCCTGCGCCTGCGGCCCATCATGATGACCACGGGCGCCATGGTGCTGGGCGCGATTCCGCTGGCGCTGGCCACGGGCGCCGGCGCCGAAAGCCGCCAGCAGATCGGCTGGGTGATCGTGGGCGGCATGTCGGTGGGTACGCTGCTCACCATCTTCGTGGTGCCCACCATGTACACGCTGCTGTCGCGCCGCCAGTCGGGCGAGTCGGCGCACCCGGTGATGCGCGACGAAGCGGGTGGCGATCACGCCGGGGCGATTCCCGCCAAGTAGGCGGGGTTACAGGGACACGCCCACGGCGTCGGGCAGCGGTACGGCGCGCCGCGCCCCGCCTGGATCGGGGGCCTCGCACACGCTGAGCGCGGCCTGAAGGTCCCGCGCCGCGCTGCGCAGCGCCTTGCCATTGCGCACGTCCTGCACGGGGATCCGTGCAAGCAGCTTGTGCGCCATGTTGCGAACCAGAAGGAAGGGGTGCTCTTCGGCCAGGACGCGGCAGGCGGTCTTGAACCGAAGGCTGGCCGCTTGCCTGGCCGACTGGCGGGTCTGCCGGTACTTCGTGATGTTGAACCCGCAGTCGAGCAGCCGCCGCAGGGACATCGGTTCCTCCCATGCGCATTGCCCGTGGTCCATGCAGAGGGCCTTGTCGGCTTGTTGGTCGGCGGTGAGCAGCGCCATGAACCCTTTCACCACCCCGGTGGCTTCGTCGAGCGATGGGGCGCTGGCCTCATGGGGACTGCTGGCGTCCCCTGGGGGCTGCTCGAGGGGGGCGGCGTCGGGAGGGGAAGGGCAATGTCTCATATCGGTCCGTGGAGTCGATGCTGACAATGCCGCTTCAGTCGCCGCGGGCCGCCATTCGTTCCGCGTTCGGCCGCATGGCCGATGCCGGGCCTAGGGGGGAGCGGGCCTCGCGGCCCAGGTCTTCAGATCACCCCGTCGAAGACCATCACCTCGACGGTGTCGCCCACGGCCACGTTGCCCTGGTCGTGCCGCAACACGATCAGCCCATTGGCCTGGACCATGGAGCTGAGCACGCCCGAGCCCTGGTTGCCGGTGGTGCGGGCCACCAGCGTGCCGTCGGCCGCGCGCTCGACGGTGCCGCGCTGGTACTCGGTGCGGCCGGGTTTCTTGCGCATGGCTTCGCCGCTCCTGGCCTGCAGCAGCACCGGTGGCGCCACGTCCGCGCCCATGAGCCGCTGCAGGGCCGGGCGCACGAAGGCCAGGAAGGTCACCATCACGGCGACCGGGTTGCCCGGCAGGCCAAACAGCACCGCGGACTGGGCGCCTTCGTTGATGCGGCCCACCGCCATCGGGCGGCCCGGGCGCATGGCGATGCGCCAGAAGGCCACGTCACCGAGCTGTTTCATCATGGCCTTGGTGTGGTCGGCCTCGCCCATGCTGACGCCGCCGCTGGTGATGACGGCGTCGGCGCGCGCGGCGGCTTCGCGGAAGGCGGCTTCCAGGCGCGCGGGCTGGTCGGGGACCACGCCCATGTCGATCACCTCCACGCCCAGGCGCGTGAGCAGGCCGAACACGGTGTAGCGGTTGCTGTCGTAGACCGCGCCTTCGCGTGGGGCTTCCCCCAGGCTGAGGATCTCGTCGCCGGTGGAGAAATAGGCCACGCGCGCGCGGCGCCGCACGCGCACCGTGGGCAGGCCCAGGCTGGCCACCAGGCCCAGCGCCGCGGGGCCCAGCACCTGGCCGCGGCGCAGCGCGGGCTGGCCCGCCATCAGGTCTTCGCCCATGAAGCGGCGGTTGTCGCCGGGCTTGACCACGCCGGGCGGAATGGTGACCGTGTCGCCATCGACCCGGACGAATTCGATCGGCACCACCGTGTCCAGGCCCGCCGGCATGATGGCGCCGGTCATGATCTTCAGGCACTCGCCCGCGCCCACGGGGTGCGCCCAGGCCTTGCCCGCGAAGGCCGTGCCTTGGCAGCGCAGCACCAGCGGCGACGAACCCAGCGCGGCGCCATCGAAGGCAAAGCCGTCCATGGCGGAGTTGTCGTGGGGCGGCACGCTGATGGGCGAGACCACGTCCTCGGCCAGCACGCGGCCCAGGGCCTCGAAGATGCCGACGTCCTCGGTGTCGTTGATCGGCTCGACGAGGCGCGCGAGGAATGCATTGACGCGCTCGGCCGCCAGGGCCTGGGGGTCATAGCCCTGCAGCTCGGCCGCGATCTGTTCGATGGTCTTCATGGGCGGCCCTGCTCCAGCGCGTGCAGCTCGTCCAGGGTGTTGGTGTTGAAGAAGGCCAGGGGGTCGTCGCCGGGTTGGTCGAAGGGCACGAGCACGGTGTGGTGCTGCTCGGTCCAGCGGTCGATCTTGCGGCCGCCGGCCTGCGTGAAGGCCACCAGGCTCTCGAGCAGTTGCACGCGCAACAGGCTGAACACCGGCTGCGCCCGCGGCGCGCTGCCGTTCTCGGGCGCGCTGGCCATGGCGATGTCGGTGGCCGGGTCGTCGAAGGCGGCGGCCAGGCGCCGCGCGAGGTCCAGCGGGAAGCGCGGCGTGTCGCAAGGCACCGTCAGCAGGTAGGGCGTTTCGGCGCGCTCCAGGCCGGTGAGAAAGCCGGCCAGCGGGCCCGCGTAGTCGCTCAGGGTGTCGGGCCATACCGGCACGCCGAAGGCCTCGTAGGCGCCGAGGTTGCGGTTGGCGTTGAGCATCAGCTCGCCGATGTGTTCGCCCTCCTGCAGCTGCAGGCGCATGAGCGCGTGCAGCGCCAGCGGCGTGCCGTTGAACTTCTGCAGGCCCTTGTCGGCCCCGCCCATGCGCGAGCCCCGGCCGCCGGCCAGGACCAGTGCCGTGATTTCTCTGGGGTGGATCATTCGAGGAAGTGAGGCTTAGCCACCGATGTAGCTCATCTCGACGCGCCGCTTGCCCGAGCCGGGCTCGGGCGGCAGCGAGGCGCGCAGCTGCGAGTAGCGGTCGTCGCGGCCTTGCCAGATGGCGCCGATGGCGCTGGCCAGTTCGGCGTCGCTCGCGCCGCCGCGGATCAGGTGGCGCAGGTCATGGCCTTCGGTGGCGAACAGGCAGAGGTAGAGCTGGCCCTCGGTGGACAGGCGCGCGCGGTTGCAGTCGCCGCAGAAGGCCTGCGTCACGCTGCTGATGGCGCCGATCTCGCCCGAGCCGTCGGCGTAGGCCCAGCGCTCGGCGGTCTCGCCGGGGGCGGTGGGGTCCAGCGGCACCAGGGGCAGTTCGCGCTGAATGCGTTCGATGAGCTCGGCGCTGGGCAGCACCTCGTCCATGCGCCAGCCGTTGGTGGCGCCCACGTCCATGTATTCGATGAAGCGCAGCACGATGCCGGTGCCCTTGAAGTGGCGCGCCATCGGCAGGATCTGGTCGTCGTTGGTGCCGCGCTTGACCACCATGTTGACCTTGATCGGCCCCAGGCCCGCGGCCTGCGCGGCCTCGATGCCGGCGAGCACCTCGGCCACGGGGAAGTCGACGTCGTTCATGGCGCGGAAGACCTTGTCGTCCAGACCGTCGAGGCTGACCGTGACGCGCTGCAGGCCGGCGGCCTTGAGCGCGGCGGCCTTGCGCGCGAGCAGCGAGCCGTTGGTGGTGAGCGTCAGGTCCAGCGGCCGGCCCTCGGCGGTGCGCAGCGCGGCCAGCTGGCCGACCAGGATCTCCAGGTTCTTGCGCAGCAGCGGCTCGCCACCGGTGAGCCGGATCTTCTGCACGCCGTGCGCGGCGAACAGGCGCGCCACGCGGGTGATTTCCTCGAAGCTGAGCAGGGCGCCGTGTGGCAGGTACTGGTAGTCCTTGTCGAACACTTCCTTCGGCATGCAGTAGCTGCAGCGGAAGTTGCAGCGGTCCGTCACGCTGATGCGCAGGTCGCGCAGCGGGCGGCCCAGGGCGTCGCCCAGCAGGCCGGTGGCGGGCACGGCTTGTGCCGGTACCGTGGCGGCGCGCCGCTGCAGGCGCTGGTCGATGAGGGGAATGACCCGTTCGGACATCCCCCGATTGTGGTTCAAACGCAGCGGGCGCCGTCCACCTCCAGGCAAACCCCGGAAATGAACGCGGCTTCGTCGCTGGCGAGGTAGAGCACGGCGTTGGCCACGTCCTCGGGGGTGGAGAAGCGCCCCAGCGGGATGGTGCTGCGGAACTTGGCCAGTCGCTCGTCGGTGAGCTCGCCACCCGCAAAGGCCGTGCCCAGGCCGGTGAAGGGGTTCATCACCGGGTTGATGCAGTTGACGCGGATGTTGTCCGGCCCGAGTTCGGCCGCGAGCGACTTGCTGGTGGTGATGACCGCGCCCTTGGAGCCGTTGTACCAGGTGAGGCCGGGGCGCGGGCGCACGCCGGCGGTGGAGGCGATGTTGATGAAGGCGCCGCCGCCGTTGGCGCGGAACACCGGCACCGCGTGCACGGCCGAGAGGTAGATGCTTTTGACGTTGACCGCGTAGCAGCGGTCGAACTCTTCCTCGCTCACGTCCAGCGCGGGCTGGTTCTTGTGTGTCCAGCCGGCGTTGTTGACCATGGCGTCGAGGCGGCCGTGGCGCTGCACGGCGGCCTGCACCAGGGCCTTCATGTCGCTGGAGCGCGTGACGTCGGCGGCGAAGAAGCTGGCGCGCCCGCCCTTGGCCGTGATGTCGGCGACCACGCGCTCGCCGCCAGCGGTGTTGACGTCGTTGACGATGACCCGCGCGCCTTCTTCGGCCAGTCGGTGGGCGATGCCCTCGCCGATGCCGCCGCCCGCGCCGGTGACGATGATGGATTTGTCTTTCACTCGCATGGGATGTGCCTCTGTGGTCTTGCTGAATCAGCCGTGGCGGATGGCCACGGTCTTGAGGGTGGTGAAGCCCAGCAGGGCCTCGAAGCCTTTTTCGCGGCCATGGCCGCTGGACTTGACGCCGCCGAAGGGCAGCTCCACGCCGCCGCCGGCGCCGTAGTTGTTGATGAACACCTGCCCGGCCTTCACGCGCCGCGCCATGCGCAGCTGCCGCGCGCCGTCGCGCGTCCACACGCCGGCCACCAGGCCGAAGGACGTGCCGTTGGCCAGGCGCACCGCCTCGTCCTCGTCCTCGAACGGCATGGCCGCGAGCACCGGGCCGAAGACCTCTTCCTGCGCCAGCCGGTGCTGGGGCGGCACGTCGCGCACCAGGGTGGGCGCGGCGTAGTAGCCGTTGGCGTCGGCGGCGGGGTCGATGCGGCCCTGCGCGACGATGGGCAGGCCGTCGCGCCGCACCTCGTCCAGGAAGCCGCGCACGCGTTCCTGCTGGGTCTGGCGGATCAGCGGACCGAGGTCCAGGTCCAGGGTGGGCGGGCCGGCGCGCAGGGCGGTGAAGGCCTCGCCCAGGCGCTGCAGCAGCGGCTCGTACAGGCCGCGCTGCACCAGCAGGCGCGAGCCGGCGCTGCAGGTCTGGCCGCTGTTCTGCACGATGGCATTGACGATGAAGGGCAGGGCCGCGTCCACGTCGGCGTCATCGAAGACGATCTGCGGGCCCTTGCCGCCCAGCTCCAGCGTGACCGGGCAGTGGCGCTCGGCCGCGGCCTGCTGGATCAGCGTGCCCACGCGCGGGCTGCCGGTGAAGCTGATGTGGTCCACGCCGGGGTGGCGCGCCAGCGCGTCGCCCACCTCGTGGCCGTAGCCGGTGACGATGTTGATGGCGCCGGGCGGAAAGCCCACCTCGGCCGCCAGTTCGGCCACGCGCAGCAGCGAGAGGCAGGCGTCCTCCGAGGGCTTGACCACGCAGACGTTGCCCGCGGCGAGCGCGCCGCCCACGCTGCGCCCGAAGATCTGCATCGGGTAGTTCCAGGGGATGACGTGGCCGGTGACGCCGTGCGGTTCGTGCCAGGTGAGCACGCTGTAGCCGTCCAGGTAGGGGATGGTGTGGCCGTGCAGCTTGTCGCCCGCGCCGGCGTAGAACTCGAAATAGCGCACCAGGGCCAGGGCGTCGGCCTTGGCCTGTTTGGTGGGCTTGCCGCAGTCGCGCTGCTCGATGGCGGCCAGCTCGTCGGCGTGCGCGGCCACGGCGGCGCTGAGCTTCATGAGCAGGCGCCCGCGCTCGGCCGCCGTCAGGCGCGACCAGGCGCCGTGCAGGCAGCGCCGCGCGGCCTGCACGGCCGCGTCCACGTCGGCGGCGTTGCCGCGCGCGATGCTGTCGTAGGTCTGGCCGTCGGCGGGGTCGATGACGGGCAGGGTCTGGCCCGAGGCGCTGGGCACGGACCGGTTGTCGATGAAATGCAGGGCCATGGAAGGAACTCCTTCACTGCGGGCCGATGGCGGGCGCGGGCCCGATCGGCGCCACGGCGGCGGGCTTGTGGTAGACGAGGTCGCGCAGGGTGAGCGAGACCGAGGGGAAGTAGGTGATGACGGCCAGGCAGCCGACGATCACCAGCACGAAGGGCACCAGGTGGGCGACCATGCGGTCCAGCGATATCTTGGCGACGGTGGCCGCGGCGAACAGGTTCACGCCGAAGGGCGGGGTGATCATGCCCATGGCCAGGTTGACCACCATGATCATGCCGAAGTGAACCGGGTCGACGCCGAAGTGCACGGCCACCGGCACCAGGATGGGCGCCAGCACGATGATGGCCGCCGAGGTCTCGATGAACATGCCGATGACGAACAGCGCCGCGTTCACGCCGAGCAGGAACCACAGGGGCGACTGCAGCACGTCCTTGAGCCACAGGCCGATCGCGTCGGGGATGCCGGCGCGCGTGATGAGGAAGGCGAAGAGGCCCGCGTTGGCGATGATGAACATGATCACCGCGCTGGAGATGACCGACTTGCGCAGCACCGGCATCAGGTCCTTCAGGGCCAGCTCGCGGTGGATGCCCAGGCCCACCAGCAGCGCGTAGAACACCGCCACCACCGAGGCCTCGGTGGGCGTGAACACGCCGCCGTAGATGCCGCCCAGGATGATCACCGGCATCAGCAGCGCCCAGCCGGCCTCCCGCGTGGCGCGGCCCACGGTGAGGCGGCCGTCGCCGTCGTTCTTGCCCAGGCCCTTGAAGCGGCACCACAGGTGCACGAACAGCATCAGCGTGCCGCCGATCAGCAGGCCCGGCACCACGCCGGCGATGAACAGCTCGCCAATGGACACCTCGGCCGCCACGCCGAACAGGATCATGGGGATGGAGGGCGGGATGACCACGCCCAGCTCGGCCGAGGTGGCCTGCAGCGAGGCCGCGTAGCCCACCGGGTAGCCGTGCTTGACGAGCGCGGGGATGAGGATGGAGCCGATCGCGAAGGTGGTGGCCACCGACGAGCCCGACACCGCGGCGAAGATCATGCAGGTGAGCACGCAGGTCATGGGCAGGCCGCCCTGCACGCCGCCCACCAGCGACTTGGCGAAGTTGACCAGGCGGCGCGAGATGCCGCCGGTCTCCATGAGGTTGCCCGCGAGGATGAAGAAGGGGATGGCGGCGAGCGGAAATTTGTCGATCGCGCTGAACATCTCCTTGGGCACCAGGATGAGCTTGTCGCCGTCGAACAGCGCCAGGCCCAGCATGGCCGAGCCGCCGATGGCGACCGCGATGGAGATGCTGAGCGCGAAGCCCAGCAGCATGGTGAAGATCAGGGTGAAGGTCATGGCGCGGTCCGGCGTGGTCGGCGGGTCTGGGCCTTATTGGGCCGTGGCGAGTTCTTCGTTCTTCGGGTCCAGGTGGTGCGCGATCACCGCGACCATGCCCAGCGCGGCGCCCACGGGCAGCGCGGCGTATGCCCAGGCCATGGACAGCTCCATGCTGGCGAAGGTCTGGAAGCGCACGCGCGTCACGAGGTCGATGCCGAACCAGAGGATCACGCCCAGGAAGCCCAGGTTGACCAGCGTGATGACCCAGCGCACGGTGTGGTGCCAGGCGCCGCGCGACAGGCGCAGCATCAGATCCACCGAGACCAGCGCGCCCTGGCGCAGCGCGGCCACCACGCCCAGCATCACCATCCAGATGAGTAGGCGGCGCATGGCCTCCTCCGTCCAGGTGGAGGGCTGCGAGAGCACGAAGCGGCTGGTGACCTGCCACAGGCCCAGGCAGGAGATGAGCGCGAGCAGCACGCAGGCCAGCGTGAGGCACAGACCGGTGAGCGCGCGGTCCAGCCGCAGAAAGAGGGATTTCATGAGAGCACCTTCGAGGGCAGGCCCGCCCAACCAGCGATGCCGCGGATCCGGCGTTGCCGGTCCGCAGGCACCGTCTCTTGGGGGGGTGACGGCCCACGCCAGTGGGCCGGCGCGGGGGGACCTACTTCACCGCTTGAATGGCGGCGATCTTGTCGGCGCCGAACTCCTTGGCGTACTGCTGGTAGGCGGGCGCCACGGCCTTGCGGAAGCTCTCGCCGTTGACCTGCTTGACGACCTGCATGCCGTCCTTCTCCAGCTGGGCGATGCCCGTGTTCTCGTCGTCGTTGACCTTCTTGCGCTGCGCGGCGGCGGCCTTCTTGCCGGCCTCCAGGAAGACCTTCTTGTCGCCGGCCGAGAGCTTGTTCCAGACGGCGGGCGAGAGGATCAGCGCGGCCGGCGAGTACACGTGGCCGGTCAGCGAGAGGTGCTTCTGCACCTGCGAGAACTTGGAGGACAGGATGACCGGAATCGGGTTCTCCTGGCCGTCCACCGTGCCCTGCTGCAGCGCGGTGAACAGCTCGGGGAAGGGCATGGGCGTGGGCAGGATGCCGAAGGTCTTGTAGCCGTCCATGTGCACCTTGTTTTCCATGGTGCGCATCTTCAGCCCGGCCGCGTCGCTGGCCTGGGTGATGGCCCGCTTGCTGTTGGTCATGTGGCGGAAGCCGTTCTCCGTCCAGGCCAGGTTGATCAGGCCCTTGGCCTCCATCTTCTTGCTCAGGTCCTGGCCGATGGGGCCGTCCATCACCTTGCGCGCGTGGTCGTAGTCGCGGAAGAGGAAGGGGATGTCGACGATCTTGACCTCGGGCACGAAGTTGCCCAGCGGGCCGGTGGAGGTGTTCACCAGGTCCTGCGTGCCCAGCTGCACGGCCTCGATCTGCTCGCGTTCGCCGCCCAGGGCCGAGTTGGGGAACTGCTGGCACTTGTAGCGGCCTTGCGTGCCCTTCTCCATTTCCTCGCAGAACACGGTGGAGCCCACGCCGTAGTGCGAGGTGGGCGAGGTGGCGTAGCCGATCTTGAGCACGGTCTGCGCCTGGGCGCCGGTGGCGGCCAGCAGCGCGGCCATGGCCAGGGGGGTGAGCAGCGTTTTTTTCATGCGTTTGTCTCCTTGGGGTGGGTCACTGGCAAAAAAGGACTCAGCGCGCGGGTGTCGGCCGTGGGCGCGCCGCAGGTGGTTTCACGGCATCGGGGTGGTCCTGAGCGTACTGGCGCAGGACGGCATGGAAATCGGGGTCTGCCTGTAGGCCCAGGGCGCGCGCGCGCGGGCTGTCGAAGCGCGCGGGCCAGCCGGCCACGATGCGCGCGGTGGCGGCGTCGGGCTCGTGGCCGACGAGCGCGGCGGCCTCGGGGCCGGCAAAGTCGACGAGGGCGTCCAGCATGTCGCGCACGCGCAGGCTCAGCGCGGGCAGGTTGATGGCGGTGCGCCCGCCGAAGGCCTCGCGGCTGGCCTCGGCCACGGCGAGGATGCCGGCCACGGTGGTGGCCGGCGAGGACAGTGCCACGGGCGTGTCCAGTGGCACGGGGCAGTTGCTGGGCAGGCCGGCCAGGGGCTCGCGCAGCATGCCCGACAGGAAGCCCGAGGCCGCGCCGTTGGGCCGCCCGGGCCGCACCGAGACCGTCATCAGGCGCGCCGCGCGGCCGTCGATGTGGCCCTTGCGGGTGTAGTCGGCCACCAGCTGCTCGCACACGAACTTGTGGATGCCGTAGCTGGACTGCGGCGTGGGCAGGGTGTCGTCGCCCACCACCGCGGGCAGGGGCAGGGCCGGGTCGCTGCCGTAGACGGCGACCGAGCTGGAGAAGAAGAACAGGACCGGCGCATGGCCGTCGGCCGTCTGCCGGCGGCAGGCGTCGAGCAGGGCGCGCGTGGTGTCCAGGTTGGCGCGCAGGCCGAGGTCGAAGTCGGCCTCGCACTCGGCGGACACGGCCGAGGCGAGGTGAAAGACCGCGTCCCAGCGCTGGGCGAACAGGGTGGGCAGGCTGTCCATGAGGTCGCCGGCCAGGGACCGCACGCGCGGGTCGCGCGTGAGCGCCGCGTCGCCGGGCGCGAACAGGTCGGCCAGCATCAGGCTGTCGATGGGACGGCCGGCGAGCCGGCCGCGTTGCAGCAGCTCGCGCGCGAGGCGGCTGCCCAGGAAACCGGCGCCGCCGGTGATGAGGATGTTCATGCGGTGAAGCGGTGGGCGGATGGGCGGGGCGGTGGGGACTGGGGCCTTACCAGGGGGCGCCAAAGCGCTGGCGCAGTTCGTCGATGCGCGCGTCGCTCAGTGGGGCGGGGCGGGGGGAGCAGAGCAGCCACAGGCGCGCGGTCTCTTCCAGTTCTTCCAGCAGGGCCATGGCCTGCGCGGGGCCCTGGTGCCACACGACGGGGCCCAGGCGTTCCAGCATCACGGCGCGCAAGGGCTGTTCGGCCCGGGCGATCAGGCCGGCCACCTCGTGGGCCACGGTGGGGTCGCCGGGCACGCGGTAGGCGACGTGGGGCACGTGGCCGACCTTCATCACCTGGTAGGGCGTGATCGGCGGCAGGATGTCGTGCTCGGCCCACACGCCTTGCAGGCTCAGCGCCACCAGGTGGGTGCTGTGGGTGTGCAGCACGCAGCGGGCCTGGGGCGCGGCGTCGTAGATGTGGCGGTGCAGGGCCAGGGTCTTGCTGGCGCGTTCGCCGCCGCGCTGGTGGCCGTCTTCGCCCACCCAGGCCAGGGCCTCGGGGCGCAGGTGGCCCAGGCAGGCGTCGGTGGGGGTGATGAGGAAGCCGCCGCCCTGCGAGGCGTCGAGCCGCAGGCTGATGTTGCCGGCCGTGGAATGCGCGTAGCCGCGCAGGAACAGCGAGGCGCCCACGCGCACGATCTCGTCGCGGCAGGCCTGCTGGGCGGGGGGGATGGCGTCGCTCATTCGGGGCGGGACAGGGTGGGTTTGAGCAGCGCGTCCAGGGCGCGGCGCACGGGCGGCGAGGCGTGTTCGATGCGGTGCGCGGCGTTGGCCATGTGGCGCATGGCGGCCTCGCGCGCGGCGGTGACGTCGCCGCGGCACACGGCCTCGGCGATGGCGCGGTGCTCGTGGTGCACCTCCACCATGTAGCCGCTGTCCAGGGATTCGTTGGTGCGCGTCACGCGCATGGCGTCGCGCTGGTACTGCTCCAGGAAGCCCAGCAGGCGCTCGTAGTGCGGGTTGTCGGTGGCGCGGGCGATGCTGCGGTGAAAGCGCAGGTCGGCCTCCACGCCGGGGGCGCCCACGGGCGGGCAGGCCTCCAGTTCGGCCAGCGCGTCCATGATGGCGCGCGCTTTCTCGGGCGTGATGCGCCGCGCCGCGAGTTCGGCCACGTCGGCCTCCAGGCCGCGCCGCACCTCCACCACCTGCAGCACGGCCTCCATGGAGTGCAGCACGGTGGGGTCGAAGGCCAGGGCGCGCGCCTGGTGGCTGGGCGCCACGAACACGCCCGCGCCCTGGCGCGAGGTGAGCAGGCCGATGGACTTGAGCTGGCTGATGGCCTCGCGCACCACGGTGCGCGACACGCCGAACTGCTCGGCCAGGCGCTGCTCGGTGGGCAGTCGCTGGTCTGGGCCCAGTTCGCCCGACTCGATGCGCTGCATCAGCAGGGCCGCCAGCTGGTCGGTCAGGCGGGGCGGCGCCTGCAGGGGCTCGGCGCTGTCGGGGTTCATGGTGTCTCGGCCATTGGTGTGCTTGTCAGGTCATCATACAAGTTGAGCGGGCGAAAAAAATCCCGGGAAAACCCGGGACGCGCACTCGTTCAGCGACCGGCAGCGCTCACCGGCACGAACTGTTCGTTGTGTTCGCGCAGCCAGGTGGCCGAGCGTTCGCTGTGCTGCTGGTTCGGGTGGAAGTCGGGCCGGAAATAGGCCCGCCAGGCCGGCCAGTTCGTCCTCAGCAGGCCTTGCCGGCCCAGCAGGTGGCGCGCGGCGCTGCGCCAGGTGGACCAGCGCCACAGCGTGCCGTCGCGCCGCAGGTTGGAGACGGTCTGGCGCAGGGCGTCGCTGAGGAAGAAGACGGTGACGCGGCGCATCCATTTCGCGCGCCAGGCGTGGTCGCCCCCCAGGGCCTGGTAGAGGTCGAATGCGGTGCTCTTGTGCTCGGCCTCCTCGGCGCTGTGCCACAGCCACAGGGTTTGCAGGCGCGGCTCGCTGCCGTCCAGCACCTGGGGATGCGACAGCAGCCACTCGGCGAAGAGGGCGGTGAAGTGCTCGTAGGCCGCGGTCACGCCCAGCGGGTGGCGGGGATCGGCGCCCTCGAACAACACCATGCGCGACTCGGCGCGCGGCGCCCACGCGTTCACCAGGCCGTGCTTCTCGATCTGCGCGTTGAACAGGGCGTGGATGCGCCGGTGCGTGGCCTCCTGGCCCACGAAGCCCTTGATCTCGGCTTCCCAGCGCGCCTGCTGGTCGGCGGGCAGGGCCTTGGCGCCTTCCCGCACGGCGTCGATGAAGAACTGCTCGCCCACCGGAAAGCTCATGGACAGGGCGTTGAACCAGGCGGTGAGGAAGGCGTCGCCGCCGCACCAGTGGCGCGCGACGGGCGTTTCCAGGTCGATGAGCAGGCGTCGGATGGTGAGGTTGGTCATGTTGGTACATGTGAGTACCGGGCGACTGTGCGCGCCTGCGCAAGGGCTGTCAAGCGGGTGGGGCTGTCGAATCGGTGACGGCTGATCCGTCGTGCAGACGGGGCCGGCTCCAGCGTTCGCGTCGAACCGCGGCCGCCCCAGCGAGGACTGAACCATGCCCATGCGACCCCTTCGGTATTCCATCCACCTCACGCTGGACGGCTGCTGCGACCACAGCGCCATTCCCGCGGACGAGGAGCTGCACCGCCACGCCGTGGAGAACCTCCGGCAGGCCGATGCCCTGCTGTTCGGGCGGGTGACCTATGAGTTGATGGAGTCGGCGTTCCGGGCGCCCGCGGGGGCGGCCGCAGGGTCTCACGCGGTGGACCCCTTTGCCCGGACGATCGACGCCGCGCGGAAGTACGTCGTGTCCGACAGCCTGGACGTGGTCGACTGGAACGCGGAGCTCGTGCGCGGGGAGCTGGGACCGCTGGTGCGGCGGCTCAAGCAGCAACCGGGCAAGGGCCTGTTCGTGGGGGGTGTGAAGCTCCCGCTGGCCCTGGCGGAGCTGGGCTTGATCGACGAGTACGAGTTCATCGTGCACCCGCGGCTGGCCGGCCATGGGCCGAGCGTGTTCGCGGGCTTGTCGAAGCATGTCGACCTGAGGCTGGTGAGCCGGCTCGAGTTCGGCTCGGGGGCGGTGGCGATGCGGTATGTGCCGAAATAAACGAAGGGCGCGCGCCCTCAGGCCGCCGCCCCCCGCGCCACCCCCGGCCCGCTCCCCCGCACCCGCCAGAACAGGAACAGCGCGATGCCCATGTTGAGCAGGTTCCAGCCGATCCCGTTGAGGAAGGCCGCGCGGTAGCTGCCCGTGAGGTCGAACACCCAGCCCGACATCCAGCCACCCAGCGCCATGCCCACCAGCGTGGCCATGATCACCGCGCCCACGCGGGCGCCGGCCTCCTGCGGCGCGAAGTACTCGCGCACGATGATGGCGTAGCTGGGCACGATGCCGCCCTGGAACAGGCCGAACAGGGCAGAGATCACGTACAGCGGCACCAGGCCGTCGAAGGGCAGGAACAGCAGCAGCGCCACGCACTGCAGCGCCGAACCCAACAGCAGGGTGCGGATGCCACCGATGCGGTCGCAGATCCAGCCCGAGACCAGGCGGCTGACGATGCCGCTGGCCAGCATGAGCGAGAGCATCTCGGCGCCGCGCGCGGCGCCGAAGCCCAGATCGACGCAGTAGGCGACGATGTGCACCTGCGGCATGGACATGGCCACGCAACAGCCCACGCCGGCCAGGCACAGCAGGGTCTGCGCCCGCGCGGGCGTCATGCCGAAGGGGCGGCGGGTGTCGGGCACGGCGCCGCCGGGCGTGGCGGGCGCGGCCATCACGACCACGGGCGGGCGCTGGCGCATGCGGTTGGCCAGCAGGAACATGCCCGTGCCGCAGACGATGGCCAGCAGGAAGTAGGTGTTGCGCCAGCCGATGGTCTCGATTCCCCATTGCACCAGTGGCGGCCACACCGTGCCGGCCACGTAGTTGCCGCTGGCCGCGATGGCCACCGCGATGCCGCGCCGCTTGCGCCACCACAGCGCCGTGTCGGCCAGCAGCGGCGCGAAGGTGGCCGAGCTGCCCAGCAGCCCCAGCAGCAGCCCGTGCGCCAGACCGAAGGTCCAGATGTTGCCGGACAGCGCGGCGGCCGCGAAGCCGCCGGCCACCGCCACCGCGCCCAGACGCAGCACCGGCGTGATGCCGTGGCGGTCGGCCATGCGCCCGGTCCACAGGCCGCCCAGGCCCAGGCAGACCATCATCAGGGTGTAGGGCAGGGAGGCGTCGCCGCGGCCGATGCCGAACTCCGTCTGCACCGCGGGCAGCACCACGGCCACCACGTACATGCCGCTGTTGCCCAGGGTGACCAGGCCCAGCACGGTGAGCAGCCGCCAGGCGGCGGCGCGGGAATCGATGAGGCTGGGGTCGGCGGGCGTGTTGTCTCGGTGGGGTGTTTTCATGGCCGGGCGATGCTACGCCGGGCCGCCGCCGCGCGCTGTCGCCGGTGAAATATCAGTGCGCCTGCAGTTGCGCACGCAGCAGGTCGATGGCGTGGCGGTGCACCTGGCTGACGCGGGACTCGCTCACGCCCAGTTCGCGGCCGATGTCCTTGAACATCATGTCCTCGCCGTAGTGCCTGAGCATGACCTGCTGTTCGCGTTCGGGCAGACCCTGGATGGCGTCGACCAGGGCCAGGCGCATGCGCTGCTGTTCCAGCACGCTCAGCGGGTCGTGGGTGCTGTCGCCGAACTCGCTGCCGTGCAGGCCGTCGTCGTCCTCTTCCCCCACCAGGCCGGTGTCGTCCAGCGGCATCAGCTGGGAGCGGTGCAGCTTGGCCTGCAGCGCGTGGTATTCATCGAGCGTGAGGCACAGCTCCGCGGCCATTTCGCTGTCGTGCGGGCGGCGGCACAGGCGCTGCTGCAGGCGCTGCGCGGCCTCGTCGATGTCGCGCCGGCTCTGCCGGCAACCGCGCGAGGCCCATTCGGTCGCGCGCAGCTCGTCGATCATGGCGCCTCGGATGCGCGGCATGGCGAATTTCTCCAGTCCGCCGGCCTCGGCCTCGGCCGGGTCGCAGCGGCCGATGGCCTCGTTCAGGCCGATCATGCCGGCCTGTATCAGGTCGTCCACGTCGACCGAGGGCGGCAGCTGGGCGCGCAGGTGGCGGGCCACGCGCCGCACCAGGGGCTGGTAGAGGCGGATCTGGGCGTTGCGCGGGTCGGCGAAACAGGCGGTGGTGCTCATGCGGATGTCCCTTCTGACGGCCTGGACGCGGGGCTCAAGGGCCGCGTGGCCATGGCAGAAATTCTGGGGATCGGTCGCCCCACCGTCTGTGGGGATTGCTGGATGCGCCCTGTCAGCACCGGGCGGCGAAGGCCGTAGGCGTTTCCGGTACCGCCGCGCGCGCTTAGGTATTTTTTAAGCTTCGCCTAGGAAAGATTTAGGACGGAGGACTGAGCCCCTTGCGAACAATGCCGGCACACCAAAACAAGGAGTGTTTTCATGTTCCGCACCGCCGCGCTGGCCCTGGGCCTGTTCGCGTCCACGGCCGCACTGGCCAATGGCCCGGCCCCCGTCCGTCCGCCCGAGACGGACCTCGTGGCCCTGGGCCGCTACCTCGTCAAGACCTCGGGCTGCAATGACTGCCACACCCCCGGCTACGCCCCCAGCGCGGGCGCCGTGCCCGAAGCCCAGTGGCTCACGGGCGATGCTGTGGGCCTGCAGGGCCCCTGGGGCACCACCTACCCGAGCAACCTGCGCCAGCAGTTCCAGCAGATGAGCGAGGCGCAGTGGCTGCAGCGCGCCCGCCAGCCCATGCGCCCGCCCATGCCGTGGTTCGCGCTGCGCGACATGGCCGACACCGACCTGAAAGCGATCTACGCCTACGTGCGCGCCGCCGGCCCGGCCGGCCAGGCCGCGCCGGCCTACGCCCCGCCCGGGGTGGCCGTGCGGACGCCGGTGGTGGCGTTTCCCTCGCCGCCGCCGGCTGGCAAACCCTGATCCGCCAGGCGTGTCGGCGGGCCGCCACACGCGCTCGAAAAGCCCTCGTCAATTCCCCCGGGATTGCGGCTTAATCCGCAACTCCCTCAGCGCCACACCCCCTACCCGGGGGTGTCGGCGCCGGCATTTTCTGGAGCACCCCCATGCCAGCCAAGTCCCACGGGCGCATCCCCGCCCTGGCCGTCCTGTTCCCCGTGCTGTTGTCCCTTCTGCCGGCCTGCGGCGGCCCCGCCGACGCGCAGGGCGCGCCGCCACCGGCCATGCCGGTGAGCGTGGCGCCCGCGGTGCAGCGCAGCGTCACCGACGTCGAAACCTTCAGCGGCCGCCTGGAAGCGGCCGAGTTCGTGGAGCTGCGCCCGCGCGTGGCCGGCACCATCGACAAGGTGCACTTCACCGACGGCGCCAGCGTCGCGGCCGGTGCCTTGCTGTTCACCATCGACCCGCGCCCTTTCGAGGCCGAGGTGGCGCGCGCCGAGTCGCAGCTGGCGGCCGCGAAGTCGCGCGCCGAGCTGGCGCAGACCGAGTACGCCCGCGCCCAGAAGCTGCTCGACAGCCGCGCCGTGTCGCGCCAGGAGTTCGATCAGCTCGCCGCCGGCGCGCGCACCAGCGAGGCCGACATCAAGGCCGCCGAGGCCGCGCTGCGCGTGGCGCGCCTGAACCTGGCCTACACGGCGGTGCGCGCGCCCATCGGCGGGCGGCTGTCGCGCGCCAGCGCCACGGCGGGCAACCTGGTGAACGAACAGGTGGTGCTCACCACCATCGCCGCCACGAACCGCGTGTACGCCTACTTCGACGGCAGCGAGCAGACCTTCCTGCGCCTGCGGGCCGCCGGTAACGCCAAGCCCGTGGTGCGCCTGGGCCTGGCCAACGAGACCGGCTACCCGCACCAGGGCACGCTGGACTTCGTCGACAACCGCCTCAACCCGCAGACCGGTGCCATTCGCCTGCGCGCCAGCTTCGACAACCGCGACGGCCGCTTCGTGCCCGGCCTGGCCGCGCGGCTGACCATGACCACCAGCGCGCCCTACCAGGCCACGCTGGTGCCCGAGCGCGCCATCGGCACCGACCAGAACCGCAAGACCGTGGTGGTGGTGGGCGCCGACGGCCAGCCGCAGTTCCGCGTGGTGCAGCTCGGCGCCCTGCAGGACGGCATGCGCGTGCTGCTGGGCGACGCGGTCAAGCCCGGCGAGCACGTGGTGGTGGAAGGCCTGCAGCGCATCATGCCCGGCGTGCCGGTGCAGCCGCAGGTGCTGAAGGTGGACGACAAGGGCATGCCCCTTCCTCCGCCGACTTCGGCCGCGCCGCAGCAGCCCGGCCAGTAAGGGAGCGCCCGAATGGACATCTCCCGGTTCTTCATCGACCGGCCGCGTTTCGCGGCCGTGCTGTCGATCTTCCTGTTCCTGGTCGGCGCGCTGGCCATCTTCCAGCTGCCGCTGTCCGAGTACCCCGAGGTCGCGCCGCCGCAGATCGTGGTGCGCGCCCAGTACCCGGGCGCCAACCCGCGTGTCATCAGCGAAACCGTGGCCACGCCATTGGAAGAGCAGATCAGCGGCATCGAAAACCTGCTCTATTACGACTCGTCGGCCACGGCCGACGGCGGCATGGCGCTCACGGTCACCTTCAAGATCGGCACCAGCCCCGAGGCGGCCGAGACGGCGGTGCAGAACCGCATCAACCGCGCGCTGCCCCGGCTGCCGGACATCGTGCGCCAGATCGGCGTGACCACCGAGAAAAGCAGTCCCAACCTGACGATGGTGGTGCACCTGCTGAGCCCGGACAACAGCCGCGATGCGCTCTACCTGCGCAACTACGGCCAGATGAACGTGCGCGACGACCTGCTGCGCCTGCCCGGCATGGGCTCGGTGTTCCTGTTCGGCGCCGGCGACTACGCCATGCGCATCTGGCTGGACCCGGGCAAGCTGGCCGCGCGCAACCTCACCACCGCCGAGGTGGTGGGCGCCATCCGCGAACAGAACGCGCAGGTGGCCGCCGGCACGGTGGGCGCGCCGCCCGCGCCCAAGGGCACGGAGTTCCAGCTCTCGGTGAACACGCAGGGCCGGCTGACGACCGAGGAGGAGTTCGCCGACATCATCGTGCGCACCGACCCGGCCACGGGCGGGCTGATCCGCATCCGCGACGTCGGCCGCGTGGAACTGGCGGCCGGGACCTACGCCATGCGCAGCCTGCTCAACAACAAGGAGGCCGCGGCCATCGCCGTCTTCCAGGCCCCGGGATCGAACGCGCTGGCGCTGTCCAACAGCGTGCGCGAGACCATGGAGCGGCTGTCCAAGGGCTTCCCGCCCGGCGTGGAGTACGACATCGTCTACGACCCCACGCGCTTCGTGCAGACCTCGATCGAGAAGGTCGTGGCCACGCTGCTGGAGGCCATCGCGCTGGTGGTGCTGGTGGTCATCGTGTTCCTGCAGACCTGGCGCGCCTCGCTCATCCCGCTGCTGGCGGTGCCGGTGTCCATCGTGGGCACCTTCGCCTTCCTGCTGCTGCTGGGCTATTCCATCAACACGCTCACGCTGTTCGGCCTGGTGCTGGCCATCGGCATCGTGGTGGACGACGCCATCGTGGTGGTGGAGAACGTGGAGCGCAACATCGAAGAGGGCCTGTCGCCGCGCGAGGCCACCATCAAGGCCATGCGCGAGGTCTCCGGACCCATCATCGCCATCGCCCTGGTGCTGTGCGCGGTGTTCGTGCCGCTGGCCTTCGTGCCCGGCCTCACGGGCCAGTTCTACAAGCAGTTCGCGGTGACGATCGCCATCAGCACGGTGATCTCGGCCTTCAACTCGCTCACGCTGAGCCCGGCGCTGTCGGCACTGATGCTGCACCCGCACGACCAGTCGCCCGACCGGCTGACGCGCGCCATGGACAAGGTCTTCGGCCGCTTCTTCCGCTGGTTCGACCGCGCCTTCCACCGCCGCAGCGAAGGCTACGGCCGCCGCGTCGGCTACATCGTGCGGCACAAGACCGTCTCGCTGGTGGTGTACGCGGTGCTGCTGGGCGTGACAGGCCTGCTGTTCGCGCGCATCCCGGCCGGCTTCGTGCCCGCGCCCGACAAGCAGTACCTCATCGGCATCGCGCAGCTGCCGGCGGGCGCCTCCATCGACCGCACCGACGCCGTGATCCGCGAGATGACCGACATCGCGCTCAAGGTACCCGGCGTGATCGACTCGGTGGGTTTCCCGGGCCTGTCGATCGCGGGCTTCTCGGCCGCGCCGAACGAAGGGATCATCTTCTTCGGCCTGGCGCCCTTCGAGGAGCGCACCTCGCCCGAGATGAGCAAGGAGGCCATCCTGGGCCAGGTCAACGGCGCGATCCAGCAGATCCAGGGCGCGCGCATGTTCGTGGTGCCGCCGCCGGCGGTGGACGGCCTGGGCAACGTCGGCGGCTTCAAGCTGCAGGTGCAGGACCGCGGCGGCCTGGGCGAGCAGGCGCTGTACGGCGCGGTCTGGGGCACGCTGGGGCAGGTGTACGCCAACCCGAAGTCGGCCGTGGGCACGCCCTTCTCCAGCTACGACATCAACGTGCCGCAGCTCTACGCCAACGTCGACCGCACGCGCGCCAAGCAGATGGGCATTCACCTGGCCGATATCTACGACACCATGCAGGTGAACCTGGGCTCGCTCTACGTGAATGACTTCAGCCGCTTCGGCCGCACCTACCAGGTGGTGGTGCAGGCCGACGCGCCGTTTCGCGCCGACGCCGAGGCCATCACCAATCTGAAAACGCGCAACGCCGCGGGCGAGATGGTGCCCCTGGGCGCGCTCATGACGGTGGAGCCCAGCTTCGGTCCCACGCGCGTGACGCGCTACAACGGCTACCCCTCGGCCGACATCAACGGCGCGCCCAATCCGGGCTTCTCGTCGAGCCAGGCCGAAGGCGAGATCGAGACCCTGCTGCAGCGCACGCTGCCGCGCGGCATGACCTACGAGTGGACGGAACTCAGCTACCAGGACCGGCTCACGCGCGACTTCACCGTCCCGGGCACGCACATCACCCTGCCGGTGCTGGCGGCGGTGCTCCTGATTTCGGTGCTGCTGGTGATCCTGGTGCTGGCCGCGCAGTACGAAAGCTGGACCCTGCCGCTGGTGATCGTGCTGATCGTGCCCATGGGCATTCTGTCGGCCTTGTTCGGCGTGTGGCTGTCCAGTTTCCCGCCCTTCATGCAGCCGGGCGACCTGAACGTCTTCACCCAGGTGGCGCTGGTGGTGCTGGTGGGCCTGGCGTGCAAGAACGCGATCCTGATCGTGGAGTTCGCCAAGGAACTGGAGGAGCGCGGCGAGACGCTGGTCGACGCCATCGTGCACGCCTGCCGCATGCGGCTGCGGCCCATCCTGATGACCTCCATCGCCTTCTGCGCGGGCGTGATCCCGCTCATCGTGGGCAGTGGGGCGGGCAGTGAGATGCGCCGCGCCATGGGCATCGCGGTGTTCTCTGGCATGGTGGGAGTCACCCTGTTCGGCATCTTCATGACGCCGGTGTTCTACGCGCTGCTGCGCTCGCGCCGCGCGCACCGCCTGGGGCAAGACGAGACGGAGGCCCGACATGCGTGAGGGGAGCCTTTGCACGGTCGCACTGGCGGCGCTGCTCACCGGCTGCGCCGCCGTGGGGCCCGACCACCAGGCGCCGACCGTGGCGCTGGACGAGCGCTTCATCAACGCCGGCGCCAGCGGCAGCAACGCCCAGGCGCCGGGCGAAGACATCGCGCGCTTCTGGCGCGCCTTCAACGACCCGGCGCTGGACGCGCTGATCGAGCGCGCGCTGGCGGCCAACACCGACATCCGCCTCGCGCAGGCGCGCCTGCAGGAGGCGCGGGCGCTGCAGGGCGAGGCCGACGCGGCCGCGCGACCCGGCGTGGCCATCGAAGGCAGCGCGCAACGAGCGGTCACGCCGCTGACGCAGCAGCCCGGCGCTTCGCGCAGCGAGCGCACAGGCAACAGCTTCGACGCCAGCTTCGTCGCCGGCTGGGAGCTCGACCTGTTCGGCCGCGTGCGCCGCACGCGCGAGGCCGCCGCCGCGCAGGTGAGCGCGAGCGAGGCGGGCCTGCACGCGGTGCACACGGCCGTGGCGGCCGAGGTGGCGCGCTACTACCTGGAACTGCGCGGCCTGCAGGAGCGCCAGCGCGTGACCGAGGCCAGCCTGGCGAACCAGCGCGAGTCGCTGCGCATCACCGAGGCGCGGCTGGAGGCCGGCCGCGCGCGCCAGCTCGACGTGGCCGGCGCGCGCGCCCTGGTCGCCAGCACCGAGGCGCTGCTGCCCGTGTTGCAGGCCGGCGTCGAGGCCGCGGCCTACCGCCTGGCCACGCTCAGCGCCCAGCCGCCGCGCGCGGCGCTGGCCGAGCTGTCCACGCAGCGGCCCCTGCCGTCGCTGCCGGTGACGGACCTGGCCGCGCTGCCGGTGGGCACGCCGCAGCAGTGGTTGCAGCGCCGGCCCGACGTGATCGCCGCCGAGCGCCGGCTTGCCGCCGCCACCGCGGGCATCGGCATCGCGCGCAGCGAGCTGTACCCGCGGATCTCGCTCTCCGGCCTGCTGGGCTTCAACGCCGCGCGCCTGGGTGACCTGTTCACCAGCGACGCGGCGCGCTATGCGCTGGGCGTGGGCCTGTCGTGGACGCCGTTCGACTTCGGCGCCATCCGCTCGCGCGTGGCCGCCAGCGAGGCGCGCGCGCAGCAGGGCCTGGTGGTGTTCGAGCAGACCGTGGCGCTGGCGCTGGAGGAAACCGAGGGCGCGTTCAGCGGCTACAACCGCCACGCGCAAAGCGCCGGGCGCCTGCTGGAGGCCGCGCGCCACGCCGACGAGGCCGCGCAACTGGCGCGCGCGCGCTTCGAGGCGGGCGTGACCGACTTCCAGGCCGTGCTGCAGGCCGAGCGCGAGGTGCTGTCGATCCGGGAACAGCTGGTGCAGGCCCAGGTGGGCACGGCGGGCGCGCTGGTGGCGGTGTACCGGGCCATCGGCGGTGGCTGGTCGGCGGGGGCGGCGACCACCGCCGCGCGCTGACTCAGTTCACCAGCACCAGCTTGCCCTTGACCGAGCGCGATCCCATGATCGCGTAGGCCTTGCGCAGGTCGGCCATGGGCAGGGTCTGGTCGATGACCGGTTTCACCTGGCCCTTGGCGTACATGCCGGCCAGCGCCTGCATCATGGCCGCGTTGGCCTGGGGCTCGCGCTTGGCGAAGTCGCCCCAGAACACCCCCACGATGCTGGCGCCCTTGAGCAGCGCCAGGTTGAGGGGCAGGCTGGGAATGGGCCCGCTGGCAAAACCCACCACCAGGTAGCGCCCGCGCCAGGCGATGGAACGGAAGGCCGGTTCGGCGAAATCGCCGCCCACGGGGTCGTAAACCACGTCCGGGCCCTTGCCCCCGGTGAGGCGCTTGATCTCGTCGCGCAGGCCGCCCAGGGGGCCGTGCTGGGTGTAGTTGATGGTGGCATCGGCGCCGAGCGAGGCGCACAGCGCGCACTTGTCGTCGCTGGATGCGGCCGCGATCACGCGCGCGCCGGCGGCCTTGGCGATCTGGATGGCGGCCGTGCCCACGCCGCCGGCCGCGCCGAGGACCAGCACCGTCTCGCCCGCCTTGAGCTGCGCGCGGTCCATGAGCGCGTGGTACGAGGTGGCGTAGATCATGATGAACGCGGCCGCGTCCACGGCGGGAAAGCCGTCGGGCAGGGGCATGCACAGCGCGGCGGGCGCCAGGGTGTGGGTGCCGAAGCCGCCGGTGCCGCTCAGGCAGGCCACGCGCTGGCCCGGCTTGAGGTGCTTGACGCCGTCGCCCACGGCCTCAACGACGCCGGCGTATTCGCTGCCGGGAACGAAGGGCAGCGGCGGCTTCATCTGGTACTTGTTCTGCACGATGAGCAGATCGGGGAAGTTCAGGCTGGCCGCCTCGATGCGCAGGCGCACCTGGCCCGCGCCGGGTTCGGGCGTGGGCAGTTCCTTCCATTGCAGGGCGTCGACGCCGATGGGGTTCTCGCACAGCCAGGCGTGCATGGTGGGTCTCCTCTTGGAATGGGGGCGGGGCATGATAGGCACCGGTTTTGCATTCGCGCAGTGGGCTTTGTCCCTTGGGCGACGGGCGTGGCCGCCGCCGCAACGCCACCCGGGATAAGAAGAAAGCGCCACACCTCGGGTCAATAGAATTTCGCCCATGAAAATCCTGATCTCGAACGACGACGGCTTCCAGGCCAAGGGCCTCGTCGCCTTGTACGACGCCGTCAAGGCCCTGCCGGGCGTCGAGGTCGAGGTCGTCGCGCCCGAGCACAACAACAGCGCCAAGAGCAACGCCCTGAGCCTGCACTCGCCGCTCTACGTGCAGACCGCCGCCAACGGATTCCGCTACGTCAACGGCACCCCCGCCGACTGCGTGCACATCGCGCTCACCGGCCTGCTGGGCTACCGGCCCGACCTGGTGATCTCCGGCATCAACAACGGCGCCAACATGGGCGACGACACCATCTACTCGGGCACCGTCGGCGCGGCCATGGAGGGCTACCTGTTCGGCGTGCCCGCCATCGCGTTTTCGCAGACCGAGAGGGGCTGGGCCCACCTGGACGTGGCCGCCACCAAGGCGGCCGAGCTGGTGCAGCAGCTGCTGCCGTCGCTGCCCGAGATGCAGCAGCGCGGCCAGGCCTGGCTGCTCAACGTCAACATTCCGTGCCGGCCCGCCGAGCAGATCCGCGGCGTGAAGGTCACGCGCCTGGGGCGGCGCCACGCGGCCGAGCCCGTGATCGCGCAGGTCAACCCGCGCGGCGAGACCATGTACTGGATCGGCAGCGCCGGTCCCGCCCGCGACGAGGCCGAAGGCACCGACTTTCACGCCACGCAGCAGGGCTACGTCAGCCTGACGCCCCTGCAGGTGGACCTGACCGACCACGACACCCTGGCCTACTGGGTGCCGACGGCGGCCGCGCTGTCCAAGGAGGGCGCGTGAAAGCGCCGCCGCCACGCCAGCGCCCGGGGTTTCCGGCCCGCCTGCCGGCCGGCACGCCGGCCCCCGTGCCCGCGCGCCAGCACAAGCCCGACGCGCCGCCCGCGCATGCCCCGGCCCGGCCCAGCGGCGTCGGCATGGACTCGGCCGCCGTGCGCGCCGCCATGGTGCGCAAGCTGCAGGGGCAGGGCATCTCGCACCCGGCGGTGGTGGCGGCCATGCTCGCGGTGGAACGGCACCGCTTCGTCGACTCGGCGCTGGTGAACCAGGCCTACGAAGACACCAGCCTGCCCATCGGCCAGGGCCAGACCATCAGCAAGCCCGGCGTGGTGGCGCGCATGGTGGAGCTGCTGTGCCAGGCGCGCGTGCAGCCGCTGGGGCGGGTGCTCGAAATCGGCACTGGCTGCGGCTACCAGGCCGCCGTGCTGGCCCGCGTGGCCAAGGAGGTCTACAGCATCGAGCGCATCCGCAGCCTGCACGAGAAGGCGCGCGACAACCTGCGCGCCCTGCGCGTGCCCAATCTGCACCTGCTCTTCGGTGATGGCATGGTGGGTTTCCCGCAGGGGGCTCCTTATGCGGGCATCATTGCGGCGGCCGGCGGGAACGATCTGCCCGCCGCCTGGATCGATCAGCTCGCGGTCGGTGGCCGGCTGGTGGCACCGGCCGTGACGGCCGCCGGTCGACAGAACCTCGTGGTGGTTGACAAAACCGCCAATGGCGTGGTCCGCACCGAGCTCGAGGCCGTTCATTTCGTGCCCCTAAAATCGGGCCTCGCCTGACGGTCCCGCCCTTGCCGGCGTCGAGCGTGTATCGAAATGGGCCCCTTCGGGGCCCGCAAGACAATGGTGGAGTCTTCATGAACCAAATGGCAAGACACGACCTGGGTCACACCCGGGCGCAGGGACGCACAGCCCAGCGCGCGCTGACCTGGTCCGTGCTCGGCTTGGCCCTGCTCGTGAGCGCTTGCGGCTCGCAGCGCGTGGCGCGTCCCGCACCGGTCGACGACCGGGGCACATCCCGGCCCGCCGCGGAGTCGGCAACGGCCACCCCGGCCCCTGCCGCCGCGCAGCCCCGCGTGGGCTATGTGACGGTGCAGCCTGGCGACACGCTGTACCGCATCGCCCTCAACGCCGGCCAGGACTACCGCGACATCGCGACCTGGAACAACCTGCCCAACCCGAATGCCATCGAGGTCGGCCAGCTGCTGCGCGTGGTGCCGCCCACCGCCGCGGCGCCAGCCCCGGCCCCGGCCCCGGCCCCGAGCGTGGGCACCGCGCCCGTCACCAGCGGCAGCGTGGCCTCGCGGCCACTGAGCGAAACCAGCCCGTCCGCGGCGCCGGCGCCCGCGCCCGCCCCCGCGCCAACGCCGGCCCCCGCGGCGGCGGGCGACGACATCCAGTTCGTGTGGCCGGCCTCGGGCCCGGTCATCGCGGGCTTCGATGAGAACACCAACAAGGGCGTGAGCATCGGCGGCAAGATCGGCGATCCCGTGGTCGCGGCGGCCGATGGGCGCGTGGTCTACGCGGGCGCCGGTCTGCGCGGCTACGGCAACCTCATCATCCTGCAGCACAACAACACCTACCTCACGGCCTACGCGCACAACCAGGCGCTGCTGGTGCGCGAGAACCAGTCGGTGCGCCAGGGCCAGAAGATCGCCGAGATGGGCAGCAGCGACGCCGACCGCGTGAAGCTGCACTTCGAGGTGCGTCGCCAGGGCAAGCCGGTGGACCCGCTGGCCCACCTGCCGAAGCGCTGAGTCCGGCCGCGCATGGCCTGGCCGGTCCTCGTCTTCGACATCGAGTCCATCCCGGACGTGGACGGCCTGCGCGCGCTGCGCGGGGCCGGCGCCGAACTGAGCGATGAGCAGGTCTACGCCGCCTGGGTGGCCGAGCGCAAGGAAAAGGGGCAGAGCGACTTCATGCCCCTGTACCTGCAGCGCGTGCTGGTCATCAGCTGCGTGTTCCGCAACGCCGAGGGCCTGCGCATCCACTCCTTCGTCGACAGGGACAGCCAGAGCGAGGGCAAGGTCATCCAGAGCTTCTTCCAGGCGATCGAGAAGCACGTGCCCCAGCTCGTGAGCTGGAACGGCGGCGGCTTCGACCTGCCGGTGCTGCACTACCGCGGCCTGCGCCACGGACTGGAGGCCAACAAGTACTGGGACATGGGCGAGGACGACCGTGAGTTCAAGTGGAACAACTACATCGGCCGTTACCACATGCGCCACCTGGACCTGATGGACCTGCTGGCCATGTACACGCCGAAGAACAACGCGCCCCTCGACAGCCTGGCCAAGCTCTGCGGCTTTCCCGGCAAGCTGGGCATGGACGGCTCGCAGGTCTACCCGCAGTTCCTCGCGGGGCAGACCGACGCCATCCGCCGCTACTGCGAGACGGACGTGATGAACACCTACCTCATGTATTGCCGCTTCCAGAAAATGCGCGGCGGCTTCACGCCCGACGAGTACGAACGCGAGATCGCCTACGTGAAGGAGACGCTGGGGGGCCTGGCGCCGGGCGAAGCGCATTGGCAGGAATACCTGGCGGCCTGGGCGTGAGCGATCGCTGGCGGCCGGCCTGAGACAATCGCGGGATGTCCGCAGAGTCTCCCCACAACACATCCCCCGCCTACCCCGACGGCTCGCTCGCCGTCGAGTCCCTGGACATCGAAGCCCAGGGCATCGCCCACCGCGCCGACGGCAAGGTGGTGTTCATCGAGGGTGCGCTGCCATTCGAGCAGGTCAGCGTCTCGGTCCATCGCAAGAAGAACAACTGGGAAGCCGCCACCACCACGGCCGTGCACCGCGAGTCCTCGCAGCGCGTGCGGCCCCGCTGCCCGCATTTCGGCCTGCACGCGGGCGCCTGCGGCGGCTGCAAGATGCAGCACCTGCACCCCGCCGCGCAGGTGGCCATCAAGCAGCGCGTGCTGGAGGACAACCTCTGGCACCTGGGCAAGGTGCGCGCCGAGACCATCCTGCGCCCGATCGAAGGCCCCGCCTGGGGCTACCGCCACCGCGCGCGCCTGTCGGTGCGCCACGTGCACAAGAAGGGCGTGGTGCTGATCGGCTTTCACGAGCGCAAGAGCCGCTACGTGGCCGACATGGGCGTGTGCCTGGTGCTGCCGCCACACGTGAGCGACATGCTGGCGCCGCTGCGCGAGCTGATCTTCGAGATGGACGCGCGCGAAACCTGCCCGCAGATCGAACTGGCCTGCGGTGACAGCGTCACCGCGCTGGTGCTGCGCCACCTGGAGCTGCTGAGCGAGGACGACCTGTCGCGCCTGCGCGCCTTCGGCCAGCGGCATGGCGTGCAGTGGTGGCTGCAGGCCAAGGGACCCGACACCGTGCGCCGGCTCGACGAGGGCGGCGAGGAACTGAGCTACGCCCTGCCCGAGTTCGGCGTGGTCATGCCCTTCAGGCCCACCGATTTCACGCAGGTCAATCCTTCGATCAATCGCGTGCTGGTGTCGCGCGCGCTGCGTCTGCTGGACGCGCGCGCCGACGAGCGCGTGATCGACTGGTTCTGCGGCCTGGGCAACTTCACCCTGCCCATCGCCACCACGGCGCGCGAGGTGCTGGGCGTGGAGGGCAGCGAAGCGCTGGTCGCCCGCTCGCGCGAGAACCTGGCGCGCAACGGCGAAGGCCGGGCGCGGGCCTTCGCGCCCACGCGCTTTGCCGCCCGCAACCTGTTCGAGATGACGCCCGAGCAGTTGGTGGCCGATGGCGTGGCGCAAAAGTGGCTGGTCGATCCGCCACGGGAAGGCGCCTTTGCCCTGGCCAAGGCATTGGCCGATCTGCACCAGCAACCCGAGCTGCGGGGCGGTTGGACGCCCCCGACGCGCATCGTCTACGTGAGTTGTAACCCCGCCACGCTGGCCCGCGACGCCGGCCTTCTGGTGCACCAGGCGGGCTACCGCTGTGTCGCGGCGGGGGCGGTCAACATGTTCCCCCACACCGCCCACGTCGAGAGCATGGCCGTGTTCGAGCTGGCGGACGCCGGGCGCCCCGCGTAGCGAATCAGGGGAGGTGGGCCGGCGCAGCCGCTCCGGCGGGGGTCGTTCGTGGAGCAGCGTGCCCTGTGGCCGCCGGCGCCGCGAGCTGCGGGTTCGCCGTCTTCAGGACGTGGGTTTGTCCGACGAAGCCTTCTCGGCCGGCGCCGCCTCGCCTTCGGAGGGCATGCCCACGACGTTGTTGTCCCGCATGTACTGATCCATCTCTCGCCAGCCCGCGAACACCGCGGCCTTGCCCGCGCGCGGGTTGGTCTGGAAGCAGGACTCGATGCTGCGCACCGCGTGGCGGCAGGCGCTGCCGATGGCGCGGCCCTCCGACTCCTTGCGGGCGTTCACCTGCGTGGCGGTTTCGATGCCCAGGGCATCGCAGCCGGCCAGCCAGGTGCTGGCGAGTGTGAGCAGGATGAGGGCGGGGCGTCGCATGGTGGTCTTGGTGGCTTGCCCTTGCATTTCGGCGGGCCGGGCCGGAACTTGACGGCCGTGGCCAAGAAAAAAGGGCCCGAAGGCCCTTGTTTCATGGGGTGAAACGGCTCACTCGCGGTCGCCGCCGAACACGCCCAGCAGCATCAACAGGCTCTGGAACACGTTGTACAGGCTCAGGTACACGCCCAGCGTGGCGCTGATGTAGTTGGTTTCCTCGCCGTCCTGCACGCGCTTGAGGTCGACGAGGATGAAGGCGGAGAACACACCCACGGCTAGCACGGAAATGGTGATCATCAGCGCGCTGGACTGGATGAACACGTTCGCCACGGCCGCCACCACGATCAGGATCGCGCCGATGAACAGGAACTTGGCCATGTTCGACAGGTCGCGCTTGATGATGGTGGACAGCGAGGCCATGCCGAAGAACACGGCGGCGGTGCCGCCGAAGGCCATCATGATCAGGCTGGCGCCGTTGGAGAAGCCCAGCACCATCGCCAGCAGGCGCGACAGCATCAGGCCCATGAAGAAGGTGAAGGCCAGCAGGATCGGCACGCCAGCGGCCGAATTCTTGGTCTTTTCGATCGCGAACATGAAGCCGAAGGCGCCGCCCAGGAAGACGATCAGGCCCAGGCCGCCCGTGAGGCTGGCGGTGATGCCGGTGCTCACGCCCACCCACGCCCCCAGGACCGTGGGCAGCATGGACAGCGCCAGCAGCCAGTAGGTGTTGCGCAGCACGCGGTTGCGTTGCGTGGCGCTGGCCGAAACAGCGGTGCCGAAGCGGCCGTTGGTTTGCACGTGGTCGGACATGGTGGAATTCTCCTTAAGTCTGCCGTAAGACTCTGGCATTGTGCACGAGGTTCCTTGGGGCCCTCAAATTCCTGGCCGGCGCCCTTGGGCCTCCGGTAAGGGCAGTTGTGACTGTCGGGTCAGGAATCGCCGGGTTATCGTCGGGCTTTCCTGCTTTTCGATCTTGAATACAGAAAGACGTTCATGAAGACCAAACACCAGCTCGACGCCGCCGACGTGAAGGCCATGGCCGCCGCCGCCGAGGCCGAGGCCCTGAAAAACCAGTGGCACGTGACCATCGCCATCGTGGACGACGGCGGCCACCTGCTGTGGCTGCAGCGCCTGGACGGCGCGCCGGCCATCTCGGCCCACATCGCGCCCGCCAAGGCGCACACGGCCGCGCTGGGTCGCCGCGAGAGCAAGGTCTACGAGGACGTCATCAACCAGGGCCGCACCTCGTTCCTGAGCGCGCCGCAGCTGCAAGGCATGCTGGAGGGCGGGGTGCCGGTGATGAAGGACGGCCAGTGCATCGGCGCTGTCGGCGTGAGCGGCGTGAAGTCGAGCGAGGACGCGCAGATCGCTCGCGCGGGCATCGCCGCGCTCGGTCTTTGAGGATCGGGTAAAAAACGCCTGGCTAACGGCGGGTGACCGCCCTGGCTGGCTAAAAACGACGCGCGGGGATGGAGAATCCCCGGGTCGCCCCACGATACGTGACGCGGTCCCCGCCCCTCAGGGCGTGGGCTCCGTGATGAAACCGATCTTGCGCAGCCCGGCCTTCTGCGCCGCGGCCATGGCCAGGGCCACGCGCTCGTAGCGCACGGCCTTGTCGCCGCGGATGTGCAGCTCGGGCTGCGGGTCCTGCGCGGCGGCGGCGCTGAGCCTGCCCTCCAGTTCGCCATCGGCCAGGCGCTGGTCGTTCCAGAAGTACTGGCCCTCGGCGTTCACCGAGAAGCGGATGTTCTCGGGCTTGTCCTGCACTTTTTCGACGCTCACCTGCGGCAGGTCGATGTTCACCGCGTGCTGGATGACCGGCACCGTGATGATGAAGATGATGAGCAGCACCAGCATGACGTCGATGAACGGGATCATGTTGATCTCGCTCATGACTTCGTCGCTGGTGTCTTGCGTGCCAATGGCCATGTGATCAACCCCGCTGTTGCTGCTGCTTGATGGGCAGTACCTTGCCCTCGGCGCCCACGCTCACGCGGGCACCGGTGACGAAGTAGGCGTGCAGGTCGTGCGCGAAGCGGTTGAGCTTGTGCAGCACGGCCTTGTTGCCACGCACCAGCGCGTTGTAGCCCAGCACGGCGGGAATGGCCACCAGCAGGCCCAGGGCCGTCATGATCAGGGCCTCGCCGATCGGGCCGGCGACCTTGTCAATGGCCACCTGGCCCGAGCTGCCGATGCTCAGCAGCGCGTGGTAGATGCCCCAGACCGTGCCGAACAGGCCGACGAAGGGCGCGGTGGACGCCACCGAGGCCAGCACCGACAGGCCACCCTGGGCGCGGATGGTGAAGTCGTCCACGCTCTTGCGCAGGGCGCGCTCGATCCAGTCGCTCACGTCCAGGTTGTCGTGCAGCTGCGGTCGGCTGGCGCCGTCCTGGTGGGTGATGTGGCGTGCGGCCTCGCGGCCCTCGATGGCGGCGGTGCGGAAGGGGTTGCCGTCGGCGTCGCCGAGTTTTTCCAGGCCTTCGGCGAAGTCGCTGCTGTGCCAGAAGCCTTCGACGCCGCGCGCCTGCGCGCGCTGGGCGCGCAGGTCCAGCGCCTTCCACAGGATGATGATCCACGAGGCCAGCGACATGGTCAGCAGCACCAGGGCGACGCTGCGGGTGACCCAGTCACCCTGGGTCCAAACGTGGGCGAGGCCGGATGAGACGAACGGCGAATCCATGAAAAGCGGGCTCCTGAGAAAAAGCGGTTGACTTCAGTTCGAAAAGTTCAGTTCGAAAACGATCGGCACCTCGACCCACATGGCCACGGGTTCGCCACCGCGCTTGCCGGGCACGAAGCGCCAGCGCAGCACGGTGTCGACGGCGGTCTTGTCCAGCCGCTCGAAGCCGCTGGAGCGGGCCACCTCGACCCGGCTGGGCATGCCCTTGGTGTCGACGAAGGCGCGCACCAGCACCCGTCCCTGTTCGCCCATGCGCTTGGACAGCGAGGGATAGGCGGGCTTGGGGTTGCTGAGGTAGTCCGCATCGCTGGAGGGGGGGATCACCACGGGCGCTGGCGCTGGCGGTGCAGGCGGTGCCGGCGCGGGCGCCGGCGCGGCCACCACGGGTGCCGGCGGCGCCGGCACCACGGGCTCGGGCGGCGCGGCCTGGATCGGCGCGGGGGCGGGCGAGGGCGTGGCCACCGGCAGCGGGCGCGGCGGCGGCGGGGCCGGGCGCGGCTTGGGCGGCGGCGGCCTGGGCGCGGGCGGCGCAGGCGCCGGGGCCGGCGGTTCGGGCGTCACCTGGGGCTGCGGCAGCTCGATGAGCTCGGCCATCACCTCCACGGGAATCACCAACTCCACCGCGCGGCGCAGCAAGCCGCTCTGCAGGGCCCAGACCGCCAGCACGTGAAAACCCACCACCGAGCCGACCACGGCGAGGCGGCGGTTCAGGCGCCGCGACGGGGCCGGTGCGGGGACGGTCGTGTCAAAGCTCATTCGCGTCGAAAGATCCAGTACAGCGCGATCAGCGTCAGCATGAGACTGGCAACGTGAACGACGAGGCCTGTGATCATGGAGGACATCCTTTCGCGACAGCGGCGCACACGGGGTGTGACAGGAAAGTGGAGGCATTCTAAACGAGAATGTTTCGCATTCTCATGGTTGGCGCAAAAAAATTCCGCCGACACACCGCCGAGTCCGATTGTGCGCTTCGGCGAGGGCTTGCCCGATCGATCCCGGCAGGCGAGTGAGGGTCTGTTTTGAGAGTAAAAACAATTCTCATTTATGATCCAAACCCATCGACGAACCCGCCTGATCACTCCCATGCCCCCTTTCCTGTCCCGTCCCGCCGCCCGGTGGGCCCCCGTCCTGCTCACGGGCGCGCTGGCCTGGCCCGGCCTGTCCAGCGCGCACAGCCTGCTGCTGGTCTGCCAGCCCGCCGCCGACAACATGGTGCAGTGCAAGGGCGAGTTCTCCGACGGCAGCGATGCGGCCGGCATGGCCGTGTCGGTGAAAGCCTACGACGAGCGCGTGCTGGCCAAAGGCACGCTGGGTGGCGACTCCACCTGGCGCTTCCACCCGCCCGAGGGCGAGTATTTCGTGCGCCTGGAAGACGGCGGCGAACACTCGGTAGAGGTGGACCACACCGACGTCAAGCCATGAGCGCCGCTGCGCGCCGCGGGGAGGTGTCCGCATGACCACCCAAGTGGTGCGGCCGGCCGGCGCCGGCCACGAAACCCTGTGGGTGCTGCTCGCCGCGGCGGGTGTGCTCGCCTTGGCGGCGCTGGTCGTCGGCGTGCGCTCACAGGCCCCGGCCGCCGCCGCCCTGGCCGCGCACCAGGTGGACGCGCGCACGCAGCTGAACGCGGCCGAGCAGGGCGTGCACGCCGACCTGCTGGTTGCCGCCGATGAGATCGCCGCGCTGCGCGACGAAGACCAGGCCATGCCCACGCTGGACCGCCTGCGCGAACTGGGCCTGCCGCCCTTCGCCCCCGGCCCCGAGGCGCGTGCCCGCGGTGCGCACGAGTGGCGCTCGAGCCCGCAGGGGCAGGACCTGGCCTTCGTCGGCCGCAGCGCCGAGCCGCAGGTGGCCGCGTCCCTGCTGCTGCGCGTGCCGGCCACGGCCGTCGCCGCCGCCGATGGGCACGCGCACCACCACGCGGTCGAGATCTGGATCCAGCGCGAAGGCCCCGTGGTCTGGCCCGAGGGCATCGACGGCCCGGCGCTGATGCGCCAGGGCTGGCGCCAGGTGGTCACGCGCTACGACGCCGGCGTGACGCGCAAGGACATCGCGCACTGAGCCCGGCGCCCACTTTCACCGAAGACATCACCATGCAAGACCTTCAGATGCCCTTGGCGCGCCGCCGCCTGCTCGCGGCCCTGGCCAGCACGCCCCTGGCGCTGGCCGCCACCGGCCTGCCCGCCTTCGCCCAGGCCAGGCGCCTGCGCGTGGGCGTGACCCTGCACCCCTACTACAGCTACGTTGCCAACATCGTGGGCGAGCGCGCCGAGGTGGTGCCCGTGATTCCCGCCGGCTTCAACCCGCACGCCTACGAGCCGCGCACCGAAGACATCAAGCGCATCGCTTCGCTCGACGCGATCGTGCTCAACGGCGTCGGCCACGACGACTTTGCGGGCCGCATGATCAAGGCCAGCGAGAAGCCCGACCTCAAGGTGATCGAGGCCAACGCCCAGGTGCCGCTGCTGGCGGCGGTGGGCGCGGGGCGCGGCACCTCGGGCAAGGTGGTGAACCCGCACACCTTCCTGTCGGTCACGGCCTCCATCTCGCAGGTCAACACCATCGCGCGCGCGCTCGGCCAGCTCGATCCCGCCAACGCCGCCGCCTACACCGCCAATGCCCGCGCCTACGCGCAAAAGCTGCGCAAGCTGCGCGCCGACGCGCTTGGCCAGCTGGTGAAAACGCCGGGTGCCGATTTCCGCATCGCCACCATCCACGGCGCCTACGACTACCTGTTGCGCGAGTTCGGCCTGGAGGTGGCGGCGGTGGTGGAGCCGGCGCACGGCATCGAGCCCAGCCCGGCGCAGCTCAAGGGCACCATCGATCAGATCCGTGCGCTCGACGTGAAGGTGATCTTCTCGGAGATGGACTTTCCCTCGGCCTACGTCGACACCATCCGCCGCGAGACCGGCGTGCGCCTGTACGCGCTCACGCACATCTCGCACGGGCCCTACACGGCCGAGAAGTTCGAGCAGGACATCGCGAAGAACCTCGCCACCGTGGTGCGCGCGATCCAGGAGGCGGCGTGAGCGCGGGGCGCCCCGGCGCGCCGCCGCGCGGGTCGTCGCCTCCCGGCGCCGACGGCCCGGCGGGCCGTGGCGGGCCCGCCCTGGCGTTCGACGGGGTCTCCCTCACCCTTGGCCAGACCGGGATCCTGCAAGGCGTGGACCTGCGCGTGGCCGCCGGTGGCGTGCATGCCCTGGTGGGGCCCAACGGCGGCGGCAAGAGTTCGCTGTTCAAGGCGCTCCTGGGCCAGGTCCCGCACCGCGGCCGCATCGCCCTGGAGTGGCCGGGCGAGCGGCCCGGCGTGGTGGGCTACGTGCCGCAGGCCCTGGCCTTCGACGCCGGCTTGCCGATGACGGTGCTGGACTTCATGGGGGCCATGTGCCAGCGCCGCCCGGTGCTGCTGGGCCTGTCGCGGCGCTGGCAGGCGCCGGTGGAGCAGGCCTTGCGTCGGGTGGGCATGTGGGACAAGGCGCGGCGCCGCATGGGGGCGCTGTCGGGTGGCGAGCGCCAGCGGGTGCTGCTGGCGCAGGCGCTGATCCCCGCGCCCGACCTGATCCTGCTCGACGAACCCATGTCCGCGCTCGACGAGGCCGGCATGCGCGTGTTCGAGGACCTGCTGGCGCACTGGCGCGAGCGGCGCACCACGGTGCTGTGGATCGAGCACGACCTGGACGCCGTCACGCGCCTGGCCGACCGGGTGACCGGCCTGAACCGCCAGGTGCTGTTCGACGGCGCGCCCACCGAGGCGCTGACGCCGCAGCGCGTGCTGGCGCTGTTCTCGCACCGCCCGCGGCACGAGGGCGCATCCGCCGCCGAGGAGGTGGCCGCATGACCGGTCTGATCGAGGCCTTGCGCCACGCCATCCAGCGCCTGGCCGAGCACGGCGCGCTGCCGAACTCGCTGAGCTATGGCTTCGTGGTCAACGCCGTGCTCGCGGGCTTGTGCATCGGCCCCGTGCTCGGTGGCCTGGGCACGCTGGTGGTGGTCAAGCGCCTGGCCTTTTTCTCCGAGGCCGTGGGCCACGCGGCGCTCACCGGCGTGGCCATCGGCATCCTGCTGGGCGAGCCCTACACCGGGCCCTACGGCAGCCTGTTCGCCTACTGCACGCTGTTCGGGCTGCTGCTGATGTACCTGCGCAACCGCACCGGCCTGTCGCCGGACACGCTGATCGGCGTCTTCCTAGCGGTCTCGCTCTCGCTGGGCGCCAGCCTGCTGCTGGTGCTGTCGGGCCGCGTGAACATCCACATCCTGGAGAACGTGCTGTTCGGCTCGGTGCTCACGGTGGACACCAGCGACCTGCTGGTGCTGCTGGTGGTGGCCACGCTGGTGGTGGCGCTCACGCTGCCGCTCTACAACCACTTCATGCTGGCCAGCTTCAACCCGCAACTGGCCAGCGTGCGCGGCGTGCGCGTGAAGCTGCTCGACTACCTGTTCGTGGTGCTGGTCACCCTGGTCACCGTGGCCTCGGTCAAGGTCATCGGTGCCATCCTGGTGGGCGCGCTGCTGATCATTCCGGCCGCGGCCGCGCGCCTGCTGAGCCTGTCGCTGCGCGGCTTCTTCTGGCTCAGCGTGCTCATGGCCACCCTCAGCACGCAGGTCGGCATCCTGGTGCCGATCGAACTCGAGCTGCCGGTGCCTTCGGGCGCGGCCATCATCCTCACCGCTGGCGCGCTGTTCGGGCTCGCCGCCATCGTTCGCGGCTTCACGCCCGCCCTCAAAGGACACGCCGGATGAACCCACGCTCCGTTTCCCGCCGCCTGGGCGGCGCCTGTCTGGCGGCGCTGCTGATCGCCACCGCGCCGCTGGCGGCGCACGCTCAGACCGCCGCCCCCGCCGCTCCGTCTGCCGCGACCCCTGCCGCGCCCGCGCGCCTGCTGGTGGCGCACCCGGTGGTGGCCTCGCTCACACAAGCGGTGGTGCAGGGCACCGGCATCGCGGTGCTGCGGCCCGTGCCCGAGACACTGCCGGCGAACCGCCAGCTCGCCTTCTTCGGCAGCCGCGGCGCGGCCGGCCTGGCCCAGGCCGCGCGCCAGGCCGACGCGGTGATCGCGCTGCGCTCCATCTGGCCCGACGACCCGCTGTTTCCGCTGGCGCGGCGCCAGAACATCCGCCTGATCGAGATCGACGCCGCGCGCCCGCTCGACGCCTCGCTGCCCGGCATCGCGCTGCGCGAGGGCGCGGACCCGGCAGCCGCGCTGCCCTGGCTCGACGCCGTGAACCTGGGCCGCATGGCCGACGTGATCGCGGCCGACGTGTCGCGCCTGGTGCCGCACGCCAGGCCGCGCCTGCAGGACAACGCGGCCGCGCTGCGCCAGCGCCTGCTGGCCGTCACCGCGCGGAGCGAGGCCCGCCTGGCGCGCGCGGCCAATCTCTCGGTGTTCAGCCTGTCCGACCGGCTGGACTACCTGGTGAGCGGATTCAACCTGGACCTGGTGGGTACCGATTCGCGTGAGGACGATGCGGCCTGGACACCCGAAGCCCTGGCGGCGCTGACACAGCGCCTGCGCGACGGCTCGGTGGCCGCCGCGCTGCACCACCGCGAGCCGCCGATCGCCGTGGCGCAGGCCGTGCAAGCCGCCGGCGCGCGGCTGATCGTGCTGCAGACCGAGGGCCGCGACCCGCTGGCCGATCTGCAGGCCAACGCCGAGCGCCTGGGCGCGCTGGCGCCGTGAGCCCTCAGGGCTCGTACTTGTAGCCCAGGCCGTACACCGAGTGGATGAGATCGCGGCCCGGCGCGGCGTCCTCGATCTTGCGCCGCAGCTTCTTGATGTGGCTGTCCACCGTGCGGTCGGAGACGATGCGCTCGTCGCGGTACATCGCGTCCATCAGCTGCTCGCGCGAAAAGATGCGGCCCGGCCGCGCGCTCAGCACCTTGAGCAGCTGGAACTCCACCACGGTCAGGCCCAGGTCATGGCCGTCGAGTGTGGCGCGCCAGGCGGCTTCGTCCAGTCGCAGGCCGCCCGGTGCGCTGGCGGGCGCGTGCCTGCCCCGGCGCAGCACCGCCTTCACGCGCGCCACCACCTCGCGCGGGCTAAAGGGCTTGCAGATGTAGTCATCGGCGCCCAGCTCCAGGCCCAGCAGGCGGTCGATTTCCTCCACGCGCGCCGTGACCATGACGATGGCCGGCGCCGGCCGGCCGGGCTGGCCGCTGCGCAGGGCCTTGCACACGTCCAGCCCGCTCTTGCCGGGCAGCATCAGGTCCAGCAGCACCAGGTCCACGGGGTGCTCGGCCAGCCAGCCCTCCACCTCGTCGCCGCGCGTGAGGTGGTGCGTCTCGAAGCCCGACTGCGCGAGGTAGTCGAGCAGCACGCCCGCGATCTTGTTCTCGTCCTCGACGATGAGGATGCGGCCCGCCGGTTCAACCATGCGCGACCTCCGTGTGCAGCGGCAGCCAGATGTCCCAGCGCAGGCCGCCCAGCGCGCTCGCCGCGGCGATCATGCGGCCGCCATGGCCTTCGATGATGGCGCGCGCGATGGCCAGGCCCAGGCCCGAGCCGCCGCTGGCGCTGGCACGCGATTCGTCCACGCGGTAGAGCCGGTCCGTCAGGCGTGGCAGGGCCTCGGCTGGCACGCCGGGCGCGGAGTCTTCCCAGCTCAGGCGCGCTTCCTGGCCCTCGCGCGTCAGGCACACGCGCAGCGTGGCCGGGTCCTTGGTGTAGCGCCGCGTGTTCTGCAGCAGGTTGGCCAGCACTTGGTCGAGCCGGTCGCCATCGGCGCGCACGCGCAGGCCGGCGGGCAGGTCGGTGTGCAGCTGCAGGCGCGGGCCCGGCCGCGCGGTGGCGTCGTGCAGGTAGTCGGCCACGAAGGGGCCCAGGTCCAGCGGCGCGAAGCGGTAGTCCAGCGCGCCCAGGTCGGACAGGGAGAGCAGGCGCAGGTCATCCACCAGGCGCGTGAGGCGGTTCACTTCCTGCGCAAGCGAGTCGAGGTTGGCTGCGTCGGGCCGGCGGATGCCGTCCTGCAGCGCTTCGATCTCGGCGCGCAGCGTGGCCAGTGGCGTGCGCAGCTCGTGGGCGATGTCGGCGATCCACTGCTGGCGCGCCTGGCGCGCGGCCTGCAGCGACTCGGCCATGCGGTTGAAGCCGTCGGCGAGCTGGGCCAGCTCGTCGTGGCCCTGGGCGTTCAGGCGCACCCCGTAGTCGCCCTGCGCGATGGCGGTGGTGCCAGCGCCCAGGGCGCGCAGGCGGCGCGACAGCCACTGCGCGATCAGCGCCGCGTTCAGCAGCACGGCCGCGAACAGGCCGAGCGCGATGGCCGCGTAGGTGCGCGCCTGCTGCGCCTGGAATACGCGCTCCAGCGAAGCCACCATCTGCAGGCGCGGCACATAGCCCAGGTAGCCGACCAGGCGCTCGTCCACCGTGATGGGCTTGAACACGGCCTGCTCGGCGCGCCACTCGGGGCCGATGAGCACGCGGCGCTCGGCGTCCAGCAGCAGCAGGCGCGGGTCGATGGTGAGCGCGGGCGGGTTGCCGGGCGGCGGCGCGTCGGTCGGTGGGCGCGAGGCCGATGGCGCGGGTGCGTTCGCGGGCGGCGGAGCGCCGGGCGGCTGGCCCTGTTCACCCGCGCGGCGCGGCACGCGCCCGGAGCCCAGCACCTCGCGCGAGAGTTCGAACCAGCGCTCGCGGTCGTTCACGATCCAGTCCCAGTGGCCCTGCTCGCGGTAGCCATTGGCCAGGCGCACCACCAGGGGCTGCAGACGCGTCTCGTCGGCCTTGTTCAGGTACTCGACCAGGCCCTTGTCGAAACTCCAGCTGTAGATGAGGTAAGCGGCCATCACCAGCACCACGTTGGCGCCTGCGATGGCCAGGAAGAGCTTCACGCGCAGCGAGTCGAAGCGCGAGAGCCAGGCGCGGGAGCGTGCGCGGGAAGGGGACGGGCCGGCGGACATGGGGCGAGCCTAAACCGGAATCGCGCAAACACTGTGCAAGGCCGGCGCCTGGCCGGGTCCCTTGTGTGAACCGGTCTTCGCATGCCGTGCGTTTTCTTTCCATATTTGCCCCGCACCATGCGCCCTCAAAGAACCGCCGAACGCGGCCGCGCGTACCCGACCATGAACCCGACCCAGAAGACTTCCTCTGTCCGCCGCCACCCCTGGCGCACCGCGCTCCTGATCCTGGCCGCCCTGGCCCTGCTGGGCGGTGGCGCGGCCTGGTGGTTCAAGTGGGGGCCCGGCGCCAAGACCGAGAGCACCTACATCACCGCCACCATCCAGCGCGGCGATATCGAGGACCAGGTGGCGGCCACGGGCTCGCTGCAGCCGCGCGACTACGTGGACGTGGGCGCCCAGGTTTCGGGCCAGTTGCGCAAGCTGCACGTGGAGGTGGGCACCGAGGTGAAGGAGGGCGACCTGCTCGCCGAGATCGACGCCGAGACCTCGCAGGCGCGGGTGGACGCCAGCCGCGCGCAGCTGCGTTCGCAGCAGGCCCAGATGGCCGAACGCGAACTCGCCCTGGTGAAGGCCGAGCGCGACCTGCAGCGCCAGAAGAACCTGATGGCCGAGGAGGCCACCACCGCCGAGACCCTGCAGAACGCCGAGACGGCGGCGCGCACCGCGCGCGCGCAGATCAACTCGCTGAAGGCGCAGATGGAGCAGGTGCAGGCCAGCATGCGCGTGGAAGAGGCCAACCTCAAATACACCAAGATCTACGCGCCCATGGCGGGCACCGTGGTCAGCATCACCGCTCGCCAGGGCCAGACGCTCAACACCAACCAGCAGGCGCCCACGCTGCTGCGCATCGCCGATCTGTCGGTGATGACGGTGCAGACCCAGGTCTCGGAGGCCGACGTGAGCAAGCTGCGCCAGGACATGCCGGTGTACTTCACCACCCTGGGTGGCCAGGGGCGGCGCTGGTACGGCGAGCTCAAGAAGATCGAGCCCACGCCCACGGTGACCAACAACGTGGTGCTCTACAACGCCTTGTTCGAGGTGCCGAACAGCAACCGCAGCCTGATGACGCAGATGACCGCGCAGGTGTTCTTCGTGGTGGCGGAGGCGCGCGACGTGCTGATGGTGCCGATGTCGGCGCTGACGATCCAGCGCGGCGCGCCGGGGGGGCGCGAGCGCGGAGCCGGGGCCGGTGGGCAGGGCGGTGTCGCGCCTGGACGCCAGTCCGGCACCGCACCGGTCGCGCCGCAGGCGCCGAGCACCGAGCGCCCGCGCGTCGACCGCGAGGCCTTCGAGAAGATGACGCCCGAGGAGCGCGAGCGCCTGCGCGAGCGGCGCCGCCAGGCGCGCGAACAAGGGCAGGGCGGTGCCGGCGCGCCCGCAACCTCACCCTCAGCGACGCCCAACGCAAGTCCCCAGGCCGCGGCCGGCCCTGGCGCCGCGCCGCGCGCCACGCGTGGCCCCCGCCAGGCCAAGGTCAAGGTCCTGCTCGCGGACGGCACGGTCGAGGAGCGCGAGGTCACCATCGGCATCGGCAACCGCGTGCATGCCGAGGTGCTGTCGGGCCTGAAGGAGGGCGATCGGGTCATCGCCGGCACGCGCGAGGCCGAACCGCGCAACAGCAGCCCGCAGGGTTCGGCCCTGGGTCAGCGGGGGCCGGGCGGTCCGGGCGGCATGCCGGCAGCCGCACCGGCCGGAGCGCGCCGATGAGCCAGTCGCCCGCCGCCCCCGGCGCCACCGTGCGGCCAGCGGCCGCGCCGGCCGAAGCGGACCTGCCGCTGATCGACCTGCGCGGCATCACCAAGACCTACCGCAATGGCGAGCTCGCGGTCGAGGTGCTGCACGGCATCGACCTGCAGATCTACCCCGGTGAACTGGTGGCCATCATGGGCGCCTCGGGCTCGGGCAAGTCCACGCTCATGAACATCCTGGGCTGCCTGGACAAGCCCACCACCGGCAGCTACCGCTTCATGGGTCGCGACGTCTCCGAGCTGGAGCGCGACGAGCTGGCCGAGCTGCGCCGCGACGCCTTCGGCTTCGTGTTCCAGAGCTACAACCTCATCGCCACCGGCACCGCCGCCGACAACGTGGAGGTGCCCGCCATCTACGCCGGCGTGCCGCCGGCCGAACGCCACGCGCGCGCGGCCGAGCTGCTCGCTTCCCTCGGCCTGGGCGAGCGCTCGCACCACCGGCCCAACCAGCTCTCGGGCGGCCAGCAGCAGCGCGTGTCGATCGCGCGCGCGCTCATGAACGGCGGGCGCGTGATCCTGGCGGACGAGCCCACCGGCGCACTGGACAGCAAGAGCGGCGCCGACGTGATGGCGCTGCTCAAGGACCTGTCGGCGCAGGGCCACACGGTGATCCTCATCACCCACGCGGCCGAGGTGGCCGCGCACGCGCAGCGCGTGATCGAGATCAAGGACGGCCACGTGGTGGCCGACCCCGGCCCGCAACCGCCGCAGGGCGAGGCCGCGCAGCTGGCGCGCGGCTGGGTGCCGCGGCGCGGCCGCATCTCCCACCTGGGCGACATGGCCGAGGCCGCCAAAACAGCCCTGCGCGCGCTGCGCGCCAACGTGTTTCGCGCCATCCTCACGCTGCTGGGCATCGTCATCGGCGTGGCCTCGGTGATCGCCATGCTGGCCATCGGCGACGGCGCCAAGCAGTCCGTCATCGACCGCATCAGCGCCATGGGCTCCAACCTGCTGCTGGTGCGCCCGGGTGCGCCCAACCAGCGTGGTTTCCAGAACATCGCCACCCTGGTGCTGGCCGATGTGCAGGCCATCGACAAGGAGGTGCCCAACGTGCTGGCCGCCGTGCCCGAGCAGACCAGCAGCGTCACGCTGCGCTTCGGCGAGTCGGACTACGCCAGCAGCGTGCGCGGCACCTCGTCCAAGTTCCCGCTGGCGCGGCAGTGGAAGGTCGAGCGCGGCACCTTCTTCTCCGAAGAAGACGAACAGGAGTACGCCACCGTGGCCGTGCTGGGCAAGACCGTGGCCAAGGCCTTGTTCCCCGGCGGGCAGGAGCCGCTGGGCCAGTACATCCTGGTGAACAACCTGATCTTCCAGGTGATCGGCGTGATGAGCACGCGCGGCGCCTCGCCCAACGGCGACGACCAGGACGACATCGTCATGGTGCCGTACGCGACCAGCCAGCTGCGCCTGTCGGGCCAGCGCTTCCTGCGCAACGTCACCGTGGCGGTGGACGACGTGACCCGCATCGACGAGACGCAGTCGGCGGTGGAGTCTCTGCTGGCCGAACGCCACGGCGTGATCGACTTCCAGATCCGCAACATGGCCTCCATCATCGACACCGCCACCGAGACGCAGAACACCATGACGGTGCTGCTCGGCTCCATCGCGGCGATCTCGCTGCTGGTGGGCGGCATCGGGGTGATGAACATCATGCTGGTGAGCGTGACCGAGCGCACCCGCGAGATCGGCATCCGCATGGCCACCGGGGCGCGCACGCGCAACATCCTGCAGCAGTTCCTGATCGAGGCCCTGGTGGTCTCGGCCCTGGGCGGTGTCATCGGCGTGGTCGTCGGCCTGGGCGTGGCCGCCGTGGTGGGCGCCTCGGGCACGGCCGTGCAGTTTTCCGTCGCCCCGGTGGTGCTGGCCTTCGGCTGTGCGTTCGCCACCGGCCTCATCTTCGGCTTCCTGCCAGCGCGCAAGGCCGCGCGGCTCGACCCTGTCGTGGCCTTGGCGTCCGAATGAACCCCCCCCCCGCCGCGCCTGGAGCAGTGGAATGAACCGTGGTCTTGTCTTGAAGTTGTCCCTGCTGAGCAGTGCATTGGCCTTGCAGGCCTGCGCGATCACGCAGGACCCGGCGCGCGACCCTGTGGTGGACATGCCCGCGCGGTGGGACGCCCCGGCCGCTGCGGCCGGCTCGCCCGCGCTCACCACCGACTGGTGGCAGGGCTTCGGTTCGCCCGCGCTGGTGCAGCTGCTGGACGAAGCCCAGGCCGGCAGCGCCGACCTGCGCATCGCCGTGGAGCGCATGCGCCAGGCCGACATCGCCCTGCAGCAGGCCGGCATCTCGCGCTTGCCCTCGGTGGGCGCCAGCCTGGGCACCAACGCCGGCCGCAACGACGCGCCCGACACACCGTCCACGTCGCGCGAATCCACCAGCGCCGGCCTGGCCGTCAGCTACGAGCTGGATCTGTGGGGCCGCATCGCCGCCGGCGTGCGCGCGGGCGAGGCCTCGTTCGAGTCCAGCCAGCACGACTGGCGCGCCGTCCGCCTGGGCCTGCTCGCGGACGTGGCTGGCAATTACTTCCTCTGGCTCAGCGCCGGCGAGCGCCTGGCGATCGCGCGCCAGAACCTGGAGACCGCCGAGCGCGTGCTGCGCATCGTCGAGGCGCGTCAGCGCAACGGCGTGGCCACGGCACTGGAGGTGTCTCAGCAGCGCGCCACGGTGCTCTCGGCGCGCACCGCGCTGATCCCGCTGGAGCTGCAGCAGCGCCAGACCGCCTCGGCCCTGGCCCTGCTGCTGGGCCGCGTGCCGCAGGGCTACACGCCGGCCGGCGGCGCGTTCTCGCAGCTGCGCGTGCCCGAACTCGCCCCCGGGCTGCCCACCGCGCTGCTCACGCGGCGGCCCGACCTGGCCTCCGCCGAGTCGCAGCTGGCCGCCGCCGACGCCAACGTCGCCGCCGCGCGCGCGGCGCTGCTGCCCAGCGTATCGCTCTCGGGCTCGCTGGGCCTGGGCACCTCGGCCCTGCTGAGCCTGGCCGACCCCACGCGCAGCGTCTCGCTGGGCCTGTCGCTGGCGCAATCCATCTTCGACGGTGGCCGCCAGCGCCTGCAGGTGCGCACCACCGAGTCACAGCGCGTGGTGCTGATCGAAAACTACGGCAAGGCCATCCGCACCGCCTTGAAGGAAGTCGACGACGGCCTGGGCAATCTCTCCCGCAGCGAGCGGCAGGAATCGCTGCAGCGCGAGCTGGTGGCGCAGGCGCAGCGTTCGCTGCAACTGGCCGAACTGCGCTACCGCGAGGGCAGCGGCGACCTGCTCTCGGTGCTGGACGCGCAGCGCACGCTGTTCTCGACGCAGGACGCGCTGGCCACGCAGAAGCTCTCGCGCTTGACGGCCGCGGTGGATCTTTACAAGGCCCTGGGCGGCGACTGGGTCGAGTCCCCGCCGCTGTCTTGAGCCCACCCCCGCCCGCGCTTCGCGCGATCCCCTTCACGCGTGCGCCACCTGCGGCCTGGCCAAGCCGGCCCTTCGGTACCTCTTGGCTTTTTTTGCAAATGAGAATAGTTATAATTTGCAAACTGTGAACACCCGGTCAATCACCTCCGCACAACCCCCTTCGGCCGCCCCGGCGGCGTCCAGCCGGGCCTATTGGCTCAAGACCCTGCACCAGTGGCACTGGATCAGCTCCGCGCTGTGCCTGATCGGCATGCTGCTGTTCGCCTTCACGGGCATCACGCTCAACCACGCCGCCGATATCCCCTCGACGCCCGTGGTGCAGAACAAGGTGCTGGAGCTGCCCGAGGACCTGCGCGCCGCGCTGGCGGTGAAGGACGACGAGCCCGGCAACGCCGCGCTGCCGCCCGCCGTGCATGCCTGGCTGTCGGCGGCGCTGGACCTGAGCCTGCCCGCCAGCGAGGCCGAGTGGTCGCCCGAGGACATCTACCTCTCGCTGCCGCGACCGGGTGGCGATGCCTGGCTGCGCATCGAGCGCGAGACCGGTGGCGTGGAATACGAGCGCACCGATCGCGGCTGGATCTCTTACCTCAACGACCTGCACAAAGGCCGCCACACCGGCCTGGCCTGGAAGTGGTTCCTCGACATCTTCTCGCTGGCCTGTCTGGTGTTCGCCATCACCGGCCTGTTCATCCTCAAGTTCCACGCCGCCGCGCGGCCCACCACCTGGCCCATGGTGGGCGCGGGGCTGGTGATCCCGCTGCTGCTCGTGATCCTGTTCATCCATTGACCCTCGAAGGAGCCGTTTTCCCATGACGACCATCCGTTACGCCGCCGCGCTCACCGCGGCCGGCCTCGCCTGGCCCGCCGTGGCCGCCGACATGGCGCTCAAGGTCGAGATCCCGCGCCTGTCGGTGGCGGAGTACCACCGCCCCTACGTGGCGATCTGGATCGAGAAGCCCGACCAGTCCTTCGTGGGCAACCTCGCGGTCTGGTACGACATCAAGCTGCGCAACAACGAGGGCACCAAGTGGCTCAAGGACATGCGGGCCTGGTGGCGCAAGAGCGGGCGCGAGCTGAGCATGCCCGTGGATGGCCTGAGCGGCGCCACGCGCGCGCCCGGCGAGCACAGCCTGCAGTTCGGCGACGCCGCCCTGGGCCAGCTGGCCCCCGGGGAATACGCCGTGGTGCTGGAGGCCGCGCGCGAGGTGGGCGGCCGCGAGCTTGTGAAGGTGCCGTTCGTGTGGCCGCCCAAGGGCGCCACCACCACGCAGGCCAGCGGCCAGCACGAACTCGGCGCGATCCGCGTCACCGTCAAACCCTGAAGCCCCGAAACCGACCGGAGACCTCTCGATGAAGAACATCCCGCTTCGCGCCCACGCGCTCGTTCTGGCCGCTGCCGCCACCCTGGCCCTGCCGCTGGCCGCACACGCGCACCGCGCCTGGCTGCTGCCCTCGGGCACCGTCTACTCGGGCCAACAGCCCTGGGTGAGCGTGGACGCCGCCATCTCCAACGACATCTTCTATTACGAGCACAACGCCGCCGGCCTGGACAACTTGGTTGTCATCGGCCCCAACGGACAGCCGGTGCAGCCCGAGAACCAGGCCAAGGGCCGCTACCGCAGCATGTTCGACGTGAAGCTCGAGCAGCAGGGCACCTACCGCATCGCGCTCGTCAACGACGGCCTGATCGCCAGCTTCAAGGTCGGCGGCGAGACCAAGCGCCTGCGCGGCTCGGCCGAGTCCCTGGCCAAGGACATCCCGGCCAACGCCACCGAGTTGCGCGTGAGCCAGAACAACAGCCGCGTGGAGACCTTCGTGACGCGCGGCAAGCCCAGCACCGACGCGCTCAAGCCCACGGGCGCGGGCATCGAACTGGTGGCGGTGACGCACCCGAACGATCTGGTCGAGGGCGACACGGCCACCTTCCGTTTCCTCGACAACGGCAAGCCCGCCGCGGGCTACTCGGCCACCGTCATCCTGGACGGCCTGCGCTACCGCAGCGAGCTTGGCGAGATCCGCCTTGACACCGACCAGAACGGCGAGATCCAGGTGAAGTGGCCGGCGGCCGGCATGTACTGGGTGAACGTGGCCCCGCCGAGGGCGCCGCGCGTGGAAGGCGCGCCGCCCGCGCCGCCCAGCGGCCCCGCCGGAACCCTGGCCGAGCCGGTGCGCCGCTCCAACTACAGCCTGACGCTGGAAGTGCTGCCGAAATAGGTTCACCCCCGCCGCGTGTCGCGCGACCCCTCAAGGGCGCGGCAGCGGCCCGGCGAAGCCGGTTCCGCGCAGCCCCCGGTGGCGCGGCCTCGGCCGCGGCGGATCGTGTGATGAGTGAGATCGCCCTGTCATGACGCGCGTGCTGGTGCCCGAGCACATCGCTGGCGCCGCGCCCCTGCTGGGCGCGCGCCTGCAGCGCTTGCATGGCGAGAGCATGGGCACCACCTGGCAGGTGCTCTGGGCCGAGCGCGACGCGGCGCGCCAGGGGCCGCTGCGCGCGGCCATCGAGGCCGAGCTGGACCTGGTGGTGGAGCAGATGAGCACATGGCGGCCCACGTCCGAGCTGTCGCGGTTCAACGCCGCGCCCGCCGGCGCGCGCCAGGTCCTGTCGGAGGCCTTCGCCGAGGTGCTGGCGGCGGCGCTCTGGCTGGCCGACAGCTCCTCGGGCGCCTTCAACCCGGCCTCGGGTGCGCTGGTCAACCTCTGGGGCTTTGGTCCCGCGCCGCGCTACACCGACCCCGGCTTCGCACCGCCTTCGGCCGAAGCCGTGCGGGCCGCGATGCCCGCCACCGACTGGCGCGCGCTGCGCTTCGACGCCGCCGCGCGCGAGGCCACGCAGCCCGGTGGCCTGCGGCTCGATCTTTCGGCCATCGCCAAGGGCCACGCGGTGGACCGTGTGGCGCGGCGGCTGCGGGCGATGGGCGTCTCGCACGCACTGGTGGAGCTGGGCGGCGAGCTGCGCGGCCAGGGCCTGCGGCCCGACGGCATGCCCTGGTGGGTCGACCTGGAAACGCCGCCCGTGCGCGCCGGCCAGGTCGCGCCGCGTGCCACGCGCGTGGCGCTGCACGGCCTGTCGGTCGCCACCTCGGGCGACTACCGCCGCGCCTACCTCGTGGACGGCCAGCGCCTGCCGCACAGCATCGACCCGCGCAGCGGCCGGCCCGTGGCGCATGGCCTGGCCTCGGTGAGCGTGCTGCACGCCGACTGCCTCTGGGCCGACGCCTGGTCCACCGCGCTCACCGTGGCCGGCCGCGAGCAGGGCCTGGCCCTGGCCGAGGCCCACGGCATCGCGGCCCTGTTCCTGCAGCGCGAGGCCGACGGCCGCCTCAGCGAAACCCTCACCAGCGCGATGGCGCGTCTTGCGGGCTGAACCGCGTCCGCCGTCCGCCGCGCCCACACCACCCGATGCCCCTCCCGGAAAAGATCACCTACGCCCTGGCCGTGCTGGTCCTGTACGCCCTGATGTGCGGCGCCTTCGCCTGGCAGCACCGGCGCCGCCAGGCCGAGGCGCGGCGCCGCGTGGCCGCGCTGCTGCCCGCCACGCCCGGCATGCCCGCCTGGTGGGTGGCCTACGCCAGCCAGACCGGGCAGGCCGAGGCACTGGCCCTGCAGACCGCGCAGGCCCTGCACACCGCCGGCGTGCCGGTGCGGCTGGCGTCCTTGGACGAGCTGGGCCTGGCCGAACTGCGGCAGGCCGATCGCCTGCTGTGCGTGGCCAGCACCTATGGTGAGGGCGATCCGCCCGACAGCGCCGCCCGGTTCGCGCGCCAGGTCATGGCTTCGGCCGACGTGAGCCTGTCGCACCTGCACGTGGGCCTGCTGGCCCTGGGCGACACCGCCTACGCCCACTACTGCGGCTTCGGCCGCGCGCTCGATGCCTGGCTGCGGGCGCGCGGCGCCTTGCCGCTGTTCGAACGCATCGACGTGGACAAGGGCGATCCCGAGGCGCTGCGCCAGTGGCGCCAGCACCTGGCCCACCTGGCCGGCACCAGCGACCTGCCCGATTGGGAGGCCCCGGCGCTGCAGCCCTGGCGGCTGCGCGCGCGCCGCCACCTCAACCCGGGCAGCGCGGGCGAACCGGTGCACCACCTGGAGCTGGTGCCCAGCACTGGCGCACTGCCCGACTGGCAGGCCGGCGACCTGGCGCAGGTCGAGGTGCCCGGGGCACCGGGTGCGCCGCGCGACTATTCCATTGCCTCGGTGCCGGCCGATGGCGCGCTGCACCTGCTGGTGCGCCGTTCGCGCCGCGCCGGCGGCCAGCCGGGTGTCGCCTCGGGCTGGCTCACCGAGGGCCTGGCGCTCGATGGCACCGTGATGCTGCGCGTGCGCGCGCACGCGGGCTTTCGCATCGCTGGCAATGCCGATCGCCCGCTGATCCTGATCGGCAACGGCACCGGCCTGGCCGGCCTGCGCGGGCACCTGCGCGGGCGCCTCGCCGCCGCGGGCCGTCTGCACGGTGCCGCGAACGCGCCGCGCCCGCCCGATGTGGCGCCGATGTGGCTGCTGTTCGGCGAACGCCAGTCGGCCCACGACGCGCACCACCGCGAGGAGATCGATGCCTGGGCGCGCCAGGGCTGGCTCAGCCGCGTGGACTGGGTGTTCTCGCGCGACCAGGCACAGCGCCGCTACGTGCAGCACGCGCTGGCCGACGCGGCCGGGGCCGTGCGCGACTGGGTGGGGCAGGGCGCCGCCCTCTATGTGTGCGGCAGCCTCGACGGCATGGCAGGCGAGGTCGACCGCACGCTGCGCGGGATCCTGGGCGACCGGGCCTTGGAAGACCTGGCCGCGCAAGGCCGCTACCGGCGCGACGTGTATTGAGGCCCCCGGCCCGCGCGCTTCGCGGTCCCCGGGTAGCATCCGCCGCTTCCCTCACTCATACGGAAGGCAAGGACATGGCGGCAGTCAAGGTGGCGATGGTCACGGCGGGTGGCAGCGGCATGGGCGCGGCCGTGGCGCGGCGGCTCGCGGCCGATGGGTACGGCGTGGGCGTGCTCTCGTCCTCGGGCAAGGGCGAGGCCCTGGCCAAGGAACTGGGCGGCGTGGGCGTGACGGGCTCGAACCAGTCCACCGACGACCTCAGGCGCCTGCTGGACGCGCTGCTGGAACGCTGGGGCCGCATCGACGTGCTGGTGAACAGCGCGGGCCACGGGCCGCGCGGCCCCATCCTCGACATCAGCGACGAGGACTGGCATCGCGGCATGGACACCTACCTGATGAACGTGATCCGCCCGACGCGGCTGGTGACGCCGCACATGCAACAGCAGAAGGGCGGGGCCATCATCAACATCTCCACCGCCTGGGCCTTCGAGCCGAGCGCCATGTTCCCCACCTCGGCGGTGTTTCGCGCGGGGCTGGCGTCCTTCACCAAGGTCTTCGCCGACACCTACGCGGCGGACAAGCTGCGCATGAACAACGTGCTGCCGGGCTGGATCGACAGCCTGCCGCCCACCGAGGCGCGCCGCGAGAGCGTGCCCATGAAGCGCTACGGCACGAGCGAGGAGATCGCGGCCACCGTCGCTTTCCTTGCCTCGGACGGCGCGGGCTACATCACGGGGCAGAACCTGCGGGTGGACGGCGGGCTGACGCGTTCGGTCTGAAAAGAAAAAGGCCGCGCGGTGGCGCGGCCTTTTTCACGGCGGCAACAAGCCTTACTTGTAGCCCACCCGGTCGAGCATCTGCTGCACCTTGGTCAGGTTCTTGGCCACGGCCGCCAGCGGCACGGTCTCGAGCTTGAAGTGCTCGCCGCCCATGGCCTGCAGCGCCGGGTTGTCCAGCTTCACGCCCTTGGCGGCGGCGAACTCGTTGTTGCCGTCGGCGAAGTACTTTTGCGCCGCCGGGCTGGCCAGGTACTCCATGAAGGCGATCGCGCTGTCGCGGTTCTTGGCGTGTTTGGCCACCGCCGCGCCGGCGATGTTCACGTGCGTGCCCGTGGTGCCCTGGTTCGGGAACACCACTTTCACCTTGGCGGCCACCGCCTTGTCCTCGGGCTTGTCCGACTTCAGGATGCGGGCCATGTAGTAGCTGTTGGCGATCGCCACGCCGCACTCGCCCGAGGCCACGCCGCGGATCTGGTCCGTGTCGCCGCCCTTGGGCGCGCGCGCCTGGTTGTCCACCAGGCCCTTGAGCCAGGCCTCGCCCTTCTGGTCGCCCAGCCGCTCCACCACCGTGGCGAACAGCGACATGTTGTACGGGTGCGAGCCCGAGCGCGTGCACAGCAGGCCCTTGAGCTTGGGGTCGGCGAGCTGCTCGTAGGTGGCCACGTCCTCGGCTTTCACGCGCGCCGGGTCGTAGATGACGATGCGCGCGCGGGTGGAGAAGCCGGTCCAGGTCACGCCATCGGCGGTGGGCGCGGCGCGCAGCGTGGCGGGGATGGTGTCGTCCAGCTTCTTCGACTTGATCGGCTGGAACAGGCCCTGCGCGTCGGCGGCGGCCATGCGGGCGGCGTCCACCATGAGCACGATGTCCGCCGGCGAAGCCGCGCCCTCGGCGCGCAGGCGCGAGACGATGCCCGCGTCGTCGGCTTCCACCCGGTTGATCTTGATGCCCGTGGCCTGGGTGAAGCCGCTGTACAGCGCCTCGTCCGTTTGGTAATGGCGGGCAGAGTAGATATTGAGCACCTTCTCCTGCGCCTGGGCGGCACCGAGGCTCAGCGTGGCGGCGGCCGCCAGGGCCGAGACGATGGTACGGGTGGTTTTCATGGTGGTCTCTTGGTTGCGAAAGAGGGTGCCGCCCGGCGCTTTGGGACAATCCCGCACCCGCCGGACAGCGGTGATAGATGCTAGCAGAGACGAGAATGATTCTTAAGCGCTTTCAATGGTTCCCCGGTGGCCGCGCGTGGGCGTGCGCGCTGGCCTTGCTGATCACGGGCTGTGCCCTCGTGCCCCCGCAGGCGCCCGACAGGCCGGTGCCCCCGGTGGTGGTCGAGCCCGTGGTGCCGCCCGTGACGCCACCCGTGACGCTCACGCGCCCGCCGCGCCTGGGCCTCGCGCTGGGCGGCGGCGCGGCGCGCGGCTTCGCGCACATCGGCGTCATCCAGGAGCTGGAGCGCGTGGGCATCCGGCCCGACCTGCTCGCCGGCACCTCGGCCGGCAGCCTGGTCGCCACCTTCTACGCCAGCGGCATGCCCGGCAAGGAACTGGAGCGCCTGGCGCTGCGCATGCAGGAGGCCGAGATCGCCGACTGGTCGCTGCCCATCCTGGGCCGGGGGCTGCTGCGCGGCGAGGCGCTCGCGCGTTACGTGCGCCGCACCATCGACGGCAAGCTGCTGGAGGACATGGCCTTGCCCGTGGGCGTGCTCGCCACCGACCTGCACACCGGCCGTGGCGTGCTGTTTCGCCGCGGCGACGCGGCGCTCGCGGTGCGGGCCTCCAGCGCCGTGCCGGGCGTGTTCGCGCCGGTGAAGATCGGCGGCACCGAGTACGTGGACGGCGGCCTCACCGCGCCGGTGCCGGTGCGCCAGGCGCGCGAGATGGGCGCCGAGATCGTGCTCGCGGTGGACATCTCCGCCACGCCCGAGACCAACGCCGCCACCGGCAACCTGGACGTGCTGCTGCAGACCTTCGCCATCATGGGGCAGAGCATCAACCGCCACGAACTCGCCACGGCCGACCTGGTGGTGCGTCCGGTGCTCAACGGCATGGGGGGCGCGGATTTTTCCTCGCGCGAGCGCGCCATCGAGGCCGGGCGCGAGGCCATGCGCGCGGCCTTGCCTCGGCTCAACGCGCTGCTGGCGCAGCGGCGGCCGCTGTAGCGGGGGGCCTGGCCTGGGCCGCGCGTTCCGAGCGGATCGACAGCCAGGCGAACAGCAGGCCCACGGCCGCGCCGGCCAGCACGTCGATGAACACATGCTGGCGGATCGCCATGGTGGACCACACGATGGCCACGCACTGCAAGGCGCTGACCCAGCGCGTCCAGGCCGGCGCGCCCAGCTCGCGCAGGTGCCAATGCAGCCAGCAGGCCGCGTGCAGCGCCGCTGCCACGTGCAGCGACGGGCAGGCGTTGCTGGACGCGTCGATGCCCTTGAGGAAGGCCAGGCGCGGGTAGGCCGACCAGTCGACGTCGAACACCGGTGTGCGCGTGGGCCAGAGCCAGAAGATCGCCAGGCACAGCGCGCACATGAGCGCCACCCAGGCGCCATAGCGCACCAGCGGACGCCAGCGGTCCAGCAGGCCCGGTGCCACCGACACGTAGACCCAGAGCCAACCGTAGGCATAGATGGCCCAGGGTTCGAACGTCACCCAGCGGTCCGGCGCCAGCAGGGGCAGCTCCAGCGATTCGCCTGAGGGGTTTTTCAGTACCCAGAAGTAGGCGTGGAAGAACAGCACCATGAAGGCGGTGGTGCCCACGGCCTTGAGCGGCCACAGGGCGAAGAAGCGGCGCGCGAGGGCGCGGGTCCAGGCCGGTGCGGGGGTGGCGGTCAAGGCGGCGGGCGCGGGTGCTGTGGTGGGGTAGAGCGGGGGCCACTGTACCCGAGGCGTGTGACATCCCCCGTCGGGGTGGTACACCCCAGGGCGGCCTGAGGGGCGCTCACTATAATTCCGCACTTTTTTCGGGCCCACATGAACGCCATCGAACTGATCCGCCAGTTTCTCGTCGATCGCCTGGGCGTGGCCGAGTCCGCCGTGGTGCCCGGGGCGGCCCTGGCCGAGCTGGGCGTCGATTCGCTGATGCTGGCCGAGCTCATGTTCGAGGCCGAAGACCGCCTGGGCATCGAGATCCCCTCCGATCAGACCCCGCCCAAAAGCGTGGCGGACATGGTGGCGGTCATCGAATCGCTCGTGCCCAGCAAGACGGAGTGAGCATGGCGCGGCACCGCGTCGCGATCACCGGCCTGGGCCTTGTGAGTCCCTACGGCGGCGATCTCGAAGATTTCTTTCAGCGCGTGTGGGCCGGCGAATCGGCCGTGCGGTGGATGGTCACCGAGGACGAGCCGCGCCCCCTGTGCCTGCCCTACGTGCGCTGCGAGGGCTTCGACGCCGAGCGCGAGCTGGGCAAGCCGCTGGCGTCCATGATGGAGCGCTTCTCGCAGCTGGGCATGGCCGCCGTCTTCAAGGCCTGGCGCCACGCGGGCCTGGCCCGGTCGGCCGCCGAGGACGGCAGCGACCGCGGCCAATGGGGGTGCCTGTGGGGCACCGCGCTGGGCGGCCTGGCGGCGCACGAGCGGGGCGCGCGCGAGCTCTGGCTCAAGGGCCGCGAACGGGTGTCGCCGTTGTCGGTGGTCATGGGCATGAACAACGCGGCCAACGCGCACATCTCCATCCAGCTGGGCCTGGGCGGCGTGAGCAGCAGCCACACCGCCGCCTGCGCCTCGGCCTCCATGGCCATCGGCGAGGCGTTTCGCCGCGTGCGCTCGGGCGAGGCCGAGCTGATGGTGACCGGCGGCTCCGACGTCTGCCAGTCCGTGAGCGTGGTGAAGGCCTGGGAGGCCATGCGCGTGCTCGCGCGTGGCGACGAGCACACCGCGCCCAGCGCCTGCCGGCCCTTCTCGAACGATCGCAATGGCCTGGTGCTGGGCGAGGGCGGGGCGGCGCTGGTGCTCGAGAACTGGGACCGCGCCGTGGCGCGCGGCGCGCGCATCCACGGCGAACTCATCGGCTTCGCCACCAACTGCGACCACACGCACCTGGTGCGGCCCGACCGCGCCGGCCAGGTGCGCGCCCTGCGCGCCGTGCTGGACGATGCCGGCCTGACCCCGCGCGAGGTGCACTACGTCAACGCCCACGGAACCGCCACGCCCGAAGGCGATCCGATCGAGGTGCAGGCCTTGCGCGAGGTGTTCGGCGAACAGGCCGAGCGCCTGCCCGTGAGTTCCACCAAATCGATGCACGGTCACTTGCTGGGCGCGGCCGGGGCCATCGAGGCCGTCGTCACGGCCATGGCCCTGCGCGAGCAAGCCATCCCCCCCACCGCCCATCTGGCGGGCCGCCTCGACCCGGCCTGCGAGGGCGTGGACCATGTGCCACAGGGCCGGCACGCGAACGGCCTGCGCGTGGCGCTGTCCAACTCCTTCGCCTTCGGCGGCAGCAACGTCGTGCTGGCGTTCGCGGCCCCCGCCCACTGATCACCTCACGCTCCCCAGGAGTTCGCCATGCAGGAAGACACCGTCAACGCCGAAGCCGTGGAGCAGCTGATTCCCGAACTCGTGCAGCTCATCATCGAGGCGCTCAACCTGGAGCTGAGCCCGGGTGAGGTCGACCCCGACGCGCCCCTGTACGGCGAGGGCATGGGCCTGGACTCGATCGACATGCTCGAGATCGCGCTCGTCATCTCCAAGCGCTACGGTTTCCCGATGCGCTCGGACAGCGAGAACAACCAGAAGATCTTCGCCAGCCCACGCGCGCTGGCGGCCCACATCACGCGCCAGCGCACCACATGAAAACCCGCACGCTCCACCGCGGCGCGGGTCGCAAGGCCTGGCCGGGGGCGGCCCGGCGCCGGATCGCATGAGCCCATCGGCCCCGCTGCGCGCCGCCGCGTCCGGCCTGCTGCTGCTGGGCTGGGTCGTGGCCTCGCACCTCGGCAGCACGGGCCGCGGGCCGGTGGACCTGCACGTGGCGGTGGCGGTGGCGCCCTTCGCCGCGGCGTTGGCCGTCGCCTTCGCGCGCCTGGCGCGGCCGGCGCTGCGCCGGCTTGCCTGGCTGGCGGTGGCGGCGCTGCTGTGGGGGCTGTGGCCCTGGCTGCGCGGCGAGGTGGCGCTGCTGTATTACCTGCAGCACCTGGGCATCCACCTCGCGCTGGCGGCGCTGTTCGGCGCCAGCCTGCTGGGGCCGGGCGACGCGCTGGTCACGCGGCTGGCGCGCCTGGTGCATGGCGCCGAACTCTCGCCGGGCCACCTGCGCTACACGCGCCAGGTCACGGCCGCCTGGGCCGCCTTCTTCGTGCTGAACGCGCTGGTATCCACCGCGCTGTTCCTGTTCGCGCCGCGCGAGCTCTGGTCGCTGCACGCCAACGTGCTCACGGGTCCCCTGGTGGGCCTGATGTTCCTGCTGGAAACCCTGTGGCGGCGGCTGGCGCTGCCGCCGCACGAGCGGCCCAGCCTGTCGGCCGTGCTGCGCGCCTGGCGGGCCGACAGCGAACGCCGCCAGTCGGCGCGGGGGCAGCCATGAGCCTTTCCCCGCTGATCAGCGCGCACGCCATCGACGGCGTGTTCGCCTGGTGCCCCGACGGCCCGGTGCGCGTGGGCGAATTCCTGGCCGACGCCGTGGCCTTCGCGCAAGCGCTGCCGCCCGAGGGCGATCTCATCAACCTCTGCGAGGACCGCTACCGCTTCGCCGTGGGCTTTGCCGCCGGCCTGCTGCGCGGGCGCGTGAGCCTGCAGCCGTCCTCGCTGGCGCCGCAGAGCCTGCGCCAGCTTGCGCAGGACTTCCCGGGCGCGCTGTGCCTGGTCGACGGCGCCGAGATGTCGCTCGCGGCCGAGGCCGCCGGGCTGCCCCGGCGCGAGGTGGCCGCGCGCCCCGGCGCCGGCCGCCCGCCGGTCGCCGAGATGCCCTGGATCGACGACGCCCGGCGGGCCGCCGTGCTGTTCACCTCGGGCTCCACCGGCCGGCCGCAGCCGCACCCCAAGCACTGGGGCCGCCTGGTGCGCAACGGCCAGGCCGAGGCCGCCGCGTTGGGGCTGGACCGCACGCCGCACGTGCTGGTGGGCACCGTGCCCATCCAGCACAGCTATGGTTTCGAATCCACCTTTCTGCTGGCGCTGCACGGCGGCTGCAGCTTCTGGTCGGGCAAGCCCTTCTTCCCGCAGGACATCAACGACGCCCTGGCCGCCGTGCCGGCGCCGCGCCTGCTGGTCACCACGCCCTTTCACCTGGCCAACTGGCTGGCCAGCGCCGCGTCGGGCGCCCTGCCACAGCGCCTGCTGTCGGCCACCGCGCCGCTGGCCGAGGGCCTGGCGCAGCAGGCCGAGGCCGCCTGCGGCGCCGAACTGCACGAGATCTACGGCTCCACCGAGTCCTCCGCGCTGGCCAGCCGGCGCACCGTGGCGGGCCCGGCCTGGACGCTGCTGCCCGGCGCGCGCCTGCGGTTTGCGGGCGACGTGGCCAGCGCCGAGGGCGGGCATGTCGAGGGGACCGTGCCGCTGGCCGACCTGATCGAGCCGCTGGCCGACGGCCGCTTCGTGCTGCACGGCCGGCACGCCGACCTCATCAACATCGCGGGCAAGCGCACGTCGCTGGCCTACCTGAACCGCCAGCTCGCGGGGCTCGAGGGCGTGCTCGACGCCGCCTTCTTCCTGCCCGAGGCGCCGGGCGGTGACGCCGCCGTCACGCGGCTGGTGGCCTTCGCGGTGGCGCCCGGCCGCCAGCCGGCGCCGCTGCTGGCCGAGCTGCGCGAGCGCGTCGACGCCATCTTCCTGCCGCGCCCGCTGGTGCTGCTGCCGGCGCTGCCGCGCAACGCCACCGGCAAGCTCACGCGCGAGGCGCTGGCTGCGCTGTACCGCCGCGAGGTGCTGCGTGAGCCTTCTTGAGCGCGTCTGGCGCGTGCCCCCGGACCACCCGGCCTTCGCGGGGCATTTCCCGGGTCAGCCCATCCTGCCGGGCGTGGTGCTGCTGGACGAGGCCCTGCGCGCGGCGCGCGAACTGGCGCCCGGCGCGCGCGGCTGGGGCCTGCCGCAAGCCAAGTTCCTGCAAGCCGTGCGGCCCGGCGACGAACTGCGGCTGAGCCTGAGTGCCTTGCCCCGCACGGGCTTCGCCTTCGTTTTCACGCGCGGTGGCGAGCCGGTGGCCACCGGCCAGCTGCGGCCGGTGGACGCATGAGCGCTGCCCGGCCGTTCCCCAGGCACCCAGCCCCGCGGTGCGCGGCATGGGGGGGCACCCGGTGAATGGGCGCGCGCTGCCCGAGTGGCGCCAGCGGCCCGAGCGTGGCCACCTGGGCTTGCTGCGCTTCATGGTGCGCCTGTCGCTGTGGGGGGGCCGACGGCTCAGCCGCGCGGTGCTGCACGGCGCCACGCTGTACTTCCTGCTGTTCGCGCCGCGCCCGCGCGCGGCCAGCCGCGACTACCTGCGCCGCGCCCTGGGCCGCCCGCCCACCTGGCGCGAGCGCTACCGCCACCTGCTGAGCTTCGCCACCACGGTGCACGACCGTGTCTACCTGCTCAACGGACGTGTCGACCTGTTCGACGTGGAGGTGCAGGGCGCCGAGGCGCTGCTGCGCGCCATGGACAGCGGTGGCGTGCTGCTGATGGGCGCGCACCTGGGCAGCTTCGAGGCCCTGCGCTGCGTGGGCCGCCAGCGGCCCGGCCTTCAGGTGAGCATGCTGATGTACGAGGACAACGCGCGCCAGATGCGCGCCGCGCTCGCCGCCATCAACCCTGAGGCCCGGCAGGACGTGGTGCCGCTGGGCCGGCCCGACTCCATGGTCGAGGCCGCGCAGCGGCTGGAGCAGGGCCACCTGGTGGGCATGCTGGTCGACCGCTCGCTGGACGCGGACGACCGCGCCCTGCACGATTTCCTGGGCGACCCCGCGGCCTTTCCGGTCGCGCCCTGGCGCGTGGCCGCCGTGCTGCGCCGGCCGGTCTTCTTCATGGCAGGCCTGTACCTGGGTGCGAACCGTTACCGGCTGGTGTTCGAACCGCTGGCCGACTTTGGTACGGTTGGCCGTGGCGCGGCCCGCGATGCCGCGATCCAGGCGGCCCGCGCCGCCTACGTGGAGCGCCTGCAGGCCGCTTGCCGGCAGGCGCCGTTCAACTGGTTCAACTTCTTCGACTTCTGGCAACGATGATCTCCCGCAGGCTCTGGCTACTGGCGCTGATGCTGCTGCCCCTGACGGCCGCGCGCGCGGCCGACGAACTCGAGCGCCTGATGGCCCTGCTCGCCGCGCACCCCGGCGGCACGGTGCGCTTCGTCGAGCGGCGCCACATGGCCATGCTCGACGCGCCCCTGGTCTCGCGCGGCGAGATGAGCTACCGCGCGCCCGACTGGCTGGAGCGGCGCACGCTCTCGCCCCGGCCCGAGCGCCTGCTGCTCGACAAGGACACGCTCACGCTGGAGCGCGACCAGCGTCGCATGAGCATGCCCGTGAGCCAGCGCCCCGAGGTCGAGGCCTTCGTGGCCAGCATCCGCAGCACCCTGCAGGGCGACCGCGCGGCGCTGGAGCGCCACTACCGCGTGGCCCTGCAGGGCCAGCCCGAGAAGCGCTGGACGCTCACGCTGGAGCCGCTGCAGGCGCGGCTGCGCGGCATCGTCACGCAGATCGTCATCTCGGGCGTGGGCGTCGCGGTGGACCGCATCGACTACAGCCAGTCCGACGGCGACCGCACCGAGATGCGACTGGAACCGGTGGGCAAGCCGTGAGCGCCGCCCGGCCGTCCGAAGGCGCTCGCACCGCAGCGCGCCGCGCGGAGGTGCTCCGGATGAGCGCCGCCCGGCCGTCCGAAGGCGCTCGCACCGCAGCGCGCCGCGCGGAGGTGTTCCGGATGCGCGCCGCCCGGCCGTCCGAAGGCGCTCGCACCGCAGCGCGCCCGGGGGGGCTCCGATGACCCGCCGTGCCGCGTGGATCGTGCTCGCCTGGGCCCTGGCCATGGCCCTGGGCGGCTGGCTGGCCTCGCGCACGCGCTTCACCACCGACCTGTCCTTCTTCCTGCCCTCCCACCCCAGCGCCGAGCAGCAGGTGCTGGTGGAGCAGTTGCGCGAGGGCGTGGTCTCGCGCCTGCTCATGGTGGCCATCGACGGCGGCGACAGCGCGGCGCGCGCCGAGGCTTCGCGCGCGCTGCGCCAGCGGCTCTCGGCCGACGGCGCCTTCGTCTCGGTGCAGAACGGCGAGCTGGAGGCCTTCGACCGCGAGTTCGCGCTGCTGCAGAAGCACCGCTACACGCTGAGCCCGGCCGTGGGACCGCAGCGCTTCACGCCCGAGGGCCTGCGCGAGGCCATCCTCAACGCCATCGACATCGTGTCCTCGCCGGCGGGGCTGCCGTTCAAGGCGCGGTTCCCGTCCGACCCCACGGGCGAGGCCTTCGAGGTGCTGATGGGCTGGCAGTCGCAGGGCCAGCCCAACATGGCCGAGGGCGTCTGGGTGTCGCGCGACGGCGCGCGCGCGATGTTGCTGCTGCAGACGCGCGCGGCGGGCGCGGACACCGACGGCCAGGCCGAGGCCGTGGCGCGCGTGCAGGCCGCCTTCGACGCGCTGCCGCCGGGCGCGCTGCGGTTGGAGGTGTCGGGGCCCGGCGTGTTCGCGGTGAAGACGCGCGCAGCCATCCAGGCCGACGTCGCGCGGCTGACCCTGTTCAGCGCCATCGGCATCAGTCTGCTGCTGTGGTGCATGTTCCGGCGCTGGCGCCCGCTGCTGCTGACCCTGGTGCCGGCGGTGAGCGGCTCGCTCGCGGGCCTGGTGGCGGTGGGGCAGGTGCACGGCTCGGTGTTCGCCATCACGGCCGGCTTCGGCGCCGCGCTGGTGGGCGAGGCGGTGGACTACGGCATCTACTACTTCGTGCAGACCGGGCGCGAGGACAGCGGCGAGGGCCGGCGCTGGCACGAGAACTTCTGGCCCACCATCCGCCTGGGCGTGGCCACCTCGGTGCTGGGCTTCGGCGCGCTGCTGTTCGCGGGTTTCCCGGGGCTCGCGCAGCTCGGCCTGTACGCCATGACGGGTGTGTTCGTCGCCGCCCTGACCACGCGGCTGGTGCTGCCCGCCATGGCCGGCGGCCAGGTGGCGCGCACGCCCGAGCTGCCGGCCTGGGTGACGCCGCGCGTGCTGGCGCTGCGGGCCTGGCGCTGGCCCGTGCTGGGCGCGGCGCTGCTGGCGCTGGCCTGGCTGGTGGTGCAGCGCGACACGCTGTGGGAGCCGAACCTGTCCGCCCTGTCCAGCGTGAGCCCGCAGGACGCCGAGCGCGACGCCCGCCTGCGCGGCGACCTGGGCGCGCCCGACGCGCGCTACATGGTGGTGGTGCGCGCCAGCGACCGCGAGGCCGCGCTGCGCGGCGCCGAGGCGGCCGCCGCGCGCCTGCAGCCGCTGGTGGCGCAGGGCCTGATCGGCGGCTACGACAGCCCCGCGCGCTTCCTGCCCAGCGAGGCCCTGCAACGTGAGCGTCAGCGCGCCTTGCCCGCGCCCGAGGCGCTGTCGCGCGACCTGAACCTGGCGTTGCAGGGGCAGCCCCTGTCGGCCGCGCGGCTCAAGCCCTTCGTGGACGCCGTGGCGCAGGCGCGCGCGGCCGCGCCGCTGCGGCGCGAGGACCTCGACGGCTCGGCCCTGGCCATCGCCGTGGACTCGCTGCTGCAGCCGCACGCCGATGGCTGGACCGCCCTGCTGCCGCTGCGCCCCGCGCCCGGCGCGGTCGGCGCCGACCTGCCGGCCGAGGTCTTGCGCGCGGCGCTGCAGGGCAGCGGTGCGCGCTTCGTCGACCTGAAGCAGGAATTCGAATCGCTCTACGGCAGCTACCTGCGCGAGGCCATCGCGCTGTCGCTGGCCGGGCTGGCGGGCATCGTGCTGGTGCTGGGCGCCTCGCTGCGCGGGCCGGGCCGCCTGTTGGGCGTGCTGCTGCCCATCGTGGCGGCGGTGCTGATCGTGATCGCCAGCCTGCACGCGCTGGGCGTGCGCCTGCACCTGCTGCACCTCATCGGCATGCTGCTCATCGTGGCCGTGGGTTCCAACTACTCGCTGTTCATCGAGCGCTGGCGGCGCGACCCGCACGCCGATCCGCGGGCCCTGCTGTCGGTGCTGGTGGCCTGCGCCACCACGGCCATCGGCTTCGGCGTGCTCTCGCTGTCCTCGGTGCCGGTGCTGCAGGCGGTGGGTGTGACGGTGGCGCCGGGCGCGGTGCTGGCGCTGCTGCTGTCGGCGGTGCTCACGCCGGCGCACAAGGACCCCGTCCCATGAAGGCCCAGCGCTTCGCGGGTTGGACCGGCGAGGCCCCCTGCCGCCTGGTCTGGCTGCCCGGCGCGGCCATGGGCGCCGCCGACGTGGCCGCGCAAGGCTGGGACGCCGAGGCCGCCGCCGCGGGCCAGGCCATCGACATGGTGGCGCTCGACCTGCAGGCACAGCGCTACGACGGCGCCGACGCCATCGAGGCCCTGGTCACCGAGTGGCTGCGGCCCGCACGCGAGGCGGGGCGCCGCGTCTGGCTGGGCGGTCTTTCGCTGGGCGGCTGGCAGGCCGTGCTGTGCGCGCGGCGCCACCCGGACCTGGTCGATGGCCTGTGCCTGCTGGCGCCCTACCCGGGCGATCGGCTGGCCTGGAACGCCATTCAACGCGCGGGCGGGCTGGACGCCTGGCCCGGCCCTGCGCCCGACGACAGCGACCCGGCCTTTGAGGTCTGGGCCTGGTGGAAGCAAGCACCACCGCGCCCCGTGGCCTGGATGGGCTATGGCCGCCAGGACCGCTTCGCCGACGGCATGGACCGCATGGCCGCGCGCCTGCCCGCCGAGCGCGTGCTGCGCATCGACGGCGGTCACGACTGGGCCTGCTGGCAGGCCCTGTGGTCCGCCCTGGTGGCGCGGCGGCCCTGGGCGGCGGACGGGGAGGGCGCGCCATGACGCCGGCCCGGCTGAACGGCCCGCGCTGGCGGCCCGCGCCGCTGCTGCAGGCCAGCGTGCTGCTGCACGGCGCTGCGCTGGGCGCGGGGCTGTGGCAGCCCGGCTGGTGGCCCTGGCTGGCGAGCGGTGTGGTGGCCAACCATGCGGCCGTGGTGGCCGCGGGCCTGTGGCCGCGCTCGCAATGGCTGGGCGAGAACTGGGTGCACCTGCCCGCGGCCGCGGCCGCGCGCGGCGCCTTTGCGATCACCATCGACGACGGTCCCGACCCCGAGATCACGCCGCGCGTGCTGGACCTGCTCGACGAACTCGGGGCCAAGGCCAGCTTCTTCTGCATCGGCCGCCGCGCGCAGGCGCAGCCGGCGCTGTGCCGCGCCATCGTGGCGCGTGGACACCGCGTGGAGAACCACGGCCAGTCGCATTCCAATGCCTTCTCGCTGTTCGGGCCCGGCCGCATGCGGCGCGACATCGCCGCCGCGCAGGCCGCGCTGAGCGACATCACCGGCCAGGCGCCGCGCTTCTTCCGGCCCACGGCCGGCCTGCGCAATCCCTTCCTCGACCCGGTGCTGCACGGTCTGGGCCTGCGGCACGCCAGCTGGACGCGCCGCGGCTTCGACACCCGCACCGGCGATCCGGCCACCGTGCAGCGCCGGCTGCTGCGCGGCTTCGCCGCCGGCGACATCCTGCTGCTGCACGACGGCCACGCCGCGCGCGCGCCCGACGGCCAGCCGGTGCTGCTGCACGCGCTGCCCGCCGTCATGGCCGAGGCGCGCCGCCTGGGGCTGCGGCCCGAGACCCTGTTCCAATCCCTTGAATGAGCCCGTCCCCCGCATGAGCCACGCCTTCGTCCACGAACTGGTCGACCACGCCAGCGAACGCTTCCGCGCCGGCGGCCGCTTCGCGTACCACTACGCGCGCGGCAAGCTCGGTTACGACACCATCTTTCACGACATCCTGCGCCGCGGCCTGCTGAGCGGCGCGCCGCGCGTGCTGGACCTGGGCAGCGGGCAGGGCAGCCTGTTTTCCTGGCTGCTGGCCGCGCAGCAGCTGGCGGCGCGGGGCCGCTGGCCCGCCGACTGGGCGCCGCCGCCCACCCCCCGCGCGCTGCGCGGCATCGAGCTGATGGACAAGGACGTGGACCGCGCGGCCCAGGCCTTCGGCGCCACGCACCCGGTGGTGCGCATCGAGCGCGGCGACATGACACGCACCGAGCTCGGCCGGCCCGACGCCATCACCATCCTGGACGCGCTGCACTACGTGGACCACCAGCGCCAGAGCGAGCTGCTGGCGCGCATCCGCGCCGCGCTGCCGGCGGGCGGCGTGTTCCTCACCCGCATCGGCGACGCCTCGGCCGGCTGGCGCTACCAGATGGGCCTGAACATCGACCGCGTGGTGACCTTCGCGCGCGGGCACCGGCTCTCGCGCCTGTACGCGCGGCCGCTGGCCGAGTGGCGCGCCGAGCTCGAATCGCTGGGCTTCGAGGTGGACAGCCGCGACATGAGCGGCAACAAGCCCCTGGCCAACGTCATGCTGTACTGCCGCGTGCGCTGAGCGCCGCGTCCCGGGTTTCCCCATGCAAGCCGTTTCCCTCACCGCCTACACCGCCACCTCCTGCCTGGGGCAGGGCCTGGCCGAGCACACGCGGGCGCTGCGCGAATCGCGCAGTGGCTTGACGCCCTGCCGCTTCGAAACCGTGGACCTGCCCACCTGGATCGGCGAGGTGCCTGGCGTCGACGCCGTGGCATTGCCGGCCGCGCTGAGCGCCTTCGACTGCCGCAACCACCGCCTGGCCTGGATGGGCCTGCAGCAGGATGGCTTCGCCGAGCGCGTGCGCGAGGCCGTGGCCCGCCACGGCACGGACCGCGTGGGCGTGTTCGTCGGCACCAGCACCTCGGGCATCCTGCAGACCGAACTGGCCTACCGCGAGCGCGACCCCGCCACGGGCGCGCTGCCCGATTGGTTCCACTACGACACCACGCACAACACCGGCTCGGTGAGCGCCTTCGTGCGCGCCGCCTTCGGGCTGCAGGGCGTGGCCATGGCGCTGTCCAGCGCCTGCTCGTCCAGCGCCAAGGTGTTCGCCGCCGCCGCGCGCCAGCTCGCGGCGGGGACCATCGACGCCGCCGTGGTGGGTGGCGTCGATTCGCTCTGCCTCACCACGCTGTACGGCTTCGCCTCGCTGCAACTCACCTCGGCCGAGCCCTGCCGGCCCAGCGATGCGCAGCGCGACGGCATCTCCATCGGCGAGGCGGCGGCTTTCGCGCTGCTGGAGCGCGACGGCGCACCGGCCGCCGTGCGGCTGCTGGGTGTGGGCGAGTCCAGCGACGCGCACCACATGTCGGCCCCGCACCCGCAGGGCCTGGGCGCGCGCCTGGCCATGCAGGCCGCGCTGCGCTCGGCTGGCCTGCGGGCGGACCAGATCGGCTACATCAACCTGCACGGCACCGCCACGCCGGCCAACGACGCGGCCGAGGGCCTGGCCGTGGCCGCGCTGTTCGGGCGCGGTGCGCCGTGCTCGTCCATCAAGGGCGCCACCGGCCACACGCTGGGCGCGGCCGGCGCGCTGGAGGCGGTGGCCTGCGCCATCGCGCTGCGCGAGGGCTGGATCCCCGGCAGCCCCGGCACGCGCGAACTCGATCCGGCGCTCGAACTGGACTACCGCCTCGACGGCGCGCCCGCGCCCGGGCTGCGGTACGCGCTCTCCAACTCCTTCGGCTTTGGCGGCAGCAATTGCAGCCTCGTGTTCGGTGGGGGCCAAGCATGAACCAGCGCCCCCACGCCGCACCGCACACCGCCGTCTGGCTGCACGGCGTCTCCATCATCGCCCCCGGCCTGGCCGACTGGCCCCAGGCCGCGGCCGTGCTGCGCGGCGAGCAGGCCTGGGCGCACGCGCCTTCGGTGCTGCCGCCGGCCCAGGCACTGCCGGCCGCCGAGCGCCGCCGCGCCAGCCGCGTGGTGCGCCTGGCGCTGGCGCTGGGCCAGCGCGCGCTGGACGGACAGGACCCGGCCGACATCGCCACGGTCTTCACCTCGTCCGGCGCCGACGGCCACAACTGCCACGCCCTGTGCGAACAGCTGGCGGGCGAGGACCGCGCCATCTCGCCCACGCGATTCCACAACTCGGTGCACAACGCGGCGGCCGGCTACTGGGGCATCGCCACGCGCTCCATGGCGCCGAGCCAGGTGCTGTGCGCCCACGACGCCAGCCTGGGTGCGGGCTGGATCGACGCCGTGGGCCAGTTGCTCGACGGCGCGCCCGAGGTGCTGCTGGTGGCCTACGACAGCGAGTACCCCGAGCCGCTGCACGCCTGCCGGCCCGTGCCCGATGCGGCGGGCATCGCGCTCTGGCTGGGCACCGCGCCGCGCGAGCGAAGCCTGGGCACGCTGCACGGCGCGCTCACGCGCGATCCGGTGAACACGCTGGCGGCGGCGCCGCTGGACGGCCTGCGCAGGGCCTTTCCCGCGCTGCGCGGTCTGCCCTTGCTCGAGCGCATCGCGCGCGGCGATGATCGCCCCGTGGTGCTGGACTACCTGGCGCCCCAGCACCTGCGGCTGCGCTTCACGCCCCGCCAACCATGACCGACCCGACCCCCCACGCCCCGCTCGACCGCGACGCGATCGCGCGCCGCATCCCCCACCAGCTCGACATGTGCCTGCTCGACGCCGTGCGGCACTGGTCGCCCGAGGCCATCCACTGCGAGGCGCGGCTCGACAGCCTGGCCACACACCCGCTGCGCGGCGCCGATGGCGCCCTGGGCGCGGTGCACGCCATCGAATACGCGGCCCAGGCCATGGCCGTGCACGGCGCCCTGGTCGCCGGCCTGCACGAGGCGCCGCGCGCGGGCTACCTGGCCAGCGTGCGGGGGGTGAACCTGCACACGCTGAGCATCGAAGCCGCCGACGCGCCGCTGCGCGTGCGCGCCGAGCGCCTGTCGGGTGATGCGCGAAACGTGCTCTACGGCTTCAGCGTCGAGGGCGCCCGCGGCGCCCTGGCCGATGGCCGCGCGGCGGTGGTGCTCGATGCCGCGGGCCTCGCCAGCGACGGGGGGGCGGCATGACGGCCCCGAAACGGGCCCTGGTCACGGGCGGCAGCGGCGGCCTGGGCGCGGCCATCGCGCAGCGCCTGGCGCAGGACGGCCTGGAGGTGCTGGTGCACGCCAACCAGGGCATGGAACGCGCGCAGGCCGTGGTCGACCGCATCCTGGCCGCCGGTGGCCGGGCGAGCGCCTGCCGATTCGACGTGACCGACCGCGCGGCCTGCGCGGCGGCCCTGGCTGGCCTGCTTGAGCAGGGCCCGGTGCAGGTGCTCGTGAACAACGCCGGCGTGCACGACGACGCCGTCTTTCCCGGCATGACGGGCGAGCAATGGGACCGCGTGCTCGACGTGTCGCTCAACGGCTTCTTCAACATCACGCAGCCGCTCATGCTGCCCATGATCCGCACGCGCTGGGGCCGGGTCATCAACATCACCTCGGTGTCCGGCGTGGTGGGCAACCGCGGGCAGGTGAACTACTCGGCGGCCAAGGCCGCGCTGCACGCGGCGGGGCGCTCGTTGGCGCTGGAGGTGGCCGCGCGCGGCATCACCGTCAATGCCGTGGCGCCCGGCATCATCGACAGCGGCATGGCCGACGGCGTGTTCGACGCCGCCACGGTGAAGCAGCTGGTGCCCATGCAGCGCGCGGGCCGCGCCGAGGAGGTGGCCGATCTCGTGGCCTTCCTGGCCTCCGAGCGGGCCGGCTACATCAGCGGGCAGGTGATCGGCATCAACGGGGCGATGGCCTGAGCCGCTGCCACAACAGCCGGGGCAGCCGCAGCACGAAACCCGCGAACAGCCGGCTGTGCATCCAGGAGAGCAGCAGGTTGTCGCGCAGGTACTTGAAGTGCGACACGCCGCCTTCCTCGGGGGCGAGGTAGCGCACCGGCGCGTCCACGTTGATCGGGCGCACGCCGGCCCAGCACAGGCGCACCACGGCCTCGGGGTCGAAGTCGAAGCGGCGCATGAAGCGCGTGGAACGCATCACGTCGATGAGCGCGCGCACCGGGTAGACCCGAAAGCCGTAGAGCGAATCGCCGACGCCCATGCCCAGGGTTTCCATGTTGGCCCAGGCGTTGGAAATGCGCCGCCCCTGCACGCGCAGCGCGGGCGCCTCGGGACCGAAGACCGGCTTGCCCAGCACCATGGCCTCGGGCTGGGACAGCGAGGTGGCCATGAAGCGGGGGATCAGTTCGCCCGGGTGCTGGCCGTCGGCGTCCATGGTCAGCGCGTGCGTGAAGCCCGCCCGCGCGGCGCCCTGCAGGCCCGCCAGCACCGCCGCCCCCTTGCCTTGGTTGCGGGGCAGCACGATCACGCGCAGCTGGGGGTCCTGCGCGGCCAAGGCCTGCACCTCGGCGGTGGAGCCGTCGGTGCTGCCGTCGACCACCACCCACACCGGTGCCCACTGCGCGCGCGCCGCGCGCACCGTGCGCGCGAGCAACTCGCCCGGGTTGTAGGCGGGGATCAGGACGAGGTGGGTGGTGGACGGCTGGGGCATGGGTTCGCGGACGCGACCTGGGCGTTCTTGAGCGCCTGGTCGAAGTGGCTTTGCAGTTCGTCGGTGAAGGCGCGGGCGTCGCTGGGCGGCTCGAAGCGCCGCCCCAGGCGCGCGCTCACCCGCAGCGGCAGCTCGGGGCGGCGCCACAACGGCCAGGCCTTGCCCAGGTAAGGGCTGGAGAAATCGAGCAGCACCGTCTGCACCGGCACCTGCGAGCGCACCGCCAGCAGGCCGATGGAGGCGGGCACGCGGTTCATGGGCCAGTCGGTGGTGCGCGTGCCTTCGGGAAAGACGATGACCTGGGTGCCTTTGCGCAGTTCGCTGCGGCATTGCAGGATCACGTGCAGCAGGTTGTCGTTGCGCACATAGCCCGCGAGCTGGGCACCCGCGCCGAACAGCGGGTTGTCCATCAGGCCGGCCTTCATGATGCAGACCGCGTTGGGCAGGCGCGAGACCAACAGCAGGGCGTCGAGCAGGCTGGGGTGGTTGGCCACCACGATCATCGGGCCTTGCCCGGCCAGGCCATCGAGCGCGTCCAGATCGAAGCGGCAGCCGCAGGCCGCGCGCAGCGCGCCCAGGTAGAAGCGGAAGCAGGCCGTGGCCACACGCCGGCCCACGGCCTGCCCCCAGCGCCGCGGCAGCGCGTGGTGCAGCACCAGGGCGATCGGCGACCAGCTCAGGCACAGCGTGGCGAGCAGGCCCAGGCCCAGCACCATGGCCAGGTGCTCGCGCAGCGCCTGCAGCCACTGGGTGGGGCGGGACAGGGTGAGCCGCATCAGCGCAGGACGGCACCGTGGGCCAGGGACTCCACCTCGACCAGCAGGTCCTGGCGGCAGATGTCGGCCTGCATCAGCGTGAGGCCGGCGCCGCCCAGGCAGCGCTCGAGCGTGCGGCGCACGACGGGGAAATCGGCCGCGTGGCGCACGTACACGCGGTGGCTGAGTGCCTCGGCGCGATGCCCGCTGGTGCGCGTGGCGCGGTTGGCCTCGTCCAGCACGGCCCGCAGGTTGCGCGCGGTTTCCTCGCATTGCGCGACCACGTCGCCCGGGTGCACGGTCTGGTGGCCGACGATGCTCGCGGTGCCGGAGACCAGAAGCCACTCGCCGGCGCCCGAGTCGGCCAGCACCGCGCGCGCGAACAGCGGCGGGCGCGGGCCGTAGTCGCCCGGGTAGTGAAAGGCGCTCACCTGGCGCGGGTTCTCGATCGGGCGCGGGGCCCGGCGCCCGGCGAGGAAGGCGATCGACAGCGGCCCGTGGCCCGCCCAGCCCAGGGCGCTGGCCGCCGGCATCTGGGCGGCGGCGGTGGCGCCCAGGGCCTGGTAGGCGTCGTGGCGGCCCAGGTTGAACCAGCGGTAGCGCTCCAGGCCCTGCTCATCGCTGTTGATGCCGGCCATGTAGTTCCACACGCGCCACAGGTGCGGCGTGCCGCGCGCCCCGAGCAGGGCGAACAGGCGCAGGTAGGCCTCGCGGGTGCGTTCGCGCAGGCACGCGCCGCGCTCGGGCGCGTCGGGCGTGGGCTCGTCGAGTTCGATCAGGCCGTACAGCCAGTCGCCGTCGCCGCGCCAGCGCAGGCCGCCGTCCTGGCCCTGCTGCAGCGGGCCGTCGCTGGCCCAGGCCTCGCGCCAGGCGGCCGCGGCGCCGCGCTCGCCCGGCATGCGCAGGCGCTGCTCGGGCCAGGCGGGCGTGCCGCACGCGCCGTCCAGGGCGGCCCCGCCCAACACGCCGGACGGGGCAAGAGCGTCGACGACGCGCGGCGTGAGCAATCGCAGGCCGCTCATGCGCTGGAGGAGGCACTGGCCGAAGCGGCGGGCCGGATGTTGCGCCGGCGCTGCCGCCAGGCCCGCCAACTGCGCAGCGGGTTGCCCAGATTGACCGCCAGGTACAGGCCTTTGAAGGCCCACAGCGACGGCCAGATCGGCGTGCGGCCGAACAGATCGCCCGCCAGCACCGACAGCAGCGCCTCCTTCATGCGCAGGGGGTTGTGCGGCTCCATGAAGAAGCCGCGCATGGTCGGGTTGGTCATGCGGTAGATGAACCAGGAAAACTCGCGCGGGCCATGGCGCATGTGGCGGTCGAAGCGGCGCAGGGCCTGGGCCGCGCGCGCCGGCTCGCGCAGGCAGGTGTCCACGGTGCGCGCGCCGATTTCCGCGCTGCTCATGGCCAGCCACACGCCCGAGGAGAACACCGGGTCGACGAAGGCATAGGCATCGCCCAGCAGCAGGAAGCCGGCGCCGTGGCTGAGGGTGGAGCGGTAGGAGTAGTTGCCGGTGGCCTCGGCGGGCGTTGAGGGCTGCGCGCCGGCCAGGCGCTCGGCCAGTGCCGGGCAATGGCGGATGTTGTCCAGCAGGAAGTCCATCAGCTCGCGCCCGCCGCGGGTCTTCATGTGGTACGGCCAGGTGACCATGCCGACGCTGGTGGCGCCGTCGCTCAGCGGGATGAACCAGAACCAGCCGTGCTCGAACCAGAAGATGGTGATGTTGCCGGCGTCCTGGCCCTCGTGGCGACGCGCGCCGCGGAAGTGGGCGTAGACGGCGGCGCTGTTGTGGTCGGGGTTCTTCTGTTTGGTCTTGAGCCGGCCCGCGAGGAAGGTGTCGCGGCCCGAGGCGTCGACCAGGAAGCGCGGTCGCCATTCGGTGCTGCGCCCCTGTGCGTCGGTGGAGACGACCGATGCCACACGCTGGCCGTCGGCGGCCCAGCGCAGTTCGCGGGCCAGCGTGCCCTCGTGCACCTCCACACCCTGTTCGGCGGCGTTGCGCAGCAACAGGTGGTCGAAGTCGGCCCGCTTGACCTGGTAGGCCGTCGGCATGGACTTGTCCCAGGCGTCGGCGAAGTAATAGGTCTGCGTGTGGCTGTGCTGCGGCGAGACGAATTCGGCGCCGGGCTTGAGCATGCCGATGGCCCGCACGGCTTCGCCCACGCCCAGCCGATCGAGCAGGGGCAGGTTAGCCGGCAGCAGCGACTCGCCGATGTGAAAGCGCGGGTGGTGGTCCTTGTCGAGCAGCACCACGCGGTGGCCCTGGCGCGCCAGCAAGGTGGAGACCGTGGAGCCCGCCGGCCCGCCGCCGATCACCAGAACGTCGCAGTCGCGCGGCGCGGTGTCTGTCGCTTGCATGAAACCTCGCTGATCACTGGGCGCTGCCTTGGGAGGCGGCGCGGAAATCCAGGGATTCTAGGAGGCCCACTCGGCACCAGAGTGGGGGGGCATGTAACCAAAAAAAGAAGCCCTCACCGAAGGGTGAGGGCTGTGAAGGGTCCGATGAAACCGAATTTCGAAAAGGACCCGAGGAGACAACCAGAAAAAACCGATGACAGCAAACCTTGGGTGTTCAGACTAAGGCCTGCGATACGCTGTCAATTGTGGGCGGGCGACGGAAAGTCAAGTCCCGCGATCAACGGCAGCGTTCTTGTGCTATTTCAGCGCTTCTTGGCGGCGGTCTTGGAGGCGTTCACGGCGGTGGCGGCCACGGTATTGAAGTTGGATTCGGCCATTTCGGTGGCCTGCTTGACGGCCTTCTGCACCGACTCGATGGCGTTGTTGGCGGCGGACACGGCGCTCTTCATCACGGCGACGGCGGTTTCGGAACCGGCCGGGGCGTTCTTGGCGGCGTTGTCCACGACGGCCATGAACTTCTTCTGGGCGTCGGCGGCGGTGGCTTCGGCGGCCTTGCCGAACTCGGCGCCGGTGCCGGAGGCGATGTCGTACAGGTGGCGGCTGTAGGCCACGGACTTCTCGGCCAGGGGCTGCATCAGGCTGGCTTGCAGGTTCAGCAGTTCCTGGGCGTCCTTGACGCTGAGCAGGGCCTGGGCGTTGTTGGCGGACTCGGACAGTGCGGCCTTGGTGGCTTGCAGGTTGAGCTCAACCAGCTTCTCGACGCCTTCGAAAGCCTTCTGGGTCAGGCCAAAGAGGGTGTCCATCTGGGACTTCTGGGCGGCGATGATTTGTTCGGCGGTCAGCATGAAGATTCTCCTGAGGGGTGGATGGGGGACAACAGAGGCTGCGGCGTGGAGGCGGGTGGCCTCGGCTCGAACGGTGGTCTCGTTCGTTATGCTGCGCTGCAACATGGATCGAATTATTCAGGAGCTGTGCCAGGGATGCAAGCCCTTTTTGCTGCATTGCAACAATTTAGGGGGCGCTTTCTAAACCCGGGGCCCGCGCTGCGGCTTCGCGCCGCGCCCACAATGCGCCGCCGCCGTTTCGCCCGCGCCCCGTGCACGCCTACTACGCCGACCACTTCGTGCTGCCCCTGCCCAGCGGGCACCGCTTTCCCATGGCCAAGTACGGCCGTCTGCGCGAACGCCTGGCGCGCGAACTGCCCGAGGTGGATCTGCACGAGGCGCTGCCCGCCAGCGACGGGGAGTTGGCCCTGGTGCACGCGCCGGCCTACATCGCCGCGGTGGCGGACGGCTCCTTGAGCCCTGCGATGCAGCGTGAGATCGGGTTCCCCTGGAGCCCGGCGATGGCCGAGCGCGCGCGCCGTTCGGTGGGCGCGACGCTGCAGGCCGCGCGCCGCGTGATGGGGCAGGGCGGCGGCCTGGCGGCCAATCTGGCGGGCGGCACGCACCACGCCTACGCCGACAAGGGGGGTGGCTTTTGCGTCTTCAACGACTTCGCGGTCGCCGCGCGGCTGATGCAGGCCGAACACGCCCGCCGCCACCGCCAGCCGCTGCGCGTGGCCATCGTCGACCTTGACGTGCACCAGGGCAATGGCACGGCACGCCTCTTCGCGGCCGACCCCAGCGTGTTCACGCTCTCGCTGCACGGCGCCAAGAATTTTCCCTTCCGCAAGGAGCCGAGTGACCTGGACGTGGAGCTGCCCGACGGCTGCGGCGACGACGACTACCTGCACGCCCTGGACCTGGCGCTCGACGAGCTGGCGCGCCGCTTCGAGCCCGGACTGGTGCTCTACCTGGCGGGCGCCGACCCGCACGAGGGCGATCGCCTGGGACGCCTCAAGCTCAGCTTCGACGGCCTCGAAGCGCGCGACCGCCGCGTGATGGACTGGGCCTGGTCGCGCCGGCTGCCGCTGGTTTTCGCCATGGGCGGCGGCTACGGCCACGACCTGGAGGCCACGGTGCAGGTGCAGATCAACACCTACCGCACGGCGCTGGCCTTCGAGCGCCGCTGGCTGGCAAGGCCGCCGGCGCTGGCGGCTGGAACCCCCTCCGGTACGCACTGGCACAATCCTGCGCCATGACCGCACCGGCTTCCCGTCCCCAGGCCCGGCCCCGCAGCGACTTCCGCGTCTTTCGCGCCATCGGCACCCGCTGGGCCGACAACGACGTCTACGGCCACGTCAACAATGTCGTCTACTACAGCTGGTTCGACACCGCGGTCAACGCGCACCTGATCGAATCCGGCGCGCTCGACATCCACGCGGGCGGCGTCATCGGCCTGGTGGTGGAGACGCAGTGCCACTATTTCGAGCCGCTGAGCTTTCCCCAGACCGTGTGGGCCGGCCTGCGCGTGGCGCACCTGGGCACGTCCAGCGTGCGCTACGAGGTGGGCCTGTTCGCCGACGGCGCGGACCGCACGGCGGCGCACGGCCATTTCGTGCACGTCTACGTGGACCGGACCAGCCGCCGACCCGTGTCCTTGCCCGACGCCTTGAAGAAGACCCTGGAGACCCTGAGATGAACCTCGCCGAGCCCGTCGCGATCGACCCCGCGAGCGTCGACGCCGCCATCACCAGCCGCATGTCGGTGCGCGCCTTCCTGCCCACGCCGGTGCCGCGCGAGACCATCGAACACATCCTGGACGTGGCCAGCCGCGCCCCGTCGGGCACCAACACCCAGCCCTGGCGCGTGTACGTGCTGCAGCATGCGGCGCGCGACGAACTCGTGGCCAAGGTCTGCGCCGCCCACGACGCCATCTACGCCAACCCCGCGCTGGCCGCCGAGTACCGTGAGGAGTACGACTACTACCCCGAGAAATGGGTCAGCCCCTACATCGACCGCCGGCGCGAGAACGGCTGGGGTCTGTACGGTCTGCTGGGCATCAACAAGGGCGAGAAGGACAAGATGCATGCGCAGCACCACCGCAACTTCCGCTTCTTCGACGCGCCCGTGGGCCTGATGTTCACGCTCGATCGCGTGATGGGCCGCGGCTCGCTGGTGGACTACGGCATGTTCCTGCAGAACATCATGGTGGCCGCGCGCGGCCAGGGCCTGCACACCTGCCCGCAGGCGGCCTGGAACGGTTTCGCGAAAATCATCCTCCCGCACATCGGCGCCGGCCCCGACGAAATGGTGGTCTGCGGCATGGCGCTGGGCTACGCGAACCCCGACGAGCCCGTCAACGGTTTTCACACGCCGCGCGAACCGGTCCGGTCGTTCACCCACTGGTTGGGTTGAGGCCACCTGCTCTTTCCGTTTTCCCTTTTCTTCTTCAGGAGACAGACATGATCACCACCCCCAGCGGCCTGCAATACGAAGACACCGTGGTCGGGCAGGGCGAGGAAGCCCAGGCAGGCCGACCGGTGCAGGTGCACTACACAGGCTGGCTGTACGTCAACGGCGCCGCCGGCAGCAAGTTCGATTCGAGCAAGGACCGCGGCCAACCCTTCGAATTCCCGCTGGGCATGGGCCACGTCATCCGCGGTTGGGACGAGGGCGTTCAGGGCATGAAGGTCGGTGGCACGCGCCGCCTGGTGATCCCGGCCGAGCTGGGCTACGGCGCGCGCGGCGCGGGCGGTGTGATCCCGCCCAACGCCACGCTGCTGTTTGAAGTCGACCTGCTGGCCGTCTGAACGGGAGCGCGTCGTGAGCTCCCTTTCGCTCAGGGCCCTGGCCCTGTCGTGCCTGTTGTTGCCCGGCCTGGCCGGCGCCGCCGAGCTCGACGGCAGCCAGCTGTCCGCCTGGTGGGGCCTGCCCTTCGCCGGCGTGCTGCTGTCCATTGCCGTCATGCCGCTGCTGGCGCCCATGTTCTGGCACCACCATTTCGGCAAGGTGTCGGCAGCCTGGGCACTGGTCTTCCTGGTGCCCTTCGCCCTCACGTTCGGCGCTGGCGCCACGGGCGCCGCGGTGGTGCACGCGGCGCTGGCCGAGTACATCCCCTTCATCATCCTGCTCACGGCGCTGTTCACCGTGGCCGGCGGGATCTTCGTGCGCGGCAACCTGCACGGCAGCCCGGGGCTGAACACGGGCATTCTGGCCATCGGCGCGGTGCTCGCCAGTTTCATGGGTACCACCGGCGCCTCCATGCTGCTGATCCGCCCGCTGATCCGCGCCAACGACAACCGCCGGCACCAGGTGCATGTGGTGGTCTTCTTCATCTTCATCGTGTCCAACGCCGGTGGTGCCCTCACGCCGCTGGGCGATCCGCCGCTGTTCCTGGGCTTCCTCAAGGGCGTGGGCTTCTTCTGGACGCTCGAGCATCTGTGGGCCAAGACCGGTTTCATCATCGGCGTGCTGCTGGTGCTGTTCTATCTGATCGACTCGTACTACTACCGCCGCCGCGAGGAGGTCCGCGCGCCCGATCCCACGCCCGACACGCCGCGCCTGGGCTTCGACGGCGCCATCAATTTCGCGCTGTTGGGCGTGGTGGTGGTGCTGGTGTTGATGAGCGGCCTGTGGAAGTCCGCTGTGGTGTTCAACGTGGCCGGCACCGAGGTCGGCCTGCCCGGCATCGTGCGCGACGTCGGTCTGATCATCGTTACGCTGGTCTCGCTGCGCATCACGCCGGAGAGCGCGCATGAGGGCAACCAGTTCAACTGGGCTCCCATGCAGGAAGTGGCCAAGCTGTTCGCGGCGATCTTCCTGACCATCATCCCGGTCATCGCCATGCTCAAGGCGGGCGTGGACGGACCCTTCGCGGCCGTGATCCGCGCGGTCACGCACGCCGACGGTTCGCCGAACAACGCCATGTACTTCTGGGCCACGGGCGCGCTGAGCTCCTTCCTGGACAACGCGCCCACCTACCTGGTGTTTTTCAACACGGCTGGTGGCGATCCGCAGGTGCTGATGACCACGCTGGCGCCCACGCTGATCGCCATCTCGGCCGGCGCGGTGTTCATGGGCGCCAACACCTACATCGGCAATGCGCCCAACCTCATGGTCAAGGCCATCGCCGAGGACCGTGGCGTGAAGATGCCCAGCTTCTTCGGCTACATGGCCTGGTCGGTGGTCATTCTGGTGCCGCTGTTCCTGGTCGTCACCTGGATCTGGTTCCTCTGACCTGCCCCGTTTCCCGACAACACCACCCCAAGGAGACCCGCCGCATGGCCGCCAAGCCCGCCATCCTCATCAGCCGCAAGATCTTCCCCGAGGTCGTCGAGCACCTGCGCCAGCACTTCGAGGTCGATCACAACGACGCCGATGGCGTGCTCGCGCCGGCCCAGCTCATCGCGCGCCTGCAGGGCAAGGTGGGCGCCCTGACGACCGGCAGCGAGCGCATCGACGGCGCCATCGTCCAGGCCGTGCCCTCGCTGCGCATCGTGGCCAACATCGCGGTGGGCTACAACAACTTCGACGTGCCCGCGCTCAGCGCGGCCGGCGTGCTGGCCACCAACACGCCCGACGTGCTCACCGAAACCACGGCCGACTTCGGCTTCGCGCTGCTCATGGCCACCGCGCGCCGACTCACCGAGAGCGAGCATTTCCTGCGCGCCGGCCAGTGGAACCGATGGGCGCTCGACATGTTCGCCGGTGCCGAGGTGCATGGCAGTACCCTGGGCATCCTGGGCATGGGCCGCATCGGCCAGGCCATCGCGCGCCGCGGCGCCCTGGGCTTCGGCATGAAGGTGATTTACCACAACCGCTCGCGCCTGGATCCGTCCACCGAAGCCGAATGCCAGGCCCGCTACGTGGACAAGGCCACGCTGCTGCGCGAGGCCGACCACCTGATCCTGGTGCTGCCCTACAGCAAGGAAAGCCACCACGCCATCGGCGCGGCCGAGATCGCTCAGATGAAGCCCAGCGCCACGCTGGTCAACATCGCGCGCGGTGGCATCGTGGACGACGCGGCGCTGGCGAAGGCGCTGAAGGAGCGGCGCATCGCCGCCGCCGGCCTGGACGTGTTCGAAGGCGAACCCCAGGTGCACCCCGATCTGCTCACCGTGCCCAACGTGGTGCTCACGCCGCACATCGCCAGCGCCACCATCCAGACGCGGCGCGCCATGGCCATGCTGGCGGCCGACAACGTGATCGACTACCTCACCACCGGCCAGCCGCGCACGCCGCTCAACGCCGAGATCATCGGGAAAGGCGCGCGCGCCTGACCATGGACACCTGGTTGCTGATCGCGCTGCTGGCGCTGGCCTTCGTGGGCGTGGCGCTGCAGCTCCTGCTGTGGCGCCGCCGGCCCGAACCTCCCCCGGTGTCGCCGGAGGACATCGCCCACCGCCAGGCGGTGCTGGCGCAGCTCCAACAGATCGCCCAGCGCGTGGAGCATGTGGAAGGCGAGCTGCGGCGCGAGGTGAGCGACAACGCCCGCAACGCACGACAGGAGCAGCAGGAGAGCCTGAGCCGCTTCCAGGAATCCATCACCGCGCAGTCGGCTGAAACCACGCGCACGCAGAACGCGCAGCTCGACGGCTTCGCCCAGCAGCTGGTGCAGCTGCGCGGCGCGCTGGGCGACGCGCTGACGCGCCAGCTGCAGGACATGAGCGAGGCCAACGCGCGCCGCCTGGCCGAGATCCGCACCACGCTGGACGCTCAGCTCACGCAGCTGCAGCAAGGCAACGCCGCGAAGCTCGACGAGATGCGTGCCGTGGTCGACGAGAAGCTGCAGAGCACGCTGCAGGCGCGCCTGGGCGAGAGCTTCAAGCAGGTGGCCGACCGCCTGGAGCAGGTGCACAAGGGCCTGGGCGAGATGCAGACGCTGGCGCAAGGCGTGGGCGATCTCAAGCACCTGCTCACCAACGTGAAGACGCGTGGCATGTTTGGTGAGGCCCAGCTGGCGGCGCTGCTGGAGCAGGTGTTCGCGCCCGACCAGTACGCGGCCCAGGTGGTCACGCGCCCCGGCACGCGCAACCCGGTCGATTTCGCGGTGCGCCTGCCGGGCCGTGGCGACGACGGCGCGCCCTGCTGGCTGCCGATCGACGCCAAGTTCCCGAACGAAGACTACGAGCGCCTGCTCGACGCCCAGCAGCGCGCCGACGGGGACGGCGCCGAGGCCGCGGGCCGTGCACTGGAGCAGCGCATCCGCCTGGAGGCCAAGTCCATGGCGGACAAGTACCTCGAGCCGCCGCACACCACCGACTTCGCCATCCTGTTCCTGCCCACCGAGGGCCTGTACGCCGAGGTGCTGCGCCGCCCCGGCCTGATGGAGTTGCTGCAGCGCGAGCACCGCGTCACCCTGGCCGGCCCGACCACGCTGATGGCCATGCTCAACTCGTTGCAGATGGGCTTTCGCACGCTGGCGCTGGAAAAGCGCAGCAGCGAGGTCTGGCAGGTGCTGGGCGCGGTCAAGACCGAGTTCGGCAAGTTCGGCGACGTGCTGGCGCGCGTGAAGAGCCAGACCCAGACGGTGCTCAACACCCTGGACCAGGCCGAGGTGCGCAGCCGCGCCATGGGCCGTGCGCTCAAGACCGTGGAAGCGCTGCCGCAGGACCGCAGCAGCGCGCTGCTGCCGCTGGACAGCGACCCCTCCGACCCCGAGGCCCCTTGAACCCCCGCTTGCGCGTGGATCTCGCGCGGCTGATCGCTTCGCAGATCAGCGTGCACGCCTGCATGACCGGCTTTCGCATGGCGGCGCCCCTGATGGCGCTGCGCGAAGGCCACAGCGCCTGGTCGGTGGGCGTGCTGCTGGCGCTGTTTGCGCTGGCGCCGGTGTTCCTGGCGCTGCCGGCCGGCCGCTTCGCCGACCGGCACGGCCTGCAGCGCCCGGTGCGCCTGGCCGTGACCGTGGCCAGCCTGGGCGGGTTGGCGGCCGTGGCCTGGCCCACGTTCTGGGTGCTGTGCCTGTCGGCCACCACCTGTGGCGCCGCCAGTGGCCTGGCCATGATCGCGCTGCAGCGCCACGTGGGCCGGCTCGCGCACGACGCGACCGAGCTGCGCCAGGTGTTCAGCTGGATGGCGGTGGGGCCGTCGATCTCCAACTTCCTGGGACCGGTGCTGGCCGGCTTCGTCATCGACCACGCGGGGTTCCGCTGGGCCTACCTGGTGCTCGCGCTGCTGCCCTGGCTGGCCTGGTGGTGGGTGCGGCGCACGCAGGAACTGCCGCGCGAGTCCGCGCCCGAAGGCGCCCGCAAACGTTCGTCCTGGGACCTGCTGCGCCAGCCCGATTTCCGCCGCTTGATGGCCCTGAACTGGATGCTGTCGTCCTGCTGGGACGTGCACACCTTCCTGGTGCCCGTGCTGGGCTACGAGCGCGGCCTGAGCGCCACCGCCATCGGCGCCATCCTGGGCGGCTTCGCGCTCGCGGCCACGGCCATCCGCGTGCTCATGCCCTGGATCGCCGCGCGCCTGCGCGAATCGGCGGTGATCGCCGCGGCCATGTTCGCCACCGCCACGCTGTTCGCCCTCTACCCCTTCGCGCACGCGGCCTGGGCCATGGCCACGCTGTCGGTGCTGCTGGGTTTCGCGCTGGGCTCGGTGCAGCCCATGATCATGAGCATGCTGCACCAGATGACCCCGCCGCACCGCCACGGCGAGGCCCTGGGCCTGCGCGCCATGGCCATCAACGGATCGAGCGTCGCGATGCCCCTGCTGTTCGGCTCGGCCGGCGCGGCGGTGGGCGTGGCCTACGTGTTCTGGGCCGTGGGGGGCGTGGTGGGCATGGCCTCGCCCATGGCCTGGCGCTTGCGGCCGGCGGTCGCGCCGCCGGAACGCTCTCGGCCCTGAGGACCGTCGGCCGCTGGCTCCCGAAAGCCCAGGCCGGTGAGGTAGATGTCCATGGTCTGGCGTCCGCGCGTGACCAGGTCGAAGGCCTTGGGGTCGAGCAGCCAGTTCTGAATCAGGCCGTCGATCATCACGTGCAGGCCCAGCGCCGCCGCCGACAGGGGAATGGGCAGGCTCAGGCCCTGGCGCTGCGCGGCCAGCTGCAGGGTATCGCGGGTCACCGCCATGCACTCGTTGCGCACCCGCAGGTGGCGATCGCGCACGGCCTGCATCTCGTCGGTGTATTCCACTTTGTGCGTGGCCACCTCGAACACGCGCCGCGTGCGCTCGTCGCGTGCCGTCTGGCGCAAGGCGCTGCCCATGGTGTCGCGCAGGGAGCGCAGGGGATCGTCCTCGGCGGCGGCCGCACGGCCCGCCTCGGCGAGTGAGGTCTCCAGCGGCAGGGTCACGCGCTCCATCATGGCGTTGAACAGGTCGGCCTTGTCCTTGAAGTGGTGGTAGACCGCGCCGCGCGTGGCGCCCGCGGCGGTGGCGATGTCGTTCAGCGTGGTGCCCGACACGCCCTTGGTCTGGAACAGGCGCTCGGCGGCGTCGAGCAGCCGGTTGCGCGTTTCCTGTGCTTCGGCTTTGGTGCGGCGGGCCATGAATGGACTTTGGTAAAAGAGGGGCTTTGCGGAAAAAAGCCGAATATACATACATTCACGTATGTATACTCGCGCGTTTCCCGAGCCCACCCGCGCGCCGAGGTCTATTCCATGCCCAGTTCCTTCCCGCTGCCGCGCTCCCGCGCGGCCAAAACCGTTGTTGCCATCGCCCTGGTCACCCTGGTGGCCGCCTGCGGCAAGCAGGGCGCCCCGGCCCAGGCCGGCGGCGGCGCGCCGCCGCCGCCCGAGGTGGGCGTGATCACCGTGGCCCTGGGCGACGTGGGCCTGGTCAACGAACTCCCGGGTCGCCTGGAGGCTTCGCGCGTGTCCGAGGTGCGGGCGCGCGCCGCCGGGATCCTCCAGCAGCGCCTGTTCCGCGAGGGCAGCGAGGTCAAGGCCGGCCAACGCCTGTTCCAGATCGACTCCGCGCCGTACCAAGCCACGCTGCAGAGCGCGCGCGCCACGCTGGCCCGCGCCGAGGCCAACCTGAGCCAGGCCAAGGCCCTGGCCGACCGCTATGGACCGCTGGTGAAGGAAAACGCCATCAGCCAGCAGGAATACGCCAACGCCCAGGCCGCGCAGAAGCAGGCCGAGGCCGACGTGGCCGCCGGCCGCGCCGCGGTGCAGACCGCCAGCATCAACCTCGGCTACGCCAACGTCACCGCGCCCATCAGCGGGCGCATCGGCCGCGCGCTGGTGACCGAGGGCGCGCTGGTGGGGCAGGGCGAGCCCACGCCGCTGGCCGTGATCCAGCAGATCAACCCCATGTACGTGAACTTCACGCAGTCGGCCTCCGAGGTCTACCGCCTGCGGCGCGCCTTGCAGAGCGGATCGCTCAAGGGCGCGGGCGATCAGGTCGCTCGCGTGAAGATCGTGCTGGAGGACGGCTCGGTCTATGGCCGCGACGGCCGCCTGCTGTTCTCCGATCTCACCGTGGACAGCGCCACCGGCCAGGTGACGCTGCGCGCCGAGGTGCCCAACCCCGACGGGGTTCTGCTGCCCGGCCTGTACGTGCGCGTGCGCATCGAGCAGGCCACGGCGGGCAATGCGTTGCTGCTGCCCCAGCAGGCCGTCACGCGCACGGCGCAGGGTGATTCGGTGATGGTGGTCGACGGCGAAGGCAAGGTCGCGCCGCGCAACATCACCGTGCGGGGCCAGCAAGAGGGCCAGTGGGTCGTGACCGAGGGCCTCAAGTCCGGCGACCAGGTCATGGTCGACGGCTTTCAGAAACTGCATCCGGGCGGCACCGTCAAGCCCGTGCCCTGGAAGAAGCCGGGTGAGCAGAATCCCAATGGGGCCGCGCCTTCCAAGGCCAGCTGAGGCAAGCACACATGGCGAAGTTCTTCATCGACCGGCCCATCTTCGCGTGGGTGATCGCGTTGTTCGTGATCGTGATGGGCGCGGTCTCCATCACGCAGCTCCCCATCGCGCAGTACCCGCCGGTGGCGCCGCCCTCCATCACGATCAACGCCACCTACCCCGGCGCGTCCGCCAAGACGCTCGAGGATTCGGTGCTGTCCATCATCGAGCAGGAAATGAACGGCTCGCCCGGCCTGATCTATATGGAGTCGGTGGCGCAGGCCAACGGCACCGGCTCGATCACGCTGAGCTTCCAGCCCGGCACCAACCCGGCGCTGGCGCAGGTGGACGTGCAAAACCGGCTGTCGCGCGCGTCGCCGCGCCTGCCGGCGGCCGTGACGCAGCAGGGGGTGCGCGTGGACCAGGCGCGCAGCAACTTCCTGCTCTTCACCATCCTCACCAGCGACGACCCCAAATGGGATCCGGTGGCGCTGGGCGACTACGCCGCGCGCAGCGTGCTGCCCGAAATCCAGCGCGTGCCCGGCGTGGGCCAGGCCCAGCTGTTCGGCACCGAGCGCGCCATGCGTATCTGGATCGACCCGGCCAAGCTGCTCGGCTTCAACCTGAGCGCGGCCGACGTGAACGCGGCCATCCGCGCGCAGAACGCACAGGTCTCGGCGGGTGAAATCGGCGCGCTGCCCAACGTGGCGGGGCAGGGCATCTCGGCCACCGTGGTGGTCAACGGCCAGCTCGGCACGGTCGAGCAATTCGGCAACATCGTGCTGCGCGCCTCCCCCGGCGGTGCCACCGTGCGCCTGAAGGACGTGGCGCGCATCGAACTTGGCGCACAGGCCTACGCCACCTCCGCCCGGCTGAACGGCAAGCCCTCCACCGGCATCGGCGTGCAGCTGTCGGCCAGCGGCAATGCGCTGGCCACGGCCGACGCGGTGCGCGCCAAGCTCACCGAGCTGGAGCGCTTCTTCCCCGAAGGCATGAGCTGGACCATTCCCTACGACAGCTCGCGCTTCGTGAAGATCTCCATCCAGCAGGTGGCGCAGACGCTGCTGGAGGCGGTGGCGCTGGTGTTCCTGGTGATGTTCCTGTTCCTGCAGAACTTCCGCTACACCATCATCCCGACCATCGTGGTGCCGGTGGCGCTGTTGGGCACCTTCGCCGTGCTGCTGGCCATGGGCTTCTCGATCAACGTGCTCACCATGTTCGGCATGGTGCTGGTGATCGGCATCGTGGTGGACGACGCCATCGTGGTGGTGGAAAACGTCGAGCGCATCATGAGCGAGGAAGGCTTGCCACCCTTGCAGGCCACGCGCAAGGCCATGGGTCAGATCTCGGGCGCCATCATCGGCGTGACCGTGGTGCTGATCTCGGTGTTCGTGCCGCTGGCCTTCTTCAGCGGTTCGGTGGGCAACATCTACCGCCAGTTCGCGGCGGTGATGGGCGTGTCCATCGCCTTCTCGGCCTTCATGGCGCTGTCGCTCACGCCCGCGCTGTGCGCCACGCTGCTCAAGCCCGTGCCCAAGGGGCACCACGTCGAGAAGAAGGGCTTCTTCGGCTGGTTCAACCGCGGCTTCGCGCGCACCACCGGCGGCTACTCGCGCACGGTGAGCGCGCTGCTGCCGCGGGCTGGCCGCATGCTCATCGTCTACCTGGCCATCGGCGCGGCGGCGGCCTGGGTGTACGTGAACCTGCCCACCTCCTTCCTGCCCAACGAAGACCAGGGCACCATGCTCGTGAACGTGCAGCTGCCCCCGGGCGCCACGCAGGAGCGCACCCTGGAGGTGATGGAGCAGGTCGAGGGCTACATGCTCAAGCAGCCCGAGGTGCAGAGCATGGTCAGCGTGCTGGGCTTCAGCTTCTCGGGGCAGGGCCAGAACGCCGCCTTGGCCTTCATCACGCTCAAGGACTGGGCCGAGCGCCACGCGCCCGGCAGCTCGGCCGAGGCCGTGGCGGGCCGCGCCTTTGGCGCGCTCATGGGCATCCGCGACGCCTTCATCTACCCGCTGAGCCCGCCGCCGATTCCGGAGCTGGGCGCGTCTTCGGGCTTCAGCTTCCGCCTGCAGGACCGGGGCGGCCTTGGCCGCGAGGCCTTGACCCAGGCGCGCGGGCAACTGCTGCAGCTGGCCGCGCAAAGCCCGGTGCTCACCCAGGTCCGTCCCGACGGCCTGGAGGACGCGCCGCAGCTGCAGCTCGACATCGACCGCGACCGCGCGCAGGCGCTGGGCGTGGGCTTCGACGCCATCAACGCCGCCATCGGCACCGCGCTGGGCTCCAGCTACGTGAACGACTTCCCGAACAGCGGGCGGCTGCAGCGCGTGGTGGTGCAGGCCGAGGCCGCGGCGCGCATGCAGCCCGATGACCTGCTGCGGCTGAACGTGGTGAACAACCGCGGCCAGGCCGTGCCGCTGTCGGCCTTCGCGTCCACGAAATGGATCACCGGACCCATGCAGACGGTGCGCTACAACGGCTACCCCACCATGCGCATCAGCGGCATGGCGGCGCCGGGCTACAGCACGGGCGCGGCGCTCAACGAGATGGAGCGCCTGGCCACGCAGCTGCCCCAGGGCATCGGCTACGAATGGACCGGCACCTCGCGCGAGGAGAAGCTCGCCGGCGCGCAGGCCATGGTGCTCTATGGCTTCGCCATCCTCGCGGTGTTCCTGTGCCTGGCCGCGCTGTACGAAAGCTGGACCATCCCGCTGTCGGTGATCCTGGTGGTGCCGCTGGGGGTGGTCGGGGTGCTGCTGGCCACGCTCTTGCGCGGCTACCAGAACGACGTGTACTTCCAGGTCGGCCTGATCACCATCATCGGCCTGTCGGCGAAGAACGCCATCCTGATCATCGAATTCGCGAAGGACGTGCAGGCCCAGGGCAAGAGCGCCATGGAGGCGGCACTGGCCGCGGCCCGCCTGCGTTTCCGGCCCATCATCATGACCTCGATGGCCTTCACGCTGGGTGTGGTGCCGCTGTTCATCGCGTCGGGCGCAGGCTCGGCCAGCCAGCGCGCCATCGGCACCGGCGTGATCGGCGGCATGATCTCCGGCACCTTGCTGGCCGTGTTCTTCGTGCCGCTGTTCTTCGTGGTGGTGCGCCGCTTCTTCAAGGGCAGCGAGCGCCAACACCAGCGCGACCGCGAGAGCGCGCGCGCACATGGAGTCGACAACGATGAATCCTGATTTCACTACCCGCCTTGGCCCGCTGGCGGCGGCGCTGCTGCTGGCCGGCTGCTCGATGATCCCCACCTACGAGCGCCCCGCCGCGCCCGTGCCGCAGACCTATCCGCAAGCGGCCGACACCGCGGGCGTGCGCAGCGCGGCGGACACCGCTTGGCGCGACTTCGTGCAGGACGCGCGCCTGCGCGAGCTCGTGCAGCGCGCGCTCGACAACAACCGCGACCTGCGGGTCGCCACGCTCAACATCGAACGCGTGCGCGCGCAGTACCAGATCCAGCGCGCCAACCAGTTCCCCACCATCGGCGTGGCCGCCAGCGGCAACCGCCAGCCGAACGGCAGCGGCGGCATCCAGAGCACCTACAGCGTGGGCCTGGCCCTGAGCACCTGGGAGATCGACTTCTTCGGCCGCCTGGGCGCGCTCAAGGAGGCCGCGCTGGCCGACTACCTGGCCAGCGAACAGGCGCGCAACGCCGCGCAGACCAGCCTGGTCTCGGCGGTGATCAGCAGCTGGCTGAGCCTGCAGACCAACGAGGCGCTGCTGGCCATCACGCGCCAGACTCAGGCCACGCGCGAGGACTCGCTGCGCCTGACCAAGCTGCGCTTCGACAACGGCGCCGCCTCGGCGCTGGACCTGCGCCAGGCCGAGTCGCTCGCGGCCACGGCCCGCGCGGCGCTGGCGCAGCAGCAGCGGGCGCGTGCGCTCGACGTGAACGCGTTGAACCTGCTGGTGGGCGAGCCGGTGCCGGCCGAGCTGCTGCAAGTGGCCGAGGGCGACGCCGCCTTGCTGGCGGACGTGCCGGCCGGCCTGCCCTCGGACCTGCTCACGCGGCGCGCGGACATCCGCCAGGCCGAACAGACCCTGATCGCGGCCAACGCCAACATCGGTGCGGCGCGCGCGGCTTTCTTTCCACGCATCACCTTGACCGCCAGCGCGGGCACGGCGAGCAGCGACCTGTCGGGCCTGTTCAAGGACGGCAGCTGGGGCTTCACGCTGAACCCGGTGGCGCTGCTGCCGATCTTTGACGCGGGCCGCAACCGCGCGGGCCTGCAATCGGCCGAGGTCTCGCGCGACATCGCCGTGGCGCAGTACGAAAAAGCGATCCAGACGGCGTTCCGCGAGGTGGCCGACGCGCTGGCCGGGCGCGCGACGCTGGCCGACCAGCTGCAGGCGCAGCGCGACCAGGTGACGGCGGAGGAGGACCGCTTCCGCCTGGCCGACCTGCGCTACCGCAACGGTGTGGCGAGCTTCCTCGACGTACTGGACGCGCAGCGCGCGCTGTTCGCGGCGCAGCAGGCCGAGGCGCAGACGCGCCTGGCCCTGCAGCAGAACCGCGTGGCGCTGTACGCGGCGCTGGGCGGGGGCTGGCTGGAGTGAGCCCGGGCCGGTGGGCTCAGCCCGCCGGCAACTGGTAGAACTTCACGATCGCCTCCCAGGCCACCTGGGGGTCGTCCACGTACTGGAAGAGCTGCAGATCTTCGGGCGAGATCGTGCCTTCCTCCACGAGCAGCTCCAGGTCCAGCAGGCGCTTCCAGTAGTCGCTGCCGTACAGCAGGATGGGCACCGGCTTGGACTTCTTGCACTGCACGAGCGTGATCACCTCGAACAGCTCGTCCAGCGTGCCGAAGCCGCCCGGGAAGGCCAGCAGTGCCTTCGCGCGCATCATGAAGTGCATCTTGCGCAGCGCGAAGTAGTGGAACTTGAAGCTCAGCCGCGGTGAGATGTAGGGGTTGGCCGACTGCTCGTGCGGCAGCGCGATGTTCAGTCCCACGTTGAGCGCGCCCTCGTCGTGCGCGCCCCGGCTGGCCGCTTCCATGATGCCCGGCCCGCCGCCGGTGCAGATGAAGAGCTTCTCGTGCGGCAGGCAGTGCGCGCTGTACTGGGCCACGATGCGACCGAACTCGCGCGCCCGGTCGTAGTAATGCGCGTTGCGCACCATGGCGCGGGCCTTGGCGATGGCGCGCGGTTCGCCCGAGGCCTCGGCCGCGCGCAGGCTGGCCTCGGCCTCGCTCTGTTCGCGAAAGCGCGCGCTGCCGAACACCACGATGGTGCTCTCGATGCCCAGCTGTTGCTGCGCCAGGTCGGGCTTGAGCAACTCCAGCTGCATGCGGATGCCGCGCGTCTCGCGCCGCAGCAGGAACTCGGGGTCGGCGAAAGCCAGGCGGTAGGCGTCGGCCGCCAGCGGGTTGCCGCTGTCCGAATGGGCCTGCAGTTCGGCCCAGGCGTCGGCCAGGCGGCGTTCGGTGATGTCGTGCGTGGCAGGGGGGGCGGTGTGGGGGTCGGTCATGTTCTTCACTCCGGGGTCACAGCCCGAGGGCCAGCGCCAGCGGCACGAAGACCACCGCCAGCGCATTGCCCACCATGATGGAGGCGGCCACTTTCTCGGGCTCCTGATGGTATCGGTCGGCCAGCATGAACTGGATGACGGCGGGCGGCAAGGCGGCGAACAGCAGCAGCTGGCCGCGCGCCGCGCCCTCCAGGCCCATGGCCCAGGCCAGCGGGATGCCGATGGCCAGGCCGATCAGGGGGCGCGCCAGCGCGCCCAGCAGGCCCAGGGCCAGGCCCTGGCGCGTCAGGCCGGTCAGCCGCACGCCCAGGGCGAACAGCATCAGGGGCAGCGCGGCGTCGCCCAGCAGCTTCAGGCCCGACAGCAGCACCGGCGGTGGGCGCAGTTCGGTGAAGGCGCTGAAGAAGCCCAGCATGGTGGCGACCATCAATGGGCTGAGCAGCAGGTCGCGCGTGCGCGCGGCGGCGCTGGTGACGCGCGCGCCCAGCGAGAAGTGCAGCAGGTTGCTGACCGAGAACAGCGCCACCGCGGCGCCGAAGTTCGCGGGTCCGAAGGCCAGCAGGGCCAGTGGCAGGCCCATGTTGCCGCAGTTGTTGAACATGACCACCGGCACCAGGGTGCGGGGCTGCGCGCCGAAGGCCTTGGCCAGCGGCCAGGCCAGCAGGCCGCTGCCCAGGATCAGCGCCGTGCCGCCGATGAGCAGTGGCACGTGCTCGCCGATGGCGAAGTCGCGCGAGGCCAGGGCCGAGTACACCAGCAAGGGCGCCAGCACGTCGAGCGAGATGCGGTTGAAGCTGCTGAGGTCCGGCGGGCGGCGGCGCGCGTAGCCATAGCCAATGGCCACGATCAGGAAGACCGGGATGATGATGTCGGCGATGCGGGTGATCAGGTCCATGGCGCTCGGGCGTGGCGTTCCAAACAGAAGGGCTCCCTGTGGAGCCCTTCGTATCACGCAATGGAAGCGGTCAGACGCGCTTGCGGTATTCGCCCGTGCGCGTGTCGATCTCGATGCGATCGCCCTGGCTCACGAACAGCGGCACGGGGATCTCGAAGCCGGTGGCGATCTTGGCCGGCTTGAGTACCTTGCCCGAGGTGTCGCCCTTGACGGCGGGTTCGGTCCAGGTGATCTCGCGCTCCACGCTGGTGGGCAGTTCCACCGAGATGGCCTTGCCTTCGTAGAACACCACCTCGACGGCCATGCCGTCTTCCAGGTAGTTGAGGGCGTCGCCCATGTTCTCGGCCTCCACCTCGTACTGGTTGTAGTCGGTGTCCATGAACACGTACATGGGGTCGGCGAAGTAGGAGTAGGTGCACTCCTTGTGGTCCAGGATGATCTGGTCCATCTTGTCGTCGGCCTTGAAGACGACTTCGGTGCCGATGTTGCCGAGCAGGCCCTTGAGTTTCATGCGCACGGTGGCGGCGCCGCGGCCGCCGCGGGCGTATTCGGTGCGCAGGACGATCATCGGGTCCTTGCCGTGCATGATCACGTTGCCGGCGCGGATTTCTTGGGCGATTTTCATGAGGGAGTTCCGTTGAAGGGATCGCCCGGCGGTTCGGGCGAGGGGCCGGCATCGGCGGTGGATGGACCGGGCCCGGGTTGCGGGTTTGTCGCGAAACCCACTATTTTACCGTTTTCGCCCCACCGCCTCGGCCAACTGAGTGGCGAGGTCGGGCTGGGCGAGCAGGCGCTGGCGCGCGGCCTGCACCACCTCGCGCCAACCGTCTACCTCGGCCCAGCCGGGCCAGGCCGCTTCGGCGGGCGCGCCCGGCAGGCCGTTCCAGTGGTGGTGGAAGGCGCGCAGGCTGGCCGGCGCGTCCAGCCAGTCCAGGAAGGCCTGCAGCTTGGCGTGGTGCGCGCCGTCGTGCTGCGGGTAGATCTGCCAGACGAAGGGTTGGCCGGCCCAGAGCGCGCGCACCAGGGAGTCCTCGCCGCGCACGAGGTTGAGGTCGGCGCTCCAGAGCAACTCGTCGAAGCCACGCTGGCTCAGCCAGGGCAGGGCATGGCGCGTGGCGCCCGGCGCCAGCGGCAGGTCCATCGCGGCGGCGGCGGCGCGGCCCCGCGTGACCAGCCAGTGCGCCTCGGCCTGCGCCATCATGGCCGGCAGGCTCGGCGGTTCGTAGCAAAAGAGCGCGATGCGCCGACCCTGGGCGGGCAGGCCCTGCGCCGTGAGCCAGGCCCCGCGGTCGAATGCCGCCTGGCGGCTGGCCAGGTCGTCTTCGCGCAGCAGCCCGCCGGTGCGCGCCGTGAAGCCGGGGTAGAAGAAGCGCTTGGTGAGGCCCCGGCCCGGGCCGCTCATCACGGGGGAGGGCAGGCCGTGGCAGCGCTCGACCCAGGCCTCGGCGCTCAGGTACTCCAGGTTGATCCAGACCGGCTCGCCGGTGCGCGCGGCGACGAAGGACTCGGGCAGCTCGCAGCCGAAGGCCTCGATCCAGACCTCGCCGGGCACCAGGCCCTGCGCGTCGAAGGGCTCGCGCCAGGGACGCACGCTCACGCCGGACGCGCCCTCGGGCGCCATCCAGGCCAGCGGCGCGGGGTCGTCGATCCACAGCCGCACGGCCTGGCCGCGCGCGCCCAGCTGCGCGGCCAGGCGCCAGCAGACGCCGGCGTCGCCGTGGTTGTCGATCACGCGGCAGAAGATGTCCCAGGTGCGCGGGGTGCTCATGCGGGCGATCATGCCCGCATCCGACGCGGGGCCGGCCGGCCCTGGAAAACTGATTTCCGCGCGCCGGGTTGTCGCGGGGGGGTGTGCGTGGACACACTCGCCGCCCTGAACCGCCGATAAAGAGGAGACACGCACGTGAGCCAAGCAGCCGAGTGGACGGAAGCGGGCATGGCGCCGCCGAACGCGGGCGCGATCGGCGGCCCGCGGGGCTGAGCCGGACATGGCGCAGCGCACCCTCATCCGCGGCGCGTCCATCGTCACCATGGACGCGCAGGGCGACCTGCCCGCCGGCGATCTGCTGGTGGTGGACGACACCATCGAGGCCATCGCGCCGCGGCTGTCGGTGGACGGCGCGCGGGTGGTCGACGCCACCGGCTGCATCCTGGTGCCGGGCTTCGTCAACGCGCACATGCACACCTGGCAGACCGCGCTGCGCGGCGTCGCCGCCAACTGGACGCTGCTGCAGTACTTCAGGCACATGCACGCCGGCCTGGCCACGGTGTTCGGTCCCGAGGACCTGCGCATCGCCACGCTGGCGGGGGCGCTCAACCAGCTCAACTGCGGCACCACCACGTTGGTGGACTGGTGCCACAACAACCCCACGCCGGCGCACAGCGACGCGGCCGTCGACGCGTTGCTGGCCTCGGGCATTCGCGCGGCCTTCTTCCATGGCACGCCCAAGCCCGACCCCCAGCCGGGCCAGGTGCCGTTCTGGGAGGTGCCCCACCCGCGCGCCGAGGTCGAGCGCCTGCTCAAGGCCCACCAGGGCCGGCCGCTGCTCAGCGTGCACGCCGCCGTGCTGGGCCCGCACTACAGCACGCTGGAGGTGGCGGTGCACGACTTCCGCATGGCCCGCGACCTCGGCCTCATCGCCTCGCTTCACCAGGGCGGCGGTGCGCCGCGCACGCCCGAGGGTTGGGCGCACCTGGAAGCGCTGGGCTTGCTGGGCGAGCAGATCAACATCGTGCACGGCCACGCGCTGAGCGACGAGCAGCTCAAGCGCTTCTGTGGCCTGGGCATGAGCTTTTCGGCCGCGGCCGAGAACGAGATGACCCAGGGCCACGGCCACCCGCTCACGGGCCGGCTGCGCGCGCTGGGCCACGCGCCCTCGTTGGGCGTGGACCTGGAAAGCGTGCTGGGCGGCGACATGATCGGCCAGGCGCGCATCGCGCTGGGCATGCAGCGCAGCCTGGACAACGAGGCCCACCGCGCCGCTCACGGCGGCATCCCGGACACCACCAGCATCACCACGCGAGAGGCGCTGGCCTGGATCACGGTCGAGGGCGCGCGCATGCTGCGCCAGCTGCACCGCATCGGCACCCTGGCCCCGGGCAAGCAGGCCGACCTGGTGCTGATCCGCGCGGACGGCTTGAACATGCAGCCCGTGCACGACCCGGTGAGCGCGGTGGTGTTCCAGGCCACGCTGGCCAACATCGATTCGGTCATGGTCGCGGGGCAATGGCGCAAGCGCGCCGGCCAGCTCGTCGGCGTGGACCTGCCCCCCCTGCTCGCTGCGCTGCGCGCGTCGGGCGAGAAGATCATCCGCGCCATGGGCATGGGCGCATCGAATGGAGTTTTTGCATGAAGGTTCACTTCATTGGCGTCGGCAAGATGGGCTTGCCCATGGCGCGCCACCTGCTCGCCGCCGGCCACGGTGTCACGGTGGAGGACCCGGCGTCGGACCGACTGGCGCTGGCGCGCGAGGCCGGCCTGGCGGTCGCCGATGGCCTGGCCCAGGCCGAGCTCATCGTTTCGTCGTTGCCGCACGACGGGGCGCTGCTCGCCGTGGGCGAGCGCGTGGCCGCGCACGCGTCGAAAGGCGCGGCCTGGGTGGACACCAGCACGGTGTCGCCCGAGGCCTCGGCCCGCGCGGCCGAGGCCTGCGCGCGCGCCGGGGTGCAGGTGCTGCGTTGCACCGTCTCGGGCAACAACCACATGGCCGAGGCCGCGCAGCTCACGGTGATGGCGTCGGGCCCGAAGGCGCTGCATGAGCGCCTGCTGCCCCTGCTGAGCCGCTGGGGGCCGACGCAGTTCTGGCTTGGCGAGGCCGAACAGGCGCGCCTGATGAAGCTGGTGGTGAACCTCATGATCGCGCAGACCAGCGCCATGCTGGCCGAGGCGCTGAGCCTGGGGCAGAAGGGCGGCCTGGCCTGGCAGGACATGTGGCGGGTCATCGGCGCCAGCGCCGTCGCCTCGCCCATCGTGAAGGCCAAGGGCGTGCAGCTGAGCCAGCGCGACTACACACCCACTTTCACCGTGGGACAGATGAACAAGGACATCGACCTCATCCTGGGCGAGGGCGCCCGCCTGCGGGTGCCCTTGACGCAGACGGCGGCCACGCGCCAGCTCATGTCGGCCGCGCAGGCCCAGGGCGACGAAGCCTTGGACTATGCGGCCATCATCCGCGTGGCGCAGCGGGCCGCCGGCCTGGACACCGATTGACGCGACAGACAGAAAGGCAGCGCATGCGATCGTTCGTTTATCAAGGCTTGCCCAGCCGCGTGGTGTTTGGCGCGGGTGCGCTGGCCCAGCTGCCGCAGGCCATCGAGGCCATGGGCGCGCGGCGCGCGCTGGTGCTGTGCACGCCGGAGCAGCGCGCCAGCGCCGAGCGCGTGGCGCAGTTGCTGGGCGACAGGGCCGCCGGCATCTTCGACCGCGCGGTGATGCATGTGCCGATCGAGACCGCGCGCGAGGCGCGCGAGGTGGCGCAGCGGCTCGGCGCGGACTGTGCCGTGGCCATCGGCGGTGGTTCCACCACCGGCCTGGGCAAGGCCATCGCGCTCGACTCGGGCCTGCCCATCCTGGCCATTCCCACCACCTACGCGGGCTCGGAGATGACGCCGATCTACGGCATCACCGAGGCCGGCCTGAAGAAGACCGGCAAGGACCTGAAGGTGCTGCCGCGCAGCGTGATCTACGACCCCGAGCTCACGCTGACGCTGCCCGTGGGCCTGAGCGTGACCAGCGGCCTCAACGCCATCGCGCACGCGGCCGAGGGGCTGTACTCGGCGGAGGGCAATCCGGTGATCGACCTGATGGCGGAGGAGGGGATCGCCGCCATCGGTCGCGCGCTGCCGCGCATCCGCGCGAGCGCCGGCGACGTGGAGGCGCGCGGCGACGCGCTGTACGGCGCCTGGCTGTGCGGCATCGTGCTGGGCTCGGTGGGCATGGCGCTGCACCACAAGCTGTGCCACACCCTCGGCGGCAGCTTCAACCTGCCGCACGCCGAGACGCACACCGTGGTGCTACCGCACGCGCTGGCCTACAACGCGGCCGCGGCGCCGCAGGCCATGCGGCGCATCGCGCGGGCCCTGGGGCGCGACGACGGGCAGGCCGCGCGGGCGGTGTTCGACCTGGCGAAGGACAACGGCGCGCCGGTGGCGCTGCGCGACCTCGGCATGAAGGCCGAGGACCTGGACCGCGCGGGCGAGATCGCCTTGCAGAACCAGTACCCGAACCCGCGCCCCCTGGAGGGGCGGGCCATCCGAGCGCTCTTGCAGGCGGCCTGGGAGGGCGCGCCGCCGGCCTGAATGGCCGGGGCCGCCCCCGTGCGGCCGTCAGCTGTCCGAGCGCTCGCCCTCGGGCGCGGGCGGATCGATGGGCAGCTGGGTGGCCAGCACCTTGTCGATGGTTCGCCCGTCCATGTCCACGATCTCCAGGCGCCAGCCTTCCCAGGTGGCGCAGTCGCCGACGCGCGGCAGGCGGCCCGTCAGCAGCATCAGCATGCCGCTGAGGGTGTGGTAGCGGCCGCGCTCTTCGTCGGGCACGCTGAGCAGCCCCAGCCGGTCTTTCAGCTCGGGCACGGGGATGTGGCCGTCGAGCAGCCAGGAGCCGTCCTCGCGCTGCATGGCCCAGGCGGTTTCCGGGTCGCGCGGTTGGAACTCGCCCGTGATCGCTTCGATGAGGTCCTGCAGCGTGACGATGCCCTGCAGCTCGCCGTACTCGTCGATCACGAAGGCCATCTGCACGTCGGAGAGGCGGAAGTTGTCCAGCAGCTCCATGCCCGTGATGGTCTCGGGCACGTACAGGGGCGTTTGCAGCGGCTGCTCGGCCAGTTCGCGCGCCGTGCCGCGGATGGCCTGCGCCAGCCATTGGCGCGCGTTGAGCACGCCCTGCAGCTGGCCCAGGTTGCCCTTGACCACCGGAAAGCGCGAATGGTTGCTGCTTTCCACGCGCGCCATGTTGACCTCGAAGGGCTCCTCCAGGTCGAGCACCACCACATCGCTGCGCGGCACCATCAGCGAGCCGATCTGGCGATCGTCGAGCCGGAACACGTTGCGCACCATGGCGTGCTCGTGCGATTCGATCACGCCCGCGCTGGTGCCCTCGGCCAGCATGGCGTGGATTTCCTCCTCGGTGACGGCGTTGGCGTTGCCTTCTTTGACGCCCAGCAGGCGCAGCAGCGCGCGCGTGGACACCGACAGCAGGATCACGAACGGCTTGGTGGCCTTGGACAGCCAGTCGATGGGCCGCGCCACCAGACGCGCCAGCGATTCGGGGTAGGTCTGACCCAAGCGCTTGGGCACCAGCTCGCCCACCACGATGGAGAAGTAGGTGATGACCACCACCACCAGCGCGGTGGCTCCGAACTGGCTGGCCTGTTCGGGCGCGCCCAGGCTTTGCAGCCAGATGGCCAGCGGCCCGGCCAGGGCGGCCTCGCCGACGATGCCGTTGAGCACGCCGATGGAGGTGATGCCGATCTGGATGGTGGAGAGGAAGCGGTTCGGGTCTTCCCCGAGCTTGACGGCCGCGGCGGCCGCGCCGTCGCCTTCGTCGATGAGTTTCTGCAGTCGCGCCTTGCGCGCGGTGACGAGCGCCAGCTCCGACATGGCGAAGACGCCGTTGAGGAGGATGAGCGCGATCAGTAAGGCAATTTCCATGGGGGTGTGTCAAGCAAGTGCCGGGCCGTCCGCGGTGGCGCGCGGGTGGCGCCACGTCGGGGCGGACGGAGCAGGAAAGGGGCGTGGCTCAGGCGCGCCGGGGCGGGCGGAACGGTCCGTCCAGCAGGGGCGCCGGCGGCGGACCCAGGTCGGCCGGCGCCTGGGCCGGGGTCATCACGTGGGACAGCGGTGGCGCGGCGCGCCGCTGCAGCGTGTCGGGCAGGTCGGGGAGCTCGTCGCCCAGCGCGTGTTCCAGGTCGGCCAGGCCTTTCTGGCTTTTGGCGAGCGGGTGGTTCGCGTTGGCGTCGATCAGCGCGTCGGCCGCGCGCGGCACGTCGACGATGTGGTCGGGGATGCCGAAGCCCACCACCCCGAGCAGGAAATGGCAGGCGAACAGCGCAATGAGCCAGCGGCGCATAAGAGCGGCGATTTTACGAAACCGTCCCGCGGGACCTTGGCAGGCCCCGTCAATGCGCCTTTTCCAGCGGCGGTGGCGCCAGCACGTGGCGCGCCATGGCGTGCGCCAGTTCGGCCTCGCCCAGGAACACCGTGCCCACGCCCGCGGCCTTCATGCGCTCGGCCTCGTCCTCGTTGTGCGAGCGCACCACGATCTGTATCTCGGGGTTGAGCGTGCGCGCGGTCTCGATCATCTGGTGCAGCGACAGCGTGTCCTGGGTGGCGATGACCAGCATGCGGGCCTGCGCAATGTGGGCCTGGATCAGCACCTCGGGATCGCCCGCGTTGCCCACCACGGCGGCCATCCCCTTGGCGCGCAGGGCTTCCACCCGCTCGCGGTTCTGGTCGGCCACCACGAAGGGCTGCCCCGCCGCCTTGAGCGCCTGCGCGATGCGCCGGCCCACGCGGCCGTAGCCCACCAGCACCACCTGGCGCGACAGGTACTTGGCCTCGGTGCTGCGCGGCAGCTCGGCCAGCGGGTCGTCGCGCGCCTCCAGGCGGCGGACCAGCAAGGAGTGCTCGCGCAGCAGCTGGCGCAGCGGCTCGATGGCCTTGAACAGCAGGGGGTTGAGGGCGATGGAGATCAACGCGCCTGCCAGCACCAGGCTGTGGCCCTCGTCGGGCATGAGCCCCAGCTGGGCGCCCAGTCCCACCAGGATGAAGGAGAACTCGCCGATCTGCGCCAGGCTGGCCGAGATGGTGAGCGCGGTGTGCAGCGGGTAGCGCATCAGCAGCACCAGGGCCACCGCCGCCAGCGACTTGCCCACCACGATGATGGCCACCACGCCGAGCACGTGGACCGGCTCCTCGATCAGCACGTAGGGATCGAACAGCATGCCCACCGAAACGAAGAACAGCACCGCGAAGGCGTCGCGCAGCGGCAGCGATTCTTCGGCTGCGCGGTGGCTGAACTCGGATTCGCGCAGCACCATGCCGGCGAAGAAGGCGCCCAGAGCGAAGGACACGCCGAACAGCTCGGCCGAGGCGAAGGCGATGCCCAGGGCCGCGGCCACCACGCACAGCGTGAACAGCTCGCGCGAGCCGGTGCGCGTGACCTGCCACAGCAGCCAGGGGAAGAGCTTGCGCCCCACCAGCAGCATGAGGGCGACGAAGCCGCCCACGCGCAGCAGCGTCAAGCCCAGGGCGGTGCCCACGGACTCGGCGCCGCTGCTGTCGGGCGGGTGGCCGCCCAGGAAGCCGGCCAGCGGCGGCAGCAGCACCAGCACGAGAACCATGGCCAGGTCTTCCACCACCAGCCAGCCGACCGCGATGCGTCCCGTGATGGAGCCCAGGATGCCCAGGCTTTCCAGCGCGCGCAGCAGCACCACCGTGCTGGCCACCGACAGCGAGATGCCCAGCACCAGCGCGGGGCCGATGGCCCAGCCCCACCAGCTCGCCATGGCCATGCCCATCAGCGTGGCCACCACCATCTGCACCACGGCACCGGGCAGGGCGATCTTGCGCACCGAGAGCAGGTCGTCGAGCGAGAAGTGCAGGCCCACGCCGAACATCAGCAGCATCACGCCGATCTCGGCGAGTTGCGAGGCGATCTCGGTGTCGGCCACGAAACCGGGTGTGTAGGGGCCGATGATCACGCCCGCCAGCAGGTAGCCCACCAGGGCCGGCAGCTTCACGCGCGCACAGATGAACCCCAGGATCAGCGCCAGCCCGAGTCCGGCGGCGATCGTGTTGATCAACGTGAGGTTGGTGTGCATGCGGCGGCTGGGGCGGTGGGTGGCGCGGGGACAGAGGCACCCGAGTGTCGCGCAATTTCGCGCCTGGCCCGGGCGCTGGCATTTCTCATTGGGCGAGCGACTGGCCGTGAGCCTTCACGATCTCCAGGAAGCGCCGCAACCGCGCGGTCTGGAAGCGCGCCGGCGGGTACACGAGCTGCACCGGCAGTGGCTCGGCGCGCCAGTCGGGCACCAGATGCACCAGCCGACCCTCGCGCAGGTCCTCCGCCACCAGCCAGGCCGACACCACGGCCACGCCCAGTCCGGCCAGCACCGCGCTGCGCAGCGCATACAGGCTGTCGGTGCGCAGGCGAGGGCGGATGTCGAAGCGCAGCGCGGCGCCACCGCCCACGGGGTTGAGCACCACGCGGTCGCGGTAGTAGGTCTGCAGCGCCAGCCAGGGCAGTTCGCGCAGTTGCTCGGGCGCGCGCGGCGCCTTGTGCAGGTCCAGCAGCGCGGGCGCGCCGATCACGATGCGCGGCAGCTCGAACAGCGGCACGGCCACCAGGTTGGGGTCGCGCACCTTGCCGACCTGGATCGCGCAGTCGATGCCCTCGGCGACGAAATCGGCCTCGCGGTCGGCGAGCAGCCACTCCACGCGCACCTCGGGGTGGGCGCGCAGGTACTGCGCCAGCGGGGCCACCAGTTGCTCCTGCCCCAGCGCATGCGGCACCAGCACCTTCAGGGTGCCACTGGCCGAGCGCCGCGAGCCGCGCAGCTCCTCCTGCATGGCGTCCCATTCGTCGATCAGCGAGCGCGCCATGGCCAGGCAGCGCTCGCCGTCGGGCGTGAGCGTGGCCGCATGGGTGGAGCGGCGCAGCAGGCGCACGCCGAAGTGGCGCTCCAGCGCCTGCAGGCGGCGGCTCACGGTGGGCTGCGTGGTGTCCAGGCGCTGGGCCGCCGCCGAGAGGCTGCCGCTCTCCACGATGCGCACGAAGGTCTGCAGCAGTTCGATGCGGTCGAGGGCGAGAGGGGCTTCTTTCATGCGTTGAGCGTATGAAGTTAGTTCACGGGACAGTCTATCCCGGGCGCTGATATAAGGGAAAAATCCGCGCTATTCCGTTTTTTGCTCAGGAGTTCTCGTGTCTTCCATTCATATGACGCATGACCAGAAGGAGGGCCGTGCCGCGCCCGCCGGCCTGCCCGCGCTGCTCGCGGCTGGCGCCGGCTTCAGCGTCGCCTCGATCTACTACAGCCAGCCCATGCTGCCCGAGCTGGCGCGAGGCCTGCAGGCCGGCGAGGGCGCCATCGGGGCAGTGCCCATGCTCACGCAGCTCGGCTACGCCGCCGGCATCCTGCTGCTGGCGCCGCTGGGCGACCGCTACGACCGCCGCCGCGTGATGCTGGTGAAGGCGGGTCTGCTCGCGCTGGCACTGCTGGCCAGCGCATTCGCGCCGGGTGTCGCCGTGTTGCTGGCTGCGAGCCTGTTCGTGGGCGTCACCGCTTCGCTCGCGCAGGACTTCGTGCCCGCGGCCGTCTCGATCGCGCCAGAACACAGCCGCGGCCGGGCCGTGGGTGCGGTGATGACGGGGCTGCTGTCGCGCGTGGTCAGTGGCCTGGTCACGCAGGCGCTGGGTTGGCGCGCGATGTTCGGCCTGGCCGCCGCGAGCGTGGTGCTGCTGGCGCTGGTGGTGTTCTGGCGTGTTCCCGCTTTCCCCCCGGCCACGCGGCTGGGCTATGGCGAGCTGTTGGCCTCCCTCGCCAGCCTGTGGCGCCGGCACCCGCCGCTGCGCCGCGCCGCGTGGGCGCAGGCCTTGCTGGGCGTGGGCTTCAGCGCCTTCTGGTCCACGCTGGCCGTGATGCTGCACGCACGATTCGGCCTGGGCAGCGGCGCGGCGGGGGCCTTCGGGCTCGCCGGCGCGGCGGGGGCGCTGGCCGCGCCGCTCGCCGGCCGCCTGGCCGATCGGCACGGCCCGCGCCGCGTGGCCTTGTTGGGCGCCGGCGTGGCGGCGCTGGCCTACGCGCTGATGCTGGGCATGGAGGTGCTGCCGGCGCCGGCACAGTTGCTGCTGCTGGTGCTCGGCGCCATCGGCCTCGACTTCGGCTTCCAGGCCGCGCTCATCGCGCACCAGAGCACGGTCTACGGCCTGGACGCGGCCGCGCGCAGCCGGCTCAACGCCATGCTCATCACGGCCATGTTCGTGGGCATGGCCAGCGGCTCGGTGGTGGGGGCACTGGCGTTCGCGCATGGCGGCTGGCCGGCCGTCGCCGCCATCGGCGTGGCGAGCGCGGCCCTGGCCCTGCTGTGGCGCTGGCGGGCATAGCGCAGCCCGGTGCACGGGCTTCGTGTGACTGTCATGTGAATGTCACGCATCGAGGCAATACTGGGTGGTTCAGTAGGGAAAGGACCGCCCCATGCTTCTGAACGGCAACGACGACCTGATGCGCCGCCTGAGTGACGACCTCATGGATGGCTACGACGAAGAACTCGAGATGGAGATCGAGGACCGCGGCCTGGACGACGGCGCGGACCCGCAGGCCGCCGCTCAGCGCAAGGAGGCGCGCCGGGTCTACTTTCGCGAGCTGTTCCGCCTGCAGGCGGAGCTGGTGAAGCTGCAGGACTGGGTGGTGAGCACCGGCCACAAGCTGGTGGTGGTGTTCGAGGGCCGCGACGCGGCCGGCAAGGGCGGGGTGATCAAGCGCATCACGCAGCGCCTGAACCCGCGCGTGTGCCGCGTGGTGGCGCTGCCGGCCCCCAACGACCGCGAGCGCACGCAGTGGTACTTCCAGCGCTACGTGACGCACCTGCCTGCGGGCGGCGAGATCGTTCTGTTCGATCGCAGCTGGTACAACCGCGCGGGCGTCGAACGCGTCATGGGTTTCTGTGACGACGAGCAGCTGGAGTCGTTCTTCCGCACCGTGCCCGAGTTCGAGAAGATGCTGGTGCATTCGGGCATCCAGCTGGTGAAGTACTGGTTCTCCATCTCCGACGAGGAGCAGGAGGCGCGCTTCCTCGGCCGCATCCACGACCCGCTCAAGCAGTGGAAGCTCAGCCCCATGGACCTGGAGAGCCGCCGCCGCTGGGAGCTCTACACCAAGGCCAAGGAAGAGATGCTGGCGCGCACGAACATCCCCGAATCGCCATGGTGGGTGGTGCCGGCCGACGACAAGAAAACGGCTCGGCTGAACTGCATCCACCACCTGCTCTCGCTGATCCCATACCACGAGGTCGAGCGCCCCGGCATCACGCTGCCCGAGCGCATTCGCCACGAGGGCTATCGCCGCCACCAGGTGCCGGGTGAAATCTACGTGCCGCAGATCTACTGATTCCGCCCCGCCGCCAGGGCAAAAAAGGAAAAACGCCAGGCCGAAGCCTGGCGTTTTTCTTGGGTTCTGCGGGGCCGTTCAGAACTTGTAGTTGGCGGTGAACGTCGCCGAGCGGGGCGCGCCCAGGGCCAGTCGGCCGCCGCCGTTGTTCAAGGTCATCAGGTACTCCTCGTCGAACAGGTTGTAGATGTTCAGTTGCAGGCTGAGCTTGGGGTTCACCTGGTACTTGGCCATGGCGTCGGCCACCCAGTAGGAGGGCACGTTGGGCATGTTGCCCTGGGCGCCGCTGGTGTTGACGAAGCGCTTGGCCTCCGACACGTAGCGCGCGCCCAGGCCCATCGTCAGCTTGTCCCACTGGTACGAGGTCCACAGCGTGGCGCTGAGGTCCGGCGACCAGCGCACGCGGTCGGTGCCCACGCCGGAGGCGTTGCGCACGTCGATCTGCTTGGTGCTGGTCTTGGCCAGGCCGGCGGTGATCTGCCAGAAGGGGGTGATCTGGCCCGTGGCCGACAGCTCGATGCCCTGTACCTGGGTCTTGCCTTCCTGCACGGTGGCCAAGGTGACCTGGTCGACCGTGGTCTGGTTGTCGTTGACCGTGCGGAAGACCGCGGCCGCGACGTTGAGGCGCTTATTGAGCAGGTCCCACTTGGTGCCCAGCTCGACCGTGTTGGTCTTCTGCGGGTCGAACGCGGGGTTGTTGATGCTGGTGGCGCTGGTGCTCAACTGCGTAAAGGCGCCGGGCGGGGTGGCCGAGGTCGCATAGGACGCGTAGACGCTGCCGTTCTCCGCCGGCTTGTAGACGCCGCCGACGCTCCAGCTCACCAGGCTGCGCGAGTCCTCGAGCGGGGTGGCCCCGACGGCGGCGCTCGAGCTCAGCTTGTAGACGTCCACGCGCGCGCCGCCGTTGATGGACCAGCGCTCGTTGATGTTGGCGTTGTCGAAGGCGTAGACGCTGATGGTGTTGGTGGTGGTGCCCGACTCGTCGCCCGTGCGCGGGCCGAAGTTGACCATGGCCCGGTACGGGTCCGGGTTGTACAGATTGGCTGGCGAGGTACCCGTCGCGGTTCCATGGCTGAAGTTCGTCTGCTTCTCGTGCAGCAACTCCACGCCGGCGGCCAGCGAGTGCCGCATGCCACCCGCGTCGAACTCGGTGTTCAGGCTGGTCTGGTTGGCCAGGATGCTGTTTTCCTGATCGACGCGCTGGCGCGAGAGGTTCACGGTCCAGGTCGAGAGCGGTCCGCCCGTGTTGCCGATGCCCGCGCCGCCGGTGTTCATGCCGGTGAGCGTGCGGTCCATGTGCGTCTTGCCGTAGCGCGTGACGTTGCGGATCGTCGTGGCCTCGCCGAGGTCGTGCTCGACCTTCACGGTGAACATGTCGGCGTCGACCTTCTCTCGGTCGTTCACGCTGCCGTAGAAGTTCTCTCGGCGCACCTTGGGGCCGATGACGGAGGTGTAGCCCTCATAGCCGATGGCGGGAATGCCGCCGTCGGGCACGTTGTCCTGGCGCAGGTGCTGGCTGAACAGGTGTACGCGGGTGGGCGTGCCCAGGCCGGCCACATACGACAGGCCCACGCCGTAGCCCTTGTTCTCCACGAAGTCGCGGCCGTCGACGCCGCTGTCCTGCACCATCGCGTTGAGGCGCAGGGCCGAGGTCTCGCTGAGCTGGCGGTTCAGGTCGACCGTGGCGCGGCGGCGGTCGCCCGTGCCCACGGTGCCGGAAACGCTGCTCTCATCGCCCAGGTGCGCCTGCTTGGAAATCAGGTTGATGAAGCCGGCGCTCGCGCCGCGGCCGGTCTCGGCGCCGGCGGCGCCCTTCACGACCTCGACCTGCTCGAGGTTGAAGGTGTCGCGCGTGACCGCGCCCAGGTCGCGGATGCCGTCGACGAAGGTGGATTGCTGCAGCGAGAAGCCGCGCAGTTGAAAGGTGTCGCCGGCCGAGGTGTTGCCGTTCTCGCCCATCTGCATGGTGATGCCGGGGGTGTTTCGCAGGGCTTCCATCAAGGTGACGGCGCCTTGCTCCTCGATCACTTCCTTCTTGATGATCTGCACCGTCTTGGGCGTGTCGAGCAGGGGGGCGGTGAACTTGTCGTTGGCCGACTTCTCGGCCTTGTACGGCACCTCGGGCGCTTCTTTCACCGTGACGGTCGGCAGGGTGGTGGCGGGCGCGGTTTGCGCCATGCCCGCGGCGGGCAGGGCGGCGGCCAGCAGGGCCAGGAGTTGGGTGGATGGGCGGGCGGTGCGGCGGCGGTAGCGAGCCATGGGCGGTCCTTGAGGCTGTTGTGGTGAGTCGGCTGGCTGGCTTCCTCGTCACGGCGCTCAGGTGCCGGGGCACGGATGGGGGAGGCGCTGGGTCGGTGGCTGGCTGTCGCCTATTATTGCTAATGAAAACGGTTCTCATTAACAATTCGTGCAGAATTTCTTCACACGGTGTTGTGTGGGTGCATCAGCGGGTGATGGGCGCGCGGTTTGCCCCGAGAACAACCGGCCGCCGGCATGTGCCCAGCACAAAATTCCCTATGAGTCGGATAAATACTATTAATCCGAACAATTCATAGTCATCGACTATGATTGCCCCTGTCGCGCTGAACAGCGTTCGGCGCCGCCTCCGTTATCCCCTTTTCCTTCAACCGCAACCAGGAGTTCCCATGTCCCTGATCAACACCACCGTTCAACCCTTCTCCACCACGGCCTTCCACAACGGCAAGTTCGTGCCCGTGAGCGACGCAAGCCTGCGTGGCGAGTGGTCGGTGCTGGTGTTCATGCCGGCGGCCTTCACCTTCAACTGCCCGACCGAGGTGGAAGACGCGGCCGACAACTACGCCGAGTTCCAGAAGCTGGGCGCCGAGGTCTACATCGTCACCACCGACACCCATTTCTCGCACAAGGTGTGGCACGAGACCTCGCCCGCCGTGGGCAAGGCCAAGTTCCCCCTGGTGGGCGACCCCACGCACCAGCTGACCAACGCCTTCGGCGTGCACATCCCCGAAGAAGGCCTGGCGCTGCGCGGCACCTTCATCATCAACCCCGAGGGCGTGATCAAGACCGCTGAGATCCACGACAACGCCATCGCCCGCGACATGAAGGAAACCCTGCGCAAGCTCAAGGCCGCCCAGTTCGTGGCCAAGAACCCGGGCCAGGTGTGCCCCGCCAAATGGAACGACGGCGCCAAGACCCTGACGCCCTCGCTGGACCTCGTCGGCAAGATCTGATCGCCGCGATCCGCTGAAAACCCGTTGAGGGTTTTGCGTTGAACCTTGGGCGCCAGGCGCCCAGGGTTCCTCGCAAAACGCTGAATCGAAAGGAGTCCCCCATGCTCGACGACACCCTCAAGGCCCAGTTGCAGGCCTACCTGGGCAAGCTGCAGCGGCCCATCCGCCTCATCGCCTCGCTCGACGGTTCCGCCGCGTCGCAGGAGCTGCGCGAATTGCTGCAGACCATCGCCGGCCTGTCGGACCAGGTGAGCTACGACGACAGCGGCACGGACGCGCGCAAGCCCTCGTTCGTGATCGCCCGCGAAGGCGAGACCACGGGCGTGCGCTTCGCCGCCATTCCCCTGGGCCACGAGTTCACCTCGCTGGTGCTGGCTCTGCTGTGGACCGGCGGGCACCCGCCCAAGGCCGAGCAGGAAACGCTGGACGCCATCGCCACGCTGCAGGGCGACCTGCGCTTCGAGGTCTACATGAGCCTGAGCTGCCACAACTGCCCGGACGTGGTGCAGGCGCTGTCGCTGATGGCCATCCGCAACCCGGCGGTGCAGGTCACGGTGATCGATGGCGGCCTGTTCCAGGCCGAGGTGGAGCAGCGCCAGGTGATGGCGGTGCCCATGGTCTTCCTCAATGGCGAGGAGTTCGGCGGTGGCCGCATGTCGCTGGAGGAGATCGTCGCCAAGCTCGACGTGAACGCCGACGCCCGCGAGGCGGCCAAGCTGGACGCCAAGGACCCGTTCGACGTGCTGATCGTCGGTGGCGGCCCCGCCGGCGCCGCGGCGGCCGTGTACGCGGCGCGCAAGGGCATCCGCGTGGGCGTGGCGGCCGAGCGCTTCGGCGGCCAGGTGAACGACACGCTGGCGATCGAGAACTACATCAGCGTGCTGGAAACCGACGGTCCGAAGTTCGCCGCCGCGCTGGAGGCCCAGGTGCGCCACTACGGCGTGGACATCATGAACCTGCAGCGCGCCGAGAAGCTGGTGCCCGCCAGTGAGCCGGGCGGTCCCGTGCAGGTGGTCATGGCCAATGGCGCCACCCTGAAAGCGCGCAGCGTGATCCTGTCGACCGGCGCGCGCTGGCGCAACGTGAACGTGCCTGGCGAGGCCGAGTACCGCAACAAGGGCGTGGCCTACTGCCCGCACTGCGACGGCCCCCTGTTCAAGGGCAAGCGCGTGGCGGTGATCGGCGGTGGCAACTCGGGCGTGGAGGCCGCGATCGACCTGGCCGGCATCGTCGAGCACGTGACGCTGATCGAGTTCGCCGACGCGCTCAAGGCCGACGCGGTGCTGGTCACCAAGCTCAAGAGCCTGCCCAACGTGGCGATCCACACCAACGCGCAGACCACCGAGATCACCGGCGCCAACGGCACGGTGAACGGCCTGAGCTACAAGGATCGCGCCAGCGGCGAGCAGCACCACGTCGAACTGGAAGGCGTGTTCGTCCAGATCGGCCTGGTGCCCAACACCGAATGGCTCAAGGGCACGGTGGAGCTCAGCCGCTTTGGCGAGATCGTGATCGACGCCAAGGGCCACACCAACGTGGACGGCGTGTTCGCGGCCGGCGACTGCACCACGGTGCCGTACAAGCAAATCGTGATCGCCGCCGGCGCAGGATCGACCGCCGCCCTGAGCGCCTTCGACTACCTGATCCGTCAGCCGCTGGTCGAAGCGGCCACCACCGCCTGAGGTCGCCCCCCCGGGGAAGCGCGGAACCGGTTTGGCCGGGCCGCCGCTGCCGCCGCTCGAGGGGGCGCGCGCAGCGCGGCGGGGCGCGGCGGGGCGGGTCAATATTCCAGGCGTTCGGGCCGCACCTCCTGCAGGATGGTGGTCGCAATCTCCTCGATCGACTTGGTGGTGGTGGAGAGCCAGCGGATGCCCTCGCGGCGCATCATGGCCTCCGCCTCGGCCACCTCCATACGGCAGTTCTCCAGGTCGGCGTAGCGCGAGTTGGGGCGGCGCTCGTTTCGGATCTCGCTCAGGCGATCCGGCGCGATGGTCAGGCCGAACAGCTTCTTGCGGTGCGTCGCCAGGGCGGGTGGCAGCTTGCGGCGCTCGAAGTCCTCGGGAATCAGCGGGTAATTGGAGGCCTTCAGGCCGTACTGCATGGCCAGGTACAGCGAGGTCGGCGTCTTGCCGCTGCGGCTCACGCCGACCAGGATCACGTCGGCGCTTTCCAGGTCCTTGTCGCTCTGGCCGTCGTCGTGCGCCAGCGAGTAGTTGATGGCCTCGATGCGGTCGTGGTAGGCCTTGCTCTTGGACGCGTCGGAGAAACGCCCCACGCGGTGGTTGCTCTTGATTCCCAGCTCTTCCTCCAGCGGCTGCACGAAGGTGCCGAACATGTCGAGCAGCATGCCGCGGCAGTGGTGCTGGAAGACGTCGAGCACCTCGGCATTGACGACGGTGGTGAACACCAGCGGGCGGCGGCCCTCCACCTCGGCGGTGTGGTTGATCTGGCGCGCCGCCTGGTGGGCTTTGTCCACGCTGTCCAGGAAGGGCAGGCGCACGCGGCGCACCGTGGCCTCGAACTGGGCGAGGATGGCGTTGCCGAAGGTTTCGGCGGTGATGCCGGTGCCGTCGGAGACGAAAAAGACCGTTCGGTGGGACATGGGAGGGGCGTCCTTACAATCCGCTGCTGTTGCGTGGCGGGCCATTATCCGGGCCCGTGGCGCTTCCCCGATTTCCGCCTTGCCCGGTGGCCGACCCACAACACAACCACAGGTCACACGCTGGTGCATGGAACCCCGGTTTTTCAACCTTAGGAGTTTTTCCATGTCCAACCTGTTCGAGGCGACCGCTTTGGTCGTGCCTTTCGAGAAGCTGCGGATGAGCGACGTCGAGTCGGTCGGCGGCAAGAACGCCAGCCTGGGCGAGATGATTTCTCAGTTGCCCAGCGGCGTGAAGGTGCCCACCGGCTTCGCCACCACGGCGCACGCCTTCCGCGAATTCCTCAAGCACGGCGGCCTGGCCGAGCGCATCAACCAGCGGCTGGCCACGCTCGACACAGAGGACGTGCGCGCCCTGGCCGCCGCCGGCGCCGAGATCCGCGCCTGGGTCGAGGCCCAGCCCTTTCCGGCCGACCTGGAAAAGGCCATCCGCGAGGCCTTCGCCGCCCTGAGCGAGGGCAACGCCAAGGCCTCCTTCGCCGTGCGCTCCTCCGCCACCGCCGAAGACCTGCCCGACGCATCCTTCGCGGGCCAGCAGGAAACCTTCCTCAACGTGGTCGGCATCGAGGAGGTGCTGCACAAAATGAAGGAGGTGTTCGCCAGCCTCTACAACGACCGCGCCATCAGCTACCGCGTGCACAAGGGCTTCGCCCACGCCGACGTGGCCTTGTCGGCCGGCGTGCAGCGCATGGTGCGCTCCGACCTGGGCGCGGCCGGCGTGATGTTCACCATCGACACCGAGAGCGGCTTTTCCGACGTCGTCTTCATCACCAGCAGCTACGGCCTGGGCGAGACGGTGGTGCAGGGCGCGGTGAACCCCGACGAGTTCTATGTGCACAAGCCCATGCTCAAGGCCGGCAAACGCGCGCTCATCCGCCGCAACCTGGGCAGCAAGCTGATCCAGATGGTGTTCAGCACGGCCGAGGAGAAGGCCGCCGACGGCCCGCTGAAAGGCAAGCTGGTGAAGACCGTGGACGTGCCCGTGGAGCAGCGCAACCGCTACAGCCTGAGCGACGCCGACGTGGCGCAGCTGGCCCAGTACGCGCTGGTGATCGAGCAACACTACGGCCGTCCCATGGACATCGAGTGGGGCAAGGACGGCACCGACGGCCAGCTCTACATCCTGCAGGCGCGCCCCGAAACGGTGAAAAGCCAGAGCGCCGGCAAGACCGAGGTGCGCTACAAGCTCAAGGGCAAGGGCTCGGTGCTGGCCAGCGGCCGTGCCATCGGCCAGAAGGTGGGCACCGGCCCCGTGCGCCTGGTGCACAGCATCGGCGAGATGGACAAGGTGCAGCCGGGCGACGTGCTGGTCACTGACATGACCGACCCCAACTGGGAGCCCGTGATGAAGCGCGCCAGCGCCATCGTCACCAACCGCGGCGGACGCACCTGCCACGCGGCCATCATCGCGCGCGAACTCGGCATCCCGGCCGTGGTGGGCTGCGGCGACGCCACCGAGCGGCTCAAGGACGGCACCCTGGTCACCGTGAGCTGCGCCGAGGGCGACACCGGCAACATCTACGACGGCCTGCTCGAGACCGAGATCAGCGAAGTCAAGCGCGGCGAGATGCCCGACCTCGACGTGAAGATCATGATGAACGTGGGCAACCCGCAGCTGGCCTTCGACTTCGCCCAGATCCCCAACGGCGGCGTGGGCCTGGCGCGGCTGGAGTTCATCATCAACAACAACATCGGCGTGCACCCCAAGGCCATCCTCGACTACCCCAACGTCGACGCCGACCTGAAGAAGGCGGTGGAGTCGGTGGCGCGCGGCCACGCCTCGCCGCGCGCGTTCTACGTCGACAAGGTTGCCGAGGGCGTGGCCACCATCGCCGCGGCCTTCTGGCCCAAGCCGGTGATCGTTCGCCTGTCGGACTTCAAGAGCAACGAGTACCGCAAGCTGGTGGGCGGCTCGCGCTACGAACCCGACGAAGAAAACCCCATGCTGGGTTTCCGCGGCGCGGCGCGCTACATCAGCCACGACTTCGCCGAGGCCTTTGCCATGGAGTGCGAGGCGCTCAAGCGCGTGCGCGAGGACATGGGCCTGAGCAACGTGCAGGTGATGGTGCCCTTCGTGCGCACGCTGGCGCAGGCGCGGCGCGTGACCGAGCTGCTGGCGGCCAAGGGCCTCAAGCGCGGCGAGAACGGCCTGCAGCTCATCATGATGTGCGAGATCCCCAGCAACGCCGTGCTGGCCAAGGACTTCCTGCAGTACTTCGACGGCTTCTCCATCGGCTCGAACGACCTGACGCAGCTCACGCTCGGCCTCGACCGCGACTCCGGTCTGGAGCTGCTCGCGCACGATTTCGACGAGCGCGACCCGGCCGTGCGCGCGCTGCTCAAGCTGGCCATCGGCGCCTGCAAGGCCGAGGGCAAGTACGTCGGCATCTGCGGCCAGGGCCCCAGCGACCACCCCGACTTCGCGCAGTGGCTGCGCGACGAGGGCATCAGCTCCATCTCGCTCAACCCCGACACGGTGATCGACACCTGGCAGCTGCTGGCGCGGGGCTGAGCGCGCGCGGCAGCCCGCGCAAACACCTAGGCGGGGGCGCGCGCGCAATGCGATGATCCCGCGATGCCCCCCGCGCCCGCCACGAACCCGCGCCACGACCGCCGCGCACTGGCCTTGAAGGCCGTGTTGCTGGCGGTGCTGGTGCTGGTGTCCTTCGGTACGTGCTTCTTCGCCCGAGAGCTCAGCTTCTCCGTGATGGGCTGGCCCCTGCATTTCTGGATCGCCTCCCAAGGCGCGGTGCTGGTGTTCATCGCCATCCTGGCGGTCTACACCTGGGCCATGAACCGCCTGGAGGCGCGCGACGGCGAGGGCGGCGGGGACGGGCCGGACGGGGACGGCGGTGGCTGAGGGCCCCGTGTACGCCGCCTACCAGCGCCGCCTGCACCGCATCCTGGCGCTCTATGTGCTGGCGCTGATCGCTTTCCTGCTGCTGATGGCCTGGGCCGAGCAGAGCGGCCTGTCGCGCCGCTGGCTGGGGCCGATCATGTTGTTCGCCACCGTGATGATGTACGGCGGCATCGGCGTCTATGGCCGCACCGCCGACCCCGAGGAGTACTACGTGGCGGGCCGGCGCATTCCGCCGGTCTACAACGGCATGGCTGCGGCCGCCGACTGGATGAGCGCGGCGTCCTTCATCAGCCTGGCCGGCGGTCTTTACCTGCAGGGCTTCGGCGGCACCGACGTGCATGCGGGGGGACTGGCTTTCGTGCTGGGCTGGACCGGCGGCTTCTGCCTCGTGGGCCTGCTGATTGCGCCGCACCTGCGTCAGCTCAACCTCTACACGGTGCCCGAGTACTTCATGCACCGCTTTGGCGGCCGGTGGCCGCGCCGTCTGGCGGCGTTCTCGGCGATCTTGTGTTCCTTCACCTACGTGGTGGCGCAGATCTATGGCATCGGTCTGGTGGCTTCGCGCCTGACCGGGGTGCATTTCGAGATCGGCATCATGCTGGGCCTGGGCGGGGTGGTGCTGTGTTCCTTCCTGGGCGGCATGCGGGCCATCACCTGGACCCAGGTCGCGCAGTACGTGATTCTGCTGCTGGCCTTCCTGGTCCCTGTGTCCTGGCTGGCCTACCAGCAGTTGGGCAACCCCCTGGCGCCGCTGGCCTACGGCAAGCAGCTCGAGAAGATTGCCGCGCTCGAGAAGAAGCTGCAGGCCTCGCCGCAGGAGCAGGAGGTGCAGGCCGAGTTCCAGGCGCGCGCCCGCCAGTACCAGCGCTGGCTCCAGGACGTGGAGGGCTCGCTGCGGGAGCAGCGCACCCTGGCCCAGGAGCGCGTGCGCGAGCTGGTGGCCCAGAACGCCCCCGTCGAGCGCGTCGTGGCCGCGCGTCGGGCGCTGTCGGCCTTGCCCAGGGACTCGGCCGAGGCGCGCGAGCAGTGGGCGCGCGCCATGAAGGACAGCCAGGACCGTTCCCGTGTCCTGGGCGGGCTGCCGCCGCACACGCAGGCCTATGTCGGCGATCCGAACGGCAGCGAGGCTGAGCGTCAGGCCTTTCAGTCGTCCCGCGCGAACTTCCTGGCGCTCATGTTCTGCCTCATGGTGGGCACCGCCGGGCTGCCCCATCTGCTGACGCGCTACTACACCACGCCGTCCGTGGCCACCGCGCGGGCCTCCGTGGCCTGGTCGCTGTTCTTTATTGCGCTGCTGTACCTGAGTGCGCCCGCGCTGGCGACACTGGTGAAGTACGAGCTGATGCAGAACGTCGTGGGCAGCCACTTCAACGCGCTGCCGTCGTGGATCGCGCAATGGTCCCACTACGACGATTCGCTGCTCTCGGTGCGCGACATCAATGGCGATGGCATCCTGCAGTTCGGCGAGATCCGGCTGGGGGCCGACCTGATCATGCTCGCCACGCCCGAACTGGGCGGCATGCCCTACGTGGTGTCCGGCCTGGTGGCCGCGGGTGGTCTGGCCGCCGCGCTGTCCACGGCCGATGGCCTGTTGCTGACCATCAGCAACTCGCTGGTGCGCGACACCTACTTGCAGGAGTTCGGGCGCCATGTGGCCCCCGAGCAGCGCGTGATCCTCTCCAAGTTCGCGCTGTTGAGTGTGGCCACGGTCGCGGCCTTCGTGGCATCGCTCAGGCCGGCGGAGATCCTGCCGCTGGTGGCCTCATCGTTCTCGCTGGCGGCCTCAGCCCTGGTGCCGGCCATGGTCATGGGCATCTTCTGGTCGCGCACCACGGGCGCGGCGGCGGTGGCCGGCATGCTCGCGGGCCTGAGCGTGACGGTGGGCTACATGGTGCTCAACGCCCCGGCGGTGCGGGCCGTGCTGCGGTTGCCGGCCGGCCAGTCGCTCTGGTTCGACATCCAGCCGGTGTCCGCGGCGGTGTTCGGCGTGCCGCTGGGTTTTGCGGTCATCCTTGTCCTGAGTGTGCTGACGCGCCGCCGCGTGGCGGGGGCGTAGTCGCGTCGGCCTCGGGCCGGTCGCGCACCGGCATCGGTGCCGCTTTAAGTTCTTCTTCAGCCTCGGGTCAGTTTGAAGTCAGTTCCGGGTCAGGGGCTGGTAAGCGCGCGTCTCTACAAATCGGCTCCGGAAGCCATCGGGCCTTCCAGCCCATTGAATGAGGAGACGCATGTGAACAGGAACACCGCAGCCATGGCGGCTGGCGCAAGCAGTGCGCCGGACCCCCGAAAACGTCCCATGACCCGCGAAGAGAAGCGGGTCATCCTGGCCTCATCGGCCGGCACCATCTTCGAGTGGTACGACTTCTATCTCTACGGCTCGCTCGCCGCGATCATCGGCGCGCAGTTTTTCTCCTCCTTTCCCGAGGCCACGCGCAACGTGTTTGCCTTGCTGGCCTTCGCGGCGGGCTTCCTGGTGCGGCCCTTCGGTGCGCTGGTGTTCGGCCGCCTCGGTGACCTGGTGGGCCGCAAGTACACCTTCCTGATCACGATCCTGATCATGGGCATCTCGACCTTCGTCGTCGGCCTGCTGCCCAGCTACGACTCCATTGGCTGGGCCGCGCCCGTGCTGCTGATCGCGCTGCGCATGCTGCAGGGTCTGGCGCTCGGTGGCGAGTACGGCGGTGCCGTGGTCTACGTGGCCGAGCACGCGCCGCACGGCCGCCGTGGCTTCTTCACGAGCTGGATCCAGACCACCGCGACGCTGGGCCTGCTGCTCTCGCTCATGGTGATCCTGGTGGTGCGTTCGGCGGTGGGTGAACAGGCCTTCACCACCTGGGGCTGGCGCATTCCTTTCCTGCTGTCGATCTTCCTGCTCGGGGTCTCGCTGTGGATTCGTCTGCAGATGGAAGAGTCTCCCGCCTTCAAGAAGATGAAAGCCGAAGGCGCCCAATCGAAGGCCCCGATCTCCGAGGCCTTCGGCAACTGGAAAAACGGCAAGTACGCCTTGCTGGCCTTGCTGGGCCTGGTGGCCGGCCAGGCGGTGGTCTGGTACACGGGCCAGTTCTATGCGCTGTTCTTCATCCAGACCATCCTGCGCGTGGACATGTTCACCGCCAACATGCTGATTGCCTGGGCGCTGATCTTGGGCACCGGTGGGTTCGTGGTGTTCGGCTCGCTCTCCGACACGATCGGGCGCAAGAAGATCATCCTGGCGGGCTGCCTGCTGGCCGCGCTGACCTACTTTCCTGTCTTCAACGCGATCACGCGACTGGCCAACCCCGCGCTGCACGCGGCCCAGCAGAACACCACCGTGACGATCATCGCCGACCGGTCCGATTGCTCGTTCCAGTTCAACCCCACCGGCACGGCCAAGTTCACCAGCTCCTGTGACGTGACCAAGGCGCTGCTGGCGCGCAACTCGGTGAGCTACTCGGTGCAGTACCAGGCCGGCGCCGTGCCCGCGAAGGTGCAGATCGGCAGCACGGAGATCACCGCCTACGAGGCCGCCAAGCTCAGCGGCGACGACGCCAAGGCCGTGCCTGCCGCGTTCACGAAGAGCGTGAACGCGGCGCTCGCCGCGGCCGGCTACCCCGCGGCCGACAAGCCCGCGCCCGGCATCGTGAAGGTGGACGGCTTCTTCGGCGTGTTCAACGCACAGGCTTTTCCGCTGGTGATCATCCTTGCCTACCTCGTGGTCCTGGTGACCATGGTGTACGGCCCGATCGCCGCGGCGCTGGTCGAGCTGTTCCCCACCCGCATCCGCTACACCGGCATGTCCCTGCCGTACCACATCGGCAACGGCTGGTTCGGCGGCCTGATGCCGGCCACAGCCTTCGCCATGATTGCCCACACCGGCGATCCGTACTACGGCCTCTGGTACCCCATCGTCATCGCCTTGGCCACGGTGCTCATCGGCGCGGTGTTCGTGCCCGACAACCACAAGAAGGACATCTTCGCCGCCGACTGAATTCGGCGTCACCGGACCGTCCCGGTCAGGCAAAGGGCTCTTCGGAGCCCTTTCTTGTGTCTGCGATCTAGGGATAACCCTCACAGGGATCACCCGCTGTGGGGCGCCTGGCGTGAGGAATCGTAAGTAAACCGTAAGGGGCAGCGAAAGAATGGCGGCAACCCCAGGTGTCACTTACGCATGTTGCTTTTCCTGTCCATTGCCAAGCTGATCTGCGAGATCGCGCTCATGTCGCTGTTCGGCCAGTGGGTGTTGGGCCTGCTGGCGGGCGCCAAGCGCGACACCAACTTTTTCTATCAGCTGCTGGCGCAGATCGGCCGCCCCTTCGTGGTGATGGCGCGCTTCATCACGCCGCGCAGCATCGTGCTGGACCGCCATGTGCCGCTGGTGGCTTTCCTGGTGCTGGCCTTCGCCTGGATCGTGGTGACGGCGCTGCGCATCCAGCATTGCCTGCGCATCGGTGTGGAGCTGTGCAAATGAACGCCTCGATGCAACTGCGCTTCCTGCGCTGGCAGATCAAGCTGTTGCTGGCCCTCGGCCGGCGTGCGGCGGCGCTCGAGCGTGTGGAGCGCATGCTGGCCATCGATCCCGACGAGGCCTACGCCTGGGCGACGCTCGCCCATCTTCGGGCGGAGCAGGGCGACAAGGCCGGCGCGGTGGCGGCGCTCGAGCGCGTGGTCGCCGTGCGGCCGCAGCAGGCGGCGGGCTGGTTCAACCTGGGTTTCCTGCGCGAGGAACTGGGTCTGCTGGAAGACGCCGAGGCGGCGTTTCGCCAGGCCATCGCCCTTGAAGAAAAAATGGACCGGGCCTGGTACGGCCTGGCCCTGTGCCTGATCCGCCAGCGGCGCTTCGACGACGCCGTGGTCGCGCTCAAGCGCAACACCCAACTGCAGCCCATGAGTCCGTACGGCTGGTATCAGCTCGCGCGGGTTCATGTCGATCGGCAAGAGCCCGAAGAGGCGGCGAAGATCATTCGCCACCTCAAACGGTTCGAGCCCAAGGTGGCCGCCCAGCTGGAGCGCGAGACAGGGCTGGTTCAAGAACCGACCTGAGGCGCGCTGCCGCCGAGCGGCCGCAAAAAAGGGGCACCGCCCGCAAGGCGGTGCCGACAACATGGACTTGGCGTGCAGGTCACCCATGAGGAGACGGGTGGTGTCCGTGACGTGCCCGTGAGGGTTTGTTGATGGAGGTCGATGCAATGCAATTGACAGAGAAGCACCGCCAGTACTGGCGGAAGAACCTCAACATCACGGCCATATTGCTTGCAATCTGGTTCGTCGTGACGTTCGTGGTGGGCTACTTCGCCCGGGATCTGCACTTCAACTTCTTCGGTTGGCCGTTCAGCTTCTGGGTGGGGGCGCAGGGGGCGCTGGTGGTCTATGTGGCCATCATTGCCTACTACGCCTGGTACATGAACAAGCTCGACATCGAACACGGTGTCGACGAGGCCGAGGAGTAAACCATGGCAGGCATGTTTGAAACAGGCGGCGCCGCTGGCGCCGGCTCCAACGCTGCGTTCAAGCAGCAGCTCAACAAGGTCTACAAGTGGTACACGGGGGGCTTCTTTGTCTTCGTGATTGCACTGGCCATCTTCGAGCAGCTCGGGCTGTCGCGCGAGTGGATTGGGTTCATCTTCCTGATCGCGACGATCGCGCTCTACGCCGGCATCGGCATCATGAGCCGCACCACCGACGCGGCCGAGTACTACGTGGCCGGACGCCGCGTGCCGGCCGTGTACAACGGCATGGCCACCGGCGCGGACTGGATGTCGGCCGCGTCCTTCATCGGCATGGCGGGCACGCTCTACCTCACGGGCTATGGGGGCCTGGCCTTCATCATGGGCTGGACCGGTGGCTACTGCCTGGTGGCGCTGTTCCTGGCGCCCTACCTGCGCAAGTTCGGCCAGTTCACCATTCCCGACTTCCTGGGTGAGCGCTACGGCGGCAACCTGCCGCGTTTCCTGGGCATCCTCGCGGCCATCCTCTGTTCCTTCACCTACGTGGTGGCGCAGATCTACGGCGTGGGCATCATCACGGCGCGCCTGACCGGCGTGGCCTTCGAACTCGGGATCTTCCTGGGCCTCGGCGGCATCCTGGTGTGCTCGTTCCTGGGGGGCATGCGCGCGGTGACCTGGACGCAAGTCGCCCAGTACATCATCCTGATCATTGCCTACATGATCCCGGTGGTCTGGCTGTCGGTGAAGCAGACCAACGTGCCCGTGCCGCAGCTCATCTACGGGCAGCAACTGGTCAAGGTGACCGAAGCCGAGACGCGGCTGATCAACGATCCCAAGGAGATCGAGGTCCGCAACGTGTTCAAGCAGCGCTCGGACGCCCTGGCCGAGAAGCTGAAGGACCCGGTCGCCGCGCTGGCCGCCGACAAGGCCGCTGCCGACAAGAAGCTGGCCGACCTGCGCGCCGCCAATGCGCCCAGCGCCGAGATCGCGGTGGCCGAGAAGGCCGTCGCGGATCTGCCGAAGGACGAGGCCGCCGCCAAGGCTGCCTGGACGCGCGCCAAAGCCGCCGCGGACGCGAAGACCAAGCCGCTCAACGGCATGCCGCGCCACGCCGCGCAGTACGCGGGCGACCCGAACGGCGACGCGGCCGCGAAGAAGACCTTCGACGAATCGCGGCGCAACTTCCTCGCGCTGATCTTCTGCCTGATGGTGGGCACCGCCGCGCTGCCGCACATCCTGATGCGCTACTACACGGTACCCAGCGTGAAGGAGGCGCGGGCCTCGGTCACGTGGTCGCTGTTCTTCATCTTCCTGCTGTACTTCACCGCGCCTGCCCTGGCCGTGCTGGTCAAGTTCGAGGTGTTCAACGTCCTGGTGGGCACACCGTTCAACAACCTGCCGGAGTGGATAGCGGCATGGAACCGCGTCGACCCGACCCTGCTGTCGGTGACCGACGTGAACAAGGACGGCATCCTGCAGCTCAACGAGATGAGCATCGGTGGCGACATCATCGTGCTGGCAACCCCCGCCATCGGCGGCCTGCCGTACGTGATCTCGGGCCTGGTGGCGGCCGGCGGCCTGGCCGCGGCGCTGTCCACGGCCGACGGCCTGCTGCTGACGATCGCCAACGCGCTGTCGCACGACCTGTACTACAAGATGATCGACCCCAACGCCTCGACGGCCCGCCGCGTCACGATCTCCAAGACGCTGCTGCTGGTCGTGGCCCTGGCCGCCGCCTATGTGGCATCCCAGAAGCCGGCCGACATCCTGTTCCTGGTCTCCGCGGCGTTCTCGTTCGCTGCCTCGGCGTTCTTCCCGGCGCTGGTGCTCGGCATCTTCTGGAAGCGCGCCACCGGCATCGCCGCTTCGCTGGGCATGATCGCGGGCCTGGGTATCACCTTCTACTACATGGCCACCACGCAGCCTTGGCTGCGTGGCATCTTCGGCGTCACCTCGCCGATCGAGCTGTGGTGGGGCATCCAGCCGATCTCGGCCGGCGTGTTCGGCGTGCCGCTGGGCATGGCGGTGATCGTCCTGGTCAGCCTGGTGACCCCGGCACCGAACAAGAAGATCCAGGAGCTGGTGGAGCATGTGCGCTACCCCAACCTGAAGGCCGCCTGAACGGCGCCCGATAGGCCCTCGCCCGCCGCGCCGGCGGGCGATTCCAGGCCCGGACCACCGGCAGGTGGCCCGGGCTTTTCACTTTTGTATAATCGCGGGCTTGCCTTGCTGCACCCCTGCTGACGCCTGGGGGCGGCTGTCAAACTCCCAGGCCAGGGTTTTCCGATCGGCCGGGGGCATCCACAAGGAGAGTCCATGCGTCACTATGAGATCGTCTTGCTGATCCATCCGGATCAGAGCGAACAGGTTCCGGCCATGCTGGAGCGCTACAAGGGCATGATCACCGCCGGTGGCGGCAAGATCCACCGCGTTGAAGACTGGGGCCGCCGCCAGCTGGCCTACCAGATCAACAAGCTGTCCAAGGCCCACTACCTCTGCGTCAACATCGAGGCCGACCAGGCCGTGATGAACGAGCTGGAGCACGCCTTCCGCTTCAACGATGCGGTGCTGCGCCACCTGAGCGTGCAGCGCAAGAAGGCCGACACCGGCCCGTCGTCCATGATGAAGACGGTCGAGCGCGAAGAGGCCCGCAAGGCCCAGCAGCAATCGCAGGAGCAATCCGCCTGACGCCCCTGGCGTGAGGTTCGCGGGAATCGGGTGAACCGTCTCCAGTTGCAGGCCGCGGTGGTGCAGGTGCAGAACCTGCGTTACACACCGGCAGGCATCCCGGTGCTCAATCTCGTGCTCGAACACGAGTCACAGCAGACCGAACTGGACACACCCCGCACCGTCGCCCTCCAGATCCGTGCCGTGGCCTTCGGGGCCCTGGCCGAGACCCTGCAGAAGCAGGCGCTCAACGAACTGGCGGACTTCGACGGGTTCCTCGCGAATGCGCGCAACGGCAAAGGCGTGGTCTTCCACATCCAGGCATTCAGCAAGACATAGGAGAGGCCCATCATGGCTGCACCCAAGCGTTTCAACAAAGACAAGCGCCCCAAGCGCAACACCCAGTCGCTGCTCTTCAAGCGCAAGCGCTTCTGCCGCTTCACCGTCGCCAAGGTCGAAGAGGTGGATTACAAGGACATCGACGTCCTTCGCGATTTCATCTCTGAAAACGGCAAGATCATCCCGGCGCGCCTGACCGGCACCCGCGCGATCTACCAGCGCCAGGTCACCACCGCCATCAAGCGCGCGCGCTTCCTGGCCATGCTGCCCTACAGCGATCAGCACCGCGTCTGATTGAGGAGCCCGACATGCAAGTGATTCTTCTCGAAAAAGTCCACAACCTCGGCGCCCTCGGCGATGTCGTCAAGGTCAAGGACGGCTACGCCCGCAACTTCCTGATCCCGACCGGCCAGGCCCGCCGCGCCACCAAGGACGCCCTGGCGGCCTTCGAGGCCCGCCGCGCCGAACTGGAGAAGGCCGCCGCCGCCAAGCTGGCCGCCGCCCAGGCCGTGGGTGAGAAGCTGGCCGCCACCACCCTCAAGCTCACGCAGAAGGCTGGCGTGGATGGCCGTCTGTTCGGCTCCGTCACCAACCACGACGTGGCCGACGAGCTGCACAAGCAAGGCTTCAAGGACGTGGTCAAGTCGCAGGTGCGCATGCCCAATGGCCCGCTCAAGGCCGTGGGCGACTACACCGTGCAGATCAACCTGCACACCGACGTCACGGTCGACGTGGCCGTCTCGGTGCTGGGCGAAACCGCCTGATCGCCCGCGGGCTCCGGTCCGCCAGAAAGCCGCTGTCTTCGGGCAGCGGCTTTTTCTTTTCACCGGGGATGCACCGCATTCCCACCGGTTCTCCACAGGGTTGTCCCCTGACGAGGGCTACCCGGGGGCGTACCATGCCCCTTTGCCCTGACGCCGCATGTCCACCGCCTTCTCCAGCCCATTTCCTGACCTTGGCAGCGGCCTCGACGAGACCGGTGACCGCCAGGTCGCGCAGCTCCGCGTTCCGCCGCACTCCATCGAAGCCGAGTCCAGCGTGCTCGGCGGCCTGTTGCTGGACAACGGGGCTTGGGACCGCGTGGCGGACCTGCTCAACGACTCCGACTTCTACCGCTACGAGCACCGCCTGACGTACTCGGCCATAGCTGCGCTGGTGAACGCCTCCAAGCCGGCCGACGTGGTGACCGTGTTCGAGCACCTGCAGAATTTGGGCAAGGCCGACGAGGCGGGCGGGTTGGCCTACCTCAACTCGCTCGCGCAGTACGTGCCCAGCGCGGCCAACATCCGCCGCTACGCCGAGATCGTGCGCGAGCGCGCCGTGCTGCGAAAGCTCGTGGCCGCCAGCGACGAAATCGCCACCTCCGCCTTCAACCCGCAGGGCAAGCCGGTCGCCAAGATCCTCGACGAGGCCGAGCAGAAGATCTTCAAGATCGGCGAAGAAGGCTCGCGCATGAAGGAGGGCTTCCAGTCGATGGACCGGCTGGTGGTCGACCTGCTCGATCGTGTGCAGGAGATGGCCGACAACCCGCAGGACGTGACCGGCGTGCCCACCGGCTTCATCGATCTCGACCGCATGACCGCGGGCCTGCAGGGGGGCGATCTGATCGTGCTGGCGGCGCGTCCGTCGATGGGCAAGACCGCCTTCGCCATCAACATCGCCGAGCATGTGGCGCTGAACGAAGGCCTGCCCGTCGCCGTGTTCTCCATGGAAATGGGCGCGGCCCAGCTCGCGGTGCGTATCGTGGGCTCCATCGGACGCATCAACCAGGGCCACCTGCGCACCGGCAAGCTGACCGACGACGAATGGCCGCGCCTGACCGAGGCCATCGAGAAGCTGCGCAATGTCTCGCTGCACATCGACGAGACGCCCGGCCTCACGCCCAGCGAGCTGCGCGCCAACGCACGTCGCCTGGCGCGCACCTGCGGCAAGCTCGGTCTGATCGTGGTGGACTACCTGCAGCTCATGAGCGGCTCCAGCAGCGATGGCGGCGACAACCGGGCCACCGAGCTCGGCGAGATCTCGCGTGGCCTGAAGATGCTGGCCAAGGAGCTGCAATGCCCGGTGATCGCGCTGTCCCAGCTCAACCGTTCGGTCGAACAGCGCACCGACAAGCGCCCGATGATGAGCGACCTGCGCGAATCGGGCGCCATCGAGCAGGACGCGGACATCATCATGTTCATCTACCGCGACGAGTACTACACCAAGGACGCCTGCAAAGAGCCGGGCGTTGCGGAGATCATCATCGGCAAGCAGCGAAACGGCCCCACGGGAACGGTCAAGCTGGCCTTCTTGAATATGTTGACCCGTTTCGAATCGCTCGTGGGCGGCGGCGACTACTGACCCCTTCGCGCCGGGAAAGCGCGGGCGTTCCCACCCCAACGCCCTGAGTTCTCACCATCTGCTGTTCTCTAAGGTCCGACCACACCAGTACCGGTAGGGGGACGCACATAGTTCGCGCCTCTTGATGCAGGGAGGACGCATGATCAGCCAGTCGCCACCATGGGATGTGCCGGCCGTGGTGCCACCAAGCCCCGCCAATCGGCGGGGCCACCCAGGCCCTGAGGGCGTGACGATCGGATCGCTGGCCCTGCCGGCCCAGGACACCACCATCCTGCGGGCGCTGGTGCGCTGGCTGGACGGGGCGCTCGGGATGGGGCTTCGGTACAGCGAGGACGTCGCCGGTTGCCATGTGGTCTTTGCCTCGCCGGCGGCACTGAGCACCTGCCCGGGCCGCACCACCGTCGTGGTCACCGACGCCGCCACCGTGCCGTTCGGGTGGGGTGGCCCGATCACCGTCAGTTCTCCCTTGCGCATGAGCGGCGTCATCACGGCCTTGCAACAGGCCATGCCCCGGCGGCGGTCTTCGAACCCCCTGCATCGCCAGCGGTGGTTGTCCTTTCTGTTCGAGCGGCTGCGGGCGGCGCTTCGGACCTGTGGCCACAGCGTATTGCCGATCGGCGGAGGGCAGTTGCTCCGCCTCGATGCGGTGTCGCAGTCCATGCAGGCCAGCGTTCCGGTTGAGCAACTGCTTTCGCACGCCCATGACCTGGGTGCGCTGCGCCCGTGCACGGCGGCCGACGAAGACGTGCTGCAAGGCGCCGAGACGCATTCGCTGAGCGCGTTCCTGTGGCGCCTGAGCGCGACCATGGTGGAGGCGCGCGCCCCCCATCCGCCTTTGCGCGGTGCCTGGCGCCTGCGGCGCTGGCCTCAGGCCATGGGGCTCATGGCGCCGGGCCATCCGCACCTGGCGGCCTTGCTGTGGCGCCGGCCATACACCGCCCTGGAATTGGCCGAGCGTGCGGGTCTGCCGCTGCCGGTGGTGCGCGCCTTTGTGCTCACGGGGGACGCGTTGGGCCTTGGCCAACTGGAAGAGACCACCCGTCCCCTGGGGGCGGTCCGCGACGCCACGGTGTCGGCGCGGTTCAAGCCCTTGCGCGAGAAGTGGCGCTTGTGGTGACCCCCGCCACGACACCTGCCGAATTCAAGGTTGTCATCACCGGGCCCAGGGGTGCTGGCAAGGCCACCGCCAGCCGATCCATGGGTGAGGGCATCGCCGTGCCCATGAGCCTCGACGGAAGTGGTGGAGCACTGAATGGCAAGCCCCCCGCCGCCGCTGGCGCGTGGGGCCTGATCGTGCTGGCCGACAACAGCCAAACCGACCCCATTGCCCAGGTGGAGCGGCACCTGCGAGTGCTGGCCGGGCCCATCGGGCCCCTGCCGACGGTGGTGGGCGTGGGGCGGCTGGAGACGCATCCCTCGCCCGGCGTCGAGGCCTACTGCGCCGGCCTGGAGGCGGCGGGCTGGCGCGTGCCGGTCATCGACGTGGACGTGCGCCGTGAGGCCGATGTCCGGCTGTTGCTCTCCGTTCTGGTGGGCCTGGCCGAGGCCGACGGCGGCGCGCCACCCGAATGAAGGCGGGCCTTAGAGCACCTCGGAGGCGAAGTCGGCGAGCCTTGAGCGTTCGCCACGCGCCAGCGTGATGTGCCCGCCGTGCGGCCAGCCCTTGAAGCGGTCCACCGCGTAGGTCAGGCCCGAGGAGCCTTCGGTGAGGTAGGGCGTGTCGATCTGCGCCAGATTGCCCATGCAGATCATCTTGGTGCCTGGGCCCGCGCGTGTGATCAGCGTCTTCATCTGCTTGGGCGTCAGGTTCTGCGCCTCATCGATGATCACGTACTTGTTCATGAAGGTCCGGCCGCGCATGAAATTCATGCTTTTGACCTTGATGCGGCTGCGGATGAGTTCATTGGTGGCTGCGCGGCCCCATTCGCCCGCATTGCCGCCGTCGCCCTTGGCCAGGAACTCCAGGTTGTCGTCCAGCGCGCCCATCCAGGGGCCCATCTTTTCTTCCTCGGTACCGGGCAGGAATCCGATGTCTTCGCCCACGCTGACGGTGGCCCGGGTCATGATGATCTCGGTGTAGCGCCGGTCGTCCAGCACCTGCGTGAGGCCGGAGGCCAGCGCCATCAGCGTCTTGCCCGTGCCGGCGGTGCCGGCGAGCGTCACAAAGTCGATCTCGGGGTCCATCAACAGGTTGAGCGCGAAGTTCTGCTCGCGGTTGCGGCTGGTCACGCCCCAGACGGCGTTCTTGAGGTGGGTGTAGTCCTTGAGCGTCTTGAGCACCGCGGTCTTGTCGCGGATCTCGGTCACGCGCGCATACAGCGAGGGCTCGCCCGGCGCTTCGAAGTAGACGAACTGGTTGATGTGGAACTGGCCCACCGCCGGGCCGCTCACGCGGTAGAAGGTGTGGCTGCCGCTCTGCCAGCTTTCGATGGTCTTGCTCTGGCGCGTCCAGAAGTCCTGCGGAAGGGCCAGCGAGCCCGGGTACAGCAGCTCGCCGTCGTCCAGGGTCTTGTCGTTCTCGTAGTCCTCCGCGGCCAGACCCAGTGCGCGCGCCTTCACGCGCATGTTGATGTCCTTGGACACCAGGATCACTTCACGATCGGCGTGGCGCTGGCGCAGCGCAGCCACCACGCCGAGGATCTGGTTGTCGGCCTTGCCCTGGGGCAGAGACGGGGGCAACTCGCTCAGCAGCGGCTCGGTCTGGAAGAACAGCAGGCCGCGCGCGGATTGGTGGCCGGTGGCGGAGAGCTTCAGGCCCTTGGTCATGTCTCCACCGGCCTGGGCCGCCAGGGCATCGAGCGTGCGACTGGTCTGGCGGCCGTTGCGGGCGACCTCGGTCATGCCCTTTTTGTGGCCGTCCAGCTCTTCCAGCACGATCATCGGCAGGTAGATGTCGTGTTCCTCGAAGCGGAAGAGGCTCATCGGATCGTGCAGCAGCACGTTCGTGTCGAGCACGAAGAGGCGGGCGGGGCCGCCGCTGGCCAGCTTGCCGCCAGCGCGGCGCCGCGGGGCGGCCACGGGCGAGGAGGGCGCGAGGCTGGTGGAGGCGGGCGCGGCCGGCTCGGGGCGCTCGGTGCGGTCCTTGAGTTCCAGGGCGGGGGGGGGTGCGCGGCGGGCCTTGGCGGCCGGCGCGGGGCGCGCTTTTCGCGGGGCGGGTGCGTCGACCGGCTCGGGCGCCGCCAGCGTGTCGTCGTCCGGGAGGATGTTCAGGCCGCCGGCGCGCTCGTCGTAATCTTCGAGGTTGGCGTTGGAGGCCTTGAGGGTGTAGGCGTCGGGGGCGAGGAGGGCGGCGCGTTTGGAGGGGGCGGGGGGCAGGGGCATGTGGGCTTGGCGTTCAGCGCGCGGGCTCGAAAAAACAAAAAGCCGCCGGGAAAACCGGGCGGCTTTGCGTGCGTCGGAGGGGGCGGAAACAGCGGTGGACAGGGAAGATGCCCGAAGACATGCGAATCACTATACACCTTCCGCATGTCACCGAAAGCGCGGTGACGCGGTCGGGCAGCGGGGTGTCGCTGCGCCGCACCACCGGGCGTTCAGGCGGCCTTCTTGAGTGCCTTGACGGCCTTGAGCACTTCCTCGACGTGGCCGGGAACCTTCAGGCCGCGCCACTCTTGGCGCAGCACGCCGTCGGGCCCGATCAGGAAGGTGCTGCGCTCGATGCCCTTGACCTTCTTGCCGTACATGATCTTGTTCTTGACCACGCCGAACATGTGGCACATCTTTTCCTCGGTGTCGGCGATGAGCTCGAAGGGCAGCTCCAGCTTGGCCTTGAAGTCGTCGTGCGATTTCATGTTGTCGCGCGAGACGCCGAACACCTGGGCGCCGGCCTTGACGAAATCCTTGTACTTGTCGCGAAACTGCATGGCCTCGGTGGTGCAGCCAGGCGTATTGTCCTTGGGGTAGAAATACAGCACGAGCGTCTGACCGAGGTGGCTCTGGTGGCTGACCTTGACGCCGCCGGTGGCCAGGGATTCGAACTCGGGGATGGGTTTGTTGACAACGACGGCCATGCTGTGGAGACCCCTGACGTAAGTGGATGGTGTTGCGTTGGCTGCCCGAGTGGCCGGACCGACGCTGCGCATGCATACGGAAGGTCTGACCGGGCAACAACCCAGTATTTTACCTCTTTGAGGGCCCGATTACCCGGATACGGGCTGGGATCCACCTTCTTGTAGGAGGGCCGCCGCGACGCGGCGCCCTTCGCCGGCCAGGATGTTGTAGGTCCGGCAGGCGGCCGCGGTGTCCATGGTTTCCACGCCAATGCCGCGTTCCAGCAGGGCGCGCAGCAGCCGGGGTGCCACGAAGCGCAGCCGCGCGCCGCTGCCGAAGACCACCAATTCCGGCGTCACGCCGGCCGGGTCCAGCAGTTCCTCGAAGTGCCCGGGGCCCAGGTCCTCGAAACGCTCGCAGTTCCAGGGGCGCAGTTGCCCACCGGCCGTGAGCACCACACTGGCCGTGTGGCGCTCACCGTTGATCGCGATCCAGCCCTCGCCGAGGGCGGTAATGGCGAGCTGGTGGGGCGTGTCGGCGTGCAGTTTCATGGGGCGTTCGCGCCCTGGGCGGGCTGGAGAACTGTGGTCAAATCGCAAGTTTGCTCGTGACCGGCGCGGCACCCATCTTAGCCTTACCGCGCCAGGCTTCCGCCCTCGGAGGGACTTTGAAGACCATCCAGAAATCCGCCAAGCTCGCCAACGTCTGCTACGACATCCGCGGTCCCATCATGGACGCGGCGCGGCAGATGGAGGAAGAGGGCCACAAGATCATCAAGCTCAACATCGGCAATCTGGCGGTGTTCGGTTTCGATGCGCCCGAGGAGATCCAGCAGGACATGATCCGGAACCTGCCGAATTCGGCGGGTTACTCCGACAGCAAGGGCATCTTCGCGGCGCGCAAGGCGGTGATGCACGAGACCCAGCTGCAAGGCATCCAGGGTGTCACGCTGGAGGACATCTACCTCGGCAACGGCGCCAGCGAGCTGATCGTGATGGCGACCAACGCATTGCTCGACGACGGCGACGAGCTGCTGCTGCCGGCCCCCGACTACCCCCTGTGGACGGCGGCGGCCAGTCTCTCGGGCGGCACGCCCGTGCACTACATGTGCGACGAGTCCAAGGGCTGGATGCCCGACATCGAGGACATCCGCCGCAAGATCACGCCGGCCACCAAGGGCATCGTGGTCATCAACCCGAACAACCCCACGGGCGCGCTGTACCCCAAGGAGCTGCTGCAGCAGATCGTGGGCCTGGCGCGCCAGCACGGCCTGGTGATCTTCGCCGACGAGGTCTACGACAAGGTGCTGTACGACGACGTCAAGCACGTGCCGATCGGCAGCCTGTCGAACGACGTGCTCACGCTCACCTTCAACTCGCTGTCCAAGAGCTACCGCTCCTGCGGCTACCGCGCGGGCTGGCTGGTGGTGTCGGGCGACAAGAAGCCCGCCAAGGACTACATCGAGGGCCTGAACATGCTCTCGAACATGCGCTTGTGTGCCAACGTGCCGGGCCAGTGGGCGATCCAGACCGCCCTGGGCGGCTACCAGAGCATCAACGACCTGGTTCAGGAGGGCGGGCGCCTGCGCCGCCAGCGCGACCTGGCCTACGAACTCATCACGGCGATCCCGGGGGTGAGCTGCGTCAAGCCGCAGGCGGCGCTCTACATGTTTCCGAAGCTCGATCCGGCGATGTACCCCGTGCAGGACGACCAGCAGCTGTTCCTGGAACTGCTGCAGGAAACGCGCGTGATGCTGGTGCAGGGATCGGGTTTCAACTACCCCGACAACCAGCACTTCCGCATCGTCTTCCTGCCGCACGAGGACGACCTGCGCGAGGCCATCGGCCGCGTCGCGCGCTTCCTCGAACACTGGCGAAAACGCCACGGCAACTGAGTTTTTCCTTTCCGATCGACCGATGAAACCGATTCAAGTGGGCCTGCTGGGCATTGGCACCGTGGGCAGCGGCACCTTCAACGTGCTGCAACGCAACCAGGAAGAGATCCGCCGCCGCGCCGGCCGCGGCATCCAGATCACCATGGTGGCCGACCTCGACGTGGCGCGTGCCAGGGCCGTGGTGGGCGAGGGCGTCACCGTCGTGGGCGACGCGCGCGAGGTGATCGCCAATCCCGACATCGACATCGTGATCGAGCTCATCGGCGGCTATGGCATCGCCAAGGCCCTGGTGATGGAGGCCATCTCGGCGGGCAAGCACGTGGTCACGGCCAACAAGGCCCTGCTCGCGGTGCACGGCACCGAGATCTTCGCGGCGGCCTCGGCGCGCGGCGTGATCGTGGCCTTCGAGGCCGCCGTGGCCGGTGGCATCCCGATCATCAAGGCGCTGCGCGAGGGCCTCTCGGCCAACCACATCGAGTGGATCGCCGGCATCATCAACGGCACCACCAACTTCATCCTCTCGGAGATGCGCGACAAGGGGCTCGACTTCGAGGTCGTGCTCAAGGAGGCGCAGCGCCTGGGCTATGCCGAAGCCGACCCGACCTTCGACATCGAGGGCGTGGACGCGGCGCACAAGGCGACCATCATGAGCGCCATCGCTTTCGGCATCCCGGTGCAGTTTCACAAGGCCTACGTCGAGGGCATCACCCGGCTGTCGGCCACCGACATCCGCTACGCCGAGCAGCTGGGCTACCGCATCAAGCTGCTGGGCATCACCAAGCGCGCGCCGCGCGGCATCGAGCTGCGTGTGCACCCCAGCCTGGTGCCGGCCAAGCGCCTGCTGGCCAACGTCGAGGGGGCGATGAACGCGGTGGTGGTGCACGGCGACGCCGTGGGCACCACGCTGTACTACGGCAAGGGCGCGGGCAGCGAGCCCACGGCCAGCGCCGTGATCGCCGACCTGGTGGACGTGACGCGCCTGCACACGGCCGACCCGCACCACCGCGTGCCGCACCTGGCCTTCCAGCCCGACGCCCTGAGCGACCTGCCGGTGCTGCCCATGAGCGAGGTGGTCACCAGCTACTACCTGCGCCTGCGCGTGGCCGACGAGGCCGGCGTGCTCGCCAAGGTCACGGGCGTGCTCGCGCTCAACGGCATCAGCATCGACGCCGTGCTGCAGCGCGAGGCCGACGAGGTGGGCGGCGAGGGCGCCACCAGCACCGACCTCATCATCCTCACGCACGACACGCGCGAAGGCACCATGGACAAGGTGCTGGCCGAGCTGCAGGCCCTGCCCACGGTGCTTTCGCCCATCGTGCGCATCCGCAAGGAAGAGCTCCGCTGATGCGTTACCTGTCCACGCGCGGCCACGCCGAACGCAAGCGCTTCTGCGAGATCCTGCTGGAAGGCCTGGCACCCGACGGTGGCCTGTACCTGCCCGAGCGCTACCCGCAGGTGGACGCCGCCGCGCTGCAGCGCCTGCGCGCGGTCTTCAACGAAGGCAAGCCTGGCGGCTACGCGGCGCTGGCCTTCGAGATCCTGTCGCTCTACATCGACGACATCCCCGCGGCCGACCTGCGCGCCCTCTGCGAGCGCACCTATACGGAGGCGGTGTTCGGCAACCCGGCCATCGTGCCGCTCAAGCAGCTCGGGGACGGTTTCTACCTCGAGGCCCTGTCCAACGGCCCCACGCTGGCCTTCAAGGACATGGCCATGCAACTGCTGGGGCAGCTGTTCGAGTACGAGCTGGGCCGCCGCGGCGAGTCGCTCAACATCCTGGGCGCCACCAGCGGCGACACCGGCAGCGCGGCCGAGCACGCCATGAAGGGCAAGCGCGGCGTGCGCGTCTTCATGCTCAGCCCGCACGGCCGCATGAGCCCCTTCCAGCAGGCGCAGATGTTCAGCCTGACGGACCCGAACATCCACAACATCGCCATCGAGGGCGTGTTCGACGACTGCCAGGACATCGTCAAGGCCGTCAGCAACGACCTCGACTTCAAGCGCCGCCACAAGATCGGCACGGTCAACTCCATCAACTGGGCGCGGCTGCTGGCCCAGGTGGTCTATTACTTCGCCGGCTACTTCCAGGCCACGGGGCACAACGGCGAGCGCGTGAGCTTCACCGTGCCCAGCGGCAACTTCGGCAACGTCTGCGCGGGTCACGTGGCGCGGCAGATGGGCCTGCCGATCCACCGGCTGGTGGTGGCCACGAATGAGAACGACGTGCTCGACGAGTTCTTCCGCACCGGCGTCTACCGCGTGCGCGGCAGCGCCGACACGCACGAGACCTCCAGCCCCTCGATGGACATTTCCAAGGCGAGCAACTTCGAGCGCTTCGTCTTCGACCTCGTGGGCCGCGACCCGGCGCGCTGCAAGGCGCTGTTCGCCGACGCGCTGTCGAGCGAAGGCCGCTTCGACCTGAGCGGCGATGCCGTTTTCGCCGACGCCGCCGCGCACTACGGCTTCCTAAGCGGGCGCAGCACCCACGCCGACCGCCTGGCCACCATCCGCGAGGTCGACCGACGCCATGCCGTGGTGATCGACACCCACACCGCCGATGGCGTCAAGGTGGCGCGCGAGCACCTCGAGCCGGGCGTGCCCATGGTGGTGCTGGAAACCGCCCTGCCGATCAAGTTCGCCGAGACCATCGTGGAGGCCCTGGGCCACGAGCCCGAGCGCCCGGCCGCCTACGTGGGCATCGAGTCGCTGCCCAAGCGCGTGACCGTGATGCCGGCCGACGTCGACCGGGTCAAGGCCTACATCGCCCAGCGCACCGCGGCCGCATGAGCGTCGCCGGGCCGTTCCCCAGGCGATCAGCCCCGCCAGGCGCGGCGCGGAGGGTGCTCCGGTGAACGTCGTCGGCTTCGCGGGATTCTCGGGTTCGGGCAAGACCACGCTGGTCGAACAGCTCATTCCCGCCCTGCGCCTGCGCGGCCACCGCGTCTCGGTCATCAAGCACGCGCACCACAGCTTCGACATCGACCACCCCGGCAAGGACACCTGGCGCCACCGCGAGGCCGGCGCCGTGGAGATCGTGGCCGCGTCGCCCCGGCGGGTGGTCTTCATGCGCGAGCTGGAGACCGAGGCCACGCACGACGTGCACGCGCTCATCGCACGGCTCAGCGCCGAGGTGGACTGGGTGCTGGTCGAGGGTTTCAAGGGCAGCAGCCTGCCCAAGATCGAGGTCTGGCGCCAGGCCAGTGGCCAGCCCGTGATCTACCCGGCGCAGCCCCGGGTCCTGGCCGTGGCCACCGACAGCCCGGCGGCCCTGCCCGAGCCGCCCGCACGCCCGGTGCTGGATTTGAACGCGCCCGATGACGTGGCCGCGTGGCTGGTCGACAATGCCAGCCGGTTCCACTACAGACCCCCCGACGCCCCATGAACGCTCCGGCCCGCGCGCCCCTGATGGCCCTGGACGACGCCCTGGCCGCTTTGCTCGGCCGCGTCATGCCCCTTGCCGACACCGACACGGTGCCCACCATCGACGCCGTGGGCCGCGTGCTGGCGCAGGACCTGGTGAGCGCCCTGCAGGTGCCGCCGCAGGACAACTCCTCCATGGACGGCTACGCCGTGCGCTGCGCCGACGTGACCGACAAAGGCGTGGTGCTGCCCATCAGCCAGCGCATCCCGGCCGGTCACTCGGGCGGGCCGCTGCAGCCCAGCACCTGCGCGCGCATCTTCACCGGCGCGCCCATGCCCGAAGGCGCCGACGCGGTGGTCATGCAGGAAGACACGCGCGAGGTCGGCGGCGACCTGCACGCGGTGCACATCGACACCATTCCCGAACCTGGCCAGTGGGTGCGCCGCTCGGGCGAGGACGTGACGCGCGGCGCCACCGTGCTGACGCGCGGCCAGCGCCTGGACGAGGGCGCCCTGGGCCTGGCGGCCAGCCTGGGCCTGCCCCATCTGCGGGTGGTGCGCCGCCCGCGCGTGGCCCTGTTCTCCACCGGCGACGAGCTCGTGATGCCCGGCGAGGTGCCGCCCGAGGCCATGAAGCCCGGCGCCATCTACAACTCCAACCGCTTTTTCCTGCGCGCGCTGCTGCAGCGCTTCGGCTGCGAGGTGAGCGACCTCGGCATCGTGCCGGACCAGCGCGAGTCCACGCTGGCCGCGCTCAAGACGGCGGCCGACCACCATGACCTGATCCTCACCAGCGGCGGCGTGTCGGTGGGCGAGGAAGACCACATCAAACCCTCGGTGCAGCAGTTGGGCGGGCTCGATCTCTGGCAGATCGCCATGAAGCCCGGCAAGCCCTTCGCCTATGGCCATGTGCGGCGCGACGCGGGCGCGGGGCAGGGCGTGGGCAGCCATTGCCACTTCATCGGCCTGCCGGGCAACCCGGTGTCCAGCTACATCACCTTCCTGCTGCTCGTGCGTCCCTTCCTGCTGCAGCTGCAGGGCGTTGCCGATCCCCACGCCCTGCGCCTGCCCGCGGCACTGCCGCTGCGCGCCGACTTCAGCCTGCCGCGCGCCGACAGGCGCCGCGAATTCCTGCGCGCGCGCCGCAACGCCAGCGGCGGCGTCGAGCTGTTCCCGAACCAGAGTTCGGGCGTGCTCACCTCCGTGGTCTGGGCCGACGGCCTGGTCGACAACCCCTCGGGCACCACCATCGCGCCGGGCGACACCGTGCGCTTCATCGCCCTGTCGGACCTGCTCGCATGAACACCATCCAGTTGCGCTACTTCGCCTCCATCCGCGAGGCCATCGGCACCGGCGCCGAGCGCCTGAGCACGGCCGCGCCCACGCTGGCGGCGCTGCGCGACGAACTCATCGCGCGCGGCGGCGCGCATGCGCAGGCGCTGGCGCGCGGCAAGGCCGTTCGCGTCTCGCTGAACCAGGCCATGGCCGACGAAAGCGCCGCGCTTGCCGACGGTGCGGAGGTGGCCTTCTTCCCGCCGGTGACCGGCGGTTGAACATGGTCGCGCGCGTTTCCATCCAGACCGCCGACTTCGACCTCAGCACCGAGGTCGCGCTGCTGCGCCTGCAGGACAAGGGCGTGGGTGCGGTCTGCAGTTTCATCGGCACCGTGCGCGACCGCAACGACGGCCTCGCCGTCAGCGCGATGGAGCTGGAGCATTACCCCGGCATGACCGAAAAGGCCATCGAGTCCATGATCGACGAGGCCTTCCGGCGCTTCGACATCCTCGGTGCGCGGGTCATCCACCGCGTGGGGCCGCTGCAGCCACTGGACCAGATCGTGCTCGTGGTGGTCAGCGCCGCCCACCGGGGCCAGAGCTTCCAGGCCTGTGAGTTCCTGATGGACTACCTCAAGACCCAGGCGCCGTTCTGGAAGAAGGAGCAAACGCCCGAGGGCGCGCGCTGGGTCGACGCGCGCGTGAGTGACGACGCCGCGCTGGCCCGCTGGGGCCTGCCCGCGAGCAACGCCTGAGGACCGAGGGCATGGACAGCCGCACCGTCGAGGCGATCGAACGCAACACGGTGCAGGCCGTGGCGCCCGAGCAGCTCGACGATGGCCTGCCGGGCTGGCTGCTGCCCATGGACCGGGGCACCGTGGGACGCGCGCAGTGCGCCGTTCCGCTGTCGCACGCGGCCCCCGATCCCGCCCTCATCGACGCCATCGCGGAGCGCTACGGCGCGCGCGGCTTCCCCGTGGCCTGGCGCCTGCCCGAACGGCCCGACTGGGCGGCCTTCACCCAGGCCCTGGGCGAACGCGGCTTCCGGCGGGCCCAGCCCACGCAGACCCACATCGCCGAAACGGCCGAGCTGCTGCGCCGCCTGCCCGACCCGCCGCACGGCGTCGAGCTGCGCCTGGCCGATGCCCCGGACGCCGCCTGGCTCGCCATGTTCCTCGGCGAGGGCCTCGACCCGGTGGATGGCGCGAGCCGCTCGCGCGCGCTCTCGCGCGCCCAGGGCACGCGCTTCGCCAGCCTGAGCGAGGTGGGGCAGACCCTGGCCTGCGGCGCCGCCAGCGTCGGCCACGGCTGGCTGGGCGTGCATGGCATGCGCACGGCCGCCCGCCAGCGCGGGCGAGGGCTGGCGGGCATGGTGCTGCGCGCCATGGCCGGCGAGGCGCTGCGCCGCGGCATTCCTCGCGTATTCCTGCAGGTGGACGCGGGCAACGCACCGGCGCTGGCGCTGTACCAGCGCGCGGGCTTCCAGCTGGCCTGGCCCTACGCCTACTGGCGCCGCTGAGGCAGGCCAGGCCGGCTTGACCTGGATCAAGCGCGGGCGTTGGCAGGCAGGCCGGGCCGGCTTGAAAATGGCTCCATTGCCGCCATGTGCCTGGCAATCCACATTTTCGGAGCGCCCCTCCCATGCGTCTCGACAAACTCACCACCAAATTCCAGGAAGCCCTGGCCGACGCCCAGTCCCTCGCGCTGGGCAATGACCACGCCTACATCGAACCCGTGCACCTGCTGCTGGCCATGCTGCGCCAGACCGACGGGCCGGTGTCCATCCTGCAGCGCGCCGGCGTGAACGTGCCCGGCCTCGTGCAGGCGGCCGAGGCGGCTGTCAAGCGGCTGCCCCAGGTGCAGGGCCAGGAGCAGGTGCAGGTCGGCCCCGAACTGGCCAAGCTGCTCCAGGCCACCGAAAAGGACGGCATCAAGCGCGGCGACGCCTTCATCGCCAGTGAGCTCTTCCTGCTCGCCGTGGCCGACGCCAAGGGCGAGCTGGGCCGCATCGCCAACGAGAACGGGCTGTCGCGCAAGAGCCTGGAGGCGGCCATCGCCGCCGTGCGTGGCGGCCAGCAGGTCAACAGCCCCGAGGCCGAGGGCCAGCGCGAGGCGCTCAAGAAATACACCATGGACCTGACCGAGCGCGCCCGCGCGGGCAAGCTCGACCCGGTGATCGGCCGCGACGACGAGATCCGCCGCGCCATCCAGGTGCTGCAGCGGCGCAGCAAAAACAACCCGGTGCTGATCGGTGAACCCGGCGTGGGCAAGACCGCCATCGTCGAGGGCCTGGCGCAGCGCATCGTGGCCGGCGAGGTGCCCGACAGCCTCAAAGGCAAGCGCGTGCTCAGCCTGGACATGGCCGCGCTGCTGGCCGGCGCCAAGTACCGCGGCGAGTTCGAGGAGCGCCTCAAGAGCGTGCTCAACGAACTGGCCAAGGACGAGGGCCAGACCATCGTCTTCATCGACGAGCTGCACACCATGGTCGGTGCCGGCAAGGCCGAAGGCGCCATGGACGCGGGCAACATGCTCAAGCCCGCGCTGGCGCGTGGCGAGTTGCACTGCGTGGGCGCCACCACGCTGGACGAGTACCGCAAGTACATCGAGAAGGACGCCGCGCTGGAGCGCCGCTTCCAGAAGATCCTGGTGGACGAGCCGTCGGTGGAAGCCACCATCGCCATCCTGCGCGGCCTGCAGGAAAAGTACGAGGTGCACCACGGCGTGGAGATCACCGATCCGGCCATCGTGGCCGCGGCCGAGCTGAGCCACCGCTACATCACCGACCGCTTCCTGCCCGACAAGGCCATCGACCTGATCGACGAGGCCGCGGCCAAGATCAAGATCGAGATCGACTCCAAGCCCGAGGCCATGGACCGGCTGGACCGCCGGCTCATCCAGCTGCAGATCGAGCGCGAGGCCATCAGGAAAGAAACCGACGAGGCCTCGCAGAAGCGCCTGGGCCTGATCGACGAAGAGATCGAGCGCCTCAAGCGTGAGCTGGCCGACCTGGAGGAGATCTGGAAGGCCGAAAAGGCCCAGGCCCAGGGCTCGGCCCAGGTGAAGGAAGAGATCGACAAGCTGCGCCACCAGATCGAAGAATTCACCCGCAAGGGTGACTTCAACAAGGTCGCCGAGCTGCAATACGGCAAGCTGCCCGAACTGGAAAAACGCCTGAAGGACGCCCAGGCGGCCGAGACCGGCAAGAAGGCGGGCGGCCGCCCGCAGCTGCTGCGCACCCAGGTCGGCGCCGAGGAGATCGCCGAGGTGGTGGCGCGCGCCACCGGCATTCCGGTGAGCAAGCTCATGCAGGGCGAGCGCGACAAGTTGCTGCAGATGGAGGACCGCCTGCACCAACGCGTGGTGGGCCAGGACGAGGCCATCAGTGCGGTGGCCAACGCCATCCGCCGCTCGCGCTCGGGCCTGTCCGACCCGAACCGGCCCACCGGTTCCTTCCTGTTCCTGGGCCCCACCGGCGTGGGCAAGACCGAGCTGTGCAAGGCGCTGGCGGGCTTCCTGTTCGACAGCGAAGACCACCTCGTGCGCATCGACATGAGCGAGTTCATGGAGAAGCACTCGGTCGCGCGCCTGATCGGTGCGCCGCCCGGCTACGTGGGCTACGAGGAGGGTGGCTACCTCACCGAAGCGGTGCGCCGCAAGCCCTACTCGGTGCTGCTGCTCGACGAGGTGGAGAAGGCCCACCCCGACGTCTTCAACGTGCTGCTGCAGGTGCTCGACGACGGTCGCCTCACCGACGGCCAGGGCCGCACCGTGGACTTCAAGAACACCGTGATCGTGATGACCAGCAACATCGGCTCGCACATGATCCAGTCCATGGTCGGCCAGCCCTACGACGAGGTGAAGGAAGCCGTGTGGGGCGAGCTCAAGGGCTATTTCCGCCCCGAGTTCCTCAACCGCATCGACGAGACCGTGGTGTTCCACGCACTCGACGCCAAGAACATCGAGGCGATCGCCGCCATCCAGCTGCAGGCGCTGCAGGCGCGGCTGCAGAAGATGGACCTCAAGCTCGAGGTCTCGCCGGCGGCGCTGGGCGAGCTGGCCAAGGTCGGCTTCGATCCGGTGTTCGGTGCGCGCCCGCTCAAGCGCGCGATCCAGCAGCGCATCGAGAACCCGCTGTCCAAGCTGCTGCTGGAGGGCCGCTACCCGCCCAAGTCGGCCATTCCGGTCGGTGTGGACCCGGTGCGCAACCCGGGCGTGTTCGAGTTCGGCGAGCCGCTGCCCATGGCCTGATCGGCCGCCGCGCGTGGCGCGGCCGGCCCTCAGGCCGCCTCGTCGTCCACGTCGGCCAGTACCGGCGTCTGGTTGTCCAGCAGATAGCCCTGCGCGGCCAGGCGGCGGGCCAGTTCGTGCACGTCCTCGTCCAGCAGGCGCGAGAGTTCGCGCAGGCTGCGCCGGCCGTTGGCCATCAGCAGCAGGGTGTGCGCCCGGCGGTCCAGCCCGTCGGGGCGGGCCAGCGCCTCCCAGGCGCGGGGCGTCTTCGTGTAGAGGTGGCCTTCCATGTCCCTGAAGCGTGCATCGGCGGCGTGACTTCACCGTGAAACCGCGCCCGATGCCCGGGCATACAAGTTCCGGGCCAGCCGCGGGCGCGCGCCTGCGGGGCCGTCCGGCAGCCCCGGGCGACCGATTGGAGCCCCAGGGGCTACCCCTGTCCGGAAATCGGCCGATCACCACTTCGTTCACACCTCGGGCGGCTATAACCGTGACCTGCATCACGTGATGCTTTCATCACCTGGTGACCGCCGCTCCCCTGGCCCCTTTGCCGACATGACCGTTCCTTCTCCCTTGCTGGAGCAGTGCTTCGAGGAAGCCGTCCGCCACGCCGCGCCCATGCTGGGGCGCTGCATCGACGTGGGCGTGTCCTCCCTGCAGGCCGAGGAAAAGGACCTGCGCGAGGTGGCCGCGCGCGACCGCGCGGCGCGGTCCTGGTTCGCGCTGCTCAAGCACCGCAATGGCTGGGGCCCCAATTTCGCGCAGCGCCTGAAGGCGGCTTTTCACACCGGGTACAACGAAGGCAATACCTCCAGCCTGGCCTTGCTGTCCAACACCGAGCTGCTGGCGCTGGTGGACGACAACGCGGTGGCCGAATCGATCGAGTCCGCCAAGCTGCTGCAGAACCTGCTGCCCGAGGTGGAGCAGGCCCTGGCCGTGCTCGACGCGCGCATGAGCTCGCTCATCGGCCTGGACACCGTGCACGCCGAGAAAAACCCGCTGCGCCCCTCGGTCTACGTGCGGGTGCTGCGCGAGATGCTGACCGCCAGCGAAAGCGACGCCGAGGTGCGCACGCTCTGGATGCGTCACCTGGCCCCGGTGCTGGGCCGCGAACTGCGCGGCCTGTACGAAAACCTGGCGCTGATGCTGCAGCGCGCGAACGTGCAGGAGGCCAGCTACCGCGTTCGGCTGGTGGCCGATCCGCAGGCGACGCGGCCCGCACAGCCCAAGCGCGACCTGCTCGATTTCGGCTTCACCCCCAGCGGCGTGGCCACCGAGGCCGCGCCGGCCCGGCCCGAGCCGGTCCATCCCTTCATGCCGGCCATGGGCGACCTGGCCCGCGCCCACCCCACGCTCGACCACGACGTGATGCAGCAGTTCCTGCAGCAGGGCGGCGAAGAGTATGCGCAGGCGCTGAACGAGCAGTATTTCCGCCAGCTCGACCGCGAAATGGCCGCGATGCAGGCCGAGGCCGCGCTGCCCGTGCTCGACGACGCGGTGCTCGAAGAGGAGCGCACGCGCTTTCGCGACCTGCCCGTGGTGGACCGCCCGGCGCGCGGCGTCAGCATCGGCTCCCAGCTCAAGGCCGAGGCCTGGGGCGATTTCGCCAGCGCGGTTGCGCGCACGCGCGCGCTGCTCGACCTCAAGCGCCAGGCCCGCTCGGTGGGCCAGGCCATCGGCCTGGACGTGGTGCGCAAGCTGGTCAACCAGGTGGCGCGCGACCCGCTGCTGCTGGCGCCGGTGCGCGAGGCCGTGGTGGCGCTGGAGCCCGCGCTGCTCAGCCAGGCGCTGACCGAGCCGCGCTACTTCAACGAAGACGCCCACCCCGCGCGCCGCCTGGTGGAAAGCGTGGCGCAGCGCAGCTTCCGCTACAACGACGAGTTCAGCGAGGAGTTCGAATCCTTCTTCGGGCCGGTGCGCGATGCCTTTCGCCAGCTCAACGAGCGCGCCAGCAAGGAGCCCAAGGCCTTCGGCGAGGCCCTGGACAAGCTGCGCGGCCACTGGCGCTCGCAGGACGACCGCGAACAGCAGCTGCAGAACGACCGCCTGCACGCCCTGCGCCACGCCGAGGAGCGCCAGGCCCTGGCCGATCGCACCGCCTGGGACCTGAGCCAGCGCCCCGACGTGGAGAACGCGCCGGGCTTTATCCTGGATTTCATCTACGGCAGCTGGGCCCTGGTGCTGGCGCAGGCCGAAATGGGCCTGCCCGACAGCCAGGCCGAGCTCAACGCCTACCGCAAGGCGGTCACCGACCTGCTGTGGAGCATCCGCAAGGAAGTGACCTTGCGCCGTCCGGCCGACCTGTTCCGCATCGTGCCCGGCCTCATCAAGACCCTGCACCAGGGGCTGGACGCCCTGGGCAAGACGCGCGAGGAGACCCAGCCGTTCTTCGACGCCCTGATGCGACTGCATGAGCCCGTGCTGGGCCTGCGCCGCGCCAAGGTGCGCAGCGATTCGGGCCATTCCGACCCGATCCCGCTGGAGCCCGCGTTCGACCCCACCCGGCTCGACGAATTCGCGCCGGCCACGCCCGAGCAGCGCCTGCCCAAGGCGGCAGCGCAGCCCTGGCTGGGCCAGCAAGAGCTGGCCAACGCAGGCTTCGAGGACACCCTGGCCTCCGACCTCGGCAGCCTGCACGGCGAGGGGGATTCCGACCACGCGCCGCTGGAGGCGCCGGCCATGGACGCCGAGCAGCTGCTGATGTCGCTGCGCGAAGGCACCTGGGTCGACATGTACTCTCACGGCGAGTGGCTGCGCGCCCAGCTCATCTGGGCCAGCACGCGCGGCACGCTGTTCATGTTCACCAGCCGAGGCGGCCGGGCGCACTCCATGACCAAGCGCGTCTGCGTGCGCCTCATCCGCAACCGCTGGCTGCGCCCGGTGGAGGCCCGTCCGGTGGTGCAGACGGCGCTGGACACGGTGCTGGCCTCGGGCGCACCGCCGGTGCTCGAGCCGGTCAGCGTGCAATAAGGGCCCGCCCCCGCCGCGCCGCGCCGCGCGCCACCTTTCGGTGAAAACCCGTGAGCGCCCGGGGCGGGTGCCGCCTGGGTACCATCTCGGCCCATGACTTCCGCCGCCACCGCGCTGGGCACGCTGCCGCCCGCGAACCCCGTTCCGCTCAGGCAAGACGCCGCCGTCATCGGGCTGGTCGGCCTGGCGCACGGCACCTCCCACTTCTCCCACATGCTGCTGGCGCCGCTGTTCCCGTTGTTCATCCGCGACTTCGGCCTGGGCTTCGCCGACGTGGGCCTGCTCATGACGGTGTTCTTCATCATCTCGGGTGTGGGCCAGGCGCTGTCGGGTTTCCTGGTCGACCGCGTGGGCGCCCGCCCGGTGCTGTTCGCCGCCATCGGCTGCTTCCTGCTGGCCTCGCTGGTCGCCTCGCAGGCCACCGGCTACTGGGGCCTGATGGCCACGGCCGTGCTCGCGGGTCTGGGCAACGCGCCGTTCCACCCCTGTGACTTCACCATCCTCAACCAGCGCGTGTCCACCGCCCGCCTGGGCCATGCCTTCAGCGTGCACGGCGTGACGGGCAGCCTGGGCTGGGCGCTGGCGCCGGTCTTCCTGGTCGGCATCACCAGCCTGAGCGACTGGCGCACGGCCTATTACTCGGCCGCCCTGCTCTACACGGGCGTGCTGGCGCTGCTCTGGTGGCAGCGCGACAAGCTGCGCACCGAGGTGGTGGTGCGCGCCCCCGCGGCGCACGCCGGCAGGGCACACGACCTGGCCTTCCTGAAGCTGCCCGTGGTGTGGTGGTGCTTCGCCTTCTTCCTGCTCTCCACCATGACCTTGGCCGTGGTGCAGAGCTTCGTGCCCTCCATCCTGCAGGCGCTGTACGGCACCTCGATGGAGGCGGCCACGCTGACCGTCAGCGCCTACATGCTGTGCTCGGCCTTCGGCATGTTCGTCGGCGGCTTCGTCACCGTCTATGGCCAGCGGCACCAGATCTCCAGCGACACGGTGCTGGCCTGGGGCATGGGCCTGGGCGCGCTGCTGATGCTGGTGTGCGCCACCGGCTGGTTCGGCGAATTCGGCACCATGGCCGTGCTGGCCATCACGGGCTTCGCCCTCGGCGTGGCCGGGCCGAGCCGCGACATGCTCATCAAACGCGCCACGCCCAAGGGCGCCACCGGCCGGGTGTACGGCACGGTCTACTCGGGCCTGGACGTGGGCTTCGCGCTCGCGCCGCTGGTGTTCGGCGTGCTTATGGACCACGGCTGGTACGCGGCCACGCTGGCGGGCGGCGCGGTGGTGCTGGCCCTGTCCGCCTACGCCGCGCTGGGCGTGGGCAAGCGGGTGGCGGTGGCATGACCGCGTCCACCAAGCTCGCGGGTCACCTGCTGGTCGAGTGCCTGATCGAGCAGGGCGTGACGCACGCCTTCGGCGTGCCGGGCGAGAGCTTCCTGGCCGTGCTGGACGGCTTTCACGCGCACGCGAAGCGCATCCGCTTCGTCACCAACCGGCAGGAGGGCGGTGCCGCCTTCATGGCCGAGGCCCAGGGCAAGCTCACGGGCCGGCCCGGCGTCTGCTTCGTCACGCGCGGTCCAGGCGCCACCAACGCCTCCATCGGCGTGCACACGGCCTTCCAGGACAGCACGCCGATGGTGCTGTTCGTGGGCGACGTGGCCAGCGACGCGCGCGACCGCGAGGCCTTCCAGGAAGTGGACTTCGCCGCCTTCTTCGGCCCGTCCACCAAGGGTATGGCCAAGCGCGTGGAGCGCATCGACGACGCCCGCCGCATTCCCGAGTACGTGGCGCGCGCCTTCGCCACCGCCATGAACGGCCGCCCCGGCCCCGTTGTGCTGGTGCTGCCCGAGGACATGCTCACGCAGCGCGTGGACAGCGCGCCGCTGCCGCGCGTGGAGCCGGTGCAGGCCTGGAGCGACCCGGGCGCGCTGCGCGAGCTGCGCACGCTGTTGCTGGCGGCCGAGCGGCCCCTCGTCATCGCCGGTGGCGGTGGCTGGACGCCGCAGAGCGCCGCCGCCCTGCAGCGCTTCGCCGAGGCCTGGCGCCTGCCGGTGGCCAACGCCTTCCGCTTCCAGGACACCTTCGACAACCACCACCCGCAGTACGCGGGCGACGTGGGTTTGGGCATCAACCCCGCGCTGGCGCGCCGCGTGCGCGAGAGCGACCTGCTCATCGCCCTCGGCCCGCGCCTCGGCGAAAGCACCACCGGCGGCTACACGCTGATCGAGGCGCCGCTGCCCCGCCAGAAGCTGGTGCACATCCACGCCAGCGCCGAAGAGCTGAACCGGGTGTACCAGCCCGCGCTGGCCATCCAGGCCAGCATGAACGCCGCCGCGCGCAGCCTGGAGGTGCTGAGTCCGCCGCCCAGCCTGCCCTGGGCCGCCTGGACCGCGGCCTGCCACGCCGACTACCTGGCCAACATCGACCCCGCCAACGGCGGCGTGCAACTGCCCGGGCCGATCGACATGCCGGCCATCGTGCACACGCTGCAGCGCCTGCTGCCGGCCGACGCCGTGCTCACCAACGGCGCGGGCAACTTCGCCAGCTGGCTGCACCGCTTCTACCGCTACCCGGGCCTGGCGCGTGGCCACAAGACGCAACTGGCGCCCACCAACGGCGCCATGGGCTATGGCGTGCCGGCCGGCATCGCGGCGTCCCTCCTCACCGGGCGCACCGCCTTCACCATCGCGGGCGACGGCGATTTCCTCATGAACGGTCAGGAGCTGGCCACCGCCGTGCAGCACGGCGCGCGCAGCATCGTGCTGCTGCTGGACAACGGCAGCTACGGCACCATCCGCATGCACCAGGAGCGCGAGTACCCGGCACGGGTGAGTGGCTCGAACCTGAACAACCCCGATTTCGCGGCCCTGGCGCGCGCCTACGGTTATGCCGGCGAGCGCGTGGAGCGCACCGCCGACTTCGAACCGGCGTTGCGGCGCGCGCTCGCGCAGCCTGGCGGAACGCTCATCGTGCTGCCGCTGTCGCCCGAGGTGATCACCACCCGGGGCACGCTGAGCGCGATCCGCGAGACCGCGCTGAAGCGCTGATTCGCTTCCGCTGGCGGGGGGCGGAATGTGAATGCATCACAGGTTTAGGCCCCACCACGGCACAGCAATCCCGCCCCGTCGATGAAAAACTGCCGGTCATACGGAGGTATTCATATGCGACAGGCAACGGAAACGGTTTGGGGTAACAGCACGCAGTACGCCACGGGCGAGGTCCGGGCGCTGAGTCAGGCGCACCTGCTGAGGGTGTTCGACGAGGTGGACTACGGCATGCTGCTCCTCGACCCGCAGGGACGCATCCTCCACGCCAACCACCTGGCGCGCCACGAACTGGCACAGCGGCGCGTGCTGCGCGCCTGCAGCGGCAGCCTCATGGGCAGCAGCGCCGAGCACAGCGAGCGCATCCAGCAGGCACTGGACGCGGCCAGTCGGGGCCAGCGCCGCCTGCTGCTGATGCGCGAAGGCGAGCGCGACCTGTCCATGGCCTTCACGCCGCTGTCGCACCCGCTGGAAGACGACTCGCCCACCGTGCTGGTGCTGCTGTCGCGCCAGAGCGCCAGCGACAACCTGGCCGTGCGCATGTTCGCCCGCGCCCTGAGCCTGAGCCCCACCGAAGAGGTGGTGATGCTGGCCCTGTGCCGCGGCCTGGACGTGCAGGAGATCGCCGCCGAGAACGGCGTGGCCATCTCCACCGTGCGCAGCCAGGTCAAAACCCTGCGCGAGAAGGCCGGCGCCAGCAGCGTGCGCCGCTTGCTGCAGCGCGTGAACAGCCTGCCACCCGTGGTGCCTGCCTTGCGCATCATCACGCCGGTCGCGCACAATCCGGCGGGTTACTCCCACCCCTAGACCCCACCGGATGCCCCCCGCCAGCGCTTCGACTCTCTCTTCGCAGAACACGCAGCACATCGAAGCACTGGCCGCGCAAGGCATCCAACGCCGCTACCGGCGCGGCGCCCTGCTGATTCAGGAAGGCGAAACCGGGGACACCCTCTACATCGTGCTGCAGGGCCGCCTGCGCGCCTACGTGGCCGACGCCTCCGGCCGCGAACTCACCCTGGGCCTGTACGGCCCGCTGGAATACGTGGGCGAGATGTCGCTCGACGGCGGCCCGCGCTCGGCCAATGTGGAGGCGGCCGAGGCCAGCACCTGCTCGGTCATCACGCGCGAGCGCCTGCTGGCCTACATCGCCGAGCACCCGGAATTCGCCTTCGAGCTCATGGCGCGCCTGATCCGGCGCGCCCGCCTGGCCACCGAAAGCGCGCGCAGCGTGGCGCTGATCGACGTCTACGGCCGTCTGGTGAAGCTGCTCAACGGCTGGGCGTTGGCGCCGCAGGACGACGGCGCGCGCCCGCTGCGCGAGCGGCTGACACACCAGCAGATCGCCCAGCACCTGGCCTGCTCGCGCGAGATGGTGAGCCGGCTGCTGAAGGACCTGGAGAACGGCGGCTACGTCGCCGTGCGCGAGCGGCGCCTCTGGTTGCTGAAGAACCTGCCGGCGCGCTGGTGAGCCGGCAGGGGGCAGAGGCCCCACGCCACGCCGCCGCGCGGGCCGCGGCCGCCGAGGGCGCGGCCCGGCGCGACTGGCCTCAACCCAGGCCGTTGAGCAGGCGGCGCGCTTCCTTCGGGGCCGACGAGCTGGTCCCTGCGAGCCGCACCGTGCTCCCGCTCAGGCTGCCCACGCCGCGCACGCCCCACAAGGCGGTGTTGCTGTCGCAGGCCGCCAGGGTTTCTGGCGTGATCTTCACGCCCGGGCGCTGCGCCCGGGCGGGGCCGGGGTCGGGCCGCTGCGGCGAGTAGCGCGCAAAACGCGCCAGCTCCTGCGCTCCACTGTCGGTCGCGCGCGTGCCGCCCACGCTGATCGTGTGCTGCCCCGTGGACAGGCTGTTGAACACGCCGCTGCGGCGGATGGCCGTGGGATTGCCGGGCTGGTCGACCCAGCCGTTCAGGTTGCCCTGGGTGTCGTAGTGCGCGTCTTCCAGGTAGGACTGCCGCGCGCCCGTGTTCACGCCCAGGGCCACGTCGTCGCGCTCCACGTAGGCGTCGAATACCACGGGGGTGCGTCCCCGGTTGCGCAGGGTCACCGTCCACACGCCGCAGGGCGCGAGCGGGTGCTCAGGGTCGTGGCTGGCCGTGCATTCCAGCACCAGCAGGGCACAGGTGCCCCGGCCCAGCGCGGTGCTCGACGGGTAGATCAGCGACCAGATGGGCAGGCCTTGCGCGTTGGCCCACATGCCCGACTGGCCCTGGGTGAGCGTCACCGCCTGATCCGGTCGGTCCGGTGGCGCGACCGACAGGCTCAGGCCTTCGGCGCCGTCGGGCAGCCAGATCTCCAGGAAGCTCTGCGTGTGGTCGTCGGGCTGCACGCGCCAGTGCAGCGCCTGCGATTCGCCGGGCGCCAGCGCGGCGTTGGCGTGCGTGCGGCTCTGGTAGCCGTTGCCCCCAGGCAGGGTGATGCGCAGGCGCCCGCCGAGCTTGTCCACCAGCTCGTCCATGGCCGCTTCGAGCAGCGAGCTGCCGTCGTGCGGCCCGGCCAGGGTGCCCCAGCTGACGTTGACCACGATGTCCGCGTCGGCCGCGCAACGCGAGACGATGTAGAGCAGGCCGTCGAGCACGCTCACGTTCATCGCGCCGCCCGAGGTATCGAGCACGTTGGCCCAGTCGAGCTGCACGGCGACGATGGCGCTGCGGCTGGCGGCGTCGTTGAGGCCGGGGTCGAGCGGTCCGCCGGGCGCGGTGGCCAGGCCGGTGACGTGCGTGCCGTGGTTGACGGGGCGCGCCAGGTCCCAGAGCTGGAAGTACCGGTACACCGCGTCCTCGTCCACCTGGCCGTCGCGCGCGTACTCCGCCCTCACGCGGTCGATGGTCTCGCGGTCGAGCTCGTGGCCGTAGCCCAGGTCGGGCGGCCGGGGGCCGGCGCGGCGCGGGTCCAGCGGCACGCGGCGGTTGTCGGGCGAGCCGGGCCAGCGGCCGCCATAGAAGTTGTCCTGCCGCCAGAAGTGGCGCACGCGCGTGCGGCCCCGGTGATCGAGGAAGGCCGCGTTGGCGATGGCCAGGCCGCCGTCGATGACGCCCAGCACCGGCCCGCGCACGCGCTGGCGCGGCGGTTGCGGGCGGCAATGGGGGGTGCAGAACTCGGTCAGGCCCAAGGGAAGCTGTTCGACCGGCAGGCCCAGCTCGAAGCGCTCGATGAGCGCGCGCAGAGCCGGGTCTTGGCGCCAGTGGCGGAAGAACTCGCGCGAGACGCGCGCGCTGCAGTGGCGCAGGCCCGGCACCAGCAGGTAAGCCAGGGGCACGCGCAGCCAGCGGGTGGCGGTGGCGTTCACCAGCTGGCGCACGTCAACGCCTTCGTGCAGGCCGATGACGATGGGCAGCCACTTGAGTTTTTCCGGCTCGCGGCCATGGACGTGGTAGCCCATGAAACCGTCGGCCTCGGCCCAGGCCAGGTAGGGGTCCATGCCATCGATGGCGCCAGGGGCGGACCAATCGATTCCGGTGAACTCGCCCTTGGGCAGGGGCTTCCAACTCATGGCAGCGCCTCCGCGCCAGGCGCTGCGGCGCGAGGAGCGCCTTCGGGCAGCCGTGCGGCGTTCATGGCCATTCCTTCACGGCTTCCTGCCACAGCCAGGCCAGCAGCGGCGCCTCGCCCACGGCGCGGGCGCGCGGGTCGCGGGTGTAGGGGTAGCCGCTGGCGTGGTCCATGGGGTCGTTCAGGCTGAAGTCCTTGGGCGCGCCGTCGGGCTCGTGGAACAGCGCGGAGTTGAAGCCGCGCGCGTGCACCTTGCCGCTGGTGGCGCGCGCCACGATGAACTCGGCCAGCGCGGTGCCCAGCAGGCGGCCGGCGGCGCTGTCCACCGGGTAGTGCACGCCGGCCACGGTGCGGTTGACGGCGATGCGCGCGGCCAGGCGCTGCAGCTGCTCGCGGCTTTCCTGGCCATTGCCGGGGTGGCGGGCGGTGGCGGGCATGCCGGCGTCCAGCAGGGCCTGCAGCAGGTTCGCGGCCAGGAAGGCCTCGGTGGCGTGTCCGCTGGGCCAGGCGCCGTGCCCCGGGGTGGGGATCATGGGTTGGATCTGCGGCGAGAACTCCACCGGGCGGGTGGTGGAGAACATGAACTTGAAGCGCTGGATGACGCTGGACGTGAGGTTCAAACCGACCTCCAGCAACTGCAGCGTGTACTTGTGCCGGTGCGCGGTGAGGCCCACGACCGAGCCCCAGAACGGGATGGGATAGCCCATCTGCTCGGTGATCTCCAGCGAGCGGTCGCTGCGCAGGTCGGCGTAGGCGGCGACGAGCGAGAGCTGCTTCTTCAGCAGGGCTTCGTCCGGCCCTTTGAGCGTCACCAGCGGCTGCGGGCGGCCCTGGCGGGCGTATGTCAGTTCGGCGCGGTACTGGCGCGCATTCGTATCGAAGCTCAAGCCCTCCATGAGCTCCGAGCCGATGGCTTGCACGCGTGGGCCGTTGTCCCAGCGCTTGAGGTTGGCCGGGTCGTTGAACGCCGGCCATTTGATGCGCAGCACCGGGCCTTCGTAGGGGCCGACGATGGCGGCGCGCGAGAGGGTGAGGGCGTCGGCGGACGCCAGGGCGCCTGGGGCGTTGCCCCCGAAGCCGCCGCTGAACCCGCCGCTGAACCCTCCGCTAAAGCCGCCGCTGAATCCTCCACTCATTGCTTCTCTCCTTCCTGCTGGTTAATTGAGGCCTAAGGCTGACAAAACTTTTGCCGTGCGCTGACGAGTCGGGCTCACAGTTCCCGTCTGCAGATACGTGGCCAGCGTGAGCGACGGCTGAAGCTGTTTGACCAGCCCGAACATCTCGCGCGCCCGCTCGATCTGGCCCAATTCGTAGTGCGCGGTCATCAGCGTACGAATGGTCGGCAGGTGGTATCTGTTCTTCTTCAGCGAGCGTTCGCCATGCTGGATGGACTTCTCCAGCTCTCCCGCGCCCAGGTGGCTGGCGGCCAGCATCATTTCGAAGTAGTAGCGCTGTGGGTCCAGTGGAGACAACTCCAACGCCCGGGAGGCCTCGGGAATGGCATCCGCCGTATTGCCCCACATCGTTGACCAGACGCACCGGTACAGCCAGGCCATGGGGTCGTTGGGATTGGCGTCTGTGGCGGAGAAGAGCAATCGCTGGGATTCGCCTATGTTTTCGCCCAGGTGACACAGCGCGTGGCCCTTGATGGCCATGGCCAGCGAGCTGTGCGGTTCCAGATCGAGTGCGCGGTCGGCCACGCTGACCGCCTCGCGAAAGGCATGGGCGGGCTCCGCCGTCAGGCCCTGCACCACCTGCATGATGTGCCACTTGGACAGCCAGGCCCAGGGCGTGGCCACGCGCTTGTGGCGGTCCACCACGGCCTCCAGCAACTGCTGGCTGCGCTGCAGGTCGCGCGGCGTGGAGCGGTGCATCAGCGTGATGCCGCCCAGCATCAGCGCGTTGCTGTCGAGCTGCGGCACCGGCAGCACCAGGGTGCGCTGCACCATGTGGTGCAGCAAGGCCTCGGAGCAGGCCTCACTCAGCTGGTGGATCAGTTGGCTCTCGGTCTGCAGCAGGTCCATCACCTCGCCGGCCAGGCGATCGGCCCAGACCACCTCGCCGCGGCGGTTGTCGCAGAGCTCGGCGTTGATCACCACCTTGTCGCCGTAGCTCACGTAGCTGCCGCTGAGCGTGTACGCCGCCTCCAGGCGCTGGCCGACCTCGGTCGCGCTGGCCTGGCGGCCGCGGAAGGCGCTGGTGGACAGGCGCGAGATGACGCGCAGGTCGGGGCTGCGCGAGAGCTGGGTGATCACGCCGTCGGCCAGCAGGTCGCCGATGACGAACTGTTCCTGCGAATGGCTGCGCGTCTCGAAGGGCACCACGGCGATGCTGGGACGGAAGTCGCTGGTGGCGGCCTCGGGCGCGGGCATGCGCGGCACCGCGCCCTGGGCGGACACGGGCGTCACCGTCCAGGTGCGCACCGGCTCGGGCCAGTGCTTGAGGTAGCTCTCGCCGCGGTCCTGCACGTCGGCGTCGATGCCGACCACGATGGCGTCGTACACGCTGGCGGTGACCACGGTCTCGCCGGGCATGGCCAGGTCGGCCACACGCGCCGCCAGGTTCACGCCCTGGCCGTAGATGTCGTTGTCGTCGATGTAGAGCTGGGTGGCGTTGAGGCCGGCGCGCAGGTGCAGCTGCTGGGCCGCCGGCAGGTTCCGGTTGGTGTTGTCGAAATGGCGGTGCAGCGCCATCGCGGCGCGCACGGCCTGGGCCGGGTGCTCGAACTCCGCCAGCAGGCCGTCGCCCAGGCTCTTGACCAGGCGGCCCCCATGCGCGGGGAACACCTCGGTGGTGGCGTGGTGCACGAAGCCGCGCCACATCCGCACCACCTGCTCCTCGTTTTGCGCCATCAGCCGCACCGATTCCACCAGGTCGATGACGAGCACCGTCTTGTGTTGCACCGGCGGCAGCTCGACGGCCTGGCCATGGGCTGGCGAGGCAGGCTCGGGGGAGGAGGGCGCGGGTGAGGGGACCATGCAAGCGGATGTGACAAACAATTCAGTTTCGCACAATCGAATTCGTGCGATGGAGCCAATGCCCGATGAACGAGCAGAAACGACAAAGCCGACGGGACGTCGGCTTTGTCGGGTTCACCGCCGTGCTACGGGCGGCAGGGGGATCACTTGAGGTGATCGTTGACCAGCTTGGTCATCTCGAACATGGAGGCCTGGGCCTTCTTGAAGATCTCCTTCAGCTTGGCGTCGGCGTTGATCATGCGCTTGTTCACCGAGTCCTGGAGCTTGTTCTTCTTGATGTAGTCCCAGACCTTCTTGGTCACTTCGGTGCGCGGCAGCGGGTTGGCGCCCACGATGGCGGCCAGGGCGGCGCTGGGGGTCAGGGCTTTCATGAAGGCGGCGTTGGGGGTGCGCTTCTTGGCGGGAGCCTTCTTCGCCGGGGCCTTCTTGGCAGGAGCGGCCTTCTTCGCCGGAGCGGCTTTCTTGGCCGGGGCGGCCTTCTTCGCCGGGGCGGCTTTCTTGGCCGGAGCGGCCTTCTTCGCCGGGGCGGCTTTCTTGGCCGGAGCGGCCTTCTTCGCCGGTGCCTTCTTCGCGGCGGCTTTCTTCGCAGTTGCCATGGTGGATGTCCTTCTAGAAGTTGATGTGTTCGCTTGCGGAAAACGCGCTCTCACACAAGCGACATGATGCTAATGGAGTTGCACGCGGCTTCCAAGGAGGAAGACGCGGTTTTGCGAGGGGTGTCCAGGGGGAAACCGCGCTTTTTGGCGCGGAAAACAACACTCCTCGGGGTGTGCGGCCCGTGGGCCGTTCCTGCGGGGGCACCCGGGCGCGCGCCGGGCGGGTTTGTCTCGACAATGCGCGCGAGTCGAAACCCCTCTCTGCGGAGCCCGCCATGAACACGCCTTCCCCCGCCACCTGCGATCTTTGCGACGCGCACAAGTCGGACGACAGCGGTGCCTTTCGGGTGCTGCCGCCGGTGTGGCGGCACTTTGGTGCGCGCCGCCGCTTCCACGGGCCGGTGAGCACGGTGCAGTGCTTCGAGGACAACTCGCGGGTGAAGGAGGCGGTGGAAAGCGCGGGCGAGGGGCGGGTGCTGGTGGTGGACGGCGGCGGCTCGCTGCGCCGTGCGCTGCTGGGCGGCAACCTCGGCGCGGCGGCGGCGCGCAATGGCTGGGCGGGGGTGGTGATCGACGGCTGCGTGCGCGACGTGGCCGAGCTGGCCGGCAGCGAGGTGGGCATCTGCGCGCTGGCGCCGGTGCCGCTGCCGACGCAGCGGCGGGGCGAGGGGCAACGCGACGTCGCCGTGCGCGTGCAGGGCGTGTGGGTGCGCCCGGGGGACTGGCTCTACGCGGACGAGGACGGGATCGTGGTGGCCGCGACCGCGCTTTAAGCGGCCAGGCCCTTCCAGAGCATGTACGCCGCGAGCGCGTACAGGATGCCCGCGAACACCCGCCGCAGCGTGGCGATGGGCAGCGCGTGCGCCGCGCGCACGCCCAGCGGCGCCATCAGCACGCTGGCACTGGCGATGACCACCAGGGCTGGCACGTAGATGTAGCCCACCGAGCCGGCTGGCAGCCCGCTCACGCCCTGGCCCGAGACCACGTAGCCCAGCGCGTTGGCCAGCGCGATTGGAAAGCCCAGCGCGGCGCTCGTGGCCACCGCGTTGTGGATGGGCACGTTGCACCAGGTCATGAAGGGCACCGAGACGAAGCCACCGCCCGCGCCCACCAGGCCGGACAGAAAACCGATGACGCCGCCCGCACCCAGCTGGCCGGCCGTGCCCGGCATGGTGCGCGTCGGCTGGGGCTTGCGGTCCAGCAGCATCTGTGTGGCCGAGAAGCCCACGAAGAGCGAGAAGAACAGCGCCAGCCAGGAGCCCTTGAGCAGCGCGAACACGCCCAGGCTGGCGAGCGCCGCGCCCAGCACGATGCCCGGTGCCAGCCGCTTCACGATGTCCCATCGCACGGCGCCGCGCTTGTGGTGTGCGCGCACGCTGGAGATGCTGGTGAAGATGATGGTCGCCATCGAGGTGGCGATGGCCATCTTGACGGCCAGGTCGGGCGCGACGCCGCGGCCGTTGAGGATGAGGGTGATGAACGGGACCATCAGCATTCCGCCGCCGATGCCGAGCAGGCCCGCGAGGAATCCGGTTCCCACGCCGAGCAGCGCGAGCTCGGCGATCAACAGGGGTTCAAGTGGCATGAAAAGGTGTCTGCAAGTGAGCGCCGGGTCGTTGGCCTGAACCGGGGTTCAGGTGGGCAAGGGCAGCGCGGCGTCGGGTTCGTCTGACGCGAGACGCTCGCACCAGCCGCGCAATGTACCAAGCCCGGGCTCAATGAGCATTGGTTCAAGGACATGAGAACCCGGCACACACTGCAGACGGGGTTGATTCTAGAAGCACCGGGAAAGCCCTGCGGACCATCGGTCGGTGTGGCCGCGCGCGCTGATGGGCGGCGGCCGTTTCAAGCGGCTCTCGTCAGAGCAGCCGGCCGTCCTTGTCGAGCGTTTGATCGAGCCGGCGCATGAGGTCTTCGACGCGCGAGAGCGTCTGCGGATCGATGGCGTCCTGCTCGAAGCTGCCACCGGCCTCGGCGAAGGCGCTGCCCTCGGCCTGCGCGAAGGACGAGGCCTGGAACTGCTGCTGTTCGGCCTCGCGCTCGGCTTCCTTGCGCTCCAGTTGCGACAGCTCGAACGCCAGGTTCAGCGAAGCCAGCACGGCGATGCGGTCGCGCGCCTTGACCTTGCCCGCGTCGCGGATGCGGCACATGGCGGTGTCCACGCGCTCCACGGCGTCGAGCAGCGCGGTCTCTCCGCCGTCGGGGCAGGACAGCAGGTAGCTCTGTCCCATGATCTGCACCTCGATCTGCTTGAAGCCGGGCCGGTTCATGTGCGCTCCTTGCGTTCTTCGGCGCTGGCGCCGGGCAGCCGCTCCAGCAGCGCGTCGATGCGCGCGCGCGCCGCCATCAGGCGCGACTTGAGCGAGTCGCGCTCGGCCTGCAGCGCGTGCACCTGCTCGACGAGCAGTGCGTTGGTGCGTTGCAGCTCCTCGTGGCGCAGCAAAAGCCGCTCCACCTTGTCGGTGATCTGGTCGATGGGCGAGGGCGCGGCCATGGTCTTTGCGTGGCGAAGGGCGTGGGGCATTGTAGGCGTCACCAAAGGCTTTGCTTAGAATCACGGGCGTTGGTGCTCGCGGCGTGGTTCACGCGCCGCGGTTAAACGGGAAGCAGGAGGGCGCGCTGCCAGCGGCGGCGAACCTAACCTGCGCTGCCCCCGCAACGGTAAGCAGACGAGATGGCCGGCGGCCCCAAGCCGCCGGATGCTCTGCCACCCTCACACCGCCACTGGCCGGCGCCCCGCGCGCCGGCTGGGAAGGCGAGGGTGGTTGGTCTGCCAGCCCGGATACCGGCCAGCGAGGTGGCGGTGCGTCTTCGGGCGCGCCGCCGTGATGCCCATGCACCGTCGGGGAAGGCGGTGAGGGCTTGCCACCGCTTGTTCACAATGAAAATCCCCGCCCCGCGCGCGCCCCAGGTCGCGCTCCCGCTGGCCCTTCTGGCCGCCTTCGGCGTGTCCGCGTCCCACGCCCAGTCCGCTGCCGACGCCACCCTCAAGGAAACCGTGGTCACCGCCACGAGGGTCGAGACCCGCAGCGATGAGCTGCTCAGCGACGTTGTCGTCATCGACGCCCAGGCCCTCGAGCAGGCCGCCGGCCGCACGCTGTCCGAGGTACTGGTGCGCCAGGCCGGCCTGCAGATGAGCGCCAACGGCGGCCGCGGCAAGCAGACCGGCCTGTTCGTGCGCGGCACCGAAACGCGCCACGTGCTGCTGCTGGTCGACGGCGTGCGCTACGGCTCGTCCACGTCCGGTACGCCCAACTGGGACAACATCCCGCTCGGTCTGATCGACCGCATCGAGGTGCTCAAGGGCCCGGCCTCGGCGCTCTACGGCAGCGACGCCGTGGGTGGCGTGGTGCAGATCTTCACCAAGCGCGGCGTGCAGGGCTTCCACCCCGACGCGCGGATCACTGTCGGCAGCGAAGGGCACCGCGAGCTGGCCGCCGGCCTGCGCGGCGGTACCGACAGCTTCACCTACAGCCTGGGCCTGAGTTCGCTGAGCGAAGACGGCTTCTCCTCCACCAACCCGCGCATCGGCGCCAACTACAACCCCGACCGCGATGGCGTGAAGCAGGACAGCGTCTCGGGCTCGCTGCGCTGGCGCCTCGGCGAAGGCTGGTCCACCGACCTGAACTTCACCCAGGCCGACGGCGTCAGCCGCTTCGACCAGGGGCCGGGCACCTTCGATGCCCGCTCCAAGGCGACGACGCGGGTGCTCGGCTGGGGCCTGGAACGCCAATGGTCCACCGACTCGCGCACGCGCCTGAACGTCTCGCGCAGCGACGACGACACCGACAGCTTCGGTGCCCCCGGCGCGCCCTCGGTGTTCGACACCTCGCAGACCCAGGTCACGCTGCAGCACGACTGGAACACCCGCCTCGGCAAGCTGCTCGTGGGCGCGGAGTCGATCAAGGAGGCCGTGTCGGGCACGCAGGCCTACGCGGTGAACTCGCGCACCACCGATGCCGCTTTCGTGGGCCTGACCGGTGGCCTCGGCCAGCACCTGTGGCAGGCCAACCTGCGGCGCGATCAGAACTCGCAGTTCGGTGGCGCCACCACCGGCTTCGCCAGCTACGGCTACCAGCTCACGCCGAACTGGCGCCCGCACATCGCCTACGGCACGTCCTTCAAGATGCCGTCGTTCAACACGCTGTACTACGTGTCGCCGTTCTTCACCGGCAACCCCACCACGCAGCCCGAGCGCGGCAAGAACAGCGAGATCGGCCTGACCTACACCCAGGGCCTGCACGAGGTGAAGCTGACCCGCTTCGACAACCGCGTGCGCGGCTTCATCACCCTGCAGCCGGCGGTGGCCAACGTGCCGCAGGCGCGCATGGAGGGCTGGTCGCTGGGCTACAGCGGCGAGGCCGGCGCGTGGTCCTGGTTCGCGCAGCTGGAGCTGCTCGACGCCCGCAACGTCCGCACGCGCCAGAAGCTGCAGCGCCGCGCCGACGAAACCCTCAGCGCCGGCCTGGACCACCGCCTCGGCGCCTGGAGCTGGGGCGCCTCGCTGCAGTTGGTGGGTGAGCGGTTCGAGAACGCCGCCAACACCATCCGCCTGCCCGGCTTCGGCACGCTGGACCTGTACACGCGCTACGCCATCAACAAGGACTGGTCGCTCGCCCTGCGCCTGAACAACGTGGGCGACAAGGACTACCAGACCGCCAACGGCTACAACCAGCCGGGCCGCGCGGCCTACCTCACCCTGCAGTGGGCGCCCCAGCGATGAGGCACCAGGCGGCGGCCGTTCTCGTGGCGGCCCCGGCCTCGGGCCAGGGCAAGACCACCGTGGCCGCCGCCCTGGCGCGGCTGCACGCGCGCGCCGGGCGGCGCGTGCGCGCCTTCAAGTGCGGGCCCGATTTCCTGGACCCGCACTGGCTCGCGCTGGCCAGCGGCCAGCCGGTGCACAACCTGGACCTCTGGATGACCGGCGAGGACGACGCCCGCGCCCGCCTGCACGAGGCGGCCGGGCAGGCCGATCTGATCGTGGTCGAGGGCGTGATGGGCCTGTTCGACGGCGAGCCCAGCGCGGCCGAGCTCGCGCGGCGCTTCGGCCTGCCGGTGCTGGCGGTGATCGACGCCTCGGCCATGGCCGGCACGTTCGGTGCGCTGGCCTTCGGCCTGCGTCACTTTCGCGCCGGCCTGCCCTGGGCCGGCGTGCTGGCCAACCGCGTGGCGGGCGAGCGCCATGCCCAGCTGCTGCAGGACGCCCTGGGGGAGGACCGCGACAGCTGGCTGGGCGCGGTGAACCGCGACGCCGCCTTCTCGCTGCCCGAGCGCCACCTGGGCCTGACCGTCGCGTCCGAACTGCCCGACGCCCTGGCCCGGCTCGACGCCGCCGCCGACGCGCTGGCGGCCACGCCCCTGGGCGGCATGGACCGCGCCGCGCTGGCGCGCTGGACCGTCTCCTTCGAGGCCCCCGCGCCGCGCCCCGACCCGGGCCGCCCGCTGGCCGGCCGCACCGTCGCCGTCGCGCGCGACGCGGCGTTCTGCTTCATCTACCCGGCCAACCTGGACACGCTGCGCGCGCTGGGCGCCGAGCTGGCCTTCTTCTCGCCGCTGGCCGACGAGCCCTTGCCGCCCTGCGACGCCGTCTGGCTGCCCGGCGGCTACCCCGAACTGCACGCGACCGAACTGGCCGCGAGCCAGCGCTGCCGCGCCGGCCTGGCCGCGCACCTGCAGGCGGGCCTGCCGGTGTGGGCGGAATGCGGTGGCATGCTGTTGCTCATGGACGGACTGCGCACGCACGAGGGCGGCGCCCATGCGATGTGGGGCCTGCTGCCCGGACAGGCCGCGATGCAGCCGCGCCTGGTCGCGCTCGGGCCGCAGCGGCTGGACCTGCCGGCCGGCTCGCTGCGCGGCCACACCTTCCACCACTCGCGCACCGAATCGCCGCTCGCGCCGATCGGCCGCACGGTGCCCCAGCGCGGCGGCGCGGGCGAGGCCCTGTACCAGGCCGGCGGCCTGCGCGCAAGCTACTTCCACGCCTGGTTCCCCTCCAGCCCGGCGGCCACCGCCTCGCTGTTCCTGCCGGAGGCCTCTGCATGAACACCGCCACGCTCGGCCCGCAGCGCATCGTCTGCCTCACCGAAGAAACCACCGAATGGCTCTACCTGCTGGGGCAGGAGGCGCGCATCGTGGGCATCTCGGGCTACACCGTGCGCCCGCGCCGCGCGCGCGAGGACAAGCCCAAGGTCAGCGCCTTCCTGAACGCCAAGATCGACAAGATCCTGGCGCTGGAGCCCGACTGCGTCTTCGGCTTCTCCGACCTGCAGGCCGACATCGCCTCGGCGCTGATCCGCGCGGGCGTGCAGGTCACCGTCTTCAACCAGCGCAGCGTGGCGCAGATCTTCGACATGCTGTACCAGGTGGCCGCGGTGGTGGGCCAGGCCGAGCAGGGCCTGGCCTGGATCGCGCGCACCCGGGCGCGGCTGGCGGCCATGGCCGAGGCGGGGCGCGCCCTGCCGCGCCGCCCGCGCGTGTACTTCGAGGAGTGGGACGAGCCCTGCATCAGCGGCATCCGCTGGGTGTCGGAGCTGGTGGGCATCGCCGGCGGCGACGACTGCTTTCCCGAACTGGCCCTCATGCCGCTGGGCAAGGACCGCATCATCGGCGAGCCCCAGCGCATCGTCGATCGCGCGCCCGACATGGTCGTCGGCTCCTGGTGCGGCAAGAAGTTCCGGCCCGAGCGCGTGGCCGCGCGGCCCGGCTGGCAGGCCGTGCCCGCCGTGCGCGACGGCGAACTGCACGAGATCAAGTCGGCCGACATCCTGCAGCCCGGCCCGGCGGCGCTCACCGATGGCGTGGAGCGGCTGCACCGCCTCGTGATGGACTGGAGCGCGCGCCATGGCTGAGACCATCGCCCGCAGCGAATTCATCCTCGGCGGCCAGCGCAGCGGCAAGTCGCGCCGCGCCGAATCGCTGGCGCGCCGGTGGCTGGACGCCGGCGCCAGCCGCCGCGCCGTGCTGATCGCCACCGGCCAGCCCTGGGACGAGGAGATGCGCGCGCGCATTGCCCAGCACCAGCGCGACCGCGCCGAACGCGTGCCCGGCATGGCCACGGTGGAGGCGCCACTGGCGCTGGCCGAGGCGCTGGGTGAACACGCCTCGCCCGACACCCTGGTGGTGGTGGACTGCCTCACCCTGTGGCTGACCAACCTGCTGATGCCGGCCGAGGGCGGGGCCGCTGACCCCCAGGCGCCCACGCAGGCCCTGCTGGACGCCATCGCTGGCGCGCGCGGCCCGGTGGTGCTGGTGGGCAACGAGATCGGCCTGGGCGTGATCCCCCTGGGCCGCGAGACCCGCGCCTTCGTGGACGCACTGGGCCGCCTGAACCAGGCCGTGGCCGGCGCCTGCGAACGCGTGACCCTGATGGCGGCGGGCCTGCCGCTGACCTTGAAAGCCCCGCGATGAAACGCCCCGCCTTTGCCTGGCTGCTGGGCCTGTGGCTGGCCCTGGCCAGCGCCGCCGCCCCGGCGCACGCCGGTGAGATCCGGGTCGTCGACGACCGCGGCGTGGCCGTGAGCCTGCCGCGTTCGCCGCAGCGCATCGTCTCGCTGCTGCCCTCGCTCACCGAAACCGTGTGCGAGCTGGGGCAATGCCACCGCCTGGTGGGCGTGGACCGCTACTCCAACTACCCGGCCTCGGTGCGCGCGCTGCCGCAAACGGGGGGCGGCATCGACCCGAACATCGAGGCCATCGTCGCGCTGCGCCCCGACCTGGTGCTGGCGGCCACGTCCTCGCGCGGTGTGCCGCGTCTCGAGTCCTTCGGCCTCAAGGTGCTGGCGCTGGAGCCGCGCACCGCGGCCGGCGCGCAGCGCGTGATGGGCGTGCTGGGCCAGGTGCTGGAGGTGCGCGACGCCGAGCGCGTCTGGCGCGCCATCGAGGCCGGCGTGTCGGCCGCGGCGTCTTCGCTGCCGCCGCCGGCGCGTGGCCTGCGCGTGTACTACGAGGTCAGCACCGGCGGCTACGCGGCCGGGCCGGGTTCCTTCATCGGCGAGCTCATGGACCGCCTGGGCGCGCGCAACATCGTGGGGCGCGAGCTGGGCCCGTTCCCGCGCATCAACCCCGAGTACGTGGTGCGCGCCGACCCGGACCTGATCATGATCGGCCAGCGCAACGTCGCCGGTCTGGCGCAGCGGCCCGGCTGGCAGGGCATGCGCGCCTTGCGCGAAGGCCGCGTCTGCGTGTTCAGCGCCGACGAGTCCGACGTGCTGGTGCGTCCCGGGCCACGCATGGCCGAGGCCGCGCGCATCATGGCGCGCTGCCTGTCGGACAAGGGGCGGAAATGATCCACCCCCGCCACGCTTCGCTCGACCCCCTCAAGGGGGCGACACCAGCGGCCCGGCAGAGCCGGTTCCGCGGTGTCATTGGATTGGGGGTGGCGCTGCTGCTGGCCGGGCTGCTGCTGTTGCTGCTGGGCGCGGGCGTGGGCAGCACCGGCTTCGACAGCGTGCTCAACGCGCGCCACGACGCGGTGGCCTGGCAGATCCTGTGGGACATCCGCTTGCCGCGCACCCTGGGCGCCTGGGTCGCGGGCGCGCTGCTGGGCCTGGCGGGCGCGGTGGCGCAGGGCCTGTTCCGCAACCCGCTGGCCGACCCGTACCTGCTGGGCAGCGCCTCGGGCGCCGCGCTGGGCGTGGCCATCGCGCTGGCGCTGTTCGGCGCCTCCACCCTGGCCACGCAGTGGCTGGTGCGCCTGGGCCTCACCGGCGCGGCCTTCCTGGGCGCGGTGCTGGGCGTGGCGCTCACGCTCCTGCTGGCCAAAGGCGTGCAGCAGACCCTGCGCCTGCTGCTGGCCGGTGTCATCGTGGGCGTGGTGCTGGGCGCGGCGCGCGACCTCATCACCATCGCCGAGCCCGACGTGCTGCAGGCCATGCAGGGCTTCATGCTGGGCAGCACGGGCTTCGTGGGCTGGCCGGCCTGCGGCGTGATGGCGGCCATGCTGCTGGTGGCGCTGGGGGTGTCCGCCGCGCTGGGCCGCGTGCTGGACGGCCTGGCCCTGGGCGAGGCCACGGCCTTGAGCCTGGGCCTGCCCCTGGGCGCCGTGCGCGTGGTGCTGGTGGCGGTGCTGGCCCTGGCCACCGGCGCGGCCGTGGCGCAGACCGGCCTGATCGCCTTCGTGGGCCTGGCCGCGCCGCACCTGGTGCGCTCGCTGGTCAAAACCACGCACGCGCGGCTGGTGGTGCTGAGCGCCTTCATGGGCGGGCTGCTGCTGATGGCGGCCGACGTGCTCGCGCGCTGGGTCATCGCGCCGCAGGAACTGCCCGTGGGCGTGCTCACCGCGGTGCTGGGCGGCAGCTACCTGCTGTGGCTGATGCACCGGCGCCGCCGGCCGGGGGGTGGGCTGTGAGCCCCCACGCTCCACCGCTGCGCGGGTCGCTGCGCCCCGAGGGGGCTGATCCGGCTTGGGGCGGCCCGGCGCCGGATCGTGTGAGCGCCGCGCTGCAAGCCAAAAACATCGGCGTGTCGCTGGGCGGCGTCGAGGTCCTGCATGGCATTGAGCTGAGCCTGCCCGCCGGGCGCTGGACCAGCGTGGTCGGCCCCAACGGCGCGGGCAAATCGACCCTGCTCAAGGCCCTGGCCGGGCTGCTGCCGCACAGCGGCCAGGCCGAGCTGCTGGGGCGGCCTTTCGCCAGCTGGCGCGGCCGCGAACGCGCGCGCCGCCTGGCCTGGCTGGGGCAGGGCGAAACCGGCGCCGAGGACCTGAGCGTGTGGGACGTGGCCATGCTCGGCCGCCTGCCGCACCAGCCCTGGCTGGCCCCGCCGTCCGAGGCCGACCGCGCCGCCGTGGAGCAGGCCCTGCGCGCCACCCAGGCCTGGGACTGGCGCGAGCGCGCCCTCGGCGCGCTGTCCGGCGGCGAGCGCCAGCGCGTGCTGCTGGCGCGCCTGCTGGCGGTGAACGCCGACGTTCTGCTCATGGACGAGCCCCTGGCCAACCTGGACCCGCCGCACCAGGCCGACTGGATGCAGCTCGTGCGCGGTCTCGTGGCCCAGGGCAAGACCGTGGTGAGCGTGCTGCACGAAATCGGCGTGGCCCTGCACGCCGATCAGATGGTGATCGTGGCCGCTGGCTGCGTGCGTCACCAGGGCGCCTGCGAAGCCGCCGCCACCCACCGCGCGCTGGAAGCCGTGTTCGACCAGCGCATCGCCATCCACCCGCTGGGCGACCAATGGGTTGCCTTGCCCCGTTGATTCTCAGGAGCCGCCATGCAGATCGAAGCACCCCCCGTCGACCGCGACACCCCCAAGCCGCAAGGCGAACGCCGGGGCCTGGTCATCGTGCACACCGGCAACGGCAAGGGCAAGAGCACGGCCGCCTTCGGCCTGGCACTGCGCGCGCACGGGCGCGGCAAGGCGGTGAAGGTGTACCAGTTCATGAAGGTGCCGTCGGCGCGCTTTGGCGAACACCGGCTGTTCGAGCAGCTGGGCATTCCCATCGAAGGCCTGGGCGACGGTTTCAGCTGGAAGAGCCGCGACCTGGACCACTCGGCCGAACTCGCGCGCGCGGGCTGGGCCAAGGCCGAGGCCAGCATCCGCTCGGGCGATCACTTCATGGTGGTGCTCGACGAAATCATGTACCCGCTGCGCTACGGCTGGGTCCCGCTGGACGCGGTGCTGGCCTGCCTGCGCGAGCGCCCGGCCGCGGTGCACGTGGTGCTGACCGGGCGCGGCGCGCCGGCCGAGCTGGTGGAGCTGGCCGACACGGTGACCGAGATGGCGCTGGTCAAGCACCACTTCCAGGCCGGCGTGCCGGCGCAGCGTGGCATCGAGGACTGATGAAACGCGCCGCATGACCACCACCACCGAACTCATCGTCTGCACCACCTGCCGCCCGCCCGGCGCGCCGCGCGAGGGGCTCGCCGCGGGCGAAGAACTGCTGGACGCCGTGCGCTGGGCCCAGGCGGACGGCCCCGCGAGCGCCATGGCCAGCGTGCGCGTGCGCGGCGTGGCCTGTCTCGGCGGCTGCTCGCGCGCCTGCACCGTGGCGCTGCAGGCCCCCGGCAAGGCGAGCTACCTGTTCGGCGATCTGGGGCCCGACGCCGAGACCGCGCGCCAGGTGCTGCAGTGCGCCGCCCTGCACGCCGCCTGCGCCGACGGTCAACTGCCCCGCCAGGCCCGGCCCGAGCGGCTGCGTGGCGGCTTGCTGGCGCGGCTGCCCGCCCCGCTGGCGGCGAGCGAGGCATGAGGGCGCGCGCGGGAGGCGCCGATTGATGGAGGTGTTCGGCCCGTTGTCCGCGCCGGTCATTCCCCTGGCGCTGCTGCTGGCGCTGGCGCTGGACCGCGCGCTGGGCGAGCCGCCCGCGCGCTGGCACCCGGTGGTGGCCATGGGGCACTACCTCGGCTTCATGGGCCGGCGCGTGGCGCCGCGGGTGGGCGCGCCGCCCCGGCCGGCGCGGGCCTTCATCGGCGGCGCGCTGGCCTGGGGCCTGGGCGCGCTGGGGGTACTGGCCCTGGCGGTCGCGCTGAACCGGCTGGTGGCTGGCTGGGCGCTCGGGGCGCAGGCGCTGGCGCTGGGCGCGCTGCTCAAACCCCTGCTGTCGTGGCGCATGCTGCGCGACGAGGTGGCGGCGGTGGAGGGCGCCCTGGGCGAATCGCTGGCCGCCGGTCGCGCGCGCCTGGCCTGGCTGGTGAGCCGCGACGTCACCACGCTCGACGCCTCTCAGGTGCGCGAAAGCGCCATCGAATCGCTGGCCGAGAACCTGAACGACTCGGTGGTGGCGCCGCTGTTCTGGTTCGCGCTGGCGGGCCTGCCGGGCGCCGCGCTCTACCGCTTCGCCAACACCGCCGACGCCATGTGGGGCTACCGCGGCGAGCGCCAGGGCCGCGACTGGACTTGGGCCGGCAAGTGGGCCGCGCGCGCGGACGACGCGCTGTCCTGGCTGCCGGCGCGCCTCACGGCCCTGCTGCTGAGCCCGCTGCGGCTGTGGCCCGCGCTGGCGGGCGAGGCCGCCCGCACGTCCTCGCCCAACAGCGGCTGGCCCATGGCGGCCATGGCGCTGGCCTTGGGCGTGCGCCTGCGCAAGCCCGGCGTGTACGCGCTCAACGCCGACGGGCGCGCGCCCGAGGCCGCCGACACCCGGCGCGCGCTGCGCCGCGCCGGCCGCGCGCTGGCCGGGCTGGTGGCGCTCGCGCTGCTGTGGGCCTGGTTCGAATGGAGCCCCTGGACATGAGCTTCCCGACCCCCGCCGCGCATGGCGGCCCCGACGCGCTGGGCGCGCCTGCGCACGACTTCTCCACCAACGCCAACGCCCTTGGGCCCTGTCCCATGGCGCTGCTGGCCATCGCGCGGGCCGATGCCTCGCGCTACCCCGATCCCGCCAGCACGCGCCTGAAGGCCGCGCTGGCCGACTTCCACGGCGTGGCCCCCGAGCGCTTGCTGCTGCTGGCCAGCGCGAGCGAGGGCATCCAGCGCTTCTCGGCCTGGGCCGCGCGAACGGCGGGCGCCTGCGTGTGGCTGCCGCCGCACCACTACGGCGATCTGTCGCGCGCCGCCGGGGCCTGGGGACTCGTGCGAACGGACGACCCGGGCCGTGCGCGCCTGCTCTGGGCCTGCGAGCCCTCGTCGCCGCTGGGCCAGGCCGAGGCCGGCCTCGCCGAGCGCGTGGTCGGCCTGCGCCCGGACCAGGCCCTGGTGCTCGATCAGGCCTACGCGCCGCTGCGCCTGAGCGGCGCGCCTTCGCTGGACGGCGCCGCGCTGGACCGCGTGTGGCGCCTGGTCTCGCCCAACAAGGCCCTAGGCCTCACCGGCGTGCGCGGCGCCTACGCCATCGCGCCGCTGGCCGCGCGCCAGGCCATGGCCGAGCTGGAGGCGCTGGCGCCGTCCTGGCCGCTGGGCGCGCACGCCGAGGCCATGCTCATGGCCTGGACCGCGCCCGACACCCAGCGATGGCTGGGCGACGGCCTGGACACCTTGCGCGAATGGAAGGCCGCCCAGGCCGCGCTCTGCGAATCGCTGGGCTGGACCGTGCTGCCCAGCGAGGCCAACTATTTCGTCGCGCGCCTGTCCGAGGCGAGCGACATCGAGTCGCTGCCCGGCTTGCGCCGCGACCATGGCGTGAAGCTGCGCGACGCCGCCTCCTTCGGCCTGCCGGGCCAGGTACGACTGGGCGTGCGTTCACCCGAGGATCAAGCCGCCCTGCGCGCGGCCTGGCCCCGCGCGCGCGGCGGCGACAATTCCGCGCGGTGACGGCCCCCGCCGCCGCCTTGAGAGAGAAAGACCCCCCATGCAAGACACCGCCGAACAGACCATCCGCCTCATGCCGCGCGCCAGCGCGGCACCGTGCGCGCCGTCCACCGACCGCTGGAGCGTCGAGGCCATCGAGGCCCTGTTCGATCTGCCCTTCGCCGACCTCATCCACCGCGCCCAGACCGTGCACCGCGAGCACCACGACCCGCACGAGGTGGAACTGGCCACGCTGCTGTCCGTCAAGACCGGCGGCTGCCCCGAGGACTGCGGCTACTGCCCGCAGTCGGTGCACTTCGACACCGGCGTGCAGGCCGGCAAGCTGATGGCCGTGGACGCCGTGCGCGAGGCCGCGCAGCGCGCCAAGGCCGCGGGCGCCACGCGCTTTTGCATGGGCGCGGCCTGGCGCGCGCCGAAAGACCGCGACGTGCAGGCCGTGGCCGAGCTGGTGCGCGCCGTCAAGGCCGAGGGCCTGGAGGCCTGCGCCACCCTGGGCATGCTGGACGAGGGCCACGCCGAGCAGCTGCGCGACGCGGGCCTGGACTACTACAACCACAACCTCGACAGCGACCCCGACTTCTACGGCGACATCATCTCCACGCGCGACTACCAGGACCGCCTGGACACGCTGGCGCGCGTGCGCGGCGCGGGCGTGAAGGTCTGCTGCGGCGGCATCGTGGGCCTGGGCGAGTCGCGCCGCCAGCGCGCCGGCCTGGTCGCGCAGCTCGCCAACCTGTCGCCCGACTACCCCGAGTCGGTGCCCATCAACCACCTGGTGAAGGTGGCCGGCACGCCGCTGGCCGACCAGCCCGACCTCGACCCCCTGGAGTTCGTGCGCACCATCGCGGTGGCGCGCATCACCATGCCGCGCGCGCGCGTGCGCCTGTCGGCCGGGCGCCAGCAGATGGGCGAGGCCGTGCAGGCCCTGTGTTTCCTGGCCGGGGCCAACAGCATCTTCTACGGCGACAAGCTGCTCACCACCGGCAACCCCGACGTGGCGGCCGACCAGGCGCTGCTGGACAAGCTGGGCCTGCGCGCCCGGCGGGGCTGACGCCATGGCCGCGGTTTGCGTGATGGTGCTGGGCACCAGCAGCGGGGCGGGCAAGAGCTGGATCGCCACCGCCCTGTGCCGCCACTACGCGCGCCAGGGCCTCAAGGTGGCGCCGTTCAAGTCGCAGAACATGAGCAACAACGCGCGCGTGGTGGCCGGGCCCGGCGGCGCCTGGGGCGAGATCGGCAGCGCGCAGTACTTCCAGGCCCTGGCCGCGCGTGCCGAGCCCGACGTGCGCATGAACCCGGTGCTGCTCAAGCCCGAGGCCGACACCCACAGCCAGTTCGTGCTCCTGGGCCGCGTCGACGAGGCCATCACGCGCCTGCCCTGGCCGCAGCGCGGCGCCAAGGCCTGGCCGGCGGTGGCCGAGTCGCTGCGCGCGCTGCGCGCCGAGAACGACGTGGTGGTGATCGAGGGCGCGGGCTCGCCGGCCGAGATCAACCTCATGCGCCATGACATCGTGAACCTGCGCATCGCGCGCGAGGCCGAGGCGCGCTGCTGGCTGGTCACCGACATCGACCGCGGCGGCGCCTTCGCGCACCTCTACGGCACCTGGGCGCTGCTGCCGCGCGCCGACCGCGCGCGCCTGCGCGGCTTCGTGCTCAACAAGTTCCGCGGCGACGAATCCCTGCTCGATCCCGCGCCGCGGCGGCTGCAGACGCTCACCGGCGTGCCCACCGTTGGCGTGATTCCCATGCAGTGGCACCACGGCCTGCCCGAGGAGGACGGCGTCTTCGACGACCGCTCGCACGCGGCCGGCGCGGTGCACACCAGCATCGCCGTGGTCGCCTGGCCGCGCATCAGCAACCTCGACGAGTTCCAGCCGCTGAAGAACCTGCCTGGCGTGCGCCTGCGTTGGGTGCGCTCGCCGGCCGAGGGCGCCGGGGCCGACGTGATCGTGCTGCCCGGCAGCAAGGCCACGGCCGCCGACCTGGCCTGGCTGCGCGCGCAGGGCCTGGACCGCTGGGTGGCCGAGCACGCCGCGCGCGGCGGCCGCGTGCTCGGCGTGTGCGGCGGCCTGCAGGTGCTGGGCGAGGCGCTCATCGACACCGAAGGCATCGACGGCAACGCGCCCGGCCTGGGCCTGCTGCCGCTGGTCACCACCTTCGAGCGCGACAAGACCGTGCGCCGCACCGAGGCGCGTTTCGGTACCGTGCACGGGCCCTGGTCTGCGCTGTCGGGCGTGCCGGTGCGCGGCTACGAAATCCACCACGGCCAGACCGCGCCGCACCCGGCCCTGCAGGCGGCCGGACAGACGGCGCACGAGGCCATGCCCGGCCTGGCCTGGCAAAACCGCGACGGCAACGTGCTGGGCCTGTACCTGCACGGCCTGTTCGAGGACGATCGCGTGCTTCAGGCCCTGTTCGGTGCCCGCGTGCCCACGCTGGAGACAGTGTTCGAGCGCCTGGCCGACACCCTGCAGGCCCACGTGGCCCCGGGCGCGCTGGACGCGCTCATCGCTTCATGAGCAACACCATGCCCCACACCACCCCTTCTCCTTTCCGCGTGCCGGAGATCGCCGACCTGCACGACGCCGCGCTGGCCGCCGCGCTGCAGGCCGCCATCGACGGCAAGACCAAGCCCCTGGGTTCGCTCGGGCGCATCGAATGGTTGGCGCAGCGCGTCGGCGCCGTGCTGGGCACGGCCACGCCCGAGCTGCGCGAGCCGCAGATGCTGGTGTGCGCGGCCGACCACGGCCTGGCCGCGCGTGGTGTGTCGGCCTACCCGAGCGAGGTCACGCACCAGATGGTGCGCAATTTCGTCGCCGGCGGCGCGGCGGTGAGCGTGCTGGCGCGCCAGCACGGCATCGCCCTCACCGTGGTGGACTGCGGCGTGCGAGAGGCCGTGCCCGAGCAGCCCGGCCTGCTGTCGCGCCGCCTGGGCCCGGGCACGCAGGACGCACTGGAAGGCCCGGCCATGAGCGCCGAGCAGTGCGAGCAGGCCCTGGCCCACGGCGCCGACGTGGTGCGCGGCCTGCCCGGCAACGCGCTGCTGCTCGGCGAAATGGGCATCGGCAACACCTCGGCCGCTTCGCTGCTGCTGGCGCGCCTGGGCGGCTTCGAGGTGAGCGACGTCACCGGTGCCGGCACCGGCCTGGACGCCGATGCCGTGCTGCGCAAGATCGGCGTGCTGCGCGCCGTGCTGCAGCGCCACGCGCAGGCGCGCGAACCCCTGGCCGCGCTGGCGGCCTTCGGCGGCTTCGAGATCGCCACGCTCGCGGGCGCGGCGCTGCAGGCCGCCGCCGAGCGGCGCGTCATCCTGGTCGACGGCTTCATCGCCAGCAGCGCGGTGCTGGTGGCCAGCAAGCTGCGCCCGCACCTGCTGCAGCGCTGCGTGTTCGCGCACCGCTCGGGCGAGCGCGGGCACGCGCTCATGCTGGCCCACCTGCGGGCCGACCCCTTGCTCGACCTCGGCCTTCGCCTGGGCGAAGGCTCGGGCGCGGCCCTGGCGTGGCCGCTGCTGCAAAGCGCCTGCGCGCTGCTCAACCAGATGGCCAGCTTCGCCAGCGCGGGCGTGTCGCAGTCGGCCATCGACGCGGCGCCCACCGCGCGGGCCGAGCCCGAGCTCACGGCGGCCGACGCCTCGCGCAAGCCCGCTCGATGAGCCGCTTCCTCAGGCACTACCTGCTGGCCCTGCAGTTCTTCACGCGCGTGCCCGTCACCGGCCGCCTGGCCGCCTGGGTGGGCTACAGCCCGGCCATGCTGCGCGCCAGCGCGGCGCATTTTCCTGGGGTGGGCTGGCTGGTGGGCCTGTGGGTGGCGGCGGTGTTCGCCGCCTTGCTGTGGGCCTTGCCCGCGCTGCCCGCCGCGCCCTGGGTGGCGGCGCTGGGCGCCACCGTGGCTGGCGTGCTCATGACCGGCGCCTTCCACGAGGACGGGCTGGCGGACCTGGCCGACGGCCTGGGCGGCAGCGCGGACCGCGCGCGGGCGCTGGACATCATGAAGGACTCGCGCATCGGCAGCTTCGGCGCCGTCGCGCTGGTGCTGGCGCTGTTGGGCAAGGTGGCCTTGCTCGCGCTGCTGGCGCAGGGGGAACCGGCGCGCGCGGTGGCGGCGCTGTTCCTGGCGCAGGTGGTGTCGCGCGCGGCGCCGCTGGCGGTCATCTACACGCAGCCGCACGTGGGCGACGTGGCGGGCTCCAAGAGCAAGCCGCTGGCCGATGGCCTGACGCTGGCCGCGCTCCTGGCCGGCCTGTCGTGGATGGCGCTGGCGCTGCTGGTGGTGGTGGCGCGCTTTCCCGGCATGGGCTGGTGGGCCGGCGTGCTGGGCGCGGCGCTGGGCACCGCCTGGATGGCGCGCCTGCTGTGGCGCCGCCTGCGGGGCTTCACCGGCGACGGCCTGGGCGCCACGCAGCAGGTGGCCGAGCTGCTGTTCTACCTGGGCCTGGCCGTCGCCTGGTCTGTCGAAGGACCCACCGCATGAAGCTCTGGTTGATCCGCCATGCCGCCGTGGCCTTGCCGCCGGGCCTGTGCTACGGCATCACCGACGCGCCCGCGCGCGCCGACGCCACGCGGCAGGCCGCCGAGGCCGTGGCCGCCCGGCTGCCGCGGCATGTGCCGCTGTGGGTGTCGGGCCTGGTCCGCGCGCAGCAGCTGGCGGCCGCGCTGCAGCACCTGCGGCCCGACCTGGGCGCCGCGCGCGTGGAGCCGCGCCTGAACGAGATGGACTTCGGCCGCTGGGAGATGCGGGCCTGGGAGGCCATCCCGCGCGCGGCCTTCGACGACTGGATGGCCGACTTCTCGCACCACCGCTTCGGCGGCGAGGAAAGCACGCAGCAGGTGATCGACCGCGTGGCCGAGGTCGTGCTGGCCTTGCATGCGGCCGGTATCCGCGAGGCGGCCTGGGTCACGCACGCGGGGGTGGTCCGTGCGGCGCTGTACCTGCGCGAGCACGGTCCGCGCACCATCGCGGGCGCGCACGAATGGCCCGAGCGGGTGATCGAGCCGGGGGGCTGCGTGGAGCTGGTGTTCTGAGGAGCGTTGGGGGCGGCGCGTTTCGCAGGGCGCTGCTGTGTGTCTCTGCTTTTGGCCGCTGCTTCGCGTCTCTGCTTTTCGCCGCTGCTTCGCGTCTCTGCTTTGAGCCGCTGCTTCGCGAGGGCCGCCGGTGTGGGTGCCCGTTCTCCGGCCCACGCTCGCGGGCGTCGGCCCGGGTAGGCCCACGTTGTTTCACGAACACCGGGCTGGCGCTCAGCCTCTGTGGCAGCCGCGAATGGGGCCTGCGCCCGGGCACCCACACCGCCGTCCCCAGTGGCGTGCAGGCAAGCCAAAAGAAGAAGGAAGCCCGCGGGCAGGAAGACGGAAAACCGGGAAGTAGGGAAACCGGGCTTTCCTTGCGGTGTGCTGGGGTGCGGGTGGGACGGATGGTGGGGTCCGCGGGCGCAGGCCCCATTCGCGGTTGCCACAGAGGCTGAGCGCCGACCCGGTGTTCACGAAACAACGCTGGCTTACCCGGGCCGACGCCCGCGAGCGTGGGCCGGAGAACGCGGACCACGCCAGCCGTCCGCGCGAGGTCGTGGAGCGAAGAGCGAAGAGCAAAGAGCGAAGAGCGAACGGGCCCCACGCTGCGCTAAGCTGCCCCTTCACCCGACCCGGGTAGGCCATTCAAAACAAACGGAGCGTACGCATGGGCTGGTTTTCCAAGGCACCCACCGGTTTCTTCCTCAGCACCACCACACCGCCCGGCGTGGAACGCGACCAGATGCTGGGCGTGGTGCATGGCGAGGCCATCATCGGCGCCAACATCTTCCGCGACATGTTCTCCTCCATCCGCGACGTCGTCGGCGGGCGCGCCGGTGGCTACGAGCGCGCGCTGTCCGGCGCGCGCGACGCAGCGGTGGAAGACCTCGTCGAATCGGCCCGCGAACTCGGCGCCAACGGCGTCATCGGCATCGACTTCGACTACGAGGTACTGGGCGAGGCCAACGGCATGATGATGGTCGCCGTGAGCGGGACGGCGGTGAAGCTCTGAGCCCCCTGGCTCAGGCCTCGATCTGCATCGCCGGGCGGGCCTGCACCCGCGCCAGCCAGTCCCGCACGTTCGGGTGCTGGTCCACCGGCGCGCCGATGTAGGCGCTGTAGCCGATCACCGAGCCCACCGACAGGTCCACCAGCGAGTAGGCCTCGCCCAGCATCCAGGGCCGCTTGGCCAGGTGCGCGTCGAGCAGGGCCAGCAGCTGGTCCATGCCTTCGCGGCCCGCGCGGCCGTGCGCATCGTCGGGTGTGCCCATGTCGCGCGCGGCCTGCAGGCGCACCAGCTGCGCGCCGTAGGTGACGTAGGCCCAGGTGCACCAGGAGAAGGCCTGCAGCTGCGCGGGCGTGCCGGGCGCCGGCCACAGGCCGCGCTCGACGCCATAGCGCTCGCCCAGCCACAGCTCCATGGCCAGGGCCTCGAACATGGGCGCGCCGTCCACCGTCAGGGTGGGCACCTTGCCATTGGGGTTGAGCGCCAGGAACGCGGGGCGGCGCTGCTCGCCGGTGGTGATGTCGACCTTCACACGCTCGTGCGGCAGGCCCAGTTCGGCGAGGGCGCAGGCGATGGGGGTGGCGCTGGACATGGGGTGCCAGTAGAGGACGAGGGACATGGCGGGCTCCTGAATGAATTGAGGGGTGAAACCGGTCCGGCACCGCGCCGATCCGTGCCACGCACTGTCGCAGCCATTGCGGACAGATTCCGCCCTTGATAAGGGATAGAGTGCGGCCCATGCTCAGTTCCTCCTCACGGCTGCTGCGGGTGCTGTCGCTGCTGCAGGCGCGCCGCCACTGGGCGGGCGCCGAGCTGGCCGAGCGCCTGGGCGTGCACCCGCGCACGCTGCGCCGCGACATCGATCGCCTGCGCGAGCTGGGCTACCCCATCCACGCCAGCAGCGGCGTGGCCGGCGGCTACGCCTTTCGGGCCGGGCAGGCCCTGCCACCGCTGCTGCTCGACGACGAGGAGGCGCAGGCCGTGGCCATCGCCCTGCAGACCGCCGCCGCCGGCACCGTGAGCGGGGTGGAGGAGGGCTCGCTGCGCGCCCTGGTGAAACTGGAACAGGTGATGCCCGCGCGCCTGCGCCGGCGCATCGATGCCTTGCGCTCGGCCATCCTGCCGCTGGAGAGCCTGCGGCCGACGGTGGATGCGGGCGTGCTGGCCAGCCTGGCCCTGGCCTGCCGCGACCAGTTGCGCCTGGCCTTCGCCTACCGCGACAGCCGAGGACAGGGCACGGCTCGTTCGGTGGAGCCGCAGGGCCTGGTGCACACCGGCAGCCGCTGGTACCTGGTGGCCTGGGACATGGCGCGCGTCGACTGGCGCACATTCCGACTGGACCGCATCGACGGCGCGCCCACCCTGGGCGGGCATTTCGCGCCGCGCGCCGGCCCCGAGGGCGGGGACCTGCGCGCCTATGTGTCGCGCTCGATCGGCGTCTCGGCCTACAACGAGCAGGCGCGCGTGGTGCTGCACCAGCCGCTGGAGGCGATGGCCCGGCGGATCCCGCCCACGGTGGCGCGACTCGAAGCCTGGGACGGCGGGCGCTGCGTGATGCACAGCGGCGCCCACCACCTGGAGTCGCTGGCCTACTGGCTGCTGGCGCTGGATGTGGAGTTCGAGGTGCTGGAGCCGCCCACGCTCACCGCCTTGCTGCAAAAGGCGAATGCGCGCGTGGCGCGGGCGCTGGCGCGCTCGGGCGGTGGCGAAGGCGGGCCGGCCGCTGGCGCCTGACGGCGGCGTGCCCCGGCGCGGGGCGGCGGGCTCGGTGTCTCAGCCCCCGCGCAGCGCTCTCAGCAGTTTCTGCCCGGCGCGGCCATTGGCCTCCCAGCCCAGGCGCGTTTGCTCGGCGCGCACGGCGCTGCGGGTCTTCTCGCCGAGCAGACCGTCAACTTCGCCGATGTCGTGGCCGCGCGCCAGCAACAGGGTCTGCAGCTCGCGGCGTTCGGCGCGCGTGAGGCCCAGGTCGTCGGTGGGCCAGGGCGTCGCGAAGGGGCCGCCGCCGCGCAGGCGGTCGGCCAGGTGGGCGATGGCCAGGCCGTAGCTTTCGGCCGCGTTGTAGCTGTAGATGGCGTCGAAGTTGCGCGTGACGAGGAAGGCCGGACCCTGCGCACCGGCCGGCGCCAGCAGGCCCAGGCTCATGTCTGCCGGCACCGGCGTGCCGTCGACGCGCTGGACGCCGCGCGCGGTCCATTCGCTGCCGGGGCGTTTGGTGCGCCGGCCTTCGCCGAGCACGGAAAAGCCCTCGGGCAGCTTCACCTCGAAACCCCAGGGCAGTTCCTGGCGCCAGCCGGCACGCTGCAGGAAGTTGGCGGTGGAGGCCAGCGCGTCGGGCACGCTGTCGATGAGGTCGGCGCGGCCGTCGCCGTCGAAGTCCACCGCCAGGCGCTCGTAGGTGCTGGGCATGAACTGCGTGTGGCCGAAGGCGCCGGCCCAGGAGCCCTGCAGCCGCTCGGCGGGGAAGTGCCCGGCCTGCAGCAGGCGCAGCGCGGAATAGAACTCGGTGCGGAAGTAGGCCTGGCGCCGGCCATAGCACGACAGCGTGGCCAGCGACTGCACGATGGGCGTCTTGCCGAAGCCCTGGCCGTAGTTGCTCTCCACGCCCCACACCGCGACCACCGTGGCCGGGTCCACGCCAAAGCGCTGCTGCACGCGCTGCAGCAGCTCGGCGTTCTGCTGCAGGCGCTGCGCGCCTTCCTCCACGCGCTGGGGGTCGACCAGCACCGTGAGGTAGTCCCAGATCGGGGTCTTGAACTCGGGCTGCGCGTCCAGGTTGCCGATGACCGACATCAGCGGCTGCAGGCTGTCGGTGTGGGCGCGGAAGGTCGTTTCGTTCACGCCGTTGGCGCGGGCCGTGGGGCGCAGGCCGTCCAGGCACTGGTGGAAGCTGGCGTCCTGGGCGAGGGCGGGAGCGGCGAGCGTGGCCGCGAGGCAGAGGGAGCTGAGTCGTTGCATGGCCATGGGGTCGCCGGGGGGCGGAAAAGTTCAGGCCGGACCGCCGCGGGGCGGGCCGGTTCAGGCGAGCCAGGTGCTGCCGTGCTCCGGCACCAGCGCGGGCCAGCCCAGTTCGTTTTCGATGCGCAGGCGCAGCGCGTCGGCGGCGTCCATGTCGCCGTGGGTCACGAAGGTGCGCCGCGGCGCCTTGGGCAGGCCGCGCAGCCAGGCCATGAGCTGCTCGGCGTCGGCGTGCGCCGAGCCGGCGGTGAGTTGCACCACCTCGGCGCGAACGGGCCACTGCTGGCCGAAGATGCGCAGGCTGGCCTGGCCGGCGGCCAGTTGCGCGCCGCGCGTGCCCGGCGCCTGGTAGCCGGCCAGCACGACCATGGCCCGGTGGTCGCCGAGGTGGTGGGTGAGGTGGTGCAGCACGCGCCCGCCCGTGGCCATGCCACTGGCCGACAGGATGACCTTGGGCCCATGCCGCTGCGCGATGGCCTTGGACTCGTCCACGCTGGTGACCATCTGCGCGGTGCGCTCCATTTCGCGGCACTGGGCGGCGTCGAGGCGGTGTTGCCCCAGGTGGCGTTCGTACAGCTCGGTGGTCGCCACGGCCATGGGGCTGTCCAGGTACACGGGCAGGGCGCGCGGCAGCTCGCCCCGCGCCTTGAGCCGCGCGATGGCCAGCAGCACGGCCTGCGCGCGGCCCACCGCGAACACCGGCACCACCACCGTGCCGCCGCGCGCGGCGGCGCGAGACAGGGCGGCGCCCAGTTCGGCGAGCAGGTCTTCCTTGGGGTGCAGGCGGTTGCCGTAGGTGGACTCGCACAGCACCACGTCGGCCGCGGGCGGTGGCTCGGGCGGCAGCATGAGCGCGTCGTCCGGGCGGCCCAGGTCGCCCGAGAACAGCAGGCGCCGGCCCCCCACTTCCAGCAGCACGCTGGCCGCGCCGAGGATGTGGCCGGCGCCGCTGAAGCTCGCGCTCCAGCCGGGCAGGGGCTCGAAGCGCTCGTGCAGGCGCGCCGTGTGCAGGCGCTTGAGGCAACGGCGCGCGTCTTCCACGGTGTAGAGGGGCAGGGCGGGCTGGTGCTTGCCGAAGCCCTTGCGGTTGGCGTACTCGGCCTCTTCCTCCTGCAGGTGGCCGCTGTCGGGCAGCATCACGTGCAGCAGGTCGCGCGTGGCAGGGGTGCACCAGGCGCGGCCGGTGAAGCCCTCGCGCGCCAGCAAGGGGAAGTAGCCGCTGTGGTCGATGTGCGCGTGCGTGAACAGCACCGCGCCGATCTGGTCGGGCGCCACGGGCAGTGGCTCGCGGTTGCGCAGGCGCAGCTGCTTGTAGCCCTGGAACAGGCCGCAGTCCACCAGCAGCCGCTGGCCACCGTGTTCGATGAGGTACTTGGAGCCGGTGACGGTACCGGTGCCGCCGAGGAAACGGATGCTGACGCCCATGCGGGCCATCTTAGCCGTGCGCGGGTGCGGCCCGATCAGGCCAGGGCGCTGTCCAGCCAGATCATGAAGACGAAGCCCGCCAGCAGCGTGGCGCTGGCCGCGCCTTCGAAGCCATCGCGGTGCGTCTGCGGAATGATCTCGTGGCTCACCACGAAGACCATGGCGCCGGCGGCCAGGGCCAGGCCCAGCGGGTAGAACACCGGGGCGCTGCCCAGCACCAGCACGCCCAGCAGGGCGCCCAGGGGCTCGGCCAGGCCGGTGAGGGCGGCCACGCCCCAGGCCCGGCCGGCGCCCAGGCCCAGGGTGCGCAGGGCCATGGCCACGATCAGGCCCTCGGGCATGTTCTGCAGCCCGATGGCCAGGGCGACAGCGGCGCCGTCGTGCACCGCGTCCTCGCCCGACGGGCCGGCGTAGGCCGCGCCCACGGCCAGACCTTCGGGCAGGTTGTGGATCATCAGCGCCAGCACCATCAGCCAGGCGCGCTGCGCGGACGGCCCGCGCGGCGGCCATGCGCTGGCGTGGGTGGGCGCGGCCGGCGGCAACACGGCGTGTTCGTGCGGCAGGGCGCGGTCGATGGCCAACATCAGCCCCATGCCCAGCGCCAGTCCGGCGCCCGAGAGCAGGGCGCTGGCGCCGCCGTCGCCCACCAGGTCGCGGCTGGCCTCCAGCGAGGGGAGCAGCAGCGCGAACACGGCGGCCGCCAGCATCACCCCGGCCGCGAACGCCATGAAGGCCGACTCCTGCCGCTTGCTCACGCGCTGCACCAGGAACACCGGCAAGGCGCCCACGGCGGTGGCGATGGCCGCCAGCAGCGAGGCCTGCACGCCCGCGACGAGGGCGCTGCCCCCTTCCACGGCCAGCCACCAGGCGCGGGTGGGTGCCCAGAAGGTGGAACCGGCGGCGATGCCCGCCATGGCCAGCACGCCCGCGGCCAGCGCCAGCAAGGCCTTGCGCAGGGCGTGGGCGGGGACGGGCCACTCCAGCCGCTGAAGCTGGGCCCAGGCGGGTGGGATCTGGCGAAGGAGGGTGGACATGGTTTGGCTGCTATCGATGTTGCTCCGTAGTTTGGGGAAAGCTATTAAAAAAGGCCAATCGATACCGCTGATGGTGGCGATAGGCACACCGGTGGCGGCGGACGCGCCCGGCACCGAGGGACCGCGAAGGCCCAAAAAAAAAGCGACGCCGTGGCGTCGCTTTTTTGGGGGGAGGGGCAGGCTCAGCTGAAGAAGTCCTTCGCCTTCTCGAACCAGCCCTTGTCGTTCGGGCTGTGCTTGTGGCCGCCTTTTTTGAACGACTCGTCCAGCTCCTTGAGCAGCTTGCGCTGGTGCTCGGTGAGCTTCACCGGCGTTTCCACCGCGACGTGGCAGTACAGGTCGCCCGGGTAGCTGGAGCGCACGCCCTTGATGCCCTTGCCGCGCAGGCGGAAGGTCTTGCCGCTCTGCGTGCCCTCGGGCAGGTCGATGGTGGCCTTGCCCTGCAGCGTGGGCACGTCGATCTCGCCGCCCAGGGCGGCGGTGGTCATGCTCACCGGCACCTGGCAGTGCAGGTCGTCGCCGTCGCGCTCGAAGATGTCGTGCTTGCGCAGGCGGATCTCGATGTAGAGGTCGCCCGCCGGGCCGCCGTTCTGGCCGGGCTCGCCGTTGCCGGTGGAGCGGATGCGCTGGCCGTCGTCGATGCCGGCCGGGATCTTGATCTCCAGCGTCTTCTGGCGCTTGATCTTGCCCTGGCCGTGGCAGGTGGTGCAGGGCTCGGGGATGACCTTGCCGCGGCCCTGGCAGGTGGGGCAGGTCTGCTGCACGCTGAAGAAGCCCTGGCGCATCTGGACCACGCCCTGACCGTGGCAGGTGCCGCAGGTCTTGGCGCTGGTGCCGGGCTTGGCGCCGCTGCCGTGGCAGGTGTCGCAGTCGTCCCAGCTGGGGATGCGGATCTGCGTTTCCTTGCCGCTGGCGGCTTCCTCCAGCGTGATCTCCATGGCGTAGGACAGGTCCGCGCCGCGGTACACCTGCCGCCCGCCGCCCGCGCCGCGGCGCGCGCCGCCGAAGATGTCGCCAAAGATGTCGCCGAAGGCGTCGCCGAAGCCGCCGAAGCCTTCGGCGCCGCCCGGGCCGCCGCGCATGTTCGGGTCCACGCCGGCGTGGCCGTACTGGTCGTAGGCGGCCTTCTTCTGCGCGTCGGAGAGCATCTCGTAGGCCTCCTTGGCCTCCTTGAATTTCTCTTCGGCACCCTTGGCCGCATCGCCCTGGTTGCGGTCGGGGTGGTACTTCATCGCGAGCTTGCGGTACGCCTTCTTGATCTCCTCGTCGGAGGCGTTCTTCGGCACGCCGAGCACTTCGTAAAAGTCGCGTTTGGCCATGGTTTCTCAGGCTGGTGTTTGAACACGAACGCCGCGTCAGGTTGCCCGGACGCGGCGGTGTGGCGGACGTCGCGGCGCGATCAGCCCTTCTTGACTTCCTTCACCTCGGCGTCGACGACGTCGTCGTCGGCCGCCTTGGACGCTTGCTGCGGCTGGGCGTCGGCGGCCCCCGCCTCGGCACCGGCCTGATCGGCCTGCTGCGCGGCGTAGACCTTCTCGCCCAGCTTCTGGCTGGCGGTCATGAGCTCGGTGGTCTTGGCCTCGATCGCGTCCTTGTCCTCGCCCTTGGCGGCTTCTTCCAGGGACTTGATCGCGTCCTCGATGGCCGATTTCTCGCCCGCCTCCAGCTTGTCGCCGTGCTCGCCCAGGCTCTTCTTCACGCTGTGCACCATGGCCTCGGCCTGGTTGCGCGCCTGCACGAGCTCGACCTTCTTCTTGTCCTCGGCCGCGTTGAGTTCGGCGTCCTTCACCATCTGCTGGATCTCGGCCTCGGACAGACCCGAGTTCGCCTTGATGGTGATCTTGTTTTCCTTGCCGGTGCCCTTGTCCTTGGCGCCCACGTGCAGGATGCCGTTGGCGTCGATGTCGAAGGTCACCTCGATCTGCGGCAGGCCGCGCGGCGCGGCGGGAATGCCTTCCAGGTTGAACTCGCCCAGCAGCTTGTTGCCCGCGGCGATCTCGCGCTCGCCCTGGAACACCTTGATGGTCACGGCCGGCTGGTTGTCGTCGGCGGTGGAGAACACCTGCGAGAACTTGGTCGGGATGGTGGTGTTCTTGGCGATCATCTTGGTCATGACGCCGCCCATGGTCTCGATGCCGAGCGACAGCGGGGTCACGTCCAGCAGCAGCACGTCCTTGCGGTCGCCCGAGAGCACCTGGCCCTGGATGGCGGCGCCGACGGCCACGGCCTCGTCGGGGTTGACGTCCTTGCGCGGCTCCTTGCCGAAGAACTCCTTGACCTTCTCCTGCACCTTGGGCATGCGGGTCATGCCGCCGACCAGGATCACGTCGTGGATGTCGCCCACGCTCACGCCGGCGTCCTTGATGGCGGTGCGGCAGGGCGCGATGGTGCGCTCGATCAGCTCTTCCACCAGGGCCTCGAGCTTGGCGCGCGTGAGCTTGATGTTCAGGTGCTTGGGACCCGAGGCATCGGCCGTGATGTAGGGCAGGTTGATGTCGGTGGCGGCCGAGGACGACAGCTCGATCTTGGCCTTCTCGGCCGCTTCCTTCAGGCGCTGCAGGGCCAGCACGTCCTTGCTCAGGTCGACGCCCTGGTCCTTTTTGAACTCGGAAATGATGTAGTCGATGATGCGCTGGTCGAAGTCTTCGCCGCCCAGGAAGGTGTCGCCGTTGGTGGACAGCACCTCGAACTGCTTCTCGCCGTCGACATCGGCGATCTCGATGATGGACACGTCGAAGGTGCCGCCGCCGAGGTCGTACACGGCGATCTTGCGGTCGCCCTTGTCCTGCTTGTCCAGGCCGAAGGCCAGGGCCGCGGCGGTGGGCTCGTTGATGATGCGCTTGACGTCGAGGCCGGCGATGCGGCCGGCGTCCTTGGTGGCCTGGCGCTGCGCGTCGTTGAAGTACGCGGGCACGGTGATGACGGCCTCGGTCACGGGCTCGCCCAGGTAGTCCTCGGCGGTTTTCTTCATCTTGCGCAGGATGTCGGCCGAGACCTGCTGGGCCGAGATTTTCTTGCCGCGCACCTCCACCCAGGCGTCGCCGTTGTCGGCGGCCACGATGGAGTAGGGCATGAGGTCGATGTCCTTCTGGACTTCCTTCTCACTGAACTTGCGGCCGATCAATCGCTTGATCGCGTACAGCGTGTTCTTGGGGTTGGTGACGGCCTGGCGCTTGGCCGAGGCGCCGACCAGCACCTCGCCGTCTTCCTGGTAGGCCACGATCGACGGCGTGGTGCGCGCACCCTCGCTGTTCTCGATCACCTTGGTGTTGTTGCCTTCCATGACGGACACGCACGAGTTCGTGGTGCCGAGGTCGATGCCGATGATGCGTCCCATGTGAGTGACTCCGAGGATGTGGTTAAAACTGTTGAAGAAGTGTGGATAAGCCTGGGGAATTCAAGGGGAGGGCGTGTGCGCAAGTCCCTTGGCGGCCCTTACTTGGGGGCGGACACCGTGACCAGGGCCGGGCGCAACACGCGCTCGGCGATGAGGTAGCCCTTCTGGAGCACGGTCACCACGGTGTTGGGTTCCTGCTCGGCCGGCACCATGCTGATGGCCTGGTGCTGGTGGGGGTCGAATTTGGTGCCGGCGGGCGGTGCGATCTGCACGACCTTGTGGCGCTCCAGCGCGCTCAGCAGCTGCTTGAGCGTGGCCTCGGTGCCCTCGCGCAGCTGTTCGCGCGTGGCCTCCTGCACGGCCAGGCCGGCCTCCAGGCTGTCGGCCACGGCCAGCAGGCTCTCGGCGAAGCTTTCCACCGCGAACTTGCGGGCCTTGGACATTTCCTCCTCGGCGCGGCGGCGGGCGTTTTCGGCCTCGGCCTTGGCCCGCAGGAACTGGTCGGCCAGGTCGGTGTTCTGGGCTTTCAGGGTGGCCAGTTCGGCCTGCAGGGAGGCCTGGGCCTCGGCCTCGCCGGCCGCCCGGGCGGCTTCGGCCTCTTCGGGGCTCACGGGCGCCGGGGGCGCGGTGTTGTCCTGGGGCGGCGGGGCGTTGGGGGGCGTCTGGCTCATCGTGGCGAGTCTGTGGATAAGGTGAAACGGAGGCGGAGGCGGAAGTCGGCTTGCCCGACAAGTCGGGCAGCTGGGGCCGCCGCGGCGGATTTCAAGGGCCGGCCGGGACCGGATGGCCCCAGGCGGCAGAATCGGCGGTTTTCACCACCACCGAAGCCCAGCATGAAACTGATTCGCCACGGCCTGCCCGGCGCCGAACAACCCGGTCTGATCGACGCCAGCGGCACGCCGCGTGACCTCTCGGGGGTGCTGGCCGACATCGCGCCGGCCACGCTGGGCCCGGATTCTATGGCGCGCCTGGCCGCGCTCGACCCCCTGACGCTGCCGCCCGTGCCCAGCGGCACCCGCCTGGGCCCCTGCGTGGGCGAGGTGGGCAACGTCATCGGCATCGGCCTGAACTACGCCGACCACGCCGCCGAGGCCGGCCTGAAGGTGCCGGGCCAACCCATCGTGTTCAACAAGCACGTCAGCGCCATCAACGGACCGAACGACGAGGTCTGGCTGCCGCCGGGCTCGCAAAAGCTCGACTGGGAGGTGGAGCTGGGCGTGGTGATCGGCCAGCGCGCCTTCCACGTGGGCGAGGACCAGGCCCTGTCGCACGTGGCCGGCTACTGCCTGCTCAACGACGTGTCCGAGCGCGCCCACCAGATCGAATATGAAGGCCAGTGGGTCAAAGGCAAGAGCTACCCCACGCACTGCCCCCTGGGCCCCTGGCTGGTGACGCCCGACGAGCTGGGCGATCCGCAAGACGTCGCGCTGTGGCTGGAGGTGAACGGCCAGCGCCGCCAGAACGGCAGCACGCGCACCATGGTGTTCGGCGTCGCCACGCTGGTGAGCTACCTCAGCCGCTTCATGGCCCTGCAGCCGGGCGACGTGATTGCCACCGGCACGCCGCCTGGCGTGGGCATGGGCCACCAGCCGCCGCTGTACCTGAAAGCGGGCGACGTGATGACCCTGGGCGGGCGCGGCCTGGGCGAGCAGCGCCAGCTGGTGGTGGACAGCCCGGCGGGCTGAGGCCGCGGGGAGCGGCGTCAGGCGGTTGCGGCCTGGGCGGCCCGCAGCCAGCCCAGCCCGGCCGAGGTGCCCCCGGGCACCGCGCCGCGGCTGGGGCGGTACTCGCAGCCGATCCAGCCGTCCCACTGGCCGGTGGCCATGAGCTCGTCGATCACGCCGAACAGGTAGGGGTGGTTCAGCTCGCCCAGGTCGGGCTCGTGGCGCTGCGGCACGCCGGCGATCTGCAGGTGACCGACGCGCCCCGTGGGCAGGTACCGCCGCAGCTTGGTGGCGACGTCGCCCTCGACGATCTGGCAGTGGTACAGGTCCATCTGCACCTTCAGGTTGGGCGCGCCGACCGCGTCGAGGACCTGGTGCGCGTGGTCCTGCCGGTTGAGGAAGAAGCCGGGAATGTCGCGCGGGTTGATCGGCTCGATGAGGATGTCGCGCCCGGCGCGGGCGGCCTGTTCGGCGGCCCAACGCAGGTTGTCCAGGTAGGTGGCCTGCATGTCCTCGCGCCGCAGGCCCGGGGCCACCAGGCCGGCCATGGCGTGCAGGCGGGGGCAGTCCAGGGCGTCGGCGTAGCGCAGGGCCAGCTGAACCGCCTCGCGGAACTCTGCCTCGCGGCCGGGCAGGGCGGTCAGGCCGCGCTCGCCGTCGTCCCATTGGCCGGGCGGCAGGTTGAACAGCACCTGGCGCAGGCCGTTGGCCTGGAGGCGGGCGGCGAGCTCGTGCGCCGGGTAGGCGTAGGGAAAGAGGAATTCGACGGCCTCGAAGCCGTCGCGCGCGGCGGCCTCGAAACGGTCCAGGAAGTCGAGCTCGGGATAGAGCATCGACAGGTTGGCGGCAAAACGGGGCATGGCAGGGGTCCGGTGGTCAGTGCGCGGCCGCGGGGCGGTGCGCGCCGTCTGGGGGCGGGGTGGTCAGCGAGAAGGCCCGGGTGAAGAAGTCTTCGCCGCCGAAATTGCCCGATTTGAGCGCCAGCCAGAGCGGCGCGCCAGCGGCGGCGGCGGCCGTGGCGTGGCACCAGGGCACGCCGGGGTCGATCTGCGGGCCGATCTGCAGCCGGGCGATGCCCAGCGCCTGCACACAGGCGCCCGAGGTCTCGCCGCCGGCCACGATGAGCCGGCGCACGCCGGCCCGCACCAGGCCGCTGGCGATGGCGGCGATGCAGCGCTCCACCAGTTCGCCCGCCTGCGCGCCGCCCAATTGCGTCTGCGCGGCGCTGACCGCCTGCGGCGGCGCGGTGGAGTACAGCAGCACGGGCCCGCTGCCCAGGTGCGGCGCCGCCCAGGCCAGGGCCTCGCCGACCACGTCCTCGCCGGCGGCAATGCGCAGCGGGTCGAGCTGGAACGCCGGTCGGCCGCTGGCGATGAAGTGCGCCACCTGCTGGTTGGTGGCCTGCGAGCAACTGCCCGAGACGATGGCCTGCGCGCCCGCCACCGGTGGCAGCGCGCTGGCCCGCGCCGAGGGCACCAGGCCGGCGTTGGCCGGCAGCGCGATGGCCACGCCGGAGCCGGCCGTGAGCAGCGGCAGGTCGGCCAGGGCCGGGCCCAGGCGCAGCAGGTCGTCATTGGACAGCGCGTCGACCACGGCGATGCCCACGCCCTGCTGCCGCAGCGCCTGGATGCGTTCGCGCACGGCCGCGGCGCCCGCGGCCACCACGCGGTAGTCGATCAGCCCCACGCGGCGGCGGCACTGGGCCTGCAGCACGCGCACCAGGTTGGCGTCGGTCATGGGCGTGAGCGGGTGGTCCTTCATACCGCTTTCGTTGAGCGGCACGTCGCCCACGAACAGGTGGCCCTTGAAGACGGTGCGGCCGTTGTCCGGGAAGGCCGGCGTGGCGATGGTGAAGTCGATGCCCATGGCGTCCATGAGCGCCTCGGTCACCGGGCCGATGTTGCCGGCGGGCGTGCTGTCGAAGGTCGAGCAGTACTTGAAGTAGATCTGGCGCGCGCCCTGCTCGCGCAGCCAGCGCCAGGCGGCCAGCGATTGCTCGACGGCCTCGGCCGCCGGGACGGTGCGCGACTTGAGCGCGACCACCACCGCGTCGATGCCCGCCTCGACGGGCTCGCGCGGCACGCCGATGGTCTGCACCACCCGCATGCCGGCGCGCACCAGGTTGTTCGCCAGGTCGGTGGCGCCCGTGAAGTCGTCGGCGATGGCGCCCAGCAGGAGGCTCATGGCAGGGGCCTCGGCAGCTCGATGCCGGGGAAGATCTTGATCACGGCGCTGTCGTCTTCTTTGGCGAAGCCCGCGGTGGAGGCCTGCATGAACATCTGGTGCGCGGTGGACGACAGCGGCAGCGGAAACTTGCTGGCGCGGGCCATGTCCAGCACCAGGCCCAGGTCCTTGACGAAGATGTCGACCGCCGACAGCGGGGTGTAGTCGCCCGCGAGCACGTGGGCCATGCGGTTCTCGAACATCCAGCTGTTGCCCGCGCTGTGGGTGATGACTTCGTACAGCGCGGCCGGGTCCACGCCTTCGCGCAGGCCCAGTGCCATGGCCTCGGCCGCCGCGGCGATGTGCACCCCGGCCAGCAGCTGGTTGATGACCTTGACCTTGCTGCCCGCGCCGGCCCGATCGCCCAGGCGGTAGACCTTGCCGGCCATGGCCTCGAGCACGGCCTCGGCCTTGGCGTAGGCCTCGGGCCGGGCGGCGGTCATCATGGTCATCTCGCCGCTGGCGGCCTTGGCCGCGCCGCCGGAGATCGGCGCGTCGATGTAGAGGATGCCAAGGCGCGCCAGCCGCTCCTCGAAACCGATGGACACGCCCGGGTCCACCGTGGAGCACATGACGAAGACGCTGCCGGGCGCCATGGCCGCGGCCAGGCCGCCTTCGCCGAACAGCACGCTCTCGGTCTGCGCGGCGTTGACCACCACGCTGACCACCACCTCGCTGCCCGCGCCCAGCTCGGCCAGGCTGGCGCAGGCCTGGCCGCCATCGCGAGCGAAGGCCTGCGCCACGTCGGTGCGCAGATCGAACACCCGCGGCGCGAAGCCCGCCCGGCGCAGCGATGTCGCCATGCCCAGGCCCATGGCGCCCAGGCCCACCACTCCCACTCGGCTCATATTGGTTTCTTCCACAACTCTCAACTCAGGAAATCGACGACGGCGTCGCTGTTCGTCAGCATCATCAGGTGGCCGCCGGGCGCCTCGGCGACCGGCCAGCCGGCCTCGCGCGCGATGGCGGCGTAGCGCAGGTAGGGCTGCGGCGAGCGGTCGCTGGCCAGCAGGTAGCGGCCCGGGAAGCCGCGCACCTCGGCCTGCGGCGCGGTGACGGGTTCGGCGAAGCTGCGCAGCGGCTGCGGCGTGAGCTGGCGGGCCACGGCCTGCGCCATCTCGTCCGAGGGCAGCTGGAACTGCGCCACGTCGGGCGGGGGCATCCACCAGCCTTCGCCGCGCGAGGCGGCTTGCGCCACGTAGCGCGCAGCGGCCTCGGGCGTGGTGAGCTCCAGCATGCGCTGGCCAGGCGAGGGGATCACCGCTTCCAGCCAGGCGATCTCCACCAGGCGCTCGCGCAGGCGGTGCAGCAGGGCCGGGCCGAGCAGGCCGGCGTAGGAGTGCAACACCAGGGTTACGCCGCGCAGGTCGAGCGCCTCGATCAGCGAGGCGACGTCGTCCACATGGGTGTCGGCGCTGGTCTCCCGGCTCAGCCCGGCGCGGCGGTGCGCCAGGCCGCTCAGCGTGGGCGCGTAGCAGCGCCGGCCCTGGCGTTCGAGCTTGTCGGCCACCTCGCGCCAGCACCAGCCGCCATGCCAGGCGCCGTGCACCAGCACCAGCGGTCCGTGGTTCTTCGGTTCCATGGGCGGGGCGATTCGTGTTCAGCCGTGGCTGGCCTGGGCGGCCATGCCGTTGGCGTCGAAGCCGGCACCCACGGCCTTGGCTTTTTCGGCCAGCGCGGCGTCCCATTTCACGCGGCCCGGCGTCTTGCCGCCCAGGATGGACACCAGCATGCCGCCGCTGGCCGGGTCCTCGCCGTCCAGGCTGCGGAAGGCGCGGTGCACGAAGGGTGGCACGCTGATCGTGTCGCGCGGCCCCAGGGTGACGGTGTGGGTCTGGCCGGTGGCGCCGTCGATCCAGTCGAACTCCCAGCGCCCGGCCTGCACCACGAAGACCTCTTCGCTGTCGTGCCAGTGCAGGGCCGCGCCGCAGCCTTTGGGCGCGACGATGTAGTCGACGTGGAAGTTCTCGGCCGCGGCGATGCTGGGCTTGAAGTTCGGGTCGTCGGTGACGCCGGAGCCGATCACGCTGTAGAGCGTGCGCTCATGGCCCTTGACGTAGGTATCAACGAAGGCGCGCGGGCTGGCGGGGATGGCGCCCCAGCGCGCCACGCGCCGGGCCATGTCGTCGGGCGAGCAGGGCTGCGACGGCGCGACGTAGTCGTTCCAGGAGTCGATCAGTGCTTGTTTGTCCATGGTGGGTCCTCGAAGGTGGCGGGCTCAGCCCTTGACCGCGCCCGCGGTCAGGCCGGTGATGATCTGTTTGGCGGCGACGAAGGTGAAGATCAGCGGCGGCAGCGCGATCAGCACGCCGGCGGCCATGATCTTTCCCCACTCCACGCCGGTGTCGGTGATGTAGTTGGAGATGGAGGCGGGAAGGGTGCGCGTGATGCGGTTCGTCAGGATGAAGCCCAGGATGAACTCGTTCCAGGCCAGCCGGAAGGTGAAGATGGCGGCCGCGGCCAGGCCGGGCTTGAGCAGCGGCAGCACGATCTTGTAGAACACCCGGAAGGGGCCGCAGCCGTCGATGGCGGCGGCTTCCTCCAGCTCGATCGGCAGCTGGTCGATGAAGCCGTAGAGCAGCCAGATGGTGAAGGGCAGGTTCAGCGCCACGTACACCAGCACCACGCCCGACAGCGTGTCGCCGATGCCCCAGGCCGACCAGATGACGAACACCGGCACGGCCAACACCGCGGGTGGCAGCGTGCGCAGGATCAGGGTCGAGTAGCTCAGCGGCTCGCGGCCGAGGAAGCGAAAGCGCGCCATGGCGTAGGCGCACATGGTGCCCAGCATCAGGGTGATGAGCGTGGCCGCCAGCGAGACCTTCAGGCTGTTGAGCATGTAGCGCTCGATGTGGTTTTCCTCCACCACCGCGCGGTAGTTGTCCAGCGTGGGCGCGAACAGCCAGGACCACTGGGTGTCGAAGATCTGCGCCTCGGTCTTGAGCGAAGTCATGGTCATGATGACCAGCGGCAGCAGGCAGGCCGTGGCCAGCAGCGCGAGCATCAGGTAGTGCAGCGGCGAGCCGCGCGGCACCGAGGTGGGATGGCTCATCGGCGGGCCTTGGCTTTGAGGGGGTTGGAGATCAGCAGGATCGCGAGCGACAGCGCCGAGACGATGACCAGCAGCAGGATGGACAGTGCCGAGGAGTAGCCCAGCTTCTGGCTGATGAAGGCCGCCTTGAAGATGTGCAGCGAGAACAGTTCGGTGCTCAGGCCCGGGCCGCCGAAGGTCATGACGTAGATCACCTCCAGGCCGCGGAAGCCGTCGATCATGCGCGCCAGCAGCGTCACGATCAGGATGGGCTTGAGAATGGGCAGCTTGACCCGCACGATCTGCTGCCAGGCGCTGGCGCCGTCGATGCGGGCGGCTTCGATGACGCTTTCGTCCAGGCCCTGCAGGCCGGCCAGCACCATGATGAGCACGAAGGGCGTCCACTGCCAGATGTCGGTGATCACCATGGCGCTGAAGGCCAGGACCGGGTCGGCCAGCCAGGCCTGGGGCGACAGCCCCAGCCAGGCGCTCAGGTGGTTGATCGGGCCGAAGTTGGCGTCGAACAGGTAGCGCCAGATCAGGCCCACGCAGATCGGCGCGACCATCATGGGCAGCACGAAGACCGTGCGGAAGAAGCGCATGCCGCGCACGGGCTTTTCCAGGAACAGCGCGAGCGCGATTCCCAGCACCAGTTCGGCCGACACGGCGATCAGCACGAAGGCGACGGTGATGCCCATGGAGGTCCACACCTGCGTGGACGCCAGCATCTCGGCGAAGGCCTGGAAACCGACGAAGCGCGCGCTGTCGAAGTCGGTGCCCAGGGGCCAGTCGTAGAAGCCGAGCCGCACGGCGCTCAGGATGGGGTACACCAGCCCGACCAGCATGACCAGCACGGCCGGCAGGATATAGACGTACGGCGTCAGGCGCGCCAGGCGGGCGGAAGGCATCGGGGCGCGGTCCTCAGGCCTTGAGCCAGCCGCCCTGGCGGACGACGTCCTCGGCGGCCTTCACCACCGCGTCCAGCGCCTGCTTGGCCGGCTTGCCGCCGGTGATCACGTCGGGCAGCGCCTGGCCGAGGATCTGCTGGCTGATGTGGTCCCACTCGGGGATCAGCGGGCGCCAGTCGGGGTTGGCGATCTTGAGCGACTCGCGCAGCGCCGGCAACTCGATGGGGTACTTCCTGGCGACGTCGGCGTTGTCCAGCGTGCTCCAGCGGTTGATGTTGCCGCCCGCCAGCGCGATCTTCAGGTCGGCTTGCTTGCTGGTCATCCACTGCATGAAGAGGAAGGCGGCGTCCTTGTTGCGCGCGTTCTTCGGGATGGCCATGGCGAAGCCGCCGCTCTGCGCCGAATGCTTGCTGCCCTTGGGGTGCACCGCGTAGGCGATCTTGCCCGCGACGCGGCTCTTGGCCGGGTCCTGCGCCGGGCCGAAGATGGACACGGAGTCGAGGTACATCGCGGCCTGGCCCTGCAGGAAAGCGTTCTGCATCTCGCCAAAGCCGTAGCTGGGAATGCCGGCGGGGCCGGTGTCCACGATTTCCTTCAGGATCTCGGCGGCGCGCACGCCCTGGGCGTTGTTGAAGGCCGCGCGCCACTGGCTGTCGAACACCTCGCCACCATTGGGGGTGAGGTGCAGCAGCCAGGCGGCCGTGACCTGGTGGCCGGTCTGCCCGCGCGAGGTCAGGCCGCCGATGCCTTCCTTGTCCTTCATCAGCCGGCACGCGGCCAGCAGCTCGTCGTAGGTCTTGGGCGCGGCGAGCTTGTGCTTGGCGAACAGGTCGGTGCGGTAGGCCAGCACACCGGTCTCGGCGCCGAAGGGAATGCCGTAGGGCCGCGCGCCGGGGCCGGGCAGGTACATCTTGGGGCCACCCACCAGGGCGTTCGTCTCCCAGTAGCGGTCGATGATGTCCTTCTGGTCCCAGGCGGGATCGGCCAGGGCGCTGTTGGCGAAGTAGCCGTCCAGGGGCTGCAGCAGGTCCTTCTTGACGTACTCGGTCTTCCACATCACCACGTAGACCACCACGTCGTAGTCGCCGTTGCCGCGCTTGCCCATCTCCAGCACCTGCTTGTCCTTCATGCGCAGGTACTGCATCTTGTCGCGCTCGACCTTGATACCGGTCTCGGCCGTGAACTCGGCGAACAGCTTCTCGGCCTGGTCGTAGTGCGGATGGGCCGGGTAGTTGACGACGATGGTCTGGCCCTTGTACTTGGCGTAGCGGTCCTGGGCCAGGGTGTGCACCCAGGGGCCCAGGGCGGCGCCCGCGGCGGCGCCTTGAAGCAGTTGGCGGCGTTTCATGCTGTGTCTCCTGTTGTGGGTGGGGCGGATCGGATCAGAGGCCGAGCGAGCGGCCGTGCTCGCCCGGTTCGAAGGCATGGAGGCTGTCGAGCGGCGCGTGCACCGCGACGGTCTGGTTGATGAGGCCGGTGTGGTTGCCCGGCGCGCTGAGGGTGAGTTCGCCGGCCTCGCCCGGCAGCGAGCCGCTGAGCACGCTCTCCGTACCCAGGTACTCGCAGACCTTGACCTGCAGCCGCAGGCCCAGGCCGTGTTCGCTGGCGCCCAGGCGCAGGGCCTGCGGGCGAACGCCCAGCACCACCGGGCGGCCGGTGAAGCGCCGCGCGTGCGGCGCCATGGCGGCGGGCACCTCGCAGGCGAAGTCGCGGCCCACGAAGCGCAGGGGCCCGCCGCCGTCGTGGACCTCGGCGTCCAGGAAGTTCATGGTCGGGCTGCCGATGAAGCCGGCAACGAAGCGGTTGAGCGGACGGTTGAAGACCTCGTCCGGGCTGCCCATCTGCTGGATGCGGCCCTGGTCCATCACCACGATGCGGTCGGCCAGCGTCATCGCCTCGACCTGGTCGTGCGTGACGTACACCGTGGTCTTGCCAAGCCGGCGGTGCAGCAGCGCGATCTCGATGCGCATGTGGCCGCGCAGCTTGGCGTCCAGGTTGGACAGCGGCTCGTCGAACAGGAAGACCTTGGGCTCGCGCACGATGGCGCGGCCCATGGCCACGCGCTGGCGCTGCCCGCCCGAGAGCTCGCGCGGCTTGCGCTCCAGCAGGTGCTGGATGTTGAGCACCTGGGCCGCGGCCTGCACGCGCTCGGCGATCACCGCCTTGGGCGTGCGCGCCAGCTCGAGCGCGAAGCTCATGTTCTGCGCCACGTTCATGTGCGGGTACAGGGCGTAGTTCTGGAACACCATGGCGATGTCGCGGTCGGCGGGCGTGGCCGCCGTCACGTCGCGGCCGTCGATCACGATGTGGCCCGAACTGGGCGATTCCAGGCCGGCGATCATGCGCAGCGTGGTCGACTTGCCGCAGCCCGAGGCGCCCACCAGCACGATGAACTCGCCAGCCTCGGCGCTCAGGTCCATCGCCTGGACCACCTGGACATCGCCGAAGCGCTTGGCGACTTTCTGGAGTTGCAAATAGGACATCAGTACGCCAGGGCTTTGGTGGAAGGGCCGGCCTCATGCAGCTCGGCGGCATCGAAGGTCAGTTCGATCGTCAGACCGACGGGGTCGATCAGGAAGATCTGGTGCAGCGGGGCGCCGGGCACGGGCGCCTCGCGCCAGTCCAAGCCCTGCGCCTGCAGGTGCTCGCGCGTGGCCTTCAGGCCGGTGGCGCGCAGCGAGACGTGGTTGAACTTGCCCGTGGGCAGGGCGGCGGGCGCGGCGGGCTCGCCGACCGGCTCGTTGCCCGCCAGGTGCACCAGGGCCTGGCCCTGCGCGTACAGCCAGTGGCCGGGGAAGTCGAAGGCCGGGCGATCGCCCTCGCGCAGGCCCAGCACGCGCGTGTAGAAGTCCAGCAGCTCGGGCAGGCGGGCCGCGGCCACGCGCAGGGTGAAGTGGTCTATGTGTTCGAGCCGCATGTCGCTTGATTGATCCGGTGACATGGTCATCATATGACTTGGTTTCAGCCATCGGCATCGGGAAATCCCTAGGTGGGAGCGGCCGGGCTCAGCGCGGCGCGTCGGGCGCCCGGTCCACCATGAGCGCGCGCGCCAGCACCGCGCCTTCCTGGCGCCAGAAGGCCGGGTCGGCCTCTTCGATGCGGCGGATGGCGTTGTTCATGTGGTTGAAGGCGGCGGCGCGGGCGGCGGCCGAGTCCTGGTCCTCGATGGCGGCCAGGATGGCCTCGTGCTCGTCGCGCACCTGGCGCGCGAAGTCGCCGCGCCGCGCCTCGTTGGCCCGCGTCACGCGCGTGGCGCCGTGCAGGAAGCGGCTGAGGTACTGCAGGGTGCTCAGCAGGAAGGGGTTCTTGGCCGCCTCGGCGATGGCGCGGTGGAAGGCCACGTCCTCGCGCACGCCGTCGCCACCGGCCTGCACGGCCTGGTCGAGCGTGGCGATGGCGTCGCGGATGGCCTGCACGTCGGCCGCGGTGCGGCGCTGCGCGGCCAGGCCGGCGACTTCGGCCTCCAGGGCGCGGCGCACCTCCACCATCTGGATCACCGCCTCCTTGGACACCGCGTAGCTGGCGTCGAAGCTCAGGGGGGGGATGCTGGCCTCCAGAACGTAGACGCCGCTGCCCTGGCGCGACTCGACCAGTCCGATCGATTTCAGGCGCGAGACCGCCTCGCGGACCACGGTGCGGCTGACCGAGAACTGCTCGGCCAGCTCGGGCTCGGTCGGCAGCTTGTCGCCGGGGCGCAGGCGGCCCGAGCGGATCTCCGCGCTCAGGGTGTCCGCGACCCGCTCCGACAGCCGCGCGCCCGGGGCGATGGCGGGAAAGGGCGATGAACCCGACATAATGGCCTCTCCTGAATTCATCCTACGACTTTATCGCATGAGCCCCGCCTTGCCCACGTTCCTCGTCGACGCCCTGGCGCACTGGGGTCCGCGCTGGCACCAGGACATCACGGCCGGCCGCGACGCCATGTTCGAGGCCTGGGCGCCGCTGCTGGCGGCCTCGGCGCTGGCCCCGACGGCGCGGGACCTGCCGTATGGCGAGGACCCGCGGCAGGTGCTCGACGTCTACGCCCCCCAGGTCGAGTGTTCAGGCGGCGGGCCGGGCGTGCCCATCCTGGTGTTCGTGCACGGCGGCGCCTTCGTGCGCGGCGACAAGGAGCAGACGCCCTGGATCTACGCCAACGTGCCGGCGGAATTTTCCCGCCATGGCTACCTGGCGTTCAACGTGGAGTACCGGCTGGCGCCCCAGTCGCCCTGGCCGGGCGGCGCCGAGGACGTGCGCGAGGCCTTGCGCTGGGTGGTGCGCCACGCCGCGCGCTGGGGCGGCGACCCCTCGCGCCTGTTCCTGATGGGGCATTCCGCGGCCTGCGCCCATTGCGCCAGTGCGCTCTGGGACGCGCGGGTGCGCCCCGACGGCGGCCTGCCCGTGGCCGGCCTGGTGCTGGTGAGCCCGCGCGTGGTGGCCGACACCCGCGCCGACAACCCCAACGCGCACGGCGTGCGCGCCTACTATGGCGAGGATGAGGCCCTGTACGCCGGGCGCGAACCCCTGGGGCAGGCGCGCGCCGACGCCCCGCCCACCTTCATCGCCCTGGCCCAGTACGAAAACCCCTTGCTGGACTTCTATGCGCTCGCGCTGGCGCAGCGCCTGGCGGTGGTGGCGGACCGGGACAAGGGGCCCATGCCGCGTGTCGTGCAACTGATGGACCACAACCACGTGAGCATCGTGGCGCAGTTCAACACCCCCTTCAACGCACTGGGCGGGCCGATCCGCGACTGGTTCGCACGCGTGCTGGCCGGCCAGTACGCCGGCGCGCCGGCCCTCAGCGCCTGAGCGCGGGCGCGGCGCCCGTCACCTCGGCCGCCGGTGCGTCGGCACGGCGCGCGTAGCGCTGCGCCAGCACGGCGCAGACCATGAGCTGCATCTGGTGGAACACCATCAGCGGCAGCACGATCGCGCCGGCCACGCTGGCCGAGAACAGCACGTTGGCCATGGGCACGCCGGTGATCAGGCTCTTGGTCGAGCCGCAGAAGACGATGGCGATCTCGTCCTCCTTGGCGAAGCCCAGCCGGCGGCTGCCCCAGGCGGTGAGCACCAGCACCACGGCCAGCAGCAGCGCGCACACCGCCAGCAGGCCGGCCATCGCCGACAGCGGCAGCTGCGACCACAGGCCGTCGACGACGGCGTGGCTGAAGGCGGCGTAGACCACCAGCAGGATGGAGCCCTGGTCCACCACCTTCATGACCACGGCGCGGCGCTGCAGGAAGCCGGCGATCCAGGGGCGCATCAGGTGGCCGACGACGAAGGGCAGCAGCAGCTGCAGGCTGATGCGGCCCACGGCCTCCAGCGGATCGCCCATGGCGGCGTCCTGCGTGAGCATCAGGCTCAGGGCCACGGGCGTCAGGAACACGCCCAGCAGCGTCGAGGCCGAGGCGGCGCAGACCGCCGCCGGCACGTTGCCGCGCGCCATGGAGACGAAGGCGATGGCCGATTGCACGGTGGCGGGCAGGGCACACAGGTAAATGACCCCGGTGTAGAGGTCCGGCGTCACCAAGGGGCGCAGCACGGGCGCCAGCGCCCAGCCGAACAGCGGGAACAGGGCGAAGGTGGTGGCCACCACCATCAGCTGCAGCCGCCAGTGCCCGATGCCGGCAAAGATGGCCGGGCGCGAGAGCTTGGCCCCGTGCAGGAAGAACAGCAGGCTCACGGCCGCCTTGGTGGCCCAGGCCAGCGCGTCGGCGAACACGCCCTGGGCCGGGAACAGGCTGGCCAGGATGACGGTGGCGATCAGGTAGAGCGTGAAGTTGTCGGGCAGCAGGCGGGAGCGGGCCATGGGAGAGCGCGGGCAGCGTGGTGGGCGATGAAGCGCGTGATTGGACCCGAGCGGTCAGCCAAAGAGAAATGAATTTGTGTGATCCATATATGATTCGGAATCATGAATGTGAGCTTGCGCCAATTGCGGGTGTTCCAGGCCGTGGCCGCGCATGGCAACTTCACCAAGGCCGGCGAGCACCTGGGGCTGACGCAGCCGGCCGTGAGCCGCTGCGTCACCGAGCTGGAGCACCAGCTGGGGCTCAAGCTGCTCGACCGCACCACGCGCGAGGTGGCGCTCACCGCCGCTGGCCGCAGCCTGGCGGCCCGCCTGGAGCGGGCGCTCGATGAGCTGGACGCCGTGCTGCTGGACGTGCGCGGCCTGGCCACGCAGCGCCAGGGCCGGGTGCGCGTGGCCAGCAGCCCCACGCTGTCGGCCCACCTGCTGCCCGAGTGCATCGCGCGCTGCCAGCGCGAGCACCCCGGCCTGGACCTGGTGCTGCTGGACCGCATGCAGAACGACGCGCTGGCCAGCGTGCTGTCGGGCGAGGTGGACTTCGGCGTCGTGATCGACCCCGGACCGCACGAGGACCTGCACGCCGAGGCCATCCTGTCGGAGCCCTTCTGCTTCGTCGGTCCGTCCGGGCACCGGCTGGTCCGCCGGCGCACGGTGCGCTGGGCCGACCTGGCCGGCGAGCCGCTGGTGCTGCTGGACCACGCCTCGGGCAGCCGGCGGCTCATCGACGAGGCCTTGCGCGCACACGGCGTGCAGGCGCAACTGGCGCAGGAGGTGGGCCACGTCACCACCATCTACCGCATGCTGGACGCCGGCCTGGGCGTGTCGGTGGTGCCCACGCTGGCCCTGCCGCCCAGCGGCCTGCCGGGCCTGCAGGCCCGGCCCCTGTCGCCGCGCGTGGAGCGGCGCATCCTGCTGGTGCGACGGGCGCGGCGCGTGCTGGCCCCGGTGGCCGAGCTGGCCTGGCAACTGGTGGCGCGCGTCGCGGCCGAGCGCGCCGCGGCCTAGGCGCGATCGGCTACCGACCGTTGGCGCGGGCGGCGGCGCGCTGCTGCCAGCGGCTGGCGAAGCCGCGCATCTCGGCCAGCCGGCGCGCCAGGTCGGCGCCTTGTGGGGTGAGCCGGTAGCCGCTGCCGTTGTGGTCGATCAGGCGCGCGGCACGCAGCTCCTTGATGCGGGTATTGAGCGTGTTGGGTGTGATGCCGCCCACGCTGTCCTGCAACAGGCGAAAGGTCTGCGGGTGGCCGTCGGACAGGGCCCAGAGCACGCGCATGGCGTAACGCGATTCCAGCAGTTCGAACAGCTGGGTCACGGCTTGCTGGTCCTTGCTCATCGGCGGTCTCCTGGCGCGGCCTGGACTGGGCTCTTCGCGCGTGTCTCGGATGAGCACTATAGGCAGCAAGCCGCCCGCTACCAAGTTGCTAGCTGTGTGCGGTGCAGCAATGTCGCGCCGCCGTCACCCGGGTTTGCCCCGATGGGCGCGGCGCGGGGCTTCAGATGGCGTCGTCGCCCAGGCCCTGCGCGGGGCCGCGGCGGTACACCTTGCGCAGCAGGCCAATGAGGGTCTGCACCTCGTCGGGCGTGAGCGCGCCGGTGGCTTCCGTCTCGAGTTCGGTGGCCGTCGCCTGGGCCTGGCGGTGCAGTTTCTGGCCGGCGGGCGTGAGGTGCAGGCCCTGGGCCCGGCGATCGCTGGGGTGGGGCTTGCGCACCACCAGGCCGCGCGCGTGCAAGGCCTTGACCATGCCCACCAGGTTGGGCGGCAGGATGTCCAGCGCGGCGCAGATCTGGCGCGAGGTGACGCCCGGGTTGTGCGCGATCACGGTGAGCACGGAGAAGTCCACCGGCCGCAGGCCATAGGGCGCCATGCGGCGCAGGAACACCGCGATGACGGTGAGGGCCGCGCGCCGCGCGTTGTAGCCCACCAGGGTTTCCAGGAAGTGGGTGTCGGGCAGGCCGTCGCCCGCGCCGCCGGCGTCATCGCCCGGCGGGCTGCCTTTGCGCGCGCCGCGGGGGCGGCGCATGGCGTTGGCGATGGAGACGTCGCTCATGCGGAGCTCGAGCGGGGCTCAGTGGCACAAGGCCTTGATGTCCTCGGGCACGGGGATGGCGCGGATGCGCGAGGCGTCGGCCGGGTCGCGCTCGCAGAAGGCGCGCACTTCGGTGCCTTCGCACAGCAGGGTGTCGCCACGCATCACGCGGTGCTGGTGTTTGAAGACCTTGGCGCCCCATTCGATGACGCTGGTGTGCACCTGCAGGCGCTCGCCGTAGGTGGCGGGCTTCATGAACTTGGTGTGGATCTCCAGCAGCGGCGTGCCGATGATGCCGCGCGTCTTGACCAGTTCGCGCCAGGGCTGCACGCCGCACTTGACGAAGAAGTTCAGCGAGGACGCGTCCATCCACTTGCTGAAATTGGGAAAGAAAACGATGCCGGCGGGGTCGCAGTCGCCGAACATGACTTCCACTTCATAGATCTGGGTTTTGCTCATCGGGGGGCCATGCGAAGCGCGCCGTCGAGACGGATCACTTCGCCATTCAGGTGCGTATTGGTGACGATGTGCGCGGCCAGGGCGGCGAACTCCTCGGGCTTGCCCAGGCGCGGCGGGAAGGGGATGCTCGCCGCCAGCGAGGCCTGCACCGCGTCGGGCAGCTGGCGCATCAGCGGCGTGGAGAACAACCCGGGCGCGATGGTACACACGCGGATGCCGTGCTGCGCGAGGTCGCGCGCCATGGGCAGCGTCATGCCGACCAGCCCGCCCTTGGAGGCGCTGTACGCCTGCTGGCCCACCTGGCCGTCGAAGGCGGCCACGCTGGCGGTGAACAGCATCACGCCGCGTTCGCCGTCCTCCAGCGCATCGAGCTTCGCGCAGGCGGCGGCGAACAGGCGGCTGGCGTTGTAGGTGCCGATGAGGTTGACCTGGATCACCTTGGCGAAGTCGTCCAACGGCGCGGCGCTGCCGTCCTTTTGCACCACGCGCTTGGCGGTGCCGATGCCGGCGATGTTCATGAGCAAACGCGCCGGGCCGTGCGCGGCGGCGGCCGTGTCCAGCGCCGCCTGCACGCTGGCGGTGTCGGTCACATCGCACTTCACCGCGATGCCGCCGATGTCCTGGGCCACGCGCTGCGCGCCTTCCAGGTTGACGTCGAGCACGGCGACCTTGGCGCCCAGGCGGGCGAGCTCGCGCGCGGTGGCTTCGCCCAGGCCCGAGCCGCCGCCGGTCACGAGCGCGGCCTGTCCTTCGATCTTCATGCGTGTCTCCTCTGTTCGGTGGTGGGAAGCAGGGTGTTGGCCGCCGCGCCCGCGTGCAGGGCAGCGACGAGTTCGGCGCGGTGCTTGAGCACGGCGCGCTGGTTGATGGAGCCCTTGTCGGTGACCTCGCCCTTGTCGATGCTGGGCGGTTCGGCCAGCAGGATCAGGCGCGCCACGCGCGTGGCGCTGCCGGTGGCCGTGGCCGCCAGGTCATTGAGCACCTGCTGGAAGTGCCCGAGCACCTTGGGGTGCGCCAGCACCTCGGCCAGCGGGGCCTCGGGCCCCAGGCCGGCCAGGCCGCGCACCGCACCGGTGGGGAACAGCATGGCGCCCACTTCGCGCTCGTTCAGGCCGGTGATGACCGCGTCCTGCACGAAGGGCGCGCCGGCCGCGATGATCTTCGCGCGCAGCGGGCCCACGCTGACGAAGGTGCCGGTGGCGAGCTTGAAATCCTCGGCGATGCGGCCGTCGAAGCGCAGGCCCAGGTTCGGCCGCGCGGGATCGATCCAGGCCACCGCGTCGCCGGTGCAGAAGAAGCCTTCCTCGTCGAAGGCCTCGGCCGTGGCCTCGGGGCTGCGCCAGTAGCCGGGCGTGATGTTGGGGCCGCGGTAGCGCACCTCGGTCTTGTCGCCACTGGGCACCAGCTTGAGCTGCAGCCCGGCCGCGGGCAGGCCCAGGTCGCCCGAGCGCACCTCGGGCCGCGTGATGTACAGGCCGAAGGGACCGGACTCGGTCATCCCCAGACCGGTGCCCATCACCACACGCTCGCCGATGGCCTGCTCCTGCACGCTGTGCAGCGTGTCCCACACGGGCTGCGCGAGCGCGGCGCCGGCGTAGAAGAACAGGCGCACGCGGCTCAGCAGGTTCGTGCGCAGCACCTCGTCGGTCTTCATCGCATTGGCGATGGCCTCGAAGCCGGTGGGTACGTTGAAGTAGACGGTGGGCGCGATCTCGCGCAGGTTGCGCAGGGTTTCGCCGATCAGCGCGGGCGTGGGCTTGCCGTCGTCGATGTAGAGCGTGCCGCCGTGCATGAGCGTGAGGCCCACGTTGTGGTTGCCGCCGAAGGTGTGGTTCCAGGGCAGCCAGTCCACCAGCACCGGGGGCGTGTGCGGGTCGGCCAGCACGGGCATGCTCTGCGCCATCTGCTGCTGGTTGGCGCACCACATGCGCTGGGTGTTGATGACGGCCTTGGGCAGCTTGGTGGAGCCCGAGGTGAAGAGGAACTTGGCGATGGTGTCGGGGCCGGTGGCGCGCATGGCCGCGTCCACGGCCGGCGTGGGAGCGGTGGCGCGCAGCGCCGCGAAGCTGGTGGTGGCGCGGCCGGGCACGCTGCCGCTGGCGGTGACGATCTCCACGTCCTCGCCGAGGGTGGCGAGCAGGGCGCGTTCGTAGCGCGGCGCGTCGGCGGCGAACACCAGGCCGGGCGTGAGCGTGTTCACCAGGTGGCGCAGCTTGTCGTAGTCCTGGCTCACCAGCGAGTAGGCGGGCGAGGCCGGCGCCCAGGGAATGCCCGCGTACAGGCAACCCAGCGCGATCTGCGCATGCTCCAGGTCGTTCTCGCTCACGATGAGCACGGGGCGTTCGGCGCTCAGGCCGCGGTCGAGCAGGGCCTGGCCGATGCAGCGCGCGGCGTCCAGGGCCTGGGCGTAGCTGAGCCGGACCCAGTCGCCTGTGCTGCCGTCGGCGTTCTTCGCGCGGCGCGCCATGAAGGTGCGCTCGGGCGCGGCGCTGGCCCAGTGCACCAGGCGGTCGGTCAGGCGGTGGGGAAAGGCGTGCAGCGGCTGGCGGGCCTGGAGGTAGGCGGTGCCGTCGGCCGTGTGGCGCAGTTCGGCTTCGGTGATGCCGAAGTCCAGCGCCCGGTAGCGGGGCGCTGCGCCGTCGCAAGCCTGTGCGCTGCGCGCTGCGGCGCGAGCGCCTTCGGGCGGCCGGGTGGCGCTCATTGCTTCTTGACCTTCGGGCCGCGGCCTTCCAGGAACTCGCGCACGCGGGCCTTGGCCTCGGGGGCGTCCTGGACGATGGCGGAGATCAGGGCCTCGGTGAAGAAGCCATGGTCGGCCGTTTGGTCGGCGATGCGCGGCAGCGCCTGCATCAGCGCGTAGTTGGTGAGCGGCGCGTTGCTGGCGATGCGCGTGGCCAGCTCCAGCGCCTTGTCCAGGGCCGTGCCCTGGGGCACCAGGTACTGCGCCAGGCCGGCGCGCTCGCCTTCCTCGGCGTTGAGCACGCGGCCGGTGAACATCATGTCGGCCATGCGCGCGGTGCCGATCAGGCGCGGGATGCGCACCGAGCCGCCGCCGCCGACGAAGATGCCACGCGAGCCTTCGGGCAGCGCGAAGAAGCTGGAGGTGTCGGCCACGCGCAGGTGGCAGGCGCTGGCCAGTTCCAGGCCGCCGCCCACCACGGCGCCGTGCAGCGCGGCCACCACGGGAACGGGGCCACGCTCCACCTGGTCCAGGGCGTGGTGCCACATGCGCGAGTGGTGCAGGCCGGCGGCGGCGTCGCGCTCGCTCAGCTCGGACAGGTCCAGGCCGGCGCAGAAGTGTTCGCCATGGCCATGGATGACGGCGGCACGCACGCTGTGCGGCATGCCCTGGAAGACGTCGCGGATGGCAAGCACCAGGCCGTCGTTGAGTGCGTTGCGCTTGCTGGGGCGGTTGAGGGTGATGAGGGCGATCTGCTGCTGGTCTCCGCGCAGTTCGATCGTCAGGTCGTTGGTCTGGATGGGCATGGGAAAGGGCCGCTGCGGCTTCTTGTGAAGGTGTCGGATTATTGTTATAAACGATAACCAAATTCAACCGTTTCCCTCGGAAAGAGGATGCGGGTTTTCCCTTACGTGGAGACGTGCTCTTGGCTGCGATGGCTGGGTGCTTTGTTCGCTTGGGTGGTGGGCTTCAGGTCTTGTTGGCGCCGACGGGGTTGGCGGGCCGAGGGCTTGGGCTGTGCCGCCGAGAGTTCCGATGCGCAGCCCTTCGCTGCGCGAAGGGTGCCCTGCGGTGCTCGGGTGGCCGGCCCCGCGGCATCACTCACCGCACGCCTCGGCTGCGCATAGGCGCCCCCAGCGGGACACCGCCCTGACACCACCAGCCAACCTGGCGCGAGATTCCCGCGTCCGCCAACCGGAAAAAGCCAAAAGCCGAGAAGACAAAAGAGACCCCATGGACCACCAGAACCTCATCGCCATCGACATCCACACCCACGCCGAAGTGAGCTGCTGGAACCCCTTCGACAACTACGGCGAGGAATACGACCGCGCGGCCGACAAGTACTTCGGCAGCAACCGCCGCCCCAGCATCGCCGAGACCATCGCCTACTACCGCGAGCGAAAGATCGGCCTGGTGATGTTCACCGTGGACAGCGAATCGAAACTGGGCCGCCGCCGCATCCCGAACGAGGAGATCGCCCAGGCCGCGCGCGAGAACAGCGACATGATGGTGGCCTTCGCCAGCATCGACCCGCACAAGGGCAAGATGGGCGCGCGCGAGGCCGAGCGCCTCATCCGGGAGGAAGGCGTCAAGGGCTTCAAGTTCCACCCCACGGTGCAGGGCTACCACCCCTACGACAGGATGGCCTGGCCCATCTACGAGGTGATCAACGCCCACAAGCTGCCGGCCATCTTCCACACCGGGCACAGCGGCATCGGCAGCGGCATGCGCTGCGGCGGCGGCCTGCGGCTGGAGTACAGCAACCCCATGCACCTGGACGACGTCGCCATCGACTTCCCCGACATGCAGATCGTGATGGCCCACCCCAGCTTCCCCTGGCAGGACGAGGCCCTGTCGGTGGCCACGCACAAGCCCAACGTCTGGATCGACCTGAGCGGCTGGAGCCCCAAGTACTTTCCCAAGCAGCTGGTGCAGTACGCCAACACCCTGCTCAAGGATCGCATCCTCTTCGGCAGCGACTACCCGCTGATCACGCCCGAGCGCTGGATGAAGGACTTCGAGGTCGCCGGCTTCAAGCCCGAGGTCATGCCCGGCATCCTCAAGGGCAACGCCGTGCGCCTGCTGGGCCTGGCATGAGGGCCTTCACCTCGCTCGCCGACATCGAGGCGCTGGAGCGCCGCCCGCTGGCCGAGGTGGCACCGCTGCGCACGCCCTATGGCCTGATCCGCGCCGCCGCCGAGCGCTTCCCCGAGCGCGAGGCCTTCACCTTCCTGCCCGACGCCGACCTGGCGCGCGCGCCGCGCCGCGTGAGCTACCGCGAGCTGCTGGCCATGGTGCACCGCGCGGCCAACGCCTTGCGTGCATTGGGTGTGGGCCCCGACGACAGCGTGGCCCTGCTCGCGCCCAACACGCCCGAGGCGCACGCCGTGCTGTGGGGCGCGCAACTGGCCGGCCGCGTCTGCCCCATCAACACGCTGCTGCAGCCGGACCACATCGCCTCGCTCATGCAGGCCGCGAACACCAAGGTGCTGGTCGCCCTGGGGCCCAACGCCGAGCTGGCGGTCTGGCCCACGGCGCTGAAGGCGCAGGCGCTGCACCCCTGCGCGCTGGTGCCGATCGCGGTCGACGAGGCCGTGCCGGGCCTGGCCTCGCTGCAGGAGCTGATGGCCGCGCAGCCCGACACGCTCGGCTTCGAGCCCGACCTGAACGCCGACCGGGTGGTCGCGCTGTTCCACACCGGCGGCACCACCGGCGCACCCAAGCTGGCACAGCACACCGCCGGCAACGAGGCGCACACCGCCTGGTTCGCGCACGCCTTCTACGGCTGCGACGAACACAGCGTCGAGGTGAATGGCTTTCCGCTGTTCCATGTGGCCGGCGCCTTCGTCTACGGCCTGGCGCTGCTGGCCATCGGCGCGCGCCAGGTGCTGCCCACGCTCAGCGGCATGCGCAACACCGGCTTCGTGCAGCGCTACTGGCGCTTCTGCGAGCGCGAGGGCGTGACGCACCTGGCCTGCGTGCCCACGGTGCTGGCCAGCCTGCTGGGCGTGCCCATCGATGCCGACCTCTCGCGCGTGCGCGCGGCCTACACGGGTGGCTCGCCACTGCCCGGCGAGCTCGCGCAGCGTTTCGAGGCCACCACCGGCATCGCGGTGCGCAACATCCTGGGCATGACGGAGTGCGCGGGCCTGGTCAGCATCGAGCCCCTGCTGGCGCCGCGCGTGGCCGGCTCGGCCGGCTGGCGCCTGCCGTTCACCGAGGTGCGCGCCGTGCCCTGGCGCGACGGCGAGGCCCGGCTGGACGAGCGCTGCGCGCCCGGCGAAACCGGCGTGGTGGTGCTGCGTGGGCCGCACATGAGCCCGGGCTACCTCGACGCGGCGCGCAACGCCGGCCTGTTCGAGCGGGGCTGGATCGTCTCGGGCGACCTCGGCCACCTCGACGCCGACGGCCGCGTGCACCTCACCGGCCGCGCCAAGGACGTGATCATCCGCGGCTCGCACAACATCGACCCCGGTCTGGTGGAAGACGCCTTCCTCGCCCACCCGGCCGTGGCGCAGTGCGCCGTGGTGGCCGAACCCGACGCCTACGCGGGCGAGGTGCCCGCGGCCTTCGTGGTCTTGCGCGAGGGCGCCAGCGCCGAGGCCGATGCCTTGCTGCGCGAGGTGGCGCCGCGGGTGTACGAGCGCCCCGCCGTGCCCAAGCGGGTGGTGGTCGTGCCGGCCCTGCCGCTCACCGCCATCGGCAAGGTGTTCAAGCCCGCGCTGCGGCTGCGAGCGATCGAACTCAAGCTGGCCGATCTGGCGCGCGAGCTGGCGCCAGACCGGGAGGCGGAGGTGAGCGCGGTGGACGAGGGCGGGCGCCAGCGCGCCACGGTGCGCTTCGCCGGCGCGGCCGACGCGGCGCTGGCCGAGGGCTTGCGGGCCGCCCTGGCGGCGATCGCGGTGCCGACGGCGGTGGAGTTCAGCGGGGTGGGCTGAGCGGCCTCACCAGCCGCCGCGCGCCAGCCAGCGCTCCAGCTGCTCCAGCTTGTCCACGCCCCAGAAGGGTTCGCCGTCCACCACCACCGTGGGCGAGCCGAACACACCTTGCGCCAGCGAGGCGTCGACCTCGGCGCGCAGCAGCGCGGCCGCTTCCTCGCCGGCGGCCGCGCGCGCCAGCGCCTCGCCCAGCACGGGCGCCAGCGCGTCGGGCGTGGACAGGTCCAGTCCCTGGCCCCAATAGGCACCGTAGACCGCGTGCACCACCGCGCTGGCGCGTTCGGGCTCGTGGCGATTGGTCCAGGCCAGGGCGCGGGCGCAGGCCAGCGGGTTCATCACCGCGTCGCGCGGCTGGCGCTTCATGGGCACGCCGCGCTCGCGCGCATAGCGGCGCACGTCGCGCTCCACGTAGTCGCCCTTGAGCGGCGTGTCCATCAGGGGCTTCAAGCCCATCACCTTCATCACCGCCACGCCCAGCAGCATGGGGTGCCAGGCGACCGAGCGGCCATGCCGGGCGGCGATGGCTTCCAGTCGCAGCGAGGCGAAGTAGCCATAAGGGGAGATGAAGTCGAGGTGGCAGTGCAGGGGCGCGGGCATGGGGTCGGGAGGCGGTATCGGGGCGATGGTTTCATACCATAACGGCATATCAGCCAGTCCCGAAACCGGCTTGTGCCGCCCCGCCGGCGCCTGCACAGTGGAGGCCTTGTGTCTGACGTGGCACATGCCTTCGGCGCGCCCTGGGTGGGCGCCGCCCGTCGATTGTTTTCTTCAGCCAGGTTCTTCCCATGACCCTTCTCCGTCGCCGCAGCGCGATCGTGGCCGCCGCCGCATTGGGCGCCACCTCGATCGCCGGCAAGGCTTTCGCCCAGCAGACCGTGACCCTGCGCCTGCACCAGTTCCTGCCGCCGCAGGCCACCATCCCGGCCCGTGCCATCGTGCCCTGGGCCAAGAAGGTGGAAAGCGAATCGGGCGGCCGCATCAAGGTGCAGTTGTTCCACTCGATGTCCATGGGCGGCTCGCCGCCGCAGCTGTTCGACCAGGCGCGCGACGGCGTCGCCGACATCGTCTGGACCGTGCTCGGCTACACCCCGGGCCGCTTCAACAAGGCCGAGGTGTTCGAGCTGCCCTTCATGAGCGGCAAGGCCGAGCCGGCCTCGCGCGCCTTCCACGAGTACGTGCAGCAGCACGCCGCCGACGAGTTCCGCCAGGTGCACCTGCTGGCCGCGCACACGCACGGCCCGGGCCTGTTCCACAGCAAGTCGGCCATCACCGGCCTGGACAGCCTGCGTGGCCTGAAGGTGCGCGGCGGCTCGCGCATCATCAACAACATGCTCACCAAGCTGGGCGCCGCCCCGGTGGGCATGCCGGTGCCGGCCGTGACGGAGGCGCTGTCCAAGTCGGTGATCGACGCCACCACCATTCCCTGGGAGGTGACGCCTTCGCTCAAGATCGCCGAGCTGGTGAAGCACCACACCTCGTTCTCGGGCCCCACGGGGCTGTTCACCCAGACCTTTGCGCTGGTGATGAACCGCGGCAGCTACCAGAAGCTGCCGGCCGATCTGAAGGCCATCATCGACAAGAACTCGGGCGTCGAGACGGCGGCCCTGTTCGGCCGCGCCATGGACGACGGCGACAAGGACGGCCTGGCGGTGGCGCAGAAGGCCGGCAACAGCATCGTCACCCTGGACGCCGCCGAAACCCAGCGCTGGAAAACCACCGCTGCCGCGGTGGAGGCCGACTGGGTGAAGGAGATGCAGGGCAAGAAGCTCGATGGCGCCAAGCTGGTCGCCGACGCGCGCGCGCTGATCGCCAAGCACAGCAAGTAAGCGGGTCAGCCCCGCGCGAACACAGGGCGGCCGCTGGCCGCCCTGTGTGTTTCAGCCCCAGACCTCGCGCGCCGTCTCCACCACCAGCGCCAGCTTCTTGCGCTGGTCTTCCACCGCGATGTTGTTGCCGTGCACCGTGCTGGAGAAGCCGCACTGCGGCGACAGGCAGAGCTGCTCCAGCGGGGCGTACTTCGCGGCTTCGGCGATGCGGCGCTTCAACTCGTCCTTGCTTTCCAGCTGGCCGAACTTGGTGGTCACCAGGCCCAGCACCACGGTCTTGCCGGGCTTGAGGTAGCGCAGCGGGCGGAAGTCGCCCGAGCGGTCGTCGTCGTACTCCATGAAGTAGGCGTCCAGGTGCATCTCGGTGAGCAGGGCCTCGGCCACGGGCTCGTAGTTGCCGGCCGCCGCGTGCGTGCTCTTGAAGTTGCCACGGCACAGGTGCATGGCCAGGGTCATGCCCTTGGGCTTCTTCGCCACCACCTTGTTGATGAAGGCGGCGTAGCGGTGCGGCAGCTCGTTCGGATCGTCGCCGCGCTGGCGCGCGGCCTCGCGCATCTTCTCGTCGCACAGGTAGGCCATGTTGGTGTCGTCCATCTGCACGTAGGTGCAGCCGGCGTCGGCCAGGCTCTGCAGCTCGTCCGCGTAGGCCTGGGCCACGTCGTCGTAGAACACCGGATCCAGCTCGGGGTAGGCGTCCTTGCTGATGCCGGCGCGCCCGCCGCGAAAGTGCAGCATGGTGGGGGAGGGGATGGTCACCTTGGGCATGAGGCCCGGCAGGCCCAGCGCCTTGACCTGCGCCTGCAGGTACTGGAAGTCGGCGAGCTGGATGTTCTTGGCGTGGCGCACCTTGTCGATCACGCGGATCACGGGCGGGGCCAGCTCTTCCGTGCCGTCGGGCTTGCGGATGGTGACGGGGATGTCGGTCTTCACGCCACCCAGCTGCTCCAGGAAGTCGATGTGGAAATAGGTGCGGCGGAACTCGCCGTCGGTGATGGACTGCAGGCCCACGTCGGCCTGGAACTTCACGATCTCGGTGATCGCGCGGTCTTCCACCGCGCGCAGCTGGGCCGCCGTGATCTCGCCCTTGGCTTTCTGTTCGCGCGCCTGCAGCAGGTAGGCCGGACGCAGAAAGCTGCCGACGTGGTCGGCGCGAAAGGGGGGATTCAGGCTCATGGGGTCTCCTCGGGGTTGCGGAAATGGACGGCGCCGACGGTAGCCCAAGCCCCGTTGGGCGGCAAGATCGGCGTTTTCAATGGATACATAAAAGCCAGAATCCGAGCTTGATTGAAGGATTTCATGGGGAAAACGGCGATTCGTGTATACATTGCGTATCCATGAATACCGATCCAGCCCACTTCCCGCTCAACGCCTGGTACGCCGCCGCCTACGACGTTGAGGTGGGACGGGCCCTGTTCCCCCGCACCGTCTGCCAGCAGAAGCTGGTGCTCTACCGCCAGACCGACGGCCGCGTGGCCGCCCTGGAGGACGCCTGCTGGCACCGGCTGCTGCCGCTGTCCATGGGCCGGCTGGAGGGCGACGAAGTGGTCTGCGGCTACCACGGCCTGGTGTTCAACGCCGAGGGGCGCTGCACCCACATGCCCAGCCAGGAAACCCTCAACCCCTCGGCCTGCGTGCGCCGCTTCCCGGTGGCGGAGCGGCACCGCTTCATCTGGGTCTGGCCGGGCGATCCGGCGCTGGCCGACGAATCGCTGATCCCCGACCTGCACTGGAACCACGACCCGGCCTGGGCGGGCGACGGCAAGATGATCCGCGTGCAGTGCGACTACCGCCTGGTCATCGACAACCTGATGGACCTCACGCACGAAACCTTCGTGCACGGCAGCAGCATCGGCAACCGCGCCGTGGCCGAGGCGCCTTTCGTGGCCACGCACGGCGAACGCACGGCCACGGTCACGCGCTGGATGGAGAACATCGAGGCGCCGCCGTTCTGGGCCGGGCAGCTGCGGCAGGCGCGCGGCCACCAGGGCCCGGTGGACCGCTGGCAGATCATCCGCTTCGAGGCGCCGTGCACCGTGGCCATCGACGTGGGCGTGGCGCCCACCGGCACCGGCGCTCCGCAGGGCGACCGCAGCCAGGGCGTCAACGGCATGGTGCTCAACACCATCACGCCCGAAAACGGCAACAGCTGTCTCTACTTCTGGGCCTTCGCGCGCAACTACTGCCTGGACGAACAGCGCCTGACGCACCAGCTGCGCGAGGGCGTGGCCGGCATCTTCCGCGAGGACGAGCTGGTGCTCGAAGCGCAGCAGAAGGCGATCGAGCAGCACCCCGACCACAAGTTCTACAACCTCAACATCGACGCCGGTGCCATGTGGGCGCGGCGCCTGATCGACAAGATGGTGGATGCCGAGCGCGGCACGCCCGGGGCGGGCTCCAGCGTCATTCCCATCCGCCGCGCCGGCTGATCCCATGGCCACCAGCACCTCCAACCCCATGCCCGACACCGCGCCCGAAAGCGCGCAGGTGCGCACGCTGCTGCAGCTGCGCGAACTCATCCTCTCGGGTGAGCTGCCCGGCGGCTCGCGCATCGCCGAGCTCGCCATCGTCGAGCGCCTGGGCGTGTCGCGCACGCCGGTGCGCGCCGCGCTGCTGCGCCTGGAGCAGGAAGGCCTGCTGCGCGCGCTGCCCGGCGGCGGCCACGTGGTGCAGACCTTCACCGAGCGCGACATCGCCGACGCCATCGAACTGCGCGGCACGCTCGAAGGCCTGCTGGCGCGCCTGGCGGCCGAGCGCGGCGCGCCGGCCGCCGTGCTGACCGAGGCGCGCGGCGTGCTGGAGCGCATCGACGCCGTGCTGGCCGCGCCCGCGCTGGACGCCGAGGCCTTCTCCGAGTACGTGGCGCTCAACAGCCGCCTGCACGAGTTGCTGGCCGAAATGGCCGACAGCCCCACGGTGGAGCGCCAGCTGGAGCGCGTGTGCGCGCTGCCGTTCGCCTCGCCTTCGGGCTTCGTGCTGGCCGAGGCCGGCTCGCCAGCGGCGCGCGACATGCTGGTGGTGGCGCAGGACCAGCACCGCCAGGTGCTGGACGCCATCGAACGCCGCGAGGGCGCGCGCGCCGAGGCCATCCTGCGCGAGCACTCGCGCCTGGCCCAGCGCAACCTGCGCGCCGTGCTCGCGGGCCACAGCAACAGCCCGACCCACGCGCCCGCGCTCAAACTCATCCGCCGCCGCTGACCCCATGAAAAGCAACCCGATCTGGCAGAACGCGCGCGTGGCCGCGCTGCGCGACCTCACCCCCAGCGTGCGCGAGTTCGTGCTGCAGCCGCTCGACGGCGCGGCCATCGCCTGGCCGCCCGGCGCGCACCTGCAGGTGCGCCTGCGCGTGGCCGGGCGCGAGCAGACCCGCTCGTACTCGCTGGTGGGCCAGCCGGCCGACACGCCCGGCGGCTACCGCATCGCCGTCAAACGGCTGGACGACGGGCGGGGCGGCTCGCGCGCGATGTGGTCGCTGGCCGAGGGCGACGCGCTGAGCCTGAGCGCACCGCAGAACCACTTCCCGCTGGACCTCGACGCGCCCGCCAGCCTGCTGGTGGCGGGCGGCATCGGCATCACGCCGATGGTGGCCATGGCCCAGGCCCTGGCGCGGCGCGGCCGTGCGGTGCGCCTGCTGTACGCCGCGCGCCACGCCGGCGAACTGGCCTATGCCGAGCGCCTGCGCGACACCCTGGGCGACCAGCTGGTGACGGCCGTGTCGGGGCAGGGCCAGCGCCTGGACCTGGCGGGCGAGCTGGCGGCCCTGCCGCCTGGCGCGCCGTGCTACGTCTGCGGTCCCAGCGGCCTGCTGGCGTCGCTGCGCTCGCTCTGGGCCCAGGCGGGGCGCCCCGCCAGCGGCCTGCGCTTCGAAACCTTCGGCAGCGGCGGCCAACGGCCCAGCCAGGCCTTCGCCCTGACCGTGCCCCGTCATGGGGCATCGCTCACCGTGTCGGCCGACGAGTCGCTGCTCGACGCCCTGGAGGCCGCCGGCATCGAGGTGATGAGCGACTGCCGGCGCGGCGAATGTGGCCTGTGCGCGATGGACGTGCTGGCCGTGGAGGGCGAGATCGACCACCGCGACGTCTTCCTCAGCGAGCACGAAAAGCAGGGCAATCGGCGCATCTGCGCCTGTGTCTCGCGCGTGGTGGGGCGCATCACCCTGGACAGCGCCTGGCGCGCCGACGCGGCGCACCACTGACAAACCCTGTGAGGGTTCCTACTGGTTTCATAACATAACGGCATAGCTGAAAGTCCTTCCCCGGACTGGCTGCTGTGCCAAGCCGCATGCACAGTGTGGGTGTTCAGTTCCCCCATCGCCCGTGCCAATGAGCACCCCCACCGAAGAGGGCCGGGCGCAACCCGAACGGAGACAAGGATGAAACCGATGAAGCGACGCGCCGCGCTGGCGCTGCTGGGTGCCTCGGCCACGCTGGCGCTGCCGGCCCTGGCGCAGCAGACGGTCACGCTGCGCCTGCACCAGATGCTGCCGCCGCAGGCCACCATTCCGGCGCGCGCCCTCACGCCCTGGGCGCAGAAGGTGGAAGCCGAATCGGGCGGCCGCATCAAGGTCCAGCTGTTCCACGCCATGCAGCTCGGCGGCGCGCCGCCGCAGCTCTACGACCAGGCCAAGGACGGCGTGGTCGACCTGACCTGGACGGTGCTGGGCTACACGCCCGGGCGCTTTCCCAAGACCGAGGTGTTCGAGCTGCCCTTCATGAGCGGCAACGCCGAATCGTCCTCGCGGGCGCTGCAGGAGTATGTCGAGAAGTTCGCGCCCGAGGAGTTCAAGGACGTCAAGCTCATCGCGGTGCACACGCACGGCCCCGGCCTGTTCCACACCAAGACGCCCGTCACCGGACTGGAAAGCCTGCGCGGCATGAAGATCCGCGGCGGCTCGCGCATCATCAACAACATGCTCACCAAGCTGGGCGCCACGCCCGTGGGCATGCCGGTGCCGGCGGTGACCGAGGCGCTGTCGAAGGGCGTGATCGACGGCACCACCATTCCCTGGGAGGTGACGCCCTCGCTGAAGGTGACCGAGCTGGTGAAGAACCACACCACCTTCGCCGGCAAGGAAGGCCTGTACACCCAGACCTTCGCCTTCTCCATGAACAAGGCCGCCTACGACAAGCTGCCCGCCGACCTGAAGGCCGTGATCGACAAGAACTCGGGCATCGAGACCGCCGCCATGTTCGGCCGCGCGATGGACGAGGGCGACAAGGCCGGCCGCGACATCGCCGTCAAGGCCGGCAACAACATCGTCGCGCTGGACGTGCAGGAGACGCAGCGCTGGCGGCGCACCGCCGCCTCGGTGGAGACCGACTGGGTCAATGAAATGAAAGCCAAGAACATCGACGGAGCCAAGCTGGCCGCGGAGGCCAGGGCGCTGATCGCCAAGTACAGCAAGTGATCCGTCCCTGCGGGATCAACGGCCGTCCTCGCCAGAGGGCGGCCTTTTTGTTGAGGGGGCGTGCGGCCGATGTTGGACAATCGCGCCTCTCAGTCTTTCGTAGAAAGCCATTCGCATGATTGCATTCATCTACCGGCTGTCCCAATGGGCGGCCATCATCGGCGGCTTGGCGCTGGTCGCGCTGACGCTGATGATCGTGGCCAGCGTGAGCGGCCGCGCGATGCTCGGGCTCGGCCTGGGCCCTGTTCCCGGTGACTTCGAACTCGTTGAAGTCGGCACCGCCATCGCGGTGTTTTTCTTCCTGCCCTGGACCTACCTCAAGGGCGGCCACGCCACGGTGGACCTGCTCTACATGCATCTGCCCGCCTGGGCGCAGAAGTCCATCGTTCTGGTGTGCGACCTGGTCATGCTGGTCGTGTGGCTGGTGCTCACCTGGAAGCTCTACGAAGGCATGATTGAAAAGAAGGACTACTTCGAGACCACCTTCATCCTGCAAATGCCGATCTGGTGGGCCTACGCGGCCTGCCTGGTGGGCGCGCTGGTCGGTTGCCTGGCCTACCTCGCCAAGACGGCGACCATGCTCGGCCTGGGCAAGGAGCCCGAAGGCTGGACCACCGAAGCGGGAGCGCACTGATGTCTGGCGTCGAACTCGCGGCCTGGTCCTTCCCGATCCTGCTGCTGCTCATCTTCGTGCGCGTGCCCATCGGGCTGGCGATGCTGGTCTGCGGCATGGCCGGGGCCTGGATGATCTACGGCACCGCCGATCCCATCCTGAACCAGCTCAAGCAGCTGACCTACAGCACCTTTTCCAACTACAACCTCTCGGTGATCCCGCTGTTCCTGCTGATGGGGCAGTTCGCGGCGCTGGGGGGCCTGTCGCAGGCCCTGTTCAAGGCGGCCGAGGCCTGGATCGGCCACCGCAAGGGCGGCGTGGCCATGGCCGCCGTCGGCGCCTGCGCCGGCTTCGGCGCCATCTGCGGTTCCTCGCTGGCAACCGCGGCCACCATGGGCCAGGTGGCGCTGCCCGAGCTCAAGCGCGCGGGCTACGCTGGCGGCATCTCCACCGCCACGCTGGCGGCGGGCGGCACGCTGGGCATTCTGATCCCGCCTTCGGTGGTGCTGGTGATCTACGCCATCCTGACCGAGCAGAACATCGCCAAGCTGTTCCTGGCCGCCTTCGTGCCCGGCGTGCTGGCCGCCATCGGCTACGTCATCGTCATTGCCGTTTACGCCCGCCTGAAGCCCGAGGAGGTGGGTTCCATGGCGCCGGTGCCCATGGCCCAGCGCTGGAAGGCCACCGTGAAGGTCTGGCCCGTGCTCACCATCTTCCTGGTGGTGGTCGGCGGCATCTACCTGGGTTACTTCACCCCCACCGAAGGCGCGGCCGTGGGCGCCTTCGGCACCGGCCTGGCGGCCTGGGCGGCCGGTGGCCTGAACCGCAAGACGCTGGTCGCGGCCGTCCTGGGCACGGCCGTGGCCACCGGCATGATCTTCATGATCGTGCTCGGCGCGGGGGTCTACAACACCTTCCTGGCCCTGTCGCAGCTGCCGCAGGAGGCCGCCTCGCTGGTGTCGGGCTCGGGCCTGAGTCCCATGGTGGTGCTGGTCGCCATCCTGGTCATCTACGTGATCCTGGGCTGCTTCATGGATTCCCTGTCCATGATCCTGCTGACCATTCCGGTGTTCTTCCCCGTGGTGACGGCGCTGGACTTCGGCATGCCGCCCGAGCACTTCGCCATCTGGTTCGGCATCCTGGTGCTGATCGTGGTGGAGGTGGGCCTGATCACGCCGCCGGTGGGCATGAACCTCTTCGTCATCAACAGCATGGCGAAGGACGTGCCCATTCTGGCGACCTACAAGGGCGTGCTGCCCTTCGTGTTCAGCGATTTCATCCGCACGGCGATCCTGGTGGCGTTCCCGGTGATCGTCACCTTCGTGCTGTAGCGGTGGCGGGCATGCGTCGCCGCCGCTTGATCGCCCTGGCCGCCGCGGCGCTGCCGCTGGCGGCCGTCAGGGCGCAGACATTCCCGTCGAAGAACCTGCGCCTGGTCGTGCCCTTCGCGGCCGGCGGCGTGGGCGACCTGACGGCGCGCATCGTCGCCGGGCGGCTGGCCGAGGGCCTGGGCCGTTCCGTGGTGATCGAGAACCGCCCCGGCGCCGGTGGCGTGGTGGCCGCCGAGACGGTGGCGCGCGCCGAGCCCGACGGCCACACGCTGTTCCTCATGTCCAACGGCACGGCGGTCACCGCCGGCCTGTTCAAGTCGCTGCCCTTCGACACCGTCAAGGACTTCGCGCCGGTCTCCACGCTGGGCTTCTTCGACATCGCCGTCGTGGCCCACCCCGAGGCGCCGTTCAAGAGCCTGCCCGAGCTGCTGGCCTTCGCGAAGGCGAACCCCGGCAAGCTCAACATCGGCAGCATCAACATCGGCAGCACGCAGCACCTGGCGGCCGAGCTGTTCAAGAGCAGCGCCGGCATCGACGCGCAGACCGTGCCGTTCAACGGCACGCCCAACCTCATCGGTGCCCTGCGCGGGCGGCAGGTGGACGTGGGCGTGGAAATCCTCGCGCCGGTGCTCGCGCAGATCCGCGGCGGGGCGCTCAAGGCCCTGGCCGTGGCGGGCGAGAAGCGCTCGCCCGTGCTGCCCGAGGTGCCGACCGCGGTGGAGTCGGGCGTGGCGGGGTTCGTGGCCTCGTCGTGGAACGCCATCGCCGCGCCGGCGAAGACGCCGCGCCCGGTCATCGAGCGACTGCAGCGGGAGATCGCCGCGGCCGTGGCCGACGCCGAGGTGCAGAAGAAACTGCGCGAGCTCAACATCGACCCGCGCTCGTCCACGCCCGAGCAGGCGACGGCGCTGCTGGTGAACGACATCAAGCGCTGGAGCGCGGTGATCGAGCGCGCGGGCATTCCGAAGCAGTGAGGCCTGGCGCGGGCCGGTGGGCCCGCCCGCGCCAGCGCGCTCTTTCGGGCTACTCGTTGGACGGCGTGACGCCCTCCATGAGCCCATCAATCACCGTCACCGAGCTGGGTGGGTGCGCACAGGCCTGCGCCGACACGCTCTCGTCGGCGGTCTCGCCATCGACCACGACCTCTACGGGCTCGGGTGAGACCCGGTCGCCGGGAGAGGGGGGCCGGTAACTGGGTGGCGGCGGGCCGTCGCTGTGCTCGTCGTCGTCGCTCGCCGATGGCGCGCCGCTCTCGCATGGGACCGCCGGGCGGCCCATCCACACCACGGCGGCGTACAACAGGTTCAGCAGCAGCTCGGCGCCGGGGATCGTCGCGGCCCGCAGCGAGAAGGCCGCGATGAGGATCCAGCCAGCCCCGGTCGAGTAGCGCTGGGTGTCCTCGGGGACCCCGAACCAGGCCTGGGTGCCATTGAGGAAGCCCGCGTCGCTCGTGTGGGCCCAGGAATCGCTGCCGTTGATCGCGGCGCCGAAGGGCACCGATGCCGCGGTATCCGTGAAAGGCATGGTGCTGGCGAACAGGGTGTACAGATAGAACAGCGAATACACCTGGACGAGCATCGCAAGCATGTTGCCCACCACCTCGCCGGTGGTGCGCAGGCGGATCGCGGCCGGCGAGCGGTTGATGAGCCTGTGCGGTGTCTTGCCCGCGCCTTCGAAGACGATGGCGCCCGTCTTGTTGCGGGCGATCTGATCGCGGCCCTGCGTGGTTTCCATGAGCGCGCTGCGCTGCTGGTACTTCCTGTGCACCCGCTGCAGCCGCTCGATCGCGGGATCGAGCAGGGGCAGCACCAGGGCCTCGAAGCGCGCCAGCCGCAGGCGCTTCTCGGCCGGGCTCAGGGAACTCTCGAGAATGCTCGCCTCGATGGCGCTGCGGGTGTTGACCAGCTCGAGCAGCGAGGGCGTGACCGCCAGGCACTTCTTCAGCGCCACGGGTTGTTCCTGCTTCCAGGTCTGGTGCAGGCCCGGCTTGTCGGCGCCGTGCTGGATCCAGGCATTGCCCAGCATGTGCAGGCTCATGGTGGAGATGCCGGCGAGCTGGCCCATGGCGGCCGACGCCAGGAAGTCCGACAGCGCGAACAGCCCGGCCTTCTGGGCGACGGTGGCGGGCAGTCGCTCGATCCACAAGCGCAGGTGCGGCGCCAGGCTGCCCGAGAACAGGTACACCACCGAATAGCTGAAGAAGGCCAGGTGGAAGTGGCCGTTGCGCAGCCAGCCGCCGAGCAGGGGGTGTTCACGGAAATCGAAGCGCAGGGGCGTGCCCTTGTCCTGCTCGGCCTGGGCACGGGCGATCACGCCGTCCACCAGTTCCTGCAGGGCGGCGGCGATCTCATCGGCGTGCGGCCCATCGCCCCGCGCCGAGGCCACGTACCACATGCCCAGCAGGGTGACGTAGTTGTCGAAGGCCGCCTTGTCCGGGGCCTGGGGGCCGCCGTAGTTGGCGCCGGGTCCGAAGGCCACGGTCTTGGCCACCGTGGCGTGCAGGAACGAGGCGATCAGGTCGAACCCCGCCGCGCCCACGAGGAAGAAGAGGCGCGGATCGCTCTTGGACAGCGTGGGCAGGAACCCCCACAGCGAGGTCCAGGCCTTGGCCAGCATGAAGGACACGCTGAACCCCAGGCTGCCGGCGCCGCAGACGGCCCTGGCCTTGTCCCGGGTCGAGACCTGCGCCGCGCTGGCGGGCGCGGGCACGGCGGCCACCTGCTCCAGGGCGGTGCTCAGCAGGTGGTTGACGTACGCCTGCGGGTCCTGGCGCCATTGGCGTGTCCGCTTGCGGCTCAGCCCGGTGTAGGCGGCGAAATCCGCGGGTGTCTCGGGGCGTTTGTCGGGGTTGTTGACGATGCGCTGGTTGTAGTCGGGGCTGAACTTGCGGTGCTTGGCGTTCGTCTGGGGCTGCATGCGGCGCTCCTTCAGGCCAGCGTGGTGCGGGGCCCATGGGCGCCATCGCGGGTTTGCGGGCCGGCGCGGGCCCCGTCCCACACGAACATGCCCGCCAGCAGGGTGGCGCGCCATTGCTTCACCTGGGCCGCCATGCCGCGCAAGGCCTGGGCCAGCCAGGGGCCGGTCATGTCCTCGCGCAGCGGCACGCCGAGCATCAGCACCACCGCGTCGCCGCCCTCGTCGTAGCCGAAGCGGATGCCAGGCTGGTGCCAGGTGAGCAGTTGAAGGGCCAGCAACTGCCGGTAGACCTGCGCGGGATCCTCGGCCGTGATGCGGCCAAGTTCCGCGAGCACCAGCATCGAGGCGCTGGATTCGTGGTGCGTCACCTCCAGGCTGACGCCATCGATCTCGACGGTCTCCTCCTGGCCCATGCCCTCGGTGTTGTCCAGGCGCAGCTCCCGGCTGGCGTGGCGGCACAGGTCGTCAAAAAAAGCGGCGGTCACAAAGGGGCTCCTCTTCATCGGGGTTCCACGCGGCTTGCGTGTGGCCCTGTGTCGGGAGCGCACCAATATGGTTCCAAAGGCCGTCGGCCCTATGGCCGATGGTCATCACAATGTCATCGATCTGACGGCCGCCTCTCTGCGGCTGGCGGCCTGGCCCGCCGCCGCTAGCCCGCCGCGCACAGGAACCTCCGCAAGGCCTCGGCGCTCACCGGCTTGTGCAGCAGCGTGAAGCCGTGGCGGTTCGCCTGCTCGATGCGCTCGGCCGACATGTCGCCCGTGACCATGCAGACGGGCAGCGGACCGAGGTGCCGCGCGCGCAGCCCCAGCAGCAGCTCCAGCCCGTCCATGGAGGGGTCGAGCATGTAGTCGCAGATCACCGTGTCGATGCGCGCCGGCTGCGCCTCGCACAGCCGCATGGCCTCGCCGGCGTTGGCCGCGCTGAGCACCTGGTGGCCCCACGACGTGAGCAGGTGCGTGGTGGCAAGCAGCACCTGTTCGTCGTCGTCGATCAGCAGGATGTGCCGGCCGGCGCCCGCGGGCGATGGTTCGTCGGGGGCCGGCGCGTGCTCCTGCCGCTGGGGTTCGCATGGCGGCAGCCGCACGGAGAACATCGAGCCCTTGCCGGGCATCGAGCGCACGTCGAGCCGCGCGCCCAGCTGGGCGGCCGCGCGCCGCACGATCGACAGGCCCAGGCCTTCCGAGCGGCCGTCGCGCGTGGGCGCGGTGTCGACGCGGAAGAACGCCTGGAAGATGGCGTCGATTTTTTCGGGCGGGATGCCAATGCCCGTGTCCCACACCTGCACCTCGACGCTGGTGCCGCGCTGGCGCGCGCCCAGCACGATGCGCCCTTGCTGCGTGTAGCGCACGGCGTTGGACACCAGGTTGGCCAGGATGCGGCGCAGCACCGTGGGGTCGGCCAGCACCCAGGCGCGGCTGGGCACCGCGTGCAGGCTCAGGCCCTTGCGCGCCGCCATGGCCGCGAACTCCGACATCAGGTCGTCGAACGTCGCTTGCAGCGGCGTGGGGCGTGGATGGATCGGCTTTTGCCCGGTGCCGTGCAGGGAGGCGCCGAGCAGCATGTTGAGCAGCTCCATCAGGCTGTCCAGCGAGGCGCGCATGCGCTGCACGATGGGCACGAAAGGCTTGCTGGGCAAGGGCGAGGACGCGTGGCTGAGGCTGCGGATGGTGGTGAGGAACAGGCCGAGCGCGTGGATGGGCTGGCGCAGGTCGTGGCTGGCCGAGGCCAGGAAGACGGACTTGCCACGATCGGCCGCCTCCGCGCGTTCGGTCTGCCAGCGCAGGTCGACGAGCAGGCGGTCGATGCGGCGCTGGGCCTGGTAGCGGTAGCTCACGTCCTGGATCAATACGGCCTGGCAGGGACTGTCCCCGTCCATGAAGGTGATGGCCTGGATCTGCATGGGGGGCTTGTCGTGCGCGCCGGGGAGCAGGGACAGGCTCAGGTCGATGGACGGGCCGCCGCCCGCCCAGGCCTCGGGTGGCACGCCCAGCCGGTCCAGCGCCTGCGCCAGCGACAGGCCGACCAGCTGCTGCCGTTCAAGGCCAGTGTGGCGGCTGGCGATCGGGTTGGCGTCCGTGATGACGCCCCGGTCGCACAGCAGGATGCCTTCGATGCCGGCCTCGAACAGGGCGTTGAGCCGCTCCAGCGTCTGGCGCAGGGCCTGCATGCCGCGGTGGCGCAGCGTGACGTCGCGGGTGAGCGTGGCCATGCGGTTCACCTGCCCGGGCCCGCCCGGTATCGGCCACAGCAGCACATCCATCACGCGGTCCTCGCCCTCGCCGCTGACCAGCGGGCGTTCGTAGCGCACGGGCCGCAGGGTGCGAAACAGCTTGGCCCGGAACGGCGCGGTCATGGCGTGGTTCTCTTCCCCCATCACGGCAAGCACCGAGCGGCCTTCGGCCTGATCCGGCGTGGTGCTGTAGAAGCGCGCGAACGACACGTTGGTGAAGAGCATGGTCTCGCCCTCGGTCACCATGGACATCAGTTCCTGCAACTGGTCCAGGGTGTGCCGAAGGTGCCGCAGCGTCAGCGCGCGGCGGCCGCGCCGTTCCTCGACGTCCGTCAGGTCGACGGCCGTGCACAGCCAGTCTCCGTTGCCCAGGGGCGCCAGGTCGAGGTGCAGCAGGCGCGCGCCGTGGCCGTCGGCGGCGGGTTCAAGGCGCAGGCGCCCGTGAAACGGCTGGCCACGCCGCAGGGGGGCGGACAACTCGCCGCCAGCGGTTAAGGCCCGCCGCCATGCGGCCGCTGCGTGCCCCTCCGCGCCCAGCAGCCCCTGCAGGGCCGCATTGGGCGTGAAGCGCCAGGGGCTGGGCCGCAGCACGGCGGCCAGGCCTTCTATCTGCTCGATCCAATCGGGTGAAACCGTCGCACCGTGGTTCATGGGATGGAGGTCGCTCGGCATCGCTGTCGGTGCCCATCGGCGCAGCGTGCGATGCTCGCATTCATCCCTGTTCCAGCACTTGTCGCAGTAGATCGTGCTGCACCGGCTTGTGCAGCAGCGATAACCCCAAGGCCCGGACGTTCTGGGCCACGGGCATCGAGGTATCGGCCGTGAAAACGTGCACGGGCACCGGCCGCACCAGACAGGCGCGAACGGTGCCGATGAACTGCGCCGCGTCGACCTGCCCGCCCAGGTGGTAGTCCGAGAGCACCAGGTCGATTTCGTCCGCGTGCATGATGGCCAGCATGACCGCCTGGTCCTGGTCGGCCGCGCACCAGACCTGGTGGCCCCAGGCCTGCAGCAGCTGCTGCATGGCCTGCAGCACCATGGCGTCGTCGTCGATGACCAGCACCCGCCTCGGGGCGCTGCGGGCCCTTCGTTTCGGGGCGGGCGAGGGCGGCGGCGCCAGCGGGGCCGGAGCGGGTGTGCCGCGGGGCACGGTGATGGAGAACATGGAGCCGCGCCCGGGCGCCGAGCGCACGTTCAGCCGGGCGTCGAGCAGCTTGGCCGAACGCTTCACGATCGACAGCCCCAGGCCGAGGCCGCGCAGGCCGCTGTCGGTCGCGCTGGCCGGGCTGACCTGGTAGAACTCGCCGAAGATGGCGTCGAGCTGGTCGGCCGCGATGCCGATGCCGCTGTCCCAGACCTGTATTTCCACGCACGCGCCGCGGGGCCGAGCGCCCACCAGGACCCGGCCCTTCTGGGTGTAGCGGATGGCGTTGGAGACCAGGTTGTCCACGATGCGGCGCAGCACCACCGGGTCGGTGAACACCCAGGCGCGGGTGGGCACCACGTCCAGGCGCAGGCCCTTGCCGCTGGCCGCATCACCGAGATCGGCCGCCAGCTCGGCGAACAGGGGGGCGAGGGGCGCCGCGATCGGGTGCACCACCACCGCGTTGGCGTCCAGGCGCGAGACGTCGAGCAGCGAGTTGAGCAGGCGGCCCAGCGCGTCCAGCGAAGCGCCCATGCGCCGCGTCACTTCCTCCAGCGCCGGCAGCGGCAGGTGCCGCGACTGGACGAGGGTTTCCAGGCTGGTGAGGAACAGGCCCAGCGCGTGGATGGGCTGGCGCAGGTCGTGGCTGGCCGCGGAGAGGAAGAGCGACTTGGCGCGGTCGGCCGCTTCGGCCCGGTCCCGCTGGGCGCTCAGGTGGCTGATGAGCTCGTGGATGCGCGCCTGCGCCTCGCGCCGGTCGCGCACGTCGCGAACGATGGCCATGCGCATGCGCTGGCCCTTGCGCTGCAGGGTGCGCCCGATCAGCTCGACCGCGATGCGCGTGCCGTGCCGGTCGACCAGGTGGCATTCCTGCGCCTCGTGCGAGGCCGCGTCGGCGTGGGCCAGGCTGGCCGCCTGGTCCTCCGCGGCGATCAGGTCCAGGAAACGCTGCTCGCGCAGCGCTTCGGCCGAGCTGGAGAGCAGGCGGCAGGCGGCGGGGTTGGCATCGACGATGCGCTCGTCGATGTGCACGACGATGGCGTCGCTGCTCGCGATGACGAAGCGGCGCAGGCGCTCTTCGGAGGCGGTCAGCGCGGACATGGTGGCGTGGTAGGCCGTGGTTTCCAGGGAATCGAGCAGGTGGCCGCTGGGGCGGCCCTGGCCGTCGATGAGGGTGCGCAGCGTGCCTTCCAGCACGCGCAGCTGCCCCTGGTCGTCGTGCGCGCGCCAGATGAAAGGCCGCGCGCCGCCGGCCGGCTGGATGGCCTGAATCTCCTGGCTCAGGTGCGCGAACAGCGCCGGGCCGAACAGGCCGAGCGCCGCCTGGCCCACGGGGTTCTGCCGGTACGGAACCAGCAGCCGCAGCAGGCTCCCGGCCGCGAAGGCGCAGCGCAATTCGGGGCTGGTGTCGAGCTGAATCACCAGCAGCGGCAGGCTGTCGACCATGTCCTGCAGCTGCAGCAGGGCGCGGTCGGTGGTGTCGTGGGCCGTCTGCAGGTCGCTGATGTCGGCGAGCTGGCAGAGGTGGGCCTGGCGCGCGGCCTGCCAATGGCCTTCGCAGCGCACGTGCACGGGCTGGCCGTGGGCGTCGTCGAGCAGGCGCAGGCTCAAGGCGAAGGGCCGCGCCTGGCGCAGCGCCGCGAGCAGGGCGGCGCGGGCGGCGGGCGCGACGATGGACCAGTCCGACCAGTGGCCCGGCAGGCGCGCCTCCAGCGCCCGGCTGGCCGCGCTCAACGCCGTGGGGGTGCCGCCGAACGGCACGGTGAACCGGGCCCCGGGCAGATCAGGGGCCTGGACGTTCATTGACCACGCATCCACGACAGTGCCAATCGGCGTTGAAGTTTGATGGGATTCTGACCACGCAACCCCGCTTTGGGAAGCTGGCCCGGCGGCGCCGGCACCGGGATGGTGCGACGCCAAGGCAGGCGATGGCGCCGGTGGGGATTTGCTTCGTCGCCCAAGCGCACTAGCATGGCCGCACCGGCCGGGTGCCGCGTCAGGAGCCGTCCATGAGCGATGCGTCGAACCTGTGGGTGGAGTTGATCAAGGTGTCGCCCAGCCTGCTGATGGCCCTGGTGGCCATCGTGCTGCTCATCGCCAACGCCGATGCCATCGCGCGCCTGCTGAAGAAGGCGACCAAGGTCAGCGCGCTGGGGATCGAAATCGAGGCCTCGGCGGCGTCCCTGGACAAGGCGGTCGAGCTGCGGGGCCTGGACAAGGTGGTGAGCCACCGGGCCCGCATGGCCGTGCTGCGCCGCCTCTCGGCCCATGCGGCCCTGTTGCGGGGCACGCGCCTGCTGTGGGTGGACGACCAGCCGCCCAACAACCGCAACGAGCGGGCGCTGCTCGAGGCGCTGGAGGTGCGCATCGACCTCGCCACCACCAGCGCCGCCGCCGAGCAGTTCCTGCGCAACCACCAGTACCTGCTCATGCTCACCGACGTGCGGCGCGAAGGGATCGCCGACGAAGGCATCCGCTTCGTGCAGGGCCTGGCGGCGAAGGGCTTGCTGCTGCCCGCCATCGGCTACGTCGGCACGGACCAGGGCGGTCTGGCGCGGCCGGCGTTCTTCTTCGGCATGACGAACCGCCCCGACGAGCTGCTGCAGCTGGTGTGCGACGTGGCGCAGCGCGAGGGGGTCTGAGCGTGTTCGTGCAGCGCTGCATCAAGGGGATCTGGGGGGGACCGGGCGGGCTGGCCGGCGAGAACGACGCCGATGCCGAGCGCATCACGCAGGGCGGCGAGGGCATTCGCTGCAACTGGTGGCGCCACCTGGGCCAGCCCGCGCCCGAGCAGGTGGAGGAGCGGCTGCGCGCGCACGAACTGCACGACCACATTCACCAGTACGCCAGCGCCGGGCCGCGCACGCCCTTCATCTCGCTCACCGCGGGCAGCGTCGAGCGCGACCGCGTGGCGAGCATCAACCGGCTGCTCACGGCCGAGGAAGTCGCTCTGCGCTTCGCCACCGACTGGGGCCGGCGCCCGGGCTACCTGTTCCACTGCTGGGTGCTGGTCGGCCTGAACCCGGCGGTGGAGGTGCAGGCCGTTGCCGAAGAGGTGCGTGAGCTGCACACCTACACGCGGTGGTCCGACTTCCAGCTCGAAGGCGAGATCACCGCCAAGCTGCTGGTGCCCTCGCACCAGATCGAACGCTGGGCGTACTGGGACGTTTCCATTGACCCCGCGGCGCCGCTGCGGCAACGCAGCAATCCGCGCTACCGGCCCCCCGAGCGCGTGTCCAACCTGCGCGAGGCCCTGGCCCGATGACGCTGCTGCAAGCCATCACCCGGCAGGCGCCACCGGACGAAACGCAGGAGCTGCGCTCCACGCTGCAGGCCCGGCTGCGCTATCTCATCGCACGGGCCGAGGGCCTGCCAATGGCGGGGCGCGCGCCGGACATGGCCATTGCCACGCTCTGGCTCGACGCCTGCGAAACGGCCAGCTTCCTGGGCGACGACGGGGCCGCGCGCCGGGCCTTGCGCGGCGCCGCGCGCGCGCTCACGCTGGCCGGCAATCCGTTTGGCGAGACCCTGAGCGCCGCGTTTCTCGGCCGCTCGCCGCCGCTGTTCGTGGCCTTGGAAGGCGTGGACGAGATCGCGCCCGTACAGGGTGCCGAACGGGCCTGGGCCGTCTTCAACAGCGCGCAGCGCCAGCCCTGGAACGCCGAGGCCCTGGCGGCGCAGCGGGGCGGCTTCGCCGGTGCCGAGCGGTTCGGCCGCCTGGGCTGGACCCAGGACGAGCTGCTGTCGGTGGTCACCGAGGGCCGCGAGCAGCGCCAGGCCTTTGTCGCCACCCACCTGCTGGCGCAGTACCACGCCTTGCGCGCGGCCCAGCGCAACACCGACCTCTGGCGGCGCCAGCTGGCGCCCGTGGCGCTGTTCGACATGGAACTGGCCGTGCTGATTCGCCATGGCCTGGCCGAGCGCTGGGGCGAGGTGAGCACCCATTGGACGGCGCAGACCGTGGAGGACCCCGAGCGGCGCGACTTCATGCGGGCCTATCTCGACAGCGTGTCCCGCCTGATCGAACCCGAACCGGGCGGCGAGCTGCCGCTCCGGGTGGAGCAGCCGGTCTGAGCCCGCCGCGCGGCGGCGGCCATTGACGCCCGGCGGCCTCGCGGCGAGCATCGCCCCATGTCGCTCGATACCTGGCTCATCTACCTGGCCGCCGCCATCGGCCTGTCGCTGTCGCCCGGCCCCAACGGCCTGCTCGCGCTCACGCACGGCGCCCTGCACGGGCGCCGGCTCACGCTCTACACCATCGCCGGCGGGGCACTGGGCTTCGTGCTGGTCATCGCGCTGTCCATGTTCGGCATCGGCGCGCTGCTCAAGACCTCGCTGGTCTGGCTCACGGTGTTGAAGTGGGTGGGCGGCGCTTACCTGGTGTGGCTGGGCATCCAGGTGTGGCGCTCGCCGCCGCTGGGCGAGGGCATGGCGCAGGCCGCGGCGCCGCGCAGCGGGGCCTCGCTGTTTCGCCAGGGGCTGCTGTCGGCGGTGAGCAATCCCAAGGCCGTGCTGTTCTTCGCGGCCTTCCTGCCGCAGTTCATCGACCCGGCGCGCGGCCTCGTGATGCAGTTCGTGCTGATGGCGGGCACCTTCGCGCTGGTGGAGATCCTCACCGAGCTGTTCATCGCCAGCGCCGCGAACCGCATCCGCCCTTGGCTGCAGCGCACGGGCAAGGCGTTCAACCGGGCCTGTGGCGGCGTGTTCGTGGCCATCGGCCTGGCCTTGCCGCTGCGCGGCTGAGGGCGCGTGCCGGCCTGGCCGGCGCGCGGCGGGGCCTTCAGAAGTCGGTGTTCACCGTAGAGCGGGTGAAGGCCTCGTTGTGGTCGATGAGTTCGTCCAGGGCCTTCGCGGCCAGGGCTTCGTCGCCGTCGGCGATGGCCTGCGAGATGCGGGCGTGCAGCACCGCGATGGGCTGCGTGTCGTCGGCCTGGCGGTGGTGCATGAACCAGAAGCGCCGCGACAGGCCATGCATGAGGCCCATGGCGCCGCTGGCGAACTCGTTGCGCGCGGCGCGCAGCGACAGGTCGTTGAAGGCCTTGTCGGCGCGCATGAAGCGCGTCTGGTCCTTGGCCTTGGCGGCGGCATTGAATTCTTTGGCCAGTTCGGCGAACTGCTGACGCTCCTGGTCCGTGGCGCGGCGCGCGGCGCAGCGCGCCACCAGGCGCTCGACCTCCCGGCGCGTTTCGAGCAGCCGCAGCTGGCGCTTGATGTCCAGCGCCGACACCAGCACGCCGCGCTGCGGCAGGATCTGCACCAGGTGTTCGCGGGCCAGGCGCTGCAGCGCCTCGCGCACCGGTGTGCGCCCGATGCCCAGGCGGGCCGACAGCTCGGCCTCGCTGAGCGCGGTGCCGGGCAGCAGTTCGAGCTGGACGATCAGCGCCTCGATGCGCTCATAGGCCTGGGTGGTCAGGCTGCTGGGCCGCGCTGCGGGCGCGTCGGCCGGGGAAGTGGCCTTGCTGCCGGCCTTCTTCGCGGTGGCCCGCGTGGTGCTGGGGGTCCCTGGTGTTTTTTTCGCCGTCGCTTTTCTCATGGGCGCGATTCTCCGGAAAGTTCTCCGTGGTAGGCATGGTGCACGATGCGGGCATAGGCCTCGCTGGCCGGCCCCCCTGGCCAGGCCTTGGTCAGCCGCGTCACCGCCAGGCCGTCCGACACCAGCTGGGCCAGTTGTGATGGCCCGACGCCGAAACTTATCAGATCGCCGGCCAGGCCCAGCCGGCGCACCAGCGCGCGCGTGAGCACCGGCGCCTGCCGGGCCAGGGTCAGCGGGTCGTCGCCCGTGGCGCCCGCCAGGCGCGCGATCTCGGCGAGTTCGTCGCGCCGTGTCTCGACCAGCGCGTCCATCACGTAGGGCAGCATCACCGCGTTGGTGCTGCCGTGGCTGGCGTGCGTCAGTCCGGCCAGGGCATAGGCCAGGCCGTGCACCGCGTTCAGGCCCGCGGTGGCGTAGGACATGGCCGCGTACAGGCTGGCGCGCGCCATGGCGTTGCGGGCGGCGCGGTCGTTCGGCCGCTCGAAGGCCGTGGCCAGGTGGGTGAAGGCCAGCGCCGTGGCCTGGCGCGCGAACTGCACGGTCAGTTCGTTGCGGCCGCTGTAGCCCGGGTCGGGGTCGTCACCGTTGTCGAAGAGCGCCGCGTCCAGGGTCAGCCAGGACTCGATGGCGTGCGTCAGGGCGTCCAGGCCCGCGTCGGCCGTGACGCGCGGCGGGCAGGTCCAGGTCAGCTCCGGGTCGATCAGCGCGATCGCGGGCCGCAGCGCGTTGGCCATCAGCGCCACTTTGGTGGCGCTGCCGGGCTGCACCAGGATGGCGCCGGGCGTGATCTCCGAGCCGGTGCCGGCCGTGGTGGGCACGGCCACCAGCGGCAGCGGCGCCGCCGGCCAGTTCGCGCGGTCCATCAGCTCGGCCACGGGCCGGCCGCTGGGCAGGGCGACGCTGAGCGCCTTGGCCAGGTCGATGTTGCTGCCACCGCCCCAGGCGATCAGGTGGTCGGGCCGCGCGCCCTGTTCGCGCACCCAGGCGCTGGCGCGGTCGGCCAGGGTGGTGGACGGGTCGGGCTCGCCGCCGTCGAACACGCGCACCGCGATGCCCTGCGCGCGCAGCGCCGACAGCACCTCGGCCAGGGCGGGGCTGTTCTGCTGGAACCAGGCGTCGGTGACGACGAGGGCCTCGCGCCAGCCCAGGCTTTTGCAGAGCGGCGCGAGGCGGTGGCGGGCGCCGTCGGCGCAGATGACGCGGGGTGGCGTGCACAGGGTGACGGGCTGATCGGAGAGGGGAAGGTGGGACATCAGGGTCAAAACGGATAGGCGTTGCGGAAGGTCTGTGAAACCATTGAAACACTATTGATATGTTACTTGTATGGCAAATCCTTCCATCGACCGATCGGCACAAACCCTCGAATGCAGGCTGGTGGGGCAGGGCGCTCCCTTGCTGTTGCTGCACGGCATCCAGGGCACGTCCGAGGCCTGGGCGCCTGTGCTGCCCGCGCTGCTGGCGCGCCGCTGCGTCCTGCCCAACCTGCCCGGGCGTGGGCTGTCGCCTCGCTGGCGCGCGGACCAGCCCTTGGCGCACGCGAGCTACTACCACCTGGACCACTACGCCGACCTGGTGCACGCGCTGGTGACCGAGCTGGCGCAGCGCACCGGTTCGCCGGTGGCCGTGGCTGGCTGGAGCATGGGCGTGAGCGTCATCCTGAACCTGCTGGCGCGCCACGGCGATGCCGCGCTGGAGCGCCTGGTGCTCGTGTCGGGCACCGCCTGCGCCACGCCGGGCGCGGTGTGGTTTCGCGGCGAGACGCCCGAGGCCCTGGAACGCGAGGCCCACGAGCGCGCCGAGCGCCTGCAGCTGAAAGCCGTGGCCGATGCCGACGCGGTGGCCGCCAGCTGGGCCTCGGTGCGCGGCGCCGACCTGCGCGCGGTGGCGCGTGGCATCCGCCGCCCGACCCTGGTGGTGCATGGCGACCGCGACGGCGACTGCCCGTTCGAGCACGGCCGCTGGCTGGCCGATCACGTGCCCGGCGCGGCCTGGCTGCCCTTGCCCGGGGTGGGGCACTCCGTCATGGCCCAGGCGGGCGAGGCCCTAGGGTCTTCCATGAGTGCCTTCTTCGCTTCTTGACATGCCTATGATCGACTTCTACTATTCGACTAGTATGTTAGTTGGATTGCACAGGAGACGAAGCCATGATGACTGAAAAGCAGCGCCGATTCCGAGAGAAGTACAAGGGCGGCATCAGCCCCTTCTACAACGGCATCGTGCACACCAGCGTGATGTTTGCCGCCGGCATCGCGGCGCTCTGGTATTGCGCGCAGCGGCTCGACAACCCGACCTGGGAATGGCTGCTGGTGCTGCCCGTGTTCCTGGCGGGCAACTTCATCGAGTGGTTCATGCACAAGTACGTGATGCACCGCCGCATCGACGTTTTCGCGCTGCGCGCCATCTATGAGCGCCACACGCGCGAGCACCACCAGTACTTCACCGACAACGACATCACCATCGACACGACGCGCGAGTTCCGCATCGTGTTCTTTCCCTGGCGCGTGCTCATCGTGCTGGGCGTCTTCGGCACCGGCCTGGGCTGGATCGCGGCGCAGATCTTCAACCCCAACGCGGGCTACATCCTGTTCATGACCATGGTCTGCCACTACCTGGTCTATGAGGTGTTCCACCTGTGCTGCCACGTGCACGAGAACTGGTTCGTGCGGAACATGCCCTTCATCAACACCATCCGCCGCCACCACACCGCGCACCACAACCAGGGGATCATGATGCACAAGAACATGAACCTCAGCTTTCCCATCTTCGACTGGATCATGGGAACCAGCGACCTGGACCGCGGCCTGATCGGCACGCTGTTCAACGGCTACGACGAGCGCTACATCAAGCCCGAGTTGAAGCCCATCGTCGCGCGCTTTCGCAACAACGAAACGCAGGAGCAGCGCGTCACGCTCGACGGCCCCGAGCTGACCGCCGAGGAAAAGCAGGCCCTGGCCTGAACACACGGGCCACGGTCTGAACACATACCCACACGCAGGAGACAACAGATGAAGCGACGTCAACTCATCGGCACCGGCCTGGCCGGCGCCGGCCTGCTGGCCAGCGCCAGCGCCAACGCCCAGTCCGGCCCCACCTACAACTGGAAGATGGCCACCGGCTGGGCGGGCGGTCCCTTGATGGACATCGGCGCCAAGGCCTTCGCCGAGCGCATGAACCAGCTCTCGGGCGGGCGCTTCAAGATCCAGACCTTCCCGGGCGGCGGTCTGGGCAATGCGCTGAAGGTGCCCGAGACGGTGAAGAACGGCCTGGCCGAATGCGGCCACACCTGGATCGGCTACGACTGGGGCAAGGACGTCACCACCGCGCTGTTCGGCGGCTACGCCGGCAGCTTCGACGCCGAGCGCATGCTGCACTGGCTCTACGAGGGCGGCGGCGTGGAGCTGCAGCGCGAGTTCCGCGAAGGCGCCGACGGCGTCATCTCCTTCCCGCTGTTCATGCGCACCGCCGAGGTCTTCGTGCACTCGCGCAAGCCGGTGAAGACGCTGGAAGACCTCAAGGGCCTGAAGCTTCGCACCGCTGGCGCCTGGCTGGAAATGTCCAAGGAACTGGGCGCGGCGCCGGTGACCACGGCCGGCGGCGACATCTTTCCCATGCTGGAGCGCGGCGCGATCGACGCGGTGGAGTGGGGCACGCCGTGGGAGAACGTCTCCTCGGGCTTCTACAAGGTGGCGCGCTACCTGAGCTACCCGGGCGTGCACCAGCCCTGCGCCCCGTTCGAGCTGGTGCTCAACAAGGGCGTGTGGGACAAGATGCCCGAGGCCGACCGCAAGCTGGTCGAGGTGGTGGCCAAGCTGGTCACCTTCGAGAGCTGGGCCCGCATCGGCGCGGAGGATGCCAAGGCCTTCGAGTTCTACAAGAAGAACGGCGTCACCCTGATCGAGCTGGACGACGAGGTGCAGTTCGCCACCCGCAAGATCGGCCTGGACTGGGCCGACAGGACCGCCAAGGAAGGCAAGTCGAAGTGGTTCGCCAAGGTGCACGAAAGCCAGAAGGCGTTCGATGCCGCCTGGCGCGACGCCGACGACTGGCGCAAGGTGAAAGTCAAGCGCACCTGATGCGAATGGGCGGCGCGCACCGTTCCCGGTGCGCGTCCGCGAACGGCGGCCGCGCGCCGCCGCCTTTTTGATTGGGGTTTTCCTTGAATCGACTGATTGACCTCGCCGAGCGCTGGGTCGTGGGCGTTGGCGTGCTCGCGGCCTTGTTGCTGGTGCCCCTGGTGCTGGCCACCACCTGGGAGGTGGTGTCGCGCTACGCGCTGCACGCGCCCACCATCTGGGCCTACGAGATCGGCTACACGCTGACCGGCGCCCACTTCCTGCTGGCCCTGGCCTACACCCTGCGCCAGGGCGAGCACATCCGCATCGACGTGCTCAGCGTGTTCCTGTCGGCGCGCGCGCGCCGCCGCATCGACACCGTGGTGTATGCGCTGCTGCTGCCCATCCTGGTCTGGGTCTCCTGGACGCTGTGGCACTACATGGCCGAGGGCTTCGCGCGCGGCGAGACCTCGGGCCAGTCGGCCCTGAACCTGCCGGTGTGGCCCTTCCGCGCGGTCTTCACGCTGGCCTTCGCCACACTGGCGCTGCAGGTGCTGTGCGAACTGCTCAAGTCCTTCGTCCGCCGCGACACGGAGGCGCAAGGGTCATGATGGAATACCTGCCCTTCTTCATGCTGCCCGTCACCTTCGGGCTGATGTTCCTCGGTGTGCAGGTGGCGTTCGCGATGCTGCTCACCGCCACCATGTTCGGCCTGATCACCTTCGGTCCGGCCGTGGCGCACCAGTTCGTCGAGAAGATCGACGACCTCGCCTCCAACTTCGTCTTCGCCGCCATTCCGCTGTTCGTCTTCATGGGCGCGGTGCTGGAGAAGTCGGGCATCGCCGACCGGCTGTTCGAGGCCATCCACATCTGGACGCGGCGCCTGCCGGGTGGCCTGGCCATCGCCACGGTGCTGATGTGCATCGTGTTCGCCGCTTCCAGCGGCGTCATCGGGGCCACCGAATCCGTGGTGGGCCTGCTGACCATCCCCATCATGCTGCGCTACGGCTACGACAAGCGCCTGATCAGCGGGGTCATCTGCGCCGGCGGCTCGCTGGGCACCATCATCCCGCCGTCGGTGGTGGTGGTGGTGATGGGGCCGCTGGCCGACGTGTCGGTGGGCGACCTCATGTACGGCATGGTGTTCCCCGGCCTGCTGATGGCCGGCCTGTACCTGGTCTACATCCTGGTGCTGTGCATCGTGAAGCCCGAGCACGGCCCGCGCATTCCGCGCGAGCCCGGCGAGCCGGGCTTCGCCGAGAAGCTGGGCATCACCCTGCGCAACCTGGTGCCGCCGCTGCTGATGATCGTCGCGGTGCTGGGCTCCATCCTGGGCGGCCTGGCCTCGCCCACCGAGGCCGCGGCCATCGGCTGCGTGTGCGCGGTGCTGCTGACCATGCTCTACCGCCGCTTCACCTGGGCGGGCCTGTACGACTCGCTGCTGAAAACCGTGCGCGTCACCGCCATGATCATGGCGGTGCTGCTGGGCGGCACGCTGTTCACCGGCGTGTTCGTCGGCGGCGGCGGCATCAGCCTGGCCAGCACGGTGATCGAGCAGTTCCAGCTCGGCCCCTGGGGACTGGTCTTCCTGCTGCTGCTGATCCTGTTCATCGCCGGCTTCTTCCTGGACTGGATCTCGATCGTGCTGATCTTCCTGCCGATCTTCACGCCGCTGGTGACGGCCGCGGGCTTCGACCCGGTGTGGTTCTGCATCCTGTTCCTGATCATGATCCAGACCAGCTACCTCACGCCGCCGCTGGCGCCCGCGATCTTCTACCTGCGCGCCGTGGCGCCGCCCGAGATCACCATGCGCCACATGTACGCGGGCATGGTGCCGTTCATCCTGCTGCAGGTCGTGGTGCTGGTGGTGACGATGGTCTGGCCCCAGATGGTGACCTGGCTGCCCGGCTGGGCCATGCAACTGCGCTGAAGGAGAAACGACCATGGACCAACGACCTGTCGAGCGCGTGCGCACCGACGTGCTGGTCATCGGCGGCGGCGCCACCGGCGTGGCCGCGGCCTGCACGGCGGCGCGCGCCGGCCTGTCGGTGCTGCTGGTGGAGCGCTACGGCTTCTGCGGCGGCGGGGCGGTGGCGGGCCTGTCCGGCACCATCTGCGGCCTGTACGAGGCCAGCGACACGCCGGTGACGCCGCGCCAGCTGGTGCACGGTTTCGTCGACGACTTCATCGCGCAGATGGAGTCGCGCGGCGGGCTCACCGAGCCCATGCTCTACGGCAAGACCTTCACGCGCGTGCATGAGCCGCTGGCCTGGCGCGAAAGCGCCGACGCCCTGCTGGCCCAGGCCGGCGTGCGCGTGCTGTACCACGCGCTGGCCACCGGCGTGCACCGCGACGGCGACCTGGTGGGTGGCGCGGCCATCTGGACCAAGTCGGGCCTGCTCGACGTGCGCGCGCCCATCACCATCGACGCCAGTGGCGACGCCGATCTGCTGGCCATGGCGGGTTTTCGCACCTGGTGCGGGGCCGACGGCGTGGTGCAGAACCCCACCATGATCTTTCGCCTGCAGGGCGTGGACACGGCGCGCTTCATTGCCGAATACGGGCACGACACCATCATGCCGGCGGCCGTGAGCGAGCGCATCCTGGCGGCGCAGAAGGGCGGCCTGGACCTGCCGCGCGCCAAGATCTGGCTCTTCACCACCACGCGACCCGGCGAGCTGCTGTGCAACTGCACCCGCGTGCGCGGCGCCGACGGCCGCGAGCTCAACGCGGCCATCGCCGCCGACCTGAGCGAGGCCGAGCCCCAGGGCCGCGCGCAGGTGCGCGCCTATGAGCGCTTCTTCCGCGAGAACCTGGCCGGCTGCGAGAACGCCTGGGTCAACGACACCGGCGTGCAGGTGGGCGTGCGCCAGACGCGCCAGGGCGCGGGCACCGCGGTGCTGCGCAACAGCGACGTGGTGGCCGGCAGCAAGTTCGCCGACGGCGTGGCGCGCTCGCCCTGGCCGATCGAGCTGCACGCCGGCAGCAAGCCGCGCGTGGAATGGCTGCTGGGCGACTTCTACGAAGTGCCTTACGGCTGCTTCGTGCCCGAGGTGGGCGAGGGCCTGCTGTTCGGCGGACGCTGCCTGTCGGCCGAGCACGAGGCCGTCGCCTCGGCGCGCGTCACGGCGCAGTGCTTCTCCTACGGCCAGGCGCTCGGCGTGGCGGCCACGCTGGCCGTGCGCGAACGGCGCCAGCCCCGGGCCATCGACGGGCGCGAGGTGCGCACCGAACTCAACCGCCAGGGCGCGCGGCTGGACGACTGAACCCTTTCCAGGACACCAATGACCTATCGCAGCAACTTCGAACGCGGCTCCACCCGCTGGGCCGTGCGCATGGCGCAATGGACGGCCATGGGCATTCCCGAGAGCGACTTCGACAAACCGAAGATCGCCGTGGTCAACACCTCCAGCGGCCTGTCGGTGTGCTTCTCGCACCTGGACCGCATCTCGAAGATGGTGCAGGACGCCATCCGCGCCGCCGGCGGGCTGCCGTTCGAGATCCGCACCGCCGCGCCCTCGGACTTCATCACCAGCGCCGGGCGCCAGGGCCGCTACCTCATGCCCACGCGCGACCTCATCGTCAACGACATCGAGGTGCAGGTCGAGGGCGCGGAACTCGACGGCATGCTGCTGCTGTCCAGCTGCGACAAGACCACGCCGGCCCACCTGATGGCCGCCGGCCGCCTGGACGTGCCCAGCCTGGTGCTGGCCTGCGGCTACCAGCTGGGTCGCCAGTGCGGCGAGCACCACGTCGACATCGAGGAGGTCTACAAGGCCGTGGGCACGGTGAAGGCGGGCCAGCTCTCGCTCGACGGCCTGGAGGGCATGTGCCGCGCCGCCATCGACGGCCCGGGCGTGTGCGCCGGCCTGGCCACGGCCAACTCCATGCACTGCCTGGCCGAGGCCCTGGGCCTGGCGCTGCCGGGCAACGCGCCGATCCGCGCCGACGGCCCGCGCCTGCACGCCCTGGCCGCCGAGGCCGGCGCGCGCATCGTCGAGCTGGTGCGCGAAGGCCTGCGGCCGCGCCAGATCCTCACGCCCGCCGCGCTGCGCAACGCCGTTCGCACCGCGGTGGCCATGGGCTGCTCGGTGAACGTCATGCGCCACCTCATCGCCATCGCCACCGAGGCCGAATGCCCGGTCGACGTCATCGCCGAGTTCGAGGCCTGCGCCGACACCGTGCCCATGCTCACGCAGATCCGCCCCAACGGCCCCGACCGCATCGAGGACCTGGACGCCGCCGGCGGCGTGCGCGCGGTGATGCAGCGCATGGGCCCGCTGGTGGACGGCGGCGCGCTGAGCGTGTCCGGGCGCACGGTGGGCGAGGTGCTGGCCGAGCCGCTGGCCATCGACGACCAGGTCATCCGCACGCTGGACGAGCCCTTCGCGCGCGAGCCCGGCCTGATGGTGATCCGTGGCTCGCTCGCGCCCGACGGCGCGCTGGTCAAGCTGGCCGCCGTGCCCGCCGGCATCCGCCGCTTCGTGGGCACCGCCAAGGTCTTCGAGGACGAGTCCCTGGCCATCGACGGCCTGCGCACCGGCGCCGTGCAGCCGGGTCAGGTGATCGTGCTGCGCATGCTGGGGCCGCGCGGCGGCCCGGGCACGGTGTTCGCGGCCAGCTTCATGGCGGCCCTGGTGGGGGCGGGGCGCGGCGCCGACGTGGCCGTGGTCACCGATGGCGAGCTCTCCGGCCTCAACAGCGGCATCACCATCGGCCAGGTCATGCCCGAGGCCGCCGAGGGCGGTCCGCTGGCCGCCGTGCGCGACGGCGACACGGTCGAGATCGACCTGAACGCGCGCCGCATCGAACTGGCCGTGCCGGCCGAGGAGATCGCCGCGCGCCTGCGCGACTTCAAGCCGCCGGTGCCGCAGGGCCGCTTCGGCTGGCTGCACCTGTACGGGCAGCTGGTACAACCGCTGTCCAAGGGCGCGGTGCTGGGCGAGCGCGCGCCGCTGAAGTGACACGAAAGGGCATCCGATGACCGCCATGGCCGAACGCGCCGAGCGCTTTGTCGAGCTGCACCGCCGGGGCTGCTTCATCGTGCCCAACCCCTGGGACCGCGGCTCGGCCGTGCTGCTGGCGGGGCAGGGCTTCCAGGCCCTGGCCAGCAGCAGCGCCGGCCACGCCTTCGCCCTCGGCCTGCCCGACGGCGGGCTGGGCCGCGAGCGCACCATCGCCCATGTGCGCGACCTGGCCCAGGCCACGGCGCTGCCCCTCACGGCCGACCTGGAGAACGGCTTCGGCGACGACCCGCAGGACTGCGCCGACACCGTCCGTGCCGCCGCCGAGGCGGGCGTGGTGGGTGGCTCCATCGAAGACGCCACCGGCCGCGCCGACGACCCGATCTACCCCTTCGACGCCGCCGTGGCGCGCGTGCGCGCGGCGGTGCGGGCGGCGCGTGCGCTGCCCCATCCCTTCGTGCTCACCGCGCGGGCCGAGAACCTGCTGTGGGGCCGGCCCGACCTGGACGACACCATCCGCCGCCTGCAGGCCTTCGCCGAGGCCGGTGCCGACGTGCTCTACGCCCCCGGCCTGAAGACCGCCGAGCAGGTGGAGCGCGTGGTGCGCGCGGTGGCGCCCCGCCCGGTGAACGTGGTGATGGGCCTGGCCGGCGGCACGCTCACCCGCGCCGAGCTGGAGCGCCTGGGCGTGCGCCGCATCAGCGTGGGCTCCTCGCTGGCGCGCGCCGCCTACGCGGCGCTGCTCAAGGCCGGCGAGGAAATGAACGGCCCGGGCAGCTTCGGCTACGCGGCGGGCCTGCCCGGGCTGGGCGCGTTCAACCAGATGTTCCGCTAGGCCGCCGCGCCCGTGTCCGCGTCCGTGCCCGCGCCGGGCCGGGCGCGGCGGGCCGTGCCTCAGGCCCGCAGAAGCCGGGCCGCCTGCGTGTGCGTCCAGGCCTCGAACAGGGTCCAGGCGCCGGCGCCGATGAACAGCACCCCCACCAGCACCAGCAGCAGCGGCAGCCCCACCAGCACCAGCAGCGCGCCGAACACATAGGCCATGGTGGTGGGCATGCCGTAGATGGCGCGCGTCTGGTCGTTGCGCATGGCCAGGGCGCGGAAGCTGCCGTTCTTCATGCGCCCGGCCAGGGTCACGCGCTCGCCGTCCTGCACGTCGGGCATGTTCATGAGCTTGATTTCGGCGGGCTGCCCGTCCACGCGGAAGGCGATCACCTGCTTGGTGTGTACGTTGCCGCCGTTCTTGCCGATGTGGCCCGAGGTTTCCGAGGAATGGCGGATGCCGCTGACGGTGCCGGACAGGGTGATGAGGGACATGGTCGCGAAGCCTGCGTGGATGGACTGGACGCGACGATAGGCCGGCGCGCGCCGCGCGGCACCTCCCAAATGGGAGGTGCGGATGGGAGGTGCGGATGGGAGGTGCGGATGGGAGGTGCGGCTGGCGAGCGCGGATCGCGCGGCGCCGGGGTCACCCCGGACCGAGGGGGCGCGGCAGGTCGCGGCGGATGCGCTCGACCAGCGCGGCCTGGCGGTGCGTGCCCGTCTTGCCGAACACCGCCTTGAGCCGCGTGCGCGCCGTGCCGTAGGTGATGCGCAGGGCCTCGGCCGCCTCGCGCAGGCTCAGGCCTTCGCACAGCGCATGGGCCAGGCGCGCCTCGGCCGGCGTGAGGTGGTACAGGCCCTGCAGCACCTCGGTGGGTGGGCCGTCGCGCGGGGCGCCCGCCGGTCCCAGCGACACCAGCACGCAGCGCCGCGGGCTGTGCCAGGAGGACAGCGGCAGCGTCCAGCCGGAGGCGCGCAAGGCCAGCGGCAGGCGGCTGGCGCCGCGCGCCAGGGTCAGCGTGTCGGGCACCGAGGCCGCGCGCAGCGAGCCCGCCGCATGCGCCTTGAGCCAGGCGGTGAAGCGCGGGCGCTGGCCGGGGTGCAAGGGCTCGACGCCGCCGTGGCGCAGCTGCAGGCCGTCGCGGCGCGCCAGCCAGTCCAGCGCGGCCCGGTTGCCGTGCAGCAGCCGGCCGCCGTCGTCCAGCAGGAGCAGGGCGTCGCCCAGGCCGTCGAGCATCGCGGCCAGGCCGTCCCGCGTGGCGCGCAGGGCGTCGAGGTGCTGGCGCACGCGCAGCGCCCGCACGAAATGCACGCTGAGCTGCTCGAACAGGCGAACCTCGGCGGCGTTGAAGCGCGGCAGGTCGGGCGCGCGCAAGAGCGTCACGTTGGCGATGGCGCGGCGGTCGCTGGTGAGCGTGTTGCCAATGCTGTGGTGAAAGCCCTGCGGCACCATCCACTCGTGGTAGTAGCTGGAGCGAAAGAGCGCGCCGCGCTGGCGGGTGAAGGCGTCGAGGCGCTCGTTGGTGCGCACCATGCCCTGGCGGTGCAGGGCGGTGGAGTGCACGTTCCAGGGGTTGTCGGGCGCGAAGTAGAAGCGGTTGAAGTGGCCCACCCAATAGGGCGACACGCCGGCCAGGTGGGCCTCGCCGATCTCGCGCGTGGCGAAGTCGAGCACGTAGAAGGTCTCGGCCTCGGTGCGGAACGCGGTCTTGAGCCGGCGCAGCACCGCAGGCCAGTGCGCGGCGTCCAGCGCGGCGTCGTAGATGGCCTCGGTCAGGGCGTGGGTGGCGGGCGCGTCCATGAGCGCATGGCTTGTAGCATCCGCGGCCCTGGCGCACAAGGTGTCGGCGCGGCGACATTCGCCCCGAGGCCCATCGGGTAAGCCCCGCTGGTCACCCCCGGTCCGCGCTGCCTACGATGCCGCCATGAGCATCTACGACCAGCACCTGGACCGCACCCCGGCCAATTTCGTGGCCCTCTCGCCCGTGAGCTTCGTCGAGCGAACGGCCGAGGTCTTTGGCGACATGCCCGCCGTGGTGCACGGCGCGCGGCGCCTCAACTGGGCCCAGGTGCGCGAGCGCGCCGCCCGCCTGGCCGCCGCGCTGCGCGCCCTGGGCATCGGCCCCGGCGACACGGTCAGCACCCTGCTGCCCAACACGCCCGAGATGGTGGAAGCGCACTACGCCATTCCCGCGCTGGGCGCTGTCATCAACACCCTCAACACGCGCCTGGACGCCGCCCTGCTGGCCTGGCAGATGAACCACTGCGAGGCCAAGGTGCTGATCACCGACCGCGAGTTCGCGCCGGTGGTGGCCCAGGCCCTGGCCGCCCTGGGCCGGGGCATCGTGGTCATCGACGTCTGCGACAGCGAATACAGCGGCCCGGGTGAGCGCCTGGGCGCCCACGAGTACGAGGCCCTGCTGGCCGCGCACGCGCCGCTGCCGCGCCTGGACGGCCCCGCCGACGAGTGGGACGCCATCGCCGTGAGCTACACCAGCGGCACCACCGGCGACCCCAAGGGCGTGGTCACGCACCACCGGGGGGCCTACCTCAATGCCGTCAGCAACGTGGTCACCTGGACCATGCCGCAGTTTCCGCGTTACCTGTGGACCCTGCCCATGTTCCATTGCAACGGCTGGTGCTTCCCCTGGACGGTGGCGCTGCAGGCCGGCGTGCACGTCTGCCTGCGCCGCGTGGAGCCGGGTGCCATCCTGGCCGCCATGCGCGAGCACGGCGTGGACCACTACTGCGCCGCGCCCATCGTGCACAACGGCATCCTCTCCGCCGTGGGCGCCGACCCGGCGCTCAAGCACGGCATCGGCGCCGTGCGTGGCATGGTGGCGGGCGCCGCGCCGCCGGCCGCCATGATCGAAGGCATGGCGCGCCTGGGCTTCCAGATCACCCACGTCTATGGCCTCACCGAGGTCTACGGCCCGGCCTCGGTGGCCGTGGCGCGGCCCGGCTGGGCCAGCGCCGAACTCGGCGAGCAGGTGCGCCTGAACGGCCGCCAGGGCGTGCGCTACCCGCTGCAGGAAGGCATGACCGTGATGGCGCCCGAGACCCTGCAGGAGGTGCCCGCCGACGGCCAGACCATGGGCGAGATCATGTTCCGCGGCAACATCGTCATGAAGGGCTACCTGAAGAACCCCGCGTCCACCGCCAAGGCCTTCGAAGGCGGCTGGTTCCACACCGGCGACCTGGCCGTGCTGGAGCCCGACCGCTACGTGAAGATCAAGGACCGCAGCAAGGACGTGATCATCAGCGGCGGCGAGAACATCAGCTCCATCGAGGTGGAAGACGCCCTGTACCGCCACCCCGCCGTGATGGCCTGCGCCGTGGTGGCCAAGCCCGACCCGAAGTGGGGGGAATCGCCGCTGGCCTTCGTGGAGCTGCGCCCCGGCGCGCAGACTACGGAAGCCGAACTCATCGCCCACTGCCGCACGCTGCTGGCCGGCTACAAGGTGCCCAAGGCCGTGCGCTTCGAGGCCATCCCCAAAACCAGCACCGGCAAGATCCAGAAGTTCGAGCTGCGCGAGCGCGCCAAGAGTTCGAGCGCCATCGAATGACCGAGCGAGACAGACCATGAACGACCGGCTTGACCCCTCCATCGCCCACGAACCCCTGCGCTACGAGCGCGACCCGCGCGGCGTGGTCACGCTCACGCTGAACCGCCCGCAGTCCTTCAACGCCCTGAGCGAGGGCATGCTGGCCGCGCTGCAGGCCGCCGTGGACCGCGTGGCCGCCGACGAGGGCGCGCGCGTGGTGGTCATCGCCGCCGAGGGCAAGGCCTTCTGCGCCGGGCACGACCTGAAAGAGATGCGCGCCGAACCCTCGCTGGACTACTACAACCGCCTGTTCGCCCAGTGCGGGCGCTTCATGATGGCCGTGCAGCAGCTGCCCGTGCCCGTCATCGCACAGGTGCAGGGCATCGCCACGGCGGCGGGCTGCCAGCTGGTGGCCATGTGCGACCTGGCCGTGGCCGTGCGCGAGGCGCGCTTTGCCGTCAGCGGCATCAACGTGGGCCTGTTCTGCAGCACGCCCAGCGTGGCACTGAGCCGCAACCTGGGCCGCAAGGCCGCCTTCGAGATGCTGGTGACGGGCGACTTCATCGGCGCCGAGGAGGCGAAGGCCAAGGGCCTGATCAACCGCGTGGTGGACGCCGCCGACCTGGCGGCCGAGGTGGCCAGGCTGGTGGACAGCATCCTCGCCAAGCCGCGGATGGCCATCGCCGCCGGCAAGGGCCTGTTCTACCGCCAGCTGGAAACCGGCATCGCCGCCGCCTACGACGACGCGGCCCGCACCATGGCCTGCAACATGATGGACCCGAGCGCGCTGGAAGGCGTGCAGGCCTTCATCGACAAGCGCAAGCCCAACTGGTGAGCGGCCCATGAAAGCCGCGTTCTACGAAGCCGTGGGCCCGGCCCACGAGGTGCTGCAGCTCGCCGACATCCCCGAACCGCAACCCGCCCCCGGCGAGGTTCGCGTGCGGGTGGCCTGGTCGGGTGTGAACCCCTCGGACGTGAAGTCCCGCGCCGGCCTGCGCAGCCAGACGCTGCCGTTCCCGCGCATCGTGCCGCACAGCGACGGCAGCGGCGTCATCGACGCGGTGGGCGAGGGCGTGAGCCGCGCGCGCATCGGCGAGCGCGTGTGGCTGTGGAACGCCGCCTGGGGCCGCGCGCACGGCACCGCCTGCGAAGCCCTGTGCCTGCCGCAGCGGCAGGCCGTGCGCCTGCCCGACGCCGCCAGCGGTGAGGCCGGCGCCTGCCTGGGCATTCCCGCGCTCACCGCGCTGCACGCGGTGCTGATGGACGGCGGCGTGGCCGGCAAGACCGTGCTGGTGGCCGGTGGCGCGGGCGCCGTGGGCCACTGCGCGGTGCAGCTGGCCAGCCAGTTCGGCGCGGCGCGGGTCATCGCCACCGTGAGCTCCGACGACAAGGCGCGCATCGCGCGCGAGGCCGGCGCCGACGCGGTGGTGATCTACAAGACCGAGCCCCTGGCCGAGCGCATGGCCGAGCTCACGCAAGGGCAGGGCGTGGACCGCATCATCGAAACCGACATGGCCGCCAACGCCGCCGCCAACCTGGACATGCTCAGGCCCGGCGGCGAGGTGGTGGCCTACGGCAGTGGCGCCTCGCCCCTGGCCATTCCCTTCTACCCGCTGATCGTGAAGAACCTGCAGCTCAAGTTCTTCATGGTCTACCACCTGAGCGAGTCCGACCGCGCGCGCGCCACCGGCACGCTCAACCGCCTGCTGGAGCGCGGCGCGCTGCGCTTCCCGATCGCCGAGCGCCTGCCGCTGGAGCGCATCGCCGACGCGCACCAGCGGGTGGAAAGCGGTCGCGCCGTGGGCAACGTGGTGCTGCGCGTGGGCGCTACCGGAGACACCCCATGACCACCCCACCCACCAAAGGCCACCTCTACACCCCCATCGCCCACGTGCGCGGCGGCCGCGCCGAGGCCACCAAGGACGGCTGGGGCCCGAACCGCTCGCGCATCGAACTGTGCGACCCGCGCCTGGGCCCCGACAGCCTGCTCGGCCTGGACCAGGTCTCGCACATCGAGGTGGTGTTCCACTTCCATGTGGACGAACAGGAGCCCGTTGAAACCGGCGCCCGCCACCCGCGCCACCGCGCCGACTGGCCGCGCGTGGGCATCTTCGCGCAGCGCGCGCGCATGCGGCCCAACCGCATCGGCCTGAGCATCTGCCGCGTGCTGGGCGTGAGCGGCACCACCATCGAGGTGGAGGGCCTGGACGCCGTGGACGGCACGCCCGTGCTCGACATCAAACCCGTGTGGAGCGCCACGCTGCCGCGCGGCGAGCTGCGCGAACCCGCCTGGGCCCAGGCCCTGATGGCGAACTACTGGTGACACCCCCCCAGCCATGCAAGACGACATCCCCACCCTGAGGCGCGTGCTCAAGGACTGCCGCACCATCGCCGTGGTCGGCCTCTCGGCCGAATGGCACCGGCCCAGCTACTTCGCGGCCAAGTACATGCAGGAACACGGCTACCGCATCGTGCCGGTGAACCCCAAGTACCCCGACATACTGGGCGAGACCAGCTATGCGCGGCTGGAGGACATCCCCTTCCCCGTGGACATGGTCGACGTGTTCCGCAAGGAGCAAGACATTCCGCCCATTGCGAAGAGCGCCGTTGCCATCGGCGCCAAGTGCCTGTGGCAGCAGCTGGGCCTGCGCAATGAAGAGGCCGACCGCATCGCCACCGAGGCCGGTCTGGACAGCGTGTGGGACCGCTGCGTGAAGATCGAACACGCGCGCCTGTTCGGCGGCCTGAACTGGGCCGGCGTGAACACCCAGGTCATCTCCGCAAAAAGGCCGGTGTGACATGGCCGACCGACAGTTCCACCCCGAGACCCTGGCCATCCACGCCGGGCAGATCCCCGACAGCAGCACCGGCTCGCGCGCGCTGCCCATCTACCAGACCACCAGCTTTGTCTTCGACAGCGCCGAACACGCCGCCAGCCTGTTCAACCTGCAGACCTTCGGCAACGTCTACTCGCGCCTGAGCAACCCCACCGTGTGTGCGCTGGAAGAGCGCGTGGCCGCGCTGGAAGGCGCCCGCGCCGCCGTGGCCTGCGCCAGTGGCATGGCCGCCGAAACCCTGGCCCTGACCACCCTGCTGCAAAGCGGCGACCACGTGGTGGCCGCCGGCGCCCTGTACGGCGGCAGCGTGACCATGCTGGCCGTGAGCCTGCGCAAGTTCGGCATCGAAACCACCTTCGTCGACGCCACCGACCCCGACGCCTTTGCCGCCGCCATGCGGCCCAACACCCGCGCCGTGTACGCCGAGACCCTGGGCAACCCCAGCATGGTGGTGCTGGATATCGGGGCAATAGCCGACGTGGCCCACGCGCACGGCGTGCCCCTGATCGTGGACAACACCGTGCCCAGCCCCTTCCTGTGCAACCCGGTGAAGCTGGGCGCGGACATCGTCATCCACAGCGCGACCAAGTACCTGGCCGGCCACGGCACCACCCTGGGCGGCGTGGTGGTGGAGGGCGGCAAATTCCCCTGGGACAACGGCAAATTCCCCGGCATGACCGAGCCATCGCCCGGCTACCACGGCGTGAAGTTCTACGAAACCTTTGGCGACTTTGGCTTCAGCATGCGCTGCCGCATGGAAGGCCTGCGCGTCTACGGCGCCTCACTGGCGCCCACCAGCGCCTGGCAGATATTGCAGGGCGTGGAAACCCTGCCGCTGCGCATGGAGCGCCACTGCGCGAACGCGCTGGCCCTGGCGAAATTCTTGAAGGACGACCCGCGCGTGAGCTGGGTGAACTACCCCGGCCTGGAAGACCACCCGCAGCACGCGCTGATGAAGCGGCAGATGCGCGGCGCATCCGGCCTGCTGGCCTTTGGCGTGAAGGGCGGCATGGAGGCCGGCGTGCGCTTCATCGAAAGCGCGCAGTTCATGAGCCACCTGGTGAACATCGGGGATACGCGGACCTTGATCTCGCACCCGGCGAGCACGACGCACCGGCAGCTGGATGAGGCTCAGCAACGCGCCGCCGGTGTGCTGCCGGACATGATCCGGATATCGGTGGGGCTGGAGCACATCGAGGACATTCTTTGGGATGTGGGGCAGGGGTTGGGGAGGGCGGTGGGGTAGGGGAGTCGTTGGGGCAGGTTGGGCGGTTTACCTTGATTTGTGCAGGGGTGGCTTTAGACTGATCTCGGTCTCTCGGACTTCGCGCGGTGAGTGTCTGCTGTATCCGATACCGGCCACCCGCCGACCTGCAACCTGATCGTTGGCCCCGGCATTTCTCTAGTGCCCGCCATGCAACGCATAGGGCGATGGCGGGCATGATCGCTAAAGAGCGAAGATCAGATCTCTGTCTGCTCCGAGATCTCAAGCGCATCGTCGACCTCAATGCCGAGGTATCTGACCGTCGATTCCAGCTTCGAGTGGCCAAGAAGCAACTGCACTGCGCGCAGATTCTTGGTCCGCTTGTAGATCAAGGTCGCCTTGGTTCTGCGCATTGAATGAGTCCCATAGTCGGCTCGGTCAAGTGCCAGTTCATCGACCCATCGCCCCAGAATCCGTGCGTACTGGCGTGTCCCAAGGTGAGGGGAATCGTGAATACGACTGGGGAACAGGTAGTCCTCATGTCGGAGGGCAGCCTTCTTGATCCACATCTGCAAGGCCTCCCGAGTCGCGGAAGTGATCTCGAACTGAACTGGTCGCTGGGTTTTGTGCTGAAGGACGATCGCACGCGTTGCCACCTGATCGCCATGGCATACATCCCGCACCCTAAGGGCAACCAGGTCGCAGCCTCGCAGCTTGCTGTCTATGCCCAGATTGAAAAGGGCAAGTTCTCGTACCCTGCCCTCCATCTGAAGTCGCACGCGCAACGCCCAGATATCCTTTAGCTTGAACGGAGCCTTTTGCCCGACGATCTTGCCCTTGTTCCACGGCTCACGGTGAATAGCCGATGAAGCTGCTTCCATGATGGTCTCCCATCGAGTTGAGGGGCTAGCAGCATGAACCGACTCGGCGCGTGCATCCCAACAAGTTGCATTATTGAAGGTTCATACTGAGCTAGCATGCCTGCTATCGGCAATGCGCGGACATACGACCGCAGATGTTTGCTCAGTTCGACCGGTAAACGGTATGGTTGCTCAATGTCGTTGAAGGGATGGGAGCCCTCATGAGATTCTTAGCTCTTGCTGCGATTGCTGCGCTCTACCAGGTCGCAGCCGCGGAAACCGTCCAAGTCAAGTATCACGGGGCAGTGTCACTGGATTCTTTCGCCTGCTCGGATGTCAGAGAGAACAGCGACGTCTCCCGAATCTGCTACGACAAAGCTGAGCGCTACATGGTCATCCAGCTGAAGGCAACGAACTACCACTATTGCGAAATCGACGCCGCTACCGTCCAGGCACTCCTTAGTTCGAGCTCGAAACGTCAGTTCTTTCAGAGCCGCATTCGCGGTAGTGGTTCGGACGGCCCTTTCGACTGCCGGACACACCCAATACCGAAGAAGTACCGGCAGTGAGAATCAGCGGCACCGATCGGCCAGAGGCGGGTTTCACACCATGGCATCTGAAGGCAGCAACTTAGCCGGCGCTCTTCTTGAAATCATCGAGTTTCGGGTCCGTATGCAGGACGCGGGGGCCATCAACCCGCGGCCTTCAGTGCGTGAAGGTTCCCGACAACTTGTGAATCATCTTCGGTCGATTCCTGCAGATGAATGGATCGACTTCTCGCTTGAAAGAGGCTCCAACCTAGTTCAGTACGTTCGACGGGCAACCGGCGAAGTGCTGGTGGAGATGTTTCTTGAGTGAACGTCTGCTCCTTGCCTGCCCAGCCTGAGCTAGCATGGCGGTCATCGGCCAGAAGCGGACATTGCGAAGAGGTATTGGTGACTACCCACGAACTCGTTCTACCTGAGAATTTCTGTGAATACGCCAGCGAGGTCGAGTCGAAGGGCTGGTTTCCCGGCGCAGTGTTGGTTCATCTAAACAAGCGCTACCACCTAACGTTCTACGCACCGGTCAGGCTGGGACAGACCATTGAGGATGAACTGCAAAAACGCCCCTGCTTCGCCGAGCCGAATCTGCTCGTTGTTGGTTCCGTGACCGAGGGCGCAATGCGGGCAGCTGCCGACTACGCAGTCACTTCTGGCCTTGTGGAGACGTTCGTTTCTGAGAAATAGAGAATGCCCGCTTCGGGCCCAGAGCGGACTTCGATTCCTACCGCTTCTTCCGGTAGAGGAAGCCAAATCGTTTCTCGTCGGCTACCGCCACAGCGCGAGCATTCGGC